>NZ_OZ183800.1:0-3601505 GCF_964265005.1 Burkholderia crassaminum | reverse complement strand
ACGTCGGGTCGGAGGAGAAGTTTTCCGGAAGGATAGCGCCTGCGGTGATGTGCGTCCAGAACGACATGCTCACCATAGCGGGTGAAGTGCGCGTGCAAAACGGCACTCACCCCAGGCGCTCCCGAAAACCCTCACCAGTCCGGATTTGCAGCGTTCCGGACTCGTCCAGACGTGCTGCGGGATGCGCCGATTCACAGAATTTCACCTGTGCGCGACACGTGCGAAGTGTGCTCCCGTATCGGCTCACCTTTCGATTTGTCGTAATTTTACGACTGCGCCGCCGTGAGTTCGGCACAGGGTTGCGATCCCACCTCCCCGCGCTTCCCGATCGGCCCGCTTCGGCCTGTATGCATGTACAGGCGGGACTCACCGGGTGATCGTGATCGGCTCCGCCATCCCGGAAGGCGCCAGCGAAACCGGCCCGCACGACCCGATCGAGCGAGCTTTGTCGGCCCGGGCGCGCATTGTACAGCGCACAAACCGTATCGGGTCCCGAAAATACTCACCTCGAGCACAGCGTCTCTATTCGCCCGGATGCCGACGAATCCCCGGCTCACGCGGGATTTGCTACCCAAGCCTCCCGAAAACGCTCACCTTACCGAAAAATCGCTGTGCCTCCACTGCCACGGAAATGGCTCCCGAAAAACCTCACCGTAACTGCCGCGGTATCAAAAACCCCAATGCCTTCCGATACTTATGCGCAGAAGGCATTTGGCTGTGCGCCGCTGACATCCCCCGAAAAACCTCACCTTTCGACCGAAAACCTTCATACGACAATCCTATGTCACCCCCCGAAAAATCTCACCTGTGCCAAAAAGTGGCACAGCAAAAACGAGATTTCTTCCAGTCCTGGCGGGCTTTTCGACGAATTCGACTGCTCACAGGTCCCGCAAAACCTCACCTTTGACCATTTTTCGGGCAAATTCCATTCCCGAAAAGGCTCACCTGTGGCCGGAATCACAGCCTGTGATTCATGCCCCGAAAAAGCTCACCTCAGCGGGATCCGGGCAGGAAAACCCGCATTTCCCTCCCGAAAAACCTCACCTTTAGGGCATCACAGGCCCCCGAGAGCACTTTTGCTGTGCAAAATGGCGTCCGCTTCCCGGAAATCCTCACACCAAACTCCCGCGGAGTCCCGTGAAACCTCACCTTTCACAAAAACTGCCTAAAAGATGGGCAGAATCGGGGCACGAAGAAGGTCCCGCAAGTTCTCACCTATGTCTGCACAGGCAGAAAACTGTGCAGTCAGGCACAGCGCGGGTTCTGTGGCTGTGAGGCCCCGAAAAGCCTCACCTTTGGGAAATCTCGTGTTTCACTGTGATCCCGAATCCGCTCACGACCTTTCCTGCAACGGCTCACGCAGCTCCCTGAACCCCATCACTTCAGCTCCCGCAGAAGATCACCTTGGCTCCCGTAAAACTTCACCTTGTCGGCCGGAAAGCCTTGCAGCATAAGGCTGTGCCGTGGCGTTAACGTTTTTAACTAAGGGTTCAAGGGTGTTTACTTCTAATACTCTCAAGACATGGGCCGAAGAGTTTTCCACAGACACCCCAACCCCTGAACACCCACAGGCAATCGGATCCACCGTCATGTGAAACAAATGCCGAAATTCGGGATCTGCTGGAAAACGCTTGTACGACAAGGACTTGGCTGACTTTCTTCGCTTTGTTTCACGGAATCCTGAACCACAGTCGTCCAGATTCGCTCACAGGCCCGATTTCTGTGCAAAGCGACGTAAATTCACAACGTTGAGCGGAAGAAGGTATTAATAAGTACGTATTTCGTTATGATCGCAACACTTCAATGTCTGTGAGCACAGCGATGACCCTCGACGAAATACGCCAAGCCATTCGGGACGAACTGGAATCGCTGCGCGCAAACGGTGCCCGACGGCAGGAATTGTCGCTGCATGCGTGCAAACGGCTGTTCTTCGATCTCGGCATCCGGCCGTCGGCTGCCAACGTCCGCGATCTCACGCAGACCGGCAGCGCCAGCGACATCCCGAAAGACATCGATCATTTCTGGGAGCGCATTCGCTCCGCTTCCAAGGTGAGGCTCGACGGTGCAGCAATCCCGAAAGCCGTCGAGGAAAAAGCCGGTGCGTTGTTGGGGGCACTGTATGAAGAAGCGTTGAAAGCCGCGCGAGACAGTCTCGACGGCGATCGCGAACAGGTTCGCGCCGGCGTTGCGGACGCAGAACAGCGGTTGCGCGACGCAACCGTCCGCCAGGAAACGCTCGAAGGCGCGCTCGCGCGTGGCGAAGCGAAAAACGAGCAATTGCAGGCTCGCGTGACCGAACTGGAAGTCCAGCTCGCGTCGCAAACGACGCACGGTTCGGCAAGCGAAGCGACGTTACTCACCACAGTCGCTCGACTGGAGAAGGAGCTGGCTGCGGCAGCCGGCCGTGTCGAAGCCGAGCAGGCGCAGAACGCCACGCTGCGCGATCGTATCGATGCACTGCAAGCCGAACTGCAGCAGCGCACCGAGCACTACGCGCAGCAAATCAAGGACGCGGTGGCCGAAGCCGAACGCCGCGTCAAGCCCATGCTGGTCGAGCTGGATGCGCTGCGCAGCACGGCGTCGACCTATCAAAGCGGTTTGCGGGACGTCCAGCGCAAGGAATTCGATTTCCTGCAGCAGTTGAGTTCGGCCAAGGCGCGCGCCGACCGGCTCGAAGAACAGTTGCGCAGCCAGGGCGATGAACTGGAACGTGCGACGCGCGATGTGAGTTCGCTGCGCGCGAGCCGCGGAATGGATCCGGAAATTGCCGCGCTGATCCGCCGCCTGGCCGATGCCGGACAACTCGATGCGGAGGCGTTTGCCGCGATCGGCACCTCACTGGATCAAGAGATTCCGGTGCCAGCCCATTGTCCGCATTGCGACGGCGAGCCCGAACTGTCGCACGGAAAAGAGGGTTTCGAAGTGGCCTGCCCCGAGTGCGAGCATGCTTCGGGCCCATGGCCATCCCGATTCGAAGCCGTCGCCCGCTTTGCGCACACGTGACGCAAGGATCGGTCGCACCGCACAGGTGAGACGATCCGGGGAGCTTGAGGTGAGGTTTTTCGGGAGCTGTGAAACGGTGAGGCAACGCCACACGAGGCTGCTCACGGATCGCGTCGCGTGAGCAGCCGTTTGGGGATCAGTGAGTTTCGTCGATGCCGGATGCGTCACCGTCACCGTTGCTGTCGGCCAGACCGTCGCGCCAGTTTTTCCATGCGCGATGCAGGCGATTCGACGAGATGGGCCGCATGAAGCCCAGCCATTTGCCGACCCGTTCGGGCGGCACATCGTGTTCGAACAGCTCGGCCGCGTAGGTATTGCGCAGTGTTTGCGGGCTCGCGCGCGCAGTGCGTGACGACGTGAGCCCGGCGGATTCGACGATCGCGTCGATGGCGCGCAGCATCGTCGCCTTGTGCATCGGCCGCCCGGCGTGGGATGCGGGGAACACGAGTTCACCCGGAATGTCCTGACGCTTGCGTTCGGTGAGCCACGCTTCGAGCAGCGCGATCGCGAACGATGCCAGGTGGGTTTCGCGTGCGAAATCCGGATGTGTCGATTCGATCTGCAGCGATGTTCCAGCCGTATTGATGCAACTAATCGTGAGCACGCGAGCTTCACCGGTCTTAATGCCGGCACCGAGAAACACGGCGACGAGCGCACGGTCGCGTCGCTCTTTCCAATAAGCGGAACCGGATACACCAATCGGCGAAAACAGGTACGCGAGCAACGTTGCTCGCTCGGTTGGCGTGAGGAAACCGGTAGGTTCGTTGTCGCGCGCCTTGCGCCAGTTCGCTTCGCCATCCTGAGCAATGAACCGGGCCGGGTTGGTCGACGCGTATTCGGTACGCCGGATGTGGTCGAGCACGCGCTCGATCAGCCGCAGATAGCGCATCCGCTGGGTTTTCCGGATCGGGAGCTCGCCGACGAAATTCGCGATGGTTGCGGTATCGACCGTTGCCAGATTCTTCTGGTGCGTACGCAGCCAAGTGAGAAACGCGCCCCATTGCGCACGATAGACGTCGGCCGATGAACGGCGATAGTCCTGCATGGCGAGCCACGCATCGAATGCGGCTTCGGGCGAGACGATCCAGTCGGACGCGCCGCGGTCGAACAGATCCGTTTCCTCCGGGCGTGCTGGGGTGTCGGGAGAGGCGGGAAGGGACATGTGATTTATTCCGTTAGTTGCGTATATCGTAGCCCTTTCCGCAACGTCTCGGGCAGCAAGAGGCGGGACAAGGCCGCCACGCGCGGTGGCCGGGGCCGGCAGTCAGTCGCCCCACGCCTTGGACGGGCGAAGAGCACGCTCGCGAGGCGCGGTGTCGTTCGAGGTTGACGCCGCTTCGTATGCGAGAACCGCGAACGAAAATACGGCGGGCAGCGCGTTCGAGCGCCCGAAGTCGATCGGATCGTCCGTTTCGGGAAACGTCATGTCCGACGGCCGTTCGAACAATTGACGCATGCCGGCCTCGTGCCGGCTGGCAAAGCCGAGATCGGCGAGCGCCTCGGCTTCGATGGCGTGCAGCAGGCGCCACGTCAGCGGGACGCGCTGGCGGATATAGCGCCCGGCAATATGGCGAACGATCAGCTCGAGGTCGTGCGCGGCAGCCTTGAAGCTGAGCGCGGCCAAATCTTGTTCTTCTGTCATTGCAGGCTCCTGTCGACCGGGCGGGCGCCTCGGTGCGCCGGCTCCGGCCCATGCATGGCGGAATGTCCGTATACTGTACAAACATACAGTGTTTTCCGCAACTGGCCTGCAATCGGCCCTTTGGCCAGCTATCCGCGCCGTCAGCGATGTATCACGATGAGCAGTGCCCGCGCCTCGGCCTTGCCGGGATTGCGGATCGCGTGCGGCTCGTCGGCCGGGTAGCGCGCGGTGTCGCCTACCTTCAGGCGCCGGCTTGCCGCCGCGGCTTCGATTTCCATCGCGCCCTGCAGCACGGTGAGGTGCTCGCGCGTGCCGGGCTCGTGGGCGTTCGATATCAGCGCGCCGCCGCCCGGCAGCGTCAGCTCATACCACTCGAACTTGCCGGCGAGGTCGATCGGGCCCCACACGCGCAACTGGTACCGGCCGTCGTGACCGGCGAGCGTCGGAATGTCGTGCGGGCCGTCGACGCGGATGGTCTCGGGCGCTTTCGGCTGCGAGAACAGCTCGTCGAGCGTGATGCCGAGCGCGTTCGTCAGCCGCCACGCCACGGCGATCGTCGGGTTGGCCTTGTCGCGTTCGATCTCGGAGAGCATCGATTTCGATACGCCGGCCGCGCGCGACAGGTCGTCGAGTGTCAGCTTGCGTTCGTTGCGCAGCCGCTGGATCTGCTCGCCGACACGCGGCGGCGTCGCGGCTGGCGGTTGCGGTGCGGCGCTGGCAGGCGTGCGCCGCGAACCGGAGGAACTTGCCATTTGGATTCCGTTCGCTTAGAGTTGTTCGGTATTTCGAATTCTAGTTCGGAATATCGGATAAATGCGGTCAACCGAACGACCGACTATAACAGTAGCAGGCTGTTGCGCCGCCGCCACGAGTGGCGCGTTGCGGAATGCGAATCCCTGTCAGGAGCTTTGTGATGCGTGATGCCTTTCTCGCCCAGGTGCGCGGGACGCTGGACCAGATTCGCGCGGACGGTTTTTACAAGACCGAGCGCGAGATCGCGAGTCCCCAGGCGGCGGCCGTGCGGCTCGCCGGCGGTGCCGGCGTGCTCAATTTCTGCGCGAACAACTATCTGGGCCTGGCGAACGATCCGCGCCTGATCGACGCGGCGAAGGCCGGCCTCGGCGAGGACGGCTTCGGCATGGCATCGGTGCGCTTCATCTGCGGCACGCAAACCGTGCACAAGCAACTGGAAAGCGCGGTGGCCGCGTTTCTCGGCACCGAGGACAGCATCCTCTATTCGAGCTGCTTCGACGCGAACGGCGGGCTGTTCGAGACGCTGCTCGACGAGAACGACGCGGTGATCAGCGACGAGCTGAACCACGCGAGCATCATCGACGGCGTTCGCCTCTGCAAGGCGAAGCGCTTCCGCTACAAGAACAACGACCTGGCCGACCTCGAGGCGAAGCTGAAGGAAGCCGACGCAGCGGGCGCGCGCCACAAGCTGATCGCGACCGACGGTGTGTTCTCGATGGACGGCATCATCGCCGACCTGAAAGGCATCTGCGATCTCGCCGATCGCTACGGTGCGATCGTGATGGTCGACGATTCGCACGCGGTCGGCTTCATCGGCACGCACGGCCGCGGTACGCCCGAGCACTGCGGCGTCGAAGGCCGTGTCGACATCATCACGGGCACGCTCGGCAAGGCGCTCGGCGGTGCATCGGGCGGCTATGTCGCCGCGCGTCGCGAAGTCGTCGAACTGCTGCGCCAGCGCTCGCGCCCGTATCTCTTCTCGAACACGCTGACGCCGAGCATTGCCGCGGCATCGCTGAAGGTGCTGGAACTGCTTGGCAGCGACGAAGGCGCGAAGCTGCGCGAGCGCGTGCGCGAGAACGGCGCGCGGTTCCGCAAGCAGATGACCGAAGCCGGCTTCACGCTCGTGCCGGGCGCGCACCCGATCATCCCGGTGATGCTCGGCGACGCGCAGCTCGCGACGAACATGGCCGACAAGCTGCTCGACGAAGGCGTCTACGTGATCGGCTTCTCGTTCCCCGTCGTGCCGCGCGGCCGCGCGCGCATCCGTACGCAGATGAGCGCCGCGCATACGCCCGAGCAGATCGACCAGACGGTCGCCGCGTTCGTGCGCGTCGGCAAGTCGCTCGGCATCATCTGACGGAGGCGCGACCATGAAAGCACTGGCAAAGCTCGAACGCGGCCCCGGCCTCACGCTCACGCGCGTGAAGCGTCCAGAAGTCGGCCACAACGACGTGCTGATCAAGATCCGCCGCACGGCGATCTGCGGCACCGACATCCATATCTGGAAGTGGGACGACTGGGCGCAGAAGACGATTCCCGTACCGATGCACGTCGGTCACGAATATGTCGGCGAGATCGTCGAGATGGGGCAGGAAGTGCGCGGCTTCGCGATCGGCGATCGCGTGTCCGGCGAAGGCCACATCACGTGCGGTTTCTGCCGCAACTGTCGCGCGGGGCGCCGGCACCTGTGCCGCAACACGGTCGGCGTCGGCGTGAACCGCGAAGGTGCGTTCGCCGAGTATCTGGCGATTCCGGCATTCAACGCGTTCAAGATCCCGCCCGAGATCTCCGACGATCTCGCGTCGATCTTCGATCCGTTCGGCAACGCGACGCACACGGCGCTGTCGTTCAACCTCGTCGGCGAGGACGTGCTGATCACCGGCGCGGGCCCGATCGGCATCATGGCCGTCGCGATCGCGAAGCACGTCGGCGCGCGCAACGTCGTGATCACCGACATCAACGACTACCGGCTCGAGCTCGCGCGCAAGATGGGCGCGACGCGCGCGGTCAACGTCGCACGCGAGTCGTTGCGCGACGTGATGGCCGACCTGCACATGACCGAAGGCTTCGACGTCGGCCTCGAAATGTCGGGCGTGCCGAGCGCGTTCACGAGCATGCTCGAGGCAATGAACCACGGCGGCAAGGTCGCGCTGCTCGGCATTCCGCCCGCGCAGACGGCGATCGACTGGAACCAGGTGATCTTCAAGGGGCTCGAGATCAAGGGCATCTACGGCCGCGAGATGTTCGAGACCTGGTACAAGATGGTCGCGATGCTGCAGAGCGGCCTCGACCTGTCGCCGATCATCACGCATCGCTTCGCGGCCGACGATTACGAGAAAGGCTTCGCCGCGATGCTGTCAGGCGAGAGCGGCAAGGTGATTCTCGACTGGACGGCCTGAGTGTCGCGGGGCAGTGCGGCGTGTTCGCCGCCTGCCCCGCTTTCGTTTACGTCTGCGTTTTCGAGGCCGAAACGCGCGAATCCGGGCTCAAGGTGAGATTATTCGGGAGCTGTGTTTGCGCGCCGAATCGCGATGCGATCGCACATCGGTGACCTGCAATCGCACGTTTACTTCACCTGTCGGTAGTCGCCTAGCTTCCCGTCGTCCCGCCATCACGCCATCCCGCCGCCTGGCACCTGCTCCCCCTCTTCCAGGCACTTCCCTGCTTACCCTGCCGCGTGATCATTCGCGATGCGCCTCATGCGATGCCGTGCCGAACCGCGGCTTCAACCGTGAGCCTACGCGCCTCGTTGCGACTCACCCATGCGTGAAGCGATCGACATCATTCGACGTCGCTCGGTGCGCTAGCGGCTACTTGATCCGCTCACCGTTCAACCCTCGTGGGTCGAGCTGAAGACTCAACACGACGAGCCAGCGCTTCGGACACTGCGGCGCAACGTCGACCGGGCCGCCGTGCGCGCCGGGCGCGATGACGAACCCGTGTTGGGCCGCGTATTGATACGCGCGCAACGCATCCGCTTGCAGCCAGAAGCTGACGAGCGCGCAGGTCACGAAACGGAACAGCAGCACTGCTGCGGCGTCCGGCGCGAAGCCGGCCACGACCAGCAGGCTTTCGAACGCAAATGCCAGCGCGTGCGCGATCGCGATCGTGAGGACCGTCAGCTTCAACACGCCGCGCAGCCGCAGCGCCGCGCGCACGCGTGTCTGCCGGACGGCGAGCCGGGTGCGATCGTCGTCGCCTTCGCGCTTCGGCATTTCGTGTTTCACGACGCGGCACCGGCATGTCGCGCAACGTCGATCTGAGTCGAATCGCCAGCAACGATGCGACTGTTCATGACGCTGACGGATTTGCACAGGATCGTGCTGTCGTAGTTGTGTCCCGGAAAGCGCATCACGTCGACCGGTTGAAATCCCTCGCGACGATAGAAATCGATGAGCCGGACCGCCGCGTACGGGGCGTCGAGCGCCAGGTGTGTCGCGCCGCACGCGGCGGCCCGCCGTTGCGCGAATGCGAGCAGCGAACGGCCGATGCCGCGATCCTGCCAGACGGGATCGACGGCCAGCTGGCCGAGCGTCGCGACGTGCCGGCTGCGATAAGGATCGCAGCGGGAATCGGGATCGTGCGAACGCATCGTCATCGTCGCGACCAGGTGCGCGTTGCCGAGCGCAACGAAGCACTCGCCGGTGAGCACGCGTTCGCGCGTCGCCGAGGCCGGCTGATCGACGCACGGGCAATTGAAGCCCAGTGCGCCGAGCGGTGCGAAGGCGCGATGCAGCAGCGCAGTCAACGTGTCGTACGAATCGTTGCGCGGGTCGAAGCGCCGCACCACGACGCGGCCATCGAGCCGCTTGGCATAAGCTGCATAGGCGCGCGCGGGGCGCGCGGTTTCCGGTCGCTGCATGATGTCCTTTCGCCCAGACAGGGTGCCCGAAGTGTAGTGAGCGTCGCGCGTCCGCTTCAAGAAAAAATGTCGTAAACGCGGCGGCCGCGTCCCGCGGCCAGGTCGCGATTCAGCCCTCTCGTCGACAGGGCTTTTTCATGCGGGTGTTGACGGGGGAGAACGATCGTTCTACCGTAAACCCATGAACACACATCACGACCCTTCCGGCGAACCGGGCGTTCGCGACCGGCTGCTCGATGCAGCCGAAGCGCTGATCTACTCGGGTGGCATCCATGCAACCGGTGTCGATGCGATCGTCAAGCGATCCGGCACGGCACGAAAGAGCTTTTATTCGCATTTCGAATCGAAAGAGGCGCTGGTGGTGGCCGCGCTCGAACGTCGCGACGAGCGCTGGATGCGCTGGTTCGTCGACGCCACGCTGGCGCGCGGCAAGGCACCGCGTGTGCAGTTGCTCGGCATGTTCGACGTGCTGCGCGACTGGTTTGGGCAGCCCGACTTTCACGGCTGTGCGTTCCTGAACGCATCGGGCGAGATTCCCGATGCCGACGATCCCGTGCGCGTCGTCGCACGCGCGCACAAGGCGCGCTTGCTGGCGTTCGTGCGTGAGCGGTTCGATGCGTATGCCGACGAAACCGGCATCGAGCGCCGCGGCCTCGCACGCATCGCGCGTCAGTGGCTCGTGCTGATCGACGGCGCAATCGGCGTGGCGCTCGTCAGCGGCGATGCAAACGCCGCGCGCGATGCGCGCGCGACGGCCGAACTGCTGCTCGACGCGGTATCACGATAGTCGACGCAGCGAATCCGAACCGGCCGCGGTCGTCCGTGGCCAGAACCTGAACAGGAGCAATCCATGTCCGCATCCCCTGAAGTCCGTCCGCCCGTTCCGCCCTTCACGCTCGAAACGGCGCGCCAGAAGGTGCGCGCCGCCGAGGACGGGTGGAACACGCGCGATCCGCAGCGCGTGTCGCTTGCCTATACGCCGCAAAGCCGATGGCGCAACCGTGCGGAATTCGTGACCGGCCGCGACGCAATCGTCGGGCTGCTGCAGCGCAAGTGGACGCGCGAGCTCGACTACCGGCTGATCAAGGAGTTGTGGGCGTTCGACGGCAATCGCATTGCAGTGCGCTTTGCATACGAATGGCACGACGACGCCGGCAACTGGTTCCGTTCGTACGGCAACGAAAACTGGGAGTTCGACGAAAACGGCCTGATGGCGCATCGTCACGCGAGCATCAACGACCTGCCGATTCGCGAGCAGGACCGTCTCTATCACTGGCCGCTCGGTCGTCGTCCGGACGATCATCCCGGGCTGTCCGATCTCGGGCTGTGACGCGCACGTCGACTCGATGGATCGTCGAACGCATCACCGGGCTTCAACGGTGAGGAAATTCGGGAGTCGATGCGCTGAAGGTGAGATTTTTCGGGACCAGGTGAAATGTCGCGTCGGACGGTGTGCTTCGAGCCGTTCGACGCGGCATCGTACCGGGCAACGCGGACGTGCCATACGCATCGGGATCTCGTGATGCGCGTATCGGTATGCAACGGTGTGCTTCACCGCGTGATGCATCTCACCGATCGATCGGGGCCGGTGGCGGGTTGACGATCGGTGTGCTCGCGCGTGACGTACAACTCACCGATCGTGTCGACGTCGACGACGGATCGCGCGAGCCGTGCGCGTTGCGATGCGGCGTTGCTCACCGGTCGATTTCACCAGGCAGGCGCAGGAATTCGCACGCGTGCGCCAACGCATGGCGTGCTGCACACCGCACCCCGATTCGTGCCGACACTGCCCGGCGCGTGCGATTGCGCCGGGCGTGATCGTCAGCCCGCGATTCGCGCGGCGATCGCCTCGCCCACTTCCTGCGTCCCCGCGTTGCCGCCGAGATCGCGCGTATGCGGCCCCGTGCGCAGCACGTCCTCGATCGCGGCGACGATCGCATCGTGCGCTTCGCGTTCGCGGCCTGCGCCGTTGCCGAGGAAGTCGAGCATCAAGGCCGCCGACCAGATCATCGCGACCGGATTCGCGATGTATTGCCCCGCGATGTCGGGCGCGGAGCCGTGCACGGGCTCGAACAGCGACGGAAACGTGCGGTCGGGGTTCAGGTTGGCCGATGGCGCGATGCCGATCGTGCCCGTACAGGCGGGCCCGAGATCCGACAGGATGTCGCCGAACAGGTTCGACGCAACGACGACGTCGAAGCGGTCCGGCTGCAGCACGAAACGCGCGCACAGGATGTCGATGTGCTGCTTGTCGACGACGATGTCGGGATAGCGTTCGGCCATTTCGGCCGCGCGCGCGTCCCACCACGGCATGCTGATCGCGATGCCGTTGCTCTTCGTCGCGACGGTGAGGCGCTTCGCGCGCCGCTGCGCGAGGTCGAACGCGAATTTCAGCACGCGCTCGGTGCCGTGACGCGTGAAGATCGACTGCTGCATGACGATCTCGCGATCGGTGCCTTCGAACATCGTGCCGCCGACCGACGAATACTCGCCCTCGGTGTTCTCGCGCACGATCATGAAGTCGATGTCGCCCGCGCGGCGGCCGGCGAGCGGCGACGGCACACCGTCGAACAGGCGTGCGGGCCGCAGGTTGATGTACTGGTCGAACTCGCGGCGGAATTTCAGCAGCGAGCCCCACAGCGAAATGTGATCGGGCACCGTCGCGGGCCAGCCGACCGCGCCGAACAGGATCGCGTCCATGCCCGACAACTGCGCCTTCCAGTCGTCCGGCATCATCTTGCCGTGCTGCGTGTAGTAGTCGCAGCTCGCCCAGTCGATCTGGACGAAGTCGAAGCGGATCCTGAAGCGCGCGGTCACGGCATCGAGTGCGCGCAGGCCCTCGGGCATCACTTCACGGCCGATGCCGTCACCGGGGATCACGGCAATTCTGTACGTCCTGTCGGTCATGCAAAGCTCCTTGGCTGGTGGGCCGGCCGCGGGGAGAGGCAGCGGCGCGTCACGTCATTCTAGTTATTTCCATCCGGATTAAAATCGCGCGAAAGGTTAATCGACTTTCCACGAATCGTGAACAAATCGCCGAATCTCGACGACCTGCGCGTGTTCAGCCTGGTCGTCCGCCTGACCAGCTTCAGCGCGGCCGCCGAGCAGCTCGCGGTGTCGCCCGCCTATGTCAGCAAGCGCATCGCGTTGCTCGAGGCGCAGCTCGGCACGCGCCTGCTGCATCGCTCGACGCGCCGCGTGACGGTCACGGAAGCCGGCGAACGCGTGTTCGCGCGCGCCGAGAAGATCCTCGACGACGTCGATCATCTCGTCGAGGACGTGTCGACCACGCGCACGGTGCCGCGCGGCACGCTGCGCATTTCGAGCAGCTTCGGCTTCGGCCGGCACATCGTCGCGCCGACGCTGCTCGACTTCACCGCGCGCTATCCGCAACTGAACGTGCGGCTCGATCTGTTCGACCGGCTCGTCGACGTCGCGGGCGAAGGCTACGACCTCGACGTGCGCATCGGCGACGAGATCGCCGATCACCTGATCGCGCGCCGCCTCGCCGCGAATTACCGCGTGCTGTGTGCATCGCCCGACTATCTCGCACGGCGCGGGTCACCGCGCTCGCTCGCGGATCTCGCGTCGCACGACTGTCTTGCCATCAAGGAGCGCGATCACCCGTTCGGCGTGTGGCGGCTGAACGTGCGCGGCGAAACGGCCACGGTGAAGGTCGGCGGCGCGCTGTCGACGAACCATGGCGAGGTGGCCGTGCAATGGGCATTGGCCGGGCGCGGCATCGTGTTGCGTTCGATCTGGGAAGCCGCGCCGCTGATCGGACGCGGTGCGCTGTGTCGCGTGCTGCCGGACGCGATCCAGCCCGCGAACATCTGGGCCGTGTATCCGGAACGCGTCGCGGCGTCGGCGAAAGTGCGCGTATGCGTGGATTTTCTGGTGGAAGCGCTGGCCGGTTTGAATGCCGCAGCGGGTGACGATACGGCCTGAAACCGGCTAAAGGTGAGCTTTTACGGGGGGCATGCGCGCAGCATCGGCAGGTCTCGTTTCCGGCTCGCAACCGCGTCGCGAACCGGTCGCGTCGAACGGGCACCCGCGCATCGCGGTCGCGATGTGCCGGGCCGGCCGACGCTCGCGCCCGCACGCGGCTTACGCCGCTTTTGCCGCGCCGAGCATCAGGTCGAGATTCTGCACCGCTGCGCCGGATGCCCCTTTGCCGAGATTGTCGAACACGGCGGACAGCAGCACCTGGCCGTGATCGGCATTGACGAACACGCCGAGCCGCAGGTCATTGGTGCCGTTCAGCGCTTGCGGATCGAGATGCGTGATCGTTTGCGTCTCGGCGAGCGGGGTGACGTCGACGTGACGTGCGCCGGCGTAATGGTGCGCGAGACACGCATGCAGCTGCTCACCGGTCACGCCGGCAGGGAGCAGGCGCAACTCGATCGGCACGGTGAGCACGATGCCTTGCCGATAGGCACCGTACGCTGGCACGAACATTGGGCGGTGCGCAAGACCGGCATGCAGCTGGATCTCGGGCGGATGCTTGTGCGCGAGGGCGAGGCCGTAGATCTGCAGCGGTTTCGCGTGTGAAGCGCCGTCCGACTCGAATGCGTCGACGGCAGCCCGCCCGCCGCCCGAGTAGCCGGAGACGGCATGAATGCTCACCGGGTAGTCGCGCGGCAACAGGCCGGCCTGTTGCAGCGGCCGCAGCAGCCCGATCGCGCCGGTCGGGTAGCAGCCCGGATTGGTGACACGTCGCGCGTGCGCAATCGTCTGCGCGTGCCCGTCGGCCATCTCGGGGAAGCCGTAGACCCATTCCGGCTGCGTGCGATGGGCTGAACTCGCGTCGATCACGCGTACCGCCGGATTCCGGATGAAGCCGACCGCTTCGCGCGCGGCCGCGTCGGGCAGGCACAGGATCGCGATGTCGGCTGCGTTGATCGCTTCGGCGCGCCGCACGGGATCCTTGCGCTCGGCATCCGGCAGCGTGACGAGCCGCAAGTCGGTGCGCCCGCGCAGGCGTTCGTGGATCAGCAATCCGGTCGTGCCTTGATCGCCGTCGATGTAGACAGTGGGCTGGCTCATGGTGGTCGCGTTCCTTCGATTCGGTCGTCGGGAAAGCCGTATCGTCCGCCGAACGCCTAGAATAGGAAAAGTTGAATTTAATGACCGCCAGATTCAGTTTTCTTGAACGAGAGGTAGGGAATGCGGGAGATCAGCCTGGACCGCCTGCGCACGCTGGTCGCCATCGCGGACCAAGGGTCCTTTTTCGCCGCGGCGCAACTGCTTCACCTTGCGCCACCGACCGTCAGCCTTCACGTTGCCGAGCTGGAAAGCCGCATTGGCGCGCCGTTGCTGTCCCGTACGCGTGGAAACGTGCGGCCGTCGCCCATAGGTGAAGTGCTGGTCGAGCGGGCGCGCCGCTTGCTGGCCGAGGTCGAGTCCACGCTGGACGATGTGCAGCGGCAGGTGCAGGGGTTGACCGGACGCGTACGCCTCGGCGCATCGACCGGGGCGATCGCGCACCTGTTGCCGCAGGCGGTGGCCCGCTTGCGCGAGCAGCATCCGGACATCGACGTCCAGATCGCGGTGCTCACGTCGCACGACACGCTGGCGCGCATTGCGCAGGGCACGCTCGATATCGGCCTGGTAGCGCTGCCGCAGACAGCGGTTGCAGGACTATCGATCCGCGCGTGGCGGCGTGATCCGGTGATGGCGTTTCTGCCGGCGGACTGGCCGCTTCCGGCGCGCGTGACGCCCGGGTATCTGGCCGCCCGCCCGCTGATTCTCAACGATGCAACCACCCGCCTGTCACGGCTGACGACGGAATGGTTCGCGCTCGGCGGCCACCGGCCGGAGCCGCGGATCGAACTCAACTACAACGATGCGATCAAGAGCCTGGTCGCCGCGGGTTACGGCGCGACGCTGCTGCCGCACGAGGCGGGTGCCCCGCTACCCGATGCACGCATCGTCATGCGGGCGTTGCGTCCGGCGTTGTGGCGTGAACTGGGTATCGCCCATCGGGCGGAGCCGGTCGAGCGGGCGACACAGCACGTACTCGATGCGTTGTGGGCGCTGAAGGCGCGATAGCGCGCCGGCATGCGGGAACGTCGGTGCGGCCGGTCGTTCGTGCCGGCCGCATCTGCACATCCGCGGCATGGCGCTTTAAAGCCGGTTGTCCTTCGCGAGCGTCAGCACGCGCGCCCAGCGTTGCGCATCGCGTTTGTCCATCATCGGCAGCTTCCATTCGCTGCGCACGGCATCGCGCACGCGCACGACGAGATGCCAGCGGCCGCCGATCGGCGCGGCCTGGCAGCCGTCGAGTTGCGACAGCGTATAGCGGCCGTCCGCGCCGTCGTGCGACAGCCACAGCAGCCCCTGCGTCGCGGACACGCGCAGCTCGCCCCACGCGCGATGCACGACGTGGGTCCAGCCGTCTTCTTTCGTATTCGGCGCGATGTCGCGGCGGCGCTTGATCCACCAGGCGACCAGCGCGATCAGGATCGCGGCGGCGAGCACGGCGGCCGCGATCGCGACCGGCTGGCCGAACTGCGCGGCGATGACGTGAAACAGGTGAACCGCGCCCCATCCGGCAGCGATGAGCGCGAACAGTGCAATGAAAATCGGCATGTCTGATCGGAGAAGAGGACGGACCGGCGCATGCATCGCGCCGATCCGTCGCGCACGTCATTACCGTTTGCGGTGAATGTCGTGCGTCACGAAGCCCGAGTCGTTGTTGGGCAGCGCGAGGCCGTCCTTGACTGCGAGCGTCTTGCGGATGTCGTCGAGACCCGCGGACCAGTGGTCACGCATCGTCGACAGACCGAACTGATAGTCCTTGTAGTGATGCTCGTACGCCTTCTGCTGGTAGATCAGGTGCTGGATGTTGTACTTCTTGCTGGACGACATCGCATCGGCCTCGACGCACCAGGGATCCGCCTTGCGCTGCTCTTCCGGCACCTGCTCGAGCACGTGGCGCAGCACGTTGCGATAGCGCTGCTCGCGCTGCAGCGTGTCGGTCACGAAACGCGTGCGGCTCGAATACTGCACGTCCTTCGTGCGCTCGGCGACGTCGGCCATTGTCCGCGGCAGCGGCCCGCGCGCGCTCCACAGGTCGACCTGGAACGCGAGCGTGTCGCGGCGCGGCCGTGCGCGGAGCACCTCCATCAGCGGCGTGTTCGACACGACACCGCCGTCCCAGTAGTACTCGCCGTCGATCTCGACCGGCGGGAACGCGGGCGGCAGCGCGCCGGACGCCATGAAATGCTCGGGCGCGAGACGGATGCGCGAGTTGTCGAAGTACACGAAGTTGCCGGTGCCGACGTTGACCGCGCCGACCGACACGCGCGTTTCGCCCGAATTGATCCGGTCGAAATCGCACAGCTTCAGCAGCGTCGCGCGCAATTGCGACGTGTCGTACCAGCTGATTTTCTCCGGGTGATCCGACACGCCCGGCAGCGGCGGCGGGAAACGCGGCACGAAGAAGCCCTGCTGGCCCTGCATCATCGCGCTCGCGGCCTGCGACGCGGTGAAGAACGTGCGGACCTGGTCGATGCTGTTGAACAGCGCGAACTCGAATGCGGCCGGAACCGTCGGGAAGAACGCCGGCTTGCAGATCGTTTCCCAGAACTCGCGCAGCCGCTCGACGCGATGCTCAGGCGCATTGCCCGCGATCAGCGCGGTGTTGAGCGCGCCGATCGAGATGCCCGCGATCCAGTCGAGCGGAACGCCCGCTTCGTGCAGCCCTTCAAACACGCCGGCCTGATACGCGCCGAGCGCGCCCCCGCCTTGCAGGACGAGCGCGATCGTTTCGTACGGCAGCGTGCGCGCGGGGGCCGGTGCGCCGGCTTCGTGATGCAGGTCCGCCGCATCGACGGCCTGCTTTTCGGTGCGGGCGTGCGGCTTCATTGCATGAACCAGCCGTGGCTGACGATGAACGACTGGCCCGTGAGCGCGGCGCTCGGGAATGCCGACAGGAACAGCACCGTCTGCGCGACGTCCTGAACGGTCGTGAACACACCGTCGACCGTATTGCCGAGCATCACCTTCTTCACCACTTCGTCTTCGCTGATCCCGAGCTCCTTCGCCTGCTCCGGGATCTGCTTGTCCACCAGCGGCGTGCGCACGAAACCCGGACACACGACGTGCGAGCGCACGTTGTGCTTCGCGCCTTCCTTCGCCAGCACGCGCGCCAGGCCGAGCAGCCCGTGCTTGGCCGTCACGTATGCCGACTTCAGCGGCGACGCTTCGTGCGAATGCACCGAACCCATGTAGATCACCACACCGCCGCGATCGTCCTTGTACATGTGCTTGAGCGCGGCCTTGGTCGTCAGGAACGCGCCGTCGACGTGGATCGCCTGCATCTTCTTCCAGTCGGAGAACGAATAGTTCTCGATCGGGTTGACGATCTGGATGCCCGCGTTCGACACGAGGATGTCGACCGAGCCGAACGTTTCGGCCACCTTGTCGATGCCGCTGTTCACTGCTTCCTCGTTCGTCACGTCCATCGCGACGCCGATCGCCTTGCCGCCCGCCTTGACGATCTCGTCGGCAACGGCGTTCGCGCCGTCCTGGTTCAGGTCGGCGATCGCGACGGCCGCGCCCGCCTTCGCGAGTTCGAGTGCGATTTCCTTGCCGATGCCGCTCGCGGCGCCCGTGACGACTGCGGTCTTGCCATTCAGGTTGCTCATGTTCGAATTCCCGTGGTGAAAGGATTGACAGGGAGAAAGGACTGCGGACGTGTTACTGAGCCAGGTAATCGTAGACGACTTCGCCGAGGCCCAGTGTCAAATCTGCGACCAGGTGGCGGGCTTCGACGATTTCGAGCACGGGCAGGTCGGCCACGGGCGCGAGCGCGTGCGGCGCCAGCTCGAGCGATGCGGGGCCCGTCCACGCGCCCTTCATCTTGATGTCCTGCATGTAGTAGCGCACCAGTTCGCACACGCGCGCGGTGCCGTCGACGTGCGGGATGATCTTCAGCAGGAAATTGGGACCGGCGAGACGCTTCGTCTGCTCGTCGATGTCGAGTTCCTTGTGCTTGTAGCCCATCGTGCCGGTCGCGACGCGCACCTTGCCGTAGTCGAGCGTGCCGAGCAGGTGGTCGGTGTTCACGTGCAGCGTGGGCGACGCGAGCTTCTTCGGGAAGCCCCACAGTTCGCGGCCGCCGGCGATCGGCGGGTGATCGTCGAGATACATCGCGAGCGTATAGCCGCCCGGCTGGCCGTTGTATTCGACGGGAATCACCTGGCCGCTTTCGGTGTAATCGCCGAAGCCGGTCGAATCGGCCATGCGAATGAATTCGTAATGAACGAGCGGCTCGGTAACCTGCAGCGGCTCGGGGACGATTTCGCGGAGACGGTCCGGATCGGTGCGATACGTGATGATCAGGAACTCACGATCGACGAAACGGTAAGGGCCCATCGGGAAGGCAGGGCTGGTCAACGGCATCGCAAACGCTTTCGATCGGACATCGCTGGGTTTCATGCGGACTCCTTGTTGTTGATCGCTTCGTGGGTGAGTGCTCGTAAGCTCGTAATCCTATGCCTGTGCGTTGCCGTTGTGCGATGCCGCATTTGGAATTAATTGTTGCCGATTTCGTAGAATTCGCGGCGTAAATATTGAGATGAATGACGCAAACGGTCTGGACGGCACCCGGCGTCCCGATGTTCGCACGCGTCGATGACGTCACGATGTGAAAAAGGTGAGTCTTTACGGGACGTCAGGTGAGCCTTTCCGGGAAACGGTCGCGCGGGAATATGACAATTGTGTGAACTTGTGCTGCGGTGCAGGCTCTAAGTGCGTTCGCCGCGGTGGCCTTCGCCGCATGCGGCCGCCGCATTAAGCATCGCTTAAGCGGCTGCGCCCTAGCATCGTTCGTATCAGGCCGGGCAACCGGCCGACTTTTTTTACGCCCCACGCAACCGGATTCATGCAGACCCTCAATCTCACCCTCTTTTCCGCCATCAACGCCGGGGTTGCGCCGCAGCCGGGCGTCGCCCGCCTCGCCATCTTCGCCGCCGACTGGCTCGTCTATGCGTTGCCCGCGATGCTGCTGCTGACCTGGATCTTCGGCGCGCGCCCGACGCGGCGCCAGGCGATCGAAGCCGGCGTCGGCGTGTGCGTGGCGCTCGCGCTCGCGCAGGTCATCGGACATTTCTGGTTCTCGCCGCGCCCGTTCATGGCCGGCGTCGGCACGCAACTGATTCCGCACGCGCCGGACAGCTCGTTTCCGAGCGATCACATGACGTTCGCGTGGAGCATGGCAGCCGGGCTGATGCTCGGCGGCACGACCCGGCTCACCGGGTTCGTGATGGCCGCGATGGCCGTGGCGATTGCATGGGGACGTATCTATGCGGGCGTGCACTGGCCGTTCGACATGGCGGGCGGCGTGCTGGTCGGCACGGCCGGCGCGCTGGCCGCGCACCTGTACGGACAACGCGTGATCGCGCTGCTCGAACGGCTCGGCGATTCGGTGCATGCAGTCGTGATGGGGCGCCGGCACGCGCCGTGAGCGGCAGGAGATCGGGCAGGACGACGTCAGCCGGGTGTCTTGGCCGATTCAGCCGATGCAGACGGCCCGCCGCCCGCATCGTGCAGTTCGGGGGTATCGGCCGGGTGTTGCGCGGCGTCGCGGTCGAGTGCGCTTTCCTTCAGGATCGCGCACATCGCGACGAACAGCGCGAGTACCACCGCGGCCAGGCCGCAATAGCCGGCGATCTTCAGGTTGCGAACGAAAGGCGAAGCGTGGCTTTCTTTTGTCATGACCGGGCGCTCCTGGGCGGGCTGCGGCGGCTGTCGCCCGACAGCGGCGTCGCACCCACAGATATATACCAGCCGCGATAGCGGTGCCAAGCCCGCTGGTGCGCCGACGCCACGATTGTGTCGGCCGCCGGTCAACCGGGTACCCCTTTGCCGGGTACCCGCCTCCTTCAGTCTTCCAGCGTTTCGTGCACGGCCGCCGCGCCGCGCTTCCAGTAGGCCGCCGCGCGGATGCGCGATTTGTCGACGCCGCGCTCGCCGGTCAGGTGCTGGCGTACCGCGCGCATCGACAGCGCTTCGCCCGCCGCCCACACGTAGCCGTCGCCTGACGGCGGCAGCGGCAGGTCGCGCACGGCATTCAGCAGCAGGTCGCCGTCCGCCGCGTCGGCTTCGGCACGGAAGCGCCAGATTTCATGCACGTCGGCGTGCGTGTCGAACGCGATCTGTGCGGTGCGATCCGCGACTTCCAGCACGACGGCCACGCGCGCACCGGCCGGCAATTCCTCGAGACGCCGCGCGACCGCCGGCAGCGCCGTATCGTCGCCGATCAGCAGGTGCCAGTCGAAACCGGTCGGGACGACGAACGAACCGCGCGGGCCGCCGATGCCGAGCCATTGGCCGACGCGTGCCTGTGCGGCCCACTGCGACGCAGGGCCCGGGTGGTTCAGCACGAATTCCAGATCGAGTTCGCGGGCGGCGCGGTCGAAGCGGCGCGGCGTGAAGTCGCGCGCGACCGGCTTCGGTTCGCCTTCCGGAAACTCGGGACCGTTCGCGCCGAGCGTCGGCATCGCGGGCCGTTCTGCGCCGGGCGGCGGGAAAAATACTTTCACGTGATCGTCGAACGACGCGGATTCGAAATCCGCGAGATCGGGGCCGCCGAGCGTGACGCGCAGCAGGTGCGGCGTCACGGCGTGCACGCGCAGGACCTGCAGCAAGCGGAACTTGAGGGTGTGGCGCACGCGGGTGACGGTGCGCTCGGATGTGTTCTGCATCAATCCGTTCTCCTGGGGTTTTGACGGGGCGGCGCGGATTACGCGCCGGTGCCGCCTTCGATTTCGGCCGTCGCGCGGCGCATGATGGCCGCGATGCGGCGCTGTTCGTCGGGGCCGGCGGCGCTCTTGTGCAGCAGCGCGCGCTTGAGCGCGACGCGTGCCTCGACGAACTCCGGCAGCCAGCCTGCTTGCGCTTCGTCCTGCGTTTCGTTGCCCGCCGATTCCCCGGCGAACGCACGGCGCATGAACTCCATCTTGCGTGCGAGGTGCGTGAGGCGTGCGAACAGCGTGTCGACCCGTTCGCGCTGGGCGTCGAGATGCGCGCGGCCGGCGTCGGTCAGTGCATAGCGCTTGCGGTTGCCTTCCGCCTGCGATGCGACGAAGCCGACTTCTTCGAGATACGTGAGCGCCGGATAAACCATCCCGGGGCTCGGGCTGTAGAAACCGTTCGAACGCGTGTCGAGCGCCTTGATCAGCTCGTAGCCATGGCTCGGTTGCTCGGCGACGAGCGCCAGCAACAGCAGTTGGAGATCGTCGGAGCTGAACTGGCGGCCGCGGGGCATGCCATCGTCACCGAAATCGCCAAAGCCGCCGCGCCCGCCACGGCCACCGAACGGGCCGCCGCCGCCAAACGGATCGTGGCCGCGACGGTGACGGCCGATCGCGTACCAGAGACCGGCGAACCAGTCAGGGCGGGCATGCGCACCATGACCGTCGCATCGGGCATGGCCGCGGGAAGGGTTGTGTCGCATGATCGTGTCCTATATGTCGAAAAACATATCTAAAGATATATATCGAAAGATAGGTCGTCAAGGGGATTTATTGGGGTTGGATGGTGGGTGGGGTGAGGGGGGGTTGGCAAATGTAGGTTGGCAAAAAAGGTGGCCTTTTTTGCAGTATTTGATCAAAGCTATTGATGTAGAAATCAAATAGTTTTCATTGAGACTCCCAACGTTTTTGTCTGGTCGGTCTGATCAGACACCCGACGCGCATCGTTCCCGACGGCGGCGGCACCGGGTGGTGCGGTCACGTTCGCAGACACGCGGGCGTTCCTGGTGGGCGATCTTGAGCGCGTCAGCAGGAGGGAGTTGCGGCAATGAAACCGAGGTGAATTCGTGTGTAGTGGTCTGACATGCCGCTCGTTATAGAGTAACGAGTAGCGTTTATACCAATTTTGGTATAATCGACCCGCGCAAGGTAAGACGAGACGCCGCGATGCCAACCAGCCACCAAGACCAGCGATCACGCAGCACGAACACGCGTCGCCGAAGACGGCCTCATGCAACGGAAGCCGACAATGGGAATGCTGTCAACGATGAGATACTGTCAGGCGATGATTTCGATGCCGATTCAGCCAAGATGGCTTTGGCATCGAAACTCAACGCCCTGTTGGGCGAACGCCGGCTAAGTCAAAGTGCCGCTGCCCAGCTGCTGGGAATGTCCCAGCCCAGGGTGTCGGCGATCAGGAACTACAAGCTCCATGGAATATCTTTGGAGCGCTTGTTGCAGGCACTTCTCGCGATGGGCCAGCAAGTGGAGATCGTGGTCAAGCCGCACCACGAGACAGGCGATCCTGCGATTCGTGTGACAGCCTGAATATTGTTATCAAGTACATTGAGTTTGTGATCCGAGAGGTAGAGAAATGTCCCGAGCGGACCTCATAGTCAACCTCGTCAAGGCTGGTAGCCAGGGAGACCAACAGCTCCTACGGACCACTGTCGAGGCAATGGCTGCGGAAGAGCGCGCCAAGCGTCATCATCAGTTGGCCGACAAACTGGAAGCTAATCTTCGCGCAGCTGGAGCCAAATCGCGTCCGGCCGAGGTCGTGCGTTCGTTTGACGGTGGTCATGGCGGGCTTCTATATGAAGTGGACCCTCGTCGGACACTGGAATCGCTGTTCCTCGATGCTCCGGCGCTGGAGGCGTGCCGGGAACTCGTGGAAGAGCAGCATCGCAAGGACCTGCTGCGATCCTATGGACTTGAGCCGAGGCATCGAGTCCTCTTGTCCGGACCGCCTGGCAATGGCAAAACCTCTCTGGCCGAGGCGATCGCGGCACAGCTGCTCGTACCGCTTTTTGTTGTCCGCTACGAAGCTGTTATCGGCAGCTTTCTGGGCGAGACAAGCGGGAGGCTCAAACGCCTCTTCGATTTCGTGCGTACCCATCAGTGCGTTTTGTTCTTCGACGAATTCGACACTCTCGGCAAAGAGCGCGGTGACGTCCATGAGACCGGTGAGATCAAGCGCGTTGTCAGTTCGCTACTGCTGCAAATTGATGCCTTGCCGAGTCATGTAGTGGTGGTTACGGCAACCAACCATGCCGAGCTGCTGGATCGTGCTGTGTGGCGACGTTTCCAGCTTCGCTTATCCCTGCCTGCGCCGACTTTAGCGCAGAAGGAAGAGTGGTTCTTGCGGTTTCAGGCCAAGTTTGATTCGCCATTGGGCTTCTCCGCGAAGACGCTCGCATCGAAAATCGATGTCAACAGCTTCTCTGAATTAGAGCAGTTCTGCGAAGATGTGCAGCGCCGGTATATTTTGTCGCTGCCAACTTCGAATTTGAAGTCCATTGTGGCGTCGAGGCTAAAACAATGGCAAGCTCGCTTTAGCGTAAATCCATAATAAGGCGATCTGGCGGATGGCCACGGAAAACTACCCTCTTCTTGTCTTTCCCCAGCCCACTCCGGCTGATCGAAATTCTCTCGGAGGGGGCGGTGGCTCCATCCACGTTCCTGACATAGCGAGGCAGCGGGTACGCATTGCGCCGCAACTCAACGTGCTGCAACAGGCTTTCGACGCGAAGCGTCTCAAGTTGCAGCAAGTGGCTCCGCTGGAAAACCCCGAGCTTGTCTTGGTGCTGGAGATCGCGGGGGAGGTAAAGGACTTTGCCAACGCGGTTGCGAAGGTTCCGGGGTTCGAGTGGTTGGTAGAGTGGGCGGAAGATCAGATTGCGCCGGACGAAGATTTCTTTGTCGAAGACAGGGAAGGAAAAGCCTTCGGCGGAAGACTGTTCTTGTTGTCCAGTAATCAGCAGGCTCTAACTCAGCTACTCACACTCTGGAATCGCTACCAAGCTGACCCCAGTGCGAAGTTTGAACTGGGGCTAAACAGATTCAGAACCGTCTTCGGCCACCTGCGTAACATCCGCTACTGGAGCGTGGCCGATCGCATAGATGTGGACGTTCGCGCGTACTGGCAGGATTGCCTCGACGCAGGCCAACAGACGATCAGGTTCGAAATCGAGGCATGGCATTTTGCATCCGCTGCCAAGAACGAGGCAACACGGGCGGAAATCGCCGCGCTCGTACAGGGGCTAGGAGGGCAGATACTGCGTTCGGCGTCGATAGCGGAGATTGCTTACCACGGGTTTCTGGTGGTACTTCCTGCGGCAGCGGTGGCGAGGGTGTTGAACGGCGAAACTCCCGAACTAGTGCTGTCGGATCGCATTATGTTTTTCCGGCCCAAGGCGCAGTCGGTGACCGATGGTGCGAATGAGCTAGAGGTGATGGCAGGCGAGGGAGTAGCGGAGGTTGCAGATAAGGCGCCTGTTGTCGCGTTGCTGGACGGGTTGCCATTGCAGAACCACCATCAGATCCAAGGACGCCTGCTGATAGACGATCCCGATGGATGGGAAGACCAATACGAGGTCAAGGATCGCGTTCACGGCACGGCGATGGCTTCACTGATCCTGAATGGTGAACTCGACGGACAGTCATTGCCGCTGAATAGGCCGCTTTATGTTCGACCAGTTCTGCGTCCGGACCAGAACGATGGTTTCAACGCGCGACGCCGGGAGTCCACGCCGGATGACATACTGCTTGTTGACTTGATTCACCGTGCTGTCAAGCGCATCTTCGAAGGCGACGCAGGGGGGGATCCGGTGGCGCCGTCGGTGCGGGTGATCAACCTGTCGATTGGTGATGATTCGCGCTTGTTCGAGCGCGAGATGTCGCCTTGGGCTCGGCTCCTCGACTGGTTGTCCGTCAAATATTCCGTGCTCTTTATCGTTAGCGCCGGCAACGATATGCGACCGTTGAGTTTGGAAGTTGCTTCTAACGCGCTTGCTGGCCTAACTGCGGAGCAGCGCGCATCCCTAGCCTTTACGGCTATGACTAAGGAGGATGCCGCGCGCCGCTTGCTAACGCCCGCTGAAGCGATGAATATCCTGACGGTTGGAGCACTGCATGCGGATCGCTCGACGCATCCAGTGGTTCCGGATCGATATGACTTATTTTCTCTGGGGGGACTAAGTCCCTTGTCCAGGATTGGCCACGGGTTCAGGCGTGCGGTCAAACCAGACATCTTGATGCCTGGCGGACGCGTACTCTATCGGGCCAGGATGCTACCCGATCCCGTGGCAAGTACTTTGGACGTCGTTACTGCCGGTGCTGCGCCGGGACACCGTGTGGCGATGCCGCCGGTTCAGGGGGGAACGATAACCGACACCGCCTATACTAGGGGAACGAGCAACGCCGCAGCTCTCGCAAGTCGGGCTGCTGCGCAAGCATATGAGGTGCTTGAGGCCCTTCGCGCTGAGGCGGATGATGCGCCCGGCCAGAATTACGACGCAGTGCTGCTTAAAGCAATGCTGGTACATGGGGCGCAATGGGGTGATTGGCCAGATCGGCTGCTGGCTGAACGGCCCGAGCTGGCAACTATTGCGGACCACAATACGCGGCGAGTTGCCCAGAAGGACTACGTCACTCGCTGGCTCGGCTATGGGATTGTCGATATCGAACGATCTATTGCTTGCGCGGCCGAGCGCGCGACATTGCTCGGTGTGGGTGAACTGGAAGCCGAGAAAGCGTTTGTTTTCTCGGCACCACTACCGCCGACCTTGGCTGGTAAGAAGGCGTGGCGGAGGCTGACTGTGACGCTAGCCTGGATGTCGCCCATTAACTGCGCGCATCAGGGGTATCGGCGAGCGAAGCTATGGATCACGCCACCTCAGGAACAACTGCGTATCAAGAGAACCAACAGCGTTCACGATAAGACGGCCTTGCGAGGAACGGTACAGCACGAGATATTGGAGGGCGAGGACGCCGTAGCATTCATAGATGGCGATCGATTCGAGTGCAAGGTGAACTGTGCCGCTGATGCTGGCGACCTCGTCGGCAACGTCCGATTCGCGCTATGTATTTCCTTGGAGGTCGCGGTTGACTCGGGAATTCCGGTGTACCAAGAGATTCGCGCTCGAATCAAACCGCCGATTGGTATTCGGCCTGCAGCAGAGTAGCCCCTCGGGAGCAAGGCCCGCTACCTGGTGTGCAGGCTGCAGTCGTACCTGCTGCGCGAGCGGTTTCGTGCGACCAACCTGTCGGCGTCGCTCGGGCTGGAGCGAGAGATGCGATCTGTGGACAGCCTCTGACGTGATCGTTGACCCGGTCGTCAGACGTCGAACCGAACGAACTCGTGGCGCCATAGGCCGAATTGATTTACCAGTAGGCACCCATTTGTCCGCTCACTAGCATCCTCGAAATTAGATCAATTCCATCGGGTGTGTGAAGGTAGTCTGTCGGCCGTCTCCCACCAAGAGCAGGAATCGGGGAGTGAATCCAGTCAAGCATCCACGCGCGTGAGTCAAAGTCATTAGGATTCCCGGATTCATCGACCATCTTTTGCACAAGCGCAGTAAGCATGTCGATCACGGTTGATGGGATGTCTGAATTCGGACCAACGGACGGAAATTCTGCACCGAAGGTTTCATTGATGCTGTACATGTGCACCTCATGCTTGAATTTTCTCGGCTGACAAAGACGTCACCTGTCGAAGCCCATCGCGTGTAGCTTCATTTTTCGTCGTGCTGAGAATTATGTTGCTAATTTGGTCGAATTCCTAGGCTCGAGGATGACCGAGAGATGAGACTGCTCGGTCGAAATTGTGTGCCGGCGGCGAGAAGAGCATTTCTTCCGAGAGGTGAGGTTTGCGGGTTGTTGCGGACGGAGAGTAGGCACATTGGTGGCTGGTTGCCGAGCTTAGATCGAAACGATCCCCAGTCGTTGCAAAGAGCTGTATTGCTGACCGGAGCTCAGATATCCGCTCGGGGTTTTGTTCCAGAAGAAACATTCTAACTCGCGCTGAAATCGACGAATCCCTTGGTGGGTGGCGTTTTCAGCGCGCGTCCGTGTCTCTGTAATTATCCTATTGCATCGCATGCGAAGTACAAAAAGCTCCCTAAAATCAAAGCCGTCCTTTTGACTTCTTGCGCGGAGTCGCCATAACATCGCTCGGTGCTAAGAACTCCTTTCATGAGTTAACCAGGTGAGCCCCTTTTCCGAACGACTGCGCGCACTCAGACTTCGCTATGGCATCCGTCAGAAGGATCTGGCAGTTGCCATGGCGCTTGAGCAAAGCTACGTCTCGGCCCTTGAGCTCGGCACGAAGGGCCCTCCTTCGCCGGCTATCGTTGACAGGCTGTCAGCGTGTCTGCGGCTTACGGAAGACGAACACGCAAGTCTGCACGATGCCCTGTTGCTCTCGCAACGACACTTCACGATTCCTCATACGGCGTCTGCCGACGTATATCGTCTCTGCAGCGAGCTTTGGCACGACCTGGACAGGCTGACCGATGCGCAAGTGCGCGTGATTCGCGATGTCATCGCAATGCGAAGTGGAATGAGCCAGGAGGTGGAGCGACCAATTGTTGGTCGCGTGGTCAGAAGAGGCAAGGAGGACGCCAAAATGTAAAAAGCGAGACAAACCCAAAGGCTTGCCCCGCTTCTTGTGTGGGCTGGACGCACCACTAGTTGACGCCGGTAGTTTCGTCCAGATGATCCAAATCGTCAAGCCTTCTTCCCTTCCGTTTGTATCCATCGACCACGCGTAGCACGCGTGGCGGGGTGTACTTACGTCCGAAATTTGGTGCTATCCGTATCCGTACCCGCGTGAAGAGCGGGCGGATCTCCTATTGCTGAACCATGAAGAAGACGACTACTGCACGCAAAGTGCTGACCCGATCTGGACGACGTGTCCGCTACTTGTATCCCTCAACCAAGAATCGCGCGCTCGTACAGTGTGAATCGCGGCTTGAGTTCGATGCGGCCATGCACTTCGAGTTTTCGCCGGACGTCGCACGCTATCGCGAGCAACCGACCCGAGTGACTTATCGCGACCGCCACCATCGAGTACGGGAGTACTTTCCCGATTTCGAACTGACGATGAGAAATGGAGCGTCTGTACATGTCGAGATCAAGCCTTCATCGAAGCTACGTCGGGTTGACCTGCGTGAGCGGCTGCAAGATATCGCGCAGCACTACGCGCATCGAGGTCAGTCGTTCAAGGTTTTGACCGAGCGCGACGTCGGAGGTGCAGCAAGAATTGCCAATCTTGAGCGCCTAAGCTATCACCGCCGATCCACTCCATCCGGATTCGAACGTGTTGAGCTTTTGCGGCGTTTAGCTAAGGTTCAACCGTTGACATTTGGCCGTGCCTGTTCAATCGCAGGGAGTGAACACGCGATCATGCGCCTGCTGTCAGCAGGTTGCCTGGAGTTCGATCGCGACACCGCATTGACGAATTCGACCATGCTTCGCTTCGCTTCGGAGGAGCAATCATGATCCGATTCACCTTCAAGAAGGGTCTGGTGTTCCGAGAAGGACTCAAACGATGGACGATTATTGGCCGGACGGCTTTCGGGAAGATAAAGCTCGAGTGTGATGAGGGCGAGCCGCGCACGATGAGTCGCGACGAGCTTTACCAAGCGGTTTTGCTCAACACGATGTCAATCGATGAGCAGAGTCTGAATGTCGATCCGAACGTGCTGTTCACGGCCGTTCCACGCGATCTCTCTACATTCCCGAAACACCATCAGCAAAATGCACGGCGTCGGCACATTTACATGCAGAAGCTGACGGACAGTTTCACTGATACGAACGCGTGGATACGCGAACAGACCGCGAAGATTGCTGCAGAGATCGGCGATACGGTGGTGCCCTCGGTCAGCAGTATCAAGCGCTGGTGGAGACAATATCGATACACGCAATGTGTCACCAAGCTGACCGATCGCAGAACGAATAGCGGGCGTCGACGCGATGGCGTCATCCAGGTGCTATTTGAGGAGGCGGTTAACGAGATATATCTCGATCCACAGAAGCGTTCGGGACAAGACGTCTACGGTAGCTTGGTCGAGAAGATCAACCAATACAACAAGAATCGACCTGATCAGTCGCCGCTCACCTGTCCTGTCGAGTCGACGGTGTATCGCTGGTTGAGGAACCTCGATCAGAACGTGGCGGACGAAGCGCGGCTGGGGAAAGACCTTGCCGCTAGAAAGGCCCGTTGGGTGAAGGGAATGGCCACAGCCGATTTTCCCTTGCATCGTGTCGAGATCGACCACACGCCTCTGGATGTCCTGGTGATCGACCTGGCCACGAACCTGCCGTTGGGCCGGCCGTGGATCACGGTTGCTATCGACCGATACAGTCGAGTCATTCTTGGCTTCTACATAAGCTTCCGAACTCCCTCGGCCCAATCGGTACTGCAGTGCCTCAAACGCGCGATCTTGCCAAAGGCGGGATGGGGCAAGATTGTCGATCTGCATCGCGAACATCCTGGGTACGGCATTCCGCACCTCGTTGCCGTCGACAACGGCATGGAGCTCCACGCGGAAGCGGTCCAGATGGTGTGTGGCGAGATGGGCATCTCGATGCTCTATTGCCCCGCGGGGCAACCGGAGTTCAAAGGGGCTGTCGAGCGAGTAATCGGCACAATCCAGCGCTCAGTGATGCATAAGCTGCCGGGGACCGTGTTCTCGTGCGTCGATGAACGTGGCGATTATCCGGCGGAGCAACTGGCCGCGATCGATCTGAAGACGCTGACGCAGATCCTTATCAAATGGATCGTCGACGAGTATCACCATACGCCGCATCGCGCGTTGGGAATGACTCCAGCAGAAAAATGGCAACAGGGTATCGTGAACGTACGGATCGAACTGCCGGCACACCCGCAACTGCTCGATGTATTGACGGGACTACCGGAGAGCCGAACCGTTTGGCACTACGGCGTCGAGCTTGATGGCCTGTACTACAACAACGAACACCTCCAGGTACTGCGCAGCCGTGCGCGCAACTACCGGACGCACGTGCAGTTGAAGCGCTACGAAGATGATGTCAGCTACATCCACGTCTTTGATGACGAAGCTGGGAGCTATTTCAAGGTGCCCGTTACGCATCGATTCGCGAACTATGCGGACGGCATGACCTTACACCAGCATCTTCTGATTCGCCAACGGACAAGGCTTGCTCACGGGAACAAGTGGAACGACGAGCATCTGTTGCGAGTGAAGGCTGAGATCCAGTCCATGATTCGCGAAGCTTTGCGGGCGAAGAAACTGCGAGATCGCAAGCGAGCTGCTTCCCTCGATATCACGGACAGCGAGCAAGTGTTTTCTGATGAGTCGAGCGATCGTCGTCGCTCTCGCAACTCGAGTCGGCCACGTATCCGGGAATCGCAACAGCCTATGCCTGACTCGTTCGACATCGGACAGATCCCAGATCTGAATGGCTCGCCGAATCCCAAGTATCAAGGAGATGCTCGTGGGTACTGATATCCAAACCATCAAAAAAGATCCTCTTGATTTTCTTGCGACGATCGGCCTTCCTGAGGACGCGAAGAAGTCACGTGCTCTGGTCGTCAGATTTTCGATACGAAAAGAACTCATCCACTATGACCGATTCTGCATCGCTTTGCGGCGGATCGCTGCTATTCATCGTCAATGGCGAGCGATGACACCGGGGCCGCGCGCACTAGCATTCTTGGGACACACTGGAACCGGGAAGACCACCATCCTGAAGTTCTATGCCAGCCAGTTCGAGCGGTTTGAAACAACCGAAGGCCCGGTTGTTCCGGTGCTATATGTTGTCATGCCATCGAGGCCAACCATCAAGAACCTCGTGCAGGCGATCCTCCATGCACTAGGGGATCGAATACGTCGAGCTTCGGCGGAAGATCGGACGATATACCTCCTCGAGCTACTCAAACAATGCAGGGTGGAATTGCTGATCATCGACGAATTTCAGCATTTCGTTGACGCCGGGCAGATAGCGGAGGCAAGTCGCGCAACGGATTGGTTGAAGAATCTCCTGGAGGCTAGCGGCATTGTGATGATCGTAGCGGGCCTGCCGAAGAGTGCTACGGTTCTGGAGGCTAACCCTCAGCTGACCCGGCGATTCTCAGCGCATCATGAGCTGCGTCGGTTTGATTGGGCGCTGCCGGACGATCGTCGGGAATTTGCTGGCGTACTGAAGTACATGCAGGGCCGATTACCCTTGCCGTGCCCCGAACTTTATTCTCCGGATTTCGCGATGAGAATGTACTTGGCTTCCGCCGGTGTAATCGACTACGTTGCCAAGATCATCGACGGGGCGGTTTTGTGTGCCATTGAGCGTGGTAAGAGTCGGCTCGGTCTTACGGAATTCGAACAAGCTTTTGCCGAGGAGGTCTGGGCTGGTGGGGTAGGTAGGCTCAATCCATTTCACCCCGATGCGGAGTTGCGTGATCTCGTGGGTACTGGTGAGCCCTTCTGGTATCTCGCTCGCGACGTGAATGGAAATGGCAAGAAACTCCGCTGAATCGTCGGTAGCGGTTGCAATCGCCTCTCCTCCAAGGATGTTTATGCACCCGGTCATCCAGGTCGGAGAGGCGAGTTCGGCCTATATGAAGCGCATCGCCGTCAGCAATGGTATCTCGCTAGATCGCCTGTATCAGCTTGGTGTAGTCCTCGACGAGACGGCTCTTGAGAAGGCGTTGTCTTGGGATCGTATCGCGCCCCCGGTCGAATCGAGACGATACTTGAATAGTCTGATCAGTTTGCGTCGCTCTGCGCCCAGGGCGTGGCTGAACAAGACTGCACGGTGCTGCCCGCTTTGCTTGCGCGAACAGACGCGCTGGGCAGCCGAGTGGGAATTGCGTCCCTATCTAGCGTGCACCAAGCATCGATGCTGGCTGATCGATCGGTGTGGCGCGTGCAACCGACCCATACTTTGGACAAGAAAATCGCTGCTTTGCTGCGACTGTGGAGAACGGTTTGCAGACATGCAAACATCGTCAGCACCAACGAAGTTCACTGAGCTATCCTCAATAATAGCTAGTAGGCTTCCAAATTTTTGCGGAGAATCTTCTGTATTCGATGGACTTTCGTTGCATGAGATGATTGTTCTTGTTGTGCACTTCGGGAGCCCGGCCGATGCCGACAAGGGCGGTTACTTTCGTGGGGCAAGTCACATCGGCGAAATGAGCAACGCTATCGCGACTCTCGAACCATCGGCTGATGCACTATCAGCTTGGCCATGTGGCTTTTTAACGTATCTGAGTGCCATGCACAAGGAGCGAGGTGATGACGAGGGATCCATCGAATCAACCTTTCGCGGCATCTATCTTTATATTCGCTCAAATCATCATAAAACGCAATTCGGATTCCTGAAGGAATGCTTTTTGCAGTACCTCGTCGACCATTGGCCGTGGCCTTCGCTTGATCGCAGAAATTCCATGGTGGACGCCGTTTCATCTCGATTGCCTTGGATGTGGGCCTCTAGCGCCGCTCGAGAACTCAATATGAAAGAGGAGAAGCTCAAGGAGTTGGCCGGGAAGGGGCTAATCGAGGTCAAATATCGCCCATCTCGAAGCAGGCGAATGTTGCTAGCAGTTCGGCGCGAAGACCTACCGAAGATTCGGCAGATCTTGCATGAGCAATCGGGTATCAAGGCGCTACGAAATCTTGGGATTTCGAATCGACGGCAGATCGTGTTGCTCCCGCTCCTCTTTCCGGAGGCTCAAGGGGATACCGTACAGTTTCGCAAAGGAGAACAAGTGCAGGTATTGAGATCCAGTATCGAAAAGCTACTCAAGCTTGCCGAGGATTTGCCGGTCATCGACTATGAGGGTGCCGAGCAAGTAGTGTTGGCACGGGTACTTCGATCGTGTGCTTGGCGTAACGAGATGATCGAGCATCTCTTTCGGATGATTCTCCGTGGCGAGATGAAGCCGGAGGCTGTGCTCAAGGGTAAGCCAGGGTTCACTGGATGGCTGTTTTCTCGAGAGGCGCTGGAAAGAATCAAGCTTGAGGGCTCGCTGACACGGCTGAAGGCATATTCGCAGGCAGGCGCCAACGCGCTTCCCGCGCTGGCGCCACCAAACCGGACGATATCGACGTCATCGTAAAGGCAGTTTCACTCACGCCCGTCAGCGTCATCTTTGTCAGCCCCAACATGCAGGCCGTGGATTTCGAGAAGCGCGGCGTGTGACGGGCCGGTGTTGGCGGGTTCCTTGCGACGGCGGTCTCAAGACGCGCGGCTGCCAGGACATCCTGATTACCGTGGTCGATGGCCTGGAGGGGCTCACCGAAGTCATCAGCATGACCTATTCGCGAATCCCGGTTGCGCCCCACGCATGAATTGGCATCTTGTGCGTCGAAGCGGCAATATTTTTGCTTTCCATAGCCTTTCAAATGCGCAGCAAGGTGCTGTATGACAGGGGAATACCCTGCCTTTTTTTTTCGATCATGTTTTATGTATCATGACCTAACTTTTGCAACATGTACTAATTCAGGGCGCCAGAAAATCCTTATCGGTATGGGGCAGTACGGCGCGTGTACAGGCAGGAATGCGAACCGGATTAGCGCCCCCGTCAAGGGCAGGCGGCCCGGTGGCAGGTGAAGCGGATCGGGATCGCATCCTGTCTTCAGACTCCGCGCGAACGATGGCCGCCTGCCGCCAGGGCAGCCGGAGTTCGCGCCCCAATGCAGGCGTCATTCACAGATCATGTCCAGGAAGTCATCCATCAGCGGGGCGGCCGACCTGCAGCGCAGGCAGTGGCTCAAGGTTGCCGGTGCATCGGTCGCGGCGGGCGGTCTCGCACTCGGCGCCGCGCGGGCGAAGGCCGATGCGGCGCCTGCCGCCGGGAACGACAGCGACGTGCTCGATGTCGCGATCGTTGGCGCCGGGCTGGCGGGCCTGACGGCCGCGCGCGACCTGCGCTACGCCGGCTGCGAATCCTTCGTCGTGCTCGAGGCGCGCGACCGCGTGGGCGGCCGCACGCTGAACTACGACGTGGGCGGCGGCTTCGTGACCGAAGTCGGCGGCCAGTGGATCGGCCCGGGCCAGACGGCGGTCGCCGATCTTGCTCGCGAGCTGGAAGTCGGCACGTTCCCAAGCTACTACGCGGGCAAGACCGTGATTCTCGGCGGCGACGGGCGCGCCGAGATCGACCTGGAGGGCACCTTCGGCACCGACGAGGCCGTCGCGGCGAAACTGAGCAGGTTGTCGCGCGACGTGCCGTCGGGCGCGCCGTGGACGTCGCCCAAGGTCGGCGAACTCGACCGGCTGTCGGTCGGCGACTGGCTCGCGACGCAGGGCATCAAGGCGGAAGACCGGATGGGCTGGAACGCGTCGATCTCGCTGTCGGGCGGCGTCGCGCCGGCGAAGATGGGGCTGCTGCACTTCCTGTCGATGATCAACTCCGCCGATTGCGATTACGCGCAGCTCGATTCGATCAAGCACAGCGCGCAGGAAACCCGCTTCGTCGGCGGCTCGCAGATCCTCAGCATCCGGATGGCGCAGCAACTGGGCGACAAGGTGCGGCTGTCGTCGCCGGTGCGGCGGATCGTCGGCTGGGATCGCGATGTCGTGACGCTGGAAACCGATCGCGGCACGGTGCGCGCGAAAAAGGTCGTGATGGCGCTTCACCCGGCGCTGTGTCATCAGGTGCAGTTCGATCCGCCGCTGCCTGAAAAGCGCCACGCGTTGCAGCGTGCGTGGCCGGCCCATTCGCCGGCGCGCAAGACCGCGATGGTCTACCGCCGCCCGTTCTGGCGCGACAAGGGCTTGAACGGCCACATCTTCCAGACCGACGGGCCGGTGTTCTGGGCTTACGACAATTCACCGCCGGGAGGCGAGATCGGCGTGATCAACGCGTTCGTCCGGAATGCGTTGGTGCCGTCGGATCCGCAGGCCGCGAAGCAGATGCACATGGATCTCTATGCGCAGGCGTGGGGCGACGAAGCGCGTGCGCCGGTGTCGTACCACGATCGCGACTGGGGGCTCGCCGACCCGTGGACGCTCACGTGCGTATCGGCGATCCCGCCCGGCTTCTGGAGCGCGCACGGCGAAGCGCTGCGTGCGCCGTGCGGCAACCTGATCTGGTCGGGCACCGAGACCGCGAACATCTGGGCCGGCTACATGGACGGCGCCGTGCGCTCCGGTCACCAAAGCGCGCTTCAGGCGCTGAATGCGCTGCGTCATGCTTAGGATCACGAAGATGAAGAAACGGCTTTTATTGCTCACGGCGGTGGTGGCGATCGGTGCGTTGCTGGCCCTCTACGGCCCGACGTTGCTCGGCTTCTATCGCCTGCAGCGCCATATCGATACGGCCGCGCAAGCCGATGACGCCGACGGCGGCCCGTGGCCGCGCGTGACAGACGCATGCATGGGCTGCCACGGCGTGAAGGGCACGTCGCTCAGCCAGGCGTATCCGAGCCTTGCTGGCCAGCCGGCGCAATACGTGGCCGCGCAGCTTCGCGCATTTGCGGGCGGGCAGCGCACGAACCCGACGATGGGCCCGCTCGCGATGACGATGAGCGAAGCCGAGATCACCCGCGTGGCCGGTTATTACGCGAAGCAGGCGCCGCTGGACAACCGCTATTTCAAGCCGGATGCACGACTACGTACGAAAGGCGAGCAATTGGTAACGGGCGGCGCGTGTGCGGCCTGCCACGGTGCGCGGCTGACGGGGCAGGCGCAGTTCCCGCGGCTGGCCGGGCAGGGATACGACTACCTGCTTGCGCAGCTCGACGCGTTCGCGACGGGCTCGCGCAGCGAGGCGACCGGCACGATGCAGCGCGTCGCGCAGGCGATGTCGGCAGATGACCGCGCGGCGGTGGCGACCTATCTCGCGAGCCTCAGCTCCGCCAGGCAGTGAATCAACGGCAGCAATCGACTTCGGGAGTTCGAACCATGGATCACAGATCACTTGTCCTTTGTCTTTCCAGCGCGACGCTTGCGATGACGACCGGCCTCTATGGCTTCAAGTTCGTGCGCAAGCGCAACTTCCTGATCGGTATCGAGTGGTGGATCGTGACGATATCCGCGTCCAATGCCGTGATCTTCTTCGCGACCGAATCGCCGGTGTCGTACTTCATTTCGCACTTTCTGGACGCGTTCTCGCGCGGCTTCGGGATGCCGGTGATCGCGGTCGCCGGCCTGATGGCCGTCACGCACGGCTACCGGCCGTCGATGCGGCAGGACGTGACGCTGTTCGTGCTCGCGACGCTCGGGACGGTCGCGCTCGTGGCCGGTGTGTTGCAGCACGCGCTGCCGTACTTCTACGTGGCGATGTGGACACTGATGTCGATCTATCTCGCCGGTTTCGTGTGGCGGCTCGTGCGCGCCGGCCACGCGCTCCATGCGCTGACGACGACGCTCGCGCTCGTCGCCTCGCAGGCGATCGCGTGCATCTACGATTTCTACAAGATCCCGGGCGAGGAAACCAACGTCGTGTTCAATTTCTATGTACTGGCGCTGCTGACCTGGTCGTACCTGACCGTCGCGCTCTATTACGCATATTGCGCACTGGAGCGAGACGCCGGACGCAGCAGTGCGAACGCGAGCGTCTTGTCGTATCCGAAATGAGTAGTTATACGGAGGACGTGGAGACGGCTCGCACCACTTGCTGGTCCGGCTGCGGCGATTGCGGGGCGCGCAGATGGACCGGGTCCGCCTGACCCGCGCGGAGCGGCGCGATGTGACGCGCGAACGCCTGCTCGGCGCCGCGCGCGCGATCCTCGCGGAGAAAGGCTATGCGGCCGCGAGCGTGGAGGATATTGCAGCGGCGGCCGGGCATACGCGCGGCGCATTCTACTCGAACTTCCGCGACAAGGCCGACGTGCTGTTCGAGCTGCTGCGCCGCGATCGGGACGAGGCTGCCGCGGCATTGCAGCGGATCGTCGGTTCGCACGATCCGGTCGACGATGCGCAGCGCGCGATGCTCGCGTATTGGCGAAGGGGCGCGACCCAGCCTGCAGTGCACCTGATGTGGCTCGACGCGCAGTTCCAGGCGGCGCGCGATCCGCGGTTCCGTGCGCGCTTCGGCGCGTTGCTACGAGACCGCCAGGCACTCGCGGCCGCGTGCATCGACGCGTATGCCGCGCGGGCCGGCGTGTCTTTGCCGTTGCCCACGCCGGTGCTGGCGCTCGGCCTGACCGCGTTGTGCGATGGCATGCAGTCGCACGGCGCGGCCGATGCGCTGGCCGACGCGGTACTGGTCGGCTTCATCGCGCACACGGTGTTCGACCGCGTGCGCGGATGACGGCGCGAAGACGCGGTGGCCGCGCGTTGTCGTGCGCCTGTATGAAGGCCGAAAGCCGATTGTCATGACGGGCCGGCGGCGGCCGGCCACAAACGTTCGATCATGCAGACGAAACAGGGAATACCCCGTCTTTTTCTTTTAATTATTTTTGTCATGATGACCTAACATAGTCATCATGTTCTACTGATGTGCCGGCAGTGAAGACGAACCGCCGGTTGAGGCTGAACGAATCGGGAGATAGACGATGGATGCAATGAAGCGAAAGGCGTTCTTCGAGGACGGAGCCGTGCTCATCGAAGGGGTGCTCAACGACGAACAACTCGCGCAATGCCGCGCGGTGTTCGACTGGGGAATGGAGAATCCGGGCCCGATGGCGACGACGCTGCTCGACGGCACCGAATACAAGTCGCACAACGACAACGCGAACCCGTATGCGAAGGAGCGGCTCGACGCGCTGGTCGGCACGCTGCCGTTCGGGCAGCTGTTCGCCGACCTGTGGGGTTCGAAGCACGTGTGGTACTTCGCCGAGGAGCTGTTCATGAAGGGCGGCGGCAAGAGCGCACGCTCTCCGTGGCACCAGGACACGTCATACCTGCCGTGGCAGGGCATGCACTTCGGCAACGCGTGGATCAGCTTCGAGCACGTGCCCAAGCGTAATGCGCTGGAGATCGTGCGCGGCTCGCATCACGGCGTGCGGCATGACGGCACGACGTTCCAGAACGCCGAGGATCCGACCGACCCGCTGCACGGCGGCGACGTGTGGCCGCGCCTGCCGAACATCGAGGCCGAGCGCCGCGCGGCGCCGGATGCGTACGACATCCTGTCGTGGGAAACGAAGCCGGGCGACGTGCTGCTGCTCCATCCAGGCGTGCTGCACGGCGGCGGCGCGGTCGACGCCGATTTCCCCGATCGCCATACGCTCGTGCTGCGCTTTTTCGGCGACGACGCGGTGTTCAGCCCGCTGCCCGACGAAAGCCGCTCGGGATTCACGCCGGCCGGCGTGCTGTTCGTCGAGGAACTCGCCGGGCTGAAGGCCGGCGATCCGTTCCGCGCGCCGTGTTTCCGCCAACTCGTCTGAACCGGGAGAATTCGTCATGACAGCAACTCCGAAGCGGCAATCGATCGTGCCGGCTGCGTTCCAGCCGTGGTACGACGCGTACCACTTCTCGCCGGCGACGCGCGTCGGCGACACGATCTGGGTGTCGGGCCAGGTCGGCCTCGACGCGCAGATGCAGCCGGCCGACGGCGTGCAGGCCCAGGCGCGGATCGCGTTCGAGTGCCTGAAGGCGATCCTCGAGGAAGCCGGCGCGAGCCTCGCCGATGTCGTCGAGCTCACGACTTTCCACACGGATCTGCAATGCGAGACCGAAGGCTTCGCGGCGGTCAAGGACGTGTATTTCCCCGACCGTTACCCGTCGTGGACAGCGGTCGGCGTCACGCAACTGGCGCTGCCGGGGCTGTGCGTCGAGATTCGCGCGGTGGCGGTGGCCGGCTCCGGCAAGGGCTGACGGAAGGCACGAGGGTTTTTCGCGGGATTTGCGTTCCATATGAATCGCAGTCCTGACAAAAAAGTAACGGGATAGCAGTCGATTGGCACGAGGCCGGCCGGGGACCCCGGCCGGCCTCGATCAGGGCGCGACGTCATCGTCGATTGACGACGACGATCGAAACAAATGCGTTTCGTCCGGGATGGGCGAGCGAAGGCGGAGCAGGAAGGAGAACTATGATGAAGAAGCATCGTTTCTGGACCACGTCCGCGATCGCGGCCGCTGCATGTGTCGCGATCGGCACCGCCGTCGCGGCGGACGACCTGACACCGGCCGGCGCCGACCGTTCGGCGAGCAAGGACGGCGCGGTGCCGGCTTATGCGGGCAAGCAGTCGCCCGACGCCGGCTGGGAGTGGGGCAAGGTACGCGGCGATTTCTGGAAGCATCGCAACGAGAAGCCGCTCTATTCGATCGACGCGGCGAACGTCGACAAGTATGCGGACAAGCTGTCGCCCGGCCAGGTCGCGCTGATCAAGCAGAAGAAGGGCTACCGGATGGACGTCTACCCGTCCCACCGCGAATGCCAGTTGCCGGATGCCGCCGAGCAGAACTCGAAGGCGAACCTCACGGCCGCGAAGCTGGATGCGAGCGGCGAGAACCTCGCCGCGGCCGCGTTGCCGGGCGTGCCGTTCCCGCAACCGAAGAACGGCATCGAAGCGATCCTGAACTACGAGATGCGTTATCGCGGCGAAGGCGTCGAATGGGCGCAGGTCGCCACGAGCATTTCGCCGCGCCCCGGCAGCAGCGAATGGATCGACGCGGTCGGCCCGCAGACGTTCTATTTCCCGTCGGCCAAGCTCGGCAAGACCTCGCCGCAGGAGGTCGACCAGTTGAGCGCCGCCGTTTATTTCCAGATGAACTCGCCGGCCGCGCTGGCCGGGCAGGCCTTCGTTCAGCGGCAGTACTTCAACAAGGATTCGGAAACCTACTACTACTTCCCGGGACAGCGCCGCGTGCGACGCATGCCGGCCTATACGCATGACGCGCCGTTGATCGGCTTCGAGAACCAGTACCTGATCGACGAGGCCAACATGATCAACGGCTCGCTCGACCGGTTCAACTGGAAGCTGGTCGGCAAGAAGGAAATGCTCGTCCCGTACAACGCGTTCGGCATGTACCGGTTCAAGAGCAAGCTGCACGACGTCGCGACGCCCGACGGCCTCGCCGCGGCGAACCGTCGCTACGAGACGCATCGCGTGTGGGTCGTCGAAGCGACGCTGAAGCCGAGCGCGCGGCACGTCGCGTCGAAGAAGGTGTTCTATCTCGACGAAGACAGCTGGCTCGCGCTCGTCGGCGAGGACTACGACGCGCAGGGCAAGTTGTGGAAGGTGCGGGAAAGCTACCCGATTCCGGTATGGGAGCTTGGTGGCACCTGCGACAACGAACCGCTCGCGCAGTACGACATGATCAATGGCCGCTATGTGTTCGATGCGTCGTCGATCGGTCAGGGCAAGGACATTCGCTGGTTCGGTCAGGCCGACGATCCGCGCTTCAAGCAGGATTTCTACACGGCGGAATCGCTGCGCTCGGTCAGCGAACGTTGACGGTGACCGGCTGACGGATACAAGGACCGGCGCGCGCAACGATCGTGCGCCGGCATCGAACAGGGGCGGAGGTGGATCATGGAACCGGCAAGATTGCTAAGGAATGCTACGGTATCGGTCGCGATGGCGGGCGCCGCGACGTCGAGCGCGTACGCGTATGACTTCACGTTGAACGGCGGGGCCCTGCAGGGCTCGTGGGTGTCGAACCTCACGGCCGGCGCCGGTATTCGCACCAAAAACCCGAGCTGCTCGCTCACCGGCGACCCGAACGCCTTTGGCTGCGGCGCGGGCGCGAACACCAACCAGTGGGGCTATGCGGACAACGGCGACCTGAACTATCGCAGGGGCCAACCGTTCAGCACCTACATCAGCGCGACCAGCGAGCTGCTGCTGAAGATGCCGAGCGAGGGGTTGAAGTTCATGGTGCGCGGTACCGGCATGTACGACTTCATGGCCAAGAACACGAACCGCACGCCGTTGTCGAGCACGGCCGCCGCGCAGGTCGTCTACAACGCGCAGCTGCTCGACCTGTGGGCGCAGAAGGATTTCACGATCGGCGGGCGCAACGCGCACGTGCGGCTCGGCAACCAGGTGATCAACTGGGGCGAGAGCATGTTCGCGCAGAGCGGCATCAACGCGACGAACTCCATCGACACACAAAAGCTGCTGATTCCCGGCTCGCAGCTCAAGCAGGCGCTGCTGCCCGCGCCGATGGTGAGCCTGGCAGCCGACCTGTCGCACGGGTTCAGCACCGAGGCGTACTACCAGTTCCAGTGGAACGGCAACCGCTATCCGCCGGTCGGCTCGTACTGGTCGGTGACGAACGGTTTCGGCCGCGGCGCGGAGCCGTTCACGATCAACACGAACAACCTGAACGTGACCGGCCCGAGCGCCGGCACGATCGCGAACGCGATCGGCGGATCGGGTGCGGCGGGCAACCAGGACACGCTCAATGCGATCAAGAACGGGCTCGTGAACGGCGCCTACGCCGGGCCGCCGTTCAACGACATCGGCCTGCCGAGCACGACGAACCTGCCGGCGAAATACCGGCCGCAGTTCGGCGTGAAGTTCAACTATTCGCCGCGCTCGTTCGACGCGAACTTCGCGTTCTACTACCTGAACTACACCGACAAGTCGCCGGTGCTCGCGTCGCTCGCGAACGGCACCGAGCAATGGTCGTATCTCGGCCGGCGCCAGTTGTTCGGCGTCAGCGCGAACTTCGGCGTCGGCCCGTGGGCGATCGGCACCGAACTGTCGTACCGGCCGCGCGATGCGGTCGCGCTGTCGAGCTGCTACGGCGCGGGCGGCCCGCTCGACCTGAACACGAACGGCGTGGCCGGCGTGGACTGCCCGCAATGGGTCGACAAGAAGAAGTTCCAGTACGACATCAACGGGCTGCTCGCGCTCACGCGCAGCGAGTATCCGTTCCTGAAACTGCTCGGCGCCGATTCGGCCGCGCTGACGTGGGAACTGACGTGGATCTACTACCCGGGGCTGAGCCCGAGCGGCGTCACGCGCACGGTCGGCGGCCAGACCGTCACGCAGGTGCCGCAGACCGGCTACCTGCCGTGGCTGAACAACGGGTCGGCTGCCGGCTATCCGATCGGGATGGGCCAGGGTACGTCGAGCTCGGTGGGCGCGACGATCGACTTCAACTGGACCTATGACGGCACGCTGATTCCCGGCTGGCAGGTCACGCCGGGCCTGACGTTCAGCACCGGCCTGTACGGCTACACACCGACCTTCACCGCGAATTACATGCAGGGTGCGAAGTCGCTGAACGTCTACGTGCTGTTCAACCAGAACCCGCCGAACTGGCAGGCCGGCATCAACTTCACTTCGTTCTGGGGCGGTCACAACACGGTGGGCCAGCCTTATGCGGACCGCAATTTCGTCGGCTTGTTCGTCACGCGGAATTTCTGACGGCGGCGGGTGGCAGGTGGCAGGTGGGCCACCGCAATACATGAAGGGGTAACGTCGTGCTCAATCGTCTGGTCAGTCGCCTGGAAAGGCTTTTCTTCGGTCACCGCGCGATCGTACTCGCGGCGATCGCGTTGTTCACCGTCGCGATGGCCGTGTTCGCCGTGCAACTGCGCATGGATGCCGGCTTCGAAAAGCAGATGCCGATCGGGCACGAGTACATCCGCACGTTCCAGCAATACCGGAACGACCTGCTCGGCGCGAACCGGATCACGGTGGTCGTGCGTGCGAGGCACGGGTCGATCTGGTCGAAGCAGGGGCTGACGCGGCTGTACGACGTCACGCAGGCCGTCACGTACCTGCCGAACGTCGACCGGATCGGCGTGCGCTCGTTGTGGACGCCGAACGCGTTCGTCAACGAAGTGACCGACGAAGGGTTTCGCGCCGAGCCGATCATTCCCGGCACGGTCACGCCCGACCAGTTGACGCCCGACATCGTCGCGCGCGTGCGCCGCGCGACGACGCTCGGCGGCTACGTCGGCACGCTCGTGTCTCACGGCGAGGACAGCGCGATGATCACGGCCGAGCTGAACGAGCGCGACAGCGCCGGCAAGGTGCTCGACTACGTGGCATTCAATCACCTGCTCGAGGAGAAGATCCGCAAGCGGTTCGAGGATGCCGGCTACGACGTCCAGATCATCGGCTTCGCGAAACAGATCGGCGATATCGCCGACGGCGCGACGGCCGTGCTCGGCTTCTGCGCGGTCGCGCTGCTGCTGACGACGCTCGCGGTGTACTGGTATTGCCATTCGGTGCGCTTCACGGTGCTGCTGGTCGCGTGCTCGCTGACGTCGCTCGTATGGCAGTTCGGCACCCTGAAGCTGCTCGGCTTCGGCCTCGATCCGCTCGCGGTGCTCGTGCCGTTCCTCGTGTTCGCGATCGGCGTGTCGCATGGCGTGCAGCAGGTGAACTTCATCGTCCGCGAGATCGCGCACGGGCAGAGTTCGTTCGATGCGGCGCGCCACAGCTTCAGCGGCCTGCTGATCCCCGGCGTGCTCGCGCTGATCACCGCGTTCGTGTCGTTCATCACGCTGTTGCTGATTCCGATTCCGATGGTGCGCGAGCTGGCGATCACCGCGTCGCTCGGCGTGGCCTACAAGATCGTCACGAACCTGATCCTGCTGCCCGTCGCGGCATCGTGCTTCAACTTCACGAAAACCTATGCGGACAACTCGCTGAAGCGCGCGCAGCAGCGTGCGAAGCCGCTGCGCGTGCTCGCACGCGTGGCGGAGCCGAAGTACTCGGGCGTCACCGTCGCGCTGACGGTGGCGATCTTCGCGCTCGCCGCGTGGCAAAGCCGCGATCGCGTGATCGGCACGCTGCAGCCGGGTGCGCCGGAGCTGCGCGCGGACGCGCGCTTCAACCGCGACGCGACGTCGATCGCCGGCAACTACGACATGGGCCTCGACTGGCTGACGGTGGCGATCGAATCGACCGGCAAGGCGTGCGACAACCCGGCGGTCGGCCTGTATGAGGACGACTTCTCGGCCGCGATGAAGACCGAGCCTGGCGTCGTATCGGTGCAGTCGTACTCGGCGATGCTGCGCGCGTACAACCAGGGCTACAACGAGGACTTCCCGAAGATGAACGTCGTGCCGATCGCCGCCGAGAACTACGGCGCGGTGTCGGTCGACGTGTCGCGCTTGAAGGGCTTCATGAGCCGCGACTGCGGGATGACGGCCGTGCACCTGTTCCTGACCGATCACAAGGCGACGACGATCAACCGCATCCTCGACGACGTGAAGCAGTACCGCGCGTCGCATCCGTTCCCGGGCATCACGGTGCGGCTCGCCGCAGGCAACGCGGGCGTGCTCGCCGCGACGAACGACGAAGTCGAGAAGAGCGAGCTGCCGATGATGCTCTACGTGTATGCGGCGATCCTGGTCCTCGTGTTCCTGGCCTATCGCGACTGGCGCGCGATGCTCGCCTGTTGCGTGCCGCTGTCGGTCGCGACGTTCATCGGCTACTGGTTCATGAAGGAGCTGCAGATCGGGCTGACCGTCGCGACGTTGCCGGTGATGGTGCTGGCAGTCGGCATCGGCGTCGATTACGCGTTCTACATCTACAACCGGCTGCAGGTGCATCTCGCGGGCGGGCAGGACATCGTGAAGGCCGTGCGGCACGCGATGCTCGAAGTGGGCGTGGCCACGATCTTCACCGCGATCACGCTGGCGATCGGCGTCGCGACGTGGAGCTTCTCGGCGCTCAAGTTCCAGGCCGACATGGGCAAGCTGCTCGCGTTCATGTTCATCGTGAACCTGGTGATGGCGATGACCGCGCTGCCCGCGCTCGCGTCGCTGCTCGAACGCTGGTTCCCGCGCCGCAAGCCGGCCCGCGCGCCGGGCCTGTTCAGCCACTGAAGTTGACGCACATCCCGACGGAGATCTAGTCATGGTCAAGACCTTTGCTGTGTGCGGCGCACTTTGCCTCGTGGCGACAGGCTTCGCACGCTTCCATGAAACGGTTGCGCAACAGCCCGCGCCGGCCCGCGCGTTCGCAACCAACGCGCAACGCGTCAGCGTGCGCCACGCCACGGGCGGCGAACCGGCCGTGGCCCCGTCGTCGAACGACGGCGACGCCGGACGTCAGGCGGCGGCCGCGCAGGTTGCCGACAAGCCGCCCGTCATCGCGCTCGGCGTCGCGCATGCCGGCTGGTCGGTGCTGTTCAGCCACTGATGCCCGCGCACACCCCTACGGAGGTTCATCCATGATCAAGACGCTCATTGCCTGTACCGCGCTGTGCGCCGCCGCGGCGGCCTTCGCGCAACCTCAGGACGGAACGGTGGCGGCCTGGGCCACGAAGCCCGCGCATGCGTGGGCCGCGCCGACGCACCGGATGCTGATGGATGCGGCGCGCGTCGGATCGCGGATCGTCGCGGTCGGTGAGCACGGCATCGTGCTGCTGTCCGACGACGACGGCAAGACCTGGCGGCAGGCGCGACGCGTGCCGGTTGCGGCGACGCTGTCGGCCGTGTCGTTCGCGGATGCGAAGCACGGCTGGGCCGTCGGCCAGTGGGGCGCGATTCTCGCGACCGACGACGGCGGCGACACGTGGGTCACGCAGCGGCTCGATACGTCGGTCGACCAGCCGCTGTTCTCGGTGCTGTTCACGAACGCGCGGGACGGGATTGCCGTCGGCCTGTGGTCGCTGATGCTGCAGACGCACGACGGCGGCAAGACGTGGGCGCGCACGACGCTGCCGAAGCCGCCGGGCGGCGGCAAGGCCGACCGCAATCTCTATCACGCGTTTGCCGATGCCGCACAGGCGCTCTACGTCGTGTCCGAACAGGGGATGGTGCTCAAGTCGGCCGACGGTGGCGCGAACTGGGTCTATCTGCCAACGGGCGGCAAGGGCACGTTGTGGTCGGGCGTCGCGATGCCGGACGGCCGGATCGTGGTCGGCGGGCTGCTCGGCAGCCTGTTCGAGAGCCACGACGGCGGCACGACATGGACCGCGCTGAATACCGGCGCGCACAGCTCGATCACCGATCTCGTCGCGACCGGCGGCGGGCTGGTCGGCGTCGGGCTCGACGGACTGACGTTCACGCAGCGCGTCGCGGGCGGCCCGTTCGACGTCGCGCAGCGCGCGGATCGCGCGACGCTCACCGCCGCGCTGATCGACGCGCGCGGCAAGCCGGTGCTGTTTTCGCAGGACGGCGTGCTGGCCGCGCCGTGAGTTGAATCCGAAAAAAGGAAGGATGGAGTACGCAAGATGAAAAGCAAGGACAAGCCGGACATGCAGGCCCGACGACGGATATTGCGCGTCGCGGCCGCGAGCGCCGCGTCGCTCGCCGCCGGCGAGGTGTCGTTCGCCGAAGGCGCGGCGCCGGCAGCCGCCGATCGCGGCGTGTTCGACGTCGTCATCATCGGCGCCGGGCTCGCGGGGCTGACCGCCGCGCGCGACCTGCAGCGCGCCGGATGCGAATCGTTCGTCGTGGTCGAGGCGCGCGATCGCGTCGGCGGGCGGACCTACAACCACGATCTCGGGCACGGCGTGGTGTCCGAAGCCGGCGGCCAGTGGATCGGCCCGGGGCAGACGGCGATCGCCGACCTCGCCCGCGAACTCGGCGTCGATACGTTCCCGACCTATTACGCGGGCAAGACCGTCGTGCTGGCCGGCGACGCGCGCGTCGCCCAGGATTTCCACGGCGGCTCGGGCGGCGACGACGCGCTCGGCGCGAAGCTCGGCGCACTCGCCCGCGGCGTGCCGTCGCGCGAGCCGTGGACCGCGCAGCACGCGGCGGAACTCGACAAGCTGACCTACGGCGACTGGCTGCGCAAGCAGGGCGTGACTTATGAAGACGGCTACTTTCTCGGCCTCGCGGCGAAGCTGTCGCTCGGCGGCGCGCCGGCCCAGCTCGGGCTGCTGCACTACCTGTCGATGATCAACAGCGCCGATTGCGACTACGCGAAGCTCGAATCGACCAAGGGCGGCGCACAGGAAACGCGTTTCGTCGGCGGCTCGCAGGTGTTGAGCATGCGGATGGCAAGCGAACTCGGCGCGTCGAAGGTGCAACTGTCCTGCCCGGTGCGCAAGATCTCGGGCTGGGATCGCGACGTGGTCGACGTGCAGACCGATCGCGGCGTGCTGCGCGCGCGGCGGGTGATCGTCGCGCTCAATCCGGCGCTGTGCCAGCAGATCGTGTTCGATCCGCCGCTGCCGGACGGCCGCGCGCAGTTGCAGCGGAACTGGCCGGCGAATGCGCCGATGCGCAAGACGGTGCACGTGTACGACCGGCCGTTCTGGCGCGACGACGGCTACAACGGACAGATCTTCGAGGTCGGCGGCCCGGTGTTCATGGCGTACGACAACTCGCCGCCGGACGGCTCGGTCGGCGTGCTCGCCGCGTTCGTCGCGCCGGGCGCGCTGCCGGCCGAGCCGAAGGCCGCCGAGCGGACGCTGTCGGCCATTTTTGCGCGCGCGCTCGGCGACAAGGCGCTGCATCCGACGCAGTTCCACGACTACGACTGGGGCCGCGTCGATCCGTGGACGCTGCAGTGCATCCACCCGTTGCCGCCCGGGTTCTGGACAAAATGGGGCAAGTTCCTGCGCCCGGAAGCCGGCCGGCTGATCTGGTCGGGCACCGAGACGGCCGACCTGTGGGCCGGCGCGATGGACGGCGCGGTGCGCTCCGGACACCGCGCGGCGTTGCAGGCGCTCGGCAAACTGGCCGGCCGCGGACGGGAGGCCTGAATGAAACGAACCTGGATGATCGGCGCGGCGCTCGTGATCGCGGGCGTGGCGGCAGCCGGCACGCTGTACGGACCCGACCTCGTCGACGGCATGCGTTACCAGAAGTCGATGGCCGCGATCGGCGAAGCCGACAAGGTCAACGGCGGCGCGTGGCCGCGGCCGCAGGAGACGTGTTTCTTCTGCCACGGCGTGCACGGGCAGTCGCAGAACGCGTGGTATCCGTCGCTGTCCGGCCAGCCGGCCACGTATATCGCCGCGCAACTGCGCGCGTTCGCCACGGACCAGCGCCGCAACGCGTATATGGGGCCGCTTTCGCGCGAACTCGACGACGCGAAGATCGCCGCGCTGGCGACCTATTTCGCGCGGCAGGCGCCGGCGCGCAACGAGGCCGTGCCGGCCGACGCGGCGCTCGACAAGCGGGGCATGGCGCTCGTGGAGGCGCGAAGCTGCCGCGCGTGTCACGGCGCGGCGCTGACCGGCAAGGATCCGGCGCCGCGCCTCGCCGGCCAAGGGCAGCTTTACCTGGAAACGCAACTGGCGGCGTTCCGCTCGGGCGAGCGGCACGATCCGACCGGCGCGATGAACGCGCTGGCCGCGACGTTGTCGGGCGACGACACGCGTGCGGTTGCGCACTATCTGGCCGGCCTGTCGCCGGACGGAGCGGCGAAGTGATGTGCGAAACGCGCCAGGCCCGGGAATACCCTGCCTTTTTCTTTACGCTTTACTTTGTCATAGTGACCTAAGATTGGCAATGTGTTCTACAAAAGAACGCGCTGGATACGAAGCAGCAGTACCCGACCTCGAACCGAACCGGTTCTCGACAATTCACGTTTCAGGAGACAAGCATGGCTAAGCACCCCGTCGTCGTTTATGGCGCAAGCGGTTACACCGGCATGTTGATCATGGACTGGCTGATCGACCAGAACATCCCGTTCACGGCGGTCGCGCGCAATGCGGGCCGCGCGAAGGAAATGATGGCGCAGCGCGTCGTGCGGCTCGAATCCGCGCAATACGAAATCATCGAGGCGGAGCACGACGTCGATGCGCTCGTGAAGGCTTTCCGCGGGGCGAAGGTGGTGTGCAACACGGTCGGGCCGTTCTCGAGCTTCGGGCTCGTCGGCGTCGAGGCCGCGCTGAAGGCCGGCTGTCACCACCTCGATACGACCGGCGAACAGTCGTATATCCGTGCGGTGCGAGACGAATTCGGTGAGCAGTATCGCCAGGCCGGCCTGCTGGTGTCGTCGTCGAACGCGTACATGTACACGTTCGCCGAGATCGCCGCCGAGCTCGCGCTCGAAACGCCGGGCATCGATGCGCTGGAGACGGCCACGCTGACGCGCGGCCCGCGCGGCGCGGCCGGCGTGAGCATCGGCTCGACCGCGACGATCTTCGACGGCGCGCGCCACGAGTCCTGCTACCTGTGGGAGAAGGCGCTCGTGCCGCACGCCGCGGACGCGTCGTTCACCGTCGCGACGCCGGAGCTGATGCAGCCGGTGTTCTGCCTGCCGTGGGGCGGCACGTCGCTGCCCGTCTATTTCGAGCACGATGCGCGCGTGCGCAGCTGCATCTCGTGCGTGGGCTTCTACGACAACAACGTGATGAAGCTGGTGCACCAGTTCGGACAGAAGTGGGAAGCCGAATACAAGCACCTGCCGCGTGAACAGCAGGACGAAGTGCTGAAGCAGGTCGTCGCGTCGACCACGCCGACGATGCCGCCGCGCGAGCGCACGACGATCCAGCGCAGCGTCGATGTCGCGATCGGCCGCGGCCAGCTCGCGGCGGTGCGCGCGACCGTGCACGGCGTCACGCCGTACATCTCGACGGGCGCGATTCACGCGGCCGGCGTGCTCAAGCTGCTCGACGGCGATACCGCGCGCACCGGCTTCGCGTCCGGCTCGAAGGCATTCGGCCATCGCTACCTGCTCGGCTTCCTCGAACAGCGCGGACTCGCGCGCGCGACGGTCACGCAACTGTGACGGCCGCCGCCGCACCGGACCAGACCCAACGGAACTTGTGACATGGCCATTATCGATTTCTACGACCGCGGCTGGCGGCTCAATCCCGACGGCATCGCGTACATCCAGGACGATCGCAACTACACGTTCCAGGAGATCGGCGAGTTGTCGTGCCGCATCGCCAACGGCTTGCTCGCCGCCGGCTTCGCGAAGGAGGCGAAGGCGGCGGTGTGGGCCGACAACGACGTGATCGGCTGGAGCTGCGCGCTCGGGATGTGGCGCGCCGGGCTCGCGTACATCCCGGTGAACGGCCGCAACGCGGTGGCCGAGAACCAGTACGTGCTCGATGCGTTCGACTGCGAAGTGCTGTTCTTCCATCAGGCATTCGCGGCCGCGATCGATGCGCTGCGGCCGAGCCTGCCGAAGATCCGGCTGTGGGTGTGCCTCGACGCCGACCTGCCGTGGGCACCGTCGCTGGCTTCGTGGAGCGAGCACCAGCCGGCGACGCCGCCGGCCGTCGATTACGCGATGGACGACGTCGTCGCGCTGTCGGCCACGGGCGGCACGACGGGCGCGCCGAAGGGCGTGATGAACACGCATCGTTCGCTGCAAACGTACTTCGCGCAATTCATGATCGCGATGACGTACGACGATGCGCGCCCCGTGAATCTCGCCGCGGCACCGATGACGCACACGGCCGGCATGATGTCGCTGCCGTGCACCGCGCGCGGCGGCACGGTGGTCGTGCTGCCGAAGCCGGACCCGGCGCTGCTGCTCGGTGCGATCGTCAAGCACCGCGTGACCGAGTTCTTCCTGCCGCCCACCGTGATCTACCGGCTGCTCGACATCCCCGGCATCGAGCAGGTCGACTTCTCGTCGCTGCGCTATTTCCTGTACGGCGCCGCGCCGATGTCGGTCGAGAAACTCAAGCGCGCGATCGACGTGTTCGGCCCGGTGATGACGGGCGGCTATGGGCAGACCGAGGCGCCCGCGTCGATCTCGTACCTGACGCCGGCCGAGCACTTTGTCGACGGCAAGCTCGCGTCCGACACACGGCTCGCGTCGGTCGGCCGCCCGAACCCGCTGGTGCGCGTCGAGATCGTCGGCGAGTGCGGCGAGCTGCTGAAGCAGGGCGAGACCGGCGAGATCTGCGTACGCGGCGACCTCGTGATGAAGGGCTACTACCGCGCGCCGGACAAGACGGCCGAGACGATCGTCGACGGCTGGCTGCACACCGGCGACATCGGCCATCTCGATCGCGACGGCTATCTGCACATCACCGACCGCAAGAAGGACATGATCATCAGCGGCGGCTTCAACGTCTATCCGAGCGAGATCGAGCAGGTGATCTGGGCGCATCCGGCCGTGCAGGATTGCGCGGTGATCGGCGTGCCCGACGACAAATGGGGCGAGGCCGTGAAGGCCGTGGTCGAACTCAATGCCGGGCAGCAGGTGAGCGCGGAAGAGCTCGTCGCGCTGTGCAAGGAGAAGCTCGGCTCGGTGAAGGCGCCCAAGAGCGTGGACTTCGTCGCGGCGCTGCCGCGCAGCACGGCCGGCAAGGTGCTGAAGAAGGACCTGCGCGAACAGTACTGGCAGGGTCAGCAACGCAGGATCTGAACCTGCTTCATATGGATTCCATACGATGAGCAACATCTACATCGCCGGTATCGCGATGACCGTGTTCGGCCGGCATCTCGACCGCAGCCTCGACGATCTGGCGAGAGAGGCGCTGCAACGCGCATTGCGGGACGCAGGTTGCCACGCCGATGCAATTCGCGCCGCGTTCTATGCGGGCATCACGAACGGCCCGCTGCAGGGGCAGTTGTCGATTCCCGGCCAGGTCGTGTTCAGCAAGATCGGCCTCGAAGGCATTCCGGTGTTCAACGTCGAGAACGCGTGCGCATCCGGCAGTACGGCCGTGCACCTCGCCGTGCGCGAACTGCAGTCGGGCGCGTGCGACGTCGCGCTCGCGCTCGGCGCGGAAAAGATGAACGTCGCGGACAAGGCGAAATCGTTCGCGCTGTTCGAGGCCGGCTGGGACGTATCGCGCGTCGACGAGAATTTCGCGACGCTCGCGCGGCTCGGCGAAGGGATCGAGCTGCCGCCCGGCTCGGAGTCCGAGCGCCCGTACAGCCGCTTCATGAAGATCTACGCGGCGATGTGCCGGCACCACATGCACACGTACGGCACGACGCAGCGGCAGATCGCCGCCGTGTCGGCGAAGAACCACGGGCATTCGGTGCACAACCCGTATTCGCAGTTCCGCCAGCCGTTCACGATCGACGAGGTGCTGGCGGCCGCGCCGATCACGTACCCGATCACGCTGCCGATGTGCGCGCCGCTGTCGGACGGCGCGGCGGCCGCGATTCTATGCACGGAGGAAGGGCTGGAGCGCATCGGCGCCGATCGCAGCCGCTGCATCCGGATCGCCGCGAGCGTGATCCGCAGCTTCACGCGGCGTCGCATCGACGAGCCGCACAAGCACATCGGCCGGCTCGCCGCGTTGCAGGCATACGAGCAGGCCGGCGTGGGGCCGGAGGACATGGACGTGGCCGAAGTGCACGACGCGTCGGCGATGGGCGAAATCATCCAGGCCGAGAACCTCGGCTTCGTGCCGCTCGGCGAAGGCGGTCCGGCCGCCGAGCGCGGCGAGTTCACGCTCGGCGGGCGCATCCCGATCAACACGTCGGGCGGCCTCGAATCGAAGGGCCATCCGCTCGGCGCGACCGGCATCGGGCAGTTGTACGAGCTGGTCACGCAGTTGCGCGGCGAAGCGGGTGCGCGGCAGGTGGACGGCGCGCGTCATGCGATCCAGGAAAACGGCGGCGGCTTGCAGGGCGTCGAAGAGGCCGCGTTGGCGATTCACATTCTCAGCAAGGACTGACGGAGGCGGACATGGGCGACGCACACGGCGCAATCGCGCTCGGGCAGGGAGCGCAGGCAGGGCAGACGACGCGACAGGCGTCGGGCGGGGTCGGCGCGGCGGCGTCGATGCAGGCGGCGGGCGCCGACGCGGCCGGGCCGCTCGCGCGCTGGGGCGAGGAAATGCGCGCCGACGCCGCGTTGCGGAAGTATCGTCCCGTCGGCGGCTGGATCGACGCGCCCGAGCGCGCGCAACCTGAGCTTGAAGGCGACATGCAGGCGGACGTGATCGTCGTCGGCGCAGGCTTCGCCGGTCTGTCCACCGCGCTGGAACTCGCGGCGCGCGGCGCGAGCGTCGTCGTGCTCGAACGCGAATTCGCGGGCTTCGGCGCGAGCGGGCGCAACGCCGGCTATCTCGCCGGCGGCCAGGGACTCGAATACGAGCTGTTTCTCAAGCGGGTCGGCCACGAACAGGCCAAGCGGATCGTCGGTTTCTACGACGAGGGCGTCACATACGTCGAACGCAAGCTCGTCGAATACGCGATCGACTGCGACTACCGTGCGTCGGGCATCATTCGCGCGGGCGTGCATCCGTCGCAGGAGAAGCGCCTGCGCGAAAGCATGGCCACCGGCATCGAACTCGGCTCGCCCGCGCAGTTTCTCGATGGCGCGGCGATGCGCGAACGCGGCATTCCGCCGGCCTTCCTGTTCGGCGCATACGTGCCGGGCGGCGGCACGCTCGATCCCGGCAAGTACGTGACGGGCTTGCGGCGCGCGGCGCTCGCGGCCGGCGTGAAGCTGTACGAGAACACCGCGCTGCTCGATTTCGACGCGGGCGAGACGGTGCGCGTGCGCACCGCACGCGGCAGCGCGAGTGCACCGATGCTGGTGCTCGCGACCAATGCGTACACGCCGCAGCTCGGCCTGCTCGGCGACAAGGTGATGCCGCTGCGCGTGTCGGCGCTCGAAACCGAGCCGCTGTCCGATGCGCAGCTCGCGGCACTCGGCTGGCCGGATCGAGAAGGAATCGTCACGTCGCACCTGACGATGGAGAGCCATCGCCTGACCGCGCGCAACACGCTGCTGCTGACGACCAAGCGGTTGCATTACGTGTACGGCTCGCAAACGCCGAACGTGCCGGACGAGGACGCGTATCGCGCGCTGCTGAAGACGCTGCACGTGCGCTTTCCGCAACTCGGCGACGTGCCGGTGCGCGCATGCTGGAGCGGCTACATCTCGTTCGCGGGAGACGCGTTGCCGGTGGTCGGCGCGGCCGGCGCGCACGGCAACGTGTTCTACACGGCCGGGTGTTCGGGGCATGGCGTCGGCACGCAATCGCTGATCGGGCGCGTGCTGGCCGAGCGCATTCACGATGGACGATCGCCGCTGCTCGACACGTTGACGCACAAGACGCCGTCGGTGCCGCCCGAGCCGCTGCGATGGTGTGCGATGACCGCGATGCTCGGCGTCGCGAACCTGCTCGACGAACGCGTGAACCGCAAGGTGCGGCCGGTATAGCGGCGCGTGCGATCGTCGCGACACGCCAACGTGCATCCGGCTGGCCCGCCCGATGGAAGGGCGGCTCGATGGAAAATGCAGCGCGCATCGGGTATAGTCGTTGGCGCTCCGTAAGGCAAGGAGTGTCCATTCGGCGAAGCCGAAACGCCATCTTCACGACGAACACGATGACAGTGTCCAACGAGCAGCGCAGCCCCCGAAAGCGGCGCACTTCGACTGCCACCGCCGCAGCGAGCAATACCGACGGCTTGCGGGCGCAAGGCCTGCGCACGCGCAACACGATCATTCGCGTCGCACGCAAGCTGCTGCTCGAAGGCGGCCCGCTTGAATTCTCGCAGCGCGCGGTTGCCGCGGCCGCGGGGATCAGCGTCAGCAATCTGCAGTACTACTTCCCGACCCGGATCGCCGTGTTGCGGGCCGTCATCGAGCCGGTCATCCAGGCGTATCTCGACGACATGAAGCGCGCGATCAGCAGCGATGCGTCGCCGCGCGACGTGTTCGAAGAGATCATGCAGCGCTCGGTTTCCGATGCGAAGGATGCCAAGTACAACGCACTGTTCCGGCATTTGCTGTCGTTTGCGGCCACCGATGCCGAGTGTTTCAAGCTCTACGACGAGTGGTACGCGACGCTCACGCGAGACCTCGCGCAACTGCTGCGCGCCGTCAATCCGGCATTCAGCGCGGCCGATAGCCGGCATGCGGCGACGATGCTGATCGCGCTGGCCGACGGCCTCGCGATGCAGTACGGCACCGGTCGACAGACGCAGGCGCTCGATGCGTATTTCATCGCGACGTCGCGCGCGATCGCCTACGGCACGCTGACGGCGCCCGCGGCTAAATAGCGGTGCGATCCGCCGCTGCGGCCATGCGCACCGAGACAGGGGAATACCCTGTCTTTTTTTTGCTTCCTATGTTTGTCATGATGACCTATGTTTGGTATGTATTACTAGATGTGGGATGACCGGGCGCGTCCGCTGCCGGGTCGACATGATTCGAGTCCAGGAGGAGAACGGAGATGATTCGTCTGAACAAGTCCGCGGCGCTGCCCGTGGTCGGCTTGACCGGCTTCGAGACGCCGCTGAGCGAAGAGGAAAGCGCAATCCAGCACACGGTTCATCGTTTTGCGCGCGACGTGCTGCGGCCGATCGGCCGCGAGCTCGACCGGATGACGGCGGAGGACGTGATCGCCCCGGGCTCGCCGTACTGGGCCGCGATGGTCGAGAGCGCCAAGCTCGGGCTCGATCCGCAGCTGATCGCGCAGTTTCCGCCGGAAACGGCCGTGCGCATCGAGTCGCTGATCGGCGAGGAGCTCGGCTGGGGCGATTCGGGCCTTGCCGTGTCGATCGGCGCGGCCACGATGCCGTTGATGATGGCGCACACGGTCGGCAACGCCGAACTCGTCGAGATGTGCGCGGGCAAGGTCGGCTGCTGGATGAACACGCAGCCCGATCGCGGCTCGGACGCGGCGATCCTGTATCGGCAGGAACTCGCCGGGAACGGTCGGCAGCCGGTCGGCAACGTGACCGCGAAGGTCGGCGCCGACGAGATCGTGATCAACGGGCAAAGCTCGGCCTGGATCTCGAACGGCTCGGTCGCGCAGGTCGCGCTCGCGTACATGGCGGCCGACTACGGCGACGGCTTCTACGGCGAAGGCGAGCGCAGCGCGTTCACGAACGGCATCGCGATGATCCTGCCGCTCGATCTGCCCGGCGTGTCGCGCGGCAAGCCGCTCGACAAGATCGGCCAGCGCTCGCTGCCGCAAGGCGAAATCTATTTCGACAACGTGAAGGTACCGAAGCGCTTCGCAGTCGCGCTGAAGGACGACTATCTCGGCAACCTTGCGTCGACGTGGTCGTATGCGGGCACGCACATGTGCCAGGTGTTCGTCGGCGCGGCGCGGGCCGCGTTCGAACTGGCGCTCGCGTATTGCCACGAGCGCAAGCAGGGCGGCGCGCTGCTGATTGATCACCAGATGACGCACCTGCGCATCGGCGAGATGCTGCGTCGGCTCGAGATGGCGCGCGCGATCGCGCGCCGCAGCCTCGCGTTCTCGCGGATGTCGCCGCAGAGTCATCCCTATGCGACCGCGCAGGCGAAGGTCAGCGTGACCGAGGAAGCGATGAAGATCACGCACGAGGCGTTCCAGCTGTTCGGCGGCAACGGCACCACGCGCGAATTCCCGATCGAGAAGCTGTTCCGCGACGTGCGTTCGGCGCTGATCGAGGACGGCGAGAACTACGTACTCGCGTCGCGCCTCGGCGTGCTGGCCGGACAGCTTTATCAGAATGGATGGGCGCGTGAGTAAGGCCGTCCGATAGGCCAGGGCGTGCGCCGGATCGGCAGGGGTACGCGTTGCCCATTGCAGGCATGCGCCGCATGCAGCGTCATCGTCTACGATCTTCGATTCAAACCGCCAGGATCTATACGAACGAAACAGCTCCCGGCGATGCGGCTTTGTCAATCATCGCTGGGAGTTGCGCAATTCAGGCGCCGACTAATCCACCTAGGAGCGCGTGACTACTCTTGTTCATGATGTTCGAGTGTGTCCGAAGCGCACAGTCTCGAGCGGCTCTACTGTCAACGAGAACGAAAAGGAAAACGCCCGCTCTGCGGGCGGGCGTTTGAAGAGTTGGGGCAGGAAACGTACTGCGGAACAACGTCCAAGCCAGTATGCCCCGCACCCTGTTTCTTGTCGCCGGCCCTAGACCGGCTGAAGCATAAGGGTAGCCGCAATTTTACAGACTCACAACAGGCGCCCACTGCCTTATCCGGTGGCGCCTGTCTCAAGCGACGTGATATAGCGGAGCAAGTCGTCTGTACGTCCCTCCGAAATAAGCTGTTCGGCAGTCTTGTAGTCAAAGGGTGGCAAGGGCTCATTGCGATACCAGAAGAGAGAGCTCGGCACGTCACCGGAGACGTCGGTTGCAGCACGGATGATCCGAAGTGCGTCCCGAAGGAACTTCTGCACACTCTCCGATCCTGACAGGCGGCCAATTGTGTTGCGATGTACATTGACGAGCCGCGCCAGCGTCTGCATATCGATATGCAGAGCGGCCGCGAAACGCCTGGCCGAGATGATCGGATCGGGGCTGTCTGGATCTCGCATAGACGCCATGAATTGCATGAAATCGCTGGGCGGTGCCGAATTGCAGGTGATGTCGGATCCCATGAGCGCCGCCCTTTCTTGGGTTCCGTTGTGCGCGTAAGTCACTGATTTTAAAAAACATCTAGAGCGATCTGCGATCAAGGGCCAATTTTTCTGCAAATTTTATAGGGAAAGATCACCTTTTCTGCCACTTTTCAGCAGCGAAATTCGCAGAAAAGATGGCCAAGTCCTTGATTTGCATGGACCGCAGAGGCCACCTTTTTTGCCAACCTACAGCAAAAAAGCGACCTCTTTTGCGGCACTTGATCGGGTCTATTGAGTCGCGCGGTTCAATAGCAATGCAGCTCCGGCTTGAAATCTCCGCCGCGGATAGTCGGCCTAGAAGTACGACGATTCTTGCAGGTCGAATTTGCAACTAGTGGGCAGCGCGAGATCGACGATCCGCCGATTTCCGCAAGCGCGAGGTGCTGCCCAGCATGCTTAAGAGAACGGATCAATCGCCACCACGCTTGCAGGGATCTATAAGCGCTTGTCGTTATTCTCGAAAAGTAAGGATGTCGAAGTTTGAGGAGATGAATATCGATACGGATGGTATTCATGCCGAGACGTCGTGATCAACGGCCTGCCAGATGCGCCATACCTCCCGATCGCACCAGTGTCGCCAGGTCTCGACAGCTTCGTCTGCTAATCCCGCACGCCCTGCGCGGAGCTCATGAAGTTGACGCTGATCCGTGCACCTTCGATTTCCGGTTCCTTGGGCACACAGTGCACCCAGTCCTGCTGGGCGCGCCCGCCCATCACCACCAAGTCTCCGGACGACGGTTTAAAGGCAACGGAGCGGCCGCCCTTGATCGGCTTGATCAAAAACCGGCGGGTCGTGCCGAGCGTCAGGACGGGGACGATGCAGTTCAGCTTCCGGCAGGAGCCGTGATCGCGGTGCCAGCCTGTACTGTCTTGCCCGTTGCGATAGAGGTTCATCCACAGGCCGTCATATTCCACACCGTAGTGACGCGATAGCGCACGGACGGCCTGCAGCACGCGCGCATCGGGCACATCGGCAACATGCTTGTAGACCGCCGTCATGCGTGGTTCGCGGAACACCTTGTTGAACATGCGTCGATCGTGCTCGAGCCACGGGACGCTGTTGCGCAACTGCTCGTAGAGCAGCGACGCCCCCGAAATCCATCCGGGCACGATCTCGATCCAGGAATGCGCGTCGAGATCGAAACGCCTTGCCGATCGAAAAGACTCGTCCATCGAGAATTCGGCGTCACTGCTTCCGAACAGGTCGCTCTGAGCAGGTACTGTGCCCATGATCCGTGTGATTGAATTCATCGTGCAAATTGATCGCTTCCGGTGGTGACGAGTCACGCGACGCGGAAAGGTGTTGATACGAGTCGTAGTCAGGCCGAAGCACTGTGATTCATCGCATGCCAGGCACGTAGCACCGAATAGCCGCGCCACGGCCGCCATTTCTCGGCAGCTTGTGCCGCGGCACGGGCGCTACCCACACCGAGGGCTTTTTGCAACGCGACGTCGCCGGCAGGAAAGGCGTCGGGCCAACGCAGTGCGCGCATGGCGATGTACTGCGCCGTCCAGTCGCCGATACCCGGCAGTGTGCACAATTCAGCGCAAGTCGCCGCGACGTCTACGCCAGGATGCAAAGCGATGCGCCCCTCCAGCACGGCGCGCGCTAGCGCATGCAGCGCGGTCTGACGTTGTCGCGTGATGCCCAGCTGGCCGAGCTCGTCGCCAGTGGCAGCGGCCAGGGCAGCAGGCGTGGGAAAGAGACGATCCAGGCCAGCGACAGGCGTTTCGACCGGATCGCCAAAGGCGGCAACCAGACGCGCGCCCAAGGTACGTGCAGCAGCTACGGTGACCTGCTGACCCAACACGGCGCGCACCGCCAGCTCGAAGCCGTCCAGCGTGCCCGGTACGCGCAAGCCTTCACCCAACGGGAAGGCGGCGTGCAGCGCCGCGTGGATGGCGATCGGGTCGGCGTCCAGATCGAACGCGGCGCGCACACGGTTGATCAGCGCCGGCAGGGCGGCGGCCAATGAATCGCTGATCGTCAGCACGGCCTGCGCGCGATCTTCGTCGAAGCGAGCGCGCAACCAGCCGCTGCGAGCCTGCGCACCTTGAAAAAGCTGCAACGTTCGCGTGTACTCCAGACCCGCGACCTGCTCCACGCCCGGCAACGCACGCAGGCGTAAAAAGCCTACCATCGCCTCCACGTCATAGGGTGGCCGCCAGCCCAATCGCACGCTCACGCCTTGCCCATCCGATGCGGATTTGGCCCGGCGCAAGGCGCTGGGATTCAGGCCGTAGTGGCGCGAGAATGCATCGTTGAAGCGTCGCACGCTGGAAAAGCCGCTGGACGCCGCGACCTGGCTCATCGGCAATCGGGTATCGGCAATCAGCTGTTTGGCCGCCAACAGCCGGCGTGTTTGAAGATACTGGAGCGGCGAGACACCAAAATGTGCGTCGAAAATGCGGCGCAAATGGCGGTCGCTCACACCCAACCTCTGCGCAATGCGCGGCATCAAACCGCCGCTCGACTGCCCGAAGGTCGGGAGTGCGGAGTTCATGTGCCGCCATGCGTCGGGTTCATCCATCAACCTTGCCGCCTGCAGCGCCAGGATGCGCGAAGAGTCCTCCGTGCTCCAGGAGGCCGCGCGCGGGGCCAATTCGGGGCGGCAACGCAAGCAAGGCCTGAAACCGGCCGCTTCGGCTTCTGCCGCATGACGGTAGAAGCGGAGGTTCTCGCGACGCGGTGTCTTCACACGACATACCGGACGACAGTAGATGCCGGTGCTGGTGACGGCCGCAAAAAAAGAGCCGTCGAAGCGCGCGTCGTGCGCCTTCAGCGCCAGGTAGCAGGCGTCGCTGTCGGGGGTGTCGATGGGGGTAGGCATGGGTGACATCGTATATCCTGGGCGCCCACGACGTGCGCCATTTTCGGACATGTGGTCTGTTGGCTCTGCGCCAATAGGCACCCAGCATCTCGAGCTTCCGGGATTTGCGCCGGAAGAAAAACGGACCGGCCTCAGCCGATCCGTGTTCAGGTCTTGCCGCCGACGGGCGATCCGTGATGGTTCGGACCGTGCGTTCACTTACGCTTTCTTGATCAGCTCGAGTTGCGTCAGCGCCGCCACGCCGTCGTCGAGGCCGAGTTCTTCGACGATCAGGCCGTCCTTCAGGCGAAGAACCGTGGTCCCGGTGAAGTGCATACGACGGCCGGTCGCTGCAGGCAGGGACCCGATCAGGAAGTCGCTGAAAGCCGGGCCGGTATGCGTGCCGCCACCTTCCCACTGACCGACCACGTAGTCGCCTTCGGCGATCAGGTCCGTGACACCCCAGAAATTGAGATCCGGGAAGGCGGCACGGAAGTCGGTCATGAATGCCTTGATGTCTTCGCGGCCGCGACGCGGTTCATGCAACGAGTACTTCAGCAGCATGTCCGGCGCAGCGATCTCGTCGACGATACCGAGGTCGCATTTCTCGCCCCAGAAATTCGTGAACCAGCGGCCGACGACTGCCTTGTTATCGTCTTCCTTCGACATGTTCGACTCCTTGATGATCCTGGTTGATGGGGAGACGGAGGTGCTCCGCTCGGAACGAACAATAGCGATCCGGCCTGCGCGCTTCTACTCGTTTCTTGTGGTGAAATTCAAGAAGTCCTCATCTTTTTACAGACCCTGATCCGTGCGAATCTGAAAGCAAGAAACGGAGCGAAGAAACGATCGAAAAGAGATATCGTTTTCGTCGATGAGACAAATCGAGCGAATGGCGGACGTAGCTGTCAAGCGTCCGATGGGCTCCAGGGGACTGCCCTGAATGCTCGTCTCGCGCTCGGTGAGGACGAGATGAAAATTGTCGGGTATCTCGCAGACGTATTCGATCTGTTTCACGTCGGGCATCTCAACGTGCTTGGTTACGCACGCGACCGTTGTGACCATCTGATCGTCGGTGTAGCGACAGACGATTCGTCTCGTCAAAACACAGGCATCAAGCCGTTGATCCCGTTTGCCGAACGAATCGAGATTGTGCGCAGCATTCGCTTTGTTGATCGAGCCGTTGCGGATACCGGAGCCGCCAGTCTTGATACCTGGCGCAATCTGCACTTCAGACGCCCGTTCATCGGCCATGACTTGTCCAGTCCTTCGGCGACGGCGACGCAAACCTTGAAGCTTCGGCTCGACAAGTATGGTGTCGACGTGTTCTGTCTGCCGCCACGCTCCGGTACCACAAGCGCCGGGTTGCGAGACACGATCGAAAACATCAATCGGCTCGCGGGCGATCACGCGTTCGATATCGATCCACAGTCGTTGCGAATCCGCCGGGAGCTTCAATAGCGCGCGGCATGAATGGTGAACGGTGCGCCCTCTGCCAGATTCGTCAGATGGATTGGCAGTGGCGACTCATTTGCAAGGACCACAAACAAAACGCGATGGAAATTGATGCTCGATTCGCCACCGACTGCGATGGCGCTGTCTGCGACCCCGATATGGTCCTGCGCGTGCTGTACGCGCGGGCCCAGATTTCGACGCCGAGGAATGAAGTTCGAATGGACAGGCTGGTAGCTGGATCGCTGGACCTCGACGACCATGAAACTCTCTTGCTGGAAGAGTTGGCCGGCGGAACGTGTGTTCGAACGATGAGAGCGCCGGCGCACTTTTTCACCGTTTTGAAGCAGGCGATCAGCGAGCTGAGACTGTCGCGACTGTTCTGTTCCAGCAGCCAGGGGGAATTCCATCGGAGTATTTGCCCGGCCGCCTATGACGAGCGATCCGGGGAACATCATCCGGCAGAAATGGCCGAGTGGCGGGCCGCTTTTCGCGCAATGGCGCCGGAACAACAAATGATGGCGGCAACGATCGTGTGGATGTACCGGTCCGGAGCCGATTCCATTTGGTTACGGCGGGTGCCATGCACGTGGCTGGCGCAGGAAGCGTTGCGCTATATGGGCGACGCCGGTTGCCTGACGATCTGGATCAGGTTGATCGCGAGATTTCCAGGCTGGTGAATCGGGGCGCCTTGCGCGAGTTCTACAGCAAGAAATGGAGTTCGGCTCGGGGCCATCATCGGTAAATTCAGTGCATTCGGTTTCCGGACAAGCGCCATGAAAACGCGTCCGATCGTCACGTTCAAATACAACTTCCGCGCGCCCGGGATTCGAATCGATCGGGTTTTGGTCGCCAACGGTCGATACGGGATCTGCGCGATTTTCCGAGACGTTCGTGGAAGAGGCAATGCCAATACAGGCTGAGAAGGTAGAGGCTGATTGAGGAAAGCCGTGTTTTGGAGTAACCGCCATGCTGGTCAACATCATCGGAGCGGGCGCTTGCGCAGAAGGATCGCTTCTGCCATCACCGCTGCATCCTGCCTCAATTGCTCCGCGCGTGGCGTGCACACGGAGGTTGTGATGCCTATGAGTGACGGAAACTCGCGAGTCGATTCTCTGGAGACTTCCAGTGTTGACGAGCAGGCCCTGCAGCGCGCAGTTGAATCGCATTGTCAGTCGCTCGTTGACGCTGGAATGGCATTCTGGCGAATCAACAGCGACGGACAGACGGAGTTGCAGATGGCCAGTGGCGAAGCCTACCTGTTTGGGGATGGTGGTGTCACCCGCTGCAGATGATCGAGTCGAACGAACCCGACAACCCGGGTCGGTACCGAAACGCTCGTGCTTCGCGCTTTAAGGGCATTCATGCGATCGTACGTTTCTTTCTGAATCGGGTCGAAGATCCGATGGCTGAAATGTCGCTCGTCACGGCCATACGCCTCGCCCGGCGCACGTGCAGCCTCATCGAACGCGTCGATTGCTCGAACCCAATGATGGCCGTTTCTGCGGCCGAAAATACGCTCCGATCGTAACGGAACCTTGCAAGTAACGAACTCCGAAGAACACAGAAATGACAACCTCCTCTCCTTCATCGAAGGTCTATGAAGAAGCTGTGCGATTCTTGTCGGAAGTCGATGCCGACTGGGCACGCCATATCGCCGACATCGGTCCATGCCGACATGAACCCAAACCGGCACGCGAGCCCTACGAAGCACTGGTGCGCGCAATCGCCTATCAGCAACTGCATGCGAAGGCGGGAGACGCAATTCTGGCCCGGCTGCTGGCTCTTTACCCCGAAAGCGCCTTTCCGACGCCCGAACAACTGCTTGATACCGATCCGGCGAAGCAGCGCGCCTGCGGGTTCTCCGCTACCAAGCTGGAAACCATTCGTGGCATCGCGCAGGCAACCATCGACGGCGTGGTACCCACCAGAAATGAGGCACAGGACCTTTCCGATGACGAAATTGTCGACCGCTTGATCACGTTGCGCGGTGTCGGGAAGTGGACTGTCGAGATGTTCCTGATCTACACGATGGCCCGACTGGACATCCTGCCCGTGAATGATTTTGGCGTGCGCGAAGGCTACCGGCGCCTGAAGGGGCTGGAAAAGACCCCGACGCCTCGCGAAATGGACGCGGTCGGTCAGACGTTGCGCCCCTGGAGAACGGTTGCCGCGTGGTACTTGTGGCGCTTGCCCGCCCGATAGAGTTTGTCCGCAAGAATCGGAGTTCTTGCGATTGAATTCGCACCTATCCTTGGACCGTGATCAAATTTTCCGGGCAACTGCAATGGAATCGACCATGTCGACGATGGACGCTTACACGACGGATGACGAACGTTGGGAAGCGGTGCGTACACGAGATCGTCGCGCCGACGAATGTTTCGTGTATGCGGTGAAAACGACCGGTGTCTATTGCCGGCCGAGCTCGTCGGCCCGCCTTCCCAAACGCACCAACGTCGAGTTTTTCGCGACGGCATCGGAGGCCGAAGCGGCGGGGTACCGGTTGAGTCTCCGGGCCCGCAGCGATCAGTCCAGCGCGGAAGCTGCACGTATCGACGCAGTGGCGAAGGTTTGCAGGTTGATCGACGAAGCCGAGACGCCACCGAAGCTCGAGGAACTGGCCGCGCACGTGGGCATGAGCCCGTTCCATATCCATCGCCTTTTCAAGGCGGAAACCGGATTGACGCCCAAAGCCTATGCGTCGGCCTCAAGGGCTCGAAAGCTGCGTTCGAAATTGAACGGATCCGGGGCGTCGGTGACGAGCGCGATTTATGACGCAGGCTTCAACTCGAACAGCCGCTTCTATGAGCATTCCGACCAGCTGCTCGGCATGCGCGCTCGCGACTTTCGAGCGGGGGGCACCGGTACGGTCATTCGGTTCGCTGTCGGCCAATGCACCCTCGGTGCGATCCTCGTTGCCCAAAGCGAGCGGGGTATCTGCGCGATCCTGCTTGGCGATGATCCTGACGCGCTCGTGCGGAATCTCCAGGACCAGTTTCCGAAAGCGCAGTTCGTCGGTGGCGATGCCGGGTTCGAAGCGTTGATCGCACAGGTCGTCGGGTTCATAGAGGCCCCGTCCATCGGCCTGAACTTGCCGCTGGACGTTCGTGGCACGGCCTTTCAGGAGCGCGTGTGGCAGGCGCTGCGCGACATTCCGCCGGGAGTCACCGTGAGCTATGCGGAGATCGCTCAGCGTATCGGGGCGCCGAAGGCGACACGTGCCGTCGCGCAGGCCTGTGGCGCAAACCATATCGCGGTCGCGATCCCGTGCCACCGCGTCGTACGACAGGACGGCGATATCTCCGGATACCGATGGGGCGTCGATCGCAAACGCGAACTCCTGCGACGCGAAGCCAAGTCGTGAGCGCGCCGAATCCAACCCGCAACGTGACTTTCGACATGACTGAATCTTCCATCGGATGCGACGCTCCGGACTGGATCAGCATCGGCGCTCAACTTGATGCCGAGGGATACGCACTGCTACCCGGCGCGTTTGACCGGGCCGTGGCCCGTGAGCTTGCACGCCGGATCATGGCGGACGGTGCAGGATCCCGGTTGCCGCTCGATTCGCTCGAACTCGGGCGCGGCGAGATTGTTCGCTTCGGTGCGCAACTGCCGGAGCCGCTGGCGTCCTGGCGTGCCTCGTTGTATCGAGACCTCGCACCCATCGCCAATCGCTGGAACGAGACGCTGGATGTCGAGTACCGATATCCGTCGGAACTGGACGATTTCCTGCAACGCAACCGTGACGCGGGGCAAAGCCAACCGCTGTCTCATCTGAGCCGGTACAGGGCCGGCGACTATCTGGCCTTGCATCAGAGCAGCGATGGCGCGCACGTCTTTCCGATGCAGGTTGTCGTGCTGCTCAGTGAAGCCGGCGAAGACTTCACGGGCGGCGAGTTTGTGCTCACCGAGCAGCGTCCGCGGATGCAGTCTCGCCCGATGGTTTTGCCGCTCGCGCCAGGCGATGCCGCGATCATCAGTACGGCACAGCGGCCCTTCAGGGGAAGCAAAGGCTACTACCGCGTCAATCTCAAGCATGCGATCAGTCGCGTTCGCGACGGTGAGCGGCTCGGCATCGAGCTGTCGTTTCACAACGCCCCGTGACTGCATGGAAGACAGCGACCATGACGCAACCACGGCACTTCAAACTTGTCGGCAGGGACGGCAGACCGTATGACAGCGTCGTGCCGGGCACGCTTGGCGGGCATCGACGCAATCGCATCTACGGCCGGCTCGATTGCCGGTCCGCGCTGCAGGCGATCGCGCGCGGGGGATACGTCAAGCACCGTGTGTTCTTTCAAGACGAGGACACCGCTATCGCGGCAGGTTATCGTCCGTGCGCAGTCTGTCTGCCCGGAAAATACGCGGCATGGAAGGTGGCCGCGGCGTTACGCTCGAATAGCACACACACCAAGGAGCTGCGCTCATGACCAGACAGGCGACGCTGTCGCTCGACACCGATCGTGCGGAGGTCGACGAGGAGCCGGTAGACGCCTCGGTCGAAGCGAGAATCGCAGCGATCGATTGGGCGGCATTCGAGCGCGACTTGACGCGCGATGGATACGCGGTACTTCCGAAATTGCTCGCACCCTCGCTCTGCGGCGAGGTAGCGGCCTATTATCCCCAGGACGAGCGCTTTCGCAGCCGGATCGTGATGGAGCGGTACGCGTTCGGTCGAGGCGAGTACAAGTATTTCGCACGACCGCTACCGGATATTGTCGGGCAACTACGTGAATCGCTTTATTCACGCCTCGCGCCCATTGCAAACCGCTGGCATGGCTTGATGCGGATTGACTTCAGGTTTCCTGCCACGCTTTCGGCATTCCACGCCGTGTGCCGTCACGCAGGGCAAACCCGGCCGACGCCGCTGCTTCTGCGGTATCGAGAGAACGACTATTGCTGCCTGCACCAGGATTTGTACGGCGAGTTCGTGTTCCCGTTGCAGGCGATCTTCCTGCTCGACGAGCCTGGGCGCGATTTCGACGGCGGCGAGCTCGTGTTGACCGAAAGCGATCCGAAGAAGCCGGGCCGGGCCGAGGTTGTGCCGCTTCGGCAAGGCGACGCGGTCGTGCTTGCAGTGAACCATCGGCCGGTAAAGTCGTCACGGGGATTCTATCGAGCGGGGCTCCGACACGGAGTGAGCCGGTTACACCGTGGCGAGCGGCGTACGCTCGGCGTCATTTTCCACGACGCGAAGTAGCGTCGGATGGCGGTTGTCCCTTCCTTGCGGGGCTCGGATCATGTATCGCATCGGCTACGCGCCTGGCGCGTTCGATTTCTTCCATATCGGTTATCTCGATCTGTTGCGAAAGGCTCGGGAGCAATGCGAATTCCTGATTGTGGGGGGCGCCGCAGACGAGGCATTGATCGAGCATAAAGGCGTGACACCGACGATTCTGCTTGCCGAGCGCCTGGCCAGTGGTTCGGATTTGCCGGGTGATACACCATTCATAACGTACCGGGGAATCCTGGAGCAGCGGATTTGAGCGCAAGAGACGGAGTGCGATCGCGGCGTGTCGCATCTACAGTAGATACACCGTTTCTCACTTTCCGCCCGGAGCGAATCATGCAGCTTTTTCAGAGTCGTCTCGAGACCCCGATGGGTGCCATGTTGCTTGTCACGGATCGACAAGACACGATTCACGCGCTCGAATTCGCTAGCCACGTTTCGCGTCTGTATCGCGGTTTGAGCGAGCGTTATGGCGTGTCGGAATTTGCAAGCCGTTCGGTCCCGGAACCGATCTCCCGTGCCGTCGAAGAATATTTTGCAGGCGAGCTTTCAGCGATCAACGCGTTATCGACCGCAACTGCCGGGACGGATCTGCAGCAGCGCGTGTGGCACGCACTGAGGTCCGTCCCGCCGGGCACGACCACGACGTCCGGGAAGCTCGCGAAGGCGCTGGGCTTTGATGACCCCCGTGCGGCGATCGACGTCGGAGCAGCCAATGCAGCCAATCCTGTCGCGATCGTGGTGCCGTGCCATCGCGTGATTGCGAGCAACGGCGACCTGAAGGGTTATGCGTGGGGCGTCCACCGGAAGCGCTGGCTTCTCGGGCACGAGAAGGTTCCGGCATTCGCCGGTCGGGTTCCGTATGCGATGTCGCTTCCCGGGTTCTGAGATTATTCGGATTGCGTAGCATCATGGACACGCTGGATTGAACTGAAGGACGTGAATGGCGAGCCTCTGGGCTTCGCGATCACCTTCACCATCGATACGTCCGCGCCTCAGTACGCAGGCGATCTCGACCAACAGGCCGTGGTCCACCGATTGGCCAAGCGTCCGGAGGATTGGGTCGTTCAACGACTATCTGTTCCGGACATGCCAGGGCTTGCGTTCCAATGGCCTTCGCGATGCAGCGCTCGAACATCTGGCGTCGCTGGTACGGATTGCGCATGAAGACGACGGCGCCGCAGGCTCGCGTTTGCCGGTGTATCGAGGATCAGCGACACAGCTCGCGCTGTCGTCGGTCGCGCCGATTCGATCCGCAGGCGGCGATGCGATTACGGGGCTCAATCTAGTGCAAGCCTTTGAGCTTTATGAAGGTGTGGAGCGCCTTCCGTTCAAAGATCAATTTTTATGCGAATTCCGTAGGGAAAAGTCACCTTTTCTGCTGATTCTTCGAGGGAACACTCGCGGAAAAGATGATCGGGCGATTGATTTGCATGGATCGTAGCAGCCCCGTTTTTTTTCGAACCTGCAGCTTGCGGCGGCGATTGCGGTCGATGCGTTCCGTCGTCCTCGCTGCGGGCCGATCGAGACGATCGTATGGCCGGATGGTCGGTGCCTTGCCGGCTTCCGCAACCGTTGCCGGCAATCGATCGTGACGCAGCGGCATGCCGGTACCTACCCGCTTGCCGATGACCCCCGCGAGACATTGACAGTGGCCCCCTTAATTCCGCAGTAATTCATGTAATGCAATCTACCAAAACATCGAAGTTCATTATTTAAATATTCGAAACTATTTAAATAATTTTCTTTTAATCAAACAAAACTTCCGCGCTGGCAAAGGTATTTAAATCCGTGCCGTCATCCAATGTGAATGTTTCTTCCTGACGCAAGCCTGTCAGGGCTCGCGAGGCGATTAAGATTTTCGACCCTTTATATGAAAACTGAAAATTCTCCGAAAATGTAAAGCATTGCAATATCAAAGCGGGAGTTGAGCATTTCGATTGCGATGAGTGATTTTATTTGGCAGGATTTTCATCAAGTTGCTCGATTTAAAGAAAACAATACAGTCGGCCATTCAATTAGCCGAAATAACAAGTGCCGGATGAGTAACGATTCGAAAGGAAGCTGACGAAGAAACTGGTAACGAGGCGGCGAACGGGCAACATCGTTCGCGATCATCGACGCAATCGTTTGCCCGGGCGTCGATGCGTCACTCGAGCGGTCCGGGCCAATCCGATACGGGGCAGCCATGGCGATACTCAAGAACGATTCATCCGGCGAAGCGTGCCTGCTCCGCGCGTATCACGTGTTCGGCCGCGATGCCGCGCGCTGCGATACGGTCGTCCCGGATGCGTCGGTGTCCCGTGTTCACGCCCATATCCGCTGGATCGGCGGGCTGTGGGAGCTCCACGATCACAGCAGCAACGGCACGTCGCTTTCCGGCGTGCCGTTACGCCACGGCGAGCACGCGGTGCTGCAGCCAGGCGACGTGATCCGGTTCGGCAGGGCAGGCATCGCGCCGTGGCGCGTCGATGCGCTCGACGATCCGGCCGATACGCTGTGGCCGATACGAGGCGCTGCGCATCCGATCGTGCTCGCGCCGCGCCAGATCCTTGCCGCACGCGCCGCGCAGCCGGTCACGATCGTCCGGTCGCCGGCCGGCGAATGGCTGTGTGACGACACGTTGCCGCCGCGCGCGCTCCATGACGGCGATGAAGTATCGACCGGCGACGTCACGTGGCGCCTGGCACTCGCGCGCAATGGTTCGACGATGATGCTCGCCGCGCCCGCCGATCCGGCCGTGCCGGCACAACTGCTCGAATTCCTCGTCAGCCGGGACGAAGAGCACGTGCGCATGCTGCTGCATGTTCGCGGGGGCGTGGTCGACCTCGGCGAGCGCGCTCACCACTACAGTCTCGTCACACTCGCCCGTGCGCGCGCGGCCGGCATGCAGGCCGGCTATGACGCCGCCACGCAAGGCTGGATCGAACTCGATCGGCTGGCGCGCATGCTCGGCATCGATACGTCCCATGTCAACGTGCAGATTCACCGCGCCCGCAGCCAGTTCGCGGCCTTGCCGGGGCTGGGTGCGAGCCAGCTCGTCGAGCGCCGGCGCGGCAGCGTCAGGTTCGGCGATTTCCCGTTCCGCGTCATGCGCGGCGAGCATCTCGAATGCCAGTCGGTGCCGCCCGCCCAGCCGCGTATCGGCGTGCGTCGTCCGGCGCCGGACCCGGTAGTCCATTGCTCGTGAACACGCGAGAACCGGCCGTGTTGCCGACCGTGTCCCGCGCGCCCGTCGTGCCGGAAGCGCTTGAACCTCGGCAGCCCGCCGCACCGTTTGCGGAACTTGCCGGCAAGTGGCATTACCGGCTCGGCTCGTTGCTCGGCGAAGGCGGCAATGGCGTGGTGTTTCGCGCGACCTGCGACGAAACGGGACAAGCCGTCGCGATCAAGCTGATGCGCGATGACGCCGCGCGCACCGCGCTGGAGCGCGCGCGCCGGCGTGCGCGCTTTCAGCGCGAGACGAGCCTGTGCGAGGCGCTGCGGCACCCGAACATCGTGGCGTTGCTGGACAAGGGGGAAGCGCCCGACGGCCGGCTGTTCGCCGTATTCGAGCTGGTGCAGGGCCGGACCTTGCGTGACCGGCTCGTAGCGGAGGGGCCGCTGTCGGCCGTCGACACGGGCCGGTTGATGACGGAGGTGCTCGACGCGCTCGCGGCCGCGCATCGGCGGGGCATCGTGCATCGGGACCTGAAGCCGCAGAACATCGTGATCACGATGGCCGATGACGGGCCGCACGCGAAGCTCCTCGATTTCGGCATCGGTGTGTTCCTGCCCGGCGCGGAAGACGTCGGTCGCCAGACCTTGACGCTGGCGACCGAGGTGCTTGGCTCGGCGTCCTATTGCGCGCCCGAGCAATTGCGCAACGAGCCGCCGACGCCCAGAAGCGATCTGTATGCGTGGGGCCTGGTCGTGATCGAATGCCTGACGGGCGATGTCGTCATGCGCGGCGCGAGCGTGGCCGATATTCTCTATCAGCAGCTCAGCCCGGTGAATGTCGCGTTCCCGCCGTCGATCGCGTCGCATCCGCTCGGCGCGGTATTGCGGCGCGCGCTGAGCAAGAATCCGGAGCAGCGCGCCGCGTCGGCCGACGAACTCGCTGAGCCGTTCCGCGCGCTCAACTTCGCGGCGCTCGTCGGCCAGTTCGATGCCGGCCGCGCAAGCGGGCAGACGCGTCCGCGCCCGTTCGCGCCCTACATCGAGACGATCGCAACGGTCGGCGGGTACCGTCAGATCACCACGCTGTGCTGTTGTGTGACGATCACCGGAGAGGGGCGGCGACGCCACGCCGGAATCGATCACGACGACTTGCTCGACGGCTACGAGGAGCAATGGCAGACGAAGTGTGCGGACCTCGCCGTCGGTTATGGCGCACAGGTCGACGCACGGCTCGGCGACACGCTGCTGTTCCATTTCGGCCTGCAAGGCGACATTGACCGGCCGGCGAGGCGCGCGGTGCGCACGGCACTCGACATGGTGCGGATGGCCGAGCGCGCACGGCTGCCGGTGCCGGCGGCGGCCGGCGGCGACGCCGGTGACGCAAGCTGGCGCGTCGAAGTGGCCGCCGCGATACACGTCGGACAGGTGCTCGCACATGCGTCGCGCATGTCGGGCGTATCGACGCCCGCCGTGGCTGCGCGGCTGCTGCGGCTTGCCGGGCCGGGGCAGATTCTGATCAGTGACGATGCGCGGCTTGCGCTCGAACGGCATGCGGACTATCGGCCGACCTCGTTGCGGCTCGCGCGGGCGGGCCTCGAGCCGCGGCCGGTTCACGAATTGCTCGGCGAGCGGCGCGCCGATACGCCGTTCGATTCGCTCGACGCCGGCATGCGGGCACCGATGGTCGGCCGCGCGCGCGAACTCGACGCGCTCTTGCGTGCGTGGCAGGAGACGCTCGCACGGCATCGTCGCGCAATGCGCGGCGCGCCTGCGCCGCACGGTATGGCGCGGCTCGTGGTCGGCGGCGCGGGAATCGGCAAGTCGCGCCTCGTGCACGAGTTCTGCGAGGCCGTCCGGATCCAGGGTTACGCCTGCGCGTATTGCGGGTGCCTGCCCGAGCGGGAGAATCACGCGCTGTTTCCGATCCTGCGATTCATCGCCGCGCACTGGCATATCGACGCCGACAGCCCGGCCCGTATCGCGCTCGCGGCGATCGACACCATGATCGGGCCGCTCGAATGCGATCATGCGGCGGCCCGTGCCGCACTCGCGGCCTGGCTGGGGGTGCCCTGCGACGGGAGAGGGCTCCTGTGGTCGAGTGCGCGCGAACAACACGCGTTGTTCGACGTCCTCGAGCAACTGATCGTGTCGCTCGGCAATGGCGCTCCGGTGCTGATCGTCGTCGAGGACGTCCAGTGGATCGATCGCTCGACCGAGGACTTTCTTGCGTACCTGCAGCGCTCGCCGCGCGCAGCGGCGCTCGGCATCGTGTTCACGTCGCGCCCCGACAAGCTCGGGCGCTGGCGCGGTGCAACCGAACGCCTGGCGCTGCGCCGCCTGCCGCGCGACGACGCGCGGCGCCTGATGTCGGCGTGTCTGGGCCAGGGCGAGCTCGATCCGGCCTGGCTCGACCAGCTCGCCCGGCGCACGGCGGGCATCCCGCTGTTCATCGAAGCCGTGGCGCGCGAGCTGACGATGAACGGCGCGGACGGCTCGCTTGCCGAGCTGCGGGCAACGGACCCTTATCCGCTTCCGCTCAGCCTGGGCGGCATGCTCGGACTCGTGTTCGACCGGATCGACGACGCGCGCGACACCGCGCAGCTTGCCGCGACCATCGGGCTCGACGTGGATGCGCAATTGCTCGCCGACGCATCGCCGCACGATCGGGCCACGCTCGACGTGCATCTGCGGCTGCTGCTCGAAGAGCGCATCGTGTACGCGCAACATCGGCGCGATCGCGTGTTCTATTCGTTCCGCCACGCGTTGGTTCGCGATGCGGCGTATGAGTCGATGCCGCCCGCCGTGCGGCGCGGCAACCACGCACGCGTTGGCCGCGCGCTGGCCGCGCAAGCCGATCGCGGCGCCGGTGCGCATGCGTTCGGGGTCGCGGAGCACTTCGCGCGCGCGGGTGCCGTTGCCGACGCGATCGCCCACGGCATCGACGCGGCGTGTCGCGCACTCGGACGTTCCCGGTACGACGACGCGATCCGCTACGGGCAGTCGGTGTTCGACTGGCTCGGCGACGCCGACTACGCGCAACGCGAGCACGACCGCGCGCGCATCCGCGCCACGTTGACGCACGCGATGATGGCACGGTTCGGCTGGGCGGATCCGCAGGTGCGCGAGCATGCGGAGCAGCTGTTGCGGCAGATGCAGACGCTCGACGACCCGGAGCTCGAGATCAGCGCGCTATGGACGCTGTCGACCTACTACCACGTCGCTGGCGATCGTCCCACCGTGCGCGGGATCGGCATGCGGCTCGACGCGCTCGCGACCGAGCGTGGCGATGCCGGCGTTCAGGTCGCGGCGGATGCGATGCGCGGCATGAGCCTGTGGGTCGACGGCGACTATGCGCGCGCCCGCACCGCATTCGACGCAGCGCTGGCCGGCTACGACGTGCGGCGCGACGCGGGCCATCGGCGCATCCTGGGGCTCGATACGCGCGCGTGGACGATGGCGTCGCTCGCGAGCGTGCGCTGGTGCATGGACGACGATCCGCAGGCCTCGCTCGCATTGGCGCGCGAGGCTGTGTATTGCGCGACCTGCCTCGACCATTTGCCCACGCTCGGCGTCACGATGATGTACCTCGCTCGCACGCACCAGCTGGCGGGCGAGCGCGACGCGACCCGCACGCTGTCGGAAGCGATTCTCCGTCTGTCGGAGGGGCATCGGCTGCGCGCGGTCGGGCACTACGCCGCAATCATTCATGCGTGGGCGCAAGGGGATCGCGCGGGCGTCGTCGCGCATCTCGAGGCGCAGCGACAGTCGGGCGGCCTGCTCGGCCTGACCTACTACGCGTCGCTGCTGGCCGAGCTGGATGCCGGGCGAGGCGACTACCCCGCCGCGCTTGCGCAGATCGAGCAGTGCCTCGCGTGGTGCGAGTCGACCGGAGAGCGGTATTACGAAGCACAGCTGCTGCTGAAGAAGTGCGAGTACTTGCGCCAGGCCGATCCGCGATGCGGCGGCGTGGCCGCGCTGGCCGCGTGCCGGCGCGCTTGCGAAGTTGCAACGGCGGCGGGCATGGGCCGCATTGCCAGGCTAGCCGGAGTGATGTTGCAGTCGTTGCCGTAAGTCGTTTCATTCATCAATCAGGAGAACATAGCGATGAGCAAGGATCTTCGATTACCGACGTACGAACAGTTTCTCGAGTATCGGGAAACCGTCATCCGGGCGATCTCCCTCGCGTGGCATTCCCCGGCGTTTCTCGACGAGCTGGAGGCCAATCCGGCCCACGCGTTGCGCGAGCATTTCGACTATCACTTTCCGTTCAATCTCGACCTGAAGGTGCAGACCAAGTCGTCGGCCTGGACGCCGGGTGTCAACGGTGACTGGGCGTCCGGCCCGAAAAACAAGCTCACCCTGTTCCTGCCGCCCGCGCCGGCGGACGAGACGCAATTCGAGCAGGCGCTGGCCGCGTACAACGCGAACCACATCACCAACATGGAATGACACGGGGAACCCGACATGGCAAAGGACAACGCTAATCCGACGCTCGAATCGATGCTGGAGTTTCAGAAGGTCTATCTGAGAGCGATCGCGCTTTCCTGGCGGAACCCGCAGTTCAAGGATGAACTGCTGGAGAAGCCACTGGAGACGCTGGCGAAATACTTCGGTTACCAGTGCCCGTGGATCATCGACATCGAGATCGTCAAGACGGACGGCGATCATGGCTGGACGAACCACGGAAACGGCAGCGGAAGCTGGAACCTGCCGCGCAACGTGATCACCGTCGGCATACCGGAGCAACCGACTGATCCGGACGAAGAGGCCGTCGCGCTCGCGGCCTACTGCGACGCAGGGTCGAGCTACCAGTTCACCTGCTGCTGACCCGGCGCGGCCGAGCCGCACCCCGTCGCGTGGCCCGGGCCGGTTGCCCCGGCCGCGCGATGTTTGTTGACCCACCGCACGGAACCCGACGATGCTCGATGACCTTTCGCGCGTGTTGCGCTTCAAACCGCATTTGCTCGTGCTCGATGCGGGCCCCGAGACGCTGTTCGTCGTCGACGAATTCAAACGCGCGATGCTGTCCGGCGCGATCTTCGTGCGAATTGCCGCGTGCTTGCGGGCACGGATGACGATTGCCGAAATCGTGACGTCGCTTGCCGGCACGTTTGGCGAATGGGATGTGCTTGCGCGGCTCGATCACCTGGTGCGTCGCGGGTACGTGCGCGCCGACTCGCCGCACGACGACGATGCGGCGCGCGGTTTCTTCGAGCGCGCCGGCCTCGACGGCGATGCCGCTTGTGCGCGCGTCGTCCGACTGCGCGTCGCGGTCGAGGCGTTCGGTGCCGACGATGCGGCGCTCAGGCACGCGCTCGACACGGCCGGCATCGAAGTCGTGCCGGACGCCGAATTGACCGTCGCGATTACCGATACGCACGACCGCGACGATCTCGCCGCGTGCGCCGCCCGCGTGGCGGCGCGCGGCGGCGCATTGCTCGTCGTGGCGGCCGGCGGCGTGCAGACGCTGATCGGGCCGTTGCTGGCCGGCGGCGGCGCGCTTGCCGACGCGCCGTGCATCGAATGCGTGCGCTACTGGATTCGCATCAACCGGCCGGTCGAGGCGCTGCTCGCGCGCCATCACGGCAGCGATGCGACGCGTCTGCCGCCGGCTGCCTCGCGCGCCGGGGCAGCCGCGGCGGCGGCGCTCGTGGCGGCGACGGTCGAGCAGATCGCCGTCAATCGCACGGCATCGGAACGGTTGCAAACCCATATCGTGGCGCAGCGCATCGACACGTTGGCCGCCGAACGGCACCGCGTGCTGAAGCGTCCGCAATGCCCGTGCTGCGGCAATCCGGCGTGGATGCGCGAACAGGCGGCGCGGGCGCCGCGGCTCGCCGAGCATGCACCGTTGGCGCGCGCTGATGGCGGCTACCGTACCGCCGACCCGCAACAGGTGTTCGAGCGTTACGCCCCTCTGATATCGCCGGTCAGCGGCGCGATCGCGTACCTGCATCCGATGCCGAAGCGACACGCGGGCCTGCGCAAGGTCTATGCATCGGGCTTTCTCGTGTGCCCGGCCGCCGTACCGGGCAGCAACCGGTTCGACAGGATCTGCTCCGGCAAGGGCCGCACCGACGAACAAGCCCGCGTGAGCGCGCTATGCGAGGCGCTCGAACGGTTCAGCAGCGTGTATCAAGGCGACGAGGCGACGCTGACCGGAAGCATGGCAAGCCTGCTCGCCGATCCGGCATGCGACGCCGTCCCGATCCACGTGAACGATCTTCAGCAGTTCAGCGAACGGCAATTCGACGCGCGGGATGCGATCAACGCATTGACCCGCGATGTTCGAAAACAGGTGCCGCCGCGCTTCACGACGCGTGATGTCATCGACTGGACACCGGCCTGGTCGCTCGTGACCGGCAGGCGCCACCTCGTACCGCTGAGCTACTGCTATGCGGAAACGCCGGACAGTGCGCAGGCGCATGCCGCATGCGTACACAATCCCAACGGCTGCGCGGCGGGATCGAGCATCGACGAGGCGATTTTGCAGGGGATGCTCGAACTGATCGAGCGCGATGCGGTCGCGATCTGGTGGTACAACCGGATCCCGCGCCCCGGCATCGATCTCGCGAGTTTCGACGATCCGTATTTCGATGCGCTCGTGCATGAATACACGACGTTGGGGTGGCGTTTGTGGGCGCTCGACATCACCACCGATCTCGGGGTGCCGACGGTGGCCGCGCTGGCGGAAAATCCACAGGACGGGCGCTTTTCGATCGGCTTCGGCTCCCATCCGGACGGCCGGATCGCGGTGCAGCGCGCGCTGACCGAAGTCAACCAGTTGCTCGATGTCGCGGCTCAGGCGCCGCACCCGTGGGATCGCGACAAGCTTTCGGCGACCGGATTCCTGTATCCGGCGAACGGCGTGCGCTGCACGACGCGCTCGACGTGGCAGCCGATCGACACCGCGTCGTTGCCGGCGGCGCTCGCGCATTGCGTCGGGCGCATCGCGGCGGCCGGCATCGACGTGCTCGTCGTCGACAAGACGCGGCCCGACATCGGCTTGTCCGTGGTGCAAGTCATCGCGCCGGGGCTGTGTCATTTCTGGCCGCGTTTTGGCGCGCGACGGCTTTATTCGGTTCCGGTGGAACTCGGGTGGTGCGCACTGCCGTGCGGCGAACCGGAGTTGAATCCGGCACTGCTGTTTCTGTGACTCGGCCGGTTGTTCGCCGGCTCGATTCCGGCGCGCCCGCTCAAATACCCATCCGCCCGGCAACACCGTCGCGATCGACGAACTTGTGTTTCAGCGCGGCCGCGACATGCATGGCCAGCAGCAAGCCGAGCGTCAGCACCAGTGCGCGATGCAGCGCGTCGGTCAGGAGCCGCAACGGCTCGTCGCGGCCGACGAGCATCGGCAGGTTCGCGATGCCGAAGAAACTGACCGGATGCGCACCGGCGAGGCGGTGCACGTAGCCGGTCGCCGGCACGAGAAACAGCAGCAGGTACAGCACGCCGTGCAGTGCGCCGGCGATCCGCGCCTGCCATGCCGGAACGCTGTCCGGCAGCGGCGGCGGCGTGTGCGTCGCGCGCCACACGAGGCGCGGCACGGTCAGCATGAAGATCAGGCTGCCGATCGACGCGTGATAGAACAGGATGCCGTTGAACTGCGACGAGTTGTGCGGGAACGTATCCATGTAGAGCCCGATCGACAGGTTCGACAGGATCAGGATCGCGATTGACCAGTGCATGGCGATCGCGAAGCGTGCGTAGGCGGTGTGGTTGGGCTGTGACATGAGCGGTCTCGCTGTTTCGGGTGGGGTGTCGCACGCCCGCACGTCCGGCGCGGCGAAGGCGTGGCGACCCCCGATATACCGGAGCCGGGGCGGATTTATTCCCGTTACATGCTTCGATCGCCGCTGTCTTGTTGTTGCTCCGCATTTATTACGGCATCCGGAAGGGTGAGCGGTCGCCGGAAACAGCGTTTCAAGACCCCGGAATATTTCGATGCGCGAGCCGGTAAGCCCCGGGGCTGCATCCAAACCGTGCCTTGAACGCCCGCCCGAAATGCGTGATGTCCGAGAAGCCGCACGCGATCGCCAGCTCCAGCAGGTTCCGGTTGGTATCTGCCGGATCCTCCAGCGCGCGCCGGCTCGCTTGCAGCCGGTATTCCTGGATCAGGCTCTGCGGCGTCTGGTTGGTCGTGGCGAGTGCGCTGTAGAGCGTGCGCCTCGATACGTTCAATGCGCTTGCCAGCCGGTCGGGCGACAGGTCGGGGTCGTGGTAGTGATGCGCGAGATGGATTTCGGCATTCATGCGCAAGGCCGCGCTGCGCGCGTCGGCGCCGGTCAGCGAATCGCCGGCTTCGCGGCGGATCACCGAATCGAGCAGCATCAGCGTCGACTGTTCGAAGCCGAACAGGCTTTCCGGATCGTTCGGCACCTGCCCGTCCATCAGGAAGTGGATGGACTGAAGCGCCAGCCGCGCATTGCCGACGGTCTGGCGAACCTGGACGCCCGCCCGCTCCACGAACCACCGCCACATCGTGCTGCTGCGCGGCGGCGTCAGCGCGGCGACGAAGCGCGACGCGTTCGCGGATTCGATCCGGTACGGCTGGGTCGCGTCGTAGATCACCCACTCCCCCGGATTGACGGTCGACGTCGTGTTGCGCTGCGTGATGCGGCTTTGCCCGGCGATCTGGAACAGGATCTTGTAGCAGTCGCTTTCCGCGCGCGCAGCGAGTGCGCGATCGCGGTCCACCCGGACGGCCGTGGTGTCCACCTCCGCCATGCGCAGCCCGCCCACCGACGCAACGCGCACCGACATCCGGAAAAGAGGGCCGGTGTCGTGGAAAACCAGCGGCAGAAAACTCTCCGCGACGAGTTCACGCAGATTGGCGCTGCCGTTGCTGGCGCTGACGACGAGTTCATGTGCCATGGCCGGGAGAGGGAAGATCCTGGAACGTACCAAGGTTAATGCAAATGCCCGAGGCGGGTAGGCGAGCCGTGCATGCAGATGGTCGGCGGCGGGCGCGGATCGCGTCATTACACGCATCCTGACCGAAATTCCGCCCCGCCGGTCGCGTGCCGCGCGGTTCTGCACGCTGAGGCCAAAAGTGTGCACGGAGCGCCGATTTGCGCGGGCGACGCGCTCCTAGAATCGGCAAGCGGACGACACTTCGTCCGCCCGGGGCGTGCCTTCGCCGGCGCGATGCCCGCCGCGTCGCGGCGCACCGCACGGGCCGGCTCGCGCCATTCAGAACAACCACCGATTTCAAGGAGACGCCGCCGAAGGCGGACGACGGACGCAGGCCGCGGCAGCGCGGGCCGGCGCAGGTCGCCGGGCGACGGCGGATGCATAGCAGATGTCCGATAGAACCTTCGATTACATCGTCATTGGCGCCGGGTCGGCGGGCTGCACCCTTGCGACCCGTCTCGTCGAGCGCCGCAAGGGCACCGTCCTGCTGCTGGAAGCGGGCGGGCACGACAAGGACCTGTTCATCCACATGCCGGGCGGGATCGCCAAGGCGATTCCGCGCCATACGTGGCCGTATGCGGCCGAGCCGTCGGACGACGTGAAGGGCCGCTCGATCGCGGTGCCGCAAGGGCGCGTGCTCGGCGGCTCGAGTTCGGTCAACGGGATGCTTTACGTGCGCGGGCACCGCAACGACTACGACCGTTGGGAGAACGAATTCGGCTGCACCGGCTGGGGCGCGGACGACATGCTGCGCTACTTCGCGAAGGCGGAGAACAACGAGTCGCTGACCGCGCCCAATCACGGCAACGACGGACATCTGCAAGTCACCGAGATCCGCTATCGCCATCCGCTGTCGCAGGCGTTCGTGCGGGCCGGCCAGCAGATGGGCCTCGATTATCTGATCGACTACAACGGCGAGCGGCAGGAGGGTGTCGGGTTCTATCAGGCGACGATCTTCAACGGCGAGCGCGGCTCGACGGCCGCGACCTATCTGAAGTCGGTCAGGCACCGCCAGGAACTGCAACTCGAAGTCGATGCGCTGGTGGAGCGGATCGAAATCGAAGGCGGCCGTGCAACCGGCGTCACGTATCGGCAGGGCGGCCGCAAGGTGACGGCCCGGGCGCGTGCGGAAGTCATCCTGACGGCCGGCGCGATCGGCTCGCCGAAGATCCTGCAGCTTTCCGGCATCGGGCCGCGCGGCGTGCTCGACGACGCGGGGGTGGCGGTCAGGCACGTGCTGCCGGTCGGCGAAAATTTCCACGATCACCTGCACATGTCGGTCAACGCGACCATCAACGCGCCGATCTCGCTCTACGGCGAGGATCGCGGCTGGCGCGCGCTCAAGCACGGCATCCAGTGGAAGTGCTTCCGCTCGGGCGTCCTGACGTCGCCGGTGCTCGAAGGGTTCGCGTTCGTCGACACCTGCGGCCAGGGGCAACCGGATGTCCAGTTTCATTTCCTGCCGACGATCGACTCGTTCGACGATCCGGTCGGCGTCACGCGGGGTCGCACGCACGGCATCACCATCAAGACGGGGCATCTGCAGCCGCGTTCGCGCGGCCGCGTGACGATCCGCTCGTCGAACCCGGACGACTTGCCGCGCATCGATGGCCGCTACTTGTCCGACCGCCGGGACGTGGACGGCCAGATCCGCGCGGCGAAGCTCGCGCTGAAGCTGCTGCGCCAGCCCGCGCTCGCCGCACTCGTCGACGAAGTCTTCTCGCCGGACTGCCCGCCCGACGACGAAGCCGCGATCGAGGACTGGGTGCGCGGCGCCGCGAAGACGGTCTATCACCCGGTGGGCACGTGCCGGATGGGCACGGACGCGGCGTCGTCCGTCGTCGATCCGCAACTGCGCGTGCACGGCATCGCGGGGCTGCGGGTGGCCGACAGTTCGACGATGCCGAGTATCCCGAGCGGCAACACGAATGCGCCGACGATCGCGCTCGCCGAAAAGGCGTCGGACCTGATCGCGAACGCGGCCTGACCGATTTTTCATCCCAATCGATTTCCGGAGGTAAACAGATGGCGCTGGTACAGATGCTGGACGAAGTCAAAGCGTTTCTCGCGCGCGAGCAGGGTCAGTACATCGACGGGCGGGCGGTGGCCGGCCGCGGTGGCGAACGGATCGAGGTCGTGAACCCGGCGACGCGAGCGGTGGTCGGTTCCGTCGCGCAGGCGACCGACGACGAGATCGAGGCCGCGATCGCGTCGTCCGATCGCGCGTTTCGCGGCGAGTGGGCGCGCATGACACCGGCCGATCGCGAGCGCATCCTGTTGCGGTTCGCGGATCTGATCGATGCGCACGGCGAGGAGATCGCGCAGATCGAAACCGCGCAATCGGGCAAGCTGATCGGCGTGTCGCGCATGATCGAGGTCGCGTGGTCGGCGCGCTGGCTGCGCTACTACGCGGGCTGGGCGACCAAGATCGCGGGCGAAACGCTGGCGCCGTCGTTTCCGAGCATGAATGGCGAGCGGTACACGTCGTTTACGCTGCGCGAGCCGCTCGGCGTTGTCTTCGGCATCATCCCGTGGAACTTCCCGGTGATGATTCCCGTATGGAAATTCGGTGCGGCGCTCGCGACCGGCAACACGGTGTTGATCAAGTCGTCGGAATTCACGCCGCTGACGATGCTGCGTATCGCCGAGCTCGGTACCGAAGCGGGCCTGCCGCCGGGGACGCTGAACGTCATCAACGGTGCGGGCAAGGTCGGGGCAAAGGTTATTCGGGATCCTCGCGTGGCGAAGGTCTCGTTCACGGGCTCGGTGCCGACCGGCCGCATCATCGGCGAAGAAGCCGTCAACGCGAACCTCACGCGCTTCACGCTCGAACTGGGCGGCAAGAACGCGGCCGCATTCCTGCCGGATACGCCGGTCGAGAAAATTCTCGACGGCGTGGTCGAGGCCGGGTTCCTGCACAGCGGGCAGATCTGCGCGTCGGCGGAGCGCTTCTTCGTGCATCGTTCGCAGTTCGATGAAGTCGTCGGAAAACTGAAGGCGCGCCTCGACAGCTTCGAGCCGTCCGATCCGATGGACGACGCGGGCATGATCGGCCCGGTCTGCAACGAGCCGCAGTTCCGCAAGTGCCTCGATGCATTCGCGCAGGCGAAAGCGGAGGGCGACGACATCGTCGCGGGCGGCGGCGCGTATGCGCGCGACGGGTTCTACGTGAAGCCGACGCTCGTCGTGCCGAAGTCGCTGCAGTCGAGCGTGTACCGCAACGAAATCTTCGGGCCGGTCGGCGCGTTCGTGCCGTTCGACGACGAGGACGAACTGATCGCGATGATGAACGACACGCCGTTCGGGCTGACCGCTAGCCTCTGGACGAACGATCTGTCGAAGGCGCTTCGTCATGTGCCGCGCATCGCGGCGGGCACCGTGTGGGTGAACATGCATACGCTGGTGGATCCGGCCGTGCCGTTCGGCGGCGCGAAAGGGTCCGGCGTCGGCCGCGAATACGGGTCGGCGTTCATCGACGCTTATACGGAACCGAAATCCGTGACGATCCGCTTTTGAGTGCAGGACAGGCGCGTTGCCGCATGAAGGCCCGGTAACGCGCCGGTTCGACCCAAACCGATCGGTTGCGTCGGCCCGGCGACGCGGGCGACGCAATCGATCCCGCCCCGTCAGAACCGCGTACTGAATCCGACTCGGGCGATCGATTGCAGCGCGCCGCTCGACGCGCCGTTCGCATCCATCACGCCGTTGATCTGCGCGTTGCTGCCGTGATTTGCGCGCTGATGCACACCCGCCACGTACACCATCGTGCGCTTCGACAACCAGTACTGGACGGCGGCGAGAAACTGGTGCGCATGTGCGTTGTCGAGCGTGTCGTTGCCTTTCATGTACGTGTAGCTCGCGCCGACCACCCAGGCGGGCGACGGATGCCACGACGCGCCGGCCTCGGCCGACCAGACGCCCGCGCCGTTCGCGGCGTTGCGCACGGTCGTCACGAGCGCCTTCCCCGTGACCGTGCCGAGCGTGTAGTGCACGCCCGCGCCCCAGTTGCGCACGCTGGTGGCCGGCAGCCCGGCCGCCGCGCCGTATTTCTCGTTCGTATAGGCCGCGCCCGCGCCGAACGGGCCGTTGTCGTAGCTCGCGCCGACGCTGACCGTGTTGTTCGCGCCGACCGACCCCGCGACGTTGCCGAAACCGTATAGCGCGCCGAAGGTCAGGCCCGACAGCGACGGGCTCGTGTACTTGACGGAGTTCGCGACGCGATTGCTGCCCGCGACACGATCCCAGTCGAACGCGCCGGTCGGGTTGTTCGGCAGCGCGAGCTTGTCGAACGGCCCGTTGCGAAAGCCGTACAGGCCGACGAGATCCTGCGCGATCTCGTTGCCGCTGCCGGCGAGCGCATCGACCATGAACTCGTACTGGTTGCCGAGCGTGAGCTTGCCGTAGCGGTCGTTTTCCAGCCCGACGTAGGCCTGCCGCGCGAACAGCCCGCCGCCGATGATCGAGCCGTTGCCGAGCGAATACTGGTTCACGAGCCGGAAGATCGCGCGCGTGCCCGCGCCGAGATCCTCCTTGCCTTCGAAACCGAGCAGGTTCGGGAAGAAGATGTTGTCGTCGAATTTCGCATTGCCGTGGCCGCCTTCGTTGCTGACGTAGCTGATGCCGGCGTCCATCAGCCCGAACATCGTTACGCTGCTTTGCGCGAACGCCACGGCGGGAATGGCGCATGCCGCGAGCGCCAGAAGGGTCTTTTTCGTCATCTCCAATGTGCTCCTCACATGTTTCCGATCGGGTCGGATATTTTTGATTGGACTACTGATTGATATGAAGAAACCTGAACCGGAACGATCCCGAATCAGGTGCAACCGAACGGGGCGCGTCGCGCACGGGGCATCGGGGAGCGCTGCCCGCCCGCCGACACGCCGTGCGCCGCGCGCTAGACCGTCGAATACCCGCCATCCACCGGCACGACCGCGCCGGTCACGAACGATGCACCGGGCGAACACAGAAACAGGATCACGTCCGCAACTTCGTCGGCCGTGCCCCAGCGCCCGAGCGGCGTGCGCTCGAGGATGCGGCGCGACGCCTGCGTGTCGGCCATCAGGCCGCTGCTGAGCGGCGTGTCGATCCAGCCGGGGGCGACCGCGTTCACGCGAATGCCGCGATCGGCCCACGCCTGCGCGAGCGAGCGCGTGAGCTGCGCGATGCCGCCCTTGCTCGCGCTGTACGCGGGGCGGTCCTTGCTGCCGAAGTACGTGTACATCGATGCGACGTTGACGATGCTGCCGCCTTGTACGGACAGCGCCGGCAACGCGGCGTCGGACGCGCGCATCACCGACGTCAGGTTCACGTTCAGCACGAGTTCGAACTGGTCCATCCGGTATTCGTCCGCATGCCGGCTGATGCCGACGCCGTTGACGAGCACGTCGAGCCGCGGCAAGGCGGCGATCGTGCGTGTCAGTGCGTCGCTGTCGGTCACGTCCAGCTCCATGCACCGGACGCGCGGATGCACCGGCGCATGTGCGCCGTTCGCGTTGAGCCCAAGCGCAACGACCGATGCGCCGGCTTCCGCGAAGCGCCACGCAGTGCTCGCGCCGATGCCTGACGTGCCGCCCGTTATGGCGACGGTCTTGCCCTCAAATAACCACTGGCGACTCATGTTCGATACTCTCGACGGCGTGGGTGGAGCGCGCGTGCCGCTGCGCGGGGGAAACCAGGATCTTGATCTGCGTACGATCGGCGAGCAGCGCGTCGAAGCCGTCGGCGACGGCGTCCTCCAGCGACACGGTGCGCGTGACGATCGACGTGAGATCGAGCGCGCCCGACGCGACGATGCGCAGCAGGTCCTCGTACGCATGCCGGTAGCCGACGCTCGCCGTGAAGGTCAGTTCGTCGTTGACCGCGCGGAACGCGTCGAAGCCCGCCTGGGGCATCAGGCCGACCATCACGACGCGGCCGCCCTTGCGCAGTGCCTGCATTGCCGCCTCGAACGTGGCCGGCAAGCCGGCCGCCTCGAAGCTCGCATCGACACCGAGCCCGCCCGACGCCTCGTGGATCGCGTCGCGCAGCACGGACGCGTCGAGCGTGCGCGCATTGAACGTGTGCGTTGCGCCGAAGCGTGCGGCGGCCGCGAGGCGCTCGGGCGACACGTCGACCGCGACGATGGTCGTCGCACCCTGCAGCTTCGCGAGCTGGATCAGCAGCAGGCCGATCGGCCCGAGCCCGAACACCGCGCACGTATCGCCGAGCCGGAGCTCGGCGCGGCGCAGCGCGTGCAGCGCGACGGCGGCTGGTTCCATCACGGCGGCCTGTTCGAGACTCACGCCGTCGGGCAGCCGATACAGCATGTAGGCGGGCACGACCGCGAAGTCGGCCATCCCGCCGTCGCCCATCAGCCCGGCGAAGCCCATCGACACGCACAGGTTGTACGACCCCGAACGGCAGTACGCGCATTGGTGGCAGCGATATTCGGGCTCGACGGCGACACAATCGCCGGGGTTCAGCGTCGTCACGCCTTCGCCGACTTCGACAACGGTGCCGCAGAACTCGTGGCCGAGCGTCAGCGGCGCGGTGCGGCCGGACAACGCATGCGGCGTGTCGACCGGAATCGCGTGCGGGCCGTCCGCGTATTCGTGCAGGTCGCTGCCGCAGATGCCGCAATACGCGACCGCGATGCGTACCTCGCCCGGCCCGGCGCGCGGCGTATCGATTTCCACGAGACGGACGTCGCGCGGGCCATGCCATTGAAGTGCACGCATGTCAGCGTCCTCCGAGGTTCTGTGTATCGAGACGGTTCGCGGCCGTGCCGGCGAGCGCGCGCTTGCGCAGCACGGCGGGCGCGGTTTCGACGAGGCCGAACGACAGCACGCACGCGAGGATCGCGCCGGTCGCCGACGTCCACATCGCGAACTGCAGGCCGTACTTGTCGGCGGCGAAGCCGGCGACGGTCGGCGCGACGAAGCCGCCGATCAGTTCGCCGGCGCCCATGATCAGCCCGAGCGCGCTGGCGATCGAACGGGGCGCGACGGTTTCGGCGGGGATCGTCGCCATGAACAGCGTGAAACAGCCGAGGCCCGTGTAGGTCGCGAGTACGAGCGCGCAGAGCGCCCCCAGCGAATTCGCGTGAATCATCGCGACGGGGCACGCGGCGGCGATCAGCGCGAACGCGATCATCGTCGGCTTGCGGCCGATCCGGTCGGAGATCGCGGGCACCGCGAAACCCCAGAACACCCACGCGGCGCCGAGGCAGGTCATCACGACGCCCATGTCGGCAGGGGACAGGTGGCGGCTCTCGACGAGGAACACCGGCGCGAACGAGATGATCACGATGAACCACGTGAGGAAGAAGCAACTGATCAGCATGCAAAGCAGGATGTTGCGTTCCTTCAGCAGCGCCCAGCGGCTGATCGCTGCGCCGCCCGCGGCCGGCGCGCCGACGGTGTCGGCCTGCGCATGCCGTGCACCGCCGGGCGGCCTTTCGCGGACCCAGCGCCAGATGCAGAACGCGATCAGGAAGCCGGGGATGCACGATACGAAGAACGCGTGGCGCCAGCCGTACGCGGTCGCGATGCCGATCACGACCGGCGGGCCGATCATCGCGCCGAGCAGGCCGGCGGCGGAGCCCTGCAGCAGGCCCATGTTCAGCCCGCGGCGGCTCGGCGTCGAGCTCTCGACCATCAGCGATTGCGACAGCGGCAGCACGGGGCCTTCGGCGATGCCCATCAGTGCGCGGAACGCGATCAGGCTCGCGAAGCCGCCGACGAGCCCCGACAGCGCCGAGAACACGGAAAAGCCGATCACGGCGGCGATCAGCAGCGGCTTGCGGGTGCCGCGCGCGTCGGACCACGCGCCGGTCGCGGCGCCCGACAACGCCCACGTGAGCGCGAGCGCGGACGACACCATGCCGAGCTGCGCATTCGTCAGGTGCAGCTCGGCCGACATGAACGGGAACAGGAACGACAGCGCGAGGCGGTCGAAGAATACGAAGCCGAACGTCATGAACAGGATCAGCAGCAGCCTGTTCTCGTACGTCCATGCGGGCCTGGAGGAGGAAGGGGATGTCATGGTGAGCCTCGCCGCGCGTCAGCGGAACAGCTTCTCGATCGCTTGCGCGCCGAGGCCGACCTTCTCGTAGTGCGCCTTGCACATCGCGATGTACGAGTGCACGTCGAAGTAGCCGTCGGGATTGCCTTCGTCGTCGAGCCAGATCAGTGGCCCCTTGACGATGAAGAACGCGCGCATCGGCTCGGGGTGATCGAATGCGACGAGCGTGTGGCCCTCCCCCGGCGTCTCGTACACGAAATCGCCGCGCGTCGCGGTCCATTCGTGTTCCAGGTAGCCCCACTTGCCCGACAGCGTGTACGCGAACACCTCGTGCGGGTGATAGTGCCGGTTCACGAGCCCTGCTTGCTTCGCCATCAGGATGTCGCACCATTTGTTCTGCGACGGCGAGATCCACAGCGGCCGCGACGAAACCGTTTCGGTGAACGGAACGTAATAGCGCTCGTCGTCGGTGGCCGCGTTCGCGATGTACGCTTCGGGCAACGCATCGGGCTTGAACGGATTGGCAATCGGCGGGATGTTTTGCCAGAATTCGGCTACGGCTTTGTCGACCACGGTTCGTCTCCTTGTGTTTGGGTGTCGTGGGCTCGACTTTAGCCAGCAGGTGCGCGCCGCTCTTGACTGGGCTGGACGAATTGCTTGATCGGGCCGGACATCGCACCGCACGACGTTTAAACGATCCATCCCCCAATTCCGCAATGCATGCCGCTCCGTACGACGGGCGCCAGCAGGAGGCGACGTGACGAATTCGACCGTTTTTTCCCGCACGCGAGGCTCGACCGCCGACGTGCCGGTGCGCGACCGGATGGCGTACTGGGACGCGTTCAACGCGGCGACGCTGGTCGGCCTGCGCTGCTCGTCGCTATCGCCGGCCGGGCTCGAGGTCGAGAAGACCGATATCGCGCTGCCGGGCCTTGGCCTCGCCGACATCAGCGGCCAGGATCACGTGATCGAACGCAGCCCAGCGCTGGTGCGCCAGTTGCCGAAGGAGTCGCTGTTCGCGTGCCAGATCCTGAGCGGCCGCGCGTATTTCATCCAGCGCGACCGGTGCCTGCTCGCGGAAGCCGGGGATGTCGTCGTCTACGACACGCGCGTGCCTTATCTATTCGGATTCCTCACGCCGATGCGGCAGCTGCTGATCGATATCCCGATCACGACGTTCGACGAACGGCTCGATGCGGAACTGGCGGCGCTGCCGCTGCGGATCGCGCCGAAGCCCGGCGCGGGCGCGATGCTCGGCGCGACGTTGCGCGCGAGTGTCGAGCGGTTCATGAAGGATCCGGTCGAGCGCGACGCCGCGCAGTTCGCCGAACACACGCGCACGCTGATCGCGGAGCTCATCGATGCGGAGGTGAACGGTGCAGGCGCATCGCGCGCGTCGCTGTCGTATCTGCTGACCGCGAAGCAGTACATCGCGACGCACCTGGGTGACCCGGAGCTCGGGCCGCAGGCCGTCGCCGACGCGGTCGGGTTGTCGCTGCGACATCTGAGCCGGCTCTTTGCGGCCGAAGGCGAGTCGATCACGCAGCACATCTGGTCGGAACGGCTGTCGCATGCGCATCGCGAGCTGACCGATGCGCGGCTGCGCAAGGCGAGTGTCGGCGAAATCGCGTTTCGCTGGGGCTTCTCGAGCCAGGCGCACTTCAGCCGTGCGATACGCGAGCGCTATGGCGCGTCGCCGATGGCGCTGCGCGAGGCGGCACGTACGGCCGGGGGCTGATTCCGGCAGTCGATGCGGATGGAGCGGCGGCGCGTGTCTCACGCGCCGTTTCTTTTAGTACAGTGAACGACGGCGCATACGCGCCGCGCCGCGTCGTGTCATTCCGCCAGCATGAATTCGGCGCAGCGCTCCGAGATCATGATCGTCGGCGCGTTCGTGTTGCCGGACACGATGCGCGGCATCACCGACGCATCGCAGATCCGCAAGCCTTCGACGCCCTGCACCGAGAGGCGCGGCGTCACGACCGCGTGTTCGTCGTTGCCCATGCGGCAGGTGCCGGCCGGGTGATAGACGGTTTTCGCGCGGCGCCGCACGTAGTCGGCGAGTGCCGTATCGGTCAGCGTCTCGGCTTCGCGCACGATGCGGGCGAGCGACGGCGCGCGGATGATCTGCCGCGCGAGCGCGACGCCGCGCACGAGACCGTCGACATCGGCCGGGTCGGACAGCGCGCCGCTGTCGAACAGGATCGGCGCGGCCGGATCGTTGCCGCGCAGTTGCACCGAGCCGCGCGAGCGCGGCCTGAGCAGGCACGGGTTGATTGACAGGCCGTGGCCGGGCAGCGGCTCGCGATCGACGTCGCCGACGAGCGTCGGCAGCACGTGGAACTGGATGTCCGGGCGGCCGCTGCCGGTCGTGTCGACGAACGCACCGGATTCGACGACGTTCGACGTCAGCAGGCCCGTGCGGCACAGCATCCACTGCAGCCCGTGCCGCAACGCCTTCAGCCCGCGATCCTCGCCCAGCAGGCTGACAGGCGCGTGGCTGCGGCCGTAGATCGAGACTTCGAGATGATCCTGGTAATTCGCGCCTACGTCGCGGCTGTCGTGCAACACGTCGATGCCGTGCGCGTGCAGGTGCGCGCCGGGCCCGATGCCCGACAGCATCAGCAGCTTCGGTGTGCTCAGCGCGCCGGCCGCGAGCACGACGTCGGCGCGTGCGGCGGCCGAACCCGTCGCGCCGCTTTCCGTCCGCCATTCGACGCCGGTCGCGCGCCGGCCGTCGAACCGGATGCGCGTGACGCGGCAGCCGGTCAGCACGCGCAGGTTCGGGTGGCCGATCGCGGCGGCGAGATAGGTGGCCGCGGTACTGCCGCGCTGCCCGTCGAAGATCGTCGTGTGGTAGAAGCCAGCGCCATGTTGCGCGGCGCCGTTGAAATCGTCGTTGTAGGCGATGCCGGTTTCCTGCGCGGCTTTCACGAACGCGAGGCTCAACGGATGCCGGAAGCGCGTGTCGCCGACCTTCAGCGGCCCGTCGGTGCCGTGAAACGGCTCGGAGAGCCGCAGGTGCGATTCGGCGCGCTTGAACACGGGCAGCACGTCGTCCCAGCCCCAGCCCGTGCAGCCGAGTGAGGCCCAGTCGTCGTAATCGTCGCGCGTGCCGCGCACGTACAGCATCGCGTTGACCGAACTGCCGCCACCGAGCGTACGGCCCTGCGGCACGTAGGTCTTGCGTCCCGCCGCACCGGGTTGCGGCTCGCTCTCGAACGTGACCGTGCGCCGCGTGCCGAGCACGCGGATGAACGTCGCCGGAATCCGGATGAACAGGCTGTCGTCCTTCGGACCGTCCTCGAGCAGCAGCACGCGCCTGCCGGCCTTCACCAGCCGGTGCGCGACCGTGCAGCCGGCCGAGCCGCCGCCGACGACGATATGGTCGTACGTCTCCATCCTGCTTCTTCTCCTTGCTGTTCGGCGGCGAAACGAGTGCCGCCACGCAGGAAGCCAGCTTAGCGGCCGCTATGCGGCCCCATTTGACCGGAACGGACGCCGTGCTTGCCTCGCAGGGACACGGTGGCGGGGGACGGTGGCGGACTATCGCGCGTCGGCCGGCGCCGGTGCCGACGCACGCGACTCGCTCGGCGTCTCGCCGAAGCGCGCGCGATAGCTGCGGCTGAAGTGCGCGCTGTTGTTGAAGCCCCAGCGGAACGCGATTTCGCTGACCGTCAGGTGCTTCAGCGACCGGTCGCGCAAGTCGGCGCGGCAGCGCTCGAGCCGCCGCGCCAGGATGTAGCGCGTGAGCGGCATTCCTTCGATTTCGAAGACGCGCGCGAGCTGGCGCGGCGACAGGTTGATCGCGCGGCTCACCGACTGGCTGTCGAGGTCGTCGTCGGCGAGATGACTGTCGATGAACGCCTTCGCGCGCGACAGCGTGTGGACGGTCGACTTGGTCGGGGACGCGTCGCCGTCGCGCAGCCGCAGCGTCGACTGCACGAGATCGAGTATCGCGGCGGCGCGCCGTTCGCGCGCATCGGGCGTCGGCTCCTGCGGTGCGGCGAGCAGCGCGTAGACCTGCCGCACGGCCCACGATGCGACGCCGTCGTCACGGTCGATCTTGACCAGGCTGCGGTAGCGCCACGGGCCGACGCGCGCTTCGAACACGTCACGCGGCACGTCGAGCACGGTCATCGCCATGTCGGCGGGAAAGCCGTGACCGTACGGCATCGACGTGTCGTAGAGGACGAGGTCGCCGGGCCCGTGCTGCATGCAGTCGACGTCCTGGAACGTATAGCCTTGCCCCGCGTGCATCAGGCAGATGAACACGGCGTCGCGCTGGTCCGCATGGATGTTGTGCGACGTGCGCACGACCGCATGCCGGTTCGCGACGATGTCGCAGGCACCGAACAGCCCGAGATCGCGCCTGCGCAGCGTCGCGTCGATGCCTTCGGACGACTTGCCGCTGCATTCGATCCGCACGAGCGTGCGCGCGACATGGTCGACCCAGAAGTCGACGCGTTCGTGGCCGCGTACGGCGCGCGTCGAGATCGTTGCGATCTCCGTGCTGGTGTCCGGCATGACGTTCTCCCAATGACCGCTCGAGCGGCGCAGTCTCGGGCACGTGGAACGGCGCGGTCAATCCGTGAAAGACCCGGGAAGGGCGTGTGACGCGCTTGCAGCGGGGCGTTGCGGGCGGCGGCGCGATCGATGTCCGGCTGAGTCAACACAAGCGGCCGTTTCGGTCAAAACACGATGTCGGTTTTCAGCTATGTGGCGTGCATTCGCTACGCACGGGAGACAGGTGCCGCCGGCCTACCTTGACGAAGACGACGTCAGCCCGAGCGACACGTCCTGCTCGTAACCCATCTTGCCGCCGCGGTACTCGACGCTGACGTAGCCGGCCCGCCGCGCGTCGGCGACGTTCGCGTAGATCGACGTCATCACCATTCCCGCGTCGCAGTCGAGCGGGATCGTGCGGTCGATGCGGCCCGTCGCGATGTTTACGGCCCGCAGCGACTGCATGGCAATGCCGCACTTGTCGGAAAGCGCGTAGACGCCAACCAGCATGTGCGTCTTCGTGCGATACCACATGGGAATATCGACGGTGCCGTCGAGCTGGAGGTGATCCTGGTCGTTGTCGTTCAGTCGCCCGACTTCGTTCAGCGTGATCGGGAATGTCTTGCGACCGTCGTCCCAGGTGCCGGTTGCCGTTCTACCGGCGACGTTCAAGGCGATCGGGCAGGGCTTCGGCCGCGACGGGGAGGCGGCCGGTACGACCGGCGACTCGGCGTTCGATGCGGGCAGCGATGCTTCGCAGAGCGTGACGCGGCCGTCGGGCTCGCGGTGGCCCTGCAACGGGATCGGCTTGCGATGTGCATCGTAGTAGTAGCTGCCGTCGACGCGCCAGCGGCCCGCGTCGTTGCGGTTGATTGCATCGTAGGTCTGCAGCGATACGTGGACGGGCGCATTGCCGATCGCGCCGGTGTAGTTCGCGACTTCGTACCAGCCTGCGTAAGACGCGACCGGCGCGCACGCGAACAGCACGGCAAGCATGGCGGCGAACGGGGAGGCGTAGCGGGTGCGACGGGTGTTCCGGGGCATGGGCGGTCCGTGTGCGTGGTGTTGGTCCGGCCGTCACGGATATCGGTCCGGCCATGTCGGGCCGTGCGGCGGGCCGCCCGGACGCACACCATTGTATCCATCCGCCACTCACGAATTACCGGCCCCGCGAGTGCGGCGACAAGGTCGTGCACATGACACGGGCCGGTCGCGGAACCGCGCAGACCGCGCGATCCGATCGACCGGCCTGCTACCGACGACCTCAGGCCGCGCTGGCCTCGTCGATTCGTCGAATGTCGTCCTGATCGAGCGTGACTCGGATCGCTTCGCCAAGCGATTCCAACTGCGCCAGCGACGTCGCGCTCGCGATTGGCGCGGTGATCGTCGGCCGAGCGATTTGCCACGCGAGCGCGATCGCGGCCGGCTGCGTGCCGTGCTTCGCCGCCACCGCATCGAGCGCCGCGAGGATGCGCAGCCCGCGTTCATTCAGATAGCCGGCGACGCGATCGCCGCGCACGCTCTTCTTCAGGTCGGCCTCGCTGCGGTACTTGCCCGACAGGAAGCCGCTCGCGAGCGCGTAATAGTTAACGACACCGAGCTTCAGGTCGCGCACGACCGGTTCGAGATCGCGCTCGTAGTCCGCGCGATCGAGCTGGTTGTATTCGGGCTGGATGACCTGGTACGCGGGCAGGCCGTCGCGCTTGCTGACGTCGGCGGCTTCGCGCAGGCGTGCGCCGCTGTAGTTCGATGCGCCGATGATCCGCACCTTGCCCGCGTCGATCAGCGTCTGATAGGCGCCGAGCGTTTCCTCGAGCGGGGCCGTATCGGCGAGATCGCTATGCGAGAAATACAGGTCGATGTAGTCGGTCTGCAGGCGGCGCAGCGAATCGTCGGCGGCTTTCAGGATGTTGTCTTTCGTCAGGCCCGCCCGCGCGGCCAGCAGGCCGACCTTGGTCGAGATCACGACCTGTTCGCGCTTGCCGGAGCGCTTGAGCCACTTGCCGATGATCGTTTCCGACTCGCCGCCGCTGTTGCCGGGGGCCCAGGCCGAATAGACGTCGGCTGTGTCGATGAAGTTGATGCCGGTGTCGGCGAGTGCGTCGAGCAGCGCGAACGATGTGTTCTCGTCGACGGTCCAGCCGAAGACGTTGCCGCCGAATGCGAGCGGTGAAACCTGGATGTTCGACGTGCCGAGGGTGCGGTGTGCCATGTTCTGCTCCGATATCTGCGGGTGACGGAAGGGAACTGCGGGATGGGCCGAGGCGATCACGGCGAGACGACGGGGTACGTGGTGCGGTCACGCCGTTGTCGCGGGACGCCGGACATTCTCGCCGATCGCTCCGATTCGTGCAGGCGGCGCGCCGTCGCGATAGCGGATCGCTTGATGCGCATGGCGGACACCGCGTCCGTTGCGTGAGCGCTTCGTGTGGCTGCGTTCGATCGGGAACCGATTTTTGTTGACGCTGGCGCAGCGGGACGCGGAACGGCGCGTGGGTGGAAGCAGGCGGGAGGGCGGGAAGGTGAATGCTCCGGCGTTGCGCCGGAGCGTACGCGACGACGGGCGGCAAGCGGCCGCCCGTGCGAGGGTGAGCCGGTCAGCGCAACTGCACGGCCGCGAGAAACAGCACCATGCTGCCGATCGCGCCGTCCAGCACGCGCCACGCCACGGCCTTGCGGAACCACGGCGCGAGCAGTCGCGCACCGTAGCCGAGCCCGAGGAACCACACGACGCTGACCGACATCGCGCCGATCGCGAACGCGAGCCGTGCGCCTTCCGGCTCGCGTGCGCCGGCCGTGCCGATCAACAGGAACGTGTCGAGATACACGTGCGGGTTGAGCCACGTGAACGCGAGCGTCATCAGCACGATGGCGAGCCCGCTCTGCGGCGGCGGGGCGACCGCATCGCCGCGCACGTCGAGCGTTTCATGGCCCGGCTTGAACGCGCGGCGCAGCGCGTTGATGCCGAACCACGCGAGATACGCGAGGCCCACATACAGCACCGCGTGGACGAAGGTCGGATAGCGTTCGACGAGCACCGATGCGCCGCCGACGCCCGTGCCGATCAGGATCATGTCGGACAGTGCGCACAGCAGCACGATCTTGCCGACATGCGAGCGCATGATGCCCTGCCGCAGCACGAATGCGTTCTGCGCGCCGATGGTGACGATGAGCGAGCCGCAGAGTGCGGCGCCGTGGGAAAAAGCGAGCCAGTTCATGATGGATGACAGCAGTGGAAGCGGTAGACGGATGAATCGGGTAGCGCTAGTCTGCGGTCAGCATGAAAATAAGAGAAGCTAATTCACCTAATGCAGATTAAGGAAATCTAATGCTCGACTACGCGTTGCTCGATGCCCTCGCGGCCGTGATCCGGCACGGTTCGTTCGAGCGTGCGGCCAAGGAGCTGAATGTCACGCCGTCGGCCGTGTCGCAGCGTGTGAAATTGCTGGAGGAGCGGGTCGGCAGCGTGCTCGTCAAGCGCGGGCAGCCGTGTGTCGCGACCACATCCGGTGCGCTGCTGTGCCGGCACACCGAGCGCGTGCAACTGCTCGAAGCCGAGCTGGGCGGCCGGATGCCGGCGTTGCCGGGCCAGATCGCGAGCGCGTGGCCGACGTTGCGTGTGGCCGTCAACGACGACAGCGTCGCGACGTGGTTCATCGACGCGGTCGGGCCGTTCTGCACGGAGCGCGAGACGTTGCTCGACCTCGTGATCGACGACCAGGATTACACGGCCTCGCGCATTCGCGACGGCAGCGTACAGGGCGCCGTGACCGCGCAGGCCGAACCTATCCAGGGATGCCGGTCGGAGCGGCTCGGGCGGATCTGCTATCGTGCGGTGTGCTCGCCGGCGTTTTACGAACGCTACTTCAGCGCGGGCATTACGCGCGATGCGCTGCGCCGGGCGCCGTGCGTGATGTTCAATCCGAAGGACGGGCTGCAGGCACGTTTCATCCGGCGCGTGACGCGCGCGGATCTCGATCCGCCACAGCACTGGATACCGCACGTCGCGGGCTATCTGCGCGCATGCGAGACGGGATTGGGATGGGGGATGTGTCCGGACCGGATGGTCGATCGCCAACTGGCGGCGGGTGAACTGGTCGACATGTCGCGCGGGCGAACGATCGACATCGACCTTTACTGGCAGAGCTGGCGTTTGTCGATCGGCTGGCTCGACGATTTCAGCGCGGCGCTGAAGGCGCGTGCCGCGCTGTTCCTCGATTGACCGATCGGGTGACGCAGGCGGCGCGGCGCGCAAGATCCGCGCCGTGCGGCATCACGTCAGACTTGATGCAGGCCGTCGAAATCGACGATCTGGACGTGGCGGCCCTGCATTTCGATCAGTCCGCGCTTCTGGAATTTCGACAGCGTGCGGCTGACCGTTTCGAGCGTCATGCCGAGGTAGCTGCCGATGTCTTCGCGCGTCATCCGCAGGTTGAATTCCGACGGCGAGTAACCGCGCTTCAGGTAGCGCGACGATACGTCGAGCAGGAACGCGGCGACGCGCTCTTCGGCATTCAGCGAACCGAGCAGCATCGTTTGCGACGTTTCGCGCACGATCTGTTCGCTCATCAGCTTGTGCATGCGCAACTGCATCGAACCGGCTTCCGAGCACAGCGCCTTGAGCGCGCTGTACGGAATCACACAGACGGAGCTGTCTTCCAGTGCGACCGCGGTGCGCGGATGCGTGTCGTCGCAGATGCCGTCGAGGCCGAGCGCTTCGCCCGCCAGATGCAGGCCGGTGACCTGCTCGCGGCCGTCGTGGCGCGTCGCGACGGTTTTCAGCGAACCCGAGCGCACCGCGTACAGGTTGTCGAATGCGTCGCCTTCGCGGAACAGCGCTTCGCCGCGCTTGACGGGGCGCGCCGCGCAGATGACCGACTCGAGGCGGCTGAGCGCTTCGGGCGCCAGGCCCTGCGGCATGCACAGGTGCCGCATCGCGCACGTCGAGCAGTGCGCAGCCTGGCGAGGGGCCCAGCTACCGGCATGAGGCGTGGCGGCGGGACGTGTGGCGACGGGCGTCAGCATGATCGTTTACTCCGGCGTTGAATCGACGGAATCATTGTCCCACCGCAACTTGCCGCTGTCGGGTGACAAAACGTCGCGACCGGCCGCGCATGCCGAATGCCGTTTACGCGGCCGGTTCGTCGACGTTGGCGGCCGCCGGGATCAGCAGCACGGGCAGCGTCGCGTGGCGCACGCATTGCTCGGCGATGCTGCCGAGCACGAGACGGCGGAACCCGCGGCGGCCGTGCGTGCCGAGCACGAGCAGATCGGCGCCGAACGCTTTCGCGCCGTCGAGGATCAGCGACGCTACGTCGTTGAGCGACGTCGCTTCGCTCAATCGCGTCTCGCCCTTCACGCCCGCTGCCTGCATCAGCGTCGTGAAATCCTTCGCGAGTGCGTTGCCTTGCGCGACGAGCTGGTCGCGCAGCACGGACGGATCGTAGCCGGGCACGTTGTAGTAGATCGCGGCGTTCTCGACGACGTAGAACGGTTGCAGCTCGGCGCCGTGCGATTTCGCGAGCGCCAGCGCGGCGTCGAACGCATGGCGGGACGTGTCGCTGCCGTCGACGGCAACCAGAATACGCTTGTACATAGTGTCTCCGAGTGGCGGGTTGAAACGAAGTCGGCCGGATGGCCGATCAGGCTGGGCAATGCGCAATGCTGCGAGGCAGAGTAAACCAATGGCGGGGACTTTGCAGTGAGGTGCCGGTCGTGCCGCGCGGCAGTGCCGCTTCAGTTTCTACGGTGTACGCCATACACATGGCGCATGCTGGGACGCACGACGCACGACGCACGACGCACGACGCACGACGCACGACGCACGACGCACGACGCACGACGCACGACGCACGACGCACGACGCACGACGCACGACGCACGACGCACGACGCACGACGCACGACGCACGACGCACGGCGTGCGCCGTGGTCGCCGCCGTTGTCCGCATCGTCGGCGGAAAGGCATGCGCGAGCGCCTGAGTCGCATTTGGCACACGCATACGCACGCACCGCACGCACCGCACGCGCCGAACACGCCGAACACGCCGAACACGCCGAACACGCCGAACACGCCGAACACGCCGAACACGCCGAACACGCCGAACACGCCGAACACGCCGAACACGCCGAACACGCCGAACACGCCGAACACGCCGAACACGCCGATCGCATCGACACGGCGCGACAGTCACGCGGATGCCTTACCCGCATCGCCATTCAATCTCAATCGCGCCGTTTCGACATGACCTCGATCAACGCATCTGCGTCGGTGCGATTCACCGCATGAATGACACCGCCGGTGTCGCCGCGCGGAATCGTTCGCTCCTGCATCGCGCGGTTGCCGGCACACGTCCGGCGCACTGTCGCGTACGCCGATCCTCAGCCATCGGCCGTCGGCCGATGCCGGTCCGCAAACGAACGATCGATTCAAACGCCGCGCCGGCTATCTCGGGACGGCCGTCAGCTCGAACACGCGTTCCGGCCGCCGCTGGTGGCCGGGCCAGTACGTGCTGCCGTACATCCGGTGAACGGGGCCGAACAGGGCATCGCTCATGGGCTGCGGCGCGTCGAAGCCTTTCTCGATCACCATGTATCCGGCGCGCAGCGCGAACGCCGGATGATTGCCGCCGGGGCGGCTGTCGAAACCGGCGAAACCGTCGCCGGCTTCGGGCATCGCATTGACGAGCGACGCGTTGCTGCCCGTGATCTGGTCGGGCGAGATCGGCCCGCCGCCGGCGAGAAGCCACGCCTCGCGGTTCTTGCCGTCGGTATCGACCGTGCTGTCGTGGGTTTCGTCGTTGTCGATCTCGACGCTGTGCGGATGCGAACGTTCGGTTTGACCGGATGATTCCATCGCGGCTCTCCTGGCGGCGAAGCGTTCCGGATCGAAGCAAATCCCGTTCCGGCTGTGACGGGAAAAGGCGCGCGGGCGATCGCCGCGGTCGCGCGACGCGCACTGATTTGTCGTGATTTATTTCAGCTAGAAGACGCGTTTTCTACAGAGTATGATTCTTTTCCTGCAAAGCGGCGACAGGGGATTCGGTCGCGCCGCCTCTGCCCGCGCCGGGGGCGCCGCAGCACCCTTAAAGACGGGCAGTGAACAACAAAGCAAGGGACTAGAGGTGGCGGATTCATGCAAGCGACTACTGCCTTCACGCACCGCGGTTATCTGTTGAATTGCGCGCCCGCGCGCGCCAGTGACGGTTCGTTCAAGCCCTATGTCGTGATCTCCCGATCGAGCGACGGGGAGCTCGTGGCGAACCGTTTTTTCCCGATCGAGCTCCAGTTCAACGACGAAGGCGACGCGATTGCGCACGCGCGCGACTGGGCCGTGCGATGGATCGACGCCAGCAGCATCACGATCTGACGCCGCCGCGATTCGGCACCATCGGCCGTCCGGCCGATCCCCTGCGTGCCGCCCCGCGGCAAAAAACGCGGTAATCTTGCGGAACCCGTCACTTTATTCGCGGCCGTGCGACCGAGCGCGGCCGCCTGCATTGGCATATGTCGACATCACCCGCCCGTCAGTGGGGCCTTGAAGAAATCGTCGCCGGCTTGCGCGAGTCGCGCGAGGAACTCCATCGCACGCGCCATCCGCGCGGCATCCGCGAACTGCCGTCGCGCGATGCAATCTGCAAGATTGTGACCGGCCTGCGCGCGTCGATGTTTCCGACGCATTACGGCGCACCGGATCTGACCGACGAAAGCGTCGACTTCTACGTCGGCCACACGCTCGAAAGCACATTGCGCATTCTGTCCGAACAGATCCGCCGTGCGCTGCCGTTCCTGCCCGAGCATGCGGATACGCCGTTCGCCGAGCTCGACGAACGCGCGTTCGAGATCGCGCGCGAATTCGGCCGGCAGTTGCCGGCGGTCCGCGCGCTGCTCGTCAGCGATATCCAGGCCGCCTATGCGGGCGATCCGGCCGCGCAGCACATCACCGAGATCCTGCTGTGCTACCCCGGCGTGCTGGCGATGATGCACCACCGGCTTGCGCACGCGCTGCACCAGCTTGGCGTACCGCTGCTTGCGCGATTCATCAATGAAATCGCCCACTCGGCTACCGGCATCGACATTCACCCGGGTGCGCGGATCGGCCCGAGCTTCTTCATCGACCACGGCACCGGCGTCGTGATCGGCGAGACGGCGATCATCGGCGAGCGCGTGCGCGTGTACCAGGCCGTCACGCTCGGCGCGAAAAGCTTCCCGGCCGATGGCGAAGGCGCGCTGGTCAAGGGCAACGCACGGCACCCGATCGTCGAGGACGACGTGGTGATCTACGCGGGCGCGACGATTCTCGGCCGCGTGACGATCGGGCGCGGTTCGGTGATCGGCGGCAACGTGTGGCTCACGCACAGCGTGCCGCCCGGCACGAGCGTCGCGCAGGGCAAGGTTCGCGAAGGCGGGAGCGCAGATAAGCCGTAACGCGGCGCGCGGCCACTGGCCGCCGCCACACGCGTCGGTCAGTGCTTGCCGTCGGGCGCGCGGTGCTTGTACAGCACGTCCTGGTCGACGCGGATCAGGTTCTGCCCTGCATCGACGACGAAATCCACGCCGTTGTACGCGTTGCCCGTCAGCATCAGGATCGCGCTCGCGACATCGTCGGGGCCCGCGATGCGCGCGAGCGGCGTCGAAGCGCGGCTCGCGTGCTCGAAGTCGGCCGGCGTCTGGTCGTCGCTCGGCAGCATCAGTCCGGGGAACACCGCGTTCACACGCAGCACCGGCGCGGACGACAGCGCGAGCATCTGCGTGAGGTTGCCGAGCGCGGCTTTCGCGACCGTATAGCTGAAATGGTCGCGGTGAAAGTTTTCCTTGATCTTCTGGTCGACGACATTCACGACGACGCCCTGCGTACCGGCCGCGCGGGCCCGTTCGTAGACCGCGCGCGTGAGCAGGATCGGCGCGCGGCAGTTGACCGCCCACGCCTGGTCGAATGCCGCGAGGTCGAAGCTCGGGAAATGGTCCTGCCAGAATACCGACGCATTGTTGACGAGCACGTCGAGGCGCCCGAAGCGCGCATACACCTGGTCGATCAGCGCGGTGATCTGTTCGGCGTCGGACAGGTCGGCCTGCAACGCAATCGAATCGTGCCCGCGTTCGGCGATCGCGCGGGCCGCCGCCTGCGCCGCATCGGCCGAACGGTCGTAGTGCACCGCGGTGCGATAGCCGTGCGTGGCGAAATACTCGGCGAACGCGCGCCCGGCCCGGCGCGCGGCGCCGGTCACGAGCACGACAGGCGCGTGCGCCGCTTGCTTCGTCGACTCCATTACGTATTCGTCAGGTTGACTGAAGAAGGATTCGCGACGATCGACAGGAATTCACGCCGCGTCGACGGGTCGGTGCGGAACGTGCCGAGCATGCGCGACGTCACCATCTCGACGCCCGGCTTGTGCACGCCGCGGGTCGAGATGCACTGGTGCGCGGCTTCGAGGATCACGCCGACGCCCTTCGGCTGCAGCACGTCGAACAGCGTGTCGGCGATCTGCACGGTCATCTTTTCCTGGATCTGCAGGCGCTTCGCGAACGCGTCGACGAGGCGTGCGAGCTTCGAGATGCCGACCACGCGATGGTTCGGCAGATACGCGACGTGTGCGCGGCCGATGATCGGCACCATGTGGTGCTCGCAATAGCTCTCGAAGCGGATGTCCTTCAGCACGATCATTTCGTCGTAGCCGTCGACTTCGCTGAACGTGCGCGCGAGGATGTCGCGCGGCTCCAGCGCATAACCGGCGAAGAACTGCTCATAGGCGCGCACGACGCGTGCGGGCGTGTCGAGCAGGCCTTCGCGTGCGGGATCGTCGCCGGCCCAGCGCAACAGCACGCGAACGGCGTCTTCCGCTTCTTCACGGCTCGGGCGGGATGCGGCCGGCTCGGGCCGCGCGGATTTCTTTTTAGCCATCTATCTACTCCATCGAATGCCGCCGCCGGGGCGGCGCGGAATCCGGGCATTGTTTCATGCTTTCGCAGGGCGCGTGCGCGGCCTGGCGCTCACTTCGGCCATTCGTCCTGCTCGTCGTTGAACAGCGACGCGACGACGCCACGCAGCCACGCGGTGCGCGGATCGTTGTGGTACTTGCGATGCCAGTGCTGCTTCAGGTCGAAGCGCGGCAGTGCGAGCGGCGGCTCGACGGGCACGATGAACGCATGCTCGGCCGCATACGCATAGCCGATCGCATGCGGCACCGTCGCAATCAGGTCGGTGCGGCTCAGGATGAACGGCAGGCTCATGAAGTGCGGCGTCTCGAGCACCGCGCGGCGCTGCATGCGCTGCTTCGCGAGATATTTCTCGAGCACCTCCTGGCTGCGGCCTTCGGCGCGCACCACCGCGTGCCCGCACGTGAGGAACTGTTCGACCGTAAACGGCGGCGCCTGTTCGAACGGATGGCCGCGCCGCATCAGGCAGACGAACCGGTGCGTGAACAACCGCTGCTGGAAGAAGTTGTTGCCGTCGAGGTCGGGGAAGTAGCCGACCGCGAGATCGATCGACCCGGCTTCGAGGCCACGCCCGACTTCGTCGTGCGCGAGCGAGACCGAGCGCAGGTTCGCGTGCGGCGCGCGCGTGGCGAATGCCTGCAGCAGCTTCGGCAGGAACACGATCTCGCCGACGTCCGACAGCGCGATCGAGAAGGTATGCGTGCTCGCGGCCGGGTCGAAATCGTGCGGCGCGACGAGGCCGCGCTCGATCTGCGCGAGCGCGTCTCGGGCGGCCGGCAGCAGCGCGAGCGCGCGTGGCGTCGGTTCCATCCCGCGCGACGTGCGCACGAACAGCGGATCGCCGAAATATTCGCGCAGCCGGCCGAGCGCGGTGCTCACGCGTGGCTGGCTCACGCCGAGCAGGTCGCCCGCGCGGCTCACGTTGCGCGTGTCGTCGAGCGCGACGAGGTAGGGAATCAGGTTCAGATCGAGCGTGTCCATCGCCAGGCCAGTATCTTCAAAACGTATACAACATATCTCCTGAATCGCGTTGCCGCATAGTCGGGAAAGCGCTCAAATGTGTTCCATTACTCGAACCAATGTTCAGGAGACGAACAATGCGCACCCAAGTCGCGATCATCGGCGCCGGTCCGTCCGGCCTTCTGCTTTCCCATCTGCTGCGCCTGCAAGGCGTCGATTCCATCCTCGTCGAAGCGCGTTCGCGCGAATACTGCGAGAACCGCATCCGCGCCGGCGTGCTGGAGCAGGGCACGGTCGACACGCTGAACGAAGCCGGCCTCGGCGAGCGGATGCGCCGCGAAGGGCTCGAGCATCATGGCATCGAGCTGTTGTTCTCGGGCCAGCGCCATCGCATCGACCTGTCCGCGCTCACCGGCGGGCGCGCGATCACCGTCTACAGCCAGCATGAAGTGGTGCGCGACCTGATCGCGGCCGGCGTCGAGCATGGCCACGCGATGCATTTCGAAGTGAGCGACGTCGCGCTGCACGACGTCGAAGGCGAGCATCCGTTCGTCACGTTCAAGCATGCCGACGGCCGCGAAGACCGCATCGACTGTGACTACATCGCCGGCTGCGACGGCTTCCACGGCATCGCGCGCCAGACGATTCCGGCCGAGCGGCTGAATACGTTCGAGCGCGTCTACCCGTTCGCGTGGCTCGGCATCCTCGCGGACGCGGCGCCGTCGCTCGACGAGCTCGTCTACGCGCATCACGACAACGGCTTCGCGCTGTTCTCGATGCGTTCGCCGACGGTCACGCGCCTGTACCTGCAGTGCAAGCCCGATGAAGACCTCGCCGAATGGTCCGACACGCGGATCTGGGACGAACTGCACACGCGCTTCTCGAACGACACGGGCTGGACGCCGACCGAGGGCCGGATCACGCAGAAAAGCGTCACGCCGATGCGCAGTTTCGTGTCGGAGACGATGCAGCACGGGCGCCTCTTCCTTGCCGGCGACGCCGCGCACATCGTGCCGCCGACCGGCGCGAAGGGGATGAACCTGGCGGTGGCCGACGTCCGCGCGCTGTCCCGTGCGCTCGGTGCGCGCTATCGCAACGGCGACACGACGCCGCTCGACACGTATTCCGCGACCTGCCTCGAACGCGTGTGGCGTGCCGAGCACTTCTCGTACTTCATGACGAACATGCTGCATTCGTCGCCGGAGGATTCGCCGTTCGTCAATCGCCTGAAGTTTGCCGAACTGAAGTACGTGACGCGCTCGCGGGCCGCCGCGCAGGCGCTTGCCGAAAACTACGTCGGGCTGCCGTTCGACGACGCGACGGCCCCCGAGGGAACCCGCCTTGACAACGCGCTGTGCGCGACTCTATGATCGGCTCATCGTTCGCTAATCGAATCTAGGTTCGAATAGCGAACAAAACCGGGATCGATATCGGCCCCGGCGCGGCACGCGGCACGCGCGTGTCCCCTCGACAGGCCGCGCATCGAGCCGCGGGTTCGTATCAGGAAGAGACATGGTCAACAAGATTTTCGAATCGCTTCAGTCGGCGGTGGCCGACATCCACGACGGCGCGACAATCATGATCGGCGGCTTCGGCACGGCCGGCATGCCGTCCGAGCTGATCGACGCGCTGATCGAACAGGGCGCGCGCGACCTGACGATCGTCAACAACAACGCGGGCAACGGCGAGACGGGCCTCGCGGCGCTGCTGAAGGCGAAGCAGGTGCGCAAGATCATCTGTTCGTTCCCGCGCCAGAGCGACTCGCAGGTGTTCGACGGGCTGTATCGCGCCGGCGAGATCGAGCTGGAGCTCGTGCCGCAGGGCAACCTCGCGGAGCGCATCCGCGCGGCGGGCGCCGGCATCGGCGGCTTCTTCACGCCGACGGGTTTTGGCACCAAGCTCGCGGAAGGCAAGGAAACGCGCGTGATCGACGGCAAGCAGTACGTGTTCGAGACGCCGATCCACGCCGATTTCGCGCTCGTGAAAGCGTACAAGGGCGATCGCTGGGGCAATCTCGTGTATCGCAAGACCGCGCGCAACTTCGGGCCGATCATGGCCAGCGCCGCGAAGGTCGCGATCGTGCAGGTGTCGGAAGTCGTGCCGCTCGGCGCGCTGAACCCGGAACACATCGTGACGCCGGGCATTTTCGTCCAGCGCATCGTCGAGGTGCCGCAGGCCGCGCATGCGGCCGAGCTGGCCGCCGAACACGCTGCATCGCAAGCTGCCTGACCGAGGAGACCGACATGAAACGACTGACCCGCGATGAAATGGCCAAGCGCGTCGCCCAGGACATCCCCGAAGGCGCGTACGTGAACCTCGGCATCGGCGTGCCGACGCTGGTGGCGAACCACCTCGACCCGAGCAAGGAAATCTTCCTGCACAGCGAGAACGGGCTGCTCGGCATGGGCCCCGCGCCCGCACCCGGCGAGGAAGACGACGAACTGATCAACGCCGGCAAGCAGCACGTGACGCTGCTCACCGGCGGCGCGTATTTCCACCATTCGGATTCGTTCGCGATGATGCGCGGCGGCCACCTCGACTACTGCGTGCTCGGCGCGTTCCAGGTGTCCGCGACCGGCGACCTCGCGAACTGGCACACGGGCGCACCCGATGCGATTCCGGCCGTCGGCGGCGCGATGGATCTCGCGATCGGCGCGAAGCAGGTGTTCGTGATGATGGAGCACCTGACGAAGCAGGGCGAAAGCAAGATCGTCGCGCAGTGTTCGTATCCGGTCACCGGCGTGCAATGCGTGAGCCGCATCTATACGGATCTCGCCGTGCTCGACGTGACGGCCGATGGCCTTGCGGTGAGCGAGATCTTCACCGACCTGTCGTTCGACGAACTGCAGAAGCTGACCGGCGTGCCGCTGATCGACGCGACGCAAAAGGCCGCTGCCTGAACCGCAGGCGTGCCGGCGCGTGCGCTTGCGCGCAGGCCGGCACGCTTGGGTGGACAATAGGCGCACGCCGTTTCCCCAATCTGATGCCATGCTCGAAGACAGCGCCCGCCTGACCTCCCTCATCTGCGGCACCGAGCCGCTCAACCGGATCTGGTCGCCCCGCGCGACGATCCAGCGGATGCTCGACGTCGAGGCCGCGCTCGCGCGCGCGCTCGCCGCGCAGCAGGTGATTCCCGCCGCCGCGGTCGCGCCGATCGAGCGCGCGTGCGACGCCGGCCGGCTCGACGCCGACGCGCTCGCCCACGGCGCGGCGCTCGGCGGCAATCTCGCGATTCCGCTCGTCAAGCAGCTCACCGCGCAAGTGAAGGCCGACGACCCCGAGGCCGCGAAGTTCGTGCACTGGGGGGCAACGAGCCAGGACATCATCGATACCGCCACCGTGCTGCAGCTGCGCGACACGCTCGACGTGCTCGAGCCGATGCTCGACGAAGCGTGTGCGTCGCTCGCAGCGCTCGCACGCACGCATCGCGCAACGCCGATGATCGGCCGCACGTGGCTGCAGCAGGCGCTGCCGATCACGCTCGGCCTGAAATTCGCCCAATGGCTCGATGCGCTGCTGCGCCATCGCACGCGTTTCGCCGAATTGCGTGCGCGCGTGCTCGTGCTGCAGTTCGGCGGCGCGGCCGGCACGCTCGCGAGCCTGCGCGAGCAGGCGACCGGTGTCACGGCCGCGCTGGCCGCGGACCTGAAGCTCACGGCACCGGCCGTGCCGTGGCACACGCAGCGCGACCGCATCGCGGAAGCCGCGTCCTGCTTCGGGATGCTGACGGGTACGCTCGGCAAGATCGCGCGCGACGTGTCGCTGCAGATGCAGACCGAAGTCGGCGAACTTGGCGAACCGGCCGCTGCCGGCAAGGGCGGCTCGTCGACGATGCCGCACAAGCGCAACCCGGTCGGTTGCGCGGCCGTGCTCACCGCTGCGGTGCGCGCGCCGAACCTCGTTGCGACGGTGTTCGCGGGAATGGTCCAGGAACATGAACGCGCACTCGGCGGCTGGCAAGCCGAATGGGATGCGCTGCCCGATCTCGCGCGCCTGACCGGCGGCGCGCTTGCACAGATCGCGCAGATCGTCGCGGGCCTCGACGTGAACACCGAACGCCTGGCCGCGAACCTCGACCTGACGCGCGGGCTGATTCTCGGCGAAGCGGTGATGCTCGCGCTCGGCGACAAGATCGGCCGGCTCGACGCGCATCACGTCGTCGAGCATGCGTCGAAGGAAGCCGTGCGCACGGGCGCAACGCTATTCGATGTGCTCGCCGCCGATGCGACCGTGTCGGCGCACCTGTCGCGCGACGCGCTCGCGCGGCTGCTCGATCCCGCTCATTACGTCGGCGAGGCCCAGGCCTACGTCGACGCCGTGCTCGCGTTGCACGCGGGCGCGCAATAACCAGGAGAACCTCGATGCCTTTCGCCACTGTCAACGGCGTGAAACTGCATTACCGGATCGACCGTGCCGCGCGCGACGACGCGTCGTGGCTCGTCTTCTCGAATTCGCTCGGCGCCGACCTGCAGATGTGGGCACCGCAGATCCGTCCGCTCACGCAGCACTTCAACATCCTGCGCTACGACACGCGCGGCCACGGCCATTCCGATGCATCGGCCGGTTCGTACACGATCGAGCAGCTCGCCGGCGACGTGATCGGCCTGCTCGACCACGTCGGCATCGCACGCGCGCATTTCTGCGGGATCTCGATGGGCGGGCTGACGGGTGCGGCGCTGGCCGCACGCTTCCCGTCGCGCATCGTTCGTGCGGTGCTGTCGAACACCGCCGCGAAGATCGGTTCGCCGGAAGTGTGGGCGCCGCGCGCGCAGAAGGCACGCACCGAAGGGATGGCCGCGCTCGCCGACGCCGTGCTGCCGCGCTGGTTCACGGACGCGTTCGTCGAGCGTGAGCCGCGCCTGTTCGATGCGATCCGCGACACCTTCGTGCATACCGACAAGGACGGCTATGCGGCGAACTGCGACGCGCTGAATGCAGCCGACCTGCGCGAAGAGGTGAAAGGCATCGCGCTGCCGGTGCTCGTCGTGACCGGCGCGAAGGACATGTCGACGCCGCCCGACCAGGGCCGCGCGCTCGCCGCCGCGATTCCGGGTTCGCAGCACGTCGAATTCGACGCTGCGCATATTTCGAACATCGAGTGCACCGACGGCTTCAACCGCGCGCTGCTCGATTTCCTGACCGCGTGAGGCAAAGGCGATGGACGACCAGGAACGTTATGAAGCAGGGATGAAGGTGCGTCGCGCGGTGCTCGGCGATGCACACGTCGATCGCTCGATCGAGAACCGCACCGAGGTGACCGACGAGTTCCAGAACCTGATCACGCGCTATGCATGGGGCGAGATCTGGACGCGCGACGGCCTGCCGCGCCATACGCGCAGCCTGCTGACCATCGCGATGATGGTGGCGCTCAACCGCGGCGAGGAACTGGCGCTGCACCTGCGCGCCGCGCGCAACAACGGCGTGACGCGCGACGAGATCAAGGAAGTGCTGCTGCAGACCGCGATCTATTGCGGCGTGCCGGCCGCGAATTCCGCGTTCCATCTCGCGGACAGGATTTTCAAGGAACAGGACGGGGCCGCCTAGGTGGCGGCCGTGTAGTGCGATCTTGAATCGAGGCCCGCTGACCTGATGGTTGGCGGGCCGTCGACGATGAATGAACGCGCCGGCAGAGCATCGGCGCGCGGCGCACCGGATGACCGGTGCGCGAACAAAGGCAAGACGCGGTTCCGAGGCCGCGTCGCTTATAAACATATCAGTGCTGCGTGGGGCCAGAGTAAGCGCTGAAACGCAAACTCAGGTCGACCGCGAAGCATGGGACCGGAATAAGCGCTAAAGCGCAAACTCCGGTCGACCGCGCAGCATGGGATCCAAGTAAGCGCTGAAGCGCAAACTTGGATCCGCACAGGAGACTAGCGATGAATCGCGCACCCGTGGTCGATGTCCAGACCTTCATCAACGAGCAGCCGTTCGGCGGTTTTCAATGGCTCGTGTTCCTCATGTGTTTCGTGATCGTGCTGCTCGACGGCTTCGATACGGCCGCGATCGGCTTTATCGCGCCGTCGCTGCTCGGCGAATGGAACCTCACCAAGCCCGATCTCGCACCGGTGCTGAGCGCCGCGCTGTTCGGCCTCGCGTGCGGTGCGCTCGTGTCGGGCCCGCTGTCCGACCGGCTCGGGCGCCGCTCGCTGCTGCTCGGCTCGGTATTCCTGTTCGGCGTCGCATGCCTGATGTCCGCATTCTCGACGACCATCGGGCATCTGACGATCCTGCGTTTCATCACCGGCGTCGGGCTGGGCGCGGCGATGCCGAACGCGGTCACGATGATGGGCGAGTTCTGCCCGGACAAGCGCCGCGCGACCGTGATCAACCTGATGTTCTGCGGCTTCCCGCTCGGCGCAGCGTTCGGCGGTTTCCTGGCCGCGTGGATGATTCCGCATTTCGGCTGGCGCAGCGTGCTGATCCTCGGCGGCGTGACGCCGCTCCTGCTCGGTGTGCTGTTGCTGCTGAAGATGCCGGAATCGGTGCGCTTCATGGTCGCCAACGGCCATGCTGTCGACAAGATCCGCGAAACGCTCGCGCGCATCTCGCGCGATGCGCTGAACGCCGGCTCGTTCGCGATGACCGAAGCCGCGCCGCAGACCGGCAGCAAGGGCCTCGGCGTCGTGCTTTCGCGCTCGTACATCGTCGGTTCGGTGATGCTGTGGATCGCGTACTTCATGGGGCTCGTGATCTTCTACGCGTCGATCAACTGGATGCCGATCCTGCTGAAGGATGCGGGGCTGACGCCGAAGAGCGCGACGCTGATCTCCGCGCTGTTCCCGCTCGGCGGCGTGGGCGCGGTGCTGTGCGGCGTGCTGATGGACCGCTTCAACGCGAACCGCGTGATCGCCGTGTGCTACGCGCTGACGGCGGTGAGCGTCTATGCGATCGGGCAGGCGGCCGGCAACGTCGGGCTGCTCGTGCTGGCCGTGTTCGTGGCCGGCGTGCTGATGAACACCGCGCAATCGTCGATGCCGGCGCTCGCCGCCGCGTTCTATCCGACCGAGGGGCGCGGCACGGGTGTCGCGTGGATGCTCGGCGTCGGCCGCTTCGGCGGGATTGCGGGATCGTTCCTCGTCGCCGAACTGACGCGCCGGCATTTCTCGTTCGCGGGCGTGTTCGCGACGATCGCCGTCGCGGGCTTGCTCGCGTGTATCGCGCTGCTGATCAAGCAGATGGCGCGGCCGCATGGCGTGACGCAGCAGGCAGGCAAGATCGAATCGCTCGGCCATTGAGCGAAGCGCGGGCCGGTGCGATGCGCCGGCCCGCCGATGCGGCGGCCATCGGGCCGCCGGCTATTCTTCCGCGTCGTGTTGCTTCACGAAGTTGCGCAGATACGCGTGCAGCGCGGCCTCCCGGCTGCGATGATCGGCGAGGTTCGCGGCGCCCATGTCTTCCTCTTCGCCGAACATCGTCGGCGGCGCGCAGTAGGTGCCGATCTCGATGTCTTCGCGCAGCACGCGAATCTCGTGCGTGAGCGGGTGATACTCGGCGATCCAGTGCATCCCCTCGATGTGGTCGCCCACCCTCAGCAGTGGTTTCATCGGCACTCTCCCGGCAGCAGCGGCGCAACCGGCGAAGCGGTTGCGCGCGCCCGTACCGAAAGGGTACGCCTGCATCGCATGAATCTCAACGGGCGCGCTGTGAGCGCTCACTGCGCCAGCAAGTGCGCGATGAGGGGGTACAGCGACAGGATCAGCAGCACGGCCATCGTCACGTTGAAGATGCGCAGCGCGCGGCGATTTGACAGGAAGCGGCGCAGGCCGAGCCCGAACGCGGCCCACAGGCTGATGCACGGGAAGCCGATCAGGATGAACACGACGGCCATCCACGCGGCGTTCATCCCGTAGTCGGCGGACAGGCGGATCGTCGTCGCGGCGGTCAGCACCATCATCCATGCCTTCGGATTGATCCACTGGAAAGCGGCGGCCTCGATGAACGTCATCGGCCGCGGCTTGCCGCCGTGCGCCTTCACTTCGCCCGACGTACCGATGCGCCACGCGAGGTACAGCAGGTACGCGACGCTCGCGGCTTCGAGGATCGTGTAGAGCAGCGGCAGGCGCTTGAATACTTCGCCGAGGCCGAAGCCGACGCAAAGCATCAGGATCGCGACGCCGATGCTGATGCCGAACAGGTGCGGCATGGTGCGGCGGAACCCGAAATTGACGCCGGATGCGAGCAGCATCGTGTTGTTCGGGCCGGGCGTGATCGTTGTGACGAGCGCAAACAGCATGCCGGCGGGCAGCGCGCTCAGGGTGAGGAATTCCATCGCGGATTCTCCATTCTGTTCTGGACTGGGATGGAGGTCAGTTTAGCGACGGTTTTCTGTACAGTACCGGTACAGTTTGATTGACGATTGCCGGTACGGGGATGCGGGGCGGGATGGTTGCTGCGGGGCTAGTTGTTGTCTCTCGGAAAAGACGTCCGCGGTCTCGATAAGTTGTCTTTGAATAAAAGACGGCGTCCGACCCGTTCGGGGTGAGATCTGACTCGCTCTGCGAGACTCTGTGAGTCAATATTTGGCAGTGTGGGATTTTGACGCGTTGTTAGATCGACATCATCGTGTCGTTGTTGTCGCACTGAGGGTACTCAACCGCCACTTCACTTCGAACGCTTATCGGCAGAGGCAGGAGCCGGGAAGTGCGAACGGCAAACGCTTAAGCTATGCAAGACGTAACTCTGCCGGGCCTCCTGCAGCTGCGTTCGTCTTAAGTGGCATGCCTGCGATGATATGAGCCACATATTGGCCATCCCGCCGACTGAGCTGGAAATCGTGCTTAGCGCGCCAATGCGGTTTGAGGAGCATCTCATGTGGCATCGTGATAGTTAGGTAAATTCGCAGCCGCTAAAGACGCTGTGTCCAAAAGACTAAGAGACGCGTGGTGCGGGGATTCCGTCACACTCGACTTTTTGGAGGCGCAAGCTGCCGGCAACCAGGACATGGTCGAACTGATGCGGCTATCCGCCAGCAACTTTTCGAGTTTGCCACCGCCGTCGAGCCGACCGAGCACGGTTTCGCTCGGCTGCTTTTCCCATCGCCCCGTCAGACCGGCGTCATGCTCGTGCCAACCGCTTCCCCATTTCATTTCTTCGAGGCAGTAGTACGCACCGACGTGTTCAGCGATCAAGCCTGTGTATTTCGTGTCGAGCATCTTCGATACGGCAACGTGCCCCCACGCGCACCCAAGAATGGAGGCGCGGAGGTAGGCAATCCCGTGCACTCGCAGCCCAACGTTGAGACGCCGGCTCAGGCTGCTGAAGCGAATTAAGTGCGCAGTGCTACCTGGCCGGAATTGATACTGAAACCTGTGCTGCAAGCAAGGCGTTCAGTCGGCAAGGGGGTGCCGCGCCAAACTTGTTGCACCAGCAACGGATCGTTTCGCATGTGACCACGACACCACGCTCGAGCAGCAACTCCTCGATGTCCCGCAGGTTCAGGTTGAACCGGAAATACCAGCGAATCGCACAGCTAATGACGATAGCCGGGAAGCGGTGGCCATGATAAAGCGATTTTGTCCTCTTTATTGTTTCATTTTTCCGCCCTATCGCCGCCTCCAACTTGACGCTGCGAAAATAAGCGCATAGCGCGTTATATTGCAGATAGAAATTTATTTTCATGCAAATTAGGTTGAAGTATTAGTGAGCGATTTCTAGAATCAGTCTTAATACAAGGTGTGAAGACGCCGCTTTTTTCGGCATTTCACGGGGGCGCACAATGAAAGCGGCTTGCATCGCTCGATGGGCAGTGTTGATGCTTGTGGCCAGCGAACCCGCGCTGGCGCAATTGGCCGCGCAGCCTTTTCTTCCGCCGCCAAAGCTGGCAGAGAAGGGGCCGCTGGAAGCGCCGACAATCGAGAAGCAATCCTCTGCGACGACGTGCAATCCTTCGGGCGATATCACTCGTGACGGGCAGACCGTCACGCTGAACCTGCGCGTCGAGAAGCGAGAAAACAAGATCTACAACCCCGGCAATCCCAACGGAGCGGAGGATCGCGTCAGGCTGCGGTCGTATGGCGGCTGCCTTTCCGGCCCGCTGCTTGAACTGAAACCCGGCAACACGCTGCGGGTGAATCTTGACAACCGGCTGGACAAGAATGACCCGAGCTGTCCTGGCGGGCACGATCCGGCGGGCGGGAAGCCAGGCTGCTTCAACACGATCAACATGCATTTCCACGGACTGCATGTATCGCCTGCCGGAAACAGCGACAATGTCCTGCTCAACATCGGCCCGCAAACAAAATTCGAATACGAGATCAACATCCCGTCCGATCATCCATCGGGCACCTTCTGGTACCACGCGCACCGCCACGGCTCAACTGCGCTACAAGTCGCGAGCGGAGCGGCAGGGCCGCTGATCGTGCGCGGCAATCGGCGCTACGTCGGTGCAGCACCGGGAGACATCGATACAATCCTGCACGACGCCTCGGGACGGCCGATCCCCGAGCAAATCTTCCTCTTCCAACAGATTCCGTACGCCTGCTTCGACGACAAAGGCGAAATCATCCAGGCGAAAGGCCAATGGTTATGTCCGGCTGGAAAGGTCGGTGTCGTTGAAGACTTCAACAAGCAACTCTCTTCGTCAACCGTATGGGACGACAGCGGCCGGTTCACAAGCATCAACGGCGTCGTCCAGCCGACGCTACGTAACGTAGCCGCTGGGGAAATTCAGCGCTGGCGCTTCATCCATGCAGGCATCCACGACACGATCAACTTGCAGATCGTGCCTATGGCCACCAATACGCCCGAGTCCCGGGCGGCACTCGCGGGCGTACTGGCGGGTTCGCGCAAGGAGCAGCTGGCCGCGATCGCGGCACTTTGCCCGGTGCTTGTGCCGGACACGAGCAAGCCTGTCGATCTGGTGCCACAGTTTGAAATCGCATCAGATGGCCTGACCCGTAAGGCCATACGCGCGATCGGCGTCGACAAGAAAAGCGTGAGCGGCGGCATCGGCAGCAATTTCCTGCAGCCGGGCTATCGCAGCGACGTGTTGATCGCGTTCCCGCGGCCAGGTGTCTATTGCATCCTGAACCAGGCTGCAACGCGCGCGGAGCGCGCCAACGCTGGCTCCCATGGCGGCCAAGGGCCAAACGAGACGCAGCTGCTTGCAACGGTGGTCGTGTCGGACGGCAAGCCTGTGGTGACTGGCGATCTCAAGACCTATGTCCAGCAGGCTCTCTACGACGGGAACAAGGCCGACAAATCGCTTCCACCCGCGGCCTTGAATGGACTGCTGGCTGGTGACTTGACACCCTGGCGTGCCATGGACGACCTCAAGAATGTGGCTGTCAACCCCGCTATGCAGAAGGTCGATTTCTTCATCGGCTATCCGCCCTCCCCGCCAGCGCCGCCTGTCACGCCACCCGCCAAGCCGGGTGAGCCCTGGACTGGCCCGTTCGGTTTCTACATCAACGACAAGGCGTACGATCCAGACCGCGTCGACTTCACGCGCCAAGTGGGCACCACGGACGACTGGGTGCTCACCTCGCAGGGCGAACCGCACATCTTCCATATTCATGTCAACCCGTTCGAGGTGATGGATGTCCGCCACGCGCCGCGAGGTGCGCAGCCCAAGAGCATCTTCGGTCCGAACGGAGAGTGCCTGGTTCCACCCAACGAAAACGGTCTGCAAAACCAGTATTGCGGGATGTGGCACGTCTTCAAGGACACCGTCTTCGTGCAGAACGACTACCAGGTGCTTGTGCGCACACGCTACGACCGTTACATCGGCGAGTTCGTTATCCACTGCCATATCCTCGATCACGAAGACGGCGGGATGATGACCAACATCCGCATTGTTCCGGATGCAACGGCCCCCGGCGGCGGCATCGGCATGGTTGGCATGAATCACGCGAACCACAACCATCCGACCGGCGACTTCCCCTAAGCCCGCGTCGGGGCTTCCACACACCGTGGCTTGGCGACACCACCGCTCATGCGTGCGGTGCTGATTGGCCTGCACCTCGATTTTTCTTTCGTCGAAATACCCCAAGGAGATATACATGGTATCCAGCCTGGCAGCTTCAGTCGTCGCCAATCCCACCTGGTATGGACCGCTTCCCGTATAAGTTGATGGGCAACCCCACCATCGAGGTAAATATCCCGCTGGAGACGGACTAACGGACCCGGCGCGTCTTCACAACAGGCGCCGCAGTGAGCCCTTCCCGGAGTGACCTGGAGGTACGCCATGACGCAAGAGCATCCGCCGTTCCACATCACGATCCCGATCTATCCCGGTGTTGACCTGCTGGACGTGGCCGCGCCGGTCGAGTTGTTCAGTTGGATGGCCGAAATCTGGACCACGCGGGCGACGACGATCACCCTGGCTGCGGAGCACCTGTCTCCGCTCAAAACTCGCGATGGCCTGACCCTCACGCCACAGCGCCGATTTGCCGACTACGCTGAGCCTGAATCCCAAACCCACTTGCTATGGGTACCAGGTGGGAATCCGAGTGCCCTGCAGCAGTTGATGCAAGGTGGCCCGTATCTGGACTTCCTGAAGGTGCAGAGCGCTGGCGCCGACTATGTCTCGTCCGTATGCGAGGGTGCCATGCTGCTCGCCGCCGCAGGTCTGCTCGATAACTATTGGGCGACCACGCATTGGGCGTTTATCCCTTGCCTCGGCCAATTCCCCGCGATCAAGGTAGCCGAAGGCTTCCCCCGCTATGTCATCGATGGCAACCGGATCACCGGCGGTGGCATTTCGTCAGGACTGGACGAGGCGTTGGCCATCGTAGAGTGTGTCGCAGGATCGGATGTCGCCAAGGAGGTCCAGATGACCACGCAATATTTCCCGCAACCGCCTTTCCAGCAAACCATCGTTCCGGCCACGCACTGCCCGCTCGATCCGTGATGCCGATGGCGACGTGCCTTGTTGACCTTCGTGGCACGGACTTTACCTCTGCCGCGTCGCTGGTACGACGGCTGTCGATCGACTGCGTCGATCGCGATTTCTGGATCAAGACTTCACCTGAGGAGCTGGCACTTCTCATGGACGCGATCGAGGTATCACTAGTGCTTCGGTCCGCACTTATCTGGCGCCAGATGCATTTGTGATTCGCGAGCCAACCCTCACGCTGCAACGGCACGTGAATACGGCGATAGCCGTAGCGGCGCTTTTGTGCTCGCAATGGCGATCATCCGGTCGGTTACCCCGACGCAGATGGGCAATCTTCCCAAGGACGACTTTTCTGAGAATTCCCGTGCCCAAGGACACTTTTTCTGAGACGGGCGCCATGCAGTAGTCTCAGAAAAGATGTCCAAGTCCTTGATTTATCGAGGGTGCCAAAGACATCTTTTCCGAGAGCCCACAGTTGTTGGTTCTCACAAAAGATGTCCGCAGTCTCGATATGTTGTCTTTGAATAAAAGGCGACATTTCAGGGGTTGTGTCCCCCTGCACTCCGCGTTTAGCACGATGACAGTGTAGAGACCGTTCCAGAGTGAACCGCAATGAAAAGGCGATTCAACGAAGAACAAATCATCGGCATCTTGAAGGAAGCCGAGGCTGCGCGCCCCGTTGAACAGGCCGCCGCGCGCACTGCGCGTCGCCTGGTCGTGGGATGGGACCGAGAAAAAAGCGCTGACTGGCGGCGGCCACGCCCAAGTTGATGACGGTAGTGTTGCTTGAGGGGATCGTGCCGATCATGGCCCTGATGTGAGATAGCGCTTGCATGGCCGTGGTATAGGGCGCATTCTCGTGAGGTTCGATGTGCGCGACCGATGGTTTTGCTTCGACTCCATACGCTTCCCCTTGTCCGCACAGCTAAGCCGAAAGCTCACCACGACGATTCCGCGCGCGAACGTCGAAGCTGCGAACTTCACGCGTCAACCGAGCCTCCCTTTGGGGTTCGATCCGGCAGTTCCGTGCGCGAGAGATGCCGTCTGCGGCAAGCCCGCGGGTCGTCGTCCGGTCCTCGTATAGGGCGAGCGACGACGAAATTCAGTCAACGCGACGGTCCTGAAACTTGAAATGCATTTCTGGGGAACCGGCATGCCTAAGCAAACTGAACTGAAGCCAGCCACGCCCGCCGCGCACAGCGATTACGTTGACATGAAAAAGGCGCGTGCGTCGGCACTGAAGCGCGCGGACAGTGAGCGTGCCGAGAAGCGGCGCGAAAATGACGCCCGCATCAATGTCAACGCGAGCAAGTGGCGTTATATCTGTCAGGAGGGTTAGATGGGGAATAGCGCCATGACACTCAACTTTCCCAATCCTAGTCGCACCTACGACGCTTCCAGGCACTGTGTATGCTTCTGGGGCTACGACAATTCTCGCGAGATTACCTTTCTGGTCGACGATGCGATGCTGGCGAAACTGAACGCCGACATGGGTTCTGGCGAGCCCGCCTTGCTTGCGGCCTTCGACCGTAATCGCGACCGGATTCTGGGGCTTGCCAGGGACCTTTACAAGGGTGGCCCCCAGAACCGGTACACGATCTCGTGAAAGTGGCCCTCGTTTGCGCACGCACCCCACGTGCGCCTTCTTCCTGACCTGCACTGGCCACGTGTGCGGGTATTCCGGGCTGAGGGGGCATGGATCGGTCAAAGCGTGCGCTGCTTGATTATCACGAACGCAGCAAGCACCGTCTCAACTTCTATGCTCCTGGCCCTGGGGGGCTCGACTGGACAACCCAGCCGGATCCGTTCCGGGTATTTCACGGGGCGCCGCGCGTTGCTCTGCCGTTAGCCGCAGACACCCTGGCCGCGCGCTACAACGCGTTACGCCGCGGCACCCTGCCGCCCGCGCAGAGATTCGATCTATCCAATCTGGCAATCCTGTTCGAACTCTCGCTCGGCTTGTCGGCGTGGAAATCCAGTGGCGCCAAGCGGTGGGCACTGCGCTGCAACCCTTCGAGCGGAAATCTGCATCCGACAGAGGGATATCTTCTCTGTCCGGCTCTGCCCGGCTTGTCCGCAGGCGTCTACCACTACCTGAGCCGGGATCATGCGCTTGAACATCGCGCTGCGGTGGACGAGCCACAATGGACCGAGGCGTTTTCGGCAAGTGGTGTCCTGGTCGGCATAAGCTCGATCCATTGGCGCGAGGCGTGGAAATACGGCATGCGCGCCTGGCGCTACTGCCAGCAGGATTGCGGCCATGTCATCGCTGCGATGAGTTACGCAGCCGCAGCGCTCGGCTGGCAGACGCGGTTGATGGAGTCTGCTGCGGATGATGCAGTGGCCGGCTTGCTTGGAGTGGACCGCCACGAGGATTTCAAGGATGCCGAAATGGAGTCGCCGGATCTTTTGCTCTGGATCGGGAATCCCGACACGCGGCCCGATCTCGAGCGCATGCTGATCGCTTTGGACAGGGCACAGTGGCACGGACGCGCCAATCAACTCAGTTCGGGGCATGTGATGTGGCCGGACATCGATTCGATTCATTGCGCCACACACAAGACCCATACTCGCGAACCACCCTCGCCGCCGGACCCTGGGCAGTGTTCAGCGCCGGCGACGCCAGGCCTCGATCTCAGCTTCGCCCGAATCGCCAGACAGCGTCGCAGCGCTGTCAATTTCGATGGCACGACGCGCATCAGCGACGCGGCTTTTCTCGGCATGCTGGCGTGCCTGCTGGCACATCCCGATACGCCGCCTTGGAATGCGTTGATGTCTCCTGCCGCAGTGCATGCGGCGCTATTGGTGCACCGCGTCGACGGCCTGGAGCCGGGCCTCTATATGCTCGTACGAACGCCGGGCGCACTGCCGGATCTCAAGCGATCTCTGCGTCCAGAATGGCTGTGGCTAAAGACCGGGCCGGACGATCTGCCGCTCTATCTTCTACTGCCTTACGATTTGCGCGCGGCGGCAAAGTTGATTTGCTGCCACCAGGATATCGGGGCTGATTCCTGCTTTGCGCTTGGGATGATCGCGAGATTCGAAATCGCGTTGAAGCAACCATGGCGTTATCGACATCTGTTCTGGGAATGCGGCATGCTTGGCCAGGCGCTCTATCTCGAAGCAGAAGCCGCCGGTGTGCGCGCGACGGGGATCGGCTGCTTTTTCGATGATGAAATGCACGCATTGCTCGGCGTGAAGGATCATGTCTGGCAATCCCTGTATCACTTCACCGTCGGTGGCGCGGTGGACGATCCACGCCTGTCGGCATTTCCGCCGTACGAGATTCAGCCATGATGGGAAAGCCCACGCATCGATCCTGGCGGGAGAATATCCGCAAGGATTGCTCGCTGCCCGGACATCGAACGTCATTTCGATGAAGTGAACGCCATGACGCGTGCACAGTGAGCGGCGGGCATAGTGGTCCGATGTCGCCATCGTCCTTGCCAGCTTCCTGGTCGACCTGTGCGGATTTGACCGGTTCCGTTCGATTTCACGCAGAGTACCAGGATGATTGAACACGCGCAGAAAGTCATCCTGGACGATTTCACATCGAGAGCAGTACGGTCTCGCGCTCTAAGGCGCCAAGATCCTCGCGCAACGTCTGCTTCGCGAGGTCGAGTCGTAAGCCGATGACTCTTCGCGTCATCGGGTCGTCTTGGGTAGACGCCGCAGCCACGGGAGGCATGACATATGTCGGGTCAGCCGTCCATGATCGAGAATCATCTGCCAGCAGCATTACCGGCAGAAGATCTGGCGCATGTTTCGAAGCAGCTTGCGTTGGTTGACATGCCGTTGGGAAAGGTGCTGTACGAGTCGGATGGCGCAAACAGCCGTATGCAATTGGTATCACTCGATCGATCAACCACTCTGCCGATGGCTCCTGCCCAGCCTCGATCGCCTGCCATCGAGTGAGCTGAAAATGACGCAGGAGCTGATCGCCAATATGCTCGGTGTCCGACGGTCGGGCGTGACGGAAGCTGCGCTGACACATCAGGATGCCGGACTGATCCGGTACAACTATGGGCACATCGAGGTATCGGATCGCTCCGGGCTCGAGAGGCGTGTGTGCGAATGCTACGGCTTGGTCCGGCGAGAATTCGACCGCCTGCTCCGTGATTTGAACGCCTTTAGAAGCGGCACGGATGCCAGCCCAGCATCCATGCCATCCCTTCCGTACGGCAACGTACCGACTTCAGACGCTCGCACGCGCAGGCTGACACATGACGCACAGACTGCGGATCGGCCGCAGCCGTCATCGAGATGGAAACGCCGTGATTGAAGTGGGCTGTCGCGATCCGTATCGCGTGCGCAGTTTTATCTCGATTCGAGCAGCGCGAGCCAATCAATGACGAAACCGGGGTTGTGGAAGGAGCATGTTGATGAACGATTACCCGACGCGGGAAAAAAATGCGAAGGACGGGCAACAAGAACAGGCGGAGGCACGCGCGACCGACGACGGAATGCCCGTGGTTCAGCCTGAGCGGCAGAGAGGCCATGCTCATTCATGGAAAGCCGTTACATCCAAGAAACGTATTTCCGATGCAAGGAAACGTCTGGGCATGGGCCTTCTGCCGAACCTATAACGTAGGCGTAGCAAAACTCCTCGCTCTCAAACAGAACGTGGAGCCGCCCCAGCAAGGCGGAACTCGAAGCCGGCCAAGCGCCGGCTTTTTACTTTGGCGGGTCGTTCGTTGCGATAAACGGCCCATGCATCACTTTCCCGCACCGGTGAAGCGACGCAACCCGGGAAGATGAATCCGCTGAGTCGCGTTCCGTAGCTACGCCAAGACAAGTTCGCGGCAGGAGGACTGCAACGCTGGTACGCCAATTCCTTCTGTACACTCGGCCACCAACGCTTCGCGGCTCATATGACGCGATTTCGCCACTGCATCGATCTTTTCGACGAGCTGCTTAGGAAGGCATAGCAAGACCGCCACCGAACACGACGTCGGCCGAGCAATATCGATGAACCTCCAGATTCCCTCGCCGTCGTCGATGAACGACGCCTGCAATGCCGCCATGTCCGTTGTAGGAAACGGAATGAGGCGCGCGCATTGGTCATACAGTTCATTGACCCGGTCGTTTGCGGTGTTTGCCAATTCGCTGTATGTGTTGCCCTCCACATGCGCGCCGGGAAAATCCGGCAGCCATCCGCGATAGCCTGGGCCTTCCTGTCGGGTGATAAAAATGGGGTATTCCACGATCAGCTCCGGGATTCCTGTGTGACGTCAATCATTGTTCTTCCCCGGGGCTGGGCGTGTCAGTACGCTAGAGAACGATCTCGAGGGATCTGACCTCATGCGGCAGGTTCGGATCCGGGTACGTCACCGTACAGATTTGCATCGCAATCCGGCGCATGTTCAGGGTGGGCGCCCAATCGCAGATGCCAAGGCGCCAGAGAGCAACCGGGCGAATATGTGTCGTGCTTCGTGACGCTTGCCGGAAGTCGGCATCACTGAATGGAGCGCCATCATGAACCCCGTCACACTATTTCTTTCCGCCGCTTTTCTGTTTGCCGCGCTAGCCGTCGGCGCCTTGGTCAATCCGTACCTCGCGTTACCCTTCTTCATCGTCGCCGTCCTTATCGCACTCTCCGTGAAAGTGGCCAATGTCTGGGAGAAGTTCGTAATCCTGCGCGTCGGGAAACTGCAGAGCGTCAAGGGTGCCGGTTTTTTTATGATTATCCCGATACTGGACAACGTTGTCGCGGTGATCGACGAACGGATTCAAACGACTGCGTTCAACGCACAGGAGGCGCTTACCAGGGATACAGTGCCGGTCAACGTCGACGCCATCATTTTCTGGCACGTACACGACGCTCGGAAAGCGGCACTCGCCATCACTGATTACCGGCAGGCCATCGATCGCGTCGCGCAAACCTCGCTGCGGGAGATGATCGGTTCATCGATGCTGGCCACGCTGCTCTCTGATCGGAAAGCTGCCGATGCACACCTCGCGGACGAGATCGGCAGGAAAACCGCAGATTGGGGTATCACGGTACGATCCGTGGAAACCCGAGACGTGGCGATCCCTGTCGCGCTGCAGGATTCGATGTCACGGCAGGCGCAAGCCGAACGCGAGAAGCAGGCGCGCGTGATACTCGGTTCCGCGGAGGCCGAAGTGGCGGAGAAATTCGTCGAAGCTTCGCGAGTCTATGAAAATCACCCGGCCGCACTTCAATTGCGGGCAATGAACATCATCTATGAAACGACGAAAGAGCGTGGGGCCACGATCCTGATTCCGAGTTCGATGGTGGACAGCTTGAACCCGGTGCTGGCGTTGGCCATTGCCGGGCATGACGTGACGGAGTCGACATCGCCGCCGACGCTCAAGACAGCGGCATAGCCACGCAGACAGCGCGTGTCGCGTGCCATTCGATGCGAATCGGCTGGCCCGCTCGCCCCGCGGCGAAGCGCGGAACGAGGAAACGCTGCGCAGATATGGGTCGGGTACGCCGGACGGCTGGCTCGAACGCCACGTCTATGCTCGCTATCCGAATCTCTGCGTCGGGCTGCTGGCCGTGATCGACGTCAGACCGTTCGGGCTGCCCGGCGTGTCGGCGCGGGCGATCCAGATGATGTGGATTCCGTTCCAATGCCAACCGGTGAATACGCGTGTACGTGGATAGGTATGAGGCTTTGCTCGATCTATGAGCGTGGTCACACGCATCGCGCGAGCAATTGCTGGTCCAGTTGAAAAATGGGTGCCGCGATGCGGAGCAAAGCGATGTCACCGCGATTGCCGATTTTTCGATACGCCTGCGCCGATATACCTGATCCCGGAACGCAGGTGACGCGCCATGCGGATTCGGCGCGCTACAACGCGAGTGGCGAGCGTGACCCTCTGGCGGTATCGGGAGCAACGCTGCACCACTACTTCACCTGACGATCGGAATCGGAATAGCGCCACTTGCTCGCATTGGAATCGATGCCGGCATAGTCGCGGGTACGCTTTTCAGCCCGTTCGATATCGGCTCGGGCCAGATTGTCGCGCTCCTTTTCTCGGGTTGCCTGATCATGTCGATCAGGCAATGTGCTTGGATAAGATTTCATAGACCACTCCGAAGTGAGGTGTGCTCGCGTAGCGAGGAGCCGCATCGAGTCAGATCGCCCGAACAGGATCGCGGTCAGATGCACGGGTGTTGAGCACAGGATGGGCGAGAGGGAAGGGGAAGTCGGTACGTTGCCGTGCAGTGGCTGCTGGAGCCGTTTCGGTCAGTCAAGCGGTGATGTGCTCAAAGGCTGCTTCCAGATGTCGGGCGGCCACCCAAAAGCGCGCTGCGCTACGACGCATAGATGACGCTCGGACCGGAGCCCGAAGCAGGAGCCCGCGATCAACCTGCGGATCATGAGTGCTGGATCAGCCGATGGCCAACCCATCGGGCGGTAGAACGGCGCGAGATGGCAGCGCTGATCACGCGGGTCCAGAAAGTGATCGGTGCTTCTCGGCAGGTGTTCACGAGGCGCGTGGCAATAACGATTGATTTCCCACTCGGCATGAAGCTGCCATATCCACGCCCGCCCAGGTTGATCGATCGAAGATGTACGTACCTCCAGCCGCGCCGCAATCGACGATTTTTCCGACTGGATGCCTTCGAAAACCGACCTCGTTTCGAACAAGCTGCCGAGCTCGCCGTCCGCAAGGAATGCGTACGTTGGTGCGGTCAGAGAGCGGCCAGTAACCGGAGTTGATGTTCGCTTTCGGCCCCGCGAACCAGGGCGTAGGCCCGCATCTCCATGCGCTCGAGGAGCGAAATGGATTCCGAGCCGGAGAAGTCGCTCCATGCGTCGTCAGCGATGGAGGTCGGCGTGCCGCGGGCTCTCGCGAACGCTCGCAGGAGAGGACTTGCGTTGCGGCGCAGGACATGGCGGTCAGCGTTCAGCACATACGGCGGACAGTCCGTGCGTAAGACGAGGTAGTACGGAATCGCATTGCGATCACTTTGCATGGTGGCGATACCCGTGAGGAGGAATGCGTGCGTTCAGCTTCTCGCGTCGCCATGGCCGACCGCTGCGTTTGACCGAACGAACAAGCATGCCGAAGGGTACGCTCCGCCTGTGACCATTGTTAAGAAACAACGACGGTCAAATTGCCTATCGACGAGGGCGCAACGCGCAGCCCGAACAAATCAGTCGATGCCAGACGCCAGCAGCTTTTTCACATGTCGATGACCGAAGCTCCGCTCACCTTTCCGTCGATGATGTCCTTTCCCTGCTGCCCGGCGGCACGCCTTGCCATACCGAAGTCGGAATATGCATGCGGCCGGTCCAGCCTGAAAATACGGCTCGCGGCGGAGGTCGCGATCGCGCCCGGGCGGCATATCCGTACCGCGATGTCATACCCTTCGGCGTAACGGGAATGCCCGTCAAAGCGACTGAATGTGCGGGCGAAGACGAGGGGATGAAGTTCGTACCCCTTGTAGAGAAGAAGCAGGTGTGTCGACATGTTGGCCACTCCACAGGGGGCGACTCGCTATACGTTCGAACGAGCTTTTCATTTCCGCCGCCGCAGCCGGCTCAGCAGCTCAAGCGCCACCGTGTCAACGTCGTTGCTGATCATTTCCGCTCGCAACAGCAGGCCGCCAACACGGGCGGCTGCGTCCCAACTATCTTCTGTCATTGCCTGATGGTTGCGTGCAAGCTGCTCGGCAAGGGCCAGGAGTGCCGCCATCCTTGGTGACTCGCCGGAAGTCCGGCGCTCCTCCCTCCCGGCGATGAGCCGGAACAGACCCAGGACCGATTCGGTAGTAACGGAGGGGATAGTCATTCGGACTTTATACGCCCTTTCGGTCCACCCCGCCGATATATTCGCGCTGGCCCCTGAACCTGCCTAGTACCGCCTCGCATACCCCTCGCGATACAGCGAGGCGCCGATCGACGTCAGCAGAGCGATCTCGTCCTCACTCAATCGACTCCATGCCTCCGCCAGCCAGCCAGCGAACTCGGCACACGCATGGTCCAGATCGGTGGCCGCCTTTCCGTCTGCGTTCACCCGCTCGAAGATCGTCATCACGTCATGCGGTGCCATGGTCGGCTCCTTGTGAGCTTCCAGCATAGTTGATCGGTTAAGGCGCTACGTGCGCCATACCATTGCTCGTATCGCCGAGCATCCCGTGAACCGCGTTGACCGGTTGCTGCCGCGGACCGTCGCGGATCAGCCTTGCTCCAATATCATGTGAGTGATTCGCCATATCAGTTCGTAATCCTTTGGGAACCGTTGGGCATGACCGGCGACATCGGATATCTGTGGCGGCTGCCACTCGGTTACTGGTTCGCATGTAGGTCGTGAACGCAGTGGGCAACCTGGAACAGGAGAGCTGCCTGCGGCGCTCGGAGGCGTACTCGCAGACTGAATGGCGGACGGAATGTCATTTAACCGATGTGGATTCGACCCGTCGATGCAACGAATTGATGAAATCGCCCAGCCGGTGTATCGAAGTCTCGCGTCTTTCGCGGACGCTCATTGAGCCGCCTGGTTACAGCGTTGAACTTGGCCTGCGAATTGGCCGGGAGATCGATCCCCTTGGGCGAATACCGTCTCAGGAGCCCATTTGTGTTTTCGTTCGAGCCACGTTGCCGCGGACTCTGCGGATCGCAAAAGTAGACCCTTATGTCAGTGGCCATGGTGAAGCGCATGTGATCATGCCATCTCTTTGCCTCGATCCCGGCGAGGCGCTGATTGCTCGGGTGGCTGGCGTGCCACCCGAAGTTCAATTCATCGGCACCGGGAGATCATCGACCAGATGCACGTCGAGCCATTCGAGCGCCCAGTTTTTCGCAAAGGCAATCGCATCCTCGCGCACGTCGAAGGCCGCCAGATCTCCGCTCAGTTGAACGTCGCACTCACTGCCGTCTGCGCGATTGATGCTGATCCGCGCGTGTGCCATGTATTCCCCGTCGGCCCTGCGCGGTGTCGGGTCGATATGGAGTCGGGTTGAGTCGAGCTGCATTTTCCTTCCTCCTTCAGTTGTTGCGGGGCCCTTGGCCACCGCAACGCGTTTCGTCGCGACCAGAACCGTCAAAGCTTGAGGAGCGCCATGATCTGGCCTGCTTCCTGGTCCGATTCGCAGGTCGCCATTCCGCCTTTGCGCAACAGCGCGCGGATCGAGAAAAACATCAGGAACGCATCCTCATCGATTTCATGACGCCGATCGAGAATGACGCCGTCCAACTCGGCACGCGCGTCAATCGGCAGGAGTTGCTCGATGACGCCGGCACCATCGTGTCGAATCCATTTCAACAGGTCTTTCCTGTTCATATCCAGCCTCCCGACGTTGCCGGCGCGCCATGCGCCAGGCGGGTTTGAGTCTGTGGCGGCGCCGCGGACGCAGAAGCAGGATGGACCGAGGAAGAGATCAGGACGCGTTATCCAACACGCTCATGTCCTGTAGACAGGCATCGATCAGGCGCTTCGCATACGCAATCGATCCGCGGCGCGTTCGCCCGCATTGCGCGGTATCGATGAGAGGCCCGATCACGTTCGGAGGGGGGGCGCCTTGAGTGGCGCGGGAATCGGTAGCGAGTCAGTCAACGAACCCATCCTACGCCCATTGGCGAACTTGTACAGTGAAAGTTCTGCGCGAACCGCCGCATGGCATGCGGCCCCGATTGGGTGCGGGACGCATCGGTTCAGCCACGTGTGAACAATCGCCGATACACGGGGAGAGGGTGCCTTGAGGGTATCGTCGAAATTTAAATTAGAAATTCGAAGCAACTCAAAACCATGGAGCCAGGATGCGCAGCCGGGGCGAGCCTCGTCGATCGCGGCGGCTTCTTGCGTTGCCACCCTTAACGTTCCGACCGAAACGGCTTGACAGGGTGTTTGGCCCCGCGTAGGGTGGGTCTCTGAAGCCTTCAAGAAGCGCGATTGCTGTTCATCACTGACCGCGGAACGCGGTATTCGTTGTCCTCTCCCTCCTTGATCCTTTTTCATGCCCCCTATCGGGGTGCATACGTTTGTCCAATATCAGGAAATTTCCATGGATACCGGTACCGTCAAGTGGTTCAACGACAGCAAGGGTTTTGGCTTCATCACGCCTGACAGTGGCGGCGATGATCTGTTCGCGCACTTCTCGGAGATTCGCGGCGATGGCTTCAAGACGCTGGCCGAAGGTCAAAAGGTCAGCTACGAGACAAAGCGCGGGCCCAAGGGTCTGCAGGCCTCGAACATCATTCCTCAGTAATCCACATCACTCGTCGGTCCTGTGTTCGGGATCGGCCACGCAGTCATCGGTCGAGGATCTTTCGCATCCGTCGCAGGCGCCCCCAGTCCTGCTGAGGCTACCGTTTAGCGTCGAAACGACCCGCACGGATATGCGCGAGCGAATCCCACGAGGAAGTATGTGGGGGAAGCCGCGCATTCGGTGGCGAACGATCGGACGGCTCGTTCATCGTGAATTCGCGATCGACGCACACGGAGGTAACTTTGACCAAGAGTCAGTTTCGCAACAAAAGACTACTTGCGAGACCACGGCGCTCCAAGGATTTGCCGTTGCTCGGCGTGGCGCTGAACTGGGTGCCACCAGCGGCACCCCCGGCGCCGGCCAAATCGAGCGGGAAGAAGCGCACCACCGAGACGCGATAACGAGACGCGTGAGCGCCCGGACGAGGTGCGGCCCGCGTGTCGCGTTGGTACGCGCCCCCCCACGCATGGGCATTTTTCGATATTTGCACTGAAACTGCGCTCTATCGGGGAGCGGAAGTCCACACACCGCTGCGATTGCCGCGCGTCACATTGATTGGAGAAAGTGATTTGGCAAAGGAAGAATTGCTGGAATTGGACGGCGTAGTGAATGAGGTGCTCCCGGACAGCAGGTTTCGCGTGACCTTGGAAAACGGCGCGGTCGTTGCGGCTTACGCATCGGGCCGCATGCGCAAGCACCGCATTCGTATTCTCGCTGGCGATCGGGTCAGGCTGGAGTTGTCGGTCTATGACCTGACCAAGGGGCGTATCAATTTCCGGCACAAAGACGAACGGGCTCCGCCCAGTGCGCCTCGAAACCGATTTGCTCGACGCTAAACGTATAGCGCCGAGACAGGATTGATTGCGCTCGTCTACACAATGCGTAGCCACAATCATCAGGAGTTCATCATGAGTATGCGTACCTATCGCGGATTCGAAATATATCCACTGATTTACCCTCACTTTCACGCAGGCGCCGGCCGTACTCACAACTACGAAGCCGGTTTTGACGCAGCGGTCAAGGTTTGCCGGCGCGGCACTGACACCACGCTGACCCGGAGCCTGACCTTCAAGCTTGTCGACGGTTCGCCGTTTGCCAGCGCCGGTGACGCACGCCGGGCTTCGCAACGTTACGCAGAATCCATCATCGACCGGAACCGGGGCGAACATTGGATGCTCGACGCAGTTCTTTGATACGGATCTCTGTTGTGCAGCAATGCATGGGAGCGCGCGTCAATCGGCGATGCGCGTCCCGATTTGAAATAACGCGAGCCGACGCCATGCTGCCGGTCAGCGGAAAACTCGCGTCGAAACACCGGCATTCCTTTCCGTCCCGTGCTCTCGAAGCAGATCGACGGACGAGCGGCCGCATGTGCGACTGGCGCGCTACGCGCTGATGGACGTCGCGTTGCCGCCGAGCGACGCTGCGTAGCGACCAACCCGCCGACGCAGATTCAATCGATTCCTTGCGCCTTTTCGTGCGTCTGGATTTGCTCTTCGAGCAAACCGTGCGCGAGCGCTCGGGCGGCGTCACGCGCCTCCACGTCCGTCGCAAAATCCCCTTCGGTCTGGTGTTGCTCAGAGGTGCCGGAATCCTCTCCGATGCGGTGCAGGTTGACGATTCCGCGATAGCGGCCAGACGTGGTCTGCATCACGCGAAGGCGTGCCACGTGCGTATGGGTCGTGCACACTTCATCATCCATGATGCCGTCCTTGCCAAGACCCTTGGCGCGACAACGACAAAGCAGACTTCACCCGCCCGCCTGCTTCCGTGTGTTTGGCTCCCGGTAAACTTCGGCAAGGCGGGGTTATTGCCGCCAGCGTGGAGAGGTCAATGTTTGCGGTGCATCCACCCCAGGTGATGGGAGTCCAACCACTGAACGACGTCCATACTGGAATGTTCGCTCTGGTAACGGCGCGCCAACGCGACTGCAACCACCGCGACCACCGCAAAACCAACCACCCAACCAATCATCGACTGAGTCATGACAGCCTCCTTGTGGAATGCAGCCATGACTGAATTCTAGGCGCTTTGGGAGAATGATTCCTGAGCCGTGCGCCACGCCGAGCGGACGAACCGCCTCCACATACACGATCCCGGGGAAAGTGCTCTCGACCTGCACCTGTTCGGTAGCGCCCCATATCCGAAGATCGGGTTCGCAAGCGATTAAGCAGGTCATAGGCTGGAAATAGTCGCGTCGGAGCGCGAACCTCTGCTGTTTCGGCACCAGGATGCCGGCAAACGCACGCTCGTGCGTCTTGCGACAGGCGGCGGTTGAGCCGCCGCCGGGCCAACAGGCGCCGTCGGATCGCTTGGACGTCACAGGCACCCAGACAGATCGCTTTCCTCGGATTGCCGGGCGATAGGGGCGCATGCTCGGTCGAATCCGAGATATCTGTCGCCATGCGTCAGGCGTCGACGCGGAAATCCTGTCGACGTATGAGCCGCCGTGAGACCTGACCGTTACGCGGCCCACACATCAAATGATCATGGAACTGTACTCGATGCGTGAAGCGCTCGAAGCCGAGGCGGCGAGCCCGGCAACGCAGCATGCATACCTGATACAGCCGCCGTTCGCGATGCCGTCCCAATTGTGCGCGATACCCGATGTCGAGGTCCGCAAACTACCGTTCGTTGTGTGCGAGCGGGTGCGAAATACACACTTTCGCTCGGGCATTCGAAGAGGTGGGGCAGGAACATGACACGGAACCACGTCCAAGCCGGTAAGCCCTGCATCCTGTTTTCTTTCGCCGAACATAGGTCGCGACGACGTGAGAGTAGCCGCCATTTTGCAGACCCGCTACGTATCCCGCCGCACCGGTCTCGGGCGAGGTACGTGGGCCAGCCGTGCGAGCGTCAGCATATCGAGATGTAAGGCGAGAGCAAACCGGCGAGCCGAAATGATTGGCGTGGTGCTATCCGGGTCTCGGAAGGACGCCATGAATTGATCGAAATTCGGGGGCAGGTCAAAACGATGGCCTCCTTTTTTCGGCCGCTCTCACCCTATTCGAACTGAAGCGGATCGCTCGACTCGCGGCCCGCTCCATGGCCTATTCCCGGGGATATCAGAATCGATGGCGAATGCCGATCATTGCCGCCGTGGTGCCGACACCCGGAGCCACTGGCTGACCATACTCAAGCGCCTGATTCATCGTGCCGCGGTTGTTGACGTAGCCTACGTCGGCGTAAACCAGCGTTGCCCTGGAAAAAATGTAGTCGGCTTCGAGTGCCACTTCAGTCGATCTGTTATCCGAATGATTCTTGTCCTTCATATAGTAGACGCCCGATGACAACAAAAACGCCGGCGTGAACTGATAGGCCAGACCGCCCGAAATCAGATCGTAGTTGGCGCTGCTCGAATTCGCAGGATTGCGTCCATTCGAGAAAGAAGCACTCACTGAAAAATCGCCTCGCGTATACAGCGCACTCAACGACATGAACCGGTTGTTCGCCAGCCCCGTGGCCACAGTAGTCGCGCCTGGATTGGTGTCATGGCCGTTGTAATAGATCGCCGCGAGCTTCAGTCCGAAGTTGTCGTACTGGACGACGGCCGATTCGCGTGCATTCCCCTGGATGCTGCCCGCCACGCCGCCAGGGGCATATTCGAGCGATACCGTGACGCCTGCCAGCTTGGGTGACACGTAGACGATCGCATTGCTGTCGTAGATCGAGCCTATCGCCGCGTTGGTGCTCGCCCCAACCCAGCCCGCCGCCGAATTCATTCCAACCAGCAGCGTCAGAATGCTGCCGAAATACTCTGCGTGGCGGGCATCCGTGTCGATGAGCGCCAAATACATGGGCGTGTACTGCCGCCCAACCTTGACGGTCCCGAACGGGCCAGACACGCCAACGAGGGCGAGCATGTTGAAAATCGACGTGGCGGCCACACCCGTATCGCCAAGGCCCATTTTTCCGGTTCCGGAGTCAAAGCCTCCCTGCAGTTGCATGATTGCATTGTAGCCACCGCCCAGGTCTTCGACGCCCTTCATACCCCAGAAGCTCGTGTATGTGCCGCCGTCCTTATAGCGGACGATGCTCCCCGTGTTCTTCGCTTTGGAGCTGAACGAAGCGGCGGAAGAGGTCTGCCACGTCAGCCCACCATCGATGATTCCATACAGCGTCACGGAGGACTGCGCGTGAGCGATGCCGCTCAGGAGCGTAAGCGCAACCGCTACTGTCAATTTCAGCTTCATATTGTCTCCTCTTTTATGAGTTTCGCCGGATTTGCGGAGTACACATCAGATCCGGTGTTAACCTTTGCCAAACAATTTCGAGTGCTAATCAATAAAGTGGTATATGCGGGGTAGTCGACATGATCAGGCGGTCAGCGCTTGAGGAGCCGGTGTGCCGTCAATCGCCGAGGTTCCGTCCGCGAAAGGAACGCCTTTCATACTCGGATCAACTTTCTCGGTGCCGCGGATCTTGCTCCAGGTGTGCTCGACCGATTCAATCAGCTTGAACGCCGTCGCGAGGAAGGTCGAACGCGGCAGACAGTTGCGCGTGTGGCTCGTGCGATGACGTACCGTCGCAACCGTTGATTCGATCGGATTCGTGGTCCGCATATGCTGCCGGTGCCCGGCAGGGCCATCGTAGAACGCAAGCAGTGCGTCCGGATCCTTCGTGAGCTTCGGGTACTGGGCCGCGTAAGCGTCGACAACGTGATCAGCGGAACACGTGGCGACTTGCGCACATAGGGTGGTGGTACGGTCGACGAGCGGGAGGGGCGCCCGCTCTTTCGAATCAGGATGCCGGGATGGTGGCCGGAGCGATCTCCAGCACCGTCGGCTCTGCGTTTTCGATCGACATACGCCGGACGGGCGCCTGTTGCGAAAAGTCGATCTTTTTCAAGTCGATCATTCGAAGCGTGGCGTCATCGTAGGTGCGATAGTAGTAGCGCAAGTTGACGTGATCGCGGAACACAGCCCATTGGGTCCAGTCACCTGGATTCGCGGCCGAATCCCGAGTCAAGCCCTTCGGTCTGTCCACGCGGTTCATCAGCTTTTGGGCCAGTACGAGTGCTTCCCTTGCGTCTTTGGGCGTCGTCGCGAAATTGAGCGCAAAGGCGGTTTGAATCAGACGTGACGGCGGCGTCGGGTCGCCTGGAATCCCGAGCAGACCCGAGCCATCACCGGTCTGCATTACCGAAACGCTGCTGATCTTCACCGGCTGCCGGTCGTTGGGCGAAAGATTGACGTAGTTTCGCAGGTTGGTCATCTGCCAATCATAGGGCGGCGAATTCGTCACCACCCCTGCTGCGTCGTCATACGTCGTAAGCTTGCCGCCCACCCACTCCAGGATCAGGCTCTTGCCCGACGCGTCGTGAATGACGTAATGAAGCGGAACATAGTGTTTACCGAATGCCGCGAGGGGCTCGCCCCATACGTGAATCTTCGGTAACGCCGCCTTGACCTCTTCGACGGAGCCGAACTGCGAGAGAATCCATGCGCCAAGGTGAACGTTGGACATCGCCGTCGCGCGGGCAGCATGGCCGATTTCTTCATAAGCAGCGTACCCGGGCAGATATAGTGCGCCGAAGCTTAGGCCCCTTTCGTTCATGCCGTCAGCGGGCACGTCCAGCTTGAGCACACTGATATAGACATAGCCGTACTTACCCGTCCACGCATCCCCTTGAGTCCCGTCCGGTGCCGGCGATTGGAGCCGCGCGCCGCGCGCGCGGACGACGAGCTGCGAATCCAGGGGAATGTTCAGTTCCATGCTGCGCGCAGTCAGCACGGAACCGTCTTTCGCGACCACCCGGGCGTCGGTGCAAGCCAGCGCAGACTGAAGCGCTGCGCCACCGAACGTCAGTGCGGAGATCGCGAAGAATACGATTTTCCTGATGGTGTTTTGTCTCATCTTCGTTCTCTTGATTTGTAGTCCATATTGACTGAATGATTCCAGTCCATGCCTTTGGCGCATGTGTGGTCCAACGAAATTCGTCGGGCTTCCTCGCGTCCGGTGCCGAAGACGGTACGGCTCCGGTTAGCCGGAGCGAGTTCGGACGGCTTCACCTTGCCGGTGTTCGTCGAAGGCTCGCTCCGGAAGAGAGTTTCAACCAACTGACGCGCCCCGCATAATGCATAATTCGCTCGCTATTTATGCGTTTCACGCCATGCTGGAACATTCGACGCTCGATCGTCGGCCTTTCTGTTCGACGCGCCCGGCATGCGGGATGCCGCAAAGCGATGGCGTGTGCCGCAGATATCGCTCTTCGCGGTTGGCGGGAGGATTCGGAGCTGTGTCGAAACAAGACCTGCGACTAGCCCGCGGTCTGTCACCAATTGCGAGGCTCTTGTGGAAATTGGGGGGGCGAATCGGTTTGGGTTGTCGGAGCAAAGCGAACTGATAACCCCCGGTGAGCAAGCCGAAGAGTCTGGAGGAGTTGTTCGGTGGGCGCCATTTTGATCGGAAGATCATCGCTTTGCGTGTTTGCTGGTACCCGCGCTGCAAGCTCGGCCTGCGTGATCTGGTCGTGATATTGGCTAAACAGGCGGCGTCGCTGGCTCGCACGGCGGTCCTGCGCTGGGTGAGGCATCCTACGGTCGAGTTCGTCAAACGCTGGAAGCAGCTTTGCTGCACCTGTGGGTCGTCCGCGGCGTGTCGACGAGACCCACCTGAAGATTCGTGGCAGGCGGGGCTACCTGTACCAGGCAGTGGGTCGGACTGGCGAGGCGGTGGACCTCATGCTCAGAGCAGATCCCGATGTGGCTGCGGATCGAATGTTGTTTCGTCCGATCGATAAGGTATCCTGCCTAGAGTAAACCTCTCAACCGGTTTACCTATTTGCATCAGAACCGTTCCGGCGGACTATTTTGAAAGGTGTGTAGAGTTCGGGCCTTGATCGAACTGGAATGCAGTTGGCCCATGATCGGTGCCTGAGAATCCTACGCGTCACTGGCGATTGCAGCTGAACTGGATTCTATGATCTGTATTGCCGCTTGTGCTGCGGGTGAACATGTGCGCCCAGCCAATTGCACCACACCCCGGCGAAGAAGGGAGTCGGAGTTGTTGAGCGAGGGTTTAAGCGAAGACCCGACGTCGATTAGCCGACCTGCATCCAGATCCGCACGCAGCCAGTCATACCAGGTGAATAACAAAGTATCTGTATTGACCGTCACTTCGCGAAGCAGGTTCGTATCGCCGCAGGACAGCGCGACAGGAAGGGGCGCGTGATCGTCGAGTCCACACATCTGTCTGAGAAGGGCGAGGACGTCGTCGGAGAACTGGACTGCGGCCCACGGATACGGAAGCAACCCGGAAGCAACGATCGGTTCCTTGCTCAAGACTAGCGGGTGTTGCGGCCTGCAGAAAATCGAAGCGCTCTGCGCACAGAGTGGGCGGACGCTGAACTTTGGATCACTGGCAAGCTGTCCCGGGAAGGCGACAAAGAACTCAATTCTCTCTTCTTCAAGTTGCTGCAACAGGATCGTCCAGTTCGCCGTTTCTATATTCAGCCTTAACTTGGGGTAGCGTCGAGTTAGATCAACGATGCTTCGCCGAAGAACGGAGTCCATCGCCAATGGACTGACTCCGAACGACAGATCTCCGGCTTCGACAAGACTGATCAAGCTCAATTCTCTTGCGATATCACCTGCCTCGGCCAGTAGCTTTTTGCTTCTGGTAGCCAGACGCCTTCCGACTAGGGTGAGCGTGACCGAACGGGTATCGCGATCGAAAAGCCTTGTACCGAATTCGGCTTCCAATGCTTGAATACTTCGACTGAAAGCCGTTTGAGATAGATGTGCCCGCTCCGCTGCTCGCGTGAAGCTAAGCTCCTCCGCAAGAAGAAGGAAGTGACTGAGGCGACGCAGATCCATTGTGACGTTTGATGCGTAGATTTCCGGCGAGCGATATATCCTACACGCCGGTGGCGGGCAGTTCAAATTCCTCCATGTGTGGGCGCGTAGATTCCCCCACTCCGCGAAGCAGGACGAGGTTGCTGATTTGCGCTCTCTCGCTTTGCACACAAGGGTTGCAGCCATTGGCGGCGAGCCAGCCCCGAGCGCGTTCCCGGACGGCTTCCGAGTGACTAAAAGAACGCCGTATCCCGCGCGTCGCACTGCGTCACGCGCTGTCTCGCACCGCCATCGCGAGCGGCATCATCGCCGGCCCGATGGCGGCGAGCAGTCGCTCCTTCGATACCCCGTCGCGGGATTGAACGGAAATGCCGTGCAACTGCGTCGCATAGAAATCGGCCAGCGCGTTGATGTCGGTGCCTCGCGCGAGCTGCCCCTGCTCGGCCGCGAGCTGCAAGCGCTCGGCGATCGATTGCGTGCGTGCGCGCCGATGGGCGGCCAGCCATTCCATGACCCCTTCGTTTTCGGCGGAGTAGTTGGTCGCGGCGGTGACCACCATGCAGCCGTGCGGCTGGCCGCGCCGGGTATAGGCGGCGACAGCATCACGCAGCATCCGTTCGACGGCCGCGCGGACATCGGTTTCCTCGCCGAGCGCACGATCGGCGAAGCCGCCTTCGTTTTGCTCGTAGAGCGCCACGGCCTCATGGAACAGGGCTTCCTTGCTGCCGAAGGCGGCATAGATGCGCGCTGACGCGATGCCCATCGCTTCGACCAGGTCGGCCATCGACGTGCCTTCGTAGCCGCGTCGCCAGAACGCCAGCATCGCGCGTTTCAGCGCCATGTCGCGATCAAATTCTCTCGGTCGTCCCGCCATGTTCCTTTCGTCCGTCGTCACATCGTGCGCCGATTTTATCGCGCGCCGTGTTGACACGCGCTGTTCCCGCATTCTATTCTTTGTCAATCGACAAATAATTGGAGTTGATCATGCGTACCCTCAAGGGCCCCAGTCTCCATCTCGCGCAGTTCGCCGACGAGGCGGCGCCGTTCAACAGCTTGCCGAATATCGCGCAATGGGCGGCCGGCGTCGGCTTCAAGGCGCTGCAGATTCCCGCGTGGGACGGCCGGCTGTTCGACGTGGAGACCGCTGCGGAAAGCCAGGCCTATTGCGATGACGTGAAGGGCATGCTGGCCGAACATGGGCTGGAGATCAGCGAACTGACCACGCACATCTTCGGGCAACTGGTCGCCGTGCATCCGGCGTACGACGCCATGTGCGACAACTTCGCGCCCGAGGCGGTGCGCGGCAACCCGGCCGCGCGCACGGCATGGGCGCTGGACCGGCTCGAGCTGGCGGCGCGAGCTTCACGCCGCCTGGGGTTGACCGACATGGGCACCTTTTCGGGCTCGTTCGCGTGGCCTTACCTGTTTCCGTTCCCGCAACGGCCTGCCGGCCTGATCGAGACGGCGTTCGACGAGCTGGCGCGCCGCTGGCGGCCGATTCTCGACGTCTGCGACGAAAACGGCGTCAACCTCTGCTATGAGATCCACCCGAGCGAGGACCTGCACGACGGCGTGAGTTTCGAGCGCTTCCATGCGCTGGTCGGCCAGCACGCGCGCTGCAAGATGCTGTTCGATCCCAGCCATTTCGTGCTGCAGCAGCTGGACTATCTGGCGTACATCGACATCTACCGCGACCACATCCGCATGTTCCATGTGAAGGATGCCGAATTTCTGCCTTCTGGGCGACAGGGCATCTACGGCGGTTACAGTTCGTGGCTCGAGCGGGCCGGCCGTTTCCGTTCGCTCGGCGACGGTCAGGTCGACTTCAAGGCGATTTTTTCGAAATTTGCTCAGTACGACTACGCAGGATGGGCCACCCTCGAGTGGGAATGCTGCCTCAAGGATCAGGAGGACGGTGCGCGTGAAGGCGTCGCGTTCATCAACGACCACATCATCCGGGTGACGGAGCGTGTCTTCGACGACTTCGCCGGCGCCGCGGTCGATCAACGGCAAATCCACGACATGCTCGGCATCGCCTGAGCCGCTTCCCCTCCCTCCACAGCCAGGAATAATCGATATGTCCGCTCAACTTAAGCCGTCGTCGGCCGACGCCCAAGGCTTTGCTCACCAATACGTACGCGTTGACGGCCAGCGCGTCCATTGCGTCACGGCCGGCGCGGGTACGCCGGTCCTGCTGATTCCGGGATGGCCGCAAACCTGGTACGCATGGCGTCATGTGATGCAGGCGCTCGCCGCGCACGGCTTCATGGCCGTCGCGGTCGATCCGCCCGGTACCGGCTATTCCGATCGGCCGCATGCGGGTTACGACACGGGGCACACGGCGGCGACATTGCATCGCGTGATGGCGCAGCTCGGCTTCGATGTGTACCAGGTGGCCGGCCACGACGTCGGCATGTGGGTGGCCTACGCGCTGGCGAGCGATCGGCCCGAGGCAGTGAAGTCGCTGGCGCTCACGGAAGCGGTGATCCCCGGGCTGGCACCCGCGCCGTCGATCTTCGCTCCGCCCGAAGAAAATATCTTCCTGTGGCATTTCATGTTCAACCAGCTGGCCGATCTGCCCGAGACGCTGATTGCGGGGCGCGAGCGGGCGTATCTGGAGTTCATGTTCAACCGCTGGTCGTTCCGGCGCGATTGTGTGGCCGTCGATGTGTATATCGACGCCTATGCGGCACCGGGCGGCTTGCGCGGCGGGTTCTCCTATTACCGTGCGATTCCCGAGACGATCCGGCAGAACCAGGAGCGGGCGCAGCGCAAGCTGACGATGCCCGTGCTCGCCATCGGTGCCGAACATGCCACCGGCGATGCGCCGCTGGTCACGATGCGCGACAACGCGACCGATCTGCAGGGCGCGGTCGTCCCGGCTTGCGGACACTTCATCATGGAAGAGGCACCCGACGCATTCATCGGCCACCTGCTGCCGTTCCTGGAGCGGAGCCGCTGAACATGCCGATCGACATCAACATCGCGTCATTGCTGGAGCAACTGGCCGTGGCCGAGGCGCCTGCGTCGCTGGACGCGTTGCGGCAGGCGACTGATACGGCACTGCGGGGCTGGCATGGACCGCTGGAAACGGTTGACCGTACGGAAACCTTTGAGGTGCCCACGCGCGACGGGCAGCAGATTCGCGTGCGGGCTTACTGGCCATCGGTCACGTCGGCGGGCGAGGCACGCCAGCCGGCGATCGTTTATGCACACGGCGGCGGGTGGTGCCTCGGCACACTCGAGCTCTACGACAATCCTTGCCGCGCGCTGGCCAACGCGACGCAATGCGTCGTGCTGTCGGTCGACTACCGGCTTGCGCCGGAGCACCGGTTTCCGGTGCCGCTGGAGGATTTCTGCGATGCGCTGGACTGGGTATGCCGCGAGGCGGCTGGCCTGGGGCTGGACCCGGCGCGCATCGCCGTCGGCGGCGACAGTGCCGGAGGAAACCTGGCGGCGGCTGCCTGTCTGGTCGCACGGGAGCGGGGCGGCCCGCCGATCGCGCATCAGCTGTTGCTGTACCCGCCGCTGGATGCGTCGATGAGCTCGACGTCCTATCGGACTTGCGGGCAGGGTTACTACCTGACGCAAGAGATCATGCGGTATTGCTTCGACATGTACCTGACCGATCCGGCCGACGGCGGGTCGCCCTGCGTGTCGCCGCTGCGGGCGGCTTCGCTCGAGGGGTTGCCACCGGCCACGTTGCTGGCGTGCGAGTACGATCCGGTGCGCGACGACGCGCACGCGTATGCGCAGCGATTGCGGGCGGCCGGTGTGCCGGTCGAGTTCGTCGTGCTGCCGGGGATGATCCATGCGTGCATCCATATGGCCGGCATGACGCCGGCAGCCCGCCAGGTGTTCGACGTGGCCGGCGCGCAGATGCGCCGGGCTTTCCAGCGGTGAGTGCATTGCCGAAGGGGATGGGCGACCTGCATGGACGGTTGTACGGTTCGGCGGTCGCGCGATATCCGGAACGCCGGCGCGTTTTCCATGATTTCGACGGACTGCCTGTTTGACCGGCCACGCAATCGGCGTATTGACGGCCGACTGCAGGTTGACTAGATTCTTCACATGAACGCACTTTTCGTCACGACTACGACCACCACCACGACCGCCAATGGCGGGCCGGGAGGAGGTTGCGCGTCGTAAGTCGGTGTGTCGAACCCACCCCAAGCCCCGCCGGAAACGGACGGGGCTTTTTTCATGCTCCGTTTGGCCGGCATCGAACGTCAGCGGAGAACATGATGGATGATTGCGATCGCCGAGCATCCGGCGACAGAGTCGACCCGTTTCACCAGAAGGACAACAAACCGGCCGCATGGCTCACCGGAATCGTGGCAGGCGTGCCGGCGTCGACGCGGGTCCTGCTGGTCTTCCAGTTCCTCGTGAATCTGTCGGTGTTCGGGTCGCTGCCGCTGCTTGCCGCGTTCCTGGACATGGAGCGCCATCTGGACGCGAGCAGCGTCGCCAGCGTGCTGACGGTGAATCTGCTGGCGAGCCGGCTGTTGCCGCTGGTGCTGGGTGCGTCGGCGGATCGCTTCAGCAGTCGTGTGCTGACCACACTCGGCCTGCTTTTCCGTGCGGCCGGGTTTGCCGGATTCGCATTTGCGCGGTCGCTGCCGGGCCTGTTGATGTGGGCGTGTGTGTCCGGGCTCGGGGCCGCGCTTTACGAAACGACCGCGTATTCGATCTTCGGCTCGCTCGATGGCGCCGTGCGTCCCAAGGTGTTCGCGCTGAACAACCTGGCGCTCAATCTCGGGGCGTTGATCGGCCCTGCGCTCCTGATCGTCGTGCCGAACACGAACGGGGCACTGCCGTTTCTGGTGAGCGGTGCGGTCTTCACGGCGCTCGCGCTGATCGCCCCTTGGATCGCGGGGCGAAGACGGCACAGCGCAGTCGACGCGCACCCGCTGCGCGGTGTGCTGGTCGCGTTTGGCGACAGGCGGTTTCGCCGGCTCTGTTGGGCGCTTGTGCCGTTCTGGACCGTGTATACGCAGATTTACGTATTCATCCCGTTGACCTTTTCGCATGGCGCACACGGCTATAACGGCGTGAGACCGTTCTACATCACGAATGCGCTGATGGGAATCGCCACCGCCTGGCTCGGCATGGGCTGGTTTCAGCGTACGCGCTGGCGATCGATGATGGTGATCGGGCATGCCGCGTTGTGCGGCTGTTTTGCGCTTGCGGCACTGCTCGTCGCCCGCGATCGGGGCGCAGATGCGTCGCTCGCGATCCTGATCGTGATCGCGATCGTCTTCACGTTGGGCGAAAGCCTGATTCTTCCCGCGTCGAACATCGCGCTCGCCGACCTGACGACGGACGGCAACACCGGCAGCTATTTCGGTGCGTCGGCGATTTCGTGGGCGATTGGCGGGATGCTCGGCAACTTCATCGGCAGCGCGGCCGCAGGCTGGACGACACTCGCGCCGGGATGGGTCATGTTCCTGGGGATCGCACTGACCGGCCTGCTCGCATTCCGCAGCCGGCGGCCGGAATAACCATGGGTGCGGTCGATGCCGCGTGAACTTACCCGTGCCTCCGAACCCGCGCCTTCGCACACTTGAACCAAAGCCGCATCGCACCGACCCCGCCCGCCACCGGAATCCGCGGCAACAGGAACGCATCGTCGGACGCATCGGCGCAACCGCGCCGGGTCGTCGTCGCGTTGCGGTAGCCGGCGGCGGCGACCTGATCGCGCACGCGCGGGTCCAGGTCGCCGTACGGGTAGCAGAACGATTCGACGGGCTGGCCGCTGTACGCTTCGAGCCGCCGTTTCGATTCGCTGATCTGAACCGCCGACACGTGGGCCGGCACGTGCGACAGCGCGACGTGATCGAGCGTATGCGAGCCGATCTCATGGCCGTGATCGCGCCAGGCGAGCATGTGCGCGCACGTCATGAGCGACGAACGTGCCGTATCGGCACCCGCATCCCAGTCGTTCTCGCCGCCGAACCGGCCGGCGACGAAGTAGCAGGTCGCGGTGAAGCCGAGCGCGTCCAGCACGGGCATCGCATGCGTCAGCACGTTGAGAAAGCCGTCGTCGAACGAAATGCCGAAGACTTTCCCGCTGCGCTCGCCGCGCAGGTAGGGCTGCAGTTCGCGCACGCTCAGGCCACGATAGCCGAGCCGCCGGAACAGCGTCATCTGGCGGCGGAACGCGTCGGGCGCGACGCTCAGGCCGCGCAGCCGGTCGGACGGCGGCGGCAGCGTGCGGATCTGGTGATACATCAGGATCGGGTAGCGCGTGGCGGACAGCAGCATGAGCGGGTCGCGAGATCAGGGAATTACGCGGCCTTGCGGAAAATCCGCAGGGTCTTGAAATCGCCGGTTTCGACGAAATCGGCATTCGCCGCCCATTGCTCGATGATCGGCTCGGCCTTCCGGTACGCCGACGAGCCCTTGTAGAACAACAGGTGGCCGTCGCGCGCGGTATGGCGTGCGAACAGGTCGAGCACTTCGGCGTCGGTCTTCGCACCGTAGCGGCTGTTCGTTTCGTCGCGGAACTCGCACAGATGGAACAGGGTGACGACGTCGAACGCGGGCAGCAGGTCCGTATTGCTCGTATAGATGTCGCCGAAATAGGCCAGATAGGTCTTGCTCACCTCCGGTTGCCGCGTGACGAGATCGACGTACGACTTGTATTCCTTCGGCGACGCCGTCACGCCGAAGACGGTGTTGTTCAGGTGCGGCCGCGCGCATTCCGTGCCGACATGGTGGTGGCCGCCGGTGCCGAAGTGATAGATGCGGATGCCGTTGAGGCGAACGGCTTCCAGCCATTCGACGAAGTGCACGTCGCACGGGCACTCCTGGGTGCGCAGGTCCCAGTACTTCTTCCAGATGTTCATTGCCATTAAACGGACCTCATGGATGTCACCCAACGATAGGGGTTGTGTCGAATCGATTTCTGATAGACGGACAACGTCGCATCGACGAACCGGTCGAACGAGAACTCGCGCTTGCCCTTCAGCCGCGCGCTGCGCCCCATCGCGCGCACGCACGCGGGTTCGCGCACGATCGCACGCAGGATGGCCTCGATCGCTTCGGGCTCGCGCGGCGGGACGACCCAGCCGTCCACGCCCGGCTCGACGTTCTCGGGCAGCCCGCCCACGCGCGTCACGATCGCGGGGCAGCCGAGCGACATCGCTTCGCGACACGCATACGACAAGCTCTCGTGGTACGACAGCACGAACGACACGTCGATGATCGAGAACGGCGTGCGCACATCGTCGAGGCGCCCGGTGAAAGCGGTGCGCGACGCCATGTGGTGCCGCGCGATCTGCTCGCGTTGCTCGCCGGACGGCTCCGCGCCGACCAGCAGCACGCGAAACCGCTCGCGCTCGTGTTCGGGCAGGCGGCCCAGCGCTGCGACGAGGTCCATCCAGCCTTTTTCCGGCGCGGTGCCGGCGCTGCTGCCCAGCACGATCGCGTCGGCGCCGGACGGCCCGAACAGCGCGATCTTGCGGCGGCGGATTTCGTCGCCGGCCAGTCGTTCCGCGGCCTGCCGGCGCACGCCGTGCTTGACGACCGTGACGTTGCCATACGGCGACCGGAGCGCGAGCATGCCCGCCACGTAGTCGCTGACCGCGATGGTGTGGTCGGTTGCCAGCCGGGCGCGCAGCACGTTGCCGAAGCTGTCGGCGCGATAGGTGTTGTGCTTGGTGAGCACGACCGCGGGCCGATACCGGCAGCCGAGCAGCGCGAGCATCACCTGCCGGTGATCGGCGGACCCGTTGACGTGGATGATGTCGAAGCGCTCGGCGACGATGCGCTGGCGCAGCCGGACGATTTCCTGGCACAGCCGGTTCCAGCGCGGCTTGAATTCCATGTCGAAGATGGTCACGTCGGGACTGTCCTCCAACAGTCGCGACAGGCGGCTGCCTTCCGGCGACGCGACGGTCACGCGATGATGCCGGCTCATCGCGGCGGCGAGGTCGCGGACGTAGGTATCCTGGCCGCCGCCGTAGTCGCCGTGGAAGTTGGTATACAGAATGTTCATCACGATGCCGCCTTTCCTCGATCATTCATTTGACAGGACTGCTGAGAAAATGAATGCCTCAACCTGTTGAAAGCCATGACGCGATCCCGGTTACGCGTTGCCGAGGCGTGATTGCGCAACGACGCCCGGGCGGGGCGTCGTTGCGAATCGTTTCCAAATATTACAGACGCATTACGTGCCGTAGTGTCAAGGTCTGCGCATCTTTGTGTGAATGTGTCGCGATCGCTTGCGGTGTCGTCACACCGAGCGATGCCGCCGGGGAGGAGGGGCCGGTGACGTGTTTTTCTGTCGCCGGCGTGTGAGCTGTTGCGATTCCGGCGTGAACGGTGGTGCGGCCCGGTTACCCCCGCCGATCGGGCGGGAAACAGGTCGGAAGCGAGCAGGAAGCAGGCAGGAAGCGGTCAAGAAGCGGGCCGGATCGCGACAAAATCCGATTTTTCGACGACATCCGGACGCAAATCAACCCGTCCGTCTTTCAGATTTGAAAGCCGAGGGGCCATTTGCGTTAGAATGCCCCCCCTTGTCCGCCATGGCGACCGCCAAAGGCGGACTGGTCGCACCCAGAGAGACGTGGGTTTCGATTCGTAGCCGGGCGCGAAAGTTAGCCAGCCGTTAGCAACATACGCTTTGTGATTTGGATTACTAATGAAGAAGAAGCACAACATCACCAAGTACATCGTTGTCGCGATGATTCTTGGTATCGCCGTGGGTTACGGCTGTCATAGCGCGTTTCCCGACCCGGCCATGGCGAAGGAAGTCGCCGGCTACGTGTCGTTGCTGTCCGACGTGTTCCTGCGCCTGATCAAGATGATCATCGCGCCGCTGGTATTTGCGACGCTGACCGTCGGCATTGCGCAGATGGGCGACGGCAGCGCCGTGGGCCGCGTCGGCGTCAAGGCGTTCGGCTGGTTCTTCATCGCATCGTTTATGTCGTTGCTGCTCGGCTTGCTGACCGCAACGATCCTGCAACCGGGCAGCCACCTGAGCCTGCCGCTGCCGGCGTCCGATGCGGCCCTCGGCCTGAAGACGGGCGCCTTCACGCTGAAGGACTTCGTGGTCCACCTGGTGCCGAAGTCGATCGCGGAAGCGATGGCGAACAACGAAATCCTGCAGATCGTCGTTTTCTCGATCTTCTTCGGCACTGCGCTGTCGGCGCTCGGCGAATCGGGCAAGCGCCTGACCGGCGTGATCGACGATCTCGCGCAGGTGATGCTGAAGGTGACGGGCGCGGTGATGTGGTTCGCGCCGGTCGCGGTGTTCGCGGCGCTGGCGTCGACGATCACCACCCAGGGGCTCGGCATCCTGCTCACGTTCGCGAAGTTCATGGCGAGCTTCTACCTGGCCCTGGCGCTGCTGTGGGGCGTGCTGACGCTCGCCGGCGTGACGTTCCTCGGCAAGCGCGCGTTCACGCTGATCCGGCTGATTCGCGAGCCGTTCCTGCTGTCGTTCGCGACGGCGAGCTCCGAGGCCGCCTATCCGAAGCTGCTGGATGCGCTCGACCGCTTCGGCGTGAACCGCAAGATCTCGAGCTTCGTGCTGCCGATCGGTTATTCGTTCAACCTCGACGGCTCGATGATGTACTGCACGTTCGCGGTGCTGTTCATCGCGCAGGTGTACGGCATCCATCTGCCGCTGGGCACGCAGATCACGATGCTGCTGATGCTGATGGTCACGTCGAAGGGGATGGCGGGCGTGCCGCGCGCATCGCTGGTCGTGATCGCGGCGACGCTCAACCAGTTCAACATGCCCGAAGCCGGGTTGCTGCTGATCATGGGCGTCGACATGTTCCTCGACATGGGGCGCTCGGCCACCAACGCCGTCGGCAACTCGATCGCGGCGGCCGTGGTCGCGAAGTGGGAAGGGCAGCTCGACGACCCGCGCGACGACAACGATCCGGACAACGGACGCGTCATGAAGGTGAAGGTGCCGGAAACCTCGGCATCGGCATGATGCACGGCAGTGCGGCAGCGCAGCGATAGCGGTGCGTTGCCCGCCCCGCGGTATTGAATGATCGCCGGCCTGGATTCGCAACGGATTCAGGCCGGCGATTTGTTTTGCGCAACGATTCCGCGTTGAATGCGGCGCTTTTCCGAGATTCGCTGAAACAGGCACTCGCCGTTTCAATCGTTCGTCGTTGAACAGGCGGCGATATTCCCGCAGGCACACGCCTGATTTTCCCGATCCCCCGATCCCCCGATTCAGCGCGTAAGTGACCATTCACTGTCGCGCAGTCGCGTTCCCCGCCAACGGGCATGGGCGCCACGGGCGATGCGCTCGAAGCCGAACCCGTGAACAGCACAACGGTGCGAGCGATCCGCAATTTTTTTTGATTTATATAACGCTATTCTCGCGCTGCGCATGATCGAACGCATGCTGCACGTAATACCGACTGCGCCGGATGCTTCAGCGGAAGAATTGACGAATTGCGCCTTTCAAGCCATCCGGCCGGCCCTTCATGTGAATGTTCGCACCATTCAGGAGAGCATCCGTCATGGTCGCCAGACAACGGTTTCAGGCTGCGCTGCTCGCCGCGGCGATCGCCGCGATTACCCCTTCCGTTCACGCACGCAACACCACCGACTGGCTGGCGAACACGTACGGCACGCTGGCGGCCCACGTCGGCAACGTCGCGCGCGCGATGTGGGTCGCGCCCGAAGGCGTGATCTATACGGCCTCGATGTGGGACGAGGATGAAGGCGGTGTCGCGATCTACCAGAACGGCAAGAGCGCCGGCTCGATCGGCACGCACTCGGAGTTCCAGGGCAGCGCGATCACGGGCAACGCGACCTCGCTGTTCGTCGCGCTGCAGCCCGGCAAGACATACGGCAGCGGCGCGGTGGGGCGCTACAACCGCGCGACGAAGTATCGCGACCGCGTCATCCAGGTGAGCGCGGCCACCAACCAGCCGCGTATCGACGTCGTCACCGGGCTCGCGACGGCCGGCTCGCTGCTCTATGCCAGCGACTTCTACGGCAATCGCGTGCGCGTGTTCACCACCGACGGCGTGTGGCAGCGGGATATCAACGTATCGGAGCCGGGCGCGCTTGCGGTGGACGCAGCGGGCAACGTGTGGGTGGCGCAGAAGCGCGCGGGCTCGATCGTCGGCTTCAGCCCGGCCGGTGCGCTGCTCAACACGATCCGGATGCCGGCCGGGTCGCAGCCGTCGGCGCTGTATTTCGATGCGGCGGCGGGGCAACTGCTGGCGGGCGACGAAGGCCCCGACCAGAACATCAAGCGCTATACGGTGTCGGGCCGGCCCGCGCAGGCCGGTACGTTCGGCGTGCGCGGCGGCTATCTCGACACGACGACGGGCATCAAGGGGCAGGTCGGGGCGCAGCGCTTCACGCGCATCGTCGGGATCGGCAAGGACAGCGGCGGCAATCTCTACGTGCTCAACAATCCGTGGGGCGGCAGCTGGGATCTCGGCCGCAACGGCGCGACCGACATCCATGCGTACAGCAGCACCGGCAGCCTGCGGTGGACGCTGCAGTCGTTGAACTTCGAAGGCATCGCCGCGCCGGACCCGGTCACGGACGGCGCGCTGTTCTACGGCGCCACGCACGTGTACGGCGGCAGCGCGGGCGGCACGTTCGTCGCGAACACGGTCGATCCGTTCACGTATCCGGCCGATCCGCGCATCGACATGAACGACACGCAGCGCGACGAGCATTTCGGGCTGCTCACGTCGGTGGGCGCGAACCGGATTCTCGTCGCGGCCGGCCAGAACCCGCCGGTCTTCTACTTCTTCCACTTCAATGCGGCGAACGGCTATGTCGCGATTCCGGACGGCTCGATCCCGGGCCCCGCGTTCAACACGACGCGGCGCGTGACGGGCGGCTTCAGCGTCGACAGCAAGGGCGGCGTATGGGCCGGCCTCGACAAGACCGGCGCGATCACCCACTACCCGCTGACCGGCTTCGACGCGAGCGGCAAGCCGTCGTGGGGGCCGGGCGTCGCGACCCGCGTGCCCGACAGCATCCAGCCGCTCACGCGCATCGTCTATCTCGCTGACAGCGACACGATGGTGCTCGCGCAAGGCGCCATCGGCACCAACGACTGGACGTCGATCGGCACGCGCATCGAGGTGTATCACGGCTGGAGCGCGGGCAACACGACGAAGCCGGACCCGGTGATCACGCTGCCGCACAGCGGCGCGAAATCGATCGACGCGGTGGGCAACCATCTGTTCGTCGGCTACTGGTTCAGCAGCAGCGGGCCGCTGTGGCCGAACGTCGACGCGTTCAACCTCACGACCGGCAATCTCGACACCACGCTGGTCAACGCGAGCCCCGCGACCGTGGATACCAGCAGCGCGATCGATGCGATGTACAGCATCCGCGCCTACCGCCGCTCGAACGGCGAGTACGTGGTGATGAAGAACAACGTGAAAGGCAACAGCATCACCGTGTACCGGTGGACGCCTTGACTTGATGAACGCGCGGCCGCCTCGACCGGCGGCCGCGCCCGCGAAGCAATCACCGCATTCGTCGCGATTTCGCAGGATTTCCACCGCGCATCCACGCAATTTCCACATCACGCGTTCGTAATGAGCGGCGTGCTCAACGCGCGCGTCACCGCCCGCCGGGCGGCGGTGCCCAACCTCACGACGCGGAAAACCGCTTCCGGGCACAATGACAGCGGCACCGGCAGGCACTGCGGGTGCCCACGACGATGAACCGGATCGACTGACTGGTTGCGCCGGCGCATTGCCGCGCTGGTGAACTCGCGCGGCTACCCCATGCCGCGTTTTTTATGCCGAAGTGACGAAACGATGAAGATGAAAACGACACCGAACCGCCTGTTTCTGATCGCCGCGCTGGCCGGCGCGTTGAGCGGCCCCGTCCACGCAGAGACGGCCGCAGCGGCGACCGTTGCGACAGTCAACGGCACGCCGATCACGCAGGCCGACGTCGATACGCTGCTGCGCGCGTCCGGGCAACCCGACTCGCCGCAGATCCGCCAGGCGATCAAGAATCAGCTGATCACGCGCGTGCTGGTTCAGCAGGCCGCCGAGAAGGCGAACTACGGAGACAAACCCGAGGTCAAGGCGGCGGTGCAGCAGGCGAAAGCGAATGCCGAGGTGCAGCTTTACCTGCGCGACAACGTGAAGCCCGAGCCGGTGACCGAAGAACAGGTCAAGGCGCGCTACGACGAACTCGTGGCCGCGCTGGGCAAGAACGAGTACAAGCCGCGCCTGATCATCGTCCAGGATCCGGTGACGGCCGCGACGGTGCTGAGCGAGCTGAAGGCGGGCAAGTCGTTCGAAGGGCTGGCGCGCCAGTACAGCATGGCGCCGAGCCGCGATACCGGCGGCGAGTTGCCGTGGGTGAGCTTCCACACGCCGGCGACGGAAGGCAAGACGTCCGGCTTGCCGCTGCCGGTCGCGCAGGCGCTCGAGAAACTGAAGGTCGGCGCCGCGACGAGCGATTCGATCCCCGTCGATGGCGTGCGGGCGATCGTGAAGCTGGATGCGAAGCGGCCGACGCAGGTGCCGGGCTTCGCGACCGCGAAGCCGGCGCTCCAGCAGCAACTGCAGGCGGCCGCCGTGGAGAAGGCGAGTGCGCAGATGATCGGCAACCTGCTGAAGGACGCGAAGATCACGCAGTAATGCGGCGGCGTGGAAACGCTGGGCGTCACGCGCGCCAGATCATGCTCGCGCTCGTGTCGGTTTGCGACTCGACGCGAAAGCCGAGCCGTTCGTAGAGCCGCCGCGCCGGGTTGCCGTGCAGCACGCTGAGCGACACCGGCACGTGCGCGCGCGCCGCGTCGGTCAGCAAGGCGTTCAGCACGGCTTCGCCGATGCCCCGGCCCTGGTGATCGGGGTGGATCTGGATCTGGTGCACGTGCCACTCATCGGTGGCGCGTGTCACCTTCAGCAAGCCGATTGCTTCATCGTCCTTGCAGACGATCATTGCATCGTCGAAATTCGCGCGAATGCGCTGATCGTGCGCTGCGTCGTCGGACGGCACGCCGGCGCGTTGCAGGTGCTCGGTCATCGTGAGCTGGCGAAGCGTCAGCAGAAAGGGGAGGTCGGTGGTGGAGGCAGGACGCAGATCGATCGCCGGTTTCATGATGGATGACGGGTTGCGTTGGGCATCGGGCTTCGACGCGGATCACAGCCCGGGCAACTGAATCTGCAGGCCGGCCGGGCGATGTTCGAGGACATCCGTGACTTCATATTCGGTTTTTGCGCCGTCCGAAGTTTGCCACTGCTGCATACGGACATTGCACAAGAGCACGTCCCCCTTGCTGAAACTGATCTGGCTGTTGTTCACGCGCGACAGGAAGCCGGCATCCGTGATCGCCGCGTGAATCGTCGACGTGCCGTCGTACAGCCGCCATTTGTTGTCGTCCTTGAACGCGAGCGACACGATCGAGAACGCCATCTTGCGATGCTCGTCGAGCAGGAGCGTGTTGGTCGGCTCGGGCGCGTGAAACCACGCAATTTCGTGGCGGGCGACCGTCTCGAACACTTCCGTATCGGTACCGGCCGCGAAAATCTCGACGCCTTCGCGTGCGAGCGGCGCAAGGACCTGCGCGGTTGCGTGGCGAACGCGGACGTCGCGCAGCAGCGTGAGGACGGGCAGGTCGATCTCGAGCTCGTCGCCCTCGACCTGCAGCACCGCGGTGTGGTCCTGCATCCGCACCTGCCGGATCTCGCGCCCGCGCAGCCACTTGAGGACGGCGAAGAGCCCCTTCCTCGCCTTGGGCGCGGCGATGCCGAGCGCGGTCAGGATCGTGACCGCATTGGCGAGCGCTGTGCCTTCGTTGCCGCTCAGCATGTCGCGCATCCGGCCGAGCAGCGAGGTCGCGAGTGTGAAGTCGATGCCGAAACTGCCGGTCTTGAAGCTGCCGCGCACGTTCACCTGCGGCCGAACCCGATCGCCGCACAGTGCGCGCGTCGATGCGTCGAGCAAATCGCCGAACGCAAGCAGCGCGGGTGCGAGTTCGCGCACGTCCATCTCGGAAGATTCGAGCGCGGGCCCGTCGTACGTGACGCGGAATCGGCTCATGGCTTCGAAGGGGCCGATGTCGGCCGGACCGGGGCTGTTTCCATTACGTGTGGTCATGGGGAATGCGGGCTGAAGACGTGGACGATACCCGAAACGAACGCTTTCGGATGCCTTTCATCGTAGGGGAGAACGATCGGCTGCGCGCGATTTTGGCCGTCCGGACAGGACGGCATACGGACGTCTCCCGATAGCAGTCGGCAAGCCACGAACTTTTCCGATACTTTCCCGGTCACACTCGCCAGCCTGCGGGCGTACCGGCGCCTCGAACGCGCTTCCGGGCCCCGGTATTCCCCCGCCTACCCCATCCGCATATCATTCGCACATCGCGCACCTGCCGGCCGCAGGCGCCGCCGCTTCCGACGCGGCGGTGCGTTTGCCCGCACGGCGCAGCACACAGGGATTCTCGATGGACACCAAACGATCGCGGCCAGGCCTCGTCGCCGCGCTGCTCTGGGCAGCGCTGTATCTCGCGACCGGCTACATCTCGCACCAGTTCAACGGCCCCGTCCGGCTGACCGGCTACATCTGGCTGCCGGCCGGCGTGACGGTCGGCGCGTTCATGCTGCGGCCGACGCGCGAATGGCTGACGCTGGCCGGCGCATTCCTGGTCGGGCAGCTCGCGCTGACCGGCATCGAACACGGCAGCCTGGTCAACGCGGTGCTGTTCACGGTCGACGAGGTCGGCGCGGCCGCGCTCGCGGTGTGGCTCGTCCAGCGCGTGCGCTTCTCGCTCGAAGGGCTGTATTTCCTGCGCTCGGTGATTCTCGCCGGCCTGATCGCGGGCGTGGTCGGCGCGATCGGCGGCGCGGCGTGGTACACGGCGGTCAAGGGCGCGCCGTTCTTCGACGTGTGGTCGGTGTGGGCCGCGTCCGATTTCGTCGGCGTGCTGCTGGTCACGCCGGTGCTCGCGTCATGGTCGCGCTTTCGCGCGCACCGCTCGGGTGATCACGAGCGCTTCGACCTGGTGCTCGGCATGGTCTCGTTCGCGCTGGTCGTGGGCGTCGCGCTCGTGATCTTCGACGGCGACACGTCGCAGAAATTCGGCACCGGCGCCGGCTTCGCACTGACGTATATCCCGCTGTTCCTCACCGTCGCGGTGACGCTGCTGCTCGGCGGCCGCGCGGGTTCGTCGTCGGTGCTGGTGCTCGCGCTGATCGTGATCGAGCAGACCGCGCAGGGCGATGGCCCGTTCGCGTCGTTTCACGAGCACTACGGCAGCGCGCTGCTCGAGGCGCAGCTTTACCTGGCGGTTGCGTCGCTGCTGGTGCTGACGGTGAGCACGCTGAAGACGACGCGCGAACGCGTGCACGAGCATGCGGCGGTCCTGCAGAACAACATGGAGCTCGCGCTCGCGAGCGCCGGCCAGATCGCGTACGTGCTCGATCCGGAATCGGGGCGGATCGAGTGGAGCGGCGACGTCGAGCGCGTGTTCGGGGTCGGCGTCGATGCGGCACAGATCGCGAGCGTGCCGCTCGTGCTCGACCGTGTGCAGCCGGGCGACCGCGATGCGCTGCGCGACTACTGGAATGCGGAGATCGCGGGCGAGGATCGCGCATCGTTGTCGCTGCGTATCGTGCAGCGCGACGGCGGCACGCAGACGATCACCGATCACGGTGCGCCGCTGCTCGATTCGAATGTCGACGTGACGGTGGTGGCGGGTGTTTGGCAGCTCGAGCGCGTGTGGCCGGCGGAAGAATGACCGGGGACGCGTCATGACGGGCCGCACGGGCGTCCTGCTGATCCACGGGCTCGGCGGCACGCAATACGATCTCGGTTCGCTGCACAAGGCGATGCGGCGCGCGGGCGGCGATACGCACATGATCACGCTGCCGGGGCACGGCACGCGCCCCGAGGATCTGGCCGGCGTGCGCGCGGAGGCATGGCTCGACGCGGTGACCGAGCAGTATCGCGCGCTGGAAAACGAGTACGACACGCTGCATGTCGCGGGCATGTGCATGGGCGCGCTGGTCGCGCTGCTGCTGTGCCATCGCGTGCAGCATGCGCGCGGCCGGCTGGCGTTGCTGGCCACGCCGGTGTTCATCGATGGCTGGTCGACGCCGTGGTACCGCGCGTTGCGGCATGTGCTGTACCGCGTGCCGGGTGTCGCGGAGCGGATGCGGGTCGAGGAAGGCGATCCGTTCGGCATCAAGAACGCGACGATCCGCGCGATCGTGAAGAAGAAGTTCGAGCGTGAAGACAGTTTCCACTATGCGTGGGTGCCGCTCGCGTGCGTGCGCCAGGTCGACCGGATGCGTGACTGGGCGCTCGAGGCCGCGGCCGGCACGCCGTCGCCGACGCTCGTGCTGCATGCGCGCGAGGACGAACTCACGAGCCTGCGCTCGGCCGATTTCCTGCTCGCGAAGATGCCCGATGCGCGCGGGATCGTGCTGGAGAACAGCTACCACATGATCTGCGCGGACAACGATCGCGACGACGTCGCGCGCCACGTGCTCGAATTCTTCGGGTTCGATCCGGTGCATGCGGTCAGCCCGGCGATGGCGCGCAGGATGGGGCGGATGGAATCGTGAGACGCCGTGTCAAGCGAGCCGGCGGCGCGGCTGCAGCAGTGGCCCCGCACCCGGTCTGGATTGACGTTAAATTGCTGCGACCATGAATCAATTTGAAAAGCTGTCCGGGCGGATCAAGGCGATGCAACGCCAATTGAACAGCGAGCGGTTTCTCGAGCTTCGCATCTACCGGCGTGACGCATATATCTATCAGCTATCGAGTACCGTGAATCATTCGATCGCTTGCTGGTTGAGCGAAAACCATGTGCCGCTGAGGATACTCATCGACAGGGGCCGGCGCTTCATGGAGGCGATTCCCCCCGGCCCGGACAAGCCCGGCTGGGAGGCGTACTACGATTTGGTGAAGACCTATTTCGATACGATGGAAGAGGCGCTGAACGTCCTGGAAAAAAACTAGCGCGGGAAGAACCGGGATATCCCGGTTCGCGGTGCGGTTCGGTCAGTCGTACTCGACATGGGAAGCGAAGGACGGGTATTTCTGCGCCATGTTCCGGACGCAGTCGCTCATCAGCTTCGCGTCACGGGGAAAGCGGCGTTCAAATTCAGGCCAGCCCTTCAGCCGGAGAACAAGCGGCATATCGACAAGCGCGGTAATGGCATCCCAGAACGCATCCCAGTTTCTTCCGTACCAATCCGGGAAATTCAACCTCTCCATCAACCGCATGTGCAACTGCGCGGTTGACTCGATATCGCCAAGTTCAATTTCTACCAGCTTGTCGCGTGCCATCATGGTCTCCGACGGACAGGTCGCGCAGTATTCATTTTCTGCCCCGTGCGAAGCATGATAGCGCGCGGTTAGCCGTCAGTCGGCGGCCGCCGCGCAATCCGCTCGCGGATCTCCGGCGACGCCAGGCAGGTCGCTACGGCTTCGTAGCCGGGCGCACCGGGGTAAGGCGCCACGCGCGAAGGCGGGCTGTGATTGGCAGGGCACAGCAGGATGGTTTCGTCGGGGCCGACCGCAGTCAGATCAAGGATCGCCGATGAGCGCGTGAGCAGGAACAGCGGTCGCAAGCCGGCGGCCGCGCATTCACGCAGATGCGCGATCAACGCCAGTTGCGTGGGCCGGTCGAGATCCTGTTCGATCATGTCGACGACCCGCGCGCGCGGGCCGTCCGCTTCGAGACTGACGAGCAGCGCGGTCAGCGCTGTCGACGGCGTTGCGCCTCTGTCGGTGAGCGAGGTCAATGTGCGGTCGACGCGCGACTTCAGCGCAGGATCGGCGCGCAATACCGCGTGTGCCGCCGCGCAATCGCTTTCCAGCCGATCGAGCCCCACGAACACGGCGCCGGGCAGCGCGTCGGCCAGCCGAAGCGCGAGCCGCGTCTTGCCGCTTCCCAGCGAGCCGATGATGTAGTTCAGCGGCCGGATATCACGACACTCGAACCACTCGCCGCCCCATGGCCACGGCAGGTTGAACGCGACACCCGCACCGGTATCGTCGACGAGCCGCGTCAGCTCACCCTCGGCCGGCATCCGGCCGCGCGCGAGGCCGGCGCGGATCGCGCGCACCCGGTCGATCTTGCGCACGAGATCCTGAATGCCGTGGTCCAGCGCAGCTTCGTGAGCGGCCAGCGCGTCGTCGAGGCTGCGCGCGTCGCCGTGGAGCACGCTCGCCACCTGCGCGAGACTGAGGCCGAGTGCGCGCAGCGCGGCGATGTCGGCCGCGCGGGCGAGATCGTCGGGGCCGTACGCACGGTATCCGGCCGGCGTGCGTTCCGGCGTGACGAGGCCGTGCCGCTCGTACAGCCGCAGCGCCTTGATCGAGACGCCGAGCCGCGCGGCGGCGGCCGACGCGTTCAAACGGGGCGTGGACGTGCCCATCCGTCACCTCTCTTTGCTGTCGATTCGTTGCGCTCAGCATAAAGGCGATCCCAAGGGCCGGGTCAAGCGCGATCGCGCGCGAATCGACGACGACGCGGCCGCGACGCCCGGCAGACACGCGCCGAGCAGCTCGCCCGCTGCGACGATTCGCATCTTGTTGCCCCGTGTCTCCTTGATTCCGCTTGTTCGAGTGTCGTCGATGATGGCAGGACTCGTGGTGTGACGGCGGCGATGCGTGCACCGCATCAAAAGAAAATGCCAACCGATACTTTTTGCCTGGATCGGGTCGTGCGATGCCCGAAATGGGGGGGCTGCGGCGCGCCGCCCGATCGACACGAGGGGGAATGGAAGGGAAGGCGGCGCTATCCGCGAACCGGCCGCGGCAGCGCGTCGAGCGCGATCCGGTAGATGCGCAGCGCGTTGTCATGCCAGATCGCCCGGCGTGCGGTGTCGTCGAGATGCGTCATCGCGCGCGCGAACGTGCGCAGCAGCGTCGGATAGGTCACGCGCAGGCCGGCCACCGGGAAATTGCTCGCGAACAGGCAGCGCTCCCAGCCGAAGATCGCGATCGTGTCGCGGATGATCCGTGCGTTGTCCGCGTCGTTCCACGCCGCGTCGCGCAAGCCGAGTTCGGAGATTTTCACGGCGACGCGCGGCAACGCGGCGAGCGCTTCCATGCCGCTGCGCCAGCGCGCGAGCCCGGCTGCCGAGCGGTCCCACGGCAGCCCCGCGTGTTCGAGCACGACGTCGACGCCGGGTGCATCGGCGAGCAGCGCGGCCGCTTCGCCGAGATGCCAGAACGGCACGCGCAGATCCCAGCTCAGGCCGTGCGCGGCGAGGCGTGCGAGCGCGGCCGGCCAGCGCGGGTCGTGCAGCGTGCCGGGCCCGTCGATGGCGGCATCCGGTGCTGCCGCGGTGCGCGGCTTGAAGCGCACGCCGCGCACGAGCGGCCACGCGGCCTGCTCGGCAAGCCGTTCGTCCGCATCGCCGGCGAGCAGGTCGACCCACGCGACGACGGCCGACGGCAGCCCGTGCGTTTCAGCGACCTCGTGCAGCCAGCGCGTTTCCGCCAGCGCTTCGTCGTGCGCGCGCTCGGCTTCGACGTGCACGCTGGCGACGATCGGCGCACCTTGCGCCGCGTGCCGGAGATCGTCCACCCCGAAATCGCGGCACAGTGCCGCGTAGTCGCCGAACATGAAGCGCGCCGGATCGTAGTGCGCCTGCAGCCACGGGTAGTGCGCACCCGCATCGAGACGCCACAGGTGGTGATGCGCATCGACGAGCGCATCCGGCATGCCGTCCGGCGGCGTCCCTTCGCGCATGTCAGCGTACTCCGGCGAGCACGTACGACGCATCGGGCTCGCGCAGCGTCGCCAATGCGCCGACGAACCGCCAGCTATCGAGATCGAGCTCGCGCACGTAGTCGTCCTGGAACGACACGTACGCGACGCGCCGCGACGGATGGAACGATAGCGCAGTCGGGTTCGCGGGCAGCGCGATGCGTTCGATCTCCTCGAGCTGCCGTGCATCGAACACCGAGATCGACCGCTCGCCCGAATTGGTCAACAGCAGCAGGTCGCGGCCGTCCGGCGTGCTCGTCCGGTAGATGCGGTTCGGATCGCTGCGCGTCTTTACGCGGCGGCCGCAGGTCATCGTTTCGGTGTCGATCTCGACCAGCGTGTCGTCGCCGCGATTCGCGACGAACAGCGTGCGCGCGTCGCTCGACAGCGCATTGCCTTCGGGGCGCGGGCCGGGCATCACCGCGCGCGGCGCGACCGTTGCGTCGCGCGGATGGAACTGCGTGACCGTGTTCGACAGCAGGTGCACGCCGTAGGCGCGGCTCGCGTCGCGCGTGAGCGTCACGAGGTGCGTCTTCACGCCGCCGGACGGCACGGCCATGTTCGGCACGGGCTGCCGGGTCGGCTCGTCGAACACGAGCAGCATGTCGTGCGCCTCGCTCATCGCGTACAGCCGGCCGTCGCGGTCGCTCGCCATCCCGTGCGGCCGGTAGTAAGGCCACAGGTCGAGCATGCGCGTATGCGTGCGTGCGACGAGATCGATCTCGGCGATCCGGTGATCGCCTTCATGGCCGCGCGACCACGCGGTCTCGATCCCGAAGATGCCGACGTAGGCGTAGCGCTCGTTCACGTCGACGGTGAACTCGTGCGGGAAGTTCGGCAGCACGACGTGCTTGAGCGCGGTTTTCGTGTCGAGGTCGTAGAAGCTGAAGGTATGGGCGCATTTCTGCACCAGCAACAGGATGTCGTTCATGGTGAGTCTCCGTTAGATCGTTCGCTGTCCCGCGTATCCGGTATCAGTCCTCGCAGCGTTTCGGCAGCGTCATCGCGAGCACGCCGGCCACCGCGAGCGTGACCGCGAGGCTGTACACGCCGGCCGCCGCGCTCACGTGCTGGGTCAGCACGCCGACTGCATACGGGCCGCAGAAGCCGCCGAGATTGCCGAGCGCGTTGATCAGGCCGCGCGCGCTGCCGGCCGTCTCGACGCTGCAGAGCTTCGGCGGAATCGCCCAGAACACGCCGGCGGCCGCCTGCAGGAAGAAGCCGCAGCCGATCAGGAACGCGAACGACACGGCCATCGACGCATGCGTGAGCACCGACAGCGCGAGGCACGCGGCGAAGCCGGCGAGCGGCAGCAGCACGAACAGGCGGCGCTTGCCGGTTCGGTCAGACCAATACGACGTGACGAACATCCCGATCACCATCGCGACATAGGGCAGCATCGCGAGCAGGCCGATCTTGCCCATCCCGCTGTGCGTGAGGTTTTTCAGCAGGGTCGGCAACCACATCGTATAGCCGTAGATGCCGACCTGATAGCAGAAGTTGATCGCGATGAGCAGCCAGATCGTCGGGTTGCGCAGCAGCTCGCGGAACGAGGTGGCCGCCGTCGTGCCGGCCGCGCGCTTGCGCTCCTGCTCGTCGCGCAGCGCGTCGAGGATGTACGCCTTCTCGCGCGGCGACACCCAGCGCGCGGTTTCCGGGCCGTCGTCGGCGAACAGCAGCCATACGACCAGGCACAGCAGCGACAGCGCGCCCGCGCTGAAGAACAGGTGATGCCAGTCGTACGCGGCGAGGATGAAGCCGGACAGCGGCGCGGTGATCATCCCGGCGAGCGGCACGAACATGATGACCATCGCATTCGCGCGGCCGCGTTCGCGGTCAGGAAACCAGTGGCTGACCATCGTCAGTACGACGGGCAACATCCCGCCTTCCGCCACGCCGAGCAGGAAGCGCAGCGTCAAAAGTTGCCACGTATGGGTGACGAGCCCGGTCAGCACCGACAGCACGGCCCAGCTCACGAGCGACCACGCGATGAACGTCTTGCCGCTGCCGAGCGCCGCGCGGCGGCCGCCCGGAATCTGCAGGAACAGGTAGCCGAAGAAAAAGATGCCGCCGGCGAGGCCGGCCATCGTCGCGTCCATGCCGAGATCGGCGTTCATCCCGCCGGGCATCGCGAACGCGATGTTCACGCGGTCCATGTAGGAAATGATGCAGGCGAGCAGCAGCGGCGGAATCACGCGCAGCCAGCGGCGGCGCGGAATGGCTTCGCCGGCTTCGTATGCCGGGGTGGCCGGGGTCAACAGGGTCATGGTGTCTCCAATCTTGGTGGTGGGCGGCGGCGGTCTTCTGATGGACCGCTGTCACGCCGTGACGCGCCGGTATCGCACCGGCCGCCGATGCGCAACGCCCTGCGGCGTTGCACGTGTGTACCGATGTGAACCGTTGTCTAGCGTCCCCAGCGCAGCACGAGCGGGTCGAGCCGCCGCGCGACGTCGAGCAGGCCCGCGCGCACCTGCGGATGCAACTCGGGCCACGGTGCGCGCGGCTGGTCGCACGCGATCACGCCGCCTTCGCGCATCAGCGCCTTCGCGGTCAGGAAGCCCGACTGGCGGTTCTCGTAGTTGATGAGCGGCAGCCAGCGCGCGTACTGCTCGACCGCTTCGTCGCGGCGTCCGGCGAAATACGCGTCGGTGATCTGGCGAATCCCGTCGGGATAGCCGCCGCCCGTCATCGCGCCGGTCGCGCCGGCATCGAGATCGGCGAGCAGCGTGATGCCTTCCTCGCCGTCCCACGGCCCCTCGATCGCGTCGCCGCCGAGCGCGATCAGCTCGCGCAGCTTCGACGCGGCGCCGGTCGTCTCGATCTTGAAGTACGACACGGCGTCGATCTCGCGTGCGAGCGACGCGAGGAACGGCGCCGGCAGCGCGACGCCGCTCGCGGGCGCGTCCTGGATCATCAGCGGAATGTCGAGGCCGTCCGCGACTTCGCGGAAGAACGCGCGCACCTGCGCTTCAGGCACGCGGAACGTCGCGCCGTGATACGGCGGCATCACCATCACCATCGCCGCGCCCATCGCCTGAGCGTGCCGGTTGCGTTCCGCGCAGATCCGCGCGCTGAAGTGCGACGTCGTGACGATCACCGGCACGCGGCCCGCGACGTGTTCGAGCGTGGTGCGCGTGATCAGGTCGCGCTCGTCGTCGCCGAGTGCGAATTGCTCCGAATAATTCGCATGGATGCAGATGCCGTGCGAACCGGCATCGATCATGAAGTCGAGGCAGCGGCGCTGGCCGTCGAGATCGAGCGCGCCGTGCGCATCGAAGATCGTCGGCGCGACCGGAAAGACGCCCTGGTAGCGTGCGTTCATGGCGGGCCTCACTCGACGATGTCGAACTGGTCGAGGAATTCGGTCTTCAGCGTGAGGCCGAGGCCCGGCACGTCGTCGCGCAATTGCACGAAGCCGTTCTCGGCCACCGGCTCGCCGTCGAAGATGTAATAGAACAGCTCGTTGCCGACCTCGACGTCGAACATCGGGAAGTATTCGCTCATCGGCGACGCGAGCGTGCTCATCGTCAGGTGATAGTTGTGCATCTGGCCCGCGTGCGGAATCACCGGCACGCTGTACGCTTCGCACAGCGCATTGATCTTGTGCGCCATCGTGATCCCGCCGACGCGGTTCGTGTCGTACTGGACGACCGACACGGCCTTGCGGTCGAGCAGTTGCTTGAAGCCGTACAGCGAGAACTCGTGCTCGCCGCCGGAGATCGGAATACGCGTGAGCTGGTTCAGCTCCGCGTAGCCGTCGATATCGTCGGCAATCACCGGCTCCTCGAGCCAGCGCGGCTGGTATTTCTCGAGCTTCGGCAGGATGCGCTTCGCGTACTCGAGGTTCCAGCCCATGTAGCACTCGAGCATCAGGTCGTTGTCGTAGCCGATCACCTCGCGGATCGCCGCCACCGACTTCAGGTTCTCGGTCACGCCTTGCTGCCCGTGAGCGGGCCCGTAGCCGAAGCGCATCTTGAATGCACGAAAGCCTTCCTTCATGTAGCGCTGCGCCTCGTCCTGCGTCTCTCTCAGGTCGGTGCGGTAGAGCTTCGAGTAATAGCAGGGGATCTTTTCCTTGGTGCGGCCGCCGAGCAGCTTGAACACGGGCTTGCCGACGCTCTTGCCGAGGATGTCCCAGATCGCGATGTCGACCGCCGAGATCGCCGCCATGCCGATGCCCTTGCGGCCCCACGCATGGGTCGCGCGATACATCCGCTGGTTCAGGTATTCGTAGTCCCACGGGTCCTGGCCGATCACGAGCGGCGCGAGGTACTGGTCGATGATCACCTTCGCGACGTGCGGTGCGAGCGCGACGTTACCGAGGCCGACGATGCCGTCGTCGGTCTCGACCTCGACGACCGTCCACGAATGGAAGCGGAACGTGCTCATCGTTTCCTGCGGCGCGTACAGCAGGTCCATCGCGTTCGAGCAGAAGTTGCCCTGCGGCGGAACGGTCTTGCCTTTCCACTGGAATACGCGGGCGCGTACGGAACGGATCTTCATGATGGTGTCTCCGGGATTCGGTGTTGTCGTGTGTAAAGGGTGTGCAAGCGGGGTGTGCGAGCGGGGCGTGCGGGCGTCACGCCGAAACGGTGGGGGTGCGGCGCGCGGCGCCCATCCGGCAGGCGATCTGCAGCGCCTGCCAGGTCGCGCCGACGTCGGCCGTGCCGCGGCCCGCGATGTCGTACGCGGTGCCGTGCGCGGGCGTCGTGATCGGCACGGGCAGCCCGCCCTGCACGGTCACGCCGCGCGAGAAGCCGAGCAGCTTGATCGCGATCTGCCCCTGGTCGTGGTACATCGTGACGATCGCCTGGTAGTCGCCGGCCTGCGCCTTCAGGAAGATCGTGTCGGCCGGGAACGGGCCGTGGAACGGCGCATCGGTCGGCCAGTCGCGCGACTGCAGCTTGCGGACCGCCGGCTCGATGATGTCGACTTCCTCGCGGCCGCAGCTGCCGCCGTCGCCGCCGTGCGGGTTGAACGCGGCGATCGCGACCTTCGGCGTCACGACACCGTTCGCGAGCAGCGATCGGTAAATCAGTTCGGATGCCTGTTCGATCCGCTCGATGCTCAGGTAGCCCGGCGCATCCTTCAGCGGAATGTGCGACGAGATGCGCGCGGTCCACAGCTCGCCGAGCGTGTTGAATTCGCAGAAGTAGCCGGTCACGCCGAGCGCCTCGGCGAAGTGGTGCAGTTCGTCCTCGTGCTTCAGCCCGCCGAGCTTCATCGCGTATTTGTTCAGCGGCGCGAAGCAGATCGCGTCGATGTCGCCGGCGAGCGCGGCGTCGAGGCACAGGTCGAGTACGGTCAGCGTCGAGCGGCCGCCGGCCGCGCCGGGCTGCCCGACCGTGACGTTGGCCGGATCGATCGTGTCGATGGCGACGAACGCGGCACGTGCGGTCGACGGCCGGCTGCGCACGGCGGCGAGCGACGCGACGGGTTCGACGTCGACCTCGACGCCCGCGACGCGCTGGCCGGCTTCCCACAGCCAGCGATCGCCGATCAGCACGAGATTCGCGCGGGAAGTTGCGTCGGGGCGGGCGAGCAGTTTCGCGATCAGTTCGGCGCCGATGCCGGCGGGGTCGCCGAGCGTCAGTGCGACGACGGGCAGGGGGGCGGCGGTCGATGGGGTGTGCATGCGGTGTCTCCGGTGGCGGCGCGTGGCCGTTCGTGTATGGGGTTGATGCTAGGTAGACGGAATGAGTCGGTAAATTGAAAACTCTTGATGAATCGATAACCTGGAGTAATCAAAGATGGGCTCGATCGACCGACGAGACTCGACCCCGCAGCTGCTGAACCGGCTGCGCATGCGGCAGATCGCGCTGCTGCTGGCCGTGGACGAATGCTCGACGCTGCGCGCGGCGGCCGAGCAGATGGGCCTCACGCAGCCGGCCGCGACGAAGATGCTGGCCGAACTGGAGAGCGCGCTCGGCCAGCGGCTGTTCGATCGGGTCGGGCGCGGGCTCGTGCTGAACCCGGCCGGCGAGCGCGTGCTCGGCTATTTCCGCGGGATCCGCGGCAGCATGGAGGCGCTGAACCGCGAGCTCGGCGAGCTGCAGCTCGGCAGCGCGGGGCGGCTCGCGATCGGCAGCATCATGGCGGCGTCGCCGGGGCGGCTCACCGAGGCGCTGGTGCAGCTGAAGGCGCGTTACCCGCTGCTGGCGATCGACATCGCGGTGGATACGAGTGACCGGCTGATGCCGCAGCTGCGCGAAGGCGTGCTCGAAGTGGTGATCGGGCGGCACGTCGGGACCGATTGCGACTTCCGCGTGGTCGACGACGAGGCGCTCGCGATCATCGCGGGCCGCGACCATCCGCTCGCGGGCGCGGGGCCGGTGGCATTCGACGCGCTGCTCAATTATGCGTGGATCCTGCAGCCGGCCGGCAGCCCGGCGCGCGAGGTGGTCGAGCGCGAGTTCAGCGCGCGGCACCAGCCGATGCCGCGCGGGCTGGTCGAAACGGGGTCGATCCTGACCACGATGAACCTCGTCGACCGTTCGCCGATGCTCGGCGTGATTCCGCTGACGGTGGCGCAGCGCAATGCGGAGCACGGGCTCGTCGCGATCATCGATTACACGCTCGAACAGAAGCTGCCGTCGTACGGCAGCCTCGTGCGGCGCGACCGGCCGCTGAGCATCCCTGCGCAGCAATTTCTCGCGCTGTTTCACCGGGACGGGGCGGGGGATGACGGCGATGCGTAATGGCGCGGTTTGCCAGCCGAGGCGGCCGAGCCAGCCGCGCCAACCGCGCTGGCCGAGCAGGCCCACCAAGCCCATTAATCCGATCAAGCCGATCAAGCCGATCAAGCCGATCAAGCCGATCAAGCCGATCAAGCCGATCAAGCCGATCAAGCCGATCAAGCCGAACCAGCCGAACCAGCCGAACCAGCCGAACCAGCCGAACCAGCCGAACCAGCCGAACCAACCGAACCAACCGAACCAACCGAACTAGCCAAGCAAGCCAAGCCAAGCCAAGTCAAGCCACCACCATCGCGGAACGCGGTGAAGCGTGATGGCGACGCCGGCGAGGCGGCTGCGACAGCCGAACCCGAAGCGAACGGCTTCAGTGCGCCGACGGCGCAGCGGGCGCCTCTCCGAGCGTCGGCATCGATTCCGACAGCGTGCGTTCCGGGCGGATCCGCAGCGCGGCGACGATGCCGATCAGCAGCATCGCGACCGAGCCGATGAACGGCACCGTCCAGCTTCCCGTGCGATCGACGAGATAGCCGAACAGGATCGGCGACAGGATCCCCGAGATCGCGGAGCCCGCGTTCATCATCCCGCTCGCGATGCCGGCGTGAGTCGGCGCGATGTCGCTCGGCACGGCCCAGATCGGCCCGATCGTCAGTTCGAGGCACAGGAACGACCCCGACAGGCACAGCGCGACGCCAGCCGTCGAGTGCACGAACGCGAGTGGCAGCAGGCAGGTGAGCGCGCCGGCGAAGCTCGCGACGATCACGCTCTGGCGCGACAGCGCGAGGTTGCCGGTCTTCCGGTAGATCCGGTCGCACAGCCAGCCGCCGAGCGTGTCGCCGACCACGCCCGCGAAGAACACGCCGGACGCGAACAGCGCGGTCGACTTCAGGTTCAGGCCCTGGCCGTTCAGGAAGAAGGTCGGCAGCCACGTGAAGAACAGCCACGCGGTCCAGCCGTAGCAGAAGTAGACGAAGATGGTCGGCGCCATCCGGCGGAACAGCGGCCCCCACGGCGTCGGGCCGGACGGTGCGGCAGCGCGGGCGGCGCGCGCGTGGCCGGTGCCCGCTTCGTCGCCGAGCGGATGTTCGCGGAAGCCGACGATCCACCACGCGAGCCACACGAGCGTCACCGCGCCGATCACGAAGAACGCGGCGCGCCACGACAGCCAGGTCATCAGCGCGGCGACGAGCGGCGGCGTGACCGCGTTGCCGAGCCGCGAGAACGAATGCGTGAAACCCTGCACGACGCCGCGCCGCTCGCGCGGGAACCAGTGGGTGATCGCGCGGGCCTGGGCGGGCAGCGTCGCGCCTTCGCCGATGCCGAGCAGCAGGCGCGCGGCGAACAGCAGCCCGAGGCTGTGCACAAGGCCCGTCGTGAAGGTGGACACGACCCAGATCAGCCCGCAGCCGATCAGCGTGACGCGGGCGCCGAACCGGTCGGCGATCCAGCCGCCGCCGATCTGGCAGATTGCATACGAATACGCGAACGCGGAAAATGCGACGCCGAGTTCGGTATTCGACAGGCCGAGCTCGGCCTTGATCGCGCCGGCCGCGGTCGCGAGGTTGACGCGGTCGACGTAGAGGATGAACGAAAGCGCGCACAGCAGCCACAGGGTGTGGCGCCGTTGACGTTGGTCGTTGGGCATGTGTCTCACTCCATTCTCGTGCGCGGCGTGGCAATGACGCCGCGTTCACTGGCCGGGCCAGCATCGCGCGGCGGCGGAGACACTGTCTAATGAATCTTTGGGATCAATCGATAACCCCAGGTATTCATTCCCGTTTCAGCCGTAGCCGCCGCGGCAGCCGTACCCGACGCAACGAAGCACCACAGGTGAAGAATTGACCGACAACGAAGAACTTTCGCTCCATCAGGAGAGCCGCTTCTGGCAGCTTGCGCCGGTGAAATGGTGGATCCGCGGGCAGGGCCGCGACGGCTATTCGTTCCGGCTGCTGCTGTGGCCGCCGGTGATCGTGTTCGTGCTCGAATTCATCTGCATGCTGTTCGATGCGCTGTACCCCAGCATCGGCATCAGCGCGGTCGCGACGCTGTTCCTCGGCTTCGCCGGATACCACGGCGCGCAGCGCGAATGGCTGGTGCCGTCCGCGACCACCCGCGCGCTCGTGAAGGCACGCATGAAGAAGGCGGCCGAGCGGTTCTCGTCGCTCGGCGTGGGCGCGACCGTGCTCGCGATCTTCGTCGCCGCGACGTCGCTGTCGCTCGTGATGTCGGGTCAGCCGGTGCTGGACAGCGTATCGAAGGACGCCGTGTCGATCTTCATCGCGCTGGTGTTCCTGCCGGTGTATGTGTCCGGCGCGGTGCGCAAGCTGGCGATCGCGCGGATCGAGGAGCTGGAGGCGCTGCGCAATGCCACCGTCGGCACCCGCCTGAAATTCGACCGGGCCGGCGCCGTGCGCGCGGTCGTCGTGCAGGGCGCGGCCGGGAAAGGGACGGTGTCCGTGCTCGAGTACACGGTGCTCGGGTTCAACCCGCCGCTCGAACAGGTCGGGCGCGAGCCGCGCGCGTGAGCGCGCAACGTCGGACGTAAAGTCGGCGTCTCAGGCCGGAAAGCGCTCGTGTTCCGGTGCCGGTACGAGGTTCTCGGGCCACTGCACTTCGAACAGCGTGCCGCCGGTGCGGCTCGGCACGCAGACGGCTTCGCCGTGATGCGCATGCGCGATCGCCGCGACGACGGCGAGCCCGAGGCCGCTGCCGCCGGGCTGCGTGTCGTCGGCGCGCCGGAATGCCTTGAACACGTGCTGTGCGAAATCGGCCGGGATGCCGGGGCCGTCGTCCTCGACGCGCAACCGGCACATCCCGTCTTCGATGCGAGTCTGGATGCGGATCGTGCCGGGCACCGCATGGCGGCGCGCATTTTCCAGCAGCGCCAGCAGCGCCTGGCGCATGCGCACCGGGTCGCAGCGCATGCGCCGCGTGTCGAGATCGAGTACCGGATGCTGGCCGGCGGCCTGCAGCGCAGGCTCGAACATGTCGACCACCGCACGCGCATCCGACGCGAGATCGGCGTCGCGGATCTCGATGCTCAGATGGCCGCTATCCGCGAGGCTGACCACGCGCAGATCCTCGATCAGCCGCGTCAGCCCCTCGACCTGCCCGAGCAGGCTGCGGAACTGTGCTTCGTCGGGGGTGAACACGCCTTCGGCGAGCCCCTGCAGGCGCCCGCGCAGCACCGTGACGGGCGTGCGCAGCTCGTGCGCGATCGCCGCGTTCCAGATCGCCTGCTCGTTGGTCACGCGCTGCAGCTCGCTGGCGAGCGCGTTGAAGTTGTCGGCGAGCAGCGCGGCTTCATGCAGCGAGCGGTCGCCGGCGACGGCGCGCGCGTCGAGATCGCCGCGCGCGACGCGGCGAATGCTTTCGGTGACCGAATTGAGCGGCACGAGGATGCGGCGTGCGAGATTGACCGCGACCGCGACCGACAGCGCGAGGCCGACCGACGTGGTCGCGATCAGCCATACCCATTCCGGCCCGGTCGGCAGAAAGTCCTTCGTGTTGAAATGCGCGGGCCAGTAATTGAACGCGATGTAGTAGAAGACGGTGGCGGTGAGCACCATCAGCACGGTCACGCCGAACACCATCCCTGCCATGGTCAACGCGATCTGCCGGCTCAGGCCGTCGAGCTTCATGTTCAGCTCCAGAGCTTGTAGCCGACGCCGCGCACGCTGACCGGCACGCCCTGCACGCCGAGGTCGTCCAGCTTCTTGCGCAGCTTGCTGACGTGGCTGTCCACCGTACGTTCCAGTGCGTCGCCTTCCGGCAGGCAGGTGGCCATCAGCTCGGCGCGGCTGAACACGCGCCGCGGCGCGCGCGCGAGCTGCGCGAGCAGCTTGAACTCGGTGAGCGTCAGGACGAGCGTGTGCCGTTCGCTGCCCACTTCGAGCGTGGCTTCGTGGTGTTCGAGATCGATCTCGAACGGTGCGACCCGCAGCACGCGCTGTTCTTCCTGGCGCGAGCCGGCCATCGAGCGGCGCAGCACCGCTTGCGCGCGCGCCACGACTTCGGCGGGATTGAACGGCTTCACGACGTAGTCGTCGGCGCCGATGCGCAGGCCGGTGAGCTTGTCGATGTCCTGGTCGAGCGCGGTCAGCATGATGACGGGCGTGTCGCCGCGATGACGGATTTCGGCGAGCACCTTCCAGCCGTCGACATGCGGCATCTGCACGTCGAGCAGCACGAGGTCGGGCTTGAGCTGCAGGTGCAGTTCCAGTGCGCGGCGGCCGTCGGCCGCGTGCACGGTGCGCAGGCCGCCGCGCGCGAGATAGGCGGTCAGGATCTCTGCGATCTCGGGTTCGTCCTCGGCGATGAGGACGAGCGCCTGGGCGTCCTGGCCGGCGCTGGAAAGGGTCGGGAGATCAGGCAGGGCCATTCGTGTGAGTCCATCGGGGTTTCCATCGAGCCGCCATACTACCGCATGGGAAATGCCGCCGAACAAAGGCCGGGCGGCGGCGCGCGGCGCACGGCGTCAGCGGATTGCTTCGAAGGCGGGGCCTTGCCGAAACCTTTCGGCCGGCTCGCGATTCAACGGGGTTGCATGCCGGCGCCGCGTTACGCGCGGTCGCGCTTGCCGTGCATCACCATGATGGTTTGCTGCATGACCGCGCACAGCGTTTCCTCGTCGCCGCTGACGGCGAAGACTTCCGCCTTGGTGACGATCAGCGTGCGGCCCGGCCGGATCACCTCGCCACGGGCGATCAGCTTGTCGCCCGCGGCAGGTGCGACGAGATTGACCTTGTACTCGACGGTCAGGACCGACGCATCGGCAGCCACCGTGGTCATCGCCGCGTAGCCCGCGGCCGAATCGGCGATCATGCCGACCACACCCCCGTGGACGAAGCCGTGCTGCTGCTCGATGCCCTGCCAGTGCGGCACGTGGATTTCGGTTCGTCCGACGTCGATCAGCGGCATGCTAGCCTGGATCAGGCGCATCGCGTGCTGCTTGTCGAAACTGGCGGCGACGGATTCGATGAAGTTCGGGTTGAGGACGTCGGTCATGGCGTGTCGAGCGCGGTGGGCAGGGGCGGAGGCGGGGCGCAAACGGCTGGCGGGGCGTTCCGGGAGCGTAACGCAAAAGGCATTCCGTTCGCCTTAGAATCGGCTTTCTCGTCTTCGGCGCCTATCCGATGCTGATGCTCACCATCCACCCGCTTTCCGCCGAGTCGGCCAGCGACCGCGCCAACGTCCGGCGCGTCTTCGCCGAAGCGCCTTCGTACACGCAACGCGTCGAAGGCCGTTTGCCGACCGAGGCAGACGTCGACGATTTTTTCGCCGGCAAGCCGGCCGCCAAGGACGCGGCTGACAAATCGGTGTTCGGCGTGTTCGTCGACCAGCAGATGATCGGCTGCGCGGATGTCATCCGCGCCTATCCGAACGACGACTGCATATGGATCGGCCTGCTGCTGCTCTCGGAAGCGCATCAACGGCGTGGTTACGGGAAGGCTTCGCTGGGGTTGCTCCTCGACATGGCGCGGAAATGGGGCTTTCGCACGGTGCAACTGGCGGTGATCTCGACCAATCCTCACGCCCAGGCATTCTGGCAGCGCGAAGGCTTCGTGGAGATTCGGCGCACGGTGAATCCGAGATTTACCGGCGACGTCATCGTCATGCAGCGCCCGATCCGTTAGCGCTCACTTCCCGATCCACGGAAACGGTGGCCCACCATAATTCACCCAATGAATACCCCCGGATTCAGAAAATAAAGTTTGAAAATGCATCCCCGCCGCCTATGCTGAATCCCTCTGATCTGGCGGGCATGCGATGGCTGAACTTTTTCTGGTACGGCACGGGCAGGCGTCTTTCGGCACGGACGACTACGACCGTTTATCCCCGGCGGGCGAGCAGCAGAGCGTCTGGCTCGGCGAATACTTCGCACGGCAAGAGCTGACGTTCGACCGCGTGATCTGCGGCACGATGCACCGCCACGCGCAGACGGTCGACGCAATCCTGCGAGGGATGGGCCGCGAGGGCGCGCAGGTCGACCGCCATCCCGGCCTGAACGAATACGACTTCCACGGCCTGTTCGCCGCCGCCGCGCACGACTACCCCGAAATCGCCCGCCTCGCGGCCGGCTCGATGAAAGAGCATTTCCGCGCGCTCCGGCAGGTGCTGCAGCTCTGGTCGGAAGACAAGCTCGACGATTCGGCCCCCGAGACCTGGGCGCACTTCCAGCAGCGCGTGTCCGATGCCCGCGCGGCCATCCGCCACGGCGGCGGCCAGCGCGTGCTGGCGGTGAGCTCCGGCGGCCCGATCGCGGTCACCGTGCAGCAGGTGCTGGCCGCCCCGCCGTCGAGCGCGATCGCGCTGAACCTGCAGATCCGCAACAGCAGCCTTTCGCAGTTTTTCTTCAACGCCGATGCATTCCACCTCGCGTCGTTCAACGGCATCCCGCATCTGGAGGATCCCGAACGACACGCGCTGCGAACCTACGGCTGACCCACGAACGACACGCGACGATGACGAACCCTACCCAGCAACTCGACGTAGCCCGCCTCACGCGCTATCTGGAAGCGCACGTGCCGGGCTTCGAAGGCCCGGTCGACATGGAGAAGTTTGCCGGCGGCCAGTCGAATCCGACTTTCCTGCTGCATGCGAAGAGCGGCCGCTACGTGCTGCGCCGCCAGCCGCCGGGCGAACTGCTGAAGTCCGCGCATGCGGTCGACCGCGAATTCCGTGTGCTGAGCGCGCTGTCGGGCACCGCGGTGCCGGTCGCGCGCCCGTATCACCTCTGCGAAGACCGTGACGTGATCGGCAGCCTGTTCTACGTGATGAGCTTCGAGGACGGCCGGATCTTCTGGGATCCCGCGTTGCCGGAACTGCCGAAGGCCGATCGCGCGGCGTGCTACGACGCACTGCTGCAGACGATGGCCGCGTTGCACGACGTCGATGTCGACGCGGTGGGCCTCGCCGACTACGGCCGCCCCGGCAACTACTTCGAGCGCCAGATCGGCGTGTGGACGAAGCAGTACCGCGCGGCGGAAACGGAGCGCCTCGACGCGATGGAGACGCTGATCGACTGGCTGCCGAAGGCGTGCCCCGAGGACACGGGCCGGCCGACGCTGGTGCACGGCGATTTCCGGATCGACAACCTGATGTTCGCGCGCGACGGCTATCGCGTGCAGGCCGTGCTCGACTGGGAACTGTCGACGCTCGGCAATCCGCTCGCCGATCTCGCGTATCTCTGCATGTGCCTGCGGTTGCCGTCCGGCGGACAGGTGCGCGGGCTCGCGGGCCAGGATCGCGCCGAACTCGGCGTGCCGGACGAAGCGGCGATCGTCGCGCGCTATTGCGAACTGCGCGGCATCGAGCCGATCCGCGACTGGCACTTCTACCTCGCCTTCAGTTTCTTCCGGCTCGCGGCGATCGCGCAGGGCGTGAAGGCGCGCGCGCTGCAGGGCAATGCATCGAGCGAGCAGGCGCTGCGCGTCGGCGCGATGGCCGGGCGGCTGGCCGAGATGGCCGTCGGCGTGATCGACGCGCATCGCTGAGCGGCGGCGGCGGTACGACAATCCAAAAATGGAGGAGCACAGCAACATGGCAACGAATCTGTTCGACCTGACGGGCAAGATCGCACTGGTGACGGGCGCGAGCCGCGGCATCGGCGAGGAAATCGCGAAACTGCTCGCGCAGCAGGGCGCGCACGTGATCGTGTCGAGCCGCAAGCTCGACGACTGCCAGGCCGTGGCCGACGAGATCGTCGCGGCAGGCGGCCGCGCCGAGGCGCTGGCGTGCCACGTCGGACGCCTGGAAGACATCGCCGCGACGTTCGAGCATATCCGCGGCAAGCACGGGCGGCTCGACATCCTCGTGAACAACGCGGCCGCGAACCCGTATTTCGGGCACATCCTCGATACCGATCTCGCCGCTTACGACAAGACGGTCGACGTGAACATCCGCGGCTACTTCTTCATGTCGGTCGAGGCCGGCAAGCTGATGAAGGAACACGGCGGCGGCGCGATCGTCAACACGGCGTCGGTGAATGCGCTGCAGCCGGGCGACCGGCAGGGCATCTACTCGATCACGAAGGCGGCCGTCGTCAACATGACGAAGGCGTTCGCGAAGGAGTGCGGGCCGCTCGGCATCCGCGTGAACGCGCTGCTGCCGGGGCTCACGAAAACGAAGTTCGCGGGCGCGCTGTTCGCCGACAAGGAGATCTACGAGACGTGGAAGGCGAAGATCCCGCTGCGCCGCCACGCGGAACCGCGCGAAATGGCCGGCACCGTGCTGTACCTCGTGTCGGACGCGGCGAGCTACACGAACGGCGAATGCATCGTCGTCGACGGCGGCCTGACGATCTGAGCGCGCGATGAAGATCGACAGCTATGCCGGGCAGGCCGTGATGATCACTGGCGCCGCGAGCGGCTTCGGCGCGTTGCTCGCGAGCGAACTCGCCGCGATGGGCGCGCGGCTGGCGCTCGGCGACCTGAACGGCGAAGCGCTCGAACGCGTGGCCGCGCCGCTGCGCGCGGCCGGTGCCGACGTGATCGCGCAGCGCTGCGACGTGCGTGTGGAAGCGGAGGTTGCCGCGCTGGTGCATGAGGCCGCCGAGCGTTTCGGCCGGCTCGACGTCGGCATCAACAACGCGGGCATCGCGCCGCCGATGAAGGCGCTGATCGACACCGACGAAGCCGATCTCGACCTGAGCTTCGCGGTGAACGCGAAGGGCGTGTTCTTCGGGATGAAGCACCAGATCCGCCAGATGCTCGCGCAGCGCGAGGGCGTGATCCTGAACGTCGCGTCGATGGCCGGGCTCGGCGGCGCGCCGAAGCTGGCGGCCTACGCGGCGTCGAAGCATGCGGTGGTCGGGCTCACGAAGACGGCGGCCATCGAATACGCGCGCCACGGTATTCGCGTGAATGCGGTGTGCCCGTTCTACAGCGCGACGCCGATGGTCACCGACAGCGATCTCGGCGAGCGCCAGGACTTTCTCGCGCAGGGCTCGCCGATGAAGCGGCTCGGCCGGCCCGACGAAATCGTCGCGACGATGCTGACGCTGTGCGCGAAGGAAAACACATATCTGACCGGGCAGGCCGTCGCCGTCGACGGCGGTGTCTCGGCCTTCTGACGAAACCGAACGAACGGAATCGAGGAGTCGATCATGGACTTTGGCTATACCCCGAAAGTGGAAGAACTGCGCAGCCGCGTGCGCGCATTCATGGACGCGCACATCGTGCCGCGCATCCGCCAGTGGAACGAGGAAGTGCACGCGGGCCAGTATCCCGTGTCGTTCATGGAGGAGCTGAAGGAGCGCGCGAAGGCGGAAGGGCTGTGGAACCTGTTCCTGCCGCACCTGAAGGACGACGAGCCCGGCACGGGCCTGACGAACCTCGAATACGCGCCGCTCGCCGAGATCATGGGGCGCGTGAGCTGGGCGTCGGAGGTGTTCAACTGCAACGCGCCGGACACCGGCAACATGGAGCTGCTGCACATGTTCGCGTCGCCCGAGCAGCGTGAGCAGTGGCTGAAGCCGCTGCTGCGCGGCGAGATCCGGTCGGCGTTCGCGATGACGGAGCCTGATGTGGCGTCGTCGGATGCGACGAACATCACGACGCGCATCGAGCGCGTCGGCAACGAGTACGTGATCAACGGCCGCAAGTGGTTCATCACGAACGCCGCGCATCCGAACTGCAAGATCTTCATCGTGATGGGCAAGACCGACCCCGAGGCCGCGTCGCACCAGCAGCAGAGCATGATTCTCGTGCCGCGCGACACGCCGGGCGTGACGATCGTGCGCAACATCACGGTGGTCAATCACTACGCGCCGGAAGGGCACTGCGAGATTACGTTCGACAACGTGCGCGTGCCGGCGAGCAACCTGCTCGGCGAGGAAGGCAGCGGCTTCGCGCTCGCGCAGGCCCGCCTCGGGCCGGGCCGCATTCACCACTGCATGCGTTCGATCGGCGCGGCCGAGCTCGCGCTGGAGCTGATGGTCGACCGCGCGCAGTCGCGCGTCGCGTTCGGCAAGCCGCTGAACCGGCACGGCACGGTCGGCGAATGGATCGCGCGCTCGCGCATCGAGATCGAGCAGGCGCGCCTGCTCGTGCTGAAGGCCGCGTGGATGATCGACAAGGTCGGCGCGAAGGCCGCGCGCAAGGAAATCGCGATGATCAAGGCGCTGGTGCCGACCGTGTACACGGACGTGTGCGACCGCGCGATGCAGGTGTTCGGCGCGGCGGGGTTGAGCCCCGATACGCCGCTCGCCGACCTCTGGACCTGGGGCCGCGCGCTGCGCTTCGCCGACGGCCCGGACGAGGTGCACCTGCAGGCGATCGCGCGGATGGAAATCAAGGACGGCGAGCCGGGTTCGACGGCCCCGTACCTGACGCCGCCGCTGCGCGCCTGAGCGTCGCGCCGGGATGCGCAGGGCCGTGGACGAACGGGCGGCGCACGCCGTAAGATGCCGGCAAGGAGATCCGGCGATGCGCCTTTCGAAGATTGACCTGAACCTGTTCGTCGTATTCGACGCGATCTACACCAAGCGTAACCTGACGCGGGCGGCCGAAGTGCTGAATCTCACGCAGCCGGCCGTCAGCAACGCGCTGGCGCGGCTGCGCAAGACCCTGAACGATCCGCTGTTCGTCAGCACGCCGGCCGGGATGATGCCGACACCGCTGGCCGAGAACATCGTCGGCCGTGTGCGCGAGGCGATGCAACTGCTCGATTCGAGCGCGCACGAAGGCGACGTGTTCGATCCGGCGTCGTCGACGCGCGTGTTCCGGATGAGCATGAGCGACCTGACCGAAGCGCTGCTGCTGCCCGCGCTCGGCGAACTGCTGCAGACGCATGCACCCGGCATGCACGTGCGCAGCTACACGATGGACCGCCGTGAAGTCGCGACCGCGCTCGCGAACGGCTCCGTCGACATCGCGATCGACGCGCCGCTGATCGGCGATCCGCACCTGCACCAGGCGCTGCTCGTGCGCGACCGCTATGCGTGCATGATCCGCGACGATCATCCGTTCAAGGGCGACACGCTCACCATGGACGACTACCTTGCGATGGGGCACATCCACGTGTCGAGCCGCCGCAAGGGCAGCGGGCACGTTGACGCGGAACTGACGCGCCTCGGGCTGCGCCGCACCATCCAGATGCGCGTGCAGCACTACATGGTCGCGCCGCTGATCGCGATGCGCGGCGATCTCGCGCTGACGGCGCCGCTGCGGCTGCTGCAGCGCTATCCGGCGCGCATTCTCGAACTGCCGTTCGAGATGCCGGCCCTCGAGTACTTCTGCTACTGGCATCGCAGCGCGGATCAGGATCAGGGCAGCCGATGGCTGCGCGAGCAGCTGATGATGCTGATGGGCGGGATCGGCGAGCCGCAATGATGCGCACGCGGCGGCCGTCGGCTACCTCGACGTGAGCCAGACCCCCGCGACGATCGCGCCGATGCCGGCGAAACGCGTGAGGTCGAGCGGCCGCGGCATCGCGCCGAGCCAGCCGAAGTGATCGAGCATCGCGGACACGACGAACTGCGTCGCGACGATGATCGTGAATGCCGTCGTCAGGCCGAGCTGCGAGGCCGTATAGCCGATCGATCCGGCAATCACGAGGCCGAGCACGCCGGCCGACAGCGCATACCACGGCACCGACGTCCACGCCCGGAGTTCTCCGCCGTGCTGCGCGGCCAGGAGCACGATCGCGACCAGCGCGCCGCTGATGTAGTTCACGAAGATCCCGCCGGTCGTGCCGATGCTCTTCGACATGACGCCCATGAATTGCCCCTGCAATGCGACCGCGCAGCCGCCGATCGCCGCGATCGCGGCGAGCCCGATGATGTTGTTTGCCATACGCCCTCTGTCTCCCGATGTGTCGAACCGCGAATACTGTGGGTAACAGTATCGGTCTGGGCCGGGCGCGCGTGAAACGGTATATTTTCACGCGCGCATTCAAAAGAATTCACGGCAAGGAGACGCGTGGTGCTGTCCATCGAGTCGCTTCAACTGATCGAGCTGATCGCACGCACGCGCAGCTTCACGGCCGCGGCGAGCGCGCTGCATCGCGTGCCGTCGGCCGTCAGCTATGCGGTCAGGAACATCGAGGAAGAGCTGGGCGTCGTGCTGTTCAAGCGCCTGCACCGGCACGTCGTGCCGACCGAGGCCGGCGAGCACTTCGTGAACGAGGCGCGCGACATCCTGAAGCGGATGGACGAGATCCGCCGCGATACGCTGCGCGTCGCGAACGGCTGGCAGCCGAGCCTGTCGATCGCGCTCGACAACATCGTGTCGAGCCGCCGCATCGATGCACTGATGGCCGACTTCTACCGCCGCTTCGACAACGTCGAGCTGATCGTGCGGATCGAAGTGTTCAACGGCGTGTGGGAAGCGCTTGCCACCGGGCGCGCGGACATCGCGATCGGCGCGACGACGGCCGTACCCGTCGGCGGCGAATTCCGGTTCCGCGACATGGGCGCGATCGAGTGGGCCTTTCTCGTGAGCCCCGATCATCCGCTTGCCGGCGCCGAAGGGCCGCTGTCGTCAGACGCGCTCACCGCGTTCCCGTCGATCTGCCTCGAAGACACGTCACGCGACATTCCGCGCCGCGACACGTGGCTGTTGCCGCATCAACGGCGGCTCGTGGTGCCGGACTGGCAGCGTGCGATCAACTGCTTCGTCGAAGGGCTCGGCATCGGCTACATGCCGCTGCATCTCGCGCGGCCGTTCGTCGAAACCGGGCGGTTGGTCGAGAAGCTGCTGTGCGATCCGAAAGCGCCGAGCCCGTGCTGTGTGGCCTGGCATGCGCAGAAGACGGCGCCGGTGATGCACTGGGTGCTCGACTATCTCGGCGACAGCGAGCAACTGCATGCGGAGTGGATTTCCTGAGATTCCCGGTGCGTTCGACCGCGCTGGCCGTCACTTTCGCAATGCCTGCGCCAGCACGCGCGCCACGTGCACGGCCTGTGTCTGCGCGCCGTCCTGAATCTGATGCCGGCAACTCGTGCCGTCCGCGACGACGATCGCGCCTTCTGCCCGCGCCCGTACGGCCGGCAGCAGCGACAGCTCGGCCATCGCCTGCGATGCGGCGTAGTGCTCCGCTTCATAGCCGAAGCTGCCGGCCATTCCGCAGCACGACGACTCGACCGGCGACACCTTCAACCCCGGAATCCAGCGCAGCACCGTCTGCACCGGCGTGAACGCGCCGAACGCCTTCTGATGGCAGTGGCCGTGCACGAGCGCTTCCTTCGCATCGATTGCGTGCAGCGGCAGCGACAACCGGCCGGCCTCCTGTTCGCGCACGAGAAACTCCTCGAACAGGAACGCGTGGCTTGCGAGCCGTGTGGCTTCGTCGCCATACCCATAAGCAAGAAACTCGTCGCGCATCGACAGCAGGCACGAAGGCTCCAGCCCGACGATCGCGACGCCGCGTTCGAGGTAGGGGCGCAATGTATCGAGCGTGCGTTTCGCCTCGGCCTTCGCTTCGTCGACGAGCCCGGCCGCGAGGAACGTGCGGCCGCAGCACAGTGGCCGCTCGCCTTCGTGCACGTTGAAATGCACGGTGTAGCCCGCCGCTTCGAGCACGGCCTGCGCGGCGCGCGCGTTGTCCGGCTCCTGGTAGTTGCTGAACGTGTCGACGAAGAGCAGCACTTCGCGGGTTGCCGAGCCGGTATCTTGCGAAGACGCACCAGCACCAGCACCAGCACCAGCACCAGCACCAGCACCAGCACCAGCACCAGCACCAGCACCCGCATCCACGTCTACATCTGCCAGGAACGGCCGCGCAAACTCGGGCAGCGCACGCTGTGGCGCGAGGCCGATCCATCGCTTCATCGACGACGCGACGACCGGTACGCCGTTTGCAAACGCGATCGCGCCGCGCAGCCGTGCAGCCCACGGCGCATAACGCGGCAGATACGCGACGAGCCGTTCGCGCAGCGTCGTGCCGTGCTTGCGGTTCCACGCATGCCGCGCCTCGATCTTGAAGCGCGCCATGTCGACGCCCGTCGGGCAATCGCGCTTGCAGCCCTTGCACGACACGCACAGGTCGAGCGCGGCCTTCACGTCGTCGCCGGCGAGGCCATCGTCGCCGAGCTGGCCCGTCACCGCGAGCCGCAGCGTGTTCGCACGGCCGCGCGTCACGTGCTGCTCGTCGCGCGTCACGCGGTAGCTCGGGCACATCGTGCCCGCGTCGAACTTGCGGCAGTGGCCGTTGTTGTTGCACATCTCGACGGCCGACGCGAGCCCGTGCGTGATGTCGGTGCCGGAGCCGGGCGCAGTTTCTTCACCGGTCAGCGGGTTGCGCGTGACGTTCCAGGCCGACCAGTCGAGCGCGGGCCGCAGCGGCAGCGCCGCATAGCCGGGCGCGAACCGGAAATGTTCGCGCGCGTCCATCTTCGGCGGGTTGACGATCTTGTCCGGGTTGAAGCGGTTGTCGGGATCGAACAGCGCCTTGATCTCCGCGAACGCCGCGTTCAGGCGCGGGCCGTACTGCCACGCGACCCATTCGCCACGGCACAGCCCGTCGCCGTGCTCGCCCGAATACGCGCCTTTGTACTCGCGCACGAGTGCCGCCGCTTCCTCGGCGATCTCGCGCATGCGCGTCGCGCCGTCGCGCCGCATGTCGAGGATCGGCCGCACGTGAAGCGTGCCGACGCTCGCATGCGCGTACCACGTGCCTTCGGTTTCATGCTTGTGGAATACGTCGGTCAGACGGCGCGTGTAGTCGGCGAGGTGTTCGAGCGGTACCGCGCAATCCTCGATGAACGACACCGGTTTGCCGTCGCCCTTCATGCTCATCATGATGTTCAACCCGGCCTTGCGCACGTCCCACAGCGCCTTCTGCGCGCCGGCATCGGTCATCTTCACGACGCTGTCGGGCAGGCCGAGATCGGCCATCAACTCGGCGAGCCGGTCGAGTTGCGCCATCTGTGCATCGCGCGATTCGCCCGCGAATTCGACGAGCAGGATCGCCTGCGGCTGCCCGACCAGCGCCTGTTCGATCACCGGGCGGAACGCCGGGTTCTCCATCGACAGGTCGATCATCGTGCGATCGACGAGCTCGACGGCCACCGGCTTCAGCTTCACGATGTGCTGCGCGGTATCCATCGCCTGATAGAAGGTCGGGAAGTTCACGACGCCGAGCGCCTTGTGCGCAGGCAGCGGCGCGAGCTTCAGCGTGATCTGCCGGCTATAGGCCAGCGTGCCTTCCGAACCGACTAACAGGTGCGCCAGATTCGCGTGGCCGTCGTCGGTGTACGCACGTGGGTTCTGACAGTCGAACAGGTCGAGGTTGTAGCCGGCCACGCGGCGCAGCACCTTCGGCACGCGCTCGACGAGTTCGTCGCGCTCGCGCCTCGCGATGCGTTCGACGCCGTGCAGCAGGTCGAGCGTGCGGCGATCGGTGATGGGCTGCGCGAGCGAACCGAACCGGCATTCGCTGCCGTCGGCGAGGATCGCGTCGATCGCGAGCACGTTGTGCACCATGTTGCCGTACTCGATCGAGCGCGACCCGCACGAGTTGTTGCCGGCCATCCCGCCGATCGTGCATTGCGCGCCGGTCGATACGTCGACCGGAAACCACAGCCCGTGCGGCTTCAACCACGCGTTCAGGTGATCGAGCACGATGCCGGGCTCGACGGTGACGGTGCGTGCCTGCGCATCGAATTCGACGATCCGGTTCAGCCATTTGCTGTTGTCGACGACGAGCGCTTCGCCGACCGTCTGCCCGCACTGGCTCGTGCCGGCGCCGCGTGCGAGCACGGGAATCTTGCGGTCGCGCGCGATGTCGAGCGCGATCCGCAGGTCGTCCTGGTCGCGCGGCACGACCACGCCGAGCGGCATGATCTGGTAGATCGACGCGTCGGTCGCGTAGCGGCCGCGACTCGCGCGATCGGCGTGGACGTCGCCGCGCATTTCGCGGCGCAGCCGCTCGAACAGCGGCGACAGCGCGGCGCCTTGCGACGGCACGAGATGGACGGGGCGAACCAGCGAAGGCGAGACGGCGGATGTCATGGTGACGGTCGGTATCGGGTGGGAACGGATCGGGCGAGGCTCAGGCAAGCGTGACGCTGACGGGCGGCAGCCCCGCGATGCGGCCGACGGCGGTGCCTGCGGCCTGCGGGAAATGCATGCCTGTGTACGAGCCGGTCGTGACGACGGTACCGGCCGGCAGCGCGATGCCGCGCCGCGAGGCGTGATTCACGAGCCACGGCAGCAGGCGGCGCGGGTCGCCGGCCGGGTTGGTGCCCGGTGCGGCGCCGGCGATGTCGTGCCCGTCGAACGTGAACGCGGGGGCCGGCGCGACGAACGGGAAATCGGCGCGATAGCCGGTCATCTCGCCGAGCACGAGCGCGCCGTGGTTCTGCAGGTCGGCGAGCTGCGCGGCGGGCGCGACGTCCGGCCATTCACGGAAACGGCTCGCGACGATCTCGATCGATGCGCCCATCTGCGCGATCCCGTCGAACACTTCATCGTCGGCATAGGCGGCCGCACGCGGCGCGAAGTCGCGGCCGAAGCGGAATGCGATCTCCAGTTCGAGGCCGAGCGGCCGGAATGCGCCGCGCGGCAGCGTGACGCCGCTCGCATGGCGGCATTCGTCCGGCAGCGGCGCGCCCTGGATCGGCCCGTCGGGCTGTTTCGCGCCGACTTTCCACGCGCCGATCGCGGCGTTGCGTGCGCGCAGGATTTGCGCCTGTACCGCGTAAGCCGCGTCGGCGCTGGCGGGAACGAGTTCGGGCGGCAGTTCGGCGAACGCGATGCCGTGTTGCCAGCCGGCGGCGAGCCGGGCGGCGAGGTCGTGAGTGGCTTGAGTCATCGTGAGTGGTGAAGAGGTGAGGAACCGGGGCGGCGCACCGCCCCGTCGGCTTCAGGCCGGCGAGCGATTGGCGGCCGGTTGTTCGGCGGGTGCGTCGGCGAAGCGGCTTTCCGGCTGCATGCGGAACGCGAGCAGCACGCCCACGCCCATCAGCACCATGCTGCCGATGAACGGCAGCTCCCAGCTGCCGAAGCGGTCGATCACGAAGCCGGAGATCACGGGCGACAGGATCGCCGCGAGCGCGGAGCCGGAATTCATCATCCCGCTCGCGGTGCCCGAGTAATCCGGCGCGATGTCCATCGGCACGGCCCACATCGGCCCGATCGTCATCTCGGCGAAGAAGAAGCCGGCCGCGAGGCACGCCATCGACACGTACAGGTCGTGCATGAACAGCAGCGGCAACAGCGACAGCAGCGTGAGCAGCATGCAGATCGACACCATCCAGCTGCGTGCGCGCTTGAGGTTGCCGGTGTGCGCGAGGATGCGGTCGGTGACGATGCCGCCGAGCGTGTCGCCGATCACGCCCGCGAAGAACACCGCGGACGCGAACACGGCCGATTTCTTCAGGTCGAGGTCGTAGCTGTGCAGGAAGTACTGCGGAATCCAGCTCAGGAACAGCCACAGCGTCCAGCCGTAGCAGAAGTAGACGATGGTGACGGGCATCATCCGGCGGAACAGCGGGCCCCACGGCACGGCGGCGGGTTTCGGCTTCGGTTGCGGCAGCGCATCGAGTTCGGCCTGCGTGATGCGCGGGTGATCCTTCGGGTGTTCGGTATAGACGAGCGCCCACACCACGACCCACACGATGCTGATCACGCCGCAGATGTAGAACGATTCGCGCCACCCGTACACGGCCATCACCGCGACGACGGCGGCCGGCGCGACCGCGTTGCCGACGCGCGAGAACGCGTGCGTGATGCCCTGTGCGAAGCCGCGTTTCTCGCGCGGCACCCAGCGCGACATCGCCGACGTGGCCGCCGGGAACGTCGCGCCTTCGCCGAGGCCGAGCAGCAGGCGCGCGGCGAGCAGGGACGCGAGGCCGCCGGCCATCCCGGTGAGCAGGGTCGCCACGGCCCACAGCAGCCCGCACGCGAGCAGCGTGCGGCGTGCGCCGAAGCGGTCGCTGACCCAGCCGCCGATGATCTGGAACACGAGGTACGGATACGCGAACGCGGAGAAGACGAGGCCGATCTCCGTCTTGTTCAGCCCGAATTCCTTGCCGAATCCGGCGGCGGCCGTGCTCACGTTCACGCGATCGAGGTACGTGATGAAGTACATCACGCATAGCATCACCAGCACGATGCCGGTCGCTCGGAACAGCTTCATGTTTCGTCTCCTTGATGTTGTCTGGCTTGCTGCCCGTGCCGGCGTCGAGGCCGGCATCGAGGCGGGTCGTGCTGATGAAGCGGGGCGGGCACGCGTCGGCGGCGGACGGTGCGTGTCGTGACGACTTCGTGCAGCCGCCCGTGAAGGGGAAAGGGCGCGTCAGGCGGCGTGCGGTAAGCGCGCCACCTGCCGGCGCTCAGGCCGCCGCGCGCAGTGCGGGTGCGTGCGTGTTCGAGGCGAGAGTGTCCATTGCCGCGACGACGCCGCTCGCGGCCACCGGCACGCCGGCGAGCTTCAGCCCCATCTCGCAGCCGGCGAGCGTGGCCATCAGCGTGAGGTCGTTGCAGTCGCCGAGGTGGCCGATGCGGAACATCTTGCCGCGCATCTTGCCGAGCGCCTGCCCGAGCGACATGTCGAAGCGTTCGTAGATCAGCTTGCGCACGGCGTCCGCGTCGACGCCGTCCGGCATCATCACGCCGGTCAGCACGGGGCTGTAGACGGCCGGGTCCGCGCACTGGATCTCGAGGCCCCATGCGCGCACCGCGCGGCGCGTGGCTTCCGCGAGCCGCTGGTGGCGCGCGAACACGTTATCGAGCCCTTCGCCGAGGATCATGTCGAGCGCTTCGGCCAGCCCGTACAGCAGGTTGGTGTTCGGCGTGTACGGCCAGTAGCCGTTCTTGTTCGCCTCGATGATCTCTTGCCAGCCCCAGAACGCGCGCGGCAGCTTCGCGTGCTCGCTTGCCGCGAGCGCCTTCGGCGACACCGCGTTGAAGCTGATGCCGGGCGGCAGCATCAGCCCTTTTTGCGAACCCGATACCGTCACGTCGACGCCCCATTCGTCATGGCGGTAGTCGGCGGACGCAAGCCCCGAGATCGTGTCGACCATCAGCAGCGCCGGGTGGCCGGCCGCGTCGATCGCGCGGCGCACCGCGGCGATGTCGGAGGTGACGCCGGTGGACGTCTCGTTGTGCACCACGCACACGGCCTTGATGTCGTGCGCGGTGTCGGCGCGCAGGCGCGCCTCGATCATGTCGGGCTGCACGCCGCGGCGCCAGCCTTCGATGCCCGGCAGCCCGAGGAATTCGGGTTTCAGGCCGAGCGCTTCGGCCATCTTCTTCCACAACGTCGCGAAGTGGCCGGTCTCGTACATCAGCACGGTGTCGCCGGCGCTCAGCGTGTTGGTCAGCGCGGCTTCCCATGCGCCGGTACCCGACGCCGGATAGATGATCACCGGCTGCGTGGTCTTGAAGATCTTCTTGATGCCGGCCAGCACCTTGAGGCCGAGCGCACCGAATTCGGGGCCACGGTGGTCGATGGTCGGATAGCTCATCGCCCGCAGGATGCGGTCGGGCACCGGGCTCGGCCCCGGAATCTGCAGGAAATGGCGGCCGGACGGGTGAAAGTCGAGTTGCAGCATGGTCGTTCTGTCTCCTTGGTTGCATTTTGAATTTTGCATGCAAAATACTTTAGCAGAGCGATCACGGCAAAACCAAGCGATGATTTCAACGAAAATGCCGGTGTTTACCCGACATTGGCGGGGAGATATTCGGGTCGGGCGAGTTGAAGTAGAATCGCGTGAAGCAAGAAGGAAGGACTTTGCATGCAAGATTTGAATGATCTGGAGCATGCCGGCGGCGCGCCGGCACTGCCGAAACTGGAGCGGCAGCGGCTGCACGACACGGTTGTCGAGCACCTGCGCAAATTCATCGTCGAAGGCGTGCTCACGCCGGGTATGCGGCTGAACGAGCGCGAGCTGTGCGAGACGCTCGGCATCTCGCGCACGCCGCTGCGCGAGGCGTTCAAGGTGCTGGCGGCGGAGGGGCTGCTGGTGCTGTCGCCGAATCGCGGCGCGAGCGTGTACCGGATGAGCGAATCGGAGATCCGCGAGACGTTCGAGCTGATGTCGGGGCTGGAGGCGTTTTCAGGCGAGCTGGCTTGCGAGCGCATCACGCCCGCGGAGCTCGCGGAGATCAAGGCGCTGCATTACTCGATGCTCGCGTGCCGGATGCAGAACGACCTGCCCGGCTACTACAGCCGCAACCAGGAAATCCACGACCGCATCAACGAGGCCGCGCGCAACTCGGCGCTGCGGGCCACGTACCAGTCGATCAATCGCCGGATCATGTCGATGCGGTTCCGCTCGAACCAGCACGTCGAGAAATGGGATCGCGCGGTGCACGATCACGAGGAGATGATCAAGGCGCTGGAAGCGCGCGACGGCAAGGCGCTCTCGGCGATCCTGCGGCGGCATCTGCTGGAAAAGCGCGACGCGGTGTTGTTGCTGCACGCGGAAGTGGACGCGTAGTCATCGCGCGCCGCGCGCGAAACGTTGCATCGTCGTCGCGCCGCGCCGCAGCGCAGCGCAGCGCACGGCAGCGAGGCGCACGGCAGCGAGGCGCACGGCAGCGAGGCGCACGGCATCGCACCGCACGGCATCGCATCGCACCGACACCGCACCGGCACCGGCACCGGCACCGGCACCGGCACTGCAACGCACGGCAACGCAACGCAACGCACGGCACGGCAACGCATCGGCACCACACCTCACCGCGCTGTCGCTCGCGGGCTCAGAACGCGGTGCGCAGGCCGAGCCCGGCCGAATCGCCGTTCCCGTAGCCGCTCGCACGGTCGCGCATAAACGCGACGTAGACGTCGGTGCGTTTCGACAGCCGGTAGTCGTAGCCGAGCGCCCAGGTCGTTCTCGACGGGCGGTCGCGCCCGTGGCTCTTCGCGGCCATCACCGACGCGAGCACCGTGCCGAAGCCGATCGGCACCGCTGCGCCCACCTGCCCGCTGTGCGTGCCGAGCCCGCCGCTGTCGATCGCGTCGTGCACGTACTGGTAGAACGCGGTGAACTTCACGAACTTCAGGTCGTAGCCGACGCCGGCCAGCACGGCCTCCTGCTGCGTGAAGCCGGCGATGGATGCGTTCAGGTCGCCGGGCATCCGGTCGAATTTCGCCTGCTGGAATGCGAGCGTTGCGCTGAACGCGCGGTGCCCGTCGTAGGTGACGTTGCCGCCCCACTGGTTCGCGCCGGTGTGGCCGGGCTCGTTGCCGGTCGCATAGATCAGGCTCGCCTGCAGCGCGTGCTCGCCGGGTGTCGAGACCAGCACCGAGTTGCTCCAGCTGTTGTCGCCGACGAGGCCTTGCCCCGCGACGCCCTTGTACATCTGGTTCAGCGCCGGTGAAAAGCCGAACGACGTCGAGAACGGATTGAAGCGTACGGCGGAGATGTAGTACGGCGTTGTGTTGCGTCCGGCGCGCAGCACACCGTACGGTGTCGCGACGCCGACATACGCATTGCGCCCGAAGAACGTATCGCCGCTGAAGCGGCCGGCGCCGCCGTTCGACGGGCGCATGAACGCTTCGAGCGCGAACTGCAGCGCGTAGCCGCCGCCGAGATCCTCGCGGCCGCCGATCCCCCAGAAGCTCGTCGTGAAGCCGCCCGAATTCATCGCGTACGCGCGCGGCTTGCCGAGACTCTTTTGCGTGCCGACGTACACGTCGGCCAGCCCGTACAGCGACACGGACGACTGGGCCGCGGCGTCGTCGGCGATCGTGCAGGCGATCAGCGATGCGCCGACGGCCGACAGCAGCCGGCGGCTGGCTGCCGGTGCGAACCGGTGGCGTCGCCCGCTTTTATTTCGGGTTGAATGAGTAGGCATACTGATCGAATCGTCTGGAGGAAGCGGATGAAAGCGGCGCACGCCGATGCGTCGCGGCGTTTGCCGAACGGCTGACGGCAGGCATCACGCCTGACCGTCAGCCATCACGAACGTCAGAATGCGTGGCGGATACCCGCGCGGCCCACCGCCTGCTTCTGGTTGCCCGACGGGTTGAAGCCCGCGATCTGCGCGACCGGCGCGTCGCCCGCCGCCTTCTGGAACGCACCCATCACGTAGACGCTCGTGCGCTTGGACAGCGCGTATTCGACGCTCAGGTTGAACTGGTGATACTTCGGCTCCGCGTTCGTCGCGTGGTCGCGTCCCGTCGTGTACGTATAGCCCGCGCCGATCGTCACGGCCGGCGTCGGCGTGACCAGGGTCGACAGCTCGTAGTTCTGGAACGTCGCGTCGTGCCCCGCGCTGCCCTGCTGGAAGTTCGTGTTCGTGAAGTCGGCCAGCAGCTTGAGCCACTGCACGACCTGGTACGACGCGCCCACGCCGAACACCTTCTGCGCACGTGCCGCATCGAGGTAGTTGCCGTAGATCGCGTTCGTGAAGCCCGGATAGTTCTGGTAGCCCTGCGTCGACACGCCCGGGTTGTTGATCCGCAGATAGCCGACGCCGAAGCCGAGCGGGCCTGCAGCGTAGCTCGCGCCGACGCTGAACGTCGCGTTGTCCGAGAAGCGGCCGGGTTGCCCGCCGAACGCGTAGAGGCCGCCGAACGTGATGCCCGCGATCGTCGGGCTGCGGTACTTCACCGCGTTCGAGATCGGGAAGCCGTTGTCGGTGTTGTCCATGTCGTTCGGGTGTGCGAAGTAGTAGCCGCCGATGTTGCCGTTCAGCGTGAACGGCTCGACGTAATCGACGATCGAATCCCACTGGCGGCCGAGCGTGAGCGTGCCGAGCTTCGCGTCGTTCAGGCCGACGTATGCGTTGCGTGAGAACGCGAGCCCGCTGCCGAGGCGCCCGGAGTTGAGATCGAAGCCGCTTTCGAGCCGGAAGATCGCGCTCAGGCCGCCGCCGAGATCCTCGGTGCCGCGCACGCCCCAGCGGCTGCCGGCCGTCACGCCCGACGCGAGCTGCACGAGGTGCTTGCCCTGCACGTTCGACACGTAGTCGACGCCGTCCTCGACGATGCCGTACAGCGTGACGCTGCTTTGCGCGTGAGCGGTGGCGGCCGCGGCGAGCGGCAGCGCGAACAGGAATTTTTTCATGATGGTGTTCCGGTGCGGGGTGGTTGAAAGGCGGCGAGCGGTGGTTCGATGCGGTTGCGTGCGAACTGGCGAAATGACGAACGTACGGACATGCGAACGTACGGACGTGCCCCGCGCCGCGATCGAACGACGATCGCGGCGGCGGGTGCGGCGGCTAAAGCGTGAAACGAAGGAAGGGCGGTGTGCCGCTCAGTCGCGATACGCGCGCAGCAGCGTATCGGCGGCGCGGAAGTCGGGCGTGAGCGGGCGGTCGCGCTGGAGGAACGCGACCTTGGTGCGCAATGCGCGGTACAACGGCTGCGTGGCCGGCGCGAGCGTGAACGACGGCTGCTTGCGCTGGCGCAGGTCGATCGCCTGCGATGCCTCGATCAGTTCGAGGCCGAGCAGCGTGTAGCTCGCGTCGATCTGCTTCTGTACGCGCTGCACGACGTCGGGCGCATTCGTCGCGATATCCTCGATGCCGCCGGCGACCGGCAGGTAGTCGAGCGACACGGGCATCGCGAGCGACTTCACCGTCATCGCGAGCGCGGTCGGCGGCTTCTCCATCGCGCCGAACGCGTGCACGGTGTCTTCGGTGCCGAGGAAGCGCGACAGGCCGGTGAGGTGCGGGTCGTTCAGCTTGACGATGCGCTGCGCGGATGCGAGCGCGTTGTGGCCGAGCGCGAGCCCGAGCTGTTCGAACGCGAGCACCCACGGCAGCGGCTCGAAGTTCGCGCTCGGCAGCACCGCGCCGCCGCCGTCGACGTAACCGGCCGCATCCTGCGCGCGATTCGACTTCGGCGTGACGCCGACCGCGACGCCCGGATTGTCGTCGCTCGAATTCAACTGCACCTGCAGCAGCGCGCGCGCTTCGTCGTAGGTGCGATCCTCTTCGCCGAGCAGGTAGACGCCGGAGCGGAAGCTGAGCGGATCCTGCAGCGGCCGGTCCGGATCGCGGTTCCACAGGCTGCTGCCCGCGAGCAGCGTGCGCAGTGCCGCACCGGCGCGCAGCGTGGCCGGGAACGGCCGCAGCGCGAGCGTGTCCTCGCGGAACGGCGACACGTTGCCGTTCAGCCCCTGCAGGCTCAGCGCGAACACGACCTTCGACACCTGCGCGAGCCGCGCCATGTCGGTGAGCGCCAGCGCGCCCATGCCGGCCGAATATGCGTTGGAGCTGAGGATCGCGAGCGCGTCCTTGCCGTACGGGCGGATCGTCGTGATGCCGGCCGATTTCAGCGCGTCGGCGGCCGCGACCTTGCGGCCCTGGTAGTACACGTCGCCTTCGCCGAGCATCGCGAGGCCGACATGGCTCAGGATCGTGATGTCGGCTTCGCCGATCGAGCCGTCCGCCGGCATCGCGGGCGTGACGCCGCGATTGAGGAACTGCGCGTACGCGTCGACGATCGCCGGCTGCACGCCGGCGCCGCCGTCGAGCATCGCGTTCAGGCGGGCGGCCATCGCGGCGCGCGCCACGCGCACGCTCATGTCGGGGCCGACGCTGCCCGAGTGCGCGTGGATCAGCCCGATGTTGAAGCGCGTCGACGCGTCGATGACTTCCTGCGACAGCTTGCCGTGCGCATCGACCATCTCACGGTCTTTATTGAGGCCGACGCCGACCGTCAGCCCGTAGATCTGCTGGCCGGCCGCGGCGGCCTTCAGCAGCACGTCGTGCGCGGCAACGACCCGCTGGCGGGCGGCCGGTGCGATCGACACGGCTTCGCCGTCGGCGATGCGTGCGATCGATTCGGGCGTGACGGACCGGCCGTCGAGCGTGACGTCCGCGAAGGCCGGGACGGCGGCGAAAAGCGCGAGCGCGATCGCGCTCCGCATGAGGAAGCGTTGCATGAAGCGGTTCTCCGATTTCAGGCGTGACGTGAGGTGGAAGACAGCGCGGCGATCGACGCGAGCGCGATGACGCTCGCGGCCATCACATACCAGGCGGGCGCGAACGGATTGCCGGACCGTTGCGTGAGCCACGCGAGGATCGCGGGTGCGAAGCCGCCGAAGATCGTCGTGGCGATGTTGTAGGACAGCGACATACCGGTCGCGCGTACCTGCGTCGGGAACAGTTCCGACAGCGCGGCGGGCGCGACGCCCGTGAAGATCGCGACCATCACGCAGAACGCGCTTTGCACCGTGACCAGCGCGGCGAGCGTGTGCACGTCGGCGAGCCAGTGCAGCAGCGGATACACCGACACGAGCATCAGCACGGCACCGGCCGTCAGCACCTTGCGCCGCCCGAAGCGATCCGACCAGCTTCCGGCGCACACGCAGGTGACGGCCATCAGGCAGTTGCCGACCAGCGACGCGATGAACGCATCGCGCCCGTCGAAGTGCAGCGCGCGCTGCACGTGCGTCGGCATGTAGATCACCAGCGCATACACGCACACGGCCCACAGTACCGAGAACCCGGTGCCGACGACGAGGGCGCGCGGATAGTCGCGCACGACCTGCAGCAGCGGCGCCTTGCGTTCGGCCGGTGCATGTGCGGCACGCGCCATCTCCGCGCGGAAATGCGGCGTTTCGTCGAGCGTCTTGCGCAGCCACAGGCCGACCGGCGCGATCGCGAGACCGAGGATGAACGGAATCCGCCAGCCCCAGTCGCCGATCTGTTCGCGCGACAGCGTGAGCGTCACGGCCGTGGCGACCAGCGCGCCGAGGATGTTCGACGCGGCCATGCTCGCCTGCAGCCACGAGGCGTAGCGGCCCTTCTTGTCCGCCGGCGCGTGCTCGATCAGGAACGCCGCCGCGCCGCCCACTTCGCCGCCGGCCGAGAAGCCCTGCAGCAGGCGGCCGCACAGGATCAGCAGCGGTGCGCCGATGCCGATCGCGGTGTACGGCGGCGCGAACGCGATGATGCCGGTGCCGACCGCCATCACGAGGATGGTCAGCGTCAGTGCGGCCTTGCGGCCGGCGCGATCGCCGTACACGCCGATCGCGAGTGCGCCGAGCGGCCGTGCGATGAAGCCGATCCCGAACGCCATGAACGCCTCGACCAGCTCGGTGCCGGTGTTGCCGCGATGGAAGAAGTTCTGCGCGATGTACACGGCAAAGAACGCGTAGACGGAAAAGTCGTACCACTCCAGCGCGTTGCCGATCGAGGCCGCGGCGATCGCGCGCCCGGCACGCGAGGTGGGGGGCGACACGGCCGTGGCCGTGTCGAGGGGAACCGCGGTTTGCTTCACTTCGATCTCCTGTCCTGTCGTCGTGCGAGCCGGCCGTTACAGCCGGATGTGCGGAATCTGCTTGCGTTGCGCTTCGTCGAGCGCTTCTTCGTAGCCGGCGTCTGCATAGCGGATCACGCCGAGCGCGGTGTCGTTGGTCATCGACAGCGTGAGCCGCTCGTTCGCCGCCGCGCTGCCGTCGGCGACGACGGTGATGCCCGCGCTCGTCATGTAGCCGCTGTAGCCGCCGCCGCCCGAATGGATCGCGACGAGGTCGGCCATCGACGAACAGCTCATCATCGCGTTGAGCAGCGGCCAGTCGGCCACCGCGTCGGAGCCGTCGCGCAGGTTCTCGGTCATGATGTTCGGGTGTGCCATCGCGCCGGCGTCGAGGTGGTCGCGCGTGAACGCGACCGGCCCGGCCAGCACGCCGTCGCGCACCATCGCGTTGACCGCGAGCGCGAGCCGCGTACGCTCGCCGTGGCCGAGCCAAGCGATGCGCGCCGGCAGCCCTTCGAACGGCACGCATTCGCGGGCGCGCTGGATCCAGTTCGTGACGATCCGGTTGTCCGGGAAGTGTTCGAGCAGGTAGTCGTCGATGAGGCGGATGTCGTTCGGGTCGTTCGACAGTGCGATCCAGCGGAACGGGCCGATCGCGCGGCAGAACAGCGGGCGCAGGAAGGCCTCGGTGAACACCGGGATCTCGAAGGCGCGCGCGACACCACCGTCCTTCGCATGCGTGCGGATCAGGTTGCCGTTGTCGAACACGATCGCGCCGCGATCCTTGAAGCCGAGCATCGCTTCGACGTGCCGCACGATCGACGCGCGGCTCGCGTCCATCAGCTTCGTGCGATCGCTGTCGCGCAGCGCACGCACTTCGTCGAGCGTGAAGCCGGACGGCACGTACCCGTACACGAGATCGTGCGCGGCCGTCTGGTCGGTGACGATATCGGGTACGACGCCGCGCGCGAGGATCGCCGGGAACACGTCGGCCGCGTTGCCGAGCAGGCCGACCGAGATCGGCTCGCGCCGCGCCTGCGCGTCGCGGATCAGCGCGAGCGCCTCGTCGAGATCGCGCGCCTGCCGTTCGAGGAAGCCGATCTGCAGCCGCTTGTCGATGCGCGTCTGGTCGATCTCGACGACGAGCGTCGCCGCGTTCGCCATCCGGCCTGCGAGCGGTTGCGCACCGCCCATTCCGCCGAGGCCGGCGGTCAGGATGAAGCGGCCGCGCAGGTCGTTGTCGAAATGGCGCTCGGCGATCCGCGAGAAGATCTCGTAGGTGCCCTGGATCACGCCCTGCGAGCCGATGTACTGCCAGTCGCCGGCCGTGAGCCCGCCCCAGCAGATCAGGTTGCGGCGTTCCAGTTCGTAGAAGTGCTCGGCTTTCGCCCACTGGCCGATCAGGTTGCAGTTCGCCATCACGACGAGCGGCGCGCTCGCATGCGTGCGCAGCAGCGCGACGGGCTTGCCGGACTGCACGACGAGCGTCTCGTTCTCGTCCATCGTCTTCAGCGTCTGCACGATCGCGTCGTGCGACGGCCAGTCGCGCGCCGCGCGGCCGAGCGCCGCGTAGACGATCAATTGTTCGGGGTCCTCGCCGACGGCGAGCACGTTCTCGAGCAGGCGCAGCAGTGCTTCCTGGCGCCAGCCCTTGCAGCGCAGCGTATTGCCGGACGTGACTTCGAAGGTGCGGGTCATGGTGTCGCCCTCCGTTCAGCGCGCGAGCGCATAGCCGGCGATCGAGATGCCGAGCGCGGCTTCGACCGGCGGATACACGGCCGGATCGAATACCGACGACGACAGCGGAATGTGCGCCTTCGCCACGCGCAGCACGTGGATCTCCATCCCTTCCTTCAACTGTCCGGCGCTGACGGGGCGGCCTTCGGCATCGAGCGTCGTGATCACGTCGGGGTAGGTCGCGATCCGTGCGCCGTGCGCGTCGTCCACCGCCATGTGTTCGTTCATCACGTGAATGACCGCGCGCTGCGCGCCGCTGCCGAGGTAGACGAGGCCGACGTCGAACGCTTCGCGCGTGTATTCGAGCGTGTTGCGCTCGACCTTGCCGCTCGCGATGATCTCGCCGTGCGTGGCCGCGCAGATCGCGTCGATCACCGCGCTGCCGCCGCGCCGCTCGGCGTCGATGATCGCTTCGCCGAGTGCGAGCGCGCGGCTGATGCCGCCGAGCGCCGCGTGCTGGCGAACATAGGAGGCCCGAATCGGGTTGCGGCAGCTCGCGATGAAGCCGCCGGCCATGTCGGCCGCCTTGCGCAGCACCGGCGACACTTTCGCGGTCGCGCCGCGCACGACCACTTCCATGTACGCGTGCTGGGCGCGGTTGCCGCCGGCCGCTGCCTGGATCATCGGTGCCGTGCTCGACGCGAGGCCGAGCGAGCCCATGTCGCCGGTCGGATGGGCGCGGATGTCGCCCACCGCGTCGACCACCTTGGTGCCGAGCAGCGCGGACGGCAGCCACGCGTTCAGCGTGCTCGACATCCCGTTCTGCCCGATGATGAGCCCCGCGAGCGGCGCGCCGAGCGCGTCCTGCACGAGCTGCGCGGCCTTCACGTAATCGGCGCCGAGCATCTGCCAGTCGGTGAGGCCGCCCGGCGCGCCGATCGCGGCGGCCGTGGCGATCCATGCGTCGTCCGGCAACTCGTCGATGCTCACCAGTTCGGGGCGGCCGATCGTGACCGCGAGCGTGCCGAGTTCACGGCCGTGGTCGGCCCAGCCGCCGCCGCCGCATGCGAAAACCGAACCGCCCTTGACGGCGGCTTCGACGTCCTTCGAAGACAGAATGCGTCCCATGTGTCGTTTGTCCTGAGAGGGAAAAAGGGCTGTACGCGCCGGCCGAAAAGCCTTGTGTGGCGGTACTGTCCAAACGATTCTAGGGACGCCGAATATTGAGCGTTATTGCTATTTTATGGAGACTTCATAACGCGATGTTAAGCGTAGGGTAATCCCGGTGACGCTTGAACGACGGAGGGCGAACGCGGTGATCCGCCGCCGTCGGTGCGACGACGAAACGCAGGCTGGACAACGGTTTCAGCCTGTTCAGGCAACGAAATTCACGCGGGCGCGGAGAGTGCTTGCAGCGTGTCGATGAACTCGTGCGCGAGCCGCGACAGCGGTGCGAGCACCGGGTGCAGCACGCTGACCGGCGCGGAAATGGTCGGCACGATCGGCTTCACGACGATCTGCGGCCACACGGGCCCCGCGACCGTCAGTTCGTCGATCAGCGCGATGCCGGTGCCGGCCTGCGCGAGCGCGCATGCTACGTGCGCCTGCTGCACCTCGATCTTGACCTGCGGCACGAGCCCTTCGTCGCTGAACAGCCGCCGCACCAGCTGCCCGAGCGGGATGTCGCTGCCATAGCCGATCAGCGGCTGGTTCGCGAGATCGCGCACGGCCAGCGTCTTGCGGCGCGCGAACGGGTGCGATGCGGGCACGGCCGCGACCATCCGGTTTTCATAGAGGCGCTGGCTTTCGACGTTCGGGTGCGTGTCCTGCAGGAACGCGATGCCGAGCTCGACCTGCTGCGTGAGCACGGCCTGCAGCAGCACGCTCGGGATCATCGTGTGCAGGATGATGCGCACGTCGGGAAAGCGTTCGTAGAACGCGGCAATCGCGCGCGGCAGCAGCGATTGCCCGAGATTGGGGCTGCATGCGATGCGCAGGTGGCCCATCCGGTTCTCGATCAGGTCTTCCGCGATTTCGTTGACGCGCTGCACGCCCTGGTACACCGCATTCACTTCGACGAACAGCCGCTGCGCTTCCGGGGTCGGGTAGAGCCGCCCCTTGATGCGCTCGAACAGCGCGAGGCCGAGCCGCTGTTCGGCATACGAAATGAGCCGCGAGACGGCCGGTTGCGAGACGTGCAGCAGCTTTGCGGCGCCGCTGATCGAGCCGGTCAGCATGATGGCGCGAAACACCTCGATCTGGCGCAGGTTCAGACGCACAGCCTTAACTCCATGTTATGTGGGGGTGATAAATCGGCATGAGACATTCTGGCAGAGCGCTGCCTAAACTGCTCGTGATCAAAAAAGCAGGAGGCGCAGATGAGCGAATTCGAACAGGTGGTGTGCGGCCGGTTGGTCGATGCGCGCGAGGTGGTCGACGACGGCTGGCTCGCGATCAGGAACGGGCGGATCGCCGCGCGCGGCGCGGGCGCGCCGCCAGCGGCACGCGACACGATCGATGCGCGCGGGCAGTGGGTGCTGCCGGGCGTCGTCGACGGGCAGGTGCATGCGGCCAGCCAGGCGAACCAGGAGGGGCTCGGTCACGCGTCGCGCGCGGCCGCCGCGGGTGGCGTGACGGTGATGGTCGACATGCCGTACGACGATCCGGAGCCGGTCGCGTCGCGCGCACAGCTCGATCGCAAGATCGATGAGGCCGAGCGCGATTGCCACGTCGACGTCGCGCTGTACGGCACGCTCAACGCGAAGCACGGCCTCGAAGCGGCGGCCGGGCTGATCGACGGCGGCGTGTGCGCGTTCAAGTTCTCGACGTTCGAGGCGACGCCCGGCCGGTTTCCGCGTGTCGAGGAGGACGTGCTGTACGACGCGTTCAGGCTGATCGCGCCGTCGGGCCTTGCGTGCGGCGTGCACAACCAGATGCAGGACATGACGCGCAAGAATGTCGCGCGGATGATCGAAGCGGGCGACACGGGCTGGGATGCGTTCCTGCGCGCGCATCCGCCGCTGATCGAGAACCTCGCGACCGCGCTGATCTACGAGATCGGCGCGGAGACGGGCGCCCGCGCGCACGCGGTGCACGTGTCGACGTCGCGCGGCTTCGCGCTGTGCAACATGTTCCGGCAGGCCGGCCATCGCGCGAGCATCGAGACCTGCGTGCAGTACCTGATGCTCGATCACGAAACGCATACGAAACGCTTCGGCGCGAAGACGAAACACTACCCGCCGATTCGCCCGCGCGCCGAGCAGGACTTGCTGTGGACGCATATCGCGCGCGGCGAGTGCACGTTCGTGTCGTCGGATCACGTGAGCTGGGGGCTCGAACGCAAGGGCGACCCGAACGTGTTCCGCAATGCATCGGGCGGCCCGGGGCTCGAAACGCTGCTGCCGGCGTTCTGGACCGGCTGCGAACAGCATGGCATCGCGCCGACGCGCGTGGCCGAACTGCTCGCTACGAATCCTGCGCGGCACTTCCTGCTCGATGACCGCAAGGGCTCGCTCGACGTCGGCGCCGATGCGGATTTCGTGATCCTCACGCCGGAACGTTATGCGTTCGATCCGTCGTGCAGCCTGTCGGCCGTGCAGTGGAGCGCGTTCGAAGGGATGGAATTCACGGTGCGGATCGCCGCCACTTACTGCCGCGGCGCGCTGGTGTACGACGGCGAGCGTATCGTCAACGCGGCAGGCTCGGGCCGCTTCCTGAAACCGCACGGCAGCCGGTCGATCGCCACGCAACAGGAGCGTGTATGAACCCGACGACTTTCTCTTTCCCGCCGCTGAACGCCGAACGCCTGAACGCGCGTGTCGAGCAACTGGCGCGCTTCACGCGGCCCGACGTTCCGTGGACGCGCCGCGCATTCTCGCCGCTCTTCACGGAGGCGCGCGCATGGCTCGCCGCGCAATTCGCCGAAGCCGGGCTCGCGGTGTCGATGGACGCGGGCGGCAACCTGATCGGCCGCCGCGAGGGCAGTGGCCGCTGCACGAAGCCGCTCGTCACGGGGTCGCATTGCGACACGGTGGTCGGCGGCGGCCGCTTCGACGGCATCATCGGTGTGCTCGCGGGCATCGAGGTCGCGCATACGCTGAACGAGCAGGGCATCGTGCTCGACCATCCGTTCGAGGTGATCGACTTCCTGTCCGAGGAGCCGAGCGATTACGGCATCTCGTGCGTCGGCAGCCGTGCGCTGTCGGGCGTGCTCGACGCAGGCATGCTGCGCGCGACGAATGCCGAAGGCGAAACGCTCGCACAAGCGCTGCTCCGCATCGGCGGCAATCCGGACGCACTGCGCGAACCGCTGCGTGCGCCGGGCAGCACGGCCGCGTTCGTCGAGCTGCATATCGAACAAGGCCCGGTACTCGAGACGCGCGGCTTGCCGATCGGCGTCGTGACCAACATCGTCGGTATCCGGCGCGTGCTGATCACCGTGACCGGGCAACCCGACCATGCGGGCACGACGCCGATGGACATCCGTCGCGACGCGCTCGTCGGCGCGGCGCACCTGATCGAGGCCGCGCATGCGCGCGCGTCGGCGCTGTCGGGCAATCCGCACTACGTTGTGGCGACGATCGGGCGGATCGCGATGACGCCGAACGTGCCGAACGCGGTGCCGGGGCAGGTCGAGCTGATGCTGGAAGTGCGCAGCGACAGCGACGCGGTGCTCGACGCTTTCCCCGAGGCGCTGCTGGCCGGTGCGGCCGCGCGGCTCGACACGTTGCGGTTGAGTGCGCGCGCGGAGCACGTGAGCCGTGCACGGCCGACCGATTGCCAGCCGCTCGTGATGGACGCGGTCGAGCAGGCGGCCACGCAGCTCGGCTATCCGAGCATGCGGCTGCCGAGCGGCGCGGGGCACGATGCCGTGTACGTGGCACCGACCGGGCCGATCGGGATGATCTTCATTCCGTGCCTGGGTGGCCGCAGCCATTGCCCGGAAGAATGGATCGAGCCGCAGCAACTGCTCGACGGCACGCGCGTGCTGTACCAGACGCTCGTCGCGCTCGATCGTTCGCTGGCCGGCGAGGCGTAAGCGCGACGTTAGCGCGACGGCGGGCGGTGCCGTTACAACGCCGCCCGCTGCCCCTCTCTCGGCCCGTGCCCGGTCCACCGCTTGAACGCGCGGCGGAAGTTGTGCGCGTCGCTGAACCCGACTTCGTGCGCAACATCCTCGATCGACAGCCTCGGATTGCTCAGCAGCGTGAATGCACGCTTGCGGCGGATCGTGTCGATCACCGTCTGGTACGACACGCCCTGGTCGGCGAGCCGCCGCCGCAGCGTGCGCTCGCTCATGCACAATTGCGCGGCGATCTCGGCGAGCGATGGCGTATGCCGCAGGTCGCGCCGCATGATCCGTTCGATCGATTCGAGAAATTCGGTGCCTTCGGGTTCGGGCGGCAGCGCGTCCTGCAGGAATTCGAGCACCTGGCGATGCGCGAGCGGATCGTGGGTCGCGATCGGGCGGTTGCCGAGCGCGGCGTCGCATGACAGCAGGTTCTGCTCCTGCTCGAAGCGCACCGGGCACGAGAACACGCGCGCGTACTGCTCTGCGTAGGGTGGCGGCGGGTAGCTGAGGTCGATGCCCTTCGGCTGGAACGCCGGGCCGACGAGCGAGCGCCCGACTTTCATGAAGCTGCCGAACGCTTCCTCGACGAGGAACGCCTCGATATCCGGTTCGAGAAAGACGTTGGTCGCGCGGATCGACAGCGTGCGCGTGTCCGATACGAGGTCGAAGCGCATCAGCGGCCCCGTGTGGCGCTGCAACTCGAGGCCGACCGTGATCGCGTCCTTCAGCGTGGGGCTCGTCAGCATCGCATAGCCGACCAGCCCGATCGACGCGATCGTCTCGCTCGTGCCGAGTTCGAGGCCGAGCGCCCGCCCCGGCGCCATTTCTAGCGCGCGGCGGATCATCGTGCTCGCCTGGCGCAATGAAATCCGGCACGACGGATTCGACAGATCCGCGACGTCGAAGCCGAGCCCGAGGCACAGCCGCGTGGGGTCGATGCCCAGCTCCTTGCTTGTCTCCGCGAGGCACCGCAACAGATGGACCGGCAGATTCGCCGTCGTATAACGGTCGGTATCGTCCATGGATGCTCCGTATTTTTTTCCATGGATTGTACTCGTCCCGCCCGGCCGGAGACCCGGTGCCTCCCCGGCCACGATCGCCCACATCCTGCGCGGCCCCGCTTCAGAAGTAGTGACGCAGGCCGACCGTCGCGCCGAGCTGGGTGGTGCTGGTGCTCGGCGCCTGCCCGTTCACGCCGACCAGCTGCGCGCCGACCAGCCCGCCGCGATAGATCGCGTAGTCGACCTCCGCATAGAGCATGCTGCGCTTCGACAGGCTGTAGCCGGCGATCACCTGGAACTGGCGCGCGCGGCCGTCGAAATCCGCCGTATAGCCGGACTGCTGGGTCCACCACGCGTTGACGGCCGCCGTGAACGCCGACGTGAAGCGGTAGGTCAGCCCTGCGAGCGCCATCTTGCGGCGGCGGAACCCGCCGGGCACCGTCGGGTCGACCACCTGCGCGGGCGAGATGATGCCGAGGCCGGCCAGATCGGTCGGGCTGAACGGGCCGTTCTCGAACGACGTGAAGTCGTTGTCGCGCGCGTTCTCGATATAGCCGGCGTTGACGGTCGCGTTGCCGATCGTCACCGAGCCGCCGCCCGTGTAGATGTCGAATTTCCCGTGCGTGACGTCGTCCCAGCTGCGCATGAACGATGCGCCGACCGTGAACGGCCCCTTGTCCGGTGCATACGCGGCGGCCGCGCCGAGCTGGCCGCCGCGCACGCCACTGCCCGCGTGGCCGCCCGGCGCGTATTGCGCGAGCAGGTAGAAGCTGCCGAGCTGCGCGCCGTACTGGATCATGTTGCTGGTGCGCGCGCCCGCGAGCATCGTCTGCTCCGGCTTGAACAGGTTGAAGTACGGGTCCTGCGGGCCGGCCCACAGGTTCGAGCCGAAGGTCAGCGACACCATCTCGAACGGCACGTTGTACTGGCGCCCGAGCGAGAGCTGGCCGAGCGACGTCGACGTGAGCCCCACGTACGCGACCTGGAAGAAATTCGGCGAGCCGGCCGGCACGATGGCGCCGCTGTTCGGGCCGAAGTGGCTTTCCACGTTGAACTGCGCGGACAGCCCGCCGCCCAGGTCCTCATTGCCCTTGAGGCCCCAGTAGCTTTCGGTGAGGCCACCGCCGTCGGCCATCGAGATCTTGCGGCCGGTCGACACCGGCGTGCCGTCGGCGCCGTAGGACACGCCGTGCGTTTCGTAGCGGATGCCCGCATCGATCACGCCGTACAGCGTCACGTTGCTTTGCGCGTATGCGCCGGTACAGGCCAGGACCATCATCGCGCAGCACGCCGCGCGAATGCTATCGGGACGATTCATTCGGGACTCCGCATCTCTGCATGGAACAGGGGGACAGGCGGCATCGCACCGCCGGAAACGAATGTAGAAAGCCAAATTTGCACGGGCCAAGGCTGCGGCGGCCAATCTCGTGGTGCGCCGCGGCCACGCGATGGCGCAGTGCGGTCAGGGCGACGCGCGCGCCACGGCGGCGGGTTCGGCGCGGCGCAGCGCGAGCCGCACGAACGGCGCGGCGGCCAGCACGGCCACGCACAGCACGTGCGCGACGTGCGTGCCGCCGAAGCGGCCGAGCAGCGCGCCGGACAGCGCGGTGCCGATGCCGGCCGCGAAGAACGTGACGACGAGCGTGCGCGCGACGAGCGAGCCGTCCGGGTCGACGTCGGACAGCATGCCGGTGAGGAACGGCACGATCACGAAGAACGCACTGTTCAGCACGAACTGGCTCAGGAAGTACGCGGCGCCGCTGCGCGCGCTGAAGAACCATTCGATCGACCCGATCATCGCGAGCTGCGCGGCCCAGATCAGCACGAGGCGGTGCTTGTGGCTGGCCGGATGTGACGGAATCGCCGCGCCGACGAAGCCGAGCAGCGACGACACCGACAGCAGCACGCCGATCGTTGTCGGCGACAGTCCGGCGCGCTCGCCGACGAAGCCGGCGATTGCCCACTGCGACGCCTGCACGCCGTAGACGAGCGCGGTCACGACCCAGATCGCGATGACCGGCCGCCACGGCAGCGCATGGCTGCGCGCGCGGGCCGGCGATTGCGCGCTCGCGAACGCGTCGATGCCGCGGATCGCGGGCGCCAGCACGGCGACGACGGCGGCCAGCAGCGCGAACACCCAGCGCCCGAGCCAGGCGGCCGGCAACGCGGAGATCAGTACGAGGATGCCGCCGTTGATGCCCCCCGCGAGCAGGTTGATTTGCCCCCACAGGCGGTCGGTCGACGCGCGCTGCGACACGCCGGACGCGACGACGACGAACAGCATCCCTTCGAACAGCCCCGTCATCCCGCGCGCGAGCGCTGCGGACACGATGCCGGGCGCGACCGCGCTGAGTGCCTGGCCGGCGATCGTGCCGGCCAGGCCGGCCAGCGTGAACGGCCGCGCGGCGCGCGCGATCCGGTGCGACAGCAGCGCGCAACTGATCGCGATGCCGAGGATCTCGGCGCTGACGAGCGCGGTCGCGGTGCCTTCGTCGAGCCGGAAGCGCGTCATCACCGCCGCGACGAGGAACGGCGACAGGATCAGGCCGTTGGTGGCCGCCGCGAACGCGAGCGCAAGGCGGACGACGGCGCCGGTCGACGGGTCGGGACGCGACTGCGCGGCCGCGTGCAGGGTGGCAGTGCTCATGAGGCCTCCTGGTTGGATCGCGGCCGATCTTGCGCGACGCCGGCCGTTTCGTGCATCGGGTGTGTCCCTCGGCGGGCTGGCGTGGCGCGAGCGGTGGCGCTTGCGCCCGCGTGTTGCGGCAGGCCGAACAGCGTGCGCAGGTACGGCGTCAGGAAGCGGCCGTGCGGGTCCATCCGTTCGCGCAGCGCGAGGAAATCGTCCCAGTGCGGGTAGCACGCGGCCAGCTCGGCGGCTTTCATCGCATGCACCTTGCCCCAGTGCGGCCGCCCGCCGTGATTGCGGCAGATGGCCTGCACGCCCGAGAAGTACGCGTCGAACGGCATCCCGCGATACTGGTGCGCCGAGATGCGCACGCTGTCGCGCCCATAGTCGGGGCTCAGCCAGATGTCATCGCCGCGCACCCAGCGGTATTCGAGCGGGAACATCAGCGGGAAGCTGCGGCGCGCGATGAACGCGCGGATTTCGCGCAGCGCGTCGGCGCCGCGCTCGGCCGGCACCGACCATTCCATTTCGTTGAAGCGCACGCGGCGCACCGTCGACAGCATCGCGTAGCTCGCATCCACGTGCCGGCCGGGCGACACGGTCGATGCGCACAGCCGGCTCAGCGCCGGGCACAGCGACGGCATGCGCCGGCCGAGCCCGCACAGCGCGCCGAACACCGTGTTCTCGAGGAACGACTCGGACGCGCGGCTCGCCCAGTGCACCGCGTCGGCCGGCTCGTCGGTCATGTTCCACGCCTTGGTCAGCACGGTGTCCGTATGCGGGAACCAGTAGAACTCGAACGAGCGATGCTTCGCGATCAGCGCGTCCGCCTGCGCGAGGCAGTCGTCGAGCTGCATGCCGCCGCGCTCGAGGCGCAGCTTGAACGCGGGCACGAGGCGCAGGCCGATCTCGGTCAGCACGCCGAGCGCGCCGAGCCCGATCCGGCCGCCGGCGAACAGGTCGGGATGCGTGTCGGCGCTCGCGCGGATCTCGCTGCCGTCCGCGCACATGAAGGTCAGGCTGTCGATCTGCGTCGCCAGGTTGCCGAGCGTGATGCCGGTGCCGTGCGTGCCGGTGCTGGTCGCGCCGGCGATCGACTGCACGTTGATGTCGCCGAGGTTCTCCATCGCGAGGCCGTGCGCGGCGAGCGCCGGGCCCAGCGCCCACAGCCGCGTGCCGGCATGCACGCGGGCGACGCGCCGGTCGCGGTCGACGTCGATCATGCCCTGCATGGCGTCGAGCGACAGGATCACGTCGTCGGTCTGCACGAGCGGCGAGAACGAATGACCGGCGCCGGCCGCGCGCACGGTGGCGCCGGCCGCCGCCGCGTCGCGCAGCACCGCCGCGAGCCCGGCGTGCGACGCAGGCGTCGATACGGTTGCATCAGGACTGCAGACATATCCCGACCAGTTACGCCACATGGCATTGTCTCCGTGGTTGTCGTTTGAACGAGTTGAATGGCCTGGACGACGGGCGCGCAGCCCGTTAGAAAAAGCTCTTGCCTTCGCCGCGATAGGTGGGCGCCTCGCCGACCACGCGGCCGCCGCGGATCAGCAGCAGCATGTTGAAGCGTTCGCACAGTTCGCCTGCCTTCGCGTGGCGGAACAGGATCGGATCGCCGATCGCCGGTGCGACGCCGTGCGGCACGCGTACGGGCGTCTGCACCTCGCCAGCGCCTTCGTTGTCGATCAGCGTGCAGCCGGCCGGCAGCCACGGGCGGGGCAGGCGGCTCTTGCCGGCCGGGCCCGACGCGATATAGCCGCCGCCCGAGCAGGTCACGATGCCCGGCTGCGGAATCCGCACGACCGGCAACGCGAAGCCGGCGGCCGGTTGAGCGTGAAACGCCGCGTAGTGATCGAACAGCGCCGGCGCGTAGAGGCCGGAGCCGGCGGCGAGCTCGGTGACCGACGCATCGCCGAGCGTGCTTTCGAAGCTGCCGGTGCCGCCGCCGTTCACGAAGCGCAAGGGGTGGCCCGCCGCCGCGAGCGCCTGCACGGCCGCCTGGCGGCGCGCGTTGATCTCACGCGCCGAGCGGCGCTTCAGGTGGCGCACCAGCGCGTTGCGCGCGCCGCTGCCGGGCTCTGTGTCGGCCACGCCGGCGATCTGTCCTTCGTAACCCATCAGCCCGTCGAGCCGCACGTGCTGCCGCTCGCCGATGCGGTGCGCGAGCGCGAGTGCGCCGGCCACGTCGCGCACCGGCGAGCGGTACATGCCGAAATACAGGCCCGGATACGCGGACGACATGTCGAGATCGATCGCGAGCGGAATCGTCACGCGCTCCGCGGCTGCGACGCGGTCGATCGCGTCGACCTGCGCGGCGTCGTCGACCATCAGCGTGATCGAGCGGCCCCGCCTGAGCTGCGCGGCCACCGCGCGAAGGTCGTCGGGCTCGACGGTCGGATACGCGACGACGATGTCGTCGAACCCGCCGTCCGCAAGCCATGCGGCTTCTGCCGCCGAATAGCACAGCAGCCCCTGCATGAACGGGCCGGCGGCGAGCACCGCGCCGATCAGTTCGCGCGAACGTACCGATTTCGTCGCGAGCCGGATCGGCAGGCCGCGTGCGCGGCGCTTCAGGTCGGCGAGGTTCGCGTCGAGGCAGTCGAGATCGACGAATGCGGCGGGAAGGCGGCGGCCCGCGAGTGCGTCGCGATAGGTCGGGTAGTCGTGGACGGCGGCGGGTGCGCGATGCGGAAGGTCTGCACGGCTCATGGAACGGGCTCGGCTGGTTGGGGTGTGTGCCGCGCCGATCGTTCGGCGCGTGTCGGAAACCAGCATAGGGCTGGCCAAAATGACGACCAAGCGCTCAGCGGGTCGTTCGATGGGTCTTATCCGGCCATCCGTATCGGCCAAGCGGATGTGCGACCGTCTTGCGCCGCGTGGGTGGATCGCTGTTTGCTTGGTGTCGCGGCGCACATGGCGCGCGTCGGCCCGAACCGCCGCCGGACGGGCGCGTGGCTCGACATCACTCGCTTGCCGAAGCGGCGACGAAATGCGTTTCAAACGTTTTGCCGGACATCGTCGGTGTGCGCAGGTTTAGTGCCTGCGTTCTAGTGCCGCTTTTGACTGCATGCCGGATTCGACCTAGAACCTACTCGCGGATGCACCGGCGAAGAACGGCATGACGTGACGAGGAGGCGACGTGAAGAAGAACAGTGCACTCTGGCGGCGCACGGGCGCGATCGCGGCGATCGGCGTGGCCGTCGTTGCAATCTGGCGATATGAGGCGGCGACACCGGCGCAAGCCGCGTCGTCCGGCACACCGGCTGTGACGGCGAGCGCGCAGCCGGGTACAGCCGATGCGTTCGGCAGCGGCGCCGCGACACCCGGCCCGGAAGAGCGGCGGCTCGACGTCGACGCGCTGCGCCGCAGCCTTGCGGGGCGCCCCGACGCGGATGCGGAAGTGCAGCGCATCGTCGCGTTCGCGCGCTTTCGCGACGAGGTCGCCGCGTACGGCGATCGCCGCAACAGCCTGCCGCAAGCCGAGCGCGCCGCGCTCGCGCGTCGGATTCTCGACGAACTCCCAGACCATGTCGCGCGCAACGAGATCGTGCCCGTGCAGGCCGAAGCGCTGAGCGCGGCGCTGCTGACCGACACCGAAGCCGACCCTGCGACGCGCAGCGCGGCGATCCGGTCGATGCGCGCGCAATGGGACACCTATGCGCAGCAGACGGTCGGCCCGTCGCCGGCGCAGGATCCGCGCTACCTCTCGTACGAACAGCAGAGCCGCGACGTCGTCCGGCAGGTTCAGGCGAGCATTCCCGATCCCGACCAGCAACAAGCCGTCATCGCGCAGCGCCTGCAGGCGTTGCGCGTCCAGCTGTTCGACGGCGCTTCACCGTCCGGCGTGCACTGAGCGCCGAATCCGCGCCGCCGGAGCGGAGCCCGGCGGCCGCGTCATGTCCATCGACAAGGAGGGGAAATGTCCACAGCACGATGCCTGCTGCGCGCGGCCGTTGCCACGCTGCTCGGTTGCGCGGCACTGAACGGCCACGCGGCCGATACGACGATGCCGGATCCGTCGATTCCATATTATTCGTGGTACGAAGTGACGTTGCCGGAGAGCACGGGTGCATCGTGCGGCAACGGCACGCCGATGCGCTTCTACATCAATCGCGCGCAGTCGGACAACCTGCTGTACATGATGGAGCCGGGCGGCGCGTGCTGGGATTACGGCACCTGCACGCAGACGTCGACCGGCGCCGAGGCCGGCCTCGGCGGCTTCAACCCGGACGGCATCCCGCACAACTACATGAACGGCACCGCGAACGAGAGCCTGCTGTCGTCGTTCCTGTCGCCGCTGCTGACGCGGATGGATCTCGCGCACATTCTCGTCGGCGAACCGAAGGTCGAGACGCAGCAGTGGACACAGGTTTTCGTGCCCTATTGCACCGGAGATATCCACATGGGCAGCGCGGTGCGCAACTACACGTCGCCGTCCGGCGACTGGCGCCTGCAGCACTACAGCGGGCTGAAGAACATCCAGGCCGTCGCGCAGTGGCTGACGTCGCACGGCTTCGGCAAGCCGAACCGGCTGCTCGTGTACGGGATGAGCGCGGGCGGCTACGGCACGCTCGCGAACTATGCGACGCTGCGCAACACGCTGCAGCCGCAGGCGCATAGTTCGCTGCTCGACGACGCCGGCACGGTGTTCAACACGCCGTTCGATGCGGACGCGGCCACGCATCCGTCGGTCGGCCTGTACGACCGGGTGCGCACCGAATGGGGGATGACGGGCCCCGACGGGATGATCACCGTGAACAGCAGGCTGACCAGCCATTTCGATCCGGGCAACATGGGGAGCGCGTACGCGGCGCTGTCGGCGACCTATCCGCACGACCGCTTCGGCTTCTCGAGCTACCAGCGCGACAAGATCATCGCCGCGTATCACTATCGCGCGTTCGTGCCGGCCGTGATCGCGGCGCCCGACGACGCGACGAAGGATGCGCTGTCGCTCACGATGTTCGACCAGGAGCTGGACGGGCTGAAGCAGACGCTGAACCCGCTGCCGAACTTCGGCTACTTCATGCCGTGGGCACGCAACGACTTCATCGACAACCATCAGGTGACGGCGGTCAGCTTCACCGGGTCGGGGATCCACGAGAACGGCATCGACGCGGATATCGGCACGTTCGTCGACAACCTGCTGAATCAACAGGACCCGGCCGATACGCCTGTGATGAAGGCGTTCCGCACGCAGCAGTGGTCGGATTTCACGTTCTCGACGTTTCTCGCGTGGATCGACAGTGTGTTCAACCTGACCGGCGAAGCGGGGCCGATCTCGGGGCACCGGGCGTGAAGCGGCGGCCGGCGTGAACGGGTGACGGCGGTGCAGTGCGGCGGCCGGGTGTCGTGGCCGCCTGCCTGCATCGATGCGTGGCCGTCCGTCGCGTGACTGCGTCCGGCGTTACGGCTTCACCACCGCAACCGCCGGCGCACCTGAATCCGTGCCGGGCGCACCGGCCGGGCCGTAGGCCGCTTCGGCGCTCTTGCGTTCGGCGAGGCGCTTGGCGGCCAGGCGTTCCTGCGCGGCGACGATGTCGCCCGGGTAGTTGTCGCCGTCGCCGGCGACCGGCTCGTAACCGACCGACTCGAGGTCGAGCAACTCCTGGCGCACCTGCGCACGTGTGAGCGTCGAGTGCGACGACTGCGCGTACGACGCGGCCGGTGCGGCGAGGAGAGCGGTGGCGGTAGCGGCGACAGTGGCGATGGTGACGATGATGGATTTCACGGTTTCCTCAGACGGTTTCGTTGCGGTTCGGCGCGATTGCGGCTGATTGCGGCTGGCTGAACCGACGAGACAAGTTTAGGAACCCGGATCGGCCGGATAAATGCCGAATCCTGGCCAGCTGTGTTCCTGAATCCGTGACAGTGGGTGACGCGCGGCGTTCGGGGTGGGCGGTTTTGACTTGTATGGGGCGTGCGGAATGCCGATCGATGCGGGGTGCGCAGCCGTTCCGTCAGACCGGCCACGCATTCGATGGTCGGCGGGTAGATGCAGGCCCGCCCGGCACGGCTAGTCGTCGAAGCGCGGGAATGCCCTCTGGCGCTTCATGTCCTTCAGCCATTCCTTGACGTTCGCTGGATCGTCGAACTCGCGCAGCGTCAGGTTCAGATCGTGGATGCTGCGCTGAGTGCCCGCGATGTCGCGCGTGAGCATGCGGACGACGGTATCGGGCGCGACCTTGACCGACGGCGCAATTCCGTAAGTCCGCCGGAATCCGGTCTCGACGTCCTGAATCTCCTGATCCAGCTCGCGAAGCTGATCTTCCAGGATGCCGTTGTAGCGCGCGAGCCGATCTTCGCCGAGGCCGTTGATCGCGTGCCGGTCGATCTGCTCGATCTCCAGTTGCAGCTCCAGCAGTTGCAGGAGCTTGCCGTTCGCATAAGCGTGGTTGACCCGCTGCATCAGCACGGTCTTGCGTTCCTGTTCCAGGGGATCGGTTTCGCGATCGGGGTGCAGCGCGCTCGCCAGCTTGCGATAGACCTCGCGGATCGACCGGCTCGCTTCGGCCTGCTCGGCTTCGCGCTTCGCCAGCGCGGCCGATTGCCGGGGCGTTTTCTTGCGCTTGGCGCGCTGTGCCTCGCGGGCCGCGTGCTCGGCCATGTCCCGCTCGAACTGCTCGTCCAGTTCGGCCTGCATGCGCGCCATGAGTTCTTCGGGCGACAGCGCGTCGAGATCGTCCGCCGCTGTCACGCCGGGCGTCGATTCCGGTTCCGGCTCGGCTGCCGCGTTGCTGCCGTGATCGGCCGCGCTGTGCCGGTCGTGGATGGCTTTCAATTGCGCATCGTCGCTGAAGTCGAGCAAGTCGCGCGCCATGTTGGCGATCATCCCGGAAAGGGTGCGCTGCTCGGCCTTGCTCAATCCTTTTTGCAGATACGCGTCGTCGAGCTGATTGAGCAACCGGATCCGCAACGCGGTCGACGTCTGTTCGAGCGGCAACAGCTCGTCGACGAATTTCTTCTGGAAGACCGGCATCACGGCTTCCCACGCGCCGAGACGCTCGCGCCGTTTCTCGATCTGCTGGACGAGCGTATTGAATGCTTTCTGGGCGTTCGACAGGCTGGCTGTCTCGTGGCCGGGCGCGATGGCGACCGCTGTTCCGCGACGTGCGGTCATGATGAATCTCCTTCGGCTGCGGCAGGACGCGCAGCAGCGCGGTATTTTAACCGGCCCGGCGCGTCTCCCGGGCCCGGCATGGCACCGCTATTCCTGAAACAACTGCCCCTGCCCGGAGATCACGCGTTCGAAGTCGTCTCGCAGGAACGGCAGGATCGCGTCGGCCACGGGCTGCAACTGGCGGCTCAGGTAGAACGCGTAGTCGATCGGCGAGCGCATCGTCTCGAGCGGTTCGGGGCCGGCCGTCGTCATCACGTAGCTGATCCAGCCGCCGCGCTGATACTGCAGCGGCCGGCCCTGTGCGTGGTTGAATTCGTCGGCGATCCGGGCCGCGCGCACGTGCGGCGGCACGTTGCGTTCATACTCGCGCAGCGGCCGGCGCACGCGCTTGCGGTAGACGAGCTGGTCGTCGAATTCGCCGGCCAGCGTGCGCCGCACGGTGTCGCGTATGAAATCCTGGTACGGCTCGCGGTTGAACACGCGCCGATACAGCTCGCGCTGGAACCGCTGCGCGAGCGGCGTCCAGTCGGTGCGCACCGTTTCGAGCCCCTTGAACACGAGATCCTCGCCGCCGTCGGCCGCTGCCGCGAGGCCTGCGTAACGCTTCTTGCTGCCTTCTTCCGCACCGCGCACGGTCGGCATCAGGAAGCGGCGGTAGTGCCGCTCGTACTGCAACTCCAGCGCGCTCTCGAGCCCGAAGTGGTCGCGCAGGTGCGCGTGCCACCAGCGGTTCACGTGCTCGACGAGCGCGCGGCCCTTGGCGCCGGCTTCGTTGTCGTCGTGTGCGCGGCCGAGCCACACGAACGTCGAATCGGTATCGCCATAGATCACTTCGTAGCCCTGCGCTTCGATCAGCTCGCGCGTGCGGTGCATGATCTCGTGCCCGCGCATCGTGATCGACGACGCGAGGCGCGGGTCGAAGAAGCGGCAGCCCGTCGAGCCGAGCACGCCGTAGAACGAATTCATGATGATCTTCAGCGCCTGCGACAGCGGCGCGTTGCGCTGCCGTTTCGCGTCGTCGCGGCCTTCCGATACGCGGCGCACGATATCGGGCAGGCAGTGCACGGTACGCGAGAAGCGCGCGCCGAGAAAGCCGGGCACCGATGCGTCGTCGCCGGGATTCGCGAGCCCTTCGATCAGCCCGACCGGATCGATCAGGAACGTGCGGATGATCGACGGATAGAGGCTCTTGTAGTCGAACACGAGCACCGAGTCGTACAGCCCGGGGCGCGAATCCATCACGAAGCCGCCGGGGCTGTTTTGCCCCGTCACGTCGCCGAGGTTCGGCGCGACATAGCCGAGCCGGTGCATGCGGGGCAGGTACAGGTGCGTGAAGGCCGCGACCGACCCGCCGGTGCGATCGGCCGCGAGGCCCGTCACGCTCGCGCGTTCGAGCGCGAAGGACAGCAGGTCCGCCTTGTCGAAGATGCGCGTGACGAGTTCGCAGTCCTTCAGGTTGTAACGCGCGAGCGCCGGCTTGTCGTGATCGAAGCGGCGCTGGATCTCGTCCATCCGCTGGTACGGATTGTCGATCGACTTGCCTTCGCCGAGCAGCGCCTGCGACACGTATTCGAGGCTGAACGACGGGAACGTCCACGTCGCGGATTTCAGCATGTCGATGCCGTCGAGGATCAGCCGGCCGGCCGCGCCCGCAAAGAAGTGGTCGGGCTGCTGGCCGTGCGCGCGCCAGTCGAGCACGCTGCCGCCGCGCCCAAGCTTCAGCGGGATGCCGTATTGCTCCGAATGCGCATGCAGGATGCGCAGGTCGAACTGCACGAGATTCCAGCCGATCACGGCGTCGGGGTCGTGTTCGTCGAACCATGCGTTGAGCCGCGCGAGCATCGCGGGCCGGCTGTCGCAGTAGTCGAGGCGGAAGTCGGCGGCGCCCGCTTCATCGCTGTCCGCCCCGTTCGGCGGGCCGAGCATGTAGACCTGCCGCTGCCCGCAGCCTTCGAGCGCGATCGAATACAGCTCGCCGTGAACACTGGTTTCGATGTCGAGCGACACGCAGCGCAGCGCCGGGCGATAGCCGTCTGCGGTTTTCAGCTCGGCGCCGGTGAGCGTGCCGTCGCGGCCGGGCTGGCCGCGAAACTGCACGCACGCGGTGATGAAGCGCTCCATCGCGTAGCGATCGGGCGGCTGCACGTCGGCTTCGTAGACGTCGACGCCGGCCGCGGCGAGGCGCTTCTGCAGCCCGGACAGGTGGCGGTAGCGCTTGCAATAGAGGCCGACGACGGGGCGCTGCCGGAAGTCGCGCAGCGCGAGCGGGCGCAACTCGGCATCGTGCTCGCCGGCCAGCGTGCGTTCGGCGAGCGCCTGCTGTTCGGCCGGGAGGAACGCGACGGCTTCCTGCGGGCGCAACCGTACGCGGCGCGGACCGTGTTCGGTTGCCAGCCAGAACTCGATCTCGATGCCGGATGCGGTGTCCCGCCAGTGGCGGGTGAGGATGAAACCCTGCTCGAACGCCGTCAAAACGCTTGCTCGTCGTGAATGCCCAGGCCGCGGATTTTAGCGCTTGAATGGAGGCCGTGCCGATGGGGGAGCGCGTGGCAACAGGTGGCAGGAAGCCATCGGGCGATGCGCGATCTTCCGCGTGCCGGCTGGCGTCCCGGTTTCTCGAGGCTGTCGACGGCAGGTGCGCCAGCTCCGGGGGCAGGCGAAGGAGGGCGCCGTTTCGGTTCCGACCGGGGACGTGTCGATGAGAAGATGAAGCGACCGTCGTATGTTGGCCGCGCAACGTAACGGAAGCGAGGACATGGCGATGACGGTCAAGTCGGTAGGTCAGGCGCGCGACGGAAAGAAGGAGACTACTCGCGACGCAGCGTTTCGAGCACGGCTGATGGCGGCTGCTGGCAGGCGACATGGCCATTCGACCGTAGCCTGGGCATCATCCCGACGACGAAGTCGATGAACGATCTTACCTTGGCCGGAACGTGGTTCCGGCTGGGGTAGTAGACGTAAAGCGGGAACGTCTCGTCACACCAGTCCGTCAGAACCGGCTCCAGTGTGCCCGCACGCAGGTGCGTGTCGATTCCGAGGTCGATCACCTGTGCGATCCCGAAGCCTGCAACGCAGGCGCCGATCTTGGTGCCCGCATCCGTGACGGTCAGGTTCCCGCTCACGGCCACTTTCACTTTCTCGTTGTCACGCCAGAACTCCCAGTCGAAGGGTCTGCCGGTAGCCGGGTCGATGGCCAGGATGCATTCATGGCCATCGTCGACCAGATCCTGCGGCGACCTCGGCCGACCGCGTTGCTCCAGGTAGGACGGCGCGGCCACGGTCAGCACCCGCGGGCTGTATAGCCTTCGACAAACCAAGGTTGAAACGGATGGGGGGCCAAACCGGATGGCGAGATCGAAGCCGTCGCTGACCAGGTCCGAGAGATCGTTCCTGGTCTCCAGCTTCAGGTGAAGCGCGGGGTGATCCTTCATGAACTGGGCCAGCTCCGGCGCCAGCACGAGGCGGGCGAACACGGCATCGCACGCCACACGGAGCGTGCCGCTGACGACCGAGGTCTGGTCGGAAGCGCCGACGGTCGCCTCTTCGATCCCCTGGAGCAACGGCAGCACCTTCGACAACAGCGCATGGCCCGCGTCCGTCACTTCGACGTGGCGGCTGGTGCGATGCACGAGCTTCGCGCGCAGGCGGTCCTCCAGTCGCTGGATCGCGCGACTGACCGCAGGCTGGGTCTTGCCGAGACGGGAGGCGGCACGACCGAAGCTCCCCGATTCGGCCAGGGCTGCAAGGACGAGCAAGCCGCTTACCAGTCCTCCATCGAGGTCTTCCATGATCCATGTGTTCCTGTAATGGCAGCGATAACCGGGTCGCCGTAGCCGAGGGCGGGGAGGAGCGCTCACTATACGAGCGGTTCACTATCGAGGAAAGCCAGCCATGACCCAGACCCAAGCCGTAGTCGCGTTGATCGACGACTACTTCAATTTGGCTTATGAGCCGAAGAGCCGTGACTTCAACAAGGTCTTTCACCCAAGCTGCATGATTCAGTGGCTGGATGAAGGGCGGTTGCGCATCCTGTCGTCGCAGGAGTATGCGGCGCTCATCGACGGTAGGCCGAGTCCGCGATCGACCGGCGCGCCCAGGGACGAGGCGATCCTCTCGATGGAAAATATCTCGGACAGCCTTTCAACGGCGACGGTGCGGGTGCGGATCGGAAGCCGGCTGTTCAACGATCACTTCGTCATGCATAAGGTGGACGGCAACTGGTTGATCGCAACCAAGGCGTCTGCCGTGGTGTGTACGTTTGACTGAAGCGCAGCGCGGCAGGTGCGCATCGGTGTCCGGATTCATGAGAGCGCGACGGAATACATGCAAACACCGGCGAACGAAACCCCCCCGGGAAATCATCGATTTCCCGGGGGGTTTTTACGCTATCGAAGATTGTGCCGGATGCGGTGTCCCGCCAGTGGAGGGACACCGCAGGCGCCTGCCACCGGAGCGTCACGACTTCGCGGCATCACGACGGCCGCATCAGCACCCGCATGCCCGGCGCGATGTACCGTGTCACTTCGCCGAACCCGGCAAAGTCGACGCGCGCGGATGCCTGCCGGTCGGCCGCGGACAACTGGCTGCGCGGCTGGACGACGATCTCGCGCATCTTGTCGGGGATGCCGTCGAACACGTCCTTTGTCGTTTTTTCCCAGTTCTTCGCCATCTGCAGCCACGACTGCAGATACCGGATCCGCGCTGCCCCTTTCAGGAAATTGCCGATTTCCGGACGGTTCGGATCGTAAGACGAGCGGAAGAACTGCCCGAGTTCGGTCGCGATCTTGTCGAACCGCAGCGATTCGGCCACGCAGAACACGACGAGCGATTGTGCGAGGAAGCGGTCGTCGGGCCGCAGCATGCGCTTGTCGCCGCCAGGCATGCGCTGCAGGCCGCGAATCGCGCTGTCGAGCGAGAAGCCGCGCTCCGCATCGTCGCCGCTGGTGGCGGTCGCTTCGAACGGCATCCTGTCGAGGTTATGTGAATAGTTCTCGAACGGATGGCCGCCGATCAGCTCGACGTACAGGTCACGCGTGCGCATGTTCAGCACGAGCGGCATGCCGCCGGTGCTGGGGAGCACGCTGATCGTGAAGGAGGGCGGCAACGCGTTCGAACAGATCCGGTAGAACGTGTTGTCGTAGCGGATCAGGTTCGTGTCTTCGGTAACGGCATCGCGAATGGCCGCGATCTGGGTGTCCCAGGTGCGCCCGACGCGCAGGATGAAATTCACGGCGATGTCTCCTGATGGCGGACCAAAGTCCGCACGGCCGGATCGGAAATAGGTGGCGGGTACGCGCGAGGCATCCCGCCGTCTCTCTATTGCTCTTCTTCGTTTCTGTCCGTGCTCGCGCGCTGGCGTGGCGGCTATTCGGTCACTTTTTTTGAAAGAGGCCGGTAACGGGCGCGAGGCGAATGATCATAGCAGGGCGTATGGGGCGGGGATCGCGGTTCGCGGGCGTGCGAGTGTGAACGTCAGGAGACAGCCAGCCGTTCGGCGACACGCCATGCCGTACACGTGGTATCGGCGGGCCGCAGCAGCCAGCAGCGCGCGATGACCTTGTGGCGCCTCTGCGTGACGTATGCGTCGACGGCGAGTTCGAGCGCGTCGTCGTCGACGCGGGAAAGCGTAGCGGTGGCGCCCGATCCATCCGCGAATTCGATCACGGCGGGATGCGGCTTCGCGTTGCGCGGCGCGTCATGGGCTAGCGTCACGATGCTGCCGGGATACAGGTGCGAACGGGTTGTGCGGAGCAGTAGGGTGCAATTACTAAATCCATTCATATGGATGAATAAATAATTACAGTTTTCAATTATTTGAATTCCACCCGATTGACGTCACAGAATCGTCATTCGTAGAATCGTCAGTCAAGAACAACATAATTCTGAGAGAGGCGCTATGGATGCGCACAGCATGATCGGGACACTCACGGGAGGGCTGGTTCAGCAGGAACGACTTCTCAAGCTCGATACACCGCTTGGCAGTAACGTTTTGATCCCGCACCGGGTGTTCGGGCAGTCCCGCATCGGTCGAGATTACCTGTTCATGATCGACTGCGTGTCGACGTCGAACGATGTCCAGCTCAAGACACTGATTTCGCAGCCCATCACGCTGTGGATTCAGCAGACCGACAAGACCTATCTTCCTCATCACGGCTACGTTCATACCGCGAGAAAACTCGGCGTGGACGGCGGCCTCGCGTGTTATCAACTCAGCTTCTCGTCATGGCTGCATTTTCTGAAATTCCGCCGCGACCAGCGTCACTGGCAAGACAAAAGCGTCGACGCGATCATTACCGATGTATTCAATGATCATCCGCAGGCGCGCGGGATGTATCGCTTTGAATTGTCGCAACCGCTGCCTTCACGCTCCTACTGCCGCCAGGACGAAACCGACTGGAATTTCGTGCACCGGCTTCTCGAATCCGAGGGCCTGTACGGCATCTGGAAACAGGCGCAGGACGGAAAGTCGCATACGCTGGTGATTACCGATCGTCTTCAGACGCTCGAGCCGCTTGCGCCGGCAACCGTCGATTTTTCCCGCGCGAGCGTTCATGGTGAAGTGGACGCCTTTACGCAGTGGGCCGGAACCCGGACGCTCCAGTCCGTCCTGCTGTCGACGCGAACGTTCGACTACAAGAATCCGGCGACGCCAGCCAATCCGAAGGCGACGTCGGTTCCCACGATGGCCAATCAGGGTGATCTCCCGTCGCAGGCCGAGGTGTATGAATACACGGGCGGCTATACGTACCCCGAACAGGAGCGTGGCGACCATCTCAGCAAGATCCGCATGGAGGAATGGGAGTCGCAGGCCAAGCGATACGACGGTGTCGGCGGGGTGCGCCGCATCGATGCGGGGCGGCGATTCACGCTGACCGGACATCCCGAGCATGATCAGGACGCGGCTGACCACCGGGAATTCGCGGTGATCGAGGTCGAGTGGATCATCGTCAACAACGTTCCGCTTTCCGGACACGAAGCGAATTACCCGCATAGCCTCTATCAGGCAGTGAAGCAGGCCGATGCGGACGACACCGACAAGCTGTTCTCCGTGTCGCATGCCGATGGCTCGACGGGCTTCTATCGAGTCGCCATCGAAGCGCAGCGCACGTCGGTCCCGTATCACAGCCCCCTCGAACACAAAAAGCCCGAAGCAAAGCTCGAATCGGCCATCGTTGCCGGTCCGAAGGGCACGCAGGCGTATACCGACGACCTGAACCGGATCAAGGTGCTGTTCATCTGGGACCGGCACAACGAAGGCGACGAGCGGGCTTCGTGCTGGGTGCGTGTCGCGCAATCCGATACCGGCGACGGGTACGGCGGCGTTCACATGCCGCGCGCGGGCGAGGAACTGCTGATTGGCCATATCGGGAACGACATCGATCGTCCGATTGCGTTGCACCGGGTGTACAACGGGGGCGCGAAGCCACGATGGCATTCGAATGCCCTGCTGTCGGGTTACCGGTCCCAGGAATTCTCGGGGAGCGGTTACAACCAGATGGTGATGGACGATTCGACGGGCCAGAACCGCGTGCACCTGTACAGCAGCAGTACGAACGCGGCGTTGCACCTGGGCTACCTGATCGACCAGACCGACAACACGCGCGGCAGTTATCTGGGCAAGGGCTTCGATCTGAGTTCTGAGGCCTACGGTGCGCTGCGGGCCGGGCGAGGGTTGTTCATGACGACGCACCCGGTCGCCAGCCAGCCGCTCGATACCACGTTGGCGACGCGTCAATTGAACGGCTCGGTGAGTATCCTCGACGGCCTGTCGCAGGCGAGCGAAACATCGAAGGCGGAAAGCCTGAAGGATGGCCATGACACCTTCAAGGCCTTTGCCGATGCGACGCAGCACAACGAGTCAGGTGCGACGGGCGGTGGCGGTGTGACAGCAGGTGGAGGGACGGGCGACGCCGGCGCGTTCAAGCAGCCCGTAATCCTGGTTGCCGCGCCAGCGGGCATCGGCCTGTCGACGCAGAAGTCGACGCACGTTGCAGCCGATCAGCACGTCAATATCGTGAGCGGACAGAGCACGCATGTTGCGACCGGCAAGTCGCTCGTTGCCAGCATTACGGAGAAACTGAGCCTGTTCGTGCAGAACGCCGGGATGAAGCTGTTTGCGGCCAAGGGGAAGATCGAGGTTCAGACCCACGCGGACAATGTCGAAGTGACGGCGCAGAAGTCGCTGTTGCTGGCGTCTGTTACCGAGAAGGTCCAGGCCTCGGCACAGCAGGAAATCCTGTTGACGTCGGGCGGCGCGTACATCCGGCTCAAAGGCGGCGACATCGAGATTCATGCGCCGGGCAAGATCGACGTGAAGGGTGCGCAGCATGCGTTCAGCGGTCCGACGAGCATGGACGTGACCAATCCCGCGTTCAAGGATTTGCCGACGCGGCGGTTGATGCTGAATACGATGGCTTCGCCGTCTGCAACCGGTGTCGTTCCGGTCGGCATGCCGTACAAGCTTTATGCGGACGGGGCGCTGGTCAAGCAGGGCGTGTTCGACAAGACGGGGCAGTTGCCGATCGATCATCAGGTCACCACGCAGAAGTACACGCTGGAGATGGCGAATGGCGTGAAGCACGAGATTCCGGTGCCGGGCGAGTATCGGGATGCGGCGAATGGTGCGCTCGCGAATCAAGGTTTCCAGTTTCACGAAAGCGCTCCGGACGACGGAGCTGCCCCTGACCGGGCGGTACATCGACAGCTTTATAGCGACCTGCTCAACCCTTCATCGGATGCATAACTCATGGCAACGCCGGACAAGCCGATTACCACGCCGATGGCGCTGAACCATACGAATACGGCGGATCTCACGCTGAAATGGTTTGTGCACCAGAGCGAATACGATCCGAGACAGGCTACGTTCCGACCACTGGTGAACGGCGAAGAGGCGTTCGGCGAGGTTTACGATGCAATCGTTGCTGCGAAGCATTCGGTGGACATCATATGCTGGGGTTTTCAGCCATCCATGTTTTTCCGGCGCGGCGGCGGTGCGAAGACGATCGGCCATCTTCTTGTGGAAAAGGGCAAGAAAGATGTGAAGGTCCGGTTGCTATGCTGGCACGATGACTGGTATCTGGCTCCGTTGAGCGAGAACAACATGCCCGGCTACGACTGGGAGACCTGGCTCAAGCAAGGCATCCCTGATTGGGCGTACGACAAGTGGTCCACGCTTCTCGCACACGACTACCAGACCACCCACGAGCGCCTTTACGATACGTGGTGGTATTACTGCGCCAACTTGAATAACGTCACCATGGCAGGTCCATGGAATTCTGCCATCCAGAAGTTGAGGTGGTTGACGCAGTATCCCTTTACGTTCTCGAATATCGAATTCGCTACGCGAGACTTCTCGATGGAAGAGCGTGGCGAGAATATGTGGCGACTGTATATGCGTGGCAAGGATACTGAACGTGACAGGCGGACCAAGCTCCAGAATGCGTATATAACTGGGTACCTCGCCCCGTGCCATCACCAGAAGACTGTGTTGATCGATTATGAAGACCCGAATCTTGCGACCGGCTTCGTGATGGGTCATAACATGCTAGATCAGTACTGGGACAAAAGCGATCACAGTGCGAAACGCAATGCGCCGAATCAAGGGCGCAACGGGCCCTATCCGTGGCAAGACATATCCAGCCTCGTGACCGGGCCGATTCTGCAAGACCTGAACGACAACTTCTGCTTGGCATGGGATGCGGCGACGGGCCAGAGTCTCGGGAAGGCGCGAACAGGCATGGGGGCGAAGCTGAAGATTCATCCGGACGCAGGTGCCTCCGTGATGGCACAGGTCGTGCGGACACGGTCCCAGGAAGAAACGAAGAAGCCGAAAGTAAAGAACGTCGCAGATATTGCGGCGATGTATCTGCAGGCCGCGAACAACGCAACGCAATGCGTTTTCATCCAGAACCAGTACTTCCGATGGGTGCCGCTCGCCCAACAACTCCGGAAAACGGCTCTCAATCAAACGAAAGGAGGGCGTGATCCCGGCCAACATGGATCAATTCATTTGTTCGTGATTACGAATTCCAGCGACGATGCGGTGGCCAACGGGACGTTCAACACGTATCGTATGCTGAACGCGCTCGGGCAAACGAATTCGATGCCGGGTGTGACAAGAGCGATTCAGAATCCCGCGCAGGATGCAGCCGTCGAGGCGAATCGAAAGGCGCTAGAGGATGCACTTGCTCAGGATGAGGCGCGCCAGAAAGCACTGGAGTCCGGTCAGGTCGTGGCATTCAACCCTGCAGATTCCGGCTCGTTTACTGCGGCCATGTCGGCGTACACGCAAAACCAGGACAGTATTCAGAAGCATCAGCAGGCGCTCTCCGATCTGGACAGCAACGATCTGGCGAATGTCGATATTCCGTCGTTGGAGACGACCAACCTGAAGGTTCATGTGTGCACTTTGGTCGCCCCTGATTCGCCGCCCGGCGGTTGGGTGCCGGTATACGTGCACGCGAAGTTGATGACTGTCGATGATGCAATGACTACATTGGGTTCCGCGAATATCAACTCGCGTAGCATGGAAGGCGATAGCGAACTGAACATCTGTACTGAGCATGCAGAAGTCGCGAAATCGTTGCGCAGGCAACTGTGGAACCTGCATACGCACGGACAAGGCGTGTCGGATGAGCCTGCAGAGGCATTCACGCAGTGGGGAAAGATCATTACGCAGAACAAGATCAACAGGAACAGGGGGCTGGCTCCCGCCGCGTCGCTTGTCGGTTTCCTGCGATCATCCAACGACATCAGCCGTAGCGATTAAGCCATGACCCGACACATTCTGATCATTGCGCTTTCCATTCTGTTGTGTGCTTGCACGAAAAAGGAGTCCTCGGTGGCCTCATCACCTGACATGAGCGCGGTGCGCGCGAATCTAGCGTTCACCTGCACGCATCAGGCGGACCATTTGCCGCCTCTCGATCCGCAAGCCGACAGCCTGTTCCGTTACGCACGGTATCTGGAAAAGAAAGATGGCCCCAAGGACTTCAACGATGTCGCTCGCTACTACAGGATTGCCGCGGCGCACGATCACTACAAGGCGAACCAGAATCTGCAATCGCTCATCTCGCAAGGGCTGGCGGACTCGCCGGATGCACGGACCGAGGTCGTCGACCTCGGCATGAAATTGGTCAAGCAAGGCATACCGAGCGGTTACTACGATATCGGGCACTATCTCGAGATCGGCTATGGCTTGAAGCAGGATGCGGAGGGTGCACTGCAGTATTTCCGCAAGGCAGCCGATCTGGGTAATCCCGAGGCGCAGTTCCATGTGGGCGACCTGCTGTTGCCCAATGACAAAGCGCCAGATATCGCAAGGCAAATGCTGGCGTGCGCCGCCGATCAGGGATTCGGTCAGGCCGCAAACTTGCTGGGTGTCGACCAAAAGACGGGAGGGCTTTACGTCGACGCCGCGAAGACTTTCCAGAAAGGGGTGAGCGCAGGCGATACCATGTCTGCGTCGTTCTTGAGAGACGGATTCAAGGGGCCGCCGAAGTCGAATCAACTCGACTATCTCGAACTGCCGAACGATCCCGAGCGCTCACGGCGTTACGATCTGATCGGCAAGTTTCTCGATGCCAACGATGGTCGCAGCCCCAAGGTTCCAGATATCGACATGATCGTTCCGCTGCCGCCTGCAACGCTTCCGCCGTGGGATGGCAGGTTTCAGTGGCAAAAGGAGCAGGACGCAGCGACGCCACCCGGGAAGCCGTCAGATGAGTTCGTCACCGAGATGGCGAAGTCCAGGCATCTCGATCCTGCGACAGGGCTTCCGCTGCCGGGTTCGGCAGACAAGCCCTCGCAGACCGGACAACCTGAAAATGTCACGTCCCGCTTGCCGCTGGGTACGGTTGCTCACACAGGTCAGCCCTGCCCGGAAGATGGTGTATGGTGCGCGAAACTCGGCATCGGCCAGGTCGGGGATACGCAGCGCCGGTTTCTCAAGGGCGATGCGTTGCCGTCTGTCGTTGTACATGAACCGAGAAAGCTGGCGGTGCTCGACAGCATGATGGGTACGCGCCGGCACGTCGAACAAGTTGCATGGGAACTCGTTGCGTACCTCGGTCAGGCTTGATCGACTCATGCCGAAATTCTGCGTGGCTAATCGCTCGCTCGATTACGACCACGGGAAGCAGGCTCGATCAAACAAGCGTAGAACGCCTGCCGTCCTACTGATTTCGTGCCTGCTGGCAGCCTGCTCGAAGAGCGAAAATGCCGTGAACCCGGTACCTGATGTGGATGCGGTACGGCTGAATCTGGCGTTCACTTGCGTGCACGAAGCAGATCACTTGCCCTCTCTCGACGCGGAAGCAGACAAGCTGTTTCGGTACGGTCGATACCTTCAGAAACTGAAGGGAGAAAAGGACTTCGATGATATCGCTCGTTACTATCGAATCGCCGCAGCATATGATCACTACAAGGCCAATGGCAACGTACAACTTTTGATTTCGCAAGGACTTGTCAGTTCTCCCGATGCGGAAAAGGAGTCGGTTGATCTTGCTGCGCGGCTAGTCGATCAACAGATACTCTCCGGATATTATGATATTGGTCATTACCTGGAGGGTGGGTATGGCTTGAAGAAAAATCCGGAAATGTCGTTGCGCTATTTCCGGAAGGCGGCCGATATGGGTAGTCCTGAGGCGCAGTACTACGTGGCGGATCTGCTTGCCCCGATTGATAAGGCTCCCACCGTAGCAAAGGAAATGCGCGAATGCGCGACAGCTCAAGGTTTCGGCAAGGCCGCGAGTGCCTTGGGAATCGACCTGAAAACTGACAAGCACTACGCGGAAGCGGTGAAGGTATTCCAGAAAGGAGTCGAATCGGGGAATATTCAGTCTGCCTCGTTCCTGGAAAACGGGTTCGAAGCGCCTCCCGAGAGTGATCGTCTGTACTATCTTGCGCTTCCCAATGATCCGGAGCGCGCTCGACGCTATGATCTGATCGAGAGATTTCTCGATCACAACGACGGTCGCAATCCCGGGATCCCGGACATCGACAAAATCGTTCCCCTGCCACCCGCAAAGCTTCCCCCCTGGGATGGCTCCTTCCAATGGCAAAAAGAACAGGACGCAGCCATTCCACCGCAGAAGCCCTCGGACGAACTCGTCAGCAAGATGGCGAAGGCCAAGCATCTCGATCCCGCGACGGGGCTGCCGCTTCCGGGATCGGCAGACAAGCCTTCGTAGGTTGCCAACCTGAAAACATCGCATCCTGCCTGCAGCTGGATACGGTCACGCATCGACCGAACTTGCTCGCAAGCCTGCGTACGGAACCCGGAACCGGCCAGATTAGTGACACTCACCACCGGTTTCACAAAGGCGGCGCGTTGCCGCTCCTCACCCGATTGGCCTAGCGCCGTTCAACTGACAACCACATCGACCCCGGAGTCCACATGAATTCACCCACCCGGCCCGTCTCGCTACCTGGTGCGGCGGCTCTCATCGCAGCGCTCATCATCACCGTGCTGTTTCTATCCGGCCTCTACGTGCAGTTGACGAGGTTCTCGCTAACCCCGCAGATGGTGGCTGTGCAACTGACCAGTTTCATCCAGAACCTGGTGTTTCGAACCGGACTGGTTTATCTGATTGTTCGCTGGCACGGCGATCATCGCGATCAGCTTGCGTTTCGTCGTCCCGCACGGCTGCTGACGGCCTATGCGTTATGCCTGCTGGTCTGGCAGATCGCGCAGATATTCATCATCCAGATGGTGGTGGTGAGCTTGGCTGGCAACGGCACGTATCTGACGGTCATCTTGAAGCTCATCGCGCCGGTGAGTGCTGCCCTGTATGCATTCGTGGCCTGGCTTGCGTGGCGGTTCGTCACGCGCGTGTTTCGCAACGATGCGTTACCCGAGGCGCCCCGCGGTCACGCAACGCGGTACATTGCGGGCCTCGCGGCCTGGCTGTTCGCAAGCGTATGGCTGCTTTTGATGACGCTAACGGTGCCGATGCTGCTCGACACCTTCGACGACGACCTCATGCGCACGATGTTCAGCTACGTTGGCGCGTTGGTGGTTCCCGCGGCGCTGATCTTTGCGGGAGCGAGGCTTGGGCTGCGTCGCGATCTCGCTCGACTGCACGGCTGGCGTTGGCTGGGCGCGTCGCTCGCGGCGATGGCATCCACCGCGGTTCTGTTCTATTTGGCGTTGCAGTTGCTTGACGGCATGCTTGCGGTGGCCGTGTTGTCCGGAACGATGGCGATCGTTGTTCTCGGCGGGGCCTTTGTGGCTTACTGGGTGTGGTTCCGCGTGTTCTACGCGCCCGTGAGCCGCGGCACTGTCGAAACGTCGCGGGGAATGTCGTCGTCGTAGAAGCCGAACGCGGGTGAGGGTGATTTGCCGGCGCACGACACGACGGCGGATCACCGGAAGATTGCGGATTCCGATGCCCCCTCAAACATGCCCCTCATGTTCGATCGGCGCGCCATGCCCCGCCCGCGCCGCAACGATAATCGGTATCCCTGACAATCTCGCCGCCCGCTTCGCCCCCATCGACGTCAGGATCGGCACGAGACACGCCGTCGGGACGATCACCGTCGCAGCCGGCACCATCGGTTTGAACTTCGGAATCATCTCGCCGATGATCGCCGGGTTCGCGACCGCGGCGCCGGCCGTCGACGACGCGGCAAGCCCGGCGGTTCCGTTACCGCCGCCAAGCAACTTGTCCGCCAGAATCAGCGGCACACCCGTCACGACGATCACCGCGAGCCCGAGCCCGAGCCCGAGCCCGAGCGCGATGCCCGGCAGCCCGGCAGCCCGCTCTTCGTGATCACGTTGAGATCGATACCGTTGCCGAGCGCGAAGCCGAAGAACGGGATCAGCGGATGCACGCAGCGCCCGAACAGCTCGCGCAGGTCTTCATCGAGGTTGCCGAGCGTGAAGCCGATCTGGCGATTTCCGCGCGACTCGGGTATCTCCGCGCAAGCGGTCGGTGTCGAGCCGGCGACGGTCGCGCAGGATTGTGCGTGCGGCGTCGCCGCTACACCGACACCCACCCGACATCGCGCTTCAGATTCTCCACCCGCTGCGGCCGCTGATACAGATACCCCTGCGCGTACTGAATCCCGACCGTATGCAGCGCGCGATGCTGCGCTTCCGTTTCCACGCCCTCCGCGATGATCTTCAGGTCGTAGTGATGCGCGACGGACGCGATGCCCTCGATCAACCCCGCGCTGCCGCCGTTCAGTTGCGAGACGAACTGCCGGTCGATCTTCACGTAGTCGAACGGAAAGCGCGACAGCATGTCGAGATTGCTGTGATGCGTGCCGAAGTCGTCGATCGCGAACTTCGCGCCTTTTGCTCTCAACGCATGGAAGATCGCGGTGGTTCGCGCATTCTTCTCGAGCAGGATACGCTCGGTGACTTCGAGCACCAGCGTAAAGCCGGGCGGCAGCGCGCGGATCGCATCCTCGACGACGGACACGAACCGCGTGCGCTCGAGATCCTTCGGCGCGATGTTGACGGCGATGCGCAGCGGCATCGACGGCGTCAGCGCGGACAGTTCCGACACGGCTGTCCGCAGCACGAATTCGGTCACTTTCGGCAGCACCGCGCTCGATTCGACTTGCGGGATGAACACGGCCGGGCTGATGGCCCCCCACTTGGGATGCTCCCAGCGCAGCAGCGCTTCGACGCCGACGGTCCTGCGCGTTCCAACCTCGACGATCGGCTGGTACACGACATGGAGTTCGTCGCGCCTGAGCGCGTTGCGGACGGCCTTCAGCAACAGCCGGCGCGGTGCCATGGCCAGCAGGTAGGCCGCCATCACGAGGCCGTCCGCCAGCAGCACGATCGTGATGCCGATCAGCCGATAGTGTTGCCGGACCTGCGACGCATAGTGCGCGGATGCGGCAACCGACACCGTGAACGGCCAGCGGGGCGACGCGATCGTGCTTCCGCCGGCGGGTTCCGCGGCCGATTCCGGCGTGAACTTTCCGTGCTGATCGAGATGGCCTGAACCCGCGATCGACAGCGTCGCGGTTTCCGTCCCGTAGCGGGCGCCGTGCGCCAGCGCGTCGGCCACGTAGTCACCTTCGATCAGGTAGAGCACGCCTGCGCCGGGCGCGGTGGCGTAGAACACGGGCAGCACCGGAATGCCCTGCTGGAACGGAGTCTGGCGCAGCAGCGTGACGAGCGTCGTTCCCGGTTCCGGCTCGTGTGTGTATGCGCCGAGCGGCAAGTCGATCGCCCCCAGCGCCGACGAGCACATGACGCGGCCGTCGTTCACCAGCGCAACGGCGCGCAGGTAGCGCAGGCGCGTGCCGATTTCGGCGAGCGTCCGGAATACCGTCGCGCACGGCCGCCCGACGAGTGCGGTCAGTTCGTCCACATGTCGCAGGCGCGCACCGTCCAGGATGCGGTCCACCGATGCCACGATGTCGTTTGCCACCACGCGTTCATGCTCGGTGACGGTATCGCGCGCGTAGCGGTCGGCCAGCGCGATCGCGAATGCCGGCACGAGCACGCAAACGATTACGGCGACGAAAAAGACAACCCGCGGCCACGCGCCGCTGCGCTGGAAAACTGGCTTCGAGCCTGGCGTGAACGCCGACATTCCCGCGGTCGCCTTGGGTGTTGTGTGTTGGGAGAGGCAAGTCGAACCGGTCGATACACCAGCGGCGCGCATGCATCATGCCCCGTTCGGGCAATGCGCTGTGCGCGCCGGTGTCGCGATGCGATCGATTCTACGGTCGCAACGGGCCTCTGTGGCAACCCCGTCGCAATCGGCCGTTCATTCCGAGGCTTGCCTCTATGAACATGCGTATGCAGTGCATATATATTGGCGTCGCGCACCGAAAAAACCCCCGGCCGCATGGTCTTGCGGCCGGGACGAAAAACACCGTCTCTTGGCACGAGGATGGTGCGCGGCAAGTATAAGATGTGATGAGAGATTACGAAATATTGTTATTCAACAATTGGTGTAGTTTTGTCATTGTGTCTCGACGAGAAACATTCTTTCGAGATGCTGTCTTCGCCGACCTGCCGGCGGCCTGCAATCGGTCGCCACGCGATACGGTCGCGCGTCTCGCCTTAGCGTCCGGATGAAAAAAATACCGTGGCTTCGGTCATCGCGACCGATGTTGCAGCGCAACCGACGGAGGCTCGCCGTGGATCCGGATTGCCGTGACCGTGCAAGCCCGCCATTACCTGCTCGATCGCGCGCTCACGTCGCGCGATACGCCGTGCTACGACACCATCAGCGGCGAGCATGGAGCGTCTTCGAAAGGTGAACGAAAGAAAATGCGCGCGCTGCTGCGCAGCATTGCGGCCCCCGCGATGCGAGCCGGCGCCGCCAGCGCGTTCATGCAGGTGCTGCAGGAATCCGGTGGTGAATGAGCGATGCTTTGCCGGAGCGTCTCGCCGGCCGCGATTCAGAAATCGTTGCGCATCTTGCGTAGCAGGTCGCCGGCCGACTGGTGGGTATCCACCGCGGTGAGGACGTCGGTCAGGAACCACGGCAGGTTCAGTTGCGTATTGGAATCGCTGACGCATACGCGGATCGGCGGCGCCTTCGACGGCGAGCGGGTGTCGGTCGTGGCGTTGCGGGACGGCACGCAGTTGTTCGCGTGCGCCTGAACGGGAACCGTCTCGGCGCTGCCGGATGTTGCGCCGGCGGCTGCCGGCAAGCTGACGGCGGCAAGCAGGGTCAGGACAACGACAGGGGCAACGCGTTTCATGGGATTCTCCGGCGATGCTCGTTCGACCGCGCGGGCGGACGCGAGTTCGTCGGCGGCACGGTTGCGAGCCGCGCTCAGCCGCGTGCGACGTTCGCTGCGCGCGCAGGTTGCCGGCTACGCCACTGTTGCGGCGATTCGCCGGTCCAGCGCCGGAAGGCGCGCGTGAATGCGCTGTGTTCCGAATAGCCGAGCAGCCACGCGACTTCCGCGAGGGTCAGCCGCGGATCGTTCAGGTGGTCGATCGCGAGCCGCCGCCGCGTGTCCTCGCGCAGTATCCGGAAGTTGAGCCCGAGTTCGGCAAGCCGCCGATGGAGCGTGCGCGACGACACATGCAGGTCCGACGCGATCTGTTCGATGCTCGCTTCGCCTTGCGTCAGCAGGCGTGCGACGGCTTCGCGCACCGACTGTTCGAGATCGTCCGTCTGCCGCAGTTCGGCAAGCAGCGTGCTCGCCTGGCGTTCCATCATCTGCAGCAGCGCGTCATCCGGTTGGCGCAGCGGCTGCGTGAGCAGGTGCAGCGGGAACGCGAGACGGTTCACCGGCTGGCCGAACCGCACCGGGCAGCCGAAATAATCGACGTACGGCCGTTCGTCGCCGGGCGACGGATGCATGAAGCAGACCTCATCGGGCCCGTCACGCGTGCCGGTGATATTGCGTGCGAACTGCACGATGGCCGTGAGCGCGACTTCGTCGACGAGCGGGCCGAGCGGCTCGGGCGCGTCGTGCCATTCGATCGCGACCGACGTCGCTTCGACGCGCACTTCCATGCGTGCGACGTTCGCGATCAAGTGTTCGTATTGCTGCCAGCGCGCGAGCGCGGCGCCGGCATCGCGGCACGCATGCAGTGCGTAGCCGAGCGCGCCGAGGTGGGCGGGTGTGATCCGCTGGCCGACGTGCAGGCCGAGCAGTGGATCGTCGAGTGCGCGCACCGCGCATTCGAGCAGGCGCCGCCAGTGCGCGCTCGCGTACAGCGTGAGGCCGCGGTCGTCCTCGGGAGGCCGCGCCTCGCCGAGCACGCGCGCGGCGTCCCTGCCCTGCTCGGACAGATAGTCGAACAGCAGCCGCACGTAGGTGCTCGAGTAGTAGACGCGCTGCGTCGATAGCGGGGAGGCGGCGGGCATGGCGGAAAGTGTCAAGTAATCGTCGGCAAGTGTCAACGCGGGGCGACCCACGCGCGACCATACTGCCGATCAATTCTTGATCGAGGCCGCAACATGCCGACCGAGTGGATGACGTGGCTCCATGCGTTCCTGGGTAACGACGTGGACTGGAAGCAGGTGCTGCTGATCGGCATGACGCCGGTCTTCCTGATCGCGTTCGCGATCGAATACGCGGTGATGACGCGGCGCGGCCATCGTGAGCCGTTTCGCTGGAAGGAGATCGTCGCGAACCTGTCGCTCGGCGCCGGCTATCAGGTGGCCGAGACGGTGATGGGGCTCCTGTTCACGGGCGCGATCTTCGCGTGGGTCTACCGGCACCGGCTGTTCGACGTGCCGGTGAACGGCTTCACGATCGTGCCGATCTTCGTCGTCGTGGAGTTCTGCTACTACTGGTTTCATCGCACGTCGCACCGCGTGCGCTGGTTCTGGGCCGCGCACGTGCCGCATCACAGCGGTGAAGTGATGAACTTCACGACGGCGATGCGGCAGTCGCTGCTGAACGCGTTCGTCGGCGTGTTCGTGTTCTACCTGCCGCCGGTCTGGATCGGCATCCCGCCTGCTGTCGTGCTGTTCCTGCTTGCGGTCGATCTCGCCTACCAGTACTTCGTGCATACCGAAGCGATCGGGCGGCTGCCGCGCTGGTTCGAGTACGTGTTCGACACGCCGTCGAACCATCGCGCGCATCACGGCCGCAACCCGCGCTACATCGACAGGAACTACGGTGGCGTGCTGATCATCTTCGATCGCCTGTTCGGCACCTATGTCGAGGAAACGGAGCCGGTCGATTACGGGATCACGCAGCAGATTCGTTCGTACAACTTCCTGGTGCTGAACCTGCACGAATTCGTCGACATGTGGCGTGACGTGTTCGCGCCGGGGCCCGTCATCCAGCGGCTGAAACACCTGTGGATGCCGCCCGAATGGGAACGGCCGGGGCATCGGCCGATCCACACGTGGAGCGTCGAGCGCAAGGACGAGGCGGGAGCCGCGACCGCGCCGGCGCCGCACGTTGCGCCTGGCGACGACGCACCGGCAGCCGGGCGCAAGATCGTACAAGCCACCCCGACGCGATTCGGCTAACCTGCGTGCTTTCCTCGGCGAAAGGCGCGGCGGGCAATGACGAAGAAAGTATTCTGGGACGATCCCTACCGGACCACGCTGGATACGGTCGTCAGCCGCGTCGACGGCGATCGCGTGCAGGTGGACGCGACCATCTTCTTTGCGTTTTCGGGCGGGCAGGAAAGCGACGCGGGGTCGCTCGGCGGCTATCCGGTCATCCGGGCCGACAAGCAGGGTCTCGACATCGTCTATACGCTGCCGCGTGATCATGCGCTGAGCGTCGGGGATCGCGTGACCTGGCGCATCGACTGGGCGCGGCGGTACCGGCTGATGCGTCTGCACTTCGCGGCTGAAATGGTGCTGCAGCTGGTCTATCGGCTCAGGCCGGGCATCGAACGCATCGGCGCGCATATCGGGCAGGACAAGGCGCGCATCGACTTCGCGAGCGACACGAGCGTGGCACCGCTCTTTCCCGAGATCGAATCGGCGGCGGCCGACCTGTCGAAGCGCGACCTGCGCATCGTGACCGACTTCAGCGATGTCGACGCGCAACGCAGATACTGGACGGTCGACGGCTTCGCGACGATGGCGTGCGGCGGCACGCATCCGGCGTCGACCGGCGAAGTCGGCATGCTGACGCTCAAGCGCAGGAATACCGGGAAGGGCAAGGAGCGGATCGAGGTCATGCTGGCCGAGCCGGAGAGTGCCGGCGGGCATCGGGGCGAGCGGGTCGCGTGACCGTCGGAAGCGCACGCTCGAAAGGTTGAATGCCGTCGCCGATACGCGATTCGGCAAGGCCTTGGGTCCGCGCATGTATATTGGCGATCCATGCATCGATTGGCCGGCGATTTCGCGTGGCTTCGTTTGCAGGTCGCCCTGCGCACGCATCACCGGCTGTCCGGATCGTGGCGCGCGCGGTGAAAGATCCAGCGCCAGCATAAAAACAGCCAACATTCCGAGCCCGCGCATGAGCGATACCGATATCGTGTTTCAACCGACCGTGGACGATCTGGTCCACGCTTACCGCCTGAATCTCTGGCGCAGATACAACTGGAAAAATCTGCTCAGGACATTCGCGATCATGTCGATTGTGTACGTCGTCCTATTGTTCGGCGGCTTCCGGGTGGCAAGCGGCGCGTTGCCCGAATGGCGCAATGTCTGGTGGATCGCGGGAATCGCGGCGGTGGTCACGATCGGCGTGCCGCTGCTCTACCATCTGGTAATGCGTCGTGTCGCTCGCAAGATCTACAGCCAGCAAAAGACCCTCCATCAGCCGCACACGGTCATCTGGCGCAGCGAATGCTTCATCGTCGAATCCCCGACTTCGCACGAGGAATTTCGCTTTGCGGATCTTGTTCACTGGAGCGAGGATCGTTACGTGATCCTGCTTTATCAGTCGGCGGTGATGTTCCGCCTCATACCGAAGCGGGCGCTTGCGGCGTCGCAGGTGGACCTCCTGCGACGGACGCTGCTACAGAACGGCGTCCGCAAGATCTAGCGGGCCGGTGCGCACACCCTGAAACCCGGACGCGGTGCTTCGTCCGGGTTGCGAAACGGGCTGGTCGCACGATGCGATGCCCGCGTCACGTTACTGATACCCGTAGCACTGCTTCAACCCCGCGTAGTCGTAGAAGTGACTCCCCGGCGCGATCTTCGCGCCGTCGCACGCAGCCTGGAAATCTGTTTCGCGCTCGTTGTACAGCATCTTCACGATGAGCCGCGACCCGTTGCGATAGACATCCCACTGCATGTTCGCGGCCATCGGCGATACCTTGTCGCCGCGCCACGGGTTGTTCGCGTACGTGTACGTCTGCGCTTGCGGCGTCGGCACGAACACGTTCTTCAGGTTCATGATCGACGCAAACGGAATCACGATCTCCGCATGCGTGAAGCGCAGCTTCGCGGCGCGGGTCAGGTCGCCGCGCGCGATCGCATCGACTTCGCCGAAGAAATCGTCCTGCAGCACCTTCGCCATCCGGTACGTGACGGGGTTCGCTTCCTGGATGCCGGGCCCCTTCTGGTAGTAGTCCTCGGCATCCTGCAGATACGCGAGATACTGCGCCTGCTCCGCGCCGATGTACTTCTCCATCGTGACGCCGCCGGTTTCCGCCGTCATCGCGGGCGCAACCTGCAGCAGGTTGTACAGCACGTTCACCGCATCGACGGCCGTCGCGATCTTCGTCTTGCCGTCGCCCTTCAGCGTGTTGCTGAACTTGCCGTCCGCCGACGTGAACGCATAGGTTCCCGTGTTCGCGAACGTGTAGCCATCGGTGCCGAGCTTCGCGATGAAGGCCTGCGACACGAGCGCGGCGAGTACCGTTTGCGCGACCTCGGCCGCCCGCGGCGCGGCCTTGATCGCGTTGAGCTTCGCGGCTACCGTCGCGTCGTTCGCATAGGCCTGGTATGCCTGGCTCGCCTGGTAGGTCGCGTAGTACGGATTGCCTGTATCGGTCACGAGGTCGGTGGCCGGCTTCAGCGAGTGGAAATACAGCAGGAAACGGTTGGTGCCGGCCGGCTGGGCGACCGGCGCGTTCGCGGGATAGCCGGACGGCGCGGCCGGCAGCGTGATCGCCCGGGCCAGCGCCGGCTGCGCGGCCACGAGTGACGCGGAGAAATAGGTCGAACTGTCGACCGCGCGATCCTGGCCCGAGTTGACGACGACGATCTGCCGGTTGCCGGCCGCGAACAGCGCGGGCAGCCGCTGCGCGAGGCGCGCGGCGAGTTGCTGGTGTTCACGGATGCCGGTTTGCGTGAGGTTGCCGTACCCGGGTGTCGAGATGCCCGCCACGCCATAGCCGAGCAGCGCATTGGCCTTCATCATCGCGTACGTATCGGCCTTGAGTTGCGCGCCGAGCGCGGTCAGCGCGCCGTCCGCCTCGGCCTTGACCAGCATCGCGTAGATCGCGCCGTCGTACTTGAAGCCCGACAGCCCGCGCGACCCGTGGCGCGCGACGAGTTCGGTGTAGACGGGCGCGTAGCCGGCGGGCGGCGCTTCGTACGTCGCGGCGTCCTGCTGCGGACGGTAGGGCGTCTTCGTCTGGTAATAGGTCGCGGGGGCCGGCGTGGGCTGGGGTTGCGGCTGCGGTGCGGGTGTCGAGCCGCTGTTGTCGGCAGAGGCCGCGGGCGGTGTCGAATCTTCCCCGCCGCAAGCGGCGAGCAGCAGGCAGGCAACGGCGAGGGCGGTGGCGGTGCGGGGCGGGCGTGTCATCGTGGCGTGCAACGGGCGGGGCGACGCGGGTTCGCGTCGTCCCGTTTCCGGGAGGGATCGGTCAAGCCCGGAAGTGTTGCAAGCGACTTTGACAGCAGAATGTCAGGATGCGGTCGGGCAATCGTCGGATTGCCGCCGGATCGCGGGTGGCCGGCTGTCGCCAGCCCGTGTGCCGGCGTTCAGTGCAGCCCGGCCGATGCGATCGAGCGCACGGTGTCGGTGACGTTCACGCAGCGCGACAGGCCGAAATGCTCGGCTTCGCGGCGCTCCGGTTCGCTGCTCGCGATCGCAAATGCGCGTTCGGGCGGTACGCCGAGTGCCTGCAGTGCGACGTCGTAAGGATGCTGGTTCGATCTGGAGTCCTGCTGATTGGCGTCCGTGACGACGACCGAGAAGCGGTCGAGATTCGCGCGGCCGAACTGGCCTTCGAACATGTCGCTGAGCCGTGCGGCCGGTAGCGTCGTGACGAGACCGAGTCGATATCCTTCTTCCGATGCCCGGTCGAGCCACTGGATGATCGCATCGCGTTGATGGCGCGATTCGTGCGAATCCGGTGTTGCTTCGATTTGCGCGAATGCAGCGTCGAGACGGGTGACGATGGCTTCGATAACCACGGTGATTCCTCTTCAGAGACGTGATGATCCGTTCGCCGACGGGAATGCCACACACCTTAGCGTCGATCCGGAAAACGCGACCAATTAATATTTTTATCCGACCTATACGGTTTGGCTAATGAATAGGCGGGCGAGCCAGAACCGGCGCGGGATGCGGGTCGCGCGGCATTTCTCGTGCGACATGCATCGCATCGACGGCCGTCGATGTGATGCACCAGATTCGAGCACGTTGTGGATGCAACCGTTATATGTATATAAAAAAACGGCATATCGGGCGATGTGCGCCCGATATGCCGTTGTGTGACGCCGGGTGCCGGTCGTCGATCAGTGCAGCTTGATCGACGGCTGGTTGCGGCTTTGCAGCCAGTGGCTCAGCGACTGGAACAGCGCGCGCTTCACGCCGACCACGCTGAACAGGTGCTTGCGATACAGGAACTTGTACAGGCCGATCGCGGCGAGCCCGTCGACGATCAGCGAGCGCGAACGCACGCCGAGGTCGGCCTGATACACGGCGCCCGCATCCCCGAGCGACACGACGGTGCCTGCATCGCGGAACGTGAAGCCGGCCACCGGCTTGCCGGCGACACGGCGCGCGAACGCGTTGACCAGATACACGGCCTGCTGGTACGCGACCTGCGCGCGCGGTGGCAGGAAGCCGCTCGCGCCGGCCGTCGGGCACGCGGCGCAGTCGCCGAACGCATACACGTGCGGATCGTCCGGCGTCTGCAGCGTATCGGTCACGATTACCTGGTTCGACCGGTTGAGCGCGATGTCGCCGATCTGCCGCAGAAGCGCGGGCCCTGCCACGCCGGCCGCCCAGATCGTGATGTCGCTCGCGAGCCGTTCACCCGTCGCGGTCGTCACGGCATCCGCGCCGACTTCTGCCACGCGGGTATCGGTCAGCACGTCGACGTTCAGCGCGCGCAACTGCGCGTGCATCTTCGCGGACAGCCGCTCGTCGAGCGCCGGCAGGATGCGCGGGCCGCCTTCGATCAGCCGGATGTGCACGTCGCGGGCCGATACCAGCGCCTTGAAGCGGTACGTCGTCAGTTGCTGGATCGCATGCCGCAATGCCGCTGCCAGCTCGACGCCCGTGGCGCCCGCACCGATCACGTTGATGCAGATCGGCGCCGCCCGCCGCGCGGGCTGCTGCTCGGCCAGGTGATTCGCCTTCGTGCAGGCCGCGAGGAACTTCCGGCGGAAATCCTCGGCCTGGTCGAGGTTTTCGAGCGGCAGCGCATGGCGCGCCGCACCGGGTACGTTGAAGAAGTTCGTCACGCTGCCGACGGCGAGCACGAGGTCGTCATAGCCGAGCTCGCGCTGCGGCAGGATCTCCGTGCCGTCCGCGTCATGCACCGCCGCGATCGTCGCCGTGCGTGCCGCGCGGTCGACCCGCTGCAGCGCGCCTTGCACGAAGCGGAAGCCGTGGCGCTTCGCTTGCGCCGCGTATTCGATCGTGTGGGAGGCCGGGTCGCGATGGCCCGATGCGGCTTCGTGCAGCAGCGGCTTCCAGAAGTGCGTCGGGTAGCGGTCGACGAGCACGACTTCGGCTTGACCGCGGCGCCCGACCGTATCGCCGAGACGCGTGGCGAGGTGCAGGCCGCCGGCGCCGCCGCCGACGATCACGATGCGCGGCAGGCGCGGTGCGCGGTCCGTTGCAAGGTTGGGCGTGGTGTTGTCCATGTTGGGCTCCCGCTGAATGACGATTCGGATGACATTGCTCAAGAACCGACGATATAGTTTCGAACCAACGCGAACAATTTAATGTTTATAAGCGACTCATATGTATTCACTTATAGGAAAGACCGCGACGTTCCGGCAGTTGAAGGCGCTGGACATGATTGCGCGTCTCGGCAGTGTGTCGCGGGCGGCCGAGGAGCTGAACCTGACGCAGCCGGCCGTGTCGCTGCAGGTTCGCCTGCTCGAGGAGGCGGTGGGCGCCGCTTTGCTGCAGCGGGTGGGGCGCGGCGTGCAGCTGACCGCGGCCGGCGAGATCGTGTCGCGCTATGCGCGCGAGATCCTGCACTTGTGGAGCGAGGCCGGCGACGAAGTGGCCGCGCTGACGGGGGATCTCGGCGGCACGCTGCGAATCGGCGCGATCACGACGGCCGAGTACCTGATTCCGCCGCTGCTCGTGAAATTCACCGCGACGCGTCCGCATGTGAAGACCTATTTCAAGGTTGGAAATCGTGACGACATCATCCGCATGCTCGCGACCCATGAAATCGATCTCGCGGTGATGGGCAGCGCGCCGAAGGAACTGCGTACGCATGCGGTGGAGTTCGCGAAGCATCCGATGGTGTTCGTCGCGGCGCCGGGCCATCCGCTGATGCAGCGCAAGCGCATCTCGCTGAAGGATCTCGAATCCTCGCACCTGCTTGTGCGCGAACGCGGCGCGGGTACGCGCTCGACGGTCGAGAACCTGTTCAAGACGGGGGGCTATCGCTTTCATGTGGGCTCCGAACTGTCGAGCAACGAAGCGATCAAGCAGATGGCCGAAGCGGGGCTCGGCATCGCGTTCCTGTCGTTGCACGCGTGTGCACTCGAACTGCGCACCGGGCTGCTCGGGCAACTGCCGTTCCCCGGCAACCCGATCGAGCGCGAATGGTATGTGGTCACGCTCGCCGACCGGCGCATTTCGCAGGTCACGGGGCTGTTCCGCGATTTCCTGATCAAGCAGGGCGCACCGGTGATCGACGGCGCGACGGTGGCGCCGCACGAGCGGCGGCGCAAGTAAGCGGACGACGCCGGCCGGTCGTCCGGTCGGTCAGACGAGCCCGAAATCGTCGTTGCTGTCGGGGATCGACGCGAGCAGCCGTTCGAGCCGGTACCAGCCGAAGATGCGCAGAAACCAGGCGGCGAGCGTGGTGCGGTTGTTGCGGGAGTCGGCGCTGGAACGAAGGCGCGCGGCGCCGGACGGCGAAGCGGCGGCGAAGGCCGCGCACTGCGGGCGGGAATGAGGCATGACGGGCTCCGTAGGTGTCGGATGGGGCCATCGTAAGCGGCGTGGCGCTCGCCGGCGCGCACGCAAGGATCGTCCTGAGCAGAAACGGATGATCTTTTTTTGTGCGGCAGGATGCGGCCCCCGCAGGCGCGGCACGCCGGCCGAAAACGCGTCACAATGCGCGTTCGACACACGATCTGGTGGAGCCAAGCCATGAGCGACCCGATTCTCGCCGCGCCGCCGGACAACGGCGTCCCGGTCAGCTTGCGTTCCAGCCGCGGGCTCGGCTGGCGGGGCTTCGGCGCGGCGCTGCTCGACATTCGCGCCGGCACATACCGGATTCCGGCGGCCGACCATCATCGCATCGGCGTGCATATCGGCGGGCCCGTTCGCGCGGATTGCGTGTGCGACGGCGAGCGCGTGTCGCGCATCCAGGCGCATGGCGACGTCGACGTGATTCCAGCCGGCCTGCCCGGCCAGTGGACCGACAGCGCCGACTGCCGGATCCTGCACATCATGCTCAGCGACACGTTCGTGCGGCGGACCGTCGAACAGCTCGAACTGAAGCCGTCGCAGGGGCAGATCCGCCGCCGGCTGCAGGTGCGCGATCCGCGCCTGCAGCACATCGCGTGGGCGATGGCGGCCGAACTCGAAGCGGACGATGCGTCGGACCCGCTCTATGCGGAAAGCCTGTGCACGGCGCTCGTCGCGCGGCTGGTCGATGGCCAGCCGGCGTTTCGCGGGCGCCGGCGCACGCTTGCGCCGAAGGCGGCGGCGCGCGTGATCGACTATGTCGAGGCGAACCTCGAGCGGCGCATGACGCTTGCCGAACTCGCGGCGATCGTGTCGATCAGCGTGCCGCATTTCAAGGTGCTGTTCCGCGAAACGCTCGGGATGCCCGTGCACCAGTACGTCGTGCGGCGCCGGGTCGAGCGGGCGAAGGCGTTGCTGCTCGAAGGCCGGCTCAGTATCAGCCAGATCGCGCTCGAAGCCGGGTTTGCACACCAGAGCCACATGGCGAACTGGATGAATCGCGTGCTGGGCGCGACACCGACGGAGATTGCGCGGTCGGGGGCGGGGGCGCGAGGCGGGCTGCGGCTGGCTTACGGTGGCGAAGGCAGCGCGAGTGACGCGTGACGGAGCAGTGGCGTCACGACGGATGTAGGTGCAGTGTCTGATCGAATCGTTGGCAGGCGAGCGGGCAGCTGCACGAGGCACTGACTTACCGACTTTCACGGGTTTGCCTATTGGGTGTGGGATGCGGTAGGGTGCGGTTTTGACTTTGTAAGTAACGCCAATCATGAATATGCAGGCGCTAAGCGAAGCGATCGCCGCAGCGATGGCTGTGAAGCTCATCGGCAACAAGGCGTTTAAGGGTGTGGTGCACGCCTCATGACGAAGCGCGACGTTCCGCAAAGAGCCTATGTGGGCCTGCACCGTGAGATTGCGGGCGTTGTGGAATCCACGCGCGCGGCCGCGGCCCGCAGCGTCAATGCATTGATGACGGCGACTTACTGGGAAATTGGTCGGCGAATCGTGGCGTTCGAGCAAGGTGGCGCGGGCAGGGCCGCGTACGGCGACGCCCTGATCAAGCGCCTTGGCACTGATTTGTCGCAGCGATTCGGCCGTGGTTTTGGCTGGCGGAACCTCGCGCAGATGCGTGCCTTTTTCCTCGCCTGGCCGGCTGGGCGGATTTTGCAGACGCTGTCTGCAAAATCGCTTGATGCTGGGATTGTGTCGACACCTTCTGCAAAATCGGCCGAACGCATGGCTGCCGACCACCCTGCTCGGCATATTCCGGACCCGGATGTCCTCGCGCAGGCCTTCCCCCTGCCTTGGTCTGCATATGTGCGCCTGCTTTCCGTGAAGACGGCTGACGCTCGGGCGTTCTATGAAGCCGAGGCGTTACGCGAAGGCTGGTCGGTGCGTCAGCTCGATCGACAGATTGGCAGTCAACTCTACGAGCGACTGGCGCTGTCGCGCAACAAGGCCACGCTCCTAGGCAAAGCATCTGGCGTTCAGAAGGGTGATCTTCTCACGCCGGAGGAAGCGATCCGCGATCCGTTCGTTCTCGAGTTTCTCGATATGAAGGACGAGTACTCCGAGTCGGACCTAGAGGCAGCCTTGATCCAGCACCTCGCTGATTTCTTGCTGGAGCTCGGCGATGACTTTGCCTTCATTGGGCGGCAGCGGCGCCTCAGAATTGATGACACGTGGTTCCGGGTCGATCTGGTGTTCTTTCATCGTCGGTTGCGATGCCTGCTGATTATTGATTTGAAGGTCGGACGCTTCAGCTATGCAGACGCGGGCCAAATGCACCTGTATCTGAACTACGCTCGCGAGCATTGGACCAAGCCTGGGGAAAATCCGCCGGTGGGCCTGATCCTGTGTGCTGAAAAAGGCGCCGCGGAGGCACATTACGCGCTGGATAACCTGCCAAACAAGGTGCTTGCGGCTGAATATCAAATGGTGTTACCAGACGAGGCTACCTTTGCGCGGGAATTGGACCGCACCCGTGTTGAGCTCGAACGACGTGGCCGCGGCAAGTGAGTCTGTGATACGAACACGGGACGAACGATGCCTTGTTCGCGAGTGATCGAGGATGGGGCGTTCGACGAATGCGGGGCTCTCGTAATTTCTGGTATCGAGTCGAACACCGAGATCACACTTCGGAATACCTTGGCATTTGACGGGATGGTCGACGCAGCGACCAATACGCGGCGCAGCCGCCAGTTAATCCGTCATCCTTTCCTGCTCCATTCATCCCTCCCTGCGCGCCGCTCCGGCCACGCAACCCGACAATCACCGCACCTTCATCCCCCCAGGAGTGGATCGTGTTCGTGATCTTCGGAGCATCAGGCAATGTCGGCCTGTCGACCGTGACGGCCTTGCGCAACGCCGGCCATCCCGTGCGCGCGGTGTTGCGCGACGCACGCCATCGTGAACGTTTCGTGCAGCTCGGCTGCGACGTCGTGATCGCCGAGCTGACCGACGCCAACGCGGTCGCATCTGCAATCGACGGCGCACAGGCCGTACAGATACTGTGCCCGGTACCCGTCGCCGACTCCGATCCGGCCGCGACGATGACGCGGACGATCGACGTCGCAGCCGCCGCGCTCGCCGCAAACCCGCCGCCCGTGCTGCTCGCACTGTCGGATTACGGCGCGGAGCGCGAAGGCAACACGGGCATCACGCGTCTGTTTCATCACCTCGAGGAGCGGTTGAAGACGATCCCGACGCAACTGACTTTGCTGCGTTCGGCCGAGCATCTGCAGAACTGGACGCGGATCCTGCCGGTCGCGCTCGGCACCGGTGTGCTGCCGAGCTTCCACCATCCGGTCGGCAAGGTGTTCCCGACGGTCTGGGCGCCCGACGTGGGCGTCGTCGCTGCGCGGCTGCTGCTCGATGCGCCCGAGGGCCGCAACGGGCCGCGCATCGTCAGCGTCGAAGGGCCGAGGCGGGTGAGCGTGACCGCGATTGCCGATACGCTCGGCGCGGCAGCTGGCCGCGCGATCGTCGCGCATGAGCTGCCACGCGAAACGTGGACTGCGACGCTATTGCGCGCGGGCCTCAGCGAAGGCCACGCGCAACTGATCGTCGATCTCTACGACGTGCACAACGCCGGGCAGATCGATGTCGAGGCAGGCGTGTCGGAGCGCGCTTACGGGACGACGCCGCCGGTAGATGCACTCTCGCAACTGGTGCGCCAGCACGCGCGCTGATCGAAGCGGCAACGCGTGGCGCACGTGACAGACATCACGCCGCCCGCCGCACCTTGTTCAGTACCGCATACGAAAGCGACCCGATCACGATCCCCCAGAACGCGGAGCCGAGGCCGAGCCACGTCATGCCCGACGCGGTTGCGAGGAACGTGATCAGCGACGCCTCGCGGTGATTCTCGTCCTCGAAGATCCCGTGCACGTTCGCGCCGATCGCGCCGATCAGCGCGAGCCCGGCGAGGATCGCGACGAACGCTTTCGGCAGCGCGAAGAACACCGTGACGATCGTGCCCGCGAAGAGCCCGCCGACCAGGTAGAACGCACCGTTCGCGAGCCCGGCGACGTAGCGCCGCCCCGCATCCTCATGCGCGTCCCTGCCGGTGCAGAGCGCGGCCGTGATCGCCGCGACGACGATCGTGATCCCGCCGAAGCACGCAACCACGAGCGACATCACGCTGGTCGCCGTGATGATCGGGCGCGCGGGTGTGTGATAGCCGGACACGCGCAGGATCGTCATGCCCGGCAGGAACTGGCCGGTGAGGCTGACGACGACGAGCGGCAGCGCGAGGCTGAGCGTCGTGCCGAGTGTCCATTCGGGCGCGATGAAGATCGGGTGCGCGATGCTCGGCGACACGTTGCCGAGATGCGTCATCCCGAGCGCCGTCGCCAGCGCGGCGCCCGTCAGCAGCACGAGCACGATGCTGTAGCGCGGCAGCAGGCGCCTGAAGATCACGTAGGCCGCGATCATCCCGAACGCGAGCGCGGGCTGCTCCGACGCGGCGGCGAATGCATGCGTGCCGAACGGCAGCAGGATGCCAGCCATCATCCCGCACGCGATGCCGCGCGGAATGTGACGCACGAGCCGGTCGAAATAACCGGTGACGCCGATCAACAGGATGATCAGCGCGGCCGTGATGTAGGCGCCGACGGCCTGGTTGAGCGTCAGTTGCGGAAACAGGCCGACGAGCAGCGCGGTGCCGGGTGCCGACCACGCGGTGATGACCGGCACCTTCAGTTTCCAGCTCGCGAACAGGCCCGATACGCCCGCGCCGATGGAGATCGCCCAGACCCACGACGACACCATCTCATTGGACACGTGCGCGGCCTGCGACGCCTGGAAGAAGATCGCGAGCGGGCCCGCGTAGGAAATCAGTACCGCGAGAAAGCCGGCGGTAATCGCGGAAACGGACCAGTCGTTGCCGATCGCGCGGATTGCGCCGGGCGGGGTGTTCGGTTGCATCGTCGTGGGGGCGTGCGGCGCGTGGCCGAGGGCAGAGCCGGGGCGAATGATTGTTGGAAGCCCCGGACGAGCCGCCATTCTGGACATTGGCGGCTCACTTGGCAATGCGCGGGGGAGACGATCGGCGCTGTCGGCATTTTGTAATATTCTGGCCGCTAGCGAGCAGGATCGACGGAGATTGAATCGACTTGCTCCACCACCTTGACCGCTTCTTTCAGATCGCCTTCGAGCGTGCGGCCGTGGCTGTCGTAGAAGACCTGCGTCGTGTAGATCGTCAGCGTGGCGGCAACGGGCCTGCCGTGGTCGCTCCAGTTGACGGGCACCGTATAGGGGCCGACTCGTGCTCCCGACAGGCCGGGGATGGCGTCGCCCGCGATGCGAATGCCCACCGGGGCTCCGCGAATCTCGAAAGTCGCCAGCACGAAGCGCTCCAACGTCGGCTTGTCGCGGAACAGCGGGAGAATGTCTTCGTTGAATCCGACTGTGCCTTCCGCAAATCCAGGCAGTGGAAGCAGGGCGAGCAGCATGGCCGCCAGAACATTCCGTAGCCCGATGCGCTCGCGAGATTTCGCGCCCTGTGTGTTCATGATCGACACTCCTCTACCGGATTCCCGTGGTTCGTGACATCGGGGGACTCTACCGGAAGCAATGTCGATGTTGTATCGGAGCGGTGGGATCGACGTGGCGCGCAAGCCGCGACGGGAATCGACCGCCCGTCACGTACTGATCTGCAGCACCTTGTCGACCACCGCCACCTTCACGCCGCTCCCCGTCGACAGCAACGCCGTGCCCTGGTCGAACGGATGCACGGGCGTATCGGTCGGTGTCCACGCATGGCGCGCGAGCAATTCGCGATACCCGCCGCGAATCACGAAGCCGCCGCATTTCCGGCCATACGCGTCGCGTCGCATCCGGTACGCGCGCGGCAGGTCGTACCACGGCAGCTTCGGCAGGTCGTGATGGACGAGGTGATAGTTGTTGTTCAGGTACAGCAGCCGCATCGCGAACCCGGCTTCGTTGATCGTGATGCGTGCCTTCGGATGCCGCGCGGCGCGGTGCTCGTACAGCGAGCGGATCATCGCGAGCGATAGCGCGGGCCACGTGACGGCCAGCAGGTAGTACCACCACGGCACGCCGATCGCCCATTGCAGCCACGCGAGCAGCGCGGCCACGCAGGCGGTGTGCGTCGCCCACATCGGCAGGTAGCGGAAGTCGCCGCGCCGGAACCCGGCGCACGCATCGGCGAACGTCGCGGCGACGCTCAGCGGCGGCCCGACGACGATTCGTCCGATGAAGGTCTTGCGCGCGACCGTCAGCGCGCGGCGCCAGCGCGGCAGCCGCGCCCAGCGTTCGCGCGTCACATAGTTCGTTTCGGGATCGACACCCGGCACGGTCAGGTCTTCGTCGCGGTGATGATCGAGATGCGTGTCGCGATACAGCGTGTACGGATACCAGACCGTCAGCGGCGGATAGCCGAGCAGCTTGTTCACGAATGCGGAGCGCGTCGGATGGCCGTGCAGCAGCTCGTGCTGCAGCGACAGGTGCCATGCGCCGAGCAGGATCAGCGGCGGCGTCGCGGCCGCGAGCGACAGGGTCCGTTCGCGCACGAGCAGCAGCACGGCGAGCCAGCCGCCGTAGATCGTGGCAACCAGCAGCCAGGTCGGCCATTCGGTGCGGGCGGTGAAGCGGGCGTGGAGCGCGGCGATCGCACGCGCGTGGTCGACGTCGAAGTATTCGGCCATGGCGTTGAGGCAGGATTGAACGGGCAGTGCGGGGAACGAGCGGTTGAACCGGTGCGCTCGGCCCGGTGCGCAGGTGTCTCGCGGATCACGGTCGGCCTGTCCGGTATCGCGACGATGGCGATGCTCGGGCAGGCACCACGACGGTACCGGGATCGCACGGCACGGCCAACCAATCGATTCGCAATTGCTTATCGTCGCGCGGCCGATAAGCTTCGGGCGCGCGGCATGACGGTCGTGCCCCCGTTCCGGCGTGATGAACCGGGTTCCGCTGTGCCGCCGTCGCTGCGTAGAATGCCCGGATGAGCCAATGGATCGCCGCCCTGCCGATGTACAACGTGACGCCGCGCCACGCCGTGCTGTGGCGCGCGCTGCTGCGCGACGCGCTCGCCGCGTTCGCGACCGCGGGCGGGCCCGCCGATGTCGCGCTGCCCGACGAACCGTTCGGCGACCTGCACGCGCTGTGGCGGCGGGGCGATCTGCTGCTGTCGCAGACCTGCGGCTATCCGTACCGGATGCTGGGCTTGCGCGACGACGTGCGATTGATCGCGACACCGTGTTTCGATGCGGACGGCTGTGACGGCGCGCAGTACCGCAGCATGCTGGTCGTGTCGGCGCGCGCCCATGCGGGCGGCGCGACGACGCTCGCCGCCTGCCGGGGGCTGCGGGCTGCATTCAACGGCGAGGATTCACACAGCGGGATGAACGCGCTCCGGCATGCGGTGGCGCCGCATGCACATGACGGGCGGTTTTTCGGATCGGTCACGCCATTCGGTTCACACCTGAACGTGCTGCGTGCGCTGGCTTCGGGCGAAGCCGATTGCGCGTCGATCGACTGCGTGACGTTTGCCTATATCGGCGACGCGTTGCCCGATCTGCTGAAGGACGTCCGGATCATCGGTACGACGGCCTCCGCGCCGGGATTGCCGTTCATCGCATCGTGCGGGCTGCCGGAAACGCTGATCGGCGCATGGCAGGATGCGCTCGATCGCGCGGTCGCCGTCGATGCGGAGCGCGCGCGCGTGCTGAGACTGAAGGGATTCGAACGGCTGTCGCCCGATGCCTACGAGGCGATCGAACGGTTTGCGCGGGAGGCCGCCGCGCACGGATATCCGGAGCTCGCGTAGCGCGCGGGAGCGGTGCGCGGCCTGACAGGGCGCCGCCCGATGGCCGATAGAAGCGGCGACAACTGTGGGTCGCCCGAGGCCATTCAGATCCGGATGTCGGTTCAGGTTCGGCGAAGGCGCCACGGCGCAGCCATGCCAGCCGCGACGCTCCCGCCATGCCGCTTACTCTTCGTCCATCAAGCGGACCTTGACCCGCTTGCCCTTGATCTTCCCCGCATTGAGCTTGCGCAGCGCGTCGCGCGCGACGCCGCGCTCGAGCGCGACATAGGTCGAGAACTCGGTCACGTTGATCTTGCCGATCTGCTTGCCGTCGAACCCGGCGTCGCCGGTCAGCGCGCCGAGCACGTCGCCCGGACGGATCTTGTCCTTGCGCCCGCCGAGGATCTGCAGCGTTTCCATCGGCGGCGTCAGCACGCCGTCGTCGGCCGGCTTCAGTTCCGCGAGCGGATGCCATTCGACTTCGCGCTTCTGCGCCTGTTCGATCCCGCCGACGCGGCCCATCTCGTCCATGCTCGCGAGGCTCAGCGCCCAGCCGTCCTGATCCGCGCGGCCCGTCCGGCCGATGCGGTGCACGTGCACTTCGGGATCGGGCGTCACGTCGACGTTGATCACGGCCTCGAGCTGCGCGATGTCGAGCCCGCGCGCGGCGACGTCGGTTGCCACCAGCACCGAGCAGCTGCGGTTCGCGAACTGGATCAGCACCTGGTCGCGCTCGCGCTGGTCGAGCTCGCCGTGCAGCGCGAGCGCGTGGAAGCCTTGCGCGTGCAGCACGTCGAGCAGGTCGCGGCACTGCTGCTTCGTGTTGCAGAACGCGATCGTGCTCACCGGCCGGTAATGGTTCAGCAACTGGCCCACCGCATGCAGCCGCTCGTCCTCCGTCACTTCATAGAAGCGCTGGCGGATCTTGCTGTCGTCATGGCGCTCCTGGAGCTTGATTTCCTTCGGATTGCGCAGGAACTGCTGGCTCAGCTTGACGATGCCGTCCGGATAGGTCGCGGAAAACAGCAGCGTCTGGCGCGTGGTCGGGCACATCCGTGCGACCTTCGCGATGTCGTCGAAGAAGCCCATGTCGAGCATCCGGTCGGCTTCGTCGAGCACCAGTGTGTTCAGTGCGTCGAGCTTCAGGTTGCCGCGATCGAGGTGGTCCATGATGCGGCCCGGCGTGCCGACGACGATGTGCGCGCCGTGCTCGAGGCTCTGCGCCTGCGGGCGCATCGGCGTGCCGCCGCAGAGCGTCAGCACCTTCACGTTCTCCTCGGCGCGCGCGAGGCGGCGCACTTCCTGCGCGACCTGGTCGGCGAGTTCGCGCGTCGGGCACAGGATCATCGCCTGCACGTCGAAGCTGCGCGCGTCGAGGCGTGCCAGCAGCGCGAGCGAGAACGCGGCGGTCTTGCCGCTGCCCGTCTTCGCCTGGGCGATCAGGTCCTGGCCGGCCAGCGCGATCGGCAGGCTGGCGGCCTGGATCGGCGTCATGTCGACATAGCCGAGCTGCGCGAGGTTGGCGAGCGTGGCGGGCGTCAGCGGCAGCGCGCTGAAGGGTGTGGCGGTCGGTTGGGTCATGTCAGGAGAGATCTCCGAGGTAAGGCTTGCCTTCCATCTGTTCGTAGGCGACGTTGCCTTCATCGTCCTCGAAGCGCTCGAGGTAGTTGCGCGCGCCGCACAGCGGGCAGCGGAACAGCAGCCCCTGGCCTTCGTCCTTGATGACGACGTCGGACTGCTCCCACTGCGTGCCGCAGCTCTGGTTTCGGCAAGTAAACACGGTTATTTCTCCAGCTGAATTCGGTTGATGGCGCGCCCGGCGGGCGCGGCAACGAGGTGCGGCACTCGCGCAGCTCGGGCGCGGGCCGCACCGGCGGTCGCGTGGACCGCGTCGATGCGGGTGGTGGATCGGTGGCGACGGCGTCGCGCGTGCCCGCAATTCTAGCGGATGCGGGCGGCTGGGGACGACTGATCGCGCGTGGCCGGTAGCGGGCGCGCGGCCGGGGCGATCGGCTGCGGTTCGGCTGGTAGCGGACGACATTGTGGGCGACCTTGCGGGCGACCGGTTGCGGGCGACCGGCAGCAAGCGACCGGCAGCGGATGACCGGTAGCGAGCGACCGGTAGCGGATGACCGGCAGCGAGCGACCGGTAGCAGACGACCGGCAGCGAGCGACCGGTAGCGGATGACCGGTAGCGAGCGACCGGTAGCGGATGACCGGTAGCAGACCACCGGCAGCGAGCGACCGGCAGCGGATGACCGGCAGCGGATGACCGGCAGCGGATGACCGGCAGCGGATGACCGGCAGCGGACGACCAGCAGCGGACGACCAGCAGCGGACGACCAGCAGCGGATGACCAGCAGCGGACGACCCGCAGTGAACGACCAGCAGCGAACAACCAGCAGTGAACAACCGGCAGCGCTGCGACGTGCAATGTAGCAGCCGACGAAGCCTCCGCAGGACGAAGCACGCCGCTCCATCCCCATCCGCCATGTAAAACGGCCGCCCCGGAGGGCGGCCGTGCGGTGCGGCGAATCGGGGCCGGACGCGTTACAGCGCCATGTCGGCCGCGGCCTTCGCCGGGCGCGCCGGGGCCGTGCCCGTCGCCTGCGACGGCGTCGCCATGTCGATCTTCGGCGGCGGCGAGAGCTGCAGCACGTCGCTCGTGTACGTCCATTCCTCGACGACCTTCGCCGGGCTGTCGTTCAGCTTCGTGCCGTAGCTCGGCACGATCTGATGGATCTTCTGCTGCCACTCGGGCGTCGCGACCTTGTCCTTGAACACCTTCTTCATCAGGTTCAGCATGATCGGCGCGGCCGTCGACGCACCCGGCGATGCACCCAGCAGGCCCGCGATGCTGCCGTCCTGCGAGCTGACGATCTCGGTGCCGAGCTTCAGCACGCCACCCTTCACCGGGTCGCGCTTGATGATCTGCACGCGCTGGCCGGCCTGCCACAGGCGCCAGTCTTCCTTCTTCGCGTTCGGGAAGTATTCCTTCAGCGCGTTGAAGCGGTCGTCGTCGGACAGCATCAGCTGGCCGGCGAGGTACTGGACCAGCGGGAATTCGTCGACGCCCACACGCATCATCGGCGCGACGTTATGCGTGTTGGTGCTCTTGAGGAGGTCGAAGTACGAACCGTTCTTCAGGAACTTGGTCGAGAACGTCGCGAACGGCCCGAACAGGATGATCTTCTTGCCGTCGATGATCCGCGTGTCGAGGTGCGGTACCGACATCGGCGGCGAGCCGACCGACGCCTTGCCGTACGCCTTCGCGAGATGCTGCTTCACGACTTCGGGGTTCTCCGTCACGAGGAACGAGCCGCCGACCGGGAACGCGCCGTAGTCCTTCGCCTCGGGGATGCCCGATGCCTGCAGCAGGTGCAGTGCACCGCCGCCCGCGCCGATGAACACGAACTTCGTGTCGACCGACTGCGCGGGTTCATCCGAGTGCAGCTTGACCCACGTCACGTGCCACGTGCCGTCGGCATTGCGCGTGATCTCGCGCACTTCGCTCGACAGCGACAGCGTGAAGTTCGGCTGCGTCTTCAGGTAGCCGACGAACTGGCGCGTGATCTCGCCGAAGTTCACGTCGGTGCCGATCGGCGTCCACGTCGCCGCGACCTTCTGGTTGCGGTCGCGGCCTTCCATCATCAGCGGCACCCACTGCTTGATCTGGTCGTAGTCTTCCGAATACTGCATCCCGCGGAACAGCGGGCTGGCCTGCAGCGCCTCGTAGCGCTTCTTCAGGAAGCGGACATTGTCGTCACCCCACACGAAGCTCATGTGCGGCGTCGAGTTGATGAACGAGCGCGGGTTCTTCAGCACGCCCTGCTTGACCTGCCACGCCCAGAACTGGCGCGAGATCTGGAACGACTCGTTGATCTCGATCGCCTTCGAGATGTCGACCTTGCCGTCCGCCTTCTCCGGCGTGTAGTTGAGTTCGGCGAGGGCCGAGTGGCCGGTGCCGGCGTTGTTCCAGCCGTTCGAGCTTTCCAGTGCGACGCCGTCGAGGCGCTCGACCATTGTCATCGACCAGTCAGGTTGAAGCTCGTGCAGCCAGACGCCGAGCGTCGAGCTCATGATGCCGCCGCCCACCAGCAGGACGTCGACCTTCTTCGTATCGGCGGCGTGCGCGGACGATGTCGCGACGCACAGCGCGAGCGCCGACAGTATTACCCGTAACGTTTTGATCACAGCAGATCCCTTTTTCAACTTGGATGCATCGGTTTGCCAAGCCGCCCGGCGCGCGTGTCGACCGCGGTGAAACGCGGATCCGGAGATCCGGATCGCGAATCCGGAATTCCGGATCGTCGCCGCGCGCCGTTGCATTTGCGCACGCGAAACCGTCGGGAAGGACACCTTCGGATCGGCTTCCTGCGGGCAGGCAAGCGCCTGCGTCACAGTGGCGCACAACGCGCCCGGGCCCTTGCGGCAAGCCTGCGCGGAACGCGCTTCAGGCTGCGTGGAAAGAGGCCGCGCGCGACGCGTTTTGCGGGGGCGGGGTGGCAAGGGGCGCGTAATGTAACCGAACTCGTTTGCTGTGTCACAAACGAAAAATACCGTTGTTTTCGTGGGGTTTTTTGCGTGTCCGGGTTTCCGGAATGACGGTCGGCGGAACCGGGAAACGTGTGGATAACTGCGCGGGATCGGGAGGGGTTTTCGGGGAACATTGTGTCGTGTCGCGGCAGCGCGCCGCGACACGATCGCGTGACGTCACGTCACTTTACTTCGCGGCACCGTTCCGGCAGAACTGGTCGTACGCTTGCGCCGAATTCGCGAAGCCCTTCTGCTTCGCCAGTTCCCACGGGCGCTCGCATTGTTGCGTTGCTTCGCACCACGAATAGCCGGCCGAGCCGATGCAGCCGTGCGCGTCGCGATCGCCGCCGACCATCGGCGGTGCGGGCGGCGCCGACGCTTGAGCCGGCGGCGCGGATGGTGCGGCACAGGCGCTCAATGCGAACGCGCAGGCCAGCGTGGCGGCCAGCGACAGGGAAGGGGTGAAGCGCATCATAGGTGGTGCTCCATGGGATGAGTATTCGGAGAGTCGGCGGACGGCCCGTGCGTTCGCCGCATCGTTCAGCCGCCCGGCACCGGCACGCGCGACGAGAACTTCACTTCGCGCAACGCGAGGCTCGACTGGATCGACGAAACCCCGCCCTGCTTGCGCAGCACGCGCTCGACGAATTCGGCGTACGCGTCGAGATCGGCCGCGACGACCTGCAGGATGTAGTCGGCCGCGCCGGTGATCTTGTGGCACGACAGCACCTCGTCGTGTTGCCGGATCACGTCCTCGAAGTGATCGGAATCCTGGTCGGAATGCATGTTGAACGTCACCTGCACGAACGCGAACACGTTCATGCCGAGCGCGCGCCGGTCGAGATTCGCCTGGTAGCCGGTGATCACGCCTTCGTCCTCGAGCCGCTTGCGGCGGCGCCAGCAGGGCGTGACGCTCAGCGACAGCTTCTCGCCGAGCGTCGCGTTCGACAGCGCGCCGTCGTCCTGCAGCAGGCGCAGCATGGCGCGGTCGACGCCATCCAGTTCAGCCGAAGCGCGATTTTTGCTCATTTCCGGGATTCCGTAGGCGGTTTTCTCAAAATTGTACGAAAGGTGCGCGTCGAAAGCAAAGCTATTGCCGGTCGCCGTCAATAAACTGTTGCCACCCTCACCGCAACAGTCAACCATGCTCACGGTCTACAGCAGCGATCACCAATTGCATCGCGGCGTCGAACTGAAAGACGGCGCGATCACCGATTCGTTCGAAAACCCCCTTCGCGCCGAAACGGTGCTCGCGCAGGTGCGCGCCGCCGGCCTGGGCGACGTGATCGCGCCGAAACCGTTCGACCGCGCGCACTACGCGGCCGCGCACAGCGCGCGCTACGTCGATTTCCTCGCCGGCGCGTGGGGCGAGTGGACTGCGACGGGCCGCACCTGCCAGGCGCTGCCGCTCGTGTGGCCGGTGCGCGCGATGCCGGCCGCCGCGACGCCGCCCGCGTTCATCGACGGCAAGCTCGGCTTCTACGCGATGGACGCCGGCGCGCCGATCAACGCGGGCACGTGGGATGCCGTGAGCGCGAGTGCGAACTCGGCGCTCACCGGTGCCGACCTGTTGTCGAGCGGCGCGGCGCGCGCGGCGTTCGCGCTGTGCCGCCCGCCCGGCCATCACGCGGGCCGCGAGTACATGGGCGGCTATTGCTACCTGAACAACGCGGCGATCGCCGCGCAGCACTGCATCGCGCAAGGCGCCGCGCGCGTCGCGGTGCTCGACGTCGATTTCCACCACGGCAACGGCACGCAGGACATCTTCTACGATCGCGCGGACGTGCTGTTCGCGTCGATCCACGGCGAACCGGCGGTGTCGTACCCGTACTTCTCCGGCTATGCGCAAGAGCGCGGCACCGGCGCGGGCGAAGGGTTCAACCTGAACCTGCCGCTGCCGAAGGGCACGCTGTGGGACACCTACTCGGCGGCGCTCGACCAGGCGGCCGCGGCGATCGCCGCGCATGCGCCCGACGCGCTCGTCGTATCGCTCGGCGTCGATACCTTCGAGCACGATCCGATCAGCCATTTCCGGCTGCGCTCGCCCGACTACCTGCGCATCGGCGCGGCGCTCGCGCGCCTGAACCTGCCGACGCTGTTCGTGATGGAAGGCGGCTACATGGTCGACGAGATCGGCATCAATGCGGTCAACGTGCTGCTGGGATTCGAAGGGCGCGCGTAACGCGCGGCGCCGACCGTTTAAACGGCGGCCCACCGGCCGCCGCAACCGTGGAGCAAGGGCATGACGCGATACCTGGATGTGACGAGCGTGTCGACGCTCGTGGCCGAAGTCGGGATGACGCAGATCCTGACGACGATGGCCTCGTATATCGAGCAGGATTACCGGCGCTGGGAGACGTTCGAGAAGACCGCGCGCCTCGCCAGCCATTCGACCGATGGCGTGATCGAACTGATGCCGACCTCGGACGCGCGGCTGTACGCGTTCAAGTACGTGAACGGCCATCCGAAGAACACCCGGGCCGACCTGCTGACGGTGATGGCGTTCGGCGTGCTGGCCGACGTCGATACCGGCTATCCGCTGCTGTTGAGCGAGATGACGCTGACGACGGCGATCCGCACGGCCGCGACCTCCGCGCTGGTCGCGCGCTTTCTCGCGCGCGCCGATGCGCGTTCGATGGCGCTGATCGGCAACGGCGCGCAGAGCGAATTCCAGGCGATCGCGTTCCACGAGATGCTCGGCATCGACGAACTGCGCGTGTTCGACATTGATCCGGCCGCGACCGACAAGTTGATCCGCAACCTCGCGCCGTTCGCGGGGCTGCGCGTAATCCGCTGCGCATCGGCGGCGGATGCCGTGCGCGGCGCGGACATCGTGACGACGGTCACCGCGGACAAGACCAACGCGACGATCCTGACGCCCGACATGATCGAGGACGGGATGCACGTGAACGCCGTGGGCGGCGATTGCCCGGGCAAGACCGAGCTGCATGCGGACGTGCTGCGGCGTGCGCGCGTCGTCGTCGAATACGAGCCGCAGACGCGCATCGAAGGCGATATCCAGCAGATGCCGGCGGATTTTCCGGTGATCGAGTTCGCGCGGATCGTGTCGGGTGCCGAACCGGGCCGTGAGTCGGATGTACAGGTGACGGTGTTCGATTCGGTCGGCTTCGCGCTCGAGGATTTCTCGGCGCTGCGCTACCTGAACGCGGCGGCACGCGAGCGCGACATCGGGATCGAGCTCGACCTGATTCCCGTGCCGCGCGATCCGAAGGATCTGTACGGCGTCGCCGTGCGCGGCGAGACCGGCAACGTGCCGGCCGCGGCGGGCCATGCGGTGCAGGCTGCGCTGCGCCATTGACTGAAACCGATTCGTCATCCGAACCACAACACGTCCCGCGTTGAACGGGACCCACGAGACTGACCAGGAGACAGACATGCTTCGACATCCCATGACGACACTCGCCGCGGCGGCGGCGCTTACGTGCGCGCTGCCCGCGCACGCGGACGAGATCGTGCGCATCGGCCACGTCGCGCCGCTGACCGGCGCGATCGCGCATCTCGGCAAGGACAGCGAGAACGGCGCGCGGCTCGCGGTCGAGGAAATCAATGCGAAGGGGCTCGTGATCGGCGGCAAGAAGGTCACGCTGCAGCTCGACGCGCAGGACGACGCGGGAGACCCGCGCACCGCGACGCAGGTCGCGCAGCGGCTCGTCGACGACAAGGTCGTCGGTGTCGTAGGCCATCACAACTCGGGCACGTCGATTCCGGCGTCGCGCGTGTATCGCGACGGCGGCGTCGTGCAGATCTCGCAGGCCGCGACCAACCCGACGTACACGCAGCAGGGCTTCAAGACGACCTATCGCGTCGTCGCGACCGACGCGCAGCAGGGGCCGGCGCTCGCGATGTATGCGGCGAAGAACATGGGCATCAAGACGGTGGCCGTGGTCGACGATTCGACCGCGTACGGGCAGGGCCTCGCGACCGAGTTCGAGAAGGCCGCGAAGGCAGCCGGCATGAAGGTCGTGTCACGTGACGCGACCAACGACAAGGCGATCGACTTCCGCGCGATCCTCACGAAGATCAAGGGCGCGAACCCGGACGCGATCATGTACGGCGGGATGGACGCGACGGGTGGCCCGCTCGCGAAGCAGGCGCGCCAGCTCGGCATGCGCGCGAAGATCCTCGCGGGCGACGGCGTGTGCTCGACCGACCTGCCGAAGCTCGCGGGCCCGGCGTCCGACAACGTCGTGTGCTCCGAAGCGGGCATCGCGCTCGAGAAGATGCCGGGCGGTGCGGCGTTCGCGAAGCGCTACGAAGCGCGTTACCACCAGCCGATGCAGGTGTATGCGCCGTTCTCGTACGACGCGGTGTACATCATCGTCGACGCGATGAAGCGTGCGAACTCGACGGACCCGGCGAAGGTGCTGGCCGCGATGCCGGCCACCGACTATCGCGGCGTGATCGGCGAAACGAGCTTCACGCCGCAGGGCGACCTGAAGCACGGCGCGATCTCGGTGTTCACGTACAAGAGCGGGAAGAAGGCGCTGCTGGATATCGTCAAGATGTGACCGACGTGGCGCGGCGCGCGCGGGCCGGCGCACGCGGGCGACCCGCATCGGGAACGGTACGGCAGGCGCGTGAAGGAATCACGTCGTGTCGCGTCGCGTGCCGTTCCCGGCTTACCGCCTGGCGTCAGGGCAACAGTACGGTGTCGACCACGTGAATGACGCCATTGGATTGCATGACGTCGCCGATCGTCACGTGCGCGACATTTCCCTTGTCGTCGGTGATGGCCCAGCCCCTTGCGTCCTTGCTGACCATCAGCGGATCGCCCTCGACCGTCTTCAGTGTCGCCTTGCCGCCGCCCTGGTCGACCGCCATCGCCAGATCGTGCGCGGTGATGCGTCCGGGGACGACGTGATAGGTCAGCACCTTGACCAGCGTTGCCTTGTTCTCCGGCTTCAGCAAGTTTTGCACCGTGCCGGACGGCAGCGCGGCGAATGCCTCGTTGGTCGGTGCGAAGACCGTGAACGGCCCCTTGCCCGACAGCGTATCGACGAGCCCGCCGGCCTTCACGGCCGCGACCAGCGTCGTGTGATCATTCGAGTTCACCGCGTTCTCGATGATGTTCTTCGACGGATACATGGCGGCGCCGCCGACCTCCACGGTTTTGTCGCCGGACATCGAACCTGCCATCGCGGCGGGTGTGGTGGCGCCTAGCGCGATCGCGAGGGCAAGCAGCGTGGCGGCCATGCTCGACTTGTTGCGGAATTCCATTTGCGTTCTCCCGAAAGATCGATGCTTCCGGCTGGAAGCAAACGGAGATACGCGTGGAACGGGGCGGCGGATGCATCCGTGACCGAGATACTTCGAGCCGCGACGGCGGCTCGCCCGGCAGACCCGCTCATGCGCCGCCGACGGCGCCCTTTGCCAGCACCGGCCCGGTCGGCTGTCCGGTCGGCGAACCGCCATGCGGTTCCAGCGACACGGCGAGTACCGCGCGAGCGTTCAGCGACACGAGCGCCGCGCGCGGCAACGGCACGACGGTCGGCCGGTCGGCGGCGATCAGGCCGAGGGACGCGGGCCGTCCATCCGGCGTAATCAGCCACAATTGCGTCGAGCGATCGGCCGCGACTGGCGTATCGCTCGCCGGCACGATCACCATGCGCGCGCGCTCGACGTCGACGGTCACGGTCCAGCCGGCGCTGCCGCCGTCCCGCACGAGGCTTGCCACCTTGTACGCGTCCTGGCCGGGCCTGGCGGTCTGCTCGCGGACGGGCAGAACGGCCAGCACGGCGAGCGCGAGCGCCGCGACGCTCGAACCGATGCCGATCCAGCGCCACCCGCTCAGGTTGTTCCAGAAGCCGATGCGCGGTCGGGACGGCGTGGCAAGCCCGAATCCCAGGTCGGACTGGATGCGTTTCCACACGTGCGGCGCGGGCTCAACCGCGACGATGTCGTCGTTCAGCGGCATCAGGTGGTTTTGCCAGCGCAGGACGCTCGCGGCCAGTTGCGGATCGAGCTGTATTGCCTGCTCGATTCGCCTGCGCTCCGCGCCGTCGAGTACGCCCAGCACGTATTCGGCGCAACGGATGTCGTTCGGGCTGGAGAGTGGGGTATTCATCGTTCGAGGCATGCCTTGAGTTGGATCAAACTGCGCCGAATCCAGCTTTTCAGGGTGCCGAGCGGCACGCGCAGGCGTTCGGCCAGTTCCGCATAGGTCGCCCCCGCGAAGAACGCTTCGCGCACGACGTTACCCTGTGCGGCCGGCAGGTTTTCCAGGCAGTGCTCCAGCCGGCGCCTCGCCTCGCTGTGCTCGGCGGCTGCGGCGGGCGACGGCTGCTCGTCGGCGGTCTCTTCCATCGTCGACTCGTCGACCGGGACTTCGCGGTGGCGCCGCAGCCGGTCGATCGCCCGGTTGCGCGCGATGGTCCCGAGCCAGGTGATCGCGCTGGCCAGCGCCGGATCGAACGTCGCCGCCCGGCGCCATACCGTGACATAGACGTCCTGCAGCACCTCTTCGGCTTCACCGCGATCTCGCAGGATCGTCAGGCATACGCCGAACAGCTTCGCGGAGGTCCGGCGGTAAAGGATGCCGAACGCGTCCTGATCGCCGGCGGCCACGTCGAGAAGGAACTGGTTCAGTTCCTCGCGGCGACGGCGCTCGGATTCGCCGGTCGGCCGAATGCCGTCGAACGCAGGGTTGCCTCTCGTGTGCACGGTGTCCCCAAGTCGGTTGTCTGAAGAATCCGGGGTGATATCTGATGCGTGAGCCATCGTATCCTGATCCCTTTCGCGTTGGGGCGGGCACACGGCCGCGATCTCCGGGCCGGCCGATTCAGCATTTACGTGCGGGGCGCGTATCCGGATGCATGAGTGGCGAAAAAAATGCGAGCTGGCCGCTCGAGCGGTGGTGCACCGTGGGCATGGGCCATTTCGGGCGGGCTCGTGGGAGCGCGGCCCGTTCAGATTTCAGCCACGTCGATCGACTCGTTTCCGGATCGCAGCGAACCGGTGTCGCGTGCCAACCGCAGGCGCGAACCTCTGGCCGCAATATCGGCGAACACGTCGTGGCCGATCACCCCAGGCACGAGGCGGGGCTGGCGCAGCCTGTCGAACGTGAGCGCGACGATGCGCGGCGTCGGCTGGCTGCAATGCAGCGACCCGAGCGATTCACGGTCGATCCATGCGAATGCGCGATCTCCTGCGCGGGACGCGCGATCGCATCCGGATCGATGTCGGCGAGGAACACGTGATACAGCTTGTGCGCGCCCGCGATCCGGAACAGAGGGCGGGCGTTGCCGCTGTCGGCCGGTTACCGTTTCCGGGTGCGCCGCGCGTGATGTGCGGCGCCACGCCCGGACGTCTTACGATGGTTGCGCGCGCGTGCCGCTACGTTGCGACTCCGCATCGTGCACGATATGCAGCTCGCGCGTGCGGATCGGCAGCGCGCAGTTCGCATCGGCGAGGGTCTGGCGCACCTGGCGCGCGAGGCGCCAGCGCATTGCCCAGAACGTGTCGGTGTGCGTCCATACGCGCATGTTCGCCACCACCGTGCTGTCGTCGAAGCGCATCACCATCACGTCCGGCGCCGGTTCCTGCAATACATCGGGATCGGCGATGGCCAACGCACGCAGCGCATCGAGCGCGCGATCGATATCGTCGTGCACCGACACTTCCACTTCGAGATCGAGGCGGCGCGTCGGATTGCGCGTGTAGTTGCGGATCGAGCTGCCCCACAGCGCGCTGTTCGGCACGTATTCGCAGATGCCGTCCGGTTTCGTCAGCCGCGTCATGAAGAGCCCGACTTCGTCGACGGTGCCCGCGACACCCGTGCCGCCGTCGATAAAGTCGCCGACCTTGAACGGCCGCAGCAGCAGGAGCATGATGCCGGCCGCGATGTTCTGCATCGTGCCCTGCAGCGCGAGCCCGATCGCGAGGCCGGCGGCGCCCAGCACCGCGACGATGCTCGCGGTCTCGATGCCGAGCTGCGACAGCGCGCCGACGATCGCGACGATCCGGATGCCCCACACGGCGACGTCGCAGAGGATCGGCCGCAGCGTGTCGTCGACGCGCTCCTTGTTCGCCAGCAGCCGGTTCAGCCAGTTGCCGATGCGTTTCGACAGCCACCAGCCGGCGACGAGCAGCGCGAGGCCGGCGCACAGCTTGATGGAGAGGGTGGACAGCGCGTTCCACAGGAACGTCCAGCGTTCCGGATGAAGTTGATCGAGAAACATGCGGGATTCCGGTTGGGTGACAGGTTGCGCGATACGCGAGGGTCCCGCCGCGTTCGGGCGGGCACGGGTTCGCGCGCAGGCAGCCTTCGACTGCAAACGTCATGCGATGGTTCGCGCGAATGCATGCATGGGGTCGGTGCGGCACGCTGTCGGACGGCGCGATCCGGATTTCGTTCTAGTACTAAGCGAAGGTTCCTGAAAATGAGACTCGTCCTATTTAGCCGTTTCAGGGACGCCGATACACTCGCTTTCAGGTTGCCGGATCGCGACGCCAGTTCCTCCGCGATATCCGGTTTCTTCCCGATTTTTCATTGATAGCGAGTGACGACGTCATGCGGTTCGACCAGCGTTTCCGTCTCGCACGCGAACAAGGTCAATCCGCCCGGCGCCGCACCTCGTGTTTTCCGATTCGTCGCGTGCTGTTGCGCGGCGTCATCGCGACGGCCTGCGCGGCCGGCGTTCACGGTGCGGCCGCGCAGGCCGCTCACGACGCCGCGCCCCTCGCGCAGGTGACGGCGGAAACGACCGACCTTGTCGACGTGCCCTTTTTCAGTTCCACGCGGACGACGTGGGGCGGCTTGCGCGCAGCGACGGCAGCGCCGCTCGATATCGCGTATCCATTGCATGCGTCGAACAGGTCGACGGGCACCGGTCGCGATGATCCGGTCGCTCGCTTCGGCGCATGCGTTGCCTACCGCGTGCTGTGCGATGCGGCGCGTGATGCGGTCGAACGCGGCTACGCGTCGCGGTTCGACTACGGGCTGGCGTCGGCGTTGCCCTCGATGGTCACGCAACCGGCGTTCGAACGGGGCGCAGTCGATCTGGCATCGGCCGAACCGTTCACGCTGGCCGAGCCGGATCGCGGCACGCGCGCCGGCACGATCGCCGGCAGCCTGCACACGTCGCTGGCACGTGCCGAGCTGCCGGCCGGTGTCGCCGCGCAAATCGTCCGCATGCTCGCAGGACGCATCGATCCGAAGCTGCGCGGCGAGATCGGCGACACCTTCCGCGTCGCATTCGAACCGGACGGCAGCGCGACGCGGCCGGGCCGCGTGCGCGTGACGGCGCTCGACATCCGCTTTCGCGGGCAGCACGTGACGGGCGTGTGGTTTGCGCCGCAAGCGGGCTCGCGGGGCGCTTACTACGACCTCGATGGCATGCCGCTCGCCGGCACCCGGTTTGCGATGCCGGTCGCCGCGAAGCGGATCAGCTCGCCGTTCGGCACGCGCGTGCATCCGGTGAGCGGCGCGCGTCACGTGCATTCGGGCGCCGATCTCGCGGCACCGGCCGGGCGCGCGGTTCATGCATCGGAGCGCGGCGTCGTGACGTTCATCGGCACCGAGCCGCGCGGCTACGGCAAGTACGTGGTGATTCGCCATGACGGCGGCTATGCGTCGTACTACGCGCACCTGTCGGCGTTCGAGCCGAAGCTGCGAACCGGCACGCGGGTCGCGCGCGGCCAGCGAGTCGGCGCGGTCGGCAGCACGGGCACGGCCACGGGGCCGCATCTGCACTTCGAGGTACGGCGGCATGACCGTCTCGTCGACCCGGTCGCGCTGGTACAGGCGGGCAAGGCGGCGAAGCTGAAGGGTGAGCAGCGCGTGGCGTTCAACCGCTTGGTGCGCGATGCGCGCACGCGCCTGGCGTCGGCCGCGTGGCCGCAGCCGGTGGCGATGTCGAAGCCTGCTGGATCGCGTGCCGGCTGACCATTGGCGAGGTGCCGCCGGCCGGGGCGACCCACGTCGCTTCCGATCAAGGCAAACCGCTTACACCGCGGGTTCGACCGGCAACCAGATTTCGAGCACGCCGGCGCCCGTCACCGGATCGTAGTCCGCGCTGTAGCGCTCGAATTCGGGCGCGTCGACCGCCTTGAACCCCGACGTCGGCAGCCAGCCGTTCCAGATGCTGTAGAAGGTCTGGTGAAGCGTCGAGATATGCCCGCCGTGTTCGAAGACAGCATAACGTTGCGGTTCGAGTTCGACGCAGCGGAACGGCGCAGGCAACCGGTCGCGAGTCTTCACCTCCACGCCCGCGATGTACTCGAAGCTGCCGTCCGCATCCGGGTTGCAGCACACGCCGTACGTCACGTCGTCGACCTGGCCGGGAAGGGTACCGATGTATGGGATGAACGCCTGCCAGAGCGCCGGAATCCCTTCGTTGGTTTCGAACGTATACCGGTCGCTCATGCCCGCGATCAGCCGCTTTTCGGCGACTTCGAAGCGTGACGGCGTCACGGCGATGAGTTTCAGTTCTTTCATGCGTAGCGGCTCCACAAGAGACAACCCGTCGAGAGTACGCCGTGCCCGCACGTCCTCGGGCGTGACGCCGAAGAGATCGCGGAAGGCGCGCGTGAACGCCTCATGGGAGCCATAACCGGCGTCGAGCGCCACATGCAGGATGTCCGGCGCGCCTTGCGCCGCGCGCGTCAGCCGCCTCGACCGGACATAGCGCATCACCGGCCAGCCGGTGTTCATCGAGAACAGGCGCGAGAAGCCGAAGCGCGTCATGTCGCAATTGGCGGAGATCCTGTCGAGCGTCAGTTCCCTGTCCAGTTTGGTTTCGATAAACCAGAGTGCTTGTCCTACCGGGTTCATGGTGTGCCAATGAGGGTGTCGGGCGGACTATATGGTATCGGCGGCGGGGGCATTTGATCGTTCTTGCGGCGCGGCGGGGAGTGGACCGGCGGGCGCACTGAAACAGGTCGCCACGCCGGGCGGCGTGGCGACGGCAGGCAGGATGGCGCTACTTAGCCCAGCGGCCAGTTCAGGAACACGATGCCGTCGTTGTAGTCGTCATCCGTGCCGTCCTCCGAGCCGACGATCCCGAAATACGACTTCTTGAAGATATCGACCTGTCTCGAGCCGAGCCGCGACGGCTTGCCGTTCACCGTCACGATCACGCGCACGCGGCCCTTGCCGGAGTCGAGCACCTTGGTGCCGAGGTTCTCGTCATGCGAGCCGGCGCCCTTGAACGTGGCGGCCGGTTTCGGGTTGTCGTCAATGTAGATGTCGATCGTCTGTTCGTTCGCCGCATTCGCGAGCGCGGTGACGCCGAACTTGATGTTCGGCGGGAGATTGAACGTGCCGTCGCGTTCGCCGCCGCCGCCGATGTTGCCGGCGCCGCCGATGCCCGTGTTGCCGCTGCCGGTTTCGGCGCCCTGATTGCCGCTGCCGTGCGACGACGATTGCCCGACCGTCTCACCGATTGCGGAAAGGCTCGCGAACGAATCGATATGGATCGTGCTGCCGCGCACGCTTTTCCACTGGCCTTTCACGAACGTGACGCCGCTGTCGACGTCGATGGCGACGACGAGCGTGAACGGCGAGCGGCCGCTGGTTGCGGGGGCTTTTTCCGAGTGGGTGAAGCAGCCGTCCGCGACGATGCCCTTGTCGGTCGCAATTGCGAAATAGGCGCCGGGGTAATTGTCGCCGGTGGCATACGGCGTCGGCACGTTGAGCGTGACGAGCAGCTTGCCCTCGCGAATCTTCTCTTTCGCGAGGTCGAGATGTAGGCCCGGAATGTCGACGTAGGCCTCGGATGTCACCACGGGTGCGCTGTTGATCGATGCCGAAAGGATGGGCATGACGGTCTCCTGAGATCGAAACGGATTTCGGTTGGCTGGCTTCGTGTGTTCGACACGCAACCGCCCGGCTGCCTTGCGGGCGGCCCGGCGGTCGTCGGTCAATTGGCGGGGCGATCGATCAGCCGATCGGCCACTGCAGCACGACGATGCCGTCGTTGTAGTCGCTGTCGTGGCCGTCTTCCGACACGACGATCCCGAAGTTGACCGTGTACGGCGAGCCGTCCGATTTCTTGCCGTTGATCGGCGCGAGGCGCGCGTCGGTGGCCGACGGCTTGCCGTTCACCGACACCTCGAAGCGGATCTTGCCGTTGCCGGAATTCAGCGTGGCTTCACGCGTGCCGTCGCGCGTCGTCAGCTTGTGATACGCGGCGGGTTCCTTGCTGTCGCCGATGAAAAGCTTGATGTGCTGTTGTTCGGCGGCATTCGCGAAGAAAATCGCGCGGAAATCGGTATTCGGCGGAATCGAAAATTCGCCGGCACGATTGGAAGACGTTTGAGAATCGGCCATGCTTTCCTCCTGATGAACAGTGGTGAGGCGTCTCGCCGCGTCGTGCAAACGGTTGCAGTTTGAAACGCGGTCTGGAAAGCATGTCGAAAAATAAATAAAAAAATAATCGCAGTTTTCTGGCTATTGTTCAGTCAATCGAAAGTGAATGCGATTTGATTGAATGAATCGAATTCAATTGACGGTGTTTTGGGATATTCGGGAAATGATATTGGCGCGTGTATCGCTTTTCGGAACGATGCGCGGCCGCGCAGGCGGATCGGGAAAGGCGGGGAAATCGGGGTTTCGGGGCAGGCGCTCGACGTTCGCATATGGCAGCGTTGTCGTTTCAACATCAGCATCTCTGTCGTGTGGCCGCGCCCACCGGCCACCACCGAACGCCCACGCCGAAACCCGATCGCAACAGGAAGGGGGTGCGGCAACCGGCGAAGTACATTGACCCACTCACTCCGAACGTGAACAGAGGCTCCACCGGCGCCGCACCCAAGAAGCATATCGACGGGGCCGCGCGTCGCCTATCGGACAGGACTGATTCTGAACGATCAAATTCGACGCCATTTGTGCTCAGCCCGTTGACAGCTCCCCTCACCCTGTGATTTGATTTCGGCCATGCAAGCCGCCCAGCCCCTCTTCTCGCTACGACTACTAGCCCGTTTCTCCGGGCTGGGTCTGCGGCTGGGCGCTTTCCATCTGCTTCTTTCCTGAAGCGCCAGATTTCCCCCGCAACACTGACCTGGCCCCGGTTGTCGACCGGCGCCTGAGTTCGTCTTTCTTCCGAATCGTTCCGCTCCGTCCCCGGTCGCTCAACCGCCAAGGCTGTCGTTTGCCGTACCGCTTTGCCGCTTTGCCGTTTTCTACCGTTTCACCGCTGTGCGCGCAGCCTGCCATCACGACGGATGGCCACCGCGCCGCGGTTTCCCGACATACCGACCGAGGACCGAACATCATGATGCTGAAGAACCCCGCGACGAAGTACCGACCGTTCACGCCCGTCAACCTGCCGAACCGCATATGGCCGACGCGCACGATCACGCAAGCGCCGATCTGGATGAGCACCGACCTGCGCGACGGCAACCAGTCGCTGTTCGAGCCGATGGACGCGGCGCGCAAGATGCGGATGTTCAAGATGCTGGTCGCGATCGGCTTCAAGGAGATCGAGGTGGCGTTCCCGTCGGCGTCCGAGACCGACTTCAACTTCGTGCGCGAGCTGATCGAAGGCGGCCACATTCCCGACGACGTGACGATCGAGGTGCTCACGCAGGCACGCGACGACCTGATCGAGCGCACCTTCGACTCGCTGCGCGGCGCGAAGCGCGCGATCGTGCACCTGTACAACGCGACCGCGCCGGAATTCCGCAAGATCGTGTTCGGCCTCGATCGCGACGGCGTGAAGACGCTCGCGGTGAACGCCGCGCGCACGATCAAGCGTTTCGCCGACGCCGCGACCGACACGCATTTCACGCTGCAATACAGCCCGGAAACCTTCACGGCGACCGAGCTCGATTTCGCGAAGGAAGTCTGCGACGCCGTGTTCGACGTGTGGCAGCCGACGCCGGAGCACAAGGCGATCGTGAACCTGCCTGCGACGGTCGAAGTCGGCACGCCGAACTTCTACGCGGACCAGATCGAATGGATGCACCGCAACCTCGCGCGTCGCGATGCGCTGATCGTGTCCGTGCATCCGCACAACGACCGCGGCACCGCGGTCGCGGCGGCCGAGCTCGCGGTGATGGCCGGCGCGGACCGGATCGAGGGCTGCCTGTTCGGCAACGGCGAGCGCACCGGTAACGTCGATCTGGTCACGCTCGCGCTGAACCTCTACTCGCAGGGCGTCGATCCGGGCCTCGATTTCTCGCAGATCAACGAAGTCGCGCGCACGTCCGAGGAATGCACGCAGTTGCCGATCCATCCGCGCCATCCGTATGTCGGCGACCTGGTGTTCACCGCGTTCTCCGGCTCGCATCAGGACGCGATCAAGAAAGGCTTCGCGGTGCAGAAACCCGACGCCGTGTGGGAAATGCCGTACCTGCCGATCGATCCGAGCGATGTCGGCCGCACGTACGACTCGATCATTCGCGTGAACAGCCAGTCGGGCAAGGGCGGTATCGCGTACCTGCTCGAGCAGAGCTATGGCGTCGCGCTGCCGCGCCGCCTGCAGGTCGACTTCAGCGCGGCCGTGCAGCGCCTGACCGACGACAGCGGGCTCGAGGTGACGAGCGCGCAGATCTGGTCGCTGTTCCAGCAGGAATACGTGGAAGGCGATGCGCCGCTGCGTTATGTCGGCCATGAGCTGACCGAGCGCGACGGCCGCGAGTCGATCGTGCTGACCGCCGACGTGCACGGCGAGCGCCGCGTGCTGCGCGGTGAAGGCAACGGCCCGCTCGACGCGCTGATGCACGCGCTGCGCACGCCGCTGCGCATCCAGCACTACGAGGAGCGCGCGTTGTCGCAGGGCGCCGATGCGAAGGCGATCGCGATCGCGGAACTGTCCGGCACGGGCGTGCGCGGCAGCGCGTTCGGCGTGGGCATCGACGCGAACCTGACGACCGCGTCGATCCGCGCGGTGATCAGCGGCGTCAACCGCGCGTATGCACGCGCGGACGAAGCGGCGCAGGCGACGTTTTTTGCCGCGCAGCCCGCGGTGAGGGCCGTCGCGTAAGCGGCGTCGTGGTGGCCGCGCCGGCGGTGTCCGGCGCGGTCGCGTTGTCGCCTTCGCCGTCATCGCCGCGGTTGCCGCTGCGCGGCCCGGCAAGCGCGGCACGCAGCTCCACCTTCATGAAATCCACCCACGCGCGCGTCTTCGCGTCGAGATGCCGGCGTGATGGATACACCAGAAACACACCCACTTCCTCCGCCCGGTAATCGGGCAGCACACGCACCAGCGCGCCTGAACGCAGCTCGTCGTCCGCGACGAACTCCGGCAGCAGGCCGATTCCCGCGCCTTCCCGTACCGCGATCGCGAGCGATGCCGCGACGTCGGTTGTCATCGTCGGCTCGAACGCGACCGTTTCCGGATCCGCACCGCGCGTCAGCGTCCATTCGCGTGCCGGGTAGGCGGGCGCAACCAGTTGCAGGCAGCGATGCCGAGCGAGTGCGCGCGGCGTATCCGGCATGCCGTGATGCGCGACATACGCGGGCGCGGCGCACAGCACGCTGCCGATCCGCCCGACGTCGATCGCGACCTGATCGGAGCTCGGCAGGTTCGGCATCGCGATCACGGCGACGTCGTAGCTGTCGCGGATCAGGTCCGGCACCTGCGGCGCGAGCGTCAGGTCGACGCTGACGTCCGGGTAGCGCGCCTGGAAGCGCGCGACGAGCGGAATCACGAAACGGTTCGCGATGCTGGCGCTGCAGTGCGCGCGCAGCCGGCCATGCGGATGCAGCTGTGCGCCGCGCGCTTCGCGTTCGCTCGCATCGACGGCGAGCGTGATGTCGCGTGCACGCGCCAGATAGCGTTCGCCGGCTTCGGTCAGGCACATCGAGCGCGTGGTGCGGTTCAGCAGCCGGATGCCGAGATGCGTCTCGAGCGACGCGATCGTGCGGCTGACATGCGCGGTGGTGAGGTTGAGCCGTTTGCCGGTTTCGGTGAAGGTCCCGGCGTCGGCGAGCGTGACGAAAACCTGCATGCTTTGAATCAGATCCATCGGCGTGGCGCGAGTGTCGTGCGATGCCGTCACTGTAGCGAGCGGCCCGTCGCGCCGCGCGCGCAGGTCTGCGATCGATCGTCGCGAAACGGACAATGCGGTTCAGCGCCGCCGGAAGTATTCGCTGGGCGGCACGCCGAGTGCCTTGCGGAACATCGCCGCGAACGCGCTGGGGCTGTCGTAGCCGTGTTCGAGCGCGAGTTCGAGAATCGGCGTGCCGGCCGCGAGGCGCGGCAGGCTCAGCAGCAGACGCGCATGGCGGCACCACGCGCCGTGCGTCATGCCCGTCTCGCGCTTGAACGTGCGTGCGAGCGTGCGTTCGTTCATGTGCGCATCGCGCGCCCACGACTGCAGCGTGACGGCCGACGACGGGTCGTTGATCAGCTGCGTGCACAGCGCGGCGAGTGCCGGATGGCGCGGCATCGGCACGTGCAGCGACAGCAGCGGTGCGATTTCGATTTCGTCGAGGATCAGCGCGAGCACGCGGCCCGCGCGATGCGAAAGATCGTAGTCGGCCGGCAGTTCGCACGCGGTCACGATCAGTTCGCGCAGCAACGTGCCGACCTCGATCACGCGGCACTCGCCCGGCAGGCTCGGCCGCACTTCGCGCGCGACGAACACCGAGCGCATCTGCACGTCGCCGGCCATCCGGATCTCGTGCTGGGTGCCGCCCGGCACCCACACCGCGCGCCCGGTCGGCACGACCCAGCTGCCGGCATCGGCATGCACGAGCATCACGCCGGAAATCGCGTGAATCAGCTGGCCGTGCCGGTGCGAATGCGGCGGATACAGGACGCCGGACGCCGCGTCGGACACGGCGACCGCGATCTGCTTGTGCTTGTCCTTGCGCTCGAGCGCGCTGAAAAATGGGTCCACTTGTCCTTTTCTCGACGACGAATGCGCTTTGCGCGCGAGATCGACTGAATGGGTCGAAATTACCATAGGCCCATCGTTTGTTCGACTGCCACTGCACGATGCGCACCTCGCTCCTTGCTTCGCTTTCCTTCGATTTACCCGTTGCCGCCGCGTTTTGCGCGCCGCGCATTGCCGCCACGCTGCTGAGCGCGGCGACGCTTGCCGCCTGCTCGGTCGGCGCGCCGTATCGCCCGCCGTCGATCGATGCGGCACATCACGCGCCGTTCGACGCTGTGGCCGATGCACCCGTCGCGTCCGGCGGCGCGTTGCCCGATCGCTGGTGGCAGCTGTTCGACGATCCGGCGCTGGACGCACTCGTGCGCGAAGCGCTGGCGCAAAACCGCGATCTCGCGGTGGCCGCGGCACGCGTCGCGCGTGCGCGCGCCGTGCTCGACGAAGCGGGCGCCGCGCGGTTGCCCGATACGACAGCGGGCTTTGGCGTCGACTACGGCAAGCACGCGCCCGACCAGATCGTCGCGAGCGCGAAGGGCACCGATGCGCGCACGCGCTGGGGCTTCGCGCCGTCGTTCGCGCTGTCGTGGGAAGTCGATCTGTGGGGGCGTGTCGGCTATCTCGTCGATGCCGCGCGCGCCGATTCGGAGGCCGTGCAGGCTGCGTCGGATGCGATGCGCGTCGCGGTGGCCGCCGAGACGACGGCCGCCTATGCGCAGGCGTGCGCGTACGGCGAGCGGATCGACGTGGCCGAGCGCTCGGTCGCGATTGCCGACCGCCTCGCCGCGCTGACCGCGCGGCAGCGCGCGCATGGATTGGTATCCGACCTGGAAGTCGCTCGATCGCGCGCGTTCGCCGACGATACGCGTGCCGAACTCCCGGCGCTCGCGGGCGCGCGCCGCGCCGCGCTGTATGAACTGGCGGTGCTGACCGGACACGCACCCGGCGCGATTCCCGATGCCGCCGCGCGTTGCCGTGCAACGCCGGCGCTGGCGCGACCGTTTCCGGTCGGCGATGGTGCCGCGCTGCTCCGGCGCCGGCCCGACCTGCGCGAAAGCGAGCGCCGGCTCGCCGCGTCGAACGCCCGGATCGGTGCCGCGACGGCCGAGCTGTATCCGTCGATCGTGCTCGGCGGCTCGGTGAACTGGCTGTCGACGACCGGCGATCCGTCGTCGCTCGGCGACAAGTACGCGATCGCGTGGGGCGTCGGGCCGCTGATTACCTGGCGCTTTCCGAATCTCGCAGCGAGCCGCGCGCAGCTCGCACAGGCACGCGCGTACGACGCCGCCGCGCGCGCGTCGTTCGATGCGCAAGTGCTGCGCGCGCTGAAGGAAACCGAACAGGCGCTCGCACGATATGGCGCGGAGTGGCGCCACAAGGCCGCGCTCGAAACCGCGCGTGCCGAGCATGCCCGCGCTTACCGGCTCGCCGAACTGAACTACGACGCGGGCGCGCTGGATTTTCTCGGCGTGCTCGACGCGCAGCGCAGCCTCGTTTCGGTGGATGCGGCGCTGGCCGCGTCGACGCAGCAGGTCGCGCTCGATCAGGTCGCCGTCTTCAAGGCACTGGGGGGCGGCTGGCAGCGTTAGGGCACGTTCCCCTGTTTTGGAAAAATTCGTTCGTGGGGCCAGCGCAAGCCCGCTATTAGCGTGAACAGGCCCTAACCGGCCGTTCGCAAATCCGCACGCACTCTCAACCATTCCGATTCCGATCATGAGCACCACAGCCGTACCCGAGAAATCCGCCCGTTTCGCGCGGCGCCACTGGATCGCCGCCGGCGCCTTCATCACCGTCATCGTGCTTGCCGGGTTCGGCTGGCGCTGGTGGACGGTCGGCCGCTTCATCGAGCACACCGACGATGCGTACGTGCGCGCCGACATCGTGACCGTCAGCCCGCGCGTGGCCGGCTATGTCGCACGCGTGGCCGTCGACGACAACCAGCCGGTGAAGCGCGGCGACGTACTCGTCATGCTCGACGATCGCGACTATCGCGCGAAGTTCGACGATGCGCAGGCGGCCGTCGCCGCGGCCGACGCGACGCTGCAGGCCGAGGAAGCCGCGGCCGCGACGCTCGATGCGCAGGTCGGTCAGCAGCGCAGCGTGATCGAGCAGGCACAGGCCGATGCGGCCGCCGCGCGTGCCGAGGCGACACGACGCGACGCGGACGCGGCGCGCTACAAGCAGTTGCTCGCCGAATCGGCCGCCAGCGGGCAGCGCTGGGAACAGGCGCATGCCGATGCGCTGAAGGCGCGCGCGGAACTGGCTCGCGCCGGCGCGGCGGTGCGCGCGCAGGACGACCAGCAGACGGTGTTGCGCCGGCGCCGCGCGCAGAGCACGGCGGCGATCGAGCAGGCACGTGCGCGGCTTGCGGCGTCCCGCGCGAAGCTTGCGCTGGCGCAGCTCGATCTCGAGCACACGGTGATCCGCGCGACACGCGACGGCACGATCGGCCAGCGGGCGGTGCGCGCGGGCCAGTACGTCGAGGTCGGGATGCCGCTGCTCGCGGTCGTGCCGCTGCGCGACGTGTACGTCGTCGCGAACTTCAAGGAGACGCAGCTCGGCGCGATGCGCGACGGGCAGCCGGTCGAGATCGACGTCGATACCTACTCGGGCCGCACGCTGCACGGCCGCGTGCTCGGGCTCGCCCCGGGCTCGGGCGCCGAATTCGCGCTGCTGCCGCCTGACAACGCGACCGGCAACTTCACGAAGATCGTGCAGCGCGTGCCCGTGAAGATCCGCCTCGATGCGCCGCCGTCGGGCCTCGTGCTGCGGCCCGGCATGTCGGTGATCGCGCGCGTCGATACGCGCGGCACACCGGGGGCCGGATCGTGACGGCCGCGGCATCACCGGCTGCGCAGGCCGCGCACGACGAAACCGTCTCGCTGCGCGCGTGGGTCGCGGTGCTCGGCGGCGTGTTCGGCTGCTTCATGGCGGGGATGAACGTGCACGTGACGAACGCGTCGCTGCCCGACATCCGCGGGTCGCTGGGCGCGAGCTTCGAGGAAGGCTCGTGGATCTCGACCGCGTACCTCGTGGCAGAGATCGTCGTGATTCCGCTCACCGGCTGGCTCGTGCAGGTGTTCTCCGCGCGCCGCGTGCTGCTCGTCGGCGCGTGCGGTTTCCTCGCGTTCTCGATCGCGTGCTCGGTTGCGCCGACCATTTCGTCGATGATCGTCGCGCGCGCGCTGCAGGGCGCGTTCGGCGGCGTGCTGATTCCGCTGTCGTTCCAGCTGATCGTCACCGAGCTGCCGCCGTCGAAGCATCCGCTCGGCATGGCGCTGTTCGCGGTCGCGAACAACGTCGCGCAGGCGGCCGGGCCGTCGCTCGGCGGCTGGCTCACCGACATGTATTCATGGCGCTGGATCTTCTATCTGCAGATTCCGCCCGCGATCGCGCTGATCGTGGCGATCGCGTGGGCGATCCGCCCGGTGCCCGTGCAGTTGTCGAAGCTGCGCCAGGCCGACTGGTTCGGGATCGCGACGATGGCGATCGGCTTGAGCGCGCTGCAGATCGTGCTGGAGGAGGGCGGGCGCAAGGACTGGTTCGCGTCCGGCCTGATCGTCGAGCTGTCGATCGTCGCGGTGGCGGGGCTCGTTGCGTTCGTCGCGATCGAGCTGCGGCGCAAGGAGCCGTTCATCAACCTGCGGCTGCTCGGCCGCTACAACTTCGGGATCGCGAGCCTGATGCAGTTCCTGTTCGGCGCGGTGGTGTTCGGCGTCGTGTTCCTCGTGCCGAACTACTTCGCCGAACTGCACGGCTACAGCGCGCGCGACATCGGCCTCGCGATGATCCCGTACGGGCTCGTGCAGTTCGTGATGTCGTTCCTGACGCCGCCGCTGATGCGCCGCACGAGCCCGCGCACGACGATCGTGCTCGGCTTCGCGCTCGTCGCGGCCGGCTGCCTGATGAACATCCACCTGAGCGCCGATGCGGCGGCGAACGTGATCGTGCCGTCGCTCGTCGTGCGCGGGATCGGGCAGTCGCTCGTCGTGATCGCGCTGTCGGTGATGGCCGTCGACGGGATCGAGAAGGCGCAGCTCGGTTCGGCGTCCGGCGTGTTCAACATGGTGCGCAACGTGGGCGGCGCGATCGGCATCGCGGTGGCGAGCCAGATCGTCGTTGAGCGGCAGAAGCTTCACGCGATGCAGATCGGCGAGGCCGTTTCGCCGTTTTCCGAGGCGTTCCAGGAGCGCATGGCGACGCTCGTGCGGCTTCTGTCGCGCGTGCATGTGCCGCGTACCGATGCGTTGCCGGGTTCGGCGACCGGCGGCGTGCACGAGCTGGCACTCGCGCTCGTGAACCAGCGCGTGATGCGCGAGGCGTTGTTGATGGCGTACAGCGATACGTTCCTGATCGCGGGTGTCGCGATGGCGGGATGTACGGCGGCGGCGTTCGTGCTGAAGGGGAAAAAGAAAGCGTGATGGGGACAGACGCCTGAGATTGAAGCCTGATATACCTGACAGGCGAAGAATTCCTGCAATGGGCGTATCTTTCACCCGGCGCAGGCGGGACGACCCGCCTGCGGCCGATATCGTGAGCCGGGCCGGCGCATGTCGCCGGCCTGTCGTTCGTGGTGGCCACGGACGCCGGGGTCGCGCAGATCCGCACTTCATGCCGGCTGCTCTCCGTGGTCCTTGTCCATTCAACCGGCCCGTTGACGGGCCCATCGCGAGGAAAGCGTCATGACGAAACCCGATTCCCTGAAAGGCGACATCAAGGAGCAGGCCCAGGAAGCCGACCGCCATAACCTGGCACGCCCCGCCGTGAACGGCGCATTGTGGGCGCGCGGATTGACGACGCAGCGGGTGGCCGACCTGTTCAGGACGCAACGGGGCCTGCCGGGGCACTGGATGCAGGTTCAGAACGAGGTCAACGCCGGGAACCGCTATTTCTATGGCGTCCAGAACGGCCACGAGACGACCGACGAAGGCAAGGAGCTGATCCGCTGGATCGCCGATGCGGTGATCAGCGCCGCGCAGCGCGCGGAGTTCGATTTTCCGTTGCAGCAGCTTCAGTTTACGGCCGATACGGGGTGGCTGAAGCTGCAGCGCGTGTCGGGGCGTGTGATGGTGTTGTCGCGGCCCTGACCATCAGGTCCGGGGCATCGTCGAAACCGGGGCGCTTGGTACGTTGCCGGTGTGTCGAGGATGCCTGCTGCGAGCCGGCACGGCGCTCCCGCTCGCCTGTGACGGGCATCCGGCGGCGGCCGGGCCCGGCCGCCACACACATGACCTTTCGTTCATTCCGCCGGCCGTCAGACTGAAACCGCGATGCCTGCCGAATGCGGTGGCCCCGCAGGCCGCACCACGATTTCCACATGCTGGCCCAACGACGCCAGCGTCTGCATCAGCAATTCCAGCGAAACGTTCCGGAGCCTTTCGCGTTGCTCGGGCGTGACGACCGGCCGGGCCATCTCCGCGAGGGCCGCCGCCTCGTCTTCGCTCAGGCCGCGCGAGACGATCAGTGCGTTGACCTTCAGTACGAGCGCGGACTTGGCCGACAGCGCTCCCGCGTCATCGAGGTCGAAGTCGGCCGGCGAGGTGTCGGCACGTTGGCGCGAGTCGTTGCGATTCATTGCGCGCCTCCCGTGATCACCGAAAACTTCGGCCGCGGCTGCGGCTGCGGTTGCGCTGTTGCGCGATCGACATCCTTTCCGGAATCGTCGCAGTGCCCGTCTTCGATCGGCGTGATCACCAGCCGCTTGTGCGTCACCTCGACCTGCAAGCGTTGCTCGGGTTCGAAACCCGCTGCGTCGATCCAGCGGCCGGACAGCTTCATCCACAGATGGAGGGCCGGCGGTGCCGTGTCGGTGAGCCTGAGGTGCGGAACGACGCGGCGAGTGTGAAAAGACGTTCGAGGGGGCACGAAACGATCAGGAAGACGAACCGGTGCGTTATGATTCGCGTCAGCCATGACTGACTCCTGTACAGAGTGGGTTGTGGTCAGCGGCCCGCAGGTGTGAGTGCACCCGCGGGCCGCGCTCGTTTACGCAGCGGATTTCGATCGGCATCCCGTCATATGTTTTGCATGACGAAATGACATGACATTCCACGCGAAAACGTGCAATCACTCTAGCCGAGATCGGTCGCTGTCAGGTGCTGGTCCGGAGCGTCGTTGTCGACACGAACGGTCGCGCCGATGTCTTGCATGCTTGCTGCGAAACGATTCCCCGGCGATTGCGCAGGCGGGCCGCGTCGTCACTTTATTGCCGATATGTCAGAAAGCGTGTCGGTCGAATGCTCCGATTCGCCGGCCACGCGGCGCACGAGGATGCCATTGGTGTCGTGCAGGTGCCGCCCGAACGTGCGCGGGAACGCCGCCGTGCTTTCCGCCACGCCGGGCGCGACTCATGCGTGCAGTGCGTCCATCTGCAAGCGTGCGTTCGCGAGTCCCGCCTCGAAGCCGTGCGGCTTCATGTCGAGCCCTTCCGCGTAGACGAATTCCACGTCGGTGATGCCCATCAGGCCGAGCACGGCACGCAGGTACGGCGTGACCGCATCGGTTTCCTGGCCGACGTGCATGCCGCCTCGAGAGCTGAACACGATCGCGCTGATGCCTTCGACGAGCCCCACCGGGTAGGTCTCCGTGTACCGGAACGTGACGCGTGCGCGCGCGACGAGGTCGAACCAGTTCTTCAACTGGGTCGGCACGTTGAGGTTGTACATCGGCGCGCCGATCAGCAGCAGGTCGCTGCCCTTGAGCTCGGCGATCAGTTCGTCGGACAACACGATGGCGCGTTGTGCGCGCTCGCTCGGGTTGGCTGCGCCGCGCAGCGCGTGAAACAGTTCGCTGTCGAGCATCGGCAGGTCGGTGTCGACGAGATTGCGCACGATCACGTCGTCGGCATGGCCGTTGGCCTGGCGCTCGGCCAGGAACGTATCGATCAGCGCGCCGGTTTGCGACTGACTGCCGTTGATGCTGGATTTGAGGACGAGGATCCGGGCCATGCGGGGTGCTCCGTTGCGATTGTGAAGACTGGAATCGATCCTAGCATCCACTTTTTATCGCCAAAAGCGATAAGATCGACGCACTGTGTCGCGTATTTATCCCCAATCGCATGCGAAACAACCTGAAGGGCATCGACGTCTTTGTCGCCGCGGCGGAAGCGAGCAGCTTCGCGCAGGCCGCCGACAAGCTGCACATCACGCGCTCCGCGGTCGGCAAGAGCATCGCGCGCCTCGAGGAGCGGCTGGGCGTCGTGCTGTTTCAGCGGACGACGCGCAGCCAGAGCCTGACCGACGAAGGCGCATTGTTCTACGACCATTGCCTGCGTGCGATGGAGCAGATCCAGGCGGGCGAGGCGCTGCTGGAAACCGGCAAATGGCAGATGAAGGGGCGCCTGCGCGTGTCGATGCCGACGCTCTTCGGTCATCTTTGCGTGGCGCCGATCCTGATCGAACTGGCGAAGGCGCATCCCGAGCTCGATCTCGACCTGTCGTTCAGCGATCGATCCGTCGACCTGGTCGAAGAGCGTTTCGACCTGGCGGTTCGCGTCGGCACGTTGCCGAACAGCAGCGGCCTGGTGGCGCGTCCGCTGGGCGAGCACCGGATGGCGTTCTGCGCGTCACCGGCGTACCTGAGCCGTTGTGGCGAACCCGCGACCTATGAAGAACTCGAACGGCACAAGGCGCTGGCCTATACGCGTTTCGGCCAGGTGCATCGCTGGCCCGTCATCGTCGATGGCCAGCGCGTGGAATTGCAGCCGGCCGTTCGCCTGCTGTCCGACGACCTGAGCGCACTGATGGATGCGGCCGTTGCGGATCTCGGTGTCGCGTGGTTGCCGTACTGGCTGGTGCGCGACGCGTTGCGCGGCGGCACGTTGCGGGAGTTGCTGCCCGATCGGCCGGGCGTGATCTTTCCGATCCAGGCGGTCTGGCCATACACGCTGCATCTTCCGCTGAAAGTCCGGGCCGCCGTCGATGCGCTGCTGGAACATCTCCCGGCCCGGCTGGCCGTGGTCGAGGCGCGGATGTGACGAAGCGATGCCCCGGCCTGTTCACGCTAATAACGGGCCCGCCTCGAGAATGAATTTATCCAGACAGGGGAACGTGCGTTGCCGGCCGCATTGCGGCGTCGCGCGCTACTGTCCGAAGCGGTCGGCCACGGCGTCCTTCAGCCGTGCGGCGGTGATCTCCCCCATGTGCGATTCGACGAGATTGCCTTTCGCATCGAAGAAGAGGGTCGTCGGCAGCCCGCGCGAACCGTAGGCCTGCATCGCGTGCAGCGTGCGATCGAGCAGCACGTGATCGAACCGCAGCCCTTTCTGTTCGAGGAACGCGCGCACGGCTTGCGCGTCTTCACCCTGGTTGAGCATCAGCACCGTCATCCCCGGATGATCCTGCTGCGCTTGCGCCAGGATCGGCATTTCGCGCTGGCACGGCGGGCACCACGTGGCCCACAGGTTCACGACGACGGGCTTGCCCGCGAAGCGCTGCACAGGCACCGGCGTGGCGTCGAGCGCTTCGAGCTGCAACGCGGCAAGCGGCGGCGCGCTGTGCTGCAACGTGGCGAGCGTGCCCTGCGCGATCCCCCATGCGGCGAGTCCCGCGAGCATGCCGGCCATCACCGGGCGACGCAGCGCGGGCAGGCGGCGCAGGCGCCAGCCGGCAAACACCAGCGCGGCCGCGAGGCCGATACGCCAGTCGAAACCGCCATCGCCGAGCGCGACGATCGATCGCGGCGCGCTCGCGTAGTCGCGCCACCATTGCGCGACATAACCGATGCGTGCGGCGAGCAGCCCGAGCAGCAGCACGTCGAGGATCAGGCTCGGTGCGGTCTTGTGATGCCCGTCAGGCGGGCGGCGCTGGACGAAACGCGCGACGAGCCACGCCAGCAACGCGGCGGCGGCTACCGCGATGACGCGGATCGAGAAGGGACCGATGCTCAGCATGAAAGGAAAAGGGTGGGTGTGATCGAGCGGGGCAAGAGAGGGGATTGTCCGCCGCGGTGATGAAGCTGTCGACGGGTGTGCGGCGTTTCGACCGGCCGTTACGTATGAGGGTTCCCATTGCGAACGTAACGGCGTATTGCGAGTTCGATGTGCGCGGTTGCGTCAGGACTGCGTGATTTTCATGTGGACGGGCAGCGAATCAGACAGGTCAGATGGTCGGCCACAGATCGTTCGACAACAATACGTATGCCGGTCTGGCTTGGTGTCCATCCGGTATCCCGAACAGGGATCTCTCCTTGACGGCCGCTCCCCCGCGAGCGGCCGATTTTCTTATCGTCGTGCATGGGGGGAATGCCTTGGCGGCGACCTGCTGACGCTCGCGCGCAACCCCAGCCTATGGGGGTTCGGGCTGATCGTGTTTGGCGGCTATCACCTGTCATGGGCGACTTTCAGCATCTCGCCGTACCTGCAGCAGGAAGGCGTCGGCATGTCGATCGTCGCGGCGGGGTTCATCGCGTCGCTGAAGCTTTGGATGCTGCTGATCGGCGGCATCGTCGGCGGCTTCGTCGGCGATCGTTTCGGCACGCTGAACGTGCTTGGCGCGGCGTTGTTCTGCGCGGCGCTCGCGTTCGTCGCGCTGATCGTGTTTCCGTCGTTCAACCAGATTGTGCTGCTCGCGGGTGCGGTGATCGTGATCGGCCTGCTGACCTATGCGGTGCGCGGCCTGTACTGGAGTGTGCTCGAACGCTGCGACGTGCCACCGCGCGTCACCGCGCGTCACCGCGCTCGCGATCGGTATCGTGTCGCTGCTCGGCTATTTGCCGGATGTGTTCCTGCCGCTGTTGAACGGCTGGCTGACGACCGCGTATCCGGGGATGCACGGCTATCAGCTGTATTTCGGGTATGTCGCGCGCCTGTTGCTGAAGGGCATGCTCGAACGCGCATCGGCGTGACGGAAATCGTGACGATCGAAAAGTGTGTCGCCGTCGCATCGCCGCCGGCGGATGCACGCCACCGCTACCGCCCGACGAGCCGCACATCCGCGGCCGGCCGGGCGCCGGGCATTACTGCGTCTTCGTCTGCGTGGCGTTCGCCTGTTGCGCGTCAGCCGCCGGTTCGAGCGTCGTCAGTGTCTTCTCGGTGAACTTCTCGTACAGCCAGTTCAGGCGCGTATCGTCCATGCCGCCGGCGATGCCGCCGAGTGCGTACGAAGCCGACACCTTGAAGCGGTCGATCTGATGATTGTCGGCGTCGACGAGCGTCACGGTGCCGTCGACATGATCGTTGCCCGCCATGAAGCCGAACATGACGGCCGAGAAGCTCGAGCGCACGCGAATGCCGCTGACTTCCACGTTCAGGTGCATCGCGTCGGCCGAATCCGCCGTTGCCAGCAGCTTGCGTGCGGCCAGTGCGCTTTCGATTTTGCCCTTCAGGTTCTCGGGGCTGAACTTCAGGTTGTCTTTCAACGCTTCCTGGGCGGCGTTGTCCAGCGTCACTTTCACGATGACGGGCTTCGTGCCGAATTTCGGCGTCGATACTGTTGCGATGGCCCCCGCCGGATCGCTGGCGTCGCGTGTCACGCTGCTGGCGCAGCCCGACAGGAAGCCGATCGTCACCAATGCCAGAGCGGCATGACGGAATACAGATTTCATGATTTGGTCTTTTTTAGTTTGGGTTATTTGAGATGGCTCTGTGGCCGGGCGGGAATCTAGCACAGGACAATCCGGTTCAAATGGTCGAATAGATCGAAACGCCCGTTCGATCCCGAATCGTCGCGGCGTTTGGTGCCGATGAAAAACATGCGCCGCTCGTGTGGCGAGCGATGACGGCGCGCGGTTCACCGGGACGACCGGTTCCGCGCAGAAGAGGGAGGCCGGCTTTCGCCGTGGCGGCGCCGGTTATGTGCGTGTCGTCACGGGCTGTTGCCTGGTGCCGCCCCGCCGAGCCGATATGCCGTGAAGAACTCGTACCACGGCGACCCTTCCGCGACCGGCACGTCGAGCGCCGCGGTTCGCCGCTTCAACGCGCCGAACACGTCGTTGATACGCGCCGTCTGCCCCGCATCGTTGAACGGATAGGGCCGTGCCCGGCCGGCTGCGAACGCGCCATATGCAATCGCGAGCAGGCGCGCGCGGTCGTCGGTCGACGCGATCGATCCGTTGATCGCTTCAGCGAGGCGCGGCCGGTCTTCGGTGCGTGATCCGGACAGGCACAGGAACACGATCGCCGACAGTTCGTGCAGGTCCTTCACGCGCAGCAGCGCCGGCAGTCGCGCGACGATTCGCTCGACTGGTTCGTCGCGCAGTGCGTCGCCGAAGTCGAGCACGGCGGTCATCGGATTCGTGTCCGCTGTCAGGCGATCGAGCGCCGACGGTGCGGTCAACGCACTGGCGCCGTCCGGCGACGATGCCGGCGCAGACCGCAACGCATCGGCCACCTGCTGCGTCCATTCCGGAAAGATCATCCGCACGTTGCCGAACTGCTCGCCGCCTTCCGCCGCCGGATTCCATCGATACACGATCGTGCCGCCGCGAATGAACGGCGAATACAGGTGTTCGGGCGTTTGCGGCAGCGGCCGCCGGTTGATCGGCAGCCACGCGAGCGTCAGCCAGTCGTAGCGGCCGGTGGCGGGCACGGCAGGGCTCGAACTCGCGACGACCTGCCACGTACCGCGATTCGCATAGCGGCGCCGCGCGTCGGGCACCGGGACGGTCCGGCCTTTCGCGGTGTCGAAGTAGGTCGTGCCGGTCACGTTCGTTCCGCTGTCCGCGGCCGGCGTGAGGGTGGAGATGACCCACGACACGCCGTCCGCCGAACGGTAGTCGGATGGCTTCAGCGTCGCGACGTCGTGCACCATGCGCGTTTCCGCCGCGACGGGGCTCGGGGGGAGATTAGCGGGCGCGGCCAGGATGCTCGGCATGGGATGTCCTCGGAATCGGGTGCGACTCGTCTAAAGGGGACGATGCACGGCGGCTCAGGTTGTTTTCTGTAACTGTAGGACTTCGCCGCCGGAAACGGAAACCGGCAACGCGGCGCAACCCGTTCACGCGTTCCGCCGCTTCGGCTTACCATGCGCATCCTGAGCCAACGACGAATACCGGGCGGGAGCGCGCATGACCGACACGAAAGCCATCACCGAACACTGGGTACAGGCCGCCGACCAATGGATCGACTGGGCCGGCAGGCCCGGCCACGATGCGTTCTGGAAATACCGCGCCGGGCTTGCGGCCTATATCGGCCGCGATACCGGCCGCGCGCTGGAGATCGGCTGCGGCGAAGGCCGCGTGAGCCGCGAACTGAAGGCGCTCGGCTACGACGTGACCGCGAGCGACGTGGTACCCGCGATGCTCGACGCCGCGCGTCACGCGGATTCCGCGCATCGCTACGAGCTGGCCGACGCGGCGTCGCTGCCGTTCGACGCGGCCAGCTTCGATCTCGTGATGGCGTACAACGTGCTGATGGATCTCGACGACATGCAGCGCGCGCTGAACGAGGCACGCCGTGTGCTGAAGCCGGGCGGGCTGCTGTTCATCTCGCTCGTGCATCCGTTTCGCGATCGCGGCGGCTTCGCAGGGCCGCAACCCGATGCGCCGTTCGTGCTGAAGGGAAGCTATTTCGGGCGCGAGCACTTCGACGGCGTGGAAACGCGCGACGGGCTGTCGATGCACTTCGCGGGCTGGTCGCTGCCGCTGCAGGCGTATATGGAAGCACTGGAAGCGGCCGGGTTCGCGATCGTGTCGCTGCGCGAGCCGCCGCCCGACCAGGCCGATACGGACCAGTTGAAGCAGTGGGCACGCGTGCCGCTGTTTCTGTGGATCAAGGCGCGGCCGGTGGGTTGAACGTGGCCCGGACTTGTTTCGGCAGGCTGAGTTGGGCCGGTGTCAGTTGTCCTTGCCGTGATTGGCCAGCAATTCCGAGCGACCAATGACCTCTCTCGTGTTGTCGGCCTGGTCGGCATCCGGGAAACCGGCGGCCTCGATGATTGGCGTGAGCGCTTTGAGTGCGACTTGCGGTTTGGTGCTGCGAAGCGATCCCATTCCTTCGTTCCATGCATGCAGCATCTGCTTGGCGATCCAATGCCACCGCGTCTCGTTTTTTGCTGCTTCGACGATATCTTTCCCTGTCGATACGGCGGAGTCGCACAGCGCTTCGACCATTTCGCGGTATTGCCTGGGCGGGATGCCGAGGCGCGTGTTGAAAAAGCGCTCCAGCGTTTTCCCCGGTGCCCACGTTTTTCGACCTTCGATGCTCAGCCCTGGCGGGTTGTTTGCAAAGCGCGGATAAGCCTCCGTGGTGACAATGTCGTAGGCGGGTGTGTAGATGACGTCGTCGATGTTCGAGTAGATGAGTGCGATGTTCTTCGCGTGACAGTCCGCGTTGCGCACGACGTAGTTGGTGATGAGTTGCCAGCCGAGTTGTTCCGCCTCTCGTCGCCAATTGGCGGGGCCGATGTAGGGCTTCGTTGCGTTGAGGACCTGTTCGGTCGACGGGCGGTATTTCTCGTGCGGAGGCAGGCCAAGCAGGCTGCAAGCGTCTTCGAGGCCAAGGGCCGGTTTGCCTTGTTCGTCGATGTCGAACCGGTCGACCACGAGCACACGGCCGTCGTCCGACATCGTGGTCTTCGCTACCCGGGCGACACCGAGTCTTGCCAGCACCTGCATCGAATAATGCTCGTTGAAACCGAGATAGGGCGTTTGCTCGTCGGATCCCTTGATGATGTGCCGGCTCGTGCGTAGCGTTTGCTTGCCTACCGTTGCCTGAGTTGACGGGAATTCAGGCGCTAGGAATTTGGGTACGGCGCCTGAAATTGCCGCGCGCGCGTAGTACCGCACCAGTTCCGCAAAGCGGTCGGTCGTGATGTCTTCGTGCAGCAGGCTTTTCAGGTCGAGCGGATCGAGCTCGCCGCCAGGTGCGCCGCCTTCGGGGATGACTGTTACCCGGCCGATACCGGAGCCGCCGATAATGGCCAGGAGCGAAAGGTCGGTTCCGTCGAGATAAGGGCCGAACTCTTCGCGGATCACTTGAAAGAGAAACCCTTCGGGCAGGTTCTGCCGGAAGAAGGGGTGCAGGTCGCGAGGCCAGACCCAGGCATCTTCGCGAACGGGCATGGTCAGGCTGGCAAAATCGGCGTCGAGGGCATCTGCGGTGTAGCGCAACGCATAGTCGTCCGCCTGGCGGTAGAGATGAGCAACGAGTTTGCCTTTGACATACACGTGGAGGCGCATGGTCACGCATCTCCCATCGTGCGCTGTTCGGCCAGCACGTCATCGAGCGTGCGCCCATGTCCGCGCTTCACGACGCGCAAGTCGTAGCCGGCGGCCTCGAGGAGACGAACGAGTGCAGATACGCTCATGTCGCCTCGCGCAAGCGTCTCCATGCGTGCGAGCGTCGTACGTGCGACACCGGCGTGCTCAGCCAGTTCTTTCTGAGAAAGCCCCGTCGCATGGCGGGCATCTCTCAGCATTTCTCCCACATCGGCCAATGTCGTCATTTGTAGCCCCAGGGCCTCATAAATTACCGAACTGGCTTTGATTGTAGCCCTTCTGCTACAAATTGGCTCGCGAGAATTGTAGCCTCAGGGATACAAGAACGGATGTAAGCAGGGATTTTGTATCCTGAGGGCTACCAATCTGCCGAGGTAACCGCGACCGCGATCGATCACGGCATTCGATTGTCCAGGTTGATCCAGGGAGCTGACGTTTGCTGGCGCTCCTGCGTTCAGTGCGTTGAAGCAAGGGGCGAGCGCTCCGCCATCTTCGTGGGCCAAGGCGATTGATGAGGTGAGCCCCCGGCCGCGCGCATTCAGCGCGACAGCTCCTTCCGGTAGAGCACGGCCCCCGGCTTTACCGCGACCGTGTCGTAGAGCCGCATCGCCGTGTGGTTCGTCTCGTGTGTGTTCCAGTACACGCGTTCGGCGCGATGCGCACGCGCGGTGTCGTACACGGCTTCGATCAGCGCGCGACCGACGCCCTTGCCGCGCTCGCTGTCGAGCGTGAACAGGTCCTGCAGGTAGCAGGTCGGCCCGGCGTGCGTCGTGCTGCGGTGATACAGGAAATGCACGAGCCCGACGAGCTTGCCGTCACGTTCCGCGACGAAAGCATGAACGGGCTCGTAGCCGTCGAAGAAGCGCGACCACGTGAGCTGCGTGATGCGCAACGGCAGGGCGGTATCGTCGAAGCGGCCGTAGAAGCGGTTATAGCCGTCCCACAGCGGGAGCCACTGGTCGTAGTCGTTTTCCGTGACCGCGCGTACGGTCAGTCCGGTGTCGTTGGTGTTCATGTTGGCGGACCTTTCGATGAGAAGGGGGTGCGCTGCCGACCCGGCCGGCGCGTCGCAGGTCTCTACGATAGGAAGTTCGCGGCACCATGGGTAGGCCCATGACGACTGCATTTCATGGTGCCACGACCAACGGTCGAGCATTCGCGCGACAGGATCATGAAGACCCGGCAACCCGACTGTGCTGTTTCTCGACGAGGCGAGTTCCGCGCTCGATGAAGCGACGGAACGCGACATCATGGAACACGTGCGGCTGCTCGCCCGCGACGTCACGGTGATCGCGATCACTCACCGGCGCTCGGTCATCGGCGCGGCCGACAAGGTCGTGCGGCTCGGCCACACAGGCGCGCCGGCCTGACGCAGGCACGCAGCCGCGTCGCCGCTGCCGCCGCTTACCCGCGAATCGGCGGATTGAGCCGCGCGAAACCCGCCTGCCGGCGATACGGGAAGTACGGATAAGGCGCTTCCACGGTGCTCGCCGCATCGAGCTTCGCGACCTGCGCATCGGTCAGCGCCCAGCCTGCCGCGCCGAGGTTCTGGCGTAACTGTTCCTCGTTGCGCGCGCCGATGATGACCGACGACACGGTCGGCCGCTGCAGCAGCCAGTTCAGCGCGATCTGCGGCACCGTCTTGCCGGTTTCCTCCGCGATCGCGTCGAGCACATCGACCACGTCGTACAGGCGTGCGTCGTCGACCGGCGGCCCGTAGCTGGCCGTTTCATGCAGGCGGCTGCCTTCGGGCAGCGGCGCGTTGCGCCGGACCTTGCCGGTGAGCCGGCCCCAGCCGAGCGGGCTCCACACAAGCGCGCCGAGCGCCTGGTCGGCACCGAGCGGCATCAGGTCCCATTCGTAGTCGCGGCCGACGAGCGAGTAGTAGACCTGGTTCGCGACATAACGCGACCAGCCGTGCCGGTCGGCCACAGCCAGCGACTTCATGATCTGCCACCCCGCGAAATTCGACACGCCGATGTAGCGCAGCTTGCCCGCGCGCACGAGATCGTCGAGCGTCGACATCACTTCCTCGACCGGCGTGCCCGCGTCGAATGCGTGCAGTTGCAGCAGGTCGATGTAGTCGGTGTCGAGGCGGCGCAGCGCGTGGTCGACGGCACGGACCAGCCGCGCGCGCGACGTGCCCGCATCGTTCGGGCCGTCGCCGGTCGGCAGGCCCGTCTTCGTCGAGATCAGCACCTGGTCGCGACGCCCCTTGATCGCGGCGCCGAGCACGCGCTCGGATTCGCCGTCCGAATACACGTCGGCCGTGTCGAACAGGTTCACCCCGGCTTCGAGGCAGATGTCGATCAGGCGGCGCGCTTCGTCGACGCCCGTGTTGCCCCATGCGCTGAACAGCGGGCCGGTGCCGCCGAACGTGCCGGCGCCGAAGCTCAGGACGGGAACCTTGAGGCCGGAGCGGCCGAGGGTGCGGTATTCCATGGCGGGTTTCCTTTGGATGATCGAAGTGCCGAGGGGGACGGCCGCGAGGCTAGGCGTCGGCACACTGTATCGCTTGCGGATATTTCGGATAATTGGGCAGGCTTCGAAAATATCCTTCGAAAGGAGCGAACAATGCTGCTGGACAATCTCGCGCTGTTCCTGCGCATCGTGGAGAAGGGCGGGCTCGCCGCGGCGGGCCGCGAGTTCGGGATGTCGCCGGCCACGGTGTCCGAGCGGCTGACCGCGCTGGAGCGTCACTACGGCGCGGCGTTGCTGGCGCGCACGACGCGCGCGATCAGCCTGACCGACGAGGGCCGCACGGTCGTGGACGGCGCGCGGCGCCTGCTGGCCGAAGCCGACGAACTCGAAAGCCGTGTGCGGCTGGGCGTGCAGACGCTGTCGGGGCCCGTGCGGCTGAGCGCACCGGCCGATCTCGGGCGCGAGCGCGTCGTGCCTGTAGTCGATGCGTTCCTGGCCGAGCACCCGGGTGTGACGGTCGATCTGCATCTCGGCGACGGTTACGTCGATCTCGTCGGGCAGGCGTTCGATTTCGCGATCCGCCGCGGCACGCTCGCGGACAGTTCGCTGCGCAGCCGCTCGCTCGGCCGCGGGCGGCGCGTGGTGTGCGCGTCGCCAGCGTATCTCGCCGCGCACGGCACGCCAACGCATCCGGACGATCTCGCTTCTCACGACTGCCTCGTGATGCGTTTCGGGCCGGACCTGTATGCCGACTGGCCGTTCAGCATCGATGGCGAACCGAAGCGCGTGACGGTGCGCGGCCGCCGCGTGGCCAACGACGGCGCGCTCGTGCGTGCGTGGTGCATCGCTGGGCACGGCGTCGCGCTGAAGTCGCTGGTCGACGTCGAGCAGGATCTGGCGTCCGGCGCGCTCGTCGAAATCCTTCGCGACTTCTCGCCAGGCGACGTCGACTTGCAGATCGTGTACCCGGGCCGTGCCGCGCAGCCGAGGCGCGTGCGTGCGTTGATCGACAGGCTGGCGCAGGCGCTGACTGCGGCGTAATGCAGGTGGCCCTGGCTGTCGCGAAACGCTGAAGCAGCGATCCCGTTGCGATTGCATCGTGTGTCGATGCGGCATCCTCGCGCGCCACGTCACCCGCTGAAATCGTCCTTCAAACCGATTGCCCACATTTCGTCATTTAGCTAATATTCGAAACGTCAAACGAAACCGCACGCCATGGACGACGTTACCCGCATCAGCGCTTTGGCCAACGAAAGCCGTCTGGCCGTGATGCGCTGGCTCAAGCAGCCGCGCAAGCATTTCCCGCCGCAGCCGCACGGCGACTTCGACGAGCTCGGCGTGTGCTGCACGTACATCACCGAGAAGCTCGGCATTGCGCCGGCCACGACCACGCGCCACATGCGCATCCTCGCGGATGCCGGGCTCGTGCGGGCGACCCGCGTCGGCAAGTTCACGTACTACAAGCGGATCGACGGCGCACTGCAGCAGCTCGGCCAAGATCTCTCGCAACTCTGATTCCCCCCGAGGCAACCGACATGGACGAACTTGCACTGCTGGCCGACGCCGACCGGCGCGCACACGCGTATCTGGCTGCAACCAACGAGCGACGCGCGTTTCCCGACGCGGCCGCGCTGGCCGGCCTCGCCGCATTCGACGAGCCGCTGCCCGACGCGGGCCGCCCGGCCGACGACGTGCTGCGCCTGCTCGACGAGCGCGGCACGCCCGCGACGGTGGCGTCGAACGGCCCGAACTACTTCGGCTTCGTGATCGGCGCAGCGCTCCCGGCGGCGGCGGCGGCCGAGCGATTGATGCTCGCGTGGGACCAGTGCGCGTCGTCGTACGCGAATTCGCCGGTCGCGGCGACGATCGAACGCCAGGCTGCGCGCTGGGTCGTCGATGCGCTCGCGTTGCCCGAAGGCAGCGCGGTCGGGTTCGGCACGAGCGCGACAGCCTGCACGCTCGTCGCGCTGGTGGCCGCGCGGCGAGCGCTGCTCGCGCGCAAGGGCTGGGATATCGACGAGGACGGGCTGATCGGCGCACCCGAAGTGAAGGTCGTGATCTCCGCGCTCGCGCACATCACGGTGAAGAAGGCGCTCCGCGTGCTCGGTTTCGGGATGAAGCGCATCATCGTCGCGCCGGTCGACGCGCACGGCCGCATCGACCCCGCCCAGTTGCCGCCGCTCGACGACATGACGATCCTCTGCGTGCAGGCCGGCGAAGTGAACACCGGCGAATTCGATCCGTTCGCGGCGCTGATTCCGCCCGCGAAGGCGGCCGGCGCATGGGTGCACGTGGACGGCGCGTTCGGCCTGTGGGCGCGCGCATCGTCGAAGCGTGCGCTGACGGACGGCATCGACGGCGCGGACAGCTGGACGACCGACGGCCACAAGTGGCTCAACACGCCGTACGACGGTGCGATGGTGATCTGCCGCGACGCGGCCGCGCTCGCCACCGCGATGAACAGCGACGCCGTCTACCTGAGCGGCGCACAGGATGCGCAGAAGAACCTGAACCTCGAATTCTCGCGGCGGGCGCGCGGCATTCCCGTGTGGGCCGCATTGCGCGCGCTCGGCCGCGCCGGCGTCGCGACGATGGTCGAGCGGCATTGCGCGCAGGCGGCGCGGGTCGCGGACGGGCTGCGTGCGGCCGGCTACGACGTGCTGAACCGCGTCGTGCTGAACCAGGTGCTCGTGCGCGCCGGCACCGACGACGAAACCGCGGCGATCCTCGAAGCCGCGCAGGCATCGGGCGACGTGTGGTTCGGCGCGACCGTGTGGCAGGGGCGGCCGGCGTTCCGGATCAGCGTGTCGTCGTGGCGCACGGAAGATGCGCACATCGATCGGCTCGTCGCGTTGCTGACGGCGCTGCGCGGCGTGCACGTGCGCTGAGCGTCATGCGGCGTCCGTGCCCGTCACGGTGGCGGACGCAACCTTCAGGCATTCGATGAGGTGCAGCGCGGCCGGCGTCAGCAGCGCATGCCGCCGCATCACGATCGCGACCGTCAACGCAGGCATCGGCTCGGCGAGATCCAGTACGGCGATGCCACGCGACTTGCGCTCGACATCGGCGAGCGGTCGCGCGAATACGCCGAGCGCATCCGTCTGCGACACGAGCCCGAGCGTCGCCGCGAACGACGGGCAGTGGACCACCCGCTTCGGTACGTCGATGCCGAACGGCTCGAAGATCGAGCGGACCAGATCGTCCCCGCCTTCGCCGTAGCGCGGCACGCACCATTGCGCATCGACGAGCTCGCGCAACGAACGGGCGCGCGCGAGCCGATGCCGGTTTTTCGCGACGACCGCGAACGCCGTCCGGAACAACGGAAGGCTCGCGAATTCGTCGGAATCCGGCATCGCGTTCGACAACTGATGCGTGACGATGAAATCGAGCGAGCCGTCGCGCAGCCGGGCGAGATCCGTCGCGGTCAGTGCGTCGTCGACGTTCAGCGTCGCGCCGGGAAGGTCGCGCGTGAACGCGGCGAACGCGCGCGGCAGGACCGTCAGCGCAGCCGTCGGACTGACCGCGATCGACACCGAGCCGGTCGTACCCAGCCGCAACTGTTCGATTTCGTCGCGCGTGCGCTGGATTTCCTCGACGATCAGTCGCGCGCGAATCGCGAATGCGCTGCCGTAATCGGTCAGTGCGATCCCCTTGACGCTGCGCACGACGAGCGGCACGTCCAGTTCCTGTTCGAGCTCGCGCACGATACTGCTGATGGCCGGTTGCGTGACGCCGAGCGCACGCGCCGCGCCGCGAATGGTGCGATGCTCGGCGACCGCGAGAAACGCGTCGAGCTGCTTGAGCTTCATGAGCGAGCGATCCGGATGCGAAGCAGGCACGGGGTTCCGGGCGGAACATCGAGTGACAAGGAAAATTTATCGTCCATAACGAAATCTTGGATTTTTCTTATTGGATCGAGTGTATATGCTCGGTGCTTTTCAGGAGCGGTCACGATGATTCTCGTTAACCAGCAAAGGCTGTGGGATTCGCTGATGGAGATGGCGACGATCGGCGCGACTGCGCAGGGCGGCAGTTGCCGGCTCGCGCTGAGCGACGACGACGCGCTGGGCCGGCGCAGCTTCATCACGTGGTGCGAGGAAGCCGGTTGCGAGATCCGCATCGATCCGATCGGCAACGTATTCGCGCGCCGGCCGGGCACGGAACCCGGCTTGCCGGCCGTGTCGTGCGGCAGCCATCTCGACACGCAACCGCTCGGCGGCCGTTTCGACGGCGTCTATGGCGTGCTCGCGGGCCTCGAAGCGATTCGCACGCTGAACGAGCACGGCATTGTGACGCGGCATCCGATCGACGTCGTCGCGTGGACCAATGAAGAGGGTTCGCGCTTCACGCCGGGCATGATGGGCTCGGCCGTCTATGCGGGCACGCTGGATCTCGACTACGCGCTGGATCGCCCCTGCATGCAGACGGGGGTGCTGCTGCGCGACGAACTCGAACGCACCGGTTTCGCCGGCCCCGCTCGCGAGCGACAGATGCCGAAAGCGTATTTCGAAGCGCACATCGAACAGGGGCCGGTGCTGGAGCAGGCCGGCTTGCCGATCGGCGTCGTGACGGGCGTGCAGGGCATCTACGAACTCGACGTCACGGTGACGGGCTTCGAGTCGCATGCGGGCACGACGCCGATGAGCGTGCGCCGTGACGCGATGGGTGCGGCGGCCGCGATGATCGCCGCGATCATCGAGCACGGCCACGCGTTCGACGCCGATGCGCGCGTGACGGTCGGCCATGTCGCGTGCCAGCCGAATTCGCCGAGCACGATACCGGGCAAGGTCCGGTTCAGCGTCGACGTGCGCCATCCGTCGCGCCCGGCGCTGCAGCAACTGGTTGCCGACATCGAAGCAATCTGCTTGCAGCGCACCGTGCTGCGCGGTGCGAGCGTGGAGGTGCAGACGATCGCCGAATACGAGCCGGTGGTGTTCGATGCGGACTGCGTCGCGCGCGTGCGGCAGGCAACGGCCGCCGCCGGCTATCCGTACCTGGAGATGTGCAGCGGTGCGGGGCATGATGCGGTGAACCTGTCGTACGTCGCGCCGTCCGCGATGGTGTTCGTGCCGTGCAAGGCCGGCTTGAGCCATAACGAAGCGGAAGATGCCGATCCGGTGCATCTCGCGCAAGGCGCGTCGGTGCTGGCGAACCTGCTGGCCGATTGCGCGCGTTAGCCGCGTGCAACGTCGGTGCGGGCGACCTGTCTGCAGGCGTGAAAATATCGGACAATAGCCGGCGCGCGCGCCGCGCCGGCGCAGCGTTCAACCGAAGCATTCACGCTTGCGAGACCCCCAATGTCGACTCCCTTTCCCCGGGAACTGCTGAAGGCCGCCGATATCGCGAAGATGGAACCGATGCGCGCGGTGCATTCGCTGAATCCCAATGCCGTCCGACTCAAGCGACAACTCAGCGACCTGACCGGCCTGACGCAATTCGGTATCCACCTGCTCACATTGATGCCCGGTCACGAATCGGCCGAGTATCACCGTCATCTGTACGAAGAAGAATTCGTCTATGTGCTGTCCGGCACGGGCTCGGTCACGATTGGCGAACGCGTCAGTGAAATCGGGCCCGGCGATTTCATCGGCTTTCCGCGCGGCGGCGAAGCGCATACGGTGCAGAACACCGGCGATGCGCCGCTGGAGCTGCTCGTCGGGGGGCAGCGGCTCGAACACGATGTCTGCGAATACCCGCGTAGCGGCAAGCGGCTTTATATCGCCGGCGAGCTTGAGGATTATGTCGAGCTGCCGAAACAGCCGTGATCGCCAATCGCATTCGCAATGTCGAATTTCGTATAAAAAACTGAATCGATCGCCTCTTGTTTAGATAAACAAAATAAAAATTCGTAAAAACACGGGGTAGAGAAATCGCGTTTATTTGGGCACGCTTGTGCGCATTGTCCGTTCCCGGGTGCCGGCTTTCGACATGCCGGCGCGTCTTTTTCGGGCACCCGAGTACGGAAATAAATACACGCGTCAGGCAGTTTCGACCGATTGACCGCGTACGCGACAAGTCACGGAAAGATTCCTGATTTAAAGATCAGTAGTTCGAATCAACAGCGTGATTCAAGAACGAAACGGAGACAGGCGATGTCGAGGAACTGGGGGTTGGGAACGGCGCTGCTGGCCCTGTGCGTTGTCGTGGCTTCGTGCGGCGGCGATGGCGATTCGCCGTCGGCAGGCGCTTCGAATCTGTCGGCCGCGGCGCAGTCGCAAGGCAACGAGGACGGCAACGGCGGCAACGGCAACGGCAATGGAAGCGACAACAGCAACGGCAACGAAGCATCGAAGAAGAACGCCGACATTCGCGTCGTTCAGTACGTCAACCCGCTGATCGGCACCGACTACGCGACCGATCAGCCGGCCGACCCGGTCGGCTCGGGTCTGGGCGGCGGCACGTTCCCGGGGCCGACGGTCCCGTTCGGAATGATGCAGTGGAGCCCGATGACGCCCACCGCCCAGTACGACAGCAGCAAGGGCGACGGCTCCGGCTTCTCCGGCGGCTACTGGTACGGCGACACGTCGATCAACGCATTCAGCATCCTGCACCTGAGCGGCACCGGCTGCTGGGCGAACGGCGGCTACCTGAACGTGATGCCGCAGCTCGCGCCCGGCGACGCCGGCACGCCGGCCAGCTTCAGCCATTCGAACGAAACCGTGCAGGCCGGCTACTACGGCGTCACGCTCGGCAACGGCATCAAGGCCGAGCTGACGACGACGGTGCGCACCGGCTTCGCGCGCTTCACGTATCCGGCACTCGCGCAGGGCCAGCAGGCGACGATCGCGATCGATCCGACCGTGCAGAACAACCGCTCGCAGGGCACGACCGCCGATACGGTGAGGCAGGTCGGCGATCGCGCGCTGTCCGGCACGATCGCGGGCAGCGGCTTCTGCTGGGCCGGGCACGCGGTGCCGCTCTACTACTACGCGGAGTTCAGCCAGCCGTTCGCGGTGAAGCCGTCGCTGGCCGCGAACAGCCCGCTCACCGTGACGTTCGCGGTCGACAAGCAGCACCCGGCCGTGATGATGAAGCTCGGTATCTCGTTCGTCAGCGAGGCGAATGCGAAGGCAAATCTCGACGCGGAAAATCCGGGCGACGAAGCGCACGGCCGTGCGGGATGGCATTTCGACAAGGTGCGCCGCGCGGCGAGCGATGCATGGAACGCGCGCCTGAACGCGATCCAGGTGAAGGGCGGCAGCGATGCCGACAAGACGAAGTTCTACACCGCGCTGTATCACGCGTCGCTGCACCCGAACGTGTTCAACGACGTGAACGGCCAGTATCCGGACTTCTACGCGTCGAACGGCGCATCGGCCGCGCCGACGCGTCAGGTCGAGAACGGCCGCACGATGTACGCGAATTTCTCCGGCTGGGACATCGACCGCTCGTTCATCCAGCTGCAGGCGCTGCTCGATCCGGTGCGCACCAGCGACATCGTGCAGTCGCTCGTGCTCGATGCGAAAGCGTGCGGCGCGTTTCCGCGCTGGGCGTATTTCAATACCGAGACGGCCGTGATGCCGGGTGATGCGGGCTCGATCATCGTCGCGAACGCACATGCGTTCGGCGCGACGAACTTCGACACGCAGGCCGCGCTGTCGATCATGAAGACCAGCACGGCGCCGGGTGCCGCGTGCGCCGGCACACCGGTGATGGGCAGCCGCGCGGACTACGACCGGCTCGGCTACGTGCCGTCGTCGGGCTCGGGCGACAACCAGACCGCGTCGAACACGCTCGAATATGCGGTGCGCGACTTCGCGGTGTCGCGCTTCGCGACGGCGCTCGGCGATACGGCGACGGCCGGCACGTTGATGAAGTCGAGCGGCAACTGGCAGAACCTGTTCGACAAGAACGCGATCCAGCCGAAGACATCGGCGGGCGCGTGGGTCACCGACGGCACCGGCTTCATGGAAGGCAACTCGGAGCAATACACGTGGTACGTGCCGCACGATCTCGGAGGCGTGGTCGCGCAGGCCGGCGGCGCCGCGTCGGTCGTCAACCGGCTCGACACGTTCTTCGCGCACCTGAACATCGGCACCGTGCAGCCGTACTTCTACGTCGGTAACGAAGTGACGATGGCCGTGCCGTGGGTCTATGCGTGGGCCGGTGCGCCGTCGCATACGCAGCGCGTGCTGCACGCGTCGCTCGCGAACGAGTTCGGCACCGGTGCGGCCGGGCTGCCGGGCAACGACGATCTCGGCGCGATTTCGGGCTGGTACGTATGGGCCGCGCTCGGTCTCTACCCGGTCGTGCCGGGCGTGAGCGGGCTCGCGCTGTCGAGCCCGCAGTTCGAGAAGATCGACGTGCGCGTCGGGCAGAAGGACGGCAGCTACCGCCTGCTGCGCATCGTTGCGCCGGGGGCGGGTTCGGGCGATACCGCGTCGTTCTACGTGAAGTCGCTGCGGCTGAACGGCGCGCCTTACTCGACCGCATGGCTGCCGTTCGAGCACATCGCGAAGGGCGGAAAGTTGTCGTATTCGATGACGGCCGACGCGAGCGCCGCGACGTGGGGCACCGACGCATCCGCGATGCCGTCGTTCCCGCAGGCGGCCAGCGCCCCCTGAGTTGACACAACGAGTAGCGAACGTAAAAACACGTTCGGCACGTGCGGGAAACGGAGGAAGTTCAACGAGCGGTCCTTGCGAACGGGATCGACACAGAGAGGGAGGGACGAACGGATGAAGCTACGTCATGTGGTGGGTATCGGATGCCTTGCCGTGTTGTCGGGTTGCGGGGGCGATCAGTCTTCGACGGATGCGAGCGTGCTCGCGCAGATGTCGAACGCGCAGGGCAACCAGAACGACCAGGGTGATCAGAACGATCAGGGCAATCAGGGCGAGCACGGTGGCGCGGGCAAGCGCTCGGTGCTGCGCAGCGTCGATCCGATGATCGGCACTGCGAACCTCGACATCAACGCGGACTGGAGCAGCGGCGTGCGCGGCCACGGCCACGTGTACCCGGGCGCGACCGTGCCGTTCGGGATGGTGCAGTTGGGGCCGGACACGACCGGCGGCGCGCACACGCTGCCATGGAACTGGGATCGCACGTCGGGCTATCAGTACGACGATCCGCTCATCACCGGCTTCACGCACACGCACCTGTCGGGCACCGGTATCGGCTCGGGCGGCGAAGTGCGCTTCATGCCGACGCTCGCGCCGGTCGACACCGCGACGCTGGCGAAGGTGGCGGCGGATTCGTCGATCACCTACAACGCGTCGTTCAGTCACGACGACGAAACCGCGAGCCCCGGCTATTACCGCGTGAAGATGGCGCCGGTCGGCAGCGGCAATACCCCGTGGAACGTCAAGGGCGCGAAGATCGTCGCCGAGATGACGGCCACAGCGCATGCAGGCGTGCATCGCTACACGTATTTCCCGAGCGCGGCCGCGCAGAAGCGCAGCATGATCGTCAGTATCGACAACCCGATCGGCGGCTCGACCGCGAGCGGCAAGATCCAGGTGATCGATGCGCAGACGATCGCCGGCTGGGAGATCACGAACAACTGGGCGAACAACAAGCCGACGTATTTCGTCGCGCGTTTCTCGAAGCCGTTCGATACGAAGAACGTCGCGTTCAGCGCCGACGGCTTCAAGGCTTACCTGACGTTCGCGGCCGACGGTAACGACGGCGGCGGCGCGGTCACGGTGAAGGTCGGCATCTCGCCGTCGAGCATCGCGGACGCGCAGGCCAATCTCGCGTCGGAAGTCGGCGCGAAGTCGTTCGACCAGGTGCGTGGCGTGGCCGAGCGCGTGTGGAGCGCCGCGCTCGACCGGATCCACGTCAAGGGCGGCAGCGCCGACCAGCGGACGATGTTCTACACGTCGCTGTATCGCACGATGCTCGCGCCGACGGTCTACAACAACGCGGACGGCAGCTACGTCGGCATGGATTCAATCAACAACGGCGCGAGCGCGCCGCCGACGACGAGCAAGCATGCGAATCCGGGCTTCGACTACTCGTCGACGTTCTCGCTGTGGGACACCTTCCGCGCCGAGTCGCCGCTGATGACGCTGGTGCAGCCCGAGCGCGTCGACGGCTGGGTCAAGTCGCTGCTGACGCAATTCAAACAGAACGGCAAGGGTGAGCTGCCGGTATGGCCGCTCGCGCAGACGGAAACCTTCACGATGGCCGGCCACCCGTCGATCCCGATGATCGCGGATGCGTACCTGAAGCATCTGACGAGCGCCGGCATCGACGACATCTGGACCGCGCTGACGACCACGCAGGCCGCGAGCGCGCACGGTTTCGACCAGTATCGTCAGGGCGGTTACGTGGTCGCGGGCGACAACGCGTCCGTTTCGACGACACAGGACTATTCGTTTGACGACTGGGCGACGGCCGCGGTTGGCAAGGCGGCCGGCAAGAGCACGGCCGATTACAGGCCTTACCTGCAACGTAGCCAGAACTACCGGAACGTGTTCAACCCGGTGCTGAACAACGGCTGGAAATTCTCGCAGCCGAAGGATTCGCAGGGCAACTGGACGACGGGCTTCGACCCGACTGCGGCGGAGAAGACGGACTTCTCCGAATCGAATTCGTGGGTCGATACGTGGAACATCTTCCACGACTTCCCCGGCCTCGTCGCGCTGCTGGGCGGCAAGAGCCAGTTCATCGCGCAACTCGATCGCACGTTCGATCCGGCCAATCCGCTGACCTTCCTCAACAACCAGGGCTTTCCGGACCTGACCGGGCGCAGCGGGCAATTCTTCGCGGGCAACGAGCCGGCGAACCACCTGCCGTATCTGTACGCGGTCGCAGGCATGCCGTCGAAGACGCAGGATCGCGTGCGCACGGTGATGGACGACATGTACTCGCTGACGCTGACGGCCGGCGATCGCGCATTGTTGAGCGGCGACAGCCTGAAGGCCGCGGTGAACGATCCGCGGCGCGTGCGCGATTCGGCGATTCCCGGCAATGACGATTGCGGGCAATTGTCCGCGTGGTATGTGCTGTCCGCGCTCGGCATCTATTCGCTCAATCCGGTGGGCGGCGTGTTCTACCTCGGCACGCCGCTGTTCGAGGAAGCGACGATCGACATCCCGGTCGCATCGGGAGGCGGGGACGGTGGCGCGTTGAAGTTCGGCAAGTCGCGGCGCTTCAAGGTGACCGCGCATACGTCCAGCGGCGGCGCGCCATCGTCGGTCAATCGTTATGTTCAGTCGGTGAGCCTGAACGGCACGCCGCTGCATCGGCCGTACATCACGTACGACGAGATGAAGGCCGGCGGCAAGCTCGACTTCGTGATGGGGGCGACGCCGAACGACGCGTGGGTCAGCACCTGGAACGGGCAGGATCCCAACAGCGCGCTCGCGCCTTCACTGGCGTTGGCGGGCAAGTAGCAGCGCGCAAGTAGCAGCAGGCAACACCAAGCGGCCCGCATCGACGCGGGCCGCATTGCTTCATCCGGCGGTGTCGGTCTCGACCGCGAGGCCGGCCGCTTTCCACTCCGGAAATCCGTCTTCCAGCCGCGCGGCCTTGAAGCCGCGCGCGCGCAACGCGGCGACGGCCTCGACCGCAAACACGCAGTACGGGCCGCGGCAGTAGGCGACGATCTCCGTCCCGGCCGGCAACTCGCTCACGCGCGCATCGAGTTCGGACAGCGGGATGTTCAGCGCACCCGGCAGGTGGCCTTGCGCGTATTCGTCCTGCGGACGCACGTCCAGCAGCGTGACGAGACCGTCCGTGAGCCGCGCGGTCAGTTCGTCGCGCGACACGGGCTCCAGCGCATCACGCGCGTTGAAGTAGTCGCCCATCACTTTGCTGACCTCGGCGACGTTGCGCTCGCCCACTCGGCCGAGCGCCTTCATCAGCGCGACGACCTCGCTGTCGCCGGCGAGGCGATACACGATGTGCTTGCCGCGCCGCTCGGTATCGACGAGGCGAGCGCGCCGCAGAATCTGCAGGTGCCGCGACGTGTTCGCGAACGTCATTCCCGACAGGGCTGTCAGGTCCTCGACCGACCGCTCGCGCTGGGCGAGGTGCTCCAGCAATTCGAGCCGGTTCGGATGGCCGATTGCCTGTGCAATCTCGGCGAGGCTTGCATAAATCGCTTGCTTGGGTCCCGTGCTTGACACGTGGCCGCTCCTCGATCAATCATTCATCAAATTGATTGAATGTTACTGCATTCGCGGGATGGGAGCAATTCGATGATCCTCAGACAATTCTTGCATCCCGACACGGGAGGCATTTCATACCTGTTCGATTGCGGCGGCAAGGCGAGCGGCGTGCTGCCCGCATCGTCGGCCGCCGGGCCACTGCGCGCGCTCGATGCGGGGCGCGAGGCGGCGAGGGGCTGATGCGATGGACAACGTAGCGGTGGCGCGCGGCGGGCGCACAGTGGCGCTCGGCCTCCGCGAGAACGGGCGGCAATTCGCGCTGCTCGTGCTGGTCAACGCGTTCGTCGGCGGGATGGTCGGCATCGAGCGCACGGTCGTGCCGTTGATCGGCGCCGAGCAGTTCCATCTCGAATCGACCGCGCTGATCACGTCGTTCATCGTCAGCTTCGGGCTGGTCAAGGCGTTCGCGAACCTCGTGTCGGGCCAGCTTGCCGATACGTGGGGGCGCAAGCGCGTGCTGATCGCCGGCTGGCTGTTCGGCCTGCCGGTGCCGTTCATGATCATCGCGGCGCCGAACTGGGAATGGGTGATCGCCGCGAACGTGCTGCTCGGGCTGAGCCAGGGCTTCGCGTGGTCGATGACGGTGATCATGAAGGTCGATCTTGTCGGCCCGAAGAGCCGCGGCCTCGCGGTCGGCCTGAACGAATTCGCCGGGTATTTCGCGGTGGGCGCGACCGCGTTCGCGACCGGATATCTCGCGAGCCGCTACGGATTGCGGCCGACGCCGATCTATCTCGGCGTGTTCTATGCGATCGCGGGCCTGCTGCTGTCGATCCTCGTCGTGCGCGATACGCGCGACCATGTGAGGCTCGAAAGCGGCCAGCCGGCCGGCGCGTCCGTGCTGTCGTTCCGCGACGTCTTCATGCTGACGTCGTTCCGCGATCGCAACCTGTTCGCGGCGTCGCAGGCCGGCATGATCAACAACCTCAACGACGGGATGAGCTGGGGCATCTTCCCGCTGTTCTTCACGACGCTCGGGCTCGGCATCGAGCGGATCGGGATCCTGAAAGCCGTTTATCCGATCGTGTGGGGAAGCTGCCAGATCGTCACGGGGCCGCTGAGCGACCGATGGGGGCGCAAGGGCCTGATCGTCGCGGGGATGTGGGTGCAGGCAGCCGGGCTCGCGTTGACCGCGCTCACCGGGCAGTTCCGCTGGTGGCTCGTCGCGAGTGTGCTGCTCGGGCTCGGCACCGCGATGGTCTATCCGAGCCTGATTGCGGCCGTGTCCGATGCGTCCGAGCCCGGCTGGCGCGCGCGTTCGCTGAGCGTGTACCGGTTCTGGCGCGATCTCGGCTACGCGATCGGCGCGTTGTCGGCCGGCCTGATGGCCGACCGCTTCGGCTTTGCCGCGGCGATCCTCGTGGTAGCCGCCGTGACGTTCGCGTCCGGGGGCATCGTCGCGATTATGATGCGGGAACGCCACTGACAGGGTTCCCCGATATGGACGCGCCGCTTCCACCGATCTCTGCCCCGATTTCCGAAACGCAGCCTGAAACCGAAACCGTCGCCGAGCCGCGCGCGTCGCGTCTGCACCGACCTGTCGCGCTCGTCACCGGATCGACGTCGGGGATCGGCGCGGCCATCGCGCGTCGCCTGACGGCGGACGGCTACGCGGTGATCCTGCACTCCCGCAGTTCGGCCGAGACAGGCCGCGCGATGGCGCGCGAACTCGGCGGGGCTTACGTGCAGGCCGATCTCGCCGACGACGCCGAACGCGTGCGGCTGATTCGCGACGCGCTCGCCGTGCACGGGCGGCTCGACGTGCTGATCAACAATGCGGGCGTCAGCCGCGTGATCCCGCACGACGATCTCGCCGCGGCCACGCCCGACGTATGGAGCGAGATGCACGAGATCAACGTGATCGCGCCGTTCCGGCTCGTTGCCGAAGCGCAACCCGCGCTGCTCGAAGCGGCGTCGCGCGGGCGGGCCGGTTGCGTCGTGAACGTCAGCTCGCATGCGGGCGTGCGGCCCAAGGGCGCGTCGATTCCGTATGCGGCGGCGAAGGCCGCGCTCAACCACACGACGCGGCTGCTGGCGCGCACGCTCGCGCCGGCGATTCGCGTCAATGCGGTCGCGCCGGGGCTGGTCGATACGCCGCTGACCGCCGACTGGACCGAAGCCCAGCAGCTCTGGCGCGAGCGCGCGCCGATGCGCCGCGCGGCGACACCGGACGACATCGCACAGACAGTCGCGATGCTCGTCGCGTCCGATTATGTGACGGGCGAGATCGTGATGCTCGACGGCGGATTGAACCTGACGTGACGGGGTGCGGGGTGTGTCGAGCGCAGACGCGGTGACGCAGCCGGTTGGCTGCGCAAGCGCTCGAACATCAGCGGCGTGACGGCGACATATTTTCCGCCGGGTGCGATTCGTCTGCGAGTCGGCATCGTCGTCACGCGGTGCGCGCGTCAGCATCACGCGCGCACTCGCCGGGGCCGCTTGCCGGATGTCCGGTCAGCCGAGGCTCGACCGTAGCCGCGCGAGCGCAGCGTCGTGCGTGCGCTCGAGCTTCAGCGGCGTGACGGCGACACGCCTGTCACCGGGTGCGACCGTCTCCAAGTTGGCATCGTCATCACGCGGTGCGCGCGTCGGCATCACACGCGCACTCGCCGGGGCCGCTTGGCGGATGTCGGATCAGCCGAGGTTCGCTCGCAGCTTCGCGAGCGCATCGTCGTGCGTGCGCTCGAACTTCAGCGGCGTGACGGCGACATACCCTTCGCCCAGCGCGACCGTTTCCGAATCCGGATCGTCCTCGCGCGGCGCGCGGGCTAGTTTCAGCCAGTGATAGTCGATCTCGCGCGGATCGCGGCCCGACACGATCTCGACGCCCCGCAGCGTGCCGGCGCCCTGGTTCGTCGCCTTCAAACCGCGCACGTCGTCGGCCGGTCGTGCCGGGAAATTCACGTTGAGGCACGCGTCGTCGGCCCAGCCGGCGGCGGCGAGCCGGCGAATGACGTCGGGCGCGAGCGCGAGCGCCGTATTCCACGGCACCGCATTGCGATCGGTGAACGCCTGGCTCAGCGCGATGGCCGGCACGCCGACCAGCATGCTCGTCATCGCGGCGCCGACCGTTCCGGAAAACACCGTTTCCGTGCCGAGATTCGCACCGCGATTCACGCCGGACAGCACGACATCCGGCCGCGCATCCTTCATCAGGTGGCTGATCGCGATCGCGACGCAGTCGCCGGGCGTGCCGCGCACCGCGAAGCGGCGCTCGCCCTTGCGATGCACGCGCAGCGGTTCATGCAGGCTCAGCGAATGGGACGTGCCGCTCTGGTCTTCCGCCGGCGCGACGATCCACACTTCGCGCGCCAGTTGCGTGGCGACCTGTTCGAGCACTTCCAGGCCGGGGGCATCGAATCCGTCGTCGTTGGTGAGCAGGACGCGGTCGAACAGCGGAGTTTCTTGCATCGGGACGATCCTCGCGGAGATGGGCGATGAGAGGGGAGTACAGCGCGGCGCAAGCCACAAGGCTAGCATTCCTGCGTGAGCATTGCCGTGTCGTGCCGCCGGCGCGGATGTGAAAACGGGCGCATCGCGCGCCCGTTGATCGGTGGAGGTGCCGCGCACGCGGCGGGTCGGAACGGTTTATCCGAGCAGGTGCCGCAACAGCCCGGCCGACGCGACGCCGACGATGACGGTCGGCAGGATCGACAGGCGGGTTGCCGCCAGCAGCGTGATGGCGAGCGCGAGCAGGTCGGCCGGGCGAGTCGACACGAAGGCCGGTGCGATCACCGAGATCAGCACGCAGCCGGGCACGTTCTCCATCACCGATGCCATGCGCGGGCTGAGCGTGCGGTTGCGCAGCAGCACGTAGCCGAGGATGCGCGACAGATAGGTCGTCGACGCCATCAGCACGATCGTCGCGACCGTGCTGAAATCCGGAAGCTCAGGCATCGCGCGGCTCCCACAGCAGCGCGGCGATCAGTCCCGCACACGCGCCGGCCGCGACGTACCACGCGCCGGGCACGGCCAGGTGCGTGGCCGCCGCGACGACGAGGCTGACGAACCACGGGCGGCTCGCGCGCATCCCTTTCCACATCCCGCGCAGCAGCACCAGAAACACGGCCGTGAACGCCATGTCGAAGCCGTACTGCTCGACGTTGCCGATCGTCGGGCCGACCGCCGCGCCGAGCGTGGTCATCGAGATCCACGTCAGGTAGAGCCCCACGCAGATGCCCGCGTAATAGGGCACGCTGATGTGCGTGGCCGAGCGCGAGCGCGCGTCGGCGAGCGACATCGCCCAGCTCTCGTCGCACATGAAGAACAGCGCGACAAACGCGCGGCGGCGCGGCAGGTGACGGATAGTCGGCTCGAACGCCGCACCCATCAGGATGTGGCGCGAATTCACGAGGAACGACATCGCGACGATCAGCGCGATGTGCGGCGGCGAGGTCCACAGATGGATCGCCGCGAATTCGGACCCGCCGCCGAAGTTCAGGCCCGTCATCATCGGCACCTCGAACAGGCTCAGCCCTTTCTGCGCGGCCTGCGCGCCCAGCACCAGCGCGAACGGCACGAAACCCAGCATGACGGGCAGCGCCGCGCGCAAACCGCGACCCATCTCGGCGACATAGGCGGGCTTGTCGCGAAGCCCGGACGACGTTGAAACGCTACTGCTCATTACTCCTCCTTCGGGGGAGGGATTGTCTGCTTTTTTGACTCGAATCGGGTTGCGTTGTGGCCAGATTTTTCTGAGAATTTGGCATTGAACGCGTGATTTGCGAATTTTTTGGAATCGGATGCCAAATGAAACTGGACGCCATCGACCGCCGGATCCTGAGCGCCCTCCAGCGCGACGGCCGCATGCAGAACGTGGAGCTAGCGCACGAGGTCGGATTGTCGCCGTCGCCGTGCCTGCGGCGCGTGCGCCTCCTCGAGGAAGCGGGCGTGATCGAGAAATACGTGGCCGTGCTGAATCCCGCGAAGGTCGGCAAGGGGCTGACGATCTTCACACGCGTGTGGCTGAAGGGGCAGGACGCGGAATCCGTGAACCGTTTCGCCGATGCGGTCCAGCAGATGCCGGAAGTCGTCGAGTGCCACCTGATGGCCGGCGATTGCGATTTCCTGCTGCGGGTCGTCGCGGCCGACATCGACGACTACCGCCGTTTCCAGATGGAAACCCTCACGCGCATTCCCGGCGTGCTGAGCGTGAAGACCGATATTCCGATGCAGAAGGTCAAGCTCACGTCGGCGCTGCCGACCTAGCGCGGCGCAGGCGTGCGTCGACGAGTCGACGAACGGTCATGGCTCGGTGACAATCGTTGGATAAACTGGCGAGTCACGCCGCATCGAACGTACGGCTCGCACCGTCGTGCGACGTTCGATGCGCAAGCAACTAACGGTCAATGTCAACGCGATCGGGCAGGCGGCGCGCGCGCCGAATCATGTGCCGGCGCGGGTGTGTTTCTTCTTGTCGGGCCATTCATGCAGCCATTCAACAATCCGTGGAATTCGCTGGAAATCGTCAAGCTCACGCTCGGCGTGCTGACACCGTTGTCGGTGGCGTGCCTCGGCTGGCTCGTCGCGCGCCGTCTGAAGCGGCTCGAACTCGTGCAGTGGACCAACCAGCGGCTGATCGAGAAGCGCCTCGCGCTGTACGACGCGGTCGCGCCGCAGCTCAATGCGCTGCTGTGCTTCTATACGTGGATCGGCTACTGGAAGGACATTTCGCCGGACGACGTGATCCGCGCGAAGCGCGAACTCGACCGCACGTTTCACATCTATCGCTACCTGTTCGACGATGACGTGTACGACGCGTATCACACGTACATCCACGCGCTGTTCGACATGCACACGGGCCCGGGCCGCGACGCGCGGATCCGTTCGCTGATCCAGGCGCCCGACGGCGACCGGAGCGTGCACGGCTCGTATGAATGGAAGCCGGCGTGGTCCGAGCGTTTCGCGACCGCGAATGTCGTGTCGAAGGACGACGTGCTGCGGCATTACACGCAGTTGATGGAACGGCTGCGCGTGGCGCTGGGCGCGACGCGCTGACTGTTCGGCGTCGAGTGTCATGCGTCACGCCGGTATCGAAATCCGCCACCCCGCGGCGCGGATTCACACCCTCGCGTATGAAGCGGATGCGGCGCGCGGTCGCGGCTGACATGCTGGCGTCTCGTTTACTCGCGCGAGGTCCGTATGCTTGTCGACACCGGCTGCCAGCCGCTCATGATCCGTTCGCCCGGCGTGGGCCTGCGGCGTCTTTTCTCCGTCGGTTCTCCCGAGTCGCATGACGTGCCGTTGCCGGTCGAGCCGGAGATCGGCGACATCGTCTTCATCCGCGTGACGGTGCGGCCGTTTCTCGAAGTGGCGAGCGCGACGCGCTCATGGACGAATCATGTCGGGATCGTCGTCGGCGAGCGCGGCGGCGAAGCGCTGGTCGCGGAGAGCACGTTTCCGCTGTCGCGCGTCACGACGATGTCGCGGTTTCTCGCGCGCTCCGATCGCGGTGCATGCGTGATCGCGCGGCTGAAGCAGCCGCTCGATGCCGCGCAGCGGCGCAGGCTCGTCGACGCGGCGATGCGCCGGATCGGCGTGGTCTACGACACGGGTTTCAATCTCGCGTCGCGCCGGCAGTTCTGCTCGCGTTTCGTGCGTGAAGTCGTGCGCGATGCGACGCGGATCGTGCTCGGCGATGTCGAGACCTTCGACACGCTGCTGCTCAGGAATCCAGATCATCCGCTCGGTTTCTGGAAGATCTGGTATTTCGGCCGGATTCCGTGGCGGCGCCGCACGGTGACGCCGGCGAGTTTGATGAACAGCCGGGAACTGTGCGTGGTGGTGGATACGCGCGATCGCGCCGACGATGGATGCGCGGGTGGGGAATAGGCGCGATACGGGGCAGGCGGGCCGTCAGTCGCTCGAGGAACTGGCGGTCGATCCATGCATGTCTGGGCCTTGGTGTGACTCAGGCGAAAGAGATCACGAGTTTCTTGCCGCACGCGGCGGCATACTTGCGTAGCGTATCGATCGACGGCGAGTGCTGGCCCGTCGCGAGCGCGCGTTCGAGCCGCGTGACGGCAGGCGCCTTCGTGCCCATTCGCTCTGCCACATCGGCTTGCGAAAGACCGGCGGCTCGCCGGGCGGCCAGCATTGCGTCGAGCAACGCGAATTCCTCGCGGTTCAGCCGTTCATATTCGGCACGTACCGTCGGATCGGCCAACGCGCGCTCGCGCAGTGCCTTATAGGTTGCCATATCGAACCTCCTTCAATCGACGGCGCGCGGTTTCCAGCGCCTTCTGCGGCGTTTTCTGCGTCTTCTTCACGAAGCAGTGAAGCATGACGATTCGCCGGTTGACGACCGCGCAGTAAAACACACGGGCGATACCCTCCAGACCCTTCAAGCGCATTTCATACAACCCGTCGCCCGTCGGCCTGGTGTGAGGTTCGCCCAGATTCGGGCCGTACTGCTCCATACGGTCAGCGAGTGCGAAGAACCTGGCGGTCAGCGTCTTCGGTAACGCAAACACGCCTGCCTCGATCTGCTCGCTGAAGAAATGGATTTCATACGCGACGGTTCGCATAGTAACAAATATGTTATTTCTTTGCAAGAAGGAGCGCCGTCGTGTTTCTCATGAGGGCGGCTCGTCGAATGCACGGAAGCACCGGAGAAACGTGCGGACGTTTCTCCGGTGCTTCGTTGCTGATGTGCGAGCCGGATTGTTTGCCCGTGGCCTGAATTCGACTAGTTATCCGAATGGATATCAGGCCTGCCCGTGTGCTTCGGGAGGGGGCGAGATCAATTCCGCCCCGCCACCGCGAGCCGTGCCGCGAGCCCCACGAACACCGTGCCGAGCAGATATTGCGGCAGCTTCGACGGGCGGCGGCGCGCACCGATCCGCTGGCTCAGTCGGCTCGCGGAGAGAATGACCGCGCCGTTGACGACGATCCCGATCAGGTTGAGCACCGTCGCGAGCACGAGAATCTGCACGGCGATCGAACCGTGCTCGGGCCGCACGAACTGCGGGAACAGCGCGAGCACGAACAGCGCCATCTTCGGATTCAGCAGGTTCGTCGTCAGGCCCTGGCGGAAGATCGTCGCGGTCGAGTGGCGCCGCTGCGATGCAACGGGCGACAGCGCGGTCGCATCCGAGCGGAACGTCCTCCATGCGAGATACAGCAGATACGCTGCGCCCGCGAAGCGCACGGCATCGTAGGCGATCGGCACCGCGACAAAGAGCTGCGACAGCCCGAGCGCGGCCGCGAGCGCGTGGCAGTAGGTGCCGGCCTGAATGCCCGCGAGCGTTGCGAAACCCGCGCGCCGTCCCTGGCTCACGCTACGGGACGCGATCAGCAGCATGTCGGGGCCCGGCGTGGCGGTCAGCGCGAGACACGCGCCGGAGAACAGTGCGAGCGTGGAAAGGTCGATCATGGGAGTCCCTTTTGCGTGAGCGACGTAAAAAGGAATGCCAGTTTAGAAGTGCCGCTGCAGGTGGTCAACCGTGCTCGCGCCAGGATTTGGCCGATAGCCGACTGGCTTCCATCCTTTCGATAAAACCGAAGCCGTCTTTACCATTCGTACGCATCGTGTGGCTACACCAGCAATTAAAAATTTAGTCACGAAATTTCGTACGTGATCTAAATACATGCGAAATGTCTGTCTGTAGCATTCGGCACTTGAGTCAAAGCTGGCAAGTGCCTTGCCGGTAAGGTCCGAACGTATTCCATGTGGGTAGATCATATGCAAGTCGTCGATCGCCGTCGGGGCGGCATCGGTAGCGTCGAAGCGATGCGATCGCACGATGCCGGTTCGTATGCGGCGCCGCGTGACGTCGGCGTGGCTCTGCGGGGCCGACACGCATTGTGCGTGGCACTGATCTGCGGCGGTGTCGCGGGCCTGTTCGAGCCGGTTCATGCGCAAGTGCCGGACGCGGGACGAGCGATGCGAGACATCGAGACACCGCGTCCGGAGTTGCCGCCGGAAGCCGCGCCCGATCTGACGACGGCGCCGTCTGAAGATGCCTCCGAGAGCGCGCCCGAGTCGGGGCCTCGCGTGCTCGTTCATGCATTCGCGCTCGACGGCAATACCGTGTTCGGCAGCGACAAACTACTGCCGCTCGTTGCCGATCTGGCCGGCAGCACGCTGAGTTTCGCCGACCTGCAACGCGCCACCGGGCGCATCACTGCCTACTATCGTCGCCATGGCTACGTGCTCGCGCGCGCCTACCTGCCCCGCCAGGACATCGACGACGGCGTCGTGCGTATCGAAATCGCCGAAGGACGCTACGGCGCAATCACGATCCAGAACCATTCGCGCGTGCTCGGTGCCGCGCTGCGCCAGCCGCTCTCGGCGCTGCATCCGGGCGATGTCGTACGCGGGCCCGATCTCGAGCGCAGCTTGTTGCTGCTCGACGACCTGGCCGGCGTCAGTGCGCGCGGCACGTTGCGTCCGGGAGCAATGCCGGGCACCACCGATCTCGTCGTCGACGCCGACAAAGGGCCGCTCGCGTCCGGATCGCTCGAATTCGACAACTTCGGCGACGTGGCGCTCGGGCGCTACCGTCTCGGCGGCAGTGTCGACGTCAATTCACCGCTGCGGCTCGGCGATCGCCTGAGCCTGCGCGGGCTCGTCAGCAACGAACTGCAGCGCTACTACCGTGCCGCTTACCAGGTACCGGTCGGGCCCGCGTCGACGCGGGTCGGCGTCGCGTATTCGTCGCTGCGCTACCGGCTCGGCGGCGCTTTTTCCGATCTCGAATCGCAAGGCCGAGCGAGCGTGCAAACCGCGTACGTCACGCAGCCGCTCGTGCGCGCGCGCAGCGTGAGCGTCAGCGCGCAGGTCCAGTACGAAAACAAGAACCTGCGCGACGACTACGGCATATTCGACATCCGGCGCGACAAGAACGTCGGCCTGTGGACCTTCGGCATCAGCGGCAACAGTCAGGACAGCTTGCTGGGCGGCGGCCGCAACGGGTTCTCGGTGATGTTCGGCATCGGACGGCTGCGCAGCAACGATCCGTTCGAAGCGGACGAGCTGAAGAAGTCGATCGGCAGCTTTGCGAAGCTGAATGTGAGTGCGCTGCGCGTGCAGGCGCTGGGGCGTCGGTTCGAGTTGTACACGCAATTCAGTGCGCAACTCGCGTCGCGCAATCTCGACGAATCGGAGAAATTCAGTCTCGGCGGCCCGTACGGCGTGCGCGCGTATGCACTCGGCGCCGGCAGCGGCGACCAGGGCTGGCAGGCCAGCGCCGAGTTGCGTTATCTCGTCGCGCCCGGATGGCAGGTCAGCACGTTCGTCGACGCCGGGCGCGTGCAGGCCGACAAGCACCCGTGGGCGCGAGGGCGAAACATGCAGCACATGCAGGCCGGCGGTGTCGGCGCGAGCTGGTACGGTGCGAAGCGCCAGGTGACGTTGACGGCTGCGTGGCCGCTCGGTGCGGCGTTCGGTTCGCCGACCCGCGCGCCGAGCGTATGGGTTCAGGCCGCTCAGTATTTCTGAGAACGCGTGATCGGTCCGTCTGGCAAGGCGGGTTTTCTACAATAAATTAAAGAGGATACCAAAATGAACAAGGCCTATTCATTGGTATGGAATGAAGTGCAGGGTGGCTGGTGCGCAGTCGGGGAAACGGCGCGCCGTCGCGGCAAGTCGGGCGGCGGCAAGCGCCTGCTCGCGGCGGGCGTGTCGCTGCTGGGGTTGGCAATGGCGTCGGGCGCATACGCGCTGCCGACGGGTGGTGAGATCAAGTCGGGTAACGCGAACATCGATACATCGGCGGACAACAAGACGATGTCGATCCACCAGCACACGGACAAGCTGATCACGAACTGGCAGGACTTCAGCGTGGGCGGCGGCGAGCGGGTGTCGTTCCGGCAGCCGACGAGCCAGTCGATCGCGCTGAACCGGGTGATCGGTGCGAACGGCAGCCAGATTCACGGTCAGCTGGACGCGAACGGGCGCGTGTTCCTGGTGAACCCGAACGGGGTGATGTTCGGCGCGGGTGCGCAGGTGAACGTGGGTGGCCTGGTGGCGTCGACGCAGAACCTGTCGGACGCGGATTTCATGGCGGGCCGCTACCGGTTCGCGGGCACGTCGGGCCAGTCGGTGGAGAACGCGGGGACGATCGCGGCGGCGGACGGCGGCAGCGTGGCGTTGCTGGGCGCGCGAGTGTCGAACACGGGCGTGATCCGCGCGCAGATGGGCCGCGTGGCGTTGGGTGCGGGCAATGCGTTCAACGTGAACTTCGACGGTAACGGGTTGCTGAACCTGCAGGTGGAAGGCGGAGCGGTGGATGCGCAGGCGCACAACGGCGGGCTGCTGAAGGCGGACGGCGGGGAAGTGCTGATGACGGCGCGCGCGGCAGGCGATCTGCTGGGCTCGGTGGTCAAGAACAGCGGCACGATCGAGGCGAAGGGCCTGAGCAGCCGCGCCGGGAAGATCACGCTGGACGGCGGCCAGGTTCATGTCGGCGGGAAGCTCGACGCGAGCGCGCAGGACGCGTCGACGGCGGGCGGCACGGTGACGACGCGCGGCGAGCGGGTGGTGGTGTCGCGCGACGTGCAGGTGGATACGCGTGCGGCGTCGGGCAAGGCGGGTCTGTGGGCGATCGAGGCGGCCAACACCGCGGTAGGCGGCAACGCCGACGCCGCGATCGACGGAGAGACGCTGTCGCGCAACCTGGGCACGACGAACGTGGCGCTGACCAACACGTCGGGCGACCTGACGGTGGGCGACGCGGTGAGCTGGACGAGCGACAACGCGCTGGCGCTGACGTCGAAAAAGGGCAACGTCGACCTGAAGCAGTCGCTGACGGCGAGCGGCGCGAACGCGGGCGTGACGGTGAACGCGGCAAAACAAATCCGGCTCGGCAACAAGCTGACGCTGACAGGCGAAAACGCGAGCCTCGCGCTGAACTCGGGCAGCGGCCACACGCTCACGAACGACGATGCGGTGGTCACGTTGTCGGGCCGCAATGCGTCGTTCTCGGCGAACGGTGAAGCGTATCGGGTGATTCACGATCTCGCAGGGCTGCGCAGCGTCGAAGGCAACATGAACGGCCGCTACGTGCTGGGTAATGCGATCGACGGCAAGGGCGCGCAATTCCGCAGCCTCGGCGGCAGCAGCGCGAGCTTCGGCGGCGTGTTCGACGGTCTGGGTAATACCGTGCGCAACCTGTCGGTCACGAATCCCGGCGTGGCGCTCGTCGGGTTGTTCGCAGCCAATACCGGCCGTATCGCCAATCTCACGCTTGAAAAAATCACGGCGCGGGCATTTGCTCCGGCCGGCGGTTCGCCCGTCAGCGTCGGCGCATTGGCCGGCTACAACATGGGCGAGATCTCGAACGTGAAGGCGAAGGACGTTCTGGTCAGCGGCAGCGGTCGTGCGATGGTCGGTGGTCTGGTCGGCAGCAACCTGAGCGGACGGATCGATCGCGCATTCGTTTCCGGTCGAGTCGAAGGCGACAAGGATGCGATGTCCGTCGGCGGTCTGGTTGGAGAAAACCTCACTGTCCTGTGGCCGAATCGCGGCGACGCGATCATCAGCAACAGCCGCGCCGACGTACAGGTCAGCAGCCAGTCGGCCGGCAACACGGGCGGTCTGGTCGGTTTCAACCGCGGCGTCATCACGGCGTCGACGGCAGCAGGCAGCGTCACCGCCATGGCCCGCGGCGCGCGTGTCGGCGGTCTCGTCGGTTTCCACGAAGGCGGGAGCATCAAGGCATCTTTGTCGTCCGCGAGCGTGCGGGCCGGCCATGACGCGACGGCAGGCGGCCTCGTCGGCTACAACACCGCATCGATCGACGCCTCCGACGCGACGGGCAGCGTGACCGTGGGCGACAACGCCAAGGCGGGCGGCCTGGTCGGGGAAAACCTCGGCAAGATCGCTTCGTCGACGGCGGGCGGCAATGTCGTTGCCGGCAAGTCGGCTATCGTCGGCGGGCTCGTTGGCGTCAACCGTGCGACGATCCTGGCGTCGATGGCGAACGGCAGCGTTCAGGCCGGCAACGCCGCGGTGGCGGGCGGGCTCGTGGGATATAACGCGGGCACGGTCAGCGCATCCACCGCGAACGGCGACGTTTTGGCGGGCGCCGACAGCGAGCTGGGTGGCCTCGTCGGCCGCAACGGCTTCCTCGGCGAGGTGATCGCATCGAGCGCGCACGGCAACGTGAACGGGCGCGACAACGTGCAGGCTGGCGGCCTCGTCGGCTCGAACCTGGGCAAGGTGGACGGTTCGTCGGCCAACGGAACGGTCAAGGTCGGTGCGCAGAGCCAGGCGGGCGGTCTCGTCGGCGGAAACTACGGCACCGTGACTGCTTCGTCGGCAGGCGGCGACGTATCGGCCGGCAATAACGGCATGGCAGGCGGTCTCGTCGGCTTGAATGCCGGTTCGGTGGCGAGATCCAAAGCAAGCGGGGCCGTGAACGTCGCCGGTACGGGCAAGGCAGGCGGCCTGGTCGGATTCAACATGGGCCGCGTGTCGTCGTCGAGCGCGTCGGGTGACGTCGTTGCGGGCGCCGATAGCTTCGTCGGCGGTCTGGTCGGCCATAACTTCATGGACGCATCGATCGATGCATCCGACGCTTCCGGTTCGGCGAAGGGCGGCGACGGCAGTTCGGTCGGCGGTCTCGTCGGCGACAACGACGGCAAGATCGCGTCGTCGTCGGCGTCGGGTTCGGTGTCCGGCGGGCGCTATGCACGGCTGGGCGGCGTAGCCGGCGAAAACTTCGGCAACGTCGATCGTTCGAACTCGAGCAGCCGTATTGCCTACACGGCCGGGTACGACCAGTTCTACGGTGGGCTGTTCGGCGTCAACTTCGGCTGGATGAGCGGCAATAGCGTGAGCGGAAGCGCGGCGACGGTGCAGCTCGTGGGCCTCAATCTCCGCTAAATCGGGAACTAATCGGTCCCGTTCCGGGAGGCGGCGTTCGTTGCAGTGCCGCTCGCCTTCCGGGCACGTCGTGCCGTCGCGGCTTCGATTCGGCGCCCGTTCGGCGCAGGTGCCGGGCGGGTTGGCCGGTCGGCGATGGTGGTACGCATACCATCGCCGACCGGTCGTCGTCGAAACGATGCCTTTCAAAGGTTCTTCACGTCGATTCGTGAAGAACCTTTTCTTTTTGGCGGCGAGCCTAGCACGCCCGCGGAATCGTCGGAACAGTCGCTATTCGCGTCGGCAGTACGCGTCAAGGTGGCAGCGCGATCGGAGCTATCTCCCAAAAAACTTCAACTCATTGCATTGCCCGAGATGTTGGCTCGCCGAACGCTCATTCAACGCAATGCGGAACAAGCGACTCAAATTTGCGGCATCAACTTTCGGTCAAGTCCGAAAGTATTTCTGCATTATGTGTGACGTGTACGAAATGGTTCATTCGATGAGGACGCCCGCGCGGGCCTTTGGCATGATCGGAAATCCCTCCTTTTTTCCAGGTGTTTTCCGAGACGATCACGGGGGCTGGAACGACGTCGTTCCGGCCGCGTTCGCGGTCGTCGCCGCGCGCCATGTCGCAGAGCCCGCTTCAATCCCTTCGTCGTTATCAGAGCATTTCGGTGTTCGGCGGCGGAATCGTCGTCACCGTCCTTGTCCTGATCGCTTGCGGTCTCGGGATGGCGTCGATCGTCTCGGGTTATGTCGAGGGGGCGCGGCGCAACTACCTGAATGGCCTGGAGCAGACGCTCAACGAAATCCAGGTGAGCGAAACCTCGTTCCGCAACGCCGTTGCGAACGCGCAGCTGATCTGGCAGGAGGCCAGCGACGCGCCGGCGGCCGTCGTCGACGAATTCTTCGCCAACGACCAACGCCTCTCGACCCGGCCGCATCCGTCACTCATCGTCGGTGTGCCGGCGCAAACCGGCAACCGCGCCGAAGTCGCGCGCTATCTGTCGCTGTCGGTCCTGCTGGCACGCATCTGCGCGGCCAGTTCGATCAATCGCGGGCGCACGCTGGAGGGCTACCACTACAGCGCGCGCACGGGATTGTTCGCGCTGATACCTCATCGGGACCGCGACGATCCGGCGCTGGTTTCGCCGGAAAGCCGCACACGCGTGCTGGACGCGCTGCGCGTCGATTTCGAGCGCCCGTATCCGGGCATCGCCGATGCGCGGCCTCATGTGCGGTGGCTGGCGCCGTTCACCGATCCCGTGTCCGGGCAGTCGCGCATTCGGCTCGCGGCCGAGGCGCGCGACAACGACAAGCCATTCGCGGTGCTCGTCACCGAATATCCGTCCGATTACCTGCTGTCCTGGCTTGCCGACTATCGCCCGGAAGGCGCGTTCTACATCACGACGGCCGATGGCCGGCTCGTCACGATGGATCCGTCGGCGCGCGATGCCGATCGCGTGGAAAGCCTGTTGAAGCTGAACCCGTGGCGGGGGGGCGCGTCGGCGTCGGGCGCGCCCGTGTTCCGCGATGGCTTCCTGTTGTTTCACGGCAAGCTCGAATCGACGGGCTGGACGCTTGCCTATGCGCTGTCGTGGACCGACATTGCGGCCGGCGTCGCGCGTTCGGCCGGTACGCTCGGCGCCGCGACGCTGCTCGCGCTCGCGGTCATGTGGGGGCTGCTGCTGCGCTTTCATCGGCGCGAGTTCGTGCCGCTCTACACGCGTTCGCAGCGTGTGTTCGACAGCGAAGCGCTGTGCCGCAGCGTGATCGAGATGGCGCCGATCGGGCTCGGGCTGATCGCGCGCGACGACGGGCGTTTCATGCTCGTGAGCCCTGCGCTCACGGACATGGTCGCGCGGATCGGCGGCGACTATCACGCGCTGTCGAGTCAGGTGGCCGACGCATGGCAGGCGCGCGGCGACGCAGGCGGCGTGTTGCACGACGACCTCCTGGTGGGGGGCGTGGAAGCCGCGCATCTGCACCTCGAATTCATTGCGTGCGGCGCGCGCTATCAGGGCACGGACGTGCTGATCGCCGCGGTCGCGGACATGACCGCCAAGCGGCAACTTGTGCAGCAGTTGGAAGAGGCCGTGCGCGCGGCCGATTCGGCCAACGCCGCGAAATCGTCGTTCCTCGCGGCGATGAGCCACGAGATCCGTACGCCGCTGAACGTGATTCTCGGCAACCTCGAACTGCTCGAGCGCTCGGCGCTCGATGCGACCCAGCATGATCGCGTGCACACGTTGCGCACGTCGGCGACGAGCCTGCTCGCGCTCGTCAGCGACATTCTCGACTTCTCGAAGATCGAGGCCGGTGCGATGTCGGTGGAATCGATCGAGTTCGACGTGATCGCGACGGTCGAGCGCGAGTTGAACGCGTTTGCGACGATCGCGAAAGCGAAGGGCGTACAGCTCTTCTGCGAGATCCATGCGAGCAGTACGCAACGGATGCGTGGCGATCCGACCCGGTTCGCGCAAGTGCTCCGCAACCTGCTGAGCAACGCGCTCAAGTTTACCGACGTCGGCCGCGTGACCGTGCGCGTCGCGGTCGTTGCCGAAAGGCACGGCACGCCGGAACTGGCGGTCGAGGTCGAGGACACCGGCATCGGCATCGCCGCTGAACATCGACGCAAGTTGTTCAACGCGTTTTCGCAGGTCGACACGTCGATCACACGGCGTTACGGCGGCACGGGGCTCGGGCTTGCGTTGTGCGACCGGCTCGTCGCGGCGATGGGCGGCTGCATCGAGGTGGCGAGCGAACCGGGCGCCGGCAGCCGTTTCACGGTACTTCTGCCGCTCGGCCTGGACATCGTCGCACTCGACCGGCCACGCACGGCTCACGCACACGGGCTGACGCTGATCGCCGCCCATCCCGGGTGGCGCGATTTTGCGTTGCCGCATCTGCGCGCATGGGGGTTCGGCGTCAGCGTGTACGACAGTCCGTCGCGTCTGCCGGCCGGCATTGCACGACGCGGCACGGTCATGCTGTTCGGCGATTCCGACACATGGTCGCACGCGGATCTGGCCAGCCTGAGCGATTGCGCACCGCTGATACTCGCGATACCTGACGGCCCGCTCGAACCGTACCGCGCGGGCGGCACGGTACGCGTATCGAGTTATTCGCTCGGAGGCTTGCGTGCTGCGTTGGCGCTTGGCGGCACGGTGGGAGACGAAAGCGGGATCGATGTCGCATCGGGCGATGACCCGCGGCGTGACGACTCGCACGCCCACGATCTGGCGCTGACCGAAACGTCGCGCGACGCGGCCGCGCAAGGCGTTCGCGCCTTGCGCGTGCTTGTCGCAGACGACGAAACGATCAACGGCTCGATTTTCAGCGAACAGTTGTACGCGCTTGGCTGTGCGGCAACCGAGGTCGGATCGGGGCGCGAGGCGCTCGAATTGCTGGCCGGCGACGACTGGGACGTGCTGCTGATCGGCGACGATCTGCCCGACATGCGCGCGCACCAACTGGCGGAAGCGGCACGCGGCGTCGATGCGGCGTGCGACGTACTGGTCGTGACGTCGCATTTGACGCCCGAAGGCATGCACCGCTACGCGGCAGCCGGTGTGCGACGCGTCTTGACGAAACCCGTGACGCTCAAGCACCTGCGCGGCGCGCTTGCACAAGCGCGGCAGCGTCGTGCGGCTACTTCGACGAAGGAGCCGTGCGCGGCCGCGTGCCCATCGGGCTCAACCAAACATGAAACGGCTTTGCATGACAAGTAACCAACAGCAGCGTACGCATCAACGCGTATCCAAAATAACAAAGGCAGGGTGCCGACGCACGTCGCGCGGCAGAGTTCAAATTAATACTGGAGGGGAACGCCGTGCGCCATGTAGGGAAAATATTCGCACTGTTGCTCGAATTTGCTGCACTCTCTGAGAAATCCCGCCGGGAATTCCTGACGATGATGAACGAGTTTCTGCTCATGTCTCCGGTTCAGCGGCGACGTGCGCTGATCGAGTGGAAAAATCGAGTGGATGACAAATCGCACGACCTGCCCGGCGATTCGAGCCACCGATAGCGCGACGTGTAGCGGCACGACCGCGCTGCGAGAGAGCGCAGCCGGACGCCGTCGCGGTATCCCGTAACAGCGCCGAACTGTTGCGAGTTTCGGCAAATCTGCGCGGCGCAGCCGTGCGGACAGGCCGTGCGCATCACGGGCACCGGCGCGTATCGTCCGCCGCGTGGCCCGCCCTGATTGCAGGGCGAACCGGGATTTATCTTAAAATTGAGTCACTATGAGTCCGGTGCGCCGATTGCGGCCAGCCATCGATACGATGGCGCGAGCGTGCCCCCCGTCGCAGCGGGGACCGGATGCGTGACTGAAAGCCTCGGGGAAACAGGAACATGGACGAATTCTTTGTGCGCGTGATGGTGGCCGACGATCATCCGGCGTCCGCGCTCGGCATGTCGCAGTCGCTGCAAGGTAACAGCACGATCAAGCTTGTGGGCACGGTTTCGAACTCGACGGACCTGGTTGCGGCGCTCGACGCGCAGCAGAGCGATGTGCTCGTGCTCGACTATGTGATGCCGGGCGGCAAGTACGGCGACGGGCTCGTGCTGCTGTCGTTCCTGCAGCGCCGCTATCCGGCGCTGCATATCGTGACGATCACGATGATCGACAATCCGAGCGTGCTGCGTGCGATCCACAAGCAGGGCGTGAGTTGCATCCTCAGCAAGTCGGACGCGATCTCGCACCTGATCGGCGCCGTGCATGCCGCATACGTCGGTGCGAATTACATGTCGCCGTACATCAAGCAACTCCTGCAGGACATCCAATCCGAGCCCGCCGCCCGCGCACTGACGACGCGCGAGATCGAGGTTGTCCGATTGTTCGGCGCGGGCTACACGGTGGGAGAGATCGCTGCGCAGCTGCATCGCAGCAAGCAAACCATCAGTTCGCAGAAGTCGAGCGCGATGAAGAAACTCGGGATCGTTCGCGACGCGGATCTGATCCGCTACAACGATGAGCAAAATCTCGCCGGCGCGGCTGACGACGATGCCTCGTCGACGTGACGCGGCGAGGGCCGGTTGACGCTCCGGTCGTTTCGGAGCAGGCGCCGCCGAAGTGACGCATTGCGTATGGATGGAGGCGCGCCACGCGACACGACTACCCTGTTTCCCAGGGAGCCGAGGCGCCCGCATCGGTGAATGATGCGGTATGCCCGGCCACGAGCAACGAGATCGAAACGACATGCCCGCAAAGCTGAAAAGACTTTTCTCGCACGGCGCGGTGGCTGTTCGCAAGCCATTCGAGCCGGGGCGCGTCCGGCGGCAGCAGCAGTTTCTGTTGTACGGCAGCGGCGCGGCGATCTCGGCGTTCATTCTGGTGTGCGCGACGCTCGTTTTGCTGCTCGACGTGCAGGAGTCGCTCGAGCGTTTCCGCGTCGAGTTTACGGGGCGCAGGGCCGAACTCGTCGCCGAGGTCGAAATCATGCGGGCGCTGCGGAATCGCTATGTCGAGGACATGGAGCTGCAGTGGGCCAGCGTCGCTGAAAATTCGCCGGGCCTGCCCGGGGTGCTCGCCGGCAAGCACGGCAAGCAGACGTTCGTCGGGCGAAAAGGGCGAATTGCGATCGCCGCATTCGCCGACATCCCGCCGGCCGTATCGGCGAACAGTCACTTGCCGTACCTCGCGCGCTATCTCGAGGGGGTTGAGGTGACAGGCGTCCTGCCGCCGCCGCAACCGGCCGATCCGGGCGGTTCCGCTTATCTGATCGATCCGAACGGCGATTTCATCGTTGCGACGGGGCATCCACTCGTGAAGCGGGCGCTTGCACTGCCAGCCGGTTTCGACGTGAGGGCACTCGTCGAGCAACTGCTGCCGACGACGAACGATACGGCCGCATCGACAGCGGATGCGGCCGTATTGACCGCGCCCGCCGTTCGTCGAAACGCGATTGCGCTGGACCGGCGATTCGATCCGGTGCTCGGGCGCTCCGTGCTGCGGATGGTGCAATGGGTGCGCGGCGCGAACGGCAAACCGGTCATCTGGTTCGTCATCAACAGCCTGCCGCTGATAGAGGGGATACTGCGCTCGCCGGGCGCCGGCAGGGAATACGCGCTGGTCGATTCCAGCGGAAATCTCCTGCTCGGCGGGCAACCCGATGGCGCGATGGTGGCCACTGCGCTCGAGCATGCGCGCCACGAGGCCGGCGAGCGAGCGGTCGCACATCGCGTCGGCATGAATTTCGTCGTCAGCGACCGGGTACCGAGATCGGACGAGGTGGTGATGGCGACCATCTCATGGCGTGCGGTTCTGAGCGACATTGCCTTGCGCGCGAGCTTGACGGTTGCGCCCGCGCTTTTCGCGATCGCGCTGCTGTGGATCGCAATCGTGATGTTCGACAGGCGCGCGCTGCGTCCTGCGAATCGGCGGGCGATTCGCCTGATCGAAAGCGAGGCGCTCAACCGGACGCTGATCCGCACGGCGCCGGCCGGGCTCGTGCTGCTGTCGTTCGTCGACGGCGAAGCCATCGTGCGCAACGACGCGCTGATCGCGTACGAGCGGGACGTGTCGGGCGAGCCGCTCGGCAAGCGGCTGTGGCGCGCGTACCGGGACGGCGCGCTTGCCGGCAACGCGCGTGCGCGCGTGACGCGGGAACTGGCCGTCGAGCGCGCGGGATACGGCACCGTCTATCTCGACGCGCACATCGTGCGTACCAAGTACCGCGGCATCGACGTGCTGCTGTGCACGCTGCTCGACATCACGGCCCGCAAGCAGGCGGAGGAGAAGCTGCGCGAGGCGCGCGAAGCCGCCGAGTTCGCGAACAAGGCGAAGTCGACGTTCCTCGCTACGATGAGCCACGAGATCCGCACGCCGCTCAACGCGATCATCGGTAACCTGGAGCTGATGGAGCGCGCGCAGATGGCGGCGCCGCTGCGGCGCCGGCTGGGGACGATCATGTCGTCGTCCGATGCGCTGCTGCGAGTCATCAACGACGTGCTCGATCTGTCGAAGGCCGAGTCGAACCAGATGGTGCTCGAAAGCATCCCGTTCGACCTGCGTCGTGTCGTGAACGACGTGGCCGCGATCTTCCGTCCGCTGGCGGATGCGAAAAACCTCGCGCTGACGTGCCGTATTGCACCGGATCTCGCCGATGGTTACGTGGGCGACCCGACACGGCTGCGGCAACTGCTGTCGAACCTCGCCAGCAACGCGATCAAGTTTACGAAGCGCGGCGGCGTGACGATCGACGTGCGGCTTGCGCAGCCGGGCTCGGCCGGTCGTGGCGTCGAAATCGCCGTCTGCGATACGGGCATCGGCATTCCCGAAGACAGCCTGCCGACCCTGTTCGACGTCTATATCCAGGCCGACGCGTCGATCTACCGGCGCTTCGGCGGCACGGGGCTCGGGCTGCCGCTATGCCGGCGCATCGTGGCGCTGATGCGTGGCGAGTTGAGCGTCGACAGCCGTCTTGGCGAAGGCACGACGTTCGTGGCCGAGTTGCCGCTGCCCGAAGCACCGTCCGGCTGGCGGGACGATGCGCCGGAACCCGGGACGTTCGCCGATGCTGCGCGCGGGTACGAAGCGGAGGTGAAGCCCGAAGGAGGGGCGGAGGCGGACGCGGACGCGGAGGCCGACGATGAGGAGCCGCTGCAAGTACTCGTCGCCGAGGATCATCCGGCAAGCCGGGCGTTGCTGCGCGACCAGCTCGACGCGTTGGGCTACGACGCGACGATCGTTTCCAACGGCATCGAGGCGATGCGCGCGTTCTTCGAGCGACCGTACGACGTCGTGCTGACCGATCTCGGCATGCCGGAACTCGACGGCTTCGCGCTCGCGAACTTCCTGCGCGAGCAGGGCGCGCGCGTGCCGGTGATCGCGATGACGGCGCATGCGACCGACGAGGATCGCAGGCGCTGCGAACAGGCCGGCGCGGTGGAGGTCGTGCTCAAGCCGCTGTCGATCGAGACGCTCGACGCGGCGTTGCGGCGGCATGCGGGGCGCGATGCCGCATCGCCCGCGCCGGCGCATGGGCAAGCGCCAGCCGCGCCTGCGATGACGGACGAGGTGCGGCGCACGCTGCGCGACGCGACGCTGCATTCGCTCGTGGCGATCGGTGATGCGCTCGCGAGCGGCGACGCCGATACGCTTCGCATCGAACTGCATTCGATGCGCGGCGGTTTCGCGCTGGCGGGCGACGTCGATGCGCGCGACGCATGTGCGCGCGCCGAACATGCGATGCGGGACGGCGGTCCGGAAGCATTGAAGCGCGTGTGGGATTCGACCGTGGAGGCGGTTCGGTTGGCACTCGGACGGCTGTCGACGGACGACGAGGCGGGCTCGCGTGTGTCGGGAAAATAGGCTGAAGTATTGACCGCCGGTTTTGGGCTGGAAGCCGTCGTGCTGCGCATCGCTAAATGAACATCCCGATAGCCGCCGCGCAGACACAGATGCGTTCCTGCCTGTGCAGGTATGGCCCGATCCTCGCGATAGCCACACGGAATGTCGAGGTGCGTGACAGTGGTCGGCCTGAAGACTTGTCGTCCTGATCGATCACGGATACGTAGTGGAAACACACGTCGTTTCGCCCGGACAAAAGGGCAATCGCACAGATTATTCTGGCGTGTTCGACGTCGAGCGCGCGGGCTACGACGAGCCCGCGCATCGGCGACACCCGGCGCGCGGGCGCGCGCCGGGAGCGTCGATTACTGATACATGATCGAGTACATCACCGACGTGTTCACCGTGCCCTGACCTGCGGCGCCGCCCGTCGCGACGTACTGCGCGTAGTACGGGAGATCCGCGGCACCGTTCGTCAGCGCGACGATCTTCGAGTTTTCGTCGGCCTTGCCGACCCCGATGTTGGTCGTATCGCCGTTGAGCAGACCGATTTCGACGTTCTTTGCCGTCCCCGATACGTTGATCAGTTGACCGGTCGTCGAGTTGACCGTGGTACCCGGCTCGAAGTGCGTGTAAACATTGCCCGTCGCCGGCGAGCAGTTCTTCAGGCCGATCTTGAACGGCGTGCGGCCGGCCGTCGTCCCGCCCGAAGCGAGCGACGACGTCGACACCTTCGGCAGCGCGACGGTGAAGTCCTTGTTGCCGGTGCCGTTGCCGTCGATCGTGCAGGTCTGCGTGCCGATCTTGCCGTTGATGGTGATCGTGCCGTCCGCGGCGTGCGACACAGCCGGCAGTGCTGCCGCGGCAGCGACGGTGAGAGCGGCGATGCTGGAGAATGCGAGTTTCATGTCAATTCCTCTAGTACTAGGAGATGTAAAAACGGACTCCGCCGTCGAGCCGTCCGCATGCCGTGACCGGCCGTACGGGCGACACCCGACTTCGTCCGTCAATGATCTTCCGATGCAATCCTGAAGGACTGCGAAACAGAAGCCTGTTTCGGCCATCGATCGAGCGATGACCGCCGTAGTGCACCGGCCGTTCGCGATTGCCTGCGCCCGGTACGCTACCGAATCATTTACTGATAGCTCATCGTGAACGTCGCGACACCCTTGACCGTTCCGCCGGACACCTGGCCGGTCGCAATGTATTGCGCGGACAGCGGAATGCTGGTCGTTGTCGCGGACGGCCCGACAAGCCATTGGTTGGTATTGCCAACGGCGATGGAATCCGGACCGTAACCGACGGGCTGCCCGTTTCTCAGGATGCGAAGCTTCACGCCTTTCGCCGACGAATCGGGCGTGAGGGTCAATTGATTGCCGGTATTGCTCTGATCGGTCAAATCGGTCAGTGTCACGTAAACCTTCGACCCGGATTTACAGTTCAAACCGATATTGAATTCCTTATCCCCCGCTGTTACGCCAACAGCATTGAGTTTGCTTGCCGCGATGGGCTGCAATGGCACATTGACCGACGGCGTGGTGACCGTGCAGGTATTCGGCATGATGATCAGTTTCCCGTTGCTGTTGTTCCAGTAGAACTGATATTGGGCTTTGGAGTGTGGATTTCCCCGGCTTACTACACCTACGTTCCACCAGCCGGCGGTATAGATCGGAAGCTGTGTGTTATATATCTCGTCATTGAGCTTGATTAATTCGACTTTGACGCGAAATCGGCCTTCAGTCGGTTTGGTAGCCGGATTCGCGGGGGCCCAGTCCTGAGTGGCGCCGCCATACACCATCATGACCTCTCCAGTATCAAGATTGGTAAAGCGCAATCCTAGCGAGTGCGTAGTGGCGGAGTACTTGGTGTAAACCACGCCAGGGATATTGGATTGGTACCCGCCACTAATGAAATAGGTTTGATAGCCTCCGGGCGGGGTCGTATTGGCACCGCAGACATAATCCATTACCGGTTCCACAGTCGTTGTTGCCAGAACGGCACCGTTCGGCGTGTCATAGGAGACGAACACATCGCCGAAGCTGAATCTGCGTTGGTAATCGTTCCAGTTTCCGTTGCCGTAACGGCAAAGATTGGTTTGCGCCAGGCTGGAGTTCGAATGAAGCCAGCTTGCAAAGAAAATCATGGAAATAAAAAGATATTTGAATCTCATGTTTTCATGTTCCATTTATCGTGATTTCGATTGAATTCGACTCAGTGAAAGGCGGCGCTCAGGTGCGAGTCATCGCTCGAGCGGACCGTCGCGTCGCCGGTTTGATCTGAATCGGTGAAATGCTCGCGTGCCTCCGTTGCGACGGCGTTTTGCGGGCGCGTATTTCCCGGCACGGTGCGTGCGCATATCGCGTCGACGCGCGCGTACACTTCGGCCTTGTCGTGTTTGGTCGGCAAGCGGTAGCTGAGCGAGCAGACTTCGGTTGCTCGATTGCCCCATTTCGCCGTCAGCACGCCGGTTTCGCCGAGGCCGCGGGCGAACAACATGCCGCCCTGTCCGGACAATCCAACGGTTTTTCCCTCTGCATCGACCACGGTGCTCCCGAACGGCACCGGTGCACCATCCGGCTGGCGCATCGTCAGCAGCACGGGGCGACCGGTCACTGTCTCGAACTTGAGCTTGACCACCGAATTCGCCCGCGGCGCGATCTGCTGGCTGGTCGACAGCATTTCGACGTCGGTCGGAATGCCCTTCGGGTCGAGCTCGACGGTGTTCATCTTGTACGGCGTCAGGTACGGGAGCACCGCATAGCCACGCCCGTCGATCCGGACGTCCGTGCCGTTCGTGATGCGCGCGCCGATGGCATCCTTCGCCTCGATGATCGCGGCCGTTTCGCCGAGGTCGTTGGCGAGCGTGATGCCGCCCGCATGGCCGACGACCGCACCCGACACGCCGACGGAGGCGCTCGAGTAGCCGCTGCCGCCGCTCGCGCTGCCGGAGAGCGTCGCGAACGGGCTGCGATACTGCGCGTTGCCGCCGCCGGACGTTGCGCCCTCGCCGGTGTTGACGTTCATGCCATACGAGAACGCGTTGGATTTCCCGACGGTGCCGGTCAGCGACATCTGTCCGGTGGTGCCTCCGCGGCTGTCGTGCGCGACGCTTGTGGTCAGCGTCGGCGCGTACGATCGCCGGCCGAGCGGAACCGTCACGTTGGCGTATATCTGGTTGTTAAGGCGACCCGAGTAGCCGTCGCGCTGTCGCGAAACGGACAGGTTGTAGCTCAGGTTGACGCCGGCAATCCGCAGGCTGTTGTTGTAGCCAAGCTGGAACTGCGTCGTCGTGCCCTGGCGGTTCCAGTAGCTGGACGTCGAGCCCACCGCGAACAGGCTGCCGCGTCCTTCGCCGAGCGTCTGGTTCAGCGTCAACTGAACCTGGTTGCGTTGCCGGTATGCGTTGTTCGGATCTGCTCCAGCCGCGGCCTGCTCACGGGCGTACATCGCGTCGCGCAGCTCCCAGTAGCCGCGAGACGAATAGCGATAGGCGGCGACCGCGATGTTCGTGCCGGTTGCCTCGACGGATTTGCTGTAGCTCACGCGTACACTCTGGCCGTTCGTCGCAGACACGCCCGGGATGCGTGCACTGGCGTGCGTGACGTCGACGGCGAGCGCGCCGACCGGCGTGTTGAAGGCCGCGCCGACCAGTCCGGCCAGATAGTTTTCCGCGACGATCGCGCCGACGTAACCCGTCAGCAGGTTGCTGATGCCGCGCTGATACGTGGCCTGCGCGAAATTCGGATGACGATCGAGTTGCGGCTCGCGCAACTGGCCGAGCGCGACGCCGAAACGCGAGACGCCGGGGCGCAGCGATTGCACGACCGCCGAATACGGCACCGTGAAGCTGCGCTTTTTGCCGTCGGCCTCGGTGACGGTGACGAGCAGGTTGCCGCCGTAGCCCGTGGCGTACAGATCGTTGATTTCGAACGGCCCCGGCGCGACGTTCGTTTCGTACAGCACGGCGCCGTTCTGCGTGACCGAGACGTGTGCGTTGCTCGTTGCGACGCCGCGAATCACGGGCGCATAGCCGCGCATCGAGTCAGGCAGCATCCGGTCGTCGGTCTCGAGCGCAACGCCGCGCATGCCCACGCTGTTGAACAGCGTGCCGTCGGTGTACGTCTCGCCGATCTTCAGTTGGCTGCGCCAGGCCGGCAGGTCGCGCTGCACATACGTATTGAGGCTTTGATAGCGGCTGTCGCCCTGCGATTGCGCGGTGTAGGTTCCGTTGTGCCGGAAATGCCAGTTCCCGATGTTGACGCCCGCATTCAGCCCCGCGTAGGCCTGCGTGCTTGAGTAACCCGACGACGCGTTGCGGTACGCGTTCGCGTTGTACTTGAGCGTCGCGCTCGGTACACCGTCGTCCCACAGTTCCGGACTGACGTAGCCGCGCGGATTGCGCAGCAGCGCCGCTTGCGGAACGCTTACGTTGAGGCGCAGTTCCGACATGTCGAATTCATACGCCGCGTCGGCGACCAGCTTGCCGATGTCGGTGCACTCGCCCGCTTGCACGCGTGCCAGCTCTGCGCGCCCGGTGTCGGTCAGTGCCTGGTCGTCGAGGCCGAGCCGCGCCACGAGCGTGCGATCGAAGCACGGCTTCGCGTCGGGTGCTCCCGCTTCCGCGTTGAAGCGGACCGTCGAGCGGCCGCTCCATGCGCCGTTGACGTAGAGGTCGACCAGATAGTCGCCCGCCGGGACTGGGTTGCCTTTCGCGAAACGGTCGAGATCGAGCCGCTGCCCGCGCGGCTTCATCATCAGCGTGTCGTTGAACTGAACCTGCGCGACGTCGAAACGGTCTGCCGGTGCGGCCATCGCGTCGACAGTCCAGCTGCCGAGCGTCGCCATGACGAGCAGATAGCCCGGCTTGAGCGCGAAACGCGCCGGTGCCTCCAGTGTTCGATTGTGATGATCTGTTCGCATGAATTCGATGTGTTAATGCCGCATCTGCATGATGCGAACGACGGATTGCCTGCGCCGATGCGATTGCCGCATCGGTCGGTCAGTTACTGGGTTGATTCAGGGACGGCCGGGAGACGTCAGTGCGTCTTCTTCGGCGCGTACTTGCCTTCGATGCCCGCGCCGTAGTCGTTGAGGAACGTGTAGTCGACCTCGATTGGCCCCGCAGGTAGCGACGGCACGTTGCCGACGTTGAATTGCTCGATGGCGCCGGGCTTGACCATGCCGCCCTTGTCGTTGGTCCACGTTGCGCCGCCGGACTTGACGGTCAGCTTGGTGAACGTCACGTGGTAGGGCGTCGGGTTCTTCGCTTGCAGCGCATAGCCACCGTCGGCCTTCGGCGCGAAGTTCCAGGTCACCTTCTCCGCGGACTCGTCGGCCACGCCTTGCAGTGCGGCGGGACGGAAGAACAGCTTGATGCGCGAGCGGAAGGCGAGCTGCAACAAATTGGGGGTGTCCGGATCGTCGGTCGCCTGCGGCGGGACGTCGAGCACGTTGAGCCAGTACAGCGTTTCCTTGTCCTGCGCGAGCGGCTCCTTCGTGTAGATCAACCGCAGGCTCTGGCCTTTCTTCGGATCGAGGCGGAACAACGGCGGCGTCAACATGAATGGCACCTTCGACTCGTCGGGCAGCGCGTTCGCGTTGCCGTCGTCCACCCAGGCCTGCACGAGCGACGGCCTGTCGCCCTCGTTGGTCAGCTTGACCGTGACCTCGCGCTCCTTCTCCGGATAGACCACGCGCGTCCCGCCGATTACCACGCTCGCGTCCGCTGCGCCAATACCGGACAGCGACGCGACCAGTGCCGCGGCGCCCACGCTCGAGCGCCAGTTCATTGGCATTCCCATCGCCGATTTCTCCTTGTAGATAAACAGATCACATCCCGTCAGTCGGACGCGGCCCGTGCGCCGCGTTGCTTCGCGAGCCCGGGCCGCTAGTCGCGAGACCGGATTACTGATACGAAACCGAGTACATGACCGAGGTGCCGACCGAGCCGGCGGTGGCGGAGCCACCCGTTGCGACGTATTGCGCGTAGTAGTCGAGCGTTGCCGCGCCACCCGAGATCGGCACGACCTGCGAGTTCTGCTGTGCCTGGGCCGCCCCGAGCTTGATGTTCGAACCGTCCTTGTTCAGCAGGCCGACCTCGACGTTCCTCGCGTCACCCGTGGCATTGAACAGCTGGCCCGTCTGCGCGTTGACCGTCGTGCCCGGTTCGAAGTACACCGAGGCATTGCCCGAGTTCGGCGAGCAGTTGGACAGGGCGATGCGGAACGGCTTGCGGCCGGCCGTCGAGCCCGGCGTGGACAGCGACGACGTCGACACGTTCGGCAGCGTGACGGTGAAATCCTTGCCGCCGCCGTCGCCCGAGATGTTGCAAGTCTGGGCGGTGATTTCGCCGGTGATCGTGATCGTGCCGTCCGCCGCATGGGCCGACGACGCGGCGGCGATGAGACCCGCTGTTGCCATCAGGATGGAAAGTGCTTTTTTGGACATGTGATTACCTGTAATTAATGGTCATGCGTCGAGAGACGACGCACCGACGTTTCCATTGCACTGCTGTCGTCGTTGCTGTTGCTGAGGCGCGTCGATAGCAGCGGCAGGAAACAGGTGATATTCTTTCTGAGTAAGAGCTTTGAAAGAATCGGATAAGTCCTAATAGCTGTATAAAAAATGTCGTTCACGTACGAAATATTCGTTAAACAACGTCAGGGAAAAATTGATTCATGAGGCTCGGCGGGTATCGATGACGTAGCCGGGGCGGTCGTGGAAGGAAGTTCACGGAATGGCCCGCCGCTCATGAGGCGGCAAGTCGGGAGTGCAGAGCAGTTGGGCAGTTCGTCGGACGAAGGATCGAGGATGCGCTGTCCCCGGGGGACTTCCTGCGGGGTGTGCGACGGCATGGCGATGCGTGCGTTCGCTAGCGCCGAGCACGCGATGCGGGACGGCGGTCAGGAAGCATTGAAATGCGTGTGGGATTCGACCGAGGATACCGTCCGGCTGGCGCTTGAACGGCTGTCGACGGATGACGGGCAGGGTTCGGACGAGCCGGGAAAATAGTCTGGGGTATTTGCCGTTGGCTGGTGACCGACGGTAATCGTGCAGTGCATGGCGGCTTCGACATTCCGGCGGCAGCCGCGCAAACAGAGAGGTGGCGGCCCGACGGTGATCCGTTCATGCGCCGCCGCTTCGCGGACGGCGCGTGCTGCGCCGTCCACTCATCGTTACTGGTACGAAAACGTAATCGTGCTGAGCGCACTCACGGAGCCTGGCTTGATCGTTTCCGCGACCTTGACGTATCGGGCCTCGAGCGGCACCGAAATTTTGGTGTTGGCTGCAGACGACTTGCCAACCGTCCATTGATTCGTATTTCCCTTGGCGGACGAATCCGGTCCGAAGCTCAACGGGGTGCTTTCACCCTTTTTGAGTATTTGAATCCCTACGCCCGCTGCCGTCGAATTGCGATCGAGGCTGAGGGTGCTGCCTGTATTCGCGGGATTCGTCGCATCGGTCAATGTCGCGTGAACACTGACGTTCGCGTCGCAGTTCAGGCCGACCGAGAACGGTGCCGATCGGGCAGATGCCACGTCGCCCGTCGCCTTGAGGCTTGCCGCGACCAGGGTTGGCAACGTGACCGAATTGGTTGCGCCGGATATGACTTTGCATGCCCTTGCCGTCACCTGCGTGCTCGTCGAGTACAACCGTGCCGATGGGCTACTTCCCGGAAGAAACGCCCCTCGATACTTCAGCCTGTAGTTGAAAAGCGTTGGCGACTTGGATGTGTAGCTTCCCGTCGCGAGCGGACCGGCCGAGACGAGTGTCACCTTTGCTGTAATCGAGCCTTTTTCCTTTGTATAACCAAGTGGTATGGAGAGTTCGCCATCTACAAGTGGTGCCATGGGGGGGGCACCGCCGCTGGAATCCGCTACTTCAACGACAAAGCCGATCCCGGGTATGCCGGTTTCGAAAACGGCAGCGGACATTCCATTGCTCGTTTTGTACGTCACATTCGGAATAGCCTTTGCGACCGGCGTAAAGACATATTCGTCATACTGACAACTCCACGTGTAACCGCCGACAGATGCAACCCAGTCGCTCGCGCTGGTCGAATTCGGAAATTGGCGACCCAAAGGAATTTCGTCCTGGGTCACACTGACAGTCCCGGGGAGCCTGGGGCTAAGCCCCAAGCCATAGCTACTCAATTCACAAGCAGAAAACGCGAATTCGGAAAATGCAATCGTGCACAGCGCCAGGCATTGCATCGTTCTTCGTATTGCGGAACAATTCGACGCGCGCAGCATGCCCCCACGCGGGTTCGCATTTCTCGCCGTATTCATCCATTTCATAAATCTGTCCCGTTAAATCGCAAACGATCCCGAAACTTTCGCAGGCTTTGCCGTCAGCGATGTTCGACCGTTTTCGTAGTGAATATTGCGTAACGTCACCGGCGCGCCGACGCAACACGATTCGGTACGGCCGGCGCGTAGCTAATGACCTCGCTCGCCACGCACGGCAGTTCAAGGCTCTGTAGCGGCTGGTAGGTCGCGGCGCGCTTGCGCACAGGCAGTGAGTACGACAGCGCGCACACCGACTTGCCGCGATCCGCTTCCCACTGCACCTTCAGTTCACCTTGATCCACGAGCCCGCGTGCGAGCAGCTTGCCGCCCTGGCCGACCGTGCCGACGTCCTTGCCGTCCGCATCGGTCACGGTCGCGCCGAACGGCACCGGCGAACCGTCGGCCTGCCGCGCGCGGATGACCGCTGAGCGTCCGTATGCCGTCTTGAACGTCAGCATCGGCACGGCACCCGCCAGCGGCGCGATGCGCTGGCTCGTTTCCTTCAGTTCGACATCGGTCGACAGCCCTTTCGGATCGATGCCGATGTCGTTCATCGCAAACGGCGTCAGGTATGGCACGACCGCATAGCCGCGCCGGTCGATTCGCACGCCCGACGTGTTGGTCACGCGCGCACCCTCGGCATTCGGCGCCTCGATGATCGCGAAGGTTTCCGATAGCGGCTGCGACAGCGTGACGCCGCCGCGGTGCGCGACGATCGCGCCGCGCGCGCCGGCCGAGAACTGCTGATAGTCGGCGGCTGCGCTGACGCTGCCGCTCAATTCAGCGATCGGGCCGCGGTACTGGATGCTCGCGCCGCCGTTGGTCTGCGACGTGCCCGACGAATTGCCGTGGTTCACGTTCAGGCCGTACGACACGTTGTTGTCGACGCCGAGCGCGCCCGACAGGCTCGTTTGCGCCTGCGTCGAGCCGCGCGTGTCGCGGCTGAGGCTGGTCGCGAGCGTCATCGGCCGCGTCTTGCCGAGCGGAATCGACAGGTTGGCGTAGTACATCGTGCTCGACTTGCCCCATGCGTCGCGCTGGCGCGTCGCCGACACGCTGTACGCGACGTTGCGGAACGTGTTGCTGTAGCCGACCGTGAAGTTGACGTCCGACCCGCTGCGGTTCCAGTAGGTCGACGCCGATGCGGTGGCGTTCAGGCTGCCGCCGCGGGCGCCGAGCGACTGGCTCACCGTCAGCGACGCGCGGTTGCGCTGCCGGGACACGCTCGCCGCCCCGGCGCCGAGCTGCGCCTGGTCGCGCGCCTGCATCGCGTCGTTCAGTGCGAAGAAGCCGTTCGTCGAATAGCGATACGCGGCGATTGCGACGTTCGTACCGGTCGCGGCGACGGCCTTTGCGTAGCTGATCCGGAAGCTCTGCCCCGAATAGCGGCGTTCTCCCGGAATCGACGTCATCGCATGCGTGACGTCCACGCCGACCGCGCCCAACGACGTGTTCAGTACCGCGCCTGCCATCGCGGACAGGTAGCCTTGCGCAAACGTCACGCCGCCGTAGCCCGTCAGCAGGTTCGTGACGCCGCGCTGCCAGGTCGCCTGCGCGAAGTACGGCGTGGTGTTCGGCAGGTTGCGCACGACGCCTGTCGTGAAGCTGTAGCGATTCTGGCCCGGGCGCAGCGACAGCGGCACCGCCGCGTACGGCACGGTAAACGAATGCACGGAGCCGTCGGCTTCCGTCACGTTGACCTTCAGGTCGCCGCCGTAACCCGTCGGATACAGGTCGTCGATCACGAACGCGCCCGGCGCGACGGTCGTCTCGTACAGCGTCGCGCCGTTCTGCGTGACCGTGACCTTCGCGTGGGTGTTTGCGACGCCGCGCACGACCGGTGCATAGCCGCGCTGTGACTCAGGCAGCATGCGGTCGTCGGTGTACAGGCGCACGCCGCGGAACGACGTCGAGTCGAACAGATCGCCGGACGTGTACGCGTCGCCGACGATCAGTTGCGACGACCACGCGGTCAGGTCACGCTGCAGGTAAGTCGCCACGTTCTCGTACTTCCTGCGGCCGCGATCGTCCCAGTTGAACGAGCCGTTATGACGGAAGTGCCAGCGTCCGACGTTGACGCCGCCGTTGACGCCGACGTAGCCCTGCGTGCTTTCGCCTTGGCCGCCGGTACGCGCGTGATATACGCTCGCGTTGTAGTCGAGCATGCCGACCGGGATACCCTCGCTCCACTGGTCGGGGCTCACGTAGCCGCGTGCCTGCCGACGCATCGAGATCTGCGGGATGCTCAGGTCGAGCCGCTGCTCGTTGAAGTCGTAGCTGACCGACGCTTCCTGAATGGCCTGACCGATACGCAGGCATGCGCCGTCGTCGTCAAGTGTCGAGCGCACGTCCTGCGGCAGCTTCGAAAAATCGACGCCGATCAGTTCGAGCTGCGCCTTGTCGAAGCATGGCTGCGCATCGACCGTGTTCGGCGCGCTCTTGAATTGCAATTCGATGCGGCCGACCCAGTCGCCGTCGACATAGACATCGGGTTTGTACATGCCGGCCCGCACGACGTTGCGGCGCTCGTAGCGCGACACGTCGATCGCGCCGCTGCCGTTGTTCAGGAAACCACCTTCGAACTCAACCTGCGCGAACTCCGTCTGTGCGATCTGCAACTCCCCGGAATCGGTTTGCGCCGCGTGCGTGTGCGTCTGCCAACCCGCGATGATCGTGAGAAGCAGCGCGCAGACCGGCTTCAGCTTCGGTTCTGTCTCCGCCTGCATGCGTGGTTGCCGCTTCTCTATCATTTAATCTTTCCTGTCAGTGTTTATTTGAGTGTTCGCCTCGGATCGAGTGGTCTGGCCGAATCGGCGACGCGCGCGTTACCTCATCGGGACACGGCAGCCTCGTTGGATCGATTGCCGCCCCAGTCGTCGAAGCTGCTGTACACGACCGTGCCGCCGGTTGCGTTCGCGTTCGTCGAACCCTTGACCGGGAACGAAGCGGTTTCGCCCGGACGCACGTAGCCCACGCCGGCGTCCAGCGTCTTGCCGTTCGCGTGTAGTGCGATGCCGCCGAGGTTGACGACGTATGGCGTCGGATTGGTTGCCTTCAGAACCAACTGGTTATCGGGATCGGCTGCGATCTTCCATGTGAGCTGACGTGGTGCGTCGGCTGCATTTCCCGGCAGCCCGTCCGGCCGGTACATCAGCTTCACGCGTGTGCGAAACGCGATCATCAGGCGATTTCTGTCGTCGTCGGCCGACGCTTTCGGCGGCACGTCGAGCACGTTCAACCAGAACAGAGACTCCTTGTTGGCCGGTAGCGCTTCGCCCGAGTGAATGATCCGGATGGTTTGACCTTTGCCGGCCTCGAGCCGGAAGATCGTCGGCGTCATCACGAACGGCACGTCGATCTGGTCCGGTGCGGCACGCTCGTCACCCGTGTCGATCCACGCCTGAACGAGGGCCGGCGCCTTGCCGTCATTGGAGAGCTGAACCGTGACTTCCTTGTCGGCACCCGGAAATACGACACGTGTGCCGGAAAGCGTCACGCTCGCCTGCGCGCTCATGCAGGACAGGGCGGCCATCAGTAGCGCCAGCATGCGATAGGGGGCCGCAAGTTTCATCGTCATCCTCCTTACATTATGTAGTCCGAATAAAAGTCGGAGGAAATCGAGAGATTTGCTCCGACGAGCCGGCCTCATCCGGAGGCCGGCTCTCTCACTCAATCAACCGAGTGCTCAGGGATAGATCAGCGAGTAGGTGACGAACGAGTTCGCCGAACCGCCAGTTGCTTCGCCGGTTGCGACGTATTGAGCCGAATACTGCAGCGTTGCGGTGCCGGCCGTCGTGTCGATATCGACGATTTGCGAGTTCTGGGCCGAGCTTTCGGCACCGACCTTGATCGGCTGATACTTGTCGTTCAGGATGCCGATTTCGACGTTTTTCGCCGCATCCGCACCAGTCAGCGTCAGACGGCCGGTTGCGAGGTTCACGTTCGGGCCGGGTTCGAACGCCACCGACACCTTGTTTACCGGCGCCGGAATCGTCGTGCCGTTCTCGTCCTTGTCCGTCGTGCAGCCGGTCAGCGTGAGCTTGAACGGCGTACGGCCCGCGGTCGCGCCTTCGGCTGCGAGCTGGTTGGTCGATGCCTTCGGCAGCGTGACGGACAGATCGTTGACACCTTCGTTGACCTTGCAGGTCGACGCGACCACGGAGCCCGTGAAGTTGATCGTGCCGTCCGATGCATGTGCTGCCGAAGCTGCGGCCAGACCGGCCACGGCAACGAACAGGGAAAGCGCGGTGGTGCTTTTCGCAATTTTCATTGATTGAGTTCCAAACGGTGGATTAAGAAAGTGATGAAAACGCACATGAGATCCGTCTGGGAGGAGGGACATGACGTGAATCCCATTGTGTGCATTTCGATACGTATTTTCCTTATGTGCGGCATGGTGGGAAATGGGACGATAACTAAAAGTGCTGTCCATTTGTCTAGTACAAGTACTAAAAAAGAAAGTTGGGTGAGGATTGTTAGGTAACCTGCATGAATAGTTAAATTTCGCGGGTGTGCCGGGTCGGAGGCCCGGAGGATGTGATGAGGACGGGCTTTGGCGAATGTCGATCCAGAGGGCGTCCGGTGCGAGCTGCTCGTCGGTGCCGGTCATAAGTGAAATCTGGATGTTGCCGATTCGGTCGTACACTGCGTCGCAGTAGTCCACCCAGTTTTTCCCGCACGAGTACGCGCTTCATCCCGAGATGCGCGATGATCGCCGCAACGTGCTGCGTCTGGTTTGACCGACTGTCGCCGATCGACACAAGCGCATCCGCGCGCCGCGAATCACCCTGATGCGTCGAACATCGACGGGCTCAACGTGTATCCGGTTGTGCCGCGTACGCGGGCCGATACGCAGGGGGCGAATATCGATCGATAGTTCGAGTATCGGCTCGATCCATCGCCGCGGCAGCGGGCGCGGCCAGCCAGGTCCGGCCTGGTCGCATCCCGCTTGCAATCACGTCGCCGATTCAGCCGTACCGCGTGCGCGCCGGAATCTCCGGTTCAGCGCTTTCAACATCGGTCGTTCGATCCATACGTGACAGACGTAACCGCAGATGCAGGCCACACCTAGGATCGTGCAAGCGGCGCCGAGGCCCGCCCCCGTGCGTGGATCGGCGCGTAGTCCGGCAAGCTTGCCGGCCATGCCGATCACGTAGGGATGGATCAGATAGATCGAATAGCTGGAGGTGCCGAGCGCGGCCATGATCCGGTTCCTGTTGGTCCAACCACGCCTGTCCAGCGCGACCAACGCGACGATCAGCACGAACGCGGGGCCGCCCCACAGCACGACCCGCACGAACCCTTCCGGTGTGCCGTAGCACATCTGCAGCAATGGAATCGCCGCGATGGCGGCAATGGCGACGGCGGCCCAGACGGACGCGGCGATCCGCTTCACGATGCTGGTTTGCAGCACGCCGTGCGCCACGACACCAAGACCGAATTCCAGCACGAACGGCTGACCGGCGGGCGCTCGAACGGCTGTCGACGGATGATGGGCCGCGCTCAGGCGAGTCGGGAAAACAAGTCTGAGTATTTGCCGTTGGTTCGCGACGGACGGCAAGCGTGCCGTGCATCGCCGCTTCGAGGGCTCGCGAACTGCACTCGATGCCGTCGTGCAACCGGCTACTGATAAGACAACGTAAAGGACGCACGTGCGTTCACCGACCCCGGCGTGATCTTGGGTTCGGTCTTCACGTATTTCGCGAAGAGCGGAATGGTCAGATTGCCGTCGCTGCTTTCTGTCAGCGTGCCCGCGAGCCACTGATTGGTGTTCCATTTCTTCGACGAGTCCGGGCCAAAACCGAGAGGCGTCGCGCTTCCTTGCGTGTAGCGCGGTTCCCGGGAACCGCGGCATGACCGCTTGGTCGAGTTGTTTCGACGCGTGAACCGTTTGCAGTCGCCATTACTGCCTTCCTGTGGCGCTTCCTCAAATCTTCCGATGTCGTCCGACGTGCCTTCGCACTGTTCGAAGCCGGTCAGGTGCCTGCGTGTCCCGTTCCCTCCTGAGCGTGGCACGCGCCAATGCGACTCGAACGAAAACATCAATGGTCCGTTGACGCAGTACTTCCGTCGAGGGAACCAATCTCTCGATTTATTCGCGAGCTGAACTCAAGACATGGCCAGATGGCTCGATGAGCGTCCGTGAAAGACCCTGAACTTCGCTACACCAGTGGCGAGATTCCAGCTATCTGTTGCGTCGTCTGGTTGATTCCGCACCCGATATCCAATGTTGCAGACGGCAGCGAAGTGATTGAAATCCCGACAGCAAGATCCGGCACAAGGGAGCGGCCGTGGTCTTCACCATACGCGTCCATACGATCCGCTCGACGCGGTGAGTCGAAATGACGTTGATTTTGTTAAATCTATTTGATGATCAATGGCTTGAATCCGCGGGAGATGCAAATTCGTACTTGCCCCAAGAAAAGGCATCGTGATTCTCGTGCTTGTCCTATTTGAGGGCGGCGGCCCGGTTGATAATATTGTGGCTCATGGAATATTCTATTTAAAAAGATCGATTTCAGATTGACATTCTTGAATTTCGGGGTTGGTTAATCTTGCGATTCTGATCAAGCCGATGCTTGATTCGCTGAATGATGGCGAAATTCTCCGCGCGCTGGGGCAGTTGTCACGGAAGCGCGAGGTGATCAGCTTTATCTGTCCGGCCTGTCGAATCACCAGATCGACGAGCGGTTAAAAAAGGAAGGCAGGCGATCAGCTCTCGGAAATTGAGCGTGATGGAAGGCTTGGCGTGAAGAACAACGTCGCCATGATCAACTATGCGACCTGTCTCGACCTGGTCGCCGGTTCGGGCTGACTGCGCGTTCAAGATTTTTCGAGCCTCGGCCGGAGTGTCGAGGGAATTCTTTCCTCAAGATTCGGAGGTGATGAAAAACTGATAAATCACAATAAAGTTAGTTATGCAAATTGTATGAAGGCGGATGTCCGATCGGACAAATGTCACCGAAAATTCTTTATTAGATATTGAGTGAGTTAGAAATGAAAAAAATCACGATGATGGCTGCTGCTGCTGGTTTCGCATTCGCGGCGATGAACGCTGCTCATGCTGCGGACGGCACGATCAACTTCACGGGCGAGATCGTGGCGGCGTCGTGCGGTATCACGGGCGGCAACGGCACGTCCGTGACCGGCGGCAAGGGCGAGCAGTCGATCGACGTCAAGATGGGCAAGGTCAGCGTGGACGCGCTGGGCAGCACCGCCGGCGGCGGCATCGCGGCCGGTACCGCGATCAACCTCAACCTCGATTGCGGTGCGACCGGCAAGGGCCTGAACACGGTCAAGGTGCGTTTCGACCCGGCCAGCGGTTCGGGCGTGGACAGCGACAACAACAAGCTGCTGAAGACCACCGGCACGGCCAAGGGCGTGGGCATCGGTATCTACAACACCGCGGGCACGCTGCTGAACCTGAACGCCAACGAGACGTTCGATGCGCCGCTGGTTGAAGGCGGCACGGCCGAAGCGCCGACCTATACGGCCAATCTGGCGCTGCGCGCCGGCTACGTGAAGAGCAACAACGCAGTCGAAGCCGGTAGCGCCAACGGCACGCTGCCGTTCACGTTGACCTACGAGTAATCCACCTCCGGGCGGGGGAGCGTCCCCGCCCGACTAACAGGATCCCATTCGACATGAAACGATTCCACTTTGCTGGGCTGGCCCTGGCCGGCTCGCTGTTGTTGTCTTCGGGCGCTTCGCTCGCTGGTGTCACGCTCGACGGAACCCGCATCGTGCTGGCCGCGCCGAGCAAGGAGGCGTCGATTCTGGTCCGCAATCGCGCGCCGGCCGATGTGATGATCCAGTCGTGGATGGATGCGAGCGACGGGAAGTCGGACGTGCCGTTCGCGATCACTCCGGCGCTCAACCGCCTCGGCGCGGAGAAGCAGCAGACGCTGCGCGTCCTCTACTACGGCCAGGGCCTGCCCGCCGATCGCGAGTCGGTGTTCTGGCTCAACGTGCAGGAGATCCCGCAGAAAGCCAAGGACGACAACACGCTGCAGATTGCCGTGCGTCAGCGCATCAAGTTCTTCTACCGGCCCGCCAGCCTGCCCGGCAAGGTCGAGGAGGCGCCTGCACAGCTCCGTTGGAAGCTCGTGCAACGCGACGGTCAGGCGCAGCTCGAAGTCAGCAATCCGTCGGCTTATTTCGTCTCGCTGGCGTCGGTCAAGGTGCAAAGCGGCGGCCGGGACTATGCCGCAGCCGCCGAGATGGTGCCACCGTCCGCCACGCGCCAGTTCACCGTCAAGGATCTGCCGGCCGGCGCCGCCGCGGCGGGCGTGAAGGTCCACTTCGAGTCGATCAACGACTACGGCGCCGTCGAACCGCATGACGGCACCACCGCTGGTTGACGCGACCAGCTCGATACATCGTATTCCTCTTCATCTTCGTTATCCCCGGGTCTGTGCCGCGGGGCGGGGCGTGTTCGCGCTTGCGATTCCGTTCGGGAGGTGAATCAACTTAGAGAAAAGGTATGGAGAACTTCACGAAGGAACGGGATGTCTGGACAGCCGCGCAGATCGGTATGCCGTGCCTTGCGTTGCTTGGCCTGGTGCTGCCGGCGCATGGCCATGCGGTGGAGTTCAACGAATCCTTTTTGCGCAAGGGCGAAGGGCCCGTCGAGCTGAGCTATTTCGAGAAGGGCAGTTCGGTTCCGCCCGGCAGTTATGACGTCGACGTCTACCTGAATCACACGCTGGTCAAGCGTCAGGACGTCATGTTTCGCGCGGACGCCGACGGTGCCGTCAAGCCGGCGGTGACGCTTGGGCTGTTGCGCACCGCCGGCGTCAACGTCGCGCGGCTGGAGAAGGACGGGCGCATCGCCGCGGGCGCGGACGACACGACGATCGTGGACCTGCCCGCCGTGGCGGATGGCGCTTCGGTGGAGTTCGAGTCCAATACGCTGTCGCTGAACATCAGCTTTCCGCAGTTGTATGTGTCACGCACCTCGCGTGGCTACGTGGACCAGTCGCTGTGGGACGACGGCATGCCCGCTTTGTACAGTGACTATCAGGTCAGCTACAGCCGCAACGATAGTCACGGCAACAGCAACGAGTATTACTTCGTTGGTTTGCGCAACGGCTTCAATGCCGGCGGCTGGCGTTTCCGCAACGAATCGTCGCTCACCGGCACGACGGGCGCAGGCAGCCGCTTCACCAGTAACCGCAGCTACGTGGAGCGCGATATCCGGCGCCTGCGCAGCAAGGTGGCGGCAGGCGAACTGTATACGTCGGGCGATATCTTCGACAGCGTGCGCTTCGTCGGCGCGCAGATCGGCACCGACCTCGGCATGCTGCCGGATAGCGAAGTCGGTTTCGCGCCGGTCGTGCGCGGCATTGCCGAGAGCAATGCAGTCGTGGAGGTGCGGCAGAACGGCTATGTGATCTATTCGACGCCGGTGCCGCCCGGCGCGTTCGAGATTACCGACATCTATCCGAGCGGCTCGAACGGCGACCTCGAGATCCGGATCACCGAGTCGGACGGACGTGTGCGCCGATTTACCCAGCCGTACTCGTACCTGCCGGTCATGGTTCGTCGCGGCAGCCTGCGCTACGCGTTCTCCGCCGGCCAGTATCGCGTTCAGGGACAGTCGAGCCCGAAGTTCACGCAGGGCACGCTGGTGTACGGCGTGTCCGACAACTTCACCGGCTACGGCGGCATCATCGCCGCGGACAACTACGTGGCGGCCGCCCTCGGCATCGGCATGAACACGCGCATCGGCGGCATGTCGCTGGACGTCACGACGAGCCGGTCGCGCACGTCGGCCGGCACCCGGCAAGGGCAGAGCTTGCGGTTCCTGTATTCGAAGACGCTCTTTCCGACCAACACGACGTTCACGATGGTCGGCTACCGCTATTCGACGGACGGCTACCGCACGTTGAGCCAGCACGTGGAGGACACGGATCGTACGTACGGGCCGCGCCTCATGCATCAGAAGAGCCGCCTGGACGTGAACGTCAACCAGCCGCTCGGGAGCGGCTCGATGTTCGCCGGCATCGGCGACACGACCTATTGGAACGGCGAAGGACGCAGCCGGCGCCTGCAGGTCGGCTACAGCAACAGCTACAAGAACATCAGCTACAGCGTGTCGGCGTCGCACATCCAGGAGTCGGGGCCGTTCGGGCGGCCGGACACGCAGTTCAACGTGTCCGTCAGCATTCCGCTGGGCAAGGCGTCGAGCACGCATCGCCTGTACGCGAACGCGGTGTCGTCGACCCACGGCGACTTCAACGTGCAGACCGGCGCGTCGGGTTACCTGAACGAGAGCAATACCGTCAACTACGGTGTGCAGGCAGGCTATAGCCGCGACGGCGGCGGCTCGGGCGGCGTCAGCGCGGGCTGGGATACGCCGAATGCGAGGCTGACCGGCAACTTCACGCAGGACCGCGCGGGCCGGCACTTCGATGTGGGCGGGTCGGGCTCCGTCGTCGTTCATGGCGGCGGCGTCACGCTTGGCCAGCCGCTCGGCGAGACGTTCGCCGTGGTCGAGGTGCCGAAGGTGCCCGGCGTGTCGCTGGGCGGTTCGCAGATTCGCACCGACCGCCGTGGCTATGCCGTGGTGCCCTATCTGCAGCCCTACCGCATGAACTGGCTCAACATCGATCCGTCCAGTATCGGCACCCAGACCGAAATCGCCGAGAACGCCAAGATGGTGGTGCCTACGCGCGGGGCCATCGTCAAGACCCGCTTCGAGGCCGAGTCGGGGCGGCGCGTGCAGTTCGAGCTGAGCCAGGACGAAGGCGGCAAGGTGCCGTTCGGTGCCCAGGCGTACGACGCGAAGGGCAAGCTGCTCGGCATGGTGGACAACCAGTCGCGCGTGCTGGTGTTCGGCATCGAGGACAAAGGCAGCATCGACGTGCGATGGGGCGACAGGCAATGCACGATCGGCTACGCGCTGAAGCCGCAGAACAAGGAGCTGGCGTACGAACGCCAGCCGGTGACCTGTATGCGCGCCGGCACGGTGGTCGGCGCCAAATGAACCGCATCCGGAAAGCGTTTTGCGTTGCTGTTCGCCAACAAAGTGCGGCCGCTGGCGGTGGCTGTGAAGCCACTTTTCGGCCTTTTTGCAATGCGTCTAGATCAAGTGGGTGGTGTGAATGATTACCAAAAAGAAGGCTTTTATCGGGCTCTGCCTGGCGCTCGCTCCAATCTGGGCGTTGGCGGCCTGCACGGCCAATACAACGGATGGAAAGGATCACTACATAGTGTCGGTATCGGGGTTCAATCCGCCTCCCTTCAGCCCCGGTGATATTCCCATCGGCGGAGTGATCTACGAGGCGACTGCGAAAGGGTTATTGTTCAAGAACGCGGCGAATCCATCTTCCCCCAGTACGAGCTGCGATCTTCTGACAAACACTTACGTGACCGGCATCGGCACTCTGGGAGCTAACAATATTTATCCGACGACCATCCCGAATATCGGAGTACGGATACTGGCTCCCAATGGGAAATTCTTCCCCTTTGTCGACAACTTTCCTCCATGGCGGACGGTCTCTTGGAGCACGGGTTACCCGCCGAAGATACAACTGATCAAGACAGGAAACATCACAGCACCAGGCGTATTGACCGGTGCCTACGCCCGCTACACTGCGAACAGCGCAGCTGGCCAGACACTTGTCGAATACCAGTTCGCTTCGCCAGTTATCGTCACACCCAGGGTCCCGACCTGCAACGTCGAGAGTCCCTCCAGCATCCCTGTGCCCATGGGGCGTGTGATGTCGGCGACCACTTTCTCCGGCGTCGGATCGACGGCCCCGCCCCAATCGTTCTCGATCAAACTGCGGTGTTCGGGCGGCGATCTGGAAACGACGACTCGGGCCTTCGTCACGCTGACCGACGCCGCGAATCCCGGAAACACGTCGAAGACCCTTTCGCTGTCGAGGGACGCGACAGCGACCGGGGTTGGCATCCAGATCCTCAAGGATGATGTCGTGCTGGGATACGGGCCGGATTCCAGCGCCGCCGGCAATACCAACCAATGGTATGCAGGTACCGTCAAGCAGGGGCAGGTCGGCATGTCGATTGACCTGCAGGCACGCTATATACAGACGGCTCCGAAAATCACGGCGGGGAGAGCACCCGCCGCCGCGACCTATACCCTGAGCTATCAATAGTTGCCGGTAACGTTCGCTGAGGGATTGCTGGTTTTCGGTATTGAGGAGCCGGGCGGCATCGACGTGTGCGGGGGTAACGATAGTCGTGCCGTCGGCTACGGGCCGCTGCCGCAGAACAAGTCGCAGATGTACGTGCGGATGCCGCTGGCGATCCGTAAGCCGGCGGGCTGATGGCAGGGCGAAACCTCACTTGAATTGCGCAATGCGCAGGGGCGCGCTCGGGCGGCGCAGTGCCCCAATGGCGACGCCCGGGAAACGTCGCCCCCTCTGTAATTGGGGGGATCCTGATGTATCCCGCGCCGGCCGAAGCCGGGACAGGCAGACGCGACAATGAATTTCGTCGTCCAGTACAACGGAGCGCCGCGGCATCCCGCCAGCCGTCTGGCACGGGGGACAAGTTGCGCAGCGTTTGCGAGGGTTTTCCCGGTGGAACCGGGGTACTCCGGCAGGATGCTCGTGGAGTTCATCCGAACGTGGATGGAAGTGGGAAAGTGCGACACGCCCCCCATCGATCCCCGCGCGTCCTTCTACATCTCCACCAGTCCAGAGCCCCGGTTTTCCATCATTGGCGCCCAGGCAATTCACCGCGCGACGACGCGACGATCGTTGCGGTGTGGTCAACGACGTGCTCGACTTGTTGAAGGTCGGACCGAACCAGATGGTGCTCGGGAACATCAAGTTCCGTATGCGAAGCATATCCCGAGACGTTGCCGAAATCTTTCGTCCATTCGCCAATGCGAAGCATCGGACGCTTGCGTGCCGCCTGTCACTCGAATTGACCGACGGCTACGTCGGCGATCCGGTTCGACTGCAACGGATCGTCACGAATCATGTCAGCAATGCGATCAAGTTCACGAAGCTCGGCGGCGTAACGATCGACGCCCGGCTGGCGCGGGCGTGCGGCGTGTCGTGAAGAATTCCGGCCAGCCTGCGTGCGGTGGGCGGGCGGATTCGCCGGTGGCGGGTGTCGGACAATAGTTCGGGTGTCGGCTCGATCCGGTGCCGCGACAGCCGAGTCCAGCCTTATCGCATCCCGCTTGCGATCACGTCGCCGATTCAGCCGCGCCGCGTGCGCGCCGGAATCTCCGGTTCAGTGCCTTCAACATCGGTCGTTCGATCCATACGTGACAGACGTAACCGCAGACGCAGGTCACGCCGAGGATAGCGCAAGCGGCGCCAAGGCCCGCCCCCGTGCGCGGATCGGTGCGTAGTCCGGCAAGCTTGTCGGACATGCCGATCACGTAGGGATGGATCAGATATATCGCATAGCTGGAGGCGCCGAGCGCGGCCATGATCCGGTTCCTGTTGGTCCAACCACGCCTGTCCAGCGCGACCAACGCGACGATTAGCACGAACGCGGAGCCGCCCCACAGCACGACCCGCACGAACCCTTCCGGTGTGCTGTAGCACATCTGCAGCAATGGAATCGCCGCGATGGCGGCAATGGCGACGGCGGCCCAGACGGGCGCGGCGATCCGCTTCACGATGCCGGTTTGCAGCACGCCGTGCGCCACGACACCAAGACCGAATTCCAGCACGAGCGGCTGACCGAGATGGCCGACGACGGTCGCGCCGCGTGGGTCGAAAACGGCCACGCATGCGCACAGCAACGCGAGTGTCAGCGCGGCAAACACGGTCGCATGACGTGCGCGCACGCAGCCGAGCGCAGTTGCGACGACGAGATAGAACAGCATCTCGTACTCGAGCGTCCAGCCGTTGAGATTCAGCGGCCCCCAATGGCCGTTTTCCTTCACGTACGGGATGAACAACAGCGACTTGACGAGATAGTCGGGCGCCGCCGTTGTCGTGTTCAGCCAGTGAGGACGCAGCAGCGCGATCGCGTAGATGCCGAGCGTCGTCACCCAGTAGAGCGGCACGATCCGGATCAGGCGCTTGACGAGGAAATCGCGTCCCTCGTGCGGCGCGACGCACGACATGATGAACCCGCTGATCACGAAGAAGACGTCGACGCCGGCTTGCCCGGACGGCAGCACGTGCAGGTGATAGGCGACAACCGCGAGCGCGGCGAGCGCCCGCGCGGACTGGATGTTCAGGTAGATGGGCTGGTGTCGCGTGTTCGCGCTCATATGCTCCCCCGGATCGCGCGCTGCGAAGGCGGGATTGCGGACGCAGACGCGTGCGCTTCGACGTCGCTTGCGGCGCCCGCGTCGGCGCCAGGCATGGACGTCGAACGATCCGGCCGGCGCACCTGGCGCGCGAAACCGGCGAACTGCATCGCGCACAGCAGCGACACGCTCGACAAATGACGCGTATAACTGCCGAGATCGGGCTCGAACAGCATCGACACGGCGACATGCCCGATGACGAGCGACGCGAGCACGTCGCGGGCCAGTTGGCCGTTGCCGGGCGTGCGCCGCCACACGGCGGCCAGCGCGATCCAGACAAACCCTTGCATGGCGATTTCCTTCGGCCCGGGCGAGAACAGCACCGGCAGATTCAGCCGCAGCGTCGCGTACAGGTAATCGACGCAGAACGCGAAAAACGACGTTGGTGCAACCGGGTTGTGGAAGCTGGTGCGCGCGCCGTACGGCGAACCGTATGCGAGGTAGTCCGCGGCCATGTCGCGCGGATGCAGCAGCAGGTAATACGCGTCGTTCGGCAGCAGCACGAGCACGAGCGGCGCGGCGAGCATCAGCAGCGTCCTGCGGCGCCATGAGCCGCGCCGGAACAGCAGCACGGCGAATGTGACCCCGAGGATCAGCACGAAATAGCTGCGCACGATTGCCGCATAGGCGCCGTACAGCACGACGGCCGCCGCGATCGCGACGAGCGCCGGGCGGCGTTGCGCGACCCTGGCCAGCACGATCGCGATCAGCACGACAAGCGTGTCCTTGCTCGCGACGAACAGGTTGAAGAACACGCAGGGCACGAGCAGCACGAGGCTCGCCGCGAGCGAACCGATGCGGCGCCCCTGCGCGATCATCAGGCAGATGAACAGCGCGCCGACCGCGACGGTGAACGCGTGAGTGCCGCCGACGCCCAGCATCGTGTAGAACTTCGCGACGGCATCGAACGAGGTGCCGTCGTAGCCGCCCGATCCGCCGATCTGGCTCTGGATCTTCTCCGCGTCGCGGAACACGTATTCCGGCAGGAACGTGCCGGCCTTCGCATAGACGATCCAGTAAAGCAACACGGCCAGCGCCGCGATCGCGCGGGTCAATCCGCGACTGAGGGTCGGCCCCGCGCCAATCAGCTTATGCAGCATCGGATACGCTCCTCCGGATCGCGCCGGCCGCGTGGATTCGCACGCTGCGCAGGACGATCGGCGCCAGCGCGGCGACGATCGCGATGCTGGCCGTCAGATGCGCGAGCGCCGCACCGGTCGTGCCGAAACGCGCGATCAGGTACCACGCGGTCGGCACGCAAACCAGCGCGATGCCTGCCATCGACAGCGTGACGGCGACGCCGGTCCGCAACGCGATCGCGGCCGCCCACAGCACGTCGGCAGCCGCGCGCAGCACGAACGACGCGAGCAGTACCGCCAGCAACACGACCTCGTGCGCACCGGCCCGTTCGTTCGCGAGCCGAAACAGGTCGTCGTGCACGGCGAGGATCGCGACGGAAAGCAATGTCGCCAGCCCCGCGCTGGCCGCCACCGCACGGCGCAGCCGACGACGGAAGTCGGCGGGGTCGTCCGTGAGCACACGCACGAAACCTGGCGCGGCCGTGGCGACGACCGTCGCCAAGGCGATCGCCTGCACGGCGTTGGCGACCGACCACGCGAAAACATAGCGGCCGAGTGCATCGGCACTTGCGTGACCATTGGCGATGAAGCGCTCGACGTACTGCAGGATCGACAGCAGCCCGCCTGCCGCGTAGAACGGCAGGCCGCGCAGCCAGACCTCGATCATGTCGCGGGCCGCCGGCATGCGTGCGATTCGCCCCGCGTGGCCGGCCCGGCGCGCAAGCACGCCGATGCGATGCCACGACACGGCCACGACGCACGCATTGCATGCGAACCACAGCGCGAATACGGCTTCGATCGAGCGTATCGCACCGACGAGCAGGCCGGCGCACGCGATGGCGGCCCATCCGCCGGTGCGGACGAACTGCAGCAACGAGCCCGCGCGCGGGCGGTGCAGTGAAAACATCCATGTATTCGTTTCGAATGCCGCGTGCTCGGCGAGCGCAACGAGCAGGACGCATCCCAGCACGCGCGTCGACAGGCCGAATTCGTCGGCTGAAAAACCGGCGAGCGATGCGATCGCGAGCGACGTGCAGATCAGCAGATACAGCCCGGCGAACGCGGTGCCCAGCCTGCGCGCCTCGCCGATCGCGGGCAGCGGGTCGCTCGCGCTCAGCCGGCGGTTGAGTTCCGTGCTGAAGCCGAGCCCGAGCAGTTTCGACGCGACGACGGATGCGGCGACCGCGAGCCCGTAGACGGCGAACGCATCGAAGCCGAGTGCGCGCGCGATGATGATCGTCAGGCCGAACTTGAGGCCGAGCGCGGCGAATCTGAGGGTGAGTCGAATGAGCATTGGCAGCCTTCAGGTCGTCACGCGTATCGAGCCGCGCGCAACGCGTCGACCACGTGTTCGCGCGCGGTGCGAATCCGGTCGAGCCCCGTGCGGGCCGATTGCCAGAACGCGGTTGCCGAGCCGTCGGCGAGGATCCTGTCGGCGACGGTGTCCGAATCGAACGCCGCACCGTTGACGACCCAGTCGTCGAGATGCAGATCCGCATACGCGCCGAAGCCCTTGCGCTCGTAGCTGACGTGGAACGCCGGCACGCCTTGCAGCACGGATTCCAGCGCGCCGTGCAAGCGCACCGAGACGACCCAGTCGGGCGCATCGTGCGCGAGCAGCGTTTTGAGCGGCACGAGCGCGTCCTGGATGCCCATGTCGCGGTAGTACGCGGCGTCGTCGTTGCCGCGGCAGGCGCTCTGCACCGCGAACGAGATGCGGCAGTACGGGCGGACGCGCTCGATCAGCCGCGCGACCGATGCGGCGTAACGCGCGCACTGCGAGCGGCTCCATGCCGGCGGGCGCCGCAGCACGAATGCGATATGCCGCGTGCTGTCGCCGGAGCGGGCGGCCCGCTGCAGGATCGTGTTGCTGCGGCGCTCGAAATCCAGCACGGCGAGATCGGGCGCGCGGCGCGTGTTCGCATTGGCGGCAAGGAACGCGGACGAGCGGTCGTCACGCACGAATACCGTGTCGAACGATGCGAGCAGGCGGCGCAGGTGCGTGCCCACGGGCCACGTCGGCCGCACGGGGCCGATGCTTTGCGGCAGGTACACGACCGGTTTGCCCGAGGCCTTCGCCGCGCGCATCTGCAGCAGATGGCCAGCTTCCAGCTTCAGTGCCTCGAGGCAATTGAGCGCGCGCAGATAGCCGCCGCCGACGCCGACGATTAGATCGACGCGATCGAGCAGGCCTCGCAAGTCGTGCAGCCTCCTGTTCGCGTGGACCGGCAGCACGAAGCGGGCCGCGCCTGTCACCCGCCTCGTGCCGCGGTCGGCAAGCACGGGTGCCGCGGCGACGTCGTCGTAGGCGGGAAACGAAGCCGGATCAGCCGCGACGATCGAGATCCGGATTGCATCCCCGAATGCCTCGCGCAGCAACCCGACGGACAGATCGACCAGCAGGCCGTCCCCGGAATTACGCGCGCTGTACGCATGCAACAGTGCTATGTGGGTGGTCGGGGTCATTTCGGTTCCTGGTGAGCGACGTTGCGGTAGAGCGCGAGGGTGCGCTGGACCATCGCGGCGGCGGAATAGTGTTCGAGTGCGTGCGCGCAATTCGCGCGCATGCCGCGCCGCAACGCCGTGTCGTCAGCGAGCGTGACGACGGCGTGCATGAAGTCGGTCGTGTCGTCGTCGTTCGGTACCACGAGGCCGATGTCGTGCGAGCGGATCAGTTCGGCTGCACCGGCCACGTTCGATGCGACGATCGGCACGCGCGCGGCCAGTGCCTCGAGGCAGACGTACGGAAAGCCTTCGTAGCGGCTCGGCAGCGCAAAGAGGTCGAACGCGGAGAAGTAGCGATTCGCGCCTTCCACGGCGCCGACGACGCGCAGGTTCGGCGGCACGTCGTCGGCATCGGGGCCGGCTGCCGTGTCGAAATCGCCGGGGCCGATCACGACGAATTGCACCGCGCTGCCGCACCGGCGATGGACGCCGCGCGCGATGCGCACGAGCCGGTCGACGCCCTTCTGGTGTTCGAGACGACCGACGAAGCCGACCACGACCGCATCGCGCGGCAAGCCGAGCGCGCGCCTCGCGTCGTCGCGCGGCATCAGCCGCGGCGGCGTCACGCCGTTGACGATCGTGTCGATGCGGTGGTCCGGAATACCGAGCGTGTCGTGCAGATGCGCCGCCTCGTCGCGCGAGACCGCGACGATCCGGCTCGAGCGCAGGCAGCCGAGCACGCGCTCGACCGTGCCGTAGAAGCGGCGGCGCCAGCCGCGCAGCGACGGGTTCAGCGTATACACCGCGTGCGGCGTATACACCTGCCGCCAGGGGCCGATGCACAGGCGCGCGATCGCGCCGGCCTTCGAACTGTGGCTGTGCACGATGTCGGGGCCGATGCGCAGCAGATGCCGGTAGAGTCGGGCGACGGCGATCGCGTCGCGCCAGCCGACCGCGCGCCGCATCGGCACCGCGTGAACGGATCGGCAATGTGCGAGTACGCTCGCGTCGAGAATCGATGCGTCGAAACGCGGGCCTTGCGGAATGATCAGATGCAGTTCGATGCCGTCGTGCGCGCTCAGGCCGCGGATCAGGTCGGCGAGATGAACGGCGACGCCGCCGCCCGCTGCTTCGACGACAAGCGCGATGCGAAGGCGCGGATGCGGGCCGTGGGCCGTGCGCGCGGCGGGGCCGGGCGGCATGGTGAGGGCGGGCGCTCGGGATGCGTCCGTGGCGGGGCGCGCGTTGCGCCCGAGATCGATCGTGTCGCTCATCGCGAACCTCCTTGGCGAAGCCGTGCCGTCAGCGCACGCAGTGCGCGGCGTGCCGGCGATGAATGGGTGTCGCGACGCGGCGCGTTGCCGTATCGCGTATAGCGGTAGGCGCCGTAGCGGCCGCCGTAACGGCCCGCGCGCGGGATGACGCCGTTGAGCAGCACGCCGGCTGTCGCGATGCCGTTGTGCGCGAGCTGTCGCGCGGCTTCGCCCAGTTCGGCGAGACGCGTTGCGCCGGCGCGGGCGACCAGCAGCACGGCGCCGGCATGCCGGCCGAGCACGACCGCATCGGCGACCGCGAGAATCGGTGCGGAATCGATGACCACCGCGTCGTAGCGCGCCGACCAATCGCCGAGCAGCGCGGCGATCCGCTCGTCGGCGAGCAACGCATCGGGGTTCGGCTGCAATGCGCCGGTCGCGACGAAGTCGAGGTTCGGCACGACGCTCGTGTGAATCGCGTCGTGCGGCGCGATGTCGCCCGACACGATCTCGGCGAAGCCGCGCTCGCGCGCGACGCCGAAATAGTCGTGCAGATACCCCTTGCGCAGATCGCCGTCGACGAGCAGTACGCGTGCCCCGTTCGCGGCGAGCAGGGCCGCGAAATTCGCGGACACGAACGACTTGCCCGCGCCCGGTGCCGGGCCGCTCAGCAGCAGCACGTTGTTGCGTGCGCCCTGCATCGCGTAGCGCAGCGCGGTGCGCAGGCTGCGCAGGCTTTCGATCGCCGCGTCGTGCGGATCGCGCACGCTCAGCAGATGCGGGCCCGGCGCGTGGGCGGCCATCCGGCGTGCGACATGCCGCTGCTCCGGCGAATCGGGAATCGTCGCGTAGACGTTGATGCCGAGGTGGCGCTCGATTTCGTCGGCGCTGTCGACGCCGCCGAACAGGAAATCGCGCGCGAATGCGAGCCCGACGCCCAGCACGAGACCGAACAGCGCGGCCGCGCCGATCACGATGGTCCGCTTCGGGCGGACGGGCTCGTCGGGCACGGTCGGCGCGTCGACGAGCCGCACGCTGCCGGTCCGGCCCGCCTTCACCAGTTCGAGCTGCTGAGCGTTGCCGAGCAGCGCGGTATACAGATCCGTGTCGACCTTGACGTCGAGCATCAGCCGCAACGCGTTCTGCTGGAGATCGGGCAGGCGCTTCACGTGCTGCTCGACGTCCTGCTGCTGGCGTCGCAGCGTGCCGATCTGCGCGTCGATCGCGATCATGTCGGGATGCCCGGGCGCGAAACGCGTGGCCATCTCGTCGCGCTTCTGCTGCAGTTCCAGCAGGCGCGTTTTTGCGTCGGCAGTCTGCTGCAGCACCAGCTTCGCTTCCTCGGTCAGGTCGACTGCGCCGTGCGCGTTGCGCATGTCCGTATAGCGCTGCTCGGCTTGCTGAAGCTGCTTCTTGAGGATCGGCAGTTGAGTGTTGAGGAACGCCAGCGACTGCGCTGCATCGGCGGACCGGCGCTCGATGTGTTGTCGGACGTAGTGGCTCGCGATGGCCTGCAGCGTGGCCTGAACGCGCTGCGGATCGGGGCCGCGCAGCGTCGCGACGATCACACCCGACTGCTTGACCTTCTCCTGCACGTCGAGCGTGCGGCGCAGCGTGTCGATGGTCTCCGCGCGCGACTGGCGCACGACCGTGAAACGCGTGCCGGGTTGCGCGTCGACGCGCGCGAGCTCGACGACGAGCGGGCCGTTTGCCGTCCGGAACGTTTCCGTCCGGCCGTGCTGCCCGACGACCGGCGCGGACAGGCCCGGCCCCGAGAGCCGGTAGCGTCCGCCGTCGAGCACCGTCAGTTCGAAACGGTCGCCTTCGAGCGGTTTCGGCACGTCGAAGCGGGGGAGATCGGCGCGCTCGTTGCCCCACGCATAACCGCCGAGGCCCAGCACGCCGGGGCGCGCGACATCCGGGTTGAAACGCGAGATGAAATCGCCGACGACCGGAAAGCGCTTCGGCCGCACGTCGATATAGCTGCGCAGATCGTCGACGGCGCGCGTGACGACGAGCCGCGACGCGAGGATCTGCGCTTCGGCCGCGGCCGTCGACTTCACGTCGAACAGCGACGACACGTCGCCGAGCAGGCTCTTCGCGGCCGATGCGTCGCCGCTGTCCTCGATCTGCAGCAGGATGTCGGCCTGGTATTGCGGATGGCTGAGGAATGCGTACAGCGTGCCGGCGCCGACGCATGCAGCGGTGACGCACGCGATCAGCCAGCGATGGGAGACGAACGTGTCGATCACGCCGGCCAGCGTGATCTCGTCGGCATGCTCGGGCATGCGCGGAGGGGGAGAGGTTGGCATCATCGGTTCAGTCCGGAAATCGGGAGGAAGCGGCAGGCGGCGGGGAGGCGGCGTCCGTCGAGGCGATGGGCTGCGTGGCCGACGCGAGGCGCGCGCACCAGTCGTCGACGCCGTGCTCGATGAGCTGAAGGCTCTGCTCGAACAACGGGCGCGTGCCGCAATACGGATCGGGCACGTCGAAGCCCGGACGTGCGTGGCCGGGCGCCGCGCAGAATTCGCCGAGCGTGAACACGCGGCCCAGCAGCGACGGATGGCGGCGCTCGAGCGCGCGCTTCTGGACGCGCTCCATCGTCACGATCAGGTCGGCTTGCGCGCAGAGCGGCGGTGTGAGCAGGCGCGCGCGATGTGCGGCGATGTCGAGGCCGCGTTCGCGCATCAGCGCAACGGCGAAAGGCTCGGCCGGATGCCCGACGAGCGCGCCGAGGCCGGCCGACTGCACGTCGACACCCGGCAGGCGCGCGCGGAACAGCGCCTGAGCCATCGGGCTGCGGCAGATGTTGCCGACGCACACGACGAGCAAGGTGGCGAGCGCGCTCATTTGATGGCGAGCGCCGCGGCCATGGCGCTGGAGTTGACACCGGGCAGCAGCAGGCTCAGCACGCGGCTGAAGCGCACGAGGCTGTTGCCGTCGACATAGACGATGTCTTTCGGCTGCAGCTCGAACTCGTTCGCGAGGACCATCGACACCGGCGAGCGCGCGTCGAGGTGGAACACCTGCGGGCTGTCGGTCTGCGAGCCGCGGATCACGAACAGTTGCGCGGCGTCGGCCGTGTTCGGATTCACGCTGCCGGCCTGCGACAGCGCGTCGGACAACGTGAGCCCGCCGTCGCGCAGCGGTAGCGCGAGCGACGGCTTGTTGACCTCGCCCATCACGTAGACGCCGTAGTCGCTGCGGCTCGGCACATGCAGCAGATCGCCGGCGGCGAGCACGATGTCGGCCGGATTGCGGCCCTGGCGCAGCAACTGCGTCAGGTCGAGCGGATGCGACACGCCATCGCGCACGAGTGTCATGCGGCTCTGGTCGGCGGCCGGATTCAGGCCGCCTGCGCGACCGAGCGCTTCGTAGAGCGTCATCGGCACGTCGTTGACGGGCTGGTTGCCCGGCGCGCGCACTTCGCCGTCGATGTAGACCTGCTTCGACCGGAACGACGCGACGCGCAGCGTGACCTGCGGATTGCGGTAGGCACGCGCGAGCGCATCGGCGACGCGCGTTCGCGCGGCGTCGGCGGTGAGGCCCGCGACGCGAACCCGGCCGGCGAACGGGAACGTCAGGTCGCCGTTCTGATCGACGACGAAGCCGGTGACGGGATCGGCGGCGTGCGGCGCGTTCGGCGTCGCCGCGCCTTGCGCGGCCGCCAGCTCGGGGTGATCCCATACGGTGATCTGCAGCACGTCGCCCGGGCCGATCCGGTACGCGCCCGGCGATGTCGTCAGCAGGTCGACTTGCGCGGCCAGTTGCTGCGCCGCCTGCGCCTTCAGTTGGCGAATCAGGTCGGGGCCGATTTTCCGGATCTCGTAATGCGGCGCTTCACCGTCGGGCCGGGCATCCGTCGCGGATGGCGGGAGCGGCTCGACCATCCGCATGCCGGGGGCGAGCGCGCAGGCGGACAGCGCGACGCTGAGCGTCGCGATCGACAGTATCGGCAACAGGCGGGCGCCGCGCGGGCGCGCGGCTCCGGTCCGCGCGCGTGCGGCGGATTCCATAGGCATGGCTTTCTCCAGGAATGGGCGCCGCGCGGCGGCACCCTATGCGTGATCAGTACGCGTTGTGATGTGTCCAGCCGCACGCGATCGTCGCGACGACAATCCGCATATCGAGTGCGAACGACCAGTTACGCAGGTAATGCAGATCGGCTTCGACGCGGCGCTGCATCTTCTCGACGCGATCCGTTTCGCCGCGCAGGCCGTTGATCTGCGCCCAGCCGGTAATGCCGGGCTTGACGCGGTAGCGATGGATGTAGCCGTCGACGATGGTCTGGTACAGGTCGTCATGTTCGAGCGCATGCGGACGCGGGCCGACGACGGACATCTCGCCGCGCAGCACGTTGATGAACTGCGGCATCTCGTCGAGGCTCGTGCGGCGCAGGAATGCACCGATGCGGGTCACGCGCGGATCGTTGGGCGTCGCTTGCCGCACGCCGCCGTCCGCGTCTGCATGAATCCGCATCGTGCGGAACTTGTAGATCGAGAACGCCTTGCCGTCCGCGCCCTTGCGTTGCTGACGGAACAGCGCGGGGCCGGGCGAAGACAGCCGGACGGCTGCCGCGATCGCTAGCAGCAGCGGTGCCGTACCGACCAGCACTGCCGCCGCGAACAGCCGATCGAAGATCGCTTTCTGAACCAGCGCGCGAGGCGACAGCGGAGACGCGACGAGGTTGATCGCCGGCGCGCCGACCAGGTCGACCATTTCGCCGTCGAACATCGCAAGCTGGCTGACGTCGGGCACGAGGCGGACGTTCACGAGGTCGTGCCGGAATGCATCGAGCACGTGAATGACGGCACCGGTTTCGGTGATCGGCAGTGCGATCCAGACTTCCGGGATCGCCTGCGCCCGCACGTGCGCGGCGAATGCATCCAGCGTCTGAAAAACATCGATGCCGATTGCGCTGCCTTGCGCCGAACAATCCGGATCGAGCACGGCTGCCGGGCGATAGCTCGCCGACGGCGATTGCGCGATCCGTTCGAGCACTGCGGCGCAATGCGCGCCGCCGCCGACGATCGCGACTTGCCTGACGCGTTCGCCGTGGTGGACGATCCGTTCGAGCGTCGCGCATGCGATGAGCCGAAACGCGACGAGTGCGATGCCGCTTGCCGCCGCCCAGAACAGGAACCCGTTCAGCGGCACGGACAACGCGCCGTGCATCGCGAACATGACGATCGCCGACCCCGCGAGTGCGATCAGCCATGCCGTAAAGGTCAGGATGGCGACGCGATATTTCGCGCGACGGTGCGGTGTGCGGGCCATGCCGAACGCCGGGAACAAGACCGTCGCGAACGCCGCAGTGCTGGCGACGATCGCCACGCAGCTGGACGGATCGACATCGTCGCCGGGGAAAAAACGGGCCGCCGCAGCAGCACCGACCGCAATCAGCGTGACGTCGACGATGCGTGCGAGCAGCCCATCGACTGCCTGCGGCGCTGCGGGGCGCCGCTCTTCGAGTGCCGTATGCATATATCCTTCACTACCGTATTTGTCTGATGGGGCGTGCGTCACCCTTCGCACGACACAACGCGTCGCGGCACGGGAGTGCCGAGCGGTGTCAGTGCTTCCGTTTCACGGGAAGGGGAGATGCGGGGAGGGAGCGCCGCCTGCCTTATCGGTTGGTCGCGTGCAGCGCATTGAGGCATTCGTGAACGAGGCCTGATCAATGCGACGCGTCTGAATCAACTCGACCGGAATCAATTTTCGTCAACCGGGGAAGGGATTTAAATGGGACGCGTATTAAATGACCTCGTATGCAACTGGTACACGTACGAATGCGATGAGACCGGGTTTTTGAGATGCGTGTGCCGCGAACGAACAGGCCTCGATTGACCCAGTCGTCGGAGCAGGGCGCGGAGAAGCGCGCCGGCATGGGCAAGGGGCGGGACGGTAGCCGGCGATGCCGGGGCGGCATGCGGTTTCGGGTAGGGCGATTTGCGATGCGTCGCAAAAATTCGGCGCCGGCGCGTGATGGACGAAGTGATTCGCAGGCGGCGGCGTGGGCGACCGGTGCGAGGTCATGCCGAAATCAGGACTACAAAGCGAAAAAATGATGACTTGCGCGCGACGCCGTCATTGATCGCATGAATGCGGTCGCCTGCGTGACGGCATGGGCAGGGGCACGCGTTTCATCAGGTCGGGCCGACACGCAGGCTGGCGACCGCGCGTGTTCGACGCAAGCGTTGCGTCGTTGCTGACGCTTGCCTGCGGCCGATCAGGCATGACTGAATTGCTGCGGTTTTGCGGGCGGGACGACGATGCGGCATGCATTGGCGCCCATCGAAGAGATGCATGAGCGTGCCATGCACTCATGGTCGGCATCGTTGTCCCGCCTGTCTTTCAACCCTTCGCGGCGACGTCGATGCGCAGCGCTTCGCCGCCGGCGACGATCGCGAGCAGGCGATCGACGTTCGGGTGCGCGCCGGGGCGGTTGCGTGCATCGGCGGTGTGTTCCGCGAACACCGCGAGGCCGTGCTCGGCTGCGTTTGCGTCGAGCACACCGAAGGCTTGCTTCAGGTAGTTGTACACCGCGAGCGAACCTTGCTTGCCGGGCTGATTCTCGATGCTGGCGACCACGTCGCCGGTCGCGCCAACGAGATCGATGCGCGCGATGCCGTCGATGGCCGGCAGTTGCGCGAGGTTGTCCTTGAATACTGGGGTCGGTTGAATCACTGAAAACACTCCGTCGGTTCGGTCATGGGCCAATGAAGGTGGCCGGCCGTATCTTATCCGATCGGTTTCGGTGCGACGGCCGTGCGCGACGCGAGCGACCGGCCGGATCGCGCCCGATCACGCGGACGATCGCGAGCGACGCGGGAATCAACAGGGCGGCACCGGCACCGGCGAGCGCGCGGCCCGCGACATCGCGTTTCGTTACCGCCCGGCGTCGGCCGGCACACCCGCGTGGCGCGAGCGCTCGATGTCGGGGCTGCGATACGCGCGCTCGGGAATCTCGGCGAGCCGCGACGCGTGCACCTGGTGCGGTGCGAGGCCGTAGAACTTCTGGAAGCTCATGATCAGCGGCGACCATTTGTCTGGGTCGATGCGATCCGGATGCCCGTCCATCAGCAGGTCGGGATGCACGTGCACGCGCTGGATGCGTAACTCGAATACGCGGATGTGGCCGCGCAGGTCGGGCGCTTCTTCGCCGATGCCGTGTGTGGCCGCGACGACCGCCTCCATGTGCACCGGGCATTCAAGCGCGCGCGGCGGCGATACGGTTTGCGATGGCGCTTCGGTGAGTCCGGCTGTGCCGAACTTGTCGGGTTCGTACATGTAGCCCCTCGCGCGCTTGCCATCGGGCACCGGATACGTGCCGGTCGTGCGCGCGATCCGGTCGACCGCGGGCGCCTGCACCGACGCCGGCAGGTTCAGTACGCATTCGCCGGTACGCAGCAGGTTGCGGGTGGTCTGCGAGCTGGCGGCGATGCCGATCACGCCGCGCCAACCGAGCCAGAATGCGGACGAGATCGGCGCGAGATTGGCCGTGCCATCCTCGTTCAGCGTGCTGACCAGCACGACGGGCGTGCCGAAATAAAGGATGTTCGGTTCGGTGACGCAATGCGGAGCATTCATGGTCGGGGTCGTCGCTTCGTTGAGGGGATCAGTCCGCATGCTGATCCTCTCGCGGCGGCCCGGCGCTCCGATTCTTGTTGTTTCATCCGGATGGCGGCAGCGAGATCGAGGAACGGGAATGGCGCGTCATGCGCAGGCGGTGCCCGGAAGACGGCAGGCAATCGAAACCGCCGGCTTGCGCGTCCGCGTGCGCCGGCATCGCGCTTGCTTTTCCGCTACAGTAGGACATCACCGACCGCGCCTGCCGACCCGGCGTGGTCACGTTCCGGTATTCCACACGAGGGCCCCCGATGCACACCCCGCAACGCTATTCCGAAGAAGCGCCCACGCGCGCGGAAGTCGACGCGCTGACCGGCGCGACCGTCATCGAATTCGGCGCGAACTGGTGCGGCATCTGCGCGGGAGCGCAGCCCGCGATCGTCGCGTCGTTCTCTGCCCATCCCGCCGTGCGGCACCTGAAGATCGAGGACGGCCCGGGCCGCCCGCTCGGCCGCTCGTTTCGCGTGAAGCTGTGGCCGACGCTGGTGTTCCTGCGCGATGGTGTCGAAGTCGCGCGCGTCGTGCGCCCCACCGACGCGAAGCAGATCGAAGCCGACGGCTTCGCCGCGCTGGCCTGACGTCACGGTCATGCAACAAGCCATCACCCACATCGCCGTCGACACGCACGGCAGCGGCCTCGTCGAATTCACGTCGCAGGCGCGCGCGTTCGTCGACCAGCAGGCGATCCGTACGGGCCTGCTCACCGTGTTCTGCCGCCATACGTCGGCGTCGCTGCTGATCCAGGAGAACGCCGATGCGTCGGTGCGGCGTGATCTCGAACGCTACTTCGCGACGCTCGCGCCCGAGGATGCCACGCGCTACGAACACGACACCGAAGGCGCCGACGACATGCCCGCGCATCTGCGCACGGCGCTCACGCAGGTGCAACTGTCGATCCCGGTCGAGCACGGGCGGATGGTGCTGGGCACGTGGCAGGGAATCTACCTGTTCGAGCATCGCCGCGCGGAGCACCGGCGCGACATCGTGCTGCACCTGATCGGCGAGTAACCAGGAAGGTGAGCGGTAGCGTGTGATGCCGTGCGCGTTCGCACGCTGTGCACTGGCTCAGGCGAGCAGTTTCTCGACGAGTGCGCCGAGTTCGCGCAGGTGGACAGGTTTGGGCAGGAATTCGTCGAACACCTGCTTGTTCTCGCGCAGCGCGGCCGATTCGTACGCGCTGACGCCGAGGATCGCCGGATGCCGGCCGTCGTCGTCGGGTACCGCGACCGCGCGAATGCGCCGCGCGACCTCGAAGCCGCTCAGGTCCGGCAGTTCGAGATCGAGCACCACGATGTCGTAGCGGCCCGTGCCGAAGCGCGCGATGCCCTCCTGCCCGGTGCCGCACAGATCGGCGTCCATGCCGAGCGCCGACAGCATCGCACCGAGCGTTTCGCGTGCGTTGTCGTTGTCGTCGACCACCAGCGCGCGCCGGTCGCGGTGCGCGGCGGCCTGTGGCAGCGCGGGCACATCGCCGGCTGCTTCGTGGGTGTCGGGCACCTCGGCCGGCAGCGTCACGACGAATTCGCTGCCTTCGCCGACCACACTCCGAACATCCACATGCCCGCGCAGCGTCGTCACGATTTCGCGCACGACGGCGAGCCCCATGCCGATCCCGTCGACATGCAGGCCGATCGCATCGTTCGCGCGGTAGAACGGCTCGAAGATCTTCGACAGATGCTGTTTCGCGATGCCGGCGCCCGTGTCGCGCACCGAGATGGTCAACTGCTGGCCGGCCGGTACATCGGCGCGCGTGATCGATACGTCGATCGACCCGCCGAGTGTGTACTTCACGGAATTCTCGATCAGGTTCGACAGCACCTGCCGCAGCAGCTTGCGGTCGGAACGGACGGCAAGACCGTGCGGCTCGACCTGCTGCGTGATCACGATCCGCTTGGCCGCGATCTTCTCGCGCAGCGGCTCGATCACTTCGGCAAGCAGCGACGCCATGCCGACGGTTTCGAGTTCGGCGAGGCGCTTCGTCGAGCGCAGCTTGATGTAGTCGGTCAAGTCCTTGACGAGCGCTTCGAGCGACAGCGCGGAGTTCTGCAGCCGGCGGATCGTCTTGAGGTTCGCGTCGGATTGCGGGCGCGCGAGCAGGATCTCGATCGACCCGCAGATCGCCTGCAGCGGCGTGCGCAGCTCGTGGCTGACCATGCCGAGGAAGGCGTTTTTCGCCTCGATCATCTCGAACGCACGGTCGGACGCCTTGCGTTCCGCATCGAGCGCCGCGTCCTGCCGTTCGAGCAGGTCGTCGCGTGTGCGCATCGTATAGAACAGCAGCAGGAACAGCGCGCAGAGGATCACGCCGAGCACGATGCCGAGGATCAGGATCGCGCGCTGCTTTTCCTTCAGTTGATGGAACGTGAAGTCGCGCTGCGCCATCTCGATCGCGCGGAAGTAGTTCGCGAGGCTGTTGACCTTGGGCCAGTACGCGTCGACGTCGTCGATCACGCGCTGTGCGTTCTTCGGCGTATCGCGCAGCAGCGGCACGTCATGCTTCAGGCGCGCCATGAATTCGCCGAGCGCCTCGATCTCGTTGCGCGCGCGCGGGATGCGCAGCCAGTATTCGGACACTTCGGACGGCCGCTGCAGGAACCCGAACGACACCGACAGGCTGTCGAGCTGCATCTGCACGTGGTCGAAGTCGTCGTCCTCGTGCGTGGCGTAGAGAATCAGCTGGCGGTCGAAGCGCGTATAGACGTTCCGGTATTGCGCGGCCGTCCAGAACACGCCTTCACGCGGCCCTTCGAGCACGCCCTCGTTGACCGACGTCGCCAGCAGGTCCCACAGCAGGAACGCCCACGCGGCGAACCCCATGATCCACAGCGACCCGAGGACCAGGATGATTTTCCGGTTTTTCCATCGCCGACGCTTCATCTCGCGAGCCGGCTCACTTCACCGTCAGGCCGATGATCTGCCAGGCGAACTTGGCTTCGCCGAGCGGCGTCTTCAGTTCGTCGGGATACTCGTCGCGCGGATACATGATCCACAGCGGGCCGTAGTTGTCGTTGCCGAGCACCTTGCCGTTCATCGTCCGCGCGAGGATCACGCCGTACCGGTCGGCGTCGGAGACGGGAATCGTGAACGTGTATTCGTCGACGCAGCGGAATTCGATCTGCGTGCCGTGCGCGCCGACCGTCTTCAGGATGTCGGACAGGCGCGGGCCAGTGAAGGTCGCCTTCGGCGTCCAGCTCGTCGACGTGACGATCGTGTGCTGCGGCAGCGCCATCAGCGCCTGTTCGGAAAACACGTAGGCCGTCTTGCCGGACTGGTTGCTCTTGTCGATCTTGCCGTCGACGGTGAACGTGAACGAAGCGGCCCATGACGCCGCGGCCATGCCGAGCAGGCAGGCTGTCAGCAGGCTTCTGGCCCAGATGGTCGAAATTCGCATGGCTTTCCCTCGGTCGTGTAATTGTGGGTTGTCTGTTGTTCTGGTTTCAGTTCGCGGCGGCGGCGGCCGGCAGCGCGATCTTCAGTTCGCGCGCGACTTCGGCGAACAGGATCGGCAGGCGCACCGGCTTTTCTTCGCAGCGCGCGTTGTAGTGCGACACGATGTGCGCGATCTCGTCCTCGCTTGCTTCTCCGGTCGAGATCTTGCCGGTCAGCAGGAAGATCGGGGCGCCGCTGTTCTCGCTCGAGCGGATGCCGCGCACGAGATCGGCGGCGGTCTGGTCGCCGAGCATCCAGTCGAGGATGTAGCCATCGAAATCCTCGACTTCCAAAGCCTTGCGGAACGTGGCGCCGTCGAAATACGGGATCGCGTTCACGCCTTTTTCGATGAAATACTCGCAGACCGTTTCGGCGACGTCCCGCGAATCGTCGACCACGGCGATCCGTGCCGCGTACACGTTCGGCTGGGCCGAGCGCAGCTCGATCACGTCGACCGGATAGGTGCGGCCCTCGCGCGCGTGCTGGCGCTCGGTGATGAGCCATTCGCCTTGCCACTGCAGCGCGACGAAGTCCGTTTCGATCTGGCTGCTGGCCTTGGTCGAGATCGCGGCGCGGCAGCGGAAACGTCGCGACTCGATCACGAGCGTCGCCTCGATCATCTCGGCGGCGGCCGGCTGCGTGCCCTTGTCGTCGAGCAGGATCGCGGGCGGCACGCCGAAGTGCGTCGCGATGTCCTGCAACTGCGACAGGTTCCACGGAATCAGGCCTTTCATCTTGCGCGTGACGACCGAGAAGCTGAGGCCGAGCACATTCGCGATCGTCGTGTTGTGACTTCGCGGCGGAATGCCGTTCCGGTTCAGTAGGTCGCGCACCTTGTTGGCGGTGATGAGATCGACGTTGGCCTGCTCGCTGTTGGACATCTCGATGGGGTCTCCAGGGGTTTTTGGCGAGGAAGAGCATATCAAAAGTGACGCGTCATGCAAGCTTTGAAAAGACGAATGACCTTGACATGCCATTTTTCTCCATTATTATTGCTCACCACGTCACCTTTGTTTGTCGCGTCATGTTTGGAGATCGCAGCCGGCGGGAGCCGGTACAACGAAAAGCGACAACAATGAAGCGGTGACTGAACGATTCGAAGAGAGAACCTGAGAGAGCCTTGGATTGCGTGTCGGCGTGGCGGATTGTATCCGTTGCGCCGCGCGCCACCGGGTGCGAGCTCACGGGGGTGAAAGGCTCGAAGAATTGCGGCGCCAATAAAACTTGAGGAAAGTACCAATGTACCGCCGTCTACTCGCACCGGGGCTGCTGTTGCTATTGGCCGCGTGCGCGCAGGATCCGTCCGCCACCAGCAACACGGTGCGGATCTGCGACGACACAGGTTGTTCCGATCGTCCTAAAGATCAGGTGTCCTATCAAAAAAGGGACGATTCGGAAGACCAGGAAAGCCCGCGTATCGCTGCGCTGAAGCAGACCGCGAAGACCCAGCCGAAGGCCGCGTATGACCTCGGCCTGCGCTATTTCCGCGGCGACGGCGTGCGCCAGGACAGCTACCAGGCACTCAAGTGGATGCGCGACGCAGCGGAGCGCGGCGACCTGCAGGCGCAGAAGGCGCTCGGTAGTTTCTACCTGTTCGGCCTTGAGGAAATGGGCTCCGACGCGCGCGAAGCGGAGAAGTGGCTGTCGATCGCGGCAGGCCGCGGCGACAAGGAATCGAAGAAGCTGCTCGACCTTGCACGCAAGGCCAAGAAAGAAGACGAAGAAGACTGGAAATGGCGCACGCAATGGCGTGACGTCTATTACGGCTACTGGTACTCGGGCTATCCGTACTACGGCGTCTGGCAGCAGACGTACTGGTACTACTGACCGGGCCTGAAGCAACGGGGGCAGCAGCGGGGAGACCACCATCGCGCGCCAGCCGGGGGGCTTATCGAAGTTCGCACGAACACATAAGCCGAACAACGACTCTAATCGATCGACAACGACATGAAGACCAACCTTTCCCAACGTCTCACTCAAGGTGCGCTGGTCGCAGCGCTTTGCGCGTCCGTGACGGGCTGCGGCGGCGTAGTGACGCCCGGCGGTCAGAACGCGGGCGTGACCGGTGCCGCCGCGGGCGGCACGAGCGCCGGCGCCGATTCGGGGCTGCAGCGCTGCGCGTCGCCGCTCGGCACGATCGCCGTTGACGACGGCCGTAACGCCGACTGGTGGGGCCCGTTCGGCAGCGCGACCAAGATGACGACCATCGACCCGCTGCTGCGCCTGGCCGTCCAGCAGTCGAACTGCTTCGTGATCACGTCGATCGGCAACCAGAAGAGCGACGCGCGCCTGTCGCGCATCACGCAGTTGCAGCGCAACTCGGGCGAATACCGCGCGGGTTCGAAGCAGCAGAAGGGCCAGCGTGTCGCGGCCGACTACTACATGGAACCGCAGATCGTCATCAACGATTCGCCGATCGGCGGCATCGGCAGCATGATCGGCGGGCTGATCGGCAACAGCGCGGTGGCGGCCGTGGCCGGCCATCTGCAGACGAAGGCATCGGTCGTCACGCTGACGCTGTTCGACGTGCGCTCGGCCGTGCAGATCGCGGCGTCGGAAGGCAGCTCGACGGCGACCAACTACGGCGCGGCGCTGGGCGGCTTCGGCGGCGGCGTCGGCGGCGCGCTCGCGGGTTTCTCGTCGACGCCGGAAGGCAAGGCGACCGTCGTCGCGTTCATCGACGCGTACAACAAGATGGTCGTCGCGCTGCGCAGCTACAAGGCGCAGGACGTCAAGGGCGGCCTCGGCCGCGGTGGCCAGCTCCAGGTCAACTGACGTTCAACGGCCGGCGGCGGGCCGCCGGCCGTGTCCCGATTCCTGATTCGTGACTGTCCGTGCGCGCGGGGGGAACCGCGCGTGCCGGCTTCGTTCGTCCTTTTCGTTTGAGGTGACCCCGATGAAAGCCGTTGCATTGATCGCATTGACCTGCCTGGCGCTGACCGCTTGCGGCGGCGACGACAATTCCCCGTCCGCATCGGCTGGCGGCGGATCGGGCACGAGCAACAACGGCGGAACCGGTGGAACCGGCGGCACGGGTTCCGGCGGGACGGGGAGCGGCGGCAGTGGCGGTAGCGGCAGCGGCGGGTCGGGAAGCGGCACGCTGACGTGGCGCTACGAGGCGCAGCCCGTCGCGGCCGACAAGGCGAGCTTCCTGACGCTGGTCAACAGCGAAGGCGCGAAGGGCTACCGCTATCTTGGCGACTACTACTACAACGCGGGCAACGGCGGGACGCAATCCGTCTTCGTGAACGACGGCACCGCGCAGACCTATACGTACCAGCTGCAGACGGCGCCGGCCGACATGACGTCGTTCGTCAACGCGGCCAACGCGCAAGGCTCGAGCGGCTACCGCTACGAAGGGCCGCTCACGTACGGCGATCTCTATCGCAAGGACGGCGGCTCGTCGGCGACCTACACGTATACGACGACGGGGCTGCCCGCCGACACGAACGCGTTCCTCACGCAGGCGAACGGCCAGGGCCAGTCGGGCTACTGGTTCCTGGGGCCGATCGTAGTGGCGTCGGTGCAGGCGAACATCTACATGAAGAACAACGCATCGAGCGCGACCTATACGTACGATGCGCTGGCGCCGACGTCGACCGTCAGCGACTTCATCGCGCAGGCCAATAGCGAAGGGGCGAAGGGTTATCGCGCGAAGGGTGCGATGGCGTTCGGCGCGACGATCTCGTGGGTCTACGTGAAGGACCAGACGCAGTCGCCGACCTTCACGTACCAGTCGGCCGCGATCCAGTCGACCGGCGCCAGCTTCGTCCAGCAATCGAACACGTATGGCGCGCAGGGTTCCGCGTATCTGAGCGATATCGCGCTGGGCATGGCGTCACCGGTGATGGCGTCGTTCTACTTCAAGCCGACGAACTGCACGGGCTTCCTGTGCACGACGCTGAATCCGCTCACGCAGAACTGAGCGGACGCTTGCGGCACGGTGGCATGATGCGGACCGTGCTCCGCCGCATGGCGCGCGCCGCCTGAATCGAGTGCCTCAGATGCGCCACGTTATCCCTGGGCGCATCTTTTGCCGCCGGCTTGCCGGCGGTGTTTCGTTTGAGGGGTCGTCGCGCATCGGCACACGTGTCATTTCGCGTGCCGACGCCCGACGGACCTCTCGTCATCCGTTCCGGAAAATCTCCGCATACGCGCTCAGCGCCGGCACGCCGCCGAGATGCGCGTACAGCACCTTCGAGCCCGGCTCGAATTCTCCGCGCCGCACCTTGTCGATCATCCCGTGCATCGACTTGCCTTCGTAGACGGGATCGGTCAGCACGCCTTCGAGCCGCGCGCACAGCCGGATCGCTTCGAGCGTGCCTTCGTTCGGCAAACCGTATTCCGGCCCCGCGTACCGCGTGTCGAGTACGACGTCCTGCTCGTCGATGCGACGCCCGAGTTCGACGATCTCGGCCGTATGCCGTGCGATGCGCGTGATCTGAGCATGCGTTTTCTCCGGCGTTGCAGACGCATCGATCCCGATCACGCGATCCGCGCGCCCGTCGGCCGCGAAGCCGACGACCATTCCCGCCTGCGTGCTGCCCGTCACCGAGCACACGACGATGTAGTCGAACTTGAAGCCGAGTTCGGCTTCCTGCTGCCGCACTTCCTCGGCGAAGCCGACGAAGCCGAGCCCGCCGAACGGATGCTCGGAGCAGCCGGCCGGAATCGGATACGGTTTGCCGCCGGCCTGCCGCACGCTTTCCATCGCTTCTTCCCAGCTGCGGCGGATGCCGATGTCGAAACCGTCGGCGACGAGCCGCACGTCGGCGCCCATCATGCGCGACAGCTGGATGTTGCCGACCCGGTCGTACACGGGATCGTCGTAGTTGACCCAGTGCTCCTGCACGAGCACGCATTTCATGCCGAGATGCGCGGCGACGGCCGCGACCTGGCGCGTCTGGTTCGACTGCACGCCGCCGATCGACACGAGTGTGTCGGCACCCTGCGCGAGCGCGTCGGGGATCAGGTATTCGAGCTTGCGGGTCTTGTTGCCGCCGAACGCGAGGCCGCTGTTGCAGTCCTCGCGTTTCGCGTAGAGCTCGACCTTGCCGCCGAGGTGTTCGCTCAGTCGCTTGAGCGGCTGGATCGGGGTCGGGCCGAACGTCAGCGGGTAGCGGGGGAAACGTTGCAGGTTCATCGACAAGCTCCGAAAGGCGGTGGGCAGGAAACCGGATCGGTCGGGTGCTGCTCGCACGCCGTGTCCCGATGGAAAAATGATAGACAGGACGGCGCGAAATGAGCTTGCGAAATAAATCGTGAAGACCTACGTTATCGACGTGACGGTGAGCATCGAGATAATTTTGATTCGTGAAATCGACAGGAAACGCAATGAAATTAGATCGCGGCAGTACATCGCCGGCCGATGCCGCGCCGGCGCTCGACCGCATCGACCGCGCGATCCTGCGGCAGTTGCAGCAGGACGCGTCGATCTCGAACGTGAGCCTCGCCGCGAAGGTCAAGCTGAGCGCGCCGGCGTGCCTGCGGCGCGTCGAGCGGTTGAAGGAGATGGGGCTGATTCGCGGGATCGTCGCGCTGCTCGACCCGAAGCCGCTGGGGGCCGGCATGCTCGTCGTGATCGGCTTCGTGCTCGATCGTTCGACGCCGGAGGCGTTCGCCGAATTCGAGAAGGCCGCGCAGAAGGTGTCGGGATGCGTCGAGTGCCACGTCGTGACCGGCGAGTTCGACTACTTCATGCTGGTGCGCACGCGCGACAACGAAAGCTTCAATCGCTTGCACGCGGAGCAACTGCTCTACCTGCCGGGCGTGCGGCAGGTGCGCTCGTTCATGGTGCTCAAGGAGATTCTGTCGACGCACGTGCTGCCGGTGTAGCGCGGAGCGTCGGCCATGCGTCGACGTCGATGCTCGAGGCACTCGTCCGTATGTCCGGCTGGCTTCCCGCCGGCGGATTTTTTGAGTGACGCTGGAAGTGCCCGACATCGTCCATGACATCGCGTACCAGCCGAACCTGCCGGACGATTGGGCGACACTGTCGCGGGATCCTGAGTCGACCGCCCGGATCGGGCAGGCCTGGCTTGAAACGGGCGCGCAGTTGGCGATGCACGTACCGTCGGTCGTCTGCCCGACCGACTTCGACTTGTTGCTGAACCCGCAGCATGCGGATTTTGCGTCGAGCGTGAAAGTGATCGGCAAGGAAGCGTTCGCGCTGGATCCGCGCCTTTTCGGCCAGATCGTGTTGACACTATCGAAGACCTTTGACGATCAGGGCGAAGTCGATAAACGCGGTGAACATCACATCGAGCTTGTCGAAGCTCGAAAAGATGCGACGAAAACCCTTCAGGCGTCGGAATAGCCGTTCGACTTCGTTTCGACGCTTGTACATCTCACGATAGCGTGAACATGCGCTGGCGCATCGTCGGGCGGGTTTTCCATAATTTCGACAAAATTCATCCTCCGAGAGCGCATGTTCTCCGTTTTTCGTCGTCAATCGCGCCTACTGAGATTTTTCTCGCCGCGGCCGAGCGATATGATTTCTCGAATCCAACACCCGTCAGCAGAACCATCGGGGCGCGCCGGCACGATTCCGGCGCGGCACCGCGAGCATCGAGAGAGTTTCATGCCGGACACGCCATTCGTCATCGTTGAACGCGCCCGTAGGCGAACCGCGCAGGTCCGGTTCGGCGATACGCCCGCCGTCTTGCAGGACGGCCCCAAGTGGGTTTGCCAGATCGTGCCGGACGGCGCAGTGCGGACCGGTGTCGAGCCGATTCCGTCGGCGCGCGTGGTCGAGTTGCTCGGCCGCCTGAAGCCCGCGAACGTCGCGTTGAACGGTGCCGCCGCGCATGCCGACGGCTGGCTGGCCCGTTCGGCGCCGGATGCAGTCGGCCAATGCCGGGCCTATGCCCACCTGGGCGCGGACCGGACCCTGGAGATGGTCGGGATGCCAGGCGTCGGCCCCTGGCTAGCCGAGGGCGACACGTGGTGGCCCGGTACATACGAGTTGCCCCTGCTCGAGCATTTGTCCGCGACCGTGCCGCCGCTGTACGGCCTGCCCGGCGCGACCGAAATCGCGTCCGCGCATCTGCTGATGAGCCTGACCGCGATCGACGGCACAGCGCTCGTGACGGAATCGGACGACGGCATCGAGCGCCCGTTCCGGATTCCCGCGGGCGTCGACACGATTCATTTCGAGCCGGTCCGCATCGACGGGCCGGCACCGCGTTGGCGCGAAACGCTTGTCGCGGCGTTCGACCGGGTCCGGCATCTGGTCGGGCTCAAGTCGACCCGCCCGTTCTATCTTTGAATTTCACGCCGTTCACCCGGCAAGCCTCGCCATGACCGACGCACTCGACGCCTTCGACCGCAAGATCCTGACCATCGTCCAGCGCGACTGCACCGCGACTGCGGACACCATCGCCGAGCGCATCGGCCTGTCCACGTCCGCCGTGCAGAAGCGGCTGAAGCGGATGCGCACCGAAAAGATCATCTCGGCGGAAATCGCGGTTGTCGATCGCGCGGCGGTCGGGCGCCCGATGACCTTCATCGCCGCGATCGAGATCGAACGCGAAAACTACGAGACGATCGCGAAGTTTCGCGATTGGTCGAAGTCGCACGACGAGATCCAGCAGATTTACTACGTGACGGGCTCCGTCGACCTGATCGCGATCATCACCGCGTCCGACGTCGAAGCGTACGACCGATTGTCCGCGCGGATCATGCAGAGCAATCCGATGATTCGCCGCATCAACACAAACGTCGTGCTGAATCCGCTCAAGATCGGGCTGTTCGTGCCGGTCGAGAAGGACGGAGACGACGAGCCACCCGCCGGCTGACGCGAACGCGCGGCGCGACGACGGCCGAACCGGCCGTCCCGCGTGACGAACCGCAATGCATGCATGTCGATGTCGGACGAAACGCATAATTTGGCAATCGATTCGCACCACTAATCTGTTTCCTGAATTTACTGAACAGGAGATGATCGAAATGGAACTCAAGTTGGCACTGGTCGGCTTCGGCGGCGTCAATCAAGGACTGGTCGAGCTGCTCAAGAAGAAGCGCGCGATGCTGTCGGCCGCGGGGCTCGACGTATCGGTCACGATGGTTGCGGATCTGCGGCTCGGGATCGCGACGAATCCTCGTGGCATCGCACTGGACGTACTCGACGAAACCGCACGGCGCGGCGTCGATGCCAAAGCGTTGCACCGCGATCCCGGCACGCTGGTGTCGCCCGACGTCGACCTCGGCGCAGTACTGAAGGCGATTGCATCGGAGCACGTCGATGTCGTCGTCGAAGCGACCTTCACCGATCCGAACACGGGCGAACCGGCGCTGTCGCATTGCCGCACCGCGCTCGAATGTGGCAAGCACGTGATTACCACCAACAAGGGGCCGATCGCGCTCGCGCAGCAGGCGCTGTCGCGGGTCGCTGCGCAGTCGCGCGTGTGCCTCAAGTACGAAGGCACGGTGATGAGCGGCACGCCCGTGCTGCGCCAGCTCGCGACGACGCTGCGCGGCTGCGACGTGAACGGCTTCGCCGGCATTCTCAACGGCACGTCGAACTTCGTGCTCGGCCAGGTCGAGGGCGGCGCGAGCTTCGACGCGGCGATCCGGGACGCGCAGCAGCGCGGCTACGCGGAAGCGAATCCCGCGGCCGACGTCAACGGCTCAGACGTGCAGCTCAAGGTCGTCATTCTCGCGAACACGCTGTGGAACGCGGGCCTCGAGCGCGGCGACGTGACCTGCCGCGGAATCGTCGAGCTGACCGAGGACGACGTGCGCGCCGCGGCGGCCGACGGGATGTCGTGGCGGCTGATCGGTTCGGCGCTCCGTCATCCGGACGGCACGGTGACTGCGAGCGTCGAGCCGCGCAAGCTGGCGGCCGACCATCCGCTGCGCGCCGCGAGCGGCGTGACGAATGCGATCACGTTCGACACCGACGTGCTCGGCGGCGTGACGATCAGCGGGCCCGGTGCGGGCCGCGAGGAGACCGCGTTCGCGATCCTGTCGGACCTGATCGAACTGGGCGAGCGCATCGGCGCCGCCGCACCGGAGGTGCTCGCATGACCGCGCGCGATGCAGTGATCGACGATCTCGCGACGGCCGGCGTGGCCGACGTCCGGTCGCCTTATGACGGGGCCGTTGTCGGCACGGTCCGCCTGTCACCGGTCGAGGCGGCACCGGCGCTCGTCGAGCGCTCGCTCGCGGGTGCAAGCGCGGCCGCGGCGTTGCCGCGCAGCCGGCGCGCCGAGATCCTGTCTCGCGCGGCGGCTCGCGTCGAGGCGTGCGCGGAGAGTCTCGCGCGCACGATCGCGCTCGAAGCGGGCAAGCCGCTGCTGCAGGCGCGCAAGGAGGTCGCACGCTGCGTGAACACGCTGCGCCTGTCCGGCGAGGAGGCGAAACGCCTGGTCGGCGAGACGATCCCGTTCGATGCGTATCCGGGATCCGAGGACCGCAGCGGGTACTACACGCTGGAGCCGCTCGGCGTGATTCTCGCGATCACGCCGTTCAACGATCCGCTGAACCTCGTCGCGCACAAGCTCGGGCCGGCGATCGCGACCGGCAATGCGGCGATCCTGAAACCGTCGCTGCTCGCGCCGCTGTCCGCGCAGGCGCTCGTCGAAATCCTGTGGGAGGCGGGTGTGCCGCGCGACGCGCTGCAGATCGTGCACGGCAGCGCGGAGATCGCGTCCGCGCTGGTTCGCGACCGGCGGATCCGGATGGTGACGTTCACGGGCGGCCCGGCCACCGGCGAGGCGATCACGCGCGACGCAGGGCTCAAGAAGATCGCGATGGATCTCGGCGGCAACGCACCCGTGATCGTGATGGCCGACTGCGACCTGAAGGACGCCGCCGAATCGTGTGTGTCGGGCGCGTTCTGGGCCGCGGGCCAGAACTGCATCGGCGCGCAGCGGATCTTCGTCGCCGAGGCCGCATATGAGCCGTTCGTTCGCTACTTCGTCGAGCTGACCCGCAAGATGGTCGTCGGCGATCCGCTCGACGACGCGACGGACATGGGGCCGATGATCGGCGAGGAACAGGCGATGCGGATCGAACGCTGGATCGACGAAGCGGTGGCGGGCGGCGCGACGGTGCTGACCGGCCATCGCCGGCGCGGCGCGCTGGTCGAGCCGACGGTGCTCGTCGACGTGCCATGCGACGCGCGCGTGTGGACCGACGAAGTGTTCGCGCCGGTCGTGACGATCACGAAGTTCACCGACCTGCAGCAGGCGCTCGACGCCGCGAACGCATCCGAAAGCATGCTGCACGCAGGTGTGTTCACGAGCCGGCTGGAGATCGCACTTGGGGCAGCGGAGCGCCTGCAGGCGGGCGGCGTGATGATCAACGATTCGTCCGACTACCGTTTCGATGGCATGCCGTTCGGCGGATTCAAGTACGGGTCGCTGGGCCGCGAAGGCGTGCGGTTCGCGATGACGGAAATGACGCAGCCGAAGGTGGTCTGCTTCAGGCGCAACCGGATGCTGTCGAGCTGACGCGAGGTGCCGGCGCGTGAGGCGCCGGCACCTCGTGGACCGGGGCGGTGTGCAACGTATCGATTAAGGAGTCGGGAATGCCAGCAGCAATTCCTGCATGCAAGCCAGCGGCCGACGTGCTGGTGGTCGAGGATATTCACAAATCGTTCGGCGGCGTCGAGGTGCTCAAAGGCATCTCGCTGACCGCGAGAAATCATGAGGTCGTGTCGATCCTCGGCAGCAGCGGATCGGGCAAGAGCACGTTCCTCAGGTGTATCAACCTGCTGGAAACGCCCGACCGCGGCCGGATTCGCGTGAACGGCGAGACGCTCGCACTGAAGCCGACGGGCCGGGACGGCGCGCTCGTCGCCGCCGATCCGAAGCAGGTGATGCTCGTGCGCCGCAAGCTTGCGATGGTGTTCCAGCAGTTCAACCTGTGGGCGCACATGACGGTGTTGCAGAACGTGATGTTCGTACCGGTGCGCGTGCTCGGCGTGCCGAAGCGCGAGGCGCGCGACAAGGCGATCGCGATGCTCGAACGCGTCGGGCTCGCGGGCAAGTGCGAGCACTACCCGAACCAGTTGTCGGGCGGCCAGCAGCAGCGCGTCGCGATCGCGCGCGCGCTCGCGACCGATCCCGAGGTGATGCTGTTCGACGAGCCGACGTCGGCGCTCGATCCCGAGCTCGTCGGCGAAGTGCTGAAGGTGATGCGCTCGCTCGCAGACGAGGGGCGCACGATGCTGGTCGTTACGCACGAGATGGGCTTTGCGCGCGAGGTCGCGAACCGCGTCGTGTTCGTCCACCAGGGGCGGATCGAAGAGGACGGCAGTCCAGACGAAGTGTTCGCGAATCAGAAATCGCCGCGTTTCCAGAAGTTTCTGTCCAGCATCATCTGATGCGGACCCATTGCCAACCGGAGGGGAAATCATGAAGAAACTGCTTCAGTCGCTGTGCGTGGGCGCGGCCTTGCTCGGATCTGTCGCGCATGCCGAACAGGTCGTCCGGGTCGGCACGCTCGCCGATTACGCGCCGTTCGAATACAAGGACGCGTCCGGCAAGCTGCAGGGCATGGAGATCGACATCGGCAAGAAGATGTGCGACGCGATGAAGGTCAAGTGCCAATGGGTGACGATGGACTTCGATGCGTTGATTCCAGCGCTGAAGGCGAAGCAGATCGATGCGGTGCTCGCACAAATGTCGAAGACGCCGGAACGCGAACAGTCGGTCGATTTCACGCGCGTGTTCACAACGGCGCCCGTGCAGTTCGTCGCGAAGCAGGGTTCGGGCATCACCGACAACCCGGCCGCGCTGCGCGGCAAGACGATCGGCGTGCAGACCGCGTCGACGCACGAATCCTATCTGCGCCGCCGACTGCCGGCGAGCAAGTCGGGCGTTAGCGTGAAGGTCTACCAGACCCTCGACGAGGCGTGGCTCGATCTCGAGGCCGGCCGTGTCGACGCCGTGCTCGCGGACAACACGGTGGCCTACGACTGGCTGGAAAAGGCCGGCAAGAAGGAGGGCTTCGACTTCGTCGGCAAGCCGATCACCGACACGGAGATCTTCGGCGACGGCACGGCGATTGCCGTGCGCAAGGGCGACGCGCCGCTGAAGACGCTGTTCGACAAGGGCATCGCGCAGGTGCAGGCCGACGGTACGTTCTCGGCCGCCAACAAGCGCTATTTCCCGTTCAGCATCGCACCGCAATAACCGCGCATCCGGATCGTGCGGCCGCCGGGCGGCGCCGCGCGCACGGTCCGCGCCTCACAAGGAGCGATACCACGATGGACATGTTGGTGAACTACGGCGCCCAGATTGCGGCGGGCGCGCTCGTTACGCTGGAGCTTGCGGTGGCTGCGCTGGGCCTTGGCATGCTGCTCGGCATCGCCGGTGCGTCGGCGAAGCTGTCGAGCGTGCGCTGGCTGAGCGGCGCGACCTACGCGGTGACCAATTTCCTGCGCGGCATTCCCGAATTCCTGATCCTGCTGATCTGCTACTTCGGGCTGTCACGGATGCTGAACACGCATTTCGACGGCGCGATCACGGTCAGCCCGTTCTCGGCCGGCGTGATCGCGCTCGCGCTGGTGTTCGGTGCCTATTCGTCGGAGATGTTCCGTGGCGCGTTCCTCGCGGTGTCGGCTGGGCAGATCGAGGCGGCGCGCGCGTACGGGATGACGCGCCTGCAGACGCTGTGGTTCGTCCGCCTGCCGCAGGCGTGGCGAATCTGCCTGCCGAGCCTGAACAACATGTGGCAGAACCTGCTGAAGGACACCTCGCTCGTGTCGATCGTCGGGCTCGAGGACATGCTGCGCAAGGCCAACATCGCCGCGCAGTTCACCAAGCAGCCGTTCGTCTTCTACATGGCGGTCGGCCTCGTCTACTTTGGCTTTCTCGCCGTTTCCAACCCTGCGTTCGCGTGGCTCGAACGCATCGCGGGTCGCGGCTACGCGAAACGCACCTGAACAGGCCTTGCCATGAACGACTTTCTTTTCCTGCTCGGCCAGTCCGGCCCGGACATCGCGCGCGGCGTGTGGATGACGCTGCAACTGCTGGTGCTGTCGTGCGCGCTCGCATTCGCGCTCGCGGTGCCGCTCGCCGTCGCGCGCAGCTCGGAGAGCCGCTGGCTGGCCATGCCGAGCGGCCTCTTCATGTCGGTGTTCCGCGGCACGCCGCTGCTCGTGCAGATCTTCGTGCTGTATTACGGGCTCGCGCAGTTTTCGGTCGTGCGCGCGTCGCCGCTGTGGCTGCTGGTCGGCGGCTCGTTCTCGTGCGCGTTGTGCGCGCTGACGCTCAATCTGGCCGCCTACATGGCGGAAGACATCCGCGGCGGGATCGCCGGTGTGCCTGCCGGCGAAAAGGAGGCCGCACTCGCGTTCGGGATGAGCCGCTTCATGCTGACCTGGTACGTGGTCGTGCCGCGCGCCATCGGCATCGTCGCGCCGACGCTCGGTAACGAGATCGTGCTGCAGCTCAAGTCGACCGCGCTTGCGAGCACGATCACCGTGCTCGACCTGACGGGAGTCGCGCGGCGCATTTCGATCGAAACCTATACGACCGACGCGCTGATGCTCGCCGGCATCGTGTACGTCGGCATCACGGCGGTGCTGTCGGCCGTGCTGAGACACGTGGAAGGCTCGCTGAACCCGCATCTGGGCCGCGTGCGCGCATAGCGGCGCGGGATGGACCCAACGCATCGAACGATCCGAGGACGACATGGGATACAAGCTTGAAACGCTGGCGCTCGCCGCCGACCGCGAAGTGACCGACGAGAAGACGGTCGCGCCCGCCATCCACTATTCGGCCGTGTTCAAGGCCGCCGGCAGCGAGGAATTCGCGGAGATGTCGAGCGTGCCGCAGCACCCGCGCAACTACACGCGCTACGGTAACCCCGTCCATGAGCGCGTGAAGGCGATCATGGCCGAGCTCGAAGGCACGGAGACCGCGCTCGTCACGGCCTCCGGGATGGGCGCGATTACGACGGCGATTCTCAGCGTCGTGAAGGCCGGCGATCACGTGATCGGCCAGACGCGTCACTACATGAGCACGACGAAGATGCTCGACGACATGCTGCGCAAGTTCGGCGTGGACGTAACGTTCGTCGACCAGGCCGACGTCGCCGGGTTCGACCGCGCGATCCGTCCGAACACGCGGCTGATCGTGCTCGAGACGCCGGTCAATCCGCTGCTGTTCGTGACCGATATCGCCGCTGTGACGGAGATCGCGCGGGCGCGCGGCATCCTGACGCTCGCGGACAACACGTTCGCGTCGCCGGTCAACCAGCAACCGCACCGGCTCGGCGTCGACATCGTCGTACACAGCGCAACCAAGTACCTGGGCGGCCATCACGACCTCACCGGCGGCGTGATCTGCACGAGCCGCGTGCTCGCCGAGCAGATCTGGCATACGCACATCACGCTCGGCTCGGTGCTGTCGCCGATGGACGCGTGGTTGCTGCTGCGCGGTTTGCGCACGCTGCCGCTGCGCGTCGAGCGGATCAATGCGAATGCGCTGGTGCTCGCCGAATTCCTCGAAGAGCAGCCGAAGATCGAGCGCGTGTTCTACCCGGGCCTGCGCAGCCATCCGCAGCACGCGCTCGCGTGCCGGCAGATGCGCGGCTTCGGCGGCGTGATCGCATTCGGCGTGCGGGGCGGCTACGACGACGCGCGGCGTTTCGTCGAGGCGCTGCGCGTGCCGCTGAACGCCGGCAACCTCGGCGGCGTCGATTCGCTTGCGATCCACACGGCGTCGATGTGGGCCGGCACGATGTCCGCGGAACAGATGCGCGCGGCGGACATTCCGCTCAACTTCATCCGCTATTCGGTCGGCATCGAGCATGTCGACGATCTGAAGGCGGACATCGCGCAGGCCCTCGAACGTATCTGACTTTCCGGCTCACGCCCAACGAACCATGAACCCAATTTCCCATCCGATCCGAGGTAGCATCGTCGCGCTCGTCACGCCGATGCACGACGACGGCAGCCTCGACCTTCCAGCGCTGCGCGCACTTGTCGACTGGCACGTCGCGAGCGGCACCGCAGCGCTCGTCGCAGTCGGCACGACCGGCGAATCGCCGACCGTCTCTGTCGACGAGCATCTGCGCGTGATCGCAGCCAGTGTCGAGCATGCGGCGGGCCGCATTCCGGTGATCGCGGGCAGCGGCGCCAATTCGACGGCCGAGGCGATCGAGCTGACCGCGCGTGCCAAGGCGCTCGGCGCGAACGCGTCGCTGCAGGTGGTGCCGTATTACAACAAACCGACGCAGGAGGGCTTATTCCGGCATTTCACGCGGATTGCCGAGACGGTCGATTTGCCGGTCATTCTGTACAACGTGCCGGGCCGCACCGTGGCAGATCTCGACAACGACACGGCGCTGCGTCTCGCACGCGTGCCGGGCATCGTCGGAATCAAGGATGCGACAGGCGATCTCGAGCGCGGGATGCGCTTGTTGCGCGCGGCGCCGGCCGGCTTCACGATCTATAGCGGCGACGACGCGACAGCGCCTCTGCTGATGCTGATGGGCGGTGGCGGCAACATCTCGGTGACCGCGAACGTGATGCCGCGCGCAATGGCGGCGCTGTGTGACGCCGCGCTCGCCGGCGACGCGGCCACGGTGCGCGCGTTGCAGCGTGCACTGATCGAGTTGCACGGCGCGCTGTTCACCGAAGCGAATCCGATCCCGGTGAAATGGCTGCTCGCGAGGATGAGCAAGGTGCGCGAAGGCATCCGGCTACCGCTGACGCCCCATGACGCGCGCTTTCATGCGGCACTGGTGGCCGCGTATGAGCACGCCGAAACCCAATGCGAATCGATCCTTGGCCAACACGCGCGGACTGCATCGCAGGAGCACGGACAGTGAACGGCATCACGGTACTCGACGGCGGCATGGGGCGCGAACTGGCGAGGATCGGCGCGCCGTTCCGGCAGCCGGAATGGTCGGCGCTTGCGCTGATGGAAGCGCCGCACTATGTCGGTGTCGCGCACGACGCGTTCATTGCGGCGGGCGCAGACGTCATCACCGCGAACAGCTATGCGATCGTGCCGTTTCATATCGGCGAAGACCGGTTTCGTCGCGATGGCGCGACGCTCGCGGCGCTCGCCGGGCAGCTCGCGCGGCAGTCGGCCGGCCGCGCGGGGCGGCCAGTGCGCGTCGCGGGCTCTCTGCCGCCGACGGGCGGTTCGTACCGGCCCGACCTGTTCGACGCGGCGCACGCCGACACGATCCTGGCGACACTCGTCGACGGGCTCGATCCGCACGTCGACCTGTGGCTGGCCGAGACGCAGAGTCTGACCGGCGAGATCGGCGCGGTCCGGCGCGCGCTTGGCGCGAATCCGAAGCCGCTGTGGGTGTCGTTTACGCTGCGCGACGAGATGGACGGCGGGGTGCGGCCGGTGCTGCGGTCGGGGCAGACGCTCGACGAGGCGGTCGACGCCGCGTTGTCGGCGCGCGCGGCTGCGCTGCTGTTCAACTGCAGTCAGCCCGAAGTGATGGGCGCAGCGGTCGAGACGGTGCGCAATGTACTCGCGCGCTCGGGCTCGACGCTGCCGGTCGGTGTTTACGCGAATGCGTTTCCACCGCAGCGCGACGATGCGCAGGCGAATGAGGCGCTTCACGGACTGCGAGGCGATCTCGATCCGCACGGCTATGCGCAATGGGCGGAACAGTGGATGTCGCTCGGTGCGCAGATCGTCGGCGGATGCTGCGGGATCGGTCCCGATCACATTGCAGCGCTGCGGGGCGCGGTGGATGCCCGAGGTGCCGACAGCGCAGGAACGCCGCGATGAAAGTAGACGGCATCGACCAGAAGATCATCGACGCGCTGTGTGCCGATGCACGGATTCCGCTTGCCGCGCTGGCCGACCGGATCGGCCTGTCGCGGCAGGCCGTCCGCCACCGGGTCGACAGGCTGGAAGCGCTGAAGATCATCGTGGGCTATACGGTGCGGCTCGCGTTGCCTGACGATGCTGCACCGGTGCGCGCGGTGATGCTGGTCTACCGCAAGGACCGGATGCGCGGCGCCGACGTGCTCGCGGCGCTCGAGCGAATCGCCGAGGTGCGCGACTGCGCGGTGCTGAGCGGTGAGGTCGACCTGCTCGTGCAGATCGAGGCAGCGTCGCACGAGCGCGTCAGCGAGATCTGGGCGACGATCAGCGCGCTGGACGGCGTGCAAAACATGACAACCTGTTTCGTGCTCGATTCGGTGATACACAAGCGGTGAGCCATTCGACACTTCGCGTGGTGTACGAAGCAGTAAAGCGAGCGCCGGCTTGTTATCCGGGCGTCTCGCGTTTGAGTTCGTTGCGAACGGCTCGTCGGCAAACCACTCCGATGTTGCAACCGTGTACGAACTCGAGGTGCAAACCGGACTGCGATTCCCCGGCACGAGCGATAGGCCGGATCGGGATTGTCAACTTCGCCTCGATCGTCGAATGTCATCGAGAGTGTGAACGCGACCTGGCCAGTCGTATTGTTCGGGGCGACGAGCAATCGTTGGCCGCCGCGCGATCGTGCCGTCCGGTCAGCGCTGCCACGGCGCCACGTCAGGCTGCGCCGTCTTGCCGAGCCGTTCGCGCGCGGTGCGGACGACCGCCGCGTCGAGCTCGCCACCATCGACCAGCGCCTTCAACGCAGCAATCACGATACTCGCGCGATCGACCTCGAAGAACGCGCGCAGTGCATCGCGCGTGTCGCTGCGACCGAACCCGTCGGTGCCAAGCGTCACGTAGCGGCGCGGCACGTACGCGCGGATCAGCTCGGGCACCGCGCGTACATAGTCGGTTGCGGCGATCACGGGCCCGCGCGTTGCGGCGAGCGCGGCGGTTACGTAAGGCGTTGTGTCGGCATCGTCACCAAGCCGCGTGCGGCGTTCGGCCTCCATCCCGTCACGCTGCAATTCGCTGAAGCTTGTGACGCTCCAGACGGCCGCATCGATACCCCAGTCGTCCTTCAGCATCCGCTGCGCAGCGAGCACTTCGCCGAGAATCGCGCCCGCGCCGAACAACTGCACGCGCGCGGTTGCATTCGAATCGGACGGCAGCCGGTGCATGCCCTTCAGAATGCCCGCACGCCGCGCGTCCGGATCGTCTTCGGGCATCGATGGCTGCGCATAGTTCTCGTTCATGACGGTCACGTAATAGAACACGTCACGCTGCTGCTCGACCATCTCGCGCATGCCGGCATCGACGATCGTTGCGACTTCGTACGCGAACGCCGGATCGTACGCGCGGCAGTTCGGAATCGTCGACGCCGCGAGATGGCTGCTGCCGTCCTGGTGCTGCAACCCTTCGCCGCCGAGCGTCGTGCGCCCGGACGTCGCGCCGATCAGGAAGCCGCGCGAGCGCTGGTCGGCGGCGGCCCAGATCAGGTCGCCGATGCGCTGGAAGCCGAACATCGAGTAGTAGATGTAGAACGGCAGCATCGGCAGGTCGTGCACGCTGTACGACGTTGCGGCGGCGATCCACGACGAGATCGCACCCGCTTCCGAAATGCCTTCCTCGAGGATCTGGCCGCGCGTGTCCTCGCGGTAGTAGAGCATTGAACCGAGATCCTCGGGCTCGTAGCGCTGGCCGAGCGGCGAGTAGATGCCGACCTGCCGGAACAGGCTCGCCATGCCGAACGTGCGGGCTTCGTCGGCCACGATCGGCACGACGCGCGGGCCGACGTCGGGATCCTTGATCAACGCGGTGAGCATGCGCACGAGCGCCATCGTCGTCGACATCTCGCGGCCGGCCGCATCCAGCGCGAACGCACCCCAGGCCGGCATCGAAGGGACGGTCAGCCCCTTCGATGCCGCCATCCGCCTTCTGGGCAGATAGCCTCCCAGGGCAGCCCGGCGGGCATGCAGGTAACGCATTTCCGGGCTGTCTTCCGCTGGCTTGTAAAACTTCAACTGCTCGACGTCGCCGTCCGACAGCGGCAACCGGAAGCGGTCGCGGAACGCTTTCAGGTCGTCGACGTCGAGCTTCTTCTGCTGATGGGTCGTCATCCGGCCCTGGCCGGCCGCACCCATCCCGTAGCCCTTCATCGTCTTCGCGAGGATCACGGTGGGCTGGCCGCGATGGGCGAGCGCGCGCGCATACGCGGCGTGCAGCTTGCGCGCATCGTGGCCGCCGCGGCGCAGGCGGTCGATTTCGGCGTCGGTGAGCTGCGCGGCGAGTGCTTCGAGCGCCGGGTCCTGGCTGAAGAAGCGCGCGCGGTTGTACGCGCCGTCGTTCGCGGAGAAGGTCTGGAACTGGCCGTCGACGGTATCGGCGAACGCGCGCGCGAGTGCACCCGCGTGATCGCGTGCGAACAGCGGATCCCAGTCGGACCCCCACAGCACCTTGATCGTGTTCCAGCCGGCGCCGGCGAACAGCGCCTCGAGCTCGTCGATCACGCGGCCGTTGCCGCGCACCGGACCGTCGAGCCGCTGCAGGTTGCAGTTGATCACGAACACGAGGTTGTCGAGCCCCTCGCGCGCGGCGAGCGACAGCGCGCCGAGCGATTCGGGCTCGTCCATCTCGCCGTCGCCGAAAAAGCCCCACACGGTGCGGCCGGCGGTGTTCGCGAGCCCGCGATGCTGCAGGTAGCGCATGAAGCGCGCCTGGTAGATCGCGTTGATCGGGCCGATGCCCATCGAGCCGGTCGGGAACTGCCAGAAGTCCGGCATCAGCCACGGATGCGGATACGAACACAGCCCGGGCCCGGCGATTTCACGGCGATAGTGCGTGAGATGGTCTTCGCCGAGAAAACCTTCGAGATACGCACGCGCATAGACGCCCGGCGACGAATGGGGCTGGAAGTACACGAGATCGCCGCCCGGGCCGCCTTCATGGCCCGCGCCGGCGGGCGTCGCGCGGAAGAAGTGGTTGAAGCCGACTTCGAACAGGTCGGAGGCCGACGCGTAGCTCGCGATGTGGCCGCCGAGCTCGCCGTATGCACGGTTTGCCCGCACGACCATTGCGAGCGCGTTCCAGCGCAGCGCGGCGGACAGCCGTTCCTCGAGATCGGCGTCGCCCGGGTAGGGCGGCTGTTCGTGCGCGGCGATCGTGTTCAGGTACGGCGTGACAGGGCCGCGCGGCGCCGCGAGCCCGCGGGTGTGCGCATGCGCGGCAAGCCGGCCGAGCAGGTATTGCGCGCGTTCCTTGCCGACGTGCGCGACGACGGCGTCGAGCGCCTCCAGCCATTCGGCGGTTTCTTCAGGGTCGGCGTCGGCGTGCGCTGCGCCCGCGCGCCGCGTGGCATCGATACCGTTCGACAGGTCCGTCATCGCAGGTCTCCCGCGCGCCGGTTCGAGCGGCGCGCATCAGTGGCAATCGGTCGGATCATGCTACCCGCCGATCCGCAAAATATGCGTCTGATTTCATTGGGATTTCGCGCACCGATAGTGTAAATATTCCGGTTGTGGCCACTCTTCCGGAATATTTCGACCATGAGCTCAAACCCGCGGCGGCTCGACCGCATCGACATCGGCATCCTGAACCAGCTTCAGCAGAACGCGCGGATCACGAACGCGGAACTCGCGCGGGCGGTGAACCTGTCGGCCACGCCATGCTTCAACCGCGTGCGCGCGCTGGAGAAGCTCGGGCTGTTCCGGCAGCAGGTCACGCTGCTCGATCCGGAGCCGCTCGGGCTGCGGATCAACGTGTTCATCCAGGTCAGCCTCGAAAAGCAGGTCGAGGATGCGCTGCAGCGTTTCGAGGAAGCGATCTCGCAGCGGCCCGAGGTGATGGAGTGCTACCTGATGTCGGGCGACGCCGACTATCTGCTGCGCGTCGTGATGCCCGATATGCGCACGCTCGAGCGTTTCATCATCGAGCGCCTGACGACAATCCCCGGCGTGTCGAACATCCGGTCGAGCTTCGCGCTGAAGCAGGTGCGCTACAAGACCGCGCTGCCGCTGCCGGCGGCGGGGTTGACGCTGGTCGATCCGGACGAGGCCGCGTCGGACTGGAGTTGAGCGCGGCGCTTGCCAGCCTTGTTTGCCGGGCCGCCTTTCAGCCAGCTTGCCCGCCTGTCCGTTCGATGACGGATGGGTGACCGGGCCATGACAGGCGTCTTGCATTGCCGGAACGGATCGAACGAATCTCGCGCGTGAGCCTCATAGGGCAGTCGGCGCGTCTGCATCGTGGCGACGCGGCGCGGGGCAGGCGCGTATGCTCGTCGTGTTGGCGGTAGGCGGTATCGGCCTCCGCCGGGCGGGTTCATGCGTGTCTCCATCCATCAACCAGCGAGGGCATCATGGCAAGACAGACGATGGCGGAATACCTGGCGAAGACGCTCGCGGCAGCGGGCGTCGAGCGCATCTGGGGCGTGACGGGCGACAGCCTGAACGGCCTGTCGTTCAGCCTGAGCCAGATCGGCTCGATCCGCTGGATGCACACGCGGCACGAGGAAAGCGCCGCGTTCGCGGCCGGCGCGGATGCCGCGTCGACCGGGCGGCTCGCGGTGTGCGCGGGCAGTTGCGGCCCCGGCAACCTGCACCTGATCAACGGTCTCTACGACTGCCACCGCAATCATCAGCCGGTGCTCGCGATTGCCGCACACATCCCGTCGACCGAAATCGGGCTCGGCTACTTCCAGGAAACCCATCCGCAGGAACTGTTCCGCGAGTGCAGCCACTTCGCGGAGCTCGTGACGAACGCGTCGCAGTTCCCGCGCGTGCTTGCGCGCGCGATGCGCACCGCGATCGACGAGCGTGGTGTCGCGGTGATCGTGCTGCCGGGCGACATCGCGCTCGGCGACGGCCCGGAAGAAGCGCCGGCATGGAGCGAAGCGGCGCCGCCGTCGATCCTGCCGGCCGATGCCGATCTCGACCGGCTCGCCGCGCTGCTCAATGCGTCGGACGCGGTCACGCTGCTGTGCGGCAGCGGCACGCAAGGCGCGCACGACGAGGTGGTCGCGCTGGCCGACACGCTCGGCGCGCCGGTCGTCCATGCGCTGCGCGGCAAGCAATTCGTCGAATGGGACAACCCGTTCGACGTCGGGATGACGGGGCTGATCGGCTTCAGCTCGGGCTATCACGCGATGGAATCGTGCGACACGCTGCTGATGCTCGGCACGGATTTCCCGTACCGGCCGTTCTATCCGTCGAACGCGAAGGTCGCGCAGATCGACTGGAAAGGCTCGCAGCTCGGCCATCGTGCACCGCTCGCGCTCGGCCTCGTCGGCACCGTGAAGGAAACGATCGCGGCGCTGCTGCCGCGCCTGACGCGCAAGACGCAGCGGCGCTTCCTCGAGAATGCGCTGAAACACTACGCGGCTGCGCGCAAGGGGCTCGACGATCTCGCGGTGGCCGAGCCGCCGGGCCGCGCGATCCATCCGCAATACCTGACGAAGATCGTCGACGAAGTCGCGGCGGAAGATGCGATCTTCACGGCCGACGTCGGCACGCCGACGCTGTGGGCGGCGCGCTACCTGACGATGAACGGCAAGCGGCAACTGCACGGCTCGTTCAATCACGGCTCGATGGCGAACGCGATGCCGCAGGCGCTCGGCGCGCAGGGCGCGCATCCGGGGCGGCAGGTGGTGTCGCTGTCCGGCGACGGCGGGCTGTCGATGCTGCTCGGCGATTTGCTCACCGCACGCCAGCTCAAGCTGCCGATCAAGATCGTCGTGTACAACAACAGCCTGCTCGGCTTCGTGTCGATGGAGCTGAAGGCGGCCGGCTATCTCGATACGAACGTCGACCTGAGCCCGACCGATTTCGCGGCGATCGCGAAGGGCGCGGGCATCTTCAGCGTGCGCGTCGAGCATTCGGAGAACGTCGAGGAAGCGCTGCGCATGGCGTTCGCGCATGACGGGCCGGCCGTCGTCGACGTCGTCACGTCGAAGTACGAGCTCGCGATGCCGCCGAAGATCGAACTCGCGCATGCGAAGGGCTTCAGCCTGTTCATGCTGCGCGCGATCCTCAGCGGGCGCGGCGACGAGATCGTCGAGCTGGCGAGAACCAACCTGCGGTGAGACGTGCCGCGTGCGATGCTTCGGGCAGCGCACGCGGCGTACCGCATCGACGAACGCGCCGGGGTGCGTTCGTCGTCGCATGACGAATTGAACAATACAAAGACATGGCAATCGAGATTCGCGCCTACGAGGCATCCGACCTGCACACGCTGTCGGCCATCTGGTTCGACGCGTCGTTGCACGCGCATCCGTTTCTGGGCGAGGCGCGGCTGCGCGAGCAGCGCACGCTGGTCGAAAAAGTCTATCTTCCCGACGCGGAAACCTGGGTTGCGTGCCGTGCCGGCGAACCGGTCGGCTTCATCGGCCTGCTCGACGGGGCGATCGGCGGATTGTTCGTCGTGCCGTCGATGCACGGCCACGGGATCGGCCGCGCGCTGGTCGAGCATGCGCTCGCGCTCAAGGGGGCGCTCGATCTCGAGGTGTATGCCGACAATCGCGATGCATGCGCGTTCTACACGCGGCTCGGCTTCGAGGAAATTTCGCGGCGCGACGAGGACGACGAAGGCTTGCCGTTCGCGAACATCCGGATGCGCGCCACGCGCTGAGCGGGCGGGCAGGAAGCGTGCGCCGCGTTGCGCGGTACCGCACTGCCAGGCACCACACAGCCCGGCACGGCTCGGCAACGGCTCGGCAACGGTACGGCAACGGTACGGCAACGGTACGGCAACGGTACGGCAACGGCACCGCACCGCACGGCACCGCACAGCCCGGCCCGGCACAGCACGGCACAGCACGGCACGGCACGGCACGGCACCGCCCGGCCCGGCCCCGGCACGGCAACGGCACCGCACGACACGACACGACATCGACATCGACATCGACATCGGCCGCGATGCTGTTCCGGTGCGCTTGTGCTTGCGCGTGCGTTCAGGCCGGCGCCGCTTCGCACCCGGCGGCCACCCACTCGCGCACGGCCTCGACGAACAGCCGCAACGCGGCCGGCGGATGCCGGTTCGCCGGATAGTAGAGGCACAGGCTGTCGAACATCTGGCTCCACTTGGGCAGTACCTGTACCAGTCGCCCCGACGCCAGATGCTCGGCGACGCGCGATTCCGTGACCCACGCGATCCCGATGCCGGCCAGCGCCGCGTCGATCATCAGCGTCTGGTTGCCGAGCGTCAACGGCCCGTCGACATCGATGCTCACGCGCTTGCCGTCGCGCATCAGGTCCCAGCGATAGAGCGCGCCGCTTTCGAAGCGGTAGCGGATGCACGCGTGGCGCGTGAGGTCCTGCGGGCTTTCCGGCGCCGCGTGCCGCGACAGGTAGCCGGGCGATGCAACCGCGACGAAGCGCATCGGGCCGCCGAAGCGCACGGCGATCATGTCGCGCGGCACGTCCTCGTGAACGCGGATGCCGGCGTCGAATCCGTGTTCGACGATGTCGATCAGCCGTGAATCGACGACGAACTCGACGTGGATGTCCGGATAGCGGGCGACGAAGGCCGGCAGCACATGCCGGATCAGCGGACGCGACGCGGCCTCCGACGCGCTGATCCGGATCTGGCCGGACGGGCGGTTGCGGGCGGTGGCGGCGTCGTTCAGCGCGTCCTCGAGATCGGCCACCGCGGGCCGTACGCGCACCAGCAGCTGTTCGCCGGCCTCCGTCAGCGCGACCGAGCGCGTCGTGCGGTTGAACAGGCGCACGCCCAGCCGCGCTTCGAGGTGGCGGATCGTATGGCTCAGCGCCGACGGCGACACGCCCAGAATGCGCGCCGCGCCGCTGAAGCTGCGCTGCTCCGCGATCGTGATGAAACTGGTCAGTTCGCCGATGTCGGTGCGCTGCATTTGTGAAAATTCCTCAATAACGCGTGAAATGGTACGCCGATTGTTGAGTGGCATCCATCAACCTACACTGGCTTCCTCGGCATCCCGTCGAACTTTTTCATCTTCAGCAGGAGAGCGTCATGCAAAAGCGCATGCTTGGTAAGAGCGGCCTCGAAGTCTCGGCAATCGGGCTTGGCTGCATGGGATTGAGTTACGGCTACGGCCCCGCGACCGACAAGGCGAGCGGCATCGCATTGATCCGCAGCGCGTTCGAGCGCGGCGTGACGTTCTTCGACACGGCGGAAGCGTATGGCCCGTTCGCCAACGAGGAACTGGTCGGCGAGGCGCTGGCGCCGTTTCGCGACCAGGTCGTGATCGCGACCAAGTTCGGTTTCGAGGACGGCCTGCCGATGAAGGGCGTCGACAGCCGGCCGGCGCATATCCGTGATGTGGCCGACGCGGCGCTGAAGCGGCTGAAGGTCGATCGCATCGACCTGTTCTACCAGCATCGCGTCGATCCGAGCGTGCCGATCGAAGACGTGGCCGGCACGGTCAAGGACCTGATCCGCGAAGGCAAGGTCGCGCACTTCGGGCTGTCGGAAGCCGGTGAGCAGACGATCCGCCGCGCTCATGCGGTGCAGCCGGTCGCCGCGCTGCAAAGCGAGTATTCGCTGTGGTGGCGCGAGCCGGAGGCCCGGATCCTGCCGACGCTCGAGGAGCTCGGGATCGGCTTCGTGCCGTTCAGCCCGCTCGGGAAAGGCTTCCTGACCGGCGCGATCGATGCGAACACGACGTTTGCGGAGAACGATTTTCGCAACCTCGTGCCGCGCTTTTCCGAGGACAACCGCAAGGCCAATGCGGGCCTCGTCGACCTGCTCGGCCGCATCGCGACCGATAAAGGCGCGACGCGCGCGCAGATCGCGCTGGCCTGGCTGCTGGCCCGCAAGCCGTGGATCGTGCCGATTCCGGGCACGACGAAGCTGCACCGGCTCGACGAGAACGTGGGCGCGGCCGCTGTCGTGCTGACGGCTGACGATCTCGCCGCGATCGAGACCGCGCTGCAGCAGGTCACGATCGTTGGTGAGCGCTATCCCGCGCAATTCCAGCAGCGCATCGATCGCTGATTGGGCGGCGGGTGGCGGGCATCCGCCATCCGCCATCCGGCATCCACCATCCACCATCCGGCATCCGGCATCCGGCATCCGGCATCCGGCATCCGGCATCGGGCATTGGGCATCGGGCATCAGGCATCAGGCATCAGGCATCAGGCATAAGGCATCCGGCATCAGGCATCAGGCGCGAGGCACCCGGCACGAGGCACCCGGCACGAGGCACCCGGCACGAGGCACCCGGCACGAGGCACCCGGCACGAGGCACCCGGCACGAGGCACCCAGCACGAGGCACCCAGCACGAGGCACCCAGCACGAGGCCCCCGGCTTCCGGCAGCAGACACCAGGCATCCGGCGCGAGGCATCCGGCAGCGGCGAGCGAGCAGTGTCCTGCAGCGCGCTCGCGCTTTGGTCAGGCGTATCAGGGACAATCTTCACGTCGCCTTAAGTTTGCGTTTCCTAGAATCGATTTGATCGTCGCTCTTCCTGCGACGGACCGATTCGTCCAGGAGGATGCGCATGAACCGGAGCCGTGTCGCCGTAGCCCTGTCCCACGTCGCCTTCGGCATGTCGAAGCCGCAGGCGCAGCCGGTCGAGGCCCGCCGATGATCTGGCCGAACGCATGGCGTGTTTCCGCACTGTTCGTGCGCGAGTGGGTCGGGCGTCCGGCCGCGGTGGGCGCGTTGTGCCCGAGTTCGCGGCAGCTGGCGCGCGAGATGGCCGACGCGGTGCCGGACGGCGACGGGCTGGTCGTCGAACTCGGCGGCGGTACCGGCGCGATCACCGCGGCCTTGCTCGAGCGCGGCGTCGCGCCGCGGCGGCTCGTCGTGGTCGAGCGTTCGCCGGCTTTCGTCCAGCATCTGCGGCGCCGCTTTCCGGGCATCTCGATCGTGTCAGGCGACGCGCGGCAGCTCGAGCGCCTGCTGCCGCCCGAGGCGCGCGTCGACGCGATCGTGTCGTGCCTGCCGCTGCGCACGCTGCCGCGTGAGGACGTGACGGCGATCATCGGCCAGTGCCATCGCGTGCTGTCGGCCGACGGCGTGATGATCCAGTTCACGTACGACCTGCGGCCACCCCGCCGTCATCCGCTGGGCGATTCGGCATTTGTTGCCTGCGGCAGCCGGATCGTCTGGGCAAACATTCCGCCTGCGCGCATCGTGACCGTGCGCAGCATCGCCGCCGAACACGCGGAATGACGCCGCTGCGCGCGCGGCGCCCGAGCGTGGCGCCGCGCCGCATCCTTTCATATTTCCTTCTAATCCTTCCAATCACCATTCATATTGCCGTCACATCAGGTTCCTAACATCGCCTTTCATTTCGAAAGCATCAACGGCGGGGAGAACCGGCAACATGAATCGAATCAAAACGGCGGCGCTGCTGTGTGCGGGCGCCTTTGCACTTGCCGGATGCGGCAGCGACGACGGCCCGACCAGCACGTCGCCCACCCAGCCGCCCGTTCAGACGGCCGCGCGCAACGTGATCTTCTTCCTCGGCGACGGCATGGGGATCACGACGCTGACGGCCGCACGCATCTACGGCGTCGGTGAAGACGGCGCGCTCACGATCGACACGCTGCCGGAAACCGCGTTCGTGAAGACCTATTCCAACGATGCGCAGGTGACGGACAGCGCGCCGTCGATGTCGGCATACATGACCGGCGTGAAGACCAACAACGAAGTGATCTCGATGTCGCCCGACACGAAGGCGATCGAGCCGACCGCGAGCCTGACCGGCAACTGCGGCGCGAACAACGGCAAATCGGCGACGACGCTGCTCGAGATCGCGAAGGCGAAGGGCTGGGCGACGGGCGTCGTGACGACCACGCGCGTCACGCACGCCACACCCGCCGCGACCTATGCGCACGTGTGCCATCGCGACGCCGAGAACGACATCGCGGCGCAGCTCGTGCCGGGCGGCGCGGGCTACAACGGCGCGCTGGGCGACGGCGTCGACGTCGTGCTCGGCGGCGGCACGCAATTCTTCGTGCCGAAGGACGGCGGCGGCAAGCGCACCGACGGGCGCAACCTGGTCAACGAGCTGAAGGCCAAAGGCTATGCGTTCGCGCAGAACCGCGACGACCTGCTGGCCGCGGATGCGACGAAGAACGGCAAGCTGGTCGGCCTGTTCTCGTCGAGCCACATGAGCTACGACCTCGATCGCGGCGCGACGAAGGAGCCGAGCCTCACCGACATGGCGACGCGCGCGCTCGACGTGCTGCAGAAGAACCCGAACGGCTATTTCCTGATGGTCGAAGGCGGCCGGATCGATCACGCGCTGCACGACACCAATGCGAAGCGCGCGCTGCAGGACACGGTCGCGTTCGACAACGCGATCAAGGCAACGATCGACAAGGTGCGCAAGACCGATCCCGACCTGAAGAACACGCTGATCGTCGTCACGGCCGACCACGACCACACGCTGGTGCTGAACGGCTATGCGGCGCGCACCGGCAAGACCGAGGCGGGCAAGCCCGGCGTGCTGGGCGTGCTGCGCAGCTACCAGACGGGTGCGGTCGCGAAAGACGCGGACGGCGCGCCGTACACGATCATCGGCTTCGGCAACGGCGAGAACCGCGTGCAGGGCAGCCGCGCGGGCACCGCGCTCACCGACGCGGTGACGGGCGCCGACGATTATCGCCAGGAGGCGGTCGTGCGGATGGACAAGGGCAACGAGACGCACGGCGGCACCGATGTGTTCCTCGGTGCGATCGGCCGCGGCGCGGATGCGTTCCACGGCGTGATCGAGAACAACAAGGTCTTCGAGCTGGTGCGCAACGCGGTGCAGCTGTGAGCGCCGACCATACGGGTACAGGGGAATACAGGATGTCGACCATCAAGTGCATCGCGGCGGCGCTGGCCGTCGCGGGTTTCGCGTGCGGCGCGGCGCAGGCCGCCGGCCAGGCGAAGAACGTGATTTTCTTTCTCGGCGACGGCATGGGGCCGACGACCGTGACGGCGAGCCGGATCTACAAGGTCGGTGAGTCGGGACAACTGACGATGGAGAAGCTGGCGCGCACCGCGCGCATCAAGACCTTCTCGAACGACGCGCAGACCACCGACAGCGCACCGTCGATGGCCGCGTACATGACCGGCGTGAAGATGAACAACGAAGTGCTGTCGATGTCGTCCGACACGCGCGCGGTCGCGCCGGGCAGCGACGCGAACGGCAACAAGACGGTCAACAACTGCGCGCCGGGCAACGGCCAGCCGGTCGCGACGCTGCTGGAGCTGGCGAAGGCGCGCGGCAAGGCGGTCGGCGCGATCACGACGACCGAGCTCACGCACGCGACGCCTGCCGCGACTTATTCGCACATCTGCCATCGCGATGCGCAGTACGACATCGCCGCGCAGGCGTCGCCGGGCGGCGCGGGCTACAACGCGGCGCTGGGCGACGGCGTCGATGTGCTGATGGGCGGCGGCCGCAACCACTGGACGCCGTTCGATCCGGTGGCCAACAAGCGCGGCCGCGCGGACGGGCGCAACCTGCTCAACGAGATGAAGGCGAAGGGCTACACGGTCGTCGCCACGAAGGATCAGCTCGCGCAGGCCGGCAACGGCAAACTGGTCGGTTTGTTCAGTTCGACGAGCCATCTCGAGTACGAGCTGGACCGCGTCGCGGGCAAGGGCGAAGGCCCGTCGCAGCCGAGCCTTGCCGACATGACGTCGAAGGCGATCGACGTGCTGTCGAAGAATTCGAACGGCTACTTCCTGATGGTCGAAGGCGGCCGGATCGACCACGCGCTGCACGGCACCAACGCGAAGCGCGCGCTCGAGGACACGGCGGCATTCGACGAAGCGATCCGCGTCGCGCTGTCGAAGGTCGACCTGTCGAACACGCTGATCGTCGTGACGGCCGACCACGACCACACGATGACGATCAACGGCTATTCGAAGCGCGGCAACCCGATTCTCGACATCAGCCGCAACTATCGCGACGGCCAGCCGAGCAAGGACGCCGACGGCAATACCTACACGACGCTGGTGTTCGGCAATGGCGCGAACCGGCCGAACGTGCGCACGTCGGTCGATTCGGCCACCGCGACGAACGAGGCGTATCTGCAGGAAGTCGGCGTGCGGATGGGCAGCGCGGGTTCGGAAACGCACGGCGGCGGCGACGTGATGCTGTTCGCCGACGGCGCGGATGCGAAGGCGTTCAAAGGCACGATCGACAACACGAAGGTGTTCGGTCTCGTGCGCTCGGCGTTCGGTTTCTGAGGCTGGTGATTAGCACGATGAACGGGAACGCTCGATGAAACGTCAGATCCTCTGTGCGCTCGCTTGCGGGATGGCTGCACTGCCGGCTTTTGCAGCGGCGGACCTCGACGCCGTGCTGCTGCACGAGAGCCGCACGGTGACGGCCGACGGCGTGACGCGCACGACGCTGTATCGCGAACGGATGGTGCGGCGCGACGGGCACGTGTGGGTCGAACGCGTGCTGCCCGCCGCGGCGGCCGGCGGCGGTCATGGTGACGATCACGATCATGACCACGACGCGGGCCGCCGCGCCGGCGTGCAGCCGGCCGCCGCCCACGCGGGCCACAAGCATTTCAACTTCCAGGCGGCCGCGCGGCACGTGACTTACGACGGCAAGACGGCGCGCATCGAGTACGTGGATGCGGCGAACCGGACGGTCGTCAGCGTTCCGCCGGCCGAGTACGAAACCACCGGTTTCGACGGCTCGTGGGACAACGCGTATTACGTGACGCCGCCGTCGCAACTGAAGCGGCTCGCGGTCGCGAAGCGCGGCGACGCGCCCGGCACGCGCTTGTACGAGCAGGCGGTCGACACGCCCGGCGCGCGCGGCGTGAACCGGATCCTGTGGAGCGAGACGCTGCAGGCGCCGCTGTCGGTCGAGTACCGGAGTGCCGACGGCCGCGTCGTGCGCAAGCTGACGTTGACGCAGGCGCCGGCCGCGCGGCGCGAGCCGTTGCCGTGGACGACGCTCGCCAGCTACACGCGCAAGGAATACGCCGACTATCTGGATTGACCGGCGGGCGGCCACGCTCGACCGATCACGCAACGGCTTCTGTCGCCCGGTCGATCGTACGATTCGTACGCGGGGTTTGCGGTCAGGCCGGCCGGTATCGCAATCGCGATACGGCCGGGCGCTGGCCGCTTTTTTCTTTTTCCGACGTCGTGTTGCCCGGCAGGGGATGCCGACGATTCGCTAGAGCTGCGCGCCGTCCGGCACACGTGCCGCAGGTCGCGACGCGACCCGCTTGATGAGGCGGTCGAGCGGCGTCGCATAACCGCGCGCAATCGCTGCGCTCAACGCGGCCGACAGCGCCAGATACGCGACGAGCAACCCGAGCTTGCCGTCGCCGTGCATGCCCGACGGCGGCCAGAACGTGCGCAGCGCGCCGAGCACGATCAGGTGGAACAGGTACAGCTCGTAGCTCAGCGTGCCGGCCCGGCGCAACGGCGCGAGCAGGCGGCCCTGCGCGCGCGTGCCGTTGACGTGCGCGCCGATCAGCAGCACGGCCGTGCCGAGCGCCATCGCCGTGACGCCGGCGACGTGGCTTTCCGCGATCGGCCAGGCCAGGTAAAGCACGGCCATCGCCGCTGCGACGGGCCACAGCACGAGCGGCGCGGCAAGCCGCTGCCAGCTTTTGCGTTCGGCCAGCAACGCGGTGCAGCAGCCGATCGCGATCCCGTCGAACGACGCAAAGTACGCATAGAGGAACCCGCCTTCGTCGCCGGCGTGCGTGAAGCGGTACACGGGCCCGATCGCGGCGACGATCACCCAGAACGCGACCAGCCGTGCATCGCGGCGCAGCGCGATGCACAGCAGCGGAAACGACAGGTAGAACACCTCTTCGACCGACAGCGACCACAGCACGCCGAGCGCGTAGTTGACCCACCCGTATGCGCCGATCAGCACGTTCATCCAGAACGTCAGCGACGCGAGATTCACGAGCCAGAACGACACCGCGATGCCCTCCGGTGCATGGTTCTGGAAGATCGGCACGCCGGCTGCCGCGAGGCCGTTGACGAGCGCGAGCAGCAGGAGCAGGCACGGCACGATGCGCGCGACGCGCGACACGTAGAACGCGCGCACGTCGATCGCGCCGAGGTTGCCCCAGCGGTGCCGCGCATTCGACGTGATCAGGTAGCCAGAGATCACGAAGAACATCGTCACGCCGTAGTTGCCGTTACGCGCCACCGCATGCACCGCATCCCAGCCGAATATGCGCGCGAGCGACGTGTCGCGCAGCGAGTAAGGGATGTTGAAGTGATGCAGCAGGACGAGCACGATCGACACGCCGCGCAGCAGGTCGATCCGCGCGTTGCGCGGGCCGGCGCTCATTGCGGCCCGCCCGCTTCGGCGAGGGCCGGCAGCGTCGCCAGGAACGTGTCGCGTGCGCGCAGGCCGGCGTTCGGCGTCTGCCGCTGGTCGTCCTGAATCAGGTACGCGAACACGAGCTTGCGCGGCCCTTTGGCCGCCCAGCCGACGAACCAGCCGTACGCGTGCGACGCATCGTATTTGCGCCCCGGCGACCCGGTGCCCGTCTTGCCGTGCACGATCCAGCCGCCGGGCTGCGTGTCGATCAGCGTGATGCGCTCGGTCATGTCGTACGCGTGCGCGCTGACGGGCAGCGTCCGGTTCGCGATCTTGCGCATGAAGCCGACCTGTTCGAGCGGCGAGATGCGCAGCGACGCGTTGACCCATGCGCCCATCACGCCGTTCAGTTCACCCTGCTGGCTGGTCGCGTCCGCGTTGCCATAGCCGAACGCGGTCGTGTACTGCTGAAAGCGCGCCTGCCCGAGCGCCTGCGTGACCTGCTGCGAGTACCAGAACACCGACAACTTCATCCATCGCGCCGGATCGGTCGGCTCGCGCCACGGCGCGCCGCCCCAGTCGGGGTAGCCGGCGTGGAAGTCGAGCGTCGGGGTGTGCTCGTCCTTCAGGACGCCCGCATCGAAGCCCATCAGGCTGATGGCGACCTTGAACGTCGACGCCGGCGTCACGCGGGTCGCGCAGTCGCCCTGCTGCACGAGCACCTGGCCGGTGGCGGCGTCGGCGACGACGGTGCAGATCGGGCGGGCATGGGAAGTCGTGGTGGCCAAAAGGCCGGCGGCGAAGGTGAACAGTGCGCGGCGCCAGTGCTTCAAGTGACACTCCTTGGGGATGGGCAGCAGACGCACGGCGAAGGCGAAAGGCTGCAGGCCGTGCGCAATGAAGGCGACGGCCGGCATCGAGGATGGCGGGGATGGCGGCCGTTGCGCAGGCCCACAGTGTATCGACGGATCGTCGTCCGTTGACCTGTTACGGTTGACGGGGCAATCGCGCGCCCGTTACCCGTTCCGGCGGCATCGGCCGGTCACGCGTGGCGGCGCGCATGAAAAAACCCGCCGGCAGGCTTGCGCTTGCGGGCGGGCGAAGACACCTCGGGCCGACCGGCGCGGGTGTCGCGTGAAGAACGGAGAACCGGGTTGCGTCAGAACTTGTGGCGCAGCGCGACGCGCACGGCCACCTGGTTCGACGTCGACGACGGCGCGTCGGTACCGGGGATGAACGCGTTGTCGAGGATCGAGTTCGTCTTGTCGCCGGCGATGTGCTGGTACGCGGCCTGCACGTACACGTCGGTGCGCTTCGACAGGTTGTAGTCGGCCATCAGCCCGGCCGAGTGGATCTTCGGCTTCGCGTTGCCGGTCGATGCGTCGTACTTCTCGAGCGACAGCACGTACTGCGCGCCCACCATGAACGCCGGCGTGATCTGGTACGAACCGTTCAGCTCGAAGTTCTGGTACTTGATCGCGCTGACCGTCGCGCCCGGGGCGATGATCGCGCCCGGCGTGCCGAGGTAGCCGTTGCCGGTCGGGTTCTTGTAGTTCGAGTTCGTGTACGCGAAGCCGACCGTCGCCTGGCCGAACGTGTAGTTGATGCCCGCGCCGAACACGCGCATGCGCTCGGCGATGTAGCTCGCGTCGTTCGCGGTGATCGCGCCGGCCGAGCCGTCGCCAGGATGGTTCGCCTGCAGGTACGCGGCGCCGATCAGCAGCCCGTTGTTCTGGTATTGCGCGCCGAAGCTGTACGCGCGGTTGTCCGAGAAGTTCGTGCTGTTGCTGAAGCTGTATGCGCCGCCGAACGTGAAGCCGCCGAAGTTCGGGCTCGCGTACTTCACCGTGTTGTCGAGGCGGAACGAGTTGTCGGTGTTGTCGTTGTCGAACGGGTGCGCGAGCAGGTAACCGCCCCAGTTGCCGTTGGCGGTGGTCGGTGCGAGATAGTCGACGACGGAGTCGTACTGGCGGCCGAACGTCAGCGTGCCGTACTGCGCCTGGCTCAGGCCGACGTACGCCTGGCGGCCGAACATGCGGCCGCCCTGGTTGAGCCGGCCGGTGTTCACGTCGAAGCCGTTCTCGAGCTGGAAGATCGCCTTCATGCCGCCGCCGAGATCCTCGCTGCCCTTCAGGCCCCAGCGGCTGCCTTGCGCGTAGCCGCTCGCCATCTCGTAGACGTGGCCGGTGCCGACGTTGTTCGTGTAGTTCAGGCCTTCGTCGATCACGCCGTACAGCGTGACGCTGCTTTGCGCGAACACGGGGGCTGCGAAGGTTGCCGTTACGGCGAGCGCCGTCAGGGTCTTTTTCATTGAGATCTCCGGGATGTCCAGCTTGTATCGGTTGTCGTGAGCGCGTCCGGCGAGGCGCGCCCCGTCATCCGGGGCGACCTGGCGCAGCGCGCGCGGCGCCGGAAGCGCGCAATGCGCGGCGGCGCGGCGACCGGCTGTGCCGGGTCGTGTCTCCTCCGTTGACACCGCGCATTCTTCCCAAGCCGAAAAGGATCCGAAAGCGAGTAATTTCGATGGATGGGATCGGGTTCGCCAATGGGGTCGCGACAGGCCGTTTCGACAGTCGAAACGGGGTGCGTTGCACCACGGTTCATGGCCGGGCGCGCAACGGCCGAACGGGGGGGCGATACCGCCCGCGTGGGGCCGTGCGAGGGCGCGTCAAATCGGCTGAGAGGCCCGTCCGGCGGGCTTGGCAGGGTGTTCGGCGATCGATTGACGCTGCCGATTGCAATGATCGGAATTACTCGTTTCCCTAAACATATTGGCGGCTGAAACATGCAGACTGACCGGACGTGGCTGGATGCACGATTCGCCGGTCGCCGCGCATGCCGCGACGCACAAACAACAGATTCGATTTGGAGACGACCCACCATGCAGATTCGACGACTGAAAACGGTCCTTCTCGCCGCCGCGGCGATCCTGTCCGCGCCGGCGGCCCACGCGGCCGGCGGCGCGTGCGCCGACGGCAAGACGGTCCATTTCGCGGGCATCACGTGGGAGAGCGGGTCGTTTGCGACCGAAGTGCTGCGGCAGATCATGGAGAAGGGCTACGGCTGCAAGACGGACGTCGTGCCGGGCAGCACGGCCGCGACCGAAACGGCGCTCGCGCGCAACGACCTGCAGATCTGGGCCGAGCAGTGGACGGGCCGCAGCGAGATCACCGCGAAGGCGGTCGCGTCGGGCGCCGTGAAGCTGATCGGCGACACGCTGCCGGGCGGCACGACCGAAGGCTGGTTCGTGCCCGACTACGTGGTGAAGGGCGATCCGGCGCGCAACATCAAGCCGGTCGCGCCCGGGCTCGTATCGGTCGACGATCTGCCGAAGTTCAAGCAGGTGTTCGCCGACGAGGAGGAACCGGACAAGGGCCGCTTCCTGAACTGCCCGACGGGCTGGGACTGCGAGCGCGTGAACACGCGCCTGCTCAAGGTGCTGAAGCTCGACCAGTCGTACACGAACTTCCATCCGGGCACCGGCGCGGCGCTCGATGCGGCGATCGCGTCCGCGTACCAGCGCGGCGCGCCGATCGTGTTCTATTACTGGGGCCCGGCCGCGCTGATGGCGAAATACAAGTTCACGGCGCTGAAGATGCCGGCCTATAACGAAGCATGCTGGAAGACGTTGCGCGACGAGAGCAGCACGCACCAGTGCGCGTCGTCGTACATGGTGTCGCGGCTGACGGTGGGTGTGTCGAAGCCGTTCGCCGATGCGAATCCCGATCTCGTCGGCGTATTCGGCAAGGTGCGTTTTCCGATGGACTTCCTGAACCAGACGATCCTCGAGATGACGACGAAGAAGATCGACGGCGCGGCGATGGCCACGCAGTTCCTGAAGACCCGCCAGGACATGTGGAAGCAGTGGGTGCCGGCCGACGTCGCGCAGAAGATCGCCGGCAGCCTGAAGGGCGCGTAACCTGCGCGCGGCGGCGGGCCCGCGCCCGCCGCCGCCGTCACGCGCCTTCGCGGCGCGACGGAGAATCAACATGAACGGCTTCTTTCTGCACCTGTCGATCGCCGACTGGGTGAACAGCGCGCTCGAGACGTTCGTCGCGCAATACGGCGACAGCTTCCATCATTTCAGCGTGCTCGTATTGCGCTACCTGCTCGTGCCGCTCGAAGGCGCGCTGCGCGTGGCGCCACCGTGGCTCGTGCTGCTGGTCGTCGGCGCGATCGCGTGGAATGCGACGCGCCGTATCGGCCTCGGCGTGCTCTTCATGCTGCTGCTTTACGCGATCGGCTGCTTCGGCCTGTGGGACAAGCTGATGCAGACGCTCGCGCTGATGCTCGTCTCGACGGTGCTGTCGGTCGCGATCGGCGTGCCGGTCGGCATCCTCGCCTCGCGCAGCGCGTGGCTGCGGCGGATGCTGCTGCCCGTGCTCGACGTGATGCAGACGCTGCCGAGCTTCGTGTACCTGATCCCGGTGCTGATGCTGTTCGGGCTCGGCAAGGTGCCCGCGATTCTCGCGACGATCATCTATGCGCTGCCGCCGCTGATCCGCCTGACCGATCTCGGCATCCGCCAGGTCGATCCGGACGTGACGGAAGCCGCGCGTGCGTTCGGCACGACGCGCTGGCAGCTGCTCGTCAACGTGCAGCTGCCGCTCGCGCGGCCGAGCATCATGGCCGGCATCAACCAGACGACGATGATGGCGCTGTCGATGGTCGTGATCGCGTCGATGATCGGCTCGCGCGGGCTCGGCGAGGACGTGCTCGCGGGCATCCAGACGCTCGACGTCGGCAAGGGCACGCAGGCCGGCCTCGCGATCGTGATCCTCGCGATCGTGATCGACCGGATCAGCCAGGGCTTCGGCCAGGAGCAACGTGCGCGCCGCCGGCTCGCGCAGCAGCGCCGGCAGAAGGGCGCGTCGCGCGTGCCGTACCGGCTGCCGCGCAAGGCGCAGTCGGCGGGCGTCGATTCGAATCAGGCGACGCAATCGTCGCGCGCATAGGAACGGAGACAGACATGGCGACCATCGACGTCAAACACGTGTACAAGCTGTTCGGGCCGCAAGCCGCGCATGCGCGCGTGCTCGACCTGCTGCGCTCGGGCAAGCGCAAGGCCGACGTGCTGGCCGAAACGGGCTGCAACGTCGGGCTCAACGACGTGAGCCTCGGCATCGAGTCGGGCGAGATCTTCGTGATCATGGGGCTGTCGGGTTCCGGAAAATCGACGCTCGTGCGGCACTTCAACCGGTTGATCGAACCAACGGCCGGCGAGATCGTGATCGACGGCAGCGACGTGATCAAACTCGATGCGCACGGGCTGCGCGAACTGCGCCGCTTCAAGGTCAGCATGGTGTTCCAGAACTTCGGGCTGCTGCCGCACCAGACCGTGCTCGACAACGCCGCGTATGCGCTGCGCACGCGCGGCGAGAAGCGGCACGATGCGGCCGAGGCTGCGCGCAACTGGCTGACGAAGGTCGGGCTCGACGGGTATGGCGATCATTATCCGGACGAGCTGTCGGGCGGGATGCGGCAGCGTGTCGGGCTGGCGCGCGCGCTGGCGGCCGATACCGACGTGCTGCTGATGGACGAAGCGTTCTCCGCGCTCGATCCGCTGATCCGCACCGAGATGCAGGATCAGCTGCTCGAATTGCAGGCGACGCTTGCGAAGACGATCGTGTTCATCACGCACGATCTCGACGAAGCGCTGCGCATCGGCGACCGGATCGCGATCCTGCGCGACGGCACGCTCGTGCAGGTCGGCACGCCGGACGACATCCTGTCGCGTCCGGCGGACGATTACGTGAAGCGGTTCGTCGAGAAGCGCTCGAGCGTGAACTGACGCGCGTCACTCCGCCCGGGCCGCGTACCGCGTTCACCGCGCGCGGTGCGCGGCCGTCGTCAGCACGATCTTGCCGACGTGCACGCCCGAGTCGATCAGCACGTGCGCGCCGCGCGCGTCGTCGAGCGGGAAGGTGCGGAACACCTGCGGCTTGACCGTACCCGCCGCGACGTGCGGCCACAGGTGCCGTTCGAGTTCGGCGATGAGCGCGCCCTTTTCCTCCGGCGTGCGCGAGCGCAGCGTCGAACCGATGTGCGTGAGGCGCTTGGTCATCATCGGCCACACGTCGAGTTCCTTCGCCGGCCCGTTCAGCGCGCTGACCTGCAGAATCCGCCCGTTCATTGCCGCGGCCCGGTAATTGCGCGCGACGTAGTCGCCCGCGATGATGTCGAGGATCACGTCCACGCCCTTGCCGGCGGTGATCCTGTCGACTTCGGCGACGAAATCCTGTTCGCGGTAGTTGATCGCGTGATCCGCGCCGAGTTGCAGGCTCGCGGCGCGATGCGCTTCCGAGCCGACCGTCGTGATGATGGTCGATGCGCCCATTGCCTTCGCGATCATCGTCGCGGTGGTGCCGATGCCCGACGCGCCGCCGTGGATCAGCACCGATTCGCCCGCCTGCAGCCGCCCGCGCTGAATCAGGTTCAGCCAGACCGTCAGGAACGTTTCCGGCATCGCGGCGGCTTCGATCATGTCGAGTCCAGGGGGCAGCTTCATCGTCGTGAGGTGATGGGCGACCGCGTATTCCGCATAGCCGCCGCCCGTCACCAGCGCGCTGACCCGGTCGCCCGGCGCGAAGCCGTGCACGGCTTCGCCGGTCGCAACGACTTCGCCCGCGATTTCCAGGCCCGGGATGTCGGACGCGCCGGGCGGCGGGTTGTACAGCCCCTTGCGTTGCAGCACGTCCGGGCCGTTCACGCCGGCGGCGTGAACCCGGATCAGCACTTCGTCGGCCTTCGGCCGCGGCACGGGGCGACGTGCGGTCGCCAGGACGTCGGGGCCGCCGGGGCGGGTGATTTCGACTGCCGCCATGTCGGCGGGAACGGGGGAGAGCGTATCGGACATGTTTGCCTCTAAAAGACAGGTGAGTGGTCGGTGAAAAAAGTATAGGCTTGGGCGTTGATGAATTCGCGCAGCGATTTTCACGACCACAGATGCAAATTTGCATCACACCGGAGAAGGCGCTTGAACTGGGACGACGCACGGATTTTTCTCGCGATCCACCGGGAACGCAGCCTGCGCGGCGCCGCGCGGGCGGTCGGGCTCGATCAGGCGACGGTCGGCAGGCGGCTCGCGGCACTCGAGCGCGCGCTCGGCGCGACGCTGTTCCTGCGCACGTCGGCCGGGTACGTGCCGACCGCGGTGGGCGAGGTCGCGCTGCGCAACGTGGAGAAGATGGAGCAGTCGGCGATCGATCTGGTGCGGCAGACCCAGGGCGTCGACCGGCGCCTCGCGGGCGACGTGCGCGTGACGACGACCGATACGATCGGGCTCGAATTCGTGATGCGCGCGATGCGCGACCTGCACGACGAGCATCCGGACGTGCGCGTGCTGCTCAACACGTCGACGCAGGTGGAGAACCTGGCCAAGCGCGAGGCGGACATCGCGATCCGCACGATCAAGCCCGACAATCCCGATCTGCTCACGCGTCGGCTCGCCGCGTGGCCGACGGGGTTGTACGCGTCAGAGGAATACCTGGCGCGGCATGGCGAACCGGTGCCCGGCACCGGCTTCGAAGGGCATGACCTTGTGTGCTTCCTGCCGCACCTGAATGCGCGCAGCCCGCTCACGGTGGTCGGCGAGCCGGTGCGCGCGGGGCGGATCGTGTCGGGGCTGAATTCGAATCTCATGCTGCGCGCGGCGGCGCGCGCCGGGCTCGGGCTCGCCGAACTCCCGGTGCCGATCGCGGAGCGCGACGCGCTGGTGCGCGTGTGGCCGACGCGTACGTCGGCGCGGCCTTACGAAGTCTGGATGGTGACGCACAAGGATTTGCGGCATACCGCGCGGATGAGCGCGATGATCGATCACATCGTGCGGGTGTTTGGCGATGTGCCGGTGCAGGGCGGGGCGGGGGATTGAGGCGGGGACGGCGACCGGATCGCGATCCTGCTCGGCGGTACGCCGGACGATATTCCGTCGCGGCCGGCCGACGATGATGTGAGGCGGTTCGTGGAGAGGCGCACGAGTGTGAACCGGGCCGGCGGTGGTGTGTTGCGAGGCGACACTACTTGCCGGCCGTGGTCGACGTGACGACCGATATGTCGGTCAGCCGCACGCCGTACGGGCCGACCAGTTCCTTGACGCGGACGATGCCCGACGTGCTTGCGTCAGGCAGATCCAGATCACGGTTGCACACCGAGACCGGCGCATCGAGGCCGGCGTCCATGAAGGTGACCTCGCGCCGGCAACCCTTCGGACCAGACTCGTCCAGTGCGAATCTGGCTTCGAAGGAGCGGGGCGAATGCGCGGTCATCCTGACCAGCGCGAAGAGCGTGAAGTTGCCGAACATCATGCCCAGGCCGCCGAACATGAAAAGGCAGAAAAGGAGCTCCTTGAGGCCGCCCGCCTTTCGAAGGTCTGACGTGACGATGACGGCAAGCAGCGCGAAGGCAATGGCGAATCCGGCGACGACAGCCGAGGAACCGGGCCAGTCCGCGGGGTAGCAGCGCTCCGTCGCAAACAGGCCGACGAACATGATGACGAGTGGCGCGAGAATCAGAGAGAGAAAGGTGATTGCGTGCCATCTCTTCATTTCTTTTTTTTGTGTCGCCATTGAATCGGGAACCTGTCGCGCGAGGAGGAAGACCTCGTGAATTATGAACGACTTTCGACAGGCCCCCTTGGCGACCACTCAGTGCGCGACGGGCTCCCGTTCGCCTGTCCGCGCGCCAGTCGTCTCGCCGCGCCGCGCCTCCGCCAGAATCAGATCCGCGCCTTTCTCCGCGACCATCATCGTCGGCGCATTGATGTTGCCCGACGTGATGTTCGGGAACACCGACGCATCGACGATCCGCAGCGCCTGCAGCCCATGCACGCGCAGCGACGCATCGACCACTGACGTCGCCGCGTCCGATCCCATCGCGCACGAGCCGCACAGGTGGTAGATCGAACCCGACTGCTCGCGGAAATACTGCAGCATCGCTTCGTCGGAGTCGATCTGCGGCCCCGGCGAGATTTCCTCGACGGTCATCGACTTCAGCGCCGGCGCGCGCATCAGCGCACGAATCACCTTGCTGCCCTGCACGGCTTCGTCGAGATCCTTCTGCGTGGTGAGCGCGTTGATGTGGATCTTCGCGGCATCTTCCACGCGGTTCGACGCGATCTCGATCGTGCCGCGGCTCGTCGGCCGGCACGGGTTGAATGCGATCAGGAATCCGGAGTAAGGCTCGGGCTTGATGCTCGCGCGGTCGCTCTTCGGGATCCGGTACGACAGCGGGTTGAAGTAGAGCTGGATGTTCGGTTCCTGCGTATCGGCCGTACCACGGAAGAAGCCGCCCGCCTGGTTCACGCTCATCGCGAGCGGGCCGCGTTTCGTCAGCAGGTAGCGCAGCCCGATCTTCATCTTGCCGAGCAGCGTGCCCATCTCGTCGTTCAGCGTCGGCCGGTTCGCCTTGAAGTAGAAGCTCACGCACAGGTGGTCCTGCAGGTTGCGGCCGACGGCCGACAGCGCATGCACGAGCGGCACGCGGTGGCGCGCGAGCAGCGCCGGATCGCCGACGCCCGACAGTTGCAGCAGCTTTGGGGTGTCGACCGCGCCGGCCGCGAGGATCACCTCGCGCGCGGCGACGAGCGTTTCGTCGCCTTGCTCGCCCGCGACGACCACGCCGGTCGCGCGCGTGCCGTCGAACGTCACGCGCCGTACGAGCACGCCCGAGCGCAGCGTGAGGTTCGCGCGACCCAGCGCGGGACGCAGGTACGCGAAGCTGCTGGAACAGCGTTCGCCGTGCTTCGTGTTCAGGTCGTAGATGCCCGCGCCTTCGAACTGCGCGCCGTTGAAGTCATCGGTGCGCGGCAGGTTCAGTTGGCCGCAGCCCTTCAGGAACTCATGGACGATCGGATGCACATCGGCCTTCATCGACGTGATGTGGATCGGCCCCGTCGCGCCGTGATGCTGCGGATCGGTCGCACCGGCCGCGTGGGTTTCGAGCTTGCGGAAGTACGGGAGCACGTCGTCGTAAGCCCAGCCCGGATTGCCGGCGGCCGCCCAGTCGTCGTAGTCGCTGCGCTGGCCGCGCACGTAGACCATCGCGTTGATCGAGCCCGACCCGCCGACCACCTTGCCGCGCGGACAGTAAAGCGTGCGATCGGCGAGCTGCGCTTCGGGCTCGCTGTAGTACATCCAGTTGTAGCGGCGGTTGTAGTAGGTCTTCGTGAAGCCGACCGGCACCTTGAACCAGAACGACGCGTCGCGTTCGCCCGCTTCGAGCAGCAGCACCGAGTGCCGGCCCGATTCGCTCAGGCGGTTCGCGAGGATGCAGCCGGCCGAGCCCGCGCCGACGATGATGTAGTCGTAGCTCATGTGTGTCCTTTGCGCTCAGCCCTTCGCGGGGGCGAGATCCTTCACGTCGACGGGGTGTTCGCCCATCTGCAGGTGCAGCCGTTCGCCGGTGTACGGCGTGTGACGGCGCACGACGTCCATGTCGAGTTCGATGCCGAGGCCCGGCTCGTTCGACGGGATGATGTAACCGTCTTCCCAGCGGATCGGCGTCTTCACGACTTCCGCGTGGAAGCCGCCCCACGTCATGATGCTTTCCTGAATCAGGAAGTTCGGCGTGCAGGTCGCGAGCTGGATGCTCGCGGCCGCGCCCACCGGCCCGTTGTACAGGTGCGGCGCGATCTGCGCGTAGTGCACTTCGGCGAGCGTCGCGATCTTCTTCGCTTCAAGCAGGCCGCCCACGCGCGCGACGTTCAGTTGCAGGATCGATGCGCCGCCCGCCTGCAGCAGCTTGTGGAATTCGTACTTGGTGGTCAGGCGCTCGCCGGTCGCGATCGGAATCGACGTGTGCTTCGCGACTTGTGCGATCGCTTCTTCCTGGCCGGGGGGGACCGGCTCCTCGAACCACAGCGGGTCGTACTTTTCGAGCCGCTTCGCGAGCCGGATCGCCGACGACGGCACCATCTGCCCGTGCGTGCCGAACAGCAGGTCGGCCTTGCTGCCGACGGCCTCGCGCACCTTGCGGCAGAACAGTTCGCAGCGGTCGAGCACCTCCAGCGACAACTGGTGGCCCGAGTACGCCGTGTACGGGCCGGCCGGGTCGAACTTGACGGCCGTGAAGCCGAGCTTCACGTTCTCGGCCGCGCATTCGGCGGCGAGGTCGGGATCGTCGTAGTCGTATTCACCTTTCGCGTTCTTCGGGTACAGGTACGTGTACGAGCGCAGCCGCTCGTGGATTTTCCCGCCGAGCAGTTCATACACGGGCTTGCCGGCGGCCTTGCCGATGATGTCCCAGCAAGCCATTTCAAGGCCGCTGACGACGCCCATCATCGTGAGGTCGGGCCGCTGCGTGAAGCCGCTCGAATAGGCCTGGCGGAACAGCCGTTCGACGTGATGCGGGTCGCGGTTCAGCAGGTGGCGTTCGAACACGTCGTCGATGATCGGCGCCATTGCCTTCGGGCCGAAGGTCGCCGAATAGATCTCGCCGACGCCTTCGATGCCGTCATCGGTCTTCAACTTCACGAAGATCCAGTACATCCCGCCGATATGCGGCGGCGGCACGGCGACGATATGGGTTTCGAGCGAAACGATCTTCATACGGACTCCTGGATACGGTGAATGCGGTTGAGGCGGACTTTGAGGAAGGCGGCCGCGCCCGCGCCGCACAGCGCGATGGCCGCGATATAGCCGAAATAGAGCTGGTAGCCGTGCGCGCCCGGGTAGGTTTGCGTCACGTAGCCGTTGATCAGCGGCACGAACACGTCGGGCGAATAGCCGAGCACCGAGATCAGGCCGATCGCGAGGCCCGCGCAGTGCGTCGGCACCTTGCAGTCGTCGAGCAGCGACCAGTACAGGCCGCGGATCGCGTAGGTGAGGATGCCGATGAACAGCACGAGCACGACGAGCATCGCCTGCGGGCTGTGCGCGGGCGCGGCGATCAGCCCGACGAGCGACAGCGCGGCGAGTACGAGCGCCCAGAACAGCACCGACACCTTCGACACGCGGTCGCCGAGGAAACCGCCGCCGATGCCGCCGACGGGGCGCATCCACAGCTTGAGCGTCGTGATGAAGCCGGCCGCCGTCGCGCTGAGCCCGAAATTGCCTTCGTGCAGGTAGGCCGAGAAGCTGTAGGTCGCCCAGAACACCTGGTAGCCGCAGAACACGATCGCGGCGACGAGCCACAGCTCGGGGATCGCCGCGAGCGTCTTCAGGTCGGTCAGCACGTTGCCTTTTCGGCGTTCCGTCACGGCCTTGCGTTCGTTCGTGCTCGCCGGATCCTTCACCAAAGCGAGCAGCACACCGAGCGCGATGCAGAAGAACGCGTACAGATGCACGACGAGCCTGAAGCCGGCCGCATCGGTGCCGCCGCGCGCCTGCGTCACATAGGCGAACAGCGTGATCGCGATCGTCGCGAGCAGCGCCTCGATGAGCCCGCGGCCGCCGTCGAGCAGCCCGAAGAAGCGGCCCTGTTCGTCGGGGCCCGCGATCATGTTCACGCGCTTGATCACGGCGGCCCAGAACGTCAGGCCGGTGGTCAGCCCCCAGCCGCCGAAGATCAGCACGAGCGTGTCGAACGACGGCCCGGTCGCGTAGACGAGCCCGAGCGCGCCCGTTGCGAGCAGCGAGAAGCAGATCAGCCAGCGCGGCGACAGGCGGTCGGCCAGCCAGCCGCTCGGCAGGTAGCTGACGAGGAAGATCGTGCCGAGCGACGAATACAGGTAGCCGAGCTGCACGTCGTCGATATGGAAGAACTGCAGCATCGTCGGCTGGTACACCTGCCGCAGATACAGCATCGGGTAGATCGCGCCAGCGGCAATCACGAGCAGCAGCAGTTGCAGGTAGCGTTGCGCACGGGAATGCTGCGACGCGTGAGCGTCGAGCGCTTTGTCGTGCAACGCGAGCGATGCCGCGGGCGTCGACGGTTGGGTCGGCATGATGTCTTCCTCCATCAGGCGTCCTTGAAGCGGAGGCCTGCAGGTTTTTTATGTTCTGGTTGAATCAGGGGCGGCGCGCGCGGCGTGGTGTCGTGGTGCGCGCGCCGGAAACTGTGCGTTGGCGCGGCGGTGTCAGTACTTCATGACGACGAGGCGCGTCTGCGTGAATTCGAGCATCCCGTGCTTGCCGTCGTCGCCGCCGAGGCCCGAGCGCTTCCAGCCGGCGTGGAAGCCCTGGTACGGATCGGCCGGCGTGCGGTTCACGTACAGCTCGCCGGCTTCGATCGCGTTCGCGACGGTCATCGCGGTGCGGTAATGCTCGGTGTAGAGCACCGACGACAGGCCGAACTGGTGGTCGTTCGCCTGCGCGATCGCTTCGTCGATCGTCGTGTAGCGCAGCACGGGCATGATCGGGCCGAAGGTTTCCTCCTGCACGATCTCCATGTCCTGCCGCACGCCGGTGAGCAGCGTGGCCGGGTAGAAGAAGCCGGGGCCGTCGGGGATCGCGCCGCCGGTTTCGAGCGTCGCGCCTGCCGCGATCGCGCGTTCGACCATCCCGTGGATGTGCGCGCGCGCCGATGCGCTGACGAGCGGGCCCATCCGCGTGGCGTCTTCCGTACGGTTGCCGATGCACACGGCCGCCATCTTCTCCTTCAGCAGCGCGACGAAGCGGTCGTGCACGCTGTCGTGCACGTACACGCGTTCGATGGCCGTGCAGAGCTGGCCGCAATGGGTCGTCTTCGACGCGACGAGTGCAGCGGCCGCGCGTTCGAGGTCGGCGTCGGGCTCGATGATCGCGGGCGTCTTGCCGCCGAGTTCGAGCGACGGCTTGGCGATGTTCGCCTTGCAGTAGTCGAGCACCTTGCGGCCCGCGTTCACGCTGCCGGTCAGCGTGATCATCCCGACTGCAGGGTGCGTGCACAGCGCTTCGGCCGTCGCGTGGTCCATCGTCAGGATGTTGACGACGCCCGGCGGGAAGCCCGCATCGTCGGCCGCCTTCGCGATCTCGAACGCGGACACCGGCGTGTGGTTGCTCGGGCGCACGACCACGGTATTGCCGGCGATCAGCGCGGGCGCGACCTTGCGCAGCAGCGTGTAGACGGGATAGTTGAACGGGATCAGGCACGCGACGACGCCGATCGGCTCGCGCTGCAGGAACAGGTTTTCGTCGGGCGTGTCGCTCGGGATGATCTCGCCCTCGATCCGGCGCGCCCACTCGGCGTGGTAGCGCGTGATCTGGCCTGCGTAGACGGCCTCGTTCGACGCGTCCTCGACGCTCTTGCCGGATTCCTGCGCGAGCGCCGCGCCGATCTCGGACGCGCGTGCGGTCAGCGCGTCGGCGAAACGGTGCAGGTACACGGCGCGCTCGGCGCTCGGCAGCTTGCGCCACGCCTTCTGTGCGGCCGCCGCGGCGTCGACGGCGGCGAGTGCGTCGGCCGGTGTCGCGGCGGGCACGCGCGCGAACGGCGCTTCGGTGGCGGGGTTGTGGACGACGATGAACGCGTCGCTTTCGGGGGCGACGAAACGGCCGTTCACGTAGTTGCGTTCGGTGCGCATGAAGTGACTCCTCCGATGAATGCAGGCGGATCGCTTCGGGTGGCGACACGCGCGGTGCGGGACAGAGGCCATTCTCTTCATGCGTTTAGCGCACGACAAACGACTTATTTTCGCGCCGGGCATGAGAAAAACGCACGTTACTCGGCCGATCAGCCGGAATCGCGCGTCCGGCAAGGCTGCCGTGGCGCGGGCCGGGAGCGGGGCGGGCGGCGGCGGGGCCGCATTTTCCGACGGGTCCGGATGCGCGTGGGGGCGGAAGCCGGTAAGGTGTCGGCCGCGCCTGGGGCTTCGGCGCGGGCGGGGCGGTCAGCTATGCCTCGGGGACGGGGCGTGCGCTAGGCCAGCGGCACCTGCGGAAGCGGCGACGACGGTTCGAGATGGCGCTTCGCGAGCCACACTTCCTGCTGCAGCCAGTCGCGGAACTGGACGATGTGCGGCAGGTTCGTCTGCTCGGGCCGCGTGACGAACCAGTACGACTGGTGGCCGTCGACGTGCACGTTGAGCACCTGCATCAGCTGCCCGGTCGCCAGTTCGCGCGCGACCATATGGCGATCGGCGATCGTGATCCCGAGGCCGTCGATCGCCGCGCGGATCGCGTGGTCGAGCAGGTCGAATTCGTAGCCGCCGCGCGTGTCGACGTCGGCGATGCCGGCGGCCTTCAGCCAGTGCTGCCAGGTCAGGTAGCGCTGGTCGTCGGTGGCGAGCACGTGCAGCAGCGTGAAGCGGTTCAGGTCGATCGGCGCGCCGTCCTGCCGCAGCCGCGCATACAGCGCCGGCGCGCAGACGGCGATATGCTGCTCCTGCATCAGCAGGGCGTTGTCGAAGCCGTCCCATTCGCCGTCGCCGAACCGGATTGCGCAGTCGAGCACGCGTGATTCGCCGAGGCTGTCGTGAATGCGGGTCGTGAGGCTCAGCTCGAATTCGGGATGCGCGTCGCGCAGCCGGCCGAGCCGCGGCATCAGCCAGCGCGCGGCGAAGGTGGGCGGCACGTTTGCGCGCAGGCGGTTCAGGTGGGTTTTTTCCTGCAGGCTGCGTACGGTCAGCTCGATCTTGTCGAACGATTGCTGCAGCGCGCGCAGCAGTACGCGGCCGGCCGCCGTCAATTCGAGCTGGTGATGGCGGCGTTCGAGCAGGGTTTCGCCGAGCTGGCCCTCGAGCTGGCGAACCTGCCGGCTCACCGCGCTCTGCGTCACGTTGAGCAGTTCGGCCGCGCGTGTGAAGCTGCCGGTGCGGCCGGCCATCTCGAAGGCTTTCAGCGCGTTCAGCGCCGGCATCTTGCGTCTCACGGGGCGGTGTCGTGTTTGGTGCGGGATGCTTATTGTAGGCGGGTGGCGCGGGCGCGGGGACGATGAATGGATGCGACGGAGGGCGCGGGCCCTCGCGGTTTTGACGGCGCGGCGATTGGCGCGCCTTGTTGCGATCAGGCTGCCCGCAGGAGGGACGGCGGTGACGGCCGGCAACAACACGAACGATACGAACGATACGAAAGAAAGGGACACACATCATGCGACGCCTGCCATCGTTGATCGCACTGCGATTTTTCGAGGAGACCGCGCGTCACCTGAGCTTCAACCGTGCGGCGGTTTCGCTGTGCGTGACGCAGGGTGCGGTGAGCCGGCAGATCCGGCTGCTCGAGGAAGCGCTCGGCGCGCGGCTGTTCGAGCGCGATCACAAGGGCGTGCGCCTGACCGATGCCGGCCAGCGGTTGCTGCCGTTCATCGGGCAGGCGTTCGATACGATCGAACGCGGCGTCGACGAAGTCGCCGCCACGCGGCCGGGTGCGAAGCGGCGCCTGACGGTGTCGCTGCCGCCGACGTTCGCGACGCAGTGGTTTTCGCCGCGGCTCGGCACGCTCGCGGAGGCGCTGCCCGACGTCGAGTTGTCGATCCGCACCGAGCCGGCCGACGATTGCCATTGCCACATCCGCTTCGGGCGCGCGGCGCGCGCCGGGATGCAGTCGGAGTTGCTGATGATGGAGCGGCATGCGCTCGTCGGTGCGCCGCGTTATCGCGGCGATGCGCTCGACGTGCTGCTCGGCCGGCTGCCGTCGCTGCATGTGCTGCACGAAGGCAAACGCCTGACGCTATGGGCCGACTGGTGCGAGCAGGCGGGCGTGCAGGTGGCGCGGATCGGTGACGGCATCGAGTTTTCCACGCTCGAACAGGCGATCCGCGCGGCGCGCAAGGGCGCGGGGCTCGCGGTGGTCGACCTGAACATGATCGAGGAGGAGATCGGCGAGGGTAGCCTCGTGCGGCTGTCGCCGGTGCAGCCGATCGGGCCGTTCGGTTATTGGCTCGATGTCGAGCCGGAGAGTGTCGCGGTCGAGCACGTGGTTGCGCTTGCCGCGTGGTTGCGGGAGCAGGCGGGGCGGAAGGGGTAGGGGGCGGGCGGACGGCCTGGCATCACCGTGTGCCGATGCCTGCCGTCACGAGGTCGGGCGGATCGTTCCGGCGGCCGTACTGCAATCTGTCAGAGAGTGTCACCAGTCGCGGAGTACAAATCGGGATCCAGGCCGAAGTGCATGAACGTTTCCCGGCCACCGATGGCTCTGGCCTCGGCTTCCGAGATGATGGGCAACTGGCACTTCGATGGATCGATGCGTCCCACGTTGAAGACGGTTCTCGGCAGCGGTGCTGCGGGCATGCTGGTCGGCGGTGCGGCCAGTTCGGCGGAGGATGTACGCGCGAGACTGCGACGAAGTTCGTGCGCGAGGAATTCTTCAAGGAGTCGCCTCATTTCCGCGCGCCGGACGACACGATTCCCGTTCGTCGTGCGACGGCGTGCCGCTGACGGCCGCACAATCCGGAATCGGGCGATCGGGCTGTGCTTTTCTGTCATCGTAAATCCCCTTCTCGATCAAGTAATCCCGTAGCGCCAGCACGGATGCGCCATGCGGTGCAACGTCGAAAGTCACCCACCGATGTGATCCGGCGGCTCGCCAGAAGTTTCGCCCGATTCGAGTCGCATAGAGCATGCGTAGTGATCGAAGCGATCCATCGGCCAACCCGACCGGATATCCCTGGAAATACTGGAACAGGGCTGCCTCGTCGGCATGCACACCAGGAATGGGCGCATCGAAGCCAAACCTTGGCCACGCGTAATATCCAAGGAGTCGCGGCCCGCCGGGTTCCGGCGGCGACTTGCGGCCACCCATCGCCAAAGCGCTGATCCGCGCGATGCCCAACGTATCACACGCTCGAACGATCCTCCAGAGCATGGCCGCACCGAACCCGGCGGCCGCACTGTCGGCCAGATCGATTGCACTGAGTTCAAGCACTCGCCTGTCGGCGGTCTGGAAAACAGTTATCCGGTTTTCCGATCGGATCAAGGTCGGATGAGTGACGGCGAATGTCAATTTGCCGGTACTGTCGAGATAGGTTTGAACATCCGATCCTGCCGGCGCACCACACAACGACACGAGCAACTTGTCGGAAACCGGGCAGTCGACGCCAAGCAATGCGGCAATGTCCAGGTCGTTTCGTTCGATCGCCAGTCGATCGTCGAAAAACGTCGCCTCATACGGCAGCGTGTGACTGAGATCGACGTGATGGGCGGACATGGCTGCTGACGAAGAACAGAAAGTCTTCAGCATAGCGGCGCGACTCCGGTTCGCCGAGTCCGCCAAACGGCCAGCTCCGGTAAGGAATGGTGGCCCGTTCCACCCGCCTTACGTCCAGTCGAACGTCAACAGCGCTACGCGGCTGACCGGTTCGTAAAACAAGAGAATCCAGTCAGCCCCCATCGCGCGATACTCCCACCCCGTCACGCCGGCGACGAAGCGAAAGCGCGCACCGTCGGGGCCGATCGGCCGGATATCGTCCGGATTGCTGTCGTCGATCGGAAAATCCGAGGTGCCCGACCAGTTGCCCCAGCCGACCGATCCGCCAAGCTGGTCGATCAGGTTGCACGGTTTTTCCTGGCTGAAATCGCGCTCGTCCGGCGCGTACTGATTGGACGAGTAGAGCACGCCGTATTCGGCGAACCGCTTGCGCGCGGCTTCGATGCTGGCCTGTTGCTCGGCGTAGTGCGCCTCCAGTTCCTTGCGATAGCCCGCGTCGTGCGCGCCGGGCGGGTTTTCCAGATAGAAGTAGCGCGGGTCGCCGAGCAGCGTGTAGCGGTTGTTGTCGTCGAGCCGGAACCCGATCCAGTTCGCGCGCAGATAGTCGTTGTGGTACGCGGTCGTGTCCTGCCCGACGAGCCCGTCGTACGGTTCGACGGGGCTGAGCAGGTGGATCCAGCCCTCCCACGACGGATTGACCGTCGACAGGTCGATCGACACGAGCGGATGCAGGTGGCGCGCGAGTGCGGCATGGGGCTCGGCAAAGACGTCGGTGTCCGACGGGTAGACCTTCAGGCCGGGTTGTGGCGTGACGATGTCTTCGATCATGATCGGTCTCCGCACGGTGAGGATCCGGCAAGGCTACACGAGTGAAGGCGAAAACCGGATGAATGCCGGCGCCGCCGCGGCCTGTGCGAATCCCGTCCCGCTCCATCCACCCGTTCGGCTGTGAAGGCATTCGCGTCGATCCGTCTGGAGATCGTCTTCTTGATAATAGTTGATAACCGGGATACGCTTGACCGATCGAATTCAATCCGGTCGGGAGGTCGACATGATCAGTGCGGAACTGGGCCAGCAACTGGAGGCTTACGTCGCGAAGCTGGTCGAATCGGGGCGTTACGGATCCAAGAGCGAAGTGCTGCGCGAAGGCGTGCGCCTGATCCAGGATCGCGAGGCGCAACTGAATGCGCTGGACGCAGTGATCGCGCGCAGCCTGGCCGATGCGGAAGCAGGACGTGGCGCCGAGGCGGCGGAAGTCTTCGATCGTCTGGAGGCGAAGTATCGGGCACAGGCGAATCGTCAGGCCTGACCGTGCGACTGTCTGATTTTGCGATTGCCGAACTCGAGACGATTGCCGATTGCATCGCGCGTGACAATCCGCAACGAGCCGTGACCTTCGTGCGGGAGATTCGCGACAAGTGTCTGGGTCTTGCCGGGATGCCGCTGGCGTTTCCGCTGGTGCCGCGCTTCGAGCGTCACGGCGTGCGGCACCGCGTGTATGGCAACTACCAGATCTTCTATCGGGTCGTCGGCGATCCGCCTGCGCGGATCGACATCCTTCAAATTCTGCACGGGGCGCGGGATTACGCGTCGATTCTGTTCTGAGCGATATCGGCAATCGCGTCTTCTCGCAGGGAACACGAAAATCCGCCGGCCGCATTGCATGAACCCGGCTTCGGCCGGGTTCGTTCAGATCGCATTCCGCATCGCCACGGCGCATGAGCCGTATGTCGCTGCGAAAGCACCGAGCGCGACGACGCGCGCGCACGCCCGCACCCCGCCTCCATCGTCAATGCCCCGACGCCTCCTCCAGCGTCAGATGCTTCGTCTCCGGCGCCCACGCGATCGACACGATCATCCCCACCAGCAGCACGCCCGCGAGCGCGAACATCGTCGCGTGAAAGCCGAGCGTCGCGATGCCGGCCGGCAGCAGGAACGTGCCGATCGCCGAACCGAGCCGGCTGCACGCGATCGCGAGGCCCACGCCGCATGCACGCACTTCGGTCGGGAAGCACTCGGGCGGGAACACGCCCACGAGGTTGCTGAACGCCGACATCGTCAGCGTGAAGATCGCGAACGCGACGATCATCGCGATGGCCGCCGACGACGGCAGCACCGCCAGCGCGACGAGCGACGCGCACGTCACCGCGAACGAGCCGATCAGGAAGCCGCGTCGCGACAGCCGGATCGTCAGCCAGATGCCGATCAGCGCGCCCAGCACGAGAAACGCGTTCAGCAGCAGGTCCGCACCGAAGCCTTCGGCGAGGCCGATCGTCTTCAGGATCGTCGGCAGGAACGTGTAGATCGCGAAATACGGAATCACGAGGCACACGAAGAACGCGCAGTTGAAAATCGTGCGGCGGATCAGGTCGCGCTGGAACAGCCGCGCGAAGCCTGCATTCGCATGCGGTTCGGCCGAACCATCGAGCATCACGTGCGGCCCGAAATGCTTCGCGACGATCGCGCGCGCCTCCTGTACGCGGCCCTTGCCGAGCAGCCAGCGCGGCGATTCGGGCGTGCCGATCCGCAGCACCAGCACGATCAGCGCAGGCAGCGCAGCCGACGCGAGGAGCCAGCGCCATGCATCGGGCGTCGCATCGCTGTATGCGAGACCGAGCACGTTCGCGGCGACATAGCCGATCGTCCAGATCACGCTGAACGAGCCGAGCAGTGCACCGCGATGCTTGCGCGGCGAGAATTCGGCGAGGATCGCGTGGCCGACCGTGAAGTCGCCGCCCATCCCGAAGCCGATCAACACGCGCAGCACGCACAGTTCGAGCGGCGACGTGACGAAGCACTGCGCGAACGCGGCCGCCGTGATGATCACAAAGCTCGTCAGGAAGATCTTCTGCCGGCCCATCCGGTCGGACAGCCAGCCGAACACGAGACTGCCGAAGAAGATGCCGATCAGCGCCGAGCTGCCGATCATCCCCATCCAGAACGCATCGATCGGCATCTGCTTGCCGAGCGCGGCGAGCGCGTAGCCGATCGTGCCGAGCGTGTAGCCCTCGGTGAAGTGCGCGCCGAACGTCAGGCCGGCGATCTTCACGTGGAAACGGTTGAGCGGCACGTCGTCGAGGGCGACGGGGCGGTGCGGCGCATCGGCGCCACGCGACAGCGGCAGCGCGCGTGTGGTGCCGGATTGAACGTTGGCTTGGGTCAAGCTGCCTCCTGGATTGTTATCTGGCGCGCAGCGGTGCGCGCGGGCGGAGCGCCGCCGCGAGCACCGTGCAAGGCGCCGCGCAGCCGGACGGCGCGCGGCGCGGGTCGACCGCGGGGAGCGGTCAGCGGCCGAGGCCGGCCATCAGCGTGTACTTGAGTTCCACGTATTCATCGAGGCCGTACTTCGAGCCTTCGCGGCCGAGCCCCGATTGCTTGACGCCGCCGAACGGTGCGACTTCGGTCGAGATGATCCCGTCGTTGACGCCGACCATCCCGCTTTCCAGCGCACCCGACACGCGCCACGCGCGGCCGAGGTCGCGCGTGTAGAAGTACGCGGACAGCCCGAACGGCGTGTCGTTGGCCGCGGCGACGGCCTCTTCCTCGGTCGTGAAGCGGAAGCAGCCGGCGACGGGGCCGAAGGTTTCCTCTTCGGCGATCAGCATGTCGGGCGTCATGCCGGTCAGCACGGTCGGCTCGTAGAACGTGCCGCCGAGCGCGTGACGCTTGCCGCCGATGAGCACGTTTGCACCTTTCGCGGTGGCATCGGCCACGTGCCGCTCGACCTTGCCGAGCGCCGCCTCGTTGATCAGCGGCCCCTGGTCGACTTCACCCGCGAGCGCGTTGCCGACGCGCAGCGTGCGCACGGCATCCGCGAGCTTGCGCGTGAACGCGTCGTACACGCCGTCCTGAACGAGAAAGCGGTTCACGCACACGCAGGTCTGGCCCGTGTTGCGGAACTTCGACGCGATCGCACCGACGACCGCCGCATCGAGATCGGCATCGTCGAACACGATGAACGGCGCGTTGCCGCCGAGTTCGAGCGACAACTTCTTCAGCGTGTCGGCCGACTGCTTCGCGAGCAGCTTGCCGACCCGCGTCGAGCCCGTGAACGACAGCTTGCGCACGACGGACGAACTCGTCAGCGTCTCGCCGATCGCGACCGCATCGCCCGACACCACGTTGAATACGCCGGCCGGCACACCCGCGCGCTCGGCGAGCACGGCGAGCGCGAACGCCGACAGCGGTGTTTCCTCCGACGGCTTCAGCACCATCGTGCAGCCGGCCGCGAGCGCGGGGCCGGCCTTGCGCGTGATCATCGCAAGCGGGAAATTCCACGGCGTGATCGCCGCGACGACGCCGACCGGCTCGCGCGTGACGACGATCTGCGAATCCGGCTTCGGGCTCGGGATCACGTCGCCGTACATGCGCTTCGCTTCTTCCGCGAACCATTCGAGAAAGCTCGCCGCATACGCGACTTCGCCGCGCGCTTCGGCGAGCGGCTTGCCTTGCTCGCGCGTCAGCAGCTCGGCGAGCTCGTCGCGATTCTCCAGCATCAGCTCGCCCCAGCGCTTCACGCGTGCGCCGCGTTCCTTCGCGGTCAGTGCGCGCCACGCGGGAAACGCGTGTGCGGCCGCGTCGATGGCGCGCTGCGTGTCGTCGGCGCCGCCTTTCGCGACTTTCGCGATCGTCTCGCCGGTCGCGGGGTTCAGCACCGGATAGGTCGCATCGCTCGCGCCATGCGATTCGTGCCATTCGCCGCCGATGAAATGGCCGGTCCTCAGAAATTCATTCATTGTGTGTCGTTCCTTCAGTGCCTCGGAGCTTCAGTCCTTCAGTCCGTCAGTCCGTCGCGAAACTGCCCTGCGCCGGACGCGACGCGCGCGCGATGCGCTTGCCGGCCGTGTAGTCGTTGATCAGGTCGCACGGCGTGTAGTTGCGTTCCAGTTCGTGCAGCTCTTCTTCGGTGAGCTGCGTTTCGAGCGCGCCGAGCGCGCTGTCGAACTGCTCGACGGAATCCGCGCCGACCAGCATGCTCGCGATGCCGGGGCGGCTCAGCACCCACGCCTGCGCGATCTGCGCGGGCGGTACGCCGCGGCGCTTCGCGACCTTCGCGACCGATTCCGCGATCGCGAGCGACGAAGCATCGCCGTACATCTGCGCGGTGAAGAAGTCGGTCTGGTTGCGCGTCGATTGCGGCTCGCAGGTGAGCAGGCCGCGGGCGAGCGGGCTGAACACCGACACGCCGACGCCCTGGTCGATGCAGTACGGCACCATCTCGCGCTCTTCCTCGCGATACGCGAGGTTCAGCTGCAGCTGCATGTTGATCGGCTTGTCCCAGCCGTTTCGTTCGCAGGCCTGCATGATCTTCGCGAACTGCCACGTGTACATCGTCGATACGCCGATATAGCGCGCCTTGCCCGCGCGCACGATGTCGTGCAGCGCGCTCATCGTTTCCTCGACGGGCGTGTTCACGTCGAAGAAGTGCAGCATGAAGATGTCGATGTAATCCATCCCGAGCCGCTTCAGCGAAGCGTCGATGCCGTCGAGCACGTGCTTGCGCGAATGGCCACCCGCGTTCGGATAGCTGCCCATGTCGTAGCCGACCTTGGTCGTCACGACGAGCTCCTCGCGGCGCGCGTTGCGCTTCAGGATGCGGCCGACCACTTCCTCGCCGACGCCTGTCGAATAGAAATCCGCGAGATCGATGAAGTTCACGCCGGCGTCGAGCGCGCGGCGCACGATCGGCTCGCTCTGCGCTTCGTCGAAGATCCAGGGCTTCCATTCGGGGGTGCCCATGTTCATCGTGCCGAGACACAGGCGGGACACCTTCAGGCCGGACTGGCCGAGGCGGACGTATTCCATGTTTCCTCCAGGTGCGGCCTTGTGTCGGCCGCTTGTCGTCGTCAGTTTTTCTTCGGGGTGTAGAACGGGTTCGACACATCGCGCGCGGCGGCGAACACCGCGTCGCGATGCGGCAGCCCTTCCATCGCGGCGACGATCGCGTTGCGGCACGCGCGATAGTTGTTCTCGAACACGGCATCGAGATCGTCGGTCTGCGGGTTCACCCAGTTCGCCGACACGACGACCCAGTCGTTCTCCGCTTCGGGCGGCAGCGTGCCGTTCTCGAGCGCTTCGGCCACGGCCTTCGCGATGCCGGCCTGCGATGCGCCCCACGTGGCGTTGCCGTGGAAATCGTTGGCGATCTGCGCCTTGTTGACGTACAGCGTGAGCGGCTTGGTCGGCACGCCCGGCTGCGCGATCACGACGAACGGCGCATGGCCGGCCGACGGCGTCGCGAGGGCCGTGGCGAACGCCTGGCCCGCCGGGCCGTTGCGCGGGCCGACCAGCACGTTGATGTGCGCGAGGTTGACGCCGGGGCCTTCGAAGCCTTCGCCGATGTAAAGCTGCCTGGGTTGGGATGCGGTCATTGCGGTGTCTCGTCGATGAGGTTGGGTGTGAGGCGATTGTGGTGGGCCGCGGCGCGGCCGGTGAATCGATGTTTTCTGATCGGGCTATGAGTTTTCGTCGTCTCCGGGAATGCCCTGAGCCCGGTGCGCAGACGCCCGCCGGGCGGACCTCGGCCGGTGTCATGACGGCGGGCGGGGCGGGATCGGCGGGTGGGCATTCGCGAACCGGCTCCGGGTTTGTCATACCCGGGCAGGGGTTGGAGGGCCGGGCGCATCCGGACAACAATCGGCGTACTCCGAGCCCTATCTTTCGTCTTCCCTTCTTTTTTCGAAAGCGAGTAATTCCGATGGCTGCCATTCAAAGGCCCGATTGGTCGAAGCTCAGTTCGCTCGATCCGGAGCTGATCCGCGCATTCGTCGCCGTGGTCGAGAGCGGCGGCTTCACCGCGGCGGCCCGGCAACTGCATCGCACGCAATCGACGATCAGCCTGCGCATCCGCACGCTCGAGGAGCGGCTCGACACGCACCTGTTCATGCGCAACAGCCGGCGGCTCGAGCTGTCGCGCGACGGCGAGAATTTCCTGATCCATGCGCGCCGCATCATCCAGGTGCAGAACGACGCGATCCTCGCGCTGAAGCAGGCGAGCAGCGACCGCGGCGTCGTGCGCTTCGGGCTGCCCGAGGACTATGCGGAGCTGTGGCTGCCGGACCTGTTGAAGTCGTTCTATGCGATGCGGCCGGGCGCGCGCTTTCACGTGCATTGCCGCACGTCGCTCGAACTGCTCGAACGGCTGCAGGCCGGCGAGCTCGACGTCGCGCTCGTCGTGCGGCACGGGCCGAACGCGGGCGGGCGGCTGCTCGGCCGTCACGAGGTCGTGTGGGCCGCGCACCGGGATTTCGCGCTCGGCCCGCAGGCGTCGGTGCCGCTCGCGCTGTTTCCGGAGACGTGCTGCTACCGGCAGCGCGGGCTGCAGGCGCTCGCGACGGCCGAGCGGCCGTATCACGTCGTCTATACGAGCCAGAGCCCGACCGGCATCAAGATCGCGGTGAATCACGGCGCGGCCGTGACGATGATCGACCGCTGCACGCTGCCCGAGAACTGGCGCGTGCTCGACGAGACGGACGGGCTGCCGCCGCTGCCGGCGGCCGATCTCGAACTGCATCGCTCGCCGGGCATCTGCGATCCGCTGACCGACGATCTGGTGTCGCTGATCGAATCGATGGTCGACGAGCGGCGGCGCGCGTCGCTCGAAGCGTTCGCGTAGCGGGGCGACCGATGCGCAGGCGGGGGCGGCGCGAACGGTGGCGCGCGGCCGCGGCGCCGGCGCGATGACTGTGAGATCGGCCGCCGGTCGCCTGCTTTTAGCTGCCGCCCAGTGCTCACCGACCACCGACCGCCGCCCAGCGCTCACCGACCACCGACCACCGACCGCCGACCGCCGACCGCCGACCACCGACCACCGACCACCGACCACCGACCACCGACCACCGGCCACCGGCCACCGGCCACCGGCCACCGGCCACCGGCCACCGCCCAGCGTCCAGCGTCCACCGCCCACCAGCCACCAGCCACCAGCCACCAGCCACCAGCCACCAGCCACCAGCCACCAGCCGCCGCACGGTGACGTGTCGCATCCCCCGTCCCGCTTTTTTGCACCGGCAGCCCGTTTCTTTGCACGACGTTTATGCGGTCTCTTCTAAGCTGGGCATGTGTCTAACAGCCGAGACGGCTTCCGTCCGCTCCATGACCTTCATTCATCCAGTTCCCGCCTTCAATGTCGCCGGCCGCCAGTTGCTCGCCGGCGCACGCAACAACGTCATTCCGTTCCCGCCGCCGCGCCCGCGCCTGCGGTTGCCCGTCACGTTGACGGCCGATTCCGGCGAACACGCGCACGCCCGGCTCGCGGCGCTGCTGCATTCCCCGCTCGGCGTGTATGTCGTCAGCGCGCGTGCCGTGCGCGACGTGGTTCACGTGCACTTCGACATTGCACCGGAAGACCTGGATTTCACGCTGCACATGCTGATCGCGCAGCAGGCCGATGCGGTGATCGGGCCGGTCGCGCGCCGATTGCGCGTCGGGCCGAAGGCACGGTGAAGCGGGGGACGGGTGTTGCCCGTTCCTTGACGGCTTGTCCGATCCGCCGCCCGATCGCCGGTTGCCGTGCTGTTCGCCCGCAGGCGGCGGACAGGCGTGCGACACCGCGTGCGCGGCGCCGATCCTGAATACGGAGGGGTCATGGACCTCATGGAAGCAGTGCATGTCGCGCGGCCGGCAAGCCGCCGGGTACGGACGGCGTCGCTGCCGTCGGGCCAGCAACTCGCGCGTCAGCTCGTGACGACGGTGCGCGTGGCCGAAGTGCTGCTGCATCAGGCGATCGTCGTGCCCGACGGGCATCAGTGGTCGGTCGACACCGAGCGGGTCGACGCGGCCGGCGGGCCGCTCGCGGCCTGGGAGACGTGTGTGACCTGGCGGATCGGCAAGGTGTTCGCCGCGACGGTCAACCCGGCCGCGCGCGTCAACGATCGCAACCAGGTCGCGGTCGAGATCCGGCTCTGCCTGCCCGAACAGGACTACCTGGCCGAGCGGCGTGTGAGCACCTTCGGCCGCCGCCACGGCAACCGCTTCGGCGCGACGCTGTCGGTCGCGTCGGGCGCGCAGTGGGGCTGGCAACGCGCGGAGCACGTCGCACCGGAGCACCGGCAGGTGCGCGGCGATACGCTGGAAGCGCTCGTCGATATGGTGGCCGCGAACGTCAACGCGGCGCTGGGCGCGGCCGGGTTTGGCGCGATGCGCTGATTACGCGTCGCCGGCCTGCCCGGTCTGACGCTGCAGGTCTTCCATCAACTGTTCCGCGAGAAAGTCGCACGGCGGCCGCTTCGATTTCGTGCTGCGCGCGAGAATCAGTTCGAGCGGCGGCAGGTCGGGCAGCCCGTGCGCGCGGCCGAGCATCGACAGTTGCGCGGGAATCGCGCAGCGCGCGAGCGGAGCGACCGCGAGGCCGGCCTCGACCATGCTGAGCAGTCCGAGCAGGCTCGGGCTTTCATACGAAGTGCGGTACGGCACCTTCGCGCGTTCGAGGCTGCGGATCGCGTTCTCGCGCGCGACGCTGCCCGGCATGAACACCGCGATCGGCAGCGGCCGCTCTTCCCACACGCGCGGCCCGTTCGTCATCGCGGCCCACGCCATCGGCTCGTGGCGGATGAAGTCGCCCGACAACCCCTTGATGCGCGTGCCGCAGACGAGATCGACGGTGCCCTCCTTGATCAGCGGTGCGAGCGCGCTGCTCGGCAGCCCCATCACCTGGATCTCGACCTTCGGGTAGGTTGCCGAGAACTTCTTCAGGACCGACGGCAGCAGCGACGACGCATAGTCATCCGGCACGCCGATCACGACCTTGCCGGTCACTTCCGGCCGCACCACGGCCGCCCACGCCTCGTCGCGCAGCGCCAGCATTCGTCTGGCAAATCCCAGCAGCACCTCGCCTTCGCGCGTCAGCACGATGCTGCGCGGCTTGCGCACGAACAGCGGCCGCCCGATCGCGTCTTCCAGGCTCTTGATCTGCATGCTCACGGCCGACTGCGAGCGGTTCACGGCCTCGGCGGCGCGGGTCATGTTGCCGGTCTCCGCGACGGCGACGACGGTGGCCAGCACGTCGTGATCGAGCATCTTCATGGGTATCAGGAAAACTGAACGTAACGATCAGCATTATGCGTTTTTATTGTTGCTGTGTGTCTGCCATAGTGCGATCACGCTGGCGTTTCGCCCGAGGGTGGCGCGGCGTTCAGGCCGGTTGATCCGGTGTGCAGGACTGAACAAGGAAGCGTGGTGTATCGATGATCGACCATCCGTTGCGCGCCGCACTGGCCGCGGAATTGCATGCACGGCCGTTCCTGCGGCTCGCCGAAGCCGTGTCGCTCACGCATTACGCGATCTACGCGGACGGCCAGCCCGACATCCACGAAACGCTGCTGCACGCGCTGTGCCGCGATACCGGCATTGCCGCGCCGCACGAAGGCGCGACGCACTACGCGGTGCAGTCGCCGAGCGGCTGGCACCTGAAGTGGGAGCGCCACACCGAATTCTCGACCTTCACGTTCGTCGCGCCGCGGCGCGACACCGGCTATTTCGACGATCTCGCGATCGAAGGCATTCCGGCCGCGTGGTTCGCTCGGCTCGCCGGCATCCGCTTCGTCGCGGTGCGCATGGAGCTGCTGACGGGTGACGCCGCGCGGCTCGTCTGCGGCGACCTGCGTCGCTGGATCGACGGGCCCGCGCTCGTCGGCAGCAACGTGCTCGGCGGCGGCAAGGTGTTCTGCGACTGGCATGTGCGCGACGACGGCTTCATGCGTTTTCTCGTCGTCGACGAGGATTTCCGCGAGGAGCAGGGCGGCCGCCTGCTGCAGCGCCTGTATGAAATCGAAACGTACCGGATGATGGCGCTGCTGGCGCTGCCCGTCGCGCGCCGGATGAGCCGCGAGCTCGACGAGATCCACGCGGCGCTGCACGCATTGATGCAGCGGATGGACGCGAGCGGCGCCGACGGCGACGATACAGCGCTGCTCGTCAAGCTCACGCATCTCGCGGTACGGGTCGAATCGCTGTCGGGATCGGGCGCGCGCTTCAGCGCGTCGCGGGCGTACGAAAAGCTCGTGCTGGCGCGCATCCACGAGCTGCGCGAGGAACGCATCGAAGGGATGCCGACGATCGCCGAATTCATGGAACGGCGCTTCGCACCGGCGATGGAAACCTGTCGCAGCGTATGGGCGCGCCACGAACAGATCGCCGCGCGGATCGCACGGGCGGTCGACCTGCTGCGCACGCGCGTGAACCTCGCGCAGGAAAAGGACGTGACGCGCCTGCTGGCGGGCATGGAGCGCACCGCGCGCAACCAGCTGCATCTGCAGCACGCGGTCGAGGGGCTGTCGGTGGCAGCCATTTCGTACTACGTGCTGTCGCTCGCGACGGCGGCGTTCAAGGCGCTGCACGTGATGAACCTGCCGGTCGATCCCGAACTGGCGGAGGGCCTGCTGATCGCGCCGGTCGTGTTCGCGGTGATTCATATCACACGGCGCACGCGCGCGCAGCTGGCGCGATCGGAGGCGGCGCACGACGGCACGACGGTGCAGGCTGCGGTGTTGAAGCAGGTCGGTTAGAACATCTAAAACATATTCAGGTAAAGGAGTGGAGATGACTTTTTCGCAGAAACAACCGGAGTTTTACAGCGGTTTCGATGCCGCATTCGACGAACCGGCACCGGATGACGTGGGTGTGCCCGAGGCCGCGCGCGTGACGTCGTATCAGGCCGTGCTTCAGGAGCCGATGACGTCGCTCGTCGGGAATACGATCGATCGGCCGGATGTCGCGGCGGTGGCGATTCTCGGTTACAACTGATGCAACGCTGAGCGAGTGTTCTGCGCGGCCGCGCAGCGTCGACGAGCAAGCCCTTCCCGATCAACCGGTGGCGTGCATCCGCGGCATCGTCGGGTACGCCACCCATCGGGCGTCGATCTTGCGGCCGGGCAGAAAATGAAACTCGATATAGCCGTCGCGCCGGTTCGGCAATGCCGGCACGGCGACGTCGGTTTCGACGATTTCAGGCGCCTGGTTCCGGGCGTCTTCTTCAGGCGTCAGATCGTACGTGATCCTGACGTGCCAGATCTTTTTGTCGCGCGGTACGCTCATGCAGCACACCGTGCCGCCCCCGCCGCCGAACTGGCGTGCGTGCACGCTGCCGGCGCCGAAGCCATCAACCACGAAGCTGTAGATGCCACGATCGGTGTAGTTGAATCCCACGACACGATACGGGCCGTCGGCGCGCGTCTGTGCGTGGACCCACCAGGCCGCGCCCACCAGCAGCGCTGCGATGGCAAGCGGGTTGAGCGTCATGCGGCGTAGCAGGTTCGGCATGTCGATGTTCTCGTGAATCGGTTCGTCGGCGACGATCCGTTGTTGGTTGTGCCCGGGCGCGTGACGCGCGCGCCGGCGGCCGACGTCATCGCGCGCGCCTGACAGGCCCGGCCCCTTGCGCAAGCGCCAGTTCGACGAACGCGCGCGCGGCCGCGCTCCGGTACGCCCCCTTGCGTTGCAGCAGCACGGCCGTACGCCGCAGGACAGCCGGATCGAGCGCGACGGCGACGAGATCGTCGTGCCCGCTCGCGATCGTCGCGGGCAGCAGCGTCGCGAGGTTCGTGCGGCGCACGATCTCGATCACCGCGCCCAGCGAATTTGCTTCCATCAATACGCGCGGCCGCACGTCGTGCTCGCGGAAATAGCGATCGATCTGCACGCGTGTCGCGAACTCTGCCGTGAGCAGCACGAGCGGCGCGTCGTGCAGCGCGCGCAGGCCGGCCTTGCGTTTCCCGGCGAGCGCATGCCGGCGGCTCACGACGAGCGCGAGTGTTTCGACCAGCAGCGTTTGCGCTTCGATATCCGCCGTCTGCACCTCGTCGAACGCGATGCCGACATCGAGCTCGTCGTCGACGAGCAGCGCCTCGATGCGCTCCTGCGACATCTCGCGCACCGACAGCGCCACATCCGGATAGCGGCCGTGAAACGCCTCGACGAGCGGCCCGACGAGATAGCTCGTGAAGGTCGGCGTAACCGCGATCCGCAGTGAGCCACGGCTCAGATCCTGCACGTCGTGAATGGCGCGCCGGCCTTCCGCGAGATCGTGCAGCGCCTGCCGCGCATAGCGGAAATACACGTCGCCGGCATCGGTCAGCCGCGTCACGCGCCCGGTGCGGTCGAACAGTTGCGCGCCGAGCGTCTCCTCGAGCTGGCGGATCTGCTGGGACAGCGCGGGCTGCGACACATGCAGCGCGGCGGCCGCGCGCGTGAAGCTGCGATGCTCGGCGACGGCGAGGAAGTAGTGGATATGGCGCAGCAGCATGGCGGTTCCTATAAGTCCTGCTTATCCGGTGGATCATAAATCAGTCTTTTACGTTATTGGAAGTCCGGCGTAACCTGCCCTTCATCGATTCCACCCGCACCGGAGAACACACGATGAAGGACATCATCGAAGGCTTCCTGAAGTTCCAGCGCGACGCCTACCCGGAGCGTGCCGCGCTGTTCCGCGATCTTGCGCGCAGCCAGAATCCGCGGGCGCTGTTCATCTCGTGCTCGGACAGCCGGCTCGTGCCCGAACTCGTCACGCAGCGCGAACCGGGCGACCTGTTCGTGATCCGCAATGCCGGCAACATCGTGCCGTCGTACGGCCCCGAGCCGGGCGGCGTGTCGGCGTCGGTCGAATACGCGGTGGCCGCGCTGCGCGTGACCGACGTCGTGATCTGCGGCCATTCCGATTGCGGCGCGATGACCGCGATTGCCACCTGCCAGTGCATGGACCACATGCCGGCCGTCGGCCACTGGCTGCGCTACGCCGATTCGGCGCGCGTCGTGAACGAGGCGCGTACGCATCGCAGCGAACGCGAGCGGATCGACTCGATGGTGCGCGAGAACGTCGTCGCGCAACTGGCGAACCTGAAGACACACCCAGCCGTGCGGCTCGCGCTCGAAGAAGGGCGGCTCGCGCTGCACGGCTGGGTCTACGACATCGAATCGGGCTGCATCGACGCCCATGACGGCGCGACCGGCCGGTTCGTCTCCCTGGCGGACCATCCCGATGTCCGCGCCACGCCCGCGACGCTTCCCGTCGCGGCCTGAATCGCTCCTACCCCATCACGAGGAATTGCCATGATCCAGTCCCAGCACAGCCAGACCGCCCGCCACGCGCTTGCGGAGACCGTCGTTCTCGCGAAGGCGCGCAAGAACCTGTCGTTCGCGCAGCTCACCGAAGGTACGGGCCTGAGCGAAGCGTTCGTGACCGCCGCGCTGCTCGGCCAGCATGCGCTGCCGGCCGATGCGGCGCGCAGCGTCGCCGACAAGCTCGGCCTCGACGACGACGCGGTGCTGCTGCTGCAATCGATCCCGCTGCGCGGCAGCATCGACGATCGCGTGCCGACCGACCCGACGATTTACCGCTTCTACGAGATGCTGCAGGTGTACGGCACGACGCTGAAGGCACTCGTTCACGAGAAGTTCGGCGACGGCATCATCAGCGCGATCAATTTCCGGCTCGACGTGAAGAAGGTCGACGATCCCGAAGGCGGTTCGCGCGCGGTGATCACGCTCGACGGCAAGTACCTGCCGACCAAGCCGTTCTGACGCCGGCGCGGCACCACGGCAGCGGTGCCGCGCAGGTTTCCGCCCGACGTGCGTCGGCCGCCGGCCGGCGCACGTTCCCGCCATTCCGTTTCTACGAGGACGCAGCCATGGATTTTGTGAAACGCACGATCGATCTTGCGATGAAGAACGTGGAAGAGGGCGGCCGCCCGTTCGCGACGGTGATCGTCCGCGACGGCGAGATCGTCGCCGAGAGCCCGAACCTCGTCGCGCAGACCAGCGATCCGACCGCGCACGCCGAGATCCTCGCGGTGCGCGACGCGTGCCGCAAGCTCGGCACCGAGCACCTGACCGACTGCGAGATCTACATTCTCGCGAGCCCGTGCCCGATGTGCCTCGGTTCGCTGTACTACTGCAGCCCGAAACGCGTGGTCTACATCACGACGCGCGAGGACTACGCGCCGTTCTACCGCGACGACCGCAAGTATTTCGAGCTCGACACGTTCTATGCCGAATATGCGAAACCGATCGAGGAACGCCGGCTGCCGATGGTGCAGCACAAGCACGGCGACGCGATCGCCGTCTACCGGCGCTGGAAGGAACTGAACGCGAAGTGACGTGACCCGCGCGGCGCACAGGCCGCGCTTGGCAGCCGCCCGGCTGCTCGTTTTCCCGACCCCCCGTTTCACCCTCCGTGTCACCCGGCGGCGCCCTTGCCGCCGGAGCGCCCGCGCTGCCGCGCGGGGCCGGGTCGTGCCCCCGTTTTCCCGCCTCCCCAAACATCGATCCCGTTCAATGTCCGGAACGGAAATCCGCGATCCAAAAGGTTTTTGACGGGTTTAAAAATTCGCACTGGAGACGACAGAAACGTGCGGAAAGCCCGATGAAAACCGATGAAATCTTCATGACAGCCAGCGCGGTGCCTCCGGTCGTTCGCGACTGATTGCCCACGATCGCCGTGCGTGCCCCCACACCTGTTTCGTTGCGCCATTCGTTCCGGACGAGGAATCGCTCGATCCCTCTCCGCCAGCACCGCGCGACTGCCGACCGGTCGCGCCTGACGCCTGAGATTCGCTTACCTGCTTAAAACGGACCATCATGAAACGGGATTCATTCAGTACACCTGATGCGATGCATCGACCGGCGACGGACATGCTCAAGCCGAACGACGCCTTCGTGCGCATCGAAAACGTCGTGAAGAAATTCGGCGACAGCACGGCCGTCGACAACGTGAACCTGACGATCGCGAAGAACGAGCTGTTCGCGCTGCTCGGCAGCTCGGGCTGCGGCAAGTCCACGCTGCTGCGCATGCTCGCCGGGCTCGAGACGGCGACCTCCGGCAAGATCTTCGTCGACGGCGAGGACCTCGCGTCGCTGCCGCCGTACCGCCGCCCGGTGAACATGATGTTCCAGTCGTACGCGCTGTTCCCGCACATGACGGTCGAATCGAACGTCGCATTCGGCCTGAAGCAGGAAGGCACGCCCAAGAACGAGATCAAGGAACGCGTGGCCGACGCGCTCGCGCTCGTGCAGATGAGCAAGTACGCGCAGCGCAAGCCGCATCAACTTTCAGGCGGCCAGCAGCAGCGCGTCGCGCTGGCGCGTTCGCTGGTCAAGCGCCCGAAGCTCCTGCTGCTCGACGAGCCGATGTCCGCGCTCGACAAGAAGATCCGCCAGAAAACCCAGCTCGAACTCGTGAACATCATCGAGAAGGTCGACGTGACCTGCGTGATGGTCACGCACGATCAGGAAGAGGCGATGACGATGGCCAGTCGCCTCGCGGTGATGAGCGAAGGCAAGATCGTGCAGATCGGCGCGCCGGGGGAAGTCTACGAATTCCCGAACAGCCGCTTCTCGGCCGAATTCATCGGCTCGACCAACCTGTTCGAAGGCCGTGTGGTCGAGGACGAACCCGATCACATCTTCGTCGAGAGCGACGACCTCGAAGCGCGCATGTACGTGAGCCACGGCATCACGGGCCCGCTCGGGATGCCGGTCGGCATCTCGGTGCGTCCGGAACGCATCCACGTGTCGCGCGAGAAGCCCGGTTCGAAACACAACTGGGCGCGCGGTGTCGTGACCGACATCGCGTACATGGGCAGCTACTCGCTGTACCACGTGCGCTTGCCGAGCGGCAAGACAGTCGTGTCGAACCTGTCGAGCTCGCACCTGATGAGCGATACGGCTCCGGCGTGGAACGACGACGTGTTCGTGTCGTGGTCGCCGGCGAGCGGCGTCGTGCTGACGCAATGAGGACGCCACGATGAGAACCTCTGCTTCCACTCCGTCCGCGCCGGTGTCGTCCGGCGCCGCGAGCACCGGCGCCGGACGGTCGCGCCCGGGCCGCTTCGCGCTGCTGTCGCGCTTCCTGCCGTCGGGCCGCAGCGTCGCGATCGGCGTGCCGTTCCTGTGGCTTGCCGTGTTCTTCGCGCTGCCGTTCGTGCTGGTGCTGAAGATCAGCTTCGCCGACCAGGTGATGGGCATCCCGCCGTACACGTCGCTCGTCGAGTTCAAGGACGGCGTCGTGCACTTTGCGCTGCAGCTGTCGCACTACGCGTTCCTGCTGCAGGACGACCTGTACATCGCGACCTACCTCAGCTCGCTGAAGATGGCCGCCGTGTCGACGGTGCTGTGCCTGCTGATCGGCTATCCGATGGCGTACTACATCGCGCGCTCGGAGCCGAACCGCCGCAACGTGCTGATGATGGCCGTGATGCTGCCGTTCTGGACGTCGTTCCTGATCCGCGTGTACGCATGGATCGGCATCCTGAAGGATGACGGCCTGCTGAACCACACGCTGATCGCGCTCGGCATCATCCACACGCCGCTGCGCCTTTATCACAGCGATGCGGGCGTCTACATCGGGATGGTCTATTCGTACCTGCCGTTCATGGTGATGCCGTTGTACGCGCACCTCGTGAAGATGGACCTCACGCTGCTCGAAGCCGCATACGACCTCGGCGCGAAACCGTGGGTCGCGTTCACGCGCATCACGCTGCCGCTGTCGAAGAACGGGATCATCGCGGGCAGCCTGCTGGTGTTCATCCCGGCGGTGGGCGAGTACGTGATTCCGGAACTGCTGGGCGGCGCCGACACGCTGATGATCGGCCGCGTGATGTGGGATGAATTCTTCAACAACATGGACTGGCCGATGGCGTCCGCGGTGACGGTCGCGATGGTGATGCTGCTGCTGGTGCCGATGGCGCTGTTCCAGTACTACCAGGTCAAGGAACTGGAGGACGCGAAATGATCAAGCCGAGCAAACCGCTGTCGACGGGCGTTCTCGCCTTCGGCTTCCTGTTCCTGTACATCCCGATCATCAGCCTGATCGTGTACTCGTTCAACGAGTCGAAGCTGGTGACGGTGTGGTCGGGCTTCTCGCTGAAGTGGTACAGCGCGCTGCTGGACGACGACGAGCTGCTGACCGCCGCATGGCTGTCGCTGAAGATCGGCCTGCTGACGGCGACCGCGTCGGTCGTGATCGGCACGTGGGCAGGCTTCGTGCTCGCGCGCTTCGGCCGCTTCAAGGGCTTCACGCTGTACACGGGGATGATCAACGCGCCGCTGGTGATTCCGGAAGTGATCCAGGGCATCTCGCTCTTGCTGCTGTTCGTTGCGCTGGAGCAGATGTTCGGCTGGCCGAAGGGCCGCGGGATGCTGACGATCTGGATCGGCCACGTGATGCTGTGCGTGTCGTACGTGGCGATCATCGTGCAGTCGCGCGTGAAGGAGATGAACAAGTCGCTGGAGGAAGCGGCGCTGGATCTGGGCGCGACGCCGCTGAAGGTGTTCTTCGTGGTGACGCTGCCGCTGATCTCGCAGGCGCTGCTGTCGGGGTGGCTGCTGTCGTTCACGCTGTCGATCGACGACCTGGTGCTGTCGGCGTTCCTGTCGGGGCCGGGGTCGACGACGCTGCCGCTGGTGGTGTTCTCGCGCGTGCGGCTGGGGCTGAACCCGGAGATGAACGCGCTGGCGACGCTGTTCATCACGGCGGTGACGATCGGCGTGATCGTCGTGAACCGGATGATGATCGCGCGCGAGCGGCGCCGGGTGGCCGACATGAAGGCGGCGTTCGCGGTGGCGTGAGCGTGAGCGCAGGCGTGATGGCGTGATCGCGTGATCGCGTGACGAAAGCGACGGCGGGCCCGTAACGGGCCCGCCGTTTGCATTGGCCGCTTGCTGGCGAGGCGGGTAACGGGGCGGTCGTGTGCCGCGTGCTTTGCTGGCATCATGTCGGACAATTCCACGACACACGTTCCTGCCATGTCCTGCCACCCGTCAAGAAGAATGGCGCCGCTGATCGGCGCTGCCGCCGCCGCGGTCGCGATGAGCCACGGATCATGGGCGGCCGCCGCGCCGGCCGCCGACACCCGGACCCTGCCGGCCGTCGGCACGACGTGGTGCTACAGCGTCGGCGAGGGCCACGTGACGCCGATGACGCTCAAGGCCGTGCATGACGGCGTCGCGAGCTACGACGCCGGGCCGGCCGCCGCACCGGTGAAGATCGACGAGGACATCTCGACCTATACGACGCCGAATCCGGCGCGACACGGCCAGCGCAGGCTGCTCGTGTTTCCGCTGAAGCCGGGCAAGCAGTGGGAGGACCGCTTCGACGAAACCGTGACCTCGAGCATCGGCCGCGGATGGGCATGGCATTACCGCTACCAGGCCGTTGCGTCGAGCGAGGTGATCGGTACGGAGAAGCGGCAAGTTGGCGCGGGCACGTACGATACGTTCGTGATCGTGCGCACCACGTCGTGGACCAAGAGCGAACCCGGCACGACCGATGCGACGCTGCGTGAAATGGGCATGCATTGCGACGCGCCGGAGTGCACGGTGTCGGGCTACAGCAGGGAAGTATCGTGGTATGCGCCGTCGATCGGGCGGGTCGTGCTGCGCGCGAATGTGCAGAGCGGGTTCGAGCCTTCGATGACCGACGGTTCGCCCGATGCGTCGCTGAAGAACGCGGGCTCGCTCGTGACCGAGCTGGTCGGCTATGGCGACGATGCCACCTGCAAGGCGGCACAGCCGTCGCGATTCGCGACGGTGCCTTCGGCGCCAGGGTTCGGGTTCCCGATGTGGCCGAACAACGCGTGGGAATTCCACATGGCACGCGATATCGCGCGCGAGTAGCGCGGTCGTCACGCAGCGGGCGGCGCGTGCTGGTCGTGCGATGCCCGCTGACGGTGCGGCACACCCGACAGCCCTTTCACGCGCACATTCTTCCGATGACAGCCCTTCCCGACGTAACCCTTCGACTGACCGACACCGAGCAGCCTGCCGCACGCGACTTCATCAGCCGCAAACTCGGCGAATTCAATCACGCGATGACGGGGCGCGCCGACGCGGCCACGCTCGACGTGTACGTCACCGATCCCGCGACCGGCGAGATCGTGGGCGGCCTGACGGGGCGCACGTCGCTCGGTCTCTTCTTCATCGATCTGTTCTACCTGCCGGAATCGCTGCGCGGCGGCGGATTCGGCAGCCGGCTGCTGCGCGAGGCCGAAGCGGAAGCGAAACGACGCGGATGCGCGCGTGCGGTGCTCTACACGATCTCGTTCCAGGCGCCGGATTTCTACCGGAAGCAGGGTTACGAAGCATTCGGCGAAGTGCCGTGCGAACCGGAAGGGACGTCGCGCGTGTTCATGGTGAAGGTGCTTTGAACCGGTTCAGCCGGCTCGCGTCGCGCGGTCAGATTCTCTTGGCGATCGCCTTGGGCGCATAGCCGGCGTGAGTGGCCGGATCCACGAACCGGCCTCTGAAATGTCCTTCGCCGTTCTCGTCGGACTCGAACGTCAGGTTGGCCGGATCCAGCATGCGGCGCCAGAATCCGTTCCGGCGTTCGAGGTTGTCGATCGTTTGCTGCTTTCCGAGAATGGTGCCGGTCATCGTTGCATCCTTGTCGCTGAGCCTGCCGGTAAGCAGGAGCGAGAAGCCCGACGGAAGGGGAAGCGTTCGATGGATCTCCGACCAGCACAGCGTGCCGATGCCCCGGCAGCACAATTCCGGCGGCAGGATGAAGTCGCCGATGTGCATCTTGAACGACGATTCGTCCAGCGGAAACCATCTTCCGTCGAACGGGAATATCTTCACCCGAGTGGTCGATCCAAATCGCGATCCCGGGTATTCGAGTTCGACGGACACGCGACCGGAGCAGTAGCGATCGGGCAACTCGTCCAGCTTTTCGATTTCCTGCACGATCGTCATGGTCGCGATCGGTGCGCCTTGCAGATCGGTGATCCGGTACGGATGCCGTATGGTGCTCATGCTGTTGATCCTTGTGCGAGCACGTTTATGTGGCTCAAACGCCGGCATCCGGGCGCGGGTGGTGTCACTGAATGCCCGCTCCGCGCCGCGGCGGGAACTCCCCCCGTGCGACCGGCACGGGGCGCACGCCCCCCCGCGTCAGCAATGCTCCAGCGCGTACGACAGGTCGGCGATCAGGTCGTCCGGATGTTCGAGCCCGACCGACACGCGAATCAACCCTTCCGACACACCGGCCGCCGCGCGCGCATCGGCCGGCACGCCTGAATGCGTCGTCGACGCCGGATGGCAGATCAGAGACTCCGTGCCGCCGAGACTGACCGCGGACTTGAAGAGCGTCAGGTGGTTGATGAACCTGAACGCCTGCTCGCGGCCGCCGTCGAGGATGAACGCGAACGTCGAGCCGGGCCCGCTGCACTGGCGCTGGTAGACGGCCTGGTAGACCGGATCGTCGATGAGTTCGGGGTGCAGCACGCGCACCGGCCGATGCGGATTGCCGGCGAGCCAGCGGGCGACGTCGCTGCCGCTGCGCGCGGCCTGCTGCATGCGCAGCACGAGCGTTTCCATCGAGCGCGTGATCATCCACGACGAATGCGGATCGAGCTGCGAGCCGAGCGAGCTGCGGATCGAGCGGATCTTCGTGATCAGGTCGCGGGCGCCCGTGACGCCGCCGGCGACGAGGTCGCTATGTCCGCCGATGTATTTCGTCAGCGAGTACACGCTCAGGTCGATGCCTTGCCGCGACGGTTTCTGATACAGCGGCCCGAGCAGCGTGTTGTCGCAGACCGACAGCGGGCGATAGCCGTGGCGTGCCTCGAACGCATCGATCTCGCTGCGCAGCCCGTCGAGGTCGAACAGCGCGTTGGTCGGGTTCGCGGGCGTCTCGATGTAGCACATCCGCACGCGGCCCTTTTGCGCGGCCGCCTCGAGCGCGGCGCGGATTGCAACGGTGGACAGCCCGTCGGCGATGGCTTCGGAGCGAATGCCCCACTCGGGCAGGAACTTCGAGATCAGCGTTTCGGTGCCGCCATACAGCGGCACGGACTGGACGACGCAGTCGCCCGGCCGCAGGAACGTCAGCAGGATCGCCGCGATCGCGGACATGCCGCTCGATGTCACGACGGCGGCTTCGGAATCGTCGAGCAGCGCGAGGCGATCCTCGACGATCTCCAGGTTCGGGTGATTGAAACGGCTGTAGACGAGGCCCGCGCCTTCGCCTTCGGGCGCAGGCTTGCGTCCGGCCACGACGTCGAAGAATTCGGCGCCGTCCTCGGCCGTGCGGAACGCGAACGTCGACGTGAGGAACACGGGCGGCTTCACCGATCCTTCCGACAGGAAAGGATCGTAGCCGTACGACATCATCTGGGTTTCGGGATGGAGTTCCCGGTCTGCAATCTTGCGCTTGTGGTAGGTGCGATAGGCCATGCAGTGCTCCGTGCTGGGGTGGTGAGGAACAGCCGTTGCAGCGGTGGCGTGACGGGTGCGGCGCCGGGTAGGCACCGGCCGTCGCGACCGCGTGTGGCGATACTACCCCGAAGGCGCTGCTGCGTGACCCACCCCCTGACACTATCGTCAGGGTGCGGCCTGTTCGACGATCATGTCGTACAGCGCACGGGCGGCCGGCGACAGTTGCGCGCTCCTGCGCGTGACGAGCACGAGCGTGCGCGACACCGCCGGCTCGACGAGCTCGATCGTGCGGATCATCGGATACGCGTTCTTCTGGATCGCGAGCTTCGGCACCACGGCCGCGCCGAGCCCCTCCGCGACGAGCCCGAGCGCCGTCGAGCTGCGCTGCACTTCGTAGAACGAATGCAGCGACACGCCGCTCGTCTTCAGCGCGCCGTCGAGCAGCCCGCGATTGCCGCTCACTTCGCCGGCGAAGATCAGCGGATGCGGCTGCAGTGCGGCCCAGCGAATGCGCCGCCGCTTCGCGAGCGGATGATCGTCGCGGCACACCAGCACGTACGGATCGCTCGTCAGCGGGACGTTGACCAGTTCGGGATGCTGGTCGCCGGCGATGCCGATGCCGAACTCGGCCTCGCGATGCAGCACGGCCTGCAGCACCGACGCCGACGCATGATCGAGGATCTTCACGCGATCATGCGGCCGGTGCGCGGAGAATGCGCGCAGGATGCGGGGCAGGTATTGCACGCCGACCGTCGGCACGCACGCGATCGTGACGTCGCCGCGCTGGCTCAGGCCGGTCTCGCGAATTTCGGTGAGCGCGTCGGACAGCTCGTTCAGCAACCGGCGCGCTTGCGGCAGGAAGCGCCGGCCGATTTCGGTGAGTGTGGTGCGGCGCGTGGTGCGCTCGACGAGCGCGACGCCGAGAAAGGTTTCGAGCTTGCGCAGCCGCTGCGTGATGGCCGTCTGCGTGACGTGCAGCGTATCGGCTGCCTGCCGGAAGCTGCCGCCGTCGGCGATCGCGACGAAAGCCTGGACACCGAGCGTATCGATCTTCATCAGAATTTTGAATCAATCACGATATTAAATTCATTTTACTGAACTTCGTGACGATCGCAGAATGCTTCGCATCGACGGCCCCCCCGCATCGTGCACGCAGGCAGCTGCACGGCCGTCCACGCCGACCAGGAGGAACGACATGACGACCCCACTCGATCGATACGCCGCCCAGTACGTGCAATTCGAGGACGAACGCACGCGCCCGATCCGCGATCTGCTGGCCGCGGTGCCGCATACGCCGATCCATACCGCGATCGACATCGGCTGCGGGCCCGGCAATTCCACGGAGGCGCTGATCGCGCGTGCGCCGGACGCAACGGTCCACGGGATCGATGCATCGGCGGACATGATCGACGCCGCGCGCAAGCGCCTGCCGGACCTGCGTTTCGATGTCGTGGATATTTCCACATGGGCCGATCCCGGCGGCTACGACCTGATTCTCGCGAACGCGGTGCTGCAATGGGTGCCCGCGCACGCCACGCTGTTTCCGGCGCTCGTCGGCAGGCTTGCGCCGGGCGGCCATCTGGCGGTGCAGATGCCCGACAACCTCGACGAACCCGCGCATCGGCTGATGCGCGAGGTCGCCGCGGCCGGGCCGTGGGCGGACAAGCTGAAAGGCGCGGCACGCACCGAGCGGTTCGATGCGCGTTATTACCACGCGCTGCTGTCGCCACTGTGCTCGCGCGTGGACGTGTGGCGCACGACCTACTACCACCCGTTGCGCGGCGGTGCCGATGCGGTCGTCGAATGGTTCAAGGGTAGCGCGCTGCGGCCGTTCCTCGCGGCGCTCGACGACGGCGAACGCGCGGCGTTTCTCGCGCGGTATCGCGATGCGATCGCGGGCCCGGGTGGTTATCCGGCGCTTGCCGACGGCACCGTGCTGCTGCCGTTCCCGCGTCTGTTCATCGTGGCGACGCGGGCCTGACGCGGCAAAGACGCGCGCTCGGCGGCGCGTCAGCGCACCGGCCGCATCGATGCCGGGTCGACCGTGCGGATCCGCGCGGTCTGCCCGTCGCGCAGGTCCTTGTACCAGAACAGCGCGACTTCACCGGCGTTCTCGTCGTCCGCGTACAGCAGGCGATCGTGTCCGCCCAGCACGAAGCCCGAACGGGCATAGGTGCTGCACGCGGCGACATTGTTCGACTGCGTTTCAAGCCGCATGAAGCCGAACCCGTGGCTGCGCGCCCAGGATTCGGCGGCCGCCAGCAGCAACTGCCCGATGCCTTGCCGCCGGCTGTGGCGATCGACGGCCAGCTCCGCGATCTCTGCCATCCCGTTCCAGCTCTGCCCGATCGCCACGAACCCGGCGAGCCGGCTGCCGGCCGTCGCGCGAAAGAGCGCCGTCTTGCCGGTCGCCTCGTCCGCCCAGCCGGCCGGATCGAAGCCGTAATTCTTGCGGCGCGCCGGCAGCGCGCGCAGATCGAGCAAGTCCTGATACGGCGCGTTCAATTCCCACGCGATGTCGAACGAGAAGTCGCATCGATCCAGTTCGTCGGCGGGAAGCCCGCTCGTCTGTTCGATGCTGATGTGTTCGGCTCGGTCCATGTGTCGGTGTCCTGTCTTCTGCGGGATGGCGTGGTGTGGTCCGTGATGCGATCGGCGGCGTCGTGAGGTGCGCCGCATCGCGTTTGTGCTTGCTTCGATTTTTTGCCCCGGCACAATCCAGCGCGCGCGAGACCGGCACAGACTGGCTCCTTCCGTAACGGCGGAACGCGGGCAAGCCGTGAACCGGACGGCGACGCAAACGTGTGCGGGATTCGCACGCCGGCTACGACGCCTGTTCAACCGCCCGATTATGCTGGATTTCGGCGATAGCCCGTCGCCGGCATCGGTGCGATGCCGGACGCCGTACGTCGCGACGTCGATCCAGTCGACCGTCGTCCGCATGTGGATGAAAGACGACAGGAACCCGAATAATTGTTTACCGTTTCGTGACAACTCGATATATTTCGAAAAATATATCGAAAGTCGTGGCGTCGTCAGGCGCCACGTCGCCACCTGCTCCACGAAAGCCGGAAGAGATTCTGACCTGCATCGCCGGAGCAACGCGTCGTCGCAGCATGCGCAATCGGTGCGCACGCTTGCCGGCGCTGCAACATGAGCGGTCGCCCCGCGGCATGCCGCTTCAGCAAGCCCACACAGGCATCGAAACGGAACATCGTGCACGCGCATGAGGCAGGCGTGTGTGCGGCGATCCTGTGGCTTGCGCTCGTTCATCAGTCGGTTCGTCGTCAACACGCCGCGCGTCACGCTGCGACACAGGCGCGCGCGTCAACAACAAAAGGAAGGGAACATGAAAAAGACCATCGTGGCCGCGGCCGCACTCGGGATGTTCGGCACCGCCGCGCACGCGCAAAGCAGCGTCACGCTCTACGGGCTGATCGATGCGGGTATCACGTATTCGAACAAGGTCGCGACGTCGGGCGGGCACGGCAAGCTCGTCAAGTACGGTGACGGCGTTGCTTCGGGCAGCCGCTGGGGCATTCGCGGGACCGAGGATCTCGGCGGCGGGCTGAAGGCGCTGTTCGTGCTGGAAAACGGCTTCAGCAGCGGTGACGGCTCGATCGGCCAGGGCGGTGCGCTGTTCGGCCGGCAGGCGTTCGTCGGGCTGTCGAAGAACGGGATCGGCTCGCTGACGTTCGGCCGCCAGTACTCGTTCTCGACCGACTACATCGGCGCGAACTACACGATGGGCAGCCAGACGCCGGCCGGCAACTACGCGTATCACATCAACGATCTCGACCAGCTGACGTCAAGCCGCATCAACAACGCCGTGAAGTTCCAGAGCGCGAACTTTGCGGGCCTCACGTTCGGCGCGATGTACGGCTTCTCGAACTCGACGCAGTTCGCAGGTACGCCGACCACGACCGGCACGAACGGCTCGCAGGGTTCGTCGAGCGCGTACAGCTTCGGCGCGAACTATGCGCAGGGGCCGTTCGGCATCGGTGCCGCGTACACGAACATCCGCTTCCCGAACGGCGCGACGCCCGCGTTCGGCGTGAGCATCGCGAACATCAACACGCAGGGGCTGCGCGATCTTGAGACGGTCGGCGTCGGCGCGCGCTATGCGATCTCGGCGGCCCTCGTGTGGGCGAACTGGACGCATACGAAGTTCGTGCCGCTGTCGGGCGAATCGTCGAAGCTGAACAACTACGAAATCGGCGGCCGCTACGCGTTCACGCCGGCCCTGAGCGGCGGTCTCGGTTATACGTTCTCGAAGCTCGACGGCCGCTTCGACGGCAAGTGGCACCAGGTCAACGCCGCGGTCGACTATGCGCTGTCGAAGCGCACGGACGTCTATGTGAGCGCGGCCTACCAGAAGGCGTCGGGCAGCAACACGATGGGCGGCCGCGCGGTGCCGGTACAGGCAGAGATCGGCTCGTCGGGGTCGTTCATCGGCAACGCGGGCGCGAACACGCAGCTCGTCACGCGGATCGGCCTGCGTCACAAGTTCTGATCGACGAAGGAGGGCGGGCGTTGCCGATGCCGGCAGCACCCGTCGCGACGTCCGGAACCTGAGCCGGCACGACAACGGGCACTCCATCGGAGTGCCCGTTTTGCTGTGGGCGACACGATGACCCGGCAACGCGTCGGCCCGGAAAGCGATATATTCGATCATGCATATCGAAGCGACGGTCGATCGCGTCGCCCCACATTCACCCTCACGGGAGCCCCATCTTGAACTCGACGCAACGCGAAGCCGTCGGCGAAGCCTTTTCGCTCGACGCGATGCAGCACGCAAGAACCATGACATGGCAGGCCGTCGACGCGATCGCCGACGGCATCCGCCCCGGCATGCGGGAATCGGAGGCCAACGCGCTGGGGCTGAGTGTGCTGCAGGCGCTCGGGATGGACCGGATCTGGCATCCGGTGCTCGTCCGCTTCGGGGAAAACACGCTGCGCACGTTCAAGGAGCGCTCGGTGGCGGACCCGGTGCTCGCCGACGACGACATCTTCTTCATCGACCTGGGCGCGGTGTGGGCGAAGCATGAGGGCGACGCGGGTGCGACGTTCGTGTGCGGCGACGATCCGGACATGCATGCGTGTGCGCACGCGGCGCGCGTGATCTACGACGAAGTCGAGCATCACTGGCGCACCACCGGTTGCGCGGGCATCGCGCTGTACGAATTCGCCGCGCAACGCGCCGACGCACACGGCTTCCGGCTGAACGTCGACATCAAGGGGCACCGCGTCAGCGATTTTCCGCACGCGATCTACAAGGCCGGCAACCTCGGCGACTTCGATGCCGCGCCGGCCGCCGGGCTGTGGATCCTCGAAATCCAGATCGCGCATCCGACGCGGCCGTTCGGCGCGTTCTACGAGGATTTGCTTGTGTAGTGCTTGTCGTGCCCATAGCGCGTGCAGGCCGGCTGGAAAAACATTCGAGCGCAACGCGGCACGTCGCGCCCGAATGCGTGCCGGCCCCATACAGGCGGCCGGCACGGTCTGGCCATGCCGTCAGATGTTGATCGTGACGGGGCCCGCGAGCGGCGTGTAGCCGTCGTCGAACAGGTACCACGCATCGTACTGCCCCGACGCCAGCGTGCTGTTGGCCGTGGACGAGAACAGCAGCGAGCCGGTGCTCTTCGGCAGGTACGCCCACGACTTGTAGCTGCCCTTGGTCGGCTGCGCGCCATGCGCAAAGATGCCCACCCAGTTCTTCGGGCTGTGGCTCCACGGCGGCGCGACGTAGTCGAACCGCAGCGTGCCGAACGTCGAGCCCTGCGAAGCGAGCGACGCGACGAACTTCTTGCCGGTATTGCCGATCGCCGAATCCGTGAGCAGGAGGCCGGATTGCGTCTGCACGCAGCCGGCCACCCGGCGCAGGAAGTTCGGATCGTTCGCATCGCGGATGCTGGCGTCGTACCAGCCGCCGTCGCCGTACCACGTGACGGCTTGCGTCGCGCCGGCGGCGACGGTGACCGATTGCCGCGTGTTCATCCCGTATGCGTTGTCGGTGAGCTGGAACGTCGTCGCGCCGGAGCCGGCGGAGTTGTCGAGCGTGATCTGCACGTTGCCGTTGGCCACGTCGTAGCACAGGCTGATTTCGGCGGCCGATCCCGTGTTGCCGGACGAACCGACGCTGCCGCGGAACGTCTGCAGGAAGCCGTTCGGGCCGTAGACGGAATAGTCGTAGCTGCCGCCGGCATTCAGTGCGAGCGAATCCGACAGGTTCGCGCACTGGCTTGTGCCGGCCGCGATCGTGTAATGCCGGGGGATCGTGCTCGTGCCGTCGACCCACGCCTGCAGGTGTACGCCGGCGGTGCCGGTGTTGGTCATCGTCAGCGACAGCGCGTTGCCGGCGCGGTTGACCTTGCCTTGCACGAAGAACTCGTAGGGCAGGCGGCAGGCGGTGCTGCGGCCGGCCGTCTGCGCCGGCACCGCGGTGGTGGTCGGGTAGGGGATCAGGACGGCCGGGCCATTCGGGTTCATGTTGCTCGCCGGCGGCTGGATCGCGGGAACGGTCTGGTCGGCGTTCGAGAAATCGAAGGCCGACGTCAGGTCGCCGCAGACCGCGCGCCGCCACGGCGAGATATTGGTTTCCTGAAACCCGAAGCGCGCCTCCAGGAAGCGGACCACCGACGTGTGATCGAACACCTGCGAATTCACCTTGCCGCCCTTCGACCACGGCGAGATCACGAACATCGGCACGCGCGGCCCGAGCCCGATCGGCACGTCGCCGCTGGCCGAACCATCCGATGCGCTGCCGCTGCTGGCGACGAATTCCGCGGCCGTCGAGACGGTCGACTGCCCGGTGCCGGCCGCGGAGCTGGCCGGGACGGCGGGCGGGACGTGATCGAACAGGCCGTCGTTCTCGTCGTACATCACGAGCAGGACGGTGCTCGCCCAGACCTTCGGATTCGAGGTCAGCGCATTCAGCACGTTGCTCACGTACCATTCGCCGCCGCTCGCGGCCCACGACGGATGCTCGCAGTACGCGTAAGGCGCGGCAATCCACGACACTTGCGGCAAGGTGTCGTTCGCGACGTCGGCTTGCAGCTGGCTGAACAGGTTCGTGTCGTATTCCTTGCCGCCGCCGCTCGGGTCGATCTGCGTGCCGTTGATCGCGGGCGCCAGCGGATCGTTGGCGCCGAGGTTCTGGTACTGCTTGAAGTTGAGAACGATGTTGTCGCCGTAGTTCCCGTTCCACCAGAGCGTGCTGCCGGCGCTGTTGGAATTGCCGTACGCGTGGCCGGCATCCAGGCCGTTGCCTTTGTCCTGGTAGAACTTCCACGTGACGCCGGCCGCGTTCAGCCGTTCCGGCAAGGTCGTCCAGCCGGTGCCGGTCATCGTGTTGTCCGTGTACGGCGAATAGCCCGGCACGTTGCCGCAGCACCCGGTCCACAGATACAGCCGGTTCGGGTCGGTCGGGCCGAGCATCGAGCAGTGGTAGTCGTCGCACACCGTGAACGCGCTCGCCAGCGCGTAGTAGAACGGGATGTCTTTCTGCGTGAAGTAGTACATCGTGCCGCTGGTCTTCGCGTCGGCCCAGTTGTCGTAGCGGCCGTTGTTCCAGGCGCTGTGCGTGCCGGTCCAGCTGTGGTCCAGGTCGCCGTAGTACGTGTCGCCGTTCGCCATGCCGGAGGGCGGGGACGGGTTGAACGGAAACACGTAGGACAGCAGCCAGGGCTGGCGCCATACCGGATACCCGCTCGAAATCACGACCGGCCGCGGATCGCCGAAGCCGCGTGCGCCGCCGAGCGTGCCGAGATAGTGGTCGAACGAGCGGTTTTCCTGCATCAGGATCACGACGTGCTTCACGTCCTGGATCGTGCCGGTCACGGTGGCCGCCGGAATGGCCTGGGCGCGCGCGATGCTTTCGGGCAGCATGCCCGTGATCGCGGTCGCACCGGCGAGCTTCAACGCATCGGCGAGGAACTGGCGTCGTGTTGTGGGTTTGTTTTGCATGATCGCTCTCTGTCGTGGATGGCTGGCCTTGCGGCCTGCGTCGGTCAGTGGCACGCGCTCGCGCAGTGCAGGACGGGCGTGGACGCCGAACCCGGTGCGGCCGCGCGCGCGGCCGCCACGTTGGCCGCGGTGCCCGAGTCGCCATCGCCGCAAGCGGCCAGCGTGCACATCAGTGCGATCATGAAAACGCCGCGCCAGTGCGGAAAACGGCTTTCCGGCGGGCGCGACATGACGACATGCTTTCTATCCGATTCGAATCGGATTCCTGAACGATCGGGATTGTTGCTGCGTGCTCCGTATTTCATTACCCCTCCAGACATGAAAATGGACAGCAGAGAATATCGCCCGAATCAGAACAACTTCATGACAGGCCACCCGCGCGTGCCTGCCACTTGCAACAGCTTCGAGTCGGGATTGGTGGCGACCGGATGCGTGACGTAGTCCAGCAGCGGCACGTCGTTGATCGAATCGCTGTAGAAGTAGGTGCGTTCGAAATCGACCGGAGCGTAGCCGAGCGACTCCAGCCATGCGGTCGTGCGCACGATCTTCCCTTCGCGGAAGCTCGGCACGCCGGTGCTGCGCCCGGTAAACGCGCCGCCCGGCGTGCCGTCGTCGGTATCGAGTTCGATACCGAGCAGGTGCTCTATGCCGAATTCGGCCGCGATCGGCCGCGTGACGAACACGTTGGTCGCCGTCACGATGCAGCAGAGATCGCCGTTTTCCCGATGCCGGTCGACCAGGTCGCGCGCTTGCGGCGTAATCGCCGGACGGATCACCTCGTCCATGAACCGCGCATGCCAGCGTTCGAGCACCTTGCGCGGATAGCGGGTGAGCGGCGCAAGCGTCACCGCGAGATACGCGTTCATGTCGAGCGTGCCGGCCGCGTAATGACCGTAGTGCTCGTCGATCAGCGCGGCGTGCGCGTCGTCCTCGCGCCAGCCGACCCGCGAGATGAAGCGGGCCCAGGCCTGGTCGCTGTCGAGCGGCAGCAGCGTGTGGTCGAGATCGAACAGCGCGAGATTCTTGTACATGCGGGGTTCCTTGTCTTGCGGGCTTACGCGCCGATCAGCTTCTCGATCGCGTCTTTCGCGTTCTTTCCATCGATGGTCGTCACGCCGTCGAGCCACTTCGACAGCTCGCCGGGATGCTTCTTCGCCCATTCCCTGGCAACCGCGACCGGGTCCGCGTGATTCATGATCGGCACCATCAGCTGGTTCTCTTCGTCGGTCGTGAACTTCAGGTTGGTCAGCAGCCGGCCGACGTTCGGGCAGCGTTCGAGATAGCCGGGCGTGACGAGCGTGTAGACCTTCGCCGAGCCGTAGTTCGGGCCGAACACGGTGTCGCCGCCGTCGAGATAGGCGATCTTGTAGTTGATGTTCATCGGATGCGGCTCCCATGCAAGGAACACGATCATCCGGTGCTCCTGCACGGCGCGCGTCACCTGCACGAGCATCCCGGCCTCGCTCGATTCGACCAGCTTGAAGCCGCCGAGCCCGAATTCGTTCCTGTCGATCATCCGCTGGATCAGCGCGTTGCCGTTGTTGCCGGCGCCGATCCCGTAGATCTTGCCGTCGAGCTGGTCGCGGAATCTGGCGATATCGGCGAAGCTCTTGAGTCCCTTGTCGGACACGTATTGCGGCACGGCCAGCGTGTAGCGCGCGCCGACCAGGTTGGGCTGCGGTAATTGATGCACGGCGCCGGCGTCCACGAACGGCTTCACCGTCGGCGTCATGCTCGGATCCCAGTAGCCGAGGAACGCGTCGATCTGCGCCTTCTTCACGCCGGCCAGCACGATCGGCGGCGACGCGATCGTCTTGGTCGCCTCGTAGCCGAGCCCGTCGAGCAGCATCATCGCGACGCCGGTGGTGGCCGCGATGTCGCTCCAGCCGACATCGCCGAGCGTCACCTTTTTACAGACTTCGCCTTCCGATGCGTGAGCGGGGGCCGTCGCCAGCGCCGCCAGCAGCGTTGCTGCCAGCATCCATGCCTTCTTCATCATGTGGGTCTCCTAAGCAAGTGTTCCGGATCGTGTTGCCTGAATGGTCTGACGATTGATCGTGCTGATCGGATGAAACAAACGAACTTGGGTCTGGCTTTGTAGTTTTTCGTACCGTATATTAGAACGCACAAAATCGCAAGATCGCACAAAAATACAACTCGCCGGAAGCCGGATGCGGTTTCCGGCGGGGGAAGGCAGGAAGAATCGGGTGGTGGCCCGTGCGGGCCGCGCTTCACCAGGTGGATCAGGCAAAGCAAGGAGACCTCGAATGATCAGTCAGCTGGAAATCGTGTCCCGCCTGTTGCTGGCGGCATTGCTCGGCAGCATCGTGGGCATCGAGCGCGAACGCCTGTCGTGGGCGGCCGGATTGCGCACCCACATGCTGGTGGCCGTGGGCGCCGCGCTAGTGATGGTCGTGTCGGCGTTCGGCTTCGCGGATATCCAGAGCGCGAAGAACGTGTCGCTGGACCCGTCGCGCGTCGCTGCGCAGGTGGTGTCGGGCATCGGCTTCCTCGGCGCCGGTTCGATCATGCTGCGTGGCGAGATCATCCGCGGCCTGACGACCGCGGCGAGCCTGTGGGTCGTGGCGGCGGTCGGGTTGGCGGTGGGCGGCGGCATGTACGTGGCCGCGATTGCCGCGACGGCGATCGTGCTCGCGATCCTGGCCGGCCTGAAGCCGATCGAGAAGCGTTTCTTCGCCGCACGGCAGCGCTGGGGCGTGCGCATCCTCGCGAGCCGCGGCGCGGTGAAGCTGACGTCGTTGCAGGCGATGCCCGGCATCGACCAGGCGCGCATCGTCCAGTTCATCATCGAACAGGACGATGCCGCGCCGGACGACGACCGCATCCACGTGGTGTTTTCAAAGATGACGAGCAGCGAGGTCCAGGCGGTGCGTCAATCCCTGCAGACCCTCGTCGGCGTCAAAAAGATGGAGGAGAGCGCTGCGTAGTTCGTCGTTCGAATAATATTGACGTTCACTCCGAGGACATTCCATGTGGCAAGAAGAGCGATACCAGAGGATCCGGCTTCTGTTATCGAAGATGCAGCGCGTTTCCACCGACCGGATCATGGCCGACCTGAACGTGTCGCGGGAAACCGTGCGTCGCGATCTCGTCGATCTCGAAGCGCTCGGTGAACTGAAGCGCGTGCACGGCGGCGCGGTGCAGGTCGGCGACGAAGCGCCGATCGCCGAGCGCGCGCAGACCCACGTGAAGGCGAAGCTGGCGATCGCCCGCGCGGCGGCCAGGCTGGTCACGGGCTCGCAGACGCTGTTCATCGACGCGGGCACGACCACGACACTGCTGGCCGAAGAACTGGCGAAGCTGTCGGGCCTCACGATCGTCACGAACTCGATCGACGTCGCGCTGAAGATGCGGTCGGGCGATCCGGGGCAGGCGAGGAACGAGACGATCCTGCTTGGCGGGATGATCGGCAGCCGCGCGGCCGCGACCGTCGGCGACGGCACGGTCGCCGAAATCTTCCGCTATCGCGCCGACCTCGCGCTGCTGTCGCCGGTGGGCGTCGATGCCGTCCGCGGCGCGACCAACTACGACCGGATGGAAACCGAAGTGGCGCGCGCGATGGTGAGCAACGCGGCGGACGTCGCGATCCTGGCCGATTTCAGCAAGCTCGGCACGAACAGCCGGATCAGCTTCTGCGAGCCGGCGCGGATCGGCGCACTGGTGACGGACGCCAAGGCGGAATCGGTCGACAGCTTCAAGAGCCTGAAGAAGGCCATCAAGCACATCGTGCTGGCGTAGCGCCGGGCGGCGGGGGCACGATCGGCCGCCGTTATGCCGCCCATGCGGCGTGCATTCTGCCGGCCGGGCTTTTCCCGGCGTAATATATCCGCCGATACAGCGCAGGCACGCCCACCGGCGGGCCGTCATGGAGGCGGGCGATGGAGATGGCAGGGACGGCGGCGCCTTCGGCGCAACAGGAGCATCAGGCGCATCAGGCGCATCAGGCGGTGGCAGGCTCGATCGCGCTGACGGGCGCATTCGTGCGGCCGATGACGGTGACGCTCGATGATCTGCGCCGGCATGCGAGCGCGACGGCCGAGCCGTTCGACCTGCGCTGCTTCACGACGAACCGCTTCATCCGCTCGGTCGCGCCGTATCGCGGCGCGCGGCTGAAGGACCTGCTCGACGCGGCCGGGCTGCGCAACGACGCACCGGGCGACTTCAAGCGCATGGTGTTCATCGCGCATGCGCACGACGGCTACGCGGTCACGTTTTCCTGGCATGAACTGTTCAACACGCCCATCGGCGAACACGTGATCGTCGCGTTCGAATGCGGCGACGCGCCGCTGTCGATCGACGACGGCGCGCCGCTGCTGTTCTCCGGCGCCGACCTCCTGCCCGCGCCGCGCCACGTGAAGCGGCTGGCCGGCATCGTCGCCCGCGTGCTCGAGGTCTGAACGGGCGCGCAGGCGGCCGGCATGCGTCGCACCGGCCATCGTGTATGCTTGCCCGCATCGTTCAAAGGGCAGGACAACATGAAGACACCGGCACACCCCAAGCCTGAGGTGCGGTTCAGGATGCGGATCCAGCAGGCCGACACGATCGCGCTCGGCCCGGGCAAGGTCGCGCTGCTCGAAGCCGTGCGCGAGCACGGTTCGATTTCGGCGGCGGCGCGCAGCCTGAAGATGTCGTACCGGCGTGCGTGGTTGCTGATGGACGAACTGAACCGCTCGCTGAAGTCGCCGGCGACGGTGTCCGAGCATGGCGGGCAGAGTGGCGGCGGCAGCGTGCTCACGCCGGTCGGCGAGGAGATCATCCGTCTCTATCGCGGGATCGAGGCGCGTGCCTACGCCGCGTGCGCCGACGAAATCGCCGCGCTGACGAAAATGGTGCGGCGCTGAAAGGTGCGCTGCGCGAACGCTTGCCCGTGGCCTGCTCTTGCTGACGACGGGCTTGCACTGGCCTGCTGAAGGGCCGCGCGTAGAGAACGCGTCGAAGCGAATCGGGCCCTAGCCGTGCCGCAGGCAGAAACGCGGCGTGCCGCCCGCGGCGGCATCCGGCGCCATGACATCGCGTGCCTGCGCATCGAGCCGCCCGATCAGTTCGACGAAGCTGGCGACGCTGGCGGTCCGCAGCGGGTAGTACGCGATGTGGTGGCGTTCGCAGATGCGCTTGAGCAGGTTCATCGAATCGTGGTCGATACAGTCGACCGGGAACACGACCATGTGCGCGCCCGGTAGCGCAGCGGCCAACAGGCCCTTGCGATCCTCGATGCCGCCGTCGTGCAGCGTCACGTCACCGCCCGCCGCTTCGACGATCCGCCTGATCGCGCGGTTCGAGCCCGGGCGCCCGCCGACATACACCAGACGCATGCCCTGAAGGATCGACAGCGGATCGGCCACGTGTTCGGCAGGATCGTCGGCCGACGCCTGCACCGCCTGTTCGATCGCGCTCGCTTCGGCGCGCAGCGTCTTCACCATCGCCATCAGGTCGTCGAGCCGCGCGCGCATCGCGCGGGCGCTCGCCTGTTCCGCGGCGATCCGCTGCTCGGCCGCCTCGCGGCGGCTCGTGTGCAGCGCGAGTCGTTCGTCGCGCGCGGCCAGCGCTTCGCGCAGTTCGTGGACTTCGTCGCGCAAGACGCTTTCAGCCGCCAGCGGCTGCGCGTTCTGGCGCGCGGCGAGGGCATCCCGTTCCTGCAGCGCCGCATCGCGCTGCGCGCTCATTTCTTGCAGGCGCGCCTGCTGCCGGTCGATCTTCGCGTGCAGCGCCGCATTCTCTTCCTCCAGCGCGACCAGCCGACGGATATCGGCGCGATTGGCCGCGCCGACCAGGTGCGACAGCATGTGCAGGTCGCCGAACGCGGCCTGGCGCACGACCATCGTCGTGCGCGGATGCGTCATCAGCGCCCAGTAGGCAGGCGGGATGTCGCCGCTTTTCAGCGCTTCCTTCCAGCGCGCGAGGAGTTCGTCCGCGTCCTGTGCGCTGTCGAATGCGCGGATCGCGCCGGCGTAACGCTCGTCGAGCGCCTTGTGCAATGCCTTGGCGCCGGCCGTGCCGTCGATCGCGAGCTCGACGGCAGCGTGATGGATGTCGAGGTCGGTTGCGTGCTGGCGGTCGAGGTCGGTGAATTTCGGCACGAGCCTGCGCAGTTCGTGCGTTGTCAGGCAGGTGCCGATGATCGAGCAGTGCAGGTTCGCATCGAGCTCGGACAGGCGCGTGCGGCGCTTCAGCTCGGTCAGTTGCGCGCGCGACGGCGCGCAGCATGCGTCGACTCGCGTGCCGGTTGCCGCAGGCAGATTACCGCCGGGCGACGAGAGATCCGCCGTGCGGGCAAGGCGAAAGGGCGGAGCGTGCATGTTGACCTCTGTCCGGCGTGGTCGAGCCGGGGACGGATGCGCGAAAGATTCGCGAAATATACCACGGAATATAACGCGCGAAATTCCGGGGAAATCACGGAGTAACGCGGTGTGGCGCGGTCAGCAGAGTGCGGTCGAGCGGTCGGTATGCGGCAGTGCGGGCGGGGCCGATGCCGATGCAGATGCAGATGCCGCGGGCGAAACAGGGAGCGATGCCGGGGTGTGCCGTTCCATCACGTACTCGACGCACAATCCGACGAACAGCACGTCGACGCGCTCCAGCGCGGCGACCGCGTCGCGCATCGCGGCCGGGTCGTTGCTGAACGAATCGGAGAACACGTCGTCGCGTGTGCGTTCGAGACGGCGCGCATGGCCGATCGCCCGTTCGAGTTCGGGCAGGCGCGTGAAGCGGGCGGTGCGTGCGTCGTCTTCGAGCGTGGACAGCAGTTCACGAAAGCCCATCGCGGACAGCGCATCGTCCGGCGCGTCTTCAGCGTGCGTAGCCGAGAACATCCGGATGAAGCGCACGACGCTGCCGCGCAGGCGCCGGAACGCGTCGACGACATCCGTGACCTGCTGCGCGCGCGCGTCGCTCGACAGCGGCCTGAGCGCGCTGATCTTGCGCGCGAGCGGCTGTTCCCGTGCGACGCGCTGCGAGGCGCGATCCGTCGGCGTACGGGGCATGGTGAATCTCCGGAAGTGCAGGTATCGATATATTCTACGGAATATATCGAGTGCGCAGAAAAAACGGCACCGTGCGTGAGACATGGTGCCGTTAGCGGCCTGAACAACGGCCTGAACAACGGCTCGAACAACGGCTCGAACAACAGCTCGAACAACAGCTCGAACAACAGCTCGAACAACAGCTCGAACAACAGCTCGAACAACAGCTCGAACAACAGCTCGAACAACAGCTCGAACAACGGCCCGAACAACAGCTCGAACAACGGCTCGAACAACAGCTCGAACAACCGCCCAAACAACCACGCAAACAACCACCCGAACAACCACCCGAACAACCACCCGAACAACCACCCGAACAACCGCCTAAATAACCGCACGAGTCAGTCGATGTCGCGCCCGCCCGTCCCGAACGCGACCGTGAAGCCGAGGAAAACGCTGTCGCGCACGAGCATGCGCGAGGCGGCCGGGCACATCGCACACACCCCGCCCACGTTCGCGAATGCGCTCGCGCCTAATGCTGCCGCGTGAGCGCCGCCGGCAGCACGGCGGCCCGGGTGCCGGCCGATTCGTCCACGGGCGTCCTGCCGCCGTCCCGAAAGAACGCCTGCTCGGCGGCATTGTTCATCACGAGGATGCTGATGCGGCGATTGGTCGGCTCGTCCGCGACGTTCCTGTCGAGCGGCAGGACATCCGCGAGCCCGCGCACCTGGAGCAGCTTTTCTTCCCGCAATCCGCCCGCGACCAGCGCGCGCCGCGCGGCGTTCGCGCGATCGCTGGAGAGCTCCCAGTTCGAATAACCCGTGGGGCCGTCGGGATACGGCGTCGAATCGGTATGGCCTGCAATCGACACGCGGTTTTCGACATCGTCGAGTGCCGTACCGATCTGGGTGAGGATGGCGGTGGCATAACCTTCGGGTTGCGAACTGCCCGACGCGAACATCGGTCGCTTGAGCGAATCCACGATCTCGATGCGCAAGCCCTCGTGAGTGATCGCGATCCGGATCTGGTCCTGGTACGCGCGCAATGACGGGCTTTGTGCAATCGCCGCGCTCAGCTTCGCCTTCAGGCGTTCGAGCTTTTGCGTATCGACGATGTCGGCAAGTGCCGCGGGCGAGCTGGCCGGCACCGGTTGCGCTTTCTCGTCGATGGCCGGCGCCGGGTTCGACAGGTCGCGGCCGCCGCCTTGCACGACGCTCGGACGCGGCGCCTGGGCGTCTTTCCCGCCGGACAGCAGCGTCGACAGCGGCGTGTTGAAGTAATCCTCGATCCCTTGCTTGTCGTACTTGGACACCGAGCCGAGCAGCCACATCAGCAGGAAGAACGCCATCATCGCCGTGACGAAATCGGCGTAGGCGATTTTCCATGCGCCGCCGTGGTGGGCATCGTGGTCCTCGCCTTTCTTGCGGCGCACGACGACGCGCGATGCCGATGCGGACTGTTTCGACGGGTTGGAGCGACTGTCGGCCATGGCGCCTCCGTTACGCTGGCTTGGGCGACTTCGTCGCGCGGACGGCCTCGTCGAGCTCCTTGAAGCTCGGGCGATCGGCCGTGAACAGCACCTTGCGGCCGAATTCCACCGCCACCGCCGGCGCGTAGCCGCTCATCGACGCGAGCAGCACGGCCTTCACGCACTGGAACGGCTTGGCCGCGGCGCGGCCCTTCGCATTGAGCAGATCCGCGAGCGGACCGACGAAGCCATACGCGAGCAGGATGCCGAGGAACGTGCCGACGAGCGCGCCGGCGATCATCTTGCCGAGCACGGCCGGCGGCGCGCCGACCGAGCCCATCGTATGCACGACACCCATCACCGCCGCGACGATGCCGAACGCAGGCAGGCCGTCCGCCATCTTCTGGATCGCGTTGGCCGCGACCGACGCCTCCGCATGGTGCATATGCAGTTCTTCATCCATCAGGTCTTGCATTTCCAGCACGTTCACGTTGCCGCCCGACATCATCCGCAGATAATCGACGATGAAGTCGAGCAGGTGATGCTCTTCGAGCACATGCGAATACTTCTGGAACAGCGGGCTTTGCTCGGGCGCATCGACATCGGCCTCGAGCGCCATCATGCCGTCCTTGCGCGCCTTCTGCAGCAGCTCGTACAGCAGTGCGATCAGTTCTACGTATTGCTGTTTCGTATAGCTGCCGCCCTTGAAACAGGTCGGCAGGCTCTTGATCGTCTTCTTCAACGTCGTGACCGGATTGCTGACGACGAAGGCGCCCAGCGCGGCGCCGAAAATGCAAAGGAGTTCGAATGGTTGCAGCAAGGCCGGCAAATGGCCGCCCACGCCGACAAAGCTGCCGATCACCGACCCGATCACGACGATCCACCCGATGGCTACAAACATGATTACCTCTTGCGCGACTTGCGCTGCTGCATCTGTTGTCGAAAGGCGAGCGGGACATCCGGCCATACCGCTCCATGCCCGCGACGGCGCCGGATCGTTGTATGTGGGGTGCGATCCGGGCAGCCGTCCCGATGCGTCGCGACGCGATGCCGGTCGGCGGGTGTTGATGCAATAACGGCGATCGCCCGGACGACTGAACCCGTGATTCCACGTATCAAGCGGGATTCACGCCCGGCACACGTTTGCGAGCGCCGAGGTGCGCGATTTTCTTGATCGAAGTCAAAAAGTGCGCGGCCTTCGCGTTGATTTCCGTAGGGATGCGAACCGGAAACGGGGCGGCGCATGACGTAACCTTCCCCATGAAAGCTTCATCGCAGGATGCCGGGAACCGCGGCGCGCATCGTCGCCGAACGGCCGGGGCCGCGTGCCGGCAGGGTTTTCATCAGGACATACGGGGCGCCGCACGATCCATCATGGAGAAAGTACTGTTGCAGCCAACCGCAGGAGGGTGCACCGTGACGTCCGATTCCACTCCCTCGACCGCCTTCGTGTTCGCCGGCGGCGGCAGTCTTGGCGCGATCGAGGTCGGCATGCTCCGCGAACTGGTCGCGAGCGGCGAACGGCCCGATTGCGTCGTCGGTGCATCGGCCGGCGCGATCAATGCCGCCTATTTCGCCGGCCGGCCGGATGCGGACGGCGTCGCGATGCTCGCCGCGCTGTGGTGCAGGATCCGCCGCCAGGACGTCATGCCGTTCTCGATGCGCAGCATCGTCGCGATGCTGCTGCGCAACCGGCCGCATCTGGTCGAAGCCGACGCGCTGCGCCTGCTGCTGGAAAGGAACCTGCCGTACCGGCGGATCGAGCAGGCCGCGTTGCCGCTCCACATCGTCGCGACCGACGTGCTGAGCGGCCAGGAAGTCGTGCTGTCCGCCGGCCCGGTGGTGGATGCCGTGCAGGCCAGCGCGGCGATTCCCGGCGTGTTTCCGTCGGTCAGCATCGGCGGTGTGGAGCTGGTCGACGGCGGCGTCGCGAACAATACGCCGATCTCCGTGGCGATTGCGCTCGGCGTCAAGCGGATCGTCGTGCTGCCGGCCGGGTTTGCCTGTGCGTTGCGCGTACCGCCGCGCAGCGCGATCGCGCATGCGACGCACGCATTGACGCTCGTGATCGCGCGGCAACTGGTGCGCGATCTGGAGCTGTACGCGGCACGCGCGCAAATCCATGTCGTGCCGCCGCTTTGCCCGCTCGACGTGTCGTCATACGATTACTCGCAGTGTGCGCAACTGATCGACAAGGCCGCGGAACGTACGCGCACGTGGATCGACGCGGGCGGGCTCGCGGAGTGCGCGATTCCTGGCCCGCTGCGCGAGCACGATCATGCAGCGGCGTTGTCGCATTGAGGGTTGCTCGCGTGCCGTGCAAACTCATGAACGCCGAACGCCGAACGCCGAACGCCGAACGCCGAACGCCGAACGCCGAACGCCGAACGCCGAACGCCGAACGCCGAACGCCGACCGCCGACCGCCGACCGCCGACGGCAGAACGCGGAACGCCACGCTGCCTGCCCCTCTCCTCGAGAAAAAAAACGGCACCGTGCACGAGACACGGTGCCGCCAACGGCCTGAACGGCCGCACTGGTCAGTCGATCGCGCGCATCGCGTGGCGCAGTTCCTGATAGCTGCGCAGCCCCGCGACGCCGAGTTCGCGGCCGATCCCGCTGAGCCCGAACCCGCCCCAGCACACGTGCGGATAGATGAGCTGCGGTGCATTGATCCACACGAGCCCCGCGCGCACGCGCTGCTGGAATTGCTTTGCGATATCCGCATCGCGCGTCACGACGGTCGCGACGAGCCCGTAGCGCGTGTCGTTCGCGAGGGCAATCGCTTCGTCGTCGGTGCGGAACGATTTCACGCACGCGACGGGGCCGAACACTTCGTCGGTCCACAGCGGGTTGTCTGCCGCCGGCTCGGCGATCACGACGGGCGCCATGAAGAAGCCTGCACCGCCGGCATCCGTCACCCGGCCGCTGAAGGCGACGCGTGCGCCCGCATCGATGCCATGCTGGAGCATCGCTTCGACGCGGCTACGCTGCGCGGCCGAGATCAGCGGCCCCATCGCGACCTGCTCCGTGGCGGGCGGCGCGACGACGAGCGCACGCACGGCCGTCTCGAACGCGGCCATGAAGCTGCGGTACACGCTGTCGTGCACGAGGATGCGCGCGGTGGCCGAGCACATCTGGCCCGCGTTCGTGAACGCGCCCGCGACCGCGAGCGACACCGCGACGTCGAGATCGGCGTCGTCGCGCACGATCAGCGACGACTTGCCGCCGAGTTCGAGCGTCACGCGTTTCATGTCGACGGCGGCGGCCTGCATGACCTTGCGGCCGGCCGCCGTACTGCCGGTAAACGAAATCTTGTCGATCAGCGGATGCGCGGTCAGCGCCGCGCCGACCTCGGCGCCGCCGTTCACGACGTTGACGACGCCGGCCGGCACACCGGCCTCGACGATGATGTCGAGCAGCGCGTGCTCGGTCGGCGACGTGAGTTCGGACGGCTTCAGCACGACCGCGCAGCCGGCCGCGAGCGCGGGCGCGAGCTTCCACGCGGTCGTGACCATCGGGAAGTTCCACGGCATGACGAGTGCCGCGACGCCGACCGCGTCGTAAAACCGTTCGGCCGTGACCGCGTCACTCGGCAGCGCGACCGGTTCGGCCGCGAACAGCGCCGGGTCTTCGCACAGCTTCGCGTAGTACGCGAACGTCGCGGCGACGTCGCCGACATCGGCCTCGGCCTCGAACGGCGGCTTGCCGCTCACTTGCATCTGCAGCGCCGCAAGGCGATCGCGCGACGCTTCGACGCGCTCGGCGATCTTCGCGAGCACGCGGCCGCGTTCGGCCGGCGGCGTGTCGCGCCAGCCGGCGAATGCGTCGCGTGCGGCACGCACCGCGGCGTCGACATGCGCGGCCGTCGCGAATTCCTGCCAGCCGATCGCGTTACCGGTCGACGCATCGAAGATCGGCGCGCCAGCCGTGTCGGAATGCGTGTGCACGGGCTGGCCGGCGATGCGCGCGGCGGGCAGCACGAACGTCGCGGCGGAAGGGGAAAGCTCGGCGGTAGACATGAGGTTCATCCTGTCGAGGTCGGTCGGGTTAGCGGTAGGCGACGCCCGGCATCACGCAGAGCATCTCGAACGCGAGGTTCGCGCCCGTGAGCGCGGTGGTGCCGGTCGGATCGTACGGCGGCGCGACTTCGACGAGGTCCGCCCCGACGATGTTCAGGCCCTTCATCCCGCGGATGATTTCCAGGCCCTGCTGCACGGTGAGGCCGCCGATTTCCGGCGTGCCGGTGCCGGGCGCGAACGACGGATCGAGGCCGTCGATGTCGAAGCTCAGGTAGACCGGCGTGTCGCCGACGCGTTCGCGCACTTGCGCCATCAGCGGCACGAGCGACTTGTTCCAGCATTCCTCCGCCTGCACGACCGTGAAGCCCTGCTGGCGGCACCAGTCGAAATCGTCCGCGTGGTAGCCGGTGCCGCGCAGGCCGATCTGCGTGACCTTGTCGCATTGCAGCAGCCCGTCTTCCACCGCGCGGCGGAACGGCGTGCCGTGCGCGATCTTCTCGCCGAACATCGTGTCGTTCACGTCCGCATGCGCGTCGACGTGGACGACGGCGACCTTGCCGTACTTCTTGTGCAGCGCGCGCAGGATCGGCCACGCGATCGTGTGGTCGCCGCCGAGCGTGATCGGCCGGCAGCCGTTCGCGACGATCTCGTCGTACGCCTCTTCGATGCGGCGCACCGAGTCCTTCAGGTCGTACGGGTTGGTCGCGACGTCGCCGATGTCGGCCACCTGCAGCGAATCGAACGGTGCGGCGCGCGTGGCCATGTTGTACGGGCGCAGCAGCACGGATTCGGTGCGGATCTGGCGCGGGCCGAAGCGCGAGCCCGAGCGGTTCGACGTGCCGAGATCGAGCGGCACGCCGACGAAGCACACGTCGAGGCCGTCGGTCGTCAGGGCTTGCGGCAGGCGCATCATCGTGGCGATGCCGCCAAAGCGCGGCATCTCGTTGCCGCCCATCGGTTGATTCAGTTCGCGGGGCATGGGCCGTCTCCTTTTTTCTGAGGTAAAGCGATCGGCCGATGGTAGAGGAGAACGCCCGCGCGAAGATTTTGAAGTCGCAACGTTTACATCGACGGGTCTCGATGCGAGTGGCGCCGCCGCATCGACGAGGCGCAACCGAACGCGGCGGTGCGGCGAGGCCGGATCAGGTCAGCGCGAGAGGGACGGCGGCGTGGCGCCGTCGTGCGAACCCGAGGAAGGGAATGCGGTGGTTGCCGAACCCCATGCGGCGAGTTCGCGCTTCGTGCGCACGCCGAGCTTCGCGAACGCGCGCTTCACGTACGACTCGGCCGACGCGACGCGCACGCCGAGGATCTCGGCGGTTTCGGGCACGGTCTTGCCGGAGAGCAGGTGCTTGCAGGTTTCGTACTCGCGCTTCGACAGCTTCACGCCGTCGGCAGCGATGCGCGCGTCGAACTGCGCGAGCGGGTGGACTTCGGGTGTCGGATGCGCGACGCGCCGCACGGCCGTGGTCGACGCGTGCAGTTCGAGCAACGGGAACAGCACGTCGCTGATGCTGCGAAAGCGGTTCATCTCGGCGAGCGTGAACGGCGGCCGGTCGCGGCCGCGCTCCAGCGCGATCGAATGCTGCGAATAGCGCGTGCCGCGCGCGAGCACGCACTCGTGCCCGATCTGCACGTCGTCGAATATCCGCTGGCGGAATTCGCCGGGCGGGATCGCCGCGATGTCGCGCACGACGAGCATCGTGCCCGTCTTGCCGCGCAGCCCCGCGAACAGCGGGTCGCTGTCGAGAAAGCGCTCGTAGTAGAGCGTCATCACGTCGGAGACGTCGGCGCTCGCCGCGCCGATGCCGCTGCTGCCGATCCATTCGCATCGGTAGCCGGTGGGCATCGAGCCGTCGACGCGCGAGCGTTCGACATGCGCGACGTCGAGCGGCACCACTTCATTGAGCAGTTGCGTGAGGCGCGGCACGAAGTGCGGCGTGCCGACCGTCTCGATCAGCTCGCCCAGCGCCTTGAACGACACGTTGAAATGGTCGTTGTCGCGGTGGAAGGGGTTCACGTTGAGCAGCATGCGGTTCCCCGGTGAGAAGCGGGCGGATTGTAGCGTCGGCAACGAAAAACGTCATTAGGGGGAAATACCGGCAGGTGTCCTTGCGACCTGCCCGGCCCCGGAAAACACCGCTTGTCCCCCCCGGAGGGGGGCATACCGGGGCAGTGTAAATGAGTAACTTTGTCTCTGCTTTTTTCAATCAAGAGACGAAAGATTCTGATGACCAAACTGATCAAGGACATCCTGCCGCTCGGCGCAGGCATTGGCGAATTCACGAAGCTCGACTTCGGAATGGACGAAAGCGACTGGCGCGCGGCGGAAGGCAAGAGCGGCAACTACATCATCGGCTGGTGGGAAGGCAAGGTCGGCTCGGTGGAGTTTCCGGAAACCGCGGCCGACGAAGCGGTGTGGCTCGTCGAGGGCCGGATCGCGCTGACCGACGTCGAAGGCAACCGCAAGGAATTCACGTCGGGCCAGGGCTACCTGCTGCCGGCCGGCTTCGCGGGCCGCTGGGAGACGATCGAGGACGCGAAGAAGTTCTACGTGCTGCTCGAGAAGTCGTGATGGCCGAAGCCGCCGCCGTGGTGTCGTCGTCCGTGTGACGCGCACCCGGCGGCGGTTTCGTTTTTCGCGTGTGATGGCTGGGATCATGGAAATGGAAGTCAACGAAGCAAAACAGACCGCGCCGATGCAGGCGCACGCGCAGCGTGGCGCGCCGGTCGCACTGGGCGTCGAAGCGGCGCTCGCGAATACGAAGCTGTTCCCGTACTGGCTCGACAATCCGGCCGCGCCGGCCACCGAGCCGGAACTCGTCGGCGACGTGAGCGCCGATCTGCTGATCGTCGGCGGCGGCTTCACGGGGCTGTGGTCGGCCGTGCAGGCGAAGGAACAGATGCCGCACCTGAACGTGGTGCTGATCGAGGCCGGCAAGGTGGCGCACGGTGCATCGGGCCGCGCGGGCGGGATCATCTCGACGTCGGTGATGCACGGGCTGCCGAACGCGGTGCGCGTGTTCCCGAACGACATCGCAGAGCTCGAGACGTTTGGCCATCACAACCTCGACGGCTTCGAGGAAACGCTGAAGCGCTACGACATCGACGCCGACATCGAGTGGAACGGCGAGATGACCGTCGCGGTCGATCCCGAGCACATCGCACATTTGAAGGGCGATTACGACCTGCATCGCGAATACGGCCACGACGTCGTGCTGCTGAATCGCGAAGAGACACTCGAACAACTGAATTCGCCGATGTTCGCCGGTGCGCTGTGGTCGCGTAACCGCAGCGGCATCGTGCACCCGGCGAAGCTCGCGTGGGGGCTGAAGCGCGCGGCGCTGTCGCTCGGCGTGAAGCTGTACGAACACACGCCGCTCACGGCCGTGACCGACGAAGGCAGCACGGTGTTCGTGAAGACACCGAAGGGCAGCGTGCGCGCGCCGCGCGTGGTGTTCGGCAGCGGCACCGCGAAGGTCGGGATTCCCGACATCAACCGCCGCGTGATGCAGGTGCGCGACCACGTGCTCGCGACCGAGCCGCTCACCGACGAGCAGCTCGCGCGGATCGGCTGGAAGAATCGCCAGGGCGTGTACGACACACGCACGCAGCTCAACTATTTCCGGCTGACGAAGAACAACAACATCATCTTCGGCGGCCTCGTCAGTTATCACTTCGACGGCGATCCGGAACCGCATCAGGACGGCCAGCGCGAGACCTACTACCGGCTCGCGGAAGCGTTCTACCGCACGTTCCCGCAACTGTGCGACGTGCGTTTCTCGCACGCGTGGGGCGGACCGATCGACTACTGCTCGCGCGGTTCGGTGTTCGCGAAGCGCTATCTCGGCGACAAGGCCGTGTTCGTCGCCGGCTATACGGGCTTCGGCGTCGCGGCGAGCCGGTTCGGCGCGTTCATGGGGCTGAACATCCTGTTCGATCGCGACAGCCCCGAGCGCAAGCTCGACATCGCGAACCAGAGCCCGAGCTACATTCCGCCCGAACCGATGCGCTGGGTCGCCGCGAAGATCACGTTCCATGCGTTCGACGGCGCGGATGCGGAAGGCGGCTGGAAGCGCGCATGGATCAGCGGCCTCAAGGCGATGGGTTTCCCGATGTAAGCGACACGGCGGCCCGGGCCGGGCCGCCGCCATACCAAACTCCTTCGAGGAGACGGTCCGCGCAGCGGACACGGAGAGAGACATCTGATGAACGTAGTGAATCTGCAGGATGAAGCGCGACAGGAAAGCGCGCTGTTCGTTGTCGTGATGCTGCTGCTCGGCATCCTCGGGCCGACGGTTTTTCTCGGCCTGCCCGCGATCGTCGGGCAGGTCGAGCGTCATTGGGGCTTCGGCGAAGCGGCGCTCGGGCTGTCGAGCTTCGTCGAGGTGCTCGGCGAATCGACGGGCACGCTGCTCGTCGCGTTCGTGCTCGGCCGCCAGCCGGTGCGGTGGGTGCTCGCGGGCGCGGTGACGCTCGCGGCCGGCGCGAACCTCGGCACGCTCGCGACGCACGGGCTCGTCGCGTATTCCGCGTTGCAATTCATCGCGGGCGTCGGCTCGGGCGGGCTGAACGGGATCGCGCTGCGCTACCTGTCGTATTCGCGCGCGCCGGAACGCAATCTCGGGATCATGCTGATGGGACAGGTGACGTGGAGCATGGTGCTGCTTGCCTACATCTTCCCGATGCTGAGCGGTACATGGGGCGCGCACGGTGTGTTCGGCTTCGTCGCATGCGTGCTCGGCGTGTTCGTGCTCGCGGCGCCGCTGTTTCGCCGCGGCGAGACGCTGGCCGCGCCGGCACCGGCCGGCATCGCCGGCCGCATCGACCGGAAGGGCGCGATGCTCGTGCTGTGCGCGCAGCTTGCGTTGTATGGCGGCGTCGGCGTCGTGTGGACCTTCCTCGAGAAGATCGGTACCGATGCGGGCCTGAGCGGCAAGTCGGTATCGCTCGTGCTCGGCATCGCGAACGTCGCGAGCCTCGTGATCTGCGCGGCGATGCCGAAGCTCGGCGCGGGCGCGGGCCTGCGCCGCTGGGCGCTCGTGAACCTCGGCGGCTGCGCGGTCGCGGCCGTGCTGCTCGCGATGCCGGCATCGGCCGTGACGTTCACGCTCGGCGCGATCGTGTTCATCGGCTGCTGGACCGGCGGCGCGCTGCTGATCTACGCGACGATTCCGCAATACGACCTGGTCGGCAAGTCGGCGGCGCTGTCACCGGGCTGCGTCGCGCTCGGCTACGGCGTCGGTTCGGTCGCGGGCGGCTCGCTGATCGAGAGCGCAGGTACGCAGTCGGCGCTGATCGCGGCGATCGTGCTGTGCGCGGTGGCGTTCCTGTGCTACAGGCGGCTGCGGCCGGCCGTGTTCGGCATGGAACGCTCGCTCGCGGTGGCACCTGAATGACGGATGCGACTCGCGCCGCTGCCGATGGCGGCGCGTGTCCGGTTCGGTTCATCGGCGAAGGCGGCCGGCGTGGCGCGCGATGCGCGTCGTGCGGGCCCGGCAACGCCCACACGCACAAGCGGCTTGAAGCATGTTCTCGAATACCTCCGATCTCGATCTCCGGCTCATCCGGGTCTTTCTGGCCGTCGTTGACGCACGCGGCATCACGGCCGCCGAGGCGTCGCTCGGCGTGCGGCAGTCGACCATCAGCACGCAGCTGTCGGCGCTCGAGGCCCGCGTCGGCTTCAAGCTGTGCGATCGCGGGCGCGGCGGCTTTCGCCTGACGTCGAAGGGCGAACGTTTCGCGGCCACCGCGCGCACGCTCGTCGCGGCGACCTCCGAATTCGTCGCGCGCGTGCGCGACATCGACCGCAAGCTGGTCGGCACGCTGTCGATCGGCCTGATCGGCCAGGCGCCGCTCGTCGAGAACGCGCGCGTGGCCGATGCGATCGGCGCATTCCGCAAGCGCGACCAGGCCGTCACGTTCGCGATGAAGGTCGCGTCGCCGCAGGAGCTCGAGGAAAGCCTCGTCAACAACCAGCTCGATCTCGCGATCGGGTATTTCTGGCATCGCGTGCCGGGCCTGCTCTACACGCCGCTCTTCACCGAGCAGCAGGTGATCTACTGCGGGCGCGGGCATCCGCTGTTCCACGCGTCACGGCCCGTGACGGCGGACGACCTGCAGCTTCACGACTGGGTGTGGCGCACCTATCCGGTGCCGGAGGAGCAGTATCCGCTGCCCGAGCGGCGCGTGACCGCGAGCGCGGACAGTATCGAAGCCGCGACGATCCTGATCCTGTCGGGCGGCCATCTCGGCTACCTGCCCGCGCACTACGCGGAGCCGTTCGAGCAGCGCGGGCTCGTGAAGGCCGTCGGCCGCACGACGTTCAGCTTCGACGTGCCGCTGCATCTCGCGATGAAGCGCAGCACGAGCGACAAGCCGATCGTCGACGCGTTCTGCGAGGACTTGCTGCGCGCGTTCAATATCAAGGCGGCCGCGCTGGCCGCATAAGCCGGCGCTGCGCCTTCAGCAGTCGACCAGCACCCAGTCAAACAGCTCGCGGCGCGTGCGCACACCGAGCTTCGCGAACGCCCGCTTCACGTACGACTCGGCCGTCGACAGCTTCACGTCGAGCTGCTGCGCGGCCTCGGGCACCGAGCGCCCGCACAGCATCAGCCGGCAGATCTCGTGTTCGCGGCGCGACAACTGCACGTCCTGCCGTTCGAGGCGCGCGTCGAAGCTCGCCTGCGATTCGACATTCACCGACACCGCCGCCACGCGCCGCGCCGCGCAGGTGCGCGCATGCAGCTCGAACATCGGGAACAGCAGGTCGACCATCTGCCGGAAGTGGAACAGCTCGTCCGTGGTGAACGCGGCGCGCCCGACGGTGCGCGCGAGCCCGAGCGCGTACTGCAGGTGTGCGTTGCCGTGCACGAGCAGGCATTCCTGCCCGATGCCGGGTTCGTCGAAGATCCGCCGGCGGAATTCGCCTTGCGCGATGCCGTCGACATGGCGCTGCACGAGCAGCGTGCCGGCCTTGCCGCGCAGCGGCGCGACCAGCGGGTCGGCCTGGCAATAGTCCTGGTAGTAGACGTCCATCACGCGCAGCGTATCGGCCGCGAAACGCAGGCTGCCGCTGCCGAGCCATTCGACCACGAAGCCCGACGTGCTGCCCGCGTCCGCACGCCAGCGTTCGAGGTGCACGGCGTCGGCGTCGATGCTGTCGTTGACGAACTCCGTCACCGCGCCGACGAAATCCGGCGTGCCGACCGCGCGTAACGTCGCACCGAGCGAGTCGGGGCGCACGCCGATCAGGTAGTGGCCGCGGGCGGCAGGGTCGGGCTGGAGAAGTCGCATGGTCGGACGAAGGCGGTCGGGGGACAGCGCGACGTTACGCGAACGCCGTGCACGCGTCAGCCGGGAATTCACCGGATCAACCCCACGGATTTCGTACGTTGTCCCCAAAACGACGACAAGACCGTGCGCGCGGCGGCCGGAATTCGTCCAAGCCCCGGCGGCGGGGGGGCATACCGGCGCAAATCGTCTGCCTATAGTGAAAGCACTTCGAAAACCTGATGACCAGAAAGGACAGGCCATGCAGATGCAACCGACGCCCGCCGCCACGACGCCGGCGGATTTCGTTCTGACCAACGCGAAGGTCTATACCGTCGATCCGCACAAGCCGTGGGCACAGGCCGTCGCCGTGCGCGACGGCCGGATCGTCCATGTCGGCGACACGGCGGCCGTGCAGGCGTACGTCGGTGCGGGCACGAAGGTCGTCGACGCGGCCGGCCGGCTCGTGCTGCCGGGCTTCGTCGAATCGCACTGGCACTTCGAGACGACCGCGTTCGCGTTCCAGGCGTTCGTGAACTACGAGGACCCGCAGAAGGTGCTCGGCGCGTTGCGCGCCTATGTCGAATCGCATCCGGACGAGCCGGCGATCACCGGGATGGGCTGGGTGCAGGCGACGATTCCGCCCGCGCTGCTGCGCAAGGAGACGCTCGACGCGATCTGCGCGGATCGCCCCGTGTGCCTGCTGTCGACCGATTTCCATTCGATGTGGGTGAACTCGAAGGCGCTGGAGATCGCCGGCATCGACGCATCGACGCCGCCCGTGCAGGAAGGCGCGAGCTGGTTCGAGAAGGACGCCGTGACCGGCGAGCCGACCGGCCTGATCGTCGACGGCGCCGCGTATTCGCTGCTGATGCAGCGGATCAGCGCGGCCGGCCTGCTGCCGACCGGCATCGACCTTTACCTGAAGTCGATCCCGCCGTGGCAGAAGAAGCTGTGCGCGGCCGGCGTGACGACCGTGTTCGACGCGGGCTTCTTCGATCCGAGTGGCGACCAGTCGCTGCTGTACGAGACGCTGCAGACGATGGAGCGCGCGGGCGACCTGAAGCTGCGGGTGGTCGGCAGCGTCGCGGTGATCGGCGAGATCGACGATCCGGTCGGCACGCTCGTCAAATACCGCGAGCAGTACGATTCGCCGCTCGTGAAGGCGCGCGCGCTGAAGCTGTTCCTCGACGGCACCGAGGCGAACCACACCGCCTACCTGCTCGAACCGTACGCGGACCGCCCGGACACCTGCGGCGCGCCGACGATGCCGGCCGACACGTTCAACCGCTATCTCGTCGAAGCCGATCGGGCGAACGCGAACGTGATGGTCCACTGCGTCGGCGACGCGGCCGTGCGGATGGCGCTCGACGGCTTCGACGCGGTCAACCGCACGAACCCGCCGCGCGACCGCCGCCACGTGATCACGCACGCGTTCCTTACGCATCCGGACGACATCCCGCGCTTCCGCCGCGCGGGCGTGATGGCGAACACACAGTTGCAGTGGGGCGTGGTCGACGCGTACACCGAGCAGCTGCGCGACCACTACGGGCACGAGCGCTGGAGCAACATGTACAAGTTCCGCACGTTCCTCGACGAAGGCGTGACGGTGTCGATCGGCATGGACGGCCTGGCCTGCCAATGCCGCTGCCAGCACAAGCCGCTCGAACACATCGAGTCGGGCCACACGCGCCAGCTTGCGGGCGAGCCCGATGCGCCGGTGTTCCCGGACATCGCCGAGCGCCTGAGCATTCCGCAACTGATCGCCGCGTACACGATCCACGGCGCGTACCAGCTCGGGATGGAGCACGAGGTCGGGTCGCTCACGCCCGGCAAGCGCGCGGATCTCGTCGTGCTGGAAAACGACCTGTTCGAGGTCGGCCAGTACGACATCGGCCGCATCGACGTCGGGCTGACGATGATGGATGGCCGCATCACGCACGTGGGCGACGATTTCGGCGCGCGCACGGGTATGCAGGCATCCTGAGCGGTTTTCGGCTGACGAAGCGTTGACGGATGCTTTCAGATGGCTTCCGTTTTCGAGGATCGGCGCATCCGTCCGGAACCGGATGCCCCGATTGTGCAGCGTGTCCCCCTATTGGCAGGGCAGACCGGCCAATTTCCTCTGGCTACATTTTTCCGGACCGAAGCACACACCCGTTCATCGCGAGCGGATCATGATATCGACGGAGGAAACCATGGCAGGGGATTGGAGCAAGCATCTGAGAACGGCATGCGCGGCGCTCGCGCTGGGCGGCGTCCTGTGGGCCGGCGCGCCGGTTGCGCACGCGGCGGACGTCGTCAACGTGTACAACTGGGGCAACTCGATCGGCAAGGCGACGATCGCGAACTTCGAGAAGGCGACCGGCATCAAGGTCGTCTACCAGGAGTTCGATTCGAACGAGACGCTGCAGGCGAAGCTGCTGTCGGGCACGTCGGGCTATGACGTCGTCGTGCCGTCCGACATCTTCTGGGCGCGGCAGCTGCAAGCCGGCATCTATCGCAAGATCGACAAGAGCCAGGTACCTAACTATGGGCTGCTCGATCCGGAGATCATGAAGGTGCTCGCGAAGGACGATCCGGGCAACCAGTTCGGCATTCCGTGGACGTGGGGCACGGATGGCCTCGGGATGAACGTCGAGAAGGTGAAGGCCGCGCTCGGCAACGACGCGCCGCTCGACAGCTGGGCGCTGCTGTTCGACCCGAAGTACGCGCAGAAGCTGAGGAGCTGCGGCGTGTCGGTGCTCGATTCGCCGGTCGATGCGTTCGGGATGGCGCTGGTCTACCTGAAGAAGGATGCGAACACGACGAACCCGGCCGACTACCAGGCCGCGTACGAGCTGCTGAAGTCGGTGCGGCCGTACATCACGCAGTTCAATTCGAGCAGCTACATCAACGATCTCGCGGGCGGCGACATCTGCCTCGCGCTCGGCTGGTCGGGCGACGTGAACTCCGCGCGGATCGCGGCCGCTTCCGCGAAGAAGCCGTATCACATCAAGTACGTGATCCCCACCGAGGGCAGCGCGATGTGGTTCGACATGATGGCCGTGCCGAAGGATGCGCCGCACCCGGACGCCGCGCTGAAGTTCGTCAACTTCGTGCTGTCGGAGAAGGAGAGCGCGAACCTGACCAACGACACGTCGTACCCGTCGGCCGTGCCGTCGTCGAAGCGCCTCGTGCGTGCCGAAGTGACGAGCGATCCGGCCGTGTTCCCGCCCGCCGACGTGATCCGCAAGCTGAGCCTCAGCAAGCCGGTTCCGCCTGAGCTGATGCGTCTGCAGAACCGTCTCTGGACGAAGCTGAAGACCGAGTAAGCCGGCCGCAGCCCCCGACACTCCCGCATCCTTTTCGCGCGCCCCGCCGCCCACCGCGGCGGGCGGGGGCGCGCTCGTCCCGACGACCACCCAGAACATGAAAATCAAACACATGACGGCGCTGTGCCTGCTCGCATTCGAAGCGGCTTCGGCGATCGCACATACATCACCGCAAGCGACCGACGCCGGCAAGATGAAGGCGCTGCAGGCGCAGGTCACCGCGCTGCAGCAGCAGGTGAACGAGCTGCGCGCGAGCATGCTGGCGGCGAAGCCGGCCGGCGCCGCCACGACGGCCACTGCCGCATCGGGCAGCGCGAAGATCGGCACGATCAACACGGCGGCGGCTGCCGCGCCGGCAGCCGATTCCGCACCGGCGTTCACCAACGACGACCTGCAGCAGATGCGCGAGCAGATCGCGAACGCGTCGCTGAAGGTCGACTCGCTGCAGGAAGCCGCGACCACCGGCCCGCTCGCGGGCCTGAGCATCACCGGCTACGTCGATCCCGTGTACCTGTTCAACCGTGCGCAGCGCACGTCCGGCTTCCAGTTCCTGAACCACGATCCGGGCGCGTACGACTACTTCAACAGCACGATCGGCGACGTCTACCTCGATATCAAGAAGACCTTCGGCGTTGGCCCGATGGCGCCGGCGGCGGAGATCGTGATCCAGCCGAACCGCGGCTTCGGCAACGTGTTCAGCAATTCGCACGGCGGCGTCGGCAACAACATCGTCACGCAGGCCGTGGTGACCGTGCCGCTCAGCACGACGCGTACCTTCGAGATCGGGATGATGCCGAGCCTCGCCGGCTACGAGGTGCAGCCGTCGAACCAGATGCTGACGCTCACGCACGGGCTGCTGTACGACTTCAGCGAACCGGGCAACCTGATCGGCGTCGGGCTGAAGGGCTCCAACGCGGCGATGACGCGCTTCTGGCAGGTCGTGATCGGCAACGAGGTGCTGCGCACCGCCGGCGCGATCGCGAACGCGGCGAACAACACGACGAAGACCAACTGGACGCCGACGATCACCGCGCGCTTCGACAACGCGACGTCGACCGCCTTCGACTTCGGCATTTCCGGGATGCTGGGCCGGCAGTCGCTGTTCTCGCCGTGCGCGACGTCGGGCGGCTACGGCTACCAGTGCAACGGCTCGTCGCCGACCGGCCTCTACAAGTACGTGGAAGCCGACGTGACCTATACGCACGACAAGACGCAGGTCAACGCGCAGGTGGACTACGGCGAGCTGCAGAAGGGCGCATGGAACGGCGGCACCGCGCGCTGGTACGGGATGTCGCTGCTCGGCCATACGAAGTGGACGCAGGCGTGGGTCGGCCGCATGGGCGCGACGCTGCGCTTCGACTACCTGAACAACACGTCGAACGGCGGTGGCGGCACGAACATCCAGTACGGGCTCGCGGGCGGCAATCCGTCGGTGAACGGGTCGAGCGGCTTCGGCATCGATCCGGCGTGCTTCCAGGGTTCGTCGACGAACGGCACCGAGTGCAAGGGCGCGCAGCGCTACGCGATCACGGCCGACCTGTTGTTCTATCCGACGCAGCAGATCACCGTGAAGCTCGAATACCGCCACGACGCGGCGAACCATCCGGTGTTCCTGAAGAACAACGGCACGTACGCGCGCAGCAACGACCTGGCCGGGATGCAGTTCATCTATTCGTTCTGACCGCCCTGGCCGCCCTGGCCGTTCTCGTCGCTCAGGCCGGCGCGCGAGCCGGTCGAGCGGCTGCGCACTGCATCACGTTCCGGGCCGTGCGGGCCCGGAACGCATTCAACACAGGAGATTTGACCTTGAAGCTGCACACCTTCGTGACCGCCCTCACCGATCCGCGCGAGCGCGGCCGCCTGATCGGCGCGCGCTTCGCGCCGGAGATTCGCGAGACGGTCGCGCTTTACCTCGCGTTCTTCTCGAAGCTCGGCACCGAGCCGCAGCGTGCGCGGGAGATCGGCGAAGCGAGCCTGGCCGCGCTCGGGGCGTGGTGCCCGCGCCTCGCCGCCGAAGTCGAGGCGATCGCCGACGGCGTCGACCTGCCGCGCTGGCAGCTCGCGTGCCTGAACGCGCGCACCGAGATCCTCGCGACCGCGCCCGCATCGGCCGAAGGCGAGTGCTCGACGACCGTCTACGCGCCGGCCGGCCCGCACGCGCCGCGCACGCTGCAGACGTGGGACTGGCACGACAGCCTCGCGCCGCAGGGGCTGCTGACGCAGTTCGCGACGCCGCACGGCCGCACCGTCAAGCTGTTCTCCGAGTTCGGGATGCTGGCGAAGCTCGGCGTGAACAGCGCGGGGCTCGGGGTCCACTTCAACATCCTGCATCATGCGAGCGACAACGACAGCGCCGGCGTGCCCGTGCACGCGATCGCGCGGCGCCTGCTCGAAGATGCGACGACGGTGCAGGACGCGATCGAGCTCGCACGGTCCGCACGCGTGAGCGCGTCCACGGTGCTGACCGTGTTCACGCGGCATGACGCGAACCCGCGCGCGGCGAGCATCGAGCTGAGCCCGTCGGGTGTCGGGGTGGTCGTGCCGCGTCCGGACGGCTGGCTGCTGCATACGAACCACTTCCTCGATCGCGCGTTGAGCGGCGGCGAGTGCATGCCCGACAGCTCGACCACGCGCGAGCGGTTCGCGCACCTGAACGAGGTCGTGGCAGGCATGACGAGCGCCGACGTGCGCGAGCGCGCGGCGGCGATGTGCGGTGCGGCCGGCGACCAGGCCATTGTGTGTTTCCATCCGGACCTGTCGATGCCCGACACCGAGCGCTGGGAAACGCTGCTCACCGTCGGCATCGATACCGATGCGTGCGCGCTCGACTACGTGACCGGCAATCCTCACGATCTCGCGCGCGACGGGTTCATGCGGTTCTGACGCGGCACGCGGGCAGCGGCAAGGCCGGGCGGCACGCGCGTGCCGCCCTCGTGATGCTCATGCATCGATGCGTTCGACCTTGCCGACGAGCAACCCGTACGACAGGCTGCCCGCGAGCGCCATTGCGGCGATGTAGGTGATCGCGCGCGAGAAGTCCGCGCCGTTCACGAGCAGCCCGATCACGATCGGCGTCGCGATCGCGGACAGGTTGCCGATCAGGTTGAACACGCCGCCCGTGAGGCCGATCAGCCGCGCGGGCGCGAGCCCCGATACGAGCGACCACGTGATCGACGCGAAGCCGTTGCCGAAGAACGCAATCGTCATGAACGCGATCACCCAGCCGGTCGACGTGACGTAGTTCGCGCCGATGATGCAGGTCGAGATCAGCAGCCCCGAGATGATGGGCAGCTTGCGCGCGAAGCCCTGCGACGCGCCGCGACGCATCAGCCAGTCCGACAGCACGCCCGAGCACAGCACGCCGACGAACGCGGCGAGGAACGGCAGCGACGCGAGAAAGCCCGACTTGATGAAATCCATCCCGCGATACTTGACGAGATAGGTCGGGAACCATGTGAGGAAGAACCACAGCGTCGAGTTCAGCGCGAACTGGCCGAGATAGATGCCCCACAGCTTGCGCCGGCCGAGCACGACGCCGAGGTCGCGCCACGTCGACGGTGCGCGTTCGGTGCGCGCTGCGATACGGTCTTCGAGATCGACGAGGCCGCCGCCGTCGCGGATCAGCGCGATCTCGGCCGCGTTGACGCCGCGAAACGCGCGCGGCTCGCGATACACCGCATACCAGATCGCGGCCCATGCGATGCCGGCGAGGCCGGTCGCGACGAACACCATGTGCCAGCCGAGATGTACCTGCAGCCACGCGAGCACCGGCGTGAGGAATGCGAGGCCGACGAACTGGCCCGACGTGTAGCCGCCGATCGCGCTCGCGCGTTCGCGGGTCGGGAACCAGGTCGTCACCACGCGGTTGTTGATCGGGTAGGCCGGCGCTTCGAGCGCGCCCACAGCGAGACGCAGCACGATCAGTCCGACGAACGAACCGGCGAAGCCGAGCAGCAACGTCGCGGCCGACCACAGCGCGAGCGCACCTGCATACAGCACGCGCGGCGATACCTTGTCGACGAGCCAGCCGCCCGGCAATTGCATCAGCGCGTAGGTCCAGCCGAATGCCGAGAACACCAGGCCCGCGCGCACAGGATCGATGTTCAGTTCCTTGAACAAGGCGGGCGCGGCGATCGACAGGTTGCTGCGGTCGAGATAGTTGATCACGACCGTGACGAACAGCAGCGCGAGGATCAGCAGCCGCTTGCGGCTGGGTGGCGTTGCCTGCGCCGCGGCCGCACGGGCGGCGGAATCGGATGCGGTGCCGGCGTGTGCGTGTAACTGATCCGGCGGGTTGGCGTGGGTGCGCGACGCGGAATGGGCCACGGCTGTCTCCTGTGTTCTGTGCCCGGCCGTCACCCGCGAGTGGGGCGGCCGAATCGAATGGCGTTGGGGCGAACGTTAGAGCCGTGGCGGGAAGCGCGTCAACATTTGGACAGGTATCCCTATTGATGGGATGTGGCGCGTTCAATATGTGGGAAAGCGCGGCGCGCATCGTGAATCAGCCTGAAACGGGAGGCATATTTTTGAACCAGGCGCAAAGACACACTGGCTCAGCAGGCTATGCCAATCTCCGATCCGAAGAGCGACAGGAACGCGCTTTCCGCGCGTATCACTCGGGATGCGCGTCCTTTCGTGGATGCTGTCGTTACCACGGCGCGAGTTCGCCATTTCAGACGATTGCAATCCGTCTGTTTTTGTTAGCTATGCCTATAGATATCAGGGCGCAAGTCAATCAGACGAATCTGAAATTAGGAATTTGTCGTTTCCCGTCAACGGCTTGGCAATTGTTGACAGTCACCTTTCATTTGCTTCGATAAGCTTGCGTTCAATAAACCAACAAATGGACGCGAGCCGCGTCGGCGAGAATGAACAAGAATACGCATCGCTTGGTGTATTCCAGGCTTCGGGGGATGGTGGTCGCCGTCGCAGAGACGGCGACGGCCGAGGGGAAATCGGCAGCGGGTGAGGCGCGCGCGCGGAGGCGTTCATCGGCGTCCGGCACGCGCGCCGTTGCGGCGGGTGTCGCCGTGCTCGGCATGCTACCCATCCTGTCCGGTGCGCAGATCGTCCCGACGCCAGGTACCAGTACGCAGGTGATCCGGACGCCGAACGGCTTGCCTCAAGTCAACGTGGCGCGTCCGTCGAGCGCAGGCGTTTCGGTCAACACCTACAACCAGTTCGATGTACAGAAGGCTGGCGCGATCCTGAACAACTCGGCCACGATGGTTCAGACCCAGCAGGCGGGCTGGATCAACGGCAACCCGAATTACGGAGCCGGGCAGGCCGCGCGGATCATCGTCAATCAGGTCAACAGCCCGAACCCGTCCCAAATCCGGGGTACAGTCGAGATCGCAGGCGCCCGTGCGGAACTCGTCCTGGCTAACCCGTCCGGGATTTTTGTCGACGGCGGCGGCTTTCTCAATACCAGTCGCGCGACCCTGACAACCGGCGTGCCGTTCTATGATGCCGATGGGGCGCTTGCCGGCTACAACGTTAACCGCGGCCTCGTGACCGTCGCTGGCGCGGGCCTGAATGCAGCCAATATCGATCAGGTCGATCTGATTGCACGCGCGGTGCAGGTCAACGCGGCGGTCTATGCGAAGAATCTGAACGTGATCGCCGGCGCGAGCCAGGTCAACCACGACACGCTCGCCGCGACACCGCTCGCTGGCGACGGCCCCGCGCCGTCGGTCGCAATCGACGTGAGTCAGTTGGGCGGCATGTATAGCAATCGGATCTTCCTCGCCGCGAATGAGAACGGCGTGGGGGTGGCCAACGCCGGTACGATCGCGGCGCAGGCGGGCGATTTGACGCTGGAGTCGAACGGCCGGCTCGTGCTCACGGGCAAGACGACCGCGAGCGGCAACCTCGCGCTGTCGGCCGCAGGCGGCATCCAGAACAGCGGCACGACGTACGCGCAGCAATCACTGTCGGCCAGCACAAGCGCTGATCTCGCGAACAGCGGGACGCTCGCGGCTCAGCAGAATACGACAGTGCATGCCGGCAGCGTCAATTCGACCGGCACGCTCGGCGCGGGCGTGAACGACGACGGTTCGGTAGGCCATGGCGGCGATCTGAACTTGACGGCCTCGGGCCAGCTGAGCGCATCCGGCCAGAACGTAGCGGGCGGAAATGCGTCGCTGACCGGCGCCAACGTGAATCTTGCCGGCAGCCAGACGGCGGCAAACGGCAATCTCTCGCTGGACGCGACGACTGGCGACGTGAATCTCGCGAGCGCCACGACGAGCGCACAAGGTGCCGTTCAGGCGAATGCTTCCGGCACGGTGATCAACGATCATGGCAGCCTGTCGAGTGGCGGAGGCACGACGCTGACCGGCGGCGCCCTCTCGAACCAGAGCGGCAAGGTCTCGTCGCAGGGGCCGCTGTCGGTCGACGTAGCCGGCCAGATCGCTAACCAGTCCGGCGAACTGGTCTCCAAGGGCACGGCGGACATACATGGCGGCGTCATCGCGAACAACCAGGGCACCATCCAAAGCGCAGCCGGCATGACGATGGCCGGCGCGTCGCTGGATAACACGGCAGGACGGATCACCTCGCTCAACGGCGATGGCTTGTCGGTGACGACGAGCGGCCAATTGACCAACGCTGCGGGTGCGACAGCGAACGGTGCGCAAGGCGGTGTCATCGGCGGCAACGGCGATGTTTCGGTCCACGGCGCAAACGTTGTCAACCGCGGCGCGATCACTTCCAACACGAATCTCCACGTTGCGGGCCAGTCGGTCAACAACGGCGGTGGCACGCTGCAGGCTGCGCAGAACGTCGCGGTCGATGCCGGTGCACACCTGACGAACAGCGGCGGTTCCATCGTCGGCCGGACAGCAACGGTCAGCGCAACGACGCTCGACAACAGCGCCGGCACCGTGCAGGCCGGCCAGGTATCGTTGAATGCGACGGACCTCGTGAATCACGGCGGCACGATCACGCAGACCGGAACCGGCCCGATGGCCGTCAATGTGTCGCGCACGCTCGACAATTCCAATGGCGGCATGCTGCAAACCAACAGCACCGATCTGACGATCGCGCCGACGGCGATCGTCAACGACGGCGGCACGATCACACATGCCGGCAACGGCACACTGACGCTCGGAAGCGGTTCAGGCTCGGTGTTGAACGTGAGCGGTTCGATTGCGAGCAACGGACGCATCGTCGCGCAAGCCGGTGCGCTGAACAACACGTCGGGCTCGATCAACGCGCAGAACGGACTGACAGCAATCGTTGCCGGCACGCTGAACAATGCGAGCGGCAAGCTGTTGTCGAACACGGACGTGAGTGTCGCCAGCGGTACGCTGTCGAACGATGGCGGCCAGATCGGCGCGGGCACGAACGCGACAATCCACACAGGCGCGATGACGAACCAAGGCGGTTCGATCGTCGCGCCGAACCTGTCGGTCACGGCAGACTCGACGCTGGATAACAGCGGCGGCAAGCTCGAGACCAATCAGCTTGCGCTCACGGCCGCCAACCTCGTCAACCACGGCGGTGCGATCACGCAGTATGGGTCGTCAGCGATGGGCATGAATGTCAGCGGCACGCTCGACAACTCGGCCGGTGGTTTGATCCAGACCAACAGCACGGATCTGACGCTCAAGCCTGCCGAGCTGAACAACGCCGGCGGCACCATCACACATGCCGGCACGGGCACGCTGACGATCGCACCGGGTAATCCCCCAGGGGGACTTCCTTCGGGGCGTGGCGCCAGCGCGTTGAACAACGCATCAGGCACCATCGTGACGAAGGGGCAAGCCATCGTCAACGCGGCTTCCTGGAACAACGCAAGCGGTATCCTCGCCGCGCAGCGTGGCATCAACGCCACGATCGCGGGTGACGTCAACAACGCGCAGGGTTTGCTGCGATCGGACGCGTCGCTGTCATTGAAGAGCGGCGGCGCTTTGTCGAACCAAGGTGGCCACGTCCAGGCCGGGCAATCGGCTGCGGGCGACACCAGCACGCTCGACATTCAATCAGCCTCGATCGACAACGCGGACGGCGCGGTTGTCGACCTCGGTGCGGGCAAGATGACGGTGCAAGGCGGCAGCCAGATCGCGAACAGTCATGCTGGCGGTGTGTCGGGTATGGGTGCCATCACCGGTAACGGGGACGTGACGGTCAGCGCAGCGTCGATCAGCAACACGCAGGGCGGTCAGATCAGTGGTGCGTCGCTGCAAGTCCAGGGGAACTCGCTCGACAACAGTGGTGGCACCATCGGTAACGTCACGAATTCGAACGGCGACGTGAACGTCACGACGACTGGCGCGATCACGAACACGAACGGCCAGATCAGCTCGACGCACGACCTGTCGGTCGCAGCGGCCACGCTGCAAGGTGGTGGCACATACAGTGCGACGCATGACGCCAGCGTGAACCTGCAGGGCGATTACACGGCGGCATCCGGCACGCAGTTCAACGTCGGTCACGATCTCGCCTTCACGTTGCCCGGCACCTTTACGAACAACGCGAATCTGCAATCGGTCAACAACCTGAGCGTCAACGCGGGCAACATCCTCAACGCGGGCGCCTTGACGGCCGGCGGCTTGCTGCGCACGCAGTCGGCCGATTTGACCAATACGGGGGCGCTGGTCGGCGCCAGCGTATCGCTCAACGCGACGAATACGATCTCGAACCTTGGACCGACCGCGTTGATTGGCGGTTCAGACAGCAACGGTACGCTCGAGATACTCGCGCATGACATCGAGAACCGCGACGACACGACGGCCACCGATTCGATGGCGACGACGGCCATCTTCGGCATGGGCAAGGTCGTGCTGGCAGGTGGCAAGGACGCGAGCGGCAACTACACGAACTCGGCGTTGGTCAATAACGTGTCTGCGCTGATCCAGTCCGGCGGCGACATGGAATTGCATGCCGACAAGGTGACAAGCACGCGTCGCGTGATGAAGACTTCCACCAGCCAGATCGATCCGGCATCGCTTGCGCAGTTCGGCATTCCGATCAGCGGCCGCACGGGCCAGGTCGGCGTGAAGGATTCGGACAGCATCGGCGGCGTCTACACCGAGCCGCCTCATGGCGGTCAGTGGAACAGCACGTATCAGTTCACGACCTACTATGCGGACAGCGCGACGGCGACGACCGTAACGGACATCAGCCCGGCCGCCCAGATCGTGTCGGGCGGCAAGATCGATGCGTCGTCGGTCGGCACGCTGCAAAACTACTGGAGCAACATCGCGGCGGTCGGCGACATCAAGATGCCGGGGAACTACGATGCCGACGGCTGGACGGCGTCCGGTCAGAAACTGCCGGGCGTGTCGGTTTCCTACTCTGGGCAATATCACTACAACAATTACGATAATTCCGAATATGACTGGAAGCTGCCGTTCGGCAATGCGCCGTTTGTCGGCTCTCGGCCAGGTGGCTACACGCAGGCGGCGCCAGCATCGATCAAAGACTACAAGCTGCCGCGTTACGATTCGACGTTGAATTCGAACGGCACGATTTCGGGCACGGGAGTGAGTGTCAACAACACGGCTGGCAACGCATCGATTCCGTCGCTCGGCTTGCTGCCGGGACAGTCGGTGCCGGGTCTCACGCCCACCAATCTGAGTGGGAACGCGAGCGGTTCGAAATCTGGGGCGTCGTCCGTGCACGGTGGTGCGCCCGCGCCGGTCGACCCGATCATTGCCAGCGCGACTGCACTGAACGTGTTGAACAACCTGACGATTCCGCAGGGCGGATTGTTCAAGCCGACCACCGCGCCGAACGCGAGCTACGTGATCGAGACGAATCCGGCGTTCACGAATCAGAAGAATTTCATTTCGAGCGACTACTTCTTCAGTCAGATCGGCGTCGATCTTACGCACATCCCGAAGCGTCTCGGCGACGGTTTCTACGAACAGCAGCTCGTGCGCAACGAAGTCACGTCGTTGACCGGCAAGGCTGTGCTCGGGCCGTACGCCGACCTGGAGACGATGTATCAGTCGCTGATGGCGGCTGGCGCCGACCTGTCGAAGTCGCTTAATCTGCCGATCGGCGCGAGCCTGTCGGCCGATCAGGTATCGAAGCTGACCAGCAACGTGATCATGATGGAAACGCGGGTGGTCGACGGTCAGTCGGTGCTGGTGCCTGTCGTCTATCTTGCGAAGGCCAGCCAGCAAAACATCGACGGGCCGTTGATCAGCGCGACGAACATTGATTTCCAGAACGCGCAGTCATTCACGAATAGCGGCACGATCAAGGCGGACGACACACTCGCGATCCAGGGCAAGCAGATCGACAACGCATTCGGCGCGCTGCAAAGCGGCGGGCTGATGGCGCTGAAGACCGAGAACAACATCGACCTGACGTCGGCGAATGTGAAGGCCGGCAGCCTTCAGCTTGATGCCGGCAAGGACCTGATTCTCGATACGGCGACGAAGGCGAATACGCGCGTGAGTCGGGACGGCGCGACGAGCGTGGTGACGACACTCGGGCCGACCGCCAAGCTGGAGGTCGCGGGTGACGCGTCGATCGTCACCGGCGGCAACTTCCAGCAGAACGCGGGCAATCTGTCGGTCGGCGGCAACCTCGGCATGAGCGTCGGCGGCAACTGGGATCTCGGTGCGGTGCAGACCGGCGAGCACAAGATCGTGCAGCGGGCGAACGGCGTATCGAACACCGACATCAACAAGGTGGTCGGCGGCTCGGTGACGGTCGGTGGGCAGTCGAATGTCGTCGTGGGTGGTGATCTGACGGCGAAGGGCGCGCAGATCGACCTCGGACAAGGTGGGACGCTTGCCGCCAAGGGCAACGTGACGCTCGGCGCGGCGAGCGCAACGTCGACGGTGAACAGCAATAGTTCCGGTAGCGATAGCCATGGCAGCTACGCGGAAACGCTGCACACGTCGGATCAGGCGCTGACGGGCACGACGCTCAACGGCGGTGACACGGTCAATATCGTGTCGGGCAAGGACATTACGCTCTCCGGCAGCGCGATCAGTCTCGTCAAGGGCAACGCGAACCTGCTGGCGGCCGGCGATGTGAATATCGGAGCAGCAACCGAGACACACGAGCTGAATTCGCACGAAACGCATAGCCATAGCAACGTGGTGAGCGGTGCGAAGATCGCGAGCGGGATCGACCAGACCATGACGTTGAATCAGGGCAGTCTGGTGTCAGCGGATGGTGTGAACATCGTCAGCGGGAAGGACGTCAATGTTCAGGGCAGCACCATCGTCGGAACGAACGATGTCGCGCTCACTGCGGCACGCAACGTGACGGTTACGACGTCGCAGGATACCTTGCAGTCGTCGAGCTACTACGACAAGAAGGAATCGGGGCTGATGTCGGGCGGAGGCCTGTCGGTGTCGGTTGGCAGCAGTTCGCTGAAGACGACCAGTCAGTCGACCGAGGTGTCGAACAACGGCAGTACGATCGGCTCGCTGAAGGGCAACGTCAGCGTTACTGCTGGAAACGACTTGCACGTGACGGGAAGCGACCTGATCGCAGCGAAGAATCTTAGCGGTACGGGCGCGAACGTGACGATCGACTCGGCACGGGACACGAGCTATCGCGCGGAGACGCAGGAAGTGTCGAAGAGCGGCCTGACGCTGGCGCTGAAGGCGCCGGTGATCGACGCGGTGTCGAATGCCGTGGGTCAATCGCGTGCGACCGGCAATAGCCAGGACAGTCGCGCGGCAGCGTTGCACGGAATGGCGGCGGCGAGCGCTGCGTGGGATGCGAACATGGTTGCTGGCGATCTGGTCAGGACGCTGGGAGCGGGTGAGACACCGCAGTTCAAGGTTGAGGTCAGCGTCGGCAGCAGTCACAGCAAGAGCGCATTTAGCGAGAACAGCGTGACGAATCGCGGCTCGAACGTGAATGCAGGCGGGGCCGTAGCGTTTGCGGCAACGGGGAACGGGCAGCCAGGAAGCGGCAATGTGACGATCGCAGGCTCGAACGTGAACGCAAACGATGTGATATTGGCCGCGAAGAATCAGGTCAATATCATCAATACGACGGATACCGATTCGACGCGCAGCACGAACGAGTCGAAGAGCGCGAGTGTGGGCGTGTCGGTCGGCACGGGAGGCTTTGGCGTTTCGGCGGCAATGTCGAAGGCCAATGGCGACGGCAACAGCGATCTGGCCACGCAGAACAACAGCCATGTAAACGCAACAAACGGCGTGACGATCATCTCGGGTGGCGATACGAACATCATCGGCTCGAACGTGAAGGGCAATCAGGTGAATGCCGATGTGGGCGGGAATCTGAACATCGTCAGTGTGCAGGATGCGCTGACGAGCGCGGCGCATCAGTCGAGTTCGGGCGGTGGCTTCAGCATCAGTCAGGGCGGCGCCAGTGCGAGCTTCAGCCAAAGCAAGGGCAACGCGTCGGGCAGCTATGCGGGCGTCAATGAACAGGCAGGGATTCACGCGGGCGACGGCGGATTCAATATCAACGTCACTGGCAATACCGATCTGAAAGGCGGACTGATTGCGAGCGACGCGGATGCGTCGAAGAACGCGCTGACGACGGGTTCGCTCTCTTTCTCGGACATCCAGAACCAGTCGCACTACGATGCAAGTTCAAGCGGTTTCAGCGCGGGTGCGACGATTGGCGACGGCGGGATGAACTACAGCACGCACGGTAGCACGTCGGGCAAGAATGCCGGTGGCGCCGCGCCCATGCTCGGACAGAACGACAGCGGCAGTGATAGCGCGACGACGAAGAGCGGCGTAAGCGCGGGTGCGGTCACGATTACGGATTCGGCGAACCAGAAGCAGGATGTGGCGAGCTTGAACCGCGATACGACGAACACGAACGGCACGGTTGCCAAACTTCCCGACATGCAGAATCTCTTGAGCAATCAAGCGGACATGATGGCGGCGGCCAGCGCGGCTGGTGAAGCCGTGTCGCGCCGGATCGGGGACTACGCGGACGAGATGAAACGGCAAGCCGAGAAGAATGGTGACCAGGCAGGTGTCGACGCGTGGAAGGAAGGCGGAGCGAATCGCGCACTGATGCAAGGCGCGGGCGCGGCATTGGTGACGGGACTGGCAGGCGGCAACGCAGTAGGTGGCGCAGCCGGCGCGGCGATTGCATCGATCGCGTCCGGCAAGCTGAACGAACTGAGCAGCGCAATTGCAGGCAGCGATCCGACCGGCAACGCCAATATGAATCAGGCGCTGGGTAATATCGTGGCGAACGCACTTGCGACGGGGGCTGGAGCGGCAGTGGGCGGGGAATCGGGAGCGTTCTCGGGTTACAACGTTGACCGGTTCAATCGGCAGTTGCATCCGGACGAAAAGAAGGCTATCCAAGATAAGGCAAACGGCGACAAAGACGAGGAAAAGCGTCTTACGCGTGCCGCGTGTTATGCCGTGAAATGCTGGGCGGAATATCCCGCTGGCAGCGATGAACGAACAAAGAATTTTGTAAGCGAAGTTGAGGTGGCATCACTCACAAAGGAACTCGACTGGGTGAACCAACAGAAGAGTTCTGGTCTGTTTGAATATACTTTCCTGCAGAAAAGCGGCGACGCCATCAAGAACGACCCGGTGGGTGTGGCAAAAGATGCGACTAAAATCGCCCTTGGGGGAATGACGGCGAAAACTGGAGCGGCACTGTGTACAACTGGTATCGGATGTGTTGCCGGTGGCTGGATGACCACCTTCGGGCTGAGTGAGGTCTTGGAAGGCGGTAGTGGATTCTATAATCGCTATAATGGAATTAACGCGCCCGGAGACAATCCGCTGCGATGGGGATTTAATCAGATTCTCCCATCTGGATGGGGCAATGTTGCCTACGATGGATTGAATTTTGGCGCAGCAATTCTTACCTTGCGCGCACCCGTGCCTCTCAATATGGGCGTGGCTGATGGCTTGAATCGACCTGTATCAATGTTCGGAGCCACTGTGCCTAAGATTGATAATGTAAATTTGCTTCCGTTCATTAAGCAGCCGTGGCCATATGGGACGACTCAAGGATTCTTATTGTTCGGAGTCGGCACGAAAGGATTCACGTTGTTTAACGACGTTAAAAATACCGGAGGACACCAGTGAATTGGCGACGAGTATATGCAACATTTCAAATCTGGTTTGTTGTATCGCTTGCATCCGCGTTTGTGGCCGGTTGCAACACGGTCGTAGTGGTTGGGATTTGTAGATTGGCGTTGAAGTTAAGTGACGATGTGTCGGTATTTTGGATTGGAATTCCAGTGTTTTTGATTCAATTGCCGATATTTTTCAGGTATCTACAGAAGCCACTTCGAACTGCCGGGATGTTGAGCGATAACCCAGAAAGATTTGGGCCATGGTTTAAGTGACGGCATTTTTTGTCATGCCAGGAGTTGGGGGGCGCCCAATCGGCCAACCCGACTCCGGCGCTATGTGGAGAACAGTTCAACTGGCAGTTGCTTGTTGAAATTCCGATAAGCACACGACGTAGTCAATATTCACAATCACACGTCTAAAGATACATGAGAACTATTCGCCGGGGGAATTCTGCTGCGACAGCACTGCTGGTTGTCGTGTCCAGTGCGTCGGCACAGGAAGCTCCCCGCCTGGTCATTCCGGGCAACGACCAGCAAACACGACAGCAGGAAGAGGCGCGCGAGCGCGAACGGGCAGTCTCCGCACCCGGGGTGCGGTCGGAAGTGGTGGCGAGTGCTGAGTATCCAACGCTGCCTTCGGAGACGCCCTGCTTTCGGATCGAGCGTCTCATACTCGACGTACCCGATGCGCTGCCCGCTTCCCTTAAATCGCAAGGCGCATCGGCATTGCCGATGGATCGCTTCGCATTCGCGCGTGAATGGCTTGGGCACTATTCGGGCCAGTGCGTAGGCAAACAAGGGCTCGACATGCTCGTCAAGGGCCTGTCGCAAGCCATCCTGGCGCGCGGTTATGTCACGACGCGCGTGTTGCTGCCCGAACAGGATCTGTCGACTGGCACCCTCAAGTTTTCGCTGATCCCCGGCGTAATCCGCCATGTGCGTTTTGCCGACGAGAAGCTCCGCGGCACTTGGAAAACTGCCTTTCCGACTCGCGACGGCGAACTGCTGAACCTGCGTGACCTCGAGCAGGGTCTTGAGCAGATGAAGCGCGTGACGAGTCAGGACGTATCGATGCAGATCGTGCCGGCCGACGTGCCCGGCGAAAGCGACGTGGTGCTCGACGTGAAGCGCGGCAAACCGTGGACGGTCGTCGCTTCGATCGACAACTCGGGCACGCGCGCGACGGGCCGCCTTCAGGGCAACCTGTCCATCGGTATCGACAATCCCCTTGGCCTGAACGATATCTTCAACATCGGCGTGAGCCAGGATCTCGAATTTGGAGACAAGCGGCTCGGCTCGCACGGCTGGAACGGCTTCTATTCGATCCCGTGGGGCTACTGGACCGCGACGCTGTCTGCGTACACAAACACGTACTACCAGCAGATCGCCGGCGTGAATCAAACGTTCATCGCGAGCGGCAATTCGAAGACGGTCGATTTCAAGCTGAACCGCGTGCTGTCGCGTAGCCAGAACGACGCGTTCGGTGCGCAGTTCCGATTGTCGCGTCGGTTTGGCCAGAGCTTTATCGAAGACACCGAGATTCCTCAGCAGCGTCGCAACAACACGTTCGTTGAATTCGGACTGACTGATCGCCACTACTTTGGCAACGCGCAATTCGACGGCACGCTCGCATACCGGCAGGGGATCGGCGCGTTCGGCGCGCAGGACGACACCCTGTCGGCCGACGGCGGCCCGACCTACCGCTACAAGATGGCCGTGCTCGACGCGAATCTGTCGGTGCCGTTCGCAATCGCGCAGCAGCCGTTCCGCTACGTGACGACGTTCCACGGTCAGTACACGGGCAATACGCTGTACTACATCGACGACCTGACGATCGGCAGCCGTTACACGGTGCGCGGATTCGACGGGGAGACCATGCTGGCCGCCTCCCGTGGCTTCTATTGGCGCAACGAGTTGCAGGCACCTATCGGCCAAACCGGGCAGGCAGTATATGCCGGCATCGACTACGGCCGCGTGTGGGGCCCGCAGCCGATCACCCTCGTCGGCACGCAACTGGCGGGCGCCGTGATCGGCCTGAAGGGCAGTGTCGCGACCCGATTCGGAGCCTATGGTTACGACCTGTTTGCCGGCACACCGATCTACAAGCCGTCCGGGTTCCCGACGGCGCGAGTAACGGTTGGTTTTCAGGTCACGGCTCAGTTCTGATGGAGAGGCGCGATTCGATACTCGGCCCGCTGTCGTCGGAGATGATGTCGGCGAGGATCGGGAACTGACGGCCTTTCTGACGTCGCAGATCGCCGCGTTGTTGCCGGAGAGCCACGAGCCGCGGTCCCGATGTCCACGTTGCGGCAGCAGACATATCACGACGCGGGATTCAGAACACGCCCGATCGGCCGATTGCCGATGTTCGAATGCCAGGCGTGCCAGCGCTGTTTCGGCCGCACCGTCGACACGCCGCTGGGCGGAAAGCGCATCAAAAACTCGACCTGTTCGTGTGCCTGCTGTCGCGACCGACCTATCGGAGTCCTTGAGCTGCTTTAGCTGAAGAGCAAGGAAAGGGTTCCCGCTGGGTAAAACAAATTGCCCCTTGTCAGTCGCCCATCGCCTCCTTCGCACTAACCCAGCCCTGCACCACGCCCGCGTGCGGGTTGCGATACCGCACCTTCAGCCATTGGAAATCGGCGCTCGCGTCGATCACCTCCACCGTGTCGCCCGCGACGACGTAGCGGCGCGTGGGTGCGTCGGTCATCGCGTCGTGCAGCGGCAGGCGCGCCGGGCGCACCTTGAACGTGACGGTGCCGCCGCCGTAGGCGTCGGGGCGGCGCGACACGCGCTTGCCTTGTGCGTCGTAGATCAGCAGCATCGACGACGGGCCGTTGTCCGCGTCGAGCAGGTCGCGCAAGTCGTCCGGTATCGCTTCGCTGGATTGGTACAGGTACATCTTGCCGCCGGCATCGAAGCGATATGCATCGGTGTACCAGATCGGGCCGCCGCGGCACGAGCTGTACAGCGTGCGCTCCTTCGGCTTCGCCACCACATTGACCAGGTCGTCGCAATTGCCGTGTGGCATGTTGCTCGCCGGCATCCGCAGCGGCTCGAACTGCTGGCGCGCGGCGTTGTACAGGTAGATGCCGTAGCTGTCGTTGACCATGCCGAGCGTCGCGTGCATCGCGAGATCGCGGTGGCCGTCGAAGTTGTAGTCGTCCGACGCGAGGTGATAGTGGCCTTCCTCGTCGGCGGCGGTCACGTCGAGCGTTTGCGTCTTGCCGCTCGGCAGGAAGCGCACGGTGATGTGCTCGCTATCCGCCCGTTCGACGCGGGCCGTGACGGTGTCGTCGACCTTGAACGTGAGCAGCGGTTTGGCCGCGTGCGCGGCGGGCGCGAGCGATGCGCAGGCGACGAGCAGCATGGAGCCGTGGAGCCGCGCACGGAGTCGCGAGGGGCGCGTCATGGTCGGATCAGGCATGAAGGGCGTGGTGAGGATGGAAGCGGCCGGCCCCGGCTTCCGTTTGCCGCCAATGTACCGGCATCCGGTTTTTTTCGCGAGCGGCACTGACTTGGCTGGACGTTGCCGGGTAGTAGCGATACCGGTACCTTTGCCCGCCTTGTTCGGGATCGGCGCGATTGCAAGAATGTCCGTTCCATTCCTGTTTGCTGGTGAGGTTGACGATGACGACATTCAAGCCCGGTTTCGCCCTTTGCGTTGCGATGCTCGCTGTCGGTACGGCACGAGCGGGCGATTTCTCGATCGAAAGCGCGGAGCTCGCTGGCGGAGCGTTTGATCACGCACAGGTATCGGACAGCTTCGGCTGCCACGGTCAAAATATTTCGCCATCCATACAGTGGAGCGGTGCCCCGGAGGGAACGCAAAGCTACCTGCTGACGATGTTCGATGCCGACGCACCGACGGGTTCCGGATTCTGGCACTGGGTTGTCGCCGATATCCCGGCGTCGGCGCATGGCATCGCGCCCGGTTCGGGCAATGACGTTGCCGGACTGCCGCCGGGTGCCGTCCCGATGAAGAACGACACCGGCCGTGCCGGCTATCTTGGCCCGTGCCCGCCGCAGGGCGAGACACATCGCTACGTCATTGCGCTGACCGCGCTCAAGGTGGCGAAGCTGCCGGTCGAGCGTGACGCGACGCCGGCGGTCGTCGGCTTCACCGCTCACTACCAGGCCATCGCGAAGGCGACGATGACCGTGCGACTGAGCCGTTAGCCGCGCGTGCTGTCGTCCTGAAAACCGTTCTTGCCGACGAAGATCTCCTTCAACGCGGCGCGCAGCGCGACCGGATCGTACTGGCCGGGTGCGAGATGGATCACGTAGCGCGTCTGGCCATCGAGACGCGTGGCGATGCCGGGCTCGAGTTCGACGTCGATCGTGTCGTCCGTCAGTCGCACCGACAGATCCTTGACGCGCCAGTTGATCTGGTCGCGCACCATCACTTCGATCAGCGCGTCGTCCGGAAAGCGCGACAGCGCGAAGCAGTAGTCCTGCTCGGCGTCGTGACAGTAGATGTTGGCGAAGCTTTCGTCGTCGTCGAGATCGGACGTCGCCGCGCCGACGGTAGCGTGAAGTTCCATGAACGTAGGTTCCCGCGTAAGGGTTGTATGGGGTTATCGGGTGGAATGGAGGGCCGTTTCGATCGCGGCTGCCGCGCCGGGTGTCATGCCGGTATCGCACGACGCATCGGCATCGCGCGCCTTCAGCCACAGCCCGAATTCGCGCATGACCTCGACGACGGGCCGCAGCCGGTCGCCGTCGGCGGTCAGGTCGTACTCGACCCGCACCGGCACTTCCGGATAGACGGTGCGCCGCACGAGCCCCGCGTCTTCGAGCGCGCGCAGGTCGAGCGTCAGCATCCGTTGCGAGATGCCGGGCATGTCGCGGCGCAGGTCGCTGAAGCGTCGCGGCCCGTCGAGCAGATACGACACCAACAGCAGCCGCCAGCGGCCGCCGAGCAGGCGCATCGCTTCTTCAACGGAACATCCGGTCGCACTCGTTTTCATCGTGCTGAATCCTGGTCGGTAAATTTTTTGTGACTACGGCACAAACGACTGCCGTCTTCCCAGCCCTGCGCCGATGCGAGATATTAGCGCCCGCGTCGCGGCGAATCGATACATGGACAACCCACGAAGGAAACGCATGAAGCTCTATCACGCTCCCGGAAGCTGTTCGCAGGCGATCTGCATCGTGCTGCGCGAAGGCGGCATCGACGCGGAGGTCATCAAGGTCGACGCGCGCAAACACGTCATTGAAGACGGGCGCAATTACTACGATGTGACCGAACTCGGCTACGTGCCGCTGCTCGAACTCGACGACGGCACGCTGCTGCGCGAAGGCCCGGTGATCGCGCAGTATCTCGCGGATCTGTGCCCGGAAGCCGCGCTTGCGCCTGTATATGGCACGCTCGCCCGCTATCGGCTGATGGAATGGCTGAATTTTCTCACGGCGGAAATCCACAAGGGTTTCATTCCGCTGCTGTACGCGGTGCAGGCGGGGAAATACGTCGATCCGGCGAGAACGAAACTCGACAGCCGTTTTGCATGGATCGACCGTCAGCTCGACGGCAACGCGTTCTTGACGGGCGACACGTTCACGGTCGCCGATGCGTACCTGTTCGCGCTGACGGGGTGGGGCAAGGCCGACTGGATGCGGTCGGTGTACAACGCGGATATCGACCTGAGCGGGTACGAACACCTGCGGGCGTGGTACGAGCGGGTTCGGGCGCGGCCGGCGGTGCGGGCCGTGCTGGAGGCTGACGCGTTGGCGCGGTAGCGCGGTAGCGTGCGGCGGAGGCCGCGGCTACGGCTACGGCTACGGCTACGGCACGTCGTTCCGCCATATCGACGTGCCGCCACGCAGCAAAACCTCGCGCTATAATCGCCGCCATGAAATTCCTCCGGACCATCATCCTGCTGCTGCTTTGCGCGGTGCTGCCCATCAGCGGGCTGGCAGCCAGCGGGCTGACCGGGGAATGTCCGATGCAGCACACGATGTCGATGGAAGCGGACACGGGCATGAACATGGCCATGTCTGCCGACATGAGCGATTGCGATTCGATGAAGTCGTCATCCGCCGGCACCACGAAGGCCAAAGCGAAGGGCATGGCCTGCAAGGTGACGGCCCAATGCCAGTTCGGCAGTCTCTATCATCCGGCCTCTCGCGCCGAAGTCAGTCGCCCCGCTGCATTCGCCAGCACCGTCGCCTTCCACTACGCGCAAATCCTCCCGGTCCGCGACCCGAACGGGTTGTGGCGCCCTCCACGCATCAGCTGATCCCGATCCGATAGGTTCGCCGCATTCGCGGTGAGGTTCGTCCTGTGCGCAGGACGTGGAATCCCTATGGGGTTCCGCCGTTGGGGTTAAACCATGTCATTCCATTTCGGCACGCCGCTTGCGCGGCGTGCGCGCCGGCGCGCGCCCATGCTTTGGGCGGCGCTGCTGGTTGCGGGCGCGGTTCACGCGCAGCAACCGCCTTTCACGCTGGACGCCGCGTTGCAGTCCGCCACCGATCATTCCGCGTCGATGCAGGCCGCGCAGGCTTCGGTGCACGCGAGTTCGGAGGCGGCCGTGAAGGCCGGCCAGCTGCCCGACCCGATGCTCAAGGCCGGCATCGACAACCTGCCAGTCAATGGCGGCCAGCGCTTCACCGTCGGCCAGGACTTCATGACGATGCGTCGCATCGGCATCGAGCAGGAGTGGGTGTCCGGCGACAAGCGGCGCCTGCGATCGGCGCTGGCCGACGAGCAGGTCGGGCGCGAGCGCGCCGGCTATCTCGCGCAGCTCGCGAGCGTACGCCAGCAAACCGCAACGGCGTGGCTGAACGCCGTCTACGCGAAACAGGCGCTCGCGCTGCAGCAGGCGCTGCTCGATCACATGAACCATGAATTCGACGCGACGAAGGCGTCGTATCGCGGCGCGAAGGCAAGTGCGGCCGATGTCGTCCAGGCGCGGGCCATGCTCGCGCAGACGCAGGATCAATGGCTGAAAGCGCAGCAGGTCTACCAGACCGCGCTCATCGCGTTGTCGCGCTGGACCGCCGTGCCGGCGGCCGACGTCACGGGCACGCCGCCCGCGCCGGAATCGTTTGTGTCGTCGTTGCCGCCGGACGAGCTGCGCCTGTCGCAGCCGGCGCTGATCACGGCCGCCGACGATATTGCCGTCGCCGAAGCCGATACCGCCGTCGCGAACAGCGAACGCAGCCCGAACTGGACGTGGGAGGTTGCGTACCAGCAGCGTGGCGGCGCGTATTCGAACATGGTGTCCGTCGGCGTCACGATTCCGTTGCCGATCAACCGCAAGAACCGCCAGAACCGCGACGTCGCCGAGAAGGCCGAACTGGCGACGAAGGCGCGCCTGATGTACGAGGACACGCTGCGCCAGGTGCAGGCCGATATCCGCACGCAGTCCGAAACACTCGCGAGCGGCCGCGAACGCATCGCGAACCTGAGTGCATCGCTGTTGCCCGCTGCCGACCAGCGCGTGCAACTGGCCAATGCCGCCTACCGGGCCGGCGCGGGCTCACTTGCCGATACATTCGCCGCGCGGCGCGCGCAGCTGGACGCGCAGTTGCAGGTGCTCGATCTCAGGCGCGACGTGTCGCAGACCTGGGCGCAGCTCGAATATCAGGTCGTGCCGTCGACGATGGCTGCCGCACAGTGAAGGAGACCATCATGAAGAAGCAATCACTGGCGCGCGCGGTGTTGTTGACGTTCGCTGCCGCGGCGCTGCTCGGCGCCGGTTATGTCGCGGGCACGCGCCATGCGGCAGGCGGCGCGGCGACGGCCGCATCGGTCGCCGCGAACGGTGCAGCACCTGCCGGCAACACCAACCCGGGCACGGGCCGCAAGGTGCTGTACTGGCACGACCCGATGGTGCCGAACCAGCACTTCGACAAACCGGGCAAGTCGCCGTTCATGGACATGCAGTTGCAGCCCGTCTATGCGGACGAAGGCGGCGGCGCGTCCGGTATCCGGATCGATCCGGGCCTGCAGCAGAATCTCGGCATCCGCTATGCGACCGTGCACCGCCAGCAGACGGCGGCCGGCTTCGATGCGGTGGGCACCACGCAATTCGACGAATCGCGGGCGGACGTCGTCCAGTCTCGCGTCACCGGTTACATCGACCGTCTCTATGCGCGCGCACCGATGCAGCGCATCGCGAAGGGCGCGCCGGTGGCGTCGCTGTTCGTGCCCGACTGGCTCGCGCCGCAGGAGGAATACCTCGCGCTCAAGCGCGGCGGGATGGACGGCAGCCTGCTCGACGCGTCGCGCGCCCGGATGCGCGCGCTGTCGATTCCCGACGGCATGATCGCGAGCCTCGACCGCACCGGCCGCGCGCAGACGCACGTCGTGCTGACTGCACCGGAAACCGGCGTCGTCAGCGAGCTGAACGTGCGGGACGGCGCGATGGTCGCGCCCGGTCAGACGCTCGCGAAGATCGCGGGACTGTCGACGCTGTGGCTCATCGTCGAGGTGCCGGAAGCGCTTGCGCTGAACGTGCAGCCGGGGATGCCGGTCGACGCGACGTTCGCGGGCGATCCGGCGCAGCATTTCACCGGACGCATCCGCGAAGTGCTGCCGGGCATCAGCACGAGTAGCCGCACGCTGCAGGCGCGCGTGGAGCTCGACAACGCCGCGCTGAAGCTCACGCCCGGCATGCTGATGCGCGTGCGGGTTGCCGGGAAGGCGAGCGTGTCGCGCCTGCTCGTGCCGTCCGAGGCGGTGATCGCGACGGGCAAGCGCACGATCGTCATCGTGAAGAACGGTGAGGGCCGGCTTCAGCCGGTGCAGGTGACGACCGGCAACGACATCGGCGGCGACACGGAAGTGCTCGACGGGCTCAACGAAGGCGACACGGTCGTTGCATCGGGGCAGTTCCTGATCGATTCCGAGGCGAGCCTGAAGAGCGTGCTGCCGCGGCTGGAGAGCGACACCGGCGCAAGCGGCGCGAAGGCGACATCCGCGTCGGCACCGAAAGCGGCGGCGCCGATCTACGAAACCACCGGCAAGGTCGAACAGGTCACGGCCGACGACATCACGTTCTCGCATCAGCCCGTGCCGGCGCTCGGCTGGGGCGCGATGACGATGGCGTTCGGCAAGCCGTCGGCCACCGCGTTCCCTGACGTGAAGCCTGGCCAGACGGTGCGCTTCGCGTTCACGCAAAGCGACGACGGCTATCGGCTGACGAAGGTCGAACCGCAGGGAGGCGAACGATGATCGCGCGCGTCATTCTCTGGTCGGTCCGGAATCGCTTCCTCGTGTTGCTGGCTACCGTGCTGATCGCTGCGTGGGGCGTTCATTCGCTCCGGCAAACGCCGCTCGACGCATTGCCTGACCTGTCGGACACGCAGGTGATCGTCAAGGCGTCGTATCCAGGCAAGGCACCGCAGATCGTCGAGGATCAGGTGACCTATCCGTTGACGACCACGCTGCTCGGCGTGCCCGGTGCGAAAACCGTGCGCGCGTATTCGTCGTTCGGCGACGCGTTCGTCTACGTGCTGTTCGACGACCGCACCGATCCGTACTGGGCGCGCTCGCGCGTGCTCGAATACCTGAGCCAGGTGCAGAGCCGGCTGCCGGCCGGCGCGACCGTGTCGCTCGGGCCGGATGCGACCGGCGTCGGCTGGGTGTACGAGTACGCGCTCGTCGATCGCACCGGGCATCACGATCTCGGGCAACTGCGCGCGCTCAACGACTGGTTCCTGAAGTTCGAGCTGAAGGCCGTGCCGGACGTCTCGGAAGTCGCGAGCGTCGGCGGCATGGTGCAGCAGTACCAGGTCGTGCTCGATCCGGACAAGCTGCGCGCGTACGGCATCACGCAGGCGGAGATCGCGAACGCGCTCGGCAACGCGAACCAGGCGTCCGGCGGCTCGGTGGTCGAGCTGGCCGAGTCGGAGTACATGGTGCGCTCGACCGGCTACCTGCGCACGCTCGACGATTTCCGGCACGTGGTGCTGCGCACGAACGACGCCGGTACGCCGGTGCTGCTCGGCGACGTCGCGCGCATCCAGGTCGGCCCCGCGATGCGGCGCGGGATCGCGGAGCTGAACGGGCAGGGCGAGGTGACGGGCGGCGTCGTGGTGATGCGCTCGGGCAAGAATGCGCTCACGACGATCGACGCGGTGAAGGCGAAGCTGGCCGACCTGAAGCGTTCGTTGCCGCCCGGCGTCGAGATCGTCACGACCTACGATCGTTCGCAACTGATCGAGCGCGCGGTGGGCAACCTGAAGGACAAGCTGATCGAGGAATTCGTGATCGTCGGCATTGTCTGCGCGGTGTTCCTGTTCCATCTGCGCAGCGCGTTCGTCGCGATCCTGTCGCTGCCGCTCGGCGTGCTGGCCGCGTTCATCGTGATGCGCTACCAGGGCGTCAACGCGAACCTGATGTCGCTCGGCGGGATCGCGATCGCGATCGGCGCGATGATCGACGCGGCGATCGTGATGATCGAGAACGCGCACAAGCATCTTGAAGCGTACGACCACGCGCATCCCGGCGAACCGATCACGTCCGCGCGACGTTGGGAGCTCGTCGCGACGTCGGCTGCGGAGGTCGGGCCCGCACTGTTCTTCTCGCTGCTGATCATCACGCTGTCGTTCATCCCGGTGTTTTCGCTGGAAGGTCAGGAAGGCAAACTGTTCGCGCCGCTGGCGTTCACGAAGACCTACACGATTGCCGCCGCCGCCGGGCTGTCGGTCACGCTGGTGCCGGTGCTGATGGGCTATCTCGTGCGCGGCCGCATTCCGCACGAGCACGCGAACCCGATCAACCGCGTGCTGATCCGCGTATACCGGCCGCTGCTCGAAGCGACGCTGCGGCGCCCGTGGTTCGCGATCGGCGTCGCGGTCGTCGCGCTGTTACTGACGGCCGTGCCGGTGTCGCGGCTCGGCGGCGAATTCATGCCGCCGCTCGACGAAGGCGACCTGCTGTACATGCCGACCGCGCTGCCGGGCATTTCCGCCGACAAGGCGAGCGAGCTGCTGCAGCAGACCGACCGGCTGATCAAGACCGTGCCCGAGGTCGACACGGTGTTCGGCAAATCGGGCCGCGCCGATACCGCGACCGATCCCGCGCCGCTCGAGATGTTCGAGACGACGATCCGGTTCAAGCCGCGCAGCGCATGGCGGCCCGGCATGACACCGGAGAAGCTCGTCGACGAACTCGATCGCACGGTGAAGGTGCCGGGCCTGTCGAACGTGTGGGTGCCGCCGATCCGCAACCGGCTCGACATGCTGTCCACCGGCATCAAGACGCCGGTCGGCGTGAAGATTTCCGGGCCTGACCTGGCCGGCATCGACGCGATCGCGAAGCAGGTCGAGGCAGCGGTGAAGCCCGTGCCGGGTGTCACGTCCGCGCTCGCGGAGCGGCTGAACGGCGGCCGCTATATCGACGTCGACATCGACCGGCTCGCCGCCGCGCGCTACGGGCTGTCGGTGGCCGATATCCAGTCGGTCGTGTCGTCGGCGGTCGGCGGTGACGATGTCGGCGAAGTGATCGCGGGGCGCGAGCGCTTCCCGATCAACATCCGCTACCCGCGCGAGGTGCGCGATTCGGTCGAGAACCTGCGGCAACTGCCGGTCGTCACCGCGCGCGGCGCGCAGATCCGCCTGGGCGACGTCGCGCGCATCGCGATCGCCGACGGGCCGCCGATGATCCGCAGCGAGAACGCGCGATTGTCCGGCTACGTGTACGTCGACATCCGCGGCACCGATCTGCAGAGCGCCGTGCGCGCGATGCAGCAGGCCGTCGCGCAACAGGTCGCGTTGCCGCCCGGCTACTCGATCGCGTGGTCGGGGCAGTTCGAGTATCTCGAACGCGCGGCGGCCAAGCTGCGTACCGTCGTGCCGGTCACGCTCGTGGTGATCTTCGTGCTGCTGTTTCTCACGTTCGGCTCGGCGGCCGATGCGCTGCTGCTGATGTCGACGGTGCCGTTCGCGCTGATCGGCGGCTTCTGGCTCGTGTGGGCGCTCGGCCATGCGGTGTCGGTCGCGACGTCGGTGGGCTTCATCGCGCTCGCGGGCGTGGCCGCCGAGTTCGGCGTCGTGATGCTGCTGTACCTGAAGGGCGCGCTGCAGCGCCGGCTCGACGCCGGCGAACCGCTGACCGATGCGTTGCTGCTCGACGCGATCCGCGAAGGCGCGGTGCTGCGCGTGCGGCCGAAGGCGATGACGGTCGCCGTCGTGCTCGCCGGCCTCGTGCCGATCATGGTCGGGCACGGCGCCGGTTCCGAAGTGATGCAGCGCATCGCCGCGCCGATGGTCGGCGGCATGGTCACGGCGCCGCTGCTGTCGATGTTCGTCATTCCCGCCGCCTGGCTCCTGCTTCAGCGCCGTCGTGCGCGAAGCATGGGCCGCGTGCGGCATTCCGATGCAGTTCCTCACGGCACGAACGTGCCATCCATCCCAACCGGAGAATCACGATGAAGAAGTGGATCACTGTCACCACCACCGCAGCCGTTCTCGCGACCGGCGCTTTCACCGCGCCCGCCTTTGCCGCCGGCGACATGGCCGGCATGGACATGTCGGGCATGAAGATGTCGTCGGGCGGCGCGGCCGACTCGAATGCCGCGCTGACCGATGCCGAAGTGAAGAAGGTCGATGCCGCGAGCGGCAAGATCACGCTGAAGCACGGCGCGCTCGACAACGTCGGGATGCCCCCGATGACGATGGCGTTCAAGGCGAAGGACGCGGCGATGCTCGACCACGCGCATGCGGGCGACAAGGTCAAGGTGCGGATCGAGAAGGTCGACGGCACGCTGACGATCGTCAAGCTGGTGAAGGCGTCCTGACCTGAGTTCGCGCCGGTGCATCGCCCGCCCGTGAAGCGGGGCGGCGGCTGCACCGGCACGCGCATATCGGGCCGGATGCGGCTCGTGCGGCTGCGTTTGATGGTGTGCGACGGGTGGGGTGCAGCCCGCCAGTGCCGTACGGCAGGGGATCGGCACCTACATTTCAACAATACTTGAAATGTCGAAATGAAGACGCTATCCTTCGCGCCATGGACTCCAATCTCGTCGTGCGCGCCCTGGGCGCGCTTGCTCATGAAGCGCGCCTCGCCATCTTTCGCGCGCTGGTCGTGGCCGGCCCGCAAGGGCTGCCGGCCGGCGCGATCGCCCAGCAGATCGGGCTGTCGCCATCGAGCCTGTCGTTCCATCTGAAGGATTTGTCGCATGCGGATCTGGTCACTGCGCGTCAGGACGGCCGGTTCATCTATTACGCGGCGAATTTCGAATCGATGAGCGGGCTCATCGGGTTCCTGACCGAGAACTGCTGCGAGGGCGCCGCGTGCGGCGTGCCGGCGGCGCCGGCCTGCTGCGGGGATCGCCCATGACCGGCTCGAACGTGGCCCCGTCGCAAGCCGTGGCGCTCAAGCCCGCCATCGGCTTCTTCGAGCGCTACCTGACCGTCTGGGTGGCGCTTTGCATCGTGCTCGGCATCGCGCTGGGCCTGGCGCTGCCGGGGCTCTTCCAGCGCATCGGCCGCATGGAATACGCCCAGGTCAACCTGCCCGTCGGGCTGTTGATCTGGGTGATGATCGTGCCGATGCTCGTCAAGGTCGACTTCGGTGCGTTGCATGAGGTTCGGCAGCATGTGCGGGGGATCGGCGTCACGCTCGTCGTGAACTGGCTCGTCAAACCGTTTTCGATGGCGTTGCTCGGCTGGCTGTTCATCCGGCAGCTGTTCGCGCCGATGCTGCCGGCCGACCAGATCGACAGCTATATCGCCGGCCTGATCCTGCTGGCCGCCGCGCCGTGCACGGCGATGGTGTTCGTGTGGAGCCGGCTGACCGGCGGCGACCCGCTGTTCACGCTGTCGCAGGTTGCGCTGAACGACAGCATCATGGTGATCGCGTTCGCGCCGCTGGTCGGCCTGCTGCTGGGGATGTCCGCCATCACGGTGCCCTGGGCGACGCTGCTCACGTCGGTGGTGCTGTACATCGTCATTCCGGTGATCCTCGCGCAAGTGTGGCGCAGGCTGTTGCTCGCCAGGGGGCAGGCGGCGTTCGACCGTGCGATGGCGAAGATCGGCCCGTGGTCCATCGCCGCGCTGCTGGCCACGCTCGTGCTGCTGTTCGCGTTCCAGGGCGAGGCGATCCTGAAGCAACCGCTGGTGATCGCGCTGCTCGCGGTGCCGATCCTGATCCAGGTGTTCTTCAACGCAGCGCTCGCCTATGGGCTCAATCGCATCGTCGGCGAGAAACACAGCATCGCGTGCCCGTCGGCGCTGATCGGCGCGTCCAATTTCTTCGAACTGGCCGTGGCGGCTGCCATCAGCCTGTTCGGCTTCCACTCGGGCGCCGCGCTCGCGACCGTCGTCGGCGTGCTCATCGAGGTGCCGGTCATGCTGCTCGTCGTGCGCATCGTCAACCGCTCGAAGGGCTGGTACGAGCGCGCATGAAACCATTCAGGAATCCGGAAATGACCGACATCACGATCTATCACAACCCCGATTGCGGCACGTCGCGCAACACGCTGGCCATGATTCGCAACTCCGGCGTCGAGCCTCGCGTCGTGCTGTACCTCGAAACGCCGCCGGGCCAGGAGGAATTGCGCGCGCTGATCGCCGCGATGGGCATCCCCGTTCGCGACGTGCTGCGTCGCAAGGGCACACCGTATGAAGCGCTCGATCTCGACAATCCGAAATGGAGCGACGACGATCTGATCGGCTTCATGGTCGCGCATCCGCTCCTGATCAATCGCCCGATCGTCGTCACCCCGCTCGGCACGCGGCTGTGCCGCCCGTCCGAACAGGTGCTCGAGATCCTGCCCGATCCGCAGAAGGGGCCGTATGCGAAGGAAGACGGCGAAATCGTGATCGACGCGGAGGGCAAGCGTGTCTGACAGCCTGAACGATCTGCCGCAACTCGATGCCACGCTCTTTCGCGTACCGGACGCGAGCGCACTGCAGCCCGCGCGGCCGTCGACGCACCCGCCACGCATCGTGCTGCTCTACGGGTCATTGCGCGCGCGTTCGTTCAGCCGGCTGCTGGTCGAGGAGGCGGCGCGGTTGCTGACGGCCATGGGCGCCGATGTCAGGATCTTCAATCCGGCCGGATTGCCGTTGCCTGACGATGCGCCCGAGCATCACCCGAAAGTGGCGGAGTTGCGCGAGCTCGTGCAATGGTCGGAGGGCATGGTGTGGTGCTCCCCCGAGCGGCACGGCGCGATGACCGGCGTGATGAAAGCGCAGATCGACTGGATTCCGTTGTCGGTCGGCGCGGTACGGCCGACGCAGGGCAAGACGCTGGCGGTCATGCAGGTCAGCGGCGGATCGCAATCGTTCAACGCGGTCAACCAGATGCGGGTGCTCGGGCGCTGGATGCGCATGCTGACCATTCCGAACCAGTCGTCCGTCGCGAAGGCATTCATGGAATTCGGCGACGACGACAGGATGAAGCCGTCCGCGTATTTCGACCGGGTCGTGGACGTCATGGAGGAACTGGTCAAGTTCACGCTGCTCACGCGCGACGTCGGCACGTACCTGACCGACCGGTACAGCGAGCGCAAGGAAAGCGCCGAACAACTGTCGCAGCGTGTGAACCAGGCGCGCATCTGAACCCCGCGCGGGCAAGCGGCGCGGGGGGGGCATCGTTCGCGCCGGGGCAGGGCAGCGGGATCTGACCGTGTGAGTCAGATCATCGAGCCAGTGTCAGGAACAGATACCCTGCGTAACCCGCGCCGTTCGCCAGCAATGCCCAGATCGCAAGCCCGCGCGTGCGCGCATTGAAGCGCAGCCATGCCGCCGCCGCGAGCGTGATGATCACACCGGTCAACACTTCGGGGCGCGGCTCCCACGGCGTCAGCATGATGCCGATCGCCGGCAGCAGCGTGCCCTGGAACACCATCGCGCCGGTGATGTTGCCGAACGCGAGCGTGTCCTTCCTGCGGCGGATCCACAGCACGCTGTTGACCTTCTCGGGCAGCTCCGTCGCGATCGGCACGATGATCAGCGACAGCAGCAGTGCCGATACGCCGAGCACGTGCGACACACCTTCCACGCCGTGAATGAAACCCTTCGCACCGCCGACCAGCAGCGCGAGGCCGATCAGCAGCTGCAGCGCGATGGTCGCCAGGTTGGTCGGCACACCCAGGCGCGACAGGAACATCGTGTGCGGCGCTTCGGTGCCATGCCCGGCATCGACGAGCTGGTTCGACGCACGGAACGTCATCACGACATACATCACGTAGATCCCGACCAGCATCGCGGCGAGCAGCGCGCGCACGGCCCCGTTGTGATGCGGGACGAACATCGCGGCGGTAGCCAGCGAGAACGCGGCGAGAAAGTAGTTCAGGTCGCGCACGAAGCCCGTCCGTTCGGGCGCGATCGTGCCGCGCAGCCCGCGCGAGCGGATCACCGCGATCGTCATCAGGAACGTGGTGAGCGTGGCGAGCATCAGCGGCGCGCCGAGAATCGCGCCGACACCGATCTCCTCGTTCACGGCCTGGTTTGCCGTGCCGCCGGCGAGTGCGAGCAGCGGCACCATTGTTTCGGGCAGCGCGGTGCCGACGGCGGCGAACAGCGAACCGGTGACGCCTTCGGAAATCTTCAGGCGTTCGCCGAGATGTTCGAGCGCATTGGTGAAGACCTCGGCGGCGACGAGGATGACGATCAGCATGACCGCCAGTTCGACAAACATGAAGGTCATGCGGCACCTCCGCAGGCATGGGTGCGGACGGCGGCGAAACGCGGGGAGACGGCGGCGGGGAACATGGGGACTCCGTGGTCGGACGCTGACGAACCATGGCGCATCCGCCGACGTCCGACCAGGAACGACGCGATGCGCCCATGGTCTCGCCAGGCCGATCAGGCTGAACGCGCCACGGCCGCAGGCCGAGTGTGTTGACGCGTTCGCTTTCCGGGGAAGGAAAGCAGGCTACTCCCCAAAGACGAAGGGCAGTCTAGCCGAGCGGATTTCTTTCGACAAGCCTTCATCTCAAAAAAATATACCCCTCTCCCCTATAGGGGAAGCTTTCCGGAGATATACTCCCCCTCCCTATACAGGAGCCCGTCATCGATGAGCCATACCGTTCGTGAAAAACAGAAGCTGCTGAACCGCGTGCGTCGTATCAAGGGCCAGGTCGAGGCCATCGAGCGCGCGCTCGGGGACGAGCACGGCTGCAACGAGGTCCTGCAATTGATCACGAGTTGCCGCGGCGCGATGAACGGCTTGCTGGCCGTCGTGCTGGAAGACCACATTCGCGAGCATCTGGTCGATGCGCACGCACCTGACGCACACGAAGGCAGCGCGACCGAGCAGCTGATCGACGTGGTGCACAGCTATTTCAAGTAATCGGGGCAGGACATGAATACTTTCCAGGATGACGCGTTCGGCGCGGGGCATGACCATATCTTCCTCGGCGATGCGCACGAGCAGAACGAACGGAAGACGTGGATGGTCATCGGCCTGTGCTCGGCGATGATGGTGGCCGAGATCGTCGGCGGCACGCTGTTCGGGTCGCTCGCGCTCGTCGCCGACGGGTTGCACATGTCGACGCACGCCGGCGCGATGTTGATCGCCGCGCTGGCCTATACCTATGCGCGCAAGCATGCGGACGATCCGCGCTTCGTGTTCGGCACCGGCAAGCTGGGCGACCTGGCCGGCTTCACGAGCGCGATCGTGCTCGCGATGATCGCGATCCTGATCGGCTACGAGGCGGTTGCGCGTCTGCTGGCTCCGGTGCCCATTCACTTCGGCGAAGCGATTCCGATTGCCGTGCTGGGGCTCGCGGTGAACCTCGCCAGCGTGTGGCTGCTGAGCGGCGGCCATCACCACGGCCATCACCACGGGCATGACCATGGGCACGGCCATCATCATGGGCACGACCACGATCATGATCACGACGATGATGACCATCACGCACATCACGATCACGGTTCGCAAACGGCAGCCCATCGCGACCACAACATCCGCTCGGCCTACGTTCACGTGATCGCCGATGCGGCCGTGTCGGTGCTGGCCATCGTCGGCCTGCTGCTCGCACGTGCGTTCGGTTGGGTCTGGATGGATCCCGTTGCGGGCATCATCGGCGCACTCGTGATCGCGAACTGGTCGTACGGGCTGATGCGCGATACGGGCGGCATCCTGCTCGACGTCAACGTCGATCGCAAGCTGGCGGCGCGCGTACGTCACGCGATCGAGGCGCTTGGCGACAAGGTCAACGATCTGCACGTGTGGCGCGTCGGCCCCGGCCACATGAGCGCGATCGTGTCGGTCGAGACGGTCGATACGGTGCGCGACGCGCGTTTCTACCATGCGCTGATCGAGGGCTTCGACGGCGTGTCGCACGTGACCGTCGAAGTGATGACGCCTGCGAAGGCGGCCTGACCGTGGCCGTGAAATCGCCCTGTATCGACCTGTGTGCGTTTGACGGCCGAACGGGCTTTTGTGTCGGCTGCCTGCGCACACGCGACGAGGCGCGGGACTGGAGGAAGATGACCGACCATCGCCGCCACCAGATACTGAACGACCGCAATCGCCGCCAGGCGAAAATCCGGCGCGAGCCGGGGGAGTGAAGGCGCTCGTCGGCGGGTGCGGTCGTGCTTCGTCGCGCGTCGCATCGGCCGGCATGCCGATGCGACAGACAAAGCGACAGACAAAGCGACAGGCAATGCGACAGGCAATGCGACAGGCAATGCGCGGCAAGCGGCTTACCCTTCGGTGCCGCGCGGAAAATAAAGCGCGAACGTCGTGCGCCCGTCGCGGCTCGCGACCTCGACCTTGCCGCGATGCAGCTCCATGATCGACTTCACGATCGCGAGCCCGAGCCCCGCGTTGCGCGCCGCGCCGTGCCGCGACGAATCGATGCGGTAGAAGCGCTCGAAGATCCGTTCGACCTGTTCGGGCGGAATCGCGGCGCCGCGATTCGTGACTTCGACGATCGCGTAATTCCCTTGCGCCGAAACGGCCAGCTCGATCGTCGACGCGGCTTCCGCGTGTTCGAGCGCATTCGACGCGAGATTGCTCACCGCGCGGCGGAACAGCGTAGCGTCCGCGACGACCGGCGCTTCGCCGCGCACGTCGATGCGCACACCGGCTTCGTCGGCGAGCGCCTGGAAATACGACGCAAGCCGGCGCAGTTCGCTGCCCGCGTCGAGTTCGGCGGTCTTCAGGTACTGCCGGGCATTATCGGTGCGCGCGAGAAACAGCATGTTCTCGATCATCCGCTGCAGCCGTTCGCATTCCTCGATGTTCGAATCGATCAGCGCTTCGTATTCCTCGGTCGTGCGCGCGCGCGACAGCGTGACCTGCGACGCGCTGATCACGTTCGCGAGCGGCGTGCGCATGTCGTGCGCGAGATCGGACGAGAACTGCGACAGCCGAACGAACGCGCGTTCGAGGCGGTCGAGCATCCGGTTGACCGACGTCGCGAGTTCGTGCAGCTCGACCGGGCCGCCGCGCGCGTCGAGCCGCGCGTTCAGGTTGTGCGCCTCGATGCGTGACGTCTGGCGCCCGAGGCTCTCGACCGGGCGCAGGCCGCGCGACGCGACCGCGTAGCCGAGCGCGCCGACCAGCAGCGCGCCCACGGCCGCCGCGAGCCAGATGTCCACACGATAGCTTTCCAGCAGCGACTGGCGATCGGTCGCCGTGCGTGCAAGCGCGACCTGAATTGCATCGCCGGACGGCAGTGTGGCGCGGGCATACACGCAGCGCGACGTGCCGATGCCGGGCGGTGAGCACGTGAACGGGCTGCTGCTTCCGCCTGCGTTGCCCGCCGGATGCGGTGCGGTGATGACCGATACGAGTGTGTTGCCCGCCTCGTCGGAATGTTCGACCAGTGGCCGGTTCTGCGCGTCGTAGATGCCGAGATAGACGCCCGGATGCGACAGCAGCACTTCATGAAACACGGCCGGATCGGCGCGCAGCGCGGCAGCCGAGCCGCTCGCGTGCGCCAGCTGCAGGAACTGGTTGAGCTTGCCGGAGATCTCGATATCGTCGCGCCGCGTCAGCTCGGCGGACAGCGAGCGATACAGGTACGCGCCGGTCAGCGCGAACACGAGCGCGGCGACGACGGCGAACGCCAGCGTCAGGCGCCGCAGCAGCGAATACGAGCCGGGGCTGCGCGTCACGAACGATCCTCGAGCACGTAGCCCATTCCGCGGATCGTGTGGATCAGCTTCTTCTCATGGGCGTTGTCGATCTTCGCGCGCAGGCGCTTGATCGCCGCATCGACGACGTTCGTGTCGCTGTCGAAATTCATGTCCCAGATCTGCGACGTGATGAAGGTGCGCGTCAGCACTTCCCCTTCGCGTTCGGCGAGCAGTTGCAGCAGCGCGAATTCCTGCGCGGTCAGGTCGATGCGGGTGTCGGCGCGGCGCACGCGGCGGCGGATCAGGTCGACTTCGAGATCGGCGACATGCAGGATGTCGCGCACGTTGCGCGGCGCGCGCCGCAGCAGCGAGCGGATGCGCGCGAGAAACTCGGCATACGCGAACGGCTTGAGCAGGTAGTCGTCGGCACCGAGTTCGAGCCCGGCGACTTTGTCCTCGATCGCCTCGCGCGCCGTGAGCAGCAGCACGGGCGTCTGCTTCTGCGCGCGCAGGCGCCGGAGCACCTCGAAGCCATCCAGTTCCGGCAGCATCACGTCGAGCACGACGAGGTCGAAATCCTCGTGCAGTGCGAGGAACAGCCCGTCCTTGCCGTTTTCCGCGACGTCGACCGTGTAGCTCGCCTCCATCAGCCCCTTCCGGAGGTACGACGCCATCTTGGGTTCGTCTTCGACTATCAGTATCCGCATGGTGAGGCAGGCTGTCCGTGATTCCAGCCGGTCAGTGTAACGCGTGAGCTTACGGCGCCGCGCGTGCGCGAAGGATGACCGCCGGATGACGGAATTGTCATGAAACGCATACGCCGCGTCGCCCGCGTTTCGTGAAAATTCGGTCATGTTTCGACCATGTCGTCGTCACCGCGGCGGCGATAAGCTTCGGCCGTCGTGTCTCCGGAGCGCGCCGTCACGGCGCCGCGCCGGCCCATCCGGTCGTTGCCTGCCTGATTCCGCATCCATGTCGTACTGGCGCAAGTTCATCCTCGTCGTGCTGCTGGCGCTGAGCCTGCCGATCCAGTCGTTCGCGACCGTGTCGAGGGCATGCGCGGTCGCAGTCGTGGCCATGCCGCACATGGAAGACGGGGCAAGTGCTGTTGAGGCCGCGCCGCATGCAATGCCGAGCGCGCAGGGTGACCCGCATCAGCACGCGCACGACGATCATGCGCGACATGCACAGCCGTGCTCCGCGTGCGGGTCTTGCTGCCTCGGCACCGGCATGGCGGATCTTCCTGCGATGTCCGTTACGTCGGGTATCGGCGTCGCGATCGTTGCTTTCGCTCCAGCCCCGGTCGTCGTGTCGTTCCTGACCGGCGGCATCGAAAGGCCGCCGCGCCGGCTTCTCGTCTAGACCCTGCCCGCGGTCCCGACCGGCCGCGCTCTGCAATCTGCTCCGGCGGCGGTATCCGTGCCGCCGGACGACTCACGACGAGACCCATTCATGCGATTGATTACTGCGGCGCTGCTTGGCGCGGCGGCCCTCGTGCCGTCGCTCGCGCCTGCGCAAACCCCGCTGCCCGATCCGGCGGATGCCACCGTGGCCGTGCCGGACGTCACCGTGCCGTCCGCATTCGACGGCTACCGGCCGTATCGCGACGACGAAGGCCCGGGCTGGAAACAACTGAACCGGGACGTGATGGAACGGCCCGCGAAAGAACGCACGACGGGTCACGTGAAGCCCGGCAACCTGGCTGGCAGCGGCGGCGCCCATTCGATGCACGGAGGGGCCGCGCAATGAAGCACCTGGCGATATCGCCGCGGATCGGCGCGGCTGCGGTCGTGCTGGCGTTCCTCGCGGGCTGCACGACGTTTTCGAAGGACGGCGGCTTCGACGCCGTGTCGTCCACCGCGTCCGAGCGGATCGGGAAAGACGCCGTCGTCGTCCGCACCGATGCCGACCGCGAAGCCGTCGACAAGCGGACCAAGGAGTTGCTCGCGAAACCGCTGTCGATGGACGACGCGGTGCAGGTCGCGCTGCTGAACAACCGTGGCCTGCAGGCGTCGTACGCCGAACTCGGGCTGTCGGAGGCCGATCTCGTCCAGGCGGGCCGGCTGCCGAACCCGAGCTTCTCGTTCAGCCGCACACGCGCCGGCGATGGCGAGCTGACCCTCGGCCGCACGTTCTCCGCGAACGTGTTCGCGCTGCTGACGATGCCGCTCGCGACGAACATCGAACGCCGCCGCTTCGAGCAGACCAAACTCGAAACGGCCGACGCGATGCTGAAGGTGGCCGCCGACGCGCGCCGCGCGTATGTCGAGGCCGTCGCCGCCGAGCAGGCCGCGAACTATGCAGGGCAGGTGCGTGATGCCGCGAGTGCGGCCGCCGAACTCGCGCAGCGCATGCGGCAGGCCGGCAACTTCAGCCGCCTCGACTACGCGCGGGAACAGGCGTTCCATGCCGACGCGGTCGCGCAGCATGCGAAGGCGCGCCAGCAGGCCGTGGCCGCGCGCGAGAAGCTCACGCGTGCGATGGGGCTGTGGGGCGAACGCACGCAGTACGCGCTGCCCGAGCGCTTGCCCGACCTGCCGAAAGCGCGACCGGACCTGCCCGATCTCGAACGTTTCGCGATGAGCAACCGCCTCGACATCCGGGCCGCGAAGCTGCAGACGCAGGGTGTCGCGTCGTCGCTTGGCCTGAGCAAGGCCACGCGCTTCGTCAACGCGGTGGATCTCGGCTACGTGAACAACTACGAGACCGGCAAGGGTCATGAGCACGGCTTCGAGATCAGCGTCGAGATTCCGCTGTTCGACTGGGGCGGCGCGAAGGTCGCGCGGGCGGAGGCCGTCTACATGCAGTCGGCGAACCGGCTCGCGAAAACGGCTATCGATGCGCGTTCCGAGGTGCGTGAATCGTATGCGGCCTACGTGACGAGCTACGACGTCGCCACCCACTATCGCGACGAAGTCGTGCCGCTGCGCAAGACGATCTCGGACGAGCTGATGTTGCGCTACAACGGGATGCTCGCGAGCGTGTTCGAGCTGCTGGCCGATGCGCGCGAACAGGTCGGCGCAGTGAACGGCTACATCGACGCGCTGAAGGACTACTGGCTCGCCGAAACCGATCTGCAGATGGCCGTTGGCGGCCGGTTGCCGTCGTCAGGTGCTGCGCCGCGCGCGACGCATTCCGCCGAACCGGAACCCGAATCCACTTCCAACGCCGACGCTGCACCGCAGCCGGCTTCCACCCCCGCGGCGCAACCGGCGCCCGCGACACAAACGCATCCGGAAGGTCATTGACATGGTGTCCCGTCGACAATTTCTCAGCGGCTCGGGCGCCGCGCTGCTCGGTGCGGCGATGGTCAGCAAGGCCGGCGCCGCGTCGTTGCCCGAAGCGCCCACGATGGCGAAAACCGCCACGCAGCCGCCGCTCGTGCCGCCGAACGGCCGGCCGTACACGCCCGTCGCGACGCTGAACGGCTGGACGCTGCCGTGGCGGATGAAGAACGGCTGGAAGGAGTTCCACCTGACGGCCGAGCCCGTCGTGCGCGAGATGGCGCCCGGCATGAACGCGAACCTGTGGGGCTACAACGGCCAGTCGCCGGGCCCGACGATCGAGGCCGTCGAAGGCGACAAGGTGCGCATCTTCGTGACCAACCGGCTGCCCGAGCACACGACGATCCACTGGCACGGGCTGCGGTTGCCGAACGGGATGGATGGCGTCGGCGGCCTTACGCAGCCGCACATCCCGCCCGGCAAGACCTTCGTCTACGAGTTCCAGCTCGAGGCGCACGGCACGTTCATGTATCACCCGCACGCCGACGAGATGGTGCAGATGGCGATGGGGATGATGGGCATGTTCATCGTGCACCCGAAGGATCGCGGCACGATGCCGGTCGATCGCGATTTCGTGTTCCTGCTCGCCGCGTACGACATCGATCCGGGCAGCTACACGCCGCGCGTGAACGAGATGACGGACTTCAACATGTGGACGTTCAATTCGCGCGTGTTCCCGGGCATCGATCCGCTGCCGGTGCGCGCGGGCGACCGCGTGCGGATTCGTTTCGGCAACCTGACGATGACGAACCATCCGATCCACCTGCACGGCTACAGCTTCGAAGTCGCCGGCACCGACGGCGGCTGGATTCCGCCGGCGGCGCGCTGGCCGGAAGTGACGGCCGATGTCGCAGTGGGGCAGATGCGCGCGATCGAGTTCACCGCCGATCGCCCGGGCGACTGGGCATTCCATTGCCACAAGTCGCATCACACGATGAATGCGATGGGCCACCAGGTGCCGAACCTGATCGGCGTGCCGCAGAAGGATCTCGCGAAACGGATCGGCAAGCTCGTGCCCGACTACATGGCGATGGGCAGCACGGGCGGTGCGATGGGCGGCATGGAGATGCCGCTGCCCGACAACACGCTGCCGATGATGACGGGCACAGGCCCGTTCGGGCCGCTGGAGATGGGCGGCATGTTCACGGTCTGCAAGGTGCGGCAGGGGCTTGGCCGCAACGACTATCGCGATCCGGGCTGGTTCAGGCATCCGAAGGGCACCGTTGCCTACGAATACACCGGCGAATTGCCGGACGGTTGAGACCGAGCAGCAGCACGCGGCGGCCGCGCCGATGCGGCCGCCGGTTTCATTTCACTCACACGGGAGTCGACACGATGAAGAAGGGACTGGTTTTGATGGCAACGGGTTGCGCGCTGGCGTTTTCCGCCGCGACGTACGCGGCCGGCGACATGGCCGGCATGGACATGGGCGGCGGCGCGAAGCAGGGCGCCGACGCGGCGCAGCGCATGTCGCACGGTGAAATCCGCAAGGTCGATACGGCTGCCGGCAAGCTGACGATCAAGCACGGCCCGCTGGAGAACCTCGGGATGGACGCGATGACGATGGTGTTCAAGGTGAAGGACCCGGCGATGCTGTCGCAGGTCAAGACCGGCGACAAGATCGACTTCGTCGCGGAAGAAGTGAACGGCGCGCTGACCGTCGTCGAACTGAAGAAGCCGTGACGCGGAGCGTGAACATGAAGATCACGACACTCGCGCGGCTGGCCGCGTTCGCCGCGGCCGGTGCGATCCTCGCGGCCGCACCGGTCGCGGCCTCGGCGCACGGCAAGCTCGAAAGCGCTACACCGGCGACGGGCAGCACGGTCGACACGGCGCCCGACACGCTGCGGCTCACCTTCAACGAAGACCTCGAACCGGCATTCAGCTCGGTGAAGGTGTCGGATGCGAACGGCAACGCCGTCACGCAGGACAAGGCGAAGGTCGATGCGGCGAACCCACGCGTGATGACCCTCGCGATGCCGACGCTCGTGCCCGGCGCGTACACGGTGCAGTGGGCCGCGATGACGGCCGATGCGCATCGCACGAAGGGCACCTATACGTTCAGGGTGAAAGGGTGAACGACGGCTTCGTCGGTCTCCTGCGGCTCGTGTCGGTGGCGATCCAGAACGCCGGGTTCGCCGTCGTCGTCGGTGCGCTGCTCGGCAACCACTGGCTCGCGCGTGGCGCGTCGGCGTGGCAGCACGGCGTCGGGCGGCGGCTCGTCACGACGCTGCGCGTCGCGTCCGTCGTATCGCTGGCCGCGAGCGTCACCGCGTTCTGGGCGCACTGCGCGCTGATGAGCGAAGTGTCGTTGCTCGAAGCGGGGCCGGCCGTCCACTCGATGCTCGCGGGCACCGGGTTCGGTCATGCGTGGCTGGCCGGAGCCGTATTCATGCTCGTCGTCGTGCTGCTGTCGTTCGTCAGGCGCGCGAACGACACGCGCATTCCGTTCGCGATCTGGGCCGCGCTTGCCTGCGTCGCGCTCGCGCGCAGCAATGGCGGGCATCCGGTGGATGCGGGCTGGTTCAGCGTGCCGGTGTGGATCGACTGGTTGCATCTGCTGGCGATCAGCGCATGGGTCGGGCTCGTTCTCGTGACGGTATTCGGTGTGATGCCGCGGCTCACCGCGATGCCCGCGAGCGAGCGCACGACCGGCGCATCGTTCGTGCAGTCGCTTTCCGATGCGTCGACCTACGCATTGATCGTGCTGTTCGCGACCGGTGCGTACAACGGCTGGCGCGGGGTCGATACACCCGCCAACCTGCTCGCATCGACGTACGGGCAGATCCTGCTGCTGAAGCTCTCACTCGTGCTGATCGCCGCGGCGCTCGGCGGACACAACCGCTTCTTCGGGATGCCGAAGTTGCTGGCCGCGCTGAAGGATCCGGCTGCCGCGATGCCGGCTGTTTCGATGAAACGGTTCGGCACGGTGTTGCGGATCGAGGCGGTTGTGCTCGGTGGCGTGCTGATGGTGGCGGCCGTGCTCGTGTCGAGTGCGTTGCCGGGGACGGTGTAGCACGACGCCGCGGTGGCGCGGCGGCGCAGGCACGCGGGGCGATCGTCATTGGGACAACGGACTTTCGTCAGACGATTTCCCCGCTTTTTCAGGCACAAACGCGCACTGGATGGCGATCGCAGCGCGATAACGACAATTACATCAGCCTGTCTGTCGATTACCAAAAACTGTCATTGAGCGCCGCTAAGCTTTCGCCACCCTCACAACCGGGATTCCCCGTCATGCGCTCGACAATCCGCCTCATCACCCCGCTATTGCTGCTCCCGACGCTCGCCGCGCCGGTTTTCGCCGCCACCGCCGCGCCCGTCAGCCCGAACTGCGGCGGCAGCACGACGCCGATCGCCGAGATCCAGGGGCCGGGCGCGCCGTCGCCGCTCGCCGGCCAGAACGTATCGATCGAAGCCGTCGTCACCGCCGATTTCGGCGGCACGGACGGCTTCGGCGGCTTCTTCGTCCAGCAGGCCGACGCGCAGCGCCGCAACCAGCCGGGCGTGTCCGAAGGCCTGTTCGTCTACGCGCCGAAAGTGCGGGCGAAAGCGGGCGATCTCGTGCACGTGACGGGCAAGGTCGAGGAGAAATACGGACAGACGCAGCTCACGCAGTCGGGCGCGATCGCGGTGTGCGCGAACGGCCAGACCGTCACGCCCGCGACGCTCACGCTGCCGGTCGACAGCCCGAACGCGTTCGCCGCGTATGAAGGGATGCTGGTGCGCCTGCCGCAGACGCTGAACGTCACCGACAACTACGAGCTCGGCCGCTACGGCAGCGTGATGCTCAGCAACGGCCGCCTGCGCACGCCGACGAGCGTCGTGCCGCCCGCGCAGGCACAGACGCAGATCGATGTGAACGCACGCAACCGCCTCGTCCTCGACGACGGCTCGAACAAGCAGAACCCCGCGACCGTGCCGTATCCGGCGCCGGGCCTGTCGGCCGCGAATACGCTGCGTGCGGGCTACACGGTGCGCGACATCGAAGGCGTGCTCGAGGTGCGTTACGGCGCATGGCGCGTGCAGCCGCTGCCCGGCGCGGCCGTGCCGGCATTCGAAGCGCGCACGAACCCGCGCACCAACGCGCCCGCGCGCGATCCGAAATCGAACCTGCGCGTCGCGTCGTTCAACGTCCTCAACTACTTCAACGGCAACGGTCTCGGCGGCGGCTTCGACGATCCGAACAACCGCGGCGCAAAGAACTTCCAGGAATTCCAGCGCCAGGAAGCGAAGATCGTCAGCGCGCTGAAGTCGATCGACGCCGATGTGATCGGCCTGATGGAAATCCAGAACAACGGCTACGGCGAACTGAGCGCGGTGCGCCAGCTCGCGGCGAAGCTCGGCAACAATTGGCGCGTGGTCGATCCGGGCGTGTCGCGCCTCGGCGGCGATGCGATCACCGTCGCGATGATCTACGACAGCCGCAAGGTCGAACCGGTCGGCCGCGCGGCCACGCTCGCGATCGACGACAAGAACCGCCAGCCGCTCGCGCAGTCGTTCCGGCTGGTTGGCGGCAACAAGCAGTCGCTGACGGTGGCCGTCAACCACCTGAAGTCGAAGAACTGCCCGGACGCCGCGAACGACGATCTCGACCAGGGTGACGGCCAGGGCTGCTGGAACCCGACGCGCACGCGCGCGGCGGCGAAGGTGGCGGACTGGCTCGCCGGCAACCCGACGGGCGTCGCGGGCCAGGGCGTGCTGCTGATCGGCGACTTCAACAGCTACACGTATGAAGACCCGATCCGCACGCTCGAATCGCGCGGCTACCGCAACCTCGTCGCGCGCTGGATCGGCGCGAATGCGTACAGCTACGTGTACAACGGCGAAGCCGGCTATCTCGATCACGCGCTCGCGTCGCTGCCGCTCGCGTCGCACGTGAAGGCCGTGCACGAATGGCACATCAACGCGGACGAGCCGCTCGCGCTGCAGTACACGCTCGCCTACAAATCGGCGGAGCAGCAGAAGACGTTCTACGCGCCGGATGCATATCGTTCGTCGGATCACGACCCGGTGCTGATCGATATCGCGCTGCCGGGCGGCGGGCATTGATGGCGGGTTGAACGCGGATTGAACGCAGGTGAGGCGCGGCGTGCGGCGAGGCTGCACGCCGCGCCTCGTTTCTTCCGGAACGGCCGGCCGGTGCAAGGGTAAATAATTCCGCAGAAATCGTCGCGAATTAACGTAATCGGTATTTTATGGATGACGCGATGCGGATAAGCGTATCGATTGAAGAATGGCTGAAGTGAATCGAATCATTGAATGATGGACTGCACGTGCCGTCATATCGCATTAATCGATCTCCGATAATTAAAATGAAAGAAAAATTCCGGCGATCTGAAGGCTTTCGAGGCGCTGCGTCAACTCGGGAAAGGATTCCTGGTTGTGCGAGAAAAGCAGGATATTCGGCGGATTATTGCCGGTGAGGCGCGCAATGCACAAATAATCCCGTTTTCTTTCAATTGCCAGACACTGTCCGCCGTTAGCATCATTGCGGGATTTTTAATATCCGAATGATCTTTGACAACGCGGCGCAGCACCGCATATTTTGTCGATGTCGTAAATTCAAGTAATCAGAAAAGAAGTCCAAACTGCAGGGGGCGGTTCAAGCACGATTCTCGCCAGCAGTTTGCTGTGTCTGTATCACGTTCAGTCTCTTGAAGCAGTCCGATCCCAACCGCCTTTTGTGCGAGTGGCGGGTGTTGCTGCGCGTCTCGCCGGCGAAGGCGGCCTTTGTGAAGTGGTATCCGAACCAAATCAAAGGGCAGAGATGAAACCAGACAGGAGCTGTACCGGTAGCCGCCGTGCCCGTCGCGGCCGGATGGCCGGGCTAGGCGCATTGACCGCCATGACACTGGCGCTCGCAGCGTGCGGCGGCGACGATTCGTCGTCCGTCGGCGCGTCGAGCCTGGCGCAGACGACCGCCAGCCAGCAGGCCAGCGCACAAGCGGCCAGCAGTCAGGCGCCGGCGGCCAACCAGCCTTACGTCGACCAGGTCGCCTATTCGATGAATGCGACCGACGGCCTCGCCGCCGCGCAGGTGTCCGAGAAAGCGGCCGTCATGCATTACCAGTGGAAAAACGGCGGCACGGCCGTCAACTACACGACGACCACCGGCCACCTGACCGCGCAGGACGCGAACGGCAATGCGGAAGCGTCGATGTCGTATGTCGCGTACACCGCGCCGAGCACCAACGGCAAGCCGCGCCCTGTCACGTTCGTCTATAACGGCGGCCCCGGCTCGTCGTCGATCTGGCTGCGGCTCGGCTCGTTCGCGCCGACCCGCGTGGCCACGCCCGATCCGGGGTTCGGCAGCAACTGGCCGAACTATCCGCTCGTCGACAACGCCGACAGCCTGATCGACACCACCGACCTCGTGTTCATCGACCCGCCCGGAACCGGGCTGTCGGAAGCCGTGTTGCCGAACACCAACCAGAAGTACTGGGGTTCCGATGCGGACGTGAACATCATGCGCGACTTCATCCAGCGCTACCTGAACGTCAACAGCCGCAGCACGTCGCCGATCTACCTGTACGGCGAATCGTACGGCACGCCGCGTACCGACATGCTCGCGCTGGCGCTCGAATCGGCCGGCGTGCACCTGACGGGCATCGTGCTGCAGTCGTCGATCCTGAACTACTTCGCGGATGCGGTGGAAGCCGTGGCGATCACGCAGTCGACGGAGGGGCTGCTGCTTCAGACCGACACCGTGGCCGGTTACCTGCCCGGCTATGCGGCGGTCGCGGCGTATTTCAACCAGGTTTCGCCGGCACCGGTGAACCAGGATCTGTACGCACTGCAGACGGAACTGTTCACGACGCTGATCTACAACCAGCTGCAGAAGTATTCGCAGTCGTGGGTGTTGAGCCAGCTCGGCATTCCGGATGCGCTCGGCACGCCGGTGTTCCCGAGCAATGCGACGCTCAAGCTGTGGGGGATACCGTCGAGCCTGACGCTGCAGGCGCTGCAGGGCTACTTCAACGCGAACCCGTTCGGCACGAGCCTGCTGCCCGGAACGACGATCGGCCGGTATGACGGACGCGTGTCGTTGCCGAACTCCGATCCGCGGCTGCAGAACGACGGCGACCCGTCCGACATCCTGATTTCGCAGCCGTTCACGAACGCGCTCGCGACGCAGATGCCGGATTACCTCGGCTATACCGCACCGAACGCGACCTACCTGCCGCTGAACGACAACATCATCGGCGTCTGGGACTTCACGCACGACGGCCAGCCGATGCCCGACACGATCCCCGATCTGCTCGGTGCGCTGCAGCTCAACCCGAAGCTTCGTGTGCTCGCGGAGAACGGCTTCCACGATCTCGCGACGCCGTTCTTCAACACCGAGAAGCAACTCGCGCGGCTGCAGACGGTGAAGGGCTTCAATCCGAAGCTGCAGGTGAACTTCTTCCAGGGCGGTCACATGATCTACCTGGACGACGTCGCCCGTCCGCAGATGAAGCGGGACCTGAAGACGTTCTACAAGGGCGCGCGGATTCCGACGGCACTGACGCTGCACACGCTGCCGCCGCCGTGGCCGGATGAAAACCCGCCCAGCGTACCGACCGGCAGCATCCCGGGCGCGACGGCCGCGACGACACTGGCGGCGGCCCCTTGAGCGGGACTCCTTGTCAAAGGAACCCTCTATTCATCCATTGAATGCGAGTGATCATGTCCCTAATCAAATTGATGCGGCGTATGTCTCCGTTGATCGTCCTCGGTGCCGTGATGAGCAGTGCTTACGCGTTGCCGCCGCAGTCGGTGGCGCCCGTGAAACTGCCGCACGGCGGGCGCGGTGTCGACGGTCCGTTCTTTCCTGCCACGCGGGCGGTACCGGTGCTGCCGTCGACCGGCGCGACGCTGCAGCAGCAGGCGCAGCAGCGCGTCGACGCGCGGCTCGGCGCCAATACGGTGCTGAGTAACGGCGCGGCCGTGACGAAGGCGCAGGCGCAGAGCAGCGGTCTGGGCTTCGTGTCGAAGCACTTCGACGAGATCGATGCGAAGCACACCGGCCGTGTGACGATGAGCGATGTGCGGCAGTTCATCCAGCAACGGCAGGTGCAGGCGCAGCAGGAACAGCAGGACGAGTGACGTAGCAGGCAGGGCGGCGGCCGGTGCACGATGCGCGCCGGCCGCCGGTTGAACACGGCGGGATGCGGGCGTTGCCGAGAACGCGACGTTCCGGAGCAACGATGACTGTGTCGCCGGGGCGGCGCGACTATCGCGCGAACCGCTCCTGCGTCGCGCTGCCGTACACGGCATGGATCGAGCCGGCCAGCATGGCGAGAATCAGGCCGATGCTGATGGCCACGCGATAGACGCTGGTGATGTCGACGTAATGCTGCAGGCCGGGCACGCCGATCTGCACATAGATCCAGCCGACCAGCGGCACGATCGCGTAGAAGCTCGGCAGTGCCAGCACGCAGAGGATCGAGAACAGGCTCCATTCCTTGACGAGCGCGTCGCGCCCGCGCATCACGCCCCACAGCAGCAGCGCCGCGAAAAACAGTTCGAACGAACCGTTCATCTGGAACGGCGTGCCGCCCGATGACGTCGTCGCGGTCGGGCTGCCCAGCAACTGCCCCCAGTACAGCAACGCGGCACCGTTCACCGCGGTCAGCACGGCCGTCGCGGCGGCGAGCGGCCGCATCCGCTGCGGTTGCGGCTTGCCGCCGAAGGCGGCGCGGAGCAGGGCCGGCGCCAGCGCGCACACGCCGATCGCGCTCAGTGCGTAGATCCACCGCGAAACCGGCGCCGCACCGAGCACGCTGCTCTGGAACGCGGCGAGGCCGGCGGGAATCCAGCGCTTGCCGGCTTCGAACCGGTCGAGCCCCGGCGCCACCAGGTAATGGTCGGCCACGATGACGAGGCCGGCGATGCAGAGTGCCGACAGCACGGGCACGCCGATCCTGGCCGCGGCTTGCGTCCACGCGGGCGGCAGCGCCGGCTTCGCGTGGGCCGCTGCCGGGCGGGCCTTCTGGAACCACCGGTTCATGCACAGCAGCAGATAGCCGAACAGCATGCATTGCGCGATCAGCACTGCCACCGCCGCAAAGTTCGACGTGTTCTGGTCGACGTCCGGATAGACCATGCCGGCCCAGATCCAGTCGATGCGCGTGAAGGGCGCGGTCAGCAGGAATCCGTAATTGATCGCCATGTAGGCCTGATGCTGCGCGATGTCCCGGCGCACCAGGTGATAGATCGACATCCACAGCGACGCCGTCACGCCCAGCGCGAGGAACCACAGGCCGGTGGCGAACGTCAGTGTGTCGTACATCATCGCGACGGGCGTGCGCACCATGTAGGTCATCGCGCCGATCATCGCGATCTGCGACGAGACCATGTAGATCACGCCGGCCGAGCGATGCCAGCGCGGATGGTCGCGGCGCAGCGCCGGCCAGAACTGCAGTGCGCCGAGCAGCATGCACGTGCCGCCCATGATGTTGTGCAGCGACAGGATGACGATGTTGGCCTTCGGCATCTGCGCGTAGTAGAGCACGGTGTCGTAGAAGCCGTTCTCGCCGAACATGAGCCGTGCGGACGTCAGCCGGGCCGCGATCCAGATGAACGGATCGTCGGTGCCGAGGATCTGGCTCCACGCCGGATTGCCGCCGGCCGTCGACAGCGCACGCAGTTGCTCGCGCGCATGCAGCAGGCTGTCACCGGAGATCGCGCCGAAATTGGCCTGTCCGGTGGCGATCGCGATCAGGCCGTACAGGATCGTGACCCCGGCGAACAGCAGGAACGTCGCGGTCGCCCACGATCGCAGGCGTCCGCTTGCGGCCTCGCCGGGCGGGGCCGCGCTTGTCGCGGGGGTTCCGATTGCATTCGGTCGTGCCATTGTTGTTTCTCCCTGGGTCGTTCGTGTCGTGGGCGACGCACTCAAAGCCATGCCATGCCTTGCCGGACCGAGTCGTGCGCATGCTCGGTCAGCGGATCGCCGTGCGCCAGCGCGACGCGCTCGAACGGCCATTCCAGCAGCCTGTCGACGCAGGCGCGGGCCACGCGTCGATCCCGGTACACCACGCGCAGCAGCGGATGCCAGCCGACGTGGCCCAGGAGGCCGCCCATACGCAGGTAATGGCGGGTCAGCCAGTGCGGCGACTGGTGGAAGTTCTCGACCAGGTCGCAGGCAATCAGCGTGCGCGTGGCCGGGTGGTAGAACACCGTTTCGCCCAGCAGGCAGCCTTCGATCGTCAGCAGTTCCAGATCGCCTCGCCACTCCGGATGCGGCGTATCGGTCAGCACCGCGCCGAAGTGCAGGTCCCGGCGTTTGCGGTGCAGCGCGGCCGGGCCATGCAGCACCGCATGCGGATACGCAGCCGCGGCCTCGCCGGCATAGGTGTGGTGAAACAGGTTCGGGCAGACGAGATGCGCGACTTCCCCGAGCGCGTCGAGGTCGGCACGCAGCCGGCTGTCCAGCGGCACCGGCGAATGCAGCAACAGCCGGCCCGACGACAGCCGGATGACGGTCATGCGCGTGCCGACGTGCAGGCCTATGAAAGAATGGGCGGCCGACACCGTCCAGATATCCTTCGCCAGGGATTCGAGTGCAGACATCGCCAGATCCGACAATGTTTGGGTTGCAAACATTGTTGACCGTTACATTGAACACTGTCAAATGAGTGAAAACCCCCGGAATCGCAAGGCGAGCTACCACCACGGCAATCTGCGGCAGGCCGTGCTGGATCTGGCCCTGACAACGCTGGCGCAGTCCAGCGCACATGAATTGAGCGTGCGGAATCTGGCGACGCAACTCGGCGTGTCGGACTCCGCCGTCTATCGCCACTTCGTCAACAAGGATGCGCTGCTGCTGGCGCTGGTGGTCGAGGGGTTCCGGCGCCTGACCCAGGCGCAGGTCGACGCGTTCGCCGCCGGGATCGCGCGCGGCGCGTCGGCACGCGACGCGTTTCGCGCTGGCGGCCTGGCCTACGTGAAGTTCGCCCGCGCCCACGCCGAACTGTTCCGGCTCATGTTCGGCGGCTTCACGGATCCGCAGCAGGACAACGGCGAACTCGCGCGCGCCCGCCGCGAAAACAGCGACGTGACGGCGGAAGCGATCCGGCGAATGATCGGGCCGCTCGCCGATGACGCACAGCTACGGACGTACAGCGTCGGCGTGCGCAGCTTCGTGCACGGTTTCGCGATGCTGTGGATCGACGGTCACCTGGACGGCGACGAAACCGATATCGAGGCACTGGCGGAATCCGCACTCGCATTCTCGATGGACGCGCTGCCGGCCGAGCGTCGCGGGTAGAGCGGATCGATCGGGCGGGTGCGGCAGGAACAGCAGGACGCGGCGTAACGGGCCGCGCGCCGGCCGCCGGACCGCAAACCGGCATTCAGATTGCGTGGCGCGCGTAGCGTCGAGCCGTGGCCGACGGCAATTCGCCGAACATCGCGCGATAGTCCTGCGCGAAGCTGCTCAGGTGCCAGAAGCCCCATTTGGTGGCGGCGGACGTCACGGATTCGCCGAGCCGCAGCTCGCGGCGTGCGTGATTCAGGCGGACGGCTCGCAGGTACGCGATGGGATTCAGGTTGAGCGCGTCGTGGAACGCGTACTGTGCGGTACGCCGGCTGATGCCGAGCTGCACGCACAGTTCGGCGATCGACAGCGGGCAGGTCGACGCATCCTGCAGCCGCTCCTGCACGGCGTTGACGAGCGACCAGTACTTCGTCGGGCGCGCGGCTTGCGCGCCGGCCTCTGGCGCGGTGGCCGTCAGCACCTCGGAGATCGCGTACAGCACGGTGCGCTCCAGCAGTTCGATCCGGTCCTGTGTCGTCACGTCTGCGATGGCGGTACTTTTCGCCGCGGCGGCCAGCGTCCGGCGCAGCAGGTCGCGCAGGTTGTCCGCGACATAGGTGGCCATCGGAATCAGCGGCGCGAGGGGGCGTGCGCGCAGCGACGCGGCAACCGTGCGCATCGCCTCGGTCGACAGCTTGCCGGGTTCGATTTCGACGTTCACGAGCAGGTGCCGGTCGGGCGAGTAGAACTCGAATTCCGGCAGGCTCGAGAACACGTGCAGGCTGTCGCGCCCGCTCTTCTCGCCGCACATGCGCGCATGGCCTTCCAGCTCCAGCGGCACGGCCACGGCGATCCGGTCCGACGGCACCGCGCCGCGCTGCAGGATGACCTTGTCGAGATCCTCGACCAGCAGCTTGATGCCGCCCAGCGACACGATCGACGACGAGCCATGAAACAGGCCGCCCGAGATCTGCGTGTAATTCAGGTCCCAGCCTTCGAACGAGCGCGCCTGTTCCTCCACGTCGGTGAACGCGCAGAACGCCACCGTTCGCGCGAACAGCGGGGCGCCAGAGAAATCGCTCGGGTGGGCAGACGGCGTCATCGGGGCAGGAGGGGCGGGCCGGGTCGGGTCATTGTAGCCGCACGGCGGGCCGGTCAAAAAGCGCCGCCTCGTGGAAACCCTCGCTTGCCGAAATCCGATAGTGGAAAGCGTTTCGGCACCCTACCTTTGGCATGAATACGATGCAACGGCCGGGCGCCCGGGGACGTCCCCCGGCACGCGAACGAGGACCAGCCGCCCGCCGGCATGCGCGCGCTGCCGGGCGCCTGAGCGGACCTGAAAGAGGCGTACCCGCGCGCGTCGTGTTTTACCGAGCGGCTCGGCAGGGCGGTGGGGCGGTGGGGCGGCCATCCGCCATCCGCCATCCGCCATCCGCCATCCGCGAACCCGCCGAGCCATGCCGACAACGCACCGTGGTGCCTATCTGGAGAGACGTTGATGGAACTTCCCCGTGGCGGATTCTGGAGAAACTGGGTCGGCAATCAGTCGTGCGTGGCCGCGCACCTGGCGTCGCCGGCCAGCGAGGCCGAGATCGCGGAGCTGGTGCACACCGCGACGCGGCAAGGCAAGCATGTCCGGTGCTCGGGGTCGGGGCACTCGTTTACGCCCGTCGTCGCGACGAGCGGGCTGCTGCTGTCGCTGCAGGATTACCAAGGCATCGTCGATGTCGATCAGGGCCGCAAGCGCGTGACGGTGAAGGCCGGCACCAAACTGAATGCGGTGACGCGCCACCTGAAGGAGGTCGGCCTGTCGCTCGTCAACCAGGGCGACATCGATTCGCAGGCGATCGCCGGCGCGCTCGCCACCGGCACGCACGGCACCGGGACGACGCTCGCCAACCTGTCGTCGCAGGTCGTCGGGATGCGCATCGTGCGGCCCGACGGCTCGATCATGACAGTGAGCGACCGGCAGGACCTCGACCTGCTGCACGCGACCCAGGTGAACATCGGGATGTTCGGCGTGGTGTCGGAGCTGACGCTGCAGGTGACCGATGCGTTTTGGCTGCACGACCGCGTGTGGCGCGAGGACTTCGAAGCGTTGATGGAGCAGTACGACGAGCTGGCCGCGAAGCATCGGCATTTCGGCTTCTTCTGGTGCCCGACGTCCGCCAGCCGCGATCTCTACTGCCTGCCCGACACCGGCAAGGTGTCGAACTCGAAGAAGGACTACGACGTGTGCGAGATCAAGGTGATGGACGTCACCGACGAACGCACATTCTACGAAGGCGAGCACGAGAAGATCGCGTACAGCTCCGAGGTGTACGCGATCCACTACGTGCCGAACTTCCACGAACTCGAGTACGCGGTGCCCGCGCAACACGGCAAGGAGGCACTGCGCCGGGTGCGCGACCTCATCCTCGCGAAACACCGCGACTGCATTTTCCCGGTCGAGTACCGCTTCACGAAGGGCGATCCGGCGTGGATCAGCCCGTTCAACCACCAGGACAGCGTCACCATTTCATGCTCGGGCGGCCCGAACGGCGTCGACTACTGGCCGTTCCTGAAGGACGTCGACACGATCCTGCGCGACTACGGCTCGCGTCCGCACTGGGGCAAGCTGCATTTCACGAACCGTGACGACGTGGACCGCTGGTTCCCCAAGGCCGAAGCGTTCCGCGCATTGCGCCGCAGTGTGGACCCAGAAGGTTATTTCCTCAACGATCACCTGCGGACGCTGTTCAGTTAAGCAGACCGAACGAACCAGACTGGAGAACGACACATGAATGTCAAGATTGACGGCCGCCTGGCCGGCAAGGTCGCCATCGTGAGCGGCGGCGCCGGCGGCTGCGGCGGCGCGGCGTCCGAACTGTTCGCCGCGCAGGGCGCGAAGGTCGCGATCATCGACCGCGACGGCGACGCAGCCGAAACGCTCGCGTCCCGGCTGCGCGATGCGGGCCTGCAGGCGATCGGCCTCGGCGCCGACGTGTCGAAGCAGGCGGAGGTGCGGCAGGCCGTCGACGCGGCGCGGCAGCAGTACGGCAACGCGGACATCCTGTTCAATCATGCCGGCACGCTGATCGTCAAACCGTTCCTCGACATCGAGGAGTCGGAATGGGACTGGCTGATGGGCGTGAACGTGAAGAGCATGTTCCTGATGACGCAGGCGGTGCTGCCGCAGATGCTGGAAAAGGGGCGCGGCAGCATCGTCTGCACGTCGTCGATTTCCGCGGTCTGCGCGACGCCGGGCGAGGTGCTGTACGACGCGACCAAGGGCGCTTGCCACATGTTCGCGCGGGCGATTGCGGTCGAGTATCGCGATCGCGGCATTCGTTGCAACGCGCTCGCGCCGGGGTTCATCCGCACGCCGCACGGGATGCGCGAACTCAAGGATCTGCAGGCGATGGGTGTCGATGCGACCGAAGCGGCGATCGCGATTCAGCAAGGCCGGCTGTGCGAGCCGTCGGAAGTCGCGGCGGCCGCGCTGTTCCTTGCTTCCGACGAGTCGAGTTTCGTCAACGGCACCCATCTGTTCGTCGACAACTGCTTTTCCGCCGTCTGATCTGCGAGGTTCCCGGGCTCGCGGGTTCGGTTTCGAAGCTACGCGACATGCGACGCTAATCGTGCTGGCCAAGGCGAAAGACGCTGCGCAATTCGTCGTGGTTGTGGACGTTGAGCTTGCGGTAGATCTTTCGTACGTGATCGACGACGGTGCTGTCGCGCAGCGCGAGGCAGCGCGCTATTGCGGTTTGCGAGTGGCCGAGGACGAGTAACGAGCAGAGCTGCCGTTGCCGTTCCGTCAGACCGAACTCGAAACCGAGACGTTCGATTTCCAGTTCGTGCGGGAGGAAATGCTCGATGTAGATCACGATCGCCTGTTCGCAGTGCATTGCGCTCGCGTGCGCAAAGCGATACGCCTTGAACTGGAAGCGGCCGGCCGCATTGCGGCGTTCCATTGTGGCGGGTGCCACCGGGAGGCCGCACCAGATGCGATTGACATTCGTCAGCAGCGGCGCAAGCCAGTTCGGAAAGCAGTCGCGACGATAGAACGCAAGCGGTTCGCCGGATGCGAGCGCCAGCATTCTGGTGCTGTCCTCGCTCTGCAGCAGGAGCTTCCCGGTGTTGTCGATGACCATGATCGCCGACTGGCTGCCTTCCGCTTCGCGCAGTGGCTGATGGTTCGGGCACGAAAGCGCATGCGCGATATGTCGCGCGAAGGGCGCGATGTCCCGATGGTTCTTTTCCGAGAACGGGCGACTGCCGGGCGCACGGCACAATTTCAGGCTTCCCCAGCCACGGGTGCCATCGGTCGCCGTCAACTCGAGACAATGTCGCATCCCGACCGGCCGCCACAGCTCCGCATACATTGCACTTTCCAGCAGCGCTGCGTCGTAACGGGCGCTGTTTTCGAATCCGCGGCCGCGGCGCATCGCATCGGAGAACGTGACGCCGAGCACTTCCTGTTTTTCGGTGTTGTGGACGTCGGCAAAGTAGGTGGGCAGGACTTGATAGACGGCGTCGTTTTCGCTGTATACGTCCGACACGGCGTAGTGCTCGTCGGTATAGAAGAACATGCCCCAATCGGCGCCCACGATGCGCCGCGTCGCTTCAACCACATGAGGAATGACGAGGCGCGGTTCGATGCCAAACGAACACAGTCGCCGGATGTGGCCCGCTAGCGCGACATATTTGTCGGACATGGTGCATCCCTTGACCTGCGACGGGCTTGCATGCGACGGCGGCGCAACGCGGGCCGCCCGAGCCTTGCGCCTACGGTGTCCAGTCTAGGTCGGCAAGTCGACGAATTCCACAATTGCCCCCTCGTCAGGGGGCGTTAAACCGGCGGGCTGATTTCTATCATTAATCCATTCCTGCTGGTTGCCCTGCCTGGTGCGCAGTGGCTCGAAGCGCGAGATCCGCCCAGTCGCGGGAGCGCTGCAGGCACGTTCGATCCGCGTTGCGGCACGATGCGCAGGCAAACGCATGCACGAGGCCGCAGCGAGGCAATATCGCGTATTCGGATGCGAATGCGCTGGCCCGGGGGAAGTCACTGGAGGACGCGAAGGTCGCTCGATGGAACCTCGAACGTGCGAAGCCGACGATGGCTGGCGCGACGCAGTGGAATGCTCGCGATTCGCGAGGCGCGGCGCATGCCGTCAGGGCCGACGTTGTCGCATCGGCGAGGTGTGTCGAATCGCGCGGACGGCCGGATCCCGGCTCCGTTCCCGCGTACGAGTCGCAATGTCTTTTCATATGAGGTGCCACGATGAAGACGGTTTATAAGGCGGCGCTGGCCGCCGTGTGCGTGCTGGGTGCGGCGGGGCTTGCCCGTGCGGACGGCGGAGCCGACGAGAGCCCCGGCACACCCTCGGATGCCGCGATCAGCGCCACCGCAGTAGGCTCCATGCCCAGTGCCGGGTCGCAGGCGGGCGGCCCCGCAGTGATCACGCGCGCTCAGGTGAAGGAGGAACTGATGCGCGCGCGGAAGTCGGGCGAGCTCGAGCGGATGAATCAGTTCTACGGCGGCGGGCAATAGGGGCGTGTGACGAACCGGCGCGGCCGCCCGGACCATCGGTGGCCGCGTGGTTGGTGCCGGGGTTGCATGCGAGGACTTTTGTGAGCGGCAATGCGACCCTCGCGACGATCACGGCCATGGCCGTCAGGCGAGTGATCGACGGCCAGAAGCGTTGGAGTGCCGGATCGAGGTCGTTCCGCATCGATGTCGAAAGAAACCGACTCGCGGCATCGAGCCAGCGAGTCGGTTTTTCAGTGTGCCTGATGATGCTTCAGACAGACGGATCGACGTTCGCCTCGAGTTCGCGGATGCGATCGAGATTGCGCGTGTCCTTCAGCACCGGCGGCCCCGCGAACGAGTTGCGCACGCCGAAGCCGTACCAGATCACCATCAGCACCACCACGAAGCCGACCAGCACGTACAGCACCTTTTCGTTCGGCGGCTGGATGCCGACATACGCGAGCACACAGGCGCCGACCAGCGCGAGCAACGCACACGGCTTCGACCAGATCCCCAGTTGAAACGGGCCCTTGTCGGTCCACGTACGGCCTTCGGCCAGCATCCCGGAGCCGATCGGCATCGCATACGAGATGAACAGGAACACCGCGCTGCCGGCGCTCAGCACCGAGAACGCGTCGCCGTACAGCGTGACGACGATCGCGAGCACCGCACACGTCCAGATCGCGGGCCCGGGCGTCCGGTGGGCCGGACTTACGCTGCGCAGCAGCTTCGACGCCGGCAGGCCGCCGTCGCGTGCGAATGCGTACACCATCCGCGATGTCGACATGATCGCGGCGAGCCCGCACACGTAGTTGATGAAGAACATCGCGAGTTCCAGGCTGACGCGCAGCGTCTTCGGAATCGGCGCGAGGATCGCTTCGAAGAAGCCCGTGCCCTGCTTCATGCCGGCGGTCAGGTCGGGCATCACCAGCACGAACGCGCACACCATCACGTAGCCGAACACCGCGGACCAGAACACCGAGCCGATGATGCCGCGCGGCACGTTCCTGGCCGCGTCATGCGTCTCTTCGGACGTGTGGGCGGAAGCATCGAAGCCGGTGATCGTGTAGGTCACGAGCAGCAGGCCGGACAGGAACGCGAGCGGCGTGGCCTGCTTCGGCCATGCACCGCCATCGACGCCGGTGAAGTTGGTGAACGTCACCAGCCGATGCACATCGAACGCGACCGGCGAGTAGTAGAGCAGCGACACCACCAGCGCGATCGTCACCACGAAAATCAGGTAGCCCGACAGGTCGGTGATCTTGCTCGCGATCCTGATGCCGCGTGCATTCAGGATCGCCTGCGAGATCGTGATGAACGCGATGAACCCTGTCTGGTGCCACCAGGTCAGGCTGTCCGGACTGACACCGAACATCGGCGCGATCAGCGTCTTGAAGAACGGGTCGTAGGTGCCGAAATTGATCGCGGCGATCACGAAGATGAGCCCGATCAGGTTGAGCCACGCCGTCATCCACCCCCACTTCTTGCCGCCGAGGATCGCGCCCCAGTGATAGAGGCCGCCGGCCGTCGGAAACGCGGACGCGATTTGCGACATCGACACGGCGACGATCAGTGCGAACAGCGAGCCCAATGGCCAGCCGAGGCCGACCGACGCGCCGCCGGTGGCGGAAAACGCGAGCTGGAACGCGGTAATGCCGCCCGACAGGATGCAGATCACCGAAAACGACACGGCGAAGTTCGAGAAACCGCTCATACGTCTCGACAGTTCCTGCGCATAGCCCATCTTGTGCAGCAGGCTTACGTCACTGTCGGTGCCTGAATCAGGCTGGAATTTTGCATCCATGGTCGCTCCGTCACGAATGTCCTGCGTGGCAGGACCGTCATCGCCGCCCGGGCCGTGCAATCCGGCCCGCTCCTGGGATTCGTCGGCGGCTCGCGATGCCGGGGTCGAGCGGCAATCGCTTTCCAGTCCGATGCGTGAACGGTATGAAATCAAATCTCCCGGCTCTATCAGATTTCGGCAACGTAGTGAAAATCCGGAGGGATGCACCATTCGAGGGCGGTGGGCGGTGGGCGGCGGGCTGGGGGCGGCGGCGGTCGCGGGAAGCGCGAACGGTGACACGCGAACGGTGACACGCGAGCCCGCGTGGCGGCGGGTTGCGTCAACGGCGGGCGATCCGTCTGCGTGGTCGGCCGGTTGGCGGCCTACGCGATCCGCGGCCTGTCGGGTTGCACGCCGAAGCGTGCGCGATAGTCGCGCGGCGAAACGCCGACCTGCTTCGCGAACGCGCGCTGCAACGCGTCGACGCTGCCGAACCCTGACCGCTCGGCGATGCGTTCGAGCGGCCAGTCGGCCCGCTCGAGCAGCGCCTTCGCGCGCTCGACGCGTGCTGCCAGGACGAACTGCGCGGGCGATCGCCCGGTTTCCTTGAGGAAGTTGCGTGCAAACGTGCGTTCGCTCATGTGCATCCGTGCGGCCAGCGTGGCGACGCCGAGATCGCCGGTCGGATCGTCGGCGATCCCGGTGAGCAGCGTCCGCATGCGCGGCGTCGCGTTGGCCTGGATATCGAGCCCGACGCTGAACTGTGCCTGTCCGCCGGGACGGTGCACGAACAGCACGAGTTCGCGTGCGACCGCGAGCGCGGTCGGCGCACCGCAGTCCGCCTCGACGAGTGCAAGACACAGATCGATGCCGGCCGTCACGCCGGCCGACGTATGAAATGGCGGATCGCTCACGTAGATCGCGTCCGGTTCGATCCGCGCGTCGGGGCAGAGCGCCTGCAGCGTCGAACACTGGTTCCAGTGCGTGGTCGCGCGCTTGCCGTCCAGCCATCCGCCCGCGGCGAGCACGAACGCCCCCGTGCAGATGCTCGCGATTCGCCGCGTGTTGGCGATGCGTGCGCGCAGCCACGGCAGCACGCCGGCTTCCGACGCGGCGTGTCGCAGCGCCGCTTCATCGCCGCCGGCGACGACGATCGTGTCGATCCGTCCCGGCAGTGCCGCCAGCGCGGCCGTACCGGCAAGGCGCAGGCCCGCGTGCGTGACGATGTCGCCCCCGTGTTGCGACGCGAGCGTGAGCCGGTACGGCACCGCGTGGACGGGAAGGTGGCGGTTCGCGACCGCGAACACTTCCATCGGGCCCGTGATGTCGAGCGACTGGACGCCTTCGAAGCCGACGACAACGACGTCGCGTGCCGAACAGGTTGACTGGGACATGGCGGAAAGTGCGGTGGAGTTGTCCTTGTGACCGCGAGCATGATCCTTGTAATTTTCCGGACGTGCAATCGACTGATGCGGGTGAATGATGCGGGTACGGAAGACAGGCGGGGCAGTGCTGTTCGTGTGTGCGATGCTGGGCGCGTGTGTGGTGGGGCGGCCGGCACCGGCGATGGCGGAGGACGCACTGCCGGTCGCAGGCGCGCTGACGATCGGCGCGCCGAAGGCGGGCCGCGCGCGGCCGCTCGTGGCGATCGTCGCGGACAACGCTGGAACGGAGACGACCGATTTCATCGTTCCGTACGCGATTCTGAAGACGTCCGGTGTGGCCGATGTCGTCGCCGTGTCGGCCGACGCAGGCGAGGTCGAACTGATGCCCGCGCTGCGCATGCTGGCCGACACGACCTTCGACCGCTTCGACGCGACCGTTCCCGCCGGGGCGGATGTCGTGATCGTACCCGCGCTGCATCGCGCCGACCGGCCGGCGGTGCTGGCGTGGTTGCGCAAGCAGGCCATTGCCGGCGCGACGATGGTGGCGATCTGCGATGGCGCGGAAGTCCTCGCGAACGCAGGCCTGCTTCAGCATCGCACGGCGACGTCCCACTGGTATTCGCGCGACGGCCTGCGTCGCCGCTTTACCGGGACGACGTGGGTCGACGATCGCCGCTATGTGATGGACCGCGACGTCATGACGACGACCGGCGTGTCGGCGTCGATTCCCGCTTCGCTGGCATTGGTGAGTGCGCTGGCCGGGCCGGCAGCGGCGCGCGAGACTGCGCGGAGCATCGGCGCGCAGGCATGGGGCGACGTTCACGACGGTAGCCGGTTCGCGTTGACTGCGCGTTCGGTCGCGGTCGCGTTGACGAACCGCCTCGCGTTCTGGCGGCACGAGACGTTCGATCTTCCGGTCGAAGGCGGGTTTGACGAGCTTCCGGTTGCATTGACCGCCGACGCATGGGCGCGGACCTGGCGCAGTGACGTCGTCGCGACGGCAGACGCGCGCGTGATCGAGTCGAGGCACGGGCTGCGGCTGCTGGCGCAGCCGGCGAATGTCCGTCACGCGCGCGTGACGATGCCGGCCGGGCGGCGTGGCGAGTCGGTGCTGCCGGGTGTGCTCGGAGACATCGCGGCACGCTATGGCAACGCGACATCGGGCTGGGTCGCACTGCAACTGGAGTATCCGGAGTAGCGGGCGTCGTGCGCGCTTACTTCACCAACCCTGCGAGCTCGGGATCGGGATAGGGCAGGAGGTCTCGCGACTCGGTGGGCTCGGCCACCCATTTCTTCCCGTTCCAGTGAAAATCGGCCTGCGTTTCCGACCCGTGGCCGTTCGAGCGGATGGCCACGGTGCAGGCGGCCTGGCCCGGGTAAGTCGGGTTCTTGGCGCCGATGCAGGACCCGAGAAACACCATGACGTCGCCGAGGCCGAATCGCTCCTGCATCGCGTAGGTCGCGTCGAGGTCCGAGAGCCGGTCCGGTACCGGCGTCGCGTCACACGCAGCGACGCTCGCGGCAAGCAGCAGCACGGTGGCCCGGCTGGCCCGCCGCCGGTTGCACGGGCTGTCGGCAGAAGGTGCGTCAGCGTCGGCGCGCTTCCACGCGCGGGAATGTGACGGGCAGGGCATTGGGGTTTCGGGGGACGGACACGACGGCCATTGTGCCGGATTTCACCGGCACCCGGGCTTGCCCGATCGAAGCCTGATCGTGTGCCGCTTTCCTGGCGGTGAAGTCGCGGCGTGGGGATTCAGGATGCGCGACGGGAGTCGCGTTGAGCTCGATCCGGGTGAATCTGCACTGCTGACGTTCTCGACGCCACCGCCCGGCAGCGCATCGAAGCATCGAAGCATCGACGCTTCAGCTTCGCACGCGAACGCGGGGCGGTGCCGCATCACGCGGCGGTGCGCGGGTTCAGGCCGAGACCGGGGCCGTGCGCCGGGCGGACAGACGATTCCACAGCATGCCGGCCCGGCTGCCGCTTCCGCAGTACGCGAGCACCGGCTTTGGCAGTGTATCGATCAGCGCACCGAATGCATCGACTTCCGCATCGCCGATGCGGTCGCGCTCGACCGGCAGATAGCGCGCTTCGAGGCCCAGTTCGCGGGCCGCCGCGGCGATCTCGTCGAACGCCGGCTGGTCGACGCCTTCGCCGTCGGGACGGTTGCAGATCACCGAGCGGAAGCCGGCATTGCGGATCGCCTTCAGGTCGGCCGCCGTGATCTGCCGCGAAGCGGAAAACCCGCTCGCGGCCGTCGCGCGACACTGCTCGATCGCCTGGCGGAAACAGGCGATCGCGAACTCGACGTCCTGCTCCGTCGTAAAGCGGCCGAAGCTCACGCGCACGGTGCGGCCCGCCGTTTCCGCATCGAGGCCCATCGCGGTCAGCACGTGCGACGGTGCACCGCTGGCCGAGTTGCACGCGGAGGTCGACGACACGGCAAGCGCTTCGTCGAGCATGAACGGGAAGAAGCCAGGCGCATTGACCGTCAGGCTCAGCGTATGCGGGATGCGGCGCGCCGTGGCCGCGTTCTGCGTGACATCGCCGAGCGCGGCCAGCGCGCTCGTCAGGCGCGCGGCGAGTGCCGCGATCCGTGCGGCTTCGCCGTCGAGTTTTTCCGCGGCCAGTTCGCATGCCACGCCCATGCCGACGATCTGATGCGTCGCGAGCGTGCCCGAGCGCAGGCCGCGCTCGTGCCCGCCGCCGTGAATCTGAGGCGCGATCCGGGCCGCGATGTCGCGGCGGACGAACAGCGCGCCGATGCCCTTCGGGCCGTACACCTTGTGCGCGGACATCGACAGCATGTCGATGCCGAGCGCGCGCACGTCGATCGGCGTCTTGCCGAGCGCCTGCGCGGCGTCGACGTGGAGCAGCGCGCCTGCGGCATGCACGACGCGGGAGATGGCGCCGATGTCGGTCAGTGTGCCGAGCTCGTTGTTCACGAGCATCAGCGACACGAGGCCCGTATCGGGGCCGATGGCGGCAGCGACGGCGTCGGCGGTGATCTCGCCGTCGCGCGTGGGTGTCAGGAACGTGACCGACATGCCGTGCTTCGACAGGTTCGCCATCGTGTCGAGAATGGCCTTGTGCTCGATGCGGCTCGTGAGCAGGTGGCGCTGGTCGGTTGCGTTTTCCGCATAACCCTTCAGCGCGAGGTTGTTCGATTCGGTGGCCCCCGACGTCCAGACGATCTCGTCGGCATCCGCGCCGATCAGCGCGGCGACTTGCGCGCGTGCCTGCTCGACCTTGTCTTTCGCCAGCCGGCCGGCGGCGTGCGAGCTCGATGCGGGATTGCCGAAGATGCCGTCGAAGCCGAGGCAGGCCGTCATCGCTTCGATCACGCGGGGATCGGCGGGCGTCGTGGCCGCGTAGTCGAGGTAGTGCAGCGTGGTGGGTTGGCTCATGTCCGTCTCTTGCTCTGTTCTTTCAGAATGGGAGAAATGATACGGGGGGCAGGAGGGAAAAAGGATCCAAAGTTGGTCGCTGATACCGCTTTATATGGAATAACGTTTTCTTCATATGTGGAATGGGGGAAATTGTTTCCATGCGAGTCCGGCAGGGCGCAGCCGCCCACGAACGCGGGGCCAGGCCCGCTGCGGATGCAGCGCGGGGGCGGGAATCGCCCCTGTCTATGAGGGAATCCCCCCGAGCAACGTGCGTGAACGCCACTTCAACGCCGCGGCCGTTCGCGCCGCGCCTGCGCGCCGCCCCTTCCCGGCACCGCCCCCGATTATTTGCGTTTCGCGAATGACGCGTTCGCCGGTTGTTCCATACCCGACCGACGGTGTTCCACCTATCGTGGTGGCGTCGGCTGATTGAACTCAACGCGTCGCACCGGAACGGCGGCCGGCACTTCCTCGCGATTCGCGTCGCACACAAAAGACATCGGACCTGGCTCATGCGCAGGCGCTCCGGCGCGCGCAGGCGAACCTGTGTCCACGGAGACGGAAATGAAAGCAAACGAGTGGGATACCTCCTATGAGTGGAAGGCGGTCACGCTGCTGGCGCTCGGCTTCGGGCTGGTCGGCCTCGACCGCTGGCTGATCGCGCCGCTGTTCCCTTCGATCATGAAGGACCTCAACCTGACCGCGCAGGACGTCGGCAACTGCATCGGCGTGCTCGGCCTGTCGTGGGGCATCTTCGCGGCGCTGATGGGCGGCATCTCCGACAAGATCGGCCGCAGGAAGGTGCTGATTCCGGCCATCATCGCGTTCTCGCTGCTGTCGGGCTTCTCGGGGCTCGCGGGCGGGCTGCTCGGCCTGATCGCGATTCGCGGCCTGATGGGTGTCGCGGAGGGCTCGTTCTGCCCGACGAGCTTTGCCGCGACGGCCGACGCGTCGCATCCGCGGCGGCGCGGGCTGAACCTCGGCCTGCAGCAAAGCGGCTTCGCGCTGTTCGGGCTCGCGCTGTCGCCGATCATCGCGACGCAGCTGCTCGGTTTCGTGTCGTGGCGCTGGGTCTTTGCACTCGTGGCCGTTCCCGGCCTGATCCTCGGCGCGCTCATGTTCTTCGTCATCCGTGAGCCGAAGGTGACGAAGGCCGTCGCGTCGGAGCATGCTCCGGCGTCGCTCGGCCATGTGCTCAGGAGCCGCAACATCCTCGTGGCGATGGCCGCACTGTGCTGCGCGATGACGGGCGTATTCGTGCTCGGCGCACTGCTGCCGCTGTACCTGACCGATTACCTGGCGCTCGGCACGCAGAAGATGGGCCTCGTCGTGTCGGCGATCGGCTTCGGCGGCTTTCTCGGGCAGTTCGGGTTGCCGGGCCTGTCCGACCTGGTCGGGCGCCGCCTCGCAAGCATCGTCGGCTTCACGGGGACGGCCGTGATGCTCTATCTTTTCCGCGGCCTCGGCCCGCAGCCGTTCGCGCTGTTCGGGGTCCTGTTCGTCGCGTCGTTCTTCACGCTCGGCCTGGTGTCGCTGCTGTCCGGCCCGGTGGCGACGGAGGCCGCGCCCGTCGGGCTCGTGTCGACGTCGATCGGCGTGGTGGTCGGCGTCGGCGAGATCTTCGGCGGCGGCATCGCGCCGGCGATGGGCGGCTACGTCGCTGCACACTTTGGCATCCAGAACATTCTGTGGCTGCCGATGGGCGCGGTCGTGCTGGGCATCCTGGTCAGCCTGCTGCTGAAGGAAACCGCGCCGGCCGTGCTGCAGCGTCGCGTGGCCGTGCAACCGGAACTGGCGGCCGGCGAGCAATCACGGTAAGGCCTGCGCGGGCAGGGCGGCGCAGGCGGCGCGCGGTGCGATCGGCGATTGACATCGATTGGATGACACAGTGACGCCTTCCGCATGACACAGCCCGACATTCGCACGGGTAGACTGCCGGTTTCGCTGTCGAAAAAGGGCGCGGCATGGACCGGTTTCTGAGCATCGAGGCATTCGTCAGGGTGGCGGAGGCGAGCAGCTTCGCCGAGGCGGCGCGGCAGCTCGGCGTGACCAGCTCGGTCGTGACGAACCGCATCCAGCAGCTCGAGAAGTTCGTCAACGCGCCGCTGTTCCATCGCAGCACCCGCCACGTGCGCCTGTCGGAAGTGGGCGAGGCGTTTTATCGCGAGTGCGCGGAGGTGGTGGGGCGCGTCAACGAGTTGACGGACCAGATGCGCGAGCTTCGCGCCACGCCCACCGGGCGGCTGCGCATCCAGATGCTGCCCGGTTTCGCGCTCGATCACTTCGGCGCGCCGCTGATGGAATTCAACCGGCGCTACCCGGGCATCCAGCTCGACGTGATCGTCAATGACCGTGTCGTGGACCCTGTCGAGGAAGGGTTCGACATCGCGTTCCAGATCTTTCCGCCGATCTCCGAGTCGCTGATCGAACGGCGGCTGTTCACCGTCAGGCGCCTCTTCTGCGCGTCGCCCGCCTACCTCGACGCGCATGGTGCGCCACAACATCCGCGCGACCTGCTGCAGCATACGACCGCGCTGTATTCGGGCTATCCGTCGCGCAACCGCTGGACGATGACGCGCGGCGACGAGGTCGTCGAAATGGAGCTGCCGGGAATGATCCGCTCGAACTCCGTGCACCTGCTGCGTGAGTACGCGCTGACCGGTGGCGGCGTCGTTTGCCTGCCCACGCTCGTGGCGAGCGACGCGCTAGTCGCGGGCCGCCTGGTCCCGATCCTGACCGACTATCAGCTCGCGCCGCTGAGTTTTGCCGCCGTTTATCCCGCAACGCAGCGACAGGCGCTGAAGGTGAAGGCGCTGGTCGAATTCCTCGCGGACTATATCGGCGACGAATCCCCGTGGGATGTTCCCCTTCTGGCGCGCGGCTGGGTGCGTTGAACCGCGCGGATTATTCGCGAAACGCAAATGCCGTAATCGCCGTCCGTTGCCTTGTTGCTGCTGTTCGTTGCCCCTAGAGTTGAATCCAACAAGCAGTTCAACTCAGGAGACAGCAATGACCGACACGGCATTCCACACCGTCTTTGGCTCGCTCGACAGTTACCGGAAGGGCGAGATCGAAATCACCAGCGGCAGCGCGCAGCACTACGCGTTCTCGAACGTGTTCGAGGTCGCATCGAAGTCGGCCCCTTATGAAAAGGTCGTCGCCGGCAAGAATCTCGAATACGTGATCGAAGTGCTGAGGACCGACGGCCAGTCGCCGTGGTTCGCCTGCGCACACGACGAGTTCGTGATCCAGATGGATGGCGAAGTCCGGATCGAATTCATCAAGCTCGATACGCCGCCGAAATCGGGGCGCGGCACCGTGAGCGCCGGCGCTCAGCCGGCAGGCCGAAAGATGGGGTACGTCGTGCTGTGCAAGGGCCATCAGGCGCTGCTGCCGGCCGGCAGTGCCTACCGCTTCACCGCGAGCCAGCCGGGCGTCGCGCTCGTGCAGACCGTCCTTGGCGAGCTGTCCGTGGAGAAGTGGGCCGAGATCTGCCTGCACTGATTCGACCGACCTCATTCGACACTTCCAGGAGACACGTTATGGCCACCCTCGACACCCTCGACCTTTCCACGGGCTTTGCCGCCGATCTGGTGCGATCGACCGACGCCGATGCCGTCACCGGCTACCGCCGCTTCCAGCTCGGCGAATTCGAATTCCAGCGCGATGAATATTTCGTGAAGATCAGCTGGCCCGCGAAAGGCCAGATGCGCACGCATGCGATGCCGGCGGACGCGTTCTTGCGCGCGATGATGCGCGACGTCGCATGGGGCTTCTTCTACGGCTGGGTGAATTTCGACCACGTGTTCGGCACGCGCAATCACTACGGCAAGGTCGACATGTATGCAGGCACCTTCAACGGCATCCTGAAGGACGCCGGGGTCGACTACACCGAGACCTTTGAAACGCCCACGATCATGGCGACCTTCAAGGCGATGCTGCACGACTGGACGAACGAAGGCTTCGATCCGTTCGCGGCGCCGCAGGAAACGGGCACGGCGTTCGGGCGCAAGCACGGCGAGAACGGCGCGGCGATCGAGCGCACGCGCATCGCCACGCGCCGCATGCCGGGCCTCGAAGGCGACTCGCCGCTGCGCAACGAGCTGCCGGTCAACCGCGCGTTCCTCGACGTCGCGCAGGACGAACCGGAAGTGCATGTCGAGCCGGGTTTCGAAGGCGAACTGCACGCGTTCAACCTGTTCAAGTACCTGTCGCGCTCGGACGTGACGTGGAATCCGTCGGTCACGTCGGTGTGCGGGCGCAGCCTGTTCTGCCCGACCACCGAGGAATTCATCCTGCCGGTGTTCCATGGCAATGACCGCGTCGAATGGTTCCTGCAACTGTCCGACGAAATCGTGTGGGACATCGGCGACAAGAACACCGGCGCACCGCGCGCACGCGTCACGATGCGCGCCGGCGATATCTGCGCGATGCCCGCCGACATCCGGCATCAGGGTTATTCCACGAAGCGGTCGATGCTGCTCGTCTGGGAAAACGCGACGCCGGACCTGCCGCAACGCTACGAGAGCGGCGAGCTCGCGCCGTATCCGATCGCGTTCTGAGCGGCGCGTCAGCGACTGCTTCAGCTTCAGCCCTACACCGAGGACGATTCATGCAAACCCAACTCTTCATCGACGGGCGCTTCGTTGACGCCGTCGACCGCGGCACGATCGACGTGCTGAACCCGCACGACGGCTCCGTCATCACGAAGATCGCGGCAGCCACCGCGGCGGATGTCGATCTCGCCGTCGAAGCCGCTACGCGTGCATTCCCCAAATGGTCGGCCCTGCCGGCCGCCGAGCGCGGCCGGTTGCTGCTGCGCCTCGCCGACGCGATCGAGGCCAACACGGAGGAGCTGGCGCAGCTCGAGTCGCTGGACACCGGCCACCCGATCCGCGATTCGCGTGCGCTCGACGTGCCGCGCACGGCCGCCTGCTTCCGCTACTTCGGCGGCATGGCCGACAAGCTGCAAGGCTCGGTGATTCCCGTCGAAACCGGCTTCCTGAACTACGTGCAGCGCGCGCCGATCGGCGTCGTCGGCCAGATCGTGCCGTGGAATTTTCCGCTGATGTTCACGAGCTGGAAGATGGGCCCGGCGCTCGCCGCCGGCAACACCGTGGTGCTCAAGCCGTCGGAAATCACGCCGCTGTCGACGTTGCGCATCGTCGAACTGATGGCCGAGGTCGGGTTCCCCGCCGGTGTCGTCAATATCGTCCCCGGCTACGGGCATACGGCCGGCCAGCGGCTCGCGGAACATCCGGGCGTCGGCAAGATCGCGTTCACGGGGTCGACGGCCACCGGCCGCCGGATCGTCGAGGCGTCGCAGGGCAACCTGAAGCGCGTGCAGCTCGAACTGGGCGGCAAGGGCGCCAACATCGTGTTCGACGATGCCGACCTCGACGCGGCCATCAACGGCGCCGCATGGGCGATCTTCCACAACCAGGGGCAGGCGTGCATCGCCGGCTCGCGTCTCGTGCTGCACGAGCGCATCGCGGATGCGTTCCTCGAGCGATTCGTCGCGCTCGCGTCGTCGATCCGCATCGGCAACCCGCTCGACGCCGATACCGAGATGGGGCCGCTGACCTCGAAGCAGCACCTCGAGCGCGTGCTGTCGTTCGTCGATGTCGCGCGCGAGCAGGGCGGCCGTGTTCTGACGGGCGGCAGCGCGCCGCAGGATCCGGCGCTCGCGAACGGCTATTACGTGCGCCCGACGGTCATCGAGGCGAAGAGCGCGGCCGATCGCGTCGCGCAGGAGGAAGTGTTCGGCCCGTTCGTCACGGTGCTGCGCTTCGGCAGCGACGACGAAGCGCTGGCCATTGCCAACGCAACGGAATACGGGCTGGGCAGCGGCCTCTGGACGAAGGATCTCTCGCGTGCACACCGGATGGCATCGAAGATCGACGCGGGCATGTGCTGGATCAACTGCTACAAGCGCGTCAATCCGGGCAGCCCGTTCGGTGGCGTCGGCAAGTCGGGCTACGGCCGCGAGATGGGCTTCGAGGCCATGCACGACTACACCGAAGCGCGGTCGGTGTGGGTCAACGTCGACGGCAACGTGCCGCCGCATTTCAAGCGCTGAGGTTTTCCATGGATCGCTTCGTCTATCAGGGCACCCCTTCCCGTGTGGTGTTCGAATGGGGCGCACTCGCCAGGCTGCCGGACGAGTTGTCGACGCTCGGCGCCCGCCGCGCGCTCATCCTGTGCACGCCCGAGCAGCGGCCGCTCGCCGAGCGCGTGGCGGCGATCCTGGGCGAGCGTGCGGCCGGCATCTGTGCGCAGGCGGTCATGCACGTGCCGGTCGAGGTCGCGCATGCGGCTCGCGAGATGGCCGGCGAGCTGGACGCGGACTGCTGCGTCGCGATCGGCGGCGGCTCGACGATCGGGCTGGGCAAGGCCATTGCGCTCGAGTCGGTGTTGCCGATCCTGGCCGTGCCGACGACGTACGCCGGCTCGGAGATGACACCGATCTTCGGGCTCACGGAAGGCCGGCTGAAGCGCACCGGGCGCGACGCGCGTGTGCTGCCGCGTACGGTGCTCTACGATCCGTCGCTGACGGTGTCGCTGCCGCCGGACATTTCGGCGGCCTCGGGTATCAATGCAATGGCGCATGCGGTCGAGGCGCTCTACGCGGAAGACGCGAACCCGGTGATCAGCCTGATGGCGGAAGAATCGATCCGCGCACTCGGTGAAGCGCTGCCCGTGATCGTGCGCGATCCGGAGCACCGTGCGATGCGCAGCCGCGCGCTGTACGGCGCGTGGCTCGCCGGAACTTGCCTGGGCGCGGTCGGCATGGCGCTGCACCACAAGCTGTGCCACACGCTCGGCGGCACCTTCAACCTGCCGCACGCGCAGACGCATGCGGCGATGCTGCCGCACACCGCGCACTACAACCATGCCGCCGCGCCCGATGCGCTGCGCCGCGTGGCGCGCGCATTGGGCGGGAACGATGCAGCCGAAGCCGGCCCGCTGCTGTTCGCGCTGAACGCGCGGCTCGGCATCGCGCCGGCGCTCGCCGAAATCGGGATGCCGGAGAGCGGTCTCGACGAAGCGGCCGACCTCGCCTGTCGCAACCCGTATGCGAATCCGCGGCCGATCGAACGCACGGCGATTCGCACGCTGCTTCAGCACGCATGGGAAGGGCGCGCGCCGCAATGAGCGGCTCGACGCGTCAATGGAGACAGACATGAGCCATGACCACCATGACGGTGATGCCTGGTTGACCGGGCAGATTGCCGCTGGCTTCGAGGGTATGCCGGGCTCGGGCCTGAACACGAGCCTGAGCCCGAGCCTGAGCCCGAGCCTGAGCCCGAGCCCGAGCCCGAGCCCGAGCCCGAGCCCGAGTGCGAGTGCGAGTGCGAGTGCGAGTGTGAGTGTGAGCGTGCGGATGCGGCGCCTCGAACCGCATTTTCACGCGTTCGCCCTAGACCGGAGCTGACCGCCATGGCGCGATTTTTCGCGGTGTTTGCGACGGACCAGCCGGGCATGCGCGACGTGCGCGACCGCGTGCGGCCGATTCATCGAACCTATCTGCGTTCGGTAGACCAGCACGGTGTGGTCGTGCGGCTCGGCGGCCCGACGCTGGACCCGCACGGCGACGCGATGAATGGAACGCTGCTCGTCGTGGAGGCGGACGACATTCATGCCGTGATGCAGTTCGTCGGCAACGATCCGTACGTGAAGGAAGGGTTGTTTTCGCACGTGGAAGTGCGGCCGTGGGACTGGAGTCTCGGCAACCCCGAGCAGAGGGTGTGAGACATGGAAGCACGACAACTCTGCCGCTTTTCCGATGTGCCCGACGGCGGCGCGCGGGTCGTCGACGAGGCCTGCATCGGACGTCCGGTGATCGTCGTGAGACGCGGCGAGCAGGTGTGGGCCTATGTGAATCGGTGCCCGCACTTCTCGGTGCCGCTTGATTTCGTGCCGGGCAGCGTGTCCTGTTACCGGTCGCAGGTATTGATGTGTGCCCATCACAGCGCGCTGTTCCGGTTCGACGATGGCGTGTGTATCGATGGGCCTTGCTCGGGATCGGCGCTGGAGGCCGTGACTGTCGAGGTGGATGCCGCTGCGTGGGTCATCTGTCGCGGCGCTTGATTCGAGCGATTCGATCATTACGAGCGGGGCCGGTTGATGCGGCGATCGTCGAATTTATCAATCAGTAAAACTAATCGTGTTTCGGGCGCCGCTGCATCAGCCTGAATGAAGGTGATTTCTTGTGAAGTACCAAGCGAGCACCCGCCACGTAGCGGGTGGCGGCCTCGCATTTTCATAAAAAAGACGGAGACGGAATGAAACTCAGGTTTGGAGCAGTGGTGATGCTTGCCGTGGCGCAGGGCGCATGGGCGCAGAGCAGCGTGACGATGTTCGGTCTGATCGACGCCGGCGTCTCTTATGTCAGCAACGAGGGCGGCGGCAAGAACGTCAAGTTCGACGACGGCATCTTCGCGCCCAATCTCTTCGGCTTGCGCGGGACGGAAGACCTCGGCGGCGGGTATCGCGCGACGTTCGCGCTCGTGAACCAGTTCTCGATGGCGAACGGCAGTATCGTCGGGACGGGGATATTCGGACGCAACGCGTATGTGGGCCTCGAAAGCAACCGGTTCGGCAGCATCACGCTGGGCAATCAGTACGACTTCATGGTCGATTCGCTCTTTTCAAAGGGCAATGCAATCTCGCGGGATATCTCGGGGCTGTACGGCTTTCGCAATGGCCCGTTCCAGCGTCTCGCGCTTCCCGGTAATCCGACCGGCGCGTTCGATTGGGATCGCACGGCAGGCAGCAAGCCGATCGCGAATTCCGTCAAGTACAGTTCGCCGACGGTCGCGGGGTTTTCCGGTGGCGTGATGTATGCGTTCGGCGGAGTGGCGGGCTCGGTCGGCGCGGACAACGCGGTCAGCGCCGGGGTGAACTACGAGATGGGGCCGTTCGGTGTCGGTGCGGCCTACACGAACGAGAAGTACGGTCCCGCGCCTGGCGTGCCGTCCACCAGCGTGCGCAACTGGGGTGTCGGGATGCACTACGACTTCGGTGTCGTGACCGCGAGTGCGCTGGTGACCACCGTGCACAACGCGTTCAACGATGCCGGCGTGTGGATGGCGGAAACCGGCGGGTTGTGGCACATCAGGCCGGATGTCGTGCTGGGTGCGAAGTACATGTACATGAAGGGCAACGAAGCGGTGAACGACAACCACGCGCATCAGGTCAGTGTTGCGCTGCAGTACCTGTTTTCGAAGCGGACGATGGTTTATGTGTCGGCCGATTATCAGCGCGCGAACCGCGGCGCGAATGCGCAGGTCAACGGCGTGCTGGATCCGAACGGGGCGTCGAGTTCAGCGAGCCAGACGGTGGCGCGGGTGGGGTTGCATACGGTGTTTTGACGAGGTGGCGGGCGGATCCGATGTCAAGATCAGCCCGCCAATGGGCTAGCTCGCCGCTGCGGCTGCTTCTTTGGCCTTGTCCTGTTCCGCCGCCAGTGCCGCATCTGCCGCCTGCGCGCGCTGGATCGCCGGGCGCGCAAGCACGCGATCGATATAGGCGCGAATGCGCGGCGTCTCGGGCACCAGCTTGAACATCGTGGTCCAGTTCAGCGCCGAGCCCCACAGCACATCCACTGCGGTAAAGCGCTCGCCCAGCAGGTAAGGCCCCTTGGCCAGTTGCGCATCGATTGCGTTGACGACGGTATCGAAGTCGCCGTAGGGCGATGTCGAGTAGGCCGCGGGCGGGCGATTCATCGATCGGTCGACGATGGCCGGCTCGAGGCACGAGCCATAGAACGTCATCCAGCTCAGATAGGGGCCGCGAAGTGAATCGCCCGGCGCCGGCGACAGGCCGGCTTCCGGATACAGCTCCGCCGCATACATGTAGACGGCCGCCTGCTCGGTGACGATCACGTCGCCGTGACGCAACGCTGGAACCTTGCCCAGCGGATTGATGCGCAGATATTCGGCTTCGTGGTGTTTTCCGGTGGAGAGATCGAACGCGTGGAGTTCATAGTCGGCGCCCAGTTCCTCGAGCAGCATCCGCGCGCCGGCCGAGCGGCTGCGCGGCGAGTGGAACAGGGTCAGGTGACGGTCTTGCGGCATGATGGGCTCCGGTGGGTGCGGTCGTGGGCAGGGATTCAAATGTAGGACGGTTGCGCACGCTCGTCTTGGAAAAATCCGCTGTGGCGGTGCATCATCGCGCCATCACCTCAACGGTTTCCGACCATGGCCGACCTGCGTAACGTGACCGACACGCCCAAAGGCGTGGTCGGCCCGAAAGCGATCAATCAGCGCTTCCGCCTCAATCGCTATCACCCGCGTGCCGAACTGGCCGGTGTGCTGGATCACCACTGGATCGTCGAATGGGATCTGCGCGACCAGCCGCCTTTTGTGCAGCGCACACTGCCGTATCCGTGCGTGAACGTGGTGTTCGATCGGCGGCAGACGGGGATCTTCGGTGTGGTGTCGGGCGCGTTCGAGACGACGCTCGCCGGCGCCGGCAGGGTGATCGGTTTGCGGTTCCGGCCGGGCGCGTTTCGGGCGTTTTTCGGCAAACCGGTGCATTTGATGACCGACAAGGTGCTACCGGTGTCGACGCTGCTCGACTGCGCCGATGCGCAAGCCGAAGAGGCCGTGCTCGGCGCCGGGGATGATGCCGGAATGGTGGCGGCGGCCGAGGCGCTGCTGTTGCGGGTGCTGCCGCCGGCCGATCCGCAGGTCGAGCGTATTCATCGTATTTTGCAGATGCTGCAGCAGGACATCGGGCTCACGCAGGTGCGGGACCTGGCCGAGCGAGCGGGGTTGAGCGAACGCACGTTGCAGCAGCTCTTTTCCAACCATGTCGGGGTGACACCCAAATGGGTGATCTGTCGTTATCGCCTGCACGAGGCCGCGGACAAGCTCGCGGGCGGCGAGGCGGTCGATCTCGCGGCGCTGGCTCAGGCGTTGGGGTATTTCGATCAGGCGCACTTCACGCGCGACTTTCGGAAGCTGGTGGGGAAGGCACCGGCGGAGTATCGGCGGGAGGACGGGCAGGGGTGAGTTTGCGGATTCTTGGCGGGCGCTGCTGCTCGCTTCCTGTCGGTCGTTGTCGCCCGGGCAACACGGTAGTGTGCCCATTGACCTGCAGCCGGGCCGACGATGAACTTATGATGGGCGCGCCGGCCATCGGTGAACTTCAAACGGTGGGTGCGTTGCCGATCATTCCACCCTATAGTGCTCGTCGTTGATCGATCTGCAAGCAAATCAGGAGTTCGTCGTGTTTCACCGGGAATCCAAATTGGGTCGTTCGAACTTTGCGTGCATCGTCGCCCTGACGATGATGCTGGCGCCAGTCGCGGCGCATGCAGGGGCGGAGGCTGTCGAAGGTACGACGCGCATCGCGTCGGCCGTCAATCACGACACGTCACCGGCACGACCGATTGTCGGCGACGACCCGGTTGCAATCCGGGATGCGCTGCAGAAGCTGCACATCAGTACCCTCTCGCCTTCGTTGCGCGACCGGGTTCGCGGCCTGGTTTCCAGCGCTGCCGACCGGCATGACACGAATCCCGACCTGGCGGCCGTCGATCTGGATCGTGACGTGACGTTCGTGGTGCCGGTGCGGTACGGGTTGAGGTACTCGTCACGGCGGCACCTGTTGACGCTGGACGTCGACCTGTTCGACGCAGAGCGCGACGACCGGGCGGGCATCCTGCTCAGAAAGGTCACGACGGGGCCACGCGGGCGCGGGCTCGTGATTGCACCTGAAGCGAAGGCGAAAGGGTATATCCAGCACGTCGACATCATCGAACTCGAGTCCGGGCAAGGCAAAAAGACCACGATCCGCAGCCGCATGCGGCTTTCGCCCGCCGAGCACGCCCGAGCGAATGGCGACTACGCACTCGTTTTTACCGGGCGCCTGGTACGGCCTTACCTGACCGAACAAACCGAGCATGCCGATCCGAGTATCGAGGAGCCGACGGACATTACGACGCGGACCTCCACGCTGCACATGGATATCCATGACATCTCGCTGGTGAGTCCGTCGAGCGGCATCGTGGTGTCGAAGAAGCTGCGGTTGTCGAAGTAGCGGGTTTCTCGTGGGGGGAGCGAGGGCACCCCGGCCCTCATGTAAGATGCGCACAGCTTCGCCCGGCCTTGAGAGGGGCCGGTTCTCGCGACACAACGGCAATCAGCCGCACAACAACAAGGAAGCCACGAGATATGCCGGGGATTCCCACTGAAGCCTTTACTGTCTGGCACACGATCCTGTCCGTGGCCCGACACGCACCGTCGCCGCACAACGTCCAGCCGTGGCGTGTGCAACTGATCTCGGACGATTACGCCGAGCTGTTCATCGACGGCACGCGCACGCTGCCGAAAGAAGACACGACCGGTGCGTTCCTGTTGTCCGCGATGGGCATGTTCATCGACGCGATCGATCTGCTCGCGGCACCGCATGGCCTGCGTATCGAATGGCAACTGCATCGCCCGGTGCAGGAATTCGCGGCCATCCTGTCCCGGCCGACACCTCCGGGGTTGATTCCGTTCGCTGCGTTGCGACTCGTCGCCAACCCCAACGCGGACGCATCGCGCGACGATCCATCTGCGCTGATGCTAGCGCGCCGCACGTCGCGCATTTCGATGGATCCGACACCGGTGCCGGATGCAGCCGTCACGCAACTCGCGGCGCTGGCTGACGAATGGGGGCATCGATATACGCACCTGTCGGGTGCGGAGCGGATCGAGCCGATTATCGCGGCGAACATCGACGCCGTGTTCCATGACATGAACGTCGCGGACTACCACGACGAAATCACTTCATGGTTTCGTTTCACGGATCGCTCGACCGCTCGACATCGCGACGGCCTCGACTGGCGCTGCATGAACCTGTCGCGCGCGGAGTTCTGGATGTCTGCGCGTCTGTCGAAGATCCTGATGTTCAAGCCGACGCGCTTCTATTTCAAGCGCCGGTACCGGTCGCAACTGGGCCACGTGCCGGCGATCGGCGTGTTGAGCGGCGATTTCTTCAATCCGGAGAATGCGATCGAGTCGGGCCGTTTCCTGCTGCGCTTCTGGCTGGCACTGACGAGCCTCGGCCTGTACCTGCACCCGTACGGCAACCTGGTCACGAACCCCGACGCCGCCGCGTGGTTCAGCGCGCATGCCGGCGTCGACCGCGCATGGCTCGTGTTCAAGGTCGGCTACTCGCGTACGCCGCCGCAAAGCCAACGCAGGGCGCTTGCCGACATCCTCGTCGATGCGCCGGCTTCGTCCTATTCGCCGGAATCCGCATGAACACGCTCATTCGCCTCTTTCTCGAAGCCATTCTCTGGACGCTCTGGTTCCTTCGTCGCGTGATCAGCGTCGACGGACGTCTCTACGTGTTCCTCAACGCGCCGATTTTTCAGCCGTATCTGACCTTTGTCGGCCGCATGCGCGCCCGCGTCGCGTTCCTCAAGGCGAGCACGTCGTGCCCGGCGTACATCGAATTCCTGAAGGCCGAAGGTTACAAGGCGGGCGGCAAATGGCGGCTGGCCGACCTGCCCGCCATGACCAAGGAGAATTACATCAAGCGCTATTCGATCGAGCAGCGCTGCTACGGCGGAGCCATTCCGAAGTCGGGTGTCGTCATCGACGAATCGTCGGGGTCGACGGGGCAGCCGAACAACTGGGTGCGCAGCGCGGCCGAACGCAGCGACGTCAAGCGCATCCTGCAACTGAACTATCAGCTGGTGTTTCGCGACTCCGGCAAGATGCTGCTGAACTGCTTCGCGCTGGGGCCGTGGGCGACCGGCATGAACGTGTCGATGTCGCTCGTCGACGTCGGCATCATGAAGTCGATCGGCCCGGACAAGGCCAAGCTGATCAACACGCTGAAGCTGTTCGGGCCGAAATACCAGTACCTGATATTCGGCTACCCGCCGTTTATCCGCTCGGTGGTCGACGAATGCGATCTCGACCTGAGCGCTTACCACATCGATTTCATCGTCGGCGGGGAAGGGTTGTCGGAAGCGTTGCGCGACCATCTGCTGCGCAAGGCGAGCACGGTGATCTCGTCGTATGGCGCGTCGGACCTCGAGATCAACATCGGCGTCGAAACGCCGACGACGATCGGCTTGCGGCGCGCGTTGCTCGCACGGCCCGAGTTGTGCCGCGAGGTGTTCGGGCGCGATACGCCGCCGATGATCTTCCAGTACAACGCGCTCGATTACGTGATCGAAACGAATGACGATGGCGAACTGCTGGTGACGATCGGGCGGCAGTCGGGCGCGGCGCCGAAGATCCGGTACAACATTCGCGATTCGGGCGGGACGTATACGTTCCGCGAGCTGAACAAGCGTCTGTCGGCACATGGCATGCGCCTCACGGACTTTGCATCGCGGACCAGCCATTTCCCGTTCTTGTTCGTGTACGGCCGTAATGATTCGAGCGTGCCGTTCTATGGCGCGAAAGTGTTCCCGTCCGATATCGAGCAGGTTCTGTCCGCTTCGCCGGTGCTGCATGACGCGATCAGCACGTTCCAGCTCGCCACGACCGAGGATGCGCAGTTGACGAGTTTCCTGCATCTCCATCTCGAACGGGCGTTGGGCGGTGTGCCGATGCGGCTCGACGATGCGGCGCTGCATGGGGAGATGTTCGAAGGCATGAAGCGCGTGAATCAGGATTTCCGCGAGGTGTCGAGGCTGTTCGATCCGAAGCAGGTGATCGTGCATGTGCATGATCATGATACGGGGCCGTTTCAGGGGCGGGATATTCGGATCAAGAACAGGTATATCGCGTGAAGGCGTCGTTTTCGGTGCGCTTGGGCGAGTGTGGTCGGAGGGGCGGTGAGTGAGGAATAAAACGACTGGCGGCTTGCTACTGAACGGATTTTATGTGTTCACGGGACGTTGCATTGGTTGAGTGAGAGGGGTGCATGAAAAACAAGAAGAATGTTCTCCGGCGCCTGTGGAGTTATTTGAGACGGGAGATCTCGAGGACAGGTTGGTGGCGGGTGTGTTGGTTGATATTTGTTGGCTTGTGTGTGCTGGTGGTCGTAAAGCCATTCTCGATGGCAGTTGGCACTGATTTGGGTGTGCTTTCAAACTTTGCCGGGGTGACGCTGATTCTCATCGGTACGGGCGTTTCGCTACTTCCGGTATTTGGCGGTGTGTCGAGGAAGCGTAAAGCCGGATGTGACCATGAAAATGCGAGTGGCGGGAGATCACGCCCGGAAGCGGCGAGTCACGGGAGCGCCGGAGGGGCGAAGACCCATGTTCTGGTCAAAGAGAAAAACAAAAAGCCTCACTGGCTGATACGCGTACGTCAATTGGTTTTTCCAGATATCTCCAGTAAGGCGGAAATTTTCGCTCTGAAGGAGGATCTTGGCGGGGTGGAGGAGCGACTCAGGCGTCAATCAAGACGGTTGCGGAGGCGCCTGGCGGAAATGAAACTCCAGCAAAGGGAGGCCGCGAAGGACGCCAAATTATGGGCGTTCATCGCCATGCTGCTCATTGGTACCGGCACATTGTTTTGTGCGGTGGGGCTGGATGCAATATTGCATCCCCCTAAACCGGCGTCAGTAGATGACAAGGATCGTTTTGCCGAGAAAGTGTTCGTAGAGAGTCGGCTGAGAGGGGCGGAGTTTCAAATACAGGAGCTGCAAGAGACCATGCGAGAAATGTCGCAGTGTTCGACGCTCAAGACGCCGGCAACATATCGAGCATGTATTGCAAAATCCCGGACCCTGATGGCCTTCCGGACGAAATCGTCTCAGCCGGACGATACGGGGCTACCACCTCCACGTGGTGCGCCGAAAAAATAGAAAGTCTCGGGATCTGTATGCCGGGAATGGCTGATGTCGGGTAGCGCCGGTCGAGTCAGCCGGCCATTCCGCGCACTGACCTCATGCATGTTCGACCGCCGTTTTTCGAGCAGCAGGTCATTCGGCGCGGCCGCAATCACCGGTATCTAGTTGCTCAGCCGTGCCAGCGACCACGCCTCAGGTCCGCCGCCGGATGAGCCTCCGCGCGAGGATACGAAATCTCCTGCCTCTGCTGGCCGTCCGCGAACTTAACCACCCACGCGCTTCCCCCAGTACCAGGGCCGGATCGGTGGTGCCATCCGGCGGAAGTGCCGCTCCCCGACACTTCTTGCGCTACGCCTGCTTTTCGATATAATGAACCATCGTTCGGAATGTCGAACGAGAGAAGTCAAGCATCCAGAGTCGGGTTATCCGACGCCAACCTGCCCTCCCGGGCAAGGTGGACGCCCTTGAGGCGATGCGGCCGATTTACGGCAACGAAACGGGAGCAGCATGGCTGGCACCGGTTCGATAACCACTCAACCGGAGCAATCATGCGCCAAGTTACCTCTGCTTCCCGCCAGACCGTCTGTGAAGACTGGTCGCACCTCCTTCCCGGTTTCACGCTCACGCATACGGTTCATCTCGTTTCGGGATTGAATCCGGGCATTGTCTCGACAGCGGCTGCCGTACTCGAAGGCGAAACAGCCACGGTTGACCGTTGGGCCATCGCCCGCTGTGGTGATGTTCTCGAGCAGAAAATCGTGCTCGGGGAAATGACGGAAGGGCAAGCGGTTCGACTGCGCGATCGACTTGCCGCGCTCGATGGCGTGCTGCGCACGAGGATGGAGCATCATTTTGTTCGGGCTGGGTCGGCTGCCTCCGGGGATTGATCGGAAGGTGGTCGCGCGTCGCATCATAGGTCTTACCCACTATGCCGAGCACCGCAAGCCTTTCAGCGCTTGCCGTGACCTCGGCTTGCTTCGCGGCTTCGATATCCTTTTGTTTTTGCACGTCCGGTTTAGCGTTGCCCGGCGCCACAGCAGACCCTGAAACTGGAAGAGGTAACGGCTACTGGAAACCTGCCGCCCAGTCTCCTTGTCGAGTTCCAGAATAGCCGTGGATGCGATGTCTTCGCCGGTCCACTGCCCGCCACCCGGGAAGACCCAAGGGCCACGCTCCCGAGCAATCAGTAGTACGGTGCGCGCGCTGGCAAAGCTCGACAAGCAGGCCCGAGCGAATCCCGAGCATGCGGTCACGCGCGCGGCGGAGGGTTTCATCACGAAGGAACGCCTGCTCACTTTGCTCGAGTAGTTTCATCAAGAGCGGTCGCGGCACAAAAACAGATTCGCCGGAACGGCGCCGGTCAGGAATTGGTCTTCAACGAAGGAAAATGACGGTCTGCCTGCGTTCAACGCAGTTGAAGTCGGGCCAACCGCCCAGCGCGGGCCCGCTCGTAAGAGCGACTGTCCACAAATCCACACATCGTGTCGTCTATGGCGAGCGGAAAGCGCCCTGTCTATCGAATGCGAAATAGCGGTGCGTCGGTTGGATTCGGACAGGGCGTTGTTGAGGCGGAGTCGATGTAGCATCATTCGTTGACGACCGTTACCGAGATAGTGCACATGACCCAGCGCCAGCACGCGACCCTCCAGCATGACCAGCCGCAGGTGGAGAATGACCTATACGGTCGAAAGTCGTTTGCCGAGCTCGTTGGAAACCTGCTAGTCCAGCCACCCGATAGCCCCGGAATCGTGATTGGCATCGAGGGAGCATGGGGCTCTGGCAAGACGACAGTCGTGCGGTATATCGTAGAAGCGCTCAAACGCACACCCACCAAAGCCCCCATCATTGTCGAGTTCAATCCATGGATGCTTGCCGGCGCAGATGCACTCGTTGAGGCGCTACTCACTGAGCTTGCCGCAGGTATCGGCGCGGGCGCGCATAAGAAGAAAGCCAAGAAGTATCTTGAAGTGACCGGGAAAATCTTGGGGTACGCAGGCCTTCTGCGACACATGAAGTATCTCAAGTATGTCCCCGGTGTCAGCTTTGCAGGGCTCGCCGCGGAAGACGTAGGAAATGCGTTGCATAAGGCTGGCGAGATGGCCACCACGGCGGCCACGAGAGCGGATGACGCCAAGAAGGTCGTCGAGGAAGCGGAAAAACTCGTTGCAGTGAAGTCAGGGCTCGCGGCGCGCAAGAAGGAGGTGGTCCGCGCCCTCAAGAAGCTCGACCGAAGCATCGTTGTGGTCGTTGATGACCTTGACCGGTTGACCCCGGACGAGATTAAGGCGGTTTTTCGTACCATCAAGGCCGTTGCCGACTTCCCTCGGGTAGCCTATCTGCTCGCGTATGACCGCAGCGTTGTGAGCGAGAGCCTGGGCGGCGGCCCGGTTGCCGGCGGCGACGCCTATATTGAAAAAATCGTTCAGGTTGCCTACCCCATCTCGCCTGCGTTTCCGTGGCTGCTCCGCGACCATTTCACCGAGGACTTAGAAGACCTCCTGTCTAGGCTGGGCCGCCAGCTTAAGCCCTTCGAAGCGGAGCTGCTGGGAACGGCAACGGCACTTGTATGCAGTCTCTGCCGTTATCCGAGAGACATTGTCCGGCTGATGAACCGGCTAACTGTTAGTCTGGCGAGCACCGAGCATGAAGTGAACGCCGCGGACGTCGTGGTTGCAGAGGCATTGTTTCAGCGATTTCCGAAGCTTCGTGAATCTATAATTCGTAATCCTGAGCAGTTTACCGGACGGTACTGGTCGGTCGAGAGCGAAGTGGTCTCCACTGACTGGAGTATGTATTTCCGGCATTCAAAGGAAGAAGCTCGTACTGCTTGGCAAGCGCACTTGCCAACGGACGAGAGCGAGAGAAGTCAGGCTGCTGCTTCTTTGAAATTCCTGTTCCCGATTACGCATAGCGACAGTTCCAATCGAGCGGTGAGTCACCTCCGAATTTCCGATTTAACGCGCCTCATCCGGTTTATGGGGCGGACCTCGGTCGATGGTGTGCATGAGGTGGCGGGTCTCCATGCGATGCTGGCGAAGCCGGCAGACTTGTCGCGGATATTGAGTAGCCTCGACTATCAGGAAGGGGCATCTACGCTCAGGCATCTGATTGCTTATTTCGACACCGCGGGAAGTGTTGATGGTCCTGGCGTTGTGCGTGAGTTGATTCGCGCCAGCTCAGTGCAGAAGTCGATGACATATCACGCCAGGGACTATCGACGAGCAGTCGGTCTGTTGGCGGCAACTTGCCTGCAGTGTTGTGGAAGCGATAGCCGCGACATCGCAATTGAGTTCGTCAAGGAGACGCCGGTACCGTATGGCATCGACTTTTTGAGCGAACTGGGTATGCGGTGTGGACAGGTTCGCGGCGCCAGTCAATACCAGGTTAGCAATAGCATTGAGTCTTTGGGCGACTCGTCGGCCGTGTCGTCCGCCGTTGACGCGTGGAGGGCGCGCGCAGAAAGGGAAGTGACGTCTGGCACGATAATGGCAGGTGGAGACCTTCTCTCCACGCTGTTTGGTCTGTCCCATATCGGAAAGAGTTCAAAGGATTCCGACGCAATCAAGGCGTTTCGATGCTTCTGTGAGAAGGTGCATGGTGGCGTCGAGTTCTTCTTGGACGAGGCGGCTCCGTACCACGAGACTCAGCGCGATGTGTTCTTTCTTTATGTTTGGGATGCAGAGGAAATGGCCACGCTCGTTGAGGCATCTGGGAGGGCATCAGAATTCTCGTGGTACGTGAGCGACCTGCGGGACGATTTGACCGTGAAACAGTTCATTTCTCAGCGAAACGCGGAGTGACCTTGGCTTCGCTCCACATGCGAGCGGTGTTCGCCCAGAGCTACAGTTCCGCAACCATAAGAGCGGAGCCTATCCGAATCTTTGTGTGTGAGGCATAAACTGACGGCCAGGGAGTCACTTTATGCTACGCAAACGCAAGGAAGAAGTGATGATTGAACCGGGCAAGGGCTTGAACCTGGACCCGGAACTGATCAAGCAACTGGTACCCGGAACGCTGGATCGGGCGACGATCAACGAGCAGCTCGCCGCGCTCAAGAAGGTGATCTTCGAGCGCGCTGGGCGGCGAACTGACCCACCACCTGGGTTACGAGAAGGGCGAAGCCAAGCCGGTAGACCGCACAAACCACCGCAACGGCACCAGCCGCAAGCGCATCACGACCGACGATGACCTGCTCGACGTCGAGATTCCGCGCGACCGCGAAGGCACCTTCGATCCGGTGCTGATCGCCAAGGGCGAGCGACGCTTCACCGGCTTCGACGACAAGATCATCGCGATGTACGCACGCGGCATGAGCGTGCGGGAGATTCAGGGTTTCCTGCTGGAGATGTACGGCACCGAGGTGTCGCCAGACTTCATCAGCACGGTGACCGATGCCGTGATCGACGAGGTGCGCGAATGGCAGCAGCGGCCGCTTGAGCCGATGTACCCGGTCGTGTTCTTCGATGCCTTGCGAGTCAAGATCCGCGACGAAGGCGTCGTGCGCAACAAGGCGATCTATCTGGCGCTGGGCGTACGCCGCGATGGCACGCGCGACGTGCTCGGCCTTTGGATCGAGCAGACCGAGGGGGCCAAGTTCTGGTTGCGGGTGGTGAACGACCTGAAGCTGCGCGGCGTGCAGGACATCCTGATCGCCGTGGTCGACGGCTTGAAGGGCTTCCCGGAAGCGATCAACACGGTGTTCCCGGAAACGACGGTCCAGACCTGCATCGTGCATCTGATCCGAAACTCGCTGGACTTCGCCAGCTGGAAAGACAGGAAATCGGTCGCGGCGGCGCTCAAGGAGATCTACCGGGCACCGTCGGCTGAAGCCGCCGCCGTGGCGCTAGATGCGTTCGATACGAGCCCGTGGGGCACGAAATACCCCCCGATTGCCGCACTCTGGCGCCGGGCCTGGGATCAGGTGATTCCGTTCTATGCCTTCGCGCCTGACATCCGGAAAATTGTATATACGACCAACGCGATCGAGTCGCTGCACATGCAGCTTCGGAAGATCATCAAGGCGCGCGGTCACTTCCCATCGGACGAGGCCGCGCTGAAGTTGATCTGGCTGGCACTGCGCAACGTCGTTGCCAAATGGACCGGCTCCCGACAAGATTGGAAGAGCGCGATGACGCAGTTTGCACTGCTTTACCCGGAACGATTCAACATTGGAGTCTGAATCTCAACCCGCCTCACACACGAAATTCCGGATACCTCACGACAGATTCCTGCTTACGAATCCCGTCACACCACTGTTGGCAAAAGGACTGTCCAGCTTGGCATCCCGATACGACGACAAGTCATTTCAGCACATCGGGACCATCGGGTCCCGTTCGGTGTCTACGGCTACGAGCGCCGTTTGCTACTGGCGGATGTAGCATGATGTAGATTGAGAACGCAACCACAGGGAGCGCCGACAATGCCGTTTACAAGCGAAGCCGATTCAGCGCTTTTGACACGATTCGCCTAGATGCATCAGTTCAGCATTTCACTCCGGCAAACTGAGCCTGTGCCGCAAATGACCTCGAACGGGGTGGGCCTTGATTGAGAACTCGGACGTGCATTGCTGCAAGCGGCGTATCGGGGTCGCCGAACCATACCCAAGGGCAGGGTTCCACCAACCGTTACCGCTACCGCTACCGCTACCGCTACCGATTCGCAAGCGCATGTTCTTCTTGCAAAAGTCGCGACTTCGGCCCGGACTGGCACCTGCAACACTAAACGAAGTGGACGTCCGTCGCGCGGTCCAGCGTCAATTGATTACGCGTGGATATTTGAGTGGGTAAGCGGATGGAAGCATTGGACCGCACACGGTGGCGGCAATAGCACGCTACGAGAGGCATAAACATCTGAGTCCGACAACATCGATGCAGGACCTTATAATGTACATGGAGCAGGATTAGGGGGTAAGCGCGAAGGACGTATAGTGAATTCGTTTTGTCGTAGCCCATGACGCCTCATATCAAGCGGGACTTGTTCGTATGGCACCCGGCGGGCTAAGCGAGGTCGGCATACCGATGCGCGGCCCAACAAAATATAGAGCAGGCCCGCTGTCTACGCGGCAGTTGCGGCATGGAAATCATGCCTAGCGTGTGGGGTGCTCGAGGACCGCGGCCTGGCGACGCGGTTATGGCCAAACTTGCCGAGCTATTTTCCAATCGACGCGTTGGTACTTTTCCTCGTTGAAGTGTTATTGCAAAAACCAAAAATTACAAAGGATCAGCCACATGCATAAATCACCGGAACTCTTTGCGGAACTTCTTGCCGATGCTAGGCCTCGGGCAGAGGTCAACATCCCCCTCACCAATCTCACCTTTTTCACCGGCGCAGGCTTTTCGAAGTCCTGGGACATCAATTTCCCCGTGGGTGACGCGCTGTTCTCATTCAAGCACAACGAGTGGGCAAAGCACGGCGAGGCGCTTCACGAATTTCTATCGCTGAATAATTATCAGCCATTCGATTTGGATATCACGGCATCCCTGTTTAAGGATATCGTTTATCAGATTGGCATGATGAGGAAATATCCTGTCATCCGCCCGCGATACATTGATGACCAGAATCTCGATGCGATAGAGCGGCATTTGCGGTATCTCGTGCGAAAAAAATTTGAGCAAACGGCACCGTTGTTTTTTGAAAATTCTGACCAGAAACTCGAATTTTCGACTCCCATAAGCAAGTCGCAGGGAGATATATTGAGCATGTTTCGCATAATTCAGCGCTCGGGTGATGGTTCGCAGGGAATTCCTCAGGGGTTGCGTGCTAATTATGTATCAACGAACTATGACTACGTTCTCGATGCGATTTTGGATAATATCCTGGCGCCGGATGATAGTCATACGCTTTACACGTATCGAGGAGTAACGCCCACGCGCTATAGCGGTCGCGCGCCTGCTGTAACAATTCACGACAACTGGCTTGTAAGCAATTTACTCAAGATTAATGGGGGATTTGAAGTATTCAAAAATGGTGACGGGTTCGATTTCGAATACAGGAATTCTAAGTCAGACGATGAATTGAGGGAAAATCCGCCGCAATTAATGCTTGCGTCTCGGGAGCAGGATTATACACAAAAATACTTTCATGCATTATTCCCGAAAATTGTCCGTCTGCTGCAGGAAACGCGCATTCTCGTCGTCGTCGGCTATAGCATGCCAGAAGAAGATGCTCTAGTTCGGCTAATTCTCAAACAATTCGCTGAGGATAGGATCGATGGTTCCAAGAAAATTCTCTTCTACGTTGACAAGAGTGAGGAGTCAACTCAGCGGGAGAAGGTAAGCAGCGTGTTCCCGCATACCGACGAACTTCACGGTCTTACTGTTATACCCTATAGTGGGTCATTCGCGGACTGGTGCGCCGAGGTTGTTAAGAAATATAAAAGGCTAACCCGCTGAAGCAATACGATGGCCGGCCAGGACTGACGAAGGCATGCTTCGCCGCTCGACTGCTCGGCCACTGTACTCAATGTGACAGCCGGGGGTGGGCGTACGTCACGAAACGCCGTTATGATAGTAAAAAGTTTCCCATTCATGAATTGACGGGGCACGCTAAATGTCGATTAAAGAGCCGATCGTAGAACTTCAAGAAACAATGCTCTTCAAATTTCTTCAGTCTATTGACCTGGACTATGCGGAGCGGGTAAAAACTTTTGTTCGTGAAATCGCTCCTTTGATGGCAACAATCAAGGATTACTTCCCGTACTATACGCGACACGATGCTCATCACGGGTATCAGGTGGTTTGCAGGATGGCGGACTGCATACTGCCAGTATCCTTGGACCGCGATGCACCGGAAGCACTTAGCGCTCAAGAGGTATTTCTCTTGATTGCTGCAGCATATGCTCACGACCTCGGTATGGCAGTTTTCCCCGGGGAGGAGGAGGCGTTAGCCGCGCGACTGAATTTCGCTCTCGAACCGGGGTGGAAAACTAGTGAATCTCTTCAAAATCATTTGCGTGCGAATCATTCAAGCAGGGGTGGAGCGTATATCGAGAGATATGCCGATAAGCTCGGAGTGCCGCGCAACCTGATTGCTGCACTCGACCGTCTGATGAAGGCTCATAACTATGCCATCCCAAAGTTGGAAGAGGAGCTTCAAGTTCCTTTTGCCGCGGGGAACAAGGAGAGCCAACTAGCACAGTTGGCGGCAATTGTATGTGTCGCCGACGCTATCGAATTCAGCGATACGCGAGTTGTCGACGGCGTCCTTGAATCACTAGCATTAGATGACAGTGATGCTGCGCGCATATCCTATGCGGAGAATATGAAGCATGTCTGCACAGGGGATAGCCTTGCTGTTACCGAAGATGGTCGTATAGTTGTGAACGGTACCTTTGCTGAACCCGCAGTTTTGGCACTCGCACATCGCACCTTTGACGAAATGGAAGGGTGGCTTCAGGGATATCATGACATCGACAGGCGTTGCAAGGTGCGGAGACTCAAGATAAGAGGTGAACCTTTCCAACGCGATTTGGTTCTCAGCTCAGGAAATTTTCATCGCTTGGGAGTTCGGCTTAACAAGCGTAGCGTCATCGACCTGATTGCATCGAATGCTGTGTGGCGGAACCACAAGGGAATTGCCCTCCGCGAACTCGTTCAGAACGCAGTTGAAGCGTGTCGATTTCGGGCTCACCATTCCGCGCCGTCCGACAGGTATCAGCCGCAGGTGGAGATTGTGTTCAACAGGGAACGTCGAGAGGTCACTGTAGAGGACAACGGATGTGGGATGTCGGAACGCGTAGTGCTCAATAACTTTCTTACTGTAGGTAGCAGCAGGTCGCGAGAGAAATCATATGCAGACGAAGGATATGCGCCGATAGCGCGGTTTGGAATTGGATTTTGGTCAATCTTTTCCATCTCAGATGTGGCAACCGTGTCTACGGCGCCCTTTGAGGACTACAGAGGCAAACCGACTCAGGCGGAGCGGGCGTTAGGGTTTGGCTTTGACGTTCAATTAAGTGACTTGAAGGATTTTACTGTTTTCACTCCGGTCGAACGCCCGTGTGGAACGACTATCACGCTTAAACTAAAGACTGACATCATTATTGATGACATATATAGGGCGCTGAGAGGCGAGCTGATTTGCTCGATGGTTCCGCTGACGATATCATTCGACGGTGTTAAGGAGCACATTGGCGCGGCACTTCCGGCCGTGAACGAGGGGGCAGTGTTCGGGGTGCGCCAACCCGCAGCTGGAGAGATTGGTATCAAAGTCTATCAGTACATGGGAGCGACTGAGGCTACCGAGCTATCTCTCGGATTGGCATATCGGATGGAAGGCGACCGTGCGACATTTTTGGCGGCGCCCGGCCAGTCGATTCTCGGCATGATGGCGAATATTCACATGCCCCAAACTGGCGTTTGCGGATTTGCTGTGCCGGTTCGCGTCGTACCGCTGTGCATCGACGCAATGAGAGTTGGCCTCTACCGAGCCAATGCGCTTACGCCGCGCGGATTTGAATTCTCTATCGATAGGCGAGAACTTATCTTCAATGAAGCGGCCCAGCGGTTTATAGCGGATGCGCAACGCCTGTTTCACGATGGTTACCGTGAATTTCTCAAGAAGAGCGGCTCGTATCGGCCAGATGCTATATACGCGTTGGCCGAAGAGGCGGCATTGCACGGTGGGAACGTATACGACGTGTTTACAGAAAATGAGTTGGCTACGGCGAAAAAGAACTTCCAAGACCTTATTTGCGTAAAACTCATTCCAGTCAAAAAAGGTGTGCCGCTCGCTACTGCAGAGTCTAATGCTAGGCATTTGAACTTGGAGGAGCTTTCCAAGACGAAAGGGAGGGTGGTGTGTTTGCAGGCAACTCGAAGTCAAGTACGCGTGGGTCAAGGCCCATATATCAACGTCGAGAGTCCGAATGTGCTTCAGCTCACGTATGATTTTGTGCAAAAGAGAGCTGAGGAGTGTCCGGATGTGCCGGTCTACCTAGCTCCTCCGAATCGCATGTTTTCGATGCTATTCGACAATGACTCAACGTCGACAGTAGATGTTGTTGCGGCCGCGAAGGGGCTGGACGTCTGCATCTTGAATGTCGATTTGGAGAAGGTGAATTTCGAGGACCCATCGACCGAAATCATCTCCGAAATTCGAGGGGTATGGACTGGCGCTGTCTACTGGAGGGATTTTACGACACCGGATGGAAAGCCTTACGTATTCCTTGGCCGACATCGCGTTTTGGTTCGAAGAGGCTCCGAGCTTCACGCTCATCTTCAAGCACTTGCAGACGACGGAAGGTTATCCGCTCTTGCCGACACCGTCAATCTTTTGAAGGAAGACGAAGCTGGGCACACACCTCACGCGTTGAAGTGTTTTCTTTAATTTTGAATATACATCCGTGGTGCGATGGTCAGCGCGTTGACTTACGGAGTATTGCTGGAATGGCCGCCAAGCGAATTCGCGCTTACGTTGTATACGGGCGGGTTGCGCCTTGGCGGGCGCCATCCAAAGCAACTTCGGAGGAGTGTGGCAGTCAATACATTTAGGTTGAGCTCGCTGTGCATCCTTCTTGGGCTGGAGTGATCCGCTTTAGGAATCTTGGACCGATCCGAGCGCGAGTTTTGCGGCAAACTTCACCCTGAATCAGGAGGTGGTTTGTCATGAAACGGAAACGCTTTTCGATCGAACAGATTGTGGCGGTGCTGAAGCAAGCCGAACTTGGGATGCCGGTGGCCGATGTGATCCGGCAGGTCGGTATTTCGGAACAGACGTTCTATCGGTGGAAGAAACAATACGCCGGGATGCAGTCTGATCAAGTACGCGAACTCAAGCAGTTGCAGGAAGAGAACGCACGGCTGAAGAAGCTGGTCGCCGAACTGAGCTTGGACAAGGCCGTCCTGCAGGATGTAGCTGCAAAAAAGTGGCCCGGCCCGCGCTGAGACGAGACGTGGTGGATTACGTGGTAAGCCACTACGGATTGACGATGAGGCGGGCCTGTCGGCTCGTGAAGCAACCGCGCAGCGTCCAGTATTACCGGAGCGTCAAAGATCCCCGTCGGGAGCTCCGTGCACGCATGCGCGAGATTGCCCACACGCGTGTGCGCTACGGCTATCGGCGTGTTCACGTGCTGTTGCGCCGCGAGGGCTGGCAGTTGGGCAAGAACCAGGCGTACCGGCTGTATTGCGAAGAGCAATTGCAGTTACGTTCGAAGTTGCCGAAGCGACGAAAGATGGTTGTGACGCGAGTGGCGAAGATCGTGCCGGCCAAACCGAACGACGCGTGGAGTATGGATTTTGTGGCCGACCAGCTTGCTGATGGTTCGAAGTTCCGCACCTTGACGATCGTGGACGTCTTCACGAAAGAAGCATTAGCCATCGCAGTCGGACAGCGTTTGAGAGGCGAACACGTGGTGTCAGCACTGAATCGTATCGCCGTCAGACGCGGAGCTCCGCGACACCTGTTCGTGGACAATGGCAGCGAATTTTCCGGGCGCCTGCTCGACATGTGGGCGTACCACTACCGAGCAAAAATCGACTTCAGCAGGCCCGGTAAGCCGACGGACAATTGCCACATTGAGACGTTTAATGGATCATTCCGCGATGAGTGCTTGAACCTACATTGGTTCGAAACGCTGGGCGAAGCCAAGGCGATTGTCGAGGCGTGGCGCCGGGACTACAACGAGAGTCGTCCTCACTCTGCTCTCAAAGAGTTGGCACCAGCCGAATTCGCCCGTCAGCTGGTGCTTTCATCGGGGTCAACCGAACCCGAAACGCCGGAAAACTCGCTCTAGATCTGGTCCAGAAAACCCAAGCGGATCATCGAGGCCGTTCTCCAAGATTGAAGTGGCCCGAAGAAACCAGGCAGGTCATAACGACTTGGGTTGCGGCGGACGGAGCAGTTGGGAGCACAGGCGCTGCAGATATCAGCGGAGTTCGCGACAAAATCCGGGATTTCGTCAGCAACTGCAGTTTCTATCCGCAAGTGGGCCAATAGTCATTCGTTCCGAAGCGACGCTCCCCACGCCCAGCCGCGCGTAAGCCTCGCCAGCTAGCTTGGCGTCCTGTCGCTATGGCGCTCTCCATGAACCGCTGCTCCGACAAGCGTGCCTAGACTTCGAGGGTCAGCTGCACCTGAGCCGGTGCCGCAGCCCGACGCCATAACCAAGCGTCGAACTCGCGTCGCGATAATGAGAGAAGGTCGGCTGCGCAGCAGAAGGATTTGCGCAGGAAGTGATAGTCGTCGTTCTGGACCCCAACCGTCTTCGCAAACTTCCTTACGTGACGGTCAACTGCGATGGAGTCGATGCCAACGAGACACGCCATGTAGTCGACGGTTTTCGGGCCGATGCCGTTGACAGTCTGAATCGCATCGCAAAACTCCTCAGAGGCCAGACCGGCACGCAAATCCTTAACGTCCTCGATTCCCCATTCCTTCAGGAAAATGACCAGCGCTTCGAAGCGAGTCACTTTCTCATGGTGGCGCCAATTCAGGAGCGCACCTGTCTGACCGTCTTGAATCAGCGCGACCAACGAGGTAATCGTGAGGCGATTCGGATGTGCCCGCAGGATGGACAGTACCCGGGGACGTACAACCGTCGTGTAGTTGAGTCCCGCCTGAAGCACGGAATCCGCGAGAACGGCTCCGAGGTGCTCACAAGTAGGCCGCGGATGCTCTTCCTCGAAAAGCGCGCCCTCGTCCTTCGCGCGGTCGGCGATGCGACGCGCTGCGACCAACACCTCGATGGCGGTCCCTTTGGCTCCAGTCCTGCTCATACTAGCTTCGCCTCTTTCAATGCGTTCAGCCGCTCGACGCAGTTCGGACAGGCGCCGCACGGAAAATGTGCAGACGCTTGGCACGAGTAGGTCCGCCCGATAGGCACACCAAGCTCCGCCGCCGTATACGCCACGTCAGCCTTCGATGAATACCGGAATGGCGAATAGAAACGAACGGGACCAATGCTCGATGTGAGTCCGTCGAGGCTGTTCATGAATGCGGCAGTACAGTCAATTTCTTTTGCGTGGTTGCTGTTGATGAAGCCAGTATAGACATCCAGGATACCCACCGTTTGTGCGCGCGCCGCGGCAGCGGCGAAGAACAACATCGTTCGGTATGGGATGTACAAGTCGTCGTCCTTGACCTCTTCAGTCCAGAGGTCAGCCTCGCGAATCAGCCGCGAATGCGAACCTCTGAAAATATCCGATATGTTGAAGCGCTCAGGTCGCCTCATATCGACCGGCAGGACCTCGTTGACTCGGCTCCACTCAACGTCTACGCAATGTTGTCCGTAGTCAAAAAAGATTGGGACGACGTCAACGCCCGTTGCCGCGAGCTGGTACCCAACAGTCGTTGAGTCGAGGCCACCAGAGGCTAGAAGAAGCGCTCTTTTCATTGCGATTCGGCCCTCAATTTGGCAAGAGCGTCGAAAGTGCCGTTGAGGCACACGTCGAGGTCGGCGGAGTATACCGAACTTCCGATGACGACCATCGTGTTCTCATTTTCCTGCCGTGGGTCGTAGGTGATGATGGGCTTCCCCATCGCAATTGCCATACCAACTTCGACCAGGGTTCCGGGGTCGCGACCAAGAGGCACGGCGAACACTGCGTCGCATTCATTCAGCAGCTCGTAATCCATGTGATACGTGCGATACAAGTCGGCCTCGCTCGCAGGCCGCTTGAGTTCCCCATTCTTCTGGATAGGACGACGTACGCGGAAGTTGTGATACGCGAGGCTCTCCGCTGCGCGGTCAAGTTCTGGCTTCACAACGTAGGAGAAGTCTGGGCCAGCGAGGTAGATGGGATAGCGCGGTCGGTCGTGCCATGGAAGCACGGTTCCGCCGAGCGACTGCAGCGCATCGAGAGGCAGCAGGAAATCTCGTTGCACGTCGCGCTTGATGTCGTCGGGGAACGTGGACTGCGAGTACGCCGTCGCAGCCTGACAGCCGCGCCACGCGGCTTCAGTCCATCCCTTGTGAGAGAGACCGACCATCACAGCGGTGTAAACGTCGCCAACTCCGACGGAGTTGACCGTTTTGCCAAGGGTCGCGGGAATTTCTTCCACGCTGCCATCGCGCAAATCGAAGAGCCGGCTGCCGCCACGATTCTCCTTCAGCAAGAACACGTCCGGCGACAGCGTCTTGGCTGCGGCTATCAACCCGCCAACATCGTTCTTGCCGAGCCGCTCGAACAACGAAGACGACGTCGATATGATGACCGCCTCCGCGCGCCCGCTGTATGCCTCGAGCGCTGACAGGTCGTCCAGGTCATACGCGATGTCGAACGAGAACCGTGCGGCCGGGGAGAAAGCGCTAGTGAGTTCGTTGATATCGAACCGGCCGGGGAAGATAACAACCTTCTGATACGCATCGAGGCGCGGAAGCGGGTCGTGGAATTTCACTACCTTGGTGACGCGCATCAAGTCTTCATAGCCTTGATGCGAAACCTCCGTCGCGTCACCAATGAGGATGACATTCGGAGCGCCGACGACATCGCCAAGCCAGATGAACTCATTGCACCCGCACTCCGCCAGATAGCGCTTCGCTTCGTCAACGAGGTATTGCGGACAAAACGCCGCCACGGAGTAGTTGAGCCCTGCGGCCCATACCCCTCTCGCTGCATGACCTACACCACCCAAACGAAGCTTGCACTTTGCACCGTGCTGAGCGAGCGTGAAATCAACAACAAGCTCGCCAACAAGCAGAACTGCATCCGTTTGGGACATGGCTATTGCGGACCGAAGTCAGCCTCCACCGTGGGAACAGGCTTCTCTGCCGACGACTTCACTACGCCGACATATGAAATGCCGCTTGCCAGGCATGCCGCGAGATAATTCAACGCTGTGGGGAGCGCTCCAACCTTCACACCGTTCACATCGACTGCGAAGATGCGCTTCTTGTCGAAGACGATATCCAAATGGTCGCCTGCCGCAGGAACTTTCTTAAGTTGCGAGTAGAAATCGCACTGACCGACATCCTCCAACAGAACCGCGAACGCCTGTTTGCATTTGTCAACGCCGCTCGCGCCTCCTGCCATTCCAGTTCCGTCGCCCGCGACTTCCTTGGCCTTCGTGCCGGGATAGTCCGAAAAATTGCCCGAGCCTGAGCTTCCCATGGTGCCCCCTCGCGTGGTTGATGAAGTCTTTTCCAGCAGTGTATGTGCTTTATTCTCTACCGAAGTGTACAAGAATCTGAAATTCAGTTGGCGTGACTTCGACACGTGCATCGCAATCTAAGCCCGGTGCATGGCGAGTATGAAGAAACCACTCGTGCGGAAAGCGATAGACCGATTGAGCTAAATAGACTCGGCGCGTCCCGCTTCACCCTGATGGCCTCTCTGCGTCGCATCGTGCAATGCGATTTCACGGCGCGAGAGTGTTGCTCACGTGAAGTATTTCACATCTATCCAGAAGGTCGCAGTGAATTTGCGAGGAGTAAAATTTGGCGGGAGTACACTGTGAATACGGGGTATTTTCCTTAAGCGGACCACGTGAACTACACGAGGCCATGCGGACCACGCCGACAACGAGCCGCCGCCTGAGGAGCGTGGTTAGACTGGAGCACTGATGGCCAAGAACCTTTTGCACAAGTACGTAACTATCCCTACGCTGAAGAGGATACTCGGAGGGTCCATTCGCCTGACCCAGCCCGGAGCGTTCAATGACCCATTTGAGCTGCTGCCGGAGATAATCGTTCGGACTGACCAGGCGGAAGAGCAAATCAGCCTTTCGTTCGACATTTTCTCCCCTCGACGCGAAGCCCCGCTCGACACTGTCGTCCAGGTGACGGACGGGCATGTGGCCAGCGATTTCACGTCCCGAAATATCCTGGACCAGCTCAATCAGCAGGTCGGCATTCTCTGTCTGTCGAAATCCCCCAACTCAATCTTGATGTGGTCGCACTACGCCGACCAGTATCAAGGCGCCGTCATCGCCTTCGATGCCGACCACGAGTTCTTTACTGGTCAAATACCGGTCGAGTACGTGGAGGAACGGCCGAAAAAACATATCGATTCATATAAAGCTGCGCATGTACCATTGTCCGAGCTTTGCGCGAAATCCGTCGAGTGGCAGTACGAGCAGGAGGTCCGCATTATTCGCGCTCTACATGACTGCAACAAAACAGAAGTCCTCGACGCAAGAGGCTTCCCCGTGTTCACCGCAGAGGTGCCTCAGCAAGCCATCCATTTTGTTTCGATGGGTGAGCGGACACCCGTGCTGCAGCAGAAGGAGATTTTTCAGATGCTACACAAGACGAAAATCGGTTTGACTTTGTCGGCCGTCGACAACGTGGGCTACGGATTCCGCCAGGAGATTATTCTCTACCCAGGCGACTTCCGGAATCCAACCATCTCAGCGCGAACCGCGCACATATTCGCCGGAACGAGCTCCCCATTTGCTGAGATGGCGCGATGGATGATTGAGAACCATCCGACCAGCAAGCTCGTGAACAAGACCGTGTAGTCGAGCAATCAGGTTAAAGCGGCGCCACGCTAGAGGCGCCGTCCTCGACCACGCTTGCATGACGGATATTCCAGCTGCAGACATCGCACCCCTTCAGGGGAGGGCTTGCTCCCGTGGTTGCCGTACGTCAGGTGATTGAGTAACGTAGTCTGCGACACATAATTCACCGTACAGTAAGACCGACGGCAAATCTGAGACCATCACGTGCGTGTCCGCCGTCGTCTCGCCTGCAGCGCCCTATCTTTGACCATGGGCGAAAGCTCGAGCTCGTTGCGACACCACGCGCAAGCGCATCGTACCGGCTCGAGCATACGAAGCGAGACCGGATGCATGCGGTCGGCCCGGCTATGGCCCACTGGCGGCCGGTTTATCTTGGCATGGCGAGCGCCGGGTGCGCGTCGAACGATGTAGGTATGACCTGCCGCGGTTTATCACTCCGCTCGACGACGAGTTGCGACGCATCTGATGCCGGCATCCGCGGGTGGGGTAGTTCGGCTCGCGCTTGAGGTGCAGGCGGGGCGGTATGCTATCTCCGAACTGGAGGCGATTGCTGTAGAGGGCTACCTGATACCAAGCTTCGACTTTGTCATGAACTCGGCCGACCGCTTGCAGATGGACATCAGCAGTTTTGGAATGGCCTGGTAATTCTCGACTCGTTCGCACCAAACTGCACGGTTTTCCCATGTGGATACGTTAGCGTCATTGTTCGCACAGAGGCGCACGCCCCAGAAAGGGTGCCCAAAATTCCGCGAGACGTGCGTCTCCTTGACTTCCGCAAGCACGCTGCGTAGGTTCGGGTACTCGCCCGATAGTCCGATGAAGAGGGGTGTCGAACTCTGCAGCAGTCCAAGCAATTTGGCGCGCCAGGAATTGGACTGTTGGCCGGTTAGCGGCCGATTCCCGAGCTGCACCGCAAATCACGTCCAGCAGCATGCGGCTGCGGTGTGGCTATACCGGAGAGGAAGAAGCGCTCCGCGGCGGCTCAACCTCTGCGATTGCGCCAAAAGCAGGGGGGGGCGCAAGCCGGTATTTTTCACGAAATACACATGGCACAGTAAAAGCGTTCCGCGCCCTGCCCAGCAAGCGTTTGAGGGAATATTGACCCCCTTCCTAGAACGCTTTTACGAGAGGCCTCGGGACGCTTTCATTTTTGGCGAACACGAAAACAGGCAGCCAATACCCCCTCACTCCACCGTCACCGATTTCGCCAAATTCCGCGGCTTATCAATATCCGTCCCCCGCGCCAGCGCAGCGTGATACGCCAGCAACTGCATCGGCACCGTATGCAGAATCGGCGAAAGCGGCCCGTAGTACTCATTCAGCCGAATGACTTCGATCCCATCCCCCGGCACCAACCCGCAATCCACATCCGCGAACACAAAAAGCCGGCCATTCCGCGCACTGACCTCATGCATGTTCGACCGGAGCTTTTCGAGCAGCATGTCGTTCGGAGCGACCGCAATCACCGGCATCTCGTTACTCACGAGCGCCAGCGGCCCATGCTTCAGTTCACCGGCCGGATAAGCCTCCGCATGAATATAAGAAATCTCCTTCATCTTCAGCGCACCCTCGAGCGCGATCGGGTAATGCATCCCCCGCCCGAGAAACAGCATGTTGTCGCGCCTCGCGAGCAGTTCCGACCAAGCCATGATCTGCGGTTCCAGCGCGAGCACTTTCGACATCGCATCGGGCAGATGCCGCAGCGCTCGCAGATGTTCCTTCTCCGCATCGTCGCTCAACCGCCCACGCACTTGCGCAAGCGATAGCGTGAGTAGGAACAGCGCAACGAGCTGCGTCGTAAAAGCCTTCGTCGAAGCCACCCCGATCTCGATCCCCGCACGCGTGACGAACTGCAGCGCACATTCACGCATCAACGCACTCGTCGCGACGTTGCAGATCGCGAGCGTATGCATCATCCCGCTTTGCTTCGCGACATGCACCGCACCGAGCACGTCGGCCGTTTCACCGCTTTGCGACACCGCGACAACCAGCGTGCGCGGATTCGGCACACCGTCGCGATATCGAAACTCGCTCGCAATTTCCACGCTGGCCGGCAGCTTCGCGATGCTCTCGATCCAGTATTTCGCCGTGAGCGCCGCGTGATAACTGCCGCCACACGCGAGCAACAACACCGAATCGACGTCGTTGAAAACCCGCCACGCACCATCGCCGAACAGCTCGGGCATGATCGAAGACACATCGAGCAACGTATCGGCCACCGCCTGCGGCTGCTCGAAGATCTCCTTCTGCATGTAGTAGCGATACGACCCGAGATCGGCCGCACCGCTATGCGCGGCGACCCGCTGCACCGCGCGCTCGACGCGCTGGCCGGCCGCATCGACGATCCAGTAGCGATGCAGCTGGATATCGGCGACGTCGCCGTTCTCGAGGTACGCGATCCGGTCGGTGATCCCCGACAGCGCGATCGCATCGGACGCCAGAAAATTCTCGCCATCACCGACACCGACGACGAGCGGCATCCCGTCGCGCGCGCCGACGATCCGGTGCGGCTCGTCGCGGCACATCACCGCGATCGCATAGCTGCCGCGCAGTCGCGCGACCGCGCGCCGCACCGCATCGAACAAATCGCCGTCATACAGGTGGTCGACCAGGTGCGCGATCGCCTCGCTGTCGGTCTGGCTCGCGAACACGTAGCCGTGCGCCTGCAGTTCGGTGCGCAGTTGATCGCAGTTCTCGATGATCCCGTTATGCGACAGCGCGATGCGCGCGTTCGCGTCGCTCGGCGAAAAGTGCGGATGCGCGTTGAGCGTGACCGGTGCGCCATGGGTGGCCCAGCGCGTATGCGCGATGCCGGTGTAGCCCGACAGCGCATGCTCGGCGATCTCGCGCTGCAGGTTCGCGACGCGGTCGACGCTGCGGGCGCGCGCCAGCGCCCGGTCGCGGTAGACCACGACGCCGCATGAATCGTAACCGCGGTATTCGAGCCGCTTCAGGCCGTCGACCAGGTTCGGCAGGATGTCCCGCTGGGCAACCGCCCCGACAATTCCACACATATCGCGCTCCGTAAATGTCCTGTCTGGATCAGTGAGAGCGATGGTAGTGGGCGTCGAATGGAATTAAATTTCAAAATACAAGAACAAATGAAATGAATGGCAGATCGTCTATCATGTTGAAATTAAATTTCACACCCTGACCGGAAGGAGCCGCCGATGGCCGGCATCACCCTCGACGATCTCGACCTGCGCATTCTCGCGATCCTGCAGGACGACGCGTCGGTGTCGAACCTGCAACTGGCCGAGCGCGCGCTGTCGTCGCCGCCCACCTGCATGCGCCGCGTGCGGCGGCTGACGGAGGCCGGCGTGATCCGCCGGCAGGTGGCGGTGCTCGACCCGGTGGCGATCGGCACGGCCGTCACCGCGCTGATCGAGATCAGCCTCGACCGGCAGACAGCGGAAGACTACGACGCGTTCGAAGCGTACGTGTGCGCGGAGCCGGCCGTCACGCAGTGCTACCGCGTGTCGCCGGGGCCCGATTTCGTGGTGGTGGCAGATCTGGCCGACGTCGCCGAATACGACGAATTCGCGCGACGGCTGTTCACCGGCGCATCGAACGTCCGCAACGTGCGGACGTTCTTCTCGACGCATCGCGCGAAATTCGAGGCGAACGCGCGGGTCACGCATGCGATGCGCAAGCGCGCGTGAAGCGATCGCATCGGTAGCCATGCGTTCGCGACGCGATTACGCGGCAGCGTCAGCCGTGCCCACCAGCTGCAGCGGCTTGCCATACCCGAAGCAATGCGCAGGCTCCGGAAACACACGCTGCCGCACGTCGTGCGCGTACTGGCGGATCGCGTCGCGCATCACGGCATTCGCATCGGCATAACGCTTCACGAAGCGCGGCGTGTACGCATCGAACGCGCCGATCATGTCCTCGGTCACGAGCACCTGCCCGTCGCACGCGGGCGATGCGCCGATGCCGATCGTCGGGATCGTCAGCGTTTCGGTGAGGTGGCGCGCGAGCGCTTCGGCGGTGCCTTCGATGACGACGCTGAACGCACCGGCCCGTTCGGCCGAGTGCGCGGCGTCGAACACCTGCGCGGCCGAGCGCGGGTCCATCCCCTGCGCGCGGAAGCCGCCCGTCGCGTTGGCCTGCTGCGGCATGAGGCCGACGTGCGCCATCACCGGGATGCCGCGCGCGGTCAGGAAGCGGATCGTGTCGGCCATCTCGCTGCCGCCTTCGAGCTTCACGGCCTGCGCGCCGGTTTCGGCGAGCAGGCGCGCGGCGGAGCGATAGGCCTGCGCAGGCGATTCCTGGTAGGTCGAGAACGGCAGGTCGACGACGACACACGCCTGCGCGGCGCCGCGTACGACGGCCGCGCCATGTGCAATCATCATGTCGAGCGTGACGCGCAGCGTATCGGGCATCCCGTACAGCACCATGCCGACGGAGTCGCCGACGATGATCACGTCGGCCACCTCGTCGACGAGTTTCGCCATCGGCGCGGAATACGCGGTCAGCGAGACGAGGCTGCCGACGCCCTTGGTCGAACGGATCGCGGTGACGGTCTTGCGGGTGGTGCGGGTATGAGCGCTCATGGGCTGAAGCCGTGTGAAAGAAGAGCCGCCACGGTAGCATCGCGCTCGTTCGTGCAATGACCTTCGGAGGACGTCTTATGTTGCTGGCGGGACAATCGGGTGACCCTTACGCGGTGCCGCCGATGGCGCGCCTGCCGAGGCCGCTGTACGTGCGTGCGTTCGAGATTCCCGGCAACGCGAGCGTCGATGCGCACAGTCATCCGTGGGCGCAGCTGATGTATGCGACGAGCGGCGTGCTCGAGGTGTCGACGCCGTCGGGCCGGCACCTGCTGCCGCCGCACTATGCGATGTGGATTCCGCCGCACGTGCCGCATGCGGTGTCGACACGCGATTGCGTCGCGTTCCACAGCCTGTATCTCGACGCCGCGATCGCGCGCGACGACGTGCACGACGATTGCGCGATCCTCTGCATGACGCCGCTGCTGCGCGAGCTGGTGATCGCCACGGCCGAATTGCCCGTGAACTACGACGAAGCGGGGCCGGACGGTGCGCTCGTCTGCCTGATTGCCGACCGGATCGCGCGGATGCGGGCGGCGCCGCTGACGGTGCCGCTGCCGCGCGACCCGCGCCTGCTGAAAATCGCGCGTGCGTTGCATGCGTATCCGGGCGATACGCGCAATCTCGACGAATGGGGGCATCAGGTCGGCGCGACGCGACGCACGCTGTCGCGGCTGTTCCGGCAAGACACGGGGCTGTCGTTCACCGAATGGCGGCAAGCGGTGCGGCTACTGGCGTCGCTGCCGCTGCTCGATGCGGGCGAGCCGATCGGCACGGTGGCCGCGCAACTGGGCTACGACTCGACGTCGTCGTTCATCGCGCTGTTCCAGGCGAAATTCCGCGTGACGCCCGGCGCGTACGCGAAGCGTGAAGCGCGCCGGCCCGTGCTGAGCGCGTGACGCGGCCGCTCGCCGCCACTCAGAACGCGAGCGCCTGCTGCACCGGATGGTGGGCGCCGCGCTCGAACCCCGCGCCTTCGAGCGACAGCAGCGCACGCTTGCGGTCGATACCGCCCGCATAACCGGTCAGGCTGCCCGATGCGCCGACTACGCGATGGCACGGCACCATGATCGACACCGGGTTCCGGCCGACCGCGCCGCCCACGGCGCGCGCACCGCTCATCGGCAACCCGACGCGTTCGGTGATGTCGCCGTACGTCACGAGTTCGCCGAACGGAATCGCGAGCAGTTCCTTCCATACCCGTCGCTGAAACGCGGTGCCGCGCAAGTGAATCGGCACCGAGAAGGTTTCGCGCGCGCCGGTGAAGTACTCGGCGACTTCTTCCGCGACCTTGCGCGCAAGCGGCGACATGGCGAGTGGGTCCGCGTCCTGCGCGATCGCCAGCGACGGGAAATATTTCTGGCCGACGAAGTAGAGGCCCGTCAGCGCATCGTCCTCGATACGCACGGCGATATCGCCCAGCGGGCTCGGAATCAGGTGAGCGGGCGTCATCGCAACACATCTCCATGAAGGCGCCACACGTGCTGTGCGGCATACGCGCGCCACGGCGCACGGCGCGCCGCATGCGGCGCGGATGATGGCACACGGTCGCGGTGCGGGCGGGAAGCCACGCCCGTCGTCGCGACGCCGACGAAGAGCCCGCCGTCGAAGCGGCGGTTCCGCGAAAGCAGGGCGTCGTGGCAGGTGTCGGGATCGAGGCGCATGAGGCGACTGTAAACCATCCCGGCCCCAGATTCTGGCTGGAATCGGACATGTGCATCGGCGGCAGTGCGCCCGCGCCCGCGTTGGGAAAATCCGGGAAAAACGGTTAATGCCACGTTGCGAAACAGTCATCTCTTTTGCCGCGACCAATTTGAGATGACTCATCGAAATCCCCGACTGACAGGGCGCCGGCAGACGCCCTATCCTTTGAAAAACGTTTTCCAGATTGATCGGCGGAATCGGCCGTGCGCGACAGCGCGCCGCCGCCCGCCCCGGCGCCGGTCGCCGGTCAACGAATACCGTGCGGCGCGACGGGCGCGGCCGCGCATCGGAGACATTTCATGCAATCTGCCGTCGTCGGCGCCGTGCGCGCGGCCGCCAGCCGCTACCGCTGGACCGTGTGTGCGCTGCTGTTTTTCGCGACCGTCATCAACTACATGGACCGGCAGATCCTCGGCCTGCTCGCGCCGATGCTCCAGCACGACATCGGCTGGAGCCAGGTGCAGTACGGCCGCATCGTGATGGCGTTTTCCGCGTTCTATGCGCTGGGCCTGCTCGGCTTCGGGCGGATCGTCGACTGGCTCGGCACGCGCGTCTCGTACGCGGTCGCGATGCTGGTGTGGAGCATCGCCGCGATGCTGCACGCGGCGGTCGGCTCGGTGATGGGCTTCGCGTTCGTGCGTGCGCTGCTCGGGATCGGCGAGGGCGGCAACTTCCCGGCCGCGATCAAGACGACGGCCGAATGGTTCCCGCGCCGCGAACGTGCGCTCGCCACCGGCATTTTCAACTCGGGCGCGAACATCGGCGCGGTATTCGCGCCGGCGATCATCCCGGCCATCGCGGTGGCCTACGGCTGGCGGTCGGCGTTCGTGATCATCGGCGCGATCGGCATCGTGTGGCTCGCGGTGTGGCTCGTGCTCTATCGCCAGGCCGATACGCGCGCGCTCGCCGCGGAATACGACGAGCCGCGCGACGAAGCCGAGGCGCTCGATGCCGCGAACGCGAACGCCGGCGCGCCGCGCTGGGGCGAACTGATCCGCAAGCGCGAGACGTGGGCGTTCCTGATCGGCAAGTTCCTGACCGATCCGGTGTGGTGGTTCTACCTGTTCTGGCTGCCGAAGTGGCTCAACGAATCGCGCGGGATGGACATGCAGCACATCGGCATGCCGCTCGTCTGCATCTATGCACTGACGACGGTCGGCAGCATCGGCGGCGGGTGGCTGTCGTCGATGCTGCTGCGCGCGGGCTGGAGCGTGAACCGTGCGCGCAAGACGGCCATGTTGATCTGCGCGTGCTGCGTGTTGCCGATCGCGTTCGTGTCGCAGGTGCAGAGCCTGTGGATCGCGGTGCTGATCGTCGGCCTCGCGGCGGCCGCGCACCAGGGCTGGTCGGCGAACCTGTTCACGACGGCGTCCGACCTGTTCCCGCGCCGCGCGGTTGCATCGGTGGTCGGGATCGGCGGGATGGCCGGCTCGATCGGCGGCGTGCTGTTCTCGGAAGTGATCGGCCAGGTGCTGCAGCGCACGGGCCACTACTGGGTGCTGTTCGCGATCGGCGCGTCGGCCTACCTGATCGCGCTGGGCGTGATGCACATGCTCACGCCGAAGATGAAGCCGGCGCAACTCGACGCGTGAAGGCGTGATCGCGTCATCGCGCAGTCACGTCATCGCGTGCCCGAAAACGAACGCGCCGCCCTTGGGCGGCGCGTTTTCATGTAGAGGCTCGGGGCAGGGGACTCAGCCGACCGCGGCTGTCGACGCGCGCATGATCAGCCGCGGCTCGAACGTCGAATAGCTCGCATCGGTGCGCCCCGCGAGCGCATCGATCAGCTTCTGCATCGCGAGCTCACCCATGTTCTCGCTCTGGATGTCGACGGTCGTCAGCGCGGGCGCCGCGTATGCGCCGTACGGCACGTTGTCGATGCCCGCGACCGACACGTCTTGCGGCAACCGGAAGCCGAGCGACGCGGCTTCCTTCATGAAGCCAAGCGCGATCAGGTCGTTGTAGCAGATCACTGCCTGCGGACGCTGCGGCCCGAGCATCACGCGCGAGCACGCACGCTCGCCGGCTTCGGCGGTCGGTGCATGCGCGTCGTGCACGTCGAGCGTGAGCCCGGCTTCGGCGAGGCAGTCGCGCGCGCCCTGGATCCGCTCGTCGTTTACACGCGCCGTGCCGAAGCCGAGATACGCGATGCGCGTGTGGCCGAGATTGAGCAGATGGCGCGCGAGCATGTAGGTCGACAGCCGGTTGTCGATGCCGACACTCGGAATCGGCAGGCCCGGGCTGCGGCGCAGCAGCACGAGCGGCTTGTTGAGGTCGAGCATCCAGCCGGCTTCGTCGTCGGGCATCCGCGTGCTGACGATCAACCCGTCGACGCGCTGCGCGAGCGCCTCGATCAGCGAGCGTTCGCGCGCCTGGCTCTCCTCGGTATCGACGAGCAGCAGCGTGTAGTCGTGCTGTAGCGCGACGCGGTTCGCCCCCTTCACCACGTTCGTGAAGTGCGGGTTGCTGATGTCGAGGATCACGAGGCCGATGGTGCGCGTGCGGCCGGTGATCATCGAACGCGCGAGCGGGTTCGAACGGTAGCCGAGCCGCTCGATCGCCTCCTTGAGCCGGGCTTCGACGGTCGGCGAGAAGCGCTGCGTGCCGTTCACGTACTTCGATACCGTCGCGACCGACACGCCGGCTTCCGCCGCCACGTCGCGGATCGTCGGGGAAACTTTTTTCATCGGGAGGGTAACGTTTTCGTTCGATAACGCCGGATTGTGGCAGAAAACGGGGCCGTGCGGCCACGCGCCGATATCGGGAAAGTGCGGATGGCTGCGAGCGGGTTCGACCATTGACGTTCGGCCGCGCTCCCGCGTATAGTTGGAAAACGTTTTCCGATTCAGTCAGATTTCAGGTCAGATTCAAGGAGATTCGATGAACGCCTCATCCACCGGCGCGCGCAAACCGTTCGGGCGCCTGCTGCTGACGGGCGCGGCCGGCAACCTCGGCCGCCAGTTGCGCGGCGCGCTCGCCGACTGGGCCGACGTCGTGCGCGTCAGCGACATCGCGACGCTCGGCGACTCAGCTGCGCATGAAGAAACCCGCGTCGTCGACCTGGCCGATCGCGCGGCCGTGATGCAGCTCGTCGACGGCGTGGACGCGATCGTCCACCTCGGCGGCATTTCGGTCGACGCGCCGTTCGACGATCTGGTCGGCGCGAACATCACGGGCACGTACAACCTGTACGAAGCCGCGCGCAAGCACGGCGTGAAGCGCGTCGTGTTCGCGAGCTCGAACCATGCGATCGGCTTCCACCCGGTCACGGAGGTGCTCGACGCCGATTCGCCGCTGCGCCCCGACAGCCTGTATGGCGTGACGAAGTGCTTCGGCGAATCGCTGTCGCGCTATTACTTCGACCGCTTCGGGATCGAGACGGTGTGTCTGCGGATCGGCTCGTCGTTCGAAGTGCCGAAGAATCCGCGCATGCTCGTGACGTTCCTCAGCTATCGCGACTTCATCGAGCTCGTGCGCTGCTCGCTGCTGACGAACCGCGTCGGGCATGCGATCGTGTACGGCGCGTCGGACAACCCGGTGAAATGGTGGGACAACACGAAGGCCGGTTTCCTCGGCTTCCGCCCGCGCGACAGCTCGGAGCAGTTCGCCGGGTTGTTCCCGGTGACGGCGCCGACCGCCGACTACGACGATCCCGCGCAGCGGTTCCAGGGCGGCGGATTCGTCGTCGGCGAGCCGATGGAGCGCAACGCATCGTAAGCGTCGCCGCCGCCGCCGTCGCCGGCATCGCGGCTCAGCGCAGGATGTCCGTCGCCTTGTGCCGCGCGTCGACACCGTCGATCAGGATCACCGGGCCGCTCGCGTGACGTGCGCGCAGCGGCTGGATCTGCCGGTACGCATCCGATTCGTACCATGCGCGCGCCGTGCCGAGATCGGGAAACGCGATCGCGATCAGGTCGCCGCGCCACACGCCTTCGCGCACCTCCGGCCGCGCGCCGTGAATCACGAAATGGCCGTCGTACGGCGCGAGCGTGCCGTCGATGCGCTCGAGGTACGCGACGATGTCGTCGCACATCTCGACGTCGTGCAGGTGGGCGATGGCGTAGGCGGTCATGGCGGGCTCCGTGGTGTGATGTGAATCGATGGCGCCATGATCGCGGCGCGGGCGGCGCGGGTCGATGACCTCCGACGTAAGGAAATCGCAACGCAGTCTCGCCTTGCCAGCCGGCCGCGCGTCGGTAAGAATGCGGCGAGACCACACGCGGCCGATCCCCCGGCCGCGTGACGACAATCGACCCAGCACGGCGGCCGCCCCGGCGCGTTCGCCCGATCACCACGCCACGCTACCCGTCATGCTTCGGCGCGCCTCCCGCCATCCGTTCGCGATCGCCGCGATCGTCCTGATGCTGTTGCTCGGCGTCACGCACCTGGTCGTCGTCCAGCTCGACGTGCGCGCCCGCGCGGCGGCGGACCTGAAGTTCAGCGAATTCGTCACCGATACCGGCAACAAGATCCAGGTTCAACTGCTGCGCTATGTGGACGTGCTGTCCGGCGTGCGCGGGCTGTGGTCGGTCGTCGGCGAGCCGACGCAGCAGCAGTTCGGCGACTACGTCGCGTCGTTGCACGTGGCGCAGCGTTTCCCCGCGATCGAAACGATCAACTACTGCGATTACGTCGCGACCGCGGATACGCAGCAATACGAGCAGGCGATGCGCGCGCGGCTGAAGCGGCCGGATTTCACGGTGTTTCCGGCCAGGACGCCGCACGCGTACCGGGCCGTCCTGCGCTACAACGTGCCTTACAAGGCGATCTACGTCGGGCGCGACGTTGCCGCGAACTTCGGCTGGAACGTCGTGGAAGACACGAACCGGACGGGTGAGCCCCATACGACCGGCGTCGGCGTCACGCAGCTCGACGGACACGTCGGCCCCGGTCTCGGCATCCGCCTCGCGGTGTACCGCGGCGGCGAGGTGCCGCCGCCGGCCGAGCGCCTGTCGCGCGCGACGGGATCGGCCGGCATCTTCGTCGACGTGCGTTCGCTGATTCGCGAGGCGATGCCCGACGACGACTGGCAGTTCGTGTCGCTGCGGCTTCATACGGTGGCGAAGCCCGGCGAACTGGCCGAAGTACGGCGCCGTGTGCTGTTCGCGTACGACAACGACGCGCTGTCCGGCAAGCCGACGCTGACGCAGCGCCGCACGTTCGTCGTGGCCGGCCGGCAGTTCGTGCTCGATATCGCGGTACCGGCCGGCCACTTCCAGGACGCGATCGGCCGCCATCTCCGTGCGATCGGCTACGCGCTCGGCGGCGCGATCAGTCTCGCCAGCGCGTTCATCATCTATCTGCTGCTGCTGTCGCAGCGTCGGCTGTCCGACACCGTCACGCAGCAGTCGGTGTCGCTCGCGAGCACGCAGCACCAGGTGTCGGCGCTGCTCGACGCGCAACTGCGCGCCGAGCGCGAGCTCACGCGGCAGGGCGAGCGCGAGCGCCAGCAGATCGGCCGCGAGCTGCACGACGACCTCGGCCAGAAGCTGACCGGTGCGTCGCTGATGCTGAGCACGCTCGCGCAATCGCGCCGCGACGGCGCGGACGACGCGCAGCAGGTGATCGACAAGGTATCCGCGATCGTCGAGGACGGCATCCAGACGATCCGCACGCTGTCGCGCGGGCTGTCGCCGTTCGACGGGTCGCCGCACGATCTCGCGGCCGCGCTGCGCGAACTGTGCGGCGACGTCGACCGCATCGCCGCCGGCGGCTGCCACCTGAGCGTCGAGTACGATACCGAGCTGCTGTCGCCGGATGCATCGCTGCACCTGTACCGGATCGTGCAGGAATCGATCTCGAACGCGCTGCGGCACGGGCGCGCGACGCGTATCGAAGTCGCGCTGCGCGACATCGACGGCCGGGTCGCGCTGTCGATCCACGACAACGGCACGGGCTTCGCGCCCGGTATCGATCCGGCCGCGCAGCCGGCATCGCGCCTCGGGCTGCGCAGCATCCGTTCGCGCGCGCAGCTGCTCGGCCTGCATGCGCGCTTCCTGACCAACGAAACCGGCGGCACGACCGTCGAAGTGGACTGACCGATGAACCAGACCCTCGTGCTTGTCGACGATCATCCGATTGTCCGCGAAGGCCTCGCGACGCTGCTGCACGCGGTGCCCGGCTACCGGGTCGTCGCGCAGGCCGGCAACGAGCGCGACGGCCTCGATGCCGTGCGCACCCACCGGCCCGACATCGCTGTGATCGACCTGATGCTCGGCGACACGCTGGCGCTGCGGCTGATCGAGACGATCGCGCACACGTATCCCGACACGGGCGTCGTCTGCATCTCGATGCACTCGGATGCCGCGTATGCGGAGCCGGCGGCGCTGGCCGGTGCGCTCGGCTACGTGAACAAGGCGAACGTGAGCCGCACGATCCTCGAGGCGATCGATTCGGTGCTGCGCGGCGTGCCGTATTTCCCGCCGGAAGTGCAGCAGAACCTGCTGCGCCGTGCGCGCGGCCAGGCCGCGAAGCCGACCACGCCGCTCGCCGCGCTGTCGCCGCGCGAGATCGAGATCCTGCGGATGATCGGCGAAGGGCTGACGAAGCAGCAGATCGCCGAGCGGATCGGCCGCAGCGCGAACACGGTCGAAGCGCATCGCACCAACATCAAGCGCAAGCTCGGCCTCGACAACAACGCCGAACTGATCCGTTTCTCCGCGCTGAACCTGTCTCCCGCCCCCGCGCGCTGAACCGCGAAGCGGGGCCCCCTCGCTCACGGGTTGATGGTTGCATCGATCCGTCGAGCGATTGTCCGGCCCGCGCGCCGGCCCTACGATCCCGATCAATACGACAACAACACCGCGGGGTCTTCATGCCATTCCGATTCGTCCCGACGGGCCCGGCCTTGCCGGCCTGTTGCCCGACCCACGCGGCCTGACGGCCTGAACGCCACGGCCGCGCGCACGGCACGTGCCGGCCGTCGCGCGCGCCATCGTTCGCGCAGGGCTTGCCGGCGGCCACGCCGTCGCGCCGGGCTCGTCGTTCACAACCTTTCACAACCACAAGAGCGAGACCACGATGAAACAACAGACCCTGGCCGGCCTGCTGGCCGGCACGACCCTGCTCGGCGCGCTGGCCGGATGCGGCGGCGGCGATAGCGGCACGCCGTCGACGAACAACAGCGGCAACGGCAACAGCAACGTGACGACGTCGCTGAGCGGCACGGTCGCGACCGGCTCGCCGCTCGGCAATGCGACGATCACGGCCTACCAGGCGGACGGCAGTACGTGCGGCTCGGCCGTGAGCGCGGCGGACGGCACCTATGTGATGCACAACATCCACTGCTCGTCGCCGTTCCTGATCGAGGCGCAGACGGCCGACGGGCTGCTCGTGGCGCCGTACGTCGGCTCGGGCACCGTGTCGAACATGAACCTGACGCCGCTCACGACCGGCATCTTCTTCGGCACGATCGCGAAGAGCGGCATCACGCGCACGCTGACCGATTCGCTGCAGACGCTCGACGACGCGCAGCTCAAGGGCTATTACGTGAACGTCACCGCCGACCTGCAGGCGATGTTCCCGCCGTCCGCGTACGGTGTCGACTGGACGAGCCTCGATCCCGTCACGACGCCGTTCCAGGCGAACCACCAGCTCGTCGACGCGGTGCTCGACCATCTCGGGCTGATTCGCCCGACGGCCGACAACCCGTCCGTGACGTACGTGAACACCAGCACGAGCCAGAAGTTTTCGACGACCGCGCCGGACAACGGCGGCGCGGCGGCGGTCAGCGGCGTGACGACGCAGGCGCCGCTCGCGTCGTCGGCCGCGCCGGCGAACACCACGGTCGGTTATCTCGACTTCAACTACCGGCAGCCGCTCGCATCGACGACGAGCCTGCGCGGTTCGATCCTCGATGCGGGTGCGTCAGGGAGTTCCGGCGGCGGGATCGCGGGCACGGTGTCGTTCGGCAGCCCGCCGGTTGCGTCGGCGTTCACGAGCGTCGGCGGCAACTACACGTGGGGCGCGAATATCGCGGCGGCCAACGGTTTCGATGCGAGCGCAACCGATTTCAATCTGCCCGCCGTCGCGATGCTGTGCCAGTCGCTGCCGGGGCAGGGCACGGGGCCGTCGTACCTGAAGTCGACCGACGTGCTGGTGCCCGCCGACGCGGTGCCGGTCACGCAGGCATCCGATCTCGTCGGCGTGTCGTTCACGCGTTACTACGAGGATTGCCTGCAGGGCGGCACGAGCCCCGCGACGACGACCGGCAACTATCTGTCGTTCGACGGGCAGGGCGGCGCGACCTTCGTCGTCGCGAACGGCGGGTCGACTCCGCAAACGGTCGCGGTGCCGGCCGCGCAGGTGACGGGCGCGCTGACGGGCACGCCGCTCGTGTCGCTCGGCGGCCAGCCGGGCAGCACCGTGTTGTCGGCCTACCGTTACCAGACCGCGTACGGGCTCACGCGCTACGTGCTGGTCGAGCGCGGCGGCGCGGGGGCGTCGTCCGCCTATGTGGGGATCTGGCTGCAGTAACGGGTATCGGGTCGACCGGCGCGTGCTCGCCCGCCGCGCCGGTCGACCTGCATCGCAGGGGGGGCCGGCCACGGCCGTCAATGCGGTTTGCTGCAAGCCGGATCGGTGCCGCGCCGCTCGGCCGAATCGCACCAGTAACTCGGCCGCCACGCTTCGAACGTGACGGCTTTCGCCGCGTTGGCGCGCGTGACGCGCACCGGGTCGGCCTTCAGCGCATCGCCGTTCGGGTCGTCGTCGAATCGCCAGTTCCGCATGACTTCCCGATGGAACACCCACGTGCGATGCGCGGCGTCGTAGCGAAACGTCACGCGGTCGCGCCAGTGGCTCGGCCCCGCGAATACGCCCTGTTCGACCGTGAAGGTGCGCGGTTCGATCGTGAGCGCGTTCTCGGCGACGCCATCGAGATACGGGTCGCCCATCCCGCCTTCGTCGGCTTTCATGATCACGGTGTCGTTGCGCGCCGCGAGCCGGTAGTGGCCGTCCTTGCCCGGCAGGAAGATCATCAGCGGGCGCAGCGACGCCTTGCGCATCGAATCGTCGGGCTGATGCGCGACGACGACATAGCCGAGGCGGGCGCTGTCGGTCAGGTGTCCCGATGCGGCGTCCAGCGCTTCGTAGCCGGCGGGAAGCTGCGCGACGATGTCGCCCGGAAGATCGGGGGTGTCCGGGCAACGGATCGAAGCAGGCGTGTCGCTGCACGTCGCGGCGTAGGTGCCGCCGATGCCGAACGTCAGCAGCGCGGCGACGAGGCATCCTTTGATGCGGGGAATCGTCATGCGGATCGGGTCTTGGGGGCGCGCCGCGGAAGCCGGCGCATATGCGTCGGCTCGTCTCGCCGCAGCGCAGGTTGATCGTTCGTCAGGTGGCGCCGTGTAACCGGTCATGCGCGCTTGCGCGTCGGCCGCGGGACCGGCACGGGCGCGGGCACCGGCGCCGGCGGTTCGTCGGCCTGCGCGCACAGCCGGTCGAGCATCCGCTGCGCGGTGCCCGCGCAATCCTCGCCCGCCGGCTTGTTCTCGATCTCGTCGATCAGTGTCTCGAGATGCTGTCGGTTCTGCGCGAGACGCTGTTCGAGCAGCACGATTTCGTCGACCTTGTGCCGCAGTGCGGCCAGCAGTTCGTCGCGCGGCCACGCGCCGAGATCGGGCGGCAGCACCGCGCGGATTTCGTCGAGCGCAAAGCCCGCGCGCTGCGCGCGGTCGATGATCGCGAGGCGCGTCAACGCTTCCGACCCGTATTCCCGATAGCCGTTGGCCTGCCGACGGGCCGGTTCGAGCAGGCCGCTCGCTTCGTAGAAGCGGATGCGCGACGCCGCGATGCCGCTGGCCCGTGCCAGTTCGCCGATTTTCATGCTGTGCTCCAAAGGGGCTTGACCTTAAAGTTGACTTTAAAGTTATCGTTGGGCATCGTCAATCGAGGGTGCCCTCCATGAACCTGTTTACGCCGCTGACACTGCCCAACGGGGCGGTGATTCCGAACCGTCTGGCCAAGGCCGCGATGGAAGAGAACATGGCCGATGCGAACCACGCACCGTCCGACGCGTTGCTGCGCCTGTACCAGGCGTGGGCCGACGGCCAGGTCGGCCTGATCCTGACCGGCAACGTGATGGTGGACGGCCGCGCGATGACGGGGCCGAACGGGGTCGTGCTCGAGAGCGACGCGCATCTCGACCGCTTCCGCCGCTGGGCGCAGGTGGCGCGCTCGGGCGGCGCGCACGTGTGGATGCAGATCAATCACCCGGGGCGCCAGATGCAGGCGGCGCTCGGCCAGACCACGCTCGCGCCGTCGGCCGTGGCGCTCGAACTCGGCGCGCTGTCGAAGCAGTTCCCGGTGCCGAAGGAGATGACGCAAGCCGACATCGCGGATGTACAGCAGCGCTTCGTGCGCGCCGCCAGGCTCGCGGAGCAGAGCGGCTTCAACGGCGTGGAGATTCACGCGGCGCACGGCTATCTGCTGAGCCAGTTCCTGTCGCCGCTGACGAACCGCCGGCAGGATCGGTGGGGCGGCAGCATCGAGAATCGCGCGCGCCTGCTGCTCGATATCGTGCGGGACGTGCGGGCGACGGTGTCGCCGGAATTCGCGGTCGCGGTCAAGCTGAACTCGGCCGATTTCCAGCGCGGCGGCTTCAGCGCGGACGATGCGAAGCGCGTGGTCGAACTGCTGAATCCGCTCGGCGTCGATCTCGTCGAATTGTCGGGCGGCAGCTATGAAGTACCGGCGATGCAGGGCGAGGCGCGCGACGGGCGCACGCTGGCCCGCGAAGCGTATTTCCTCGAATTCGCACGCGACATCACGGCCGTCGCGCGGATGCCGCTGATGGTGACGGGCGGCATCCGGCGCCGGGTGGTCGCCGAGCAGGTGGTCGACAGTGGCGTGGCGATGGTCGGCATCGCGACCGCGCTGTCGATCGAGCCGAACCTGCCGCGCGACTGGCGGGCCGGCAAGGACAGCGCGCCGGTGCTGCAGCCGATCCGCTGGAAGAACAAGGCGCTGGGCGCGCTGGCCAACATGGCTGTCGTCAAGTTCCAGCTGACGCGGCTCAGCGAAGGCCGGCGCACGCACCCGCAGGTGTCGCCGCTGCGCGCGCTGGTCAGGCAGCAACTGGCCGCGCAGTGCCAGACGCGGCGCTACCGGAAGTGGATGGCGGGGCGCACAGCGGGCACGCGTGCGTGACGTACGCGGGCGGGGCAGCCTCGACTGTCCCGCACCGCTCGGCCCGTCGCCTGGCGGGCCGTTTCAACGCTCGATCCTTTCGGATTACTTTCCGAAATATCGAACCCGTTTACTGCATTATTCAGGCGCCTGAGCGCGATTTCAGCGTGGCATAATCCACCACCTTCATCGCAATCCGCTCTCGTCGCGCGTCATGCACGTCGCCCGTTTCCGCAAGCCAGGCAGCCTGATCGGATTGATCGCAATCCTGATGATGGCGCTCGCCCCTGCGGTTTCGCAGATGATGGCGTCGCGTTACAGGCTCGTCGATGCGCTGGCTGTCTATTGCACGGCGAGCGTCGACGAAGCGGTGATCGCGCACGACGACGGCAAGCCCGCGCACAGCGTCAAGGCGCACTGGCAAGCCTGCCCCTATTGCAGCTTCGTTGGCCATGCGGCCGCGCTGCCGGGCCATGCCGTTGCATTCGTCGTTCCGCGCGTGGATTCGCAAAGGCCGATCGCGTCGGCATCGATCCCGGCCCGCATCCGTCTCGTCCATACCGTCGCGCAATCGCGCGCGCCCCCTGCGTTCTCCTGAGATCGTCTGATTTTTCTGCCTGACCCGCCGCCGCTTCGCGGCCGGAACAGGCGGCTGTTCGTCGCGCGTGCGCGCGACGGCATCGAACGACAACCGGAGAACACACAACATGCCCCGCTTCAACCAACGGCACGCGCCCCGCGCATGTGCCGCGCTGCTGGCCGCCGTCGCCGGCCTGACCCATGCTGCCTTCGCGAACGCTCACGCGGTGGTGGGCGATCGCGTTTTTCCCGCGACGATGACCGTGGACGACCCCGGTGTCGGCGACGAATTCGACACGCAGTTCGGCCACATCAAGTCCTCCGACGACAACGGCAACAGCATTAACGTCAATACCGTGTCGTACGAGTGGGACAAGCTGATCACGAAGAACCTCGCGTTCAGCGTCGCCAGCCAGTACGTGTCGCAGAACGCGCCGGACGGCGGCTCCGCGAAGGGCTGGGACAACGTGACGCTCGGCGTGAAGTACCTTGCCTATACGAACGCCGCGCACGAATTCATGGCGTCGGTCGGCCTCAAGACCGAGATCGGCGGCACCGGCGCGAAATCGATCGCGAATCCGTACTCGACGTTCACGCCGGCCGTCTACGTCGGCAAGGGCTTCGGCGATCTGCCCGCGTCGCTCGGCTATCTGCGCCCGTTCGCGATTACGGCCGAGCTCGGGCCGAACCTGACCACGGCCTCCTCCGACCAGGGCCCGAACTCGCTCGGCTGGGGCATGACGCTGCAATACAGCATTCCGTACCTGCAGCAGCAGGTGAAGAACCTCGGCCTGCCGCAGCCGCTCAGCAACATGGTCTTCGTCGTTGAGGCGCCGATGAGCACCTGCACGGCGGGCGCGTGCTCGGGCCAGACGACCGGCACGATCAACCCGGGTGTACTGTGGCTCAATCGCTACGGGCAATTCGGTGTCGAGGCGCAGATCCCGGTCAATCGCGCGAGCGGCAACCATGTCGGCGTGCTCTTCGACGCGCACCTGTATTTCGACGACCTGTTCCCGGGCTCGCTCGGCAAGCCGCTGTTCTGATCGACGGAGAAACGCCATGAATCAGCTGACCACATTGCGCATGGCCGCCGCCGCGCTGCTCCTCGCCGGCGCGCAGTTCGCGCATGCCCATGCGTTCCCGACGCATCAGGTGCCGTCCGCCGGCGAGACCGTGACCGCGTCGCCGCCACGCGTCGCGATCGATTTCGACGACGGGCTCGAACCCGCGTTCAGCTCGATCGCCGTCACCGATGCGCAGGGCCACGCCGTCACGAACGGCAAGGCCGAGGTCGACGCGTCGAACCGCAAGCACATGTCCGTCGCGCTGAACCCGCTTGCGCCCGGCGTCTACACGGTGGCGTGGGTGGCCGTCGCGCTCGACGGGCACCGCACGCAGGGGCACTACGCGTTCACGGTGAAGTAACGCCGGCCGCACGCGCGCGCCGCCGTGCATGTGCCGGCGGCACGCGCGTTGCAGTGCTGCACAGTGCGTCACAGCGCTTCGCGCCGCGTCAGAACCGGTAGTTCGCCAGCACTTCGAGCCGCCGGTCGTTGCCGAGCAGGTATTGCGTCTCGTTGTAGTACGCGGACTGCACGAAGCGGCGATTGAACACGTTGTACGCGCGCGCCGTGATCGTCGTGTCCTTGCGCGGCTTCCACGCGAGGCCGAGGTCGACCGTGGTGTACGACGGCATCACGAGCTGGTTCGCGGTATCGGCGAAGCGCTTGCCGACGTACTTGACGCCTGCGATGCCCGTCCAGTCCGGCGCGAAGCGCCAGCTCACCCACAGGTTCGCGAGCCGCTGCGGCACCGACACCGGCACGTTGCCCGCGCGTGACACCGTCGTGCCGCCGGCCGTCTGCTGGAAGTCGTCGTATTTCGCGCGCAGGATCGACACGTTCGCGTCGACGCGCCAGTCCTTCGCGATCTCCGCGCCGACCGTTGCCTCGAGCCCGCGCGACGACTGCTGGCCGACCTGGATCGACTGGTTCGGGTTCAGCGGATCGGCCGTCACGAGATTGCTCTTGACGATCCGGTACGCGGCGAGCGTCCATTCCGCCTTGCCGTCCAGGAACGACTGCTTCACGCCGATTTCGATCTGCCGGCCGGTCGCGAGCGTGAAGTTCGCCTTCGACGCATTCAGCGACAGCAGCGAGCTGATCGGGTCGGCCGCGACCGAATACTGGCCGTACACGGCGAGGCCGGGCTGCACGTCGTACACGGTGCCGATGCGCCAGCCCGTGTTCGCGAATACCTTCGTGAACGCGCCGCCGTTCACCAGATCGTCGCGGTTCACGCTCGCGTGGTCGTAGCGCAGCCCGCCGATCACCGACCAGCGCGGCGTGATTTCGAGCCGGTTCTCGGCGAACAGCGCGTACTGGTTCGACTGGCTGCGGTACTTCGGATAGGTGCCGGCCGTGTTGATGAAACTGCCCGGGGCGAAGTTGAACGGATCGACCGTCGACGTGCCCGAATACGGCGAGTTGTTGTCGTGCTGGAACGTCGTGTGATTGAACTCGACACCCGTCGAGAACGTGTTGCGCATCCCGAGCAGCGCGGAGGTCACGGTGGCCGCCGTCACGTTGCCGTACTGTTCCTGGTCGTGGAAGATTTCCGTATAGCTGCTGCGCCGGACCTGCGCGGTCGACGGCAGGTACGTGTAGTACTCCGCATCCTTCCAGTGACGGTTGCTCTTCATCCGGTACAGCGTGCTCGTCACGTTCAGGCTGTCGCTCGGCTGCCAGTTCGCCGACACCGTCGCCCAGCTGTCGCGGAACGCGATGTCGCTGTCGCCGACGTTGTAGTTCTTCTTGTCGAGCGCGCGATCGCGCGCGCCGTTGACGAGCGGCACGCCGAAATACTGCATCGGGTGCTGGAAGCCCTGCGCATACGACGCCGTCACGTACAGGTCGGACGTCACGTCGTAGCGCAGCGCGCCGGAGATCGACAGGTTGCGCGAATTGCCGCGGTCGACCCAGTTCGACGAACGATTGCCGCTGATGTCGAAGCGGTACGACAGCTTGTCGTTGATCGCGCCGCCGCTGCCGAACGCGACCCGCGCCGTGCCCTCGGTGCCGCCACCGGCTTGCAGCTCGTTCTGGATCGGGCCACGCGTCGGCTTCTTCGGAACGATGTTGACGACACCGCCGATCGCGCCTTCGCCGTAGATCACCGAAGCCGGGCCGCGCAGCACGTCGATATGGTCGACCGACCACGTGTCGAACGGAAAGGTGATGCCGATTGCGCCGTACGGGCGCACGCCGTCATAAAGCTGTGTGACCGACGACGCGCCGACGAAGCCGCGTGCGCCGAGTTCCGAGCCGCCGTTGCCGGGATGCGGCGATGCGCTGATGCCGGCGGCGCGGCTCACCGCGTCGACGATCGCACTGTCGCCGCGCGAGTCGAGCGTCTTGCGATCGATCTGCTCGACGCTCGCGGCCGTTTCGAGCGATGACAGGCCGAGACGGCTGCCGGTGTCGAGCGGTTGCGTGAGCGGCGTCGCCTTCCTTGCGTTGACGCGAATCGGCGCAAGCGTGGCACCGGTGTTCCCGGTGTCGCTTTCCTGGGCTTGCCCGGCGGGCGCGAAGGCCGCGAGCAAGGCGGCGGGCAGCATCAATCTGAACTTCATGTTTCGGTTTCCTTTGAATCTGTGTAACGAGTCATGCCGCAGGCGGCGCATCAGAACGCGTACCGCATGCCGGCGAACACGCTGCGTCCTTCGCCCGGATAGAAGATCGCGGTGTTCGCGGTGCGCGCGTCCGCGACCGTGCTGATGTCGCTGACGTAGCGCTTGTTGGTCAGGTTGCGCGCGTCGACGAACAGCGACAGTCCGTTGCGGAAGTCGTAGCCGGCCTGCAGCCCGAGCAGCGTGTAGCTCGGCACGCGCAACGTGTTCGCGTCGTCGGCCCAGGCACCCGACGGCACCCAGTCGAGCGTGGCCGCGATGTGGAAGCCGCTCGGGCGCGCGTAACCCAGCGTCGCGCGCAGCACGTTCAACGGTACGCCCGCGATCCGGTTGTTGCCGTACTGCGGGTCGTTCTTGAAGCGGAAGTCGTTCAGGTTCCAGACGCCGGACAGCGTGACCTTGTCGCCCACGCCGCGACCGGTGACGTTGCGGAACAGCTCGACCGACGCGCCGGCCTCGATCCCTTGCAGCACCGTCTTGTTCGCGTTGAACGTCGCCGCCGGCACGTCCGGGTTCGTCGTGTACTGCAGCAACTGGTCGCGCACGAGCGAGCGATAGGCGGTCACGTCCCAGCTCACGCGCTCGCGCGAGCCGCGCGTGCCGAACTCGATCGTCCACGCGTGCTGCGACGCGAGCGGCGTGAAGCGCGTCGTGTTCGAGAAGGTTTGCGTGAGGTCGGTGAAGTCGGGTACGTCCTGGCTGCGCGTGATGTCGACGTACGCCTGGGTGTTCGCATCCGGCTGCCAAAGCAGCCCGAGCTTCGGATTGACGCCGCTGTAGCTCGCGTTCGTCGACTTGTAGTTCGGGTCGCGCGGCAGCCCGCCGTTGTCGATGTACTCGCGCACCGAGTGCAGCACCTTCACGCCGGTCATCAGCGCAACGGTCGGCACGAAGAACAGCCGGTTCTCGACGTACGCCTCGTAGTTGAACGCGGCTTGCGTCGAGTCGAGCGTCTGCGCGCCCTTGTTGCCGTTGACGTTCACGTACTGGTTCGCCTGCGTGCGGCCGCCGAAGAAGCGCGCGCCGACGATCAGGTCGTTGCGCATCCCGCCGAGCGTCAGGCGGCCCGTGTAGCGTGGCGCAAATCCGTAGGTCCAGCCGTCCTGGTCGAGCGCCTGGAAGATCGGGTGATAGAGGCTCTTGTGAATCGCCCACGTGTCGAATTGCAGTTCGCCCGAATCGAGCTTCACCGTTGTGCGGTTCGCGATCCGCTCGGTGCGCGTATTGCGCGCCTGGTCGCCCGATATCGCGTTCGGCGCGGCCTTGGTCGGATTGTTCAGCGCGTCGGACAGCGACAGCGTGCCCGGCAGCAACTGGTCGACGACATACACGCCGACGTAGAAGCGCGTCTCGACGGCCGGGCTGAACCGGTAGCCGACGTTCGCGTTGAACTGCTCGTATTGCCCCTTCGCGTGATCGCGATAACCGTCCGAATGATTGACGCTGAAGTTCGCGAGGAAGTCGAGCGGGCCGAGCACGCGCGAGATCTGCGCGCTCGTGCGTACGGTGCCGTAGCTGCCGCCTTCCACGCGCACGATGTTCGGCGCGTCGGCGGTATGGGCAGTCGGCGTGATGAAGTCGATCGCGCCGCCGAGTGTCGATGCACCGTACGCGAGGCCGTTGCCGCCCTTGTAGACCTGCACGGCCTGCAGCGCGAGCGGATCGATCTGGTAGTAGTCGCCACTGCCGTCCGCGAGGTTGGTCGGGATGCCGTCCTGCAGGATCTCGAGACCGCGCGTGTGGTACGAGCGGGCAATTCCGGAGCCGCGAATCGACAGGCGCAGCTCCTGGCCGTAGCGGTTTTCGACGAACACGCCGGGCACGTCCTTCAGCACGTCGCGCAGCGTGAATGCGTAGGTGTTCCGGTAGCTGTCGGCATCGACGAAGCCCACCGAGCCGACCGTCTGGTCGAGCGCGCGCTTCAGGTCGGCGGTCGATTTCGACGTCAGCGCGTCCGTCGCGCGGGTCGCGTTGACGTTGATCGCGGGCAGTGTCGATGCTGCCGGCGCGTCGGTCGGGGCGTTGGTCGGCGCGGCGCCTTGTGCGCATGCGGCCGACGCGGAGAGCACCGAGATCGCGCCGGACAGCGCGACGGCAATACGGGTCAAGGGAAACATGTCGTTATACGTAGGGTTATGGTGACGATGATGAAACGGACTCGATGCGCGCCATGCGCGGCGCCGGCCGCCGCGCGTGGTCACGCGCGCGGGCTCGGCATCGGGCACCGGCAGGGCGGGCAGGCGAAGCGGACGGCGCCGCGCGGTGTGCGGCGGCGCGGTCGCGAGGTGCGTCAGGCGCGGGCGGAAGGCGGCCCGCGCGCGGCGAGCGCATAGCGCTTCGCCGGGCGGTGGGCGATGGGGATCAGTAGCTCGGGCGGCGCATGCCGCACGGCCGGGGAGGAGGAGAGGAGCACCGCGACTTGCAGCGGTGGATGGCCGGCGAGCAGGCCGCAATAGCCGCAGCGGTCGAAATGCTTGTCGGACGGTAAATCGGCCGGTAAATCGGCCGGCGCATGCGTTCCCGCGTGCGCCACGAGCGTGTTGCCGGTTGCCGAGCAGATCGGCGCGGCCGGCACGCCGCTATCGGATGCGCTCGCGCGCAGTTGCGAGATCAGCGGTGCGACGAGTGCGAGCACGAGCGCGAACAGCCCGAGCCACGCTGTGGCCCGGGCTTGCCGCGTCGGCGCGCAACGTACGCCGGCGCGTGATGAATCAGGCTGCCGCGCGTGCCGCACGGCCGAACAGCAGACGGTCGATCAACCAGACCGCGACGATCGTCGCGCCCATCAGCGGAAAGACGATGCCGAGCAGCACGAGCCCCGCAATCCAGCCGCGCATCGGCGGCGTGCCGCGTTCGCGCGACGGCGCGCCCACCTTGCCCGCCGGGCGGCGTTTCCACCACATCACGGTGCCCGTGACGGCCATCGCGGCGAGCCCGAGCGACAGCACCGCACAGATGATCTGGTTCGCGAGCCCGAAGTAGCGGCCCATGTGCAGCGACGTGCCGTACGACACGGCCCGCGATACCGCGCCGTAGTCGTCATAGCGGATGTCCTTCAACACGGTGCCGCTGTACTGGTCGATGTAGATCGTCCGCTCGGCCTGCGGATCGTCCGGGAAGTACGACGCGGTGAACACGCCGTCCGCGCCGGCCGGCAGCGCGAGCGTGTAGCCGCTCGTCACGCCGAGGCCCGCGACGATCGCGATTGCGCGGGCCAGCGGCAGCGGTGCCGGCGTCGGTGCCGACGGCGAATGCGGGACGGGCACGTTGCCGACCGCCCACGGCGTTTGCGGCAACGGCAGGTCGTCCATCACCATCCCGGGCATCGACTCGCCCGATTCATGATGATGGCCGGCCGCCGCGGCGGCACCCGGGCGCGTCGAGCGCACCGACCCGCCGCCCCATGCGCCTTCCGGTGCACCGAGGTTTACGGTCGCGGCCAGCGCCTTGAAGTTCTTGCCCCACGAGCCCGACCACGGCAGCCCCGTCAGGATGAATGCGACCGTGCCGGCCGCGAGCCAGATGCCGGCCGTCGCGTGGAGGTTCTTCCACAGCGGCCGGCCGCGCAGCGACAGGTCAGGGCGCAGTGCCTGCCCGACGCGCGCCGCACCACGCGGCCACCACAGTGCGATGCCGGTGCCGATCATCACGAAGGTCCAGCATGCGGCGAGCTCCATCAGCAGTTCGCCTGTCTTGCCGAGCAGCAGCTTGCGATGCAGCATCCGGTCGATCTGCATGAAGCGGTTCTCGACGCTCAGCGTGCCGAGCACGCTGCCGTCGTACGGGTTCACGTACACGCTCTCGCGGCTGCCGTCGCGCAGCCGGAACACATATTCGGCGCTGCGGTCCGGCGCGGTCGAGACCTGGACGGAAACCGGCGTCGCGCCGGCCGGCATCGCGGTGCGCGCGCTCGCGAGCAGCGTGTCGGAATCGAGTCGCGGCGTGGCGCGTGGCTCGACGACGAGCCGGTGCGGATACAGCAGCGGCTCGATCTGCGGCTGGAAGCAATAGAGCGTTCCGGTGATCGCGAGGACCACCAGGAACGGCATGACGAACAGGCCGGCATAGAAGTGCCAGCGCCAGAGCGTCCGGTAACCGGCGTGGGTGGATTGAGCGGGCGAGATCGCCCGTTCGACGGTGGTCGACATGGTGTCAGCTCCTCGTGTTCGTTGAGCGGCCACGCCGGCGCGGGCCGGCGGACGTCAACGTGCGTTGCGCCCGCTTGTGCGCAGCGACGGAACGGGCGGCGCGGCGCCATGCGCGGACGATGCGCATGGCGGCGTCGCCCGCGCGATGCGGGCAGGCGGGTGAACGCTTGAATCAGGTCGTATGAGACGAACGGCGTGCAGGCCCGTGCACATCGACGTGCGCGGGCCGCAGGGTGGAACCGTCAGCAGAACAGAGGAGGCGCGCGGGAGGGTGGGCGATCGTCGAAGATCGATCGCACGAAGGGAAGACGGTCGACGTGAATCCGGAAGCGCCGCGGCGCGGCGGCGGGAAACAGCAGCACCAGCAGCACGAACGACGCCAACGCCGTGAACAGCGCGGCACCGAATGCGCACAGGCTGTCGCTGCTTCCGGACGAAGCCGGGTTGTCGGCATGCGCGTCATGCTTGAGCGCATCGGCGAGCGCGAGCGCATCGTTGGCCGGTGTGATCGGCGCGCCGGCATCGAAACGGGCGGCCAGCGCGGCCACGTTGACGATCAGCGGGCCGCGGCCCGAACACAGCACCACCGAGCCCGCATCCGGACCGTCCGGATCGAGCATCACGGCGCCCGACATCAGCGCGCGGGACAGCAGCGTCACGAGGAGGAACCCCCACAGCAGCTGTCGCGCGACGCCTTGCCGGAGCAGGAAGCGGCGAAGTGCGTTCATGGCGCGCGATTGTACATCCGTTTGCGGGGAGGGGACGGTCGTCACGCTGATGCGCGGAATCAGCCCGGCGCGCTTCCGGAAGCGGATCGGGCGCGCCCGTGGCGGCTATCCGGAACCGGACGATCCGCTGCCGGGCGGTGTGTTCGCGGGGCCATACGACCAGGTGCCGTCCGCGCGGGCGGTCAGCACGTTGCCCGAGCGCCGGTCGTAGAGATGCCACTGTTCGTCGGTCGGGTCGTCGCCGTACGGCCAGGTCGTCAGCTTGCCGCCGAGGTCGAAGTCGAACGCCCACGAACCCGGTTGGGCGCGCGGCGTGACCGATTGCAGGATCTGTCCGTCGAGACGTTGCGCGGCGGCCGCGATGTCGCCGGAGCGGGATTCGCTGTGCGCGAGCTCGTGACTGTCGAGTGCGATCGACCAATGGCAGTAGCAGATCCACAGATGCCCGTTGCCGGCGACCGTCACGTGCCGCGACGCGAGCCTGTCTCGAGCCGCCGCGGACAGGCCGGGCGAGCCGGCGAGCGGCTCCCTGACATGCAGCGCGGGTTGCCCGAATTCGAACGTGAGAAAGCTGCCCTGGCCTTTCGTCACGGACCAGGCAGGGGTTTCGCAGATGGCCGGCCAGATCCGGTCGAAGTCGGCGGCGTTCACGGCGTGCGTCTCACTTCGGCGAAACCGGCCCGGGTGTCGATCGCGGTGTCGTCATCGCCGGCGAGCATATCGGACAGGTCGGCAGGCGACATGCGCCGCATCGCCCGCTCGACGTCGCGATCGTAGCGGCGATCGTTCGGGTCGAGATGCTTTTGAGCCTTGCGCCCGTAGCGCTTCACGAACACGCCGAGTGCGCCGGCCAGCCGGGATGTCCGGTTCCTGATGCTCATGCGGCGAGATTATCGGGCATGCGCGCGAATCGGGAATGGCCGCCGTGGCCGTGCTTGCCGCCCGCGGCAGCCGATGGGTCGTGCCGGCTCAGGCCGGATACGCATCGTCGACTTTCAGGTTCGCGAGGCGGAACAGCGTGCGCAGCGTCTGCGGATGAATGTCGCGGTGCGCGGCGAGCGACGTCAGCATGAAGTCGAGCACCTTCGCGTAGCGGAGCAGCACGAGGCAGCGCGCGAGATCGGGCGTGCGGCCGCGCATGTCCTCGGCGAGGTGGACCATTTCGGTGGACAGCGAGCGCGCCATCTCGAGTTCCATCTGCTGTTTTTCGGTCCAGTCGGGCAACGGCTGTTCGAGCAGTTTCGCGAGAAAGAGCTGGAACGACGTATCGGACGAATTGGGCAGCGCATCCATGAAGGGCCTCGTTGCTTGCGCGGATCGTTCGGGCGGATCCGGTGGAGGCGCCCGAGGGTGGATTTGTGTCCGCGCGGTGATCGACGCGGCTGTCTCACCCGAACGGAATGCAGGTTCCGTACCAGCGCAGCGAAACGATTGTTGAGCAATGTTGAGCGACGGTGCGATGCGGGGCGGCGAGTCCCGCCGGTACTGGATTGCGGAGGCGATCGAGGAGGCCATCTACAGGCGCGGCGCGATGCATGTCGGGTACGCGGGGCGGCCCGGCGACGCGAAATGCTTCACGGATGTAACGTAACGCGGGGATAAATTGCGTGGCGCGTTCCGTGGCGGGCCGACGAAACGGGCCGGCGCGTGCGTGCCGCCTGCGCCTGCCAAGCGTTCGGCCGCCGGAAGCGGCGATACGGGATGGCCGCTACCGTCGGCGAAAACCGGCGGCGAATGTGACAGGTGTTTCAAAACCGAGACGGATTTGCGCGCGGCGATCCAGTTGCACGACCGCCCAACTGGCCCAGCGAATTGTCGGCCAAGTGTCCATGGGCAGACGGCGCGCGTTTGCCAACAATGCCCGAAACATCCCTGCGAGGTTCGACATGAGCGTCCACGCCTTCTTCTCGGCCAACCTGTTGCTGGCCTATACGGCCTATTTCATCGGGACGGCCAGCCCCGGCCCGAGCAATCTCGCGATCATGTCGGTCGCCGCGAACCAGGGCCGCAAGGCGGCGCTCGCGTTTGCGCTCGGTGTGATTTCAGGGTCGATGGTGTGGGCGACGGTGGCGGCGCTCGGCGTGTCGGCCGCGCTGCTGGCGTGGTCGAAACTGCTGGTCGCGATCAAGATCTTCGGCGGGCTGTACCTGATGTGGCTTGCGTTCAAGTCGGGGCGCACGGCGTGGTCGGGCAAGGCGGCCGCGTCGCTGAACGCAGCGGGCGAACAACGACTGTCGCGCTTCTACGTACGCGGCGCCATGCTGCACCTGACCAACCCGAAAGCGATCCTCGTGTGGGTGTCGATCGTCGCGCTGTCGTCGAATGGCGCGGGCGCGTCGCACGGCGCCGTCGTGCCGGGCTGCCTCGTGATCGGGTGCCTGGTATTCGGCGGCTATGCGCTGGTGTTCTCGATGGACGGCGCGCGCCGGCTGTACGTGCGCGGCCGGCGCGCGATGGAAGCGTGTCTCGCCGTCGTGTTCGGCGTGGCGGGAATCCGGCTGCTGGTGTCGAACGTTTGAGGCGGCACGCGTGCGCGTCTAGCGGGTGGCACGCCGCGTGGCCGGGCGCGCGGCGTCGCCCGGCTGCTCCGCCGGGCGCGTGAACAGCGAAACGATCGTCTGCCGGAGCCAGCGGTGCGCGGGATGGCTGTCCCAGCGCTGATGCCAGATCACGCAGTAGGGCCGCGCGGGCATGCGTACCGGCGGTTGCCGCGACACCAGTTCCTTTTCATGGATCGACAGGTCGAGCAGCGTAGTCGGCAGCACGCCGATGAAGTCCGACTCCCGGATGATCGCAAGCGCGGGCGAGTACGCATTCAGCGTGAGGACGAGATTGCGCCGCAGGCCGTGCGCGGCGAGCAGGCTGTCGTACACCGGCACCCGCATGCCGGAAAACCCGACGTCGAGATGCCGCGCCGCGAGAAAGCGCTTCAGCGTGAGCGGCCCCTTTGCGAGCGGGTGATCCTTGCGCATCAGGCAGCTCCAGTGGATCGGCCACATCTCGTGCGTGCGCACGCCGCTGCTCGGGCTCGCGTCGTTCAGATAACCGCCGATCGCGAGGTCGACGCCGCCGCGATCGAACATGCCCGGCAGGTCGGCGACGCTGAACTGCGTGATCTCGATCCGCATCGCCGGTGCATGCGTGCCCATGTACTGCGCGAGGCGCGGCATGATGCGCTCGACCGTGTAGTCCGACATCGCGATCGTGAAGGTGCCCCGATGTTCCTGCGGGTCGAACTGGTCAGGCGAGATCGCCTGCTTCATTGCATCGAAGTGCGGCTGGAGCGCCGACCACAGCTCGCGCGCACGCGCGGTCGGGCGCACACCCGAAACGGTCTTCTCGAACAGCACGTCGTCGAGCGATTCGCGCAGCCTGCGCAGCGCATTGCTGACCGCCGACTGTGAAAGCGCCAGCCGCTCGGCGGCGCGCGTGACGTTGCCTTCGGCCATCAATGCCGCGAACACGCGCAGCAGGTTGAGGTCGAGCTGGCGGAACAGATCCTTCATCGCACATCTCCGTTGCGGGTGCCGGGCTCCCGTGCGTGGTGTCGGGAACCGGAACGGCGTGGCCGCCAGTGTCCGGGCGACGGGCCGCCCGGGCAAGGCCGCGTTTGCCCTTGGAGCCGATCCGGCGCTACGGCGAAGCCGCGCACGGCGTCGCACCATTATTCACGTTGGTGATGATCATATTCCGGAAATCCGTTGGACGCGGTAACGGTACGCATCGAACATGAATGCGAAACCACTGCAGCCAGCAGGTGGAGGAGACAGACGATGAAAGAGAATGCAGTGAATCCGGCCGGCGCCCTGGCGCTCGATCGCCGTTCGGCACAGGCGTTGCCGTCCGCGCGAGCGGGCACGCTGCGCGACGTCGCGGCCGCCGCCGCGGGCAACGCGCTCGAATGGTTCGACTTCGTGATCTACGGCTATTTCGCCAGCGTGATCGCAAAGCTGTTTTTCCCGGTGGCCGGGCCGGTCGGGTCGCTGTTGCTCGTGACGGCCACCTTCGGCGTGGGTTTCGTCGTGCGGCCGCTCGGCAGTGTCGTGCTCGGGCTGTACGGCGACCGGTATGGCCGCAAGGCAGCGATGTCCGTCACGATCTGGCTGATGATGGCCGGCACGGCGGCGATCGCGGTGGCGCCGCCGTATGCGCAGGCCGGCTGGCTCGGCGCGACGATCCTCGTGCTGGCGCGGCTCGTGCAGGGCTTCGCGGCATCGGGCGAATTCGGCAGCACCGTCGCCTTCCTCGCTGAAAAGGCGCCGCCGCATCGACGCCATTTCTTCGTGAGCCTGCAGATGTCGAGCACGATGCTGGCCATCGTGCTGGGCGGCACGATCGGCACGATCCTGACGACGTCGCTCAGCCCGCATCAGCTCGAAAGCTGGGGTTGGCGCGTGCCGTTCGTGGTCGGGCTGCTGATCGGCCCGGTCGGCTTCTACATCCGCAGGAGCGTGTCGGAAACCGACGCGTTCGTGCACGGCGTAGCGCTGCCGGTCGCGCAGGTGCTCAAGTGTCTGTTCGGCGAGCACCTCGCGTCGTTCCTCGCGGCGATCGGCGTGACGATCGTCAGTACGGCCGCGTTCTACATGTACCTGATCTACATGCCGACGTTCGCGGTGAAGCAGCTCGGGCTGCCGATGTCCGCGCCGTTCATGAGCACGACGGTCGCCGGCATCGTGATGGTCGCGATCGCGCCGCTCGCGGGCCTGCTCGGCGACGTCTGGCGCCGGCCGGTCGCGATGGTTGCCGCCGCGATCGTCGTGCTGGGCGCGATCACGCTGCCGCTCTATACGTGGGTCATCGCCAGCCCTTCGCTTCGCAACCTGCTCATCATGCAGGCTGCCGCCGCGGCGCCGATGGGCGTGCTCGTCGGGCTGGTGCCTGCGCTGTCCGCGCGCGCGTTCCCGGCTGCGGTGCGCAGCACCGGGCTCGCGGTGTCGTACAACATCCCGACGACGGTCTTCGGCGGCTTTTCCCCGCTGATCGTCACGTGGCTGATCGCGACCACGCACAACAAGGCGTCGCCCGCGCTGTACATCGTCGCGATGTCGGTCGTGAGCCTGGTCGCGCTGCTCGGATTCCGACGCCTGTCGCGCGAATGAGCGAACCGGATTCGGTCGACGCATGTGTCATCAAAATGCAGGAGACCGAATGAAGTCTTCCGGTACGACGACGTCGTAATGACCGGCCCGTGCGGCCGCCCCATCACCCTCAACAGGAGAAGTCACGCATGAAGTTCAAACCTACCTTCGCGCCGCCCGGCGAGGCGGAACTCAAAGGGCGCCTCGACCGCGTACGGGCGCGGATGGCGCAAGCCGGCCTCGATCGCTACGTGGCGTTCTCGCCGGACAACATCTACTACCTGACGAACTTCGCGAACATCGTCCACGAGCGGCCGTTCGTGCTGGTCATTTCGCGCAGCGGCCCGCCGCAGTTCGTCGTGCCGCAACTCGAACAGCCGCATGTGCGGTCGCGCGCGATCGGCGAACTCGAGCTGATTCCGTATTTCGAGTTCCCGGCGCCGGCCGGACGCGAATGGGGCGACCGTTTCAAGGCGCTGTTCGGGCCGGGCGAGCGCGTCGGTGTCGAGTCGGTGTGTCCGTTGCAGGTCTATGCTCAGACGCCGGGCGAGCGCGTGTGCATCGACATCGTCGACGAGGTCCGGATGATCAAGTCCGAATACGAGATCGGCCGCCACGTGTATGCGTGCGGGATCGCCACCGACGCGCACAACCTGCTGCTGAGCGAAGCGCGCCCGGGCCTCGGGATGGCCGAAATGTCGTCGCGCATTCGCGGCTTCATCATGCAGCGGCTGCTGGCCGACGATCCGTCGCTGAACCCGTCGGCTACGCGGATCGTCGCGGTGTTCCAGCCGGGCAGCGTGTCGCACGATCCGCACAACTTCAGCAACATCGACATGCGGATGGAGGAGGGCGGCCCGCACGTGTCGATCGTCAATGCGGTGATGAACGGCTACGGCGCGGAAGTCGAACGGACCTTCTTCATCGGCCACGTGCCCGATGCGGCGCGGCGCGCGTTCGACGTGATGTCGGAAGGGCGCCGGCTGGCGTTCGACGCGGCGATGCCCGGCGCGCTGCTGAGCGATGTCGATCGCAAGGTCAACGACTATTTCCGCCGTGCGGGGATGGGCGACCGGCTGCTGCACCGGACCGGGCACGGGATGGGCGTGACCGCGCACGAGGCGCCGTTCTTTGCCGAAGGCGATGACCGGCCGATCGAGAAGGGGATGTGCCTGACGATCGAGCCGGGCATCTATATCGAGGGCGTCGGCGGCTTCCGTCATTCCGATACGGTGCTGATCGGCGACGAGGGCCCGGTTCAGCTGACCGGCGGGCCGCTGGCGCTCGACGCGTTGACGTTCCCGGTTCGGGCGTAGTCGCGCGCAGGCGCAAAAAAGCCGCTGCACGGGCGTGTGCAGCGGCTTGTTCCGACCGGCGCTTCAGAAAATGAAGCCCGTATTGATGAACTTCGAGTAATGATCCGACACGATCGAATCGAGCAGCTGCTTGCTGCCTTCGGTCTGCTTTGCCGCGACCATCGAGCGGATCGAGAACGCGCGCAGCGCGTCGCTCACCGACAGCGTGCCTTCCGCCGAATCCTTGCGGCCCGCGAACGGGAACACGTCCGGCCCGCGCTGGCACTGGCAGTTGATGTTCACGCGGCACACCTGGTTCACGAGCGGATCGACGAGCGCGCCGATCTGCGCCGGATCGGAGCCGAAGATGCTGACCTGCTGGCCGTGATCCGACGTCGTCACGTAGTCGAGCGCGGTCTCGACGTCGTCGAACGGCGCGACCGGAATGATCGGCCCGAACTGCTCCTCGCGGTACAGCTTCATCCCTTCCGACACCGGATACACGACGGCCGGATAGAACAGCGTCTTGCTGAACTCGCCGCCGGAATGGTTGACGACCTGTGCGCCCCTGGCCTTCGCGTCGTCGATCGCGTCCGTCATGTAAGCCGTGCGATGCATGCCGGGCAGCGGCGTGATGCTGACACCCTTCTCCCACGGCATGCCGATCTTCAACTGTTCGAGCGCGGCGGTGAAGCGCTTCAGGAATTCGTCGACGATCGAGCGGTGCACGAGCAGCATCTTCAGCGCGGTGCAGCGCTGGCCGTTGAACGACAGCGCGCCGAGCAGGCACTCCTTCACGGTGAGGTCGAGATCGGCGTCGGGCAGCACGATCGCCGCGTTCTTCGCGTCGAGGCCGAGGATCGCGCGCAGCCGGTGCGACTTCGGGTGCTGCTTCTTCAGGTGATCGGCCACCTTGCTCGACCCGATCAGCGCGAGCACGTTGATCTTGCCCGACGCGAGCATGTGCGGCACGACCACCGCGCCCGGCGCGTAGATCGTGTTGATCACGCCCTTCGGGAACGCGTCGCGGAACGCTTCGAGCAGCGGCTCGAACAGCAGCGTGCCGTATTGCGGCGGCTTGAACACCACGGTGTTGCCCATCAGCAGTGCGGGGATCAGCGTCGCGAAAGTCTCGTTCAGCGGATAGTTGTACGGGCCCATGCACAGCACGACGCCGAGCGGCGTGCGGCGGATCTGGCCGATCGTGCCTTCCGCGATCACGAAGCGCGAGTTCGCGTTGTCGAGCTCCTTCAGCGCGTCGATCGTCTGCGTCATGTACGTGACGGTACGGTCGAATTCCTTCTGCGAATCGGCGAGGCTCTTGCCGATCTCCCACATGATCAGGTTCACGACGAGTTCACGCTGCGCGACCATCCGCTTGATGAAGTCCTGCATGCACGCGATGCGCTGCTCGACCTTCATCGTCGGCCACTCGCCGCGGCCGGCATCGTATGCGCGCACCGCGGCGTCGAGCGCCGCGTCGCTTTCCGTTTCGCCCATCACCGGGTAGCTGCCGATCTCGACCTGCTCGACGCTGCCGTTGGCCTGCCGCACGCACACGGGCGACAGCACGGTCTTGGTCGTGCCGTCCCACGGACGCAATTCGCCGTCGACGAGCGACACGCGCTGGTGGATCGGCGAAGCCAGCCGGTACTCGGCGGGGATGTCCTGAAAGGCGGGAAACAGCTGCTGCAGGGAGGCGGAATCGGGCATGACGGTCTCGTTTGACGGGGTGTCCGGGAAGGACGGGCGATGCGAATCCTGAGCTGGGTGATCCTCGATCCTGAATCGGCATGATGACGCGCGGACGACGAAGCGTCACGCGCGAACCTGGCCGAATCAACGATTGGAACCAGTTCCATTAAAAAGGAACGCCGGCGCGAATGCAAGATTTGCCGAACCGTGTCGCATGCATCGTAAGTATTCAGAAAGAATGTTGCCGAATGCTTGGTATAACACGCCAAGAGCGCTCGCAAACGTTTCCCCGCGGCCGGAATGCGCGGATAATGGCCCGGCGCGGTGAAGAAAAAAATGAAGTGAACCTGAGAGCATACGTAGTGAAGAACAGAAGAAGGTCCGCCGCACTGCCGATGCGAGGTCGGCTGCCCGGAGCGCCGGGTCGGGGTTGCCCGGTCCGGCGCGCACCGGACTTCACATGCGTCCCGCCTGCTTCGACGGATGCTTCGTGATCCTTTCCAGTCTCTTCGTCGTCGTATCCCGAATCCTGCCTTGAATCCCGCCTCGAGCCTGGCCCTGCATCGCCTGATGTGGCTGATGAAATTCTTTCGTTTTAATTACGCATAAGCCTCGTCAAAGCGCAAAACAGAAAGGCATTCGTCAGGAATGCAGAGTGCCGTGCATAGGCACGTTGCGGGCAGGCGACACGTTAAAAATTAACTAAAAATACGAATCATTCTCGTTTAATATTTCGCTCCGTTACACGCCGTGACGGAACGTCACGGCGTGTTTCGTGCCGGTCCTGCCGGCCGGCAGCCACCCGCGCCGGCTGTTCGTCGGCCGGCAGAGGCGACGGGGAGATCCCCCGCGCGCCATTTTCTTCACGGAAAGGCTTCGTCGGTCGATTCGCCGCGTGATGCGCGCGTGGGCCGGATGCGTTTCCGTTCGCCGTTTTTCCTTCAGCCTCTACGTTCACGATGAAACTCAACACGAGCGCCTGCCATGCGCTTCTGATCGCCACGTCGCTGGCCGGCGCACGCACCTCCTTCGCGCAGGCGAGTGACGCCGCGGCGACCCTGCCCGCGATCTCCGTCAATGCGGCTGCCGAGCATGCGTCGTACGACGGCGGCCATTCGCGCGCGGCGACCAAGACCGACATGTCGCTGATGGACGTGCCGCAGACTGTGAACGTCGTTCCGCACGCCGTGATCGAGGACCAGAACGCGACGTCGATGCAGGATGCGCTGCGCAACGTGCCGGGCGTCGGCTTTTCGGTCGGCGACGGCCAGCGCGACCAGATCACGATCCGCGGCTTCAACAGCATCACGGACCAATACGTCGACGGCATTCGCGACGATGCGCTCTACTATCGCGACCTGTCGAACGTCGATCGCGTCGAAGTGCTGAAGGGGCCGGCGGCCGTGCTGTACGGGCGCGGCTCGGCGGGCGGCATCGTGAATCGCGTGTTGAAGCGGCCGGAAGCGAACCCGGTGCGCGACGTGGGCGTGACGCTCGGCACGCGCGGCGAGCGGCGCGGCGAATTCGACCTCGGCTGGAACGCGAACGACGCGGCGCGCTTTCGCGTCACCGGCGCGGCCGAGAACTCGAACAGTTTCCGCGACCAGTTCCAGCTCAACCGTCAGGCGATCGCGCCGTCCGCGCAGTTCAAGCTCGACCGCGACACCGTGCTGAACGTCGAGTTCGACTACCTGCACGACCGCCGCACGTCCGACCAGGGGCTGCCCGCGTATCTCGGCCGGCCGGTCGACGTGCCGATCAACACGTATTACGGCTCGGCCGACGCGGCGAACAGCTCGTACAACGACATCTCCGCGAAGAGCGCAACGGTGTCGCTCGATCACCGCTTCAACGATTCGCTGTCGTTCCATGGCGCGATCCGCGCGTACGACTTCTCGCTCGAACGCAAGAACTACGTGACGTACGAGCCGATCAAGACCGCCGCGCACCCGGTCGTGACGCTCGACCAGTCGACGCGCCAGCGCACCGACCACGGCATCGACGGCCTGTTCGAACTCACGCAGAAGACCTCGCTGTTCGGCATGCGCCACGAGCTGTTGTATGGCCTCGAGCTGTCGCAGCAGCAGAAGTTCGACACGATCTACAGCGTGTCGAAGGTCGCGACCTACGATCTCTTCAATCCGCAGGCGGTGGTCCTGCCCGGCGTGCCGACCGGCGCGCGGGCGAAGACGAACGCATCGACCGTCGTCGGGCTCGCGGGCGTCTACGCGCAGGACCTGATCTCGCTGACCGAGCACTGGAAGGTGCTCGCGGGGCTGCGCTTCGACTACCTGAACCAGATCCGCCACGACTACACGTCGTCGAACGTCAACCTCGACCGTACCGATCACGCGTGGAGCCCGCGCGTCGGGCTGATCTACGAACCGCTCGACTGGCTGACGCTGTACGGGTCGTTCAGCCAGTCGTTCTCGCCGCTCGCCGATACGCTGATCAGTGCCGGCGCGTTCTCGAACGGTGCCGCGCTCGCACCGCAGAAGACTACCGCGTATGAAGTCGGCTCGCGCTTCGACCTCGGCGGCAAGGCGACGGCCAGCGTCGCGCTGTTCGACATGCGCCAGACCAACCAGCAGATCGGCGATCCGGCGAATCCCGGTTATGCGCTGCCGATCGGCACGCAGCACGTGCACGGGATGGAGCTGGGCTTCACCGGCGAGATCGCGCCGAAGTGGTCGCTGTATGCGGGCTACGCGTACCTGAACGGGACGGTCGACGGCTCGGCGCAATCGACGGCAGCCGGCGTCGCGGTATCGAGCAACACGCCCGGGCTGATGCCGCGCCACAGCGCGAACCTGTGGCTCAAGCGCGAGCTGCCGTACGGCTTCTATGCGGCGGCGGGCATGCAGTTCCAGTCGGCGCGTTATGCGTCGGCTAGCGATCTCGTCACGCTGCCGTCGTTCACCGTGTTCAACCTGGGCGCCGGCTATCGCAGCAAGAAGGTCGACGTGACGCTCACGCTCGACAACCTGTTCGATCGCCGCTACTTCATCGCCGCCCACGGCAATGCGGACCTGTACAACATGCCCGGCGACCCGCGCACGCTCACCGCCACGGTGAAGTGGCACATGTAACGCGAGTCACGCGCGTCACGCGTGCGTTGCGCGACAATGCGGGTCATCGTCACGATGGCCCGCACCTCATTGCCCATGATCCGCCAATCGATTGAAGTGTCGCGCGTGACCGGCCGCGTTTGCGTGCTGTGCGCCGTGGTGTGGCTGGCTTGTGGCGCGGTCGCGGCATGCGCGCAGCCGATCCCGCCTGACGCCGAACCGGCATGCCATTCGGTGCATGTCGGCCGGTCGATCACGCTGTCGGGCCGGTATGCGCTCGACTACGGCGACGAATCGATCGGCTCGGACGTGTGGTTCGAAGCGGATGACGCATCGGCGCGGCGCTTGCCCGACCGCTCGCAACGCGCGGGCGTGATCGCCTTCACGAACCAGCGCGATGCGCTGCGCGGGCTGCGGCTCCCCGTCGCGCAGCCCGACGGCGTGTGCCGGTTCGACGGGCGTGCAACGGTCGTGATCCGCGACCTGGATACCGTGTGCCCGGGGCTGGAAACGCCCGACCGCGCGCGGCTGGTGAAGGTGGTGACGGCCGCTCCGCCGGCGCCGCACGCATGCGAGGCCACCGCGCCATGACGCGGGCGCGATCGCACCGTTACTCGACGTCCTCGTCGTCCTCCAGATCGGCATCCTCCTCCGCGCACCCCGGCGCCGCATACGCGCTCGCCTGTTCGAGCAGCCAGCCGCGAAACAGCTCCAGCGGCTTGCTGTGGCTGAACTCCGTTGGATACACGAGGTAGTACGCGGAATCGCCGACCGTCGCCGCGTCGCACGGCACCACCAGGCCAAGCTGCTGCAACTGTTCCTCGACGAAGAATTTCGGCACGAGCGCGATGCCGAGCCCGGCCGCGGCCGCGCTGATCAGCATCGTGTGCAGCTCGTAGCGCACGCCCTGCATCGTGCGGATGTCCTCGACGCCGTGCGTCTCGAACCACTGCGCCCACGCGCCGGGGCGCGTCGTCGAGTGCAGCAGCGGATACGCGAGCAGATCCTCGACGCGCTCGACGGGCCCGTCGAGCAGCGCGGGCGAGCAGATCGGCACGACTTCCTCGCCGAACAGGTAGTCGGACGACGTACCCGGCCAGGTCGGCTTGCCGTAGTGGATCGCGGCCTCGAAGTGCGTGTCCTCGAACGAGAACAGGTCGGTGCGGCTGCCCATGTTCACGCGCACGTCGGGCGTGCGGTCGTAGAAGCTCTTGATGCGCGGGATCAGCCAGTGCGACGCGAAGGTCGGCAGCACCGCGAGCTCCAGGTAACCGCCGCCGCTGCCGTGCGCGATGATCGACAGCGTGTCGCGGTCGAGCGTTTCCAGCGCACGCCGCACCTGCGTGCCGTACAGCTTGCCGGCGCGCGTCAGCACGACGCGCTGCTTCACGCGGGCGAACAGCCGCACGCCGAGGCTGGCTTCCAGCGTCGCGATCTGCCGCGATACCGCGCTTTCGGTCAGGAACAGCTCCTTGGCCGCGTGCGTGAAGCTCTCGTGGCGTGCGGCGGCTTCGAAGGCCACGAGCGCGCCCATGTTGGGGATCTTGAATTTACGCATGATGCTCGATTCGTCTGACGAACAGGGCCGCGCCGCGCGGGGGCGGAAGGCGGGCGAGGAACGGCTGATAATTCCAAAAACTCATCACATATCAATTTAATCTCGCTTTACGCCCGGCTGCAACCCTTTGAATAATGCTCCCCACGCAAGGCCAGGCGCCCGCAGGGCGGCCGGCCAACGAGTGCCGGCACGTTTGCCGGCGGTCCCCCGAGACGAGAATCCTGATGCGCAATCCGAATATCGAGAGCTTGCTGACGAAGCTGCTGGGACAGGCGAAGACCGACGCCCTGTTCTCGACCCTGAACATGCCGGCCATCCTCGAAGAATGGGAAGACGGCGTCGTGACGCGCGCGGAAATCGCGCAGGCGATGAACATGGCGCTGTTCGAAGGGCTGCTCGAACGTTCGGCGAACGGCCGCGCGTACACGGCCGACGCGATCGAAAGCGGCGGCTCGGTCTATTTCGATCACGGCGCGCTACGCACGGTGCGCTGGCCGAACACGGGCGCGCTGCCGCCGGGCGAGGCTGCTTTCACGCGCATCCTGCGTCCGCTCGGTTTTCGCCTGAACGGCCGTTACCCGCTCGACAAGCTCGGCATGACGGGCCGCGCGTATGCGCATGAAGACGCGCCGGACGAAATCGCGCAGTTCTTCGTCAGTGAGCTGCATCCGGAGCGTTTCTCGAAGGAATTCCAGCAGGCCGTGACGAACGTCGTGAGCACGTCGCGCGATCCGCTGTCGCCGGCGGCCGTCGCGCTGCTGTGGGAAGTCGAGCGTGAAGGCTGGCTCTCGCTCGACGCCGCGCACGCGCTGCTGCCGGAGATCGTCGGTGCGTTCGCGCGCCAGCACGACCTGCCGAACGAGCTCGACTACGAAACGCTGCTGCTGGAATCGGCGGAAATGGCGTGGATCTCGACCGAAGGCAACGCGTTCAACCATGCGACCGACCGCGTGGCCGACGTGTTCAAGCTGTCCGACGACGAGAAGGCGAAGGGCCGGCCGATGAAGCCGGAAGTCGAGCGTTCGCGCTCGGGCCGCGTGTTCCAGACCGCGTATCGCGCGGATACCGTCGAGCGCGAATTCCGCACGCGTGACGGCGGCACGGTGAAGCGCAACGTGCCGGGTTCGTTCTACGAGTTCATCACGCGCAAGCGCACGTTCGACCAGGCGGCGCGCCGCTGGGTGACCGATCTGCGTTTCGATGCGGGTAACGCGCAGGGCATCTTCAAGATGACGGCGAACGCGGCGAAGTAACACAGGCGACGCGGCCAGCGGTGCGTGGGCGGCGCGATCGCCGTGCCGGCACCGGCGGGCCGCTGCCGACGGAGACAACCGATCGGGCAGGGCGCGACAGCGTCCTGCCCGATTGCGTTGGGCGGCGTGCGTCAGTCGCGCGGCGCGGTGGCGTCGCGCAAGGTCCGTGCGTCGTAGCGACGGGCGCTGTCCTCCGCGGTCCCGGGTTCGACGACGCGGAACGTGGCCGGATCGGCGCCGTCGATCTCGACGAGGCTCACGTAGCCGACGACATACGCGTGCTTGCTGTCGCGCGCGAAATCGTCGTCGAGGAATTCGAGCGTCGGCAGGTGCACGCGCTTCGTCGATACCGGCCGGCGGCCGAAGAACAGCTTGTCGCCGGCGCGCAGGAACGTCGGATGCAGCACCTGGAGCTCGCTGGCCGGCACGTCGACCTGCAGCGGCTTGCCGTCGCAGAACAGGCGCTCGCCGTCCCATGCGTAGCTGCCTTCGACATGCAGCCGATCGGGGTCGATGCCTTTCTTGACGATGCCGAGATGAAACGCCCGCGTCGCGTCGCGCGCCCAGCCGCCCGACAGCACGCGGAACGCGGCCGGATCGGCGCCGCGCAGCGGCTGCGGCCGGGATGGCGTGAACGCGTAGAACACCGTGACGCCATCGGTGAAGTAGTGCGGGCCGAGCACACGCAGCGCATCGATCGGCTGGTCCGAGAAGCGGGTCAGCTCGATCGGCATCTCGGCACAGGTCCGGTATGCCCAGTGAATGCCGTGCGCGTCACCGCACAGCCAGTCGATCGAACCGAAGTCGAACAGCGTCTCGCGCGCGGCGAAGGTCGCGGGATCGAAGCCGGTCAGCGTCGCGTCCTGGAACCGCACCGTCGTGCCCGACGCCGGCTGGGGCTGCCGATGCCACCAGTAGTCCCGCAGTTCGGGGCGCATCGTGAAGAAGCTGCGCCATTCGTCGAACATGCGCGTCTCCTGCACCGTCTGCCGCGCGCCGGATTCGATCGGGCCGATCCGGTCGGTGCATCGCAGGTAGCCGGCCTCGTCGGGGCCGCACAGGAAGCTCGCGCGATCGATGTCCTTCGGCCGGCCGTAGTAGTACACGCGATCGGCATCGGCGAAATAGCCACCCGGAAAGCCGATCGCGCTCGCGCCATGCGAGCCGTTGATGCGCCGGCCGTTCATGTAGATCGATTCGTCGTCGGTCGCGATGTACTCGTGCTCGCACATCTCGAACGTCACGCCGCGTTCGTCGGTCGGACGGTTCCAGGTTTCGTAGACGAGCGGCCGGAATGTGTGCGGGCTGCGCGTGCGGATCGTCCGGCCGGTGATGTAGTACGCCTGCCGCGCATCGCGCGCGTAGCGCTGGTTCAGGATCTCGAACGTCTCGAGATCGGCGTCCTCGATCCGGTAGTAATACAGCATCACCATCGCGCTGCCGAGTTGCCCTTGCACGATCACGTGTACGCCGTCGGTGAACCAGCGGCCGCCGATGCAGCGGAACGCGTGCGGCCGTTCGATCGGCAGCGGCGTGCCATCCTTGGCCCACAGCGGCAGGCCGTCCGAGCGGCGGATCACGGTGTCGCCGGTGATCGCGTAGTCGGGATGGTTGGTGTCCTGCAAGGGCGGCTGGGGCATGGCGGATGGCGCGCGGGTGTCGTGACAGTCGCCGTAGTATGCCGTGGAATACGGGCGGAAATGCGGGCAGGAATGCGGGCGGCGCGCGCGCCGGGCGCCGGATACCGCGCCGTCAGAACACGTGCGTGATCAGATAGAACAGCACCAGCAGCCCGGCCGGCACGCCGAGCAGCCAGGCGATTAGGTATTTGCCCATGTCGTCGTCCTGGTGGCCGCGACGCTGTTGGCGCCGCGGCGGTTGCGTGAATGCGCTGTCGCGTCACAGCTCGCGATCGAACTCCTTCAGCTGCTTCTCGGCCGCGTCGCGGGCGATCCCGTAACGTTCCTGGATCTTCCCGGCGAGATACTCGCGATTGCCTTCCGCGACGGCCAGGTCGTCGTCGGTCAGCTTGCCCCACTTGGCCTTCAGCTTGCCGGAGAGCTGCTTCCACTGGCCCTTGATCTTGTCTTCGTTCATCGTGTGCTCCTTGTCATGCAGGGATAAAAGGCGCGGCGGCGTGCCGCGCCCGGAGGTCAGGCCTTCGCCTTCAGGCCGGATGCGTCGACGTGCTTCACGCCCTTGACCGCGCGCGACACGGCGATCGCCTTCTTCACGGCGATCTTCGTCGGCAGCACGCCCGTCAGCGTGACGATGCCGTCGACGGTCTTTACGCTGATGTCGACACTCTTCAGGCCGTCGGTGGCGGCCAGTTGGCCCTTCACCTTGGTCGTGATCCACGTGTCGGTGACGGGCTGGTTCGATTCGGTCTTCATGCCGTTGTCGGTCGATGCGTCCTGCGCAACCGCGTTCGTGAGCGGCGCGGTGCCGAGCAGGAACGCCGCGCTGACGGCGAGCAGCGTCGTGAGGTGTCGGGGCTTGTTCATGGATGGGTTCTCCGTCGATTGGCGTGGTGAATGGGAGCGTACGAACGGCGCCGTCCGCTACCGGACGATCGGCGTGTCGTAGCCGGGCTCGCGCGGCGGGATGTCCGGGCGCGGCACGTCGGGCGGCAGCGGAACCGGCGGGTCGGTGCCGGGCGGCGGTTCGGGCGGGCTGCCCGGACGCGGTTCGGGCCGCGTCGGATCGGGTGTCTGATGGAGCTTCATCGTGCTTCTCCTCTGCAGTTCGGATGGCAGCGCATGAGCGCCGATGCAGGACCAGCGTACCGGGGCGAACGTGCGAGGACATCGCGCAAATTCACCTGATCGGCTAGTGCGTTTGCACGGGGCGTCGTGAAGGGGAGGCGGTGCGTCCGCTGGCTGCGGCGCGCGGAAAGCCGACGCGGCGAATGCTGCGGGATCGGCGGGATGCCGCACGGTGGCGGCGCGCGGTGCGAATGTACTATGGGGGCTAGTGCATCCGCGCCTGTCGTGCACGGGTGCGGCACGCGATCATCGCCACACGCGCCGGCCGGCGCGTGTCGACGAAGCGGCAACGGGCCGGGGCGGTCATGCTGACGACATGGACAACCATTCGATGAACGAACAGGTAAACGAACAGGCGCTGAAGTCGCACACCGACCGGCGCCAGCTGCACCAGATCATCGCGGGGCTCACCGAGGGCGTCATCCTGGTCGAGCCCGACCAGCGGATCGTCTGGGCGAACGAGGCCGCGCTCGCGATGCACGGCGTGACCGAGCTGAAGGCGCTCGGCGCGACCGTCACCGATTACCGCGAGCGCTTCCGGCTGCGCTACCGGAACAATCATCCGGTGCGCGACGGCCACTATCCGATGGATCGCGTGATCGCGGGCGAGGAGTTCAGCGACGTGACGGTCGAAGTCGAATCGGCCGCCGACGAGACCGTGAGCTGGGTCCACCGCATCCGCAGCCTCGTGCTGACGAACGCGGCCGGCGAACCCGACTGCCTCGCGCTCGTGCTGCACGACGCGACCGAATGGGCGAGCGCCGAGGAGCGCTTCGAGCGCACCTTCAACGCGAACCCGGCGCCGGCCGTGATCTGCCGGCTCGACGACCTGCGCTACGTGAAGGTCAACCAGGGCTTTCTCGACATGACCGGCCACGCGCGCGACGACGTGCTCGGCCGCTCGGTGTACGAGGTCGACGTGCTCGACCAGGCCGAGCGGCGCGAACTCGCGATCGAGCGGCTCGGCGAAGGCGCGACGATCCCGCAGATGGAGGCCGTGCTGAAACGCGCGGACGGCAGCACGAAGGCGGTGGTCGTCGCCGGGCAGCCGATCGACATGAACGACGAGGCGTGCATGCTGTTCACGTTCATGGATCTCGAGCCGCGCAAGCAGGCCGAGCGCGCGCTCAAGCAGAGCGAGGAACGCTTCGCGACGGCGTTCCGGATGGCGCCGGTCGCCACCGCGATCGTCACGGCCGACCGCTTCGAATTGCTCGACGTGAACGGCGCATTCGCCGCGATGACGGGCCACGCGCAGGACGACCTGCTCGGCAAATCCGCGGACGAGCTCGGGCTGTGGGCCGAACGCGGCGCGTGGCAGCGCATCGAAGGGCGGCTCGCACGCGACGGCAACGTGCGTAACGCCGACGTACAGATTCGCACGCGTGACGGCGACGTGCGCGATTGCGTCGTGTCGGCCGATCCCGTCGCGATACACGGCCGCGATTGCCTGCTCGTCGCGCTGCTCGACATCAGCGATCGCAAGCGCACGGAGATGGAACTCGTCTACGCGATCGAAACCGCGATGCAGGATGCGTCGTGGTTCAGCCGCACGCTGATCGAGAAGCTGGCGAACGTGCGGCGCGCGAATGCGCCGGATGCGGGCGCGCAACTGTCGGACCTGACCGCGCGCGAGCGCGACGTGTTCGACCTGCTGTGCCACGGTCTCGCGGACAAGGAAATCGCCGGCCGCCTCGGGCTCGCGCCGAACACCGTGCGCAATCACGTCGCGACGATCTACGCGAAGCTCGACGTGCACAGCCGCGGCGAGGCGATCGTGTGGGCGCGCGAACGCGGGATCGTCGGCGCGGCCGACGCGAATGGCGCGCGCGGCGAGAAGGGCGGCGCGAAGGGCAAGGACTGACGCCGTCGGTACGAATGCACCATGCGCGCTGGTGCATCCGCATCTGCCGCGCGCGGCGCCTGCTTGCGATCCTGTCCACTCGGCGGTGCGGCGCTGGCCGTCACGCCGCCGGTTCTCTCCAACCATCGCAGGAGACGACCATGGACAGGAATCGCATCGAAGGCAAGCTCAAGCAGGTCAAGGGTTCGGTCAAGGAAGCGCTCGGCAAGGTGACGGGCGACCGCAAGACGGAAGCGGAAGGTGTCGCCGAACAGCAGGCCGGCAAGCTTCAGGAGAAGGCCGGCGAGGCGGCTGATGCGGTGCGCAAGCAGACGGGCACCGATCGGCACTGACCGATGACGCGGCGCCGCGGGCGTCGCGGCTGTCGCGACGGCCGGCCGGGCCGTCATCGCAACGATGATGCGCCGCCGGCATGACCACGACCGGCCTTGATGGGCGGGCGCCGGCGCGGTATTCCTCGGCAACGATTTGCCCGCGGCCCACCGATGCGCGGGCCGCGGGCCGGCCGCGAACGCGGAACTTGATGACAAATCCTCACTACATAGTTCCGATATTTCGTTTGCTGCACGGGTATTGGCTGCCCACAATCCATTCACCTCTTTCGCGATGAAAGGCTCTTCGGAGACGGAGCCGCGGCGATCGATCGGCCGGTAGGGACGTTGCATGACGCCCCGGTGGCGGACGACATGACCGGCACGCGAGAGGTTGCCGACGCGCGGCAGTCGCGCGTTGCATCCCGGCCCCCAGAACAAGGATTGTCATGACGTTCCGCATTCGTTCGCTTTCCGGCGTCGCATTGACCGCCGCGATCCTCGCGCTCCAGACGGGCGCGGCTCACGCGCAGGAGACGGTCGTCAAGGTCGGCGTGGCCGGCCCGCTGACGGGCGGTGGCGCCGCGTACGGCAAGGACATCGAGAACGGCGTGCGCATGGCGGTCGACGAAGCGAATGCCGCGCATACGACGGTGGGCGGCAAGCCCGTGAAGTTCGTCGTTGCGTCGCAGGACGACCAGAGCGATCCGCGCACCGGCGTGCAGGCCGCGCAGCAACTCGCCGACGCGCAGGTGGCCGTCGTGATCGGCCACTTCAATTCGGGCACGACGTTGCCCGCGTCGAAGATCTACGCGAAGGCCGGCATTCCGATGATCACGCCGTCGGCGACCAATCCCGACATCACGCGCGCCGGGCTCGGCACCGTGTACCGCGTGATCGCGACCGATACGCAGAACGCCGGCAACGCAGGCGCCTATGCGGCGAGCGTGACCAAGGCGAAGCGCATCGCGATCATCGACGACCGCACCGCGTTCGGCCAGGGCGAAGCCGACGAATTCGAGAAGTCCGTGAAGGCGAACGGCGGCACGGTCGTCGCGCGCGAATTCACGAACGACAAGGCGGTGGACTTCAGTGCGCAGCTCACGAAGATCAAGAGCACCAACGCCGATCTCGTGTTCTTCGGCGGCCTCGACGCGCAGGCCGCGATGCTCGTGAAGCGCATGCGCCAGCTCGGCATCCGTGCGCAGTTCCTCGCGGGCGGCGGCGTGATGAACGCGAACTTCATCAAGCTGGCCGGCAATGCGGCGGAAGGCGCGGCCGTGTGGGAATACGGGCAGCCGCTGTCGCGTCTCGCGAAGGGCAAGCAGTTCGAAACGAAATTCAAGCAGAAGTACGGCATCGACATGCTCGCGTATGCGCCGTTCGCGTACGACGCGACGTGGATCGCGATCAACGCGATGCAGAAGGCGAACTCGACGAAGCCGGCCGATTTCAACGGCGCGCTGAAGGGCACGCGCTACGACGGCATCACGGGCACGATCGCGTTCACGAACACGGGCGACCTGAAGAACCCGAGCTCGACGCTGTATGAGGTGAAGAACGCCGCGTGGCAGCCCGTCACGACGAAATCGGCGGATTGAACGCAACAGGCGCGCGCGGACTTTCGCGGCGCTGCCGGACGTGCTGAAATGCCATCAGCGATCGGTTGCGATCGCGGCGCACGCCGGTGTTGCAGCCGCACGAGTCTGCCCGCGCGACGCCGCGTGCGACGCGGCACGAACAACCCACGGGCGTGGCCGGCTGGCCGCGCCCACCATGTGCAACTGGAGTCAGTCGTGAGTTCTCAAGTCGTCATCGTCGGCGGTGGTGTGATCGGCAGCTCGATCGCCTATTTCCTGCGCGCCACCGATCCCACGGTATCCGTGACCGTGATCGAGCGCGACCCCACCTATGCGAGATCGTCGTCGGCGTTGTCGGCCGCGTCGATTCGCCAGCAGTTCTCGACGCCGCTGTCGATCGAGATGTCGCTGTTCGGCATCGACTTCCTGCGCACGATCGGCGAACGGCTCGAAGTGGACGGCCATCAGCCGTCGATCGACCTGCACGAAGGCGGCTACCTGTTCCTCGCGACGCCGGCCGGCGATGCGACGCTGCGCGAGAACCATGCGCTGCAGACGAGCCTCGGCGCGGATATCCGGTTGATGGACCGCGATGCGCTGCGCGCGAAGTTTCCGTGGCTGAACGTCGACGATCTCGTGTCGGGCGCGTATGGCGTGAGCGGCGAAGGCTGGTTCGACGGCTACGGGCTCGTGCAGGCATTGCGCAAGAAGGCGCAGGCGCTGGGTGCGCGCTATGTGTCGTCCGATGTGAAGGCGGTGGTGCGCGAAGGCCGCAAGGTCACGCAGGTGGTCACGGCCGACGGCGAACACTATGCGTGCGACACGCTCGTCAACGCGGCAGGCGCGTGGGCCCGCACGCTGTCGTCGATGATGGGCATCGACATTCCTGTTTATGCGCGGCGCCGCAGCATCTTCAACGTGTCGTCGCCGGCCCGGCTCACGGATTGCCCGCTGCTGATCGACCCGACCGGCGTGTATTTCCGGCCGGAAGGGCGGACGTACATTTGCGGGACGTCGCCGAGCCCGGATCGCGACCCGGACGACCTGCCGCTCGACGAAGTCGACCACGACCTGTTCGACGAGGTGATCTGGCCGACGCTCGCGAACCGCGTGCCGGAGTTCGAGGCGCTGCGCGTGGAGAACTGCTGGTCCGGATACTACGAGTACAACGTGTTCGACCACAACGCGATCATCGGCTATCACCCGGAACTCGATAACGTCGTGTTCGCAAACGGCTACAGCGGCCACGGGCTGCAGCAAGGGCCGGCGACGGGGCGCGGGGTCAGTGAACTCATTCTGGGCGGGCGTTACGACACGCTCGACCTGTCGACGCTCGGCTGGGCGCGCGTGCTGGAAAACCGGCCGATCGTCGAAAAGAACGTCGTGTAGCGCGGCGTACCCCGCCCGGTGTGGTGGGCGGGATTCTCCTTGTGTCTCAACTCATTGGCCCGACTGTGTCGGGCTCTTTTTTTGCGCGTGTCAGCCGACGCCGTAAACCGCGTCGCGCAGATCCACCGTGTACTGGCCGTTCATCCCTTCGTAAAGCGTGTTCGACAGCGATACGACGGTGAGCCCGCGTGCGCGGTCGACGAACCACGAATGCCCGTACACGCCTCCCCAGCGCCAGGTGCCCACGGATTCCGGCGATGCCGCCGCGTGCGGGTCGCGCAACACGGAAAACCCGATCCCGAAACCCGTGCCGGGCAGGTCGGGCAACTCGAGGTTGCCGGTGTGGACGCGGCCCATCTCGTCGACCAGGTCGGCCGGCAGCAGCGTGCCGCCGCCCGCCCGCAGCGTGTCCAGCACATTCAGCACGTCACCGGCAGTGCCGACCATGCCGGCGCCGCCCGATGCGAAGGCGTTCGCGTCGAGCGCGCGCGACGGCGAGTACGTCACGCCGACGGAGCCCTCGAAGATGGGCACGGCTTCGTTTTCGGCAAGCCGGTGCGGTTGCGGCGTGTCATTGACGTAGGGCGTCGCGAGCCGCGCGGAGTCGCGTGCGACGAATCCCGTGTCGCGCGTGCCGAGCGGGTGGAGCACGAGCGTATCGATTGCGTCGGCGAGCGGCAGTCCGCTGACCGCCTCGATCAGCGCGCCGACCACGTCGATGGAGAGCGAATAGTTCCAGCCGGTTCCCGGCGCGTACTGCAGCGGTACGCTCGCGATCCTGCGCACGTTTTCGGCGAGCGTGATCGAGGCGGCATCGAGCCCGTCGGAGACGCCCGCGCGTGCATAGGCGCCCGTCGCGTCGGCTTCCGCGAAGCGATAGCCGAGGCCGGCGGTATGCGTGAGCAGGTGACGCACCCTGATCACCGGCACGCTGCCGTCACGCAGCGCCGGGCGGAACTCGGGCAGCCAGCGCGTGACGTCGTCGTCGAGCGACAGCTTCTGCTGGGCGACGAGCGCCATCGCGGCTGCGGCTACGATCGGCTTCGTCACCGACGCGAGCCTGAACAGCGTGTCCTCGCGCATCGGCGTGTGCGCTTCGCGGTCGGCGAACCCGGCCGCGCGGCGATAGACGAGTTCGCCGTCGCGTGCGACCAGGACGACCGCGCCGACGAGGCGGTGCGTTTCGAGTTGACGGGACAGTACCGCGTCGACGCGCCCGGCGAGTGCGGGATCGGTCGACGGCTGCTGTGATGATGCGCGGTTGGGGATCATCGAGGACTCTGTCGTGAAGGGGGAGCCGACATGTTAGGCGGCGCACGCGGAAAGCGCCGTTAATCCACACATGGAACAGGGCTTCGTGCGCCGCACCGACCGGCGCTGACGGCCACGGGGCGGGGGATTCAGCCGGGGGCCACGGCAGCCCCGTTGCGGCGCACCACGTCGGGCCTGCGCCGGTTAGCTGACAAAATATGCCCCAAGCGGCGCGCGGCGTTCGTTAGAATCTGCTGTCGTCGAGGAAATAACGCAATTGCATTGGTGCAGGGCGGTATCGCGTCACGGACACTGCTTGCCCAGAATCCATCGTTCATCTTTCACCGGAGGCGAGCATGCCTGGTTTACTTCCCGATGTTGACCGCGAGGGGCTCCTCGAATATTCGGTGGTGTACACCGATCGCTCGGTCAACCATATGTCGCAACGCTTTCAGGGCGTCATGCGCGACATCTCCGGCACGCTGAAAAAAGTCTACAACGCGAAGTCGGTCGTGATCGTTCCGGGCAGCGGGACGTTCGGCATGGAAGCCGTCGCGCGGCAGTTTGCAACGAACAAGAAGTGCCTCGTCATCCGCAACGGCTGGTTCAGTTTCCGCTGGTCGCAGATTTTCGACATGGGCAGCATTCCGTCCGAGACGACGGTGCTGAAGGCGCGCCCGGTCGAAGCGGGACGGCAGGCCGCGTATGCGCCGGCCCCGATCGACGAAGTGGTCGCCGCGATCAAGGAACACAAGCCGGATCTGGTCTTTGCGCCGCATGTCGAAACCGCGTCCGGGATGATGCTGCCCGATGGGTATCTGCGCGCGGTGGCCGACGCCGTGCATGCCGTCGGCGGCATGTTCGTGCTGGATTGCATCGCGTCCGGCACGGTGTGGGTCGACATGCAGGCGAGTGGCGTCGATATCCTGATCAGCGCGCCGCAGAAGGGCTGGAGCGCGTCGCCGTGCTGCGCAATGGTCATGTTGAGCCCGCTCGCCCGCGAACGCATCGATGCGACGACCAGCACCAGCTTCGCGTGCGATCTCCGCAAGTGGCTGCAGATCATGGAGGCTTATGAGGGCGGCGGGTTCGCGTACCACGCGACGATGCCCACGGACAGCCTCACGACGCTGCGCGACGTGATGAAGGAAACCGAGGCATACGGCTTCGACAAGGTGAAAGCGGAGCAGCTCGAGCTCGGCAATCGCATTCGTGCGCTGCTGGCCGACAAGGGCTTCCGGAGCGTGGCGGCTGAGGGCTTCGAGGCACCGGGTGTCGTGGTCTGCTATACGGATGACGACGGGATTCGATCGGGGAAGAAGTTCGCCGACGTCGGCTTGCAGATCGCGGCCGGCGTGCCGCTGCAATGCGACGAGCCGGAGGATTTCAAGACCTTCCGTTTGGGCTTGTTCGGGCTGGACAAGCTGCATGATGTCGACGGTGCGGTTGCACGGTTCGCCGACGCGCTGGAGCGGGTTCTTTAAGACGCTTTGCGGATTGGGTGGGGCAGTGGGCTGTGGGTGGCTGCACCTGTGGCCCGCCGCCTCGCGCTGTTCATGGTCTTGTTTGATGCGCACTCGGGTTCCGGGCTCGACGTGCTCATGCGCAGCGGGGTCGATCCATCTGCCTGTACCGCTAACCTGAAAGGCTCGCATGGCATACATCGTTCGACAGGAAGTCCCGTCGGTATCCGCATACATCGACATTCGTCTCGCCGCAGGGTTGAGCAGGAAGTCGGAGCAGGCCGCGACGATGGGGTTGAAGAACGGGCTCTTCAGCGTCGTGGCCTACTGCGACAGTGTCCCGGTCGGAATTGGCCGGGTCATCGGCGACGGCGGCTGCTTCTTCGAGATCGTGGATATCGCGGTGTTGCCCGCTCACCAGAAGAAAGGCGTGGGCGACCTGATCATGCGGGCGCTGATGCGCTACGTTCACGAGAATGCGCCGCCGACCGCGTATGTCAGCCTGATGGCGGATCACGGGACACCGAAGTTCTACGAACGCTACGGTTTTCAGCCGTCGTTGCTGCCGGAGAAGGCGGGGATGTTTTTGCGGATTGCGTAGCGCGTGGGTGGCCGATGTGAGTTGGTAGATGTGCTGGTGCACGATCTACCAACGCCAGTTCTCAGAAAGGCCCGAGCGCTTGCTCCAACTGCGACATCTCTTCACGCCACTTCTGCTGCAAGTTTGGCTTTTGGTGTTTCTTTTTGCGTGCGAGGTCCGTTTCCAGCAAGGCGTCCAGTTCGCACCAACGCTGCCATTGCGCTTCCGCTTCGCTCTGGGGCGAATGCGTGCCGTGATCAGTCACACCTGCTGGCTCGGGTTCAGGCGCGGATACCTCTTCGCGAGCAACATACAAAAGTCGGTACGCGCTCTCGGCATCCGGCCACTCCTGCAAGCGCCCGTCATGGATCGCCCAGAAACGATTGCAACTGTGCTCGATCAACTCGCGATCGTGCGAGACAAGAATGAAGCCGCCGGCAAACGTGGCAAGAGCCTCGGCAAGTTCGCGCTTGCCGGCCATGTCGAGGTGATTGGTCGGCTCATCCAGCCATAGCAGGTGATAGCTGGCCATCGACAGTGCCAGAAACAGCAGACGTGCGCGCTCACCACCGCTCAACGTGGCGACGGTCTGGTTGTGCCGCGGATAAGCGAAGCCCGCCGCGATCAACGCTTGCCGTCGTTCTCTGTCGCCAACCCGCACAAACTCGGACAGTGCGTCGGATAGCGTAGCGCTGTCGGGCAGTTGCTGCAGCGATTGATCGTAGTACGCGATGTTTGCCAACGGATGAAAGCGCCACCCGGCGCGTGCTTCTCCCTGCCGTACATCGCTCCAGCACTGACGCAACAACGATGATTTGCCCGTACCGTTGCTGCCAAGTAGCGCGACCTTGTCGCCTGGGCGCAACCACAGGTTATCGATCTGAAACAGCGGCGGTTGCTCGGGCCGGGCAAACACCTGCAGACCTTCGAAAGCAAGCAAGTTATCGGCCTCCAGCTTGCTACCCGCCAGTTTCAGACGCCAGGGGCTGCCGTGGCTCACGAACGTTTGTTCTTCCTTGAGTTTGTCGACACGCTTTTGCATTGAGCGCGCCTGCCGCAGCAGCTTTTCATTGTCATGCTCACGGCCCCAGATGGCGATGCGTTTGCTGCTGACGGCGAGCCGGTCAATTTCCTTTTGTTCGGCGGCACGGCGCACCTGCGCCGCCGCGTCGGCATCGGCGAGGGCGACCAACGCGTTGCTGCATGGCATGTCGAAGCTGTACACGCGCTGATCGCGCAGAATCCAGCTTTTTTCGCTCAGTTTGTCCAGCAGTCGCGCGTCGTGCGACACGAGGATGAGGCCGCCCTGCCAGCGTTGCAGGAAATCCTCCAGCCACAGCAACGACGGCAGATCCAGATGGTTGCTCGGCTCGTCCAGGAGCAGCAGGTTGGGCTCGAGCAACACGGCACGCCCGAGTAGCAAGCGCGTGTGCTGGCCGCCGCTGAGGTTGGCCACCGTAGTGTTCGCCGCTGCGGATAAGTCCAGGTCATGCAGCAGACTGTCGACACGCCAGTGTTGTGCGGACAGTGTATCCACGACTTCCAGCAGTGCTTCACGTGCCGTCAGTCCCGCCAGCCGCGCCGGCAGGTGCTGCTCCACGTGCTGAAGGCGGCATTGCCCGCTGTAGTGAACGTTGCCCGCGCTCAGTTCGCGGGCACCAGCGAGTACGCCAAGCAGACTGCTTTTGCCGCAGCCGTTATGGCCAATAAGGCCGATACGGTCGCCGAGTTCTACAGTAAGGGAAAGATCCTGGAACAGCGGGCCTTGGCTGGTTTCCAGTTGCACAGAAAGTGCGGAGATCAGGGTCGTCATACCTAGCTCTTGTCTTTTTGGGGGACGTGTTTGTCCCTGTCAACAGGAGCGCTGGCGACAACAAAGAGTCGAGAAAGAACTCGAGAATGTAGCGTGAACTTTGCTCTGACCGGGTTATCGCAGCGCGATGGAACTCAGGCAGGAGCGGGTCGATGTGCTGAAGAAATGCACCAACATCACTTGGCGCGCAAGCAGAACCATATTTACCTCCTTTTTTAAAAGAAGTTGAATAGGCTTGAAAGTATATAGCAATGCAGCGTTCTTTACGGAGGTCACTGAAAGGGGGCCGAGCGAGGAGTGGCCGCCTTTCTGAGGGTAGTGCAGGATGATCTGCTTCGTTTCAACGCGCTGATCCGGATTGTCTATCTCGCGTACTTCGTGTGGGGCGAGGCCGCGGCGGGCGGCGATGTCGTGCCTTGCCGCCGCGCTAGACGCCTGCATCAAGCGGATCGGGCAGGATTACCCTTGCCTGTTGCTTGACCAGGAGCAGCGGGTGATCGAGCGCGTGCTGGTGCTGCACGACGCACAACCGGCGGCCGTGCCCGGATTTCGCTACCTGGAGGCCAGGGAGCAGCTGCAGCGCTTCATTGTGAGAGTGAACGGCCTTCGCCGATTCCGACCGCCGCAGCCGGTTGGCAAGGACACACCAAAGGGCGGGGGAGGTATTGGTCAAGGCTGACGAGATAATCTTTCATCTCGTGACCGCCCCGTTCTACAAGGCCCAGAAGCGACCGCGTGCGATACATGACCGGTGCCGACAGGTGCGAACGGTACTTTGTGACCCATAGGAGACCGTCGCCTTTCCGTATTGCTGTCACTTTCGATCTACTGCTGGCCGGCACGCGCTGCGGCGTAACAACGCGTGCCCCGTCGCCTTCAAAGCTCTACTTCACGAACTGCTGCCTGGAAAAGAAATTCGTCACGCGTGACCAAGAACAAACCGGGTGTGCCCGATCCAAGCACGTGCAGAGGCTCTAACTTGGCAACCTGTTTCCAGAATTCTTCGGTGTACTTGTCATTGACGTTGAGCGGGCTAAAACCTAAACGATTCACGAAGTTTGAATGGGATTCAAACTTGATAAGCCTATCGTACACATACCACTCATCAAAGCCTGGCATCGGAAGCCGCGATACCGCCTTGACTAATGGACTGACCGCGAGTTCGCCGAATTTTGACCATCCCGCCGTGAATTCCTCATCGGTCGGCGTATATGGTCCGCTGTCACAACTTGCAATTGCAATATATCGCCCGAGCACTAATTCCGGACAACGTAGAACTATGTCCTCGATAGCCCCGTCAGTCCCTTCGTTCCATTCGACAATCCGATAACCGGCACGTTCGCCTGTTCGCGTTACTCTCTCCCCACCCTCGTCCGTCAGATTATCGATCATCTTTTCTAGTAATGCCCGCACATGTGCTGCCGCTTCTTCGCGCGTACCCTCGAAGTCCAACCTACTAGCGCCATTTCCGAATCGACAATCGGTTGCATCCTGCACGACTTCGTAGCCGAATATGAATGTTCCGTCGTTGCGCTGATATACGTGAAACCCAACGTCGTACGTCAGGTCGTGCGCATTTTGTCGCACATACTGAAACGTCTGACCATATCCGGCCTCAAGTTTCATCTGGTTGTCCCCATTTGACAGCAATTGAGACTTACGATCTGGATTTCCGCGCCGGGCCATCGACGGACCGGCACGGCCATTGTCAACGATCTAGGCGTTGACGTCGACCGACCGCTTCTGGCCGATTAGCGACACCGACTTCGCAAGACTGCAAACGTCTTGCGAAGTCGACTGGATCGCCTCATAGGTTGAGTTTTCGCCGGTCCGAAGAGACCCGCGATTTCCATGAAGCGCTGCCATGAAGCAGCGGTAGATCAGGCGGCGTCATGTCACTAGCGCTCATGGTCGCCCGGACGTAGACAGGCTGGAAAACAGGACTGCACCGCATGAGGTCTTGTGGCCGTCGAGCGCGGCGTTGGCCCCGTCGACTTTGAGGTTCGCATCACCCTCTGCAATGACGACTTCACCGTGCTCGGGACAGATGCAACGGTCGCCGATACGACCAACCGCACGCCCCATGACCTTGCTGTTCGGCGCGCCGGTTTCCACGGTTCCGCCGTGACTATGCCGATCGCCTACTCGAATCACGCCGCGCATACTGCTTCCTCAATACGAATAGCCTTGCCCGCGCCAATCGGGATAGTCGCCGTCGAATCGCTTGCCCCACCATGGCAGATACGCATCCCCTTCGCCGCCTGCCCGGAACCAGTTGCGGTCGGGATCGATCGCCGTCAATTTGCTAGGCGGCTTCACGACGACCGCCACTGGGTGGTCGGAGGCGGTCGTGCCCGCCACTAGTGTGTTGCCACCCAGGTGATTGGCCCGGCCGATCGCCAGAACCACGTCGGTGAGCGCGGACCCGGTGCCCATGTCGCCGAGCACCGCGGCCGTATTGAAGGTCTGCTTCACGTGGTCGTATTCCGGGAGCGTTTCGGTCAACGACTGGGACAGTGAGGCGAGGCGAGCCGATGCCGCGTCGCTGCCATGACCAGCGTCGTGCACGATGAACTTGAGGTCGGTGACACCGATCCCCGCATTTTTTGCGGCCTGCTTGATCGTTGCCTTCCACGCTTGCACTGAGCGTGGCTCGCGCACTTTTGCTTCGAATGCCTTCGTGTCGCCCGTCGCCGGTCGGCCGATCCATGCGAGCGGTTCACGTTGGGTCTTGAAGTCCGGCCCGGTCAGGATCATCAGGACCATGTTCTCGTTCATCTGCTCGTCGTTGGGCGGGAAGCTCGGTGCGTCCCAGTTCATCACCCAGACGCTTTTGTCAGGATGCGCACGCAGATAGTCGAGCGCATGGGTCAGGGAAGTGAAGCCAGTGTTTGGGCCGCCTTGGGTGACACGAACGTCCGGTGGCGTGTTGTCACTCCACAAATCAGTGAACTCGGCGTTTCCGATTTCGAACTCGCTGATTATCTGGTCTCGGAGATAGTCCGTCGACGCCTTCGCTTTCAGTCTGCTCGGTAGTGCCGCCTCGACATGAATGCCTGCAACCTCTCTCCATTTCTTCTTGTTCTCCGGCTTGACCGTATAAAAATAGTCCGGGTTCATGACGTACTTCTCACCAAAAAGCGGAGTGAGCGTCTCGATATATTTGTGATAGAAGCCCTCAAACGTTTCTTCGCCATGGACTCCGTACGCGATCCCAGCAACCGGTTGAAGTGTCGTAAAACTCTTCGGATCGGTGCGGACCATGTCGTCGTTTTTGTTCGGCTTCACCAGCCCCATGGTCCACAGCACTTGCCATTCGGTCGGGTAGTCGCGCCGTTGTAACGGGTTGAGCCAAACGAGTCCGACCACTTGCGCCATGAAGGGCTTGTCGGACGGAATTGCCGCTCCCGCGCTGACTTCCGGCGCAGCTGTCACCACCTGGGGCGCACGGCTCTTCCACCAGGCGGTTGTAAACGCCAGGACCATCGCGGCAACCAACAACGGCAGCAGGATAAGACGCTTCATCAAGGATTCCGATGTGAGTGTTTCGGTGCGCAACGCACTCGCCGGGTGCCACAACAGCAGAACCACGCCCGCCGTAACAATAAAGGCGAGCACAGCTATCATCAATCTTTTCGGCCATGTAAGGCTTGCGGGAGGCTAACTGTGGATTGGCACAGAAATCGAAACAATCCATCTCAGTGATAGAAATAAGTGAGGTGGATATTCTTTCAAAATCAATTCAATAAATTAGCGAATGTAATTTTGTGCCGCCCCGGTTCGAGGAGAGGCTAATGTAAAACATCGTTATCTTGAGGCGGCGTAGAATCGGCCTTTTGATAAGATGAATCGTTGAGTCCGTATCACTCAACGAACCGAATTCCGCCAACGCCTGAAGGCCGAGCCAGCTGCCGAGAGATTGAGCCTTCTCCTGTTGACGTGATACCAATTCGCCGCCGGCCGTTATTCGGCGGCTATTTTTTGTTTGCACATGGCACGGGGTTGCTCGATGGTTTCTGATCTGTTGAACAAGGCGCTGCGTGCGCAATACGTGCAATTGGGACGGATCGTCCGACTTGATACGCCACTTGGCGAAAACCGCTTGGTCCCACTCTATGTTCGAGGTCGCGCATGTCTTGGACGGGACTTCGAATTTACGATCGACGCAACCTCGACGCAGCTTGAATCGATTCAGGCCAAGGCGCTGATCCGGCAGTCCGTGACGCTGTGGATTCGCCAGGTTGACGGAAGTGAAATGCCGATTCACGGCTATGTGACAGCGTTCAGTCGCCTGGGAGGGGATGGAGCCAATACCTATTACCAGCTCCGATTTAACTCGTATCTCGCCCTGCTTCGGCTTGGTAGCGACCGGCGCGACTGGATCGAGACGCCCGCGCAGCAAACGGTGTCGGACGTGCTCGGAAAGTATCCGCAGGCGGCTGGTAACTTCACGTGGCAACTACGCCAAGCATTGCGCTCGTATTCCCAGCGTGTGCAATGGGAATCCGACTGGAACTACGTCCATCGCACGTTTGAAGAGCTCGGCGTGTTTCCGCGTTTCGATGTGGCGGAGGACGGGAAGTCACACAAGGTCGTCATCATGGATGATCTGTTCTCAGTCCCCGAACTGAGGCACAAGACCATTTCGTTCAGCCGCTCGGTGCAAGACGAGGAATTCGACGGGCTCTGCGAGTGGGTTGATTCACAGGAAATTCAGTCGGCTGAACTCGATACGGGAACTTTCGATTATAAGCACCCTGACCTCCCCAAACATGTCACCATGCCGGGGCTCGATCTGGACGATGTCCCTGGCTTGGGCGAACGGTACGAATACACCGGCTCGCATACATGGTCCGACCACGATATGGGCGAAAGTCAGGCGAACTATATTACAGAGGGGTGGCGCTCGCGTGCGCAGCGCTTCTACGGCGTAGGTGCATTACGTTGCGCCTGGCCGGGTCGCTATGGCGTGCTGACGGGGCACCCTGTGCACGATGCGCAATCGGAGGCGGATCGCGAAATGGCGATTCTTTCCGTGAATTGGCTGATTCAGAACAACGTACCTGGGCTTGAGAACCTGATGCGTTTTCGCAAGAGCCTTCGTGCAGAGGTCGAGCAAGCACGTGCTACGGGTGTAGGTTCAGCTGTGCGGCATGACGACGGTGGTGTAGGTTTTTTCCACGTCGAGATCGAAGCTCAACGACGCAGTGTTGCCTTTCGCAGCCCGTTCGAACACAAGAAGCCTGTCATGCAGATGCAGACCGGCATCGTCGGAGGGCCGGACGAAGAGGAAATCTATACGGACGACATGCTTCGCGCAAAAATTCGGCTGACATCTGATCGGCTTAACGATGGCGACCAGAACGTGTCTGCGTGGATACGCGCGGCCATGCCGGATGCGGGCTACAAACGCGGTGGCATGTTCCCGCTGCGCAAGAACGACGAATGCTTGATCGGCTTCATCAACGGCGATTGCGATCGCCCCGTGATCCTTTCCAGGATGCACGGCGGGAAAAGCATGCCTGAATGGCACACGCATGGCCTGACCTCGGGCTTGTTGTCACGCGAGTACGGTGGCGATGGCTACAACCAACTCATGATGGACGACGCCACTGGTCAAAATCGTGTGCATTTGTACTCGACCAGCTATAGCAGCCACCTTCATCTGGGCTACCTAATCCAGCACTCTGGGAATACACGTGGTGCGTTTATCGGCCACGGATTCGACCTCAAGTCACTAGCCTATGGTGCTGTGAGGGCTGAACAAGGTCTCTACGTCTCGACGCAACCCGCCTCCACGCAACCACTGAGTACGGGACCAGCGTCTGAACAGCTTACCCGCGCTGAAGCGATGCTGGAGACGACTTCGAAGGCGAGCGAGACGAACCGGGCGCAAAGCCAACAAAGCGGCCGCGATGCGCTAAAAGCCTTCACCGACGCCACGCAGCAAGCGGTGGCCGGCACAAGCAAGGGCGGCCGTACGGCAGGTGGCGGCACCGGCAACGCGAACGGTTTCGCGAAGCCGATCATGCTGCTGTCGAGTCCGGAAGGGATCGCCGCGTCGACTCAAGGGTCAGCCCACATCACGGCAAACAAGCAAACCAATATGGTTGCCGGGGAGGACATCAATCTTGCCGCCGGCCGGGCTTTGCTCGCCAGCGTACTGGAACAGATCAGCCTGTTTGCGCAAAAGCTTGGTGTGAAAATTTACGCTGCAGGTGGGCCGATTGATCTTCAAGCGCAGAATGATTCGATGAGCCTGGCCGCCTCGCAGGATGTGAAGATCACGGCAGGGAAGAAGATGTACTTGTCAGCTGACGAGATATGGATTGGCGCGAACGGCTCATATATCAAGTTGACGGCGAACATGATTGAGAACGCAACGTCGGGGCAAATTTTGGAAAAATGCGCGAATTGGGAAAAATCCGGTGCCGCAAGTGGGTCGCTCCAGAATCCGCTTCATTCCTCGCCGGTATCGGCAGACGGCGGGCGTTTTACGGTGTTCTCTGGGTAAGAACCCCGGTAGAGCAGACATCGACAAAAAAATCTTGAAACCGAATCCGAGTCGGGAAATATGAGCAAGACAGCCCCCAAAAAGAAGCACCATCCGCCGGCCGCGCCGCATCCGGCACCGAAGCCTGCCGAGCCCACAGATACCCAACTGACTTGGGCGTATCCGTTCACGCCAGTGGGCAAGAATGACGCCGCTGACCCAATGACCTACTTCGCGGCGCTGGCGAAGTGCGAGAACGGGTTCTATCCGCTGGGCGTCAGCGGGATGTGGCATGGAGGCGTGCATTTCGCCGACGGCAGCGCGGAGATGTTGAAGCAGGACGCTGGTGTCCGTGCCATCGCGGACGGCAAGATCGTTGCGTACAGGCTGAACAAGGAGTACGAGGAAACGACATATCCAAACAATGCTGGTTTGGCGCACTACTCGACCGGCTTTGTATTGGTTCGGCATGAACTGAAATTGCCACCAGTACCGCCGAAGCCGGCTCCGAAGCAACCAGAGAAGCCCGCATCGGCGCCGGCATCCGCCCCAGCATCGGCCCCTACCGCCACGCCTCCGACATCTACCCCCGCCGATGGCACACCGCCCAGCGGCAAACCGGCAAACGACAAGCCCCTCGTGTTCTTCAGCTTGTACATGCACACGATGGATTGGAAGACCTATCAGAAGGCGATCGAGCAGGCCAAATCCAATCCGAAGCCTGATCCGTCGCTTCCCGCTCCGATGTCGTATTGGGAAGGCGACCGCTACTATCGTGTTGGTGCGAAGGCGAAAGACACACAAACCGTTGACAATCCGAAGGCGCCAGCGCAGCCGCCTTCCGCACCTGGCGATTCGGCTGGCAATCTACCTAATCAGAACGCCAATGGAGACGAGCCGTCGTCTGCAAGTAGCGATCAAGATATGGGGCCGCCGGTTCTAGCGAAAGGGTTGCACATTCGAGAGCAGCCTGACGGCAAGAGTAAGCTTCTCGGTCTGTTACCGACCGGGGCCGAAGTGATTGCAGGTGAAAGCGATCCCGCACACAAGGACTGGATAAAGATCAAGGCGATTAAATCCGGGACGATTCTGCCTGCGGTTGTTGGCAAACCGGTATCCCCTCAAGCGCCTTGGAGCTACCTTTTCAAGGGGGAGTTGGATGCGGTTGTAGATCCGACGCCGCTTGATGCGGTCGTCATCCTAAAGGAACCGCAGAAAGTTAATGCTGGCGACGTCCTCGCTCATGTTGGTCAGTATCAGTGGCCAATGAAGGCAAGTCCGATACCACCCCAGCCGAACTTTCCTATGTTGCACCTCGAAGTGTTTGCCGGTTCGGATTTCAAGGACTTCATCGAGAAAAGCCGCGCTCGCGCGAAAGAACTGAACGAAGACAACAAGTCACTTCTTGAAATCGAGCCCGGGGCCCAACTGGTGACTGACATCCCAGAGCCGGATCAGAGGCTGACCCAAGCTGGGTTGAAGCTTGTACCGATCGGTGATGCGAAGGGTTCGCGCTGGATTAAGGTGCAGCCTAAGAGCGTGACCAATGTGCCCGCCAAGGGTAAGCAGAAGGCCAAGCAGACGTTCGCGGACGTTGGCAAACCGTTGTGGGTCGAAAGTCGTCTGGCGAACACGATCAGCACGGCCAATGTTCCGGGATGGCAAAACTTCCCGCTGCAAGTTTCTAAGGCAACCGGCCCGGGCGCGGACTTCCGGGACGTGTTGCGCCGTCCCGAACTTGACAAGCTCGGCGAGGGTAATGTTGCGGTCGACGACAAGGGCCATCATTGGTGGAACATCACGATCGGTTCGAAGGACGGCTCCGGCCTGACTGGCTGGGTGTGCGAAACCGATCACCCACACGTACAGCTTCGCAGTCCTTGGGAATGGCCAGGTTTCGAATTGGTCGATAACGGCAGCGTTAGCCCCTCCGATATGTTCAAGCGCCATATCCATACGACCGAGCAGTATATGGCGGATGAGGAAGGGACGGAGTTTCTGGGAGACGCTGTGAAGGTCAACGCAGGCGAACTCATTACAAAGATTGAAAAGGCGATCGATACGAACCATGACGGGAAGGTGTCGGCGCAGGAGCTGAAACACGCGCTGGAAACGCGGTGGATGGCCGAAGCACTGTCGCATCTTGTGGTGCGCAACGAAACCGAATGGGGCGGCGGTCTGGGCAAGTGGGAAGAACTCACTCCGCTCATGCAGAAGCAGACTGAGATGTGGAAGACGGAGCTTGATCGGCTCGCGAAGCTTCAGTGGTGGGAACAAATCACGGGTGTCGATGGCTTCCCTAGTGATCTTTCGCCTTGGCACCTCCATCCGATTGGGCTGATCGGAAATTTCATGGTTTGTAGCGCAAAATGTAAAACTAACGTGCTGGATTTTCCCACCACGGAGGGAATGTTCTACGCGTCTCAAGAAGGTTTCCATCTTATTCTCGATACGGAAGGGTATGGTGAAATTCCGTACGTTCCAAAGAATAGTGAATCCAGTGGAGTAACGTTTGGCTACGGCTATGACTTGGGGCAACAAAGCGAAGCAATGGTTCGCAGTGATTTGGATGGATTCTATACAGAGGATGAGATTACAAGGCTACTAACCGCACTCGGAAAACGTGGGGACGCAGCACGGAAATTTATTCCATCTTTCACCGATATAAAAATAACTGAGCCGAAGGCGCTTGAGATGGCCAAGAGGGTTAAGAAGCGTTACTCTCAATTTACGGTTGATGCATTTCCGGGTGTTACGAAACTACATCCTCATTGTCAAGGGGCGCTGCTCAGCTTGGTTTATAATCGCGGGGCTCAACTTGAAGACAAACCAGGGCAAAAGTCACGCATTCACATGAGAAACATTCGCGCCGCTATTGAGAATAAGAACCTCCCGGAAGTTCCAGTGCAGTTACGTGCCATGAAAGTACTGTGGGAAGGAACTGGGAACGACGGGCTACTCACGCGGCGGGAGAAGGAGGCAGTTCTTTTCGAGAAAGGTATGACTTGTGACTGTTGGAGATGATTGTGATGAAGAATGTTGCTTTTCTTGTACTGATGCTTATTTCGAGTGTGGCCTTTTCGAAGGTTGTCTGCAATGGCCAAACCAACGCAGAGTTAACTGATTGCGCACAAAAAAATTATGAGGATGCGGATAAAGTATTAAACAAGAATTATAGCGAATTTATAAAAAAGGTTGCTCCTACGGAGAAGCAAAATCTCATCGAAACTCAAAGGGCATGGGTCGCGTATAAGGAGAAATATTGCGATGCAGCGTTTAATTCCACCGCTCCGGGAGCGGAGGCCTCTATAGACAAATGGGCCTGCTTGACGTCGGCGACAGAGGTGCGAACAAATGAAATTCGCTACTTGGAATCATCTATTGGGATGGATGATTTCAGGCGGTCGCTGTCCGTCATGGCGAATCTTTACGAAGGCGGAGATATCACCAAAGTAATGTCGAGGCTGATAAAAAACACACCGGACGGGAGCAATCCAAATTGGATGAAATATGTGGATCTGAATTGCAAGATGAGCGCCGCGAAGTTGCAGGAAGACCGCAACACGTGTGTGGCTAGACTTAATTTCTTTAAAAACTGGTGATTTTGTGCCTCATTTACTCTGAGCACGCGACAGATGATCAATTTGATTCGAATCGGTGACGACACCGATCACGGTGGCAAAGTTGAAACAGGGTCCGCAACCATGCGTTTTGACGGCCGCTATGTCTCTCGTAAGGGGGATCGAGTGTCGTGTCCGCAGCACCCCGATGTGTCGCCTAACGTCATAGAGGAAGGCGATTCTTCGATGACGGACGGCGGTATCCCGATTGCCCGGCATGGGCATCGGGCGACATGTGGATGTCACCTCATCTCGAGCCTGATCTGAAAGTGTTGCGCTGTCGGGGCGATCCCGTGCACGACGAGTGCGCACTGGATGCGATCGCCATGATGAGACCGCCGCGTGGCCAGCTCAGGTCAGGTGGCAGGGCGTTGCGACGCCGGTACGATCTTACTTAGGACAGCGGCTGCGGCGTGGGCCGAGCTGAATGTACCGATCGCCGTGCCTGGTCAGCTCGATAGCTCGATGGCTCGTGCTGCCCTTCGAGATCAGGAGGGGCGCTTGGGTCGGATTCCGTCACCCACTCGCGATGTAGCCTGACGGCCGCAACCGGCGAGTCGACGACGGAATGGAGAGACGTTCCATCCCATAGCTCGACGGTGTACTTGTCGCGCACGCGACAGATACCAATCGTCCAACCGCTGCGGTGCGAATAACCGTAATCGCTGACCACTGTCCACCCCAACGCAACCATCTGTCGCGCTGCTCGAGCATCGGCGCCGTGGTCATGCTCGCCCCCCGGGGGGCGGGTCAGGTGTGCGAGCACGCTGCCGCGCTTGTACATCGGCTACGCGAAGGTTTCACGATTCTATAAATCACGGTCATGTGTGTAAGCAAGATCCGGCCGGTCGTCGCGTCTGTCGCGTCAATCGAGCGAGGTTCCGACGCCACTACGCCGCGCATGGCCAATTCGCCCCGTCGTTTCCAACTCCGAGCAATCCGTCAATCATCGCCGATGCCGGACAGGCGATGCGAGCCATGCGGACGGAATCTACCGCGTCAAGCAATACAAAACATCAGGACACCCTTCCTCGTTCCTGCTTCCGTCGCTGTATGCGATGGCAACGAACCCATGCTGCTCATAAAACGCGGCAGCATCGCGATTCATCTGGAACGTATAGAGCTGGAGCTTGCCAACCGTCTGCGACTTCACCGATTCCAGGAGGGAAGAACCAATCCCTTGCCGTTTGAATTCGGGGCACACATACAACTGGTCGAGCCATGCCACACCGTCGGTGACAACGTGTGCGGCCATGCCAACTATGCGATCGTCGTGCACGGCAACGGTCACGTCGCCGGAAGGGACAAGTATGTTGGCAACCCAATCGCGGACGGCGGCTTCGGAGTGTGCGAGCGGCGCGTAGGATGCCAGCGCGTTGCGCGACCGTAGATAGACATCAGCCACCTCTGCGGCATCGGCCGCAATCGCTCGACGCAAGACTAAAGGCATGTATCCGCCGCTCCAAAATCATCAAAGAGTGCACAACGATAGCAGCACGGAATCGAACTTCCAAGGTTGCACAGCACGCTGCTGAAACAGGCGAGATCGGAAGTGCAGCGCTCCGTATCGAGTTTGCGGTACAGCGAATGGGCGTTGAGACCGGGTTACCGATTCGCTGCTTCGTTCCGGGATTCCGGGGCCCCGACATTCCCGTATCATCTGTCCGATTCACCGGGATCGCACGACCTGACGATTCCGCACCCATGAAAGGACGAGCAATGAAGGTCGAAGGGCGCGGCCGCGGTAAAGCAATCGGACACGACGCGGCAGATCCGAAGCGTGCCGGTATCGCACCCGTCACCAAGAGCACCGACCCGCGCGACTACCAGAATGCACCCGGTATCGCGGCCGTCATGCCGAAAGCATTTCCCGACGGCTTCGTCGTCGCGGAGCATCGGCACACGCGTGCACAACTCGTCTACACCACGACAGGCATCGCCGAAGTCATCGCCTGCCAGTCGCTCTGGATGATCCCGCCTCATCGCGCACTCTGGATTCCGCCCGACCTGCCGCACGCGATGCGCGCACACGGGCAACTCGAAATGCGCACCGCCTACGTCGACCCGCGAGCATACCGATCCGCATACCCGGATCAACCGAGCCTGGTCAACGTTTCGCCGCTGCTGCGTGAGTTGATCGTGCGCGCATCGTCTTTTCCGGTCGAGGTCGATCCCGACGGACGCGACGATCTCGTCATCCAGCTGATGCTGGCCGAAATCGAGTGGTCCCCCGAGCAACCCTTGCGGCTGCCGTCCGGGCAGGACCGGCGTCTTGCGCGAGTCTGCGACGCGATGCTGGCGAATCCGGCCGATCAGCGAACGCTGACGGAATGGGCCGATGCAGTCGGTGCGTCGAGCCGGACACTGGCCCGGCTGTTCACTGCCGAAACCGGGCTGTCGTTCAGCCAGTGGCGCCAACAGGCGAGGATCTCGGCCGCGCGCCCGCTGCTGGCATCGGGACGCTCCGTGATCGCCGTCGCGGCCGACCTCGGCTACGAAACCACGAGCGCCTTCTCGACCGTGTTTCGCCGGTTTGCCGGCATGACGCCCAGCGCGTACGCGAAACTGTCCGATTCCGCGTAGCAAACGTCTTTCCCGCAAACGCGGAGCGCGGCGCGCGCGCTTATCGTGTCGGTCATCGAATCCACTGACCGAACGAGGCAAGCCGACATGACGCGACACGACATCGAATTCCTCTCCGAATCCGCCACGCTGCGAGGCTGGTACTACGAGCCGGCGCAGCGCATCGCCGGTACGGAAGCGTATCCGGCCATCGTGATGGCGCACGGCTTCTCCGGTGTGAAGGAACAATACCTGGACCGCTACGCCGAGGTGTTCGCCGCCGGCGGTTTTGGCGTGCTGCTCTACGATCACCGGAATTTCGGCGCGAGCGACGGGTACCCGCGCCAGGAGATCGACCCCGTGCAACAGAAGCGCGGCTATCGCGATGCGATCAGCTACCTGCTCACACGCCCGGACGTCGACGCCGCACGCATCGGCATCTGGGGCACCAGTTATAGCGGCGGCCACGTGCTCGAAGTCGCGGCCATCGACCGGCGTGTCAAATGCGTGGTGTCGCAGGTGCCGACGATCAGCGGGTATCAGTCGGCATTGCGCCGCACGCGTGCCGATCTGGTGCCCGCGACGCTGGCCCGCTTCGATGAAGATCGCAGACAGCGATTCGCGGGCGGCCTGCCGGCGATGTTGCCGGCAGTCAGTGCCGACCCCGAGACAGCCTGTGCGATGGCCGGCGCGGATGCGTACCGGTTCTTCACCGAGTCGGCGGCGCGGTGTGCGCCGAACTGGAAAAACGAAGTGACGCTGCGCAGCGCCGAGATGTCGCGCGAGAACGAGCCGGGCCAGTATGTGGATCGCATCTCGCCAACCCCGTTGCTGATGATCGTGGCCGACCAGGACCTGTTGACGCCAACCGACCTGTGCCTGAAGGCGTGGGAAAGCGCGCTGGAGCCGAAGCGCTTGCTCCAGATCAAGGGCGGACATTTCACGCCGTATATCGAGCATTTCGACGAAACCAGCCAGGCGGCGGTGGCGTGGTTCACGCTGCATCTGTCCGGCGCGCGCTGACCTGACTTGTTGCAGCGCGGGCGCGCGGTGTCTACGGCTTGCGTTAGTGGCGACACTGCCGGCTTCGACGGCGATTGCGTTTGCGGGGAAAGCGGCAGGCGGAGGCGCGACTGCTTTCATCCACCTGCCCGAAGCAACGCCAGTGAACGGAACGCCGGGCCGTTGCACGGGCTCGCGGACGATGTGTCACCACTTGCCCGCACACGATGGCGGCCGACGCTTCGTTATATGGAGTAATAGCTGTAATTTGGCCTGAAATGTTCTTTGCGGCGACTCGGGCTAGACTGGTCCCGCCTTGATACCCCCCCAAGGTGTTGTGTGTTCTCGGCTTGGCCCGCGCTCAGGTGCGGGCCAACTTTTTCGGGCGGGCGCCACCGGCGGCCGAACGATCGCCGACCGGATGCACATTGGAGGAAACATAGCGTGACAGACCGCCCGACAGTCCGCGATGCCGGTTCGCTCGTGCGGATCGCCGCGTTGAGCGCGGCGACGGCAGCCGCGATGGTGTCCGCCGTGCCGGCGGCATTCGCGCAAGCCAGTGAGCCCGTGACGAGCAGCGTGTTCGTGCACCGTTCGTACGATACGGGCAATAGCGCGATCAACGAGAACTTCCAGTACATCGCGCATCCGCCAATACGGCCGGTTGCCGCGAGCGCGCCCCCGGTCGCGCATGGCGCGCACCGCGGCCGCCGCGGACAAGCGGGCACCACGAATTCGGCGGGCGCAACCGGCGGCGGGTCGAACAGCGCGGCCGTTCCGCTCCCGACCATGCCGACGGATGCGTCGCCCGGCGCCCCCGTTTCGCAATAGCGATCTCTTTACGAACCCTTTCAGGCAAGCCTGGCGATCGACGATCGGTCGCAATGTCGTGCGCGATCGTTGGTTATCGCCCGGATCATGATGACGTCAGGCAGCACGGTGTGACCGCTCGATGAGGGGTGAGCGGGATTCTCCTTGTATCTCGCTCGTTGGCCCGACTGTGTCGGGCTTTTTTTGTTCGAGAGCGGGCAGGTGTGCCGTCGACGGCCGCATGTGGCAACATCGCGATGATTTGCGCATCAGATCCGGGTGCCGGCCGGCCCATCCATCCGCGGGGGAGTCATGTTTGACCATGTCAAATTCGGCGTGAGCGACTATGCCGCCAGCAAGACGTTTTTCCTCAACGCGCTCGAACCGCTTGGCGTAGTGGTGGTGGGGGAGGGCGAGCCGTCGTACGGCATCGAGATGTCTCCGCCGGGCAAGCCCTCGTTGTGCCTGTTCCAGACGACGGAGAAACCGGCGCATCTTCACATCGCGTTCGTGGCCGACAACCGCCAGCAAGTCGATGCGTTCCATCGCGCGGCGCTGGCGGCAGGCGGGAAGGACAATGGCGCGCCGGGGCTGCGGCCGCACTATCACGCGAACTACTACGCGGCGTTTGTCATCGGGCCGGATGGGCACAATATCGAGGTGGTGTGTCATCAGGCGCAGGCGTGATTCCCTGTCGAGCAGCATGGGGCGGCGAGGTCACGCGTTGATGGACGGCGGTCGACCGATGCCTTCGAATCGATGAGCGAACGCATGCTTCATACGAGCTACGGAGTTTTCTGCGATGAGTGACATCGCCATTGACATACCTTTTCCCGTCATCGCGATTATCCTGGGGGCCATCTACTGGCCCGTGACGCTTTGCGTTGGCGCTGTCGCGTTATATGTCGGCGCGACTCGTCTGCGCGGTATCGGGCGCGTTGCGTGCGTCGTCATTGCACTCCTGTTCATCGTTGATGCCGGCGCGGGGATCTATAAGTCTCTCCGGCAGGGTGTGAGTGCTTCGCACTAGCGCACGGCGTGCGAGGCGTTTTCGGCTTGGGTGTGCAGATACGTCGGACAGCGAGCGATCAGGAGCAGGCGCCGGGTTGGTCAACCAGTAGCGGAAAGGCAGCGTAGAAGAATGACGAGAAATCGCGGTGCAGGAATGCACGCTGACAGCGGTGCGGGCATGTTTTCCTTGCGGGTACGGGCCGTACTTTTGCGGGCGGTTTTATTGATCCCCTTGGCATACAACTGCCAGGCCCACGGCGAAGAGCCGGTGCCGAAGAACATCACGCCGGCAAGCTCCGGATATAAAACGGAGATCTTCAATCTTGTCGACCCGGACGGAAATCAATCCGGCACGGCGATCGGCCGGACGGTATCGACCGCGTTCGACAACTTCCTGAATCTGGCCGGCCAGGATTCGAAAACGCTTCGAAAGCGCTTGCTGAGCGGCCCCGCGACGGAAGGGACACGCTGGCAAATCGGTGAGTTTCGCGAATGGCTTTATCACCTTTGCCAGGCACACCAGTGCAACGTGACGAACGTCGCCCTGCTTTACGATGAGCAGTCGCACCGCACGGCCGGGCGGCTGCTGTACCGCTGCGAGCCGAAGTGGCTCGGGAATCCGAGCGCTGCGGAAAGAGCGCTGATCGAGCGTGAATATCCCGTCAAGATCGACCCGGACGACGCTCGAATCTTTTGCAGGAAGCCGTGACCGGCGGCTGACGGTGGGGCCGTGACCGTACCTGTGGCGATTGCGGATGGACTACACTCGGCCGACACTCGCTGCGGCGTGAAATCGACCAGCCGCGAATACGATACGAACACATTCCGGGGCGGGGGCCGCTGGCTTCCTGAAAGAGACGATGCCAATCAGCAAATTGAAGGCCATGCCGGCGTTTCGCGCCGACGCACCGCTGCAGATCCGTCACGCTATCGCGCTCTTCACGATTGTCTGGCTCATCGAGGCCGGATTCGCCGTCTGGCTCACGATGCTGGGTTTCGACCAGGCTGGCGAAGTACCCGCGGCGAAAGCAGTGCTCATGCGTCAAGGTGCTGCGTTCGTCGGGATAGTCCAGGCTTTCTGGCTTTTGCTGAACGCCAGCCTGATCGTGGGCCTCTGCCAGCGACAAAAGCTGGCGCGGACGCTGGAACTGGCGCTCACGATCGTCACGACGATGGCCCTTATCGTGGCGGGGCTCCCTTTCAGGCTGAGCCTGATCGAAGTGGGCTTTTTCGCCAATGCGATCGCAACCGTGCTCATTTTCACGGGCCCGTGTACGCGCTGGTTCCAGGCTGTCGCTTCATAAGCGCGCCGCGCCATCGGCTTACTGAGCGAGTGCCTGCTGTCGAACATGCGATTTGGCGGGATGGCGGCTTTCGAGCCGCGACGTGAAGACTCCACGGAGAAACGGGCGGTGACCTCGAAAAGCATCCGCAGGGCAACGGCAGACGACGTACCGGTGCTGACGCAGATCCGGAATGATGCACACGCGAAGAAGCTCACGTACGGCGACCACATGTGGGGCAAGGAAGGCGATGGATTTTCCGAACGGTGGGTACGGAGCAACGTCGCTGAAAAGGACGTGTATGTCGTCGAGCTGGACGGCACGTTGGCCGGAACGTTCTCGCTCGGCTTCGACGAGGACAAGCACTGGGGGCCGCAGGAGCCGATCGCCGGTTACGTGCACGGGCTTTGCGTGCGGCAAGGCTTCAACGGGCTCGGGCTCGGCGGCTTCATGCTCGACTGGTGCGCTCGCAAGGTGAGCAGCGTGAACCGGCGTTTTGTTCGGCTCGATTGCGCCGTTGAAAACGTGACGCTCTGCGCTTACTACGAGTCGCTTGGCTTTGTTCGCGTCGGGTTGAAATCGGACGGGATTGTCTGGTCGCTGTACGAGAAACCGGCTGGCTAGCTTTCAACTGGAACCCCGGTCAATTCACCCGGACGCTTCAACCCACCGCTGTACCTCGAGAACACGCATGCGAGCCGAACTGCGCGACCCCGTCGACCACGACAAGCTTCGACACCTGCTGCCGCTGACGCGCGCCGTATTTCAACTGCACGAGAACGGACGCGAATACGCAGCGGAGTTGCAGCAGATTGCCCGATTGCTGGGTGACGACGTCGATCAAGTCGATGTGCTTGGCGCGTTCGGCTCGACGAGTGCCGACGGATTCGCGAAGCAACTGGCAATAGACTGGCAAACCCTCCCGACCGATCTGTCGGAGCCCGAGCTTCTGGAATTGCTTGACGCCGTATGTGCGTGTCGCGGCGACCAGGCGCTGATGGATTACTGGGTTCGATGTCTGTCGGTCAACACCGGCGATGCCCGCATTTCGGACCTCATCTTCTGGCCCGAAGCCTACTTCGGCACCGGATACGACGGGCGGGAGCTTTCTCCGGCCGAGATGCTGGAGGTGGTTCTCCGCAAGTGGCGCACGGAATGAAGCCGGCGATGTCCATCGTCGAAAGCTCCGCAACCGACATTCGCGACGCGGATCGCGCGAAGACCTGGAAGATTGTTCCGACGCCCCGCAACCGCCCGCCCCCCCTTCGATTTCCCTTGCCCCTGACGCTACGTCAGCTTTTATGGTCGACACCGACGACTGGGAAACTATGCGACTGAAAATCGGCGATCTGGCGAAGAAGGCGGGGCTGAGCGTTCGGGCCTTGCATCACTACGATGCAATCGGGCTGCTGTCGCCATCGCAGCGCACGGACGGCGGCGCGCGCCTGTATGGGCGGGACGACCTCATCCGGCTGCATCGGATCGAGGCGCTGAAACGCTTCGGGTATTCGCTGCCGGACATCAAGGCAAGCCTCGACGGCCAACTGGCCGGCTCACCGCTTCAGCTTCTGCAGCGCCAGATCGCCGAACTCGATGCGCAGGCATCGCGCGCGCAGCGCCTCAGTCGTCACCTGCAATACATCGTGGACATGATCGCCGCCGGTGACGAAACCACGGCGACCGACTGGCTGAACGCTCTGGAGCTGATGAACATGATCCAAAAACACCTTGATGACGACGAGCTCGATGCGTTGCTGGCATCCGGGCCGGATACGATCGCGCCGACGGATCCGTCGTGGGCCGCGCTGATCGAAGACGTTCGCGTTGCCCGGCAGCAGGCACTGCCGGCCGACAGCGAGGCCGCCCAGGCACTGGCGTGGCGCTGGATCCGGTTCGTCGTCCGGATGACCCGCAACGACCCGACGCTCGCGACCAAGCTGATGATGATGCAGCTCGACGAGCCGCGCGCCGCGCAAATCGTCGGCATCACGGCGGAGATGCTGGCATGGATCGACGAAGCGTTCACGCACGCGCGCTGCGCGCTGCTTGCGAAGTACCTCGATCCGACCCAGGCCGACGAAGTGCGGCGGCGCCAGTTCGCCACCATCAAGCATCGGGCGTGGCCGGCGCTGGTGGTCGAACTGAGAGCGCACATGGATGCGGGCGTCGACGCCGGCGCCGCACCGGTGCAGGCTATCGTCAAGCGCTGGCAGCAGCTGTTTCTCGACAGCTTCTGCGGCGACGACGCAGCGCTGGAGGCACGTGTGCGCGATGCGATGATGCGCGAACCGGATCTGCAACTGGGCATCGGCCTCGACGATGCGATGCTGGCCTATCTGAACCGGGCGCATGTCGTCGGCCACGACACGACACCGGTGAACGCCGGGCCCAAGCCGAGTGCGTTGATGGTGGCAACGCAGCGGGCCGCGCACCAGTTGCTCGATCGGCCGCTGGTGCTCGACGATCCGGTCGCGCTGACCGTCCTCGGCGCGGCCGAGGCGCAGGCCTTGCGCGACAACCTCGACAAGTACCGCCAGCCAATGACGGTGGGCATGCGCAGCACGGTGGTCGTACGCAGCCGGCTTGCCGACGACGTCTGGACCGACGCGATCGAACGCGGCATCCGCCAGTACGTGGTGCTGGGCGCGGGGCTCGATACCAGTGCATACCGGCGGCCCGATGCGCCGGGGCGCGTGTTCGAGGTCGACCTGCCGGCGACGCAGGCGTGGAAGCAGGCGCGTTTGCGCGAGGCGGGCATGCCGGTGCCGCCGTCGCTGCAATTTGTGCCGGTCGATTTCGAGCAAGTCGGTCTCGGCGAAGGGCTGGCGCGCGCCGGTTTCGATGCCGATGCGCCGGCGCTGTTCAGTTGGCTTGGTGTGACGATGTATCTCGACGAGGCCGCGGTCATCGAGACGCTGCGCTTCATCGCCGGCTGTGCCAAAGGCAGCGAGGTCCTGCTCGAATACGTGATCCCGCTGCCGAGCCTGCCGCCGATCATGCGCATCGCGATGGAGCAGATGTTGGCGCGATTCGCCGAGCGTGGCGAACCGTGGAAGAGCTTCTTCGAACCTGCCGAGCTGACCGAGCGGCTGGCCGCGCTGGGCTTCAGCAGCAGCAACACGTGGACGCCGGACGCGTTGAACCGGCGCTATCTCTCGAACCGCGCCGACGGTCTGCATATCGGCGCGTCTCCGGGGCGTCTGGTTCTGGCCACCGTCTGAGGGGACTGGCCGGCGCGCATCGCCAACCGCGCCCGTTCATTCGACAGAAGCGGCCGGATCATCGACAATTCGCGACTATCAAAAACGTGAGAGAAGGGGGCAGGTGCATGCGCAAGGTCTTCAAGTCGCTCGGAGTGATCTTGAGCATTTCCGTCGCCGGCATCGCGGGTGCCCAGGCCGCATCCGGCGAACCGGCATTCCCGCGCTTCACTCAGGCCGAGGGCCGGCAGGATTCAGACGGGCTCCCGCTGTCCGGCGTGAAACTCTGTGTGCTCCCCGACCGTGCGCCGTGCTTCGAGATGCCGCCCGTGCCGCTTCCCAATTCGTCGAAGGAGCTTTACCAGTTCGGACTGATGCCGCGCTCCGAACGGTTGCCGATTGCGGCGGGCGGCTCCTGGGTTTTCTTCTCGGGGATGTTTTCGGGTGGCGGCAGCGGGATGCTGGAGCGCGTGGCGATATTGCGTTACGGCGCGAACGGCAAGATCGAGAACCTGATGCCGGAAGTCACTCAAACGGAGTCCGCTGATCGCGCGATGTGGAAGGTGCCGGACGTGTCGCCCTATCCGGTGTTCGTTCGGGCGGACTTCGTGTGGGCCGACGACGAGGATCATTTCGCCAGGCACTTTTTCATTGTCGACGCGTGGGCGTTCGATCCCGCCATCGGGCAGTACCGGAAGCGGTTTTCCTACCGCACCGCGAAGCGCTATGACCGCGGCGAGGGCTCGGATCATGTGCTGAGCGCCGAGCGTGCGGACATTCTGCGTCGCCTCGCCGCCAGCAAGTAGCCCGGGGCGCGTGCGCCGAACTCCGGTCGAAACGCCCGTCGGTTGCCGGCGGGGGCGAGCGGCCGTTCAGGTCGCCTCCCGCAGCCTTATCGCTGCGCGTCCCCGTAAGTCTCCCGGCATACCTCGCGCAACGCGTCGACGAGCAGATCCCGCGCGGGCGAGCGCGAATCGGCAGCGCGGGTAAACAGCGCGATGGGCGGGAGCGTCCAGACCAGCGAGTACGGCACGATCGCCACGCCGGCGATCCGCACCAGTTCTTCCGCGATATCGGCGGGCACGATCGATACGGCCTCGTCGCTCGACGCGATCATCTCGCCGATCAGCTTGGACGAGTAACTTTCGACGATCGGAACGGGCGGCGGGATGCCGGCCGACAGGAACAGGTCGGTGACCTGTTCCCGCATCGGCGTATGCGGTGCGCCGAGAATCCAGTCGAGCGCGTGCAGCTTGTGCCAGTCCAGTGCGGTGCGGGCCAGTTTCGCGGCAAGACGCCGGCTCGCGATCATGCGCGGCTGCTGCTGGTACAGCACTTCGAAGGAGACCTGGCCCAGGTCGATCGCCGACGACGCCCGCCCGATCACGATGTCGACGCTGTGATCCTTGAGCTGCAGCAGGAGCTGATCGCTGGTGCCTTCGTGAATCGTCACGGTCAGGCGCCGTTCCATGCGCGCCTGCAGCCGCTTGAGCGCCGCCGACAGCATCTGCCCGGAAATGAACGGAATCACGCCGATGTGCAGGTGGGCCGCATGCCCGGCGGCGACGGCCTCCATTTCGCGGGCGAGGTGGTCGAGATCCTTGATCATCGCCTTCGCCCGCTCGAGCACGACCGCGCCGAGCGCGGTGGGCCGCATGCCGCGCGACGAGCGCTCGAAGAGCGGCGTGCCGAACATGCTCTCCAGCTCGGACAGCGCGTTCGTCACGGCCGGCTGGCTGCTGGCCATGTGCTCCGCGACGCGCGTCAGCGACCCGTGCTGCTGGATCTGCAGCAACAGCACCAGGTGCCGCATTTTCAGGCGGGCGCCTAGCCGCCTGACCACGTCGTTCGCGTCAAAAGTCATTGACTAGTCACGTATTCATCATGAAAAAGTGATGGACCGATATTAAAACAGAATCATCACCTTATGGCGGATCCCTAGAATCACCTTCATGGATCGCGCCGGGACTGGCCTGGCGCCCGTGCCCGGATCGAAAAACATGAAACAGACTGAGACACAGCAGCAGGCAGCGTTCGACTATCACGAATTTCCGACCCCGGGGAAGATCTCGGTTGTCGCCAGCAAGCCGCTCGTGACCCAGCGCGATCTCGCGCTGGCCTACACGCCGGGCGTGGCGGGTGTGTGCGAGGCGATCGCCGCCGATCCGCTGCAGGCGCACCGTTTCACGAGCCGCGGCAATCTGGTGGGCGTGATCACGAACGGCACGGCCGTGCTGGGTCTGGGCAACATCGGCCCGCTCGCGTCCAAGCCGGTCATGGAAGGCAAGGCCGTGCTGTTCAAGAAGTTCGCGGGGATCGACGTCTTCGACATCGAGATCAACGAAACCGACCCGGACAAGCTGGTCGACATCATCGCGGGCCTCGAGCCGACCTTCGGCGGCATCAACCTCGAGGACATCAAGGCGCCCGAGTGCTTCACGGTCGAGCAGAAGCTGCGCGAACGCATGAAGATTCCCGTCTTCCATGACGACCAGCACGGCACCGCCATCACCGTCTCCGCCGCGTTCATCAACGGGCTGAAGGTCGTCGGGAAGTCGATTTCGGAAGTGAAGGTCGTGACGTCGGGGGCCGGGGCCGCCGCGCTGGCCTGCCTGGACCTGCTGGTCGACCTCGGGCTGCCGGTCGAAAACGTGTGGGTGACGGACATCGAAGGCGTCGTCTATCGCGGGCGCACCGCGCTGATGGACCCGGCCAAGGCGCGCTTTGCGCAGGAAACCGATGCGCGCAAGCTGGCCGAAGTCATCGGCGGCGCGGACGTGTTCCTGGGCCTGTCGGTCGGCGGCATCCTGAGTGCCGACATGCTGAAGGCGATGGCGCCGCGCCCGCTGATTCTCGCGCTGGCCAATCCCACGCCGGAAATCTTCCCGGAGCTGGCGCACGCGACGCGCGACGACGTCGTGATTGCGACCGGCCGCTCGGACTACCCGAACCAGGTCAACAACGTTCTCTGCTTCCCGTACATCTTCCGCGGCGCGCTGGACGTGGGCGCGACGACGATCACCCGCGAAATGGAGATCGCCGCGGTTCACGCGATCGCGGGGCTGGCCGAGGAGGAGCAGAACGAAGTCGTCGCGGCGGCCTATGGCGCGTACGACGTGGCATTCGGCGCGCAATACCTGATTCCGAAGCCGTTCGACCCGCGCCTGATCGTCCGGATCGCGCCGGCCGTGGCCAAGGCGGCGATGGACGGCGGCGTGGCGAAGCGCCCGCTGACGGATCTCGACGCGTATGTCGAGCAACTGCAGCAATTCGTCTACCACTCCGGCGCATTCATGAAGCCGCTGTTCGCGACGGCGCGCCGGCTGGTGCGTGACGGCGGCAAGGCACGGATCGTCTTTACCGAAGGCGAGGACGAGCGCGTGCTCCGCGCGGTGCAGGTGATCGTCGACGAGAAGCTGGCGCGTCCGATCCTGGTCGGGCGCCCGGAGGTGCTGCTGGCGCGCATCGAGCGCTTCGGCTTGCGGATCCGGCTCGGCCAGGATGTCGAGGTGACGAACCCCGAGTATGACGAGCGGTTCCCGCAGTACTGGACGAAGTACTGGGAACTGCGCTGCCGGGACGGCATCTCGAAGGAAATGGCGCGGGTCGAGATGCGGCGCCGCCTGACGCTGATCGGCGCGATGATGGTGCGGCTCGGCGATGCGGACGGGATGATTTGCGGGACGGTTGGCGAGTATCACAACCACCTGCGGTTCGTCGACGAGGTGATCGGGAAGAAGCCGGGCGCGTCCACGTATGCGGCGATGAACATCCTGTTGCTCGATCAGCGGACGGTCGCGCTGGTGGATACGCACGTCAACGACAATCCCGATGCGGAGCAGATCGCGGAATTCACGATTGCCGCGGCGCGTCAGATGGAATGGCTGAACCTGACGCCGAAGGCGGCGTTGCTGTCGCGGTCGAACTTCGGGTCGGGGAGTGCGGCTTCGGGGGTGAAGATGCGTCGGGCGCTGGAGATTGTCCGGGAGCAGGCGCCGGATATCGAGGCGGACGGTGAGATGCACGGCGACTGTGCGCTCGACGAGGGCTTGCGGTCGAAGCTTCTGCCGATGTCGCCGCTGAAGGGGGCGGCCAACCTGCTCGTTTGCCCGAACGTGGATGCGGGGAATATCGCGTACAACCTGCTCAAGACGGAAGCGGGCAGCAATGTGGCGGTGGGGCCGTTCCTGTTGGGCGTCAACGCGCCGGTGAATATTCTGACGTCCAGTGCGACGGTGCGGCGGATCGTGAATATGGCGGCGTTGACGGTGATTGAGGCGAATCGGAACACGTCTGCCTGAGCGGAAACCGGAAGGGGTGAATTCACCGGGCGTGGTGTGGTTCGGGGGTATTCGCCTCTTCAGCTGTTGATTCGAATGGGGTGTAACGCTCATGGTGTGAGTCGAAACGGTGTTCGGATTCGTCTGGGCGGTCAAATGAGAATGAGCATCCGCGAAAGACACCAGACTTCGATGCGCCATCTGGGCGATTTCGTTGATTCGCTGCATCGGCGGGTTGAATCCGCAGGCCAAAGCCGTGCTTTACGCCAGGCAGTCGAAAAGGACGGCTTGACTTGTCTGGACTCGACCGGTCGAGGATTGACGGAAACGCATCGGTTCGCGTTGACGCATCGAAGATGCGCGCAGAAGGTGCCGACCGAAGTCGATGCAATGCGGATGAACGCTCTATGATCGAGCGGTATGGCATCCTGCTGCCTTTGAGCGGGAGTCGCGTGTCGGGCCGGGGTGGCCGCAAACGCGACCACGTGAAGTTCCGAGTCGCCCGCCGAACCAGCCTGACTCCAACAGACTTTCCGCAGCGAACGGCTGCTTGCACCGATGCGTCAGATACCATTTATTGCCTTTGCGCTCTCGGCCCTCGTGCCCGGCCTGCTGTGGTCGTATATCACCGACGATCCCTGGTCGCTCAAATATTCCATTCCAATCGCCTGCTTCGGCACGGCAGTATTCGCAATTCCACAATATCTGCTGGTAGTGAAATACTGGCGCGTTTCCGTGATTTCGTCGTGTCTGTGTGGCGGTATTACCGGATTGTTGACGTGGATTGCCACCTATCTGATTTACACCTCCATCTGGGATGACGATCTTTTCAAAGCCGGTTTGTCGGCCGTTTTGGGATTCCTGGCGTTCGTATGCCTGGGGCCAGTGGCGGGATTTGTGTTCTGGCTAATGCATCGTTGGCAACGATCCGGAGGTTGAATCCACGTCCGGTCTCAACCCGTGTCGGCGCGCCGTGCGAGATGCGTGCACAGCACGTGCGGAGCGCGGTGAGGCGTGCGTGCTTCCCGGGCACGAGCTGGGCCGCTGTTTCCGGATTCGTGGCGGTATCCGGTGTCGCTGGCGGTTCCTTTCGCGGTGCTGCGCTCGTCAGTCGAGGCGGCCGCCACCCGCTTCGGACGTCCGCAATCGTTTGCACACAGCCTGCCACCCGGCCATCGGCTTTACCCTGAGACGCACCCACTGCGTCCCCGCGCCAACCTCCCGCTCCGATGGTGCAGCGCATTTAATCAGTATTTCGTAACAATTGACCGTTGAGACGCCCCGGCGCACCCGCATTGGATAACAATCCTAACTAAGTTTTGGGGCTCGATACTTCGCGTATCGTCCGATAATTATCTTTTATTTTCGTCTAAAATCGCGCTTCCTCTTACTTTTTAACGGAAAGCGTTTTGAAAGGACTGACGAAAAATCTCTCGCGCACGGCCATTGCCGCATGCGTCGCTTATGCCGGGCTCATGCCTTTATCCCGGCCCGCCGAAGCCCAGGTCGAACCTCTGAAGAATCCCGTCTACGGCGTGACCCTCGACGACCTGACCAAGCTGGACGCCATCATCGCGTCGCTGCAGAACCTGCCGTACAAGCCCACCGTGCGTGTCGTGTTCGATCCGGGTACGTCGGCCGCCGACTACTACGCGCCTCTGCTGCGCCTGCACGCCGTCGCGTACGTGATGGGCGAGGTTTACGATTCTTACTATTTCCCGACGGATCTCGCCACGTACAAGGCAAGAACGCAGGAACTGGTGTCGCAGTTGAAGAACACTGTCGACGTCTGGGAGATCGCGAACGAAATCAACGGCGAATGGCTGCGTAACGACCCGAGCGGCACGAACACCGTGGTCAACTCGGAAGAGCAGCAGATCGGCCAGATGGTTGCCGCGGCCAACACGATCGTGAAATCGAACGGCGGCAAGACGGCCATCACGCTGTACTACAACGACGACAGCAAGGGCAACAACTGCTGGGAGAAGCCGGTGGATTACTGGAAGACGTGGCCGACCACCTTCCTGTCCTCGACGGTCCGCCAGCAGGCCGACTACGCCCTGTTCAGCTACTACCCGTATCAGGATTGCCCGGGGCTGAATCCGACGTGGAAGAACGATTTCGCGGCGCTGGAAAGCATCTTCCCGAACGCGAAGGTCGGCTTCGGCGAAATCGGCACCTCGGATACGTCCGCGCCGGCGTCGGTGCAGCAGAACCTGATCAAGACGTACTACCCGATGGTCAACAGCATGACCGATCCGCGTTTCATCGGCGGGTTCTTCTGGTGGTACTACGCCGAACAAATGGTCCCGTATTCGACGAGCCCGTATTTCCAGCTGTTGCGTCAGACGATCATCACGCTCAAGTCGCCCAACTAAGCGATTGAGCCATCCAGGAACAAGCGTCAGCGTCGCTGGTTAGAACCACAATGTCGCGCGCACCACGAGACCACGTGCGCGTGCCGCTGACGTCAATCCGAACCGGTATTGCACCGTGACATCCAGATAGCTTGCCGGCGCGCTATATTGGCCTTCGCGAAACCAGTACCGCACCTGGATGCCGGGCCCGGCGCCGATCGCCGTCTTGTCCGGCTGCCGATTGTCGTGATCGCCGGCCACCGCGGCGTGCGGGTAGACGGTCAGCCGATCGCTGATCATCGGCAAACGCCAGGTGTGCCCGTAACGCAACTCCGAATAAATGATGTATCGACCCGCGCTGATGAAGTACGCGCCTTCGACATACGCCTGCCAACTGCGCCAGCTCGGTTCGGTCACCTGCAGGTCGGTCCCCGCTTCCGACGAATAACCCAGGCGCATCAGCCAGTCCGTCATCGACAGGCTGCCGACGTGGAACAGCCGCTCGGCGGTCAGCACGACGTTCTGGTCGGGCAGCGGCTTGTAGCGCGCGCCCACCGAACCCTGCACGGTCGGCATGCCGGTCACGTTGCCCGTCCCGTCGTAGGCCGTGCCGTATCCGCGCACGAAGAACTGGAAGATGCGACCGTTCTGATAGCCGATCTTCGGCGGCTGCCAATACACTTCGATACCCGGCTGCAACACGCTGATGGTGCCTTGCGGGCCGAACGCGGCCGACTGGTACGGCGCGCTCAGCACGAACCCCCAGCTGCGCTGCAACTGCTCGACTTCGCGCTTGTAGCCGAACTTGTGCTGCGCATCGAAGGTGTGTTCGTTTTCATCGGCGTCGAGGCTGTGCTCGAACAGATCGATGGACTCGTCGTTCAACCCGATCCGCTTGGCGGCATAGCCCGCGTCCGCGTAGTTCATCGCGTTGCCGGCACCGCCGGCGAATCCTTCCTTGAATGCGTCGAGCGCCTCGCGATCCTTGTGGTCGCGCAGGAGGTCGTAGGCCTCCTGCAACTTCTGTTGCGCGGTATTGTCCACCGGCGCCTGAGCGGGCGGGTCTTCCTGCCGCGCCTGCGCCGCGATCGACACGGCCATGTTGCGCTCGCCATCGGTCGTCGCATCGCCGGCCGCCAGGTCCGCCATGCGGATCGCGGTATCGCGGTCGCCTGCCTGCAGGCTCAGCTGCGCGACACGCAACTGGATCACGGCCGATTTTTCATCGGCCAGCGGTGCCAGCGCAATGCCGGCCTCATGCGGAAGCTTTGCCGCGAGCGCGCTGTCCGCCCAGGCGAGACGCAGGTTGCGCTGCTGGTCCTTGCTCCATTTCCCGGTTGCGACGGCGGCGGAGAAATCGCTGCAGGCGACGTCGTAGCGCATCTGCCGCTGCGCGAGGTAGCCATGCTGCGCGCGTACCGCCGCACTCTTCGGAAAACGAACGATCAGCGATTCCACCATCGCGTCCGCTTCGTCGACCTTGCCTTCCCGTCTGTATACGTCGACGAGCAGCAGCCCGAGCTGTTCGCTACCGGGTTGAATCTTGATGGCGCGTGATGCATACACTTCCGCGAGGGGCAGGTCGCCGGCATTGATGGCCTTGTAGGCGCTGTCGGCGAGCCGATAGGCTTTGGGCGTCAGTGGCTGGGCGGCGGATGCCGGCGCCTGCCAGGCGAGCGACACGGCGATCGCCAGTGCGCTCAACCGTGCGCAGCGCTTGAGGCCGGCCGCGATCGGGAATCTCGAATGCTTCATGCCTGTTCTCCCGACGGTTTTGTCGCGGCGGAGCCCTGCTGCGCCGCCGGGTCGCCGTCGCGCATGCGTGCGAGTTCGACGAAGCGCGAGTGCCGGGAGAGCTCGGCGGCAATCTCCGCATCGCAGGCGATGAAGTAGGCCACATTCGATCGGGCACCGCGTCGCACGACATCCTGTTCGTCCGGCGTGAGCGGCCGCCCGACCGCAACGTTCAACGTGCCGTCGTCCGCAGTCGAAAACGGGACGGCGCGGTATGCGTACTGCAGCTCGAATGCCAGCGAATCCGCGAAGTGGCCCACCGCGACGTTGCCGAGGCTCACCCGGGGCAGCTCGGCTTGCTCGGCGATCGCATCCGCCAGCGATTCGGAGGAGATCGCGCAGCCTTCGACCAGCAGTTCACCCAGCCGCTTGCCGCAGGTCAGTTGCTTCTCGAGGCTCACTTGCAATTGCTCCAGCGTGACCACGCCCCAGCCGACCAGGATCTCGCCGACTTTCAGGCGCGCCTTCCCGAGGGCTTCGTTCGACAGGTAGGTATGGCTGGTCTTGTCCCAGGCGATGGGCTTGCCGGTCACCAGGTGGCCGATATAGATGCGCCACGCGCGGCAAACCGCGTAGAAATTGATCAGGTTATTGACGAACATCCGCGGAATCGACAGCAGCCCCTGGGTCGGGCCGTTCAGCTTGCTGACGAAATGGAAACGCTGCCCGGCGCGCGCGAACAGCATGGCGGTGTTGATCCACAGCAGCGGCGTGACCCAGTGGCCCACCATGACGAGCGAGGTGCCATCCGGGATCACATGACCGGATCGCTGAAGCGCGCCGAGCAACAGGAAGTTGATCAGCACGCCATAGGCGACGACCGAAAACAGCGAGGTCACGATGCCCTTGCGATCGTGGAAGAACATGTATCGGGTGAGAAGATTGCCCTTCCAGCCGAGTTGTTCCCAGCCCTGAAAGGCAATGCCGAGGATCCAGCGCGTGCGCTGTCGGTACGCGGTACGAAATGTTTTCGGAAAATACTCGCGCGTGGCCAGCAGGTTTCGATTGACGGCGCCGCTATCTGCGCGTCGGTCCGGTGCATCGCGCGGGACTCCCGTCAGTGGAATGCACGCAAAGGTTTCCTTCATCCCCAGGTCTCTCAACCGGAAGCTGAAGTCATAATCCTCGGTCAGCGAACTGGTGTTGAACGGCGAGCCGTTGCGTTCCTTCATCGCGGCTTCGATCGAGCGCCTGCTGTAGCACGACGCAACGCCCGCACCCGGGACGATGCCGGTCAGGCGGGCCCGCACCGGCAGGTCCTTCTGGTGTGTTTCGCTGAAGTCGTCCAGGTAGCATCCGGCGACGAACTCGTTCCATTTCCGCGGCAAGGACAGTACGGGAAGCTGGACCAGGTCGCTATTCGCCACCGCGTGGTTCAGGTACTTGAGTTCGACTGGATGAATGACATCCTCGCAGTCGTGCATGATGACGCCCGCGAATTGAATGTGGTGGACCGCTTCATAGCGCAGGATGGCTTCGACGATCCAGTTCAGGCAGTCCGCCTTGCAGGTCGGACCGTCGTTCATGACGGTCGCGCGCGTGACCCTGCCCGGGTATCTGCGGACCATCCGTTCGACCTCGGTCGTGGTCTCGACATCGTTGTGATAGGTGCCGACGAAGATAACGTATCGCTCGTACTCGAGGGTCGCCAAGGTGTTTTCGATCATCTTGGCGATCACGTCGTATTCCTTCCAGGCCGGCACCATCAGCGCCAGATGCTGTTCTTCCAGCGCGCGCAGCATGCCGATATCGATCGTTTGCGATTTTTCACGGCGCAGGAGGCGCCGGATTTCAAATGACCAATAACAGGCGTCCAGCGTGAGGTCATCCAGTGTGCTCACCAGGATGACGATTGCGGTCATAATGGCGACAAGGTTAAGCGCATATAAATATGCACTCCAAATCATGTTATCCATCATTTGTTCCGCTCTTTTATCTTGTATTTGATTATTTCCCCTCGTACCGACGCAAGACGAAACTTTCCCCGTCCTCGTCGCCCCCGTCACGTCCACTCGGTGGCTTGCGCCATGCGAATGCCTGCCGCTCAAAAAAACCTGCAGCACGCGATTCTTCGCGATGGGGCCACGGTGCATCGCGAACGATGCAACGTGTTCAGTGGATGACTTTTTGACAGCCCGTGTCCTGCTTGCTTGCCTGCCTCCGTCCCTGCATTCTCAATTGCCTGCAACCGCTCTCCATCCGGCGCACGCGCAGCGACCCCGCGCACCGACTTCGCAACACACAGCTGATGTAGCAAGTCGTGCGCCATCGTTGTGCGACCCTTGACCTTGCAGGCGTTGCGGGGCGCCGCACAGGATCGGCTCACCGAATTCGAGCCAAATGTTTCAGTGCTGAAACACGCGCTCGATCGACCGGATGACACATCGTTTTCAGACCCTCTGCCGGGCCGCGTTTGCCGCCCTGGGGAGATCGTCATGCGATTGCAGCGGTGGCAGGCTGGATGAATCGGCGTTGAACCGGAATGCCTGCGCCTCGGTCGTCATTGCACATGCATGTCACCCGCGGCGATTGCCGCGTCACGCTCTGCGAAGTACGGCGATTAACTGGTTTTCCCTGAATCGTACGAACAGGCTTCACGCGTTTGTCCGATTTAATTCGTGACACCGCCGCGTTGCATGGCTGAAACGTTTTATCGACGCAATTTTGAGCTGCGCCAAGGCGTCAATTTCGCCCCCTTGGCGCTATGCCCATTTGCGACGGATGGTACGGTTCTAGCTTGAAAGTAAAACCATCTCCTCCCGGATTTATTTGTCTGGTTTCAATTGCGCAGCAAAAATTCACGACATAGCGCCCCGATTCCGGATGGTGATTCGTCGTACTCGTTTCGCTAACGAGATGAACTTATTTTGCATATCAAAGGATGAAAATCATGCCTTCGCATCGCAAGCAATCTTTTCGAAACGGGTTGAGCACTGCCGGGTCACTCGTCGCATTGATCACCACGCTCGTCTTCGCCGTCGGCGTTCAGGATGCGAATGCGCAGGCGACAGGCAATGCTTCCGTCATGAAGATCAAGCCGCCACCGCTGCCGAACGGCTCGGCCCAGGTCAACGTGAAGGCGGGGATGTCGGACGAGGATTGGGACAAGGCGTACAAGGAAACGGGGCGGCCGAAATTCAGCAAGAAGTCCGTCAAGAAAACCAATGGCAATGTGGAACGTGACTAGGGAGAAACGGCCATGAAAAAGATCTTGCTCGTCATCGCCCTGCTTGCGGGACTCGCGCAAATGACATTGCCGGTCACCGCGCACGCGCAGACCACCACCGCCCATACGCTCGTGCTGTACGACAATCCGGCGAATGACCCGTATTCGAAGCTGGGCCTGATGTACAGCATCATGCTGAGAAACCTGCTTGGCCATTTCAACGCGACGATCGATCTGGTTCCGATCCAGAACTACACGTCCGGCATGGTCGGGAGCCACGACGTCACGTTCTATATCGGCGACTACTACAACAACCCGATTCCGACGGCGTTCATGAGCGACGTGATGACCACCACGAAGACCGTGGTCTGGTTCAAGTACAACCTGTGGCAACTGGCATGGAACACGGCCTACACGTTCAACCAGACCTTCGGGTTCAGCTTTCTCGGCCTCGCGGGGATGAACGCGACGCCTTCGGCGAGCAATCCGAATCCGGGCTTTTACGACACGGTCACGTACAAGAACCTGTCGATGGTCAAGTATTACTCGTATAACGCGTCGACCGGCGTCATCAGCGCGGATCCGGATGTCGGACTGACCCAGATCAATACCACGAAGGCGCAAGCGCTCGTCACCATCAAGAACAGCCAGAGCGGGGCAACCACGCCCTACGTCGTGCGCTCGGGCAACTTCTGGTACTTCGCGGACATGCCGTTTTCCTACATCGGCCCGACGGATCGTTACCTCGTGATTTGCGACATCCTGCATGACATCCTGCAGACCAATGCACCGGTGAATCACCGTGCGCTCGTCCGCCTGGAGGATCTCGACGCGTATACGACGACGAGTTCGATGCAGCAACTGACGAACTACATGTACTCGAAGAAGATTCCGTTCACGATGGCAACCATCCCGTTGTATACGGACCCGAACGGCTATTACAACGGCGGCGTGCCGGAGACGATCCATCTGGCACAGGCAACCGGCCTCAAGAGTGCGCTGAACTATGCCATCGCACGCGGCGGCTCGATCGTGATGCACGGTTATACGCACCAGTACGATTCGACGCCGAATCTGCAGAATGCAGTGAGCGGCAGCGACTACGAGTTCTGGTTTGCGGTACAGAACCGGCCGGTTGATGAGGACTCCATCCCGTGGGCGGAAGGCAGAATGGCCGATGGCCTGCTCGAGTTCACGACCAACGGCTACAAGGTCGTCGGCTGGGCCGCGCCGCAGTACCAGATGTCGCCGGCGGCTTCGTCAGCGACAGCCCTCACGTTCCCGACCACGTTCCAGCGGGCCGTGTACTACACGTCGGCCAAACCGCAACTCGGCACGGGTGCCGCCAACCAGGACTTTTCGGCCGGGCAGTTTTTCCCGTACATCATCAACTCCGATTACTACGGGCAGCGGATCGTTCCGGAGAACCTGGGCAGCGTGCAGTACAACATCTGCAATATCGACCCGTTCTCGTGCATCACGTACACGTGGCAGCAAATCGTGACCAATGCCCAGTATGGTCTGGCGGTGCGGGACGGTTTCGCGTCGTTCTTCTTCCATCCGTACTGGCTTGAACCGGATCTCGGATTGCCGGCGTTCCAGGACTTCCAGAGCATGATTACCGGCATTACGAATCTCGGCTACAAGTTCGTAGACGGCACGACGGCCAAGTGACGCGCGCATAGCGGCAGCCCCGTGCGACCCGCATCGGCAACGCGGGTCGCACGTTTTCGTTTGATCGGCTACGATGACGCGCAGGCATGCTTCCGGGGAGCCAGCGATGACCACGTACGCGATCCCGGCCTGGCGCAGGATTCAACAGCGTGTGGGCCGGTTTCGGCTCGCAGCGCGACCGGGCCCGCTCGCCGCCGCGCCGCGTTCGCCCCGGGCGGCGACGCTCGCGGCGATCGGCGCATCGCTCGTCGTGGCCGCCTGCAGCTGGACCGCGCACGATGTGCACGCGGACGGCATCGTCTGGCAGGTGGACAACTCGACGACGAATCCGGTCGGCAGCTGGCAGATGCTCGGCATTCACGATCTGCTGATTCAATGGACCGTCGTCGACGATACCGCGTTCATCGCCAATACCCCCATCCAGCCTGCCGCGCACCTTCCCGACTGGGAACGTATCAGTCGTGAGCCCTGGGCCAGGAATGTCATCCTGGGGCTGGCTGGCTACCAGGACGAAAAACGGGCGCGCACCCATCTGTCGACGCTCGCCGACCAGTCGCTGGAAGTGGCGCGCGCACCGGTCCCGCTGCATGTCACCGGCTACTACTTCCCGGTCGAGATCGATCCGACCTGGCAGGACGCGCCGAAGCTCGCCGCTATTTTGCAGCGGCTGCCGAGGCCGCTCTGGGTGAGCGTGTACGACCAGACCAACATCGGCGGAAAGGCGCTCGCGGACTGGCTCGCGGCGTGGCTGCCTGCGGACGTCGGCGTGTTCTTCCAGGACGGCTGCGGCGTGTATGCCCGCGAGCCGTATGTCGCGCGCAGCTACCTCGACGAGCTGGTTTCAAGATTGGGCAAACGACGCGTGCGGGTCATCGCCGAGGCGTTCCGGCCTGCCGAGCGCGGCGGGTTCCGTTCAGCCAGCGCCGACGAGTTGGGCAAGCAACTGCTGGCGTATCGCGGCTATACGGTCTACCTGTTCGACGGTCCGCACTATATGTCGGACGACCTCACGCGCGCGCTCTCGACGTGGAAGCCCAAGCCGCCGGCCGAGCCTGCGGGCACGGCGCACTGATTCGGTCCGGTCCCGGCCAAGCGGGGCGGGCAAGGTGCGCGTGTGGCGAAACAATCGGGCGGATTGGCTTTCCGGCGGCGCAGCGTGCCCGGAACCCGGTGTCGGCGCGCCGGCGTACCAGCCGTTTCGCTTCTCCCGCCCAAGCCCCATTTGATGACCAAACCGCAAGACCTAGTGCATAGATATCGTTTGCCGCGGCCTTAATGACTATCGACAATCGTGGCTCGATTTCACCGCCGTGGCGCCAGAAGCGCCGCGGTGGCCGGTACCTGGCGGCTATCCCGGCCGTCCGCGCCATCCAGCTCACGACGACATGTACGCGTTCACTCCCTCATTCCAGAATCCCGCCGGCTCGCCGATCCGCGAACTGTTCAAGTACCTGTCCGAACCGGGCATGATTTCCTTCGCGGGCGGCTATCCGGCCAGCGACCTGTTCGACGTCGACGGCCTGAACGCAGCCGCCGAGCGCGCGTACGCGCAGCCCGTGCGCTGCCTGCAGTACGGCCCGACCGACGGCCTCGCCGAACTGAAGCAGCAACTGATCGCGCTGATGGCGCGTCGCGGTGTGACGTGCACGGCGGCCGAACTGCTCGTCACGACCGGTTCGCAGCAGGGCCTCGACCTGTTGCTGCGCGTGATGGTGTCGCCCGGCGACGTCGTGCTGACCGAGCAGCCGGCCTATCCGGCGACGCTGCAGGCGATGCGTCTGCAGCAGGCGCGCATCGTGACGATTCCGGTCGACGGCGCGGGGCTCGACGTCGATCGTCTCGGCGAACAGCTCGCGTCCGGCGCGATCGCGCAGCCGAAGCTGCTCTACACGGTCCCGACCTTCGCGAACCCGACGGGCGCGACGCTCACGCGCGAGCGTCGGCTGAAGCTGCTGCGTCTCGCGGTGCAATACCGCTTCCTGATCGTCGAGGATGATCCGTACGGAGACCTGCGTTTCGCGGGCGAAGCCGTGCCGTCGATGCTTGCACTCGCCGATGAAGTGGACGGCGCGCGCGACTGGATCGTGCATTTCGCGAGCCTGTCGAAGATCGTCGCGCCGGGGTTGCGCGTGGGCTGGACGATCGCGCCGGCCGAGATCGCGCGGCGCTGCGTGATCGCGAAGCAGACGGTCGATCTGTGCAGCACGCCGTGGACGCAGGCGGCCGCCGCCGAATATCTGGCCGACGGCGCGCTCGAACGCCATCTGCCACGTATCACCGCCGCCTACCAGCGCAAATGCGCTGCGATGTGCGACGCGTTGCGCGACGGCCTGGGCGATGCGATCGAATTCCATCGTCCCGAAGGCGGGATGTTCGTGTGGGCGCGAATCGGCGCGGTGTCGTCGGACGTGCTGCTGCAACAGGCGATCGCAAACAAGATCGTGTTCGTGCCGGGCAAGGCGTTTTTCGCGGACAACGTCGACGCGGCATCGCTGCGCCTGTCGTTTGCCGCGCCGGACGTCGACGCGATCCGGGAAGGCGTCGCACGCCTCGTGCGTGCGTATGGTGCGGCACTGGCCGCGTAAGGAGACATCAACGTGAATATCACCGTCAACGACACCGTATCGATGGGCGCAGCGCCGGGCACGGGCGATAACCGGCCTGTTGCACACCGGTCGTCGCAGATCAGCGCAGGGCCGCAGTATGTGGCCGACGTGCTCGGCCGCTTCGGCGCAGAGCCGGCGGCCGACCTCGGCGACGCGGCACCGGTCGTACTCGGCTACAACTGAGCCGCACGGCGACGGCCGGCGCGCCGCACGCGTGCCGTTGCCGCCACAAGCGGTTAAGCTTGCGCGATCGCAACACGCACGATCGCCGCTCCGTCATGTCCGACTCAACTTCCGAATCGCTCGCGCAAACGTACGAGCGCCTCTGGTCCTGCCTCGAATCCGGTGTGAGTGCGCAGCGTTCGCCGTTCACGATGCTGCAGGCCGCGACCCTCGGTGTCGACGGCGCGCCGAAAGTGCGCACGATCGTCTTGCGTCAGGCGAGTCGTGCCGATCGTGTGCTGTCGTTTCATACCGATGCACGCTCGGAGAAGGTCGCGGAGCTGCGCCGCGATCCGCGCATCGCGCTCGTCGCCAACGATCTCGATGCGCTCGTGCAGATTCGCGTGGAGGGCGTTGCGTCGATCTGCGACGACGAAGCGCAACGCCGCGCGATCTGGCAATCGAGCCGTCCGCATACGCTGCTGCTGTATCGCGCACCGTTGCCGCCGGGTACGCCGGTCGAGTCGCCTGAAGCCGCGCATGTATCGGCGAGCCAGCGCGCAAATCCCACCGACGACGGTTATGAAAACTTCTGCCTGCTGCACGTGAGCGTGACGCGCATCGACTGGCTCGAACTCGCGCGGGCCGGCCATCGTCGCGCGGTGTTCGACCTGCGCGAAGGCGGTTATGAAGGCCGGTGGATCGCGCCCTGAGGAGCGTGACGCGCATCGACTGGCTCGAACTCGCGCGGGCCGGCCATCGTCGCGCGGTGTTCGACCTGCACGAGGGCGGTTATGAAGGCCGGTGGATCGCGCCCTGAGCGTGCCGTGCTCGCGGGCCGACTCACCGTGACGTCATCCTTCACGAGCCGCGTTCGACGTGACGGGCCAATGCCGCGGCGAGGTACTGTTCCCCGTCATCGATCGACGCGACTATCGCGGTCGCCATGACTTCTCCCCAGAACGGCAGGCGCCACTGCGGGTCGTGGTGATGCCCCAGGACGACGGCCCGATACAGGCCGTCGGGTCGTCGGGCAATCAGCGTGACCAGATGCCGATCGACGAGGTGCGTTTCGGCAACGGGCATCTCGCCGGGCATCAGCACGCCTGTCCAGATGCCGCGGTACTTTTCTTCCCATCCCATCGGATCATCTCCTCGCGGCATATCACCCGTTGCAGGGCAGTCCGCCGGCCGCCCGGGATCGCGCCTGGCGCCTATGCGTCGTTTCCCGCGCCGCGGCTGTCCGGTGAATCGGGCGGCCGCCTGTCCGACGCCACCTGCGCGGTCATCCACTCGCGCATCACGACGATGGCATCGTCATCGCGCCGCTCGGCCGGATACACGAGATAGAACCCCATCGACAGCGGGAACGCGAAATCGAACGGTTTGCACAGCCGGCCGGCGGCGATGTCGCGCTCGACGAGCGGATCGGTGGCGAGCGCGATGCCCTGACCGGCGACGGCCGCGTCGATCGCGAGCGACGTCTGGTTGAAGCGCAGCCCCTTGTGCGGATCGAGGTCGACAGGCTCCGGCATCGCGGCGAGGAACTCGGGCCACAGGTCGTGCGCGTCGTGCAGCAGCACGTGGCCCGCCAGCGCGCGCGGCGACGCAGGCGCGGCCAGCAGCGCGGGGCTGCACACGGCACACACGTCGAGCGGGAACAGCGCGTGCGTGGCGAGATGCTTGCCGAACGGCGGCTTGCCGTAACGGATCGCGAGATCGACACCGTCGTGGCGGAACGTCGCGATCTGCGGGTCGGCGATCACACGCACGTCGTAGTCGGGATGCGCGTCGGTGAACTGCGCGAGCCGCGGGATCAGCCATTTCGACGCGAACGATGGCGTCGTGCTGATGGTCAGCGCAGCGCGTCGCTTCACGAGCTTGTCGGTCGCGTCGGCGATCGCGTGCAGTGCGCGCTGGACATCGGAGAAATACGCGGCGCCGTCGTGCGTCAGCGCGAGGCCGCGCGGCAGGCGTTCGAACAGCTTCAGGCCGAGCACGTCCTCGAGGTGGCGCACCTGCTGCGCGACGGCGCCCTGCGTGACGCCGATCTCGTCGGCGGCGGCACGAAAATTGAGGTGCCGCGCGGACACTTCGAACGCACGAAGCGCGTTCAGCGGCGGCAGGCGGGAGGGGCGAGGCGGCATCGTCAGGCTGTAGAAAAACTATCGGCTGGAGGCAGAAATACTGGTTCGACAGTCGTTATCGATGCGCCTACATTACCACCATGGCGGGCCGAACGGCGGCTGCGCGGCGGCAGGATTCGAATGAGGAGCAGATCGTGACTGTAGAAAAAGTGGCGTTGATCACGGCGGCGGGCAAGGGCATGGGCGCGGCGATCGCGCGCGAACTGGCGGCGACGGGCTATCGCGTCGCGCTGATGTCGCCGTCGGGCAGCGCGGTGGCGCTCGGCGAGGAACTGGGCGGGTTCGGCATCCAGGGCTCGGTGACGGAAGAGGCCGATATCGACCGACTCGTGCAGGAGACGCTCGCGCGCTACGGTCGCATCGATGCGGTCGTGAACAACACCGGGCATCCGCCGAAGGGCGAGCTGCTGGCGATCACCGACGACAACTGGCACGCGGGGCTCGACCTGATCCTGCTGAACGTGGTGCGCGTGATGCGCCGAGTGACGCCGATCTTCCAGAAGCAGGGCGGCGGCGCGGTGGTCAACATCTCGAGCTTCGCGGCGGACGCACCCGAGCAGCCGATGCCCGTTTCGTCGGCACTGCGCGCGGCGCTGAGCGCGTGGACGCGTCTTTACGCGGAACGGTATGCGGCCGAGCACATCCGGATGAACGCGGTGCTGCCGGGCTTCATCGACAGCTGGCCGGAAACGCCGGAGATCGTCGCACGCATTCCGGCCGGCCGCTTCGGCAAGACCGGCGAGATCGCGAAGACGGTCGCGTTCCTGCTGTCCGACGGCGCGGGCTACATCACGGGGCAGAACATTCGCGTCGACGGCGCGATCGTCAAGGCACTCTGAGCGTCGCGCGGGCGAGCGGCCGCACCGGCCGGGACGCTCGCCGCGCACCCGCTACAAACGCGTACAAACCAGACAAATCCGGGATACATCAGACCTTTCAAATGGGCGACGCCGCGTGAGCCGGGCGCGCCGGATTGAAAGCGAAGGCGCGGCCCCGCGCGCGGCATGTTCACTTTCCACTTCACGAAAGGAGATGCCGAACGATGTCTTCCACACCGTTTTCCCCGATGCGTCGCCACCTGCTTGCCACGTCCGTGGCCGCCGGGGTCTCTGCGATGCTGCCCACGGCGCTGCATGCCGCGACCGGCGCGAGCGGCATACGCCCGTTCACCGCGCACATTCCCGATGAAGCCGTCGCCGACCTGCGCCGCCGTATCGCGGCCACACGCTGGCCGGGTCGCGAGACCGCCGCCGACGAATCGCAGGGTGTGCGGCTGGCGCGCATGCAGACGCTGCTGCGCTACTGGGGCACCGATTACGACTGGCGCAAGGGCGAGGCGCGCCTGAACGGCTTCCCGATGTTCATCACGGAAATCGACGGGCTCGACATTCATTTCATCCACGTGCGCTCGCGGCACGAGAACGCGATGCCGATGATCATGACGCACGGCTGGCCCGGTTCGATCTTCGAGCTGCTGAAGGCGATCGGCCCGCTGACCGACCCGACCGCGCACGGCGCGAGCGCCGACGATGCGTTCCATGTCGTCGTGCCGTCGTTGCCGGGCTTCGGCTTCTCGGGCCGGCCGACGCAGACCGGCTGGGGTTCCGACCACATCGCGCGCGCGTGGGGCGAACTGATGGCGCGCCTCGGCTATACGCGCTTCGTGTCGCAGGGCGGCGACTGCGGCTCGGTGATCTCGCACCGGATGGCGATGCAGCGCGTGCAGGGCCTGGCCGGGATTCACGTGAACATGCCGGCAACGGTGCCGCCGGATATCGCGACACTGCTCGCGACCGATGCGCCCGCGCCGGCGTCGCTGTCGCCGAAGGAGAAGGCCGCGTACGAGAAGCTCGCGACCTTCTATCGCGACAACTGCGGCTACTCGGCGATGATGGTCACGCGCCCGCAGACGGTCGGCTATGCGCTGGCCGATTCGCCGTCGGGGCAGGCTGCATGGATGGTCGACAAGATCTCGCAATGGACCTACAGCGGCGGCGTGCCCGAACGCTCGATTCCGCGCGACGAGATTCTCGACGACATCTCGCTGTACTGGCTGACGAACACCGCGACGTCCGCCGCGCAGATCTACTGGGAGGATCACTCGAACAACTTCAACGCGGTGGATATCGCGTTGCCGGCCGCGATCACGGTGTTTCCGGGGGAGATCTATCAAGCGCCGCGCAGTTGGGCCGAGCGCAGTTATCACAACCTGATCTACTTCAACGAAGTCGACAGGGGCGGGCACTTCGCGGCATGGGAGGAGCCGGAGTTGTTTGCGCGTGAAGTGCGGGCGGGGTTCAGGCCGTTGCGGCGCGGGTAAGCGGCGGAATGGCGAACGCGGGCCGGCGGTGATGCGGGCCGTGTTCGCCGTCATGTCGTCACGTGCGGCCGCCCGTTACGACGGATTGAGCGTGCGCAGGCTTTCGACGGCGTCGTCGGTCATCCTCAGCAACGTGTTGAGGTACGTCTCGATGTGCACGACGAGCGCCGGGCGTGGACCTTCACGCCATTCCGTCGAGTGGTAGAACGCCGCCTGTTCCGTCTCCAGCGACTCGCGATCGGCATAGGCCCGCACCAGACAATAGCGCTCTTCTTCGTGATCGGAAGGGCCGTAATACACGACGTCCATTCCGTGCGCACGGATCATGGGAACGGCAAGCTGGTGCATGGCCTGATGAAATGCGTGCGACGTTCCCGGCTTCAGGCGGTAGGTGCGAATTTCCAGCAACCGGTTCATGTGGCGTCTCCTTCGCGTTCCTCATCGATCGGACGCACCGATCCTGATTCACGCCTGATTCACGCCGACTCGTGCCGATGCCGGCGCAGCACGCCGTCGAGCCATGCATCGATATCCTCGTGAACGAGGTCCCGGTCATGATCGTTCAATATCTCGTGCCGGTCGCCGGGGTAGAACCGGTAGGCCAGCGCCAGGTGCCCGTGGCGCATGTATCGGGTAATGAGCGACTGGATCGAAAGCGTGTTTTCGCCGACCGGGTCGCGGGTTCCGGCGATCACCAGGATCGGCAGGTCCACCGGAATGCGCGATTCGTGTTCGGGAACCCACAGGCTGTGGAAGCCTTCGAGCACCGAGTACAACATGCTGTTGGAAAATGGCTTGCCGCAGAGTTCGTCGTCGAGAAAGCGCTGTATCTCTGCCGGGTCTGCCGTCATCCATTCGCAGCCCGTCGACGGTTGCGCGTGATGCACGAACGGTGCGTTGAATGCGTGCAGCACCGCGCCGAACAGTGTCGCGGGCTGGTTGCCTTCGGCGGAATGGGCCACGGTCCTGAGCTTTTCCAGCGTGTCGCCGTCGACGCCGGGCAATGCGCCCATCGTGCCGCACAGCACCGCGCCCGTGAGAAGGTCGCCGTGGTTCTGGATGTGCGATTGCGTGAGCGCGGAGCCCATGCTGTGACCGAACGCAATCAACGGCAGGCCGGGATACTGCGTGCGGATCAAGCGGGACAGCTGCGCAATGTCGCTCGTCATGTCGGACCACGCGGTGAGCCCGGCTTGCCCGAGCGCCGTGACGCCGGCGGTGTGGCCGTGTCCGCGCAGGTCGAGTGCGAACACGACGTAGTTTCGCGCGACCAGATAGCGGGCGAGCCCGTCGTAGCGGCCGCCATGTTCGCAGACTCCGTGCGTGATCTGCACGGCCGCTCGCGGGCCCTCGCTCGCCGTCGGCATCCATTTCCGCAGAAAGATCCTGGCGCCGTCCACATCCGACGGGAATGACGATGCTTCGTAACGGCAATCGGTCGATGTGCTCATATCGGGGCTCCGTTTTACGTTTTTTGCGTGGAGAAGCGGGCGATCGTATGCGTGTCGCGCGTTTTCACGATGATCGTGAAATGACGGCGCCGCTCGCGCGAAAACGAGCGGGGCGGCTCGTCCCGGGCGAGCATATCAGGAACATGGGCCGGAGAATAATGAAGCCGTTGATTGGCGAGTGTTGGTGGGTAATTGGCGTTAAAAGCAGGTGTTTTGCGTCGTGGATCGGTGAAATTGTTATCGACGAGGGTCTGCTGATGCGCGCCTGGTCGCGTTCGACACCGGCGTGCAGTTCGTGGGGTACGACGTCGCGGTGCTCGGCGATGACTTCAATGGCCATCGTGCAACTGCGTGAATTCAGCACGGTTTCGTTATCTGCTGCCGACGTCGTCCGTCAATTGATCGTTTTACAGCGGAAACAGCACGGCACTTCCGTTCACGATTGAATGACATTTCGATGAAGAAAATCCATCCTGGAAGAAACATTCCATCGTAATTATCTGATTGCAAAGTGATTTTGATAAAAATCAAAAATATATCGAACGAATGCCCTGACGTAGGGAAACCCTCAATACAATGATCCGCAACTGCACATTAGTGCGACCTGATCATTCTGTTGATTGGCTCGCGGCAAAAAAGTAAATCGGCCTTTTCACAGTTTCGCCCAGTGAAAAAATACGACACGAGGTTTCGCGATGACGAATGACGACGTGCGCGAGTCACGCATGCCCGGCAATGGCATTCGCCCGCTTGAAGGCCAAAGAGGCATCGTCGTCGGATTGGCGAACGAGCAGAGCATCGCCTGGGGATGTGCGCGCGCATTTCACGCAGCGGGTGCCGAGCTGGCCGTGACCTGGCAATCCGACCGGGCGTTGCCGTACGTCGAGCCGCTGCTGGAACAGCTGAAGCCGACGATCGCGATGCCGCTCGACGTGAGCCGCACCGACCAGATGCGCGAAGTGTTCGACGCGATCGGCGAGCAGTGGGGCGGCCTCGATTTTCTGTTGCATGCCGTTGCCTATGCACCCAGGGCCGATCTGCACGGGCGGGTCGTCGACAGTTCGCCGGAAGGGTTCGCGCTCGCGATGGATACCTCCTGCCACTCGTTCATCAGGATGGCGAAACTTGCCGAGCCGTTGATGACGTCCGGCGGAAGCCTGATGGCGATGACCTATATCGGGGCCGACCAGGTCATCGCGGAGTACGGCGTGATGGGCCCGGTCAAGGCGGCGCTGGAGGCCACCGTTCGATACCTCGCTGTCGAACTGGGGCCGGCCGGCATTCGCGTACATGCGGTTTCGCCCGGCGCATTGCCCACGCGGGCGGCATCCGGGTTGCCGAATTTCGATCACCTGCTTGACGACACCGCCCGGCGTGCGCCATTGCGCCGGGCGCTCGACATCGACGACGTCGGCGCGCTGTGCACCTTTCTCGCCAGCGATGCCGCACGCGCGATGACCGGCGGAATTCACTACATCGACGCGGGGATGCACGTGTTCGGCTGACACGAGGCGGCCGCACCCGGAATGCGTCGAGATTGACCTTGCCCCTCTGGAGAACAGTGTTATGGATGCTGCCACGCAACTGGCGCGCAGTCATGAGATCGCCACGGAGATTGTCCACGTCCTGCAAAAGCGCACGCAGCACGCGCTGGAGCAGTACGGGAAACGATTGGGCGAAGCACTCGACGGCAGCGACAGCCCCGGCCACGACCCGGCCGCCGCCCCCTTTGCCATGCCATTCTCGCCACTGGGCGCATGGCATTACGCGGTCGACGCCGCACAGCGCTCGCTGCTGTTCTGGGACACGCTGCGCGAGCGCGGCACGCAATATGTCGAGCGCATGGCCGAGGGGCTCAAGCCGGTGCTGCATTTCGACTACGACGTCGTGCTCGACGGCAGGCAGTTCGCACGGCCCGTCAATTACGCGCTCGTTCACATCCAGCCGCCGGATGGCGTGATCGTCGATGCCGCCAAGCGGCCATACCTGATCATCGATCCGCGCGCGGGACACGGCCCCGGTATCGGCGGCTTCAAGGACGATTCGCAAGTCGGCGTGGCGTTGCGCGCGGGGCACCCCGTGTATTTCGTCGTGTTCTTCCAGGAGCCCGAGCCCGGCCAGACGTTGCTCGACGTGTGTGCCGCGGAACAGGTATTCGTCCGGAAAGTGCGGGAACTGCATCCGGACAGCCTCAAGCCGGCCGTCGTCGGCAACTGCCAGGGCGGCTGGGCCGCGATGATGCTCGCGAGCTCGTCGGCGGACGATACGGGGCCGATCGTCATCAACGGCGCCCCGATGTCGTACTGGAGCGGCGCGTGGAGCGAGGGGCCCGGCGACAATCCGATGCGCTATGCCGGCGGCCTGCTCGGCGGCACCTGGCTCGCGTCGTTCTCGTCGGACCTGGGCAACGGCAAGTTCGACGGCGCCTATCTCGTGCAGAACTTCGAGAACCTGAACCCGGCGAACACGTTGTGGGACAAGTATTACCACGTGTATGACCACATCGACACCGAGCCGCCGCGCTTCCTCGAGTTCGAGCGCTGGTGGGGCGGCTACTACCTGATGAACCGCGAAGAGATCGAATGGATCACGCGCAACCTGTTCATCGGCAACAAGCTCTGGTCCGGCGAGGTGAAAGACGGGTCGGGCAAGGCGTTCGACCTGCGCGAGATCCGCTCGCCGATCATCCTGTTCGCGTCGATGGGCGACAACATCACGCCGCCGCAGCAGGCGTTCAACTGGGTCGCGGACATCTACGGCAGCACGGAGGAGATCAAGTCGCGCGGGCAGGTCATCATCGGGTTGATGGAAGAGGACGTGGGGCATCTCGGCATCTTCGTGTCGGGCAAGGTCGCGAAGAAGGAGCACGCACAGATCGTCAGCGTGCTCGATGCCGTCGAAACGCTGCCACCCGGCCTCTATGCGATGTCGATCGAGGAGGTGACGGGCACCGACGGGAAGGTCGAGTATGAAGTTGCCTTCACCGAGCACCGTCTCGAAGAGATCGCGCAGCATTTCAACCGCTTCGGGCGCAAGGACGAACATGCGTTCGAGGCCGTCGCCGAGCTGTCCGAATTCACGCAGCGCGCGTATGAACTGTTCATGCAGCCATACGTGCAGCAGGCATCGAACGAGACCACGGCGCAGCTGTTGCGCGACTTTCATCCGCTGCGCTTCCAGCGCTGGGCGTTTTCGGACCTGAATCCCTGGCTTCGCTGGCTGAAGCCGGCCGCCAGCACGATCAGGGCCCATCGCCAGCCGGCCGACGATATCGAGCCGTGGCGCAAGCTCGAACGCCGTGGCTCGGATATCGTCAGTGCGTCGCTCGATTGTTTCCGTGCGATGCGCGATGCAAGCATCGAGTCGCTGTTCTTCACGATGTATACCCAGCCCTTCATGCTGCATCTCGCGGAGCAGTATCACGACCGTCCCGCTGCTTCGCCGGTGGCGACGGACCCGCGCGACCTGCCGTTCGTGAAGGAGGCGCTCGCGTCGATCGACCGGGGTGGCTACACCGAAGCGGTAGCGCGCGCAGCGTTCCTGCTCGAGCGCAGCGGCGAACCGTTTCCGCTGGCGAAGCTTGCGACCGAGCGTGAACTCGCCGAAACCTACGCCGAGTACCTGCCGGACCTGCCGCCCGACCAGTGGCGGCGCATCTATGGCGAGCAAGAGATCATCGCGACTTACGAGCCGCAACGGGCCGTCGCCACGCTGCCGACGCTGCTTGCCCGGCCGGAGGACCGCCAGCGGTTGCTGACGTTGCTGGACAAGCTGCTGGGCGATGCGCGCGTGCAAAGTGCGTCGGTGAGCGAGCAACAGTGGGCGGCCCTGCAACGCATTCGCGCGGTATTGGGCGCGCCGCCTGCCACGCTGCCGGCCAAGGGGCCGCTGGCGGCACCCGAACGCGTGCAGTGACGGACAGCGAGGAACCGCAATGGAAACCCGACACGAGAAATATCACCGCCTCATCGAACACTGCCAGACGCTGGCGCCGATGCCGACAGCCGTCGCGCATCCGTGCGATCGAAGCTCGCTCGAGGGGGCGCTGGAGGCGGCGCGCAAGGGGCTGATCGAACCGATCCTGGTCGGCCCGCGTGCACGTATCGAAGCGACCGCCGCGGAGTTCGGGCTGTCGATCGCCGATCATGAGATCGTCGATGCTCCGTACAGCGAAGCGTCGGCAGCGGCGGCGGTGCGACTCGTTCGCGACGGCCGGGCGTCCGCACTGATGAAGGGCAGCCTTCATACCGACGAACTCATGGCCGAAGTGGTGCGGCACGATGCCGGGTTGCGCACGGGCCGGCGCATCAGCCATTGCTTCGTGATGGACGTGCCCGCGCACGCCGACCCGCTGATCGTGACCGACGCGGCGATCAATATCGCGCCGACGCTCGAGGAAAAGGTCGACATCCTGCAGAACGCGATCGATCTGGCGCATGCGCTGGCGTTTCCGCAGGTCCGCGTGGCGATCCTCTCGGCGATGGAGACGGTCAACCCGAAAGTGCCGTCGACGCTCGAAGCCGCCGCGCTGTGCAAGATGGTGGATCGGCGGCAGATTACCGGCGCGCTCGTCGACGGCCCCCTTGCGCTCGACAACGCGATCGATCCCGAGGCTGCGCGCATCAAGCAGATCGATTCGCCGGTGGCCGGGCATGCGAACGTGCTGATGGTGCCGGACCTCGAATCGGGCAACATGCTCGCCAAGAGCCTGTCGTTCCTGGCCGGCGCGGACGCGGCGGGGATCGTGCTCGGCGCGCGCGTGCCCGTCATCCTGACGAGTCGCGCCGATTCGTTGATCACCCGGCTGGCTTCCTGCGCGGTCGCGATGCTCGTCGCGAACGTGCAGCGCGAAGCGGCCACGCGCGCGGGGTAACGCCATGGCAGACGTGATTCTGGTGTTGAATGCCGGCTCGTCGAGCATCAAGTTTTCCGCATTCGACGTGCAGGGCGACACGCTCGGGCTGATCGTGCACGGTCAGGTCGACGGCCTGTACACGGCCACGGCGCACTTCAGCGCCGTCGACCATCACGCGGAGCGGCACGAGCGGCAATGGGCCGGCGGCGATACGTTCGGCCATCAGGAAGGGCTCGCGCAGATCGCCGCGTTCCTGGAGGATCATCAGGAAGGGCACCGTCTCGCGGCGGTGGGCCATCGCGTGGTGCACGGCGGGCAGCGTTTCAGCGGCCCGGTGCGCGTCACGCCGGAGATCGTGGCCGAACTGGAAAAACTCACCCCGCTCGCGCCGTTGCATCAACCGCACAACCTGACGCCCATTCGTATCCTCGAAACGGTGCAGCCCGGCATCGAGCAGGTGGCCTGCTTCGACACGGCGTTCCACAGCACGCAGCCCGCGGTGACCCAGGCGTTCGCGCTGCCCGCGTCGATCACCAGCCGGGGCGTGCGCCGCTACGGCTTCCATGGGCTCTCGTACGAGTACATCGCGAGCGTGCTGCCCGACGTCGCGCCGCAGGCGGCGCGCGGGCGCACGGTCGTCGCCCACCTCGGCAACGGCGCGAGCATGTGTGCGCTGGTGGCAGGCAAGAGCGTCGCGAGCACGATGGGGTTCACGGCGCTCGACGGGCTGCCGATGGGCACGCGTTGCGGCAACCTGGATCCGGGTGTCGTGATCTTCCTGATGGAAGAACTCGGGATGGACGTGCGCGCCGTCGAGGATCTGCTTTATCGGCGTTCCGGGTTGCTCGGGGTGTCCGGCCTGTCGAGCGACATGCGCACGCTGCTCGCGAGCGACGACCCACACGCGCGCTTCGCCATCGAGCTGTACATCGACCGCATCGCGCGCGAACTCGGTTCGCTTGCCGCCGCGATGGAGGGAATCGACGCCGTCGTGTTCACGGCGGGGATCGGCGAGCACGCAGCGGCGATACGCGAAGGGGTGATGCGCCGTGCCGCGTGGCTCGGCGTCGAGATCGATATCGATGCGAACAGCACGGGCGGGCCGCTGCTCACGACGACATCGAGCCGCGTACCGGCGTGGGTGATCCCGACCAACGAAGAACTGATGATTGCGCAACATACGCACCGGCTGATCCGGTGACGGACGAACAGGAAAGAAACCCTCATGGCCGAACTATTGCTGGTCAATGTCGAAGAACACGCACGCGACGACGAGGTCGGTGCGTTCCTGACGCGGCATGGATTCCCGCTGTTCGATGCGATCGAGCGCGTGCCGGCCGGGATCGGCAACCCCATCGCGCTGCTCCGGTTCAACACGCTGTCGTCGGTGGCGCTCTACACGCTGCGCGCGCGGATCGATCACATCTCGTGGCGGGGCCGCTCGATTCGTGCGCATATCCTGCCGGACCGGAAGGACTGAATCGCTTCGTGCAGCTGCGTGGTTCGAGTGGTGAATGCGGGCCGGCTGTCGTGCGGCCTGCGTTCGTTGGTGGGGCGCGGCGGTTTCACGCATCCACGCTGTTTCCGGTCTGCGTCTGGTAATGCAGCCGCGACGATATGCGCGGCCTTCTTGCCTTCTTGCCTTCCAGCCTTCCAGCGTTCGAGCCTTCCAGCCTTCCTGCATGACGCTTGCGCGTCGGAGTCAGCGCTTAGATGATCCGGCATGTACCGTGTACGCCCCTCAGCCACGTGAGAAGTGTCATCGCGGCATAGACACACAGCAGCGCAATCAAAAACCGACGCCACGTTACCTTGAAGCGCTGAAACCGCCGGATGGCCGCGGCGAGCGCGATGCAGGCTACCAGTCCGACCGGCAAGACATTCCCGTAGTCCCTGAAGGCGGCAAAAACGAAAGCCGCCGTGAACATCATGACCCAGACCACGGCACCGCCAAGGGTATCGCAGTAGGCGGTGGAGTATCCGGAGAACCACGCGAACAACAACGCAGCAAGTCCGAACACGGTCAGGATGGTCGCGAGCCAGAGCGGCGGTCGCTTCGAGCCCGCCTGTTGTACGGGAGCGTTTTGTTCGTTGGTATCGGTCAAGTCGGTCACCTGCAATCGAGTGGGTTGTCTGGGCAAGCGGCGTAGTATCGCCGCGTTTCAGTGCCGAAGCGAGAGGCCGTGCAGGGCCACGCAACCGCCGAGGCATGTCGGCGCGTGGCACGCGGCCCGCTGCGAACCCGCATTTCCCGCCCGATTTTTGAATCGTCGTGTGTCGTGTTCGCACACAGATACGTTGGGATACAAAGCCTCCGGAGGGCTCGGGTATAAAACCGGTGAAGCGATTCACACGGCGGCGCGGTGCCATGCGCCGCCGCTGCGAACGGTGATACCCGTCTGCCCGCACGTGCCGCGGGCCCCTTCCTTAGCGATCGACACTGGAGAACGAGTCATGCCTGAAACCGTGAACACCCGCCGCCGCCTGATCCTGGGTACGACGCTGGCGAGCCTGAGCCTCGCCGACCTCGGATTCAGCGCCCTGGCGCACGCGCAGTCGGCACCCGATGCAACGCCTGCGAAGCGCACGGCCGGCGTTGCGTCGCTGGGCACGATCCACCAGATCGACGCGGGTGTGCTCAACGTCGGGTATGCGGACCTCGGGCCGAAGGACGGCCCCGTCGTGTTCCTGCTGCACGGCTGGCCGTACGACATCTACAGCTATGCGGAAGTCGCGCCGCTGCTCGTCTCGGCCGGTTATCGCGTGATCGTGCCTTACCTGCGCGGCTACGGATCGACGACGTTCCGCTCGGCCGACACGGTGCGCAACGGTCAGCAGGCCGTGACGGCCGTCGACATCGTCGCGCTGATGGATGCGCTGAAGATCGACCGCGCGGTATTCGGCGGCTACGACTGGGGGGCGCGCACGGCCGACATCATCGCGGCGCTGTGGCCGCAGCGCGTGAAGGCGCTGGTATCGGTGAGCGGCTACCTGATCGGCAGCCAGGAGGCGAACCGCAAGCCGCTGCCGCCGCAGGCCGAATTCCAGTGGTGGTACCAGTTCTACTTCACGACCGAGCGTGGCGCGCTGGGCTATGCGACGAACCGCGATGCGTTCAACAAGCTGATCTGGCAGCTCGCATCGCCGAAATGGCAATTCTCCGACGAAACCTACGCGCGCACGGCCGCGTCGTTCCAGAACCCCGATCACGTAGCCGTCGTGATCCACAACTATCGCTGGCGTCTCGGGCTCGCGAAGGGCGAGGCGCAATACGACGACATCGAGCGGCGCCTTGCGGCCGGCCCGGCGATTTCCGTGCCGACGATCACGATGGAGGGCGACGCGAACGGCGCGCCGCATCCGGAACCGGCCGCGTACGCGAAGAAGTTTACGGGCAAGTACCAGCACCGGACGATCACCGGAGGGATCGGCCACAACCTGCCGCAGGAAGCGCCGCAGGCGTTCGCGGACGCGATCCTGCAAGTGGAGCACCAGTGATGCGGGCACGCATGGGTAGGGTGCGTCGCGGCGCGTGTCGTGGGTGCGTCGCGGGCGTGCTGCTGGCCGGTGCGTTGTCGGCGAGCAGCACGCCCGCATTTGCGGAGCAGCCGAAGCCTGCCACTGCCGCCGCGTCCGCCGCGTCGCCGATCTACGGTGTGACGATCCCGCCCGGTTACCGGAAGTGGGAAATGGTCGCGCCGGCCGAGGAGGCCGCGCCGCTCGACGAGCTGCGCGTGGTGCTCGGCAACCCCGTCGCGATCCGGGCGCTCGAACAGGCGACGCTGCCGTTTCCGGACGGCACGATCCTGGTGAAGCTCGCGTACAAGCGCAAGCAGTCCGACGAGCTCCCGACGGCGACGGTGCCGGGCCAGGCGACGACCGTGCAGGTGATGGTGAAGGACTCGCGCCGCTATGCGTCGACGGGCGGCTGGGGCTTCGGGCGTTTCATCAACGGCGTGCCAGCCGATATCGGTCAGCATCAGACGTGCTTTGCATGCCACCAGGCGCGGGTGAAGAACCACGACTACGTGTTCACGCGGCTTGCGCCGTAACGTACCCGGTTCGATGTGTTCGATGTGTTCGATTGAAAAGGCGTGCCGCGCGTGGCACGCCTTTTTTCATGGTGGGTGTGGTTTCGGGGAGCAGGTCGGCAGACCGGGCTGTGAACGATGCGGTAGCCGGGTTTGTATCGCACTGTATCTGCGGCCGTTCCTGAAAAACTGGCATGCAGAAAGCACCGGTTTCGGAAACATCGCAGATACGTGCGCGGGTTCTACTGTCGACATGCAGGACACGTTCGATGCCAGACGATCTGGATCGGATGCCGAATGATCGGCCGACCTGCTTCCTTCCAGGAGAACCCTCATGAAAGCCGCTCGAATCCTCGTCGTTGCCGTCCTCGCCGCCATCCCCGCCTTGTCGTTTGCCGATACCGGCCACGGCCTCACGCGTGCCGACGTGCGCGCCGAACTCGTCCGTCTGGAACAGGCCGGCTACAACCCGGCACGCAGCGAGCCGCATTACCCGGAAGACATTGCCGCCGCGCTGCAGGTCGCGCGTTCCGACCAGAACGGCCCGTCGAAGTCGCAAGACGACAACGTGGCCGACGCATCGACGCCCGCCGCCCATCACGGTGCAGCGCAAGCGCACACCACGCCGAACGCTTACGACGACCTGTACGCGCATTCGTGATCCGGTGCCGCGCCTGCCGCGTGTGCGGGCGCAGCCGTTACCGCAGCACTTTCAAACAACACAACAAAGCAAGGAGCAACACGATGGCCGGTTCGATGAAACGCGTTCTGGTGTCCGCCGCAGTGATCGGTGGGCTGTTCGGTGCGGTCGCGGTGCAGGCTGCGCCGAAGGACGACCTGAAGGGCACGAACGTCGTGCTCGTGCACGGCGCTTTCGCCGACGGGTCGAGCTGGAACCGCGTGATTCCGCTGCTCGAGGCGCGCGGGCTGCACGTGGTGTCGGTGCAGAATCCGTTGAGCTCGCTCGCCGACGATGCAGCCGCGACAAAGCGCACGATCGACGCGCAGCAGGGGCCGGTCGTGCTGGTCGGCCATTCGTGGGCCGGCGTCGTGATCAGCGATGCAGGCAACGACGACAAGGTGAAGTCGCTCGTGTACGTCGCCGCGTTCGCGCCCGACAACGGCCAGTCGATCGCGGACGTCACGCAAGGGCTGCCGGCACCCGCATGGGCCGGTGAGCTGCGCAAGGACGCGGGTGGTTTCGCCACGCTGTCGGACAAGGCGATCGCGCAGGATTTCGCGCCGGACCTGCCGCCCGCACAGCAGCGCGTCGTCGCGGCGACCCAGGGGCCGTGGTATGGCGGTTGCATTTCGGAGAAGGTCACGCAAGCCGCGTGGCATGTGAAGCCGTCGACGTTCGTCGTCGCGACGCAGGACCGGATGATCGATCCGACGCTGCAGGAAACGATGGCGAAGCGGATCGGCGCGACGGTCACGCGCGTGAACGGCAGCCATGTGTCGATGCTGAGCCAGCCGAAGGCCGTGGCCGATGCGATCATCGCGGCCGCGGAGCGCGCGAAGCAGGATACGCAGTAAGCGAGTGCCGCGCCGCTGGCGTGTGGCGATGCCGACACCAGCGGCGGCACCCGACCCTCATTGACGACAGTTCGTCGAACCAGGTCCGGCGAGGGTTTCCGGATCGCCGCAGTACAGCAGATGATAGTGCTGCGGATCGCTGTAGAGTGCGTGGAAACCCGTTTCGACGAACACGGATGCCAGGTTCCCGATCACCAGGGCCGCGAACAGCCAGACCGCGAGCCTGACGAACGGCGACTGCCTCGCTTCGCCGGGTCGCGCCGCACCGATCTGGATCTCCTGCAGGCGCGCCTGGAAGGCGAGCATCAGCACGCAATAGATGATGCTGGCGGTCAGCGCGAGATAGGACGCGGTGTACATGTGCATTCCCAGAATCGCACCGCCATACGGCGGCGTGCCGGGCAACACGTGCAGGAACATCTGCATCAACCCGATCAGGCTGCCGACCAGGGCGCCGACCGCGCTCAACGCATAGTTGGCGGGCGCAGGATCGCGGTTCCACACGTTCAACAGCAGTCCCGCGCCCACCAGCATGAACGCGATCCGCTGGAGATTGCAGAGCGAGCACGGCAGTTCACCATGCGCCAGCTGAAAATAGAACGCGACGAGCAGCACCGCATTGACGCCGTACAGTGCCAACAAATCGATCAGGCGATTGGCTTTCATTTTTTGACCTCTTACCAGGAGCCGTAGGTGGCGAACTGCGGAAGGTGATGCGATCCGTGATGGATGGCCCAAGCCGCAACCAGCAGCGTGGTCAACCACCAGGTCGCACCGGCTGCCCTGTTGCGCCCGAACAGGGACAACAGGAGCGCCACGGTGGCGGACAGGAATGGAATGAATCCGATGAACATGATCTACCTCGATTAATTTGAAATCGTCGCCAGGCAAGGTGCATGGAACAGGCCGCCGCGCATCATTCCCCGGCAGGTCCGCACGATCACGATGGCCCACAATCCGCCGAGCAACATCGCGAGCGCCGTGCCGAATACGGCGAAGCCGCCAAAACCGGTCACGTGGTACAGGCTCAGCGACGCGGCGGTATACACACCGAGCGGAAACGTGAAACCCCACCAGCCGAGATTGAACGGCAGTCCTTCGCGGCAATAGCGGATCGTGAAGAGCACCGCGCAGGCCAGCCACCAGAGACCGGCGCTCCAGAGCAGGAGCGCGCCGGCAATGCCGACGTCCCGCGCCAGCATCGCCACGCTGGCCAGCGGTGTCCCGGCGAACGCAGCGGGCGCGGCCTGACCGAGCGTCAGCAGACCGAGCGCGCCGGTACCGATCGGGCCGAGCGTCAGCCAGCTCGATGCGCCGAGGTCGCGGTGCGGCAACTTGTGGATGACGAGCCGGAAGAACACGATCGTCAGGATCGCGAATGCGAGCGGTACCGAGATCGCCCACAGCACGTACCCCGCGCCGATCAGCAGACGGGCCTGCGCGCCGACGAAATGCGGCGCGAGGGTGGCCGCGCCCGACGCCGCCACTTCCGGTGCCACGATCGGCAGCAGCAGGACCGCGGTCACGCGCTCGAACGCATGTCCCTGCTCGGTGAACATCATGAACGGCACGCCGATCGCGACGACGACCGACAGCAGCGCATCGACGCACCACAACGTGTACGCGAGCGCATTGGCCTCGGCATGCCCGCCCGCGAACAGGACGATGCCGTTGATGATCGGCACGAGGCCCATCGGCACCGCGCCGAGAAACATCGACTGGACCGGGTGGTGCAGCAGCGGCCGGATCGTTTCGGGAAACCGGACCGCGCGGCCGATCAACATCGCCGAAAACGCGAGATACAGCACGATGTCGATGGCCCACAACGCCGACGCCAGCGCATGCTGTCCGCCGAATTGCACGGGCAGGGCGACGAGCACCAGCGATACGATGCCGTTGCCCATCGTCACCGCGAACCAGTTCGGCGTGAATTGCCTGATGCTCCCGGACAGGCCACGCGGCGCGTGTGCCGTCAAATTCATCTTGCTCATGGGATGCTCCCGTGTCGAGAAACCGTATGACTGGATTCTAGGGAGCGGCTTTGTATAATAAAAATACATCGTTTCGATACTTCATATATCACCGTTATATATGTCGATGAACTTCACCCACCTGGCCGCGTTCTACGCGGTCGTCGAAACCGGCAGTGTCACGGCGGCGTCGGAACGGCTGCACGTCAGTCAGCCCGCGCTGACACGCGAGATTCGGGAGCTCGAGGAACGGCTGGGCGCGACGCTGTTCGACCGCATGCCGCGCGGCATGCGGCCCACCGAAGCGGGCAGGCTCCTTGCGGAATACGCCGCGCAGATTTTTTCGCTGGCCGATCTGGCGGAGGCGGCGGTCGGGGAGTTCGCCGGCCTCGCGAGAGGTCAGCTGGGCATCGGTTCGAGCAGGACGATCGGCGTCTATCTGCTACCGGCCGTGCTGAATGAATTCCGCACGCGCTATCCGGGCATCACGGTCGATCTCAGGATTTCGAACAGCGAGGACATCGAGAACGCCGTCCTCGCAAGCGAATGCCAGATCGGCATGATCGAAGGGCCTTACGACACCACGGCATTCGATGCCGCCGTCATCGGCCGGGACGCACTGATCGCGGTCACTGCACCGGCTCACCCGCTGGCCCGCAAACGTCAACTCACCGCCGATGCAATCGGACAAGCGGAGCTGGTCATGCGCGAACCCGGTTCGGGAACGCGAACGGTCGTCGAGCAAGCCTATGCGCAGCGGGGTTTGACGTTGGCGCCGAAGCTCTCGGTCGGCAGCGCCGAAGCGATCAAGCAGCTGCTGCGGCTCGGCAATGCGATCGCGTGGGTGTCGCGAAGCACCGTGATCGAAGAACTCTCGTCCGGCGTGCTCGTACAACTGCCCGTCAAGGACCTCAAGATCGAGCGCAATCTCTCGATGATCTGGCGAAAGGGCGGGAGTTTGAGTCCGAGCGCGCGCGCGTTTCGCGAGCTCGCCACCGGCTCGTTCAAGCGCGCACGTTGACCGTTGGTCGCCGCGCCCGAGTCGAGTCGCTACGCATGTAGCGTTCCGACTCGGCGTATCGCGGCGCGTGGCGCCCGCGCCCAGTGTCAACGACCGGCCTGGACCGTGCCGTGCTGCTGCGCGGCGGCCTGCGCCGCGACCCTCGCTTCGGCCGCCTGGATGTCGTCCGGATAGTGCGGATCGTCGCCTGCCGCGGGCTGGTAGCCTGCCTGCTCGAGGCGCACCAGGTCGGCAATCACATCGGCACGGGTCAAGGGCGTCGAGGTCGTTTGCGCGAAGCCCGCGGTGGCACTGGTCAGCGTGGCGGCAGCCAGCGCGAAAGCAATGAGCGATTTCATGTTCTTCTCCTGAGAGCGTAAGGAATGGACGCCCATGTAAACGGGCGCCGCGATCGCAGGCGGAGCGACCATCGTGAATGAAACGCCGGCAGAGAGCCGGAATTTTACGTCGGTATCCTCAATAAAATAAGGTGATGAGCGAACCGTACGGAATCCGTCGCGGGTGCGGAGATCGAACCGTTGACGCGTTGATCGCTTCGCCTGTCTGGAACCCCGTCAATCGTGCCGACGGGGCAAGGTCGATATCCTGGGGCCGGGGCTCGTAGATGAAAAATATATCGTTGGTATGAATTCGATGTGTTCCTGATATAGGAACGCCGATGCGAGCCATGCGTTCGGCTTGGGCTTCCATCACGACGAGCCGTCCGGCGCGTCGACAGGCTTCCACCTGTTCCAGCCTTTCGCGTCGGGGTATCGGCACCTGGCGCGCGCCTCGTTGTACCCGGCCCCCCTTCCTGACTCCCGCGCGATCGTTTCCATGCCGGGCTGTCGCGCGACGAATTGCACCAATCCACCCGATAGCGCACAACCGCGATAGCAATTCATCCGGTGCTGATTAGGAAATGAATTTTTATTGGTTCTGCGTCCCGGCAGGCACTCGCATAGTGGTGCTGACGGCTATAGACAGCACCCAAGCTGCAACGGCCGCATTCCCGGTGTCTTTGATCATACGAATCAGCGAAAACAAGGAAGTGTCATGACGGTTGCATTGGAAGAACGAACCGCTGCGCAACAGGCGCTCGAAGACGCGCGCGCAACCGCTGCAGCGGCCGGCACGCCCTATGCGGGCGGCGTCGCGCCGGAAGCCGCGTGGGCGCTGTTCTCGTCCGGCGATGCGCTGCTGGTGGATGTCCGCACCGCCGAGGAGCGGAAATTCGTCGGCCACGTGCCGGAATCGCTGCACGTGCCGTGGGCGACCGGCACGAGCCTGACGCGCAACCCGCGCTTCGTGCGCGAACTGGAAGCGAAGACGGGCAAGGCGGCCGTCGTGCTGCTGTTGTGCCGTAGCGGCAACCGCTCGGCGCAGGCGGCCGAGGCCGCGACGAAGGGTGGCTTCACGCAGGTATTCAACGTGCTCGAAGGGTTCGAGGGCGACCTCGACGAACGGCAGCATCGCGGCGTCGGCAACGGCTGGCGCTTTCGCGGCCTGCCGTGGGCGCAGGACTGATTCACGGCCGAGACAGGGAGAAAGCAGCATGGCCGCATTCGACATCGACGACATCGTTCAATCGCTGCAGACGGTGCGCCGCGCATGGCGCGAGAAGCAGCGGCGCTCGCTCGAACCGGGCGGGCGCGACCTGCCGGCGCGCGAAGCGCTCGCGCAGATCATCGGCGCGCTGAAGGGCGTGCTGTTCCCGATGCGGCTCGGGCCGCCCGAGCTGCGCCAGGAGAGCGAGAACTTCCACGTGGCCCATGCGCTCGACGCGGCACTGAACGCGCTGCTCGCGCAGGTGAAGCTGGAATTGCGCTACGCGGCGCGGCAGCGCAATGCCGACGGGCCGGTCGATCATGTCGACGAGGTTGCGTCGACGGCCGTGCAGGCGTTTGCCGCGCGCCTGCCCGAGATCCGCCGGCTGCTCGACAGCGACGTGCTGGCCGCGTTCCACGGCGATCCGGCGGCCGGCAGCGTCGACGAGGTGCTGCTGTGCTATCCGGGCATCCTCGCGATGATCCACCACCGGCTCGCACACGAGCTGTACGGGCTCGGCCTGCCGCTGCTCGCGCGGATCATCGCCGAACAGGCGCACGCGGAGACGGGCATCGACATCCATCCGGGCGCGCGCATCGGCGCGGGCTTCTTCATCGACCACGGTACCGGCGTCGTGATCGGCGAGACGGCGATCATCGGCGAGCGCGTGCGCGTGTACCAGGCCGTCACGCTCGGTGCGAAGCGCTTTCCGCGCGATGCGGCCGGCCATCTGGAGAAAGGGCTCGCACGCCACCCGATTGTCGAGGACGACGTGGTGATCTATGCGGGCGCCACGATCCTCGGCCGCGTGACGATCGGGCGTGGCGCGGTGATCGGCGGCAACGTGTGGCTCACGCAGGACGTGCCGGCCGGCGCGAACATCACGCAGGCGGTGCTGCGCAGCGAAGCGAATGCCGCGCCGCGCGCGGCGGCGCGTGTCGCCTAGGAGGCGCGATGAGCGACCTCATCCATCACTTCGGCGCCAACGTGCGCAAGCTGCGCGAAGCGCGCACGTGGTCGCAGGAGCAACTGGCCGAGCACGCGGGGCTGAACCGTTCGTATGTCGGCGAGATCGAGCGCGGCGAGGCGATCGCGTCGATCGTCACGGCCGACAAGATCGCGCGCGCATTCGACGTGTCGATCTCGACGCTGCTGCCGGGCGCGTACGTCACCTGAGGTCGCCCGGTTTCGTTTCCCTTTCGGTTGCACGCGACGTGACGGCTATAGCATGTTGAGCCGGCAGGGGCGTGCTTCCGATAATCACCCAGCGTCATAAGCAATCCCGTTTTTCATCTTAAGAACCCGGAGCCCCACATGTCGACCGTTGCAAGCGGCACGGCCGCGCTGAGCGATCACGCCGCCCGCCAACTAGCGAACGCTACCAAGACCGTCCCCCAGCTTTCCACGATCACGCCGCGCTGGCTGACCCATCTGCTGCAATGGGTGCCGGTCGAGGCCGGCATCTATCGCCTGAACCAGGTGAAGAACCCGGAAGCCGTGCGTGCCGCGTGCACGCAGCTCGAGGACGAAAGCGTGCTGCCGCAGACCTTCGTGCCGTACGAGGAACAACCGCGCGAGTATTTCCTGAACGCGGTGAGCACGGTGCTCGACGTGCATACGCGGATCTCCGATCTTTACAGCAGTCCTCACGACCAGATCAAGGAACAGCTGCGCCTGACGATCGAGACGATCAAGGAGCTGCAGGAAAGCCAGCTGATCAACAACCCCGACTACGGGCTGCTCGCGAACGTGACCGACGAACAGCGGATCTTCCCGCTGACGGGCGCGCCGACGCCGGACGATCTCGACGAACTGCTGACCAAGGTGTGGAAGGAGCCTGCGTTCTTCCTCACGCACCCGCTCGCGATCGCCGCGTTCGGCCGCGAATGCACGCGGCGCGGTGTGCCGCCGCCGACGGTCAGCCTGTTCGGCTCGCAGTTCCTCACGTGGCGCGGCATTCCGCTGATCCCGTCGGACAAGGTGCCGGTCGCGGACGGCAAGACCAAGATCCTGCTGCTGCGCGTCGGCGACAAGCGCCAGGGTGTCGTCGGCCTCTATCAGCCGGGCGTCGCGGGCGAGCAGGGCCCGGGCCTGTCGGTGCGCTTCATGGGGATCAACAACCAGGCGATCGCGTCGTACCTGATCTCGCTGTATTGCTCGCTCGCGGTCCATTCGCCGGATGCGCTGGCTGTCCTCGATGACGTCGAAATCGCCAAGTTCCATGACTATCCCGACACCTACCGTTAATCCCGGCCTGGCCGGCGGCGACGCGCACGCGCTGCCGCACGCGCCGTTGCCGGCAGGGTTGCCCGACCCGGCAACGCTCGCACGGCTCGCGTCCGAGTTCTTCGCGACGCCGCCCGGGCAGGCCACCGCGCCCGGGTTGTCGGCGGGCAGCGGTGCGGTCGGCGGCGTGCCGTCTGCCTTGCCGGCCGCCGCGCCGATCCTGGCGTCGGTGAGCAATCCGGTCCCGGGCGGCTCGCCGCTCGCGGGGCCGGGCGGTGCGGGCACCGGCGTGCCCGGTCTCGCGCTCCCGCAAGGGAAAGTGCCCGGCGCGAACCTCGCGCCGTCCGCGCCGACCCACGTGCTGTCGCTCGGCAACCGCGCACCGGCGCTTGCGCCGCATGCGGCCGCGCAGAACGGGCTGCCCGACAACGCCGTGTCGATCGCACCCGCGCTCGAACCGCGCGTCGGCGGCGCGGCGCTCGGTGTGCCGCAGGTGAATGCGCCGGCGCCGGAAGGTGCGGCGAAGGCCTCGCCGTACTACTTCACCGACGGTTCGCTGCAGGGCTGGCAGGCGACACCGCAGGACATCGTCGTGCCGTCCAACGGTCTCGCGTCGCCGGAAGCGTTCGGGCTGCCGGGCGACGATGCGCTGCGCGAACTGCTCGCCGTGCATCGCGACGTGCCGGTGTCGCGTGCATCGGGCTCGGACGTGCCGCGTTACTTCATCGACGATACGCACGCAGCCGAACCGCAAGGTCAGTTGCATCGCGGCGCACATCCGCCGTTCGACGTGAACGCGATCCGCCGCGATTTCCCGATCCTGCAGGAGCGCGTGAACGGCAAGCAGCTCGTGTGGTTCGACAACGCGGCGACGACGCACAAGCCGCAGGCCGTGATCGACCGTCTCGCCTACTTCTACGCACACGAGAACTCGAACATTCACCGCGCGGCACATGCGTTGGCCGGCCGCGCGACGGATGCGTACGAGCATGCGCGGGAAACGGTGCAGCGCTTCATCGGCGCATCGTCGCCGGATGAGATCGTGTTCGTGCGCGGCACGACCGAGGCGATCAACCTGATCGCGAAGTCGTGGGGCGTACAGAACGTCGGTGAAGGCGACGAGATCATCGTGTCAAACCTCGAGCATCACGCGAACATCGTGCCGTGGCAGCAGCTTGCCGCGCAGAAAGGCGCGAAGCTGCGCGTGATTCCGGTCGACGATTCGGGGCAGGTGCTGCTCGACGAATACCGGAAGCTGCTCAACGACCGCACGAAGATCGTGTCCGTCACGCAGGTGTCGAACGCGCTCGGCACGGTCGTGCCGGTGAAGGAGATCGTCGACCTTGCGCATCGCGCGGGCGCGAAGGCGCTCGTCGACGGCGCACAGTCGATTTCGCACATGCGCGTGGACGTGCAGGCGCTCGATGCGGATTTCTTCGTGTTCTCCGGGCACAAGATCTACGGGCCGACCGGGATCGGCGTCGTGTACGGCAAGCGCGCGATCCTCGACGACATGCCGCCCTGGCAGGGCGGCGGCAACATGATCGCGGACGTGACGTTCGAGCGCACCGTGTTTCAGCCGCCGCCCAATCGCTTCGAGGCCGGCACCGGCAACATTGCCGATGCGGTGGGGCTGGGCGCCGCGCTCGACTACGTGAGCCGGGTCGGCATCGAGAACATCGCGCGCTACGAGCACGACCTGCTCGCGTATGCAACGAGCGTGCTCGCGCCGGTGCCGGGCGTGCGCCTGGTCGGCACCGCGCGCGACAAGGCGAGCGTGCTGTCGTTCGTGCTGAAGGGCTATGAGACCGAGGAAGTCGGGCAGGCGCTGAACGAAGAGGGCATCGCGGTGCGCTCGGGGCATCACTGCGCACAGCCGATCCTGCGGCGTTTCGGGCTCGAGGCAACGGTGCGGCCGTCGCTCGCGTTCTACAACACGTGCGACGAGGTCGATGCGCTGGTGAGCGTCGTGCGGCGGCTGGCGACGCGTCGTTGATGTTGCATGCTTGCGGCGGCCTTTTCGGGTCGCCGCAAGCGCTTTCCTGCTACCCGGTCAGAAACGCACCACCTGTTTCTGTTCGACGCTGAAACCGTCACGCAGCACGCTGGCCGAATCCGCGAAGTAGCGGCGGGTTTCCGACAGCAGGTCGGTGTTGCCGCGACGGCAGAACACGACACCCGATCCTTCCTCCGTCAGCAGTTCGTCGATCAGCGATTCGGGTTGCCCGATATCGGCGAGATGGACGTTCTGCACGCCGTGCGCGAGCGCATCGAGCGCGTCCCGCACGCAGGGCGCCGCAGCGGCGGCCGGATGCTCGGCAAGCCATTGCTCGAGTTCCGTGATGCCGTAGAGGCCGGCGAGCTCGCCGAGTTCGCGCAGCAGCGTGCCTTCGACCATCATCACCAGCGTCACGGCGCCCGTGCGCTGCGCGAAGAGGCTGCCGAGCCGTTCCGCGCGCAGCAGGTGATCGTGGCCTGCGTCGTCCGGAGCGACCGGCATCACGACGGGCACCAGTCCGTTTTCGAGAAACGCGTTCAGCGCGGTGCCGTCGAACCGGGCGACCGTGCCCGTGTCGGTGCGGTCGGAATCCGCGCTTGCCACCAGCAGGCCGCCATCGTGACCGTCAATGCCGATCGCCTTGGCGCCGTGACTGCCGATCAGGCGCACCAGTTCATGATTGACGCCCGCCATCGCCGCGTGCACGGCGTGGATCGATTGCGAACCGGACGCGGCCGGACCACCCTGGACGACGATCGGTCGAACGCCGGTGAGTGCGAGCAGCGCGACATCCTGCGCGAATGCCTGACGGGCGCGCACATCGCCAGCGGCGCCGCCATCGACGATGACGACGGTCTGCCCGTGCAGGGCCTGCATGAACGGCAGCGAGCGCGCGAGGCCGGCTACGCGCCGTGACGTCTGAGTGGGACTTTCAGGGTCTGGGAACATGGGAGTCCGAATGGATGAAGGGAGTGCCTGTTGCCGCACGGTGCGGCATCAATGCGTGCGTTGCATCAACTGGTGAATCTCGGCCGGCGTCAGCGCGTCGCGCGATGCCTGCCGGAACGGGCGTTCGCTGAAACACCGCGCCGCGTCGGCGAGCAGTTCAAGGTGCGCGCGATCGTCCTCTTTCGGCAGGACCAGCACGATGAATTCACGCACGGGCTTGCGGTCCGGCGCGTTGAAGATGAACGGATACTGCGCGCGAACGAACAACGCGACGGCCGAGCGGAGGCCGTCGACGCGCGCATGCGGAATCGCGACGCCCTGGCCGAGGCCGGTCGAGCCGAGTTGCTCGCGCTTCGTCAGTTCGGTCCTGATCCGTTCCGCGGATACCCCACTGCCGCGCTCGATAGTTCGCGCGACGAGGTCGAACAACTGGATCGCGCTTTCGACGGGCACGTCGAGCAGGATGTTGTCCGGCGGGCAGGCGTCGGCCAGCCGTGCCGCGAACGGTGCACCGCCGCGTCGGTAGGGAAGGTCGGGTTGGCCGCCAGCGGCGGCCTGCTGCGTTTGCATGCGGATCTCTCCGTGTCGGGATGACAGGGAAATCCTAGACAAAACCGCGTAAAGACGGTGTCAGATACGCGGGGGCCCGGTATTAAAATTGTGTATCGATCGCCGATGGAACCGAGCCCGATACGCACCGCCTCAGGTGCCCGACAGCACGAACGGCAGCGTCGTCAGCAGAAACACCGAAATGCCGACGACCGGCGCGCCGAACGCGATCGCCGCGAACGCCACCGCGGCGCTGGCCAGCACGAGCGTCCTCGACACCCGTCGGTGCCGGTCGTGTGCAGCCGCCCTGTCATCGCGGATTGCATCGGTCCGCGCACCGATCACGTGTTTCCAGAACGTCAGGCCAAGCATGATTGCTCCTGTATGAAAGATGACCGGGACGAGGCGCGCGAGGCGCCCGCCAGGCGGGTCAGCAGCGCTTGAGCTTGAGCACGCGCGAGATCTGCCCGGACGTGAAGCTGCTGTTGCGCACGTAAGGCGCGCAGTCGAGCGGTGCGGTGAGCGATTCGCTGACGACGTACTGGCCGACGAAGCGGTACGCGTCGGTTGCCATGCGGATGAACACCGGAATGGCATCGCGTTGCGCGGCGAGCGTCCTGCCGGCCGCCCGCGCGGATGCGCTACCGTCGCAGAGGATCACGTCGGGCGCATGCGGGTTGAGGTCCGTGCGCAGGCAGGCGGCCACGACCTTGCCGTTCTTCGTCGGCAGGAACGCCTGCTTGCTGCCGCCGCACGCGGTGTGGATGAATTCGCGGGTGTACTGCTTGTCGATCTCGAACATGATCGGGCTCCGGTATCGGGAACTTCCGTTGGTTAAATCAGGTATGCAAAATAAACTGGATGAGATCGGCATGCGGGACGCAGGCATGCCAATCGATCGTTGCCGCGGCGGCGGATCGATGGCGCGTCGTGATACGGGAGTTTCCGCGTGAACGCGCTCGCATTGCGCGATGCGCGGCTAACGCATCGACGTCGTGTTCAAGCGTGCACGGGAAGGACTACGACGCGCACCGTCCGCCTGCTGGCAGGACGGTGGCTCGGGAAAAGAGAGACGCAGGCGTCCTGCCTGTCAGGCAGAAAAGCAACTCGGAGGGCGAGGACTTCGGATGCGCATGGTGCGTACTCGGTGATGGATTGCGAACACATTCTAGTGAACGCACGCGCGGCTGCAAGTAAAAAGGTCGTAAAGGTTGCGCGGCCGGTGTGGGACGATGCTGCGTGCTGCGTGCTGCGTGCTGCGTGCTGCGTGCTGCGTGCTGCGTGCTGCGTGCTGCGTGCTGCGTGCTGCGTGCTGCGTGCTGCGCACTACGTGCTATGGGCAAGGGCTACGTGCACTGCCAGAGATGCGCGCTGGTGCGGCACGGCGCGCACCAGAACGTGTAGTTCGCGCCGCCGCTGCCCCACAGCCATTCGCCGCCGTCCGTTTGCGGAAGGTGGGAATCGAGCTGCATGACGAATGACATCTTGCGGCCGCAATCCGGACAGTCGGGATACCACGCGGACTGTACCCACGACGGTGCGCCGCCGACACGGCTCAGGTTCTGTCGGTCGTTCGATTCGCCCCAGTCCTGCCGCGTCCAGCGTGCCGGTGCGGCGAAGAGGGCAACGTCTGCCTCCACGAATGCGGCGGCCGGATACTCCGGCTGGATCGCGCTGTCGCGTTGCTGGGACGGGTGCGCACACGCGTTGCCCGCATCGTCGTGCCGGTGGAACAGCGGGCCGTCGCTCTCCCAGCCGACGCACGACAGGCAGGTGTCGAACGACAAGGGCGTCGTGCTGTCGATGCCTGCTTCAACAGGGTGCGGCAGCCGCAACAACCGATGCAGCGGCTCGTGACACAGGCCGCATCGATGCGTCGACACGCCGCCGAAGCGCGCGCCCGATCGATGCGCCTCGCCGGCATGCCAGGTTGGATGATGCGCGTGAATCTCGCGTTTCCACTTCGGCATCTCGCGGAGTCTCGGCGCGCGCAGTGTCACGCCGAAGTCGATATGCAGCGGCGATTCGCCATGCAACGCGCGCAACGTGTCGTGTTCCTGCGCATAGCCGGCGGACATGAGCCGGTTGGCGCATTTCCCGGGATCGTCCGGAAATAACCGGGCTGCGGCGTCGCGAATGGCTGCCGGGTGTCGCGAATGCAGCAGTGCGATGGCGCGTTCGTGCGCCGCGTCGTCGCGGGAGGGGGCGTCCGCAAGCCGGCCACGCCATGCTTCGACCGTCGCCGGATCGAGCATCCGCCACGCGTTTTCCTCGTAGTACACGCGCGGCGACCGCTTCGTGGTGGCGACGTCGAGGAACACGTCCCAGTGACCGGAAAATACCTGCGGCGTCTGCATCACCGCGCTCGACAACACGCTCGCGAGTCGCTCGTTCCATGCGCCGTTGCGGACGTTTTGCCACGCTTTGGCGGCGACGTTCGCGAAAGCGGTGTCGTCCATCAGGTCGAGCGCGGCGTCGAGGAAGGTCGTATGCGACAGCTCTCGATCGAACGAAGCGATCACGAGGTCGGCGAGCGCCGCCGGGTCGTCGCGCCGCAGGGCCAGCATCTGCGACATCGGATCGTTGCCGGTCCAGCCGAGGCGTTCGTAGTCGTCGAGTATGGTTTGTGCAGTCGGCATGGCGGGGAACGGTGAAGGTTCGACGAGTGAGCGGAAGCCGGGTGGATCAACGCCCGGCGAGCATCCGCCCGCCGACGCCCATCAGCAGCAGACCGGCCGCGGTATCGAGCACGGCCTTGCGACGCACCAGCAGCGCGCGCACCGACGGGTGCGATGCGAGCAGCGCCATCGTGCAGTACCACGCGGCCGATATCGCAACCGACAGCGTGACGACCGCGAGGTCGAGCCATGCCGGTGCATGGGCCGGCACCATCAGCGCGAAGATGCTCCCGTAGAACGCGACCGATTTCGGATTCGTCATGCTGACGACGTAGCCCTTTTTCGCGGCGTGCCAGTCGGACGCGGCGGCCGGTGCGGCGGCGGGCAACGGCTTGCGCGCGGTCAGGATCATTTTCAGGCCGAGCCAGATCAGGTAGGCGGCGCCCGCCAGTCGCAACGCCGTGTGCACCCATGCGACATGCGTGACCAGCAGGCTGAGCCCGGCGATCGCGATGGCCGCCCAGGTGCCGGACGCGGCAGACAGGCCAAGGCCGGTCATCACGCCGGCGCGGCGTGACGCGACCGCGGTGGACGTCACGATCACGAAGTTCGGGCCGGGGCTGGCGACACTCAGCAAAAGGACGCCGGCGAGCGGCAGCAAGGTGTTGATGGTGGTCGACATGGCGCGGACGGTAGGGCGGCGAGACGGGCGTTCATCTTACCCGAGCGCGCCGGCAGGCCGGCACACCGCCCGGTTTCGCCGATCCCATGCAAAAAACGCGTGACGACTTTCGTCGCCACGCGTTGCCTGCGTCTTGCAGTGCATGCACGGGGCCGTGCACGCCCGCCGCGCATGCCGGCGAACCGGCACACGCGACACGCCGTCAGAAATCGAACCCGGGCCCACCCGCGCCCGGGCCGCCCGGCGCTGCCGCCGGTGCCGCATCCTTCGGCGCTTCGAACACGGTGGCATCGGTCGTCAGCAGCAGCCCCGCGACCGACGCCGCGTTCTGCAGTGCCGTGCGCGTGACCTTGGTCGGGTCGAGCACGCCCGACTCGACGAGGTCGCCGTATTCGCCCGTCTGCGCGTTGTACCCGAAGTTGCCCGAGCCTTCGGCCACCTTCGCGACGACGACGCTCGCTTCCTCGCCTGCGTTCGCGACGATCTGGCGCAGCGGTTCCTCGAGCGCGCGCAGCACGATCTTGATGCCCGCGTTCTGGTCGGCGTTCACGCCCTGCAGTTCGCGGATCGCCTGCCGCACGCGGATCAGCGCGACACCGCCGCCCGGCACGATGCCTTCCTCGACGGCCGCGCGCGTGGCGTGCAGCGCGTCGTCGACGCGGTCCTTCTTTTCCTTCACTTCGATCTCGGTGGCACCGCCGACCTTGATGACCGCCACACCGCCCGCGAGCTTCGCGACGCGTTCCTGCAGTTTCTCGCGGTCGTAGTCCGACGTCGCTTCCTCGATCTGCACGCGGATCTGCTTCACGCGCGCCTCGATGTTCTTCGCATCGCCCGCGCCGTCGATCACGGTCGTGTTTTCCTTGCCGACCTCGATGCGCTTCGCCTGGCCGAGTTCAGCCAGCGTCGCCTTTTCGAGCGTCAGGCCCGTTTCCTCGGCGATCACCTGCCCGCCGGTCAGGATCGCGATGTCTTCGAGCAGTGCCTTGCGGCGGTCGCCGAAGCCCGGCGCCTTCACGGCCACCGTCTTCAGGATCCCGCGGATGTTGTTGACGACCAGCGTCGCGAGCGCTTCGCCTTCGACATCTTCCGCGATGATCAGCAGCGGCCGGCCCGATTTCGCGACCTGTTCGAGCACCGGCAGCAGGTCGCGGATGTTCGAGATCTTCTTGTCGTGCAGCAGGATGTACGGGCTTTCGATCTCGGCGATCTGCTTGTCGGGATTGTTGATGAAGTACGGCGACAGGTAGCCGCGATCGAACTGCAGCCCCTCGACGACATCGAGCTCGTCCGCGAGCGACTTGCCGTCCTCGACGGTAATCACGCCTTCCTTGCCGACGCGGTCGATCGCTTCCGCGATGCGCTGGCCGATCGACTCCTCGCCGTTTGCGGAGATCGTCGCGACCTGCGCGATTTCCTTGCTCGTGGTGGTCGGCCGGCTGATCTTCTTCAGCTCTTCGACGGCCGCGGCGACGGCCTTGTCGATGCCGCGCTTCAGGTCGAGCGGATTGAGCCCGGCCGCGACGTACTTCTGGCCTTCGCGGACGATCGCCTGCGCGAGCACGGTGGCCGTCGTGGTACCGTCGCCGGCCGCATCGCTGGTGCGCGACGCGACTTCCTTCACGAGCTGCGCGCCGATGTTCTGCAGCTTGTCGGCGAGTTCGATTTCCTTCGCGACCGACACACCGTCCTTCGTGACGACCGGTGCGCCGAAGCTGCGTTCGAGCACGACGTTGCGGCCCTTCGGCCCGAGCGTGACCTTCACTGCGTTCGCGAGAATGTTCACGCCTTCCGTCAGCTTCGCACGTGCGACGTCGCTGAAAATGATTTCCTTCGCTGCCATGATTGCGCTCCGTTATTGATTGACGACTGCGACGATGTCTTCCTCGCGCAGCACGAGAAACTCGTTGCCGTCCACCTTGACGGCCTGGCCCGCGTACTTGCCGAACAGCACGCGCTCGCCGACCTGCAGGTCGAGCACGATGCGCTGGCCGTCCGCATCCTTGCGGCCGGGGCCGACGGCGATCACTTCACCCTGGTCGGGCTTTTCCGCGGCGCTGTCGGGGATCACGATGCCCGACGCGGTGGTGGTTTCCTGGTCGAGTCGCTTCACGATCACGCGGTCGTGCAAGGGGCGTAGGCTCATTTGTTCGTCCTGTGCTGATCTGTCGAAATTGGCTGGCACTCTTTGGAAGAGAGTGCTGACGAGTATAAAAATGCGCGGCGGCGCGATCCAATAACGGATTCGGAAATGCATTCGCGCCGTCGTGCAAAGCGCGTGGCGCCCGCTACTGCGACACAGCCTGCTGCGCGGCGGGCGTGCAGACCGGGCGGATCGTCTCGCCGGCGAGCACGCGCTTCACGAACGGGATCGAATCGGCGAGCGACGCGTTCACGGTGCCGTTGTGTTCGCGGCCCGCGTACAGGTGCGCTTCGACCGTCGTGCCGGCCGCGCATGCATCCTTCGCGAGCGCGAGTTCGAGCGGCGCGAGCCCGTCGTCCGCGCCCGCGCCGATGAAGACGGGCGTGGCGATCTTCAGCGTCGGGTACGTCAGGTACGCGTCCCACCACGCCTTCAGCCGTGCATCGCCGCCGGGCTTCACGGTGTTCGCGTGCGTGAGGTGCGCGAGCGCGGCATCGTCCTCGAGCGACGCGAGGCAACTGGTGCGCGCCTGTTCGAGGATCGGCAGCGCCTGGTCGGTCAGCACTTCGTCCGCACGCAGCGACGGGTCGATCTGCTGCGCGGACAGCACCGAGTAAAACTGGTACGCGAGCGTCGGGTCGACGCGCTCGGGATCGCGCCGGTACGCACTGTCGAACTTCGGCAGCGACGCGAGCGTGGCGGGCGATGCGTTGTAGATCGTTCCGGTGGCAACGGTCGCGCGGATCGCGAGTTCGGGCGCATAGGCGCTCGCGTAGCCGGCCGCCGCGAACACGGCCGAGCCGCCTTGCGACTGGCCGACGAGCACAACCTCGTTCGCGAGGCCCGGCACGCCGCCGAGCACCGCGCGCACGCTGTCGAGCAGCGTGTAGCTGTTCGAGCGGTTGTTGAGCTGCGGATTCGGGCCCGGCGTGCCGAGCCCCTGATAATCGGTCGCGACGACCGCGAACCCCTGCTGAAGCCATGCGTTCAGGTAGCGCACGTCGCGATACGAGCGGCCAAACCACGACGGCGCGCAGATATCGGCCATCCCGAACGTGCCGTGCGCCCACGCGACGATCGGCCAGCCGCCGGCGGGTGGCGTGCCGCGCGGCACGAACAGCGCACCCGACACGGCGATCGGCGTGTGGCCGCCGACACCGTCGGTCGACGCATAGAGGATGCGCAGCTGGCGCCCGGCGCTCGCGAGCCCGAGCGTCGCGGGTAGCGGCTCGGTGCGCAGCAGCACGCCGGGCGTCGCCGGAATGTCGCGGTCCCATGTGTAGAACGCGGACACGCGGCCGTCGCCCTGCAGCGGGTCGGGTGCGGGAACGCGGCCGGGCGAAGCCGCGTATGAAAGGAACGACGATACGGCGAGTGCCGAAGCCAGCAGCGTGCGCGCGGCGCAGCCGCGCAAGGGGAGGAGCGTCATGGTCGGATGGAGGTCGATGAGATCGGATCGGATGCGCCGGACATTGCACGGCGCGGGCCGATCACGACGCAAGTTTCGAACCAGCGCAGCCGTTGCGTGTGCGGCGCGCGGTGCGACGGGGCGTTGTGTCGTACGGCGTGTGCTGCATGCAGGCACCGGCTGTGCGTCGCGCAGCAATCCGGGCCGGCGGGCTGTTGCTCCCGCAACAGCAGCATGTGCATGGCTCGTGCCGCACGCGGTGTGCCCGGTGCGCACGCACCGTGGCGCGGGCGTTCGATGCGGGCGTGCGCGGCTGGCACGATTGCTGCTGATCCGGTCGGCGTGCGTCGCGGCGTCGCGACGCGATCCTCTCTGTTCACCCGATCAAGGAAACCGTTCTCATGTCCGTCACCTCAACCATCGACAGCGGCGAACTCGTGGCATTCGTCGAGCGCGCCACGCGCGAGTTCACGCAGGCCGCGCGCGTGCTGAAGGACACGCGCACGCTGTCCGCGACCAACACGTTCCAGGCGTTCCAGCGCGTGCCGGGCACCGAGCTCGTCGTCGCGCTGTCGGCGCTGAGCCCGTGGGCCGCGTCGCAGGAGATCCAGCCGGTGGTCGTGACGTTCGACGGCGACGTGCTGCATGGCGATGCGCGCGCGGGCGGCAACGGGCCGCGCTATGCGGACGTGTTCCGCGAGGTGCCGGACGTCGGTGTCGTGATCCACGTGCACGGCCCGTACCTCGGCGCATGGGCGAGCGCGCATCGCCCGCTGCCGATCCGCTATGCGCCGGCCGCGCGCTACACGCGCGCCCGCGAGATCCCGGTGTATGTCGATCGCCGTCCCGGCGAGCCGCGTTTCATCGTCGACACGATCCGCCGCGACTCCGAAGTACCGGCGATCATCGAGGCGAATGGCGGCGCGACCTTCTGGGGCACCTCGATCCTCGACGTGTCGAAGTACATCCTGATCCTCGAGGAAGCCGCGTATTTCCAGGCGCTCGCGGAGCCGCTCGGCGGCTCGCTCGAGTTCGGGCCGGGCGCGCTCGAACAGCAATGGAAGATGACCGGTCTCGCGTGACCTCGGGTGACTTCGCGCGGCGGCCGGCGCAATCCGGCCGTCGTCATACCGATAGCTCGATGAATTGGTTCGTGGCCGGCGCGCGTCTTGCTATCGTCGAACCTTCCCCGTTCAACACGCCGGTCGTGCCATGGCCATCTTCAGTTTGCCGGACCCGACTTCGCATGCGATCACGATCCGTGCGAAGGCGCTGACGTTCGACGATCCCAAGTCGCGCGTACTGCTCGAGCGCATCCAGCTCGTCGCGCCAAGCGACGCGACCGTGCTCGTCACCGGCGAGAGCGGCACCGGCAAGGAGCTGATCGCACGCCTCGTGCATTCGCTGAGCGAGCGCCACGACGGCCCGTTCGTTGCGGTCAACTGCGGTGCGTTCTCCGAGACGCTGATCGAAAGCGAGCTGTTCGGCCACGAACGCGGCGCGTTTACCGGCGCGATCAACAGCCAGCCCGGCTGGTTCGAATCCGCGAATCGCGGCACGCTGTTTCTGGATGAAGTGGGCGACCTGCCGCTGTCCGCGCAGGTCAAGCTGCTGCGCGTGCTGCAGGAGCGCGAAGTGACGCCGGTCGGCTCGCGCAAGACCGTGAAGATCGACGTACGGCTCGTCGCGGCGACCAACGTGAATCTCGAGGCTGCGGTGCGCGCGGGCAATTTCCGCGAGGATCTTTATTACCGGCTCAACGTCGTGAAGCTGAGCCTGTTGCCGCTGCGCGAGCGGCCCGGCGACATCGCGCCGCTGATCGAGCACTTCATCGACACCTATGCGAAGCGGCTGCGCGTCGCCGCGCCGACGCTCACGGACGCCGCGCGCGCACGGCTGCATGCGCACGCGTGGCCGGGCAATATCCGCGAACTCGAGAACGTGATCCACCACGCGGTGCTGATCTGCGCGGGTGGCGCGATCGATGTGGGCGACCTGCAGTTCTCCGCGCTGTCGCTCGCGCCCGAGGCCGGCGACCCGCGCGCCTCGGCGGCGGCCCCGCCGCGCCGGGCGCGCGACGTGGCCGAGGCGACCGATGCGCTGCGCCATGCGGTGATCGAGCTGCTGGATCTCGGCACGCCGGCGCTCTGGCAGCACATCGAGGACACTGTCTACCGCAGCGTGTTCGACTACAGCGAACACAACCAGCTGCGCATGTCGCGCCTGCTCGACCAGTCGCGCAACATCGTGCGCGCGCGGCTCGCGCAGCTCGGCATCCTGAAGCCGCGCGACGCGGGTGATGGAGGCGACGCCGACGCGCGGCTGCGCCGTCAGGCGTGATCGCGCCAGCGCAGCGCGCGCTGCGCGATCCGCTCGCATAGCGCACTCATGCCGACAGCGAGCGCCGTCACCCCCAGCACGCACACCAGCAACACGTCGGCGCGCGCGCCGGCCTGCGCGTTCTGCATCAGGCTGCCGACACCCGCACCCGCGTTGAACAGCAGCTCGCTGCTGGTCGCCGTGATCCAGGCGAACGGCACGGCTTGTAGCACGCCCGCGAACAGGTCGGGCAGCGCGCCGGGAATCAGCACGTCGCGCCACAGGCCGATGTGCGTCAGGCGATACGACTGCGCGAGTTCGACATAGCGCGGATCGACGCGGCGCAGCCCGTCGAAGCTCGCGGTGGTCATCGGGTAAAACGCGGCGAGCGCGATGATGAGCACCTTCGCGAATTCGCCGCTGCCGGCCCACAAACTCAGCAGCGGAATCAACCCGAGCAGCGGCACGTAGCGCAGTGCCTGGAACGCCGGCTCGCCGAGCTTGCGCGCGAGCGTCGAGCGTGCCATTGCCGCGCCGAACACGAGCCCGAACACGACGCCCGCCGCCAGGCCGAGCGTCGTGCGGCGCAGGCTCGCGCCGAGATCGGTGGCGAGTTCGCCGCTGCGGGCGAGTTCGACGAGTGCGGCGCCGACCTGCTGCAACGGCACGAACGCGTATTGATGGGCCGCGTCGCCGGAGGACGCGTATTGCCATGCGGCCAGCAACAGGGCCGGCACGACGAGGCCGCGTGCGCGGCGGCGCAGCGCGACGAACGAGAGGGGGCGCGTAGCGAGGGTCATTCGAAGCCTGTCCGTTCAGCGCGCGGGCGTCTGCCAGCGCAATGCGTAGCGTTGCACGAGCGCGATCGACCGGTCGATCGCGAAGCCGATCAGCCCGATCACCGCGACGTCGATGAGCACCACGTCGAGCCGCAGCATCTGCCGTGCGAGTTCCATCATCTGGCCGATCCCGCTGTCGGCGCTGAGCAGCTCGACCGCGACGAGCGCGAGCCACGCGCGTGCGAGCGCGATCCGCACGCCGGTCAGTAGCGGCGGCAACGCGGCCGGCAGCAGCACGTCGCGCAGCAGCGCGAAGCGGCCGAGCCCGTAGTGGCGCGCCATCTCGACGAGATCGCGCGGCGCGTCATGCACGCCCGTGTACGCGGCCAGCGCAACCGGGAAGAACACGGCCTTGCCGACGACGACGAGCTTCAGCGGCTCGTCGACGCCGATCAGCAGGATCAGCAGCGGAATCAGCGTGAGCGTCGGCACCTGCCGCAGCAGGTCGAAGGTCGGCCGCAGGTAGTCGGAGAACAGCCGGCTGCGCGCCAGCAGGATGCCGAACGCGGCCCCGCCCGTCGCGCCGATCGCGAACCCGAGCGCGAGGCGATGCAGCGTGATCAGCAGGTTGTCGCGCAGTTCGCCGGTGTCGAGCAGGGTGCGCAGCGTCGCCGCGAGCCGTTCGGGCGGCACGACGAGCTGCGGCGGGAACCAGCGCTGCGCGCTCGCGAGCCACCACAGCGTGACGAACGCGACGGGCGTGGCCCACCACAGCGCCAGCCCGCCGAAGCGGGCCACGCCGGGCAGGCGGGCTGCGCGGGCGCCGTTCGATGCGAGGGCGTGCACCGGCATCAGCGGCTCGCGACGCGCGCCGCATCGGCGCGCCAGTAGCCGTCGAGCCCGAGCTGCTTGAGCGCGGTCGCGACGAACGTCGGCGCGAGCAGCGCATTCACGTCGACCGGCGTGGACGTCAGGCCGGCCTGGCGGCTATACGCGACGACGTCGCGATAGTGACCGGTCAGCGCGGGCGTGAAGAGCGGCGTCCATTGCTCTTTCCACGGTGTCGCCTCGTCCGCGTATTCGCGGCGCACGACGCTTTCCGGCTGGCCGGACGCGCTCAGGATCTTCACGTACGCGTCGCGGTTCTGCGGCTGCGAGATCCAGTGCGCGGCACGCACGTAGGCCGTCGCGACGAGCTGCGTGATGTCGGGGTAGCGTCGCACGAAATCGTCGGACGCCCACAGTTCAGCGCGCATCTTCCAGTCGTCGGGCGCGGTCTTGGTCGACCAGATGATCTTGCCGACGTGCTTGTCGACGAGCGAATACGCGTCGGACAGCGTGAAGAAGCCGTCGACCCGGCCGGCCGCGACGGCCGCTGCACCGGCCTGCGGATCGAGGTTGTAGATCCTGAAGTCGGACAGCTTCAGCCCGTTCTCCGCGAGCAGCTTGCTGAACGTGACTTCCCACGGCCGGCCGCGATTGAGCGCGATGCGCTTGCCTTTCAGGTCGACGATCGATTTCGCGGTCGAGCCGGCCGGCACGACGAGATACGTGTTGCTGCCGACCCCGCCCGGCACGATCAGGCGCGTATGCGTGCCCGACGCGTTGACGACGACCGACGGCAGGTCGCCGTAGCCCGCGAAGTCGATGCTGCCGTTCGTGAACGCCTCGTTGACGAGCGTGCCGACCGCCGCGGTCGATACGGGCACCCATTGCAGCGTCACGTGCCGCGCGGCGAGCGCTTTCTCGAGCGACTTGTCGGCGTCGATCAGCGCGGATGCGCCCGCGTATTGCGTCTTGCCGCCGCTCGAATACGCGACGACGGCGATTCGCACCACCTTGGGCGCATCGTCCGCGTGCGCGGCCGGTGCGGCGAGCGATGCCGCGGCAAACGGCAGCGCGGCGAACAGCGCACGCAGCGGGCGGCGCAGCGAGGCGAGGGAGAGCGTGTGTTTCATGATGGTCCGGAGCAGTGGGCGGAAAGGGGGCTGACGCGGCGGCTCACGCGCGTTTCTGCCGCGACGGCCGCAGCACGTCGGCGAGCGGGCGCGGGTCGATCCAGTCGGCGACGTCGAAGTCGGCTTCCAGAAACCCCCGCTCGTGCAGGAACGTCTTGAAGTCGTCGAGCGCGGCGACCGATTCGTCGTCGAGGTTGACGCCGAGGTGCCGGTGCAGCTGGTTGCCGTACGCGGCGCGGACCCAGTCGATCGACGACGCGGTTTCGCCGGCCACGTAGTGCGCGGTTTCGTCGGGATGCGTGCCGGCCCATTCACCGGCCGCGACCACGAGCTTCAGGAAGCCGGCGACGATGTCCGGATGGTTCGCGAGCACGTCCGCGTTGACGGTCAGCGGGCGCGGCGTGCCGTTGTTGTTGCGGATCGAGCGCTCCGGATGAAAGCCGATGTCGATCACGACGTGCGCGCCGATCAGCTGCGCGATCTCGAGGCCGGTCGAGCCCTTCACGTAGATCGCGTCGACTTCGCCGCGCAGCAGCGCGCCGGCTTCGGCCGCGTACAGCGCGCGGCTCGAGAAGCCGTGCGGCGACGCGAACAGGTCCGCCGCGCGCGCCGGCCCGACGGCCTGCAGCGTGCGCGCCTGCACGTCGACGAGTTCGACGTCGCGCGTGGTCAGCCCGTCGAGGCTCAGCGCATTGACGAAGCCGCGCAGCGCCGACGCGCGAAAGATGTCGATGCGATCGTCGGGGCGGCTCGGGATCGCGATGCGGCGCCCGCGCAAGGCCTTCACCGTGCGGATGCCCGAGTCGGGCCGCGCGAGGATCAACTGCGACTCGTCGACCCACGACAGCCCGATCACGCGCGTATTCGCGCCGTTCGAGCGCGCCCACATCGCGGGGATGCTGCCGCCCTGGCGAAACGACTGCGTCAGCGTGTGGTCGCTGATCGACGACACGTCGTGCCGCGTGGCGCCGCGCGGCGAGCGGATCGCGACGCCGTCGGCCGACGTCTCGCCGTTGAGCCAGCCGAGATGCACGGCGATGCCGAGCGGGGTCGGCACGGGCGATCGGGCGTACCAGAACGGCTGCTGCTTGTCCGATGACGAATCGGGCCTGTCTGTCATGTGTGAGATTCCCTCTCTGCGTAAGCATGGTCGATGCGCGGTCGCGCACGGTGTCGCACGGCGTCGGTGCCGCCCGCGCGGGCCGGTCAACGTTGCAAGTTCCGGGCCAGTGAACGGAAACGGCGCGGCCGCGCGCGGCACGGGCGTCGCGCGGGAGGGGCGCTGCATGTGCCGATGCATGGCCTGTTGCGTCAGCAACAGTCGCGTCGGCCGCTGTTGCGCGCGCAGCAGCGATGCGGCCGGTGCAGCAGCGCGGCACAGGCCTGTCGCGATCGCGCCGGCTGCGGTCAGGCGGGTGCGATCCGATTGCCGCCGACGCCCGGTGTGCAAGGCGTCGCGCACGTTCGCGGGCCGCCGTGCACGCGCCGCGGCGAGCGGGTTGGCACACCGCGTGCTTTACAGCGCAGCACACGCGCGGCACGCCGATGCCGCACGCAATCCGAATGGCCCGACCAGGAGAACCCCGATGGCTGTTGAATTTCTGTGGCGCCTGCCGATGCACGGCGACGGCCGGCGCGCACACGACCTGCATACGCGCGGCGAATGGAACCGCCAGCGCGCGTCGCGCGTCGCGCCGAAAGTCGACGACGACGCGTTCGGCTACATCGACTATCTGTCGCAGGTCGCGCGCGCGGCCGATATCGCCGGCTTCCACGGCGCACTGATCCCGATCTTCCGCTTCACCGAGGAGCCGTGGGTCGTGGCGGCCGCGCTGGCGCGCGAGACGCGCCGGCTGCGGCTCCTGATCGCGCTGCAGCCGCATTTCGTGCATCCCGTCTACGCGGCGCAGATGGCCGCGAGCCTGCAGCGGGTCAGCCGTGGCCGCGTGGAGTGGAACGTCGTCACGGGCGGCGGCGGCCCCGACCAGCGCGCGTACGGCGACTTCATCGATCACGACAGCCGCTATGCGCGCACCGACGAATTCCTCGACGTCGTGAAGGGCGTCGCGGCCGGCGAGCCGTTCACGTTCGACGGCCGCTTCTACCGTGTCGAAGGCGGTGGCCTGCTGCCGCCGTTGAGCGGCCAGAAGCCGCCGCGCCTCTACCTGGCCGGCGCGAGCGATGCCGCGCTCGCGGTCGCCGCGAAGCATGGCGACGTGCACCTGAGCTGGGGTGAGCCGCTCGCGAAACAGAAGGAGGTGATCGATGCGGCCCGCCGCGCGCTCGATCGCCAGAACGCCGAGCGCGACCTGCGCTTCGGCATACGCATCGACATCCTGGCGCGCGAGACCGAGGAGCAGGCATGGGCCGAGTTGCGGCAGATGTTCGCGACGGTGGGCGACGCGACGCGCAACGGCTTCGGCGGGCGCGGCGAGTCGTCGGAATCGGTCGGTGCGAAACGCCAGTTCGCGCTGCACCAGGGCAACACGCAACACTTCGACGACCTGATCGTCGGCCCGAACCTGTGGGCCGGGATGTCGCAGATTCGCGGCGGCCCCGGTTGCGTGATCGTCGGCAGCCACGAGCAGGTGGCCGAGCGGCTCGCGGAATACGTCGACATCGGCGTCTCGACGTTCATCCTCGCGAGCAACCCGCATCTCGAGGAAGCGTACCGCGTGGGCGAGGAAGTGCTGCCGCTCGTCGACGGCGCGCTGAACGCGCGCGGCACGCAGGCGGCGCTGCGCGTGGCCGGCGCATGAGCGCCACGGCTTTTCCCCGCATTCCAACCCCAAGGACATTCACCATGACGACACTCGCTGCGCAGGCCACGGCCCGCGACGCACTCTGGTACACGCGCTGCCCGGTGCCGACCGCGCTCGGCATCGCCGTGCACCGCGGCTGGTTCGACGAGGAGTTCGGGCCGGACGGCATCGCGCTGCAGTCGCTGCAGGAGACGGCCGACGCCGGCAAGCGCGAATCGCATTTCGATCACAGCCTCCCGCACTCGTTCCGGCAGGGCGGCAACATTCCCGCGCTGTGGGCGCGAGCCCGCGGCGCCGATACGCGCGTGATCGGCCTGTCGTGGACCAACGAATTCCAGGCGATCGTCACGCTGCCCGAGCGCGGCATCCGCACCGTGCGCGATCTGCGCGGACGGCGGCTCGGGTTGCCGCGCCATCCGATCAGCATCGACTTCTGGCGCGCAGCCGCGCTGAAAGGCTTCCTGAGCGCACTCGAACTGGAAGGGCTCGGGCACGGCGACGCCGAATGGGTCGACCTGCCCGACGAACGCGAACGCCTCACCGGGCCTGCCTCGTTCACGCGCGGCCCGCACGAGTACGGGCTCGAGATCGCGGCGCTGGTGCGCGGCGAGGTCGACGCGGTGTTCGTGAAAGGGGTCGAGGGGCTCGAAACCGTGCACCTGATCGACGCGCAGGTCGTCATCGATCTCGGCGCGCACCCCGATCCGCTCGTGCGGATCGGCAACGGCACGCCGCGCACGCTGACCGTCGACCGCGCACTGATCGACGCACGCCCCGATCTCGTGAGCCGCTTCCTGTCGGTCGTGGTGGGCGCGGGCGATTGGGCCGCGCGTCATCCGGCCGAGACGGTGGCCTATATCGGCCGCGAAACGCGTGCGTCCGACGAGTGGGTGCGTTATGCGTACGGCGCGGACGTGCACCGCCATCTGGAGACGGGGCTCGCGCAGACGTCGATCGACGGGCTGGTCGCGTTCAAGGATTTCCTCGTCGAGTGGGGTTTTCTCGAGCAGGATTTCGATGCGCGCGCATGGATCGACCCGGCGCCGTTCACGCGCATCGACCGGCAACGCCATGCGTGGGTCGCGTAGCGCGCCGCGGCGCGTCATTGCAAGGAGTCGAGCATGACAGGTCTGACGATCGAATACGGGGTGCCGCCGGCGCGCCGGCATGCGGCGCGCGCGGCGCCGCGCACGGGCGCGGACGTGGGCGCTGCGGCAGGCGTTGCATGGCCGCAGTCGGCTTCGCCCGCCGCACGGCCGGATGCGCGCACGGCGAAGGCGGGCCGGTGGCGTGTCACGGGTGCGATTGCGCTCGCTATCGCGGCGCTGCATGCGGGCGTCGCGCTGCTGGCCGCGCGCACACCGGCCGCGCCGCCCGTGCAGCCGCCGCGGCCGCTGCCGATGACGGTCGAACTGACGCGTCCACCCGAACCGTTGCCGCAGGCCGCGCATCCGCCACCACCGGCGGTGCCGCCGAAACCGCTGAAGCAGGCGCCGACCCCGCCGAAGCTGCCGAAGCCGAGTGCGGCCGTCGCGCATCCGGCGCCTGCGCAGGCTGCCGCGCCGCAAGCAACACGCGAGGCGGCACCCGCAACGGCGGCACCGGCCGCCGCCACGCAAGCCGCGCCGGCTCCCGCACCCGCCGCACCCGTGCGCGAAACCGCGCCGATCGGCGACGCGGCCTACCTGCGCAACCCGGCGCCCGACTATCCGGCGTTCGCGCAGGACCAGGGCTGGGAAGGGCGTGTCGTGCTGCGCGTGCACGTGCTCGCGAACGGCACGCCCGATTCCGTCGACGTCCGCACGAGCAGCGGCCGCCGCATGCTCGACAACGCGGCGGTGGCCGCCGTGAAGCGCTGGACGTTCGTGCCCGCGAAGCGCGGCGACGAAGCGGTCGACGGCTGGGTCAACGTGCCGATCGATTTCAAGCTGGGCTGACCCGCCGGGCGGCCCGCCCCATTTTTCAAGGAACTCACATCATGAACGGTATCCCGACCACCTTCATCGTCCAGGGCGCGCTCTGGCTGCTCGTCCTCTTCTCCGTCGTCACGTGGACGCTGATCGTCGTGAAGGCGATCCAGAGCCTGCGCGCGAGCGCGCGCAACCGGCGTTACGTCAGTGCATTCTGGGCCGCGAACAGTTTCCACGAGGCGGCCGCGCTCGACGGCGCGAACAGCCCGGTGGGCGAACTCGCGGCGACGGGCTTCGACGCGCTGCGGCGCGCCGACGAGAGCAGCGCGCACGATCTCGAACACAGCTGGAGCCGCCACGACCTGCTCGAACGCCATCTGCGCCAGGAGATCCACAACGCACGCCGGCGCGCGGAAGCGGGGCTCGCGGTGCTCGCGTCGATCGGCAGCACCGCGCCGTTCGTCGGCCTGTTCGGCACCGTGTTCGGCATCATCCATGCGTTGACCGCGATCACGCACAGCGCATCGGCGAGCATCGACGTCGTCGCCGGGCCGATCGGCGAGGCACTGGTCGCGACCGGGATCGGCATCGCGGTCGCCGTGCCGGCCGTGCTCGCGTACAACTTCTTCGTGCGTCGCGTGAAGGCCGCGTCGGCCGACCTCGATGCCTTTGCGACCGATTTCGTCACGCTCGCGCAGAAGGCCGGTTTCCGCGTGCCGGCCGCCGCCGCCGCGCCCGCGCCGGCACGCCGTGCCGGCGACAGCCGTCAGGAGGCGTTCGCATAATGGCCTTCTCGTCCTCTTCCGACAACGACGACGTGCTCAGTGAAATCAACATCACGCCGCTCGTCGACGTGATGCTCGTGCTGCTCGTCGCGTTCATCGTCACGGCGCCGCTGCTCAACAACGCGGTGCACGTGAGCCTGCCGAACACCGTCGCCACGGCGCCGGCCGATCGCAAGCCGAACGTCACCGTGAGCGTCGACGACAAGGGCGTCGTGTATCTCGACAAGCGCGTAGTCGCACTCGCCGCGGTGCCGGCCGAGCTGGCCGCGCTGAAGGCCGGCCGGCCCGACGTCGCGCTCGACCTGCAGGCCGACGAGCACGTGCCGTACGGCACCGTCGCGAAGCTGATGGCCGCGATCGAGCATGCGGGCATCACGCGGCTGTCGGTGCTCACCGCGCCGCGCGGCTGATGCGCGGTTCACGACTCCTTTTCCGAACGCATCCATGAGCATCACGGCTTCCCCTAACGTCCAGTCGATCTGGTACACGCGCTGTCCGGTGCCGACGCCGCTCGGCATCGCCGCGCATCTCGGCTGGCTCGACAGCGAATTCGCCGGCGACGGCATCACCGTGCGCGCGCTGCAGGAGAGCCAGCACGCGGCGCTGCATCACGCGCACGTCGATCACTCGCTCGACAACGCGTTCCGGCAGGGCGGCAGCATTCCCGCGCTGTGGGCGCGCGCATCCGGCGCCGATACGCGGGTGATCGCGCTGACCTGGGTCGACGAGGCGCAGGCGATCGTCGCGTTGCCGGAAACCGGCCTGAAGCGGCCGAGGGACCTGCGCGGGCGCCGCATCGGGCTGCCGCGCCGCGACGGCGAGCGCATCGACATCTTCCGTGCCGCGGCGCTGCGCGGTTTCGTCAGTGCGCTGTCGCTCGACGGGCTCGGCCCCGCCGACGTCGAATGGGTCGACGTGCCCGCGTCGAACCTGCGCGCGCCCGTGTCGACGCCGGTGACGCGCGACGCGGCCTTCAGCCATCCCGCGAGCCTGTCGAGCCGGCGGCTCTATGCGGCCGAAGCGGCCGCGCTCGTGCGCGGCGAGGTCGACGCGATCTACGTGAAGGGTTCGCTCGGGCTCGAAACCGCGCACCTGATCGGCGCGCAGCCGGTCGTCGACATCGGCTTTCATCCCGATCCGCAGATCCGCATCAACAATGGCTCGCCACGGCCGCTGACCGTCAATGCATCGACGCTCGAACGACACCCCGACATCGTTCGCCGCTTCCTCGCGCGCGTGACCGATGTCGAAGGCTGGGCGCGCGAGCACGAGCAGGAGGTGCTCGGCTATCTCGGCCGCGAGACGGGATCGGGCCATGACTGGCTGCGGCTCGCGTACGGCGCCGACGTGCACCGGCGGCTGCGCACGGATCTCGACGAAGCGTCGATTGCCGCGCTCGACGATTTCAAGCGCTTCCTCGTCGAATGGCGGTTCCTGCCTGACGACTTCGACGTGCGCGCGTGGATCGACCGGCGCGCGCTCGACGGCATCGCACCGCCGCCTCGCGACGCCGCGCGGTGAGCGCGCCGGCACGCGTTGCCGACGCATGGCGGCGCGAGCGCTTCACCGGCGGCTTCATGCTGCTGGCGCTCGCGAGCGGTACGACGATCAGCATGGCGCAGCTCGCGACGACGCTGTATGCGCTCGCGCTCGGCGTCGACAGTGCGCGGCTCGGCATCATTGCCGCGATGGAGCCGCTCGGCATCGCGCTGATGACGTTGCCGGCCGGGCTGCTCGTCGTGCGCTACGGCGCGCGGCGCGTGTACTTCGTCGCGAGCATGGGGCCGATGCTGCTCAATCTCGTCGTGCCGTATACCGGCGCATGGCCGCTGATCGCGCTCACGCAAGTGCTGATCGGGCTGTGCATCCCGTTCCGGATCGTGTCCATCAACGGCGTGTTTCTCGCGCGTCTTGCGCAGATCGGCCTCGCGCGTGCCGGCTGGTACCGTGCGGCGATGTCGGTCGGTACCGGCATGGTCGGGCCGTGGCTCGCGAGCTGGCTGATCGGCGCGCATGGCCCGGTCGCGACGTTCTGCGCGGCGTCGGCGAGCTTCGCGGGCATGGCGCTGTTCAGCCGGACGTTGCTTGGGGACTCGGTGCCTGCACCTGCACCTGCACCCGCACCCGCACCCGCACCTGCACCTGCACCTGCACCTGCACCCGCACCCGCACCCGCGCTTGCACCGCGCGGCGCCCGCCCCGAAACCGGCGGCCTGCGCGCCTTGCTGGCGCTTGCATGGAGCCCCGACGTGCGTGAGCAACTCGCGCTGGAAGCCGTGAACAGTGCGACCCGTTCGCTCGCCGGCGCGTATACGGTGGTGCTCGCGATCCAGTCGCTCGGGCTGTCCCAGGCGCACGCCGTTGCGCTGCTGACGCTGCAGGGCGTGGTCGCGGTGGTCGCGCTGTTCGGGCTCGGAGATGTCGCGCAGCGGATGACCGCACGCCGTTGCCACGGGTTCAGCCTTGCCGGCGGCGTGGCCGGGTTGCTCGCGCTCGGGCTCGCCCATGACGCATGGAGCGTCGGCGCGGGACTCGCCGCACTGTGCGCAGGCTCGTCGCTGCTGCATCTCGTCAACATGCAGCGCCTCGGCCGTCACCCGGCGGACAAGAGCCAGGTGTCGAGCCTCTACAACCTCGCGTCGATGACGGGCGCGTTCTGCGGCCCGCTGGCCGGCAGTGCGCTCGTGCCGCTCGTCGGGTTGCAGGCCGTGTTTCTGTGCTGGCTGCCCGTCGTCGTGCTGGTTGCGTTCGCGCTGCGCGTCGCACATGGGCGGCACGACGCGTCGCGGCCCGCGACTGCAAAGCTCTCCTGACGACCGTCGGATCGGGTGTGGTGCGATCCGGCGGTGTTGCGTGACAAGCAGTTTGCTTCCCTTCACAGATGCGCATGCAGCAACACGCGCACCACGCACATGCCGGAAGCCCCGTGCGACGGGCTTCTCGATGCTGGCATCCGAATTGCAACAGGGAACCCGTGCGTCGCGCACGCACGTGCGTTCAACCGATCAAACAGGATGACTCATCGATGTTCAGGAAAAAACTAATCGTCACCGCGCTGGGGGGACTGCTGACGGGCGGGGCCGTATCGTTGCCCGCGTGGGCGGAAGAGGGCGCGGCGACGGCGGCACCGGACGCGAAGCCGGCACAGCCGGGCACGGACGAGGCAGCCGTGGCTGCACCGAAGGCGGCCCGTGCGAACCGTGGCACGGCCATACGCGAAACGAACCTCGGCACGGTGACCGTGACCGCGCGCCGGCGCAAGGAGAGCATCCAGGACGTGCCGGTTGCGGTGAGCGCGTTGAGCGGCGACGCGATCAAGAACAACGAGCTGCGCGTGATCAACGACGTGACGAAGTACGTGCCGAACTTTACCGGGCAATCGACCGAGGGCCGCGAGCGGCCGCGCTGGTTCCTGCGCGGCGTTGGAAGCAACGATCCGTCGGACCTGTCGCTGAGCCCGATCGGCGTGTACTTCGACGACGTGTACATCAACAGCGTGTTCGGGCAGGGCTTCCCGCTGTTCGACCTCGATCGCATCGAAGTGCTGCGCGGCCCGCAGGGCACGCTGTGGGGCAAGAATACCGTCGGCGGCGCGCTCAGCATCACGTCGCAGAAGCCGACCTTCGACGTGAGCGGCTACGGCAAGCTCGGGCTCGGCCAGTACAACAGCCGGCTCGCGGAGGCCGCGATCGGCGGGCCGATCGGCAAGAACGACGTGCTGGCCGCGCGCGTGTCGGTGTATCACGAGAACGCCGACAGCTTCTTCACGAATACGGTGCAGCAAGGGCGCTTCGGCGGCTTCCACGACAACGCGGTGCGCTTCCAGGTGCTCGCCGTGCCCACGTCGGATACCGACTTCCTGTTCAACATCCACGGCCGCAACTACACGGGCGGCGGCAATGCGTGGCACGCGCAAGGCGCGGGGCCGGGCGGCGCGAACCAGTTCGGCTTCGTCGGGTCGAGCGATCCGTACACGGTGTCGCTCAACGCGCCGTCGAGCGATCACATCTCGACCTGGGGCACGTCGCTCACCGCGCACTGGCGCATCAACCCGGCGGTCACGCTGACGTCGATCACCGCGTTCGAAGGGCTGCACCGCTGGTACCAGGACGACGAGGACTATTCGGCGTTCGACGCCGCACGTTCGCACGATCGCCTGTCGAGCCGCCAGTTCTCGCAGGAATTCCGGCTCGAATCGCCGCAGAACGACCGGCTGAGCTGGCTCGTCGGCACGCACCTGTTCACCGAGCAACTGGCCGAGCAGGGCGCCGGCGGCGGCCTGCCGGGCTCGCCGTCGCCCGCGTTCTACCACCTGACCGACCTCACGCAGCACACGCAGAGCGCGGCGATCTTCGGTAGCGTGAAGTACCGGTTTACCGACCGCTTCAACGTGACGGGCGGGCTGCGTTACACGATCGAGCGCAAGAACATCAACCTGACCGGCCTGCAGGACACCGGCAACGTGACGTTCAGCAATCCGGGCAGCTGGTGGGATCCGTCGTCGGTGTCGTCGCCGCTGGCGGTCAGCGCGCGGCAGAACCAGACGAACACCTGGCGTGCGCCGACCTGGGACCTCACGCCCGAATACGCGCTCAGCAGCAACGTACGTGCATATTTCCGCTATGCGCGCGGCTTCCGTTCGGGCGGTTACAACGGCAACGCGTATACGCAGAGTACGGTGTCGACCGTATCGCCGGAGTACCTGACCGATTACGAGGTCGGCATCAAGAGCGAATGGTTCGACAAGCGGCTGATCGTCAACGCGAGCGTGTTCCACTACGACTATCGCGACATCCAGGTGTTCGCGCTCGCGCCGAACCCGTTCGGCGGCCCGCCGGTGTCGACGCTGTCGAATGCGGGGCAGGGGCGCGCGGACGGCTTCGAGCTGGAGTTGAAGGCGCAGCCGGTCAACAGCCTCTACCTGTTCGCGAACCTCGGGATGCTGAACACGCGCTACACGGAGTTTCGCTATGTGCCGGCCGCCGTCGGCAACTCGTTCGCGCGCGCACCGCATACGACGCTCAACGCGGGCTTCGACTATCGCGTGCCGGTGTCGTTCGGCACGCTGACGGCCGGCGGCGACGTGAACTACCGCAGCCGCGAATACTTCAGCGCGACCCGGCAGACGATGCCGCAGCTCTGGCAGGGCGGCTACACGGTGCTGAACGCGCACGTTTCCTACACGACGCCGAACCAGAAGTACATCGTGACGGGCTACGTGACGAACCTGACCAACAAGGTCTACAAGAAGCTCGAGCTGTTGCCGTCGTATGGCGCGTATCCGGTGCTGTACGGCGATCCGCGCACGGTCGGGATCACGCTGACGGCGAAGATCTGACGGGCAGCACGAGCACGAGACGCAGGCGGCGACGCGGTGGCCCGCCCGCGTTTGCCGCGCGTCAGATCAGCAGCGACAGTGTCCTGAACAGCGCGAGATCCGCCTTGCGTGCCGATCGCGCATGGCGGCGGATCACGTGCAGCAGGCAGTCGATGAAGCAGCGCGCCGCGTCGCTCAGCGTGCTGCTGCGCCGCGTGACGATCCCTAGGTCGCGCGGCTCGAAGGTCTCCTTCAGCCGCAACGCGCGCATCCGTTCGCCGAACGGCGGCACGGCCGCGAGGATCGTCGGGCACCACGTGCACATGTCGGCCTGTTCGAGCATCGTCTGCAGCATCGCCACCGACTGCGCGCGGACGATGCGCCGCTCGTCGATTTCGGCACCGTGGCGCGTGAACAGGTAGTCGACGAGCGCGGCCTGCCCGTCGGCCGCGAAATTCAGCACCCAGTCGTTCTCGAGCAGGTCATGGATCGACCGCGCGTGTTCGCGCGGATGGCCGGCGCGCACCATCACCGAGGTCTCGTAGCGCAGCATCGGCTCGAACGCGAATTCCTGCGTGCCGCCCGGTTGCACGTGCCCGAGTGCGAAATCCATGCTGCCGTCGCGCAACAGCGGCTGCGCGACGGCCATCAGCGCTTCGTAGAGTTCGAGGCGCACGTCGGGCATCCGCTCGCGAAAGCGCAGCACGGCTTCCGCCAGGAACGTCATCGTGAGCCACGGTGTCACGCCGACGCTCAGCCGGCCCTCGACGCGGCCGCGCATGCGTTCGAGATCGCTCTGCGCGTGTTCGAGCTGCTTCAGCACGAGCTTCGCGTGCGTGAGCAGCGTCTTGCCGTATTCCGTGAATCCGATCCCCTCCGGCGCGCGCACGAGCAGCGGCAGGCGCTCGCCGGCCTCCAGTTCGCGCAGCGCGCGCGTGACGGCCGCCTGCGACAGCCCGAGCGTGCGCGCCGCGCCGCGGATGCTCCCGGCCTCCGCGCTCGCGACGAGCGCCTGCAGCTGATGCAGCTTGATCGTACCCATGGGGCGATACCCGACAACGAAAGGTTGTCATCATAACGAAACCGCGGCTGTTCGCCGGTTTTTTCGCTGCCTACGATGCGGCCACGATCGGTCATTCGGGCGATCGGCAACCGGCGTGCATCGAGGAGAATCGGGGTTGAACCACAAACCTGTCCATACGGAAATGGCGGCCATCGAGACGGAGATGATCGCGCTGCGGCGCCGGCTGCACGCGCACCCGGAGCTCGGCTTCGCGGAACATGCGACGAGTGACCTCGTGGCCGACTGCCTGACAACGTGGGGTTATCGGGTGACGCGCGGGCTCGGCGGCACGGGCGTGGTCGGCACGTTGACGCGAGGCGCCGGGAAACGGCTCGGGCTGCGCGCGGACATGGACGCACTGCCGATCCGCGAGGCGACCGGGCTGCCGTATGCGAGCCGGTGCGACGGCGTAATGCATGCGTGCGGCCACGATGGCCATACGGCGATGCTGCTGGCGGCGGCGCGGTGCCTGGCCGAGCGCGCCCGCTTCACGGGCGCGCTGAACCTGATTTTCCAGCCGGCCGAGGAAGGGCTCGGCGGCGCGAAGCGGATGATCGACGACGGGCTGTTCGAGCGGTTTCCGTGCGATGCGGTGTTCGCGATGCACAACGTGCCGGGCCTGCCGGCCGGCGTGCTCGGTTTCTGCGACGGCCCGGCGATGGCATCCGCCGACGAAGTGCGGGTGCGCGTGACCGGGCGCGGCGGGCATGGCGCGGCCCCGCATACGACGATCGATCCGGTGGTCGTCTGCGCGTCGATCGTGATGGCGCTGCAGACCGTCGTGTCGCGCAACGTGAACCCGCAGGACCTGGCGATCGTGACGGCCGGCTCGATCCATGCGGGCACCGCTTCGAACGTGATCCCGCCGCACGCGGATCTCGCGCTCAGCGTGCGTGCGCTGTCGCCGGACGTGCGCGCGCTGCTCGAACGGCGAATTCGCGAGATCGTGCACGGGCAGGCCGCGAGCTACGGCGCGACGGCCGAGATCGATTACCGGCACGAGTACCCGGTGCTGGTCAATCACGTGGCGGAAACCGCGTTTGCGCGTGATGTCGCCCGCGAATGGGGCGGCGATGGCGCGCTGATCCCGCATCTGCGGCCGATCGCGGCGAGCGAGGACTTCGCGTTCATGCTGAACGCCTGCCCCGGCAGCTACCTGTCGATCGGCAACGGCGACGGCAATGGCGAAGGCGCCGCCGGATGCGGGCTCCACCATCCCGGCTACGACTTCAACGACGCGTGCCTCGCCACCGGCGCGAGCTACTGGATTGCGCTGGCGGAGCGCTACCTCGCGTGACGTGCCCGCCTGATTTTGACTGACGATTCACACAAGGAAGGAGACTGGCAATGAAGCAGTGGAAACAGTGGAAACGGATGGCGGCGCTCGCGATGGCGCTGGCGGCAGGGGCGGCGCATGCGGGCGACTGGGCGGGCAAGGAGATTCGCCTAGCGGTCGATCCGACTTACCCGCCGCTCGAATACAAGCTGCCCGACGGCACGCTGACGGGCTTCGGGATCGACATCACGAACGCGTTGTGCGCGGAGCTGCATGCGCGCTGCGTGTGGGTCGAGTCGAGTTTCGACGGGATGATTCCGGGGCTGCTCGCGCGCAAGTTCGACGTCATCGCGTCGTCGATGACGATCACGCCGAAGCGGCAGCAGCAGATCGCGTTCACGAACCGGATCTCGAATGCGCCCGCGCGCCTCGTCGCGCGCAAGGGTTCGCCGCTGCTGCCGACGGCCGACGCGCTGAAGGGCAAGCGGGTGGGTGTCGAGCAGGGCTCCGCGCAGGCCGACTATGCGATCGCGAACTGGCAGCCGGCCGGCGTGCAGATCGTGTCGTACCCGAACCAGGACCAGGTCTACGCGGATCTCGTGACGGGCCGGCTCGACGCGGCGTTCCAGGCATCGATCGCGGCGAGCGACGGTTTCCTGAAGAAGCCGCAGGGCAAGGATTTCACGTTCGTCGGCGCGGCGATCGACGACGTGAAGTTCTTCGGGCAGGGCGACGGGCTCGGGCTGCGCAAGCAGGACAACGACCTGCGCGACGCGTTCAACCGCGCGCTCGCGACGATCCTCGCGAACGGCACGTACCAGCGGATCAACCGGAAATACTTCGACTTCGACATCTACGGCGGGAAGTAAGCGGCGACGCCCCGCATGGGGCGATAACGACAATATAAATAAGGAGGACGGATGAACTGGAGATGGATTTTCGTCGCGATGCCGGCACTGTGCGCCGCGCCCGCGCCCGCGCCCGCGTTCGCGCAAGGCAGTGTCACGCTGTACGGCCTCGTCGATGCGGGCATCGACTACACGAACAATGTCGGCGGCCACGGCGCCTGGCAGATGGCGAGCGGCTTCGCGCAGGGCAGCCGCTGGGGGCTGAAGGGCAGCGAGGATCTGGGGGGCGGCTACAGCGCGCTGTTCCAGCTCGAGAACGGCTTCAACGTGAACAGCGGCACGCTCGCGCAGGGCGGCCGCATGTTCGGGCGGCAGGCGTACGTCGGCCTCGGCAGTACGCGTTTCGGCACGCTGACGCTCGGCCGGCAATACGACGCGGTGGTCGACTATCTCGCGCCGACGACCGCGAACGGCAGTTGGGGCGTCTATCCGTTCTCGCATCCGCTCGACAACGACAACACCGGCAATACGTTTCGGGTGAACAACACGGTCAAGTATGCGAGCCCGGATTTCGCCGGCTTCTCGTTCGGCGGCACGTACAGCTTCAGCAACGACACGGGCTTCGCGAACAACCGGCAGTGGAGCGTCGGCGCGCAGTACGAGCAGGGCGGGTGGCTCGTCGGCGCGGCCTTCCTGAATGCGGACAACCCGGGGGCGACGTCGGGCGGCGCGATCGCGGGTTCGGGATCGGTCGGCGCCGATGCGAACTTCGCGTCGGCGCGGCTACGGATTTTCGGCGCGGGCATCAACTACACGGCGGGGCCCGCGACCGTCGGGTTCGCGTACACGAACAGCAACGTCACGCGGCCGACCGCGAACGTCGGCTACCTGTTCGGCGACGAAACGATCGAGCCCGTGACCGGCCCGCTTGCAGGCGGCACGGTGACGTCGATCAAGTACCAGAACTTCGAGGTGAACGGCAAATACCAGTTCACGCCCGCGCTGTTCGTCGGGGCACAGTACGTGTACACGACGGTGCGCTATGACGCGACCACAGGCACCGCGAAGCCGAAGATCCATTCGCTGGGGCTGATGGCCGACTACACGCTGTCGAAGCGCACGGACGTGTACCTGATGGGCGCGTACCAGCGGATCGCGGGCGACGCGACGGGCTCGTCGCTCGATCAGGCGTATGTTCCCGGCGCGGCGGACCTGTCGTCGACATCGAAGCAGCTGATGGTTCACGCGGGGATCCGTCACAGGTTCTGACGGAGCGAGGCGGCGGGCCAGGCTGCCCGCTGCCCGTCACCTCGACGCGTCTACTGCGCGACGCGAATCACGACCTTGCCGAAGTGTTGCCCCGACTGCAGGTACGCATACGCCTGCGGCGCTTCGTCGAAGCCGAACACGCGATCGACCACCGGCTTGATCCGCTTCGCGTCGACGAGGCGCACGACGTCGTCGAGCATCGCGCGGCTGCCGACCATGATGCCGTGCAGCTGCCGGATCCCGCCGATCAGCGACAGCAGCCCGAGTTCGGGGCCGCCGAAGCTGCTGAGGCCGCCGATCACCGACACGATGCCGCCCATCTTCGTCGCGGCGACCGAGCGCGGCAGCGTATCCTTTCCGCCGACTTCGACGACCAGGTCCGCCCCTGCGCCGCCCGTGAGCCGCAGCACTTCGTGTTGCCATTCGGGCGTGGCGCGATAGTTGATGGTTGCGTCCGCACCGAGTGCGCGGGCGCGTTCGAGCTTTGCATCGCTCGACGACGTGACGATGGTGCGCAGCCCCGCGGCATGCGCGAGCTGCAGCGCGATGATCGACACACCGCCCGTGCCGAGCAGCACGACGGTGGCGCCCGGCCCCAGGCCGCCGTCGACGAACAGCGCGTTCCATGCGGTGATGCCCGCGCACGACAGCGTTGCCGCCTCGTCGTAGTTCAGATGCGCGGGAATCGCGACCAGCGCGGCTTCGTCGGACACGAACTGTTCGGCCAGCACGCCGTCGAATTGCGCGCCGGGCGCCCCCGAGACTTTCTGCGGCGTCGGCGGCCCGTCGATCCAGTTCGGGAGGTAGGTGTTGATCACGCGATCGCCGCGCTTGAAGCGCGTGACGTCGCGGCCGGTTTCGATGACTTCGCCGGCGCCGTCGGCAACCGGAATCTGCGCTTCCTTGTCGATGCCGAGATAGTCGTCGCGCGCGAACATCAGGTCGCGATAGTTCAGGCCGGCCGAATGGATCTTCACGACGACGTCGGTCGGCCCGACCGCGCGCCGTGTCGCGTCGATGCGCCGAAGCCCGGCCACGCCGTCGCCCGGTTTCACTTGCCATGCGTGCATGTCGACTCCTTTTCGAGATAGAGCGGCTTATCATAGTGTTGCGCATGGGGACGCATTGACGAGAATTTGGCCGATAACTGTCGCCCGTGTGGACACAAACCTGTTGATCTACCGGAGCGAAATGGCATGGACGAGCGGCTGAGAGGCGTTGCCGAATTTGTCGACGTGGTGGAGTCGGGCAGCTTCGCGGCGGCCGCGCTGCGGCTCGGCGTCACGCGCTCGGCCGTCGCGAAAGTCGTCGCGCGGCTCGAACGCCGTCTCGGCACCCGGCTCCTGCAGCGCACGACACGCCAGCTCGGCCTGACCGACGAAGGGCTCGTCTATTACGAACAGTGCCGGCGGCTGCTCGCCGAACTCGGCGAGACGGAGGCCGCGCTCGATGCGGGGCAGCGCGAGCCGGCGGGGCGGCTGCGCGTCAGCGTACCGGTGCTGTTCGGGCGGCAATGCGTGGCGCCCCTCATGCGGCGCCTCGTGGAGCGTCATCCGAGGCTCGAAATCGACGTGTCGTTCAGCGATCGTGTGGCCGACCTGGTGAACGATGGTTTCGACATTGCAGTGCGCATCGGCGGGCTTGCCGATACGAGCGCGCTCGTCGGCCGCAAGCTCGGCGTGCAGCGCATGGGCATCTGCGCGTCGCCCGCGTATCTCGAGCGTCATGGCCGGCCGGCGGGGCTCGACGAACTCGCGTCGCACGTCGGCATCGCCTATTCGCGCGGCGGGCAACCGACGCCGTGGCGGGTCGTCGGCGCGAACGGCGCGGTGCACGACCATCGCCCGGCCGGCCGCCTGCGGCTCGACGACCTGCAGGCGATCGCCGATGCGGCCGCCGCGGGCGCGGGCCTCGCGTGGCTGCCATGCTGGCTGATGGCGCCTTACCTGCGCGACGGCCGCCTCGTGCTCGTGCTGGACAGCAACAGCGTATCGGGCGCCGAAGTGTTCGCGGTGCGGCCGGCCTCGCGCCAGGTGCCGTCGAAGGTGCGTGTCGTCATCGATGCGCTCGTCGACGAGATACCGCGCATGCTGGCGTCGGATGGTTGAGGCGGGCGCGCCGCGCCGTATCAATCCGATGCACGCTGCGGATTGCAGTCCACCGAATACTCCGCGTGCTCGCTACCCACGTGCAGAACCAGCGTCGCCGTGCAGATATCGCTCGACTCGACGCTCAGCCGCAGCGTCGCGAGCGGCTGATCCTCGCCGCTCGCGAGCCGCGATTCGCCGGAGCGCGTCAGCGAGGCCGAGCCTGCGCCGCCGGTCTTTGTGATGCGCAGGCTGTACGACACGTCGACCGGCGCGGCCGCCCGCACGTGCGGCACGATATTCACGCCGCCGGCACTGGCGGCGATGTCGAAATAGGCGCTGAGATCGTGAATGCCAACCATGATCGTCCCCTGTCGAATGAAAAAAAGGCCGAACGGGCATCCGTCCGGCCTTTCCGTTACGCCGGCGGTACTTAGTGCTGCTTGACCGAGACGGTGTTGTTGAAGCCGCTCTGGTTGATGCTCGCGTAGTTCCCGTTGCCTTGCTGCGACAGCGTGGCGTTGTTGTTGAAGCCGATCTGCGTCACGTAGCCGAGGTTGCCCGTACCCGACACCTGCGTCGCGTTGATGATGTTGTCGCTGCCGGCCTGCGAGAGATTCAGCACGTCGTCCGCGCCCGTCTGCGTTGCATTCGCGTAGTTGCCGATGCTCAGCGTCTGGTCCACCTTCACCAGCGAATACGACGCGGATTGCGTCACGTTCGCCTGGTTGCCGCCGGAGCTCTGCGTGACGGTAGCCGTCGAGCCGATCGAACCGTCCTGCAGGATCGTCGCCTTGTTGTTCGCGGCGGTCTGCGTGACGGCCGCGTTGTTGCCGAGGCCGAACTGCTGCGTGATCGTCGCGGTGTTCGATGCGGCCGACTGCTTGATCGTCGCGGTATCGCCGAACTCGAACGTCTGGTTGACGGTTGCCTTGTTGCCGTCCGACGATTGCGTGATCGAGGTCGTGTTGGCGAGTGCCGCGAGCTGGTTCACCGTCGCGCTGTTGCCGTTCACGCCGCCCGATTGCGAGATCGTCGTCTGGTTGTTGCTGCCGTACGACGACGTCACGTTGGCGGTCTCGGTGCCGCTCTGGGTCGTCGTGACCTTGTCGCCGAACTCGGCGAACTGCGAGACGTTCGCGTTGGTCGTGCCGCCCGTTTGCGTGATCGACGTCGCGTTGCCGCCGCCCCAGGTCGTCTGGACATTCGCGGTGCCGCTGTTGCCCGTCTGCGTGATGCCGACGGTGTTGCCGTAGGTGTCGGCCTGCGTGACGGTCGCCTTGTTGAACGACGCGCCCTGGCTCGGCGAGCCCTGGTTGATCGTCACGGTGTTCGAGCCGCCGCCCTGCTGCGAGATCGACGCGGTGTCGATGTAGCTGTACTGGTTGATCGTGTTGACGTCGTATTGCGGGCCGCCCGTGTACGCCGACGTCGTCTGCGTGATGGTCGCCGAGAAATCGCCGCCGCCGGATTGCGTCACGTAGTTCTTCTCGTGCGACGTGCCCGTCTGTGTCACGTTCACGCTCGAATACGGCTGCGCCCACCAGGAGTTCTGGTTGATCACGGTCGTATCGTCGGTACCGCCCTGGGTCGTCACGTTGGCGACGAACCCGTAGCGGGGATCGTTACCGAACGCCGATTGGTTGATCGTCACCGAATCCCCGGTCGTTGCCGTCTGTTCGACGGATGCCGAGTTGTAGTTGCCGGTTTGCCCGATGTTCACGGTGTTACCCGACGAATCGGCCTGTGCGGCGGCCGATGCGAGCATCAGCACGGCGATTGCGATTGCAGACTTGGTCACCTTCATTTGTTGCTCCTGATTCGAAAGAAAATTCGCCGGAAAAGTCGGTCTTTACCGGCACCCCCGCCATTTGAGGACGCTCTCACGCCTCACCCCTTGCACCACCTCAAGCACGGCACTTGCACCTGCGTAACCGTTACCGCGTCAGCACCGTGGCGCGCGCACCGTTGCCGGTCTGAATCACCTGGATGCCGGTGTTCGAGCCGCCCTGCACGATGTTCACCGCGTTGTTGCTGCCGTTCTGCGTGACGCGCGCCGACAGCGACGTGCCGACCTGCGTCGAATCGACCGAATTGCCGACGCCGTTCTGCTGCACCTGCAGCGTGTTGCCGTTGCCGCGCTGCGTCGCGTTCAGCGTGTTGCCGAAGCCGGCCTGCGAAGCCGCGACCCAGTTCTGCGCACCCGTCTGCCGCGTGACGATCGAATTGCCGTCGCCGGCTTGCCAGACCAGCGCACCGTTGTGGCCCGCCTGGTCCAGCGACGCGGCATTGCCGGCGCCGCTTTGCTGGAGCGCGACGATGTTGCCGCTGTAGTCGAATGCCGGTTCGGGCGGGCCGAGATCGCTGAGCGGCACGGGTGCCCCCGACGCAGCCTGCATGGCCGCTGCTGTCGCCACGGTCGCGAGCACCCGCCGCATCACGCGGGCGCGCCCGTTCCGATCACGCTGTCGATTCATGATGTTTTCTCCGCTGGCCGGCCTGATGCCGGTTAATGAGTGGACGCACCCGGACGATCGATCTTTTGCGGGTCGTACGCGGTGTTGGCGTCCTCCATGTCCTGCGCGTATTGCCGGTCTTCCTGCAGATACCGCTGCATCGTCGGGTCGTACCAGTCCTGGTCGTTCTTCAGCGACCAGGTCTGGTTCGCGACACCCTGGACGATCAGGTGCGTGAGCGCCGATTCGATCGCTTCGTTCACGCAGATCTGCGCGGGTTCGTTACGGGTCAGCCCGGCTTCCGCCTGCAGCAGGTCCTTGAAGCCGACGAAGCGATAGACGCCCGTGTCGACCTGATACGAGTAGACGGTCTTGGTCGTCGAGACGCTGTTGAGCACCTGGCCCGTGCGGATGTCGATCGCGCGCAGGTTGACGGTGACCTGGTCGATCCGGTATTGCGTCGAGCCGCTGATCCCGAGGTACGCGACGCCGGCCCCGCCGGTGCGGACGTTCGTGTCGTAGCCGACGATGCCGCCTTCGAGCACGATGTTCGCCGGCATGAGCGGCGCCATCGCATCGTTCTGCGCCTTCTTCGCATCCGCGCCGTCGGTGGCGCGCATGATCTTGCGTTCGGTCAGCAGATCCTGCAGGTTCTCGCGTTCCACCGGCGTGAACCAGCCGGAGTCGCGCATCGCCTTGACCAGGAACGACGCGCCGCCCTGCGTGACCTGCGACGAAAAGGAGCTGTCCGGCGACGCCTTGTACTGCCCGGTCAGGTCGCGAAAGCCGTAGACGGCTGCGACGATCTTGCCCTTCGGCGGCGGGAGATGCGTGAGGTCGCGCGTGGTGCGCGTCGGCGGTGTCAGCGTGGCATTGCTCAACGCCGGCATCGGCCGCGTGACGCAGCCGACCAGCGACAGCAGCAGCACCGTGCCCGTTGCGATCCGTGTCATCCCCGTGTTGAAGCGTGCCCGTTCAGCGTTTTTTCTCATGATTCGCTCAGTCGTTTTTTTTGATTTATTGGCCGTTGCTGACGATGAAGGTCGAAGTCGCGCCCGTCGTCTTGTCGGTGGTCGTCACTTGCAGGTTGCCGTTGCCGGCCGCACTCACGACGATCGTGAAATTGCCCGTGCTGATCGTCCCCGGCTTGAGGTCGCCGTTGGTGCCGACGATCGAGTTCGTCACCGAGCTGGCGACGCGCGACAGGATCGCCTGTTGCAGCTGCGCATTGAACTGGTCGAGGGACGACGTGGACGTCGGCGACGAATAGGCAGACAGCGACGGATCCGTGTGCTTGTTTTGCGCATTGGCTTCGTTGAGCAGATTGGGGCCGTTTGCCGGGTTGCCGCCGAAGTTCGGGTTGTTCGGTTGATAAACCAGCGTCGACGGCCACGCATAGGGCGAAACCGCGGTCATCGCGATCAGCGCGATCCAGCTCAATCTGTTGCGATTCATTTTCCGTAACCCCTTGTTTTCGATTAATCGACTAAATCTCGTCTTTCGCCAGATCCGAATCGGGAAACAGCAAATTCGACAGATCGTCCTGAATGACGGTTTGAAAGGAAATGTTGGCGGCGTTTTCGGCGACGGCCTTGACGTTGGCCCGCGCGATCGGCAGGAAGGTCTGGAATACGCGCTTCTGCTGGAACTCGACCCAGATCAGGCTGCCGTAACGCCCGGACGGGCGTTCGTGAATGGCGACCATGTAGCGCTCGCTCAGCGGGATTTCCGACCACGTCTGCGAGAAGTAGGTATAGAAATCGCGGCCGGCGAGCGTCACGGCATCGGTCGTCACCGTGCCGCCGAGCTGATCTTCCGGAAGGGCGTTGCGCGCGGCCGCTTTGGCGCCGGCCGGCGCGGCGCCAGCCGCCGGCTTCGCGACGGCCGGGCCCGCGCCGGGCGCGGGCCTGGGCGCTTCAAGGACGCGTTCGGCGTTCAGCAGCGTCGAAGGCGGCGCAATCGGATGCCCGCCGTTCGCCGCGGCGGAAGGCGGCGCGTCGACGGTGTCCTGGGCCTGCGCGCGTGCCGTCGCGAACAGCGACAGGCACGTCATGGCCCCCCAGGCAAATCGCCAGCCAGCGCTCGATACCATTTCCCCGACCCCGGATTCATTTTTACGAAATAGGGCGCCGCCCGATTTTTCGGGTTATTCGTTCCTGGTCGAACGCGGCACATGGTGGGGGGAGTCAGCAAGAGGCGTGCCTGTCGCCGTTTCAAACGGTTTTTATTTTTAAGTGGTTATTCGTCTTATTTTTCAACTACATATTTTTTTCACGTAAAACGTTTGCGGGTGCGATATTCATTAACAAGCTTTCTTTTGTATACCGCGAATTACGATTTAATCAGACGATAATCAGTTCAAATTGTAATTTTGAAATTCCCGGCGATGCGGATGCGCGGCAAACGTAACGTGTTGCTACGGACACGCCCGTAACGACACGACGTAACGTCCGTTACGCACGTAGAATCGTCCGACGAAAGCACGGGTTCCGGGCCTCCACCCCGGAAACATCTCTCCACGCTATTCAAGTGAACGGACTTCGGGAGCACGCATGTCATCTCGCACCTATCTCGTCACCGGCGCTTCGCGCGGCATCGGCCTCGCGATCAGCACCTTGCTCGCACGGCGCGGCCATCGCGTCATCGGCCTCGCGCGACATGCGCAGGGCGTCGACTTTCCCGGCGAATTGCACGCGTGCGATCTCGCCGACATCGAACAGACAGCGGCAACCCTTGTCCGCATCGGCGAGCAGCATGCTGTCGACGGCATCGTGAACAACGCGGGCATCGTATTGCCGCAACCGCTCGGGGCGATCGATTTCCAGTCGCTGCAGAGCGTGTTCGATCTCAACGTGCGGGCCGCGATCCAGGTCACGCAGCACTTTGCGGAGGCGATGAAGGCGCGTGGCCACGGGCGCATCGTCAACATCTGCAGCCGCGCGATTTTCGGCAGTCTCGATCGCACCGCGTATTCCGCCGCGAAGAGTGCGCTCGTCGGTTGCACGCGCACGTGGGCGCTCGAACTGGCGGACCATGGCGTGACCGTCAACGCGGTCGCGCCGGGGCCGATCGAGACGGAACTGTTCCGGCAGACGCGGCCCGTCGGCAGCGAGGCCGAGCGCAAGGTGCTCGCGACGATTCCCGCACGCCGGCTCGGCACACCCGACGATGTGGCGGCTGCGATCGCGTTCTTCCTGTCGGACGAGGCCGGCTTCGTCACGGGGCAGGTGCTGGCCGTGGACGGCGGCGGCAGCCTCGGCGGGCGCAGCTGACGCACGACGCGCAGTCGCGAGAGGCGCGGCGGCGGCCGGTTTCGGCGCGCATCGCGAGCGCGCGCATACGGGTGCGCTGATGGCGGGCATCCGGCTTGCGCGCATATTCCGCCGCCCCGTTAGCATGTGACGAATCGGACTTTGGGTGCCGCGCGCGCGACGCTAAGATCGCCGATCCCGTAGATCGAGCGTTCCAGAACAATGAAAAAGTCCGCTGCGCCGTTGCATGCTTTTCGTTTCCGTGTCGTCTGCGCCGCGATTGCCGGTGCGCTGTCGCTTGCATCGTGCGGCGGCGTCGACAGCGATGCGCCGTCGTCACAGGCCAGCACCACGCCGCCGCTGGCGGCGAAACGCCCGAACATCCTGTACATCATGGCCGACGATCTCGGCTATTCCGACATCCATGCATTCGGCGGCGAGATCAACACGCCGAACCTCGACGCGCTCGTCGCGTCGGGCCGCATCCTGTCGAACCATCACACGGGCACCGTCTGCGCGATCACACGCGCGATGCTGGTGTCCGGCACCGATCACCATCTCGTCGGCGAAGGCACGATGGGGGTACCGACCGACGAACGGCGCGGGCTGCCCGGCTACGAGGGCTACCTGAACGATCGTGCGCTGTCGTTCGCACAACTATTGAAGGACGCCGGTTACCACACGTACATCGCAGGCAAGTGGCATATCGGCTCGGGAATCGTCGGCAGCACGACGGGCAGCGGGCAGACACCCGACCAGTGGGGTTTCGAGCGCAGCTACGTGCTGCTCGGCGGCGCGGCGACGAACCACTTCGCGCACGAGCCGGCCGGCTCGTCGAACTACACGGAAGACGGCCGTTACGTGCAGCCTGGCCAGCCCGGGCAGCCGGGCGGTGCGGGCGGCAGCCCGGCCGTGTTCTATTCGACCGATTTCTATACGCAGAAGCTGATTTCGTACATCGATTCGAACCAGCGCGACGGCAAGCCGTTCTTCGCGTATGCGGCCTACACGTCGCCGCACTGGCCGCTGCAGGTGCCCGACCCATGGCTGCACAAGTACGCGGGCGTGTACGACGCCGGCTACGACGCGATCCGCAACGCGCGGATCGCGCGTCAGAAGGCGCTCGGCCTGATCCCCGCCGATTTCAAGCCGTTCGACGGCCTGCCTGAAACGACGGCCGCGTCGCCCGCGACCGCGAACAACGGCACGGCCGGCGCGAAATACATCAGCGCGGTGCATTCGGCCGCCGACGGCTACAGCGACTACGGCCCCGGCAAGGTCGACAAGCTGTGGTCGAGCCTGTCGCCGGCCGAGCGCCGTGCGCAGGCGCGCTACATGGAGATCTACGCGGGGATGGTCGAGAACCTCGACTACAACATCGGACGCCTGATCCAGCACCTGAAGGACATCGGCGAATACGACAACACGTTCATCATGTTCCAGTCGGACAACGGCGCGGAAGGCTGGCCGATCGACGGCGGCGCGGACCCGACGGCGACCGACACCGCGAACGGACAGGCTCCGGTCTACTCGACCCTCGGCACCGACAACGGCAAGCAGAACGCGCAGCGCCTGCAGTACGGGCTGCGCTGGGCCGAGGTGAGCGCGTCGCCGTTCCGGCTCACGAAGGGGTATTCGGCCGAAGGCGGCGTATCGACGCCGACGATCGTGCGCCTGCCGGGCCAGTCGCAGCAGTTGCCGACGCTGCGCGCGTTCACGCACGTGACCGACAACACGGCGACGTTCCTCGCGGTCGCGGGCGTCACGCCGCCGTCGCAGCCGGCGCCGCCGCTCGTCAACACGCTGACGGGCGTCGACCAGAACAAGGGCAAGGTGATCTACAACAACCGCTACGTGTATCCGGTCACCGGCCAGTCGCTGCTGCCGGTGCTCACGGGGTCGGCGACGGGCGAGGTGCATACGACGCCGTTCGGCGACGAAGCGTACGGGCGCGCCTACCTGCGCAGCGCCGACGGCCGCTGGAAGGCACTGTGGACCGAGCCGCCGCTCGGGCCGCCCGACGGTCACTGGCAGCTTTACGACCTCGCGTCGGATCGCGGCGAGACGACCGACGTATCGGCGCAGAACCCGTCGGTGATCAGCACGCTCGTCGATCAGTGGAAGACTTACATGAGCAACGTCGGCGGTGTCGAACCGCTGCGTCCGCGCGGGTATTACTGAGGCTGTTGCTTCGCTGCAGGCTTCCCGAGGGGATTTTCTTCGGGGCGTCCCGCAAGGGGGCTTCCTCCGGGGCACCCCCAAGGGACTTCCTTCGGGGCGTCCTCCAAGGGGACTTCCTCCGGGGTATCCCCCCAAGGGGACTTCCTTCGGGGCGTCCCCCAAGGGGACTTCCTTCGGGGCGTAAAACCTGGGGTGGCCAGGCGTTTTCTTGAAAGGATCACACGATGCGGTTCCGGTTCTGGACGATCGGCGCGGCGCTTGCCGCCACGCTGTTCGCCGCCGCGTTCGCGGCCGGCTATGCGAATCCCGTCGCCCCGGCGGGCGGCGCATTCGACGACGCGAATCGTGGCCGCGTGCTCGCGCCGCTCGGCTCGGAGCAACAGTGCGAGCGCTATTCGGGGCTGCCGGCAAAGTGGCGCGACGACCCGAAGGCCGGGATGGTGCACCTGCGCGGCGGCGCGTTCGTGTTCGGCAGCACGCGCGGCTATGCGGACGAGCGTCCGGTCGGCGACGGCCGCACGCACGTCGGTGGGTTCTGGATCGACCAGACCGACGTGACGATCGCGCAGTTCGCCGCGTTCGTGCAGGCGACCGGCTATGTCACCGAGGCCGAGCAGCAGGGTGGGGCGGCGGTGTTCCATGTGCCGACGCGCGACGAGATGAACGCGCGCGATCTGGCGTGGTGGTCCTGGGTGAAGGGGGCGTCGTGGCGTCATCCTCGCGGGCCGGGCAGCGGCGTCGACGGGATCGGCAACCTGCCCGCCACGCTCGTCACGCAGCGCGATGCGCTCGCGTATGCACGGTGGCTCGGCCGTGACCTGCCGACCGAAGCCGAATGGGAATACGCGGGCAAGGCCGGCCGCGACGACGCGTCGCTCGACGCGGCGCCGCGCGACGCGCAGGGCAAGCCGGCCGCGAACTACTGGCAGGGCGTGTTCCCGGTGCTCGACACGGCCGAGGATGGCCATGCGGGGCTCGCGCCCGTCGGCTGCTACGCGGCGAACGGGTTCCGGCTCTACGACATGATCGGCAATGCATGGGAGTGGACGAAGGACGCGTACACGGGCCCGCACCAGTCGCATACGAACGGCGACACGGCGGCCGTCGCGCCGCCGACGCGTCGGCACGATACGCCGATGGTCATCAAGGGCGGCTCGTTCCTGTGCTCGCGCGACTACTGCGTGCGCTATCGCGCGTCGTCACGCGAACAGCAGGAAGCCGATCTCGGCGCGTCGCATATCGGGTTTCGCACGATTCTGAGGGATGCATCATGAAGCGCGTCGTGAACTACCTGGGCGCGTGGCTGATGGTTGCTTGCGGGCTCGTTCATCCGGCTTCGACGATTGCCGCCGAATCGACTGCAGCGACCGCACCGACTGCTACGACCGTACGCGTCGGCGTGACGCGCGGCGTGCATGCGCAGATCCTTGACGAAGTGAAGCGGGTCGCCGCGTCGCGAGGGTTAGGCATCGACGTCGTCGAATTCGACGATGCGTCGCGCATCGATGCCGCGCTTGCCGACGGCCGGATCGACGCAGCCAGCTTCGAGGATGCGCAACAGCTTGCCACGACGCGTGCGCAGAAGCGCTACGCACTGGCCGATATCGCGCCGACCGTCACGCTGCCGATGGCGTTCTATTCACGCAAGCTGAAGAACCTGAACGAACTGCAGCCCGGTGCGACGATCGCGATTCCCGCCGATCCGCGCGGGATGGCGCGCGCGCTCGTGCTGCTGCAGAACGACACGCTGGTAACGCTGCGCGAGCAGGCCGGCCTGCACGCGACGCTGCGCGACGTGACCGGCAACCGGCTCGGGCTGAAGCTCGTCGCGCTGCGCCGCGAGCGCCTTTACGCGGCGCTCGACAAGGTTGCGTTCGTCGCGATCGACAGCGACGATGCCGCGCGTGCCGGGCTGCAACCCGCGCGCGACAGCATCAGCATCGAGGATGCGCGCTCGCCGTACGCCAACGTGCTGACGGTGCGCGACGCCGATCGCGCGAAACCGTGGGTGACGCAACTCGTCGCCGCGTATCACTCGGACGACGTCGCGCGCTTCATCCTCACGCGCTACCAGGATTCGGTGCGGCGGCCGTGGTAGACACCTACCTGCTCGCGTGCAACGCATGCGGACGCTGCTGCAACAGCCCGCCGACGCTGTCGTTGCGCGAACTGTTCCGGCATCGGCATCGCTTCGTCGGCGCGCTGACGATCCGTCGCGTGCCCAAGCGGCGGATCGGCGAGCGCTGGCGCGCGGGCGGCCGAGAGCACGGGCTCGATGCGGACGACGTCGCGGCTGCCGATGCGCTGGCGGAGCGGTTGTTTCATCGCCCCGGCGGCGTGGGGAGCGAATGGATCGCGCTGACGCTGCAGGGCTACGACTACCCGTCGCTCGGCCGTTGCGCGGCACTGGCCGACGACGGCCGCTGCAGCGTGCATGCCGACAAGCCGTCGATCTGCGGCGCGGTGCCGCTCGATCCGATGCTGCCCGACCGGTTGCAGTCCCGTGTGCTGGCTGCGCGGCGCGACGATGCCGCATGGCTTGGCGCGAACTGCATTGTCGAAACGGCGAGCACGTCATCTTCCGTTGCATCTTCATTCCCGATTCCGCTGGTGACGGCCGGACAGGTCGCGGACCGCTCGGCGCTCGATGCGTATCGCGATGCGCTCGTGTTCGAGCGCGCGGTGTGGCGCGATGCGGTGTTCGCATCTTTGAACGGCGGCGGGCAGGACGTGCGTCATGCGTTGTCGCGGCTTGCGCCCGGCGGCTACCTGACCGTGTCGATCGTGCCTGTCCTGCTGGCTGTCGCATCGGTATCCGCGCAATGCCGCGCGCTGTGCCTCGACTTCATCGACGCTCAGCGCGCATTGATCGACGCCAACATCGAAGCGGCACTCGCGCGCCGGCATGCCGGCGACCGGCCCGCGACGCGCGAATTGCGCGGTTTCGGGGAGGCGCTCGAACGCGCACGGCACGCGCTGGCCGCGATGCCGGCACCCGCGGCCGGCATGCGTGAAGACGCCCCGCGCATCGACGCGTGGCTCGCTGGCCGGTCCGGCGTCGATCCGCTCGCCGCGTGACGATCGCGGCACGCCGCACGTGTCTTACAATCGGCGCTCTTTCAATCGCTTTCGATGGAGCGGGCATGTACGCGTCGACCTTCATTTTCCGTGCCGGGCAATACGACGACGAATTCCACCGGCTCGACCGGCAGATCGCCGACATGGCGCGCGCGACGCCCGGCTATCTCGGCGAGGAGACGTGGGAGAACGCCGAATCGGGGCTGATCCAGAACGTCTACTACTGGGAGTCGGAGGCGGCGCTGCAGCAATTGATGCAGCACCCGGCGCATCTCGAGGCAAAAACGAAGCAGGCACGCTGGCTGGACGGCTATCGCGTCGTGATTTCGAAGGTGCTGCGCGAGTACGGCGACGGCAAGCTGATGCAGCCGCATGCAGGGCAATCCGCATGAATGGCTGTCTGATTCATTTCTTTCGCATTACGGATAAATAACAACGCGCCGCACCCGGCGCCCCGTGTTTGCACGCGGGTTGCCACGGCGTCGCGTGCAATCAATTCTTCATCAAGCATGGCTAAGGTGGCGGGGCTTCACGTCGTCAGTCTGTCCACCAACAACGTCCTCACTCGATGTCGTACGGAGCCTTGTCCATGCCGAATTTCGCCTTGTCCGCGAAGCGCCGCCGCGCGCTGCGCGATCGTACCGTTCCTGCCGTCGCACTGACGCTGATTGCCGCGAGCATCGGCGTGCAGGCCGCCCCGCATGACAACGACGGCGACAGCCGTTTTGAGCCGGGTTTCGTGCCGGGCTTCCTGGTCCTCAGCCGCAGCGTGTACGACAACGTGTCGGGCAACGTCCAGCCCGGCGCGATCCTGCCGCCGAACTGCGCGAAGACCACCGGCGGCTGCGGCACGGCTGCCGGCGCGCCGAACGACGGTACCTATCCGTACGTGTGGAACAACGACCGCTACGACGGCAGCTTCGGCCTCACGTCGCGCATCTTCCTCGACCAGATCACGCCGGCCGGCGGTGTCGTCGGCACGCTCGAAGTGCCGAACAGCCTGCAGAAAGGCTTCGCGCACGACCAGATGGTGACGAGCTTCAGCTCGAAGTCGGAACTCGGCCTGCACCTGTCGCTCGACGGCAGCTATCTGACGTTCATGGGTTACGTCGCGCCGGTCAACGCGATCGACGTGTCGAACTCGAACACGCCGCTTGCCGTCGATACGACGAACCCGGACGGGCAGAACTTCTATCGCGTGATCGCGCGCGTCGATCGCCACGGGCACTTCCGCTTTACCGAGACGAATGCATACAGCGGCAACAACGGCCGCGCGGCGATCCTGAACAATCGCGACGGCCATGAGGTCTACTACACGTCGGGCAACGCCGGCAACGGCTCGAACCCGCAGCCGGACAACGTGATCCTCGGCGCGGGCGCGCAGCTCATCGACGGCGCGAAGCACCACGAAGCGCAGCAGGATCCGGGCGTGCCGACGCCGCTCGCGAGCTTCTCGGTCACGGAACTCGGCGCGAAGGCCGACAAGATCGGCAAGGACGACAACTTCCGCGGCATCGCGGTGCACGACAACGTCGTGTACTACACGAAGGGCAGCGGCGGCAACGGCGTGAATACCGTGTACTTCGTCGATACGACCGGCACCGCGTGCCCGTCGGGCGTCGGCGTGCCGTCGCCGAAGGCCGTGCTGCCGACGGCGCCGCTCGCGTACAACGCGGCCACGCTGCAGACGGCCGGCCTGCCGAACAACATGTGCGTGCTGGCCGGCTTCCCGACTACGCCGAACAAGACCGCTTCGACGCTCTCCTACCCGTTCGGGATGTGGTTCGCCGACGCGAACACGCTGTACGTCGCGGATGAAGGCGACGGCTACACGGGTGGCGCGGACCTGTACACGCATGCGGCCGCGCAGACGACGGCGGGCCTGCAGAAGTGGGTCTACGACGCGGGCACGAAGCAGTGGAAGCTCGCGTACACGTTGCAGAGCGGGTTGAATCTCGGTCAGCCGTATTCGGTCGCAGGCTACCCGGCGGGCAACAATTCGGCGACGGGCCTGCCGTGGGCACCGGCGACGGCCGGCCTGCGCAACCTGACGGGCCGCGTCGAACGCGACGGCACGGTGACGATCTGGGCGGTGACGTCGACGGTCAGCGGCAACGGCGATGTCGGTGCCGATCCGAACCGGCTGGTTGCGGTGCGTGACGTGCTGAAGAACACGAGCGCGACGACGGCGGCACACGAGCAGTTCGCCGTGCTGCGGACTGCGAAGTTTGCGGAAGTGTTGCGGGGTATCGAGTTCGCACCGGGTACGGATACGGGGCGGTCGCACTGAGGCAGGTGAAGCCCGGCTGATGCCGGGTGACGGAGGCGCGGCCGCGTGTTCTCGCGGCCGCGCCCTTCAATTTTGTTGGGGCACGGGTTCAGTCGGTGCGCTGCGCTTCGCCGTCTTTCGGCTGCGCCTGCGCCGCGCGTTGCCAGATCGGGAACATCGCGTTGTCGACCGACGTCTGCGCGGCAATGACCTTGCCGTGATCGATGCCTGGCAGGCCGAGCAGCCGGTCGACCGCCGCTTTCGCGCCTTCGACGTCCTGCGGGAACCCGCACGCGAACCGCCGGTTCGTATCGAACAGTATCCACCACACATCCGATTCATACGGCCCCTGGTCGTTGGTTTCGATCACGATCGCGCCGAGGTCGGGCAGCGCGATTCCGTGCGTTACACCCTTCGGGTCGGTCGACTCGATACGCGTATCGGTCACGGTCACGGCCCAGCAGCCCGGCTGGATAGGCGCGTGGATCGATGATGAAAGCGTGTCGGGCCGGGCCGTGTCGCCGGCGGCGGTCGGTGCGGCTGCATTCACCCGACCGGTTGCGTCGGCCGGGCCATCCGGCGCGCTTCCTGCCATCGGCGCGACGGCGTCCGGCTTCCGGCGCCCGCCGATCCACGGCAACGCGGCGCCACCGGCCATCGCCACGATCCACAGGTAGTACCCGAGGCCGAACGCGTGGATCGGCTTGAAGTCCGGGCCGGTCGGTATCGTGTGCCATCCGAGCGCGAAGATCACGACTACGGCCAGCAGCGCGGACACGATCCGGTTCGGCTTGATCAGCGCAACGACGAGCAGCGGGTTGCCGAGCCATGCGAATTGCAGGTCGAGGATCGCGAGCGGGCCGATCGCGAGCACCGCGTAACCGCGCCACCAGTTCACCGTGCCGGCAGCATTCGGCGGTTCGGCCGCGACGGGCAACAGCAGCGACACGACATACAGCGCGACGATGACGGCGCGCGCGAGGTTCAGGCGAGCGGAAGCGGTGCGAGTCTGCATGTTGCCTTCTTTCTTGTCGTGCAGCGGCGAGCGAAGCGGTCGGTGCCGGACGGCCGTGCCGGCATTCACGACGCGTGGCCGCCACGCGTCGCTGGCGATTGTGGGCGATTCGCGCGGCGATGTCGAATGCGCGTGAATTGCCCGCAATCGCCACCCGCCGGCCCGCACCGCTTCAAAGTGCTTCGACCAGCAACCGCTTGCTCTTCTCGCAATACTCATGACACGCGACCCGCGCCGCAATCGACGCACCGTGCACGAACCGCGGCGCATCCGCGCGTCGTGACATCGACACGACGATCGACGGCGGCGACGGCTGCAGCGGCAGTTCCACGACTTCACCGCTTTCGATCAGCGCATCGACGAACAGCACCGGAATCGCCGCGACACCGAAACCGTCGCGCACGAGCTGCACGATCACCGAGATGGAAGGCGAGCCGGTGATGCGCGTCTCCGACAGCGGCACGCCATGCGCGTGCGCGAGCGCGCGGACGATGTCTTCCAGCGCGCGATGGGGCGCCGTCCCGCGCCCGTAGGTGAGAATCGGCTGGCGCAGCACTTGCCGCGCGAGGCCCGTGCGCGTGTTCGGCAGCAGCCCGGCGCGCGCGATCCAGCGCACCGGATAGTTCGCGAGCGCATCGCACACGACCGACGCCTCGTCGCTGCCTTCCACGCGGATGATCAGGTCGAGCTCGCCGGCCATCAGCCGGCGCTGCAGCACGACGCTCACGTCGACGGTCAGGTCGATTTCGAGCTGCGGATAGTCGGCCGCCAGCCGCCGCATATAGTGCGGCAACCAGCTGTGCACGACGGTCTCGATCACGCCGAGCCGCAGCTTGCCGCGCAGCGCGCTCTCGCCGGAGGCGGCGGCCTGCAGCTCCTGCGTCGCCTCGACCACGGCTTTCGCATAGCCGAGCAGGTATTCGCCGTTCGGCGTGAGCCGGAATTCGCGGCTGTCGCGATCGACGAGTACCGTCTGCAATTCGTCCTCGAGCGCCTTCACGCGCTGCGAGATCGCGGCCGGCGTCGCGTGCAGCGCGGCGGCCGTCGTGCGGAAGTTGCGCAGCTTCGCGAGCGTGACGAAGGTTTCGAGAAAACGCGTGTTCATGGCGGTCGGACGGAGGGTGGATGCGCACTTTGCCGGTGAGGAAAAGTGAACGGAGCAGGGGAAAACCCCGAGATGTGTTAAGAAATTCTATACAAGAGACGCAAAAAAACTCGTTGGCGACAAAATTTTTTCTTTTCTATTCTTCGCCGTATCCGATGACACGGCACCGTCATCCCGACGACATACCGATTAGCGACCCCACACCATGACGCCTTCCGAATTCCGCCAGTCCGTGCGCCACGGCGCGTTCCGCGGCCCGACCGCCGGCCATTGCGGCCCGTACGCGCAAGCGAACCTCGCGATCCTGCCCGACGCGTATGCGCACGATTTCCTGCGCTTCTGCCAGGCGAACCCGAAAGCGTGCCCGCTGCTGGGCGTCGGCGAACCGGGCGCGTTCCGGATCGACGCGCTCGGCGAGGATCTCGACATCCGCACCGACGTGCCGAGCTACAACGTCTACCGCGACGGCCGCCTGACCGAGCGCGTCGAGTCGCTGGAAGCGCTGTGGCGCGACGATTTCGTCGTGTTCGCGATCGGCTGCTCGTTCTCGTTCGAGGACATGCTGGCCCGCGAAGGGATCGGATTGCGTCACGTCGAGGAAGGGCGCAACGTGCCGATGTACCGCACATCGATTCCGAACCGCCGTGCGGGGATCTTCGGCGGCCAGCTGGTCGTGTCGATGCGGCCGATGCGTGGCGCCGACGCGATCCGCGCGGTGCAGGTCACGAGCCGGTTTCCGGGCGTGCACGGCGCGCCGATCCATCTCGGCGATCCGCGCGAACTCGGCATCGCTGACCTGAACGCACCCGAATTCGGCGACGCGGTGACGATCCGCGACGGCGAACTGCCGGTGTTCTGGGCGTGCGGCGTGACGCCGCAAACCGCGCTGATGGACGCGAAGCTGCCGATCGCGATCGCGCACACGCCCGGCCACATGCTGATGACCGACATCACGAACGCGTCGCTGGCCGTATTCTGAATCCCGGGCCGGCAGACGGCCACGCACGACACACCGCACGCACGATCGCCATTTGACGGCGCATAACGACAGGAGCACCACCATGGAAAGCAAGACCCTCGCGGCGAGCGCCGCCCAGCCCGCGAGCCCCGAGCGCAACGGCCTGTTCTCGTGGTACGGCGACGCGCAGCCGCGCGAGCGCCGCGCGTTCTGGAGCTGCAAGGTCGGCTACATGCTCGACGGGATGGACACGCAGATGCTGTCGTTCGTGATCCCGACGCTCGTCGCGACCTGGGGCATCTCGTTCGCGGATGCGGGCTTCATCGGCACAATCACGCTGCTCGCGTCGGCGCTCGGCGGCTGGATCGCCGGCATCCTGTCCGACCGGATCGGCCGCGTGCGCACGCTGCAGCTCACGGTGCTGTGGTTCGCCGTGTTCACCGCGCTGTGCGGGCTCGCGCAGAACTACCACCAGCTGCTCGCCGCGCGTGCGCTGATGGGCTTCGGCTTCGGCGGCGAATGGACGGCCGGCGCGGTGCTGATCGGCGAAGTGATCCGCGCGCGCGACCGCGGCAAGGCGGTCGGCCTCGTGCAGTCGGGCTGGGCGATCGGCTGGGGGCTGTGCGCGCTGCTGTATGCGCTGCTGTTCTCGGTGCTGCCCGCCGAAGACGCATGGCGCGCGCTGTTCCTCGTCGGGCTCGCACCGGCCCTGCTGGTCGTCGCGATCCGCCGCTACGTGAAGGAGCCGGACGTCTACGAGAAGGAGAAGGCCGCGCAGGCGAAAGTGGCCGATGCACCGCGCCTCACCGAGATCTTCGCGCCGAAGCTGATCACGACGACGCTGCGCGCGGCGTTGCTGACGACCGGCGCGCAGGGCGGCTACTACGCGATCACGACGTGGCTGCCGACCTTCCTGAAGACCGAGCGCCACCTCACGGTGATGGGCACCGGCGGTTATCTCGCGATGATCATCTTCGGCTCGTGGGTCGGCTACCTGACGAGCGCATACCTGACCGACCGGCTCGGCCGCAAGCCGAACTTCATCCTGTTCGCGCTCGGCTCGATGGTGATCGCGTTCGCGTACACGTCGCTGAACCTCACCAACGCGTCGATGCTGTGGCTCGGCTTCCCGCTCGGCTTCTTCGCATCGGGCATCTTCTCGGGGATGGGCGCATTCCTCACCGAACTGTTCCCGACCCGCGTGCGCGGCTCCGGCCAGGGCTTCTGCTACAACGTGGGCCGCGCGATCGGTGCGCTGTTCCCGTTCCTGATCGGCGCGCTGTCCAAGCAATACGGGCTCGGCACGAGCATCGGCATTTTCGCGGTCGCCGCATACGGCGTGGTGATCGTCGCCGCGCTGACGCTGCCCGAGACCCGCGGCCGCGAACTCGACGCCGCCTGAACCGGCGGGGCGCTCCGCCCCGCGTTTGCTTCCCCTTTCATCGACTCCGTGACACGGCGTGCGACGCGCGCCGTGCGGCGGCGCTCGTCCCTCGATTCAACGACGCATCGACCCGACATCATGACTGACCGACACCTTTCCCCCGTTCCCTCCGACACCGCCCGCTGGCAATTCTGGATCGACCGCGGCGGCACGTTCACCGACATCGTCGCGCGCCGGCCCGACGGCACGCTCGTCACGCACAAGCTGCTGTCGGAGAACCCCGAGCAGTATCGCGACGCGGCCGTGGCCGGGATCCGCCACCTGCTGGGCCTCGCGGCCGGCGAGCCGATCACGCCCGAGCGCGTCGACATGGTGAAGATGGGCACGACGGTCGCGACCAACGCGCTGCTCGAACGCAAGGGCGAACGTACCGCGCTCGCGACCACGCGCGGCTTTCGCGACGTGCTGCGCATCGCGTACCAGAACCGGCCGCGCCTGTTCGACCTCGACATCGTGTTGCCCGACGCGCTGTACGAAACCGTCGTCGAGATCGACGAGCGCATCGGCGCGCACGGCGACGTCGTCGTGCCGCTCGATGCAGAGCAGGCCGAAGCGTCGCTGCGCCGTGTGTACGACTCGGGCGTGCGTGCGCTCGCGATCGTGCTGATCCACGGCTATCGCTACACCGCGCACGAACGCGCGCTGGCCGCGCTGGCGCGCCGGATCGGCTTCACGCAGGTATCGGTGTCGCACGAGGTGTCGCCGCTGATGAAGATGGTGTCGCGCGGCGACACGACCGTCGTCGACGCGTACCTGTCGCCGATCCTGCGTCGTTATGTCGAGCAGGTCGCGCACGAGATGCCGGGCGTGAACCTGCAGTTCATGCAGAGCAGCGGCGGCCTGACGCGTGCCGACGCGTTCCAGGGCAAGGACGCGATCCTGTCGGGCCCGGCCGGCGGCATCGTCGGGATGGTGCGCGCCGCGCGGGCGGCCGGCTTCGAGCGCGTGATCGGCTTCGACATGGGCGGCACGTCGACCGACGTGTCGCACTACCACGGCGAGTTCGAGCGCGTGTTCGAGACGCAGGTGGCCGGCGTGCGGATGCGCGCGCCGATGATGAGCATCCATACGGTGGCCGCCGGCGGCGGCTCGGTGCTCGGCTTCGACGGCGCGCGGCTGCGCGTCGGGCCCGAGTCGGCCGGCGCGAACCCGGGGCCGGCCGCGTACCGGCGCGGCGGCCCGCTGACGGTGACCGATTGCAACGTGATGCTCGGCAAGATCCAGCCGGATCATTTCCCGCGCGTGTTCGGCCCGCATGCGGACGAACCGCTCGACCGTGACGGCGTGGTCGCGAAGTTCGAAGCGCTCGCCGACGAGATCCACGCGGCGACGGGGCGGCGCGAGACGCCCGAGGCGCTCGCAGAAGGTTTCCTGGAGATCGCGATCGGCAGCATGGCGAACGCGATCAAGAAGATCTCGGTGCAGCGCGGCCACGACGTGTCGCGCTACGTGCTGACGACGTTCGGCGGCGCGGGCGGCCAGCACGCATGCGGCGTGGCCGACGCGCTCGGGATGACGCAGGTGTTCGCGCATCCGCTCGCGGGCGTGCTGTCCGCATACGGGATGGGCCTCGCCGACCAGACGGCGATGCGCGAGCGCGCGGTCGAGGCCGTGTTGTCCGACGCGTCGCTGCCAGCGCTGAATGCGGCGCTCGACCGGCTGGCCGACGAGGCCGTCGGCGCGCTGCTCGAACAGGGCGTGCCGCAGGCGCGGATCGCGATCGAGCGCCGCGTGCACCTGCGCTACCAGGGCACCGATTCGGCGCTCGACGTGCCGGCCGGCAGTGTCGACGCGATGCAGCAGGCGTTCGAGGCCGCGTACCGGCAGCGCTATGCGTTCCTGATGCCCGGCACGCCGCTGGTGGCCGAACTCGCGTCGGTCGAGGCGATCGGCCGCTCCGACGCGCCGGTGGAGATCGCGCCGCTCGCGCCGCGCGGCAGCGGCGGGGAGGGTGAGGGCGACGATGCCGCACTGCGTGCCCATTCCGCCGTGCGCTTCCATTCCGGCGGCCAATGGCACGACGCGGCGCTCTACGTACGCGACACGCTGCTGGCCGGCGACGCGATCGACGGCCCGGCGATCGTCGCGGAGAAGAACGGCACGACCGTCGTCGAGCCCGGCTGGCGTGCGGAGATGACCGCACAGGGCAACCTCGTGCTGACACGCACGACGCCGTTGCCGACGCGCCGCTCGCTCGGCACCGACGCCGACCCGGTGCGCCTCGAGATCTTCAACAACCTGTTCATGTCGATCGCCGAGCAGATGGGGTTGCGGCTGCAGAACACCGCGTACTCGGTGAACATCAAGGAGCGCCTCGACTTCTCGTGCGCGATCTTCGACGGCGACGGCAACCTGATCGCGAACGCACCGCACATGCCGGTGCACCTCGGCTCGATGGGCGAGAGCATCCGCACCGTGATCGAGCGTAATCGCGGCCGCATGCGCGACGGCGACGTGTTCATGCTGAACGACCCGTATCACGGCGGCACGCACCTGCCGGACGTGACGGTCATCACGCCGGTGTTCGCGGACGGCTCGGACGCGCCGCTGTTCTACGTCGGTTCGCGCGGCCACCACGCGGACATTGGCGGCACGACGCCGGGCTCGATGCCGCCCGATTCGACGCATATCGACGAGGAAGGCGTGCTGATCGACAACTGGCAGCTCGTGTCGGCCGGCACGCTGCGCGATGCGCAAACCCGCGCGCTGCTCGCGTCGGGCCGCTACCCGGCGCGCAACGTCGAGCAGAACATGGCCGACCTGCGCGCGCAGGTCGCCGCGAACCAGAAGGGCGTGGACGAGCTGCGCCGGATGGTCGCGCAGTTCGGCCGCGACGTCGTGCTCGCGTTCATGGGCCACGTGCAGGACAACGCGGAAGAAGCCGTGCGGCGCGTGATCGGCGCGCTGCAGGACGGCGAGTACCGCTACCCGCTCGACAACGGCGCTCAGATTCGCGTCGCGATCCGCGTCGACCGGGGCGCGCGGCGCGCGGAAATCGATTTCACGGGCACGTCCGCGCAGCTCGACAACAACTTCAATGCGCCGAAAGCCGTCTGCATGGCCGCCGTGCTGTACGTGTTCCGCACGCTGGTCGGCGACGACATCCCGCTGAACGCGGGCTGCCTGAAGCCGCTCACGGTGATCGTGCCGGCCCGCTCGATGCTGAACCCCGAGTACCCGGCGGCGGTCGTGTCGGGCAACGTCGAGACGTCGTCGGCCATCACCAACGCGCTGTACGGCGCGCTCGGTTGCGTTGCGTCGAGCCAGGGAACGATGAATAACTTCACATTTGGCAACGATCGATACCAGTACTACGAGACGATTGCGGGCGGCAGCGGTGCCGGCGACGGCTTCGCGGGCGTCGGCGCGGTGCAGACCCACATGACGAACTCGCGGCTCACCGATCCGGAGGTGCTGGAATGGCGCTACCCGGTGCGGCTCGACTCGCACCGGATCCGCGCCGGCTCGGGCGGCGGCGGGCGCTGGCGCGGCGGCGACGGCGCGGTGCGGCGGATCCGCTTCCTCGAGCCGATGACCGCGTCGATCCTGTCGAACAACCGGATCCACGCGCCGTTCGGCGCGGCGGGCGGCGAGGCCGGCGCGCTCGGCCGCAACACGATCGAGCGCGCGGACGGCACGGTCGAGGCGCTCGACCACATCGGCCGCGCGCAGATGGCGCCGGGCGACGTGTTCGTCGTCGAAACGCCGGGCGGCGGCGGGTACGGCGCGGCGGGCTGAACCGCGTAACCGGCGCGGGCATCCCGCGCCGGTTACGCGGACGACATTGCAATGAAATGTGGAATAAAGCCGCGCATTAACGCCCGAACGGAATCAAAAAAGACGAAAAATCGGGTCGCGGGAATGCGATCCGACCCTGCCGCCACGGTTCAGCCGCCGCGCTGTCCCCCTATTCTGAAATCAGCCGGAAACGCCCGCCGGGCGGGGCGCTCGGCCTGTCTCGCCAGGCCCGTTGCGCACCGCCGCACCCGCATTCGCGCAGGCTGCCAATCATGAAAAATCCGGCTTGCCAATCGAGTCCCGATTCCTTGACACTCCGCTCTAAATGTGAGTGCCAATCCGGATCGTCATTTGATAAGATGGCTCTCATCATTCGTTAGGCAGAACCTGCGCGCATCACGCGCGAACGCCGGGTCGCATTAGCTGGAAACAAGTACGGGACGAGGCCCATCATCACGGCAATCACGGTTGCCCCGCCGGGAGCGCGCGACGCGCGGCCCGGAAGGGCCGCCGGCCGCTCGCCTCCGTCTACACTGTGCGTTTTTTCTGGATCGGGGCGTCTCCATGGATGACGAAAACGATAGCGCGGTGCTCGAGGCGCACGTCGGTACGCGCAGCCCCTGCTGGCGTCTCGGCAGCGACAGCAATGCACTCGAACTGGCGGCCGTCCGCGGCCTGACCAACGTCGCCGTCGCGCTGACGGTCGAACAGGCCGCGTGCATCCGCGCGCTGACCGGCGTCACGTCGCACCTCGTGCTCGACATCACGCTGTTCGGCGAACCGGTCAGGCTCCATCTCGTCGGCCGGAAGGTCGACACGACCGACTGGGCCGGCACGGCCTCGGCCTATTCCGATGCGGAGTCCGTCGCGGTCGATCTCGCGCACGGGCTCGCGTTCGCCGAGCAGGTCGTGTCGGAGGTGAATTCGCTCGTCGTGATCCTCGACCGCAACGGGATGGTGCAGCGCTTCAACCGCCTGTGCGAGGAAGTGACGGGCAAGCGCGAGGTCGACGTGATCGGCCGCAGCGCGTTCGAGCTGTTCATGAGCCCGGAGCAGGGCGCGCAGTCGCGCACCAACATCACGGGCTTTTTCGCGAGCAACCACTCGTTCGCGGTCGAGCGCTACATCAACACGGTCAACGGGCCGCGCCTGTTCCAGTTCCGCAACAAGTTCGTCCAGAGCGGCAGCGGCGTCGACGAGCAGTTCCTGATCTGCTCGGGTATCGACATCACCGAGGAGCGCAACGCGCAGCATCGGCTCATCGAACTCGCGAACACCGACGTGCTCACCGGGCTGCCGAACCGCCATGCGATCAGCGAGCGCATCCACGCGGCGATCGCCGCCGAAACCGCCGCGTCGCGCGGGCAGGTCGGCATCCTGTTCCTCGATCTCGACAACTTCAAGCGCGTCAACGATCACTACGGGCACATCACCGGCGACCGGCTGCTGCAGGACGTGTCGGCGATCATCAGCGGCTGCCTGCCGTCCGGCGCGACGCTCGCGCGGCTCGGCGGCGACGAATTCCTCGTGCTGTTCGAGCACGGCACGCGGCCGCTGCTCGAAGCGACCGCGCAGATCATCCTGGAGCGGCTGCGCACGCCGATCCATCTCGGGCTGATGGAGGTCTACACGAGCTGCTCGATCGGCATCGCGATGCATCCGCAGCACGGCGATTCGCTCGAGACGCTGATCCGCAGCGCGGATACCGCGATGTACGTCGCGAAGGAAGAGGGCAAGCATACGTACCGCGTGTTCTCGCTGGAGATGAACCAGAAGGTCGCGAAGTACATGTGGCTCGACACGAACCTGCGCAAGGCGCTCGAAGAGGAGCAGTTCGTGCTGCACTACCAGCCGGTCGTCGATATCGCGACCGGCGACGTGCATGGCGTCGAGGCGCTGATCCGCTGGCAGTCGCCCGATCGCGGGCTCGTCGCGCCGGTCGAATTCATCCGCTTCGCGGAGGAGTCGGGCCTGATCGCGCCGCTCGGGCGCTGGGTGATGCGTAGCGCGGCCGCGCAGGCCGCCGCGTGGAAGTCGAAGGGGCTCGACATCCGGATCGCGGTGAACGTCTCCGCGCGGCAGTTGCAGGACATGAACATCGTGCACCAGTTCGCGTCGATTCTCGACGGTGCGGGGCTGAAGCCCGGCCTGCTCGACATCGAGCTGACCGAGAGCTGCTTCATCGAGGACGAGGATGCGGCGATCGGGCTGATGCGGCAGTTCCGCCAGCTCGGCGCGGAGATCCATCTCGACGATTTCGGCACTGGCTATTCGTCGCTGTCGCAGTTGTCGCGCCTGCCGCTCGACGCGATCAAGCTCGACCGCACCTTCATCACGGGCATCGACCGCAATCCGCGCTCACAGGCGCTGGTGCGCTCGGTCGTGTCGCTCGCGAAGGCCCTGAATTTCGCGGTGGTCGCCGAAGGCGTCGAAACGCATGCGGAAGCCGAATTCCTCAAGCAGCTCGACGTCGATCACGCGCAGGGCTACTACTACGCGCGCCCGATGCCGGCCCAGGCGTTCGAGGCGTGGCTCGCGGAGACGAGAAAGCTCAGGCTGATCGCCTGAGCTTCGTTCATGAAGCGGCGCCGCCCGCAAGTGGCGGCGCCCGTCGCACTACACCGTGCGCAGCTTCGACACGCGCCGGTTCTGCAGCATCACGAGGCGTTCCATGTACGCGAGGTCCTTCGGCTCGATCGTGAACGCCGCATGCACCCATGCTTCCGTGATGTCCATCAGCTCGGAGCGCGTCAGCTGGAACACCCGCTCGCGTGCGCGCAGCATCGCGCGCACGCCGTTCAGCTTCGGTTTCATCACGTCGATGAAGGTGCGCGTCGCGAGATACGCGTCGCCCGCGTCGAACGTCTGGTCGATCAGGCCGCGATCCTCATACCACTCGGATGCGTGCGCTTCACCGGTCGCGATCAGTTGCTCCGCAATGCCCCGGTCGGCCTTGCGTGCGACGAGCGAATAACCGCCCATGCCCGGGAACAGGTTGAACGCGATCTCGGGGAACCCGAGCTTCACGCCCTTCTGCGCGAGCACGTAGTGATGCGCGAGCGCGGCCTCGAAACCGCCGCCGAGCGCGCTGCCCTCGACCATCGCGATCGAGATCGACCCGGTGCCGAAGCCCGTGTAGATCTCGTACACGCCGTCGATGCACGAGCGCGCGTAGGCCATCAGCAGGTCGCGCCTGCCGCTGCGGATCGCGTCGACGAAGAAGCTCAGGTCGCCGCCGACGTTGAACAGCTCGGGGACGAGCGAGCCCGTCACCCAGAAGTCGAACGGCAGGCCCGAGTCGCGTGCGACGCGTGCGAGATGGATGATGTCGGTAACGAGTTGCTGGTTGAAGCACGGCCGCGGCTCCGATCGCAGCATCATCCACATGACATTACGTCCTTCTTCGTAAAAGGCAGTCAGTTGCGTGAGTTCGCCGGCTTCATAAAACGGGCGGCACGCGGGATGGGATTGGAGTTGCATGGTATGTCCTCGTGAATGTGGTTTTTGAAGACCGTCGCGCCCGGTGCCGAGCGGGAGACGGGTATCCCGCAGGGCGCCGGGCGCGAGGCATCGCCATTGTTGCGCGCACAAACTCGGCCGATGTGTTGAGTGGGTCACCCGATCGCGCCGTCGGCGATCACGCGGCGGCGGGAAAATCGGTTACACGCGAATGAATCGATATGTGACCTTCGTGCAGGGCGGGAGGCCGGTTTCTCGCGGGCTTCGCGCGGGAAATGGGTGACTCGGCAGGCTGCGAAGGTATTTCGCGTGTGAATTTTTTTGGAAGGGAAACCGGCGGCGACGATGATGCGGAGCGATCGTCGTTACAACGGAAGGCGGACGAGCCGCGATCGTGTGACGAAGGTGCGCGGCGCCGTGACGCCGCGCACGGCACAAGAGATCGTGATTGGAAGCGGAAGCGGAAGCGGAAGCGGAAGCAGTAGCAGTAGCAGTAGCAGTAGCAGTAGCGGCGACACTTCGTCGATCTAGTTCGTCATGCAGATCACTTGACGATATCACCTTGGATCGACGCACGCGTCAGGCGTGCGTGACGTGTCGGCGGCGCTCCCGGCTTCACGCATCGGGCCTCGTGCGCGGTCGGTGCTCCCGCTCGGCCCGTGAGCCCGATGCAATCGCATGGCATTCCGTACCGTCGGCTCGCCCGTTCGGGCGGCGGTCCGGACAGGGTATTCACCGATCGCGACACGGTTGCGCCACAATTTTTCGACGTTAGAATCCCGCGCGCGTTGTATCGTGCCCCGCGTTACGCCCCGCGCAGGCGAACGCGGCGTCCCGCCCATCCTCATGCCGATGCGTGTTCACGGGAACTTGCCAGGATCGGTCCGGATCGGCCACCATTCGCTTCCGGCCCGACTGCGTCATCCCACCGCAGTCCGGCCTCATACCGACAGAAATACCAGTCCGCCCCGCGCGGCCGATCGAATCGGCGCGCGCGGCAGGCTTGGAGGAGAACACCCATGTCAGAAAAACATCGGATCCTGGTGCTGGACGACGATCCGGAAGTGCGCGTCTGGCTGAAGAGCGTGCTGGAAGAGGCCGGGTTCGAGGTCTCGGCCGTCGACAGCGCCGCCCGGATGCAGCAGCAGCTCGCGGCCGCGCCGCACGCGCTCGTGATTCTCGACCTGAAGCTGCGCGGCGAGGACGGCCTGACGGTCGCGCGCGAGCTCCGGCGCCGGTCCGACGTGTCGATCATCATGATCAGCGGCCTGGGCGACGAGACGGATCGGGTGCTCGGCCTCGAGACCGCGGCCGACGATTTCGTCACGAAACCGTTCTCCGGGCGCGAACTGATCGCACGGGTGCGTGCCCAGCTGCGGCGCACGATCGAGCTGTCGATGCCGCGCCCCGCGTCGAACGGCGGCGGCCCGCGCTACTGCTTCGATGGCTGGACGATGGATCTGGCCGCGCGCACGCTGACCCACAACGGCGGCCCATGCGCGCTGACGCAAGGCGAATTCGAGCTGCTCGCGGCGATGGTGCAACAGCCGTCGCGGGTCTGGTCGCGCGACCAGTTGCTCGAACACACGCGCGGCTTCGGCATCGACGTGTACGACCGGACGATCGACGTGCTGATCCTGCGCCTGCGCCGCAAGATCGAGCCGAACCCCGAGCAGCCGACCTATATCCGCACGCAGCGTGGCATCGGCTACGTGTTCGCGGTGCCCGTCGTGCGCGTGTGACGCGATGCGCACGACGGTGAGGCTGTTGCCGCCCTGGAGTGTCCGGGCGAAGCTGATCGCGACGTTTCTGCTGCTGTTCGGCATCACGCTCGCGGTCGTGGTGGTCGGCGTGCTCGGCATGCGTGCGAACCAGAACGCGCTCGACGAATACGAGGCGAACGTGGTGCCGGAGATTGCCCGCGCGCTCGAGTTGTCGGACAAGGTCGCGCAGCTCGCCGCGGTCGCGCCGAGCATGATGCTGACCGATTCGCCGGACTTGCTGCACAACGACACCGAGCTGATGCGCGGCCTGCTCGGCGACATCCGGCGGCTGTCGCCGGGCTTCGGCAAACTGCCGGGCCCCGCCGCGAAGGCGGGCGAGCAACTCGCGGTGATCGACGATCTCGACGCGATCGACCAGGATCTCGCCCGGCTGCTGATCGTGTCGGGCAGGCAGCGACAGCTCAAGGAGGAACTGAGCACCCTGCGCCTTGCAAACGACCGCATCGGCGACAGCATCGCGCGCGACAAGAGCGTGATCGCGCAGCGCGCGCCGACGCTGCTCGAGATCTGGGCCCGCACGGCCGGTGCGCTGCAGGCGGCTAACGCGGCGGAGCTCGGCAGCGCGGAAAGCGACAACGAGGCGCTGTGGCTGCGCGTGCGCGAACGCGGCGAAGACCGCCGCCAGCCGGCGCTTGCCGAGGCGCTGCAGCAACTCGACGGCGGCGCGCGCAACGTATTCGCGGTGCGCCGCGAGTTTCTGTCGAGCGAAGCGCAGACGGGTTATCTCGTGACGCTCCTGCGCGGCCACGCGGATCACCTGAGCGGCAAGTCGGCGCGCTACGTCGAGCGCTTGCGGCAGATCGCCAGCGAGCGCAGCGACAAGGTGCGCAAGGTCGCGGTCTCCAGCCAGTCGGGCCTGCTGCTGCTGGCCGTCGCGGGCGTCCTGGTGGCGTTGCTCGGCGTCGCGTATGCGAGCCGCATCCTGCACAAGCTGCAGGCGATGACGCGCGTGATGGCGCGACTCGCGAAAGGGATCACGTCCGACCGGATGCCGTCGACGCACCGGCCGGACGAAATCGGCGAGCTGGCGCGCGCGTTCGAGGTGTTCCGCACCAACCTGATCGAGAAGGAGCAACTGACCCACGGGCTCGAGTCGCAGCGCCGCCTGCAGGAATCGGTGCTCAACTCGATGAACGACGGGGTGTCCGTCCACGACACGCACGGCAGCCTGATCGCGTGGAATCCGACCTTCGCGACGCTGCTCGGGATCGACCCCGGCACGCTGCATGCGGGCCTGTCGCTCGCGATGCTGCGGCAGGCCATGCATCAGCCCGCGCGCTGGCGCCAGGTGTCGCGCGAGACCGCGACCCGCACGTCGGACGGCGCGCGCATCGCCGCGTCGGCCGAGCTGCACCTGCGCGACCAGCGGACCCTCGAATTCCACTGCCAGCCGCTTCCCGACGGCGGATGGGTGGCGGTCTGCCGCGACCTGACGAGCCGGCGCGCGGTCGAGGCCGAGCTGCGCCAGGCGCAGAAGATGGACGTGCTCGGCCAGCTGACGGGCGGCGTCGCGCACGATTTCAACAACTTCCTCGTCGCGATACTCGGCAACCTGGAACTGCTGCTGCCGCGGCTCGACGGCCAGCAGGACGCGCAGACGATGGCCGAGCGGGCGCGCCGCGCGGCCGAACGCGCGTCGCGGCTCACGCGGCGGCTGCTTGCGTTCGCGCGGCGCCAGCCGCTGCAGGCCGAACGCGTATCGGTCAGGGCGATGCTCGCGGAGATGCTCGATCTCGTCGAATACTCGGCGGGCCAGCGGGTGAGCGTCGTGCTGGAGCCGGCCGCCGACGCGATGTGGGTGAACGTCGACCGCGGCCAGCTCGAGAACGCGGTCCTCAACCTGACGCTCAACAGCGCCGCCGCGATGCCGGACGGCGGAACGCTGGCGCTGGCCGCGCGCCGCGCACCGGCGGGCGACGGTACCGCCGCGCCGCACGCGATCGTGCTGAGCGTCACCGACACGGGCTGCGGGATCGCCCCGGTGCTGCTCGACAAGGTGATCGAGCCGTTCTTCACGACCAAGGCGGCTGGCGAGGGGAGCGGGCTCGGGCTCAGCAGCGTCTACGGCTTCGTGCGCCAGAGCGGCGGGGATCTGCGCATCCACAGCGAGGTCGGCCGGGGGACGCGCATGGAGCTGTGGCTGCCCGAGAGCGCACCGCCCGACCGGCGCGGCGCGCCGGCCGTCACGGTGGCCGCGCCCGTTGCCGGGCCGGCCGGTGCCCGCGTGCTCGTGGTCGACGACGATCCCGAGGTACGCGACACGGCGCTCAGCCAGTTCGCGGCGCTCGGCGCGCGGGCCGACGCGGTGGCGACCGGCGACGCGGCATTGCGCTGGCTGGCCGAGCACGGCCCCGTCACGCTCGTGCTGTCAGATATCTCGCTCGGCGCGGGCGGCAGCGGCATCGCGTTCGCCGCGCGGCTCGCCGAGCGCTGGCCGGCGCAGCGCGTCGCGCTCACCTCGGGCCTGCCGCCCGAGATTCATCAGGCCCATCCCGACTGGCGCGCGGACCTGCCGTTCGTGCCGAAGCCGTTCGATCTGGCGGCGCTCGCCGCGCTGCTGGGCTGACGCGCGACGCCGATTGTTTCGATTGTTAATGGCGTGGCGCGTTTCCGAAATTTTCGATTAACCGGACTGGAGTCTCATAGACCCACGGCACCCGGCGACGCGCTCGCGACACCGCGGCGCACGATTCGAACGATTCGAAAAAAACTGGAGACACCGAATGATGAAGCTCAAGGCAGGTTGGCTGGCGATGGCGATGGCGCTCGCGATGACGGCCGCCACGGCCACCAGCGCCGGCGCGACGACGCTGCGGATCGCATGCGGCGCAGCCGGCGTCGACCAGGACATTTGCCAGGTCTCGGCGAAGCGGTGGGCCGAGAAGACCGGCAACGAGGTCGAGTTCATCAGCATGCCCAATAACTCGAGCGAAACGCTGGCGCTCTATCAGCAGCTGCTCGGCGGCGGCTCGGACAAGATCGACGTGATGCAGATCGATACGGTCTGGCCGGGCATCCTCGCCAGCCACCTGATCGACCTGAAGCCCTACAGCAAAGGGCTGGAAAGCCAGTCGTTCCCGAGCATCGTCGCGAACGATACGGTGAACGGCAAGCTGGTCGCGATGCCGTGGTTCATCGACACGGGGCTGCTCTACTACCGCAAGGATCTGCTCGACAAGTACCGCGTGAAAGTGCCCGCCACGTGGGAGGAACTCGATGCCACCGCCCGCAAGATCCAGTCGGGCGAGCGTGCCGCCGGCAACGAGAAGGTCTGGGGGTACGTGTGGCAAGGGCGCGCGTACGAAGGGCTGACCTGCGCTGCGCTCGAATGGGTCAGCAGCTACAACGGCGGCACGGTGGTCGACGACAAGGGCCGCGTGACGATCGACAACCCGGGCGCGATCAAGGCGCTCGAGCAGTCGGCGAAATGGGTCGGCACGATCAGCCCGAAGGCCGTGCTGAACTACGGCGAAGAGGAGGCCCGCGGCGTGTTCCAGGCCGGCAACGCCGTGTTCATGCGCAACTGGCCGTACGCATGGGCGATCGCGAATCGCACGGGCAGCCCGATCAAGGGCAAGGTCGGCATCGCGCCGCTGCCGAAGGGCGGCGCCGACGGCCGCCCGGCCGCCGCGCTGGGCGGATGGCAGCTCGCCGTGTCGCGCTACTCGCCGAACCCGAAACTGGCCGCCGATCTCGTGATGTATATGGCGAGCGCGGAAGTCCAGAAGATGCGCGCGATCCAGGGGTCGTACAACCCGACGATGCCGGCGCTCTACCGGGACAAGGACATCCTGCAGGCCAACCCGTTCATGGCCGATCTGCTGCCGACCTTCAGCACGGCGGTCGCGCGGCCGTCGACCGTGACCGGCGCGAAGTACAACCAGGTCAGCAACCAGTTCTGGAATGCCGTGCACGATGTGCTCGCCGGCAGCGACACCGCAACGGGTGCACTCGCGCGGCTCGCCGCCACGCTCAACCGGCTCGCGCCGGGCGGCAACTGGCACTGAGCGCCGCGGCGCGCGATTGATCGATCGGGCCGGCCGCCGCAGGGTGCCGGCCTGACAGGAGACATCGAATGAGAACCGGAAGCATCGAGATAAGTAGCACTCCTTCATTCGTGCAGGAACCCGTGCGGGCCCGCGCCGGGCTTGCCCGTGCGCGCCGGCGCCAGGCGTGGCTGCTGGTGGCGCCCGCGCTGCTCACGCTGGCGGCCATCGCCGGCTGGCCGCTGCTGCGCACGGCGTGGTTCAGCCTGACCGACGCGCAACTGTCCGACCTGTCGCAGCGTCACTTCGTCGGCCTCGACAACTATCTCGGCGCAGCGGGCGTGCTGCGCGACCCGGCCTGGTGGCAGGCCGTCGGCAATACCGTGCTGTTCGCCGTCGTGTCGGTGGTGCTCGAGACGGCCACGGGCCTCGGCGTCGCGCTGCTGCTGGACGTGCCGTCGCGGCTGCGCACGCTGCTGCGCGCGGCCGTGCTCGTGCCGTGGGCGATCCCCACGGTCGTGTCGGCGAAGATCTGGAGCTGGATGCTCAACGACCAGTTCGGGATCGTCAACGCGATGCTGATGTCGATCGGCGCGATCCATGAGCCGCTCGCGTTTACCGCCGACGCGCGCCTCGTCTTCCCGACCATCGTGCTCGTCGACGTGTGGAAGACCACGCCGTTCATGGCGCTGCTGATGCTCGCCGCGCTGCAGACCGTGCCGCGCGATTGCTACGAGGCCGCCCGTGTCGACGGCGTGCCGCGCTGGCGCGTGTTCCGTTCGGTGACGCTGCCGCTGATCCTGCCCGGCGTGCTGGTCGCGATGATCTTCCGCTCGCTCGACGCGTTGCGCGTGTTCGACCTGATCTACGTGATGACGTCGAACAGCCGGATCACGAAAAGCATGTCGATCTATGTGCGCGAACAGCTGATCGATTTCCAGCAGGTCGGGTTCGGGTCGGCGTCGGCGATGTTGCTGTTCGTCACGATCGTGCTGTTCACCATCGGCTACATGGCGGTCAGCCGCCGCCGGATGCAGGAGGCGTGAAATGAAGAAGCATCCGCTCGACATCGCAATTCACGGGCTGCTGTCGGCGCTCGTGCTGGTGATCGCGCTGTTCCCGTTCGTCTACATGATCGGCACGTCGATCAAGCATGGCGATGCGCTGTTCGACACGTCGCTGTTCCCGGCGAGCCCGTCGCTCGACAACTACCGCCAGTTGTTTCGCGACCAGCCGTTCGGCGCGTACCTGCTGAATTCGGCGCTCGTTGCGGGCGGGGCGGTCGCGCTGTCGCTCGCCGTGTCGGTACTCGCCGCGTATGCGCTCGGCCGCGTGTCGTTCCGCGGGCGCGGGGTGCTGATGATGTGCATTCTCGGCGTGTCGATGTTTCCGCAGGTCGCGATCCTGTCGGGCCTGTTCGAGCTGGTCCGCTCGCTCGGCCTGTACGACCACCTCGGCGCGCTCGTGCTGTCCGACCTGATCTTCACGCTGCCGTTCACGATCTGGATTCTCGTCACGTTCATGCGCGAGTTGCCGCGCGAGCTGGAGGAGGCGGCGCTCGTCGATGGCGTCGGCGTGTTCACGCTGATCTTCAAGATCTTCATGCCGCTGCTGCGGCCGGCGCTGGCCGCGACGTCGCTGCTCGCGTTCGTGTCGGCCTGGAACGAGTTCCTGTTCGCGCTGACTTTCATGATCTCGTCGAGCCAGCGCACGGTACCCGTCGCGATCACGATGATCTCGGGCGCGAGCAGTTACGAGTTGCCGTGGGGAACCATCATGGCCGCGTCGGTCATCGTCACCGTGCCGCTCGTGCTGCTGGTGCTGGTGTTTCAGCGGCAAATCGTCTCCGGCCTGACTGCCGGTGCGGTCAAGGGTTGACGCGTCTCGGCCCGAACAGGATCAAGAGGAAAACATGAGTCAGATCAAGTTGAGCGGTCTTCGCAAGCAGTTCGGCACGACCCCCATCCTCAGCGACGTGAATCTCACGGTCGAGCAGGGCGAGTTCTGCGTCTTCATCGGCCCGTCGGGCTGCGGCAAGTCGACGTTGCTGCGGATCGTCGCCGGCCTCGAGGAACAGAGCGCCGGCGACGTGTGGATCGACGGCCGCTGCGTCAACACGTTCGCGCCCGCGCAGCGCGACATCGCGATGGTGTTCCAGAGCTATGCGCTCTATCCGCATATGTCTGTCTACGAAAACATGGCGTTCGGCCTGCGTCACCTGCGCTTGCCGAAAGACGAGATCGACCGGCGGGTGCGGCTCGCGTCCGAATCGCTGCGGCTTGGCGAGCTGCTCGAACGCAAGCCCGGCGCATTGTCCGGCGGCCAGCGGCAGCGCGTCGCGATCGGCCGGGCGATCGTCCGCAAGCCGAAAGTATTCCTGTTCGACGAGCCGCTGTCGAACCTCGATGCGGCGCTGCGCGTGAAGACGCGCGTGGAGATCGCGAAGCTGCACCGCAGCCTCGACAGCACCAGCATGATCTACGTGACGCACGACCAGGTCGAGGCGATGACGCTCGCCGACAAGATCGTGCTGCTGCGGCCGCTCGAAGGGCGCAGCGGGCTCGCCAGCGTCGCGCAGATCGGCACGCCGCTCGATCTGTATCACCGTCCGGCGAGCCAGTTCGTCGCCGGTTTCATCGGCTCGCCCGCGATGAACTTCCTGCCGGCCAGCGTCGCGGCAGCCGGCAGCGGCGAGGTTCGCGTGCTGGTCCGCGATCATCCGCTCGGCGCCCACGTGTCCGGCGACGGGCTCGAGACGGGCGCCGGCGTGACCCTCGGCATCCGCCCCGAACACGTGCGGGTCGGTACGGGCACCGTGACGGGCCAGGTCGCACACGTCGAGCAGATGGGCGAACACACCTATCTGTATCTCGACACGCCGCTGTGCGACCAGCCGATCGTCGCGAAGACCGATGCGGCCGGCGCGCGGGTCGGCGAGCGCCTGCGCGTCGATCTGCCGGCGGGCGCATTGCATCTGTTTCATCCGGACGGACGCGCGGCGGGTCGCACGCCGCGCGAGCCTGCCGCGCCGGCGCTCGCGATCGCCTGAGCGGTGCGCGGTACCCGGCGAATCCAGCCACAGGTTTCAGGCGGCCACGGCGCATGGCCGCTGTCGAATGGGCGCCAAATCATCGATAAAGGATAGTCATGCTAAACAAGAAGCTTTCAGTGATCGTATGGAACGAGTTCGAGCACGAACGGGAAAACGCGGGCGTGCGCGCGATCTATCCGGACGGCCTGCATCAGGTGATCGCCGCCGCGCTCGCCGAAACCCCGGCGCTCGGCCACGGTGCGTTGCCGCTCGAGATCAGCACCGCGACGCTCGACCAGCCCGAGCACGGCCTCAGCGAAGCGCGGCTCGCCGCGTGCGACGTGCTGATCTGGTGGGGGCACAAGGCGCACGCGAAGGTCTCCGACGAGATCGTCGAGCGCGTGCAGCGTCGCGTGCTCGAAGGGATGGGCCTGATCGTGCTGCATTCCGGGCACTTCTCGAAGATCTTCCGCCGCCTGCTCGGTACGAACTGCTCGCTGAAGTGGCGCGAGGCAGCCGAGAAGGAACGGCTGTGGGTCGTCGAACCGTCGCATCCGATCGCGGCCGGGCTCGGCGAGTATTTCGAGCTGCCGCACGAGGAAATGTACGGCGAGCGTTTTGACATCCCGCAGCCGGACAGCACCGTGTTCATCTCGTGGTTCGAGGGCGGCGAGGTGTTCCGTTCGGGCTGCTGCTGGGAGCGCGGTCACGGCCGGATCTTCTATTTCCGCCCCGGGCACGAAGCCTACCCGACCTATCACGACCGCAACGTGCAGCGCGTGATCGCGAACGCGGTGCAGTGGGCCGCGCCGCGCGTGAGCCTCACCGACCGCTGCCCGGAATCGCCGCCGCTCGAAAAGCTCAGCGAGAAGAGCGGGCAGTTCGCGCACGTCGGCATCCGGCAAAGCGCAGGAGACCTCGCATGAACGACGATTACAAGGTCGAGCTGCCGGAAGCGGCGGTGATCGCACGTGGCCGGCGCCTGCGCGTGGGCGTGATCGGGCTCGGGATCGGCAGCAAGCATATCGAAGGCTGGCGCGAGCATCCGGATGTCGACGTGGTCGCGATTGCCGACCCCGATGCGAAGCGGCTCGCGAAGGTGGGCGACGCGTTCGGCATCGATGCCCGCTACGCGTCGGCCGACGCGATGTTCGCAGCGGAGAAGCTCGACGTCGTCAGTGTCTGCACGCCGAACAAGTTCCATCGCGAGCTGACGCTTGCCGCGTTCGACGCCGGCTGCCACGTGCTGTGCGAGAAGCCGATGGCGCTGAACGCGGACGAAGGGCGCGAAATGCTGATCGCCGCGCAGCGCGCCGGCAAGCGGCTGATGATCAATTTCTCGTACCGCTTCAGCGCGCAGTCGCGCGCGCTGAAGGCGCAGGTCGAGAGCGGCCTGTTCGGTGATTTCTATTTCGGGCGGACGGTCTGGCATCGCCGGCGCGGGATGCCCGGCTTCGGTGGCTGGTTCGGCACGAAGGCGCTGGCGGGTGGCGGGCCGCTGATCGATCTCGGCGTGCATCGGCTCGACCTCGCGCTGTGGCTGATGGGCTATCCGAAACCCGTGTGGGTGATGGGCAGCACCTACGATCCGATCGCACGCGAACTGGCAGAGCGTGCGGGCAAGACGTTCGACGTCGAGGATCTCGCGGCCGCGATGATCCGCTTCGACAACGGCGCGACGCTCGCGCTCGAGGCGTCGTGGGCGACCAACATCCAGGAGGCGGAGCTGATGGAAACCCGCCTGCTCGGCACGCGCGCCGGGCTGCTGCAGAAGAACCTGAACGAGGGCTACACGTTCGACGCGCACGTGTTCCTCGAGCAGAACGGCGCGCAGTTCGACATGCGCCTGAATCCGCCCGCGGAAGGCGCGCATTCCGCGATGTACGACTACGCGGAAGCGATTCTGTGCGACGTTCCGCATCCGGCGCCCGGTGAGGAAGGGCTGATCGTGATGGAGATTCTCGACGCGATCTATGCAAGCGCAGCCGCGGGCGAGCCGATCCGCATCCACGCGCCGACGCGGGCGGACGCCGACGCGTCGCCGGTGCTCGATCTCGACGTCGCGGGCTGAAGTCGAGCGCTGACTTCGTTCCGGGCCGGCGCGCGGATCGTCCACCACGCCGGCCCGACAGCAGCATGACGGACGACGCAGCACACACACCTATTAGATGACGCCGCGCATCGCACGCGGCGCACAAACAACGTTTGGAGACACGTTCATGATCGACGAAGCAGGCTGCGCCGCGCGCGGCCCCGCACGCACCCCGTTCAGGCTCACGCGGCTCGCCGCCGCGTTCTCGCTGGCCGTCGCATCGGCCGCGCTGCATGCGGCGCCGGACCCGGCAATGACGGTCGCCGCCGACAGCGCGCCGGGCGGCCTCTCGCAGGCCACCGGCGTCGTGCCGGCTGATACGAGCCCCGCCAACGTGGCGACGCCGACGCCGTCGTCGGCCTGGAACCAGCTGACGCCGTGGACGCAGTTCCATGGCTATATGCGGGCCGGCGTCGGCACGAGCGATGGCCATTCGCAGGCCTGCTTCCAGTTGCCGGGTGCACAGAGCAAATACCGGCTTGGCAACGAATGCCAGGTCTACAGCGAGCTGGAGATCGACCAGACGCTGTACAAGTTCTCGAACGGCATGCAGCTGTCGGCGGTGGGGATGGCGAGCCTCGTCAACGATCTCGATCGCGCGCCGACCTTCAACGGCGATCACGGCCGCGTGCGCCTGCCGCAGTCGTACGTGCAGCTCACGAACTTTCCGGGGCTGGACGACATGCGGGTCTGGTTCGGGCGCATCTACTACCGGCGCAACGACGTCCACATGAACGACTTCTACTACTGGAACCCGAGCGGCCTCGGCGCGGGCATCGAGAACGTGCCGATCGGTGGCGGCCTGAAGCTCAGCTATGCGCTGTTCCGCGAGGACTATATCGACCAGCCCAACTATGCGACGCGCCACGACCTGCAGTTGTCGGGCGTGCACCCGAACCCCGGCGGCGAACTGCAGTTCGGGCTGTCGTACATCCCGGCCCGCGCGCCGGTGCTGAACACGAGCGGCGTGCTGCAGGACGCGCACAGCGGCTGGTCGTTCACGGTTCAGCACGTGCAGACCAACCTGCTCGGCGGCAAGAACAAGCTCGCGTTCCAGTACGGCGTCGGTCCGGGCACGGGCCTCGGCTACACGGGAACGCTGACCAACGACAACCGCTACAAGAGTTTTCGCGTGCTCGACGCGTTCGACTGGCAGGCGACGCGCGACTTCAGCGGACAGGTGGTCGGCATCTACCAGCGCGACATCGCGCCGTCGGGCGGGTCGCAGACCTGGATATCGATGGGTGTACGGCCGGTGTACGCGTTCACACAGCACATCAAGCTGCAGGGCGACCTCGGGCACGATCGCGTGACGCCGTCCGGCGGCCCGACGCGCACGCTGCTGAAGGCGAGCGTCGCGCTGACGCTCGCGATGGACCGCTCGTTCTGGTCGCGGCCGGAATTCCGCGTGTTCTACACCTATGCGCGCTGGAACCAGGCCGCGCAGGATGCGGCGGCGCCCGGCGATCCGCTGTCGACGACGGGCATCTTCGGCACGTCGCGCACGGGTTCGACGGTCGGCGCGCAGGTCGAATGGTGGTGGTGAGCGCGATGACGGAACGCTGTACGACGATATCGATGGGTGCCGATGCCGCGCCGTTCTCGCGCATCGTGTTCGGGATGTGGCGAATCGGCGACTGGGCGTTGCCGGTCCGCGAGCGACGTGCGCTGATCGAGGCGGCGCTGGAACTCGGCGTGACGAGCTTCGACCATGCGGACATCTACGGCGACTACACGGCCGAGGGCCTGTTCGGCGACGTGCTGGCCGATGCGCCGCACTTGCGCGAGCGGATGCAGATCGTCACGAAATGCGGGATCCGGCTCGTGTCCGCACGCCGGCCTGCGCACGGGATCAAGCATTACGACACGCGCGCCGCCCATGTCGTCGCGTCGGTCGAGCAGTCGCTGCGCGCGCTGCGCACCGACCGGCTCGATCTGCTGCTGCTGCATCGTCCCGATCCGCTGATGGATGCCGACGAGGTTGCCGCGACCTTCGCCGCGCTTCGGCGTGACGGAAAGGTGAGGGCGTTCGGGGTATCGAACTTTACGCCGGCACAGGCTGCGTTGTTGCAGGACCGCATGGCGGCGCACGGCATGTCGCTCGCGACGAATCAGGTCGAATGCTCGCCGCTGCATCTCGCGCCGCTCGACGACGGCACGTTCGACCAGGCGCAGCGCTGGCGCTGTCCGCCGATGCTGTGGTCGCCGCTTGCCGGCGGACGCCTGTTGACGGAGGCGTCGCCCGCCGCGACGCGGGTGCGCGAGTGCGCGACGCGGATCGGCGACGCGCTCGGCGTGTCGGCGACGACGGTGCTGTTCGCGTGGTTGCTCGCGCTGCCGTGCCGACCGCTGCCGATCGTCGGGTCGAGCCGGATCGCGGCGCTGCGCGAGGCCGTGGCGGCGACACACATCGCGCTCGAACGCGAGCACTGGTTCGAACTGCTGCACGCGGCGCGCGGCGTGGAGGTGCCATGACCGTTGCGATCGACACACGATGACAATTCGGGAGATGGGATGAGTGTAGCAATCCTCAACGGTGATCCGGTCGCGCCGCGCGGTGCGCGCGCCGGAGAACCCCGCTTGCTGGCCGACATCGGCGGCACGCATGCGCGCTTCGCGCTGGAGACCGCGCTCGGCGGGATCGGCGACGTGCGTGTCTATCGATGCAGCGCCCATGCCGGCCTGGACGACGCGGTGCGCGCGTTCCTGCGCGACACGGGCGGCGCCCGGGTGCGGGACGCGGCGATCGCGATCGCCAATCCGGTGGACGGCGACATGGTCAGCATGACCAATCATGACTGGCGCTTCTCGATCGACGCGACGCGCCGCGCGCTCGGGTTCGACACGCTGCACGTCTTCAACGATTTCGCGGCGCTGGCGATGGCCGTGCCGCATCTGTCCGCGGGACAACGCCGGCAGGTCGGCGGCGGGCGCGCGGTGCCCGCCGGTACGATCGGCGTGCTCGGCGCCGGCACTGGGCTGGGCGTCTCGGCGCTCGTGCGCGCGGGCGACGCATGGGTGCCGGTGTCCGGCGAGGGCGGGCATGTATCGTTTGCGCCCGCCGATGCACGCGAAGCCGACGTGCTGCAGTACGCGCGGGCACGCTGGCCGCACGTGTCGTTCGAGCGGCTGGCCGCGGGCCCCGGCATCGCGGTCATTCACGCAGCGCTCGCCGCACGCGACGGTTGCGACGCATCGCGGGCCGATGCGGTCGATGCGGTCGATGCGGTCGATACGGCCGCCATCATCGATCGTGCGCTTGCCGGCGACGCACGCTGCGCGGCGACCCTGGATTGCTTCTGCGGCATGCTCGGCACGTTCGCGGGCAATCTGGCGCTGACGCTCGGCGCGACCGGCGGTATCCATATCGGCGGGGGCGTCGTGCCGCGCCTCGGTGCATGGTTCGATGCATCGCCATTTCGAGCCCGCTTCGAGGCGAAGGGCCGCTTTGCCGGCTATCTCGCGAAGATTCCGACCTTCGTGATCACCGCGCCGCATCCGGCCTTCGTCGGCGTGTCGCGCCTGCTCGCCCGCGCGTTGGGCGAGGTCGGCTGACGCGCTGCACGGGTCGCCGGGGCCGTGCACGAAGGTGTGCACTCCCGTCGAGCATCGATCGGATGAAGGCTCGCGTCGGCACGCATGCGTGTCCCGTTGCAGGTCGATCGGCTGTGCACGACATGCGCAACACGTGCGTGTCGCGTCCGTACCGTCATGTCCGGCTTGCGTGTTCGTAGTGCGATTGTCTGCAAGGCGTCGGCAGGTTGAAAGCAATCCGGCGCACGCACGCCGCCCTATGGAATACGCCGACTGGAAGTCGTCCCGGAACTCATTTACTTTTAGAGGAGTGTCGCCGAGGCGTCGTGCGTTCCGGAGGAATCGTGACCGCATTCCAGAAGGTGTGGCAATTGCTCGTCGGAAAGCCGCTCGACCCGCTCGATCCGCGCACGCGGCATGCGATCGCCGTGACGCCGCTGCTGGCCTGGGTCGGGCTCGGCGCCGACGGCCTGTCGTCGTCGTGCTACGGCCCGGAGGAAGCGTTCCTCGCGCTCGGCCAGCACCACGCGCTCGCGCTGTTTCTCGCGCTGGCGACGGCGGCCACCGTGTTCATCATCGCGCTCGGCTACAACCAGGTGATCGAGCTGTTCCCGACGGGCGGCGGCGGCTACCGCGTCGCGACGTCGCTGCTCGGGTCGAAGCCCGGGCTCGTGTCGGGCGCGGCGCTGCTGGTCGACTACGTGCTGACCGTCGCGACGTCGCTCGCGAGCGGCGTCGACGCGTTCTTCAGCCTGCTGCCGGTCAGCGCGCAAGCCTTCAAGCTCACCACCGAGATCGTGCTGATCCTGATGATGACGGGGCTCAATTTTCGCGGGATGCGCGAATCGATCATGGTGCTGCTGCCGATCTTCATCGGCTTCGTGGTCCTGCACTTCGTGCTGATCGTGTACGGCGTCGCCGTACACGGCAGCAGCCTCGCGATGGTCGTGCCCGACGCCGTGCACGAAGCGCACGGGATGTCGCAGTCGCTCGGCCTGTTCGTGCTGCTCGCGCTGCTGATGCGTGCGTTCTCGCTCGGCGGCGGCACCTATACGGGCCTCGAGGCCGTGTCGAACAACGTGAACATGCTCGCCGATCCGCGCGTGCCGAACGGCAAGGTGACGATGTGGTACATGTCGACGTCGCTCGCGTTCACGGCCGGCGGCATCATCCTGCTGTACATGCTGTGGCATGCGAAGCCCGTCGACGGCGAGACGCTCAACGCGGTCGTGTTCGGCAGCGTGATCGACCATCTCGGGCTCGGCTCGGCATTCGCGCGCCATGCGTTGCTCGCGGCCGTGCTCGCATTCGAGGCCGGGCTGCTGCTGGTCGGCGCGCAGACGGGCTTCCTCGACGGCCCGGCCGTGCTGTCGAACATGGCGTCGGATTCGTGGGTGCCGCGCCATTTCCGCGACCTGTCGACGCGCCTCGTGCGGCAGAACGGGATCATCGTCGTCGGGCTGTCGAGCCTGCTGATCCTCTTGTGGACGCACGGCAACGTCGACGTGCTCGTCGTGCTGTACAGCATCAACGTGTTCCTCACGTTCAGCATGTCGCTGCTCGGGCTTTGCACGTACTGGTGGCATCATCGCAGCCAGCAGGGCTGGTTCAAGCACTTCTTCCTGTCGGCGCTCGGGCTGAGCGTGACGGCGACCGTGCTTGTCATCACGCTCATCGAGAAGTTTACGGCGGGCGGCTGGCTCACGGTGCTCGTGACGAGCGCGGTGATCGCGCTGTGCTTCATGATCAATCGCCACTACGCGTATACGCGCGCGCAGCTCGCGAAGGAAGATGCGCTGTTCTCCGGCAAGCCGCCCGAAGTCGACGAGGCGACCGCGCCGGGCAAGCCCGATCCGTCGCAACCGACGGCCGTGCTGCTGGTCGGCAAGCATCGCGGCGCGAGCATGCACGCGCTGCTGTGGGTCAACCGGCTGTTTCCCGGGCACTTCCGCAACGTGATCTTCCTCGCGGTCGGCGAGGTCGATGCGAAGGCATACGACGGGCACGAACATCTCGAACGGCTGCGTCACTCGATCACCGAAGCGCTGGACTACTATGTCGCGCACTGCCGTCGCAGCGGCATCGCGGCCGACTACCGGATCGCGTTCGGCACGAACCCCGTCGTCGAGTTCATGAACCTCGCATCGTCGACGCTCGACGAGTACCCGAACGCCGTGTGCTTCGCGAGCAAGCTGATCTTCCGGCGCGTGAATTTCCTCACGGCCTGGCTGCACAACCAGACACCTGTCGAGTTGCAGGCGCGCCTGCACGTCGAGGGCAAGCAGATGGTGCTGCTGCCGATGAACGTCGGCTGACGGACGGGCGAAGCGGCTCGCCAGCACTTTTCAGCGCGAACGAACAGGCGTGCGGCAACGGCACGGTGACTTTTCTTGCGCAGCGCGATTACGGATGACGATGCGTATGCGAGCGTGACGAGCGTCGCGCGGGCCGGTGCAGCAGCTTGTCGCGCGTGCGGTCGCGGCCGCGTGCTGCCGTGAAGAACAACACCGCGAACACGAGAAGCGCGAGCAGCAAGAGCGCCTGGACGATACCGTTTTCCATGTCACCTCCAGCATGACGAGGGACGAAAGGCGCCGCGGCCGGCCGTCAGCCGGCGGGCACGAATGGGCCGGCGAGCATCGTGTCGATGAAGCGCTTGGCCAGCGCGATCGAGATCCGGAGCGCGTCCGCGTCGTTGCGGAACACCTGATGTTTCGGGTCGAGCAGGTGCGTTTCGTGGCATCTGCCGGCATCGCGCCAGACCACGACGGCAAGCGGTTCGTACAGCGCGCCCAGTTCGAGCCCTTCGCCGGCAACCGGGTCGACGAGCGCGACCGCGCGAATCCCGCACTGGCGATAGGTCAGGCAGAGCGGTGAAGCCATGACGGCCTCCGCGGCAGGCGCCGATCGTTCCGACCCCGCGTGATGCGTGATCGGACGAATGGGTGCCGGGCCGTATTCACGTCAGCACCGGCATCGCTTCGATCAGCGCGATGCCGAGCAACGCGCCGAGCGCGGCGCCGACCAGCTTCGGATGCCACCGTTCGAGATGCAGCGCGGTGAGCAGCGCACCGAACAGGATCACGCCGAGCAGTGCGAACGCGATCACGAGGTAACCCATTTCGAAGTCGCTATTGATCAACATGATGTCTCCTTCCCCATGTCGGCGTGTCGCGTTCGGCAGAGGGGCGTTCTGCCGACGTCGCACGCACGGATGATCTGCCTGAATTATAGATCACAACGTGATACAAAAGGCATTCTCGCCCGGGACAGGATGCGCAGAAGCGGCATGTCGGACTGGCGCCGCCGGCGCTGCACACCGGGCCGGCTCGCCGCATCGCGCGCAGGCCCGCCGCCGCGCGGCTTGACGCTCGACGGCACGTCACCCACACTGGTTCGCACGACGGTCACGCGGCGTGTGAGCCGTCATGTGCGCGTCATGCGGATCGAACCGTCCGCGCCGGCGCGCGGCCCTGGCGCCCGGCAACGAACGCGCGGAGAGCGACGACGTGGTGCTTTTCCTTTCCCGATGGACCGGCCGCCTGCTTGCCTGCGCCATCGCGCTCGGCGCAGGCGCGGCCATGGCCGATGTGCGCGACAGCGGCAACACGGGCGGCGACGCGCCCGTCACGGTCGTCAGCGATGTCCACGAATTCGTGATCCAGCACGACGGTTCGCTCGACGAGCACGACGATGCGACGCTGCGCGCGAACAACGCGAACGGCATCGATGCCATCGCGCAGCGCTACGTGTGGTTCGACAAGAATCTCGAGAAGGTGGACCTGCTCGCGACCGAAACGATCGACCGCGACGGTGTCGCGCATCCCGTCGGCGCGGACGGCATCCGCGACGTGCAGGAACCGCGCTCGGCCGGCGCGCCGACGTTCCAGGACGGGCTGTTGCGCACCGTCGTGTTTCCCGGCGTCGAAGCCGGGTCGAGCACGCGCGTGGCGTTCCGCAAGACCCGCACGAAGCCGGTCAACCGCGGCTACTTCGGCTACACCGTGGAGCCGTCGCGCGAGCCGGTCGACAGCCAGCGGCTGATCTTCGACGTGCCGGCCGACATGCCGCTGTACGCGGATGCGCGTGGCTACGTCGCGCTGCCGCCGGTCACCGCGAACGGCCGCACGCGCTACGAATTCGACTACCGGCACGGCCCGTACGAGCGCATCGAGAACGGCGCGGTCGGCTACGCGACCTACGGCGACCGGCTCGTCGTGTCGACGCTGCCCGACTATGCGGCGTTCGCCGCGCGCTACCGCAACGCGGCCGTCGATCCGGACACGGACGATCCGGCCGTCGCGCAACTGGCGCGCACGCTGACCGCGGGTGCCGCCGATCCGCGCGACAAGGCGCGCATCCTGTACGACTGGGTGCAGGCGAACGTGCGCTACGTCGGGCTGTTTCTCGGCGAAACGGCCGCCGCGCCGCATCGCGTCACGGACATCCTGCGCAACCGCTACGGCGACTGCAAGGATCATGTCGCGCTGTTCGGCGCGTTGCTCGCGGCGGTCGGCATCCGCAGCGAACCGGTGCTGATCAGTCTCGGGTCCGTCTACACGCTGCCGTCGGTGCCCGGTTACGGCGGCGGTGCGATCAATCACGCGATCACGTGGCTGCCCGATCTCGCCAGCTTTGCGGATACGACGACGGCCGGCATCGCGTTCGGCTATCTGCCACCCATCGTGATGGACCGTCCCGCGCTGCTCGTCGACACGGGTGTGCTGTCGCGCACGCCGGCCACGCAGCCGCGCGGCCGCATCGCACGGGTCGGGATCGATGCGGCCGGGCCGGGCGCCGTGCATTTTCACGCGTACATCGAGGATGACGGCTGGACGGCCGAACTCGAACGCAACCTGTTTCGCCGCGCGACACCCGACGCCATCGCCCAACTCGCGAACGACCGTCTGCGGCAAAGCGGCTTGCGCGGCCGCGCGCAACTGTCGACCAGCGACCGGCGCGTGACCGACGGGCCGTTCGACGTGACGATGTCGGGCACGCTCGACCATTTCGTGTGGCCCGACGGCACGACCGCGTTGCCCGCGCTGTCGAGCCTGACGGGCGGCATCGCGACGCAGGTCGAGAGCTGGCTGGCCGAACCCGTGCGCACGCAGCCGTGGGGCTGCATCGGCGGCACGTTCGACGAGACCGGCCAGATCGCACTGCCGGCCGACGTCACGGTGACCGACCTGCCGGCCGATACGGCCGTGCACGATCGCTTCGTCGACTTCACGTCGCATTACGTATTCGACGCGGCCGCGCGTGTCGTGCAGGTCTCGCGGCGGATGACGGCGGATTTCGGCCGCCAGGTGTGTACGCCGGACGAATTCACGGCGCTGCGCGCGTCGCTCGAACGCATCGAACGCGACACGCAGGCCCAGATCGTCGTGCGGGCGAAAGGGCGTTGAACGTCGATCGGGCAGGGGAAGTGATCGCGTCGATACGTTCGGTCGACGCGCAGGAGGGCATCATGACGGAACGGGATGACGAGATCGCCGATCTCTCGAAGGAATTGCTGGGCCGGATCGTGCAAGGCACCGTTGCCGGCGGCGCGGTGGTGGATCCGGAGCAGTGCGCGGCGCTCGCCGTGCAGTGCGCAACGGCGCTGGTCGACAGGCTGGAAGCGCGCAGCGGCTGAGCGCTGCAATCACGCGTGGCAGCGATTTGAGCGACGGTTGGCGGCCGCGGGCGGCATCACGTTTAAGACGTGATGCGTGACACGTCACGCCTTACGCTTCGACACGCATCTCGCCGTCCGCGCGCACGGCGCCCGGCGGCTTGCCTACCACGCGCTTGAACGCGCGGCTGAACGCGGCGAGCGAGCCGTAGCCGAGCCGGTACGCGACGGCCTCGATCGTCTCGTGGTCGCGCGTGATCCATTGCGCGGCGAGCCGCATCCGCAGCTCGGTCAGGTAGCGCACGGGCGTCATCCCGGTGGCCGCGAGAAAGCGTTCGGCGAACACCGAACGTGACACGCCCGCTTCGGTGGCGAGTTCCGCCACGCTCCAGTTGCGGCCCGGATCGCGATGCAGCGCGACGATCGCGCGGCCGAGCTTCGGCTCGCGCAGCGCCTGCACCCAGCCCGTCGCATCGCCGCATCCGCATTCGACCCAGCCGCGCACGATGAACGCCGCGACCACGTCCGCGAGCCGCGCGAGGATGCCGGCGAAGCCCGCGCGCGCCGAGCACGCTTCGCGCTCCATCGCATCGAGCATCGGGCGGATTTCCGGGTAGCGCGCGAGCAGCGTGCCGACGTGCATGAGCTCGGGCATCGTGCCGACCAGCGGCTGCATGCCGCCGAGATCGAGCTCCATGCAGGCGCTGAAGATCAGCGCGTCGCCGGCGCCCGGCTCGGTCGTCGCGCAACTGGCGGGCGACACGCCGGCCGATGCCACCGACGCAACCGTATCGCAGATCTTCGCGACTTCGAAGCCGTTGATCTCGCGGCACTGTGCATCGGGGTCCGACACCAGCGCGTGCATGCCGCCGTGTGGCAGCAGGATTGCATCGCCGGCCTCGAGCCGCATCGTGTCGCCCGACGCGTCGCGCAGCAGCACCGGCCCGCGCCCGACGAAATGGAACTGCGCGCGGCCCGTCACGTGGCCGAAATTCAGCCCGAACGGCCGCGCGACCTGGATGCGGCGGTACTGGACGCCGCTCAGGCGCATCCCCAGCAGCAGCTCGCTGACGAGGTCGTGCACGTCGGGGATGGGCGGAAGCAGGGGCTCGGACATATCGAGATTCGGACGTTCGATCAACAAGAGCGGATTGTATGTCATAGACCGTCCTGATGTGATTCCTTACGATACGCCCTCATCAGTATTTTCCCTAACCGACACGGAACCACGCATGAATCCCGGAATCTCCACGGCCGCCTCGACGGCGGCCCCCCGCGAACCGGCCTGGGGCGCGGTATTCGCGATGACGCTCGGCGTCTTCGGGCTCGTCACGGCCGAATTCCTGCCCGCGAGCCTGCTGACGCCGATGGCCGACAGCCTTGGCGTGACCGAAGGCGTGGCCGGGCAGGCCGTCACGGCCACCGCGACGGTCGCGCTCGTCACAAGCCTGCTGATCTCGGCGCTGACGCGCACGATCGACCGGCGGCGCGTGTTGCTCGTGTTCTCGGTGCTGCTCGTCGCATCGAACCTGGCGGTCGCGTTCGCGCCCAACCTGGCAATGCTCCTGATCGGGCGCGTCGTGCTCGGCATCGCGCTCGGCGGCTTCTGGACGATGGCGACCGCCACCGCGATGCGGCTCGTGCCGACGGCGATGGTGCCGCGCGCGCTGTCGATCATCTTCAGCGGCGTGGCGGTCGCGACGATCGCGTCCGCGCCGATGGGCAGCTACTTCGGCCACCTGATCGGCTGGCGCAACGTGTTCCTGATCGCGGCCGTGCTCGGCGGCATTTCGTTCGTGTCGCAGGTCATCACGCTGCCGTCGATGCCGCCGAGCGGCACGACCCGGCTGCGCACGCTGATCGATGTGCTGCGCCGGCCGACCGTCGGCCTCGGGATGTTCGCGACGATCCTCGTGTTCACCGGGCACTTCGCGTTCTTCACATACCTGCGGCCGTTCCTCGAGCAGGTCGCGGGCGTCGGCGTGAACGGGCTGTCGGCGATCCTGCTCGGCTACGGCATCGCGAACTTCGTCGGCACGTCGCTCGCCGGCCGCGTGCTCGAACACCGGCTGCGGCCGATGCTGATCGGGATGCCCGCGCTGATGGTCGTGCTCGGCGTCGCGCTCGTCGCGCTCGGCCGCGCGCCGATGATCGACGCGGTGCTCGTCGCGTTGTGGGGGATGGCGTTCGGCGGCGTGCCCGTTGCGTGGTCGACGTGGGTCACGCGCACCGTGCCCGATGAAGCCGAAAGCGCGGGTGGGCTGATCGTCGCGGCGATCCAGCTTGCCATCGCGACGGGCGCGGCAGCCGGCGGCGTCGTCTTCGACGCGAACGGTGCGGCTGGCGTGTTCGTTGCCGCGGCCGTCGTGCTGGCCGTCGCGGTGGCGACGATCGTGACCGGCGTGCCGAAGCGTGTCGGCGTGGTGCCCGCGCTGGCGGAATAAGCGGTCCCGGTGAGGCGGGCGGCGCGATCGCGCATCGGCCCGCCGCTCAGCGCACCGGTGCGTGCGCGTCGAGCAACTGCCGGTGGCGCGCTTCGGTCGCATCGTCGGCGGGGAACATGCACTCCATGCGCAGCTCCTGCGCAGCGGCGCTTTGCGGCGTACCCACCGTCGTGACCAGCGAGAAGTAGCGCAGCACGACGCCTTCATGCACGAAGCCGATCGGGATGACCGGCAGCGACGGCGCGGCGGCAGGTGCCGGCGGCGATGTCCAGTCGCGCGGCGCATCGGGGGTGGCGAGCAGGTCGTCGAGGAGCTGCCGGGTATCGTCGTCGATCACGCGGCCGACCGATTCGCGATGCACGCGCTGCAGCAGGCTGCGCGACACCGTATCCCAGTCGGCCAGAAACGGCCGCATGCCGTGCGGATCGAACATCAGGCGCAGCAGGTTGCGCGGGCCGTCGCGCGCGGCCATGTCGATGAAGCAGCCGAAAAAGCGCGGCGCCGCGTCATTGGTCATCAGCACGTTCCAGTGGCGATCCATCACGATCGCCGGAAACGGATCGTGCTGGCGCACGACCCGTTCCAGCGCGCGGATCACGCCGTGCATCTCCTGCGCATCCCACGGCGCTTCCGAATACACGGGCGCATAGCCGGCCGCGAGCAGCAGCGCGTTGCGCTCGCGCAGCGGCACGTCCAAAGTCTGCGCGAGCGTCAGCAGCGTATCGCGGCCCGGCACGCTGCGCCCGCTTTCGATGAAGCTGATCTGGCGCTGCGAGATGCCCGCGTCGAGCGACAGGTCGAGCTGGCTCACGCCGCGCATGTCGCGCCAGTAGCGCAGCAACCGGCCCAGTTCGTGCGGCGGCGCGTGCCGATCGCGGCGGCTGGCGTTCATCGTGCCTCCCTGGGCGTTTCGTGAGCGATGCGAACGACTATATCGAACTCAAGCGGCGTGCGCATGCCACGCAAATTCGTCGAACGGTGCTTCGAGCGTGGGCCGCGTCACGCTGCCGACGTAGTTCGTGATCGTCGACGCGGCGACGACCGCGATCACTTCCAGCAACTGTTCGTCGCTGAAGCCGGCGTCGAGGAACGACTGCCGGTCGGCATCGGCCAGGCGGCCGCGGGTGTCGATCAGCTTGCGTGCCGTGGCCGACAGCGCGGCCAGTTGCGCGTCGCCGGGCAGGCCGCCGCGGCGGATCGCGTCGACGTCGGCGTGGGTCACACCCTGTTTCAGTGCAAGCGCGGTATGGAATGCGGCCGGCCACTCGCTCGCGTTCGTGACCGCGTTGGTGAGCAGGAGCGTCTGGATCTGCGGCTCGGTGAGGCTGCTGGCGTGCACGCGCTCGAACAGGCCGATGAAGCCGTTGATCAGCACCGGCGACGCGGCCATGGCCGCCGCGATGTTCGGGATCGTGCCGAAGGTTTGCTGGAGCTGCTGGAGCACGGGCTTCGATTCAACCGGTGCCGAGTCGATGGTGTGAAGCGGGTAGGCGGACATGATGTCTCCGGGGCGACGGGCGCCGCCGGAATGGCAGCGCGACACCCGAAGCGTAGGAGCGGCCGTGTCGTGCGCCAATTACATGGGATGTAATCGTTCGAGGTGCGCGCGAGGCCGGCCGTTCCGCGAAGCGCCTAGCCGCCTTGCCTGACCATCTCCGCCAGCGTCTTCATCGCCTGCAGGTACGGATACGGCCCGTGACTGATACGGGCCACGCCGTATTCCGCGAATTCGGCGAGGGTCGGTGTTTCCGTGACGCGCATCACGTTCACCGGCAGCGGCGACGCGGCCGTCAGCGCGCGAATGAGCGCCGGCGAGCGCAGCCCCGGCACGAAGAGCCCATCGGCGCCGGCCGCTGCGTACGCGCGTGCGCGGGCGAGTACGGCGTCGAGCAGGCGCTCGTCGTGCGTGTCGGTCGGCGCCTTGAAGAACACGTCGGTCCGCGCGTTGATGAAGTAGTCGGCGCCTGCGCGATCCGCAGCCTGTCGTGCTGCCGCGAGACGGGCTGCAGCGGCTTCGACGTCACGCAATTCGCCCGTCGCCGGGAAGCTGTCCTCGAGGTTGCAGCCGATCGCGCCGGCCTCGATGCTGAGCGCGATCGTTTCGGCGACATCTTCCGGCCGCTCGCCGTACCCGCTTTCGAGATCGACGGTGACGGGCAGGTCGGTCGTGCGCGTGATGCGCTCGAGTACCTCCATCATCAGCGCGCGCGGCATCTGCTCGCCGTCGACGAACCCGTTGGCGGCCGCGACCGACCAGCTGCCGGTTGCCAGCGCGACAGCGCCCGCGTCGGCCGCCGTGCGCGCGCTGCCGGCGTCCCACACGTTGAACAGCGCCAGCGGCTGGCCCGCGCGGTGAAGCGACCGGAAATACGCGCCTTTCTCATTGCTGCTCATGCCTGTGTCTCCTTGTTGAAAACCGGATCGGTCGTCGTGCCGAACGATACTGCCACCGAATCGAGCGCCGCGAGAAAATCGCGCGCGTCGAACAGCTCGCCGAGACTGCGCACGCCGCCCGATACCACCGTGTTGCCCGTGATCAGGCGCACGGCCGCCTCGACGATGATCGGTGCGCTGACCGCGTAGATGTCGCGCCCGGACGCCGTCGCGCGGTGCGTCGTGCCGCCTTGCACGACGATCGCGTCCATCGCGAACTGCTGTGCCGAGCGGCCGAGCGCGTCGGTTGGCTCGGGCGGCGGCGTGGCGGTATCGCGCACGTCGCGCAGCGCGAGTGTCGCGAGCCAAGATTCGATCGTATCGATGCGTAGGTGACGCGAGAGTGTCATCACTTCCGAAAACGGCAGCAGCGTGACGTCGACGGGGCCGATCGGCGGCGGGAACGGCCATGCGCGTTCGCGTGCGACCGACGGCACCGGTGTCGGCTTCCCGTCCTTCTGCACGAGCCGTACCGCGCGATTGCGTTCACCCGTCACGCGCGTGCCGCGCGTCGGGTGCCAGCGGTCGAGCCCGGTCGCGACATCGACGCGCTCGATCGGCTGGTTCTTGTCCACCACGGCCGTGACGAGCAGGTCGGCCAGGCCACCGTAGAACGCCGCGGCCGGCACGATGGTCACGCCCGCGGCACGTGCCCGCGCATCGCTGTGTTCGGCCAGCGCCAGCACCGACGGCTGCTCGGCGGTCAGGTCGAGATAGGGGATGCCGGCCCGCAGTGCGGCATCGGCCAGCGGCAGCGCCGTATCGAGGTACGGGCCCGCGCAGTTGATCACCGCATCCGCGCCGCGCAGCGCGGCGTCGAGCGCGGCCGGATCGTCGATCGCGGCGACGCGCGCGAGCGTCGCCTCGCCGCCGTTTTCCGCGAGCCGCGCGGCATCGCGGCCGATGCGGATCGCGCGCAGGCCGCGCCGTGCCAGTTCGGCGACGACAAACCGCCCGGTATGACCCGTGGCGCCATAGACTGCAACCGTCATTCGATCATCCATGATCAACTCCGATACAGAACGGTCTGTTTTATAGTACAGACCTGTAGCGTCGTCAACCCCGCGGTGCTATGATCGGCTCACTGTTGCGGTAAGGACGGCCAGCACGGCCGGGTCGGGATGAAAAAGGAAACAGGCACACCAGGGAACGCGCCCGATACGCGCGAACGCATTCTGCAAACGGCCAGCGAGCTGTTCTACCGGGAGGGCACGCGCGCGGTCGGCGTGGACCTGATCGTCGCGCAGGCGGGCGTTGCGAAGACGAGCCTCTATCGTCACTTCGCGACGAAGGACGACCTGATCGAAGCGTTCCTGCTGCGCGAGGACGCCGATTTCTGGGCGCATTGGGATGCGGTGGCCGCGCAGTACCGGCGCACGCCGCGTGAGGAACTGGATGCGCAGTTGCGATGGATCGGCGAGCGCATCGAGCGCCCCGGTTATCGCGGCTGCCCGCAGATCAACATCGCCGCCGAATATGCGGACGGCAATCATCCGGCCCGCAAGGTGGCCGTCGCGCACAAGCAGGAGCTACGGCGCCGGCTGACCGAACTGGCGGGTGCGATCGGTGTCGACGAACCGGAAACCTTCGCACTGCGGCTCGCGACCGTCATCGACGGCGCGCTGAGCAGCGGGCAGGCGCTGCATGCGCACGGGCCCGTGAATTTCCTGCAGGAATTCGCGCAACTACTGATGCCCAGGAAGGGCAGGAAGTAGGACGGCCGCTCGGTGTCAGGCGTGGTCGAAGAGCGTTGACACCCAGTCGACGAATACCTTGACCTTGGTGCTGTACCGTCGGCTGGGTGGATACACGGCATACACGGGCATCGGATCGGGCCGCCAGTCGGCGAGGATCGGCACGAGCTGCTTGCGCTCGATGAACGGCCGCACCATGAAGTTCAGCGTATGCACGATGCCGAGGCCATGCAGCGCGGTCGCGAGGTGGGCATTGCTTTCGCTGACGAGCAAGTCGTTGCGCGGGTGTTCCAGCGCGATCGTTTCGTCCGCGCGACGGAACCGCAGTGGCTGCACGACGCCCGTGCTCGCGGAAAAATAACCGACAACCGGCATGTGTCGCTCGACGATGTCGTGTGGGTGCGCCGGCGTACCGTGCCGCGCGAGATAGTCGGGACTCGCGCAGGTCGTCCACGCGAGCGAGCCGATCTGCCGGGCGATCAGCGCGGGATCGTCGGCCGAACTGCGAATGCCGCAGTCGATGTTTTCGGCGATGAGATCGACGGTGCGGTCGGTGACGCCGAGTTGCAGCCGGATATCGGGAAAGCGCGCACGGAATGCCGGGAGGTTCGGAACGAGGATGCCGCTGGCCGTCGACCCGCCCACGTCAATGCGAAGCGTGCCGCGCGGGCTGGCCTGCGCGCGACCGAGCGTCGCCTCGATATCGTCGAGTTCCGTCAGCAGCGGGCGGATGCGCTCGTAGTACGCGGCGCCGTCGGTCGTGACGCTGACGCTCCGGGTGCTCCGTTCCAGCAGCTTCACGCCGAGATGGGTTTCGAGCGACTTGACCCACTTGCTGACCGTCGCGTTCGGCATGTCCAGCGACAGCGCGGCGCGGCCGAAGCCGCCCGTTTCGACGACCCGCGCGAAGATCCGGATAGCCTGCAGATGATCCATCGCCCACCTCGAATAGGTTCATTGCATGTCATTGTGCACAGGCGTGGATAAAGAATCCACCGGGCCGCCTTTTATGGTCGATTCGTGTTCATTAGTCTTCAGCATGCGATCCACGACCTTGAAGGAGTACCTGAAAATGAACACCACGCCTTACATCAATATTCACGCGACGAAACATGCCGGCAAGGTGGCGCTGGTCACCGGTGGCAGCACGGGTATCGGGCTCGCGACGGCCAGGCGCCTGGCGCACGAAGGCGCGACGGTATTCGTGACCGGGCGGCGCCAGTCGGCGCTGGACGACGCCATTCGGGAGATCGGACATGGCGCACAGGCGATCCGGGGCGACATCGCGTCGGCGGAGGATGTCGCGAGGGTCATGGCCCGCATATCGGCGACGCACGGCAGGATCGACATCCTGTTTGCCAATGCAGGCGGCGGCGAGTTCACGCCGCTCGGTGACATTACCGAAGCACAGTTCGACAAATATTTCGGCATCAACGCGAAAGGGACGCTCCTGACCGTCCAGGGCGCACTGCCGCTGATGCCGGCAGGAAGCGCGATCGTGGTGACGGGATCGATCGCAGCCATGCAGGGCATTCCGGCGTTCGGCATCTATGCCGCGACGAAGGCGGCGCTGCGGTCGTTTGCGCGGACCTGGTCGTCCGATCTCAAGGGGCGCGGGATCCGCGTCAACGTCGTGTCGCCCGGCGTCATCGTCACGCCGGGCTACAAGTCGGAACTCGGGATGAGCGACGAGCAGATCGACGCGTACAGCAAGGAAGTCGCCGAAACGACGCCGCTCGGGCGCGTCGGCGAGCCGGACGAGATCGCCAAGGCAGTATCGTTCCTGGCCTCCGACGATGCGAGCTATATCACCGGCGTCGAGTTGTTCGTCGACGGCGGGCGCGCGCAGATCTGAACCTTGGGCTGAGCATCGGTGCAGCGGTGCGAGCCGATGCTCAGCGCTGTGCGGCCGGCTCCTGCGACAGCGCGCGCAACTGGCCGCGCAGCTGATCGACTTCCCCCGGGGCGAACGGCCGTTCGATCTCGGCGTGCGTCTGCTGCCACAGCGGAAACGCCTCGGCCAGCAGGTCGTGGCCGGCCTGCGTCAGTTCGAGCAGGCGGCTGCGCCGGTCGTCCGGATCCTGCGCGATCGTGACGAGGCCGCGCCGCTCGAGCGGCTTGAGCGCGGCCGTGAGCGTGGTGCGATCCATCGCGAGCAGCGATGCGACCGATTTCATCGGCGCCGGCTGCGGCCGGTTCAGCGACATCAGCAGCGAAAACTGGCCGTTGGTGAGATCCAGCGGGCGCAGCACATCGTCGAAGATCCGCGCAAGATTGCGCGCCGCGCGCTGCATGTGCAGGCACAGGCAGCAATCGCGCACCATCAGCGTCGTTTCGAAAGGGAGCTTTTCTTTTCGTGCCATGTTGCAATTGTGTTGATATCAACCTATCGTGTCAAGGTCGAGGCGCGGCAGCCTGTCGTGTCCGTCACCGGAGGAGACAGCATGAGTGCTCAACAGCAGTTGTATCTCGCGGTATTTCTCGGCACCCAGGATAGCCCGGCCATGAAGGCCTGGCTGGCGCTGCCGGAAGAGGCGCGGCGCACGCGCGAGCGCGACGGCATCGCCGCATGGCATGCATGGGTCGACCGGCATCGCGACGCAATCGTCGAGATGGGCGGGCCGCTCGGCAAGACGAAGACCATCGATGCGGCCGGCGTCACGGATACCGCGAACGCGATGAGCGGCTTCACCGTCGTGCGGGCCGACTCGCACGATGCGGCGGCCGCACTGTTCGAAGGCCATCCGCATTTCACGCTGTTCCCGGGCGTGGCGATCGACGTGATGCCGGTGCTGGCGATTCCCGGCGCGTGAACCCGGAGCGAGGCCACGCGTTGCGGATCGGCGAAGCGCCGTGGCCGGCATGCGGACATTTTTCCGACATTCTGGATGGAGACTGGCGATGAAGCTTTACGGATTTGCCGGCACCCGCTCGCAACGCGCGCTGTGGGGGCTGAAGGAGCTGGATGCCGATTTCGAGTTCGTCTCGGTGAACCTGCTCCAGGGCGAGCACAAGCGGCCCGAATTCCTGCGCCTCAATCCGGCCGGCAAGGTGCCCGTGCTGGTGGACGGCGACCTCGTGATTCCCGAATCGGCGGCGATCGTGCTGTATCTCGCGGACAAATACCCGGAAAAGGCGCTGCTGCCGGTCGATCCGGCGCTGCGCGCGGAAGCCTATCGGTGGGTGATGTTCGCGGTGACGGAGCTCGAGCAGCCGCTGTGGCGGATCACGCGGCATTCGTTCCTCTATCCGCCGGAGAAGCGCTCGCCGGCCGACATCGAACTGGCGCGCGAGGATTTCAGGACGATGGCCGCGATTCTGGACAAGCATCTGGAAGGGCGCGAGTTCATCGTCGGCGACACGCTGACGGTGGCCGATTGCGTGACGGCTTACCTGATCGACTGGGCCGGCGAGTGCAACCTGATCGAATCGTTCCCGCAGTTGCGTGCGTACCTCGAACGGTTGTATGCGCGGCCGAAGGCGCCGCAACGGATCGCGGAGGCGCGCAAGGCGGCGTGAATGTCGGGCGGTCGGTCATGGGCCGCCTTGCCTTGGCCGGCCGCTCCGTTTGTGCAGTCGGCGAGCGGCGGTCAGCCGCATTTCATGGCGGTGGAGCGTGCGTCGCGAACGCGGCGCACGCAGGCCCTCACGCTCGCGCTACGTCGTCAGGCCCGCCGAGCGCGCGACACAGCATCGACAGGTCGCTGAGCGTAAGGTGGGGCGTGGCGGCCTGCTGCTGCGCACGCTCCATTTCCGGATGCGTATCGCGAACCACCCACGCTGCCTGCAGCCCCGCGTTCAACGCACCGACGATGTCGAGGTGATAGTCGTCCCCGACATGCAGCAATTCCGACGGATGCACGTCGAGCGTTTCCGCCGCCGCATGGAATATCCCGGGCTCCGGCTTCGCGACCCCGAACGCTTGCGCGCTGAGCGTCGCACGAAAGAATTCACCGCCGCCGGTCAGCCGGAGATCCGCGTTGCCGTTGGTCACCGCGATCAACGGGAACCGCGCGCTCAACCACGCGAGCGCCGGCAACGCATCTTCATAGAATTCGACCCGGTTGCGCGCGGCAAAGAACGCTGCGTACGCACGCTCGGTGAGCGCGACATCTTCGTTCGCACGCTCCAGCGCAAGCCTGATCGATCCGATTCTCATCGCGCGGAAATCGCCGGCGATATCGGGGCGCAATAGTTCGTATTCCTCACGCAACTCGCTCAGTGCCTGCTGCGTGGGCAGCACGCTCGCGGTACCGGGCGCGTGCTCGATCAGCCACGCGCGAAGCGCCGCTTCGGCCCGTACGACGGACGGCCCGAACGGCCACAGGGTGTCGTCCAGGTCGAACGAGAGGGCGGAAACTTTGGTGAGACGCATGGCGATTGACGGGGAGTTTCGTTTACCAGGGCCACGGAATGGAGATTCCGGTGCCGTTTTCGAGGGCCTGTCGATACAGGAAGCGGGCGACGGTCAGGTCCTGAAGCGCCAGCCCGGTCATGTCGAAGACGGTGATCTCGTGCGGCGCGCGGTCGACCGACGCGGTTCCGGCGAGGATGTCACCGATTTCAGTGCGTGGCAAATCCGGCGCCCACTGGCACTCGCCGATGCTGCGCGCCTGATCGTGATCGTCCACGACGATGCGCGCGCGTTCCAGCACGCCCGCCGGAAGCTCGCGCTTGCCGGCCGTGTCGGCACCGACGCAGGTCAGGTGGGTGCCCGGCCGAACCGCATCCGCATCGAATAGCGCGCCGCCGCCCGGTGTTGCCGTGATGACCACGTCGCTATCGGCCACCGCGTCGTTCCGGTCGCGCGCCACGCCGATCGTGCATCGTTCCCGGAACGCCGATTCGAACTCCGGATCTGGCTTGCCGCTGACGTTCACGTACTGCACCGTGCACCGTTGCGGCAGCAGCCCGAGCGCGTAGTCGAGCTGGACGCGCGCCTGCACGCCGGTGCCGAATACGCAGATTCGCGTGCTGTCGCGCCGTGCGAGCAGTTGCAGCCCGAGGCCGCCGGCGGCACCGGTTCGCGCGGTGGTGATCGCGTTGCCGTCCATGATGCACAGCGGGCGGCCAGTGGCCGGGTCGAGCAGCGCGACGGTGGCCTGATGCGGTTCGCCGCCGAGCCCCCGGTTGCCGGGCCAGAACCCGGCCGCCTTGAAACCGAGCAGATCCTGGCGCGCGACGTCGCCCGACTTGATGCCGAATACGCCGCCGGTGTGCAGTTTCTCGCGGACCACCGGGAACACGCGCCCGGCGCGTTGACTGTGCAGCACGAAGGCTTCGCGAACCGCCGCCGTCACTTGAGTGGCATCCAGGGCGGGTTCGACGGCATCGCGGTCGAGAAGCAGGAGTCGGGCGTCTGTCGGCATGTTCGGGCAAGCGCTTTCGGCGCAACGCAAAGCTAGGGTATTTAAATTTTGTCCATATTTGGACAAATAGTCAATTAATTGGCGGAACGGTGCAGGCGGGCGGCGGTGCTCACCACCCGTAGAAGCGCGGCCACGTCTGCGCGCGGCCGTCTTCGTCGATGGCCTGATACTCGGGATGTTGCGCACCGGTAGCGCACGCGTGATTCGGCAGGATGCGCAGGCGGGTGCCGATCGGGAACCGTTGCGCGATGCCGGCGTCGGGCGAGCCCGCGTGCGACACGATTCCATGCTCCTGGTTGGCGGCGCTCATCACGTAGTCGCCGAGCACATCGCCGTGTTCGGTGCAGACCTGCCCGTAGCCGAAATCGCGCGCCTGACGCTGCGTGCCGCGGTCGCGGCTCATCGCCATCCAGCCTGCGTCGACGATCGCCCAGCCTTTCTCTTCCTGGTGCCCGATGACGGTGGTCAGCACCGACAGCGCGATGTCGGACAGGTCGCACACGCCGATGTTGTGCATCACGAGGTCGAACATCACGTACACGCCGGCACGCACCTCGGTGACGCCGTCGAGATGTTGCGCCGCGAGGGCGGTGGGGGTCGAACCGATACTCACGACCGGGCAGGGCAGCCCGGCGGCGCGCAGGCGTTCCGCCGCCCGCACGGTGCGGTTGCGCTCTTGTTCGGCGATGGTCGCCAGCGCTTCGGGCGTGTTGTATTCGTAGCTGGAGCCCGCATGCGCCAGCACCCCGCCGAGCACCAGCCCGCCGTCGACCAGCGCGCGGCCCACGTCGATCAGCAGGTCGGCGTCGGGCGGAATCCCCGAGCGGTGGCCGTCGACGTCGACCTCGATCCACACTTCGAAGCGCTCGCCATGCGCACGCCCGAATTCGGCGATCGCGTGCGCGGCGGGCAGGCTGTCGGCGACCAGCTTCAGGTCGCAGCCCTGCCGGCGCAGCGCGAGCGCCTGGCCCAGCTTCGCGGGCACCATGCCGACCGCGTAGACGATGTCGCGGATACCGTGCGCGAAAAACTGTTCGGCCTCCTTGAGCGTCGACACCGTGATGCCCTGCGCGCCTGCGGCGACCTGGGCATCGACGACGTGCGTGCATTTGGTGGTCTTGACGTGTGGCCGGAACCTGACGCCGAGCGCGTCCAGATGTGCCTGCATGCGGCCGATGTTGTGACGCATGCGGCCGACGTCGATCAGGGCGGCCGGGGTGTTGAGGGTTTGAAGGTCCACGGTGCGTTGCCTCGGAATGTTGCCGGTGCGAACACTGTAGATGCGTCGATGGGCTCCGTGTTTAACGCATGGCTAATGCGGCATTAAACACGGTTTAATCGACCGGATCGCGCGGGCCGCACGGGCCGTGGTGCGGCTCATGCCTTGCCGCGCCACGGCGGCGGGCTGAGAAACCGCGTCGCGGCTTCGAGAAACACCCGCTGCCGCGCGGAGCGGCCGGTGCGCGACGGCAGCAGCGCCGTCACCGGCGCGGGCGGCAGGTGCCAGTCGGGCAGCAACCGGACGAGCCTGCCGTTCGCCAGCAGCGGTGCGACGTCCCACTCGGAGCGCTCGACGATCCCGAGCCCGGCCAGCGCCCATTCCGTGATGACGGTACCGTCGTTGGAGGACAGCGCGCCGGTGACGCGGATCACTGCGGACCGGCGCGGTTCGCCCTTGACGTCGCCGCCCGACGAGAAGCGCCATCGCGGGACGTCCTCGTCGTTCTCGCGCAGGCACAGGCAGTCGTAGCGGGCCAGGTCGGACGGATGGTTCAATTCCTTGATGCGACGGGCATAGGCAGGGCTCGCGCATAGAAAGCGCTCGTTGGGCGCGAGCGGATACCCGATCCACGACGACGACTTGAGGCTGCCGACGTGCACGACCACGTCGGCTCCCGACGCGCTGGTCAGCGGGCTGTCCGACAGGTGGAGCGCGATGTCGAGTTTCGGGTGTGCGCGTTGCAGGTCGCGCACGATCCGCGCGACGTACTTTCGTCCGAAGCCGAGCGGGGCGACGACGCGAAGCGTGCCCCGCACGTCGCCGTGGTCGCCTGAAATGCTGACCGGCAGCGCCTCCACGCGCTCGAGAATGTCGACGGCCTCCTGGTACAGCCGTTGCCCTTCGTCGGTCAACGCGATCCCTTTCGGCTGCCGCACGGCGAGCCTGGCGTTCAATCGCGTTTCCATCCGCTGCAGGCGAATCGTGACCGCGGGCGGCGTGAGATCGAGCAGCCGGGCGGCCGCGGCCAGCGAGCGTGACGTGCCGATCGCGCGTACGAGTCGTAGGTCGTCGAGGTCGAGCATTTCATGTCTCTTAATGCTGATGATGCAGGGCATTAAACCGCATATCACGCGTGGTAGCCATCGAGGCGGCGGAGCGCGGCGGCGCTCCCGATGTCGACGGTTTAAAGAATCGTCGCACCGAGCCGATATAGAGGCGATGTCCGGCCTTTTGTGCATCGTGCCCAGACCAGCACGGTGCGTGCCGCGGAAGGCTGCGACCTATTCCAACGAAAACAATGGAGCGTCTCACCTTATGAAGTCCGTCTTTACCCGTCCCTTGGCAGGCCGTCTCGCCATCGTCGTCGCAGCTGCTTCGCTCGCCGCGTGCGGCGCGACGAATCCGCTTCAGCAGGCTGGCCAGGGGATCATGGGCGCCCTGACGTCCGACGCGGGCCGGACCGACGTGTCGAGCCAGAAGCCGGTCGTCCTGAAGATTCCGAACGATCCCGGCATCCAGCCGCGCAAGGTTGCGCCGTATTCGACGGTCATCGTGCGCGACGTCGGTTACGACAGCCGTAGCGTGCAGGTCATCGCGAACGCGCAATACTACCGGCTTCGCTTCGAGAACCTGACGCCAGGCTCGTTCGTCGTGCATGCGCGTACGGACAACGGCGTCGCCGGTTCGGGGGTGAAGTACGACGTCAACTTCAACGTGCAGGAATCGCCGAAGGGGTATCAGGTCGGGTTTCAGCCGATGACCCGCAATGCCTACCAGCAGGGACTGATCGGCAAGTTCCCGGTGCCGAACTTCAACGACGCGGACCTGCGCACGCAATTGACTTCGCTGCAGATCGTTTACCGCTTCGAGGTGGATTCGCCGTACAACTCGGAATCGGTGACCGCGAACTTCATGCGTCTCGCGCGCCCGATGACCGCGCGACAGGGCTGGGCCGACCCGGTGACGGGGAAGATCTACAGCAGCTACTTCGTGTCCACGCTGCATGGCCGCGACATGACGTATGTCACGCAGGTGTATCCGTACCACAACGGGTCGAAGGCGGTGATCACGGCAGTGATCACCGGCGTCGAAACCGCGCCGGATACGGTCGACTTCGGTGTACTGATCAACGACGCGCGTCACATGCTCGAGACCATCGCGAAGTCCTGATCGCCTGATCGCCGGCAGCACCCCCGGGTCACGCGTGCAACCCGAAAATCAGCGACCGATGCGCGGCGACCCCGGCCATCACGCCTGACGCCGACGCGAACGTCGCGTTGGTCATCGGCGTCGACGCGTCGCCGGCCACGAACACGCCGGCGACGCTCGTCTCTTTCCCCGCGTCGACGCGAACGACCGCGCCGAGCGGCCCGTCCTCGAACGCACAGCCGAGCTGCTGCGCGAGATCGCTCGCCATGACCGTACGCGCGCCGACGAACAGCGCATCGATCGGCACGACCTGCCCGTCGGCGAGCCGCAACGCTTCGATCCGCGGCGCGTCGCCGAGGATCTCAACGACCGGCGAGCGCTCGATGCGTACGCCACGCGCATCGAGCAACGCGGCTTCTTCCTGATTCGCCTCGACCACGCCCTGCGTGAACCACGTCGTCGGGCCCCAGTCCGGAATCAGGATCGCCTGGTGCACGGACAGCGGATGTGTGGCGAGCACGCCGAGCCGCTGACCGCTCACCTCGTACCCATGGCAATACGGACAATGCAGCACGCTGACGCCCCAGCGTTCCGCAAGCCCCGGCAGCGCGGGCAGTTCGTCGCGGATGCCGGTCGCGAGAATCAGCCGGTCGGCGCTCGCGCGGCTACCGTCGGCGAGCGTCACGTGAAAGCGCCCGTCGGCATCGCGCTCGGCCGTGCGCACGTCGCCTTCGATCCGCTGCACGGTCGGATACGCGGCGAGTTGCGCGGCGGCTTCCTCGACGATCTGCGCGGGCGGCTTGCCGTCCTGCCCGAAGAAGCCGTGCGCGTGCGCGGCAAAGCGGTTGCGCGGCCGGCCGGCGTCGATCACGAGCACGCGGCGGCGCGCCCGCGCAAGCTGCATCGCGGCCGACAGCCCCGCAAAGCTGCCGCCGATCACGATCACTTCATGATGGTCATGCATGCACCTGCTCCTTTCCTGAACCTGCGTGAATGACGGACGTGTTCCGATGGCGGCCAACTCATGAAACACGAGAAGTTGCATGATAGGGCGATGGTATCATTCACGCAACTTCAAAAGTTTCGAGAGAGAGGGGCGCCGCCCGTGAGAACCGATAGCCGTTTGTCGCGCATGCTGCACGTGCTGATCCACATGGACCAGGCCGACGGCCCGCTGACCTCGGAGACGATCGCGACGATGCTGGGCACGAACCCGGTGGTCGTGCGACGCCTGCTCGGCGGTTTGCGCGACCACGGCTACGTGCAGTCGGAGAAGGGGCATGGCGGCGGGTGGGTGCTGAGCGTCGCGCTCGACGACATCACGCTGCTCGACGTCTACGGCGCGGTGGGCGAGCCGCCGCTGTTCTCCGATCTCGTCACCGACGACGAGGCCGAATGTTTGGTCGAGCAGGCCGTCAACGCGCACCTGTCGGCCACGCTGAAGGAGGCCGAGACGACGCTGCTCGCACGCTTCGGCGAAGTCACGCTCGGCATGCTGTCGCGCGATTTCGAAGCGAAGGCGGCCCGGCGGCGCAAGCCGCGCTGACGCGCTGCAGCATCGCGGCCGGGCGCGGCCGCCGTGCGTGCCGGCGCGGCCGAAACCGTCGCGCCGCGATGTTCTGTCCCCCAACTTCTGCCCGGTTCGCCCGCCACAGGGCAAAATACGGGTTTTCCGCACCCGCGAGGGCGCGACCGAATCACGCGCCGGGCGGCGCCAGTGCGCAATCCGCACGCCGCCGCCGGGCGCCCAGGCAAGATCGCTCGCCATGTCGCGAGCCCACAGGAGTCCAGACCCCATGCCCGAATCCAACCTGTCCTTCTTCGGCCGGCTGTCGCTGGCCGTCGGCACGTTTTTCTCCGTGCTCGGCAACCGCGAGTTCGCGGCCGGCGTGCTGCGCGTGCGCGATGGCGCCCCGGCCCCGGTCGTGCCGACCCCGGCCCCGGCTGCCGCACCCGTTGCACCGGCACCCGCGCCCGTGAAGGCGCCGGCGCCCGAGCTGCGCGAAGCGAGCCCGCAAGCCGCGCTGCAACTGCTCGGCCTGCTGCAGCGCGATGCGCGCTTCATCGATTTCGTCGAGGAAGACATCGCCGGCTACGCGGACGCCGATATCGGTGCGGCCGCGCGCCTCGTGCACGACGGCTGCCGTGCCGCGCTGCGCGAACACTTCACGATCGTGCCGGTGCGCGACGAAGCCGAAGGCAGCCGCGTGACGCTGCCGGCCGGCTTCGACGCGACGGCCGTGCGCGTGACGGGCAACGTGGTCGGCTCGGCGCCGTTCACGGGCACGGTCAGCCATCGCGGCTGGCGCGTGGCCGACGTGCGCCTGCCGAAGCTGACGGGCAGCCACGACGCCTCGGTCGTCGCACCGGCGGAGGTGGAACTGTGAGCGATCCGCGCTATTCGATCGGTATCGATCTCGGTACGACCCACTGCGCGCTGTCGTATGTCGACAGCGCCGCGAGCGACGGCGAAACCATCACGCAGCAGGTGCTGCCGATCGCGCAGCTCACAGCGCCCGGCGCGCTGGAGTCGCGCGACCTGCTGCCGTCGTTCCTCTACCTGCCGCATGAAAGCGAACTGACGCAGGGCGACCTGACGCTGCCGTGGACGGCCTCGCGCGCCTTCGCGGTCGGCGAGATGGCGCGCACGCGCGGCGCCGGCACGCCGATCCGCCTCGTGTCGAGCGCGAAGAGCTGGCTGTGCCACCCCGGCGTCGACCGCCGCGCGGCGATCCTGCCGAGCGACGCGCCGCCGGAAGTGTCGCGCGTGTCGCCGCTGGAAAGCTCGATCCGCTACCTGTCGCACCTGCGCGAAGCGTGGGACCACGCGCATCCCGACGCGCCGTTCGCCGACCAGGACGTGACGGTCACGATTCCCGCGTCGTTCGACCCGGCCGCGCGCGAGCTGACGGCCGAGGCCGCACGCGCCGCCGGCTATTCGCGGATGACGCTGCTGGAAGAGCCGCAGGCCGCGCTGTACAGCTGGATCCAGAAGAGCCAGGGCGGCTGGCGCAAGCAGGTGCAGGTCGGCGACCTGATCCTGTGCGTCGACGTCGGTGGCGGCACGACCGACCTGTCGCTGATCGCGGTGGTCGAGCGTGACGGCAATCTCGAGCTGCATCGAGTGGCGGTCGGCGAGCACATCCTGCTCGGCGGCGACAACATGGACCTCGCGCTCGCGCACGTGGTCGCGCGCAAGCTTGCGCAGCAGGGCACGCAGGCCGATCCGTGGCAACTGCGGGCGCTGACGTACGCGTGCCGCTCCGCGAAGGAAACGCTGCTGTCCGATCCGTCGACCGACGCGGTGCCGCTCGTCGTGCCGAGTCGCGGCTCGAAGCTGATCGGCGGGTCGATCCGCACGGAGCTCACCCGCGCGGAACTCACGCAGACGATCCTCGAAGGCTTCTTCCCGCAGGTCGACGCCGCCGCGCGCCCGGTGAGCCGCGCACGGGTCGGCCTGACGCAGCTCGGCCTGCCGTATGCGCAGGACGCGGGCATCACGCGCCATCTCGCGGCGTTCCTCGGCCGCCAGGTCGCGGCGCTCGACTCGCTCGAAGGCGTGCAGCGCACGCTGCCGCAGGGCGCGACGTTCCTGCACCCGACCGCCGTGCTGTTCAACGGCGGCGTGTTCAAGTCGACGCTGCTCACGCAGCGCGTGCTCGACACGCTCAACAGCTGGCTCGCCGCCGAAGGCGCGCCGCCCGCACGCCTGCTCGAAGGCGCGGATCTCGATCTCGCGGTCGCGCGCGGCGCGGCGTATTACGGCTACGTGAAGCGCGGCCGTGGCGTGCGCATTCGCGGCGGCACGGCGCGTGCGTACTACGTCGCGATCGAATCGGCGATGCCCGCGGTGCCGGGTCTCGAACCGCCGGTGCAGGCGCTGTGCGTCGCGCCGTTCGGGATGGAGGAAGGCTCGGACGCGGCGCTGCCGCCGCAGGAGTTCGGCCTCGTCGTCGGCGAACCGGTGCAGTTCCGCTTCTTCGGTTCGTCGGTGCGCCGCCAGGACCAGGTCGGCACGCTACTCGACTACTGGTCGGCGGAAGAGCTGCAGGAGCTTGAAGAAATCCAGGCGACGCTGCCCGCCGAAGGGCGCACGGTCGGCGAAGTCGTGCCGGTGAAGCTGCATGCGCGCGTGACCGAAGCCGGCACGCTCGAACTCGAGGCGATCCCGAGCGGCACGAACGAGCGCTGGAAGGTCGAGTTCGACGTGCGCGGCGCCGCCTGAGCACGATGAAGCGCTATACGGTCGGGATCGACCTCGGCACGAGCAATACGGTCGTCGCATACGTCGAGGCCGGTTCCGACGCGATCCGCGTGTTCGACGTCGAGCAGCTGGTCGGCCCCGGCGCGGTGGCCGCGCAGCCGCTGCTGCCGTCGGTGCGCTATCACCCGGCGGCCGGTGAGCTCGCGGCGGACGCGTTGAGGTTGCCGTGGCACGCGGCCGGCGCGCGCGACGCGGCCACCCGTTCGGGCGGCGGCCGTGACGGCGGGGCAGTCGGTCGCGACAGCGGCGCTGGTGACACGTTGCCGCCCGTGATCGGCCGCTATGCGCGCACGCTAGGCGCGCAGGTGCCGGGCCGGCTCGTCACGAGCGCGAAGAGCTGGCTGTCGCACGCAGCGGTCGACCGGCTCGCGGCGATCCTGCCGTGGGGCGCGGCCGACGGCGTCGACAAGGTGTCGCCGGTCGACGCGAGCGCGAGCTATCTCGCGCACGTGCGCGACGCGTGGGACGCCCATTTTCCCGATGCGCCGCTCGCGAAGCAGGACGTGATCCTGACGGTGCCCGCGTCGTTCGACGACGGCGCGCGCGCACTGACCGTCGAGGCAGCGCGACGCGCGAAGCTGCCCGCGCTGCGGCTGCTGGAAGAGCCGCAGGCCGCGTTCTACGACTGGTTGTACGGCCAGCGCGACACGCTGCGCGATACGTTTGCCGCCGCGCGGCGCGTGCTGATCTGCGACGTCGGCGGCGGCACGACCGACCTCACGCTCGTCGATGTCGCGCCGGGCGACGACGGCGAGCCGGCCTTCACGCGCGTCGGCGTCGGCAATCACCTGATGCTCGGCGGCGACAACATGGACCTCGCGCTCGCGCGCCTGGTCGAGACGCGGCTGACCGAGCCCGGCACGCGGCTGTCGGCCGCGAGCCTGTCGCAGCTCGTCGAGCGTTGCCGCGCGGCGAAGGAGCGGCTGCTCGGCGACGATGCGCCGGCGTCGGTCACCGTCACGCTGCTCGGCGCGGGCAGCAAGCTCGTCGGCGGCGCACGCTCGGCCGAGCTGACGCGGCAGGAAGTCGAGCAGATCGTCGTCGAAGGTTTCTTTCCGCAGGTCGAAGCGGGCGAGTTGCCGCGCCGTGCGCGCGCCGCGATCGTCGAATTCGGGCTGCCGTATGCGAGCGACGCGGCCGTCACACGGCACGTCGCCGCGTTCCTGAACCGTCATGCGGAAGGCCCGCTGCCCGACACGCTGCTGCTCAACGGCGGCGTGTTCCGCGCGGGTGCGCTCGCCGGCCGTCTCGCGCAGACGCTCGGCGCGTGGCGCGGTGCACCGCTCGACGTGCTGCACAACGCGCATCCGGACGTGGCCGTCGCACGTGGCGCGGTTGCGTACGGGCTCGCGCGTGCCGGGCATGCGCCGCGCATCGGCGGCGGGTCCGCGCGCAGCTATTTCCTCGTGCTCGACGACGGCGCGGCCGATTCCGCCGCGCGTGGCGTCTGCCTGCTGCCGCGCGGCGCGGAAGAGGGCCGCGAGATCCGGCTCGACGATCGCACGTTCGCATTGCAGCTCGGGCAGCCGGTGCGTTTTCACCTCGTGTCGACGGTGGCCGAGACCCAGTATCAACCCGGCGATCTCGTCGATCTCGACGGTGGCGATTTCGTGCGGCTGCCGCCGATCGCGACGGTCGTCGACCGGCAGGCAGGCAGCGATGCGCGCGAAACGCCCGTGAAGCTCACTGCGTCGCTGACCGAGGTCGGCACGCTTGAAATGCACTGTATCGCGACCGACGATGCAGCGCGCCGCTGGCGGCTCGAATTCCAGTTACGCGGCGATTCGCCGGTTCACGGCGAGGATGCGGGGCCCGCGCGGCATCCGCGGCTCGACCAGGCGATCGAGCTGATCGAGCGCTCGTTCGGCAGCAAGGCCGCGGATGTCACGCCGAAAGACACGCGCCGGCTGCGCGCGCAACTCGAGCAGCTGCTCGGCGCGCGTGAAGCGTGGGACGTTGCGCTCGCGCGAGAACTGTTCGATGCGCTGCTCGCACGCGCACGTCGCCGCCGACGTTCGGCCGATCACGAGCGCGCGTGGCTGAACCTCGCCGGCTATTGCCTGCGTCCGGGTTTCGGTCATCCGCTCGATGCATGGCGCATCGAGCAGCTGTGGCCGCTGTTCGACGACGGGATCCAGTACGTGACCGACGGCCAGGTATGGTCCGAGTGGTGGACGCTGTGGCGGCGCGTGGCCGGCGGCCTCGACGACGATGCGCAGACGCAGGTGCGCGACGCGATCGCGTTCCTCGAACCGTCCGACGACAAGCGGCGCAAGTTGCCGTTCGATCCGGGCAAGGTCGGCCCGGCCGACATGACGCGGCTATCCGCGTCGCTCGAACGGTTGCCGGTCGAGCGCAAGGTCGAACTGGCCGGGCGCCTCATCGCGCAACTGCAGAAGCCTGCCGAGCGGGCGCTGTGCGCATGGGCACTCGGGCGCATCGGCGCGCGCCGGCCGTTTTACGGCAGTGCGCACAGCGTCGTGCCGGCGGACGTCGCCCATGGCTGGCTCGATGCGCTGTTCGCGCTCGACTGGAAGCAGGTCGAGCCGGCCGCGTTCGCGGCCGCGCAGATCGCGCGGATGACCGGAGACCGTTCGCGCGATTTGCCGGACGATACGCGCGAGGCCGTGATCAAGCGCTTGTCGGCCGCGAATGCGTCGGCCGCGTGGATCGACATGGTGCGCGAGGCAATCGCGTTCGACGAAGCCGACACGGTGCGCGTGTTCGGCGAGACGCTGCCGGCCGGGTTGAAGCTGCTGGCGGGGTGAGGGAAGTGCCACGGATGCGCCGGTTTCGTTCGCAAGCCGAAGCATTCCACGGGATGGTTGGCGCAGGCTGGCTTCAGCCGATGCGTCAATGCGCTTCGAATACGAAAACGGCTGCCGTTGCATCGCATCGGCAGCCGTTCGTGTTTTCGAGCCGGTCCGTCAGACGAGCGGCGCCGCCTCGCGCGGCAAATCTGCCGCCGTCACGGCGATCGTGTCCGGCGCGGTGGCTCGCCGCGCAAGATGAATCCCCGCGAGCATGCAGCGCACCGATCCACCGGCCAGCTCGATCGTCGGCACGTCGAGCGGCAGCAGGCGTGCGGAACGCTCGATCGTCGCGCGCTGCACCGGCGTGAGGCAGTCGTACGCGCGTCTCGACAGCGCAAGCACACGCCCATCCTTGCCCGACAATTCCAGCGTATTGCCCGCGAAATTCGCGATCTGCGATGCATCGAGCGCGATCACCGTGCGCCCCGTTTCGGCCAGCCGTTGCGCGATCTCGCCACGGCGCCGGCTGTCGGCGATGAGTTCGAGGCCGACCATCGCGAACTCGGTCGCGACGCTCATCATCACGTTCGTGTGATAGATCGGGCGCCCGTCGGCATCGGCCGTATCGAAGCAGATCGGCTCGAAATTGAAGTGCGTGCAGAAGCGTTCGAGCGCGACCGGATCGGCACGGCGCGAGCGCGCGGTGTACGCGATTCGCGCGACGTGGTCGAGCACCATCGCGCCGGTGCCTTCGAGGAACACGTCGTCGTATTCGAGGCCCGAGTAGTCGATCACGTCCTGCACGCGGTACTCGGCCTTCAGCATCTCGATCACGTCCGCGCGCCGTTCGCGACGGCGGTTTGCGCTAACCATCGGATACAGCGCGATATGGCCGCCCGGGTGCGTCGAGAACCAGTTGTTCGGGAACACGGAGTCGGGCGTGTCGCGCTCGCCGTGATCGTCGAATACATGCACGCGCACGCCCGCATCGGCGAGCGTCTGCGCGGCGGCCGTGACTTCGTCGCGCGCGGCCTCGGATACCGAGGGCGTGTCGCCCGCGCCGCCGCCGGCCGTGCGCTGGAATGCGTTGTCGGCCGCGGTCTGCGGGTTCGGCAGGAAGCGGTGCGGCCGGATCATCACGACGGCGGCCGGCGCCTGGATCGATACGAGATTCATGACAGGCAGGAGCGAAGGACAGGAAAACGGACGGCGCAAGGCCGCCCGGGGATGACGGTCAGCGCGCGAACGCGGCGACGGCTTCGGTCACGAACGCCGCGTGACCTTGGGCGATCGCGGCCGGGTCGTCGATCAGCGCGAACAGGTTCTTCGGGTCGACGGCCGGCGGAATCAGCGCGATCTCGACGCCCGCGTTGTGCTGCTGCGCGAGCGCATACAGGTAGCGCAGCGCCGAGTAATCCTCGAGCGCGAAGCCGACCGAGTCGAACACCGTGACTTCGTCCGCGCGTTCGCGGCCCGTCGTTTCGCCTTGCAGCACGCGCCACAGCTCGGTGACGGGGAAGTCGGCCGGCATCTGCTGGATCTCGCCCTCGATGCGCGACTGCGGCTCGAATTCGACGAACACGCGGCCCGCATGCAGCACGCCCGCTTCGAGTTCGGTCTTGCCCGGGCAATCGCCGCCCACAGCGTTCAGGTGCATGCCGGGCTCGATCATGTCGGCGGTGACGATCGTCGCGTACGCCTTGTCGGCGGTGACGGTCGTCACGATGTCGGCGCCGCGTACGGCGTCGGCGGTCGATGCGGCGCGCACGACGCGCAACCCGGGATAAGCGGCGAGGTTCTGCACGAGCTTGTCGGTCGCGAGCGGATCGACGTCGAACACGCGGATTTCGTCGATGCCGAGCAGCGTGTGGAACGCGATCGCCTGGAATTCGCTCTGCGCGCCGTTGCCGATCAGCGCCATCTTTCGCGAATCGGGCCGCGCGAGCAGCTGCGCGGCGAGCACCGACGTGGCGGCCGTGCGCAGCGCGGTGGTCAGCGTAAGTTCGGCGAGCAGCAGCGGGTAGCCGGTATCGACTTCGGCGAGCGCGCCGAACGCCATCACCGTGTGCATCCCGCGCGCCGCATTGACGGGGTGGCCGTTCACGTACTTGAACGCGAACAGCGACGCGTTCGCGACGGGCATCAGTTCGATCACGCCGTCGCGCGAGTGACACGCGACGCGCGGCGACTTGTCGAAGTCGGCCCAGTGCAGGTAATCGGCGCGCAGCGTGTCGACGAGTTCGCGCAGGAACGTCGTGACGCCGGTCTTGGCGATCAGTCGGGCGGTGGCGGGAACGTCGAGGAAGCGGGTCATCGGTCTGTCTCCATATTCAGTGCCGGTACGGGTGTCCTGGCGTTCTGGTCGACCGGGCGGTGCATCGGCGCGGGCCTCGGGCTTCCTGAAAAGCGCGGCGCGGCGTGTTCTGCCGGTCGATGGAGTCATTATTTCCGTGAGTCGAGCCAACAAAAAGACAGCAAAAGTGGCAGATTTATCGATAGACTTGGCAAATTGCCAGCCAGTTCCGGCAATTTGTCCGATTGTGCTGGTCGGAATGCGCAGTCTCCGGCACGCTGGCGGCCGGCTCACGCTCAACAGGAAGGCCCGTTCATGATCACGCTCGACGACGTCGACCGGCAGCTCATCGCACTGCTGCGCGACAACGCGCGACTGCCCGTCGTCGCGCTGGCGAAGGAACTGCGCGTCGCGCGCGCGACCGTGCAGAACCGGCTGACGCGGTTGGAGAAAAACGGCGTGATCGTCGGTTATACGGTGCGGCTCAAGCCGGCGGCGGAACGCCACCGGATCCGCGCGCTGATGTCGATCGCCGTGCAGGGCAATCGCGGCGCGGAAGTTGTGAAGGTGCTGCGCGGGCATCCGAACGTCGCCTCGATCCACAGCACCAACGGGCGCTGGGATCTCGTCGCCGAGCTGCATGCCGATTCGCTCGAGCACTTCGATCGCGTGCTCGGCGCGATCCGGTTGATCGACGGGATCGCGAATACCGAGACGAGCATTCTGCTGTCGACGCACAAGGCGTGATGCGCGCGGCACCCGACGGGAGGCCGGGCAGGAAGCGAGTGCGCGCGACGGGTCGATGCCGGCCGGTTTCCGTCAGCCGAACGTGTCGATGCGTGCCCGCCAGTCGCTTCGCGAAAACGACTCCGTCAGAAACTCGACGAACGCGCGAACCTTCGGCGGTGTGAGGCGCGCGTGCGCGTAGTACACGTAGATCGTGCCGGCCGTTGCCGGATAGCGCGTGAGCACGCGCACGAGCCGGCCTTCGTCGAGATACGGCAGCACATGATGCGCGCCGAGCCGCGCGAGCCCCATGCCTGCCACGGCCGCATCGCAGATGGCATCCAGGTCGGTCAGCACGATGTGTCCGTCGACCGGGACGGTCACCGTTTCACCATTCACCGTGAACGCCCAGTCGCGCACGCGACCCGTCGTCGCGGAGCGCAAGCGGATGCAGTCATGGCGCGCCAGCCCGGCGAGCGTCGCCGGTTCGCCGTGCTTCGCCAGATACGCGGGGGAAGCCACCGTCAGCAACCGGATCGGCACCAGCTCGCGCGCGACGACGTTCGCGTCGTCCTCGACGCCCGAGCCGATCGCGGCATCGAAACCTTCCTTTACCAGATCGACGTGGCGGTTCTCGAGGCTCCAGTCGAGCCGGAGGTCCGGATAGCGTTCGAGAAACGCCGGCATCAGCGGCAACACGTACTGGCGTCCGAACCCCGGCGCGACGCTGATGCGCAGCGTGCCGGCGGGGCGCGCGTCACGCTCGGTCAGGGTTGCCATCGCCTGGCTCAACGCGTTGGCCGCCGCCGACGTTTCCGCGTACAGCCTTTCGCCGGCTTCCGTCAGCGTGAGGCTGCGCGTCGTGCGGCGGAACAGCCGCGTGCCGAGGCTGCGCTCCAGCTTCGCGACGTGCTTGCTGACGGCTGCAGGCGTGACGCCCAGCCGGCTGGCCGCCGCGGAGAAGCTGCCGGCTTCCACGGTCCGGAGAAAGCTTTCCAGCACACGCAGATCGTTCATGACGATTCGATCGAAAGCGTTGAAATTGATTCGACGCATTATGGACTATTCGGCATGAATGGGCGCGACTAGGATGAGGTCCGTCGTGTCGTGTTCCGCGGTCCGGCAATACGGCGCGCATTCCATTTGCGATCAGGAGGCACATCATGTCCCACACCATTCTCGTGACCGGCGCGACCGGGAACATCGGGCGCGAACTCGTCGCGCAACTGACGGCGGCCGGCGCGCATGTGATCGCCAGCTCGAACAGCGGCAGGGCGGTCGACGGCGTCGAAACGCGTCGCGCGGATCTTGCCGATGTCGCGAGCCTGACGCGTGCGTTCCAGGGCGTCGACACGCTGTTCCTGTTGCTGCCGTTGCAGGCCGACATGGTGACGCTGGCCGGCAATGCGGTCGCGGCGGCCAAGGCGGCCGGCGTCTCGCATATCGTTCGCTCGTCGGGCGCGGGTGCCGATGCCGCGTCGCCGGTCGAGATCGGGCGCGTGCAAGGCGAGATCGACCGGCTCGTGATGGAGTCGGGCATCGCATACACGATCACGCGGCCCAACTGTTTCATGCAGAACTTCGTGACGTACTACGCAGGCATGATTCGCGACGGTGCGATGTATCTGCCGCAGGGCGACGCGAAGGTGTCGTTCGTCGATGTGCGCGACATCGCCGCCGTCGATGCGACGATCCTGCAGCACCCGGCGGATCATGCCGGCAGGATCTACGAGCTGACGGGCGGCGCAGCACTGTCGAACGCCGATGTGGCCGCACGGATCGGCGCGGCGCTCGGTCGCAAGGTCGCGTATGTGGCGGTGCCGGACGATGCGGCGATCGATTCCATGCGCGCCGCGGGTGCCGACGCGTGGTCGATCGATGTGCTGATGAGCCTGAACCGGATGATCGCGGCCGGTCAGGCGGCAGCCGTTAGCGCCGATGTGCAGGCGCTGCTCGGCCGGGCGCCGATCGCGTTCGAGCGGTTCGTTGCGGATCACGTCGAAAGCTGGCGCTGAGCGGAGCCGACGCCGCGCAGGTGCGGCCGCCGCCGCGGCAGTACGCGCGATGCACGTCGGGGTCGCGCGTGCGGCGTCGTCGACGCATTGCACGGTCGATGTGCCGGGCGACACCCGGGCAGCTTATGCCGTCCGGTGTGCGTTGCCGTGTCAGGCGTCGATCGCCGGCTCCGGAAACACCGGCTCGCCCAGCGTCAGCATCAACCGGTTTGCCCACGCGAAGATCGCGACCGCGTGCGACAGGTCGAGAATGTCTTCATGGGTCAGCCCTTCGGCTTCCAGCGCGGCGATATCGCTCGCGTCGACGGTATCGGGCCGCTCCGTCAGCGCGATCGCGTAGCGGACGATCGCGCGTTCGCGCGCTGTCGTGCCGGCCGTCGCCGGATCGTTGAATACCTGTTCGATCGCGTCGGTGCGTTTCGCGAGCTGCGCGAAGCGCTGCGCATGCACGGACGCGCAATACACGCAGCCGTTCACGCGCGACACGGCCGTGCTGGCCAGCTCGCGTTCCGCGCGCGACAGCCCGCCGGGGCCGTACATGATTGCGTTGAATACGCCCGAGCGTTGCCGCAGGATCTTGGGGAGATGGACGAGCAGCCGGTAATAGTCGGACGTCTTCGCGTGCGGGTGGCTCGCTTCGAGCACGGCAAGCTGATCGGGCGTCGCGGCATCGAGCGAAACGGTGTCGAGCCAGGCGCGCCAGCCGAGCGTGTCGGACGTGAAGCCGTGGGCGGTCGTCGTCATGCGGCCTCCGCTGCGGCACGTGCCTGAAGCGCTTGCGCGGCGACGGCGACGCGCAACTGGTACGCGACGAACGCAACGAGCTGCGACAGCGCGACGATCGCGGGCGTCGTGAGTCCGGCCGTCTTCAGCGCGTCGAGATCGGACGGGCGTGCATCGACAGGGGAGCGCGTCAGCAGGCGTGCATGCGCGAGGATCGCGCCGATGCGTCGAGGCAGTGCGTCGAACGCATCGGCATCCGCGCGTGCGATATCGTCGAGCGTGCCGCCTGCGTCGATCAGTCGTGCGCGATAGGTCTCGGTCAATGCCGGCGCATTCGATTGGTGTGCGACATAGCGAGCCGCGTGCAGTCTTTCGATCAACGAAAGGTCGGGCAGCGCGGGATCGAACAGGGCAGCTTCGCTCAGCCGCGTATGAAGCCGCACCTTCTCGCGCGCGCGGCGCAGTGCGGCGACTGCGTCGCCGTCGCGCAGGCCGGCCACCGCATCGATCGTGTCCCGCGCATCGGCCTGTGTGATGGATTCAGTCATCGTTTGGGGTTCCCTTCGTCGTCAATGTGTTCGATGGACACTCGCTCATGCATCCGCGTCGTGCCATTCGTCGCCTTGCAGTTCGGCGTTCGCGTATGCGACGAGCGCGTCGTAATGGCGCTCGCGGTCGGCGTCGAACAGCCGGCTCGCGATGCCGCGCGCCAGCCGTTTCGCACCCGCGCTGATCGCCGGGATATCGCCGGACAGCTTGCCCTGGCTCAGGCTCGCCGCATGGTTGAAGCAATGGATTTGCGTGACGGCCGGGCATGTACCGGGCTCGCGTTCCTGGAACGCGAACGCCGGGCCGAGATCGGGCGACTCGGCGAGCTCGTCGAGCCACGTGCCCGGTGCCGGCCGATAGCGATCCTTCCAGCGCCGCACTTGCGAGCCGAACGACGCGAATTCCGCACGCGTCGTCCAGTCTGAATGAAAGCCCGTCGCGAAGATCAGGAAGTCGATGGTGTAGCGCCCGCGCGGTGTCGTGACGTCGAGGCCGTCCGCGTGTTCGGCAAGCGTCTCGATCGGGCTGCCCGCATGAAAATGCGCATGTTCGTGGCGCGATACGCGCAGCACGCTGTCGCGGGGCGGCGGCGTCTGTGACGTCAGCGCGTAGTGCATGAAGCGCCACTTCGTCGCGTCGTCGAGATCGGCGTAGCCGTGCACGAGGCCCGGGCTGCCGATGCCCGTCAGCTTGTTGATGCGCGGAATATCCGCGCGGCGGAAGAACAGGTCGACGCGCGCGGCGCCGGCTTCGAGCGCGGTGCCCGCGTTGTCGAACGCGGACGCGCCCGCGCCGACTACACCGACGCGCTTGCCCGCGAGCGCCGCGAAGTCGATCGGCTCGGACGAATGCGCCCAGCGCGCGCGTGGCACACGGTGCGCGACGGGTGGCACATAAGGGCCGCCGAGTCCGTCACGGCCGGTCGCGAGCACGACGTGACGCGCGAGCAGCGTCTGCGCTTCGCCGTTGCCGCGCACGTCGAGTGCGAGCAGCCCGTCGTCGCGCGGGCGCAGCGCGACGAGCGCCGTGTCGTTGCGCACCTGCAGGTCGAGCACGCGCCGATACCAGCGCAGGTAGTCCATCCATTGCGTGCGCGGAATCTTGTAGAGCGCGTCCCACGCGTCGCGGCCGTACTGCGCTTCGAACCACGCGCGGAACGTCAGCGCGGGCAGGCCGAGCGAGGGGCCGGCGAGCTGCTTCGGCGAGCGCAGCGTGTCCATCCGCGCGAACGTGACCCACGGCCCTTCGTATCCGGCCGGCGAGCGGTCGATCACGCACTGGTTGTCGATGCCGAGAAGGCGCAGTTCGGCGGAAGCCGCGAGCCCGGCCATGCCGCCGCCGACGATCGCGACGTCGAGCACGCGTGTGCCGTCAGCCTCGCGCGGCGGTACCCACGACGGCGCGGGCAGGTCGAGCCAGCGCAGGTCTTGCGCGAGGCGGGCTTCGAGTGCGCGGAGTGCATCGAGTGGTGTCGTCATGCGGCCTCCGGGCGCGTGCGGCGCGACCGTGTCGTGCGTTGCGGGCTTGAAGGACGTGACGGGCGTCCGGCACGCAACCGGTCGCCGCGCAGCAGCGCGTCGTGGGCGGCGGCATCATGAAAGATCACGTCGTCGAGCAATGCGCGTGTCGTGCGGTGCAGCGCGTCGAGCAGCGCATCGACGGCCGCCGTGCGTGCCTTGCCGGCCGGCGTCGCGACGCCGAACGCGAACGGGATGTCGACGTCGAGCGGACGTGCGACGACACCGTCCACCGGTAGCGCCACGCCCGTCGCCGGATCGACGATGCCGATCCCGATGCCCGCGCGCGCGGCCATCACCGCATTCAGCGACGCATTGGTTTCGATGAATACGCGCGCGTCGACGCGCGCGGCCGCGAATGCCGCATCGATCCGCTGGCGCAGCCGGTGCCGGTTCGCGACCGTCACGATGCGGCGGCGCGCGAGATCGCGCAGCGCGATGCGCGGCTGTGCCGCGAGCGGGTCGCCGGCGGGCAGCACGGCGACGCACGGTGTCTGCGCGATCCAATGCACGTCGAGCCCCGCATGCGCCATCGGCAGCGTGACGACACCGACATCGGCCGTGCCGGCGAGCACCTCGTGCACGACATGCTCGGCCGATTCGCTGCGCAACTGGTAGTGCGGCGCCTGCGCGCCGTCGGGCAGCGCGGCGAGCGCGGCCGGCACGAGCGTCGCCGCGAGCGAGGGCGTGGCCGCGATGCGTACGGGTTCGGCGGTTTCATCGCCGAGCGCCCGTGCGCGTGCCTCGATCGCGCGCAGGCCGACCAGCGAGCGCTCGACTTCCTCGTAGAGCAGGAACGCGCGCCGCGTCGGCGTGACGCGCGGGCCGTGCCGGTCGAACAGCGCGTAGCCGAGATCGGCTTCGAGCTCCTGGATCTGCCGCGTGACGGCCGGCTGCGAGCGGCCGAGCAGTTCGCCCGCGCCGGTCACGCTGCCGGCCGACATGACCGCGGAAAAGGCTTCGAGTTGATGCAGCTCCATGACACCTTCCGATGATGCGATTTGCGCATTGTAGAAGTGTGAGCATGCGTGATTCATATAATGATTTTTGCTATCGACAGCGCGAAAACTGCGAAGCGTGCGATTGCTGCCGCGTCCGGTTGCACAGGCATGCGCATCGGTTGAGCGTGACGACGCGAAGGAAACGCCAATCGAATCAACGCGATGCGATACATGCCGATGCAACGTGCAACGCGAGTCGAACGGATGACCGTTCGCGGGCGCGATCCGCGCCGCGCCGCGCACGATATCGATAGATGCAAAACTTCGTTGGATCGTTCTGAACCGGATGGTTACATGCCCTCACTCTTTTCGACTGACTGAAGGTGGGGGCGGCATGAACGTTTCGGGGAACGACGTACGCGGCGCATGGCGTCGCGTGCTGGGCACGGTGGCGGCGCTCGCTGCCGCATGGGGCTTGTCGACGGGCGGCGCGCTCGCGGCGGGCGTGTCGGGCGAGCCGGTGGTGGTCGGCGTGAGCGGGCCGCTCACGGGCCAGGACGCGCAATACGGCGAACAATGGAAGCGCGGTTTCGACCTGGCGCTCGACGAGATCAACGGCAGTGGCGGCATTCACGGCCGGCCGCTTGCGGTCGACTTCCAGGACAGCCGCAGCGACCCGCGCCAGGCAGTCGCGATCGCGCAGAAGTTCGTGGCCGATCCGCGCATCGCGATCGAGCTGGGTGACTTTTCCAGCGCGACGTCGATGGCCGCGTCGCCGATCTACCAGCGCGGGCAGCTGATCCAGTTCGGCTTCACGAACTCGCATCCGGACTTCACGAAGGGCGGCGACTATCTGTGGAGCACCGCGCTGAGCCAGGCCGAGGAGCAGCCGCTGCTCGCGCGCTACGCGGTGAAGGAACTCGGCTTCAAGCGGATCGCGGTGCTGTACCTGAACACGGACTGGGGCCGCACCAGCAAGGACATCTTCGCGAAGGCGGTGGCCGGGCTCGGTGCGCAGGTCGTCGCGGCCGAAGGCTATCAGCCGGCGGAGAAGGATTTCCGTTCGACGCTCGTGCGGATCGGCGCCTCGAAGCCCGATTCGATCGTGCTGATCTCGTACTACGCGGACGGCGCTCAGATTGTGAGGCAGGCGCGCACGTCGGGCGTCGCGCTGCCGATCGCGGCGGTCGGCTCCGTGTATTCGCCGAAATTCCTCGAGCTGGGCGGTGCGGCCGTCGACGGCGTCTATACGGAATCGAACTTCTTCCCGGCCGAGCCGCGCCCCGAGGTGCAGGCGTTCGTGCAGCGTTATCGCGCGAAATTCCATGCCGATCCCGATTCGTTCGTTGCGCGCGCATACGATGCGCTGATCCTGTCGGCTGAAGTGCTGCGCCGCTACGGCACGACGCGCCAGGCCGCGCACGACGGCTTCGCGAAAATCAGCGACGTGCCGAGCGTGATTTTCGGCAAGGTGCGCTTCGATCCGCAGACGCGCCGCGTCGCCGGTGCGCGTACCGTGTATCTCGTCGTGAAGCAGGGGCAGTGGGCGCTGTGGGACGGCGCGAAACCGCAGCTCGCTGCGCGCTGACCCTGAACCGCATGCAAGTGACGGACGCATCGTGATGGCTTCCTGGCTCGACTACACGCTCAACGGCCTCATCGTCGGCAACATCTACGCGCTGCTCGCGGTCGGGCTCGCGCTGATCTTCGGCGTGTCGCACCTGATCAACTTCGCGCACGGCTCGGTCTACATGGTCGGCGCATTCATCGGCTGGCTGTGCCTGACGCGCTTCGGGCTGCCGTTGCCGGTCGCGCTCGCTGCCGTCGTTGTCGGCTGCGGCGCGCTCGGCGTCGCGATCGAACGGATCGGGTTGCGGCCGCTGCGCCACGCGGCGCGCATCGCGCCGCTGCTCGCGACGATCGGCATCAGCTTCATCCTCGACCAGCTCGCGCAGCTCGCCTTCGGCGCGGACCCGCGCGCGGTGCCGACGCCGCTGCCCGACTGGCACGTGCGGATCGCCGGCGCGACGTTGGGCTCGCTCGACCTGCTGATCGCGGGCATCGGCATCGCGGCGGCCGCGCTGCTGTACGGCTTCCTGCGCTTCACGCGGCTCGGCTGGGCCGTGCGCGCGACTGCGCAGGATCGCGACGCGGCGCTGCAGATGGGCGTGGACGTCGACCGCGTGAACCAGACTGTGTTCGCGATCGCGTGCGCGCTCGGCGGCGTGAGCGGGCTGCTGGTCGGCATGTACTACAACAGCATCGATCCGGCGATGGGCTTCCAGGCCACGCTGAAAGGCGTGGTTGCGCTGCTGATCGGCGGGCTCGGCAACGTGCCGGGCGCGATCGCCGGCAGTTTGCTGCTCGGCCTCGTCGAGAGCTACGGCGTCGCGCTGTTCGGCACGAGCTACCGCGACCTGTTCGCGTTCGGGCTGCTGATCGTGTTCCTCGTGTGGCGGCCGAACGGCCTGTTCAGCGCGAACCGCGCGCTGCCGCCCGAGCCGATGACGGGCACCTTCCTCGCGGCTGCGAAAGCCGTGCGGGTGCCGCGGCCGGTACTCGTCGGGCTGATTGCGCTGGCGGCCGTGCTGCCGTGGCTCGGCGCGTCGCCGTACGTGCTGCAGACACTGACCAACGCGTGGCTGTACGGGCTGCTCGCGCTGAGCCTCACGCTCGTCGCGGGCACGGTCGGGCAGATTTCGCTCGGCCATGCGGCGCTGCTCGTGATCGGCGCGTATGCGTCCGCGCTGCTGTCGTCGGATCTCGGCTGGTCGCCGGCCGTGACGATTCCGTGCGCGGGTGTCATCACGGCCGTGCTCGGCACGCTGCTCGTCTACCCGGCATTCCGGCTGCGCGGGCACTACGTGTCGATCGCGACGCTCGGCATCGGCGAAGTGGTGAGCCTCGTGATCCTGAACTGGGACGGCCTCACGCGCGGCCCGCTCGGCATCGCCGGCATCGCGCCGCTGCCGTGGGCGAGCACCGCGCGCGCCGCGTACTGGTTCACGTTCGCGGTGCTCGTCGTGTTCGCGCTCGTGCAGGTGCGGCTGCTGCGCTCGCATCTTGGCCGCACGCTGCGCGCGGTGCGCGAGGACGATGTCGCCGCGCGTGCGCACGGCATCGCGCCGAACCGCTACAAGGCGATCGCGTTCGCGGTCGGTGGCGTCGCGGCCGGCGTGAGCGGCGGGATCGCCGCGCACCTGTACAGCTACATCAATCACCAGACCTTCGATTCGCAGGTGTCGATCCTTGCACTGACGATGGTGATCCTCGGCGGCCTCGGCAACGTGCTCGGCGGCATCGTCGGCGCGATCGCGCTGATCGGGCTGCCGGAGTTGTTCCGCTGGGCGGCCGATTACCGGATGCTGATCTACGGCCTCGTGTTGCTGCTGCTCGTCCGGTTCCGGCCGCAGGGCCTGCTCGGCACGGTGTGAGGAGGAATGCGATGACCACCACCAATCGACCCTTGCTCGACGTACAGGGCCTGACGCGCCGCTTCGACGGCGTGACCGCGCTCGACGGCGCGAGCCTGACGCTCGCCGCGGGCGAACTGCTGAGCGTGATCGGCCCGAACGGCGCGGGCAAGTCGACGCTGTTCAACCTGATCGCGGGTGCGGATCGTCCCGACGCCGGCCGCGTGACGTTCGACGGCCGCGACATCACGGGCACCGCGCCCGAGCGCCTCGCGGCGCTCGGCATCGCGCGCACGTTCCAGCACGGCCGCGTGTTTGGCAACCTGAGCGTGCTCGACAACGTGCTGATCGGCGCGCATGCGCGGCTGCGTGCGGCGCGGCCGGGCTGGCCCGCGCTCGGCGCGGCGGCCGAGGTGTGGCGCGCGCTCGTGCGGCCCGCGGCGGTGCGGCGCGAGGAAGCCGCATTGCGCGACGAGGCGCGTGCGATCGTCGCCGGGTTCGGCGAACGGCTCACGCCGCGCATCGATCATCCGGCACACAGCCTGTCGTATGCGAACCGGCGGCGCGTGGAGATCGGCCGCGCGCTTGCGCTGCATCCGCGCCTGCTGCTGCTCGACGAACCGACGGCCGGGATGAACGAGACGGAGACGGCCGAGATGCTGCAACTGATCCAGTCGCTGAAGGCGCGCGGCCTGACGATCCTGTTGATCGAGCACAAGCTCGAACTCGTGATGCGGGTGTCCGACCGCGTGATGGTGCTCGACAACGGCGTGAAGATCGCCGAAGGCGCGCCGCGCGACGTGCGGCACGATCCGCGCGTGATCGAAGCCTATCTCGGCCGCCGCCATGCTGGCGGCACGCCGGCCGATCGCGCGGCGCAGGCGGCCGCATGACCGCCTCTTCTTCCGGATTGCGAACCAACATGACCGACGCGCTGCTGAAACTCGAACACCTCGACACGTTCTACGGGCCGGTGCAGGTGCATTTCGACGTGAACTTCGAAGTCGGCCGCGGGCAGATCGTCAGCCTGCTCGGCGGCAACGCGAGCGGCAAGTCGACGACGATGAAGCTGATTCTCGGCTTGATGCGGCCGAAGCGAGGCGTCGTGCGCTTCGACGGCGACGACGTGACGGCGCTCGCGACGCCGCAGCGCGTGCGGCGCGGGATCGCGGCCGTGCCCGAGGCGCGGCGGCTGTTCGGCGACATGAGCGTGCGCGAGAACCTGCTGATGGGGGCGTACACGCGCGGCGACCGTACGGCGGTGGCGGAGGACTACGAGCGCGTGCTCGACCTGTTCCCTCGGGTGCGCGAGCGGCTGACGCAGCGCGCGGGCACGCTGTCGGGCGGCGAGCAGCAGATGCTGGCTATGGCGCGGGCGCTGATGGCGCGGCCGAAGCTGATCTGCATGGACGAGCCGACGATGGGGCTGTCGCCGCTCTACGTCGACAAGGTGCTCGAACTGATCGACGCGATCAACAAACAGGGCGTGACCGTGTTCATGGTCGAGCAGAACGCGAGCCTTGCGCTGGAGATCGCGCATTACGGGTACGTGCTGCAGACCGGGCGTGTGGTGCTTGAAGGGCCCGCGAAGGCGCTGCTCGACGACGAGCGCGTGCGCGATGCGTATCTGGGCGGGGAGGCAGTGGCGGCGTAGGTGGCGACATGCAAGGCTGTCGGCAACATTGACGTTCCATGCTGATCGGCCGATCGCATGAGACCGCTAGGGGAGTTTTGCTAGCAAGCGGTCGATCAACGACGGGGGAAGCGTGATGATGCCGTCGCCGTCCGAGGCGGCGGCGTCATACACGACTGCGTCCCGGTCCCAAGTCAGTCTGACCGGTTCGTCGCGGGGATAGCTGAACAGGCGCTCCGCCAGCAAGTTCATGCTGCTGGAGCGATACAGGCGCAGCACGACATTTTCACCTGGCCCATAACAATACGTTGCCGTGTAGCGTTCATCGTCCGCGCGTGATCGCTCCGTATGGCACTTGTTCAGCTCGGCCGTTCTGTTGCGGACGTCTGCTCGCCATAAATAGGGAATAAGAATGGCGACCAGTGCCAACGCAATTGCAGCGCGCACGAAGTGTTTCGAAGCGAGTGTCATGACAGGGATAGATAGACGGGGTATTGAAGGCGAATGATCCGTCGATCGGAGTAGATGAGGAAATCGCCACCGCGACGATGCCTTGCTTGCCAGGCTCTGAAATCCTGATTCCGAACCGGGTAGAGGAAGTTGTCCTTCTTGCGCAGATCGCCGACACCAACCGGATAATCTATCCACGGTTGACCAGCCGCGCTTGCCGCAAGCGTCGCGGGGACGAGATTGACGCTTCGCGCATTCCAGTGGCCCAAATACTGAGATGGTTCGCCCGGTTCGCTTCCGAAGGTGTAGTTATCCTTGACGTAGACAGATATGTGCGTGACCGCAGCCGTGGTCCCATCAAGGCTGATCTCTGCACGCTCGATAGCCGCGTATAAATTGAATGATCCAAGCGCGCCGGTCAGATCGTCGGGAATGCCGTCGGACTCGATCAGGCGCTTCAGGTACTGCCATGCTTTTTGTTCGAAAGTCCCTTCTACCCGGGCGTATTGAACATGAAAGTGGCGATGGATCGACTGAATGTCGTCGCCGCATACGTCGGAGACGGACAGGATCGGATATCGGTTTTTGTACGGCAGCAAGCGGTCGCGCATCACGCGTGACGCGGCATTGCTATAAATCGCCGACGAAGTGAGGTTGTCGAACTGTTCTTTCGCTCTTGCGTATTTCAATACCCACTCCAGCTTCACCGTCGTCGTGTCGATCATGTCAGGGGGATATGGAACACCATCCTGATTGATCCCGTTTCGCTCGTCTTCAACGGTCGGGGAGTAATTCAATCGCCCGGCGAACCACTTTTCCATGAGTGCCGCTGATACCGGCATCATGAGTTTGCGCATTGCACCGGGTATTTCCTGAATGTCAAACGGCTCGACCGTTGCGCCATTCTTTTGCGGCTGGGGAATGGGGGGCTTCGGTGCGGAAGGCGTATCGAGCCATTTTTTGAATCTGGAGTAGGTGTTTATCATGCGCTCGATGTCGTCGAGCATCTTCATGGCAGGGTCGGGGCGAGCTGTCTTCCGTGACCTCATCGTTTCTTTCGCCGCTGGCTTCGAATCGGGAATGGGCGGCAGGCGGTCCATCGAGAGACGCAATCCACGGACTATTCTGCATCCCTCATCATCTTCGCAGCGTATCCATTTCCAAAGCAGCTTGTTCGGCTTGTGATACGGCAACTTCTGACCTTCGACTTCCATTTGGTTGCGTTTCCTCATGTCGTGAGCAAAGTGCAGCGCGATTCGAGCACAATCGTGGAAATCGCACAAATACTGTCACGCTTTTGTAACACTTGCCCGATTGAGAAAATGCGAATACCTGTTCCTGTAGCGAAATAGAGCGGGTCATCGTTCTGCATGGACGAACCGACGATGGGGCTGTCGCCGCTCTACGTCGACAAGGTGCTCGAACTGATCGACGCGATCAACCAGCAGGGCGTGACGGTGTTCATGGTCGAGCAGAACGCGAGCCTCGCGCTGGAGATCGCGCACTACGGGTACGTGCTGCAGACCGGCCGTGTGGTGCTCGAAGGGCCCGCGAAGGCGTTGCTCGACGGCGAGCGCGTGCGTGATGCGTATCTGGGCGGGGAGGTGGTGGCGGCGTAGCGGGCGGGGCGCCAGCCTATCGCCCGGCGATGGCCGCGTTCGCCGCTTCGGTTTTGCGCTGAAGCCTGCGCGCGGGCTCCGTCCGGTGCAGATGAACGGCGTAGGTGTCCCACGGCAGCTTGATGTCCTGCCCCGAACGCGCAGCTGCCTGGATCATCAGTCTTCCGGCTTCGCCGCGATGATAGCCGCCGTGCGTGACGACATGGGTCAGCATCTCTTCGCGCGTCATGTATCCGTTGTCGCCGTCGGTGAACGCAAAGGGAATCGATTCGGACAGCATCCCGGGCGTGGCGGTTTCGGCATAGTCGAGATACCAGCGATCGAGCGCGGCGAAGGCCGCACGTAGTGCGTCGGGCTCCGGTGTGTCGGGTGTGTTGTCGGACACGAAGCCATGACGCTCGCCGCTCAGGTGCGCGGCGAAAATCCGGTTCACGACGAGGCAATGGTTCATCAGCCGCAGCGCGAGGTGACGCTCGTCGGCGTGTTGCACCGCGTCGAGCCCTGCGATGGCTGCCAGCATTTCGTCATTCGCCCACGCCTGATAGCGCAGCATGCGGGACAGGAGTGTGTTCTCGCTCATGGCCGTTTCCTTGTGGGGTTCATCTAATATGTGAGCTTCGCCACCATTATTTTCAGTCGGAGCCCGCATGTCCACTCGCGTTTCCGATGCCGCCGCCGTGATGCGGAAAGCCCCGCGCCAGGCGCGTTCGCGCGCGACGGTGGACGTGATCGTCACGGCCGGGGCTCGCGTTCTGGATACGCAGGGGTGGGCCGGATTCACGACCAACGAGGTCGCGCAGGTTGCCGGCGTCAGCATCGGCTCCGTGTACCAATACTTCCCGAACAAGCTCGCTTTGGTCGATGCGATCCGGCGCCGCCATTTCGATGACGTGCTCGCCGTGCTGCAGCGCGCGCACGACCGTCAGGCGAGCCTCGGGCGTCGCGTTGAAGCCTTGATCGGCGACCTGATCGCCGCGCACCGCGATTACCCGTCGCTGCACCGGGCGCTGCTCGATCTTCCCGATCCGGGGGGGGCGATGGACGCGTACGACACGTTCCAGAACGAGTATTTGCGCCGGTATGCGTTGATCGTTGCCGCCTGTCACGGGCGGGCGCCCGGCAAGGCCGATGCGATGACGGCGCAGGTGCTGTCTTCCGCGCTCGAAGGCGTCGTGCACAACGCGGCCCGGCGGGGGTTGCTGGACGATCCGAAACTGAAGCGCGAACTCGTCAGGCTGGCGCGCAGCTACCTGGAGCGTCCTCGCGATACCGCGGCGAAAGCACGTTCGTGAGCCGTGGAGAAAATAATAATGGACACCGAAATTCAGGGTAGATTGATGCTCTCCTGATCTCGAATGCCACGGGGGCTACCGCGCCATGTTGACGTATTCCATTCAGAAAACCGGCTACGACTACAATCAACTCGACCCTCAGGGCGCGACCGACTACGCGTCGTTCGCGCGTGCATTCGACACGTTCCCGTGGGCGGCGCAGCATGCCGAATGGGACGATACTCAGGAAGGCCCGTTGCCGGCCCTTGTACTGCAGCATGCCGACGATCAGCGGGAGTTATGGGTGACTGCGCTGAGCGACGCGCATGCGGACGGCTTTCAGTTGAATGCCGTCTCCACGCGGATGAAGAAGGGGCTGTTCGGGATCGGCAAGGAAAAGCCGGAGCAGCATGTCGACACGATAGACGTCGGCACGCGTGCGGAAGTCGACGCGTTGTGCCGGCTGTTCTGCGATCGACAGTATGAAGAACTGGACCGACTGGTCGCGCGGCATGCGGAGCGCAACCGCTTCGACAACGACGACGATTGAGCGCCTGCCGCGCACGACCCGGCACAGGTCCGTCCCTTCATGCCTGCGCGGCGCCGATCCCCGCCGCGCGCGGAAACGTCAGCACGACCGCGAACCCGCCCGCATCGGGAAATGCAAACCCGATGCGCCCGCCGTGGGCCTTCATCACTTCCTGCACGATCGCGAGCCCGAGGCCCGACCCCGTGCGCCGTTCGCTGCCGTCCGGCGCGATTCGCACGAACGGTTGCAGTGCGGCATCCCAATGCTCGCGTGGAATGCCGCGACCGTTGTCGGTGACGGTCAGCGTCACGGCATCGCCGCCATTGCCCTTCGTCGCGATCGACACGACGATGTCATCCGCATGCCCATGCAGCAACGCGTTGTGCAGCACGTTCGACAGCGCCTCCTGCAGGCTGATCGCATCGCCGTCGATCCACGCGAGCGGTGCGTCGCTCGCGAATGCAACGGCCACATCGCGCTCGCCCGCGAGCGGAATCGCGCGGCCGAGCACGTCCTTCGCGAGCGCGACGAGTTCGACCGGTTGCAGCGGCACGGCCTCGGTGCGGTGGATCACCATCGCATGATTCAGCAACTGGCCGGTGAGCCGCCCGACATCCGAGCAGGTCGCGCGCAGCGCGTCGAGCCGCGCCGCGTGGCGCGCCGGATCGGCTTCGCCGTCGAGTAGTTCGATCTGCGCATCGAGCCGCGCGAGCGGCGTGCGCATCTGGTGCGCAGCGTCGGCGATGAAGCGCTGCATCGCGTTGATGCGTTCGGCGAGGCGGCGCATCAGCCCGTTGATCGACCCGATGATGGCGTCGATCTCGCTCGGCGTGTCGACGACCACCGGCCGCAGGTCGGCCGGGTCGCGCGCGGCGATGATCGTGCCGATCTGCGCGAGCGGGCGCAGGCCGCGCCGGATCGCGAGGCCGCTCGCGCCGATCGCGAGCACACTCATCAGCACGATCAGTGTCCATACCTTGAGGCTCATGTCGTTCGTGAGCTGCTGGCGCGCATTGGTGGTCTGCGCAACGGTCACGAGCGCCCAGCCCGGCGTGCTTTCCTCGGGCATGTAGCGCGCGATGGTCGCGGTGCGGATCCGGTGCCCCTGGTACACGCCGTTCGCGAACGCCGGGCCCTGTTTCGCGGCGGCGAGCGTCACGGGGCTCGCGAGATCGTTGTAGCCGGCCACGACCATGCCGCGCGAATCGACGACCTTGTAGTAGACGAGGTCGTAGCGCGACAGCGTCGACAACGCGGCCACCGGCGGATTCAGCGCGAGCACGCCGCCCTGCACGTAGAGGTTTTCCGCGACCTGGATCGATGCGCCGGCGAGCAACTGGTCGTATGCGCGTTCGGCCGCGACGCCCGCGTAGTAGCGCGCGATCGCCGCGAGCGCAAGCGCGCCGGACGCGACGACGAGCGCGATGAAGAGCAGCGTGCGCCCGAACAGCGTCTTCGGGAACCAGTCAGTGCGCCGCAATCTGATACCCCATTCCGCGCGCGGTACGGATCTCGACCGAGCTGCCTTGCAGCTTCTTGCGCACGCGTGTCACGTACTGCTCGACCGCGTTCGCGGTCGGCTCGTTGCCGAAGCTGAACAGCTGGTTCAGCAGTTCGTCCTTCGAGAAGATCCGCTGCGGGCGGCTCGCGAGGATTTCGAGCAGCGCGAATTCCTGGCGCGACAGCGACAGCGGCTGGCCATCGAGTTCCGCGAGACGGCTGCTGCGGTCGATCACGAGGCCGCCGAGCGTCAGCACGTCGTTCGCGTGGCCGCTGTTGCGGCGCAGGAGCGCCTGCACGCGCGCATCGAGCTCGCGGTAGTCGAACGGCTTCACGAGATAGTCGTCGGCGCCGAGGCCGAGGCCGCTCACGCGGTCGTCGATCGCCGAGCGCGCGGTGACGAGCAGCACGGGTGTCGTGCTGCCCGACGCGCGCAGGTTACGCAGTACCGCGAAGCCGTCCATGCCGGGCAGGTTCGCGTCGAGCACGACGAGGTCGAAGCGCTCGACGCGCAGCAGCCCGTTCGCGGTCGCGCCGTCGGTCTCGAGATCGGCGGCATGGCCGAGCCGCGCCAGGCGGCTGCGGATCGCCGCGCCGATTTCGGCATCGTCCTCCACGACGAGAATGCGCATGGTGCCGTTTCGCAGATGGGTGGGTTAGGGGTTTTCCCGGGGCCGGGATGTCAGCATTTTCTCAGACTCGGTCGATAACCTGTGTCGAGCCGGATGCAGCACGCAAGGACGGCATTAATACCAGAAATATTCAAGGAGACGGCAGCATGCAGCATGACACGGGCACGACGAGCGCGCGGCGCAGCGCGACGCGGGCCTTCGCGCGGCCGTTTGCCGTCCGTCGCACGGCGGCATGCGCATGACGACGTCGCCGCGCCGCCGCGCGCTGATCGCCGCCGGGCTCGGCGTGCTGGCCGCGCCGTCGCTCGTGCGCGCAAAGGCGCGCACGGTCCGGATCTCGAAAGGCTATGGCGTGTTGTACCTGCCGCTGCTCGTGATGGAGAAGCAGCGGCTGTTCGAGCGGCATGCGGCGCGCCACGGCGTGCGCGATGTCGCGGTCGACTGGGTGCTGCTCGACGGCGGCAATTCCGTCAACGACGCGATGATGGCCGGCACGCTCGATTTCGCAGGTGCCGGCGCGCCGGGTTTCATCGAGCTGTGGGCACGGGCGCGCGGCATTCCGAACGTCGAGGTGATCGGCATCAGCGGGCTGTCGACCACGTCGCTGTCGCTGAACGCCAACCGGCCGGGCCTCGTGTCGCTGCGCGACTTCACGCCGTCCGACCGGATCGCGGTGCCCGGCATCCGCACGTCGCTGTCGGCGGTGGTGCTGCAGATGGTCGCGAGCCGGCAGCTCGGGCCCGCACATTTTGCGCGGCTCGATTCGATCACCGTGAACCTGCCGCATCCGCAGGCGATGCAGGCGCTGATCCGCCGGGAGAACGGCGTCACCGCGCACTTCACGTCGCCGCCGTTCTCGACGCTCGAGCTGCGGCAGCCGGGCATTCACCGTGTCGTGAATTCGGTCGACGTGCTCGGCCCGCTGACGCTCGACGTCGTATTCGCGCCGAAGCGGCTCGTCGATACCGAGCCGGCGCTCGCCTCGGCGTTTCTTGGCGCGCTCGACGAAGCGAACCGCCTGATCGCGCAGGACCCGCGCGCGGCGGCCGCGCTCTATGCGGCCTCGTCGGGCGTCGGCGTGTCGCACGACGACGTGATGCAGATGCTCGCCGCGCCCGACACGCGCTTCTCGGTGCTGCCGAACCAGCTGATGGACTACGTCGAATTCCTGTATCTCGCCGGCACGATCAAGGCGAAGCCGCGCGCATGGCACGAGATGTTCGCGCCGATGCTCGACGACTACCGGTCGCGTTGATGCCGCCGCTTCCTTTCATCGACCCACCCCGCACCCGCGCGATCGTCGCGCACGGCGCCGATTCAACCGATTTGCAACCGAGACGCAACCGATATGCAACCGATATGCAACCGATTCACGCAAGGAGCCTGAAGTGAACGCTACCGACACCCTGGACCCCGCGTCCGCCGAAGAGCAGCGCATCATGTCGAAGATGGCGCGGCGCCTGCTGCCCATCCTCGTCGTGATGTTCCTGATCGCGTTCATCGATCGGCAGAACGTCGGCTTCGCGAAGCTGCAGATGGTGCACAGCCTCGGGATGACGGAGGCCGCGTTCGGGCTCGCGTCGTCGCTGTTCTTCATCGGCTACCTGCTGTTCGAGGTGCCGAGCACGCTCGCGCTGCATCGCTACGGCGCACGCGTATGGCTCGCGCGGATCATGCTGACGTGGGGCCTCATTACCGTGCTGATGGGCTTCACGACGTCGATGCCCGCGTTCTGCACGCTGCGCTTCGTGCTCGGCATCGCCGAGGCCGGCTTCTATCCGGGCGTGATCTACTACCTGACGTTGTGGTTTCCGCAGAGCTATCGCGCGAAAGTGCTTGGCATCTTCACGCTCGGCAGCGCGCTCGCGAACATGCTCGGCTCGCTGGTCGGCGGTGTGTTGCTGAGCCTGAACGGCGTGTGGGGGCTCGCGGGCTGGCAGTGGGTGTTCGTGGCGACGGGCATCCCGGCGGTGATCGTCGCGATCGTCGTGTTCCGCGTGCTGCCCGCATCGGTGCGCGATGCCCGTTTCCTGGACGAGCGCGAGAAGCAGATCGTCGAGGCCGCGCTCGAACGCGAGAAGCCCGCTCAGGCCGAGCACGGCCAGCCGTGGAAGGCGCTGCTCGATCCGCGCGTGATGCTGTTCGCGGCGACCTACATGCTGATGTCGACGTCGCTGTACGGCGTGACGTACTGGCTGCCGACGCTCGTGAAATCGTTCGGCGTGTCGAGCAGCACGAACGGCTTCCTGAGCATGCTGCCGTGGGCGCTCGCGGTGCTGCTGCTGTTGTGGCTGCCGGCGAAGCTGCGCCGCGCGAAGAGCATCGTGCGCACGATCGCGATCGTCGCGGCGCTCGGCGCGCTCGGCTTCCTGCTGAGCCTCGTGCTGCCGTCGACGCCGCTGCGCTTCATCGCGCTGGTGCTCGGCGGCGCATGCATCCCGCTGCTGTATCCGTGCTTCTGGTCGATGCCGCCGCGCTACTTTACCGGCGCGCGGGCGGCGGCGAGCGTCGCGGCGATCAATTCGATCGGCAACCTCGGCGGCTTCTTCAGCCAGAACCTGATGCCGTTTGCCGGCAAGGTGACGGGCACCGCGTTCGGGCCGATGATCGTGCCGATCGTGTGCCTCGCGCTGCTCGGGATCGGCGCGCTGGTCGCGTGGACGCGCTCCGAGCGGGGGATGGTGGCGGCGCGGGTGTGAGGCGGCGCGGCCGGATTGTGGTCCCGGATACGTTGGTCAGGCCGAATGGCCGACTGCCCGCGAAAAAGCGGGTGTGCTATCATGCATTACATATGTAATACACGGAGTGTGCGATGAAAACCGCGACCATGCCGGCGCTGCGTGTCGATCCGCAATTGCGGGAGGCGGCAGAGTCGGTCCTCGAGGAAAACGAGACGTTGTCTGCGTTCATGGAGTCGGCGCTGCGCGATGGTATTGCGCGTCGCCGCCTGCAGCGCGAGTTTGTCACCCGTGGCCTCGCATCGCGCGACGAGGCGCGTCGTACCGGTGAATACGTCGATGCCGCCGACGTGCAGGCCGAACTCGAGGGCATGCTGAAGGCTGCGAGAGCAGCGAAGGCGGCTGATTGATCTATCGGGTCCGATATACACGTGCGGCCCGTGAGGATCTGGTACGGATGTATCGATACCTGCTCGAACGTGATATCGATGCAGCGGCGCGGGCTGCGGACGCGATCGAACAAGGTGTCGCCATGCTCCGAATGTTTCCGTTCACATGCCGCAAGATCGACGATGGAAATCCGTTTCTACGTGAGCTGATCGTGTCTTTCGGCACGTCGGGCTATGTCCTGCTGTTCGAGATTGAAGCGGCCGAGCAAGTCACGATTCTAGCCGTACGACATCAACGGGAAGATGATTACCACTGACGCGTGATCGACGCGGCAACCGGCATTCGCCGATATTGCCGCCTCGATCAGCGATCGATCCGCGAACCCCCATCCCCGCCGTGCACGACCGCAACAGGCGTAGGCTGCAGCGGAATCTCCACCTCGACCGTCGTGCCTTCGCCGAGCGTCGTCGCAATCCGCAACGTGCCGCCGACCAGATACGCGCGCTCGCGTAACCCGACCAGCCCGAACGATCCCGACTTGCGCGGCACGCCGGGATCGAATCCCGCGCCGTCGTCGCGAATCGTCAGCTCGATCGCATGGCTCGCCCGCACGAGTTCGACGTTCGCATGCGATGCGGCCGCGTGCCGCGCAACGTTCGCGAGCGCTTCCTGGGCGATGCGGAATACCGCCGTCGCGTAAGGCTCGTCGAGTTGCAGTTCGGGCGGCTCGACGTGCAGCGAGCACGCAATCCCGTGACGGTGCCGGAAATCCTCCACGAGCCATTGCATGGCCGCGGCGAAACCGAGGTCATCCAGCATCAGCGGGCGCAGATCGGACGCGATGCGCCGCGTCGCGGCCACCGCACCGCGCGCGAGCGTATGCATCGCCGCGATCTTGCGCGCCAGCAGCGCATCGTCCTGCGGCACGCGGTCGATCAGCCATTCGAGATCGTTCTTCAGCGCCGCGAGTGTCTGCGCGAGTTCGTCGTGCAGCTCGCGTGCGATGCGGCGCTGCTCGGCTTCGCGTGCGCTCGCGCTGATCGCGGCGATCTCGCGCAGCTCCTCGCGCGACGCCTGCAGCGCGCGCTCGGCACGCACGCGTTCCTCGACTTCGCGCCGCAGGTCGCGGTTCGACGCGCTCAGTTGCGCAGTGCGCGCGGCGACGCGCTGTTCGAGCCGTTCGTTCGCGTCGTTCAATTGCGCGCTTTTCTGCACGACGAGCAGATGCTGGTAGCGCGCGCCGGCCAGCGCACGCACCGTCTGCGCATGCAGCCGGCCGTTTTCGAACAGCATCGCGAACAGCACGACGCCGGACGCGACGAGGCCGTACGCGCGCCCCGCGTAGAAGCCGAGATCGTAGCGCCCGTGGTTCAGCATCGACGACAGCGCGATGTCGAACAGCCACGCGACTAGCACCGTCATCACCCACAGGTCGAGCACGGAATGACGCCGCCGCCGCTGCCACATCAGCATCAGCGCCACCAGGTTCAGCCCCCAGACGATCGTGATCGCGTTCGTCATCGTCGCGGCCATGCGGTTGCCGTTCATGATGCGCGGCAGCAGGTCGTGGCCGGCGGTCGCGAGCAGTGCGAGTGCGGCCGTCGCGCCGAGCGCGGCCGCGATGCACAGCACCACGGGAATCGCCGCGCGGCGCTGCGCAGCCGCGATTGGCCCCGCGGCAGGCGATGCCGCGCGCAGCAGGGCATACGCGGCGACCGCCAGCGGAAAGCCGCCGTGCCAGAACAGGTAAAGCCAGGCGGTGGTCTGGTCGCCGGCGCCGAGCAGGCCGGTCGGTGCGAACAGCCCGGGAAAGGTCAGCATGTGAGTGCCGGCCATGAAGCCCGTGAACAGGTAGCCGCCCGCGAGCACGAGCAGCGGCTTCTCGCGCAGGATCGCGTACTGGCCGAGCAGCAGGCCGGCCGTCACCATGTCGTTGACGACGATCGCCGACTGGTACACGGGGATGAACGCCCAGCCCGGCGCAAGCGGCCTGCCCGCGAACGGCGCAAGCGCGGCGAAGATCACGGCGGACACGAGCACGGTCGCGAGCGCGAGCCGCCGTTCACGCCGGCCCGGCGGCAGCGACGACATGAACAGGCGCGACGCGTCCGGGTTGTCGTCGTCCGACGGTGAAGGCGGGAAGTGGAAGGCGGTCGTCATGCGTCGCTGCCGGGGTCGAGGTCGTGGCGCACCGCGTAGCGGACCAGCGCGGCTTCGTGCGGCAGTTCCATCTTCTCGAGGATCCGTGTCTTGTACGTGCTGACCGTCTTCGCGCTCAGTGCGAGTTCGGTCGCGATCTGCGTGACGGTCTGGCCCGCGACGATGCGGCGCATCACGTCGAGCTCGCGCGCGGACAGCCGTTCGTGCGGCAGCGCCGTGGCCGGCGCGCGCAGCGTGAGCGCGAGGCTCTCGGCTGCCGACGGGCTCACGTAGACGCCGCCCGCCGCGACCTTGCCCACCGCCTCCACGAGCTCGGCGGTCGCGCTGTCCTTGGTCAGGTAGCCGGTTGCGCCGGCCTTGAACGCGCGCGCCGCGTATTGCGCCTCCGCGTGCATCGTCAGCACGAGCGTGCGCAGCGACGGTGCGTGGTGTTTCACCAGGCGGATCAGCTCGATGCCGGTCGGCGCGGGCATCGACAGGTCGAGCAGCAGCACGTCGGCGGCGCCGCGCTCGACCAGCGCGAGCGTGGCCGAGCCGTCGCTCGCCTCGCCGACGATTTCGAAACCGCCGGCCGTTTCCAGGATGTGACGCAGTCCGTCCCGCATGACTGCGTGATCGTCAGCCAGAATTACCCTGATCATCTAGCGATCCTCTTCGGGATGACGCCGCGCACTGCTGTCGGGTGATCGCCGCGGCCGTTCTTCTGATCAATATATTCCGCCGAATCCGAAAACGATACACATCCGGGAAATTTTCGAGACAGGAGATCGGGGAATGGGTACTGAAACGAAATAATCATCGGGAAAAAGTACGCGGCGGCGCGGGCGAGAATCAGGGTATTCCCGGGTAATCGCGGCGGCCGGAACAGGGCGGCGCGGCGCGTCGCGAACCGTCCCGCGAACCGTCCGGATTCGGGACTAAACTGGTGCCCGATGCCACTACACCACCCGAGGAGCCCCACGATGATCGACCTTGCCGAAATCCTGCCGTCCGCACTGCCCGCCGCCGTCGCATGGGCCGAAGCGGAGGCGGCGCGCGGGATCGCGCAGGGTGCGCCGCTGACGCCGGCGCAAGCCGACGACGCGCGCACGGTGGGTGTCGCGCAGCCGGAACGGATCCGCGTGGTGATCGTCGAGCGCATGCCGTTTCCCGAGACGCCGACGCTGGCCGCGATCGCCCGCGACACGGGGCTGCTGTCGCCGGGGACGATCGGACTCACGCTCGGTCACGCGGTGTACGTGCTGCGCGGGCAGGACACGCGCCGCCTGCTGACCCACGAATTTCGCCACGTGCATCAGTACGAGGCCGCCGGATCGATCGGTGCGTTTCTCGCGCGCTATCTACAGGAGATCGCGACGGTCGGCTACCACGACGCGCCGCTCGAGGCCGATGCGCGGCAGCACGAGTTCGACTGATCCGTCACACCGGCGCGACCGCGCGCATCACCCGATGAACGTTCCCCATGCCATCGCCGGCCCGGTGTTCGCACGCCGGGTCGCTTCGCCATGGAGCGCGCAATGAGCGACACGATCCACGCGTGGATCGGCGCGATCGGTGCGCATCCGCTGCTCGTGCTCGCGATCGTGTTCGTGACTGCGTGCGCCGAGGCGATCGCGCTGATCGGCACGGTCGTGCCGGCCGGCGCCGTGATGTTCGCGGCCGGTGCGCTGATCGGCGCGGGCGCGCTCGACGGCTGGACGACGATCGGTGTCGCGGCGCTCGGCGCCGTGATCGGCGACGGGATCAGCTACGAGCTCGGGCGGCACTACCGCGGGGTGATCCGCAACGCGTGGGCGCGCTTCGGCTATGCGGCTGTCTACGGGCGCGGCGAGGAGTTCGTGCTGCGCCATGGCATGAAGAGCATCGTGCTCGCGCGTTTTATCGCGCCGGTGCGCGCGGTCGTGCCGGTGGTCGTCGGCTGCGCGACGCTGCCGCGCCGGTCGTTCTATCCGGTCAACGTCGTCTCCGCGCTCATCTGGGCGCCCGTGCACGTCGCACCGGGCATCCTGTTCGGGGCGTCGGCCGCGCTGGCCGCGGCGATCAGCGTGCGGGTTGCCGTGATCCTGCTGGTCGTCGCGGCGCTGGTCGCGCTTGTGTGGATCGGCGTGCGCGTCGCGCTGCGGCGCGGTTGGCCGCTGTTGCGTCGTGCGCTCGTCGAAGGGGTGCACGCATGCGCGCACCGCTGGCCGCGGTTCGGCGCGCGGCTGCACGACGCGATCGCCTATGTACGCGGCCTGCCGGGCGCGGTGCCCGTGCTCGCGCTGCTGTTCGTCGGCTGCGTGTGGTTGTTCGCGGGCCTCGTGCAGGATGTCGTCGCGAACGATCCGCTGATGCACGCGGACATTGCGCTGTATGCGTTCCTGCAGAACCTGCGCACGCCGCCGGTGGACGCCGCGATGCGCGCGCTTGCCGTGCTGCACGGGCACGATACGGGGCTGATCGTCGCGGCCGCGTTTCTCGTCTGGCTGATGATCCATCGCTGCTGGCTGACAGCCGCGTGGTGGCTCGTGACGGTCGGCGTCGCCGTTGTGCTCGTGCCGGCGTTCGGCGCGGGCGTGCCCGGCGCGACGCCCGCGAGCCTGCCGCCCGGTGCGCTGCACGTGCCGCTGCCCGATGCCGACGCCGCGTTCGCGATTCTCGCGAGCAGCGGCCTCGGCTGGGTGCTGACGCGCGACCGGCCCGCGCTGTGGCGAATCCCGGTCGTGACGGCGGTGGTGCTGTGGATCGTGCTCGGCGGCTTCGCGCGGCTGTATGTCGGCGACACGTGGCTGTCGGGCCTGCTTGGCGGCTGGAGCCTCGGGCTGGCCTGGTTCGCGTTGCTGGCCGGCGCCTATGCGTACTGGCGCGTGCGCGAGCATGTGCAGCCGAGGGGTGCGCTCGTCGCGGTGACCGTGGTGCTCGCGACGGCCGGCGTATGGACGGTTCCCGCGCAATGGCAGCTCGACCGCGCGGCACGCCCGCATGTCGGCGACGTGGTCGCGATGACCGTCGACCAGTGGCTGCGCGGCGGGTGGCAGCGCGTGCCGGTGCGGCGCACCGAGATCGGCGGCGACCGCGAGGAGTATCTGCCGCTGCAATGGAGCGCGACGTCGGACACGCTCGACCGGCATCTCGCGCAGGCCGGCTGGCAGCGCGCGACGCCGTGGTCGCCGGCCACCGCGCTGCGCTGGCTGTTGCCGCAGGCGCCGCCCGAGGCGCTGCCGGTGCTGCCGCGTTACACGCACGGCGAAAGCACGCGCCGCGTGTTCGTCCGCGTCGATCCGGGCCAGCCGGAAAGCCGCCTCGTGCTGCGGCTGTGGCGTTATCCGTACGTGTTGCAGGACGCGCTCGGCATGCGGCCGCTGTGGTACGGCGCGCTGTATCGCGAAACGCTGCATCGGCCGGCGCGGTTGATGACGATCGTGCGCTCGACGACGATCGACGATGCGGCGTCGATTGCGAAGGCGCTGGCGGTCGAGCCGACGATCGAGCATCCGCCGGCGGGAATGACGGCCGCGCCGGCCGAGATGCTGCTGGTGTGGATGGTCCGGCCGTGAGCGGGCGGTGCGCCGCTTACGCGTGCGCCGGCTGCGCAGGGACGACGGACAGGCGCAAGCCGACGGTCTTGAGCACCGCGAGCAGCGTTTTCAGCGTCGGGTTGCCGTTGGGGGACAGCGTGCGATACAGCGATTCGCGGCTGATGCCGGCTTCGGCCGCGACGGCGCCGAGCCCGCCGTACGCTTCCGCGACGGTGCGCAGCGCGAGCAGGCCGGCCGCGCGGTTGTCGGGATCGTCGAGCGACTCCATCGCGACGCGCAGGTAGGCCACCGCGAGTTCGCGGTCGGCGCCGAGTTCGGCGACTTCCGCGTCGTGGTGCGATACCGCACCTTTGAGCTGGGTCATGTTTGCCTCCGTTTCCAGTTCGACCAGTGTTCCTTCGCGCGCCGGATGTCGTCGGGTTGACTGCGCTTGTCGCCGCCTGACAGCAACAGCACCAGTGCGCCGCCGTACCGCCCGAAATACACGCGATAGCCGGCGCCGACGTGGACGCGCAGTTCGATCACGCCTTCGCCGACAGGCTCGCAATCGCCGAAGTTGCCTGTCTGCACGCGGCGCAGGCGTTCGCGAATCCGGGCCTGTGCAAGCTTGTCGCGCACGGCGTTCAACCATTCGGTGAAGGGCTCGCGACCATCGTCGCGCTGGTAGCGAAGAAGTTCGAACTTGGAGAGCATTGTAACTTATAAGCTACAAAAAGGGTGGGTGGAAATAGAGGTGGCCGTGCGAGCTGCCGGGTGGTGCGCGCAGGGGCGTACGCGCATTGGCGAGCCGGGACCACACACAACGCCGCATGCGCGGCAGTTGCAGTGCATGCGGCATCGTCGAGGTGCCGGATTTCAGGCAGCGAAACCGGCTTCCCGGACGACGATCATTCTTTCATCCGGTGCGCTGGGTGACGATTCGGCCGAATGGCCAAAGTCGGCGGCCCGATGACGGGCACGCGCGGTGGGAGGCGGGGCTGGAGGGAATGATGGGAAGGGCAAACCTGTCGGCGCCGGCGCATCGTGCGCCGTGCGAGCCGACAGGCCTTCGTGCCTTACTGCTTCGTCGGTGCGGCCGTCGCGACCTTGTCGAGCGCGGCGGGGATATACGTGTCGAGCTGCGTGGTCACCGATTCGTAGAAGTCGATCGGCTTGCCCCACGCGTCGGGCACGTCGACGTGCTTTCCGGACGCATATTCGGCAAGCGTGAACACCTTGCCGGCGGCCGACGGATAGAGCGAGAGCACCTTCTCCTTGTGCTTGTCGGTCATCGTCAGGATCACGTCGGAATGCTTGACGTCGTTTGCGTTCAACTGCACGGAACGGTGCGCGGACGTGTCGATGCCGCGGCGCTTCATCAGGGTCACGCCGTTTTCTTCGGGCTTTTCGTCGTACGGATCTTCGTCGACCGCGCGCGAAATCACCGCGATGTGCGCGTGGCGCTGCGCGATCAACTGGCGGGCGATCGCTTCCGCCATCACGCTGCGCCCGGTGTTGCCCGTGTCGACGAACGCCACCTTCTTCGGCTCGTCGGCGAACGCCGAGGTCGCGCACTGGATGCCGACGCAACAGAGCAGCGCAAGCGTGTTGAGGGTGTGCCTTCTTTTCATGATGTCTCCGCGAGGGTGGGGAGCCCCGGCGGCGCGCCAGGGCTTGCGGGAGATCATGACGGCCGCATGCGACAGAAAAAAATAAACAGCCGGATTTCGCAAGACGGCGTCGCTTCGTGGCAAGCGGGCCCGGTGACGACGCATGCGCCGTGCGCCCGCCCGGGGCCGCCGCGGACCACGGCCTCACGCGCGGCGCGCGCCCGCTTCATCGTCACGCTGTCACCGCCACGCGTTCGGCGGCAAACCCCGCGAGCGTCCGCAACGCGTCCCGCGCCGACCGCAGGTAAAACGCCTGCAGATGAAACACGTGCCAGCGCGCCGCATGAATCTCCAGCCGGCACGGCACGCCGCACGCCTGCGCATGACTGGCCAGCCGCTGCGCATCCGACAGCAGCACCTCCTGGTCGCCGGCCTGGACGAGCATCGGCGGCAGGCCGCGCAGGTCGGTGTCGAGCGGGCCGCGGGCCGCCACCGAACCGACGCCGTGATACCAGCGCAGCCCCTGTTCGAGCCAGCCGCGGCGGATCATCGGATCGTCGTGGCGGCGCGAAGCCAGCGTCGCGCCGCCGAGCGCGGGGTCGGTCACGGGCGAGATCAGCAGGAGCGCGGCGGCGGCCGGCTCGCCGCGCTCACGCAGTGCGATGGCCAGTGCCAGCGCCAGTGCGCCGCCGGCCGAATCGCCCGCGATCGCGATCCGGTGCGCAGCATGACCCTGCGCGCGCATCGTGTCGTAGACGGCCAGCGCATCGTCGAGCGCGGCCGGGCTCGGATGCTCGGGGGCCAGCCGGTAATCGGGCACCCACACCGGCAGGCCGGCCTCGTTCGCGAGCCGCGTCGTCACGCCACGATGCGTATGTGGCCCGCCGAGGCAGAATGCGCCGCCGTGCAGATAGAGGATCGCGCCGCCGGTGTCGCCGTGTTTCGGCGCGACCACTTCGACCGGCACGCGGTGCGCGTGGGTACGGTAGCGCAGCGTGCCGCCGGTGCCGGGCATCAGCGGCGACAGCAGCGCGACGACGCGGCGTTGCATGCGTGCGCCGAACGGCGGCCCGATCAGCGGCCGGAACGCCACGCGCAGGAAGCCGCGCAGCGATGCGGCCGTGAGCGCCTCCAGCCGGCCGGCGGGCGGCGCGACCACCACGTCGCGCGTCGGGGCGACCGATTCGGGCAACGGATGCGTGAAGCGGTAAGCGGACATCCCGGTGAAGCGGGTGATCCACCGGTAGGTCAGCGTGAAGCCCGGCCAGTTCGTGCTGTTGTGGCCCGATGCATCGACGTACCAGCTCTTGCAACTGTTCCACACCGAACCTTCGAGCCGCTGCTGTACGTGCGTGTTGAAGCGCCGGTAGCGGCACGCGTCGACGTCGATCTCGCGCGCGCCGTCGCGCCGCATCGCGCGCAGGCAGCGCATCACGTGCGCGATCTGGCTTTCGAGCATGTAGACGATCGAGTTGTGGCCGAGATTGGTGTTCGGGCCGTACAGCATGAAGAAGTTCGGAAAGCCGGGCACGGTGAGCCCGAGATACGCCTGCGCGCCGCGCCGCCACGCGTCGTTCAGGTCGAGCCCGTCGCGGCCCGTGATGCGCATCGGCGACAGGAACTCGGTTGCCGCGAACCCCGTGCCGTACACGATGGCATCGACCGGATGGTGCGCGCCGTCGACGGTCTCGATGCCGCTCTCCGTGACGCGCCGGATCCGCTGCGTGACGAGCTCGACGTTGTCGCGACTCATCGCGGCGAGGTAGTCGCTCGACAGCAGGATGCGCTTGCAGCCGATCGGGTAGTCGGGCGTGAGCCGCGCGCGCAACGCGGCGTCCGGCACGTCGCGTGCGAGCAGCGTGCGGAACGGCCGGCCGACCGCGACCTTCATCAACGTGTGCAGGCGCGTGAACGCGATCGCGCGCGATTCGTAGCGCAGGTAGATCGATGCGCGATGCAGCTTCATCGCCCACGGAAGCTTGCGGAACAGCGCCTGCTCCCACGGGCGGTACGCGCGGTCGGGGCGCGGCATCACGTAGGCCGGCGAACGCTGGAATACGGTCAGGCGCTGCACGTCGCCGGCGATCGCCGGGACGAACTGGATCGCCGACGCACCGGTGCCGACCACCGCCACGCGCTTGCCGGCGAGCGAATAGTCGTGATCCCAGTGCGCGGAGTGGAACGCGCGGCCGCGAAACGTGTCGATGCCGGGCAGGTCGGGCATCGCGGGGCGGCTCAGCTGCCCGGTGCCGCTGACGAGCACGGCGGCGCACAGTGCCGTGCCGTCGGCGAGCGTGACGCGCCACAGCGCAGCGGCTTCGTCGTAACGCGCATGCGCGACTTCGGCGCCCAAGCGCAGGTAGCGCGCGAGGCCGTACTTGCGCGCGCAATGCTGCAGGTACGCATGGATTTCGGGCTGCGGTGCGAACACGCGCGACCAGGCCGGATTCGGCTCGAACGAAAACGAGTACAGGTGCGAGGGCACGTCGCAGGCGGCGCCCGGGTAGCTGTTGTCGCGCCACACGCCGCCGACGTCGTGCGAGCGTTCGACGATCGCGAAATCGTGGATGCCCGCACGTTGCAGCGCGATCGCCATGCCGATGCCGGCGAAGCCGGCGCCGATGATGATCGCCGCGAGCGGTGCGACGGAGTCGGTCAGGTGGGCAGCGTCACGCGACGACATGGCGGGTTTCCTCCGGCTGGACGGTTTCGTGCGCGGCGCGCGAGGCAGGCATGGTGTCGGTATCCGTCGTTATCCTGACGGTTTCGTGCTGCTGCCGAACGGACGTGCGGCACACGCCGCGGATCAGGTCGACGGCTTTCTCGGCGATCATGATCGTCGGCGCATTGGTGTTGCCGCCGATGAGCGTCGGCATGACCGACGCATCGACGATGCGCAGCCCCTGCAGGCCGTGCACGCGCAGTTGCGGATCGACGACGGCGAGCGCGTCGTGCCCCATCCGGCACGTGCCGACCGGGTGATACACGGTGTCGGTGCGCCGCCGCAGGACGTCGCGGATTTCATCGTCGGTGTCGACGTTCGCGGTGAACAGGTCGCGCGTGGTCCAGCCGGCGAGCGCAGGCGCTTCCATCAGCCGGCGTGTGAGCCGGAAGCCCGCGACCATGTCGTCGAGGTCGCGCGGATCGGCGAAGAACGCGGGATCGATGCGCGGCGCCGCGAGCGGATCGGCGCTGTCGAGCGTGACCGAGCCGCGGCTGCGCGGCCGCAGCAGGCACACGTGGCACGACAGCCCGTGGCCGGCGTGCAGCTTGCGCGCGTGATCGTCGACGAGCGCGACGACGAAGTGCAGCTGGATGTCCGGCGCGTCGAGGCCAGCGCGGGTCTTCAGGAAGCCGCCGCCTTCCGCGAAATTCGACGTCAGCATGCCGCGCCGTTCGCGGCGAAAGCGCGCGAGCTCGCGCAGCATGCGCAAGCCGCCGCGCGCGGATACGCCCATCGTATCGACGCTGCGCGTGCGGTAGCCGAAGATGAAATCCGGATGATCCTGCAGGTTGCGGCCGACGCCGGGCAGGTCGGCGTGCACCGTGATGCCTCGTTGCTGGAGCTCGCGGCCGGGGCCGACGCCCGACAGCATCAGCAGCTGCGGCGTCTGCAGCGCACCGGCCGCGAGCACGACTTCACGCCGTGCGCGCAGTGTGCGGACCTCGCCATGCTGCCGGACTTCGACGCCGGTCGCGCGCGTGCCGTCGAACAGGATGCGCAGGACCTGTGCGTGCGTCTCGACCGTCAGGTTCTCGCGCCGGCCGATGTGCGGCAAGAGGTACGCGCGCGCCGCACTCCACCGTTCGCCGTGCTTCTGCGTGACCTGGTAGATGCCGATGCCTTCCTGCTGCGCGCCGTTGAAATCGTCGGTGAGCGGCAGGCCGGCCTGGCGCGCGGCCTCCAGGTAGCGCGCATGGAACGGGTTGCCGGTGCGCAGGTCGCTCACCCACAGCGGGCCGTCGCGGCCGTGCCACGCATCGTCGAAGCGCTCGTTGTGCTCGCTCAGGCGGAAGTACGGCAGCACGTCGTCGTAGGCCCAGCCTTCGTTGCCGAGCGCGGCCCAGCCGTCGTAGTCGACGCGATGGCCGCGGATATAGACCATCGCGTTGATGGCCGACGAGCCGCCCAGCGCCTTGCCGCGCGGCTGGTAGCCGATGCGCCCGCCGAGGCCCGGCTGCGGCACCGTGTCAAAGGCCCAGTTGTTGATGCGGGTTGGCATCATCGCGACCGCGCCGGTCGGCACGTTGACGAGCGTGCCGTCGCCGCGGCCGCCGGCCTCGAGCACGCAGACGGTCACGGCCGGGTCCTCGGTCAGCCGCCCGGCGACGACGCAGCCGCCCGAACCGCCGCCGACGACGATGTAGTCGAATGTCTTGCTCATGGATGCATCCTTTGATGGTCGATGGGTCAGGCGGGGCGCGGCAGCGCGCCCAGGCGGCCGGCGTGCGGCGGACGGATCGCGAGCAGCGGGGCGCGGGCAAGGGCTCGGGCAAGGGCTCGGGCGAACGCGGCGCGCCGGCGTGCGAAGCGGGTTGCGGGGTCGGTCGTGCGACTGTGTCGCATGGTGTCTCCTCCGGAGGGCGATGGCGTCGTTCGGGCGACGACTGGATGACGCCGATGGTGCTGGCCGCATGGGAAAACACCAATGCTGCTTCGGGACAATTGTTTTAGTATTTGGGCCAAATCGGCGCTTCGAGGGTTTCTCCGCATGAGCTTCTGGGATTTCACCCGGAGTCCGGCCAGCGCCCGGCTGCTGGTCGATTTCGGCGACGAACGCGGCGTGCCGTACGCGACGCTGCTGGCCGGCACGGGGCTCGCCAACGCACAGCTCGACGATCCGAAGGTCGAGGTGACGGCCGCGCAGGAGCTGCGGTTGACCGGCAACCTGCTGCGCGCGCTCGGGCGCACACCGGGCCTCGGGTTCGAGGTCGGCCTGCGCTACCACTTCTCCGCGTACGGCGTGTGGGGCTACGGGCTGATCGCGAGCGCGACCGCGCGCGACGCGCTCGCGCTGGCGATGCGCTTCCTGCCGCTCACCTACGCGTTCACCGTGATCACGTACCGCGAGGAGGACAGCACGTGCGTGCTCAATTTCGGCGCGCCGGAACTCGATGGCGCGCTGAGCCGGTTCCTCGTCGAGCGCGACATGACGGCAGCGGCCGTGCTGCTGCAGGAAATCGGCGGCGACGCATTCGCGTTGTCGCGCTTCACGGTGCAGGCGACGCGCGCACCGTCCGTACCGGTGCCGTGCATCGCCGGCGTCGAGCCGGCTTTTTCGGCGCGCGCGAATAGCCTCGCATTCGACCGCGTGTTGCTCGACCGGCTGCTGCCGCACGCGAATCCGCTGACGGTGTCGATGTGCGAGCAGATGTGCGGCCAGCTGCTCGAAGCGCGGCGCGCGCGGGTGGGCACGTCGGAGATGGTGCGCCAGTACCTGGGCGCGACGCCCGGCCCCGCGCCGTTCTCGCTCGAGGACATGGCGCGGCTGATGAACACGAGCCCGCGCACGCTCAAGCGCCGGTTGCAGGAGGAGGGCACGACGTTCCGGGCGCTGCTCGCGCAGGCGCGCGGCGCGATGGCCGAGACACTGCTCGGCGACGCGCGCCTGTCGCTCGCGGAGGTGGCCGAGCGGCTCGGCTTCAGCGACCTGTCGAGTTTCTCGCAGGCATTCAAGCGCTGGTACGGCGTGCCGCCGGGCGCGTATCGCAGCGCGGCGCAACGGGACAGCGGCCGTTCCTGAATCACGGTACGATCGCTGGCGTTCCTGCCGACATTCCAATCACGAGAGAACCCGCATGATCACGATTCGCCCGATGACCGACGACGATTTCCCGCGCTTCTGGCCGACCTATCGCGCCATCGTCGCTGCTCAGGAAACCTATGCATTCGATCCCGATTCGACGCCCGAAGCGGCGCGTGCGCTGTGGCTCGATGCGCCGCTCTGCACGTGGATCGCCGAAGAGGACGGCGTGGTCCTCGGCTCGTACTACCTGAAGGCGAATGCGGCCGGCCCCGGCAATCACGTGTGCAATTGCGGTTACATGGTGAGCGAGGCCGCGCGCGGCCGTGGCGTCGCGCGCCTGATGTGCGAGCACTCGCAGCAGGTTGCGCGCGAGCGCGGTTTCCTCGCGATGCAGTTCAACTCGGTGGTCGCGACGAACGAGGTGGCCGTCGCGCTGTGGCAGAAGCTGGGATTTGAAATCGTCGGCCGCCTGCCGCACGCCTATCGTCACGCGCGGCTCGGGTTCGTCGATTGCCTCGTGATGTTCAAGTGGCTCGGCGACACACCTGCCGCCGGAGCCTGAGCGCGCAACTGCCGAATCAGACGGCGAACGCGCCGTCGAACACGATCCTGTCGTCGAGCGCGAGCGTGCCGCGCGCGAAGATCAGGTCGAGATGGTGGCTGCCGTTTTCGCCGCCGCCGAGCCCGAGGTGCAGGCCCGGATGACGTTCCTCGAACCCCGCGTTGCGGCCGTATAGCCCGCGAATGCCGAGGTTCGTGCCGATGCCGAATTCCTCGATCCGCCGGTGGTTCGCGTGCCGGTCGAGGTAGGCCGCGAAATCGCGCCGGAAGCCCGTGTCGTCGGTCTCGAAACCGACGATCGTGCTGTTCTCGACCTGCAGCGTCGCGAGTCGCTCGGCCACCTTGTACTTGATCGCGAACGGCACGGTGCCGAGAAACGTGCCGCTGAAGACGACCGTGCCGTTGAGATCGGTGACGTGCGTCGCGATCTCGCCGGGCACGACGTCGAGGTTGCCCATCCCGTCCACGCTCGTCCATTTCTGGTCCGGTGCGAGCGAGCCCGTCAGCGTGTTGCCGGCTTCGTCGATGAAGCGGATCTGCGATGCGCGCGCGGCCGCGTCGATCAGCCGGCCGTTGCGTGCCGCGATGTCGTCGAGCGATTCGGCGAACGCCTCGTCGAGATGCGGGCCGTAATCCTTGAATAAAACCGACTTGCTCCAGTGCTCGACGATCGCGGGGCGGATCGCGGCGAGGAACGGCGGGCCGCTTGGCGACGGTGTCGGGAGGCACGACGAGTCGTACAGCAGTACGAACAGGTCGGCTTCATCGAGCGCGGCGGCGATGTCGGCGGGCGGGGTGCTTTCGAGGCAGAGGGTCGTGGCGTCGAACGAATCGGGCAGGGCGGCAAATGCGCGCAACGCGATGTCGCGGTTGCGGGTGTCGTGGCCGACCAGCAGTTTTCCCGATTCGCCGCGCGCCAGCTTGTCGCGCAGCGCCGGGTGGAAGCCGAGTGCGCGGTGCAGATTCAGCATGCGTGTCTCCGGAAACGGCGGAAGGGCCGCGGCCCTTCCGCGAGAACGGGTGGCCCGCTCAGACCGGCCAGAGCGCGGTGCCGAACGGCACCACGGCGTCCTCGACCATCATGTCGACGGCCTCGGGGTGCGTGTCTTCCTTCATCCAGTCAAGCAACTCGATCTGCTGGGTGTCCTGCATGTCAATTCTCCTGTGATGAACATGAGCGTTTCAACATGAATGCGCGGCTAAAAAGTTGCCACTCCTCATCAGGCATTTCGTGAATGCCGGATGAGTGGCGTTGATATTAGTCTGACGAATTTACGAATGCAATGCGTTGCAAGGTTTTTAGCCTCGGCATGCTAAACAAGGGGGATTGACGAGTCGCGTGCGGTAAAACACGGATAAAGCGAATGACGGATTCAATGTCATTTTTTCAATGACCTGAATCGGAATCGACGCATTGCATTCGGCGATTTTTCATCGGGAATTCGATCGCCTCGATCGATGGCGATCGACGTCGTTCGCGGCGGCCATGCGCGCGAACGCGTCGCCGGTCGGCGGGGGCGAGTCAGCGACTCGATTCGATGCCTGTTTCAGCCGAGCAGTGCCTTGCCGAGCGGTTTGACCGGCTCGGACCGAAGCACCAGCGACGTCGTGACCGCGCCGAAACGGGCGATCGCGTCGATGAGGGTTTCCAGTTGTCCCGGTGTCGGCACCAGGACCTTCAGCAGGAAGCAGTCCTCGCCGGTCATCCGGTGGACCTCGATCACGTGCGGCATTTCGGCGAACGCGCGCAGCGCAGGCTTGATGTGTTCGTGCGTCGTCTTCAGCCGGATGATGGCCATCATCCCCAACCCGAGCGCGGCCGGGTCGATCCGCGCGCCGTAGCCCGCGATGATGCCGCGTTCTTCCAGCCGCTTGACGCGCTCCGACGTGGCAGGCTGAGACAGCCCGATGCGTCGGCCCACTTCGGACAGCGGCATCCGTGCGTTTTCCTGTAGCGCCTCGAGGATCGAAAGATCCAGGCGATCGAGTTCTCCGTTCGACATGTCCGCTTTCCCGCTCCGTTAATTCATCGGCATATTGTCTCAATATCCGATGATTTGCCATTCCCGGCCGGTTTCCGGCAAGCCAGACTGCGAGCTCGCCTGTTCATGGAGACGGAGATGGAGATGGACCAAACGATCGTGATCGTGCCGGGAATCGGCAACTCGGGACCGGATCATTGGCAGAGCCACTGGGAGGCCGCGCTTCCCGGCGCGACCCGCATGGCGCCTGCGTCATGGGATGCTCCCGACCTGCTTGACTGGATGGCCGCGCTGGATGAAGCCGTCGCGCAAGCCGCGGCGCCGCCGGTGTTGATCTGTCATTCGCTGGGTTGCCTGCTGTTCGCGCACTGGCGTGCGGCGTCGGCGCGCGTCGTGCGCGGTGCATGGCTCGTTGCGGTGCCCGATCCGGGCGGCCTGCGTTTTCCGGCTGCGGCCCGTGCGTTCGCGAAGGTGCCGGGCGGCGATTTCGGCGGCTTGCCGGTGCTCGCGATCGCCAGTTCGGATGACGGGTACGACCCGTCCGGACACGGCATCGCATGGGCGAGCGAGCGTGGCGCGACGCCGCTGCTGCTCGGCCCGCGCGGCCACCTGAATGCGGCAGCGGGATTGGCGGAGTGGCCGGAGGGGCGCGCATTGTTCACGGCCTTCGTGGCCGGATTGCGGCGGTAGCGTACGCAAGCGGCGGCCGTTCTCCCATGCTTGCCGCCTGCCTGCCCGTGACGGCTCAAGTATGATCGGTCGACAGAATCGGAAGCCTATACAGACAGTCGGGATCGGCGCGCGCGGAACGCGGGTGCCGCCGTGACGACTTGCCCCGGCTTCGAACGACACAGGAGACACTCGATGCGCGCAGCGCCGCAACCGGAGCATGCCGGCCCGTCACAGCCGGACACCGGCGCGACCCGCCACCCCGCGGACCGTGATCCCGATCGTATGGCCGCGTGGCGGCTCGCGATCGGCCTGTCGCTCGGCAGCGCGATCGCGCTCGGCCTCGCGCGCTTTTCGTATGCACTGCTGCTGCCGCCGATGAAGGCCGATCTCGGCTGGACGTTCGCGCAGGCCGGCGCGCTGAACACGGCGAACGCGGCCGGCTACCTGATCGGTGCGCTGGCGTTTCCTTTGCTGTCGCGGCGCTGGCGCGCGGGCACGCTGCTGGCGGCCGGGTGCGTGCTGACCGCGCTGCTGATGGCCGCGTGCGGGCTCACGTCGGGCATGCATGCGCTGCTCGTGCAGCGGCTCGCGACCGGCGTCGGCAGTGCGCTGATCTTCATCAGCGGCGGCGTGCTGGCCGCACGGCTCGCGTCGGCGTCGCCGCGCGATGCGGGCTTGCTGCTCGGTCTCTACTACGGCGGCACGGGGTGGGGCATCGTCGCATCGTCGCTGCTCGTGCCGGCGACGCTCACGCATGGCGTGCATGGCTGGCAGCCGGCCTGGTTCGCGCTCGCGGTTGCGTGCGTGCTGTTCGCGGCGGTGGCCGTGTCGGCCGCGCGCCGCATCGAGCGTGCGCACGCGGCACCGGCCGCGCCGCGCGACGGGGCGACCTCGAGCGCTGCCGCGAGCTCGGCCCGCTTCGCACTCGCGCTGGCCGGTTATGGCCTGTTCGGCGTCGGCTATATCGGCTACATGACGTTCATCGTCGCGCTGCTGCGTGGCGCGGGGATGAGCGGCATGGTGGTTTCCGCGTTCTACGTGATGCTCGGCGTCGCGACCGTCGTATCGGCGCGCTTGTGGTCGCGGTTGCTCGACCGGATGCGCGGCGGCCAGGCGCTGGCCGTGCTCAATGCGCTGCTCGGCATCGCGACGCTGATGCCGGCGATGTTCGTGCATCCGGTGGCCGCGTTCGCGTCGGGCGTGCTGTTCGGCGCGACGTTCCTGTCGGCCGTCGCATCGACGACGGCGTTCGTGCGCCACAACCTGCCGCCCGACGGCTGGGCGAAGGGGATCAGCGCGTTCACGACGGTCTTTGCATTCGGGCAGATCGCCGGGCCGGTCGCGATCGGCTGGGTGTCGGACAGCGCGGGGCTCGCACGCGGGCTCGTGTATTCGGCGCTGACGCTGTTCGCGGGCGCCGCGCTCGCGGCCGGGCAGCGCGCGTTGCGTGCTGCCGCGTAATCACGCGCGACACGCGTCCTTCACCGGACGCACGCCGTGCGCGACACACGGTGAAACGCGCGGCTGAAGTAGATCAGGCTGTCGCCGTCGTCGCGCACGCGGATCGACGTCGCCTCGATGAACATCACCGAATGCGAGCCGACTTCCTTCATGTCGGCGATCGTGCCCTGCAGGCTCGCGAGCGCGTCGCGCAGCACGGGCACGTCCTGCTCGCCGCGATCCCACACGGGCAATTCGAAGCGCCGTTCCATCGGCAGGTCGGTGAGCCCCGCGAAGTGCCGCGCGAGCAGTTCGTGTTCGGCCGGCAGCACGTTGATGCAGACGTGGCGATTGCGTTCGAACGTCGCATGCATCGCGCTCGACCGGTTGAGGCACACGAGCAGCGTCGGCGGCGCGTCGGTGACGGAGCACACGGCGCTGGCGGTGATCCCGCAGCGGCCGTGCGGCCCGGCGGTGGTGATCACGTTGACGGCCGCGCCGAGGTGGGCCATCGCTTGCCGGAAGGCCTTCTGCGCGTCGCTCGGCTCGACGCGTGCCGGTCGCTGGATATCGGTCGTGGAAGACATGGGCGCTCCTGAGTGGACGAAGGCGGCGATCGTGCGGCGCCGCCGGTGCAGCGCCGGATCGCCGACGATGACCCAAGCGTACGTCGCGAAAATGCGGGCGACCATTCGCACGATTGACGATGGAGGTGGCGTTCTCGCCAACGCGTCTAAAGGTTCTACCTAGATGCGCGGCGCGGTGTGCGAAAAAAACCGCGATTGCACGTTCGTGCGGCCCGTGAAGGGGTTTTCAGCGGGTTTTCGGCTCGTTATGATGTGCCGCGCACCCCCAGCGAACGACGCGCGCGACGTGCCGGCAACCGGCCCCGTAGGCGGCGCGTGCGATACCCATACCGATATCCAGTGAGACACCCGCGATGACGTCACCCGCACCGATCGTATACATCGTCGACGACGACAGCGGCATGCGGACGTCGCTCGCCTGGCTGCTCGAATCGGTCGGCATCGCGTCCGAAGGGTTCGCGAACGCCGCGGAGTTTCTCGCGCGCTTCGACGTGAACCTGCCCGCCTGCCTGGTGCTCGACGTGCGGATGCCGGAGAAGAGCGGCTTCGACGTGCAGGCCGAACTGAACGCGCGTGGCGCGACGCTGCCGGTGATCTTCGTCAGCGGGCATGGTGATATCCCGATGTCCGTGCGCGCGCTGCAGAACGGCGCGATCGATTTCGTCGAGAAGCCGTACAACTCTCAGCAGATGCTCGAGCGCGTGCAACGCGCGCTGCGGCTCGCGCAGCAACGGCATGCGGTCAGCCAGCGCCACCGCGAGTTGCGTCAGCGGCTCGATGCGCTGACCGCGCGCGAGAAGGAAGTGCTGCGCGGCGTGGTGGACGGCAAGGGCAGCAAGCAGATCGCGTCGGATCTGTCGATCAGCGTGAAGACCGTCGACGTGCATCGCGCGAGCATCAAGGAGAAGCTCGGCGCGACGTCGATCGCCGCGCTCGTGCGGGACGTGATGGTCGTGTGGGGCGACGACGGGGAGTCGTCGCGATAGGGGGCCGCAGGTGCGCGGACGTACCCGCACCCGCACCCGCACCCGCACCCGCACCCGCACCCGCACCCGCACCCGCACCCGCACCCGCACCCGCACCCGCACCAACACCAACACCAGCACCAGCATCAACACCAGCACCAGCACCCGCACCCGCACCAACACCAACACCAGCACCAGCATCAACACCAGCACCAGCACCCGCACGTGTCCCGCGCGCGGCACCGGTCGGCCGCGCGCAATCGATGCGGGCCGCCGCTCAGCGCATGTACAACCCGCCGTTGATGTCCCAGCATGCGCCGTTCGCGAAATGCGCGTCGCCCGACGCGAGCAGCACGGCTGCATCCGCGACGAAACCGGCCGATCCGAGCTTGCCGCCCGGCAGGCTCGCGAGCACCTGACGCAGCTTCTCCGGTGCGACGCTTTCATGCACGATCGGCAGGTCGAGCGGGCCCGGCGAGATCGCGTTGACGGTCACGCCTTGCGCGCCGAGATCGCGCGCGAACACCTTGGTCAGCGTCAGCGTCCCGCCCTTCGCGGCCGCGTAGTGCGCGCCCGTCGCCGAGCCGCCGTTCTGTCCGGCGAGCGACGCGATGTTGACGATGCGGCCCGTACCACGTTCCGCGAAGTACTGGCCGAACACCTGGCAGCCGAACAGCACGCTGCGCAGGTTCACGTCGATCACCTGGTCGAACTGCTCGGCCGTGATTTCCATCGCGGGCACGACCTTCGATGCGCCCGCGTTGTTCACGAGCACGTCGATCGTGCCCCAGCGCGCGACGAGCGCATCGCGCGCGGCTTCGAAATCGCGTTTCGACGTGACGTCGAGCGAGAGCGCGATCGCGCGTTCGCCGCTAGGGTCGAGTTCGCGCGCATGCGCGTGAATGGCGTCGGCGGCGATGTCGGCCAGCGCAACGCGATAACCGGCCGCATGGAAACGTTCGGCGATGACGGCGCCGAGCCCGCGCGCGGCGCCGGTGACGAGGACGACTCGGTCTGACATGGTGCGTGATTCCCTGGTTCGCGAGCGCGTGCGGGGTGAAGCCGCGCCCGCATCGTGGTTCATGCGGCGAGTGCCGCTGCGAAGTGTGCCGCGATCGCGCAGACCCGCTCGTCCGCGCCCTTGCGCCCGATGATCTGCAGGCCGGCCTTCAGCGGCGAACCGGCCAGCGGCAGCGGGAGGCTGAGCGCCGGGTGGCCGCTCAGGTTGAACGGCCGGATCAGCGACGACATCGCAATCACCGATACACCGTCGCGCGCCTGCTGCAGCGTGATCGGCAGCGCGGGCAGCGTCGGCAGCACGAGCACGTCCGCGTGCTCGAGCGCGGCGTCGACCTGTGCGGTGAAGCGTGCGCGTACGGCTTCGGCTTCCGCGAGGGCGGCGGGTGTCGTCGTCGCGGCCGTGCGCAGCCGTGCATCGAGGTCGGCACCGAGCTTGCCGGTTTCGACGAGATGGCCGAACGCGCGCGACGTTTCCGCGTTGATCACGGTGAGCCCCGCCGCGAATGCGGCCGGCATTTCGTCGAGCACGACCGTGTGCGAACGCAGGCCCGACGCACGCACGGCCGCATCGAGCGCGGCGGCGATCGCCGGATCGGCTTCGACGTGGATCTGCGCGATCGTGCAGCCCGCCACGGAGTCAGCCGCTCGCGCACGATCGAAACCCGGCGCGATCGCGGCCATCACCGCGGCCAGCGTGCGGATATCGCGGGCGAACGGCCCGACGCAATCGAGCGTGGTATCGGCCGGCGCGACGCCGCGCCGCGACACGCGGCCGAACGTCGGCTTCAGCCCGGCCACGCCGCAGCAGGCGGCCGGCCCGCGGATCGAGCCGCCGGTGTCGGTGCCGAGCGCCGCGTCGACCGCGCCGAGCCCGACGAGCGAAGCGGAACCGCTCGACGAGCCGCCCGGGATGCGCGTCGCGTCCTGCGGATTGACGGGCGTGCCCGTGTAGTCGTTGATGCCGGTCATGCCGAACGCGAGCTCGTGCATGTTCGCCTTGCCGGCGATCTGCCAGCCCGCGTCGAGCAGCAGGCGGACGACGTCCGCGTGCTGTGCGGCCGGCGGTGCATCGGCGAGCGCGCGGCTCGCCGCGCGGGTCGGATGGCCTGCGATGTCGATCGTGTCCTTGATCGCGATCGTGGGGCCGGGGCCGCCGAGCGTGAAGGTGTCGATGAAGCCTGTCATGGTCGGTATCGTGCGGAAGCGGTGGAAAGCATCAGGCCCGCGGCGCGGCAACGAGCGGCCACGGGCCGTCGAGCACGCGTTCGGTGCGGAAATGGCGGATCAGCCATGCGGAGCCGCTGGCGGCCGGCGCGAAATCGACGGTCAGCCGCGCGGCGATCAGCTCGGCCGTGCTGTCCGCGTAGCGCGACGCCTGCAGCATGATCCAGCGGCCGCGCGCGCTTGCGTTGCCGGCGCCGATCTCGATCGACTCCGACGTCAGGAAGTGCAGGTTCGCCGAGAAATGCGGGTCGGGCGGCAGGTAGCGGCCCAGCATCGCGACGATCGCGGCCGTGCCTTCGAGGCGGCCGAACTTCTGCGCGTATTGCGGGCCGATGCCTTCCCACACGGCGTCGGCGGTGAACAGCCCGGCGAGCGACGGGCCGTCGCCGGCATCCTCGGGCACGTCGCACAGCGCCATGTAGCGCGTGATCGTCGCGCGCACCGCGCGCTCGGCATCGAGCGCCGCCATGCGCTGCACGAGCGCGTCGATCCGATCCGGTGACAGGTCGGTCATCGCGCGCCTCACGACGCGGGCTTCGCGGCCGGCGGCACGGTCAGCGCGCGGCCGACGCGCGCTTCGATCTTGCCGTAGCGCCACAGGTTGTATTCGCCGACCGGCGTCGTGCGATACAGGTTGCACACGGCGACCGTCGTGTCGAAATCGGCGACGTCGGCCATGATGTAGAAGGTCCACGGGGCGCCGTCGGCCTGGCCGACCACGAGGCGGTCGTCGTCCATCACGCCGAGCACGCGCACGCCGGGCATCGCCTCGACGGCGGCGAGCATCGCGCCATACGCCTGCCACACTTCGCCGATCTTCTCGCGCGGCAGGTCGAAGAAGTTCTGCGACACGCCGCAGCAGAACAGGACGCGCAGCGGCAGCGGATTCGAATCGGACATATCAGGTTCTCCAGAGGAATCGGTGAGGCGCATGAACCGGCCGGCGAAGCTGGTTCGGCGTCGGCTTCATGCGCGTTGAAAAACAGTTCGGTCGACGCAGGTTACAGATAGCCGGGAAACGGCGTCACGCCGGTGAACACCGCGCCGGCGCCGTCGAAGTTGCCCTCGCCGAGAAACGCGTGCTGCGTGACGACCATCGCGTCGCGCAGCAGCCGCTGCAGCGGATGCGACCGGTAGATCGCCGCGGTGCCGCCGAGGCGGTACGCGCGTTCGACGACGCTCGCGCCTTCGCGTGCGATATGCGTGGCCGCGAGCCGCAGCAGGCTGACCTGGTCGGGCGTCACGGGGTTGCCGGCGAGGATCGATTGCCACACCGTGTCGGTTGCGTCGTAGAAGAACGCGCGCGCCGAGCGCAGTTGCGCCTCGGCCTTCGCGAGTTCGATCCGGTAGTACGCACGATCGGCGAGACGCGGCGCGCCGGTCGTCGTCTGCCGGCCACCGGACATCCGGTTCACGACGTCGAGCGCCGCGCGCGCGAGGCCGAGGTTGACGACGGCCAGCACCTGCGCCGCATACGCGACGGTCGGGTAGCGGTACAGCGGCTCGTCGACGGTCGGCTCGCCGCCGCGCACGAAGGTCCAGGCTTCGGGCACGAAGCGATCGTCGACGCGCAGGTCGTGGCTGCCGGTGCCCTGCATGCCGACCACGCTCCAGTTCTCGACGATCTCGACCTCGGCGGCGCGGAACACGGCCGTGCGCGGCTTGTTCGGTGCGGCATCCTGCGCGCCGGGCACGGCGATGCCGACGCCGAGCCAGTCGGCACCCTTGCAGCCGCTCGCGAATTTCCACGTGCCGTTCACGCGCCAGCCGCCCGGCGCGGGCTGGGCCGGCTGCACCGGGAAGAGGCCGCCCGCGAACACCTGGTCTGGGCCGCTCGCGTACAGCTCGGCCTGGGTCTCGAGCGGCAGCGCGGCGAGATAGACGTTCGCGGAGCCGAAACTCGCGACCCACGCAGCCGAGCCGTCGGCGGTCGCGATCCGTTCGATCATGTCGAGGAACGCGGTCGGCGCGAGCGCATCGCCGCCGAAACGGCGCGGCGTGCCCGCGCGATAGATGCCGGCCTGCCTGAACAGCGCGATCACGTCGCGCGGCACGTGCGACAGGCGGTCGAATTCTTCGCGGCGCGCGGCGACGGTTTCGATCACGGCGTCGAGCGGCGACAGCCGGGCGGTCGGTTCGCCGGCCGCGTGGGGAGCGCTCGGCGCGGTGTCGAGGGCGAGGGCGGCGTGGGGCATGGCTGTCTCCTGGGGCGGATTGGGGTTCGAATGCGGGGTGCACAAGACGATGCAAGCAGTCTAGAAACGCCGAAAACACGCAGCAATTGGTGCGTTGGGCCGTGCGACTGGTGAGGTTCCGTGCCGCGCTAAAGAAATCTTCAGATGCGGGCGGCGCGCGCCGGTGCTATGTTGGGTTTCCGGTCGCGCGATGCCGCGCGACCTCTTCCGAAGCCGATCATGAGTTTCCCCGACGAAGACGATTTCCACCGGCTGCTCGACGCGCTGACGACCTGCGTGCTGCTGCACGACGCGCAGACGAAGGCGATCGTGTGGGCGAACCGTGCCGCCTGCATCGCGCTCGGTTTTTCCGTCGAGGAACTGCTGCCGCTGAAGGCGCCGGACATGACGCGCCCCGAGCCGAAATACCAGCGCGAGATCGCCGTGAGTGCGTGGGATCGCGCGCTCGTCGACGGGCCGCAGGTGTACGAGTGGTGCTACCGGTCGCGCACGGGCGTCGACATGCTGTCCGAGGCGACCGCCACCTACGTGCCGCTGCGCGGGCGCGATGTCGTGATGGTGCAGTTCCGCGACATCAGCGCCGAAGAGGCGGTGCGCCAGCAGTTGCGTCGTTACGAGGCGCGGTTGCGCGAGTTCATGCAGGATCTCGACGAAGGCATCGCGGTGGTCACGCCGCACGGCGGCGTGCAGTTCATCAGCGAGTCGGGCCGCCGCATGCTCGGGCTCGCACCCGACGAAGCGCTCGGCGAGGTGCTCGACTACTGCTCCACGGCCGACCGCGACCGGCTCGTCGCGCAATTGCGCGATGCGCCGTCCGCCTGCCCGTCCGCGCCGCAGCGCTACCGTATCGTGCGGCGCGACGGCTCGCCGTGCTGGCTGCGCATCCTGTGCCGGCAGGTCGAGATCGAGGACGATCTCGACGGGCTGCTCGTGCAGTTCCGCGACGTGAGCGATGAAGTCGCGATCGAGGATGCCCGCCGCGCCGAAGCGCGCATGCTCGAACACGCGGGCCGCTACAACGCGATGGGCGAGATGGCGAGCGTGATCGCTCACGAGCTGAGCCAGCCGCTCGCGGCCGTGCGCAATTTTATCGAAGGGGCGGTGCAGCGGCTGAACGGGCGCGGCAGCGTGGACGACGCGATCTGGGGGCTGCGCAGCGCTGACCGGCAGGCCGAGCATGCGGCGCTGATCATCAAGAGCGTGCGCGAGTTCATCGTGAAGCGCGAGCCGGTCGTCGCGCTCGCCGACCTGCGCGACATCCTCGCGGACGTCGCGTATTTCATCGAGCTGCGTGCGAAGGAGGCCGGCGTGACGGTCGCGATCGTGCAGGCCGATGCGCCGCTGCCGATCCGCTGCGAGCGCGTGCTGATCGGGCAGGTGATCCTGAATCTCGCGTTCAATGCGATCGAGGCGTTTGCCGGTTGCGAACGCGTGCCGCGCATGCTGACGCTCGGCAGCGCGAATGTGGCCGGCTACGCCGAGCTGCGCGTGATCGACAATGGCCCGGGCATCGCGGAAGGCGCGCACGACCGGCTGTTCGACGGTTTCTCGTCGTCGAAGGTTGGTGGCAACGGGATCGGACTGTCGCTGTGCAAGAGCATCGTGACGCGCCACGGCGGCCGGATCGGCGCGAGCCCGGCCGATGGCGGTGGGCTCGACTGCCGCGTGACGCTGCCGCTCGCGGGTAAAGCGCAGGCGTAGCCGCTGCGTCGCGTCACGGGTACCACGGGCACAACGGGCACAACGGGCACCACGGGCACCACGGGCACCACGGGCACCACGGGCACCACGGGCACCACGGGCACCACGGGCACCACGGGCACCACGGGCACCGCGGGCACCAAGGGCACCAAGGGCACCAAGGGCACCAAGGGCACCAAGGGCACCAAGGGCACCAAGGGCACCAAGGGCACCAAGGGCACCAAGGGCACCACGAGCACCACGAGCACCACGAGCACCACGGACACCACGGCGCGGCGCATGACGGAGCGACGCCCGGCCCATGATCAGCGCCCCAGCGCCCGTGCGGTCTGGCCGCCGATCCCGAAGTCGGTATTCGGGATGTCCTTGATGATGACGCGCGTCGCCTGCAACGGTGCATCGAGCACGGTCGCAGCGGTGTCGGAAAGTGCCGCGATCAGCGCGCGTTTTTGCGCGTCGGTGCGGCCGGCGATGAGGATCGCGACGATCACCGGCAGCGACGGCGGCGCGCCGTCGGCGGCCGTGCGCCCGCCAAGGCCGATATGCGTGGCGGGCAACTCGGTGAGCAGCACGCGTATGGATTCGAGCGGTGCACCGATCGCGTCGACGGTCGCACCGCTGAGTCGCGCGATCAGCTTGGCCTTGCGTGCGTCGTCATGGCCGGCCGGCAGGAAAACTTCGAGTGTGGGCATGGTCGTCCGGAAAGGTGAAGGTTGCCGGCTCACCTTTGCACTTGCAGCGGCGAACCGGCGACGGCTTACAGCAGGAAGCCGATCGCGCTGAGCGCTTCGGTCGAGTCGATCAGGCGCACGACCTTTTCGGCGATCCGCATCTCGCCTTCGGCATCGACGCGCAGCTTGTGCGTGACGTCGGCCGCGAACAGCGTCGCGACGCCACGCTTGTACGCGACGACGACCTGCGCCGATTTCAGCTCGACGGTGTCGGCGCTGCCGCTTTCCAGCGTGAAGCGCGACACGGTGCGCACCGTGCGCGCCGCGTCGGTGGCCGATGCCGAGTATCCGGACACCATCCGCTGCACGCGCTTTTCGCGCATGTCCTGGTCGTCGAACACGTAGTTCAGCGTCGCGGCGAAATCGGTCGTGTCGGGATCGATCGGCACCACGTAGTGGCCGGCCGGATCCCACAGGTCGAGCCATGCGCGATAGTCGCGGCGGTCGAGCATCTCGGCTTCGCGCCACACGAATTCGACCGCGCGGGCGAAGGTCTGCTCGGAAAAGAGGGCGTTGCGGTCGTCCATTATTGCTGCTCCATCATGTTGCGCCATTGCCGATAAGCCTCGCGCATCCCGGTTTCGTCGGTCGCATGCGCGGTCTTTTCGCCGTTCGCGGCGGTCGTCTCGCGGTTCAGCCCGCGATTCACGAGGATCGGCACGTCGGGGCCCGCATGTGCGCCGCGTTGTACACGCTCCCACGCCTCCGCGTCGTCGGGGCTGCCGAAGCCGAACGGGCCCTGGAAGTGCTCGTGGATGCGCAGGCGCTCGCGGTTCGCTTCGTCGGGGCCGCCGTCCATCGCGAGCGCGACGTGGCGGATCTCGGTTTCGTTCGCCGAGATCGGCCGCAGCACACGAAAGAACGCCATCGACAGCGCGAGGTTCGGGAACAGGTTCAGGTTGAAGCCGACGCCCATCAGCGAGCGCACGATGCGGCGCACTTCGTCCGGCGAATGGCGCTCGGCAAGCTTCGCCGCGAGCGGCGCGAAACGCTCGGGCAGCGGCGCGCCGTCGTCTTCGTCGAGGTCGATCAGCTCGGGCATCAGTACCGCGAGGCTGTGGCCGTTGCCGAGCCCGCGGCAGAACGCGTCTTCGCTCGTCATGAAGCTCGTGATAGCGGCGGCCGTCTCGTCGTCGATCGACTTCATCCACGACTTGTGCACGACGGGGAAGTGGTAGAGGTCGGTCGTGTTCTCGAGCTGGATCTTCCAGTTGCCCTTGAACTTGAACTTGTGCTCGCCGTTCGCCTTGATCGGGTAGCCGGCGCCCTGTTTCATGAACAGGTCGATCCACGGCTTCGCGCCGCCGAGGAAATCCTCGAGCGGTTCGATCGCGTCGTTGAAGCTCGCGAAGATCAGGCCCTGGTACACGCCGACGCGCAGCTTCACGAGCGGCAGGTCGCCTTTCTCGCACACGCCTTCGTAGCCGTCGCCGTACGGCAGCGCGCGCAGCGTGCCGTCGAGCGCGTACGACCAGCTGTGATACGGGCACGTGAAGCCCTTCGCGTTGCCCTTGTGCGATTCGCACACGGTCGCGCCGCGATGGCGGCAGCGGTTCTGCAGCACGTTGATGTCGCCGGTCTTGTCGCGCACGACGATCACCGGCTGGCGGCCGATCGTCGCCGTGATGAAGTCGCCCGGGTTCGGCAGCTCGCTCTCGTGCGCGACCCAGATCCAGGTGCGGTAGAAGATGCGCTCGAGCTCGGCTTCGAACAGCGCGGGATCGTGATACATCGCGGGCGCGATGCGGTCGGGTTGCGCGAGGCCGTGCAACGCACGGGTGTCGATCGTCTGGTAGGGAATGTCGCTCATCGTTGTCGTGGGGAAAGAGTCGCGAAATCGGGCCGCGCAGCGCACGGTATCGAGTACCCAGTCTCGTCTCCCACTACATATCCGTCAAATTGATCTAAAATTGGCTGATCAATAAATACGGCAAATGATGGAGGCTACGATGACGTCGGTCGATCATCTCGATCTGAACCTGTTGCGCGTGTTCCAGGCGATCGTCGAGGAACGCAGCCTGACGAAGGCCGGTGAGCGGCTCGCGCTGTCGCAGCCGGCTGTCAGCTATTCGCTCGGCCGGCTGCGCACGCTGTTCGACGATCCGCTGTTCGTGCGCACGCGCTCGGGCATGCAGCCGACACCGGTCGCGCTCGAACTCGCGGGCATCGTCGGCAAGGCGCTCGACATGGTGCGCGTGGCGCTGCGCTACGCGGAGCGCTTCGACCCGGCCACGAGCACGCGCACGTTCCGGCTGTCGTTGTCGGATGCCGGCGAGATGGCGTACTTGCCGGCGATCTGTCAGGCGCTGCGCGAGCGCGCGCCGCGCGTGACGCTGAGCGTGCAGCCGCTGCCGGTGGAAGAGATCGAGGAAGCGCTGCGTGCGAGCCGGCTCGATTTCGCGATCGGCAACCTGCCGGAGCTGATGCCGCGCACACGCCATCAGGTGCTGTTCGAGGAAACCTATGTGTGCATGACGGGCCGCCGGCGCGGATTGCCGAGCGGCGCCGCGCTGAGCCTCGAGCAATTCGTGCGCGCCGCGCACGTCAACGTGAAATCGGTCGAGCACAGCCACCACGCGCTCGACGATGCGTTGCGCGCGCAGGGCGTGGGCCGCAACATCGCGCTCGAAGTGCCGCACTTCGTCGCGTTGCCGAGCGTGCTGTCGGTCACGGATCTGTACGCGACGCTGCCGAAGCGGCTCGCGCAGATCCTGAACCGCGACAATGCGTTCCGCCTGTACGACTTGCCTGTCACGCTGCCGCCCGCGCCGGTGACGATGCACTGGCACGAGCATTTCCATGAAGACGAGGGCAACGCGTGGATGCGCATGCTGCTGACCGAACTCGTCGAGCGATTCGACAACGCGTGACCGATGAGGGCGAGGGTAACGCGTGGAGGTGCGCGTTGCTGGCCGAGGTCGTGGGACGTTTCGACGATGCGTGACCGATGAGGGCGAGGGCAACGCGTGGATGCGCGCGTTGCCGGCCGAAGTCGTGGGACGTTTCGACGATGCGTGACCGATGAGGACGAGGGCAACGCGTGGATGTGCGCGTTGCTGGCCGAGGTCGTGGGACGTTTCGACAACGCGTGACCGATGAGGACGAAGGCAACGCGTGGATGCGCGCGTTGCTTGCCGGGCTCGTCGCGCGGTTCGACAACGCGTGACCCATGATGACAAGGACAACGCGTGGAGGTGCGCGTTGCTTGCCGGGCTCGTCGAGCGTTTCGACAACGTGTGACCCATGAGGACAAGGACAATGCATGGATGTGCGCGTTGCTGGCTCGAACTCGTCGCGCGTTTCGACGACACGCAACGTCCTGAACGGCCGCCGCTCGTGCCGTCAGCGTCAAAGATCGAGCACGAGCACCGCCGAGCGCGCACGCGACACGCAGCAGCAGATCACCGTGTTGCTCGCGCGCTCGGCCTTGCTGAGACAGTGGTCGCGATGATCGGGCTCGCCGTCGACGACGCTCACCATGCAGGTGCCGCACACACCTTCGCCGCACGACGTGTCGACCTCGATGCCGATGCACGCGAGCGCGTCGACGATCGACGTGCCGGGCGTGACGTGTACCGATTGCCCGCTGCGCTGCAGGCGTACTTCGAAACCATCGGCCGCGCCTGCGCCGGCATCGCTATTGCCCGCATCGGCGCCGGCCGGTTCCGCCGCGAAGCGTTCGAGGTGGATCGAATCGTCGGGCAAGCGTGTCGCGGCTGCCGCGACGACCGCCTCCATGAACGGCCCCGGGCCGCACGTATAGACGTGTGCGTGCGTGTCGACCGATTCGACGCAGCGGCCCAGCTCGGCCGCGAGCGCGTCGGGCTCGACGCCGTAGTGGAACGTCACGTGCGACGCGAACGGCTCGGCTGACAATTCCTCGACGAAGGCCGCGTGTTCGCGGCTGCGCGCGAAGTAATGCAAGCGGTAGCGCGCGCCGCGCGTGTGCAGCGCATACGCCATCGACAGCAGCGGCGTGATGCCGATGCCGGCCGCGATCAGGACGTGCTCGCTCGCGTCATCCGTCAGACGAAACAGGTTGCGCGGCGCGCCGATCGACAGCTCGGCGCCCACTTGCACATCGTCGTGCAGCGAACGCGAGCCGCCGCGCGACTGCGCTTCCTTCTTCACTGCGAACAGATAGCTGCCGCGTTCGTCGGGGTTGCCGCACAGCGAGTATTGCCGCGTGACGCCGGACGGCGCGGTGACGTCGATATGGGCGCCCGGTTCGTACGCGTCGAACGGCTGGCCGTCGACGCGGGAAACCCGGAAACAGCGGATGTCCTGCGCCGCGTCGATCAGCGCGTCGATCCGGACCTGGTGGCGGTTCGCTTGCATGGGTAATCCGTGGGGTAGGGAGAACGCGGCGCGGCAGACACCGCGCCGTCATGCGATCGAGAATAGGGATGGGCATCGCATAAATCAAATCGATTAAAAAGCGATGCCTGAATCAGTGGGATGGATGATGGTCAAGCGGCGGAGCTGCCCGGTGTTCAGCGCGCGGCGATCGCCGCATTGCCCGCCTCGGCCGTTTCGGCCGCCTGCGGCGCCGCATGGGTGCGTTCGCGATCGAGGCTGCGGCGATAGTGCCGGCAACCGGCGGCGAGCAGCAGCGCGGCGAGCGTGGCCGCCGCGACGTTGACGATCGACATCGAATGACCGACCGCCGCCGGCGCACCGAACACGCGATCGGTGAACAGCGCGACGACGGTCGTACCGATCCCGAGTGCGATCAGGTTCGACACGAGCAGGAACAGCGCGGAGATCTGCGCGCGCATCTGGTTCGGCGCGAGTGTCTGCATGGCGGCGGTCGACGTCGGCATCGGGAACGACGCGAAGAACATCGCGACGACGAGCATCGCGAGCGAAGCGGGCAGCGAGTCGAGTTGCGTGAACAGCGTCGCGGGCATCACCATGCACGCGGCGCCGATCGCGCCGGCACGCATCGGCGCGTCGCTGCGGCCACGCCGCAGCATCCAGTCGTTGAGCCAGCCGCCGCAGAACACGCCGGCGGTGTTCGCGACCAGCAGCACGATGCCGAGCGTGTAGCCGGCTTCGACCGCCGTCATCCCGAAGCGGCGGATATAGAACGCGGGCGTCCAGCTCAGCAGGCAGTACAGCGTCATCGCGTAGAACGAAAAGCCGAGGTAATGGCACGCGAAGGTCGCGCGATGCGTGCCGACGAAGCGCAGCGAATCGCGCATCGACACGCGCCGCACGGCGCCCGAGCGATCCTGCGCGAGCCCCTTGCGCTGCGGGTCGCGCACGGTCGCCGCGAACAGCAGTGCGACCAGCAGCCCCGGCAGTCCGACAATCAGGAACGTGACCTGCCACGCATGCACCTGCCCGACCACCGGCAGCGTGAAGGCGCTCGCATGCTTGAGCAGCGCGATCACGTAGCCGCCGATCAGGAACGCGACGCCGCCGCCGATGAACGAGCCGAGCGAATACACGGCGATCGCGCGCCCGAGCTTCTCCTTCGGGAAGTAGTCGGCCAGCATCGAATAGGCGCCGGGCGACAGCGCGGCTTCGCCGACACCCACGCCCATGCGCGCGATGAACATCTGCACGAAATGCTGGCTGAGCCCGCACGCGGCGGTCGCGACGCTCCACAGCGCGATGCCGATCGAGATGATCCGCGGGCGCGCGTAGCGATCGGCGAGATACGCGACGGGCAGCCCCATCACCGCATAGAACAGCGAGAACGCGAAGCCGTTCAGCAAGCTGAACTGCGTGTCGGACAGGTGCAGGTCGCGCTTGATCGGCTCGATCATCAGCACGAGGACCTGGCGGTCGACGAACGAAAAGACGTACGCGAGCATGCAGATGACGACGACATACCATTCGTACGTATAGCGCTTGCCGTCGGCAGCGCGGGCCGTGGATGTGGACATGCGGATTCTCCAGGAGCGGGCGGTGGGGATGCGCGGCAGCGGCCTTGCGGGCCGGGCGCCGGCGCGGCGCGAAAGCGTGCGGGGGCACGTGTCGGAGACGCAGCGTAGTCGGCCAAATTCGGCCGCCATAGCCGGAGTGACAGCCGCGCCACACGGACATTTACCGACCCGGATAAAGAAAACACCAGGGTCTCGCGCGCCGGCCGCCGCGCGGCGCGCTTGCGGCGGGGCGCGCACGCATCATGCGGCGCATCTATAAGCGTTATAGAGCGCATTGCGTCGACGTCCGAAATTGTCGTTCCTAGACTCGGCCCGGTTTTGATCGGCAGCGTTGGCTCTTCATGGCGAACGCGCTTCACACCACGCGGCGCGATACAGACAGGCGCGGCAATATCTACGGGACGACGACGATGAACCAAACGAACGGGCGGGCCGACCGGCTTGCCGTACCGCTTGCCGCGCTGCTTGCCTGCACGGCGCTGCCTGCATTCGCACAATCGAGCGTGACGCTTTACGGCCGCGTCGACACCGCGATCGAATACGCGAACGCCGGGCCGAACCACGTGACGCGCATGGGCAGCGGCAACCTGTGGGCATCGCAGTGGGGGCTGAAGGGAGTCGAGGATCTCGGCGGCGGTTACGCGACGATCTTCAAGCTCGAAGACGGCTTCAACGCGGGCAGCGGCGCACTGTCGAACAGCAGCGCGCTGTTCGGCCGCGAAGCGTGGGTCGGCATCACCGGGCCGTTCGGCGGCGTGCAGTTCGGCGAGCTTTACACGATCCTGCACACCACACTCGTCACGTACAGCCTGCCGGGCCTCGGTGCGGGGCTCGCGTGGGGCAACGCGACCAACAACTTCGTCGGGCCCGCGTTCCTGCGCGTGCGCAACTCGATGCGCTATACGTCGCCGCGCTACGCGGGTTTCATCCTGCGCGCGATGGCCGCGCGCGGCACCAACGGCGCGGCCGGGCAGCCGGCGACGCTCGGCGATACGTATGGCGCGGGGCTCAACTACGTGCGCGGCGGCCTGTCGGTCGACGTCGACTACATGCAGCAGAAGTTCAGCCCGGTTGCCGCGTCGGCCCTCGGCGACACGAGCCCCGCTGCGAACGGCAACTACACGCTCGGCGCGATTTCGTACGACTTCAACGTCGTGAAGGTCGCCGCGCTGTACATGCGTCATCGCGGCGGCCCCGACGTCGCGACCGCGATCGACAGCCAGAGCGCGTATCCGCACAGCGACACCATGGAGCTGAGCGCGACGGTGCCGATCGGGCGCGCGTCGCTGCTGCTGAGTGTCGGCCACTACCGCAAGGTCGGGGACAGCGACGGTAACGCCGATTCGTACGGCATCCGCTTCGACTATCCGCTGTCGAAGCGCACGGTGCTGTACACGGGCGCCGCGATGGTGCGCAACGGCGCGCATGCGCGCTTCGTCGTCAACCGTGCGGCGGGCGGCGGCGTCGCCGTCGCCCAACCGGGGGCAACGGCGAGCTCGATCGTCGCGGGCATCCTCACGTCGTTCTGACCGGCGCGCGCCGGTGCCCGCTTGCGCCGCTCGCGTCGTTGGCGCTGTTATGCGCAGGCGGGCGGCTGCGGCGCGAGCCATGTGTCGAACGGCGCCTGCTGGCCGATGCTGAACAGTTCGAGCAGCAGCGCGCGCAGCCAGCGATGGCCGGGGTCGGCGTCGAAGCGCCGGTGCCAGTACGCATTGACGGCCCATTCGCCGGCCTCGGCGATCTCGTACAGCGCGCACGGCTGCCGCGCCGCGAACGTGATCGCGATCGTCTCCGGCAGGATCAGCGCATAGTCGCCGTCCTGCAGCAGCGCGGGCACCACCATGAAATCGGGTAGCGCCGCGCGCACGCGCGGCATCAGCCCGTGCCGTTCCAGCAGCTGCATCGATTGCGGATGCGACGTGACCGCGACGAAGCGCAGCGTATCGGGCGCCGCGCCGTCGAGCACGTAATCGTCGGGCAGTGCGACGCGCTGTGCAGTGCGGCGCGGCATCAGCAGCACGCAGCGCTCGTGCAGCAGCGCGGTGCGCTGGAAGTGGCTCGACGCGTCGGCGAAATGCCCGAGCGCGAAGTCGATGCGCCCCGATTCGAGCGCGACGTTGAGCTGGCCTTCGTCGACGTGCAGCGTCTCGATCACCGCGCCCGGCGCGCGGCGGTCGAAGGCGGCGAGCATCGTCGGCAGGAACGCGCTCGCGGCGAAATCGCTCATGTGCAGGCGGAACACGCGCTGCGTGCTGTCGGGCGTGAAGCGCGAGCCTTCGTCGAGCACGTCCTGCAGGATCGCGAGCGCCTTGTCGACCGATAGCGCGAGCCGCTGCGCGCGCGGCGTCGGCTCGACGCCGGTGCCGGTACGCACGAACAGCGCGTCGCGGAACATCAGCCGCAGCCGGCCGAGCGCATGGCTGACGGACGGCTGCGTGACGCCGAGCCGCAGCGCCGCGCGGCCGACGTGCCGCTCCTCGTAGACCGCGCGAAACGTCTTCAGCAAGTTGAGATCGAGATCCTGCACGCGCAGTTCGGACGCGTCGCTGTCGTGCGGCGCGGATTCGGCGCGGGTCGAGGCCGCCGGGCGGCCGGTTGCGGCGTGCGTCATCGGGATTGCCTCGCGGTGACGGAAGGCGCATGGCCGTAACGCCGCGCATACGCCTTCGCGAAATGGCCGAAGCCATGGATGCCGTGCGCGATCAGCACGTCGGTCACGCTGCGCGCGTCGCCGTGTTGCAGTGCCGCGCGCACGGCGGCGAGCCGGCGCTCGCGCACGTACGCTGCCGGCGTGGTGTGCAGGAACGCGCGAAACGCATGCTGCAGCGTGCGCGGCGCGACGCCCGCGACGGCCGCCAGCGTGGCCAGCGCGAGCGGTTCGCCGAGGTGCGCGTCGACGTGGTCGCACGCGCGGCGCACGTGCGCCGGTAGCAGCGGGGTGCCGCGTGCGAGCGCGTCGGTGTACGAGTGCGGCAGGTGCGTGAGCAGCAGCGACATCAGCCACGCGGTGAGATCGGCGCCGAAGGTGGTCGCGGCCGTGCCGATATCCGGCTGCGCGCCGAGCCGGCACAAGTATTCGAAGGTCGGCAGCACGAGTGCGGCGCCGGCGCCCGTGCCGCCGGCCGCGAGTTCGAACTGCAGCGGCCGCGTGAGCGTCGCGTTCAGCATGTCCTGCAGCTTGTGTTCGAGCGCGCCGCGTTCGAGCCGCAGCACGAGGTTGCGGCAATCGGGGCTCGTGCTCAGGCGGCTCGCCAGTGCGGGCGAAGACACGGTCAGCTCGCCGGGGCCCGCCTGCGCGACGACGGCGCCAGCCTGCAGCTCGCATGCGCCCGCGAGCGTCAGCCTGAACAGGAAATGACCGGTGTCGCTGCCGAAATCGATGCGCGTTTCGCGGCCGTAGCAGAGTTCGAGCAGCGCGCCGTGATGCAGCGGCACTTCGTATAGCTCCGCGTGAAACGGATCGCGGCCGCGCGCGGCCATCCGGTGCGGCCCGAGCCGATGCGCGACGGCGCGTTCGACTTCATCGGGCGCGTGAAGCGTGCCGAGCCGGTTCGGCGCATGGCGGGAAAGGGCGATATCCATTCGTGGGCCTCGGGTCGGATGTGTCGGCGTGTCGGCACGCGCGGGCGGCGCATGCGCCGCGCCGCGATTGTGTTGCGCGAACGGGCGTGCCGTTGCGCGTTTTGAAGCGACGCGGCGGGGGCGGCCGCGTAGTCTCGGTCACACTCGATCAACCGGAGACGATGATGAAGGTATGTGTTCTGGGCGGCGGCCACGGCTGCCATGCGGCGGCCATCGACCTGCTCGAGAAGGGCCATGACGTGACGTGGTGGCGGCGCGATCGCGAGCCGCATGCGCGGCTGCGCGAGCTCGGCGTGCTGAACGTGACCGACTATCGCGGCAAGCGGCCGGTGCCGCTCGGCGAAGCGCCCGGCGCGATCTGCCTGACCGACGATCTCGCGGCCGCGCTGCGCGGCGCGCGGCTCGTCGTGGTGCCGCTGCCGGCCACGTCGCACGATGCGCTCGCCGCACAGGTTGCACCGCTGCTGGAGGACGGCCAGGTCGTGTTCCTGCCGCCCGGCACGTTCGGCAGCAACGTGTTCGCACGTGCGGCGGCCGACGCCGGCAACCGTTCGCGTATCGCTTTCGCCGAGACGGGCACGCTGCCGTACCTGGTGCGCAAGCATGGCGACAACGAGGTCGTGATCAGTGCGTATGCGACGCGCCTGCCGACCGGCGTGTTTCCGGCGAATGCGGCCGGCTGGGCGTTCGACGTGCTGCGCGCGGGCTATCCGTCGGTCGAACCGGTCGAGGATGCGTTGTCCGGCGCGCTGATGAACGCGGGGCCGGTGATCCATCCGCCGCTGATCCTGATGAACGCCGGGCCGCTCGAACACTTCGATGCGTGGGACATCCACAACGAAGGCACGCAACCGGCGATCCGCCGCGTGACGAACGCGCTCGACGCCGAGCGCATCGCGGTGCGTGAAGCGCTCGGCTACCGCGCACCGCATTTCCCGCTCGCGGATCACTATGCGGCCGACGGCGACGAGTGGATGTACGGGCGCGGCGCGCACGGCAAGCTGACCGATAGCGGCGACTGGCGTGAGAAGATCGATCTGTGCACGCATCGCTACATGCTCGAGGACACCCGGCTCGGGCTGTCGCTCATCGTGTCGTGCGGGCGCTGGGCCGGCGTGCCGACGCCCGTCGCGCAGGGGCTGCTGAGCATCGCGAGCGCGGTCGCGGTGCGTGACCTGTACGCGGAAGGCCGCACGCTGGAGCGGCTCGGGCTTGCCGGGCTGTCGAAGGACGCGATGCGCGCGCTGCTCGACGCGGGGTACGCGGCATGAAGGCGGCCGCCGATGTGACGCGCGTCCACGTGCTCGGCGCGGGGCGCATGGGGCAGGGGATCGCGCTCGTGTTCGCGTTCGCGGGGCTCGACGTGACGCTGGTCGACTTCAAGCCGCGCGACGCGGCCGGATGGCGCGCATTCGACGCACGCACGCGTGACGAGATCGAGAGGCCGCTGCACGCGCAGGTTGCGCTCGGCCGCATCGACGCCGCGCAGGCGGAGGCCGTGGTCGCGCGCATCGCGCTCGTCGCCCGGGACGGTGCAGCCGAAGCGGTGCGCCAGGCCGACATCGTGTTCGAGGCGCTGCCCGAAGTGCTCGACGCGAAGGCCGACGCGTTGCGCTGGCTCGGCGCGCATGTCGATGCGCATGCAACGATCGCATCGACGACGTCGACGTTCGTCGTCACCGAGTTGCAGCGCCATGTCGCTCACCCGGCGCGGATGCTGAACGCGCACTGGCTGAACCCCGCGTTGCTGATGCCGCTCGTCGAGATCAGCCGCAGCGATGCGACCGATCAAACTGTAGTCGATACGCTCGCCGCGTTGCTCGAACGGGTCGGCAAGAAGCCGGTGATCTGCGGGCCCGCACCCGGCTATATCGTGCCGCGCATCCAGGCGCTCGCGATGAACGAGGCCGCGCGGATGGTCGAGGAGGGCGTCGCGAGCGCCGAGGACATCGACACGGCGATCCGCACCGGCTTCGGCCCGCGCTTCGCGGTGCTCGGGCTGCTCGAATTCATCGACTGGGGCGGCTGCGACATCCTGTACTACGCGTCGACGTACCTGGCCGGCGAGATCGGCCCGCGCTTCGCACCGGCCGCGAGCGTCGTGCGCAACATGGAAGCCGGTCGCGACGGCGTGCGCACGGGTGCGGGCTTCCACGACTATGCCGAAGTCGACGTGCCCGCCTACATGCGGCAGCGGCTCGGCGAATTCGCGCGGCTGCTCGATCACCTGGGACTCGCGCCGGCGTTCGACGGCGCACGGCGGGAGGGCGGCAACTAGGCAGCGCGTCGGGTTGGAGAGCGCGAGCGGCGACACGCGCCGGGAGCGGCTGTGCCGGCCGTCGTGCTCGCCGCCTGCCGGCGCGGATCGGCCCGCTTGCGCGGATCGAAGCGTCATGGTCACGCCGTGTCGCCGCGCGTGTCCGTAGCGGGAGCAGCGGGGGCAGCGGGAGCGGCCCCCACGACTCGCGTTTCGCGCATCACGCACAGCGTCGCGACCGTCACGAGGCCGAGCACGACGAGGAACAGCGATACGGGCCACGACGCGTGATAGCGCGCGAGCAGCGCGGTCGCGATCAGCGGCGACATCCCGCCCGCGAAGATCGATGCGACTTCGTGACCGAGCGCGACGCCCGAGTAGCGCACCTCGGTGCTGAACAGTTCGCCGACGAGCGCGGGCAGCGTGCCGATCATCGCGCCGTGGCTGACGGCCGTGCCGACCGTGAGCGCGAGCCACACGAGCGGTGTCGCCCGCGTGTCGAGCAGCCAGAAGAACGGGAATGCGCACGCGACGAGGCTCAGCGCGCCGATCAGGTACACGGGCTTGCGGCCGATCCGGTCGGACAGCCGGCCCCACGCGAGCATCGCGCCCATCTCGACGATCATCGCGATCATCACGCCGGTCAGCATCACGCCGTTCGGGATGCCGACGTATTTGCCGTAGACGAGCGAGAACGCGAGGAAGATGTAGGCGCCGCCGTTTTCGGCCACGCGCAGCCCCATCGCGAGCAGGATTTCCTTCGGGTGGCGGCGGATGCACTCGACGATCGGCAGGTGCGTGTGCGCGCCGCGCTTGCCGGCCTGCTCGAAGTCGCGGCTTTCCGGCAGATGGCGGCGGATATAGATGCCGATCGCGAAAATGGCGATGCTCGCGAGGAACGGTAGCCGCCAGCCCCAGGTGCGGAACGCGTCGTCCGGCAGCGCCTGCGCGGCGAGAAACGCGGCCGACGACAGCACGAAGCCGCCGCCCACGCCGAGCTGGCTCCAGGCAGCGTAGTAGCCGCGTTGCTCGGGCGGCGCGTTCTCGCTGATCATCAGCACGCCGCCGCCCCATTCGCCGCCGGACGCGATGCCTTGCAGCAGGCGTAGCGCGACGAGCGCCGCCGGTGCCCACAGGCCGACCTGCGCATAGGTCGGCAGCAGGCCGATCGCGAAGGTCGATGCGCCCATGATCAGCAGCGTCCACACGAGCGACGCCTTGCGCCCGTAACGATCGCCGACGTGGCCGAACACGATCCCGCCCAGCGGCCGTGCGACGAAGCCGAGCGCGAACGCCGCGAACGCGGCGAGGCTGCCCGCGAGCGGCGACGCGCCAGGCGGGAAGAACACGTGGCCAAACACGAGCGCCGCGGCCGTGCCGTACACGAAAAAGTCGTACCACTCCATCGCGTTGCCGGCGACGGAGGCGATGACGATCCGGCGCAGTTGCCGGTCGGCGAGCGGCCGGGCGGCGCTCGGGGATTGCACGGTGTCGGTCGGGTACATGGCGGACTCTGAAGGGGGAGGCGGGCGCGCGCCGTCTTTGCGGCACTGCGGGCTAGTGTTGTCGGCACTGCCTCCCCGGTCAAATCCGCAGAAAAAGGGGAGTGTCATCACTCCCGCAAATGATGGTCGCGGCGGGTGCGCGCGGCTATTTCACGCGCGCCTGCAGCAGCGCGACGATGCGCTGCACCAGCGGCGGCAGGTACGCGCCCGCCCGATGCATCGCGGCGATGCGCCGTCCGAGGTCGAGTTCGCCGGGCAGCAGGTCGAGCGCGCGCAGCCCGTTGAGCTGATCGAGCGCCTCGGTTCCACCGACGCACAGCAGCGGCGTGCCGCGCAGCAGGTGCAGCAGCGACGTGCTGCCGAAGTCCGTTTCGACGCGCAGGCGCGGGCCGGCGAAGCCGCGCGCGCGGAACGCGTCGTCGATCTGGCGCCGCACCGGCAGCGTCGTCTCGGGCAGCAGCCATTCCTGGTCGACGAGATCGGCGAGCGTGAGGCCGCGCTTGCGCTGCAGCGGATGCGCTTCGTCGGCGAGCACCGACAGGCGGTCGCTGAACAGCTCGACGCGCGCGAGTGTCGCGTCCGGCTGCGTCGGCGCGGGCGCCACGACGAGGTCGAGTTCGCCGGCCGCGAGCAGGTCGAGCAGCTCGCGCGCGAGCCGGCAGCGCAGCCGCAGCTTCGCGGCCGGCCGTTCGCCGATCAGTTGCCGGCACGCGCCGAGCACCAGCGCGGTCGGCACGGTCGGCGAGTAGCCGATCCGCACGACACCCTGCTCGCCGCCGCGAATCGCGCGCATTTCCTGCATCGCATCGTCGAATTCGAGCGCGATCCGCTGCGCGCGCGCGACGAACCGCGCGCCGGCCGGCGTCGGCGTCATGCCGCTCGCGGTTCGCTCGAACAGCGTCACGCCGACCTGCGTCTCCAGCCGCTGCATGGCCTTGGTCAGTGCCGGCTGCGACAGGCCCAACGCGTCGGCGGCCTTGCCGATGCTGCCGTGCCGTTCGACGGCCAGCAGGTATTCCAGATCGCGCGTATCCATCAGGGGATTCCCACTGGTTATGACTTTATAGCCAGTAATGCATTGTGGTGATGCCCGTGCATCTTACAGACTGGCGGCATCGTTCGACCAGGAGAATTCGCTTGAGCTTCGCCTACTTCCTGCGGCGCGCGGCCCGTTACTGGGGCGACCAGCCCGCCGTGCTGCATCGCGACCGCGCCGTCACCTACCGTCAGCTCGACGAGCGTTCGACGCGCCTCGCGAACGCGCTGCGCGGGCTGGGCTTCGCGCCCGGCGCGCGGATCGCCGTGCAGGCCCGCAACGCCATCGAGCTCGTCGAGATCGAGTGCGCGCTGTACAAGGCCGGCCTCGTGAAGGCCGCGCTGAATCCGCGCTTCACCGCGGCCGAGGCGGCCGACGTCGTCGGCAACTGCACGCCCGTCGCGTTCATCGGCGGCCGCGGCTACACGCATTACACGCCGGACTCGCCGGGCTTCGCGTCGGTGGAACGGTTCGTGTCGATCGACGGCGCGACCGACGGCTACCTCGATTACGAAACGCTGCTCGCGCAGGGCAGCAGCGCGATGCCCGACTACGCGCCGGCCATCGACGATCTCGCGGTGCTGCATTTCTCGTCCGGCTCGACGGGGCGCATCAAGGCCGCGATGCAGAGCTACGGCAACCGGCTCGCGTCGCTGCGCAAGATCGTGCTCGGCATGGACCGCCCCGCGCAACCCGGCGACCGGCTCGCGCTGATCGGGCCGATCACGCACGCGTCGGGCATGTTGATGCAGCCTTACCTGTTCTGCGGCGCGACGCTCGTGCTGTTCGATGCGTTCGAGCCCGCGCGCTTCCTCGCCGACGTGGCGCGGTTGCGCATCACGCATGCGTTCATGGTGCCGGCGATGATCAACATGGTGCTGAACGAGCCGGACCTCGTGCGCGCCGACCTGCGCAGCCTGAAAGTGCTCGGCTACGGCGCGGCGCCGATGGCGCCGGCGCGCATCGAGGAGGCCTGGTCGCGCATCGGCCCGGTGCTGTCGCAGGGCTATGGCGCGAGCGAGTCGACGTCGGGCGTCACGCGTCTCGGCATCGCAGATCACGCCTACGCATTGCTGTCCGATCATGCGCGGCTCGCGTCGTGCGGCCGGCCGCTCGGCGAGACGGAGGTGCGCGTCGTCGACGCGGACGGGCGTGAAGTCGAAGGCGACGCGCTCGGCGAGATCGTGATTCGCGGCGCGGACGTGTTCCAGGGTTACTGGAACGCGCCGGAGCTGACGCGCGAGGTGCTGGTCGACGGCTGGCTGCATACGGGCGATCTCGCGCGCACCGACGACGAAGGCTTCATCTACCTCGTCGACCGCAAGAACGACATGATCATTTCGGGCGGCTTCAACGTGTACCCGACGGAAGTCGAGGCGACGCTTTATCGGCATGCGGACGTGCTCGAGGCATGCGTCGTCGGCGTGCCCGACGAAAAGTGGGGCGAGGCCGTGAAGGCCGTCGTCGTGTTGAAGCCCGGCCGCGACGCGCAGGCCGCCGATCTGGTCGCGCATTGCCGCGCGCTGCTCGCCGACTACAAGCTGCCGCGCGCCGTCGATTTCGTTGCCGAACTGCCGAAGAACGCCAGCGGCAAGATCGCCCGCAAGCTCGTACGCGAGCAGTACTGGCACGGCGTCTCGCGCCGCGTCAACTGAAGGAGAACTCACCATGTTCGATCATCTGGATCGCCCCGAATTCGTCGCGCTGCGCGCGGCCGTGCTGCGCTTCGTCGACGACGAATTGCGCCCGATCGAGCGCGAGCTGCGGCTGGACTCCGAAGCCGTGTGGCCGCGCGACGTGCTGCGCCGCGTGTGGCGGCGTTCGTCCGAACTCGGCTTCTACACGGCGAGCCTGCCCGTCGCGATCGGCGGTAAGGGCCTGTCGATCGTCGAGACCTGCGCGCTGAAAGCCGACCTGGCCGCATCGGGCGCGGCGCTTGCGCCGCACGTGCTCGGCGAGCTGGGCGGGCCGCCGCGCGTCGGCAACATGCTGAAGTACGCGACGCCCGCGCAGCTCGAACGCTATTTCAAGCCGGTGATGCGCGGCGAGAAATCCACCTGCTTCGCGCTGACCGAACCGCACTCGGGCTCGGATGCGATGAGCATTCGCACCACGGCGGTCGAGGACGGAGACTCGCTGGTGATCAACGGCACGAAGCACTACATCAGCGGCGCGCCGTTCGCCGATTTCGCGATCGTGATGTGCGTGACCGACGCGGCCGCGACGCCGCCGCAGATCACGGCGGTGCTCGTCGATCTCGACCTGCCGGGCGTCACCGTCGAGCATGAATACGTGCCGATGTCGGGCCAGCACATCGATGCGGACATCCGTTTCGACAACGTGCGCGTGCCGCGCGAGAACGTATTCGGCGGCGTCGGCAACGGCTTCAAGCTCGGCATGTCGCGGATCAACGTGAACCGGCTGCTGCATTGCCCGACGATGCTCGGCCTCGCGATGTCGGCCTATCGCGCATCGCTCGACTACGCGCGCACGCGCCGGCAGTTCGGCGGCCCGATCGCGCGCTTCCAGGCGATCCAGCACATGCTCGCCGACATGGCCGCCGCGCTGTGGGCGTGCGAGAGCATGATCGCGCACACGGCCATGCTCGCCGACACGGGCGCCGACCTGCGCATGGCGGCGGCCGCGTGCAAGCTGTTCGTATCGGAACGCTGCTTCGAGGTCGCCGACAAGGCCGTGCAGATTCACGGCAACGTCGGCGTGACGCGCGGCCATCCGGTCGAGCAGACCTTCCGCAAGCTGAGGATGTTCCGGATCCTGACCGGCACGAGCGAGATCCAGCGCAACACGATCGCGAAGGCGATTCTCGAACCGGCCGGCGCGGGAGCGTGAGCGATGACGATCGATGCCCCGCACGCCGACGAACCGGCGCAGCAGCACGCGAAACCCGCATGGTCGTGCCTGAACGACGTGACGATCCTGGACCTGAGCCAGTTGCTGCCCGGCCCGCATGCGTGCGCGCTGCTTCGGCAGCTCGGCGCTGACGTCGTCAAGATCGAGCCGCCGCTCACCGGTGATGCAGCACGCCTGCTCGGCGACGCCGTGTTCGCGCAATTCAACCGCGGCAAGCGGTCGGTCGCGCTCGACCTGAAGGCGCCGGCGGATCGCGACCGCTTTCTCGATCTCGTGCGCCGTGCCGACGCCGTCGTCGAAGGCTTCCGGCCCGGCGTGATGGCGCGTCTCGGGATCGGCTACGACACGCTCGCGCGCATCAACCCGCGCATCGTGATGTGCTCGATTTCGGGCTACGGACAGGATGGCCCGAATGCGGCACGCCCCGGCCACGACCTGAATTTCCTCGCGGAAGCCGGCTATTGGGCGATCCCGGCGCAGGTCGACGACGTGGTCGGCCGGCCGCGCGTGCGGCTCGCTGACTACGCCGCCGCGATGCACGCGGCGTTGGCGCTGTCGGTGGCCGTGATGAGCGCGCGTGCGAACAGCCAGGGGCAGCACCTCGATGTGTCGATCCACGACGCGACGCTGGCGTGGACGGCGCCCGCCGCATGGGCGTCCCGCGCGCATGGCGCCGCGCCCGCCGACGCGCCTTGGGTGATGCCCGACAACGACCTGTTCGAGACGGCGGACGGCCGCCATCTTGCGCTCGGCATCCTCGAGGACAAGTTCTGGATGACGTTGGGCGATGCGCTCGGCGACGCGTTCCCGGCGCTGCGCGATCTGCGTTTTGCGCGCCGCGCCGGCCGGCAACGGCACAAGTGCGAGGTCAGCGAACTGCTGAAGTCGATGTTCGCGAGCCGCACGCTGGACGACTGGATGCGCATGCTGCGCGGCTTCGACCTGCCGGTGTCGCCGCTCCTCGACCCGGACGAGCTGTTCGCCGATCCGCACGTGCGTGCGCGCGGCGTCGCCCGCGAGATCGACGGAGCGCTCGCCGTGCGCTTCCCGGTGAAGTTCTCGCTGGGGCTGCCGGACGGCGACGAACACGTGCCGCGCCTCGGCGAGCACGACGCGTAGCGGCCGCGCACGACGGCCCTGACAGAAAACACGGAGACACGGATGACGACAGGCGACACGCAATACCGCCCGGCACGGGCATGGTCGATCGCGATCATGCTCGCGCTGATGATGCTGGTGAATTTTCTCGACAAGGTGGCGCTCGGGCTCGTGTCGGTGCCGATGATGCGCGAGCTGCATCTGAGCCCGACGCAGTTCGGCCTGATCGGCGGCAGCCTCAACTGGCTGTTCGCGGTCGCGGCCGTCGCGGGCGGCATCGCCGCGAACCGATGGCCGGCGAAGTGGCTGCTGTTCGGGATGGCGGCCGCGTGGTCGGTGCTGCAGTTGCCGATGCTGGTCGCGGGGTCGATCTGGGTCGTGATCGCGTGTCGCGTGCTGCTCGGCGCGGGCGAAGGGCCCGCGTCGCCGGTCGCCGTGCATGCGCTCTACAAGTGGTTTCCGGATGCGCGGCGCAACCTGCCGGTCGCGTTGCTGCATCAGGGTAGCGCGCTCGGCATGCTGATCGCCGGCCTGTCGATTCCGGTCGTGACGACGCACTGGGGTTGGCGCGCGAACTTCGCGGTGCTCGCGGCGCTCGGCGCGTTGTGGTGCGTCGCGTGGGCCGCATGCGGCGAGGAGGGCACGCTCGTGCGCGGGGGCCGCGTGGCGGGGGCGGCCGGCGTCGCGCGCGACGAACGCGTGCCGTACGGGCTGCTGCTGACCGATCGCACGGTGATCGGCAATTTCCTCGGGCATTTCGCGGCGAACTGGATCCTGGCGATGAGCCTGACGTGGATGCCGGCCTACCTGCAGCTCGGGCTCGGATTCGAGCCGCATGCGGCGGGGCGGATGTTCGCGCTGTTCGTCGCCGTTACGTCGCCGCTGAGCCTCGCGCTCGCGTGGCTGTCGCAGGTGCTGCTCGCGCGCGGTGTGCCGTCGCGTTACGGGCGCGGCGTGTTCGTCGCGACGACGCTGGCGATCGCGGGGCTGCTGCTGGCGGCGCTTGCGCTGCCGGACCTGCCGCGCGCGGCGAAGCTCGCGGCGCTGACGCTCGGCAGCGGGATGACGCTGACGATGTATTCGATCGGCCCCGCGATGCTGGCCGAAGTCACACCCGACGCACAGCGCGGCGGCGTGCTTGCGCTCAGCAACGGCTTCGCGTCGCTCGCGGGCCTCGGCGCGCCGATCGTGACGGGCTTGTTGATCGAGGCGGCCGGCGCGTCGACCGCGCGCGGCTTCGAGCAGGCGAGCCTCGTGTGCGGCGTGGTGCTCGTGCTGTGCGGCGTGTTCGGCGTGCTGTGTCTCGATCCGCAGCGTTCGCTGCGCCGCCTGGCGCAACGGCCGCACGACACGCCGGGCGCGATGCGCGAGTCGCGCGGCTGACGCCGCGGCATCGACCGTGCCGGAACCAGGAGCGCGCCTGAAGCGCAGTAATCCTTATCGATTGGCAGGAAAGAAAGAAGACAGACGATTCGACAACAAGGAGGAGACGCATGAGAAAGGTGATGGTGGCGGCGCTGATCGGCGCGCTTTCGGGGGCCGCGCACGCGCAGTCCAGCGTGACGCTGTTCGGCCGGATCGGTGGCGGCGTGCGCTGGGTCAACGGGTTGCCGGGCGGCAGTCAGGTCGGCTTCAACAACAACATCATCGCGGGCAACGAGTTCGGCCTGCGCGGCAAGGAAGATCTCGGCGGCGGGCTGAAGGCGCTGTTCGTGCTCGATGGCGCGTTCAACAGCGGCACCGGCGCGGTGAAGACGGCCGGCACGCTGTTTTCGCAAGCCGCGTATGTCGGCCTGTCGGGCGACTTCGGCCGCGTGACGCTCGGCCGCCAGTTCAACGCGGCCGAGGATCTCGGCATCGCGCTCGATCCGCTCGGCGGGCGCGGGCAGTCGCTCGCGGTCGAGCCGGGCGTGCTGTTCGACGGCAACTTCTTCACGCTCGATTCGCGTTTCAACAACACGATCAAGTATCTCGGGCAGGCGGGCGGGCTGCGGGTCGGTGCGAGTTATTCGCCGGGCGGCGTCGCGGGCGCGTCGCGCGCGGGCACCAACTATTCGGCGGCCGCGATGTATACGCTGGCCGACCTGATGGGCGGCGCGTCGTACGCGAAGACGTACAGCCCGGACGGTACGCAGTCGGCGCAGACGATCCAGGCCGGTGGCACGCTGCAGCTCGGCCGCGCACGCTTCTACCTGAGCTATGCGTCGCTGAACGTCACCGCGAACAAGGCCGGCGCGCCGTCGCGGCGCGACGACATCCCGTCGTTCGGCGTCGTCGTGCAGCCGCTGCCGTCGGTGCAGTTGAGCGCGGCCGCGTTCTACGACCGCGCGCGCAATCTCGGCAACGCGTCGGGCGCGGACGGCCACAAGCTGACGACCTATGCGATCGCCGAGTATTTCCTGTCGAAGCGCACCGAGCTGTATGTCGAAGTCGACCGCAACGGGATGACCGGCGCGTACATGCGCGACCCCGCGACGATCGCGGCGCTGAACCTGCGGCGCGGCGCGAGCGCGACGACCGGCGTGTCGATCGGCCTGATGACGCAGTTCTGAGATTTCCTTCAACCGCTTTTCCGGAGTGTGATTCGATCATGCGTACTTCATCCCGACTTGCCGCGGGGCTGCTGATGGCAATGTGCTGCACCGTCGCCGCCCATGCGCAATCCGACGCCGCGAGCGCGGCGGCCCCGTCGTCGGCACCCGTGCAGGACACCGCGCAGGCGTCTGCGCCGGCCGGCCTGTCGCCGGCGCAACGCAAGGCAGCCGACCGCAAGCTGCAACGCCGCGTCGGCACGGCGCTCGCGCGCACCCGAAACCTGAACGCGACGCGCATCCTCGTGCGGGCGCGCGACGGCAACGTGACGCTGGCCGGCTCGGTCACGGATACGAACCAGGCGAATCTCGCGGCGGCGGCCGCGCGGCGCGTCGACGGTGTCGCGTCGGTGTCGAACCTGCTGCGAATCGACGGCCAGCAACCCTGATTGCTGGGCACGTCGCCCGTTCACTTTCCACTACGAGGCATGACTCGGTGCGAATTCATCGAAGCTTGACGGCTACCCGTCGCACCCGCCGGCTGGCCGGCACCTTCGTGCTGGCCGGCGGGCTCACGCTTGCCGCGACCGCTGCGACCGCTGCGACCGCTGCGACCACTGCGACCACTGCGACCACTGCGACCACTGCGACCACCGCGACCACCGCGACCACCGCGACCACCGCGACCACCGCGACCACCGCGACCGCCGCGACCGCCGCGACCGCCGCGACCGCCGCGACCGCCGCGACCGCCGCGACCGCTGCGACCACCGCGACCACCGCGACCACCGCGACCACCGCGACCGACGCTGCCGCGCCGGGCGTGATGCGGGGCTTTCCACCGCCGGCCGACCAGGCCGTCAATAAGGCGAATGCATTCACGCCCGCGCGACTGCGCTGGGCGTTGAGCAACACGCGACTGCTCGCGCCGACGGCCGGCATCCGGCACGCGGCCGCGCCGATGCCGCTGCCCGAGCACCTGGCGCCCGGCCTCGACGCGCTGCCAGTGACGATCGGCGGCGAGACGCTGACGCTCGACGCGTACCTGCGCGCGACCCATACCGACGGCTTCATCGTCGTGCAGCGCGGCCGGATCGTCTACGAGCGGTATTTCGACGGCTTCCGGCCCGATCAGCCGCACGCATGGGCGTCGATGACGAAATCGGTGACGGGCCTGCTGGCCGCGCAGATGATCGAATCGGGGGTGCTCGACGCGGGCGCGCCGCTGTCGCGCGCGGTGCCAGAACTGGCCGACACGCCGTTCGGCAGCGCGACGCTGCAGCAGAACCTGGACATGGAAGTGCCCACCGCCTATACGCCGGGCGTGCCGCCCGATCTCGGCCTGTTCGGCGCGGTCGGGCTGGTGCCGCACCGCGAAGGCGCGCCGGCCAGCATCGTCGAGTTCCTGCAGACCGTGCAGCGCGTGCCGGACGTGGCGCCGGGCAGCATGTGGTTCTACCAGAACGGCTCGCCGGAAGCCGTCGCGTGGGCGATGCAGCGCGCGACGGGGCAATCGTGGAGCGCGCTGGTCGAGCGGTGGCTGTGGCGCGAATTCGCGGAAGACGATGCCTACGTCGCCGTGGACCGCAACGCGATGGCGATGGCGAGCGGCGGGCTCTACACGACGCTGCGCGATGCCGCACGCTTCGCGGAACGCGTGCGCACCGGGCTTGGCGGCGCGCCGGGCACACTGCCCGCCGCAACGATTCGCGCGGCGCTGCAGCCTGCGCATAACGAGGTGCTGTTCGCGAAGGGCAACGTGGTCCCCGGCAAGGACGGTTATGCGTATCGCGACTACTGGTATCAGGTGAACGACGGCGACGGCTCGTTCGCGGCGGCGGGGCGCTTCGGCCAGTCGATCCTCGTCGATCCGAAGGCCGCGCTGACGATCGTCAAGTTCTCGTCGTCGCCGGACTTCGCGCCGCGGGCACTCGGTGCGCAGGGCCAGGCGACACGGCAGCGCGCGGCGCTCGAACGCGGCGACGCGCTGAGCATGGTGGCGCGCGCGGTCGCCGAGAAACTGCGATAACTCGCCGTCCGGACGCGCGGTGCATCGGCTGTCAGGGAAAACCGTATAGCCGCATCGCGCGTCGCCGAATCGTCAGCTTGCTTACGCGAGCCATTCACGTCTGACCAAAACGCGCCGCATCGTGCGGACTTCCGCGCTTTCGTTTCTCTTGCGAGGTCGCCCGGACTTCGCTCATCTCCCTTCCCGTCGCCTGCCATTCGATTTTCAACTGCCGACCAGTTGAACATTTCATTTCTTGATGTGATTGCGGCTGGATACCATCCAGCGACTGTCTATACAACTCGATCGGGATGCATGGGCAGGACGACAAAACACAACACAACATCGATGAGCAGGTTTGGAGAGGAGATGACGGAGATGGTGCGAATGATGGACAGGAAGACGGGCGTCGCATGCATGAACGCGGCCATTGCAATGCTGTTTGCCGGCGCCGCGCACGCGCAGTCGACGGTGACGCTGTACGGGATCGTCGACGCGGGCGTGACCTACACGAACAACGCGAAGGGCCATGCATTGTGGCAATTCACGGGCGGCAATGAATCGGGCCCGCGCTGGGGCTTGATCGGCTCAGAGGATCTCGGTGGCGGCCTGAAGGCGAACTTCCGGCTCGAGAACGGCTTCAACGTCGCGAACGGCGCGCTCGGGCAGGGTGGCCGGATGTTCGGGCGTTCGGCGTGGGTCGGCCTGAGCGGCGCGAACTGGGGCGCGGTGACGCTCGGCCGCCAGTACAACTCGACGCAGGACATCCTCGGCTCGCTGCAGATGAGCAGCTTCCTCGCGCAGTACTCGACGCACCCGTTCGACAACGACGACATCAACAACACGTTCCGTCTCAACAACGCGGTGAAGTACGTATCGCCGACGGTTGCGGGCCTGCAGGCGAACCTCGTGTACGGCCTCTCGAACTCGACCGGCTTCGCGAACGACAACAGCTGGAGCGCGGGCGTCACGTACGTGAACGGGCCGCTCAACGCGGGCGCCGCGTATGCGCGCGTGAATCATCCGGCGGTCAGCACGAGCGGCGCAGTTGCTTCGGATAACTACTATCCGTCGTCGGAATCGGTGTTCGGTGCGAGCCTCGGGAACGCGATCCGCCAGCAGATCTGGGGCGCGGGCGGCAGCTACGCGATCGGGCCGGCCACGCTCGGCCTGTTGTACACGGGCTCGAACTTCGGGCAGGCGACAGGCGGCGCGCTGCGTTTCAACAACTATGAAGGCAGCCTGCGCTACATGATCACGCCCGCGCTGATGGCGGCGGCCGGCTACACCTACACGCAGGTCGCGCGCGCCAGCGACAGCGGCCACTACCACCAGGTATCGGCCGGCCTGCAGTACCTGCTGTCCAAGCGCACCGACGTGTATGTGAACGGCTTCTACCAGAAGGCGTCGTCGGGTGTCGGCCAGGCGTGGATCGACGGCACCGACAGCGCGTCGTCGACGACGTCGCAGGTGGCGGTGGTGGTCGGCATCCGCCAGAAGTTCTGATGTCCTGATGCGTACGCGCGTCTTCCGGAGGAGGCTCACATGAAATTCAAACTGTTGCTGGCGGCTTTGCCGTTCGTCGGGATGTATGCGGGCGGCTCGATTGCCGAGGTGCGGCCGCTGTTGTTCGGGCTGCCGTTCCTGCTCGTCTGGAACCTGATCTGGATGGCGGCGACGGCCGCGATCCTCGCGATCCTGTTCCATCTCGACGAGCGCGACGCGGCCCGCGCGGGCCGTTCGGGAGACGCGCGATGAACGCTTCGATCATCATCATCGCGGCGTTCGCCGTGTTCGCGCTCGCGATCGGCGTGATGGCGCGCCGCGGCCGCAAGCTCACGCTCGAACAGTGGGCAGTCGGCGGCCGCGGCTTCGGCTCGCTGCTCACGTTCCTGCTGATGGCCGGCGAGGCGTTCTCGACGTTCTCGTTCCTCGGCGCGAGCGGCTGGACCTACAGCAAGGGCGTGCCCGCGTTCTACATCCTGTCGTACGGCTGCCTTGCGTTCGTGATCGGCTACTGGATGTTGCCGGCGGTCTGGCGCTACGCGAAAGAGCGCGGGCTCGTGTCGTTCGCCGACTACTTCGCGTCGAAGTACGACAGCCGAGCGATCGGCGTGCTGGTGTCGGTCGTCGCGGTGTTCGCGATGGTGTCGCTGCTGATGATCCAGCTGCGCGGGCTCGGCGTGATCGTGTCGGAGATGTCGTACGGGCTGATTCCGCAGGCGGCCGCGATCTGGATCGCCGCGACGCTGATGGCCGTGTACATGGTCGTGTCGGGCATCCACGGCTCGGCGAGCATCGCGATCTTCAAGGACGTGCTGATCCTCGCGATCGCGATCTTCCTCGGCCTGTACCTGCCGATGCATTACTACGGTGGCCTGGGCGAGATGTTCGCGAAGATCGACGCCGTGCATCCCGAACTGCTGCGCATGCCCGAGCACGGCTTCAACCTGAGCTGGTACAACTCGACGATCCTGCTCACGTCGCTCGGCTACTACCTGTATCCGCACGGCTTCACCGCGATCTACGTCGCGAAGGACGAGCGCGCGCTGCGCCGCAACGTGATCCTGATGCCGCTGTACCAGGTGCTGATCGCGTTCCTGTTCCTCGTCGGCTTCGCGGCCGTGATGACCGTGCGCGGGCTCGAAGGCGCGCAGGCCGATCTCGCGCTGCTGCGCCTCGTGAAGCAGACGTTCCCCGCGTGGTTCGTCGGCATCGTCGGCGGCACGGGGCTGCTCACCGCGCTGGTGCCGGGCTCGCTGATCATGCTGAACGCCTCGACGACGATCGCGCGCAACATCTACCGCGAAGGCTTCGCGCCGAACGCGACCGACCGCGAGGTGACGCGCGTCGCACGAATCGCGCTGCCGATCTTCACGCTGGTGGTCGTCTACTTCGTGCTGCGCGGCGGCGCGACCTTCGTCACGCTCGCGATTTTCTCGTCGAGCCTGCTCACGCAGCTCGTGCCGATGCTCGCGTCGAGCTTCCTGAAGCGGCCGTTCGGCACGCGTGAAGGCGCGTTCGCGGGCATCGTCGCCGGCGCGATCGTGATTGCGATGACGAACTACTATGGCGTGACGCTCGCGTCGCTGTTCCCGGGCGCGTCGAACACGCTGACGTCGATCAACCCCGGGCTCGTCGCGCTAGCGGTGAATGCGGTGGTGTTCATCGTGATCAGCGCGGTGCAGCGCAAGCTGAAGGCGCGTATCGCGACGCCGGTCGGTTCGGCGTGAGCGCTTTTCATGGATGACGCCGTCGCCGGGCCGCCGGGGTTCCGCCCGGTGGCCCGGCCGCTGGACGGCAGCAAGACCCATCGAACCACAACAGGACACTGAGCGATGACTACCGAGGACAAGCGAGGGGATAACCGGGACGACAACCGCGAAGCGATCGACACGCTGATCGCGAACGGCTGCGTGATCACGATGGACCCGCAGCGACGCGTGATCGAGAACGGCGCGGTCGCGGTGAAGGGCGAGCGCATCGTCGCCGTGGGCGGCACCGATGAATTGCAGGCGCGTTACCGCGCCGCGCGCACGATCGACGCGCGCCGCAGGGCCGTGCTGCCGGGCCTGATCGATGCGCATGCGCACGCGGGCCACGCGATGCTGCGCACGATCGGCGGCGCCGACGGCGATGCGTGGTCGGCCGCGGCCGAGACGATCTATACGCGCGCGTCCGATGAAGCGTTCTGGGAAGCCGAATCGCATCTCGCCGCGCTCGAACGGCTGAAGGCCGGCGTGACGACGGGCGTGTCGCTGCTCGGCGGCGGCAATTCGATCATGCGCGTCGACGATCCGGTCTATGCGCGGCGCCATTGCGACGCGGTCGTGCGCACCGGTACGCGCTCGATCGTCGCGATCGGCCCGTCGCGCCCGCCCGCGCCGCGTGCCTATACGCGCCACACGCCGGACGGCAGCGACACGCGCGATATCGGTTTCGACACGATGTATGACGTGTGCGAGCGCATCGTCGACGAATGCCACGGCGATGCCGATGGCCGGATCCGCATCGCGCTGACGCTGCCCGTGTACGGGCCCGAACACGATCCCGAGCTCGCGCAGTACGAGCGCGACTTCCGCGATCAGGCCGCGCGCTATGGCGCGCTCGCGCGCGAGCGCGGGCTGACGTTCACGCAGGACGGCCACCGCGCGGGCACGCTCGCGTTCGCGCATCGCGAGCTCGGCTTGCTCGGCCCGACGTCGTTCATGTCGCACAGCATCGACCTGACCGACGACGACATCGCGGCATGCGTCGAGACCGGCACCGCGATCGTCCACAACCCGAGCGCGATCATGTCGATCATCGGGCGCTGCCCGGTGCCCGAGCTGATCGATGCGGGTGTGACGGTGGCGATCGCGTCGGACGGCGCAGCGCCCGATCGCGGCTACGACATGTTCCGCCACATGTGGCAGTGCATGCATTACCACCGCCGGCATTTCCGCGACCCGGACGTGCTGCCGCACGGCAAGGTGCTGGAGATGGTGACGATCGACGCGGCGAAGGCGCTGTCGATCGATCACGAGGCCGGTTCGCTCGAGGCCGGCAAGCTCGCCGACCTCATCCTCGTCGACCTGTTCCGGCCGCACATGATGCCGATGAACATGCCCGTGTATCGCGTGACGTGTTTCGCGAACGCGGCCGACGTGTGCATGACGATGGTGGGCGGAAGGGTGCTGATGGAGGATCGGCGCGTGTTGTCGGTCGACGAGCACGCGGTGCTCGAACGGGTGAATGAAGTCGCGGCAATCACGATCGAGCGCAGCGGGCTGCGCCATTTGCTCGACGAGCCGAAGACGCTGTGGGGGCGCAGCCGCTACTGAGCGATCGGGCGGGCGTGGTCGTGCGGCGGCGTGTCGGCGCGGCAGGCCCGCTCGTTCGTTCGGCAACGCCGCCCGGATCGTCGACGATGCCTCGGTCAACCGCCTCCAGTGCGGTCGCACGAACGACCGTATCGAATCAGCGTCATCGAAGGTGATCGCTGGCTTACTTCCTTCGCGACCGATAGAGCGTGGGCCAGTCGCCTCCTTGAACGCCACCACACGTTTTCTGCTGCGACTCAGCCGACATCCGGAACGCATGGCCATCCCAGATCCAGCTGGCCTGATAGCCGCAATCGGCCAGCCCGCGTCCCTTGCCAAAAGTCGACAGGGTGCCGGTAGCCGGGTCGAAGGACGGTTCGGTCAGTGAAGGGTCTGAAAAGCCCCCTTCAGGGATCGGCAGTTTGACGGGCTCCGGTTTTCCGCCACCGATGCGCGGGGCGATGAACACATCCGACGAACCCTGGTAGGCGCCCATGATGCATGGAAGAAACACGAGCGCCTTGCTCTTGTCGAGTGCATACGCTGTTTCATGGAGATACCGTGACGCATTCTCCTCACAACTGCTGGCATCCCGGATACGTTTCACGCGCGCGATCAGGCGCTCTTCTTCTTCTTGATCGGACAACTGCGATGCGATCTTCCGTTCCGGTACGACGGGAAGCGGCGGTGCAGGCGTGACCTGGGACGCGGGGGCAGGCCCCTTGCGGATCAACGCGGTAGTTCCCCCGATGCGCCCTTGCCGGTCATCGACACGCAGCAGCGCGGCGACCATGCCATCGAGCGGAACATAAGCGCTTGCATCTTCGCCGAACTGAAGCTTCGTGCCGTTGCGAAGCCGTGAGACGAAGGCCGCCACGGCCGCCGGTCGCGTGGTCGACAACGTCGCTATCCCTTTGTCTAATTTCGCGCGCCAGGCCGAGTCGTCCAGCCGCAGCGGCGCGTCGTCGACACGCAGGTCATCGAGATTGATGCTGGTGTCGGTGGCGACGCTCAGCCGTACCGTGAGCGCGCCGTTCGGCCCGGCCGCACGAATGAAGCGCAAGTCGGCGCCGTTCTCGCCACCGTTCGCGAGACCCTTCGCCTCGCAGGTCAAGCCGTTGTCGCAGGCGACCAGCCATGACTTGTAGGTGTCGTAGCTGGGCGCGCCGGGTTCCTGGGCAAGCGCTGCGCTGGCGAAAAGCGCAATGAGCACCGTGCTCACCGCGATGGCGCGAGTCTTCATGTGCTTCCACGGAGTTGAGGATGACGTGAATCGTAACGCAAGTGATGTGCCGGACATGAAAAGGCATTCCGGTGCGGTATTGTTTGAATCGACGCAAAGGCCGAAGCAAAAGCAAATGCTTCACGAATGACTGCGGTCGACTCGACCTTGCGTGATGCCGAATTGACCATGGCGTTATTGCCGCATTGTTCTGCATACGTGCGCTTGCCGATTTTTCGTTCCGGTTATGTCACGAACCCCGGGTACCGTTCGATTGATTGCAACGAGCCGACATGCTCGCGCCGGGGCTGGTTGTAACATGCGTGGTGATGAATCGGACCCACCTTGACGGAGTAAACGCATGGAGCCGGTAGGTATCTACGCTTCTGTATCGATTGGCAAGACACGGTTGAATCAGTTCTATGCCGACTGGGGTGATGCACTGATCGACGATGTTCGATGCATCCTGGGCAGGAAGCCGGGCCTGCAGCCGGACGGTTATGGCGGATACACGGATCCGGCGACCGGGTGGTATCACAACCCCGGCAACAAGCTGGTCGTCCGGTATGACGAAGCCACGCAGACGCTGTTCTATTTCTACCAGCTCGAATTGCGCGATCCGGACAGCATGGCCGGCATCCCGTCCTTTCAGGCATTTACCCGCATTGCCGGGTATCGGGACGCAGCCGGTGCGGACTATGTCGCGTTCTCGCCGAGTGCGCCGAATTTCCTGAGCGACGGGTTCTGGCGCGTCTATCGATTCACGCACGACGGGCTGAGCACGATTGAAACCGATGCGCTTCCGGGCGATCGACAGCGCGAGATGGACAGGTTGTCCTGGCAATACTATTGGGGGCCGATTGAAGCGATGTTCGAGAGGGCGGACCGACGCGAGGACGTTTCCTATTTCAATCACTTCTTCCCGCAACATTGCTTTGACCCGCCGCTTCTGTCGTTGCTGGGTATCGACATGCCGACCAACGATCCACGAATGACGCCGTCGCCATATCCGCGCAGTGACTGACGATGCGCTGATTCCTTCCTGATGCGGGCACCCGCAGTTTCAGTCACGGCGTGTCTGCGTCACGCGCGATTGGGGCCGAGCGCATTTTCGCTCCGATGGTTGGCTGAACACGGCAGGCCTGCGTGACGGATAAAATCCGTCACCATTCGGACAGGTGCCGACACATACCGGTGTTTTGGCCAGACGAGGCTGACGTCTTTGACTTCGTTCAACGAATCGTCGAGCACGGTGGTTATGTCGGGATGCCAAAGTTCGCCGGCAAGTGAAGGCCGAGTGAACAGGCCGATTCCGACACCCGCCAGCGCACCGGCGCGAAATGTTCCGATGTTGTTCGAAGACAGGTTGCCGCGAACGGCCTTTCATCGCCGAACGCGGGCACCTGCGAAGCGCCCCCCCGGAATCCGCGACGAACGCTTTTCCACCTATGCGACGCGCTCGGGCATCAACCGCACCACCGTTGCCGGTGCCGCCCTGAACCCCGGGCTGCGCGCATCGTTGGCGACCATATGCGGCGTCGCGTCGTGAGCGGCCAGCGCGGCCGCCGACGCCCAGCGCTCGATCAGCACGAACCGGTTTTCATCGTCGGCGACGGAATGCAGGTCGTACTGGAGGCACCCGGGTTCCGCGCGAACGATGGGCGCGAGGTGTTCATACGCGGCAATCTGCTCGTGACGCTTTCCGGGAAGGGTTTGAATCGAGATGACGAGCAGCACCTCGTCTGCGCTGTTCCGGCCTTGATGATCGACTTCGTTCATGGCGACTCCTGGCTCATATGACGTGATGCCGGACAAGCGAGGCGCCGCAAATGCGAAGAGCCCCGTCTTTTGCCGGCGGGGCCCTGGTGACATGCAGCTGCGAAGATTACCGCGTGCGCATCCCGGACGACCCACCGTTGCCGACGGTCGTCGTTGTGGTGATGCTTGCGAAGGGGATCGGATCGAGCTGCATAAATTCAAGATAACGCGATCGGCCGGGGCGCGTCAATTGCCCCGGTTCTCGATCCATCGCGTCAGCGACGGTAGATGAATTCCAGATCGGTCGAATCGCCGACCTTGAAATCGTACGTGCCGACGCGCGTGAACCCGGCCTTCTCATAGAACGCAATGGCCTTCGCGTTGCCGGACCACACGCCGAGCCATACCGGGCCGGGGCGTTCCGTTGCGAGATAGTCCAGTGCGGAGTCGAACAACGCGCGCCCGGCGCCGGTCCCTTGCGTACCCCGCCGAAGGTAGATTTGATGGATCTCCCCCGAACCGTCGGCGACTTCCGGGTGCGGGAGCTTGCACGGCCCCACGTGTGCATAACCCACCAGCTGCCCGTCGTCGCTTTCAGCGACCCACGTGCGGCACCCGGGATCGTCGAGCTGGCCCGTGATCGCTTCCACCGAATAGGTGCGGGTCTCGTACGCAGCCAGGTCGTTCGGCGGGTAGTCGATGCCGAAGCCATCCTCCAGAAAGGTTTCGCGAAACGTGTCGCGCTTCAATTCGGCCAGCGGGATGGCATCGGTCAGGTTTGCAACGCGGATCAGCATGGAGGATTGCTCGGTTCGTGGTCGGGCAGACAGTTTATCCCGGGTGACATCCGGTTCGCGAGCGCCCGGTCGACCCGCGTGCGCGGCGTGTCAAGGGCTATGGCGGTCGCCTGACCGTCGCGGCGGCGCGAATCACCGGCACGGCGGTCAAGTCGATGACGATGCCGGTGGTTGACCGTCGACGGACATGCTAGGATTTTCCACAAACAACTTCGGAGACTGCAATGCCGTTCATCTGCGAAAACGTTGAATGCCGCGCCGTGCTCGCTCGCGGGCAGATCAGGCCCCATCAGGAGGATGCGGGGTGGTGCTTCTACTGCCCGGACTGCAAAGCGAGGAACGAGTTGATGAATGTCGACATGGCCGGCGGGGCGGTCGAGCTGATTCAGCCGGAGCGGGCCAGCCCGCCGCACAAGGTGGTTGCGACGGCCCGTCCGCTGGAGGATGGCAGTTACGCGGCGCAGTTGAGCGTTCAGCGGGCGCTCGCCGTGAAGGGAACGTATGCGGCCGAAGAGCACTGGGATCAGCTCGGTGTGTTCGGCGACGCGCAGGAGGCTGTCGAGCACGCGAAGTCTTTCGCGACCGACCTGTTGCAGCGAGCGGCGTAGTCGCGCCATTCGATGCGGGCGGTGCGTGCATGTCGCGATCGTTCGCGACATGCGTCATCGCTTGTCCACCACGGCGATACAGTCGATTTCCACGAGGAAGTCCGGATTCGGCAATGACGCCACGATTGCGGTACTTCGGGCCGGGAATTTCCCGGCCTGGAAGTAACCCGCGTAGATGCGGTTCATTTCCTTGAAGTCTTCACGCCGCACCAGCATCACATCCACCTTCACCACGCGATCCCGGCCCGTGCCTGCGGCCTTGAGGATTCCGGTGACGTTCTCCATCGCCTGAGTCATCTGCCTGGTGAAGTCGCCGACCGCGAGCTTGCCGTTCCGGTCGTAAGCGGGAATGCCCGAAACGAACAGAAGATTGCCGGCTTTGACGGCCGGCGCGAGCGGCACGGGGATCACGTACTGATCGGGGGCCTGCACATATTCCAGCGGTGTCCCGGCGGAAGCGGCTTGCTGGCCCATGGGTGTCGTGCAGCCGCACAGAAGGAAACCGGATCCGATGAATCCGGCAGCAAGGCAGCGCGTTCGCATCGTGTTTTCTCCCGGGAGCGGTACGCTACGCGATCCGGCAGTGGGCGCCTGGCGAGACAGCGGATCGTGATCTCTTTCAGACAGTTCAGGAAACGGAAAAACGAAAGGTTAGGCTTCCTGCGCGGAATGGCGCCGCATTGCGAGGTGCGGATGGCGGGTGCTGCGTTTGTCCTGCGAAAAAGCCGGCTGACCATCGACCTCGGCAGGTCGTGAACGTGAAGAAGGGGCGTGGTGCATGCGCGTACCACGCCCCTTCGTGTGTTCCGCTTTCGCGGTCAGTTATAGATATCGAATGAAAAATACTTTTTCGCGATCCGCTGGTACGTCCCGTCCTGGATCAGGCTCGCGAGTGCCTGGTTGATCTGTGTGCGCAGCGCGTCGTCATCCTTGCGCACACCGATCGCCGAACCCACGCCGAGCGTCTTCGGGTCATGCAGCGGCGGCCCCGCGAATGCGAAGTTCGCGCCCTTCGCGGTTTTCAGGAAACCGAGATCGGCCTGCACCGACGATTGCAGCGATGCATCGAGCCGCCCCGACAGCAGGTCCTGGTAGACGAGATCCTGCGTCTGGTACGTGCGGACGATCACGCCCTTCGGCTCCCAGTACGTGCGTGCATAAGTCTCCTGCGTCGATCCCTGTTCGACGCCGACACTCTTGCCCTGAAGCGATTCGGGCGTCGGCTGCAGGTTCGAGCCGCGCCGCGCGACGAGCCGGGGCGGAACGTTGTTGATCTTGTCGGTAAACGCGATCTGCGCGAGGCGTTTCTCGGTCACGCTCATCGACGACAGCACGCCGTCGAACTTGCGCGCCTTCAGCGCCGGGATCATCCCGTCGAATGCGTTCTCGACCCACACGCAGCGCACCTTCATCCGTTCGCAGATCGCATTGCCGAGATCGATGTCGAAGCCGACGAGCTTGCCGTCGGGTGCGAGCGATTCGAACGGCGCATAGCTGGGGTCGACGCCGAGGCGCAGGACGGCCGGGTCCTTCGCGGCGGCGGCGCCTGCCGTCAGCGCGAGCGCAATGGCCAGAACGAGCTTTTTCATGATTGTCTCCAATACCGGTCGATGTTGTTTGTGGTGAAGCGAACTGGCGGCCGACAGGCGTGACTGCCCGCGCCCGGCCACGCGCGGGCGGCTGGACGCTTCGCCGCAAGCGGCCGGCGCAGCGTCCGGATTCGAAGGGGGGCTTTAGCGGGCGGCGCCGGTGATGCGCACCATGCTGTGCCGGTAGCCGGCGGGCGAGAACGCGGCGTTCAGTGCGGCCATCGCGGCGATCACGCCGAGATGCATCCACCAGGCGATCGCGAAGCCACCGCCTGCGTCGCGCAGCCAGCCGATCAGCCAGGGGCTCGCCGCGACGGTCAGGAAGCCGATGCCCTGCACGAACGCGGCGAGCGCGCCTGCGAGCCGCGCATCGGGCAGGTGGTCGAGCGTGACGATCAGGCTCATCGAGAAGAAGCCGCCGAGACCGAGGCCGACGCTCGCGACCCAGAACCACGGCGCGAACGCGGGCAGCGTCGCGAACCCGGCGAAGCCGGCCGCCTGCAGCGCGAGCGTGAGCCACAGCACGGCACGGCGGTCGGGCGAACGTTTCGCGAGCAACGGCATCGCGAGTGCACCGGTCGCCTGGAACAGCGCCATCCATGCGAGCAGGTTGCCGCTCGCTTGCGGGCTCATGCCGATGCTGCGGTAGAACGCGGGCAGCCATGCGACGAGGCTGGCGTAGCCGCTGTTGCTGAGCCCGAAGAACAGCGCGAGCTGCCACGCACGCGGAATGCGGGCGAACGCGGTGAGCGGCGCCGCCGCCGCTGCGGCGTGCACGGCGTCGCGCGGCGCTTTCGCGCGCCACAGCGCGAGCGTGACGAGTGCCGGCACGGCCCACACGGCGAGCGCGAGATGCCAGCCGCCGTGCGCGGCGAGCCACGGGCTCGCGACCGCGCCGAATGCGCCGCCGCCGACCAGCGCGGCCGAATAGAGGCCCATCGCGAGCGGCAGCCGGCCGGCGAACCAGCGCTTCGCGAGGCCGGGCACGAGCGCCTGGACCACGGCGACGCCGGCGCCCGCGACGATGGCGGTCGCGATCAGGCCGGTGCTGCCGCCGGTCCACAGGCGCGCCATGCAGCCTGCCGCGATCAGTGCCAGCGCGACGGTCAGCGCGCGCTGCTCGCCGACGCGTCGCGCGAGTCCGACACCGGCCCCGGCGACGACCCCCATCAGCACGAACGGCAGTGTGGTCAGCAGCGCGGCCGCGCGAAAGCCGAGGCCCGTGTCGGCGCGCACGATGTCGAGCACGGGGCCGAACGCGGTCAGGAACGGACGCAGGTTGAGGCCGGCCAGCACCAGCAGCGCGAGCGCGCCATAGGACACGGAAGCCGCATGCGGGCGGCGGACAGCTTGCGCGGTGCCGGGATCGGACATCGGGATGCTCCAGGGAGGGGCCGGTGGCCCAGTGATGCGATGCCGAAAGGGTAAGCGCGCGCTACGCCAGGCAAAAATTAAATATTCGACTGGGAATCAGTGCGGAATGCGATGGATTCGCGCGAGGCGACGGGGCCGGATGGGCGCGGCTGGCGGGGCGGGGTGCGCGGTGGATGTCACACGTCGTCAGGCTGCCGGCGCGCGCTGTTCCCCCTGCCGTTCTCCCGCGTGTTCGCGGGCCGCGACGAGTGCCCGAATGCGCGCGCGATCGGCCGGCGTCGCGGGCGTGAAGATCACGAGGCTCAGGTCGGGGCGGCCCGTGACCGAGAACGCCGAATAGTCGAGCGCGATCCGGCCGGCCTGCGGATGGCGGATTTCCTTCGTGCTTTCGTCGTGCGCATGGATATCGTGGTCGCGCCACATCGCATCGAATTCGGCGCTCGTCGCGCGCATCTCGTCGACGAATGCCTGCACGGCCCGCGTCGCGCCGCCGCGCGCGACGTCCGCGCGAAACGCGCCCACCGCGAAGCGCGCGACGCGTTCCCAGTTCGGCTGCGCGTCGCGCACGCCGTCGTCGACGAAGATCAGCCGCAGGATGTTGCGCGCGGGCGGCGGCAGTGTCGCATAGTCGGTCAGCGTCGCGGCCGCGGCGACGTTCCATGCGACGACGTCCCAGGTCGCGGTGCGCACGATCGCGGGGCTCGCATCGAGCGAATCGAGCACGTTCTGCAGGCGCGGCGTCACGCTGGCCGGTGCGTGATAGCGCACTTCCGGCGGATGGCCGACACCGATCAGGAACAGGTGCTCGCGTTCTGCGTCGTTCAGCAGCAGCGCGCGGGCGAGCCGGTCGAGCACGTCGGCCGACGGCGCGCCGCCGCGCCCCTGTTCGAGCCACGTGTACCACGCGGCGCTCACGTGCGCGCGCTGCGCGACTTCCTCGCGCCGCAGGCCCGGCGTGCGGCGGCGCGTGGCCGGCAGCCCGAGCGCGGCCGGGTCGAGTTTCTCGCGGCGGTCCCGCAGGTACGCGCCGAGCAGGTTGTCGGGGGCGTCGGCCATATCCTGTTAGTTCGTTTACCGGTAAACCGTCACGTCTTCACCGCGAGCGGCCGTCGACAGATAGTAATCCTCCATGCCATCCGGAGGTGCTGAACATGCGTGTCTTTGTTACTGGAGCGTCGGGATTCGTCGGCTCGGCCGTGGTTGCCGAACTCGTTGCCGCGGGGCACTCGGTGCTCGGTCTCGCGCGGTCCGACGCGGCCGCCGCGTCGGTTGCGGCGGCTGGCGCCGACGTCCATCGCGGGTCGCTGGAGGACCTCGACAGCCTCACGCGCGGCGCCGAAGCCGCCGATGCGGTGATCCATACGGGATTCAATCACGACTTCTCGCGCTTCGCGCAGAACTGCGAACTGGACCGTCGCGCGATCGAGACGATCGGCGCGGTACTCGCGGGCTCGGCGCGGCCGCTGGTCGTCACGTCGGGTCTCGCGCTCGTCGCGCCCGGGCGCGCGGCGACGGAAGACGATCCGCACGTGCCGGTGTCGTCCACCTATCCGCGTGCGTCGGAGGCGACTGCGGTCGCGCTGGAAGCGCGCGGCGTGCACGCGTCGGTCGTGCGCCTGCCGCCGTCCGTGCACGGCGACGGCGATCACGGCTTCGTGCCGCGCCTGATCGCGTTTGCGAGGGAGAAGGGGGTGTCGGCCTTTGTCGGCGATGGCAGCAATCGCTGGCCTGCCGTGCACCGGCTCGATGCGGCGCGCGTGTACCGGCTCGCGGTCGAGCGCGGCGCGGCCGGTGCGCGCTATCACGCGGTTGACGATACGGGCGTACGGTTCCGAGAAATCGCGGAAGTGATCGGCCGGCGGCTGAACGTGCCGGTCGTCGCGAAAACGGCGGCTGAAGCCGCCGAGCACTTCGGCTGGTTCGCGATGTTCGCGGGGATGGATGCGCCGGCAACGAGCGAGCGCACGCGTGCATCGCTCGACTGGGCGCCGACGCAGCCGGGGCTGCTGGCCGATATCGACCGGCCGCGGTATTTCGAAGGCTGAGCGGGCGGCGGGCGGGCCGTTGCTTGCAACGGGCCCACCCACCGCCCGCATGACACCCTTCAGACCGTGACGACGATCTTTCCGACCTGCGCACCGGCTTCCATGTATCGATGCGCTTGCACGATGTCGTCGAACGCGAACGTGCGATCGATCAGCGGCTTCAGTGCGCCGGCCGCGAGCCCGTCGACGATGAAGCGCTTCGCGCGCTCGAGCCGCTGCGCGTCGCCGGTGATCTCGAACAGCTCGTAGCCGCGCAGCGTCAGGTGGCGTGCGAGCAGGTCCATCACGGGCACCGGGATGTCGCGCGTGTCGAGCGCCCCGTACTGGAAGAACGTGCCGTTCGTGGCCAGCGCGCGCAGCAGGTTCGCCGCGTCCGGGCCGCCGACCGGATCGAATACTAGGCGCGCACCGGTGCCGCCGGTGATGTCCGCCACGCGCTGCGGCAGGTCGGCGGGGCTGCCGACGATCACGTGCTTCGCGCCCGTGTCGAACAGCGCCTGGCGCTTCGATTCGCTGCGCGTCAGCGCGATCGGCACCGCGCCGGCGTAGTTCGCGACCTGGATCGCCGCTTGTCCGACGCTGCTCGACGCGGCGCCGATCAGCACCGCGTCGCCGCGCCGCAGCCCGCCGAGTTCGATCAGCGCGCCCCAGGCCGTGACGAACATCATCCACGTCGCGGCTGCTTCCTCGAAGGAGAGGCTGTCCGGATGCCTGACCACCGCATGCGCGGGCACGTTGACGAGCTCGCCGTACATCCCGTAGTCGGCGAACGAGAACGCCGGCACGACGCTCACCGCATCGCCTTCGGCGAACGCCGTCACGTTGCGGCCGGCCGCCGCGACGATGCCCGCTGCCTCGTAGCCGAGCGCCGCGGGAAGGCGCGGCATGAACGTGTATTCGCCGCTGCGGTACATGACTTCCGCGCGATTGAGGCCGATCGCCTTCACGCGCAGCTGGATTTCATCGGGGCCCGTCGCGGGCACGTCGACGTCGTCGATCTGCAGGACTTCAGGGCCGCCGATACGGTGGAAACGAACGATGCGGGACATGGATGGCTCCTTCAATGAACGGGTGTCGATGAAGGAGCACTGTAGGCGGGTACCCGTGCCGGATAAACGCATGGGCGGATCATTGATTGTTATTCGAAGAATAACAATCGACGCGCACCTGTTCTATGCGGGATAACGCCGCGCAAACAGCTCGGTCAGCCAGTCGATGAAGGCGCGCACCTTGTCGGGCAGATGCGCGCGGTTCGGGTACAGCACCGACACCGGCTTCGGCACGGCAGGCACGCCGGGCAGCAGTTCGATCAGCAGGCCCGAGTCGATGCTCGGCTGCAACGCGGGCCGCAACGCGTGCACGATGCCGAGGCCGGCCAGCCCGCAGGACAGCAGCGCTTCCGAGTTGTCCGTGAGCAGGCTGCTCGCGAGCTTTACCGCGACCGTTTCGCCGTGCGGGCGGAACGTCCATTCGAGCACGCGGCGATTGCTGCCGGTAAAGAAGTTGACGGCGCGATGCGCTCGCAGGTCGTCGAGCGTACGCGGCAAACCGTGGCGGGAGAGATAGGCGGGCGACGCGCACGTGACCATCGGCACCGCGCCGACCGTGCGCGCGACCATGCTCGAATCCTTCAGTGTGCCGACCCGCACGACGCAGTCGATGCCTTCGCTGATCAGGTCGACCGGCTGGTCACTCGCGCCGAGCACGAGCTCGATCTGCGGATAGCGCTGCTGGAAATCGGGCAGCGCCGGAATCACGACCGTCTTCGCCAGCGCGAGCGCGATGTCGACGCGCAACCGGCCTTTCGGCATCGCGCGCTGTTTCGGGAACGACGCGAACGCGTCATCGATGCTGCCGAGCAACTGCACGCAGCGCGCATGGAACGCCTCGCCTTCGGCGGTCACGCTGACGCGGCGCGTGCTGCGGTTCAGCAGCCGCACGCCGAGTTCCTGTTCGAGCTGCTGCACGGCTTTCGTCACGGCCGGCCGATGCAGCTGCAGCGCGTCGGCCGCCTGCGTGAAGTTGCCGCGTTCGACGATCTGTACGTAGATCTGCATCGCTTGCAGGCGGTCCATGGCGCTCCCGGGTGTCGTGGCGAGCGGCCATCTTCGCATACCGCCCGGCACCGCAGTGACACTGCTGCGACACCCGCGCGCGGCCGCCCGTCGGGCCGCGCGTCATTCGACCGGATGCAGATCCTGAAGCAGCGTCGGCACGAGCTCAGACACGGTCGGGTGGATGTGCATCGCGCGGCTGATCGTCGTGTACGGCGCGCCCGCGGCCATCACGTCGAGCATCCCGTGCACGACTTCGTCACCCGTCACGCCGAGGATCGACGCGCCGAGGATCGCATGGCTGTCCGCGTCGACGATCACCTTCATGAAACCCTGGCTCTCGCCTTTTTCCACCGCGCGGCCGACGCGCGTCATCGGGCGCGTGCCGACAAGCAGCCGGCGGCCCGTCTGCTTCGCTTCCGCGAGCGTCATGCCGACGCGGCCGAGCGGCGGATCGATATACATCGCGTACGCCGTGATGCGGTCGGACACCTTGCGCGGATCGTTGTCGAGCAGGTTGGCCGCGACGATCTCGAAGTCGTTGTACGCGGTATGCGTGAACGCGCCGCGCCCGTTGCAGTCGCCGAGCGCCCAGATGCCGGGCACGTTCGTGCGCAACTGCTCGTCGACCTCGATATAGCCGCGCGCGTCGGTCGCGACGCCCGCACGATCGAGCCCGAGATCGTCGGTGTTCGGCACGCGTCCGACCGCGAGCAGCAGGTGCGAGCCCGCGACCTCGCGGCCGCCGCCGGCGCAATCGAGGCCGACCGCGATGCCGGTGCCGTCGCGCCGTGCGCTCAGGCAGGTCGCATCGAGCTGCACGTCGATCCCTTCGTTTGCGAGGATCTCGTGCACGGCTTGCGACACGTCCTCGTCCTCGCGGCGGATCAGGCGCGAGCCCTTCTCGATGATCGTGACCTGCGACCCGAAGCGGCGATACATCTGGCCGAATTCGAGCCCGACATAGCTGCCGCCGACGATCACGAGATGCTCGGGCAGGAAGTCGACGTCCATCATCGTCGAGTTGGTCAGGTACGACACCGTGTCGAGGCCCGGCATCGCGGGCACCTGTGCGCGCCCGCCGACGTTGATGAAGATGCGTTCCGCTTCGAGCAGTGCGTCGCCCACGCGCACCGCATCGGCGCGCTCGAAGCGGGCGTGACCCTGGAACACGGTGGTGTTCGCGAGCCCGCGCACCCATTGCTCGACGCCGTGGTTCGAGCGGCCGGAGATCTGGTCCTTGCGCGCCTTCACGGCTTTCATGTCGACGGTGACGGGGCCGCCGACCGACACGCCGTATTCGGCGGCCCGCCGCGCGAGGTGCGCGGCGTACGCGCTCGCGATCAGCGTCTTGGTCGGAATGCAGCCGGTGTTCACGCAGGTGCCGCCGAAGCGGCCGCGTTCGATGATCGCGACCTTCATCCCGGCGGCCGACAGCCGCGCGGCGAGTGGCGGCCCGGCTTGCCCGGTGCCGATGACGATCGCGTCGAAGTGTTGCGTCATGACGTCCTCCTGTGCGGGTGCAGCGAGGGAACGGGGCGGGCGAGCCGCGTGCGATGCCGGCGCACGGTCGCGCGACGGCGAGCGCTTATGGTAGCCCTGTTGGCGTGCGCTCGCGAGCGCTGGCGGGGCGGGCGGCGCGGGACGCGACGGAGTCCCGCCGTGCCAGCGCCGGCCGGCGTGCGATACAAGCGCTCGCGACGCGTTGCCCCGGTCGCGTCAGTCCTTGCGCTTCCACTGATCGAACGACACCGGCCGGTGCGCGTCGGCGCGCGTGACGGTGACGTGGTCGGGCTGGTCGTCGAGCGGAAACGATTCGGTGACGATCTGGTTCGAAAATACCCAGCCGCGCGTGTGCGGGTCGTAGCGGAATGTCACGTAGTCGCTCCAGTGCTGTCCGCACGCGACGAAGTTCTGCACGGTGAAATAGCGGCCTTTCACCGCGAAGCCGTTGTCGGCGGCATCTTCGGGATCGAACGGATCGCACTGGCCGCCCTCGTTCGCGCGCAGCACGACCTGGTCGTTGCGCGCGGCGAGCCGGAATGCGTGGTCGGCCTGCTCCTCGAAGATCAGCAGCGGGCGCGGCGACGGCTGCTCGCGCGTATCGACCGCCCGATGCACGACGACGAGGAAGCTGTGCCGTCCGTTGTCGAGATCCGGCCCGGCATGCGCGAGCAGCGGCTGGTAGCCGGGCGGCAACTGCGCGGCGATCGACTTCGGCAGGTCGCCGGCGCGGGCATCGAGCGATAGCGCGGCGAGCAGCGGGACGAGCATGATGGGCAGGTAAATAGCGCGCATGACGGGGTGTCCGGTTAAAAGAAGGAGGGGTGTGCCGATCGCGCAGGGCTACAAGTCCCGCCCGAGAAATTCGGTGCCCGGCACCGGATTGAACGTGACCGGCGGCGCGGGCGTGAAGCCGAGCGACGCATACAGTTTCCTTGCGGCCACGAACTCGGGCAGCACGTCGAGACACATGCGCGCATAGCCGGCCGCCTTCGCGTCGAGCAGCAGCCGTTCGACGAGCTGGCGGCCGACGTTCAGCCCGCGCGCTTCGGGGCGCACATAGACGCGCTTCATCTCGCACGTCGTGCCGTCGATCTCGCGAAACGCCGCGCAGCCCACCGCGCGCTCGCCGTGCCACGCGAGCAGCAGCCGCCCGCGCGGCGCCGCGTACTTGCCGGGCAGCGCGGCGATCTCGGGCTCGTAGTCCTGGAATGCGAGGCTGACGGTCGGGCTCGCGATGTACTCGCGGAAGATCGCCTCGACGACGCGGGCGTCGTCGGGATAGCGGGCGGCGCGGATCTCGATCATGGTGGGCGGCACGAATGGCGGGAAAGAGGGCCAGCATAGCAGCGCAACGCGGCTTTCGGCCATGCGCAAAGCGTGCCAGAATCAGCGGCTCGACCGTCGGAAGCGACACGCAGGCGTCGGCGATTCGGCGTCGCTCACCAAGGAGATTTCGATGACTGCATCGGCTGCCGTACTCGCCATCCTGGCTGCGCTGTTTCTCGGCGCGATGATTCCGGGCCCGAGCTTCGTGCTGGTTGCCCGCAATTCGATCGGGCTGTCGCGCCGCGACGGGCTGGCCACCGCGCTCGGCATGGGCATCGGCGGCATCGTGTTCGGCGGCGTCGCGCTGGCCGGGCTCTATACGCTGCTGCAGGCCGTCGAATGGCTGTATGTGGGCCTCAAGGTGGCGGGCGGGGCGTACCTGATCTACATGGCGTCGAAGATTTGGCGCGGCGCCGACCGGCCGATCGCGATGGACGATCCGGAGGCGCTGGCCGGCGGCAGTGCGCGCAAGTCGTTCTGGACGGGCCTCACGACCCAGCTCAGCAACCCCAAGACGGCGATCTGGTACGGCAGCATCTTCGCGGCGCTGCTCCCGCAGCATCCGCCGCTGTGGTGCTATCTGGCGCTGCCGCCGCTCGTGTTCGGCGTCGAGTTCGGCTGGTACACGATCGTCGCGCTGTGCTTTTCCACGCGCCGGCCGCGCGAGCTCTACCTGCGCGCGAAGAAGTGGATCGACCGCGTCGCGGCCGGCGCGATCACGCTGCTCGGGCTGCGGCTGATCCTGAACGCGCCGAAAGCGGGGATCTGAGCGCGTCCATTCCTGATCTGCATCCCACGGCGGCCGGCCATTCCCGTGGCTGGCTGCCGGCGCGCGCCGCGCGAGCCGCGCATCGGCATCAGGCTTCGCCGAACCGCTCCAGCAGCGCCGCGAACCGCGTGTCGTCGGGGAAACCCTTCACTTCATAACGCACCGGGCGATGCCCGGTGGCCGTCATCAGATCGCCGCACGTGTGCAGCAGCTCGGCCATCGGCACGTAGGCCGACTGTCCGGTCGACTCGCGATGGAGCGCGACGATATCCGTCTCCGGCAGCAGGGTCGGCACGCCGTCGCTCCATACGCCGACGCTGAACAGGCTGCCGTCCTGGCGCTTGTACACCGAGTAGGTCGCCACGAAAACGTCGGTGCCGTCGCGTTCATGCAGGTCGTTGAGCAGCGTCTGCTGATCCTGGTAGTCGCCCGCGAGCTCGCCGATGCGCAGCGCGTACAGCTTCGATTCGAGCCCTTCCGGCACGAAACGCCGCCAGGCGGTGCCATCCCAGCGCAGCATCAGCGGCGGCAGCGGGCGCGGCTGCGCCTGCGCCTGTTCGGCGAGGTCGACCATGGCTGCGAGCCCGGCCGGATTGCGGTCGCCGGTGAGCAGCAGCACCGCGCGGTTCGGTGCCATCACGACCGGCGCGCCGGCGATCGGCTGCCGGTGGAGCAGGTCGGTCAGCAGCAGCCGCGCCGCGTCGTAGGAATCGTCGAATTGCGACAGGAACACCCCGTTCGGCAGCGCGGCCCACGGCGTCGACGATGCGGCCCGCAGGTTGTCGATCGCGATCTCGCACGCGTCGTCGAACGAGATGCCCCATTTGTCGAGCGTTGAGGTCGACAGGCGCGCGATGTTGAACTCGCCGTCGTACGCGATGCCGATCTCGATGTTCTCGCACAGCGGCCGGAACGCCAGTTCTATTACGCCGGGTTGCCCGGCCAGTTGCAGCTCGGTCACGCCGCGCTCGGTCGCGCTGCGGATCACGGGCCGCAGCTTCGCGCGCGCGGCGGTGAAATCCGTCGGGGTCTCGTGCGCCATCATCGCGTTCGCCTGCCGTTTCAGCACGGTGTCGCGCTCGGACGGCTTCGCGGCCGCGTAGTCGCGGAACAGGTTGTGCAGGTTGATGATGTTCGACGGGGCATCCGACTGGACGAGGCAGCCTTTCTCGTCCACATGGCGCCAGGTGCGCGTGTCGCCCGATGCGCGCAGCGTGGCGATCAGGCGTTCGGCGAAGGCCTGCGGGGTCGGCGGTTTGCCGAAACGGTCGCGCAGGCGGGTGACGAGGTTGGCAAGCATCGTGTGCGGTCGGGCCGGGCCCGTTTGTTGTCGTTGTGGGTCGGTGGCACCCGGTCTCGGGGGCACAGCCCGCAGCCGGCACGCGTGGCTCGACGGGTGCTGCGATGGTAGCGCAACGCGGCAGGCATCGTCGGCGGTATTCGCAACCGGTGGGCGACGAGGCTGCGAGCTAGGGCGAGGGCGAGGGCGAGGGCGAGGGCGAGGGCAAGGGCAAGGGCAAGGGCAAGGGCAAGGGCAAGGGCAAGGGCAAGGGCAAGGGCAAGGGCAAGGGCAAGGGCAAGGGCAAGGGCAACGGCAACGGCAACGGCAACGGCAACGGCAACGGCAACGGCAACGGCAACGGCAACGGCAACGGCGCGGCAGAACCGCAGCAGCACCCCCCTCAGCAGCCCGCCAAGCCTTGCGTGGCGGGCGTTCGCGTGTGTCGCACGCCGCACCGGACGGCGCCGCTTCCCCGATTCTGGCGGTCGACCTCCCGGCGACGTGTAAACTGCTGCCTTTTTTGACGGTTTGCAGCATGGTGCAAGCACCTCCGCGCCCGGCGCTGAGCGGTCCGACGCTCGTCCGGCTGCTCGCGCGCCTGGCCGATGCCGACGTCGCGGAATCCCGGCAGACGCTGTCCGACCGGCTGAGCCAGTGGCTCGGCTGGACCGACGCGATCACGCTGTCGTCCGCGCTGAACGCGAGCCCGCCCGGCGTCGCGGCCGGTGTGCGCGGCTACGACGCGGAGCGCGACTGCGCGCGCGTGCGCCACGACCTCGCGCAGGCGATCATGGCCACCAACCGGCCGCGTGCGCGGCGCCGGCCCGGCGATCCGCCGCCGCCGGCCGCCGACACGGCCGATTTCGCGGACTTCCGCCAGCGTTATCTGTCCCTGCAGCAGGACATGGAAACGGCGATCGGCCAGTTGCGCGGTCGCCTGCGGGTCGCGCTCGCCGCGTGCTCGTCCGGGATGGCGCGGCTCGCGACGCTCGACACGATCATGGAGCGCGTGCTCGGCGCGCGTGAGCGCAGCCTGCTGTCGGCCGTGCCCGCGCTGCTCGGCACGCGTTTCGGGCGGCTGCGCGACGCGGAACGGCAGGCGCTGGCCGATGCCGAATCCGCAGCCGCAGCCGCAGCCGCAGCCGATCCGGCTGATAACAGCGCGGCGGTCGCCGACGGCACGGCCGTCGCGGCGATCGTGCCCGGTGCATGGCTCGATACGTTTCGCGACGAGATGCAAAGCATCCTGCTTGCCGAACTCGAAGTCCGGTTTCAAACGGTAGACGGGCTGCTCGCGGCCCTTCGCACCTGCTAATCAACACGATATGTCCAGAATTCGCCTTGATCTCGTTGTCTTCGTCGCCGGTCTGCTCGCTGTGTGCTGGATCGGCGTCGGCTATGTCGCGTCGAACCCGCTGGCGTCGGCCGTCACGCTGCTGATCGCCGCGTGCTACGTCGCCGGCGCATGGGAACTGCTGCGCTACCGGCAGGCCACCGCCACGCTGTCGCGCGCGGTCGCCGGCCTGGCCGAACCGCCCGCGAAGCTCGACACGTGGCTCGACACGCTGCATCCGGGCCTGCGCGGCGCCGTGCGTGCGCGGGTCGAAGGCGCGCGCGTCGCGCTGCCGGGCCCGTCGCTCACGCCTTACCTCGTCGGCCTGCTCGTGCTGCTCGGCATGCTCGGCACGCTGCTCGGGATGGTCGTCACGCTGAAGGGCACGGGCGCCGCGCTCGAAAGCGCGACCGATCTCGACGCGATCCGCGCGTCGCTGATCGCGCCGGTGAAGGGCCTCGGGTTCGCGTTCGGCACGTCGATTGCCGGCGTCGCGACGTCCGCGATGCTCGGGCTGCTGTCGGCGCTCGTGCGCCGCGAGCGGATCGACGCGGCCCAGCAGCTCGACGCGAAGATCGCGACGACGTTGCGCGTGCATTCGTCCGCGCACCAGCGCGACGAATCGTTCCGATTGCTGCAGCGCCAGGCCGACGTAATGCCGGCGCTGGTCGACCGCCTGCAGACGATGATGACGACGCTCGAGGCGCGCAGCGTCGCGCTGCACGATCGCCAGATCGAAAGCCAGCAAGCGTTTTTCGATCGGACCGAGCGCGCGTATGCGGGCCTCGCGTCGAATGTCGGCGACGCGCTGAAGGAAAGCGCCGCCGAAAGCGCGCGCGTGGCCGGCGCCGCGCTGCAGCCGGTCGTCGCCGCGACGATGACGGGGCTCGCGCAGGAGATGGCCGCGCTGCGCGACACCGTGACGGGCGCCGTGCAGCGCCAGCTCGACGGGCTGACGGACGGCTTCGAGAAGACCACCGGCAACGTGACGGCCGTCTGGAACCGCGCGCTCGACGAACAGCGCCGCGCGGGCGATGCCGTCGCGCAGCAGTTGCAGACGACGCTCGGCCAGTTCACCGAGACCTTCGCGCAGCGTTCGACGGACTTGCTCGACGGTGTTGCGACGCGCCTCGAATCGACCGAAAGCCGCCTGTCGGATGCGTGGCGCGATGCGCTGTCGCGCCAGGAGCACGTTGGCGAGACGCTTGCGAGCCAGCACGCACGTGCGCTGGGCGAAGCCGCCGCGACGTTCGAACGCCATTCGGGCGCGACGCTTGCCGCGATGCGCGAGTCGCACGCGGGGCTGCAGACCGACCTGGCGGCGCGTGACGAACAGCGCCTCACCGCGTGGAACGACTCGCTCGCCGCGATGGCCACGAAGCTCGGCGACGAATGGCAGCGCGCGGGCGTGCACAGCGCGGGCCGTCAGCAGGAAATCTGCGACGCACTGGCACAAACGACGCGCGACCTGACCACGCAGGCTTCGACGTTCGAACACCGCTCGAACGACCTGCTGTCGACGATTCGCGATTCGCACACGGGCCTGCAGACGCAACTGGCGGCGCGCGACGAAGAACGCCTCACCGCGTGGAACGACTCGCTGGCAGCAATGGCCACGAAACTCGGCGACGAATGGCAGCGCGCGGGCGTGCACAGCGCAGGCCGTCAGCAGGAAATCTGCGACGCACTGGCACAAACGACGCGCGATCTGACCACGCAGGCTTCGACCTTCGAACAACGCTCGACCGATCTGCTGTCGACGATCCGCGATTCGCACACGGGCCTGCAGACGCAACTGGCGGCACGCGACGAAGAACGACTCACCGCGTGGAACGACTCGCTGGCAGCAATGGCCACGAAACTCGGAGACGAATGGCAGCGCGCAGGCGTGCACAGCGCAGGCCGTCAGCAGGAAATCTGCGACGCACTGGCACAAACGACGCGCGACCTGACCACGCAGGCTTCGACGTTCGAACAACGCTCGACCGATCTGCTGTCGACGATCCGCGATTCGCACACGGGCCTGCAGACGCAACTGGCTGCACGCGACGAAGAACGACTCACCGCGTGGAACGACTCGCTCGCCGCGATGGCCGCGAAGCTCGGCGACGAATGGCAACGCGCAGGCGTGCACAGCGCAGGCCGTCAGCAAGAAATCTGCGACGCACTGGCGCAAACGACGCGCGATCTGACCACGCAGGCTTCGACCTTCGAACAACGCTCGACCGATCTGCTGTCGACGATTCGCGATTCGCACACGGGCCTGCAGACGCAACTGGCCGCGCGCGATGAAGAACGCCTCACCGCGTGGAACGACTCGCTCGCCGCGATGGCGGCCGCGCTGCGCGACGAATGGGCGCAAACGAGCGCGCAGGCGGCGACGCGCCAGCAGGACATCTGCGACACGCTGGCCCGCACCGCGAACGACATCACCGCGCAGGCGCAGGTGCATGCGAGCGACACGATCAACGAGATCGCGCGCCTCGTGCAGGCTGCGTCGGAGGCGCCGAAGGCCGCGGCCGACGTCGTCGCCGAGTTGCGCCAGCGCCTGTCCGACAGCCTGGTGCACGACACCGCGATGCTCGAGGAACGCAGCCGCCTGCTCGCGACGCTCGAAACGCTGCTCGGTGCGGTCAATCACGCGTCGACCGAACAGCGCACCGCGATCGACGCGCTCGTCAGCACGTCGGCCGACCTGCTCGACCGCGTCGGCGCGCGCTTCAACGACACCGTCGATGCCGAAACGCGCAAGCTCGACTCGGTGGCCGCGCAAGTCACGGCTGGCGCGGTCGAAGTGGCGAGCCTCGGCGACGCGTTCGGGATGGCCGTGCAGGTGTTCGGCGAGTCGAACGACAAGCTGCTGACCCATCTGCAGCGTATCGAGGCCGCGCTCGAGAAATCGCTCGCACGCAGCGACGAGCAACTGGAGTACTACGTCGCGCAGGCGCGCGAGGTGATCGACCTGAGCATGATGTCGCAGAAGCAGATCGTCGAAGACCTGCAGCAGCTCGCCGGCCGGCGGGCGTCCGTCGGAGCGTAACGCATGCACGACGAAATCGACGGCGGCGCGGAATCGGCGCCGGTGTGGCCCGCGTTCGCCGACCTGATGTCGGTGCTGCTCGGCGCATTCGTGCTGATCCTCGTCGGCGTGATCGGCATGCAGCTTCAGCTCACGTCGAAGCTCGAGGAAGCCGTGCGCGCACGCCAGCAGGAAGCGCAGCAGCGCAAGTCGCTCGAGCAGGCGCTCGCCGGGCCGCTCGCGGCCGGCCGCGTGACGCTCGTGAACGGGCGCATCGGCATCAGCGGCAACGTGTTGTTCGCGCTGAACTCCGACCAGTTGCAGCCTGCGGGCCGCGACCTGCTGAAGTCGCTGGCCACGCCGCTCGCCGCCTACCTGAAGACGCGCGACGAGATCCTGATGATCAGCGGCTTCGCCGACGACCAGCAGGTGCATGCCGGCAACCGCCAGTTCGCGGACAACTGGGAGCTGTCGGCCAAGCGCGCGTTGACGGTCACGCGCTCGCTGATCGATGCCGGCGTGCCGGCGTCGTCGGTGTTCGCGGCTGCGTTCGGCTCCGAACAGCCGGTCAGCTCGAATGCCGACGATGAAGGCCGCGCGAAGAACCGCCGCGTGGAGATCGCGCCGGTGCCGCGCAAGTCGGCATCGAACGGCGGGAGCGCGAAGTGACGGACGACGCGACGCACGTTCGCGCGACGCTCGACGCATGGCGCGAGCAGGGCGCCGACCGGCTCGATCCCGTGCGCTTTCTCCGGATCGACGCGCTCGAACGGCGTGCGGCCGCGCTCGAAGGCGATGCGCGCGGGCTGCTCGACGCGCGGCTCGCCACGCTGATCGAAGGCTTCGCGGCGGTCGTCGCGCGGGCTGACGAAGCGAAGGCCGCCGCGTGCGGCACCGCGCAAGCCGCCGAAGATGCGGCCGTACGCGGTCCGTCGCTGGCGGTGCTCGTCGAACGACTCGGCCGCGATGCGCAAGCCGACCGGCGCGGGCTCGATCCCGCGCTCGTCGATTATTTCCGCACGATGTGGTCGAAGGTCCGCACCGAACAGCAGTACCGCCAGTCGCTCGACCAGGTGCCGCGCAACGCGGGGCCGCTCAATTCGAACAGTCTCGTGCACCGGTCGCTCGCGACGATGCGCGAGTTGTCGCCGGAATATCTGCAGCAGTTCCTGTCGTACGTCGATGCGCTCGCGTGGCTCGAGGATCTCGCCGGCGGCGGCGCGCAGCCCGAGAAGGAAGTGCCGCGCGCGAAGACGGTGAAGAAGGGCGCACGCAGCAAGAGCCGGTAACGCGCGAGCACGCACCGTCGCGGCCGGGGGCCGGTCACATCGACGTCAGGCCCGACGCCGGTGCGCTTTGATAGCGGGCCGCGCTGATGAATTTCGAGAAGCGTTCGCACCAGATCACGATCGACGTGTATTGCGCGGGATTCACGTCGTCGGGAAGCGGCACGACGAAATTGCCGAATGTCTTCAGGTCGCCCACGCGCACGGCGCGCGCCTTGATTGCGAGGAACGACGCGCGCGTATCGACGAAGGCCGGCGCGAGATAGAGCTTGTAGTCGGGGCCCGGTGCGATGTCGCCCTCGAACGCGATCGACGAATCGGTCACGGTCAGTTTGCCGTCCGCCCAGTGCAGCGCGTCGCTGCCCGGCAGATTGCGTTCGAAGCGGCCGGTATGGCGTGCGTTTTCCGCGGCCACTTGCAGTTCGACGGCGCTTGCGCCTTCCGATGCCGTGAGGATCGGCAGCACGTAGATGCCCGCGGCAAACGCCGCGAGGCCCGTCGCGAGATGCGATGCGATCAGTATCCAGATTCTGGTTTTCATGTCGGACCCTTTGAACGAAAACGGTGGGCGGCGCAGGGCCACATGCCGGTAGTCGCGCGAGCCGGCGGAATCTGACAGGTGGATCGACTTTTTCGTTGAGCACGCCGTTCCTGCCGGCTGCTGCGTGACAGCAGCATCGCGACACGACACCCGGTTTTTTTCGTCGGCGCGTGTCATCTTTGCGCGCACCGCTCGACTCACTCTCCGTCGACAACGTCGTCGATGCTCAGGAGAGATCAGATGAACAAGCTTGCACTGTATGTTCTCGCGACGGTTGCCGCGACCGCTTCCGTTTCCGTTTCCGCGTGGGCCGCGCCGCAGTCCACCGTGACGCGCGCGGAGGTAAAGGCCGAACTGGCCGCGTTGCGTGCGGCCGGCTACCGCCAGACCGGCGAAGACCCGTACTATCCGGCACGGCTGGCGGAAGCGCTGAAGAAGGTCGGTTCGACCGGCACGTCGACGGCCGATACCAGCGGATACGGAACGGCAGCACCGGCCGCGAGCGAATCGGGTCCGATGGCGGCCGACAGGCCGATCTATCGCGGACGATGATCCAGGCCGGACGTTGCGCCTGTCGACGGGCGCAACGTCCATTTAATCCGGACTGCGATGGATTTAAGGATACGCAACGTCAGCGTGTCGGCGTGCCTTCGGCAATTTCCGCGCGGAGCGCGTGCAACGCGTCGGCCAGCGCCGCAGCGAATGGCGGATGCGCGGCGATGCCCGCCGCATCGAGCTGGCTGCCGAGCACCGGCAGCGTGATCGACGCGTGCTCGACGATGCGCGCCGACATCACCGACAGCGTCTCCCGCAGCGCCGCGTCCGCATGCGTCGCGCGCGGCGACGCATTCAGCACCGCGACCGGCTTGTACACGAAGGCTTCACATCCCACGACCCAGTCCAGCGCGTTCTTCATCACGCCGGTCACGCCGTGCGCGTATTCCGGGCTTGCGATCAGCACGCCGTCGGCGGCGTTCAGTCGATCGATCAAGTCGCGCACCGAGGCGGGCGACGGATATTCTGCGTCGGGATTGAACAGCGGAAATTCGCCGAGGCGATCGAAGCGCGTGATGTGCATCCCGGGCGGCGCGACGCGTGCCGCTGCATCCAGCAGCGCCGCGTTATACGACTGCGCACGCAGGCTGCCGCATAGCGCGACGACTTCGATGCGGCGCTCGGCGTGGGTTCGGGAGTCGGTGGTCATCGATGCGAGTCCGGGTTGGCGTGTTCCGCAGCGGCGGGCGTCGCGCGGGTCGCACGGATTATCGCATCGGTGTTCGGGCAGCGTGGTGCGCGAGCCCGGGCGCTACAATCGCCGAAACCGATTCTGCATGCGTGACCGGGCCGATGCGTGGAAACGGAATGACACAACAGGGGGCTGGCATGAACCGATGTTCCGGAACGACCGTTGCAGCGCGGAGTGCTGCGATCGGGTACAGGCGCGTGGCCGGATCTCGGGCCATCGCGCTGCCGGTGAACGGCTCGCGGTGTTGAAGCCGATGCCATTGCGCAAACGAATCGGCCATGCCGACTTGCCGCCAACGGTAGCGGCCGCGATTCCGGCCGAGCGCTATCTGACCGCATACGAACGTCCCGGCGCCGCGACGCTGGTCGTCCGGGTCATCGATCCATCACGCAACCGCCAGCGCGAACGCGAGTATTCGCATGCGACCGGCGCGTTCCTGACGCTCGCCGAGCGCCACGCGCTGTGCCCGCCGAACCGTACGTTCGCGATGCCGGGCGAGCGTGTGACCGTCCACGTCGGTTATCGTTTCGATCCCGACACGGATATCTGCAGCGAGACCTATGCCGCGTTCGACAATGCGACGTCGGCGTTGCTCGCGCAGAGCGAGCAGATGTGTTTTTCGCGCGCGATGCGTGATCCGGAAGACGTCGTGCGCGATGCGCTGCGCAGGGCCGAGTTCCCGCGCATGTATGCCGGCTGGATCGTGCCTGAGCGAATCGGCTATTGGGTCGGCGTGTTGTACCGGCAGCGGCGTCAGGCCGGCGAATCGGGTGCGCACGAGGATGCGGCGTTCACGGCCGCGCTGGTCGCGCAGATGAGGGCGATCGATCCGAACGTCGAGTGGCTGCTTCCGTCGGTGCTTGCCGAACTCGCCCGGATGGAGATGATGGACGAGCACGTATTGCGTGCGGCGTTCAGCGAGCGAACGGGTATCGCGATCTAGCGCGGCCCTGTCCGGCGCGAACGCTCACATGCAGGGCGCGTCGGCGATTCCGGCCGCGCATGCGAATTCCCCGATGTCCCACCCGTTGCCGAGTAACAGCCGCCGTGTATGCAGCGCGCCGTGCACGTCGTCGGCAACCGCTTCGCCGAGATAACGCAGCGCACGGCCCTCGATATCGACGAAGCCGTGCCGGTAATCCTGCGCGAGCGCCGTCCACAACCGTGCGGCGCCGGCCGACTGGCGCGCGCCGCTGATCAGGCACAGGCCCGCGTCGAGCCCCCATCGATACAGCGTCGTCGCGAGGCCTTTACGCTGCGCGGTTCCGCGCAGCCGCGTATGCGGCGCGCGCAGGTAGCGGTCGGCGCGACGCGGGATTTCAGGCAGGCGGTTGAACACCGTATAGCCGGCGAGCTGGCGCGCGGCCGGATCTTCGACGTACAGGAAGTATTCGCCGTCCGCCTCGCGGTGGCGGACGATCAGGCCGGAGCGGCCGAGCGCGACGGCCGGCAGGCCGTGCAGGCGGTGGCCCGGTTGGTGCAGGCGCGCGTAGAGCGTGTCGAGTTCATCGTCGATGTCGTGCTGGGAATGCTGTACGTCGATACGCATGGCAAAAGGCGCCCGTCTCGGGCGCATCGAGAAAGTGGTTCATCGCAAAAGGGGGGGAGAGGAATGGGTGCGGCCCCCGGGCTCGGCGAAGCGAGCCGGGGCCGCGAATCAGCTGGGGATGTGCTGGAAACCGGCGGCGATCGCGGCGAGGCCCGCGATGCAGAGTGCGAACAGGATCAGGACTTTGTGGATCACGTCTCTCTCCTCATGAATGCGCGGTGCCGAAGGGCGGCATCGCGGAGACGGTGAGCGGCGGGCACGGCCCGCGCGGCCGTCGTGCGGGACGACGGTCGAAGGTCCGGGCGACGGCGCACCAGTCGGGCGCCGTATTGCACGCGGACGGCCCGCACCATACGCGAGGCGATCCGGGTGGGCAATCGGACCGACGGAGAAAAGCGACGAAAAGCGGAGAATCGCATCGTTTCGCGACAATTGGCCGCACGAGGGCGTGCCGCCGCCCGAGCGGTTGGCCGGCTGGACAGTCGCCGCCGGGCCGTGCGCACGCGGCTGGTGCCGGCCTGACGAACCGACTACACTGCACGGTCTACGCAAAACGCACTACGCGCCACACAAGGATTCCTCCATGGGAGCTGGCCCGTCCACGGATCGCTGAGCCGCAACGACCTTCGTCAACCGGTCGTTGCGGCGATCTCCCGTTGTCCATCGCTGACCAGGCAGATCGCCGCCAGATTTCCCTTTCTGAGCGGATGCCTTGTCATGCCTGAACAATCCATGCCCGTGTGGGCCCATTCGTTGCCGTCGGCGCTCCTGCTGATGGCGCCTTTCGATCTCCTCGCTTCGCTGGCGATGGACGTGTACCTGCCGGTGATCCCGGACATGCCGTCCGCGCTCGGCACGTCGCCGGCCGTCGTCCAGTTGACGCTGAGCGTCTATATGGTCGTCCTCGGCCTGGGCCAGATGATTTTCGGCCCGTTGTCCGATCGCGTCGGCAGACGGCCGGTGGTGCTGGGCGGCGCGCTGTGTTTTGCGGCGGCTTCCCTGGCGCTTGCGATCACCACCGGCGGCGGCCTGTTCGTCGCGCTGCGCGTGCTGCAGGGGCTGGGCGCGTCGGCGGCGCTCGTTGCCACGTTCGCGACCGTTCGCGATGTCTACGCCGATCGCCCCGAAGGCCGCATCATCTACAGCCAGTTCGGCGCGATGCTGGCGTTCGTGCCGGCGCTGGGGCCGCTGCTGGGCGCAGCCGTCGCGATGGCCTGTGGATGGCGCGCGATCTTCGCGATGCTCGGCCTGCTGGGGCTGCTGGCATGCGCTCGCGCGTGGCCGCGCTGGCATGAAACGCGGCCGCGGACGGCAAACCGGCAGGGGCCGTCCGTCGCATCGATTCTCGGCAGCCGGCCGTTCCGGGTTCACACGCTCGCGTTTGCCGCCGCGATGGGCGCGTTCTTCGTGTTCTTCTCGACTGCGCCGCGCGTGCTGGTCGGCGTGGCCGGTTACTCGCGCGTGTCATTCAGCGTGGCCTTTGCGACCGTCGCGATCGTCATGGTCGTCGTCTCGCGCTTCGCCGGGAGATTCGTGTCGAAGTGGGGCGAGGCAGGCTGCGTGGCACGAGGCGCGCTCGCGATGATGGCTGGCGCGATCGCGCTGGCGCTCGGCACGGTCCTGACGAAGCCGTCGTTCGCGACGTTCGTGATGCCGATGTGGCTGGTTGCGGTCGGCATCGTGCTGATGTCATCGGTGGCGGCGAACGGTGCGCTGCGCGATTTCGGCGATGCCGCCGGCAAGGCGGTGGCGCTCTACTACGCGGTGCAGAGCGTGATCGTCACCGGCGTGGGCACGCTTGCGACGCTGGTGTTCGACGGCGCTACCGCGTGGCCGCTGGCAGCTTGCTGCTTCGGCATGGGCCTCGCGAGCTTCGTCGCGATCAAGGAGCTGACGCGCACGACCGGCCGTGAGCGTGACGGGCGTGCTCGCGGCGTCCCGTTCGACTGAGCACGCGCGGCGACACGCGGCGGTTTCGGGTGGCGCGGCGTTCCGGTGAAGTCATGGGCGCGCGGCCGGTGCCGTCAACCGGCCACCGCGCGCTCGTAGAGCGAAGCGATGTAACCGCTGGGCAGCGGGCGAAGCGCGACGCGTTCGAAGCCGAGTGCTTCGTAGTACGCACACAGCTTCGCGTTGCGCGGATCGCAATCGAGTCGCAGAAGCGTGCGCTGTTGCGCGCGTACCTGATCCGCACACCAGTCGATCGCATGGCGGCCGAGCCCGTGGCCGTGGAAGCCGTCCCGCACCGAGAGCCGGTGCAGATAACCGGCGACGCTCGCCTGCGGCCCCCAGTACTCCTCGTCTTCCCACATCAGCGCGAACATCGCGGCCGCAATGCCGTCCTGCTCGACGATGTGCAGGCTGCCGTCGTCGAGCATCGGTCGGACATCCTGTTCGGTGCGTGCGCCGTGTCCCCATGCCGGGTCGTCGTGCGCCGTCTTGAACACAACGGCATCCGTCAGGATGCGTGCGGCCATTGCCGCATCGTGGATCGTAGCCAGCCGCACCGTGGTGACGTTCATCGTTCGCCTGTTGCACCGTTCGCCAGGGAGCGCGCATTGTGCGCCGGAACCGGCACAACGTCGATGTGCGAACGCGAATCCGGATGCGGGCGGGGCAGCAGGCCCCGCCTTGCGCCGCCGCGTCAGGCCGGCGCGCGTTGCCCGAACGCCTGCCTGACCCGCGCGAACAGCCCGTGCTGCGCGATCCATTCGGCATACGCGCGATAGTCGGGGTCACGCATCAGGTGGCGCTCTTCCGTCTTCGCGCGCGTGTAGTAGATCAGGTTGACCGCGACGAGCCCCGCGCAGTGCATGAGCCCGACCTGCCAGCCGAGCGGCTCGACGAACGGCACCGACACCATCCAGTACGACAGGTTCTTCGTGATGTACGCCGGATGCTTCGTGAAGCGGTACGGGCCCGACGTGATGATCCCGCGGTTGGTGAGGTTCGAGAAACGCAGCCCGAACGAGATCGTGCACAGCGCGTAGGTCAGCAGCAGCAGGATGATCACCGTGCCCCAGATCACGCGCAGCGTCGGGGCCGACTGCAGCCAGTTGTCCCAGAACATCGAGCCTTCGTAGCGGATGTAGTTGTTCGAGAACAGCGACCAGAACGGCTGGTAGCACATCAGCGCGGCCACCCAGCCGAGCGTCGTCGGCTCGACGGTGCGCACATGGCTGTCGAGGATGCGGAACGTGCACAGGTAGCCGACGGTGCCGAACATCAGGTCCATCGTGAACGACAGGTCGTACATGAACACGAAGGTCGCGATCGTCGCCGGTGCGTGCATCGCGTTCGCGAGCGACGCGGTCAGGTGATCGGCGTCCTTCGACAGGTAGACGGTCATCAGCGGCAGGAAGAACGCCTTCACGCCCCAGCCGGCCAGCATCTCGCGCACCGGCTTCCAGCTCGCGGGCTGCTCGCGGCGGAACAGGAAGCGGCCCCACAGCAGGTACGCATCGTCGGTCTCGCGCTGGTGGCGGTCCATCCACGCGAAGTAGAACGGCGCGGCGACGATCACGTACGGCGCGAGCGAGCGCAGCAGTGACCAGAACGGCAGGTAGAACGCGCCGTGGTATTCGGGCAGCAGCCAGTAGATCACGCCGATGCCCGCATAGATCGACGTCAACGCGCCGAGCCGCGTCGCGACGCGCGCGATGCCGAGCGGCCGGACGGCCTGCCGCGACAGGCCCGCGCTCGGGCGCAGGTAGACGCGCGAGATGAAGATTTCGTGCAGCGCGATCGTGCCGATGATCGCGAGGCTGGCGATGACCGCGCGCGTGGCGGCATCGAGGGTCGGCTGGTTGCGCGTGATCCACAGGGCGAAGAGCCCGGCGGCGATACCGAGCAGGCCGGCGCGGAGGGGCGTGGCGGAACGGGGCGGGCGGTCCTGGACCGCGGCGATGCCGTCGAGCGTGGAATTCATGATCGGATCCTCGTACGGGTGAGGGCCGGCGCCCCCGCTTGGCGGGTGACGCCGGCCGTCGGCCGGGCTTTGTAGGGATGCGCGCCCGGCCATTGGCCTGTGGTTCTGATAGGTAAAGCGTTACTTCTTGGTGCCGCCGCCCAGCAGACCGCCGAGGAGGTTCGTCACCGGCGACAGCAGGTTGCCGGCGCCGCCCGCGGCACCGCCGTTCGAGCTGCCGGTCAGGCCGGCAGCTACGGTGCCGCCGCCAGCCGGCGTCGTGACCGTGCCGGCCGCACCGCCGGGGCTCGCTGTGCCGGTCGCGCCCGCGGCGCCTGCCGGCGTCGTCAGCGCACCCGCCACCGTGCCGACCGGGCCACTCGACAGCAGGCCGCCGAGCGTGCCCGTCACGTTGCCGCCCGGCGTCGTGACCGTGCCCGTGAGGCTGGCCCCGAGCGGCGTCAGCGAGTTGACGAGGTTGGTGACCGGCGCCAGCAGGCCGCCGACACCCGCGCCACCGGTGCCGCTGGTGCCGCCGGTGCCACTCGTTCCGCCAGTGCCGCTCGTGCCGCTCGAACCGAGGCCGCCGAGTGCGCCCGTCACCGTGCCGAGGAGGCCGGTGATCGGTGCCAGCGGGCCGCCGCTGGTGCCGCTCGTTCCGCCGGTGCCGCTCGAACCGAGGCCGCCGAGTGCGCCTGTCACCGTGCCGAGCAGGCCGGTAATCGGTGCCAGCGGGCCGCCGCTCGTGCCGCTGGTGCCGCCCGAACCGCTCGAGCTGCCGCCGCCGAGCCCGCCCGTCAGCGTGCCGAGCAGGCCCGTAATCGGGGCGAGCGGGTTGCTGCCGCCCGTGCCGCTGCTGGAGCTGCCCGCGTTGTTGTCGTGGACGAGGCCGCCGGTGGACGTCACCGTGTTGCCGAGCTGCGCCACGACGCCACCGAGGCCGGCGCCGACCGGGTTGTCGGTAGCGCCGCCGACCTTCGTGCCCGCGAGGGCGAGGCCGTTGCCGAGCGTGCTGAGCAGGCCGTTGAGCGGCGTGCCGAGGAGGGTGACGCCGCCGAGCGTCTGCGTGGCGCCCGGCGTCGTGACACCGCCGGTCAGCGTGTTCGTGATCGGGTTGATCACCTTGCCGACCTGCGTCTCGAGCTGCTGGACCGGCGAGCTGTTCAGCGCCGTGTTGAGGCCCGACGCGGTCGAGTTGACGGCGCCGCCGACGGTGTTGACGAGATCGCCGACGAGCGTCGTGACCGGCGACAGCGGCGACAGCGGGCCCGAGCCGAGGCTCTTCACCGCGTTGCCGAGGTTGTTGACCGCGCCACCGGTGCCGGTCAGCAGGCCGGTGGTCGACGTCAGCGTCGGTCCGAGCGGGTTGGCCGACACACCGATCGAGCCGAGGCCGGCCGCGACGCCGTTGCCGAGCGCCTGCACGCCGTTGCCGAGGCTCGTGACCGCGTTGCCGACGCTGTTGGCCGTCGTCGGGTTCGTGCCGGGGATCTGCACGCCGCCGATCACGCCGCCGCCATTCGCGACCGTCGTGCCGACTGCCGTCACGAGGTTGCCGGATTTCTGGAGGACGTTGCCGAGCGGGGTGACGCCGGTGCCGGAAGTGCCGGAGGTGCCCGACGTACCGGAGGTACCCGAGGTGCCGGAAGTACCCGAGGTGCCGGAAGTACCCGACGTGCCGGAAGTACCCGACGTGCCGGAAGTACCCGAGGTGCCGGAAGTACCCGACGTGCCGGAAGTGCCCGAGGTACCGGAAGTACCCGACGTGCCGGAAGTACCCGAGGTGCCGGAAGTACCCGACGTGCCGGAAGTACCCGACGTACCGGAGGTGCCCGACGTACCGGAAGTGCCCGACGTACCGGAAGTGCCCGACGTGCCGGAGGTGCCCGACGTACCGGAAGTACCGGAAGTACCCGACGTACCGGAGGTACCCGACGTACCGGAAGTGCCCGAGGTGCCCGAGGTGCCGGAAGTACCCGACGTACCGGAAGTGCCCGACGTGCCGGAGGTGCCCGACGTACCGGAGGTGCCCGAGGTACCGGAGGTGCCCGACGTACCGGAGGTGCCCGAGGTGCCGGAAGTGCCCGACGTACCGGAGGTGCCCGAGGTGCCGGAAGTACCCGACGTACCGGAGGTGCCCGACGTACCGGAAGTGCCCGAGGTGCCGGAAGTACCCGAGGTGCCGGAAGTACCCGACGTACCGGAACTACCCGACGTCCCACCACCCGACGTCCCGCCGCCCGACGTACCCGAAGTCCCCGAGCTGCCGCCCGTCCCTGACGTGCTCGGCTTGATCGTCGGCGGGGTCGTCGGTCCGTCGACCGAGCCGCAACCATATAGTGCGAGCAGCGACGAGACGGCCATCGTTACCGTCGTCTTCTTGAAGAGTTTGTGCATGTTGGCCTCGACATTGGAAGTGTGTCCAAGCCTCCACTGCAAATTCCGCGCCACGACAGTATTCGAGAAACGGTGTCGCGCTTTATTGCGGAAATCGGGAATATCGGTGCGATTTAAACGGAGTAACGGCGCTTTCGCGCGACGGGCGCGCTCGGTGCGCCGGCGTGGCGGTTGCGATGTTCCCGTGAGCCGCCGTAACGCGCAGCGCGATGTTACGTAGCGTTCGATATCGCGTCGCGCGGGCGGCTTCGAACCGAGGCCCGCATCTTTGACGAAACGTGCCGGCCCGATGAACATGGCGCGAACTCCCGGCTGCCGGCGACGCCGAAGCGGCCACGACTCCACACAGGACACGGACATGAGCGAACAGGACAGGGAATACGGCAAGGCGCGACGAACCGACGTGATGGGCGAGGCGTTCGTCGAGCGTGCGATGCGCGACCTCGACGGTTTTTCGCGCCCGCTGCAGAACTGGCTGAACGAGCACGCGTGGGGCAGCACGTGGCAGCGGGGCGGGATCGACCTGAAGACACGCAGCCTGTGCACATGCGCGATGCTGGCGGCGCTCGGCCGCAGCACGGAACTGAAGGGTCACATTCGCGGCGCGATTAACAACGGCGCGAGTCTCGTCGAGATCCGCGAGGTGTTGCTGCACAGCGCGCTGTACGCGGGCGCGCCGGCTGCGGTCGAGGCATTTCGCAGCGCGCGGGAGGTGATAGCGGATCTCGGGCTGTCGGTGCCCGACGACGAAGCCTGATTCCGCCGCCTCACCGGCTGCACCGCGCGGAATCAGGCCCCGGTTTCGATGAATTCCGGCTCAGTGCTCGACGCGCGCGGCCTGCGGTGCACCCTCGGCCGGCGCGGCGGCGACTTCGAGCAGCCAGTCGGCGGTCGCATCCGGAATCGTGACCGGCAGCATGTGCCCGCCCTCGACGACCTTCAGCCGCACCCGAGCCGATTTCTTCGCGAGCGCGTCGCCGTGCTCGCGCCAGTTCAGGATCGGATCCGCGCGGCCGTACAGCACGTCGACCGGCAGCGCGAGGTCCGCGTAGCGGCGTTCCATCGCGGGCAGGTCGACGGGCGCCGACAGCAGGTCGGTCGCCGTCGCGTAGAACACGTGCGGACGCATCCCGAGCAGGCCACCGCCCTTGACCGGGAAGTCGCGCGGCACGTCTTCCGGCGCGAACACCTGGCGCACGGCCTTGCGGCCGGTCAGGATCGTCAGCGGGATCGCGAAAGTCCACGACACGAAGCGGCGCACGAGCGGCGAGGGCAGCATCAGCGGCTTGAACGGTGCCGGCGGCTCGGTCTGCTGGTGCGACAGCGGCGCGATCAGCGCAAGGCGGCTCACGCGGTCCGCATGATTGAGACCCACCGCGAGCGCGATCGCGCCGCCGAGCGAGTGGCCGACCAGCACGGGCCTGTCGAGCCGCAGCGCATCGATGAACGCGGCGACCGTGCGGGCCTGCGCGAACACGTTCGCCTGCGAACCCGCGCCGCGCAGCGAGCGGCCGGCGCCCGGCCGGTCGATGAGGATCACGCGATGCTGCTGCGCGAGCCGCGTGAGCGGCAGGTATGCGAAGTTGCGCCACTGCCCCGCGAGCCCGTGGACGAACACGAGCGGCGGGCCGCTACCGTATTCGACGTAGTGGATGCGGTCGCCGCCGATGTCGACGAAGCGGCCTTCGGGCGGAAACGCGCGCGTCACGCGACGGGCCACGTAAGCGGAAAACAGCGCGAGCGCGGCGAGCACCGCGACGACGCCGAGCAGCACGTTCTGGATCAGATGGAGCGTAGGGGTCATGTCGGCCTCAACGGGTTTCGAGTGCGGGTTCGGCAACCGGCGCCGTTGCGGCCGGGCCGGTTTTCGCGCGGCGTTCGAACTGCATCGCCGAATCGGCGAGCGCGCTGAACTTCAGCGAGGCGAGATCGCGCACGTAGTTCTGGTGGAATTTCCACGGCTTGCGATGGCCCTGCTTCGGCAGGATGCCGGCCGCGCGCTGGATGTAGCCCGAGCTCAGGTTGACGGCCGGCACGTCGCCGAGTTCGCCGGCGCCGAGCCGCGGCACGCACGTGTCGTAGTCATTCGCGCGCATGTGGTTGAGCAGCCGGCATACGTAGCGCGCGATCAGCTCGGCCTTCAGCGTCCACGACGCATTCGTGTAGCCGAACGACGACGCGAGGTTCGGCACGTCGCTGTACATCATCCCCTTGTACGACACGGTCTCCGGCAGGTCGACCGCGCGGCCGTCGACTGTCACGCGCGCGCCGCCGAGCATCTTCACCTTCAGCCCGGTCGCGGTGACGATCACGTCCGCGTCGAGCTGCTGGCCGCTCTTCAGCTTGAGGCCGGTCGGCGTGAAGTGCTCGATCTCGTCGGTGACGATCGACGCGCGGCCCGCGCGGATCGACTTGAACAGATCGCCGTTCGGCACGAGGCATACGCGCTGGTCCCACGGCATGTAGCGCGGCGTCAGGTGCTTCGCGACGTCGAAGTCGGGGCCGAGCTGCTTGCTGGCCGCGCGGATGATGAACTTCTTCGTCTGGTCGGGCTTGCGGCGCGACACGTTGTACAGGTAGATCGTCAGCAGTACGTTCTTCACGCGCACGAGCCGGTGCGCGAGCCCCGACGGCAGCACGCGGCGCAACGCGTTCGCGATCTTGTCGCGCGCGGGCAGCGACACGATGTAGGTCGGCGAGCGCTGCAGCATCGTCACGTGCTGCGCGTCGGCCGCCATTGACGGCACGAGCGTGACGGCCGTCGCGCCGCTGCCGATCACGACGACACGCCGGTTCGCGTACGACAGGTCCTTCGGCCAGTGCTGCGGATGCACGAGCTTGCCCTCGAACGTGTCCATGCCGGCCCAGTCGGGCAGGTAGCCGGCATCGTAGTCGTAGTAGCCGCTGCACATGAACAGGAAGCGGCAGGTGTAGACGAGCGTGTCGGTCGTGCCGCCCTGCGTGCGCTCGATGCGTACCGTCCAGCGCGCGCGGTTCGAATCCCAGTCGGCCGCGACGACCTTCTGGCCGTAGCGGATCGTCTTGTCGATGCCGTAGGTGCGTGCGGTGTCGCGGATGTAGTCGAGGATCGTCTGGCCGTCGGAGATCGCCTTGTCGCTATGCCACGGGCGGAAGCTGTAGCCGAGCGTGAACATGTCGGAATCCGAACGGACCCCCGGATAGCGGAACAGGTCCCAGGTGCCGCCGCTCGCGTCGCGCGCCTCGACGATGGCCACGCTTGCATGCGGGCAGCGCTGCTTCAGGTGATACGCGGCGCCGATGCCGGACAGGCCGGCGCCGACGATCAGCACGTCGAGGTCGCGATTGTCGCCACTATCGCCAGTGTCGCGGCGGGCGCCGGGGGCGGGCGGCGCGTCGCGCCGGTCGGTCGTCGTCGAGGTCATGCGGGGTCCTTGGTGGGCGTGGTCGGGAGTGCGGCCGGGGCGTGGGCGTGTTCTCCCATGGGGACTTCCTTCGGGCGGAGGTTGCGGGCACGGGCGCGGCGCACGTGGCGCAGCATCAGCCACTGGTAGCCGGCGCCGAGCAGGCGTGCGATCCGGTCGAGCCGGCGCGCGTCGGCGCCGACCAGCACGCGGCGCGCATTGCGCTCGACACCCGCGAGGATCTGCCGCGCGGCGTCGTCGGCCGTCGTCGCGTTGATCAGGCGGTTCGCCTGGCGGCGATGGGTCGCTTCGTCCTGGCCCGTGAGTGCATGGATGCTGGTATCGACACGGCCCGCGTCGACAATGTTCGTCGCGACGCCGCCCGGATGCACGCAGGTCGCGCTCACCGGCGCACCGTCGAGTTCGAGCTCCATCCGCAGCGCCTCGGTGAAGCCGCGCACCGCGAACTTGGTCGCGTTGTAAGCGCTTTGCGTCGGCATCGCGACGAGGCCGAACAGGCTCGACGTGTTGACGACGTGCCCGTCGCCCGACGCGCGCAGATGCGGCAGGAACGCCTGTGTGCCGTGCACGACGCCCCAGAAGTTGATGCCGACGATCCATTCGAGATCGGCGATGCGCGCGGTCTCGGCGCTGGCCGCCAGCGACACGCCTGCGTTGTTGAAGACCAGGTTGACCTTGCCGTGCCCGGCGCGCACGAAATCGGCCCACGCGGACACCGCATCGCGGTCGGCGACGTCGAGCCGCCGCGTGCTCACGCGCACGCCATGCTGCGCGCACGCGGCCGCCGTGCGGGCCAGCCCGGTTTCGTTCACGTCGGCGAGCGCGACCTCGCAGCCGCGCCGCGCGAGCTCGACCGCGAGGCTGCGGCCCATGCCCGAACCGGCGCCCGTGATCGCGGCAACCTTGCCGGAAAACCCGTTCATCCGTTGCTCCTCCCGTTCCGCTTGCGCTGCGCTGGCGGCGCGTCTAATGTGGTGTTGATCGTCACCACTTTAGTTTTCGGGTGTCCTGATGTCAAATAGCGGAATGGAGAAAGCACTCGAAACGGAAAAACGGGGCCGCTCGTATGGCGGCGTGGCGCCCGAGGTGCGGGCCGCCGAGCGGCGCGACGCGCTGATCCGCGCGGCGACGCGTGTGTTCGGCACGGTCGGGTTCCGCAAGGCGACCGTACGGTCGATCTGCCAGGAAGCGAAGCTGAACGATCGCTATTTTTATGCGGCGTTCGACAGCACCGATGATTTGCTGCGCTGCACCTACCTGCATCACGCGCAGCAACTGCACGACGCGGTCGCGCAGGCGGTGGCCGCGCGTGGCGGCGATCTGCACGAGAGCATCGATGCCGGGCTCGCCGCGTTCTTCGCGTTCCTGCGCGACCCGTGCGCGGCGCGCGTGCTGCTGCTCGAGGTGATGGGCGTGAGCGCGGACACCGACATGACCTACCAGCGCATGCTGATCGACTTCGGCAAGCTGATCATGGCGATCGGCGCGCCGCGCGAAGCGGCGACGCCCGCGGAGCGCACCGAGCAGCGGCTGATCGGGCTCGCGCTCGTCGGCGCGATGACGAACGTCGGCGCGGCGTGGCTGCTCACGGAATATCGCGATCCGGAGGCGCAGATGGTCGCGAGTTGCCGGAAGGTGCTGCTGGGGACGTTGCGGGAGATCGGGTAACCGGAACGCATCACCGGTTGAAAATGAAAACCAGGCGTTAGCTGCACGGCGCTCCGGGCGCCGTTTCGTTTTCTTGCTCGATTTAATCGCCTTTTTCATAAATCAGAGCCGGCGATTTTCTGGGTGAAAAGAAGATGTCAATAAGCTGTCATCGTTTTTAATTCCGGTTCCATGTGGCGGTGGATTGATAAAAATAATGTGGTACGAATAAAAAGGCGGCGCAACGTGAAATCCGGTTCGTATTGCGCCGCTCGTGGCGCGACAATTATCGCGCCCCAGGCACGCTTGATCAGGAACCCGTATAGGCGCCTCGGGTCCAGCCATCGCCATCCCAGCACCACTCGGTCGTCGAGCCGCCGCTGGTTGCATACACGCGGATATGGATCGCGCTCCCGACCAGCCAGCACGTTGCGGACACGTTGTCGCCCGCCTGGTTGAACGCGCCTGTATACCAGGTGTTGCCGTCGTAGCAGCGCTCGGTGATCTTGTTGCCGTTGGCCGTGTAGACACGAATCGACGGTGTGGTTCCCCATGAAATTGCGGCGGTTTGCATTTCAGACTCCTTGTTTGAATAAAACGGGGAATTGAAACGTTTCGGTAAACGCAAATCAGCGTATTACCGGGAATAAGATTAGTAGAAAAATGGGAAAGTAAATGCCTGATTTTCTGGAAAAATAAAGGGCGTATTCGTTTTGAATGAGAAAGCCCGGAGCAAGGATATTGGAGGTGAATTGACGTGCCCGGATCGCCGGCGGTCGTGCCGGGCGGGCCGGCACTCCGGAATCAGCCGCCCGTATGTTTCGCGCGCACCGGCGCTGCCGGTGTCTCCCCGATCCGCGCCTTCATCGCATCAATAAACGCCCGCACCTTTGGCGAAGGCAGCCGCGTCGACGGATACACCGCATGAATCCCGGCCGGCGCGGAGCGCCACGCGGGCAGCAGCCGCACGAGCCGGCCGGCCGCGACGTCATCGGCGGTCGAAAAGTCCGTCAGCAGACCGAAGCCGCCGCCTGCGAGTACGATCGCGCGGCATGCGGTGGCGGTGTTCGACACGACGTGCGCGACACAGCGCACCGAGGCGGTGCCGCCGTTTGCATCTTCGAGTTCGACCGTATGCGGGCGCGGCAGCGTCGACAGCATCACGAACGGCAGCGCGGCGAGCGCATCGGTATCGTCCGGCCGCCCGTGGCGCGCGATGAACGCGGGGCTCGCGACCAGCCATTTCTCGTACGTGCCGAGTTGCACCGCGCGATAGTTCGAATCGGCGAGGCGGCCGATGCGGATCGCGACGTCGAGGTTGTCCGCGACGAGATCGACGACACGGTCGTTCGCGACCAGTTCGACATCGAGGCCCGGATGCCGGTCGCGCAATGCGACGACGGCAGGCGCGACGACCAGCGCGCCGTAGTCGATCGGCACGCTCACGCGTAGCGTGCCGCGCAGCGGCCCCGCGTCGGACGACACCGCGTCGAGCGCGCTTTCGGCGGCGCGCACGATGTCGCGGCACGCGTCGTAGAACGCCCGTCCCGCGTCGGTCACGCTCAGCCGCCGCGTGGTGCGCACCAGCAGGTTCGCGCCGACCTCCGATTCGAGGCGCTGCATGTGCGTGCTGACGACCGTCTTCGCAAGGCCGAGCCGCTCGGCCGCGGCCGTCAGCGAGCCGGCGTCGACCACCGCGACGAAGATCGCCAGCCGGTTCAGGTTCACGTCGCGCAGATCGGCCATCGTCGATTGTCCTATGGAAAAGGATAATGTTTCCGCGATTATCCGTGTTCTGGTGACGAACGGCGAGCGCTACGCTGCAGCTGTTCGTCGCCGATCCCCGGCGGCGCGAGATTCCGGAGCGTTTTCCATGTCTGCCGCCCGCAAGCCTGCTTCACCGATTCGCGTCTATTCGTTCCTGCTCTCGGGGCATGCGCATCGCGTCCGCTTATTCCTGTCGCTGCTCGGGCTGCCTGCCGAGATCGTCGACGTCGATCTCGCGGCCGGCGCGCAGCGCGAACCGGCGTTCCTCGCGCTCAATCCGCTCGGGCAGGTGCCCGTGATCGACGACGGCGGCACGGTGATCGCCGATTCGAACGCGATCCTCGTGTACCTCGCGAAGCGCTACGGCGACGCGCACTGGCTGCCCGACGACCCGGCCAGCGCGGCCATCGTGCAGCGCTGGCTGTCGTATGCGGCCGGGCCGATCGCATCGGGGCCGGCCGCCGCGCGGCTCGTGGCCGTGTTCGGCGCGAAGCTCGACCAGGAGGCCGCCAAGCGCACGGCCGCGAAGGTGCTCGACGTGATCGATCGCGAGCTGGCCGGCAAGCCGTTCGCGGCCGGCGCGCAGCCGACGATTGCGGACATCGCCGCGTGCTCGTACATCGCGCATGCGCCGGAAGGCGGCGTGTCGCTCGAGCCGTATCCGCACGTCCGTGCATGGCTGGCGCGCGTCGAGGCGCTGCCGGGTTTCGTCGCCATGCCGACGACGCGCGCCGGCCTGCTCGCCGCGTAACGCCCACCGATGCCGTGCCTGCCAGGGAGAACGCGATGAATACCCCGACCGCCGTCGTACCGGGCTGGGAACTCGATGCCGCGCCGTTTCACGCGGGTGAGCTCGCCGTGCAGCAGCGCGCGGGCGTGACGGAGGCCGCGGGTTCGGCAGGCCGGCGCGGGATCCGGCGTTTCATGCCGGACCAGCACCGGACGTTTTTCGCGCAACTGCCGTTCTTCGTGCTCGGCGGCGTCGATGCGCACGGCCAGCCGTGGGCGACGCTGCGGGCCGGTGCGCCGGGGTTCGTGACGTCGCCGGACCCGCGCACGCTGCGCGTCGTGGCGCGCGCGCTGCCGGGCGATCCGCTGGCCGGCGCGTGGCAGCCGGGCGCGCCGCTCGGCGGGCTCGGCATCGAATTCGATACGCGACGGCGCAATCGCGTCAACGGCATCGTGCGCGCGGTCGACGGCGATGCGCTGACGATCGCGGTCGAGCAGAGCTTCGGCAACTGCGCGAAGTACATCCAGGGCCGCAAGCCGACGTTCGTTGCACGGGAAGCCGGCGAGTCCGCCGGGCCTGACATATCGGACGCGTTGAGCGATGCCGATCGCGCGCTGCTTGCGCAGGCCGACACGTTCTTCGTCGCGAGCGCGAACACGGCGGCGGACGCGGGCGCCGCGCGCGGCGCGGACGTGTCGCATCGCGGCGGGATGCCGGGGTTCGTGCGCGTCGACGATGCGCGCACGCTGACGACACCGGATTTCAGCGGCAACCGCTTCTTCAATACGCTCGGCAACCTGCAGCACGATCCGCGCGCGGGGCTGCTGTTCGTCGATTTCGACAGCGGCGACCTGCTGTATGTGGCCGCGCGCGCCGAGATCGTGTGGGACGGGCCGCTCGTCGCGTCGTTCGACGGCGCGCAGCGGGTCGTGCGGTTCCATGTGCGGGAAGTACGGCGCATGCGCGCGGTGCTGCCGTTCCGGTGGTCGGCGGTCGAACGTGCGCCGCAGTTTGTGGCGATGGCGGCGGGTGCGGTGGGCGGGGCGGTGCCGTCTGCTTCGACTCCGACTTCGGCTTCGGCTTCGGCATCGGCACCGACATCGGCATCGGCACCGACATCGGCACCGACATCGACACCGACACCGACACCGACACCGACACCGACACCGACACCGACACCGACACCGACATCGACATCGACATCGACATCGACATCGGCACCGGCTTCGACTTCGACTTCGGCATTGGCACCGACTTCGGCTTCGGCACCCGCACCAGAATCAATATCCGCATCGGTACCCGCATGGCGGCCGCTGCGCATCGCGAAGATCGTCGACGAAGCGCGCGCGATCCGCTCGTTCCATTTCGAACCGGCGGACGGCGGCGCGTTGCCCGCCTACGAAGCCGGGCAGCACCTGACGCTGCGCGTCGCGCTGCCGGGCGGCGATGCGTCGTCGATCCGCAGCTACACGCTGTCCGATGCACCGGGCAGCGCGCATTACCGGATCACCGTGAAGCGCGAAGGGCGCGTATCGGCGTGGCTGCACGATCACGCGCAGGCGGGCATGACACTCGACGCGCAGATGCCGCGCGGGCGCTTCACGTTCGATCTCGCGAGCCCGCGCCCGGCCGTGCTCGTGTCGGCCGGCATCGGCATCACGCCGATGATCGCGATGCTGCGCCGCGCGCTGGCCGACGATCAACCGTTGCGCCGCATGGTGTTCGTGCATGGTGCGCGTGAAGCGGCCGACCGGCCGTTCGCGGCGGAACTGGCACGCATCGCGGCCGCCGACGAACGGTTCTCGATCCACTGGTTCGACAGCCATCCTCACGAACGCTCGGCAGCGCGAGCCGGCCGCATCGACATCGCGCAATTGAAGCGGCTCCTGACGTTCGACGATTACGATTTCTACCTGTGCGGGCCGTCGGCGTTCATGCGCGACTTGTACGACGGGCTGCGCGCGCTGAACGTGCCGGACGAACGTATCCGCTTCGAGGCGTTCGGGCCGTCGAGCGTGGCACGCAGCGCGACCCGTACGACCGGCGCGCCGGCGGCGGGCGTGCCGGTCTTGTTCCAGCGCACGGGCCGCGAAGCCGCGTGGACGCCCGCCGACGGCACGTTGCTCGAATTCGCGGAAGGGCAGCGCGTGGCTGTGCCGTCCGAATGCCGCTCAGGGTCGTGCGGCACGTGCGCGACGCGCGTGCTGTCAGGCGCGGTCGACTACGAGCAGGCGCCCGATGCACCGGTCGAACCCGGTTGTGCGCTGCTGTGCGTCGCGCGGCCCGCGCAAGGGCCGGAGCCGCTCGTGCTCGACTGCTGACGCACCCTGCGACATGCGGCCGCAGACGGCCTGCTGCGCGAAAAGCGCGCGCAACTGCTTCTTTTTTCGGAGGCCGGTCGGATCGACGATAGCGTCAACCGATTCGATGAAAGGAGCACAACCATGAAACTGCTCGGCATGATCAAGCTGGTCCTGTGGAGTTTCTTCGGCGTACGCAACAGCAAGGCGCACGCGGCCGATCTCGCGAACGTCAACTACACGTTGCTGCCGTTCGTGGCGATCGTGCTCGCGCTGCTCGTCGGCGCGGTCATTTACGGCGTCGTGCACTTGGTCGTCGATCCGACCGCGACGATGCAGGGGTTCTGACCGGCCGTCGAATCGCGAGCGGGCGAAGAGCGTTCCCGCTCCGGTTCCCAACCGCTTGACCGGTGTGCGACTGCGCCGGTCATCGAGGTGGCCGCGCACGACGCCAGTGACGCGCAAATCGGCACCGTCGTCGTGCCGCACGAAGCACACTGTTCCCGTACCCGTACCCGTACCCGTACCCGTACCCGTACCCGTACCCGTACCCGCCTTCCGATTCTCCCAATCCGCTCGTTTCGCCCGATCCGCCCGATCCGCCCGATCCGCCCGATTCGCCCGATTCGCCCGATTCGCCCGATTCGCCCGATCCGCCCAATCCGCCCAATCCGCCCAATCCGCCCGTTTCCCCCGATTCGCCCATTTCCCGGGCGGTCAGCCCCGCCCGGGGTAAAATGCGCGCCGCGCCGCGATGTCGTGCGCGACGGGCACGCCGCCGTTCCAGCGAACGGCACGCGTCAGACCGTCGCGCCCGTACCGGGGCGTTCGAAGCGTCCCCCCGCATGACAAGACCGCGCGATGCAGCCGGCCGCCCGACACGCCCCCCGACGAACCGGTCGACGGCTGCGTCGGTTCCCGGTGCGTCACCTGAATCCGATGTCCCATCCTGCGTCCTTCCGACCGAGCGGCCCGCTTGCGTGCCATATCGTCCGGTTTGTCCGGTTCGCCCGGTTCGTCTGATGAATGTCGCGCCGGCGCATGCGTCCGGCGCAGGTGGGATCCGGTCGCGGGCACGCTTCGCAGCTTCGTAACAGGTTTCGACAGGGTCGAGTGGCGAGTTTTCCATCCAGAACAATGACGGTGAATAGAACAACAGCGTCGCCCGCACGGCGGCGGCGCGCGAAGGTCGGGCTTGGCGTCGGTCTCGGCATCACGCTTTTCGCGGCACAGGCCGCCGCGGCGCAGGGCGACACGCCGGCACCGGACGCCGAGGCAGCCGGCAGCGCGACGCTGCCGACGATCACGGTGAGCGGCGAGCGCGGCAATGCGCTGCGCGTACGCACGGCGTCGGTCGCGGGGCTCGATGACGCACCGCTGCGCGATACGCCGGCGTCGGTGAGCGTCGTCACGCGCGCGCAGCTCGACGACCAGCAGGCGAAGCGGCTGAGCGACGTCGTGCGCAACGACGCGTCGGTCGTCAACGACTATGCGCCGGTCGGCTATTACGAAGGCTTTGCGATCCGCGGCTTTCCGGTCGATCTCGCGAGCGCGATCCGGATCGACGGGCTGACGGTGTCCGGCGAGCAGAACGTGCCGCTCGAGAACAAGGAGCGCGTCGAGATCCTGAAGGGGCTTGCCGGGATCGACAGCGGCGTCGTCGCGCCGGGCGGCGTGATCAACTTCGTGACGAAGCGCTCCGCGAACGTCGCGAGCGTGACGGGCGGCGTCGACAGCCGCGGCTCGACGTCGGCGGCCGTCGATCTCGGCCGCCGCTTCGGCCCCGACAATCAGTTCGGCTTCCGGATCAATGCCGCGAAGGAGAACATGCACTCCTACATCGACGGCACGAACGGACGGCGCACGTTCGGCTCGATCGCCGCCGACTGGGACATCAGCCCGCGCGCGAGCCTGCAGCTCAACGCCGAATTCCAGCAGTGGATCCAGCGTTCCGCGCCCGGCTACCAGTTGCTCGGCGGCACCGTCGTGCCTTCAGTCAAGACGACGTCGAAGGCGCTCGGCACGCAGCCGTGGGCGAAACCGGTGACGACCGACGCGCTGAACCTGAACGCGCGCTTCGACTACCAGTTCAACGACGACTGGAAGGCCTACATCGCCGCCGGCCGCAGCCGCACGATGATCGACGACAACAGCGCGTTCGCGTACGGCTGCTCGTATGCGGCGAGCTGCAAGGCGGGCACGACGTCGCCGTTCTTCTTCGGCGCGAACGGCGACTACGACGTGTACGACTTCCGCAGCCCCGGCGAATACCGGCGCAACGACGACCTGCGTGCGGTCACGACGGGCAAGTTCGCGACGGGGCCGCTGCGGCACGAGCTGACGCTCGGCGTGAGCGTGCAGCGCCGCGTCGTGAGCATGGCCGACGCCGTGTACGACTACGTGGGCAGCGAGAACATCTACGGGCCCGACACGACCTTTTCGCCGTCGCCGAATTCACCGGGGCCGTCGTATCCGCGTCTCGATGCGTGGCAGTACGGCGTGTTCGGGCTCGACCGCATCAGCATCGGCGAACACTGGCAGGTGCTCGCGGGCGGCAAGGAAGTGCTGCTGCGCCAACGCAGCTGGAGCAGCCTCGACGGCGACACGACGCATACCGACCGCTCGGTGTTCCTGCCGCAGGTCGCGCTCGTCTACAAGCCGGTGAACGCGCTGTCGCTGTACGCGTCGTACAGCAAGGCGCTGTCGCTCGGCGACCAGGCGCCCGTGCGCGCGACCAACGCGTATGCGTTCCTGCCGCCCGTCGAATCGCACCAGATCGAGGTCGGCGCGAAATACGACTGGCTCGACCGGCTGAGCCTCACGGCCGCCGTATTCTCGATCAGCAAGCCGTTCCAGTTCGCCGACCCGGACGCATCGGGCACGACCTACACGTTCGTGCAGCGCGGCACGCAGCGCCACCAGGGAATCGAGCTCGGCGCGGCCGGGCGCGTGACCGAGCGCCTGGGGCTGACGGCCAGCGTCGCGGCGATTCGCGCGCGCGCGTACGATTCGGGTTCGCCGGCATACGAAGGGCACCAGATCATCAATGTGCCCGCGCTGCGTGCGTCGGTGTACGCGGACTACGCGGTGCCGGGCGTCGCGGGGCTGAACGTGCTGGGCGGCGTCGAGTACAGCGCGGCCCGCAACGCGAACGAGGAGGGCACCGCGCGCGTGCCGTCGTGGTTCGTGTTCAATCTCGGCGCGCGCTATACGACGAAGATCGGCGGCCATCGTACGGTGCTGCGCGTGTCGGTGGACAACCTGTTCAACAAGTTCTACTGGCGCGATGCGGGCGAGCAGCAGGGCGACGCGTACCTGTTCCCGGGCGCGCCGCGCACCGCGCGCGTGTCATTGACCTATGATTTCTGACCGTCCGGAACCGGCCGCGTGACGCGCGGCCCCGGCAGCTAACCTGGAGAGCACAGACGATGTCCCCACTCGAAATCGCCGGCGTGATCGTCAGCGCGCTCGCGATCTGGCTGACCGCGAAGCGGCGCATGCTGTGCTGGCCGGTCGGGCTCGTGTCGGTCGCGTTGTACGGCTGGATCTTCTTCGACGCGAAGCTGTATTCGGACATGCTGCTGCAAGGCGCATTCGCGGTGCTGCAGGTGTACGGCTGGCAACGCTGGCTCGCGCAGCGCGCGAGCGAGGCGGACGGGAGCGCCGCGCCGGCGGGCGATGTCGCGCCCGTCACGGGCGTGCGGCCGATGCAGATGCTGCCCGACCTGATCGCGGCCGTCGTCGGCAGCGCGCTGCTCGGCGGCATGATGGCGCGCTGGACCGATGCGGCGCTGCCGTTCGTCGATGCGTCGTTGACCGCGTTCAGCCTCGTCGCGCAATACTGGACCGCGCGGCGCTATATCGCGTCGTGGGGGCTGTGGATCGTCGTGAACGTCGTGTACGTCGGGATGTTCGTGTTCAAGGAACTGTATCTGACGGCCGGACTCTATGCGCTGTTCATCGGGCTGGCCGTCGTCGGCTGGCGCGACTGGAGCCGCACGGCCGCGGCGCTGCGCGCGGCGGCCGGCGGTGCGCTGGCAACGGGCGGCGGCGCGCGCTGATTCACGCGCCGATTCAACTACGGAGCAACCTCGTTCATGTCATTTCCACTCGAGCCGGACGGAACCCTGTCGCGTGACGTCGCGCCGCCGCAATTCGGTGTCGACGGCGAGCAGGCCGAACGCGACTGGCCGCTGATGACGCACGACGAGGTGGCGGCGGTGCTCGCACGCATCGACGGCGCGGGCGAGCCCGCGCGGCTGACGTGGCACAGCCCGCGGCAGTTCGCGGCGGCCGTCCTGGTGCAGATGACGGACGGGCGCGGGCTGTTCGTCAAGCGTCACCACGTAAGCCTGCGCGATGTCGAAGGGCTCGAGGAAGAGCATCGCTTCATCGCGCACCTGCGTGAACGCGGGATACCCGTGGTCGACATTCTCGCGGATCGCGACGGTGCCACCGCGTTCGCATCCGGCGACTGGACCTACGAGGTGCATGTGCGGGCACCCGGCGTCGATCCGTATCGCGGCGTGATGTCGTGGCAGCCGTTCACGCATGCGTCGCATGCATACGCGGCCGGCCGCGCGCTGGCCGAACTGCATCGCGCGTCGGCTGGCTACGATGCGCCGGCGCGGCCCGTGCGCACGTTGCTGTCGAGCTTCCGCGTGCTGTCGTCCGGCGATCTGGCGGGCGCGCTCGAACGCTGGGTCGAGGCGCAGCCGCTGCTCGTGCGTGCGCTCGGCGCGCGCGACTGGCGCGGCGACGTGGCCGACGCGATCGGCCCGTATCACGCGCGCCTCGTGCCGCTGCTGCCCGCGCTGGCGCCGCTGTGGACGCATGGCGACTGGCACGCGTCGAACCTGCTGTGGACCGAGGCGGGGCCCGGCGCGCAGGTGCGGACCGTGCTCGACTTCGGGCTGTCGGATCGCACCTGCGCGGTGATGGACCTCGCGCTCGCGATCGAGCGCAATACGGTCGACTGGATGGCGCCGGCCGATGCGCGCCGCGTCGAGTACGCGCAGATCGACGCGCTGCTCGACGGCTATGAATCGCTCGAACCACTGGGCGACGAAGCCTATGCGGCGCTGGTTGCGCTGCTGCCGATCGTGCATACGGAGTTCGCCCTGTCGGAAGTGGCGTATTTCGGCTGCATCATCGATGCGCCGGCAATCGTCGACATCGCGTACGACGGCTACCTGATCGGGCACGCGCGCTGGTTCGGCGAACGCGACGGACGGCAACTGCTCGACTGGCTCGTGCAGCGCCGGCGCGAGAAGCAAGGGGGCGTTTGATTCGCATGCCGGGGGTTTCGGCACACGCGCGCCGAGTCCCCGACCCTCCGCAGTCTTCCTCGCGGCCATCGCGCTGCGCGTTCACCTCAGTCTCCTGATCGTTCAAGCGGGCTGCCGTTCCCGCGGGGCGCCGCAAGCGTGTGCGCGGCTGCACCCAACATGACGGAAATATCATCTTCGCCTCATGTTCGCACTGCGGCCGGACCGTAGCATCGGTCGCGAACCGTTACCGCAGAACCGAACATGCTCAAGCTCAACCTCGCCGTGGCCGTCGTCTTCGCGATGGCCGCGACGGCTCATGCGCAGCCGTCGCTGTCGCCGGGGCCGGCTCCGGCTGCCTCAGGCAGCACCGCGCCGATCGGCGCACCGCCGCCCGACGCGCTCCCTTCCACCTCGTTGACGCTCTCCGATGCGCTCACCGTCGCCGCCCGGAACAATCCGGCGCTGCGCGGTGCGCGCGCGGACGTCGATGCGTCGGCCGGCGCACTGATGCAGGCCGGTGCGCGCCCCAATCCCGAAGTGTCGTTCCTGCAGGAAGGCTTCCGTCGCGCCGAACGCACGTCGACCGCGATGATCAACCAGACGATCGAACTCGGCGGCAAGCGCAGCGCGCGGCTCGACGTCGCGTCGTACGGCAGGGAAGCGGCCAATGCATCGCTCGACGAGCAGGGCGCCGTCGTGCGCGCCGACGTGATCGCCGCGTTCTACGGGCTGCTTGCCGCGCAGCGCCAGCTTCAGGTGACCGAGGAATCGGCCGCGATCGCCGCGCGTTCCGCGGATCTCGCGAGCCGCCGTGCACAGGCCGGCAAGGTGTCACCGGTCGAGGCGACCAAGGCGCACGTGGCGGCGGCCGGCGTGCAGATCGAAGTCGTGACCGCGCGCGGCCGTGTCGAAGTCGCACGCGAGAAGCTGAACGCGGTGATGGGCGAAGCGCGCGAAGGCGGGCTGGCGGTGCGCGGCGACCTCGAAGCCGTGCCGCCGGTCGGGCCGCTGTCCGCGCTCGCCGCGCAGCTCGATGACGCGCCGCTCGCGCGGGTCGCGCGTGCCGAGATGCTGCGCTCGAACGCGGCCGTATCGCTCGAACGCGCACGGCGCATTCCGGATGTGACGATCAGCGCGGGCGTGAAGCGCGTGACCACGGGCGGCGTGCCGGACAACCAGGCCGTGGTCGGCGTGTCGATCCCGATTCCGCTGTTCAACACGAACAAGGGCGCGCTGCTCGAGGCGACGCACAAGGCCGAGCGCGCGAACGCCGATCTCGATCGTGAACGCACGCGCCTGCGGCTGGAGCTCACGCAGGCGTACGCGAATTTCGACGCCGCCGCGCAGGAAGCGCAGCGACTGAAGGCCGACATCCTGCCGGCGGCGCGCCTCGCGCTCGATGCGATGTCGCGCGGCTACGAGCTCGGGAAGTTCAGCTTCCTCGACGTGCTCGACGCGCAGCGCACGCTGTTCCAGGGCCAGTCGCAATACGTGCGCGCACTCGCCGACGCCCATACCGCGCGTGCCGACATCGGCCGGCTCGTCGGTACGCCGCTCGCACCGTTCGCACCGTTCGCACCGGTCACGCAATAGCGCAACAGGCGCCTCCATTACCTGAAGGATCATCATGTCACGCAGCAGAATCCTGATCATCGCGGCGGTCGTGCTCGGCAGTGCCGGGATCGTCCTCGGCGCACTCGGCGTCACGCGCAACAGCGGCGGCAACGGCACGTCCGCGTCGGCGGCACCCGAAGGCGCTTCATCCGTCGAAGCCGCCGGCGAGCGCGGCGGCGTCGTGCTCAAGCGCGGCAAACTATCCGTCGAGATCGTGATGACGGAGAAGCCCGGCGATGCGCGCCTCATCGTCTATCCGTTCGTCGACGGCAAGCCGGCCGACAAGGGCGTCACCGTGTCAGGCACGCTGGTTCGCTACGACCGCACGCACGAACCCTTGCGCTTCGACGCGGCCGGCCAGAAGTTCGTGTCCGCGCAGTCGATTGCCAAGCCGCACGTGTTCGATGCGACGATCGACGTGAAGGCGGGCAATGAAGCGGCCTCGTTCCCGTTCGCACGCGCCGACGGTGCGATCGCGTTGACCGACGCGCAACTCGCGACCTCGAAGATCGCGTTGGCGAAGGCCGGCCCCGCGCAGATCGCGACGCCGTTCCAGCTGCCGGGCGAAATCAGGTTCAACGAAGATCGCACCGCGCACGTGGTGCCGCGCGTGGCCGGCATCGTCGAGCAGGTGTCGGTATCGCTCGGGCAGAACATCGCGAAGGGGCAGGTGCTCGCCGTGATCGCGAGCACCGATCTCGCCGACCGGCGCAGCGAGTTGCTGACGGCCGAGCGTCGGCTGTCGGGTGCGCGCGCGACCTACGAGCGTGAACGTACGTTGTGGAAGGAGCGCATCTCGGCCGAGCAGGACTACCAGCAGGCTCAGGTGCAGTTGCGCGAGGCCGAGATCGCCGTGCAGAACGCGCGGCAGAAGCTCGCCGCGCTGAATGCACCGGTCGGCGCGGGTGCGCTGAACCGCTACGAACTGCGCGCGCCGTTCGCGGGCACGATCGTCGAGAAGCATGCGACGCCCGGCGAAGCGATCGCCGCCGATGCCAGCATGTTCGTGATCTCCGACCTGTCGACGGTATGGGCCGAGATGGCCGTACCGGCGCAACGGCTCAACGACGTGCGGGTGGGCCGCGATGCAACCGTGATTGCGACGGCGTTCGAATCGCGTTCGAGCGGCCCGATCGCGTACGTTGGTTCACTGCTCGGCGAACAGACGCGCACCGCGCCGGCGCGTGTCGTGCTACCGAACCCGGACGGCATGTGGCGGCCCGGGATGTTCGTGAATGTATCGGTTGACGCGGGCAAGCAAGGCGTGCCGCTCGCGGTCGCGAGCGACGCGCTGCAGGACGTCGACGGTGCGCCGTCGGTATTTGTGCGCTCGCCGAAGGGCTTCGTCGCACAGGCCGTCGAGACGGGGCGCCGCGACGAACGTGCGACCGAAGTGCTGAAGGGGCTGAAGCCGGGCCAGGAATACGCGGCGTCGAACAGCTTCGTGCTGAAGGCCGAACTCGGCAAGGGGAGCGCGGAACATGAATGAGCATCACGTGTGCGCTGCTGCGCGATCCGCGGCCCCGTCTGCAGCCCGATTCACGGCCCGGTTTACGGCGCGGTTTGCAACCCGGGTCGCAGCCCGATTCACGGCCCGGCTCGCGGTGCGATTCCCGGCCCGCCGGGTGGTCGGCCGGGCGGCCCGTCCGTCGAGAGTGACCGTGCCCCGTTGCGCGTTGCGCAACGCGAGTTTCAAGGAAACCCGTCATGTTTGAACGCCTGATCCGCTTTGCGATTGCGCACCGCTGGCTCGTGATGCTGGCGATCGCGGCCGTGGCCGCGCTGGGCGTGTTCAGCTACCAGAAGCTGCCGATCGACGCCGTGCCCGACATCACCAACGTGCAGGTCCAGATCAACACGGCCGCGCCCGGCTATTCGCCGCTCGAGGCCGAGCAGCGCATCACCTACCCGGTCGAGACCGTGATGGCCGGGCTGCCGGGCCTCGAACAGACGCGCTCGATCTCGCGCTACGGGCTGTCGCAGGTCACCGTGATCTTCAAGGACGGTACCGACATCTACTTCGCGCGGCAGCTCGTCAACGAGCGCATCCAGGAAGCGAAGGACAAGCTGCCGCCCGGCATCACGCCCGCGATGGGGCCGACGTCGACGGGCCTCGGCGAGATCTACCTGTGGACCGTCGAAGCCGATGCCGCCGCGCGCAAGCCCGACGGCACGCGCTATACGGCGGCCGACCTGCGCGAACTGCAGGACTGGGTCGTGCGGCCCCAGCTCCGGAACGTGCGCGGCGTGACCGAGGTCAACTCGATCGGCGGCTACGTGAAGGAATACCGCGTCGCGCCGAATCCGGCCAAGCTGATGTCGTACGGGCTGACGCTCGCCGACGTCGTGCGCGCGCTCGAACGCAACAACGACAACGTCGGCGCCGGCTACATCGAGAAGCGCGGCGAGCAGTATCTCGTGCGCGTGCCGGGCCAGGCGCGTAGCGTCGACGACATCGCCAACATCGTGCTGACCAACGTCGGCGGCGTGCCGGTGCGGATGAAGGACGTCGGGCTGGTCGACATCGGCCGCGAACTGCGCACGGGAGCGGCGACGTCGGACGGCGAGGAGGTCGTGCTCGGCACGGTCTTCATGCTGATGGGCGAGAACAGCCGCACGGTCGCGAAGGCCGTCGCCGCGAAGATGGAGGACGTGAACCGCACGCTGCCGTCCGGCGTGAAGGCGATTCCCGTGTACGACCGCACCGTGCTGGTCGAGAAGGCCGTCGCGACGGTGAAGAAGAACCTGCTCGAAGGCGCGATCCTCGTGATCGCCGTGCTGTTCCTGTTCCTCGGCAACATGCGCGCGGCGCTGATCACCGCGCTCGTGATCCCGCTGTCGATGCTGATGACCTTCACCGGGATGGTCAACGCGAAGGTGAGCGCGAACCTGATGAGCCTCGGCGCGCTCGACTTCGGGATCATCGTCGACGGCGCGGTGGTGATCGTCGAGAACTGCGTGCGGCGGCTCGCGCATGCGCAGGCCGCCGCCGGCCGGCCGCTCACGCGCGACGAGCGCTTCGCGGAGGTGTTCGGCGCATCACAGGAAGCGCGTCGCGCGCTGATCTTCGGGCAACTGATCATCATGGTCGTGTACCTGCCGATCTTTGCGCTGACCGGTGTCGAAGGCAAGATGTTTCACCCGATGGCCATTACCGTCGTGATGGCGCTCGCGGCCGCGATGGTGCTGACGGTCACGTTCATTCCGGCGGCCGTCGCGCTGTTCATTGGCGAGCGCGTCGAGGAAAAGGAGAACCGGCTGATGGGCTGGGCGCGGCGCGCGTACGAACCGGTGCTCGCCGCGTTCATGACGCGCCCGGCGCGCGTGATGATCGGCGCGGGCGCCATCGTGCTGGTCACGCTCGGGCTCGCTACGCGGCTCGGCAGCGAGTTCATCCCGAGCCTCAACGAGGGCGACCTGGCCGTTTCCGCGCTGCGGATTCCCGGCACGAGCCTGTCGCAGTCGGTGGAGATGCAGAAGTCGATCGAGAAGACGCTGAAGTCGCGCTTCCCCGAGATCGAGCGCGTGTTCGCGCGCACCGGCACGGCCGAGATCGCGGCCGACCCGATGCCGCCGAACCTGTCGGACGGCTACATCATGCTGAAGCCCGCCGACCAGTGGCCCGACCCGAAGAAGCCGCGCGACCAGCTCGTGCGCGAGATCGAGGAAGCGCTCGCCGAGCTGCCGGGTAACGCGTACGAGTTCTCGCAGCCGATCCAGCTGCGCTTCAACGAACTGATTTCGGGCGTGCGCAGCGACGTCGCCGTGAAGATCTTCGGCGACGACATGGCCGTGCTGAACCAGACCGGCGAGCAGATCGCGGCCGCGCTGCAGAAGGTGCCGGGAGCCTCGGAAGTGAAGGTCGAGCAGACCACCGGCCTGCCTGTTCTGACCGTCAACCTCGACCGCGACAAGCTCGCGCGCTACGGCGTGAGTGTGGCCGACCTGCAGGATACGGTCGCCGCGGCCGTCGGCGGCCAGAAGGCCGGTACGCTGTTCCAGGGCGACCGCCGCTTCGACATCGTCGTGCGGATGCCCGACGAGCTGCGCACGGATATCGAGGCGATCAAGCGGCTGCCGATCGCATTGCCCGTGCCGGCGGCCGGCGCAGGCGCCGGCACGTCGGCGGGCGGCATCGTCGCGCCGTTGGGCGGCGTGAACGCAACGCGCGCGGCGGCACCGTACGTACCGCTCGCGGAGCTCGCGACGATCGAGGTCGCGCCGGGGCCGAACCAGATCAGCCGCGAGGACGGCAAGCGGCGCGTGGTCGTCAGCGCGAACGTGCGCGGGCGCGACGTCGGTTCGTTCGTCGCCGATGCACGCGAGCAACTGCAGCAGGACGTGCGCGTGCCGGCCGGCTACTGGGTGTCGTGGGGCGGGCAGTTCGAGCAGCTGCAGAGCGCGAGCGAGCGCCTGAAGCTGGTCGTGCCGCTCGCGCTGTTCATGGTGTTCGTGCTGCTGTTCGTGATGTTCAACAACGTGAAGGACGGGCTGCTCGTGTTCACCGGCATTCCGTTCGCGCTGAGCGGCGGCGTGGTGTCGTTGTGGCTGCGCGGGATTCCGCTGTCGATCACGGCGGCGGTCGGCTTCATCGCGCTGTCGGGCGTGGCCGTGCTCAACGGGCTCGTGATGATCTCGTTCATCCGCAACCTGCGCGATGAAGGGATGCCGCTCGAGGCCGCTGTGCATGACGGCGCACTCACGCGGTTGCGGCCGGTGCTGATGACCGCGCTCGTCGCGTCGCTCGGCTTCCTGCCGATGGCGTTTGCAACCGGTACCGGCGCCGAGGTGCAGCGCCCGCTCGCGACGGTCGTGATCGGCGGTATCCTGTCGTCCACGGCGCTGACGCTGCTGGTGCTGCCCGTGCTGTACCGCGTCAGCCATGCGGTGTCGTGGCGCGCGGCGTTTCGCGGCGGCCTCGGCGCGGGCGTGCTGCGCCGGCTGGGTTTCTTCAAGGGTAATGCGTGATGCGAATTCTGATTGTCGAAGATGAACCGAAGACGGGCGCGTACCTGCGCAAGGGCCTCACCGAGGCCGGTTATGTCGTCGATTGGGTCGAGGACGGCATCACGGGCCAGCACCAGGCCGAAACCGAGGAGTACGACCTGCTCGTGCTCGACGTGATGCTGCCCGGGCAGGACGGCTGGACGCTGCTGCAGAACCTGCGGCGCAGCAAGTCGACGCCCGTGCTGTTCCTGACTGCGCGCGACGATGTCGGCGATCGCGTGAAGGGGCTCGAGCTCGGCGCCGACGACTATCTCGCGAAGCCGTTCGACTTCGTCGAGCTGACCGCGCGCATCAAGTCGATCCTGCGGCGTGGCCAGCCGCGCGATTCGAACACGCTGCGCGTGGCCGATCTCGAACTCGACCTGACGCGCCGCAAGGCCACGCGGCAGGGCGACACGATCCTGCTGACCGCGAAGGAATTCGCGCTGCTGTGGCTGCTGATGCGCCGTGAGGGCGAGATCCTGCCGCGCGCGACGATCGCGTCGCAGGTATGGGACATGAATTTCAACAGCGACACGAACGTCGTCGATTCGGCGATCCGGCGCCTGCGCTCGAAGATCGACGACGCGTACGACCCGAAGCTGATCCACACCGTGCGCGGCATGGGCTACGTACTCGAAGCGCGCGGCGGCGCGGCCGCATGATCGCGCGCCTGCTGCCGCGTACGCTGCGCGGACGCCTGACCGCGCTGATCATCCTGTCGACGTCGGTGATCCTCGCGTCGAGCGGCGTCGCGCTCTACGAGGCGCTGAGCAATCGCGTCGAAACGACGGCGGCCGAGCAGATGGCCGGCATTTCCGCCGCATTGGGCGCGCACCTGGCCGAAGCGCGCTCGACGGCGGACGTCGCGCGCAACACCGATATCTGGATCGACCAGTTGCACGGCCATCCGAACATGGATCTCGCGATCTATGACGCCGCGGGCACGCGCCTCGTCGTCACCCCCGGATTTCGCCTGGTTGCACCGCTGCTGTCGCTCGACGCGGGGCGCATACCGGTCGGCATCGCGCCGCCCGGCGCTCGGCAGCAGTATCTCGTGACGACCGTGCCGCTCGCCGGCGCAGGCGCACCCGTGGTGCGCGTCGCGGTGCAGTACGACCGTGGCGCCGATGTGCTGCTGCTGCGGACGCACGCTTATACGATCGTCGTGATCGAAGTGTTCGGCGTGGTGCTCGCGGCCGCGATCGCGTACGGCATTGCGGCGCTGGGCTTGAGCCCGCTGCGGCGCTTCGCGGCGCGTGCCGAGCAGATGTCGACGAGCCGGCTCGCGCATCCGCTGCCGGCGCTCGATACCGCAGGCGAGCTGAAGGAGCTCGAGCACGCGTTCAACGGCATGCTCGAGCGGCTGAACGAATCGTTCACGCGGCTGAGCCAGTTCTCGTCGAATCTCGCACACGACATGCGCACGCCGCTCACGAACCTGCAGGCGGCCGCACAGGTCGTGCTGTCGCAGCCGCGCAGCGCGGATGAATACCGCAACGTGATCGAGTCGAGCATCGACGAATACCAGCGGCTGTCGCGGATGATCGAGGACATGCTGTTTCTTGCGCGTTCGGAACAGGCCGGCACGTCGATCGACGTGCGGCGATTGAATGCGGCAGAGGAGGCCGGGCGAGTGGCCGGCTACTACGAGCCGCTCGCGGAGGATGCGGGCGTGCAGGTGAAGGTCGACGGCTACGCGTGGGTCGATGCGGACCTGACGCTGTACCAGCGCGCGCTGAGCAACCTGCTATCCAATGCGCTAAGGTATGCGCCGCGCGGCAGCGTCGTGACGATCGATTGTGTGGAGCAGGGCGGTGCGACGACGATCGCCGTGTCGGATACGGGGCCCGGCATTGCCGCCGAGCATGTCGGGCGGATTTTCGAGCGCTTCTATCGCGTCGATCCGTCGCGGCACGATTCGGCATCGGGTACCGGGTTGGGTCTCGCGATCGTCCGGTCGATCATGGACAATCACGGCGGCGAATGCGGCGTCGACAGCGACCCCGGCCGGCGCACGACGTTCTGGCTGCGCTTTCCGCGACGGCCGGCCGAGCTGAAACGGCCGGCGGCCATCAGCACCTGACACCGCGGGCGAGCCCGCCCGCGCGTTCGCCATGAGGCGGCTGCGCGCGGCGTGCTACCCGCAGTCGTGCGGCCGTGCCTCATTTCTGCGCGGTCAGGTTGTCGTGGTTGTCGGTCTGCGGCTTCTTCTCGCCGCCATGCACCGAAATCCCGTGAAGCTCCTTGTTGCGCGCGACGAGTTCGCCGCTCGGCGGGTACTGCGTCTTGCTCACCGGCACGACGCCGTCGTGCTGCGCCTGCTTCAGTTCATTGACGACCTGCGTGCGGGTCTTGCCCTGCGTTTGCGTCTGTGCGAACGCGGCCTGCGTGGCCATGCCGAGCGACAGCGTGGCGGTGACGAACAGTGCTGCGAGTTGTGCCGTTTTCATCGAGTACTCTCCTTGATCAGGGCCGCCGGGTGGCGAACCATGGACCCAGTATGCGAAAGCAGCCGTGCGTGATCGTGATCGCGAGATGAAAAATGCGTCAGATTGCGTCACGCGGGGATGCGCCGTTCGAACGCGAACGACATGACGCAATCGTCATGTTCGCGTCATGGGCGCGATGAGCGGGAAGTGGAACATGAAGCCTGCCGATGGTCGACGTGGCCGACGGCGTTCACGCCGTTCGCGACAGCAGCATGGAAAGCGGGCGGCCCTTCCTGACTTTCACACCGGACCGAAAAGTGCATCGTCCCGCCATCCGCCTAGCCTTGATCGCAGTCCTGATCGTCCCGTTGTTCGCGGGCTGCGCATCGACAAATTCCGGCTCAACGCCCGATGCACCGACCGCATCGGCCACGCCGGCCGCCGCACGCAAGCCGGCGCCGGCCGACCTCATGCCCGGCGAGCAGATCGATTATGCGGGGCATCGCTGCGGCAATCCGAATCTGTACGTCAAGACGCATGTGTGCCTGTTCCCGCAGCGCAACGGCACGCGTTGATCGCGATTGCCCGGTCTTTGGTTGCCGGGCACGCGGCGGGAGTCGTCCGGGATAGCTCGCAGGCAATGGCGGGTTCATCGCCAAACGCGCAAGGGTTCGGTTCTCGATGAGCGAAAAAAGAAGCCCGGCACTCGACGTGTCCGGGCCTAATGCGTGACGTGCCGTGAGGCAGCGACCCGCTTGCGTGGTTCGTTACGGGCGCTGCCCGTCACGTTTAAGATCGTAGCGATGCGACGCATCGCGAACCTGATCGGCGCATGAAATTTTCGTCATGCAGCGCGCGGTTTGCCGCCGCGATCAGAACCGGTGGCGCAACCCGAGATTGACGATGCCCTGCGTGCGCGTTCCCCCATAGCCATAGGAGCCGATCGACGCCTGCGCCGTTTGCGTGCCACCGTCGAGCGTGCGCTGTTCGCCGTTTGCGCGCTGCCATGCGCCGACTGCGTAGAGATCGGTGCGCTTCGACAGCACGTAATCGGCGCCGGCGGACACCTGATGGTAGGTCGCACTCGTGTCGCCACGGGCGCGCGTGTAGCTGTAGCCGACGCCGACGAGCAGGCTGGGCGTCGCCTGGTAGTTGAAGAAGCCGCGCGCGGTGTCGTACTTCTGCGTGCTGCGAAACGCGGACATCGCGTCGGCCTTGTACTGCGCGTTGCTGTAGTCGATACCGACCGCGAACGGCGCGAAACTGTAGCGTAACGCGCCGCGCGCGATGCCGATCGATTTCGCGGAGATGTAGCCGCCATTGACCAGCGACCCGTCGAACGTGCCGTCGGAGGTGCCGTTCCAGCCGGTCCGGATGCCGTTGGCGAGCGATGAACGATTGGCCGCGTAGTAGTAGCCGCCCGCCACGTCTACCGGGCCGTTGCTGTACGACAGGCCGGCCGACCAGGTTTGCCCGGCACCGCTCTTGCCGGCCACGCCGCCGAGCGCGTACATACCGACGAACTGGAGTCCGTTGATCACGGGCGACGTGTATTTCACCGCGTTGTCGGTGCGCGACGACGTGTCGTAGTTGTCGACGTCGCCGGGTGTCGCGTAGACGCTGCCGAAGTAGAAGTCGCCGGTGACCGGCCACGCGACGTCCGCGAGCGCGTCGTACTGGCGGCCGAGCGTCAGCGTGCCCCAGCGCGCGCTTTCGAGGCCGACGAAGGCCTGCCGGCCGAACATCCGGTTGCCTTGCCCGAGCGCACCGGTGTTCGGATTGAAGCCGTTTTCCAGGGTGAAGATCGCTTTCAGCCCGCCGCCGAGATCTTCCGCACCCTTTACGCCGAAGCGGTTGCCGAGCAGGTTGCCGTTGCCGAGGCCGACGAGATTCCTGCCGTCCGCGTTGGCGTTCCATACGTACGTCAGCGACGTATCGAACAGGCCGTACAGCGTGACTTCCGACGCGTGTGCCGCGTGAGCGGTCGTGAGCAGCGCCCCCGACATCATGGCGAGCCGAACTGGAGTTTTCATGGTGTGCCCCTGAGATTCAAGATGATCGATTCATGCATTGGTCGATTCCGCACCGCGTTGTGCCGGCGGGCGTGGAATGTCGCAATCGCGTTGCCGATTCTGGGAAGCGTTCGGATCGTGAAGGTGAGGGACAAATGAGAAAAATGTCATCGCCGCGTCATGGATTCGGAAGCGTGCGACGCGTTTTCATTCGGAGTGCGATGCAGGAAATATCTAAGCAGTGACGAAACCGTCATGCTGCGATCACGATTCCGCACCGCCGCCGGATCAAAGTGAAGGCTCCTGTCTCATCTTTCCAGCAAGGAGCGAACAACATGAGCATTCCGCGCCCGATGATCGTCATCGCCGCTGCCGTCCTGTCGATTGCGGCCTTTTCGCAGGCGGCGGCCGCGCAGCAGAAGACCCGGCAGGAAGTCCGTCAGGAACTGGTGCGAGCGCGCCACGACGGCGTGATCCCGAGCCCGAATCACGACTATCCGGCGAGCCCGGCCACCGTCGCACGCAACCAGGAAATTCATCGCGCGACGGTGCATCGCGGTGAGGCGGCGCCGCTGGTCGATGCGCACGACAACCGTTTTGCGGTTCGTTGATCGTTCGTTCGCGGCCGACCGGCGCGGTGCCCATCGGCCGTACCCCACACGAAGAGGAGAGAGCCATGCGCCATTTCGCGAAAGGAATCGTGCTCGCGGCGTGCCTGATATCGACGGCGGCGATCGCGGCCGGCTGGCCGGAACGCGCGCTGTCGCACGCGTCGGCGCACGATGTCGGCCGGCGCGCGAACGAGCGGATGCGCTGCGAGTTCGCGGCCGTGCCGGCCGGCGAGTGGAGCGCGACGTTCACGCGCGGGCAATGCGAGGTCGACAACGGGCGGCTGACGTTCGTGCCGGCTGATGCGGGAAGCGGGTCGGCGATGACAGAGAAGCGGATCCTGCTCGGCGACATCCGCACCGCGTCGCATCAGTCGCGCAAGCTGAAGGAGCAGCTGCAGTTGACGACGGGCGACGAAGTGATCGCACTGAACGTGCTGACCGACGACGGCAGCCGCAAGTCGCGCGAACATGCGATCGACCTGTGGGCTGCGCTGCGCAACGAAGGCGTGACGCCCGTCAACGGTACGCGCATCGTCGACACCTATCCGACGGGCGCGACGACGTGGTAACCGGTGCGCGGCCGCGCCCGGCTTATCCGGCCTTCACCGAGCCTTCGATCAGGAAGAACACGATGAAGCCGATGAAGAATGCGGCCGTCGCAAACGGCGTTTCGGGCACCTCGTGCGCTTCGACCAGCAGTTCTTCGGTGACGAGGTACAGCAGCGCGACGGTGCCCAGCCCGAGCAGCGCCGCGTAGATATTGGCCGGAAGCCCTGCGAACGCCGCGTTGCCGGCAACGGCCGCGACGCTCAGCAGTGCCGCGAGCCCGACCGGTACGACGATCGACAGCAGGCGGCCGATGCCGGCGGCCGCGAGCGCCGCACTGACCGACAGCGCGAGGAACAGCACCTCGAGCGTCAGCGCGACGGTCAGGATGATGCCGCTTTCGTCGCTCGCGGAGAATGCGATACCGAGCACGAGGCCGTCGATGACGAGGTCGATCGCGGTGACGATGATGAGGCTCACGGGCAGCCGCGCTTCCTCGAAGCGCGTCTCGATCGCGCCCGACAGCGCACGGATCGCGAGCATCAGCGCGATGCCGAGCACGAAGCCGACGACGACCGGGAACAGCGCATGCGCGCGGTCCTGCGGCAGCAGTTCGAGCGCCGCGGCCGCGAACACGATGCCGCCGGTGAAATGCTGGATGACGCTCGACGTTTTCGGGCCGGGTGCGCGCCACGCGGCGGCGAGTGCGCCGAAACAGGCCGCCAGCAAGGGCGGTAACGTCAGTAGCGCAAGCTTCGCGGTCGGTGTCATGAGGCCTCTCGGACGGTTGGCTTACCGCAGCGGGCCCGGCGTCTTGCTTCCCGGCCGCCTTGTACGGTTCATACACGCCGGGCGTTGCCCCGGCATCAACCGGGGATTGAACACCTTGAAGCCGCTTCAGGGTCAAGACATTCGATGCCGGGCGCACCGGCAAGCCGGCGCGCCCGTCGCGGTCAAACCTGCGCGAGCGCCTGGTCGAGATCGGCGAGCAGGTCGTCGATATGCTCGATGCCGATCGACAGCCGCACGGTTTCTTCCTTCACGCCGGCCTTCGCGAGTTCGGCCGGCGACAGTTGCCGGTGCGTCGTCGAGGCAGGGTGCGTCGCGAGCGATTTCGTGTCGCCGATGTTGACGAGCCGCGTGAACAGCTTCAGCGCGTCCTGGAACTTCGCACCGCCGTCGCGGCCGCCCTTCACGCCGAACGTCAGGATGCCCGGCGCACGGCCCGACAGGTAGCGCGCGACGAGCGGATGGTCGGGGTGATCGGGCAGGCCAGCATAGTTCACCCATTCGACGCGCTCATGACGCGCGAGGTGCTGCGCGATCTTCAGCGCGTTGTCGCTGATCCGCTCGACGCGCAGCGCCAGGGTTTCGATGCCCTGCAGGATCTGGAAGGCATTGAACGGCGAGATGGCCGCGCCCATGTTGCGCAGCGGCACCACGCGCGCGCGGCCGATATAGGCGGCCGGCCCGAACGCTTCCGTGTAGACGACGCCGTGATAGCTGACGTCGGGCTCGTTCAGCCGCTTGAAGCGGTCCGCATGCTCGGCCCACGGGAACTTGCCCGAATCGACGATCGCACCGCCGAGGCTCGTGCCGTGCCCGCCGAGATACTTCGTCAGCGAATGCACGACGATGTCCGCGCCGTGCTCGATCGGGCGCAGCAGGTACGGCGACGGCACCGTGTTGTCGACGATCAGCGGGATGCCGTGGCGATGCGCGACTTCCGCGAGCGCGGCGATGTCGGTGACGTTGCCGAGCGGGTTGCCGACCGATTCGGCGAAGATCGCTTTCGTGCGCGCATCGATCAGCGGCTCGAACGATGCGGGGTCGCGCGGATCGGCGAAGCGCGTCGTGATCCCGTATTGCGGCAGCGTATGTGCGAACAGGTTGTAGGTGCCGCCGTACAGCGAACTCGCGGACACGATGTTGTCTCCGGCTTCGGCGATCGTCTGGATCGCGTACGTGACGGCCGATTGCCCCGATGCCAGCGCCAGCGCGCCGATGCCGCCCTCGAGCGCGGCGATCCGCTGCTCGAGCACGTCCGTCGTCGGGTTCATGATCCGCGTGTAGATGTTGCCCTGGACCTTCAGGTCGAACAGGTCGGCGCCGTGCTGCGTGTCGTCGAATGCGTACGCAACGGTCTGGTAGATCGGTACGGCGACCGCGCGCGTGGTCGGGTCGGGACGATAACCGCCGTGCACGGCGATGGTTTCGAGGCGCCAGTTCGAAGAGGCCTGATCGGTCATGGGTGCTCCGTTTGTTGTTGTGGTGGTCCGGCGATTATAGGAGCACGTGCGCGGCAGCCCTTAGAACGAATGGTTTGTTGCTTATGGCGGCGCGGCGCATAAAATGCCTTTTCCGCAAACAAGGGGTACACGATGAATCAGGATCATTGGAACCAGGTGGATGCGTATTTCTCCGCGACGCTCGTGCCGTCCGACGATGCGCTCGACGCCGCGCTGGCGGCAAGCGACGCGGCCGGGCTGCCCGCGATCAACGTCGCGCCGAACCAGGGCAAGCTGCTGCAACTGCTCGCGACGATCCGCGGCGCACGGCGGATCCTCGAGGTCGGCACGCTCGGCGGTTACAGCACGATCTGGCTCGCGCGTGCGTTGCCGCCGGGCGGCACGCTCGTGACGCTCGAACTGAACCCCGAGCATGCGAAGGTCGCGACGCAAAACATCGCGCGCGCCGGGTTCGCGGAGGTCGTGACGGTGGTGGTCGGCAGCGCGAAGGACAGCCTCGCGCGGCTCATCGACGCGGGTGAAGCGCCGTTCGATTTCATCTTCATCGATGCCGACAAGGACAACAACCCGGTCTATCTCGACGCGGCGCTGAAGCTGTCGCGGCCCGGCACGGTGATCGTCGTCGACAACGTCGTGCGCGGCGGGCGTGTGGCCGACCTCGATAATCGCGAGCCCGACGTGGCCGGCGTGCGCGACGGGTTCGCGCGTCTCGTCGCCGCGCCGCACGTCACCACGACGGCCGTGCAGACGGTCGGGCAGAAGGGCTGGGACGGGTTCTCGATCTCGATCGTCGGCGCGTGAGGTGATGGCGGAGCGCCAGCCGCGCGTGCGCCGAGTCGCGGTCGCATTGTGCGGCGCAGATGCATGGGTCGGCCCCTCGGTTTGTTACGGGTAATGACTTGCCGGCGTGTTCCGGTACGATGCGCGCGTCAGCGATTGACCGTCGCGTCGGCGCGTCGATACAGGCGTGGCCATTGATCGTCGAACAGGCCGTTGCACGTGCCGTGCGTGGCGATGTCGTCGAGCATGAAGCGCCGGCCATCGAAGATCCACGATGCGGTCGAGCCGCAATCGCCGGCACTGCGCAGCCTGACCTTGCTCGACAGCGTCGCGCGGGTACGGTCGTAGCCGGCCTCCGTCAGTTCATTCGCGAAGGATGCCGAATCGAGTCCCGCGTTCGCGTTCTCGCCGAAATTCATCGCCGTCGGCGTGAACGGTGCCGTCCGTCGCACGCGATACCACAGGTCGGTGTGGTTATACATGCTGCTGGTCTGGCACGGTATCGCGACGAGCGCTTCGTCGGCGGAGATCGCCACGGCGCGTGACGCCTTCGTGCGATCGGTGGCCGGCATTTCGTCTTCGACATCGGCCGCACATTGCTTCACGTCGTCGCCGAACTTCGCGAGCACCGCGTCGACGAGCGGTCGCTGCTCGGCGGCCGACAGGTTCGCGACGGCCGGTGCCGGTACGACGGCGGGCGGCAGTGCCGGCGCGGCCGGCACCGACGATGCGGGCCGGTTGCCGGGGCGCAGCAGGGCCGTCGTGGTGCCCACACGGCCTTGCGTGTCGTCGATCAGCAGCAGCGCGGCATTCAATCCCGTCAACGGCATTCGAGCGGTTTGCGCCGATGCCGGATCGCCGAAGCTCAGCAGTTGCGCATTGCGCGACGCGGCGAGCCATGCGGCAACCGTTGCCGGATCGTTGGTCCGGATCCGGAACGGGTGGGCTTCGTCGTCGTCCGGTTTGCCGCCGAACGCATGCCATTGGGCCGCCATTGCGTCGAACGGGCGGCCGTCCGCGCGTGTCGTGTGCAGGTCCAGCGGCGCCGACGCGTAGAGGTCGAGCGAGGCTTGCGCATCCGGGCCGGCATCGCGCGTCACGCGCAGGATGAGGCTGGTGCGCGAACCGTCGATATCGTCGGCATGACTTTCGGCAATGCAACGGTTGCCGTTGTCGCAGACGACTGCCCAGTTCCTGAAGTCGCGTTCGACCGGCGGCCGCGTGAGCGGACGAGCCTGGGCAACGATCGGGGAAGCGGCGAGGAGGGCGGCGATGGCGAGCGAAAGGCGGTGCGACATGGCGGTTCGTATCGACTGTGGATGGGCGGGCGCAAGACGTCGGGCTGCAAGCGCATCGTCAGCAAGCGGGGCAGGTCGAAGGCAGTGGCGCATGCGGCGGCGCGCTGTGCCGAACGGCATCGAGTATACCGCCGCCATGGGCGCCGATCGCGGTGGCGACGCGTAGTTCGCGGGCACTTACGTTGCTGGCCGACATGGGGCGGCCGAGTGCGAATGCGGAAACGGCGCGATGCCCGCAGGCATCGCGCCGTTCGCATTTCATCGAGCGTCGACCACGTCGCGCAGGAACGCGTCGAGCATCGCCACGTCGCCCCACGGCCGCTTGTATTCGCGATCGTGTTCGGCATCGGCGAGCATCGTCTCGACGAGCGCGTGGATCGCCGGCCGGCGCGGCCCGTATTCGCTTTCGTTCGCGCTCATCTTCAGCGCGAGCAACGCGTCGAGCTCCGCGCGTACCGCCGGCTCGTGCACGGTGCCGTCGACGAGATCCGCGAAACGCATCGGCGGCATCCCGAGCCCCGAGTCGATCCAGCGCACCGCGAGCAGCGGCCGCAGCACGTACAGGTACTTCTTGTAGCGCACCGTGTCGCCTTGCAGATAACCGCGAAAGTTCTTCTTCGCCATCGCGAGGTAGTGATGACGCCCGCGCACCGGCGAGAAGAACGCCGACGCCAGCGACCTGAGTCGCGGCGCCCAGCGCGCGTCTTCGCGATACACGACGGGCGAGTCGAGCCATTCGAGCAGCGTCGGATTCGAGCGGCGCAGCAGTTGCAATGCCTTGCGCAGTTCCCAGCCGCTGACGTCGAGCTCGTCGTCGAGCGGCCGCTCGATCACGTCGCGTTGCAGCTCGACGCTCAGGTACCAGTCGCGCCGGTGCGCATACACGAAGCGCACGTCGTAGTCGCTGTCCGGCGAGGCGAACCCCCAGCCGCGGCTGCCCGATTCGCACGCGAACAGCACGCTCACGTCATGGCGGCGCTCGACTTCCGCGAGCTCCGCCATCACGCGTGCCCGCACGGCCGGGTCGACCGGGTGCGCGCTGCGCACGGCAGTCATTTTTTCCGTTTTCATTTTTGTCGTTTCCCTTTCGTTGTGCGCGGCCGCCGGCCATCGGCCGCGCACCGCGCTATCCTTTCACGCACACCACCTGACGCAGCGTATGCACCACTTCGACGAGGCTGCGCTGGGCCGCCATCACCGCGTCGATGTCCTTGTAGGCCATCGGGATTTCGTCGACGACGCCCGAGTCCTTGCGGCATTCGACGCCCTGCGTTGCCTTCACCTGGTCGTCGACCGTGAAGCGGCGCTTCGCTTCGGTGCGGCTCATCGTCCGGCCCGCGCCGTGGCTGCACGAGCAGAAGCTTTCCGGGTTGCCGAGCCCGCGCACGATGAAGCTCTTCGCACCCATCGAGCCCGGGATGATCCCGAGTTGCCCCTTCTGCGCGGACACCGCGCCCTTGCGCGTCACGAGCACGTCTTCGCCGAAATGGCGTTCGCGCTGCACGTAGTTGTGGTGGCAGTTCACCGCGTGTTCGTCGACCGAGAACGGCTTGGCGATCACGCCGCGCGCCGCGCCGATCACCGCATCCATCATCGCCTGCCGGTTGCGCCGCGCGTAGTCCTGCGCCCACCCGACCGCTTCGACGTAGTCGTCGAAGCGCCGGCTGCCCTCGGTGAAATACGCGAGGTTGCGATCCGGCAGGTTGGCGATGTGCTGCCGCATGTCGGCCTGCGCCAGTTCGATGAACAGGCTGCCGATCGCATTGCCGACGCCGCGCGAGCCGCTGTGCAGCATGAACCACACGTGTTCCGCTTCGTCGACGCACACTTCGATGAAGTGGTTGCCGGTGCCGAGCGTGCCGAGATGCGCGTAGTGGTTCGTCTTTTCCAGCTTCGGATACTTGTCCACGATTCGCTGGAAGCCCGGTTGCAGCGCCTTCCACGATTCGGTCACGGAGGCCGGCGTACGGTCGCCCCACGCGCCCGGATCGCGGCGGCCCGGCGCGCGGCCGTGCGGCACCGCGCGTTCGATCGCACTGCGCAGGCCCGCGAGCGAATCCGGCAGGTCGGACGCGGTCAGCGTCGTGCGCGCGGCCATCATCCCGCAGCCGATGTCGACACCGACCGCGGCCGGAATGATCGCGCCCTTCGTCGGGATCACGCTGCCGATCGTCGAGCCCTTGCCGAGGTGGACGTCCGGCATCACCGCGACGTGGCTGAAGATGAACGGCATCTGCGCGGTGTTGCGCAGTTGCGCGCGCGCTTCCTCCTCGACAGCGACGCCTTGCGTCCACATCTTCACCGGCTTGCCGTTCGCCAGTTCCATCACCTGGTAGTCCATTGCACTCATGTTCATCACCTTGCTTCGTTGTTCATGAGGCACGACGCCCGTGCGCCGTGCCTGTCCATTCATTACGCGCCCTTGATGCTGACGAGTCCGTTCAGCACCTGGTCGAGACCGCCGAACACCGAGATCCGGTCGATCCGTTCCGCGACGCGCTCGAGCGTTTCCAGCTCCTTGAGTCGCAGCGCAGTCGGGTTTTCTTCCATGACCCTTGCGGTGTTCAGCAGCGAACGCGTGGCCGCCGTTTCCTCGCGACGGCGAATCACGTTCGCCTGCGCGGACTTTTCCGCTTCGACCACCTGCGCGAGGATCGTCTTCATGTCGCCCGGCAGCACGATATCCTTCACGCCGACGCTGCGCACCTCCACGCCCGAATGGCCGAGACGTGCACGCACCTGCGTGATCACGACGTCGTCGATCGACTGCTTGTCTTCCAGCAGTTCGTCGAGCGAGCGCGTGCCGACGGCCGCGCGCAGTGCGAACTGCAGCTCGCGATACAGGTGTTCGACCGGCTTCTGCAGCTGGCCGAACGCATGCAGCACGTTCGCATAGCACCACGTCGCCGACAGGTTCAAGCGCAGCGCGACCTTGTCGCGCGTCAGGATTTCCTGTCCGCCGACTTCGAGCGCCTGCACGCGCAGGTCGACGAGTTCGACCGCGATGTCGCGGTTGAAGCGCCAGAACGCCGCGACGCCCGCGTCCAGCAGCCGCTCGATCTTGCCGTCGATCTTCAGCACGCCGACGTGGTATGCCGGCACCTGCGCCAGCAGCACGCCTGCCAGGCCCGCCACGCCGCGCGCACGCAGCGCCGGTTGCGCGATGCGCTTCACGAGCGCGGCCGGCAGCATGCTGTCCTGCGCGAGATCGACGCGCTCGAGACGGTGCGCGGTCAGGCCGCGCCAGTACAGCCGGCGCGTGCCCGGCGCCAGGATTTCGACGAGCACGTCGTCTTCGTAGCGCAGGCCGGCTTCGTCGTCGGCGAGATCCATCGCGACGAAGTGCCGGGCGAGCACGTCCTGGGCGTCGTGACGCAGATAGTCGGCCAGTGCCGCATCGGCGAGCGGCGCGTCGAGACGCGCGGTCTGCACCGACAGGCGCTTGAACGGATCGAAGGCCTTGAACACGCCCGGTTCGAGCACCTTCACGAAATCGCCCTCATTCATCAGCAGCGCGCGTTCGTTCTTTTTCACTACATGTCGCATCCACATATTCTTGTCCTTTTCTTCAATGGCCGCCGGGTGACGCGCATCGTGCGGATCGCGGGGCGACGCAACCGGGCGGGCGGCGCGCCGGCCCTGCGCTGAAGTGCGCGGCGACGCATCCTGCATCGCGTCGTCGTGCGCCTTCGCGCGGGCCGTGCGGCCGTCCGGCCGATCGCGCGGAACCGCAACCGGTCCGACGCGCGGCGGGCCTCGCGGCCCGCACCGGCGGGTACTGCTTTCATTACAAGGCTGTCCTTGCGGACAGCGTTCGAGCGGGATTCGAACCCGCTACACACCGGCTTGCGCCGGCTGCTCTACCCGAATGAGCTACCGAACGGAGGGCGCCCCGGGATTCGAACCCGGGCGAAGTGCCAGTACGCGCCCGTTTGCCTTCGTCTGCCCATGGCGGCATGCGCGACCGCGACGAACCAGGTTCGGCGGCGGCGCACCAGCAGGGCTGTGTGAACCCTGACTCGTGGGCCAGCGGGACATCCGGCGCTTTCTATTTAGCGAGGAGCGTGCCAGCGGGCGGGTCGGCGCGCGAAATAAATCTCAAGCTATTGAAGTAAAAGGGGAAATTATTTGATGTGGCGGGTGAGTCATGAAAATTCGATCGTGGCTCGATCCGGAAAATTCGATACAATCGGATCGCTTATTATCTTGTGGGATAAACATGCGCAAGACCGTCGCGATCGGTTTTCTCGGCACCGTGCTCGACCAGGGCGGCGGCTCGCAGCGTCGCTGGCGCAACTGGCGGCCGACGATTTCGCTGTGCGAGCAGCGCGACATGCCGATCGACCGGCTCGAACTACTGCACTCGCCAAACTACGCGCGTTTCGCGAATCGCGTGAAGCAGGACCTGGAGCGCGTGTCGCCGCACACCGACGTGCGGCTCATTTCGATGGAGATTCGCGATCCGTGGGATTTCGAGGAGGTCTACGCGACGCTGCACGATTTCGCGCGCGCCTACCCGTTCGATCTCGACCGCGAGGATTACCTGATCCACATCACGACGGGCACGCACGTCGCGCAGATCTGCTGGTTTCTGCTGGCGGAGGCGCGCTACCTGCCGGCGCGTCTCGCCCAGACGGCACCGCCGCAGAAGACCGACGAGGGACCAAGCGGGCCCGGCACGATGTCGGTGATCGATCTCGACCTGTCGCGCTACAACCGGATCGCGCAGCGCTTCACGCGCGAGCGCGACGAGACGGTGTCGTTCCTGAAGGCCGGCATTGCGACGCGCAACGCGCGTTTCAATGCGCTGATCGAGCAACTGGAGCGCGTGGCCGTGCGCTCGCGCGCGCCGATGCTGCTGGTCGGGCCGACGGGCGCTGGCAAGTCGTTTCTTGCGAAGCGCGTGTACGAGCTGAAGCGCGGCCGCCATCGGCTCGCGGGGCCGTTCATCGAGATCAACTGCGCGACGCTGCGCGGCGACGCGGCGATGTCGACGCTGTTCGGTCACGTGAAGGGCGCGTTCACGGGTGCGCAGTCGGCGCGGGCCGGGCTGCTGCGCGCGGCGGACGGCGGGCTGCTGTTTCTCGACGAGATCGGCGAACTCGGGCTCGACGAACAGGCGATGCTGCTGAAGGCGATCGAGGAGAAGCGTTTCCTGCCAGTCGGCGCGGACGTCGAGGCGACCAGCGATTTCGAGCTGATCGCGGGCACGCACCGCGACCTGCGGCAGATGGTGGCGGCCGGCACGTTCCGCGAGGATCTCTATGCGCGGATCAACCTGTGGACGTACGAGTTGCCGGGGCTGGCCGAGCGCCGCGAGGACATCGAGCCGAACCTCGAATTCGAACTCGATCGTTTCGGCCGCGAGCAGGGCGAGCAGGTGCGTTTCAACGTCGAGGCGAAGCGGCGCTATCTCGCGTTCGCTGCGTCGCCGCGTGCGGCGTGGGCCGGCAACTTCCGCGAGCTGTCCGCGTCGGTCACGCGGATGGCGACGCTGGCCGATGCGGGGCGGATTACCGAAGCGCTCGCCGAACAGGAAGTCGAACGGCTGACGCGGACGTGGTCGCAGCCGGGCGGCGCGGGTGAGTCGGACGCGTGCGTCGAAGCGGTGTTCGGCGCGCGCGCGGCGGAACTCGACCTGTTCGACCGTGTGCAACTCGAACGCGTGCTCGACGTGTGCCGCGTGTCGGCGAGCCTGTCGGAAGCCGGGCGCACGCTGTTCGCGGTATCGCGGCAGAGCAAGAAGCAGCCGAACGATGCGGACCGGCTGCGCAAGTATCTCGCGCGGTTCGGGCTGGATTGGGACGGGGTCAGGGGCGCACTCGATGCGGTGCGGTGACGGGCACGCACGATGCATTTCCTGCGTCGGGTGTGCCGGATAGCGCGTACGGCATCGTGTGCGCAAATTTCGGGAGGGTGGTTGTGGTCGTGATTCCTTCGTCGGTCAAATTGCTGTTTGCCGATTCCGGTTGGCGGGGTGACGACGGTTGCCGTGTGTCGGCCGGCGATGGCGAACATCCGGGAGATGTAATCCTGCGCGAATTCGGCGGGCTGATCGTGGGCGCCGCTGGCAGCGGGCAGACCTGCGCGCGAATGGGGCTCGCATTTCATGCGCTGGCGCGCAAGGATCGTCAGATCGACGCGTGGGAACAGGCGCTCGGGACGACGATGATCGGTTTCGCCGAAGACGATCTCGGGTACGCCGAGTTTTATGTCGATGCACGGGGCCGTGTGTTCTCGACCAATTGCGTGGTCGACGGCGTGTATCTGTGCGGATTCACGTTCGGCGAAGCGGTCGAGCGAGCGCTGCTCGGGCGCGTCTCGATTCCGCTATTGCTCGACGATCGGGCAACGATTGCCTATTACGGCGAGGATCTGACGATCGACGATCCGCGCGTGATGACGATCCGTCAGCTCCTTGGCAGCACGTAATGCGATGACGTGCTTCGGCCGTGTTTCAATCGGCCGTCGCTGTCGCCGCCTCACGAAACGGCGCCAGGAATGCCCATTCCGGCTGCGCGGCCGCGACATCCGCCAGCCCGTGCGCGAACGCGTGCGCCGGCAGCCACGGATACCCGAACGCCGCATGCAGCGCATCGAGTTTCGTCGACTTCGGATCGTCGATCGTATCCATCCGCGCGATATGAATGTGCAGCGCGGTAATGCGCGCGTGCGCTTCGCCGTTGCCCGCGAACTGCCAGCGGTACGTGCCGTGCCCTATCCGCAACGCGCCGTTGTCCTTCTGCCGCATCACGACGAGCCACGACATCCCGCTGACGCCGTGCGGGTCGACTTCGGGTTCCGTGCAAACGTAATAGGTCCGGCACCGCTCGAACCGCTCGCCGAATTCCTCGACCAGGGTGCGTGCGATCGCGGCCGCGCCCGTCACGCGCGGCGGAAAATCGATATCGTCGTTCGCGAGCGAAAAGCTCAGCTCGGCATCGGCGGCGAAGCACTCGGCGATCAGTGACGGCCGGTTCAGGTCTTTCGCGCGCAGATAGCATTCGAGCAGCGCGCGAACCGTCGCGGGATGAAGCGGGAAGGGCATGGACAAGCCTCCTGTATCGGTAAACAGGGCCACACGCGCCGGCCGGGCCTGGCCAGGGACGTATGTGCCTTTGCCGTATAATTTCGTTTCAAAGCTAAATTCGCATGACCGTACGGAGCGTCGAAGTCATGGCCAAGCAGCAAGAGGAGTCCGTTCTGACCATTACCAACCCGGCCTGCCTGATCGACGGCACGGACACGGAATTTCGCCACCTGATCAACGGGCTGCTGCCGTTCGCGGCCCGCCTGCTGTCGGTACGCGACGGCTTCGGCTCGCTGATCGGCCTCACCGGCATCCAGTATTCGCTGCTCGTATCGGTCTCGCATCTGTCGCACGACGACGTCGTGACCGTCAATCGCCTCGCCGATCACCTGCACCTGAGCGGCGCCTTCGTCACGATCGAGACGGGCAAGCTGAAGAAGCTCGGCCTGCTCGACAAACGCTCGGACCCCGACGACAAGCGCAAGATGCGTGTCACGGTCACGCCGGCCGGCTCGAAGCTGCTGAAGACGCTCACCGAGACGCAGCAGCGCATCAACAACGTGCTGTTCGAGGGCGTGACGAAGACCGAATTCAAGGCACTCTGCTCGGTGATCGACCGCCTCGTCACCAACGGCGACCGCGCGACGCTCGATCTCGCGCACCTGATCGCGCGCCAGGAAAAAGGCTGACGCGCACCCGCCGCCGGCCCGCCCGCGATCGCCGGCCCGCCTGACGCTTCGGCCGCACTCAGTGCGCGGCCCACTCGATCGTATTCAGGTCGACCCCTTCCAGATGCATATCCCACAGCGGGCTCAGCGCGCGCAGCTTGTCGACCGTGTCGCGTACCTGCGCGATCACGCTGTCCACTTCGGCTTCGGTCGTGAAACGGCCGAGCGTGAAGCGGATCGAGCTGTGCGCGAGCTCGTCGCTGCGGCCCAGCGCGCGCAGCACGTACGACGGCTCCAGCGATGCCGACGTGCACGCGGAGCCTGACGACACCGCGACACCCTTGATTCCCATGATCAGCGATTCGCCTTCGACGAAATTGAAGCTGACGTTCAGGTTGTGCGGAATCCGGCGGGTGACGTCGCCGTTCACGTAAACCTCGTCGAGCGTTGACAGGCCGGCCAGCAGCCGGTCGCGTAATGCGCCGACGCGGCGGCTTTCTTCCGCCATCTCTTCCTTCGCGAGCCGGAACGCCTCGCCCATCCCGACGATCTGGTGGGTCGGCAGCGTGCCCGAGCGCATCCCGCGCTCGTGGCCGCCGCCGTGCATCTGCGCTTCGATCCGTACGCGCGGCTTGCGGCGCACGTACAGCGCGCCGATCCCCTTCGGGCCGTAGACCTTGTGCGCGGTCACCGTCAGCAGGTCGACGTTCAACGCATTCACGTCGACCGGAATCTTGCCGGCCGCCTGCACGGCGTCGCAGTGAAACACGATGCCGCGCGCGCGGCACAGCGCGCCGATCTCGGCCACGGGCTGGATCACGCCCGTTTCGTTGTTCGCGAGCATTACCGACACCAGGATCGTGTCGGCGCGCAGCGCCTGCTGCACCGTATCGAGATCGAGCAGGCCGTCTTCCCGCACGTCGAGGTACGTGACGTCGAAGCCCTGGCGTTCGAGCTCGCGGCACGTATCGAGCACGGCCTTGTGCTCGGTCTTCACGGTGACGAGGTGCTTGCCCTTGCCCTGGTAGAAGTGCGCGGCGCCCTTGATCGCGAGGTTGTTGCCCTCGGTCGCGCCGGAGGTCCACACGATCTCACGCGAATCGGCGCCGAGCAGCGCGGCGACGTGCGCGCGCGCTTCCTCGACGGCCTGCTCGGCATCCCAGCCGTAACTGTGGCTGCGTGAAGCCGGGTTGCCGAACTGCTCGTGCAGGAACGGCACCATTTTGTCGACCACGCGCGGATCGACGGGCGTCGTCGCGCTGTAGTCCATGTAGATCGGACGGGATTGCATCGATGCGGCTCCGGAAAGCGGTGTCTCCCGCGGTGCACGGAAGCACCGTGGAACAGGGTAGCGGCAGTGTACGTGGACATTCGAAGGCGCCGCGCAACACCCATCACGCCAGTAGGGTTGTCTTTCAAACAAAGCTTTCAAGGTCAGGGTTTACGACAGCTTGAATCTGCCTTTGTGTTTACATTTAATAAAAGCTAAATAACAAAGCTAAATAACGGTGCTTTGTTGGGCCGGATTCCACTGCGGAATCCGGCGATGCAACCCAAGGAGGACGATATGAGCGAGAACCATGCCGGAACCGGTGCGGGCGCAGACGCGCAGCGGCACTTTCGCACTGCGCTGTCGATGTTCGCGACGGGCGTCGCGGTGATTACCGCGACGCGCAAAGAGGGGATGCCGGTCGGCATCACGGTCGCGTCGTTCAATTCGGTGTCGCTGGACCCGCCGCTGATCCTGTTCTCGGTCGACCGTCGCAGCCTGAGCCTCGGCGACCTGGCCGACGCGGGCGGCTATACGGTCAACGTGCTCGACGAGACGCAACAGCACCTGTCGAACTGCTTCGCGAAAGCGAACGGCGACAAGTGGGGCTGGCGTGCCGACGCGGCCGATGACGACGGCGCGGTGCTGCTGCCCGACGCGCTCGCGACGTTCGAATGCGAACCCTATGCGCAGTACGACGGCGGTGATCACGTGATCTTCGTCGGCCGCGTGACGCGGCATCGCGCACGCTCGGAAGGGCGCCCGCTGATCTTCTTCGGCGGCCGCTACCGCACGCTCGACGGCTTGCATGCGCCGTCTGCCTGAATGCAACCCACGCTTCATTCCACCCTGGAGGACATCATGATCAAGAACGGGACCCAGCACATTGCGTCGCTGCGCGACGGGCGGCAGGTCTACCTGAATGGCCAGCCGGTCGGCGACGTGACCGCACACGCGGCATTCCGCAATTCGATCCGCAGCTATGCGAGCCTGTACGACTACCAGGCGCGCGACGAGAACGTCGAGAAAATGACGTTCGTGTCGCCCGACACGGGCAACCGCGTCAGCCGAATCTGGCAACTGCCGACCTCCTACGACGAACTCGTCGAACGCCGTGCCGCGCTGGAAGCGTGGTCGGAGCTGCATTACGGCTTCATGGGCCGTTCTCCCGACCACGTCGCGTCGTGCCTGACGGGCATGTATATGGGCGCCGACGTGTTCGAGCAATACGATCCGGCCCGTGCGGGTGCTCTGCGCGACTACTACCGCTATGCACGCGACAACGACCTGTTCCTGACCTACGTGATCGTGAATCCGCAGGCGAACCAGTCGAAGGCCGCGCACGAGCAGGAGGACAAGTACCTCGCGGTCGGCATCGTCGATCAGGATGCCGAAGGCATCACGGTGCGCGGCGCGAAGATGCTCGCGACGAGCGGGATCATGGCCAACGAGGTGTTCTGCAGCTGCATCCAGCCGCTGCGCGAAGGCGACGAGATGTATGCGCTGTCGTTCGCGGTGCCGATGAACGCGAAGGGCATGAAGATCCTGTCGCGCAAATCGTACGAGGAGAATGCGACGTCGGTGTTCGACAACCCGCTGTCGAGCCGCTTCGACGAGAACGACGCGGTGCTGTATTTCGACGACGTGAAGGTGCCGTGGGAACGGATCTTCGTCGCCGGCAATACGGCGATGTGCGCGAAGCAGTTCCACGCGACGCCCGCGCACGTGTACCAGAACTACCAATGCCAGGTGCGCCTGATGACGAAGCTGCGCTTCCTCGTCGGGCTCGGCCTGAAGATCTCCGAGGTCAACGGCACGAACGCGTTCCCGCAGGTGCGCGAAACGCTGGGCCAGCTCGCGGCAGAAGCGTCGATGGTCGAGGCGTGGGTCTACGGGATGGAAGCGAAGGGCACCGTCGTCAACGGCTTCTACGTGCCCGATCGCAACATGCTGTACGGCTCGCAGGTCGTCACGCAACAGCTCTATTCGAAGGTGCTCAACACGCTGCGCGAACTCGCCGGCGGCGGAATGATCATGCTGCCGTCCAGCGTGCGCGATTTCGAGAACCCCGACCTGCTGCGCATCATCGAGAAGACGCAGAAGTCCCCCGTGTGCTCGTCCGAGGAGCGCGTGAAGTTCTTCAAGCTCGCGTGGGACGCGGTGGGCTCCGAATTCGCATCGCGCCACAACCAGTACGAACTGTTCTACGCCGGCGCGTCGTTCGTCACGAAGGGGCATGCGTATCGCACGTACGACTGGCAGCGCGCGTCGCATCTCGTCGATTCGATGCTCGGCAGTTATTCGCTGGACCAGGAACTGTCGACGCCGCGCGCCGCTTGACGCGTCGTATTGCGCCCGACTCACCCGCTATCGCTACAGGAGAGACAGATGGCCATCAACAAGCTTCACGACGAATTCCATACGCTGGACATGCAGCGCGACTGGCAGCTGCCGGAAGGTTATGACCCGGCGTCCGGCGCACAGGAACTGATCCTGTCCGGCGCGCTCGACACCGAGCAGAAACGCGGCAGCCGCACGCGCTTGCTGCGCCTGCCGGCAGGGCTGCACACGAAGAAGCCGTTCGTGCACGACTACTGGGAAGAGGTGTTTCTCGTCGAAGGCGACCTGACCGTGGGCAACGACGAGCACGGCAACGGCGGCACGCCGTTCAAGGGCTACACGTATGCGGTGCGTCCGCCCGGCGCATGGCACGGCCCGTTCAAGTCGAACGGCGGCTGCGTGCTGCTGGAAATTCACTACTACGACCCGGCGTAAGCGCGGCCGATCAACGATACACGGCGAGCGGCTGCACGCAGCGTGCGCTGCCCGCCCAGAGGAGCATTCGATGAAAACCATCACGTTCGCGATCGACGGTCGCGACGGCCGCACCGAGCGCACGATCGCGATCGACACGCTCGTGATCGCGGGCTGGACCGGACGCGACACGGTCGCCATGGAGAAGCACATCCGCGAGCTGGAGGAACTGGGTGTCAAGCGCCCGGCGAGCACACCCGTGTTCTACCGCGTCGCGGCCGATCGTCTCGACCCGTCGCCCGCGATCCAGGTATCGGGCGGGCAGAGCAGCGGCGAAGCGGAATTCGTGCTGGTGCGCGACGGCGGCGAGACCTTCGTCGGCATCGCGTCCGATCACACCGACCGCGAGGTCGAGACCTACGGGATCACGGTGTCGAAGCAGATGTGCGGCAAGCCGTGTGCGAACACGCTGTGGAAGTTCGACGACGTGGCCGGGCACTGGGATCAGCTGGTGCTGCGCGCGTACGCGACGATCGACGGCGAGCGTGTGCTGTACCAGGAAGGCAAGGTGACCGCGATGCGCGCGCCGGACGATCTGCTCGCGCAGTTCGCACGCGATGACGGACGCTTCGTCGACGGCACCGCGATGCTGTGCGGCACGCTCGCGGCCATCGGCGGTATCCGGCCGGCCGAGCGCTTCGAGGTCGAGCTGGAAGATCCGGTGCTGGGCCGTATGATTCGCCATGCGTATGCGGTCGATGCGCTGCCCATTGCGGGCTGACGCAATCGGGTGCGCCTTCAGGCGCGGCAGATCGCGATGATCTCCGCGCTCGTCGCCGCGTCGAACGGTGCGTGCTGCCAGTCGCCGCACCAGTCGGATGAAGCGAATCCGGCTGCCGCCACGCGTGCCTGCAGTTCGGGTTGCTCGATGAAACGCAGCCGGCTCGTGCTCGTCAGAAACGTATCGTCGCGACGGAAGCGGTAGTGCGTGTCGAACGTCACGATCGCGCCATCGACCGAGCGCACCGCATGATGAAGACCGATGGTGCCGGTTTCGTGCGAGTCGACACTGCATGCCGAAAGTTCGGGCGTCCATGCGCGCCAAGGTGTGACGCGCGGGTTGCGGGTGTCGAACAGGAAGCGGCCGCTGTCGGCGAGTACGCGCCGCACATCGTGCAGCGTCGCGTCGATTTCGTCGTCGGTCAGCAGGCACTGGAACGCATGCCCGGTCATCACGACCGCGTCAAACGGCGCGCCGGGCGGCAGGCTGCGCAGATCGCACGCGAGCCAGCGCACCGCATCGGCGTCGGGCTGGCGTCGCGCGTAGTCGATCATCGCCGGCGCGGGATCGATCGCGACGACGTCGTGCCCGGCCGCCGCGAGCCGGCGCGCGAACGTGCCGGTGCCGCAGCCGAGATCGAGAATGCGTTGCCGTGCGCCGCCGATCGCGGCGGCATAGAACGCGAAATCGCGATCGCCCGCGTTGAACAGGTCGTAGACCGCGACGAGGCGTGGGTCGGTGTAAAGGGCGTCTTCGATGGTTGGCATGGGCAGGCGAAACGTCAACGATCGGCAACCGGCTTCAGCGCCCCGCGAAATTGCAGGTAGGTGCGCGCTTCGGCCTGCAGCGCGTCGTAGGGCTGCGCCATCCAGCTCCTGATCTCGCCGAGCGCATCGCGGCCGGCGGCCCGCACCGCGCCGCTGACCGCCTGCGCTTCCGGGTTGTCCGCCACGTCGTTGCCGCAGAACACGGCGTCGTCGCATGGCCGCGATGTCGTCTGCGTGAACACCGTCTTGCCGTCGTGGAAATACTGGTCCCAATGCGTATTGAAGATCACGACGCCCTTCTGCGTATCGACCACGTAGTCGATGTCGGCGGTGTAGCCGACCAGCGCGTCGTCGAAGAAGGTCCAGCGTTCGGTACGGATCGGCAGCACGCCATTCACCGGGTGTGCGTTGTCGAAGCGCATGCGGACTTCGAGCTGGCGATACGGGCCGAATTCGATCAGGTACGCGTCCGGCCCTTCGTCATTGCGGTGATACCAGCGCTCCATCGCGGGCGTCGGCGTGACGGGGCCCGACAGCAGCGTGGCGCCATGTTGGTGATCGAGGTCGAGCCTAACCTGCGCGGCGGCGATCCGGCCGGGCGGCAGCCGGCCCGGTACGGCGGGCACGTTGATGCCGGGCGTCACGTCGTAGCCGGGAATGGCATTGGCCAGGGCATCCGGCATCGGGCAGCGCGTGCTGCCGGTGAACGACATGCCCGGCGTGCTGGTCGTGAGCGTCACGACGATCGGAACGCTCACCTCGGGTACGCCGATCGGCAAAATCGATTCGAGGCAGTCCTGCACGTTGCGCGGGCCAGGCCCAGGGTCGTGGCCCGCGTCCTGCGCGTCGAAGCGCACACCATAGTCGAGCAGCGGGCCGTCGTCGCCGAGCGGTTTGGCATTGGCCTCACCGCTTCTCGCGAGGAGCGTGTGGTAGCCGGGCTGGCGCGGCAGCGCGCCGGGCGACAGCACCACGGCGAACGACGCGATCGAGAAGCCGTTGTCGATCCGGTGCGGCAGGTCGAAGCCGATCGTGCGTGGCGTATCGGGGCCGCCTCGCGGCGTGACCGTGGCGGTCAGACGGCGCACTTCCTCGTCGGTGTGCTGGTTCCATTGCGGATCGGGCAGGCACCCGAGGCCATAGCTGCACGACAGCAGGCTGTAGGTGGTGGTCGTGCGCGTGTAGTGCGCGACGATGTCGACGCTGTCGGGCAGCCGGCTACGCAGATCGGCATTCTCCGCGGGCGACAGGAACGGCATGTAGAGATCGCTCAGTGCGATCGTGATGTGCGAGGTGCCGGGTGGTGCCAGGACGTCGCGGGGTTTCGGGTCGCGGGGCGTCAGCAGCCACCAGGCCGCGAGCGTGAGCGCGGCGACGACGCCGAGTATCCACGCCAGGCGCCGGGTGGTGCGGGTGCGCGATGCGCGAGGGGAAGCGGCCATGGATCGGGTCGTCGGTGCCGGTGGTGGTCGAGTTGTTGTCCGGTCTGTCCGCGCTCGCCGCGCGACGCGACCCGCTTGCCGTGTTTACCGGTGCTGCACGGCCACGCGCAGCCCGAGCGTGATGAAGATCGAGCCGATGATCTTGCCCTGCCAGCGCGTGAGCCATGTGAGCCGCTTCACGATGCGGCCGAGCGGGCGGATCGAGCACGCGATCAGCGTCGTGTAGAGCGAGCTGAGCACGACGAAGATCAGCCCGAGCACCGCGAACTGCACGAACGTCGAGCCGCGTTCCGGATGCACGAATTGCGGCATGAACGCGAGAAAGAACAGCGCCGTCTTCGGGTTCAGCACCTCGGCGGGAATCGCCTGCAGGTACGCCTTGCGCGGCGTGACGGGCGATACGCTCGGCAGCGACGGATCGGACTGTTTCTCCAGCAGCGCGCGCACGCCGAGATAGATCAGGTACGCGGCGCCGATCACCTTCACGACGTTGAACGCGAGCGCCGACGTCATCAGCAGTGCCGACAGGCCGACGGCCGCGAACAGCGTATGCACGAAGTCGCCGCTGGCGACGCCGAGGCCGGTCAGGATGCCGGTCTTGCGGCCGCCCTGCACGGTGCGGCTCAGCACGAGCAGCACGGCGGGGCCGGGGATCAGGAACAGGCCGAGGACGACAGCGATGAAGGTGGTCAGCGTGGTCAGGTCGAACATGGCGGCTCCGGCAGGTGGGTGCAGCGGCGGGGATCGGGGCATTGTATTCGCTTCGGCGGGCGGCTGCAGACGCCGCACGGGCATCCGCCGCGCGGCACGGCCGTGCCGGCACCTTTCTGGTATAAGCACGAAAGGACGCGCGGGCAGGGCGTCCGGCTTCCTCCATCGTCCACCGGTTCATGCGCACGCTTCCCCCGACCACCGATCCCGCAGCGGATGACGAAGTCTTCCACGTACCGCGTCCGCTCGTCGTGTTCGGCGGCTCGGTCGTCGAGCCCGAATGGCGGCTCGAGCGGCACAGCCATCCGCAGGCGCAGTTGCTCTACACGCTGAGCGGCGTCATCTATTGCGAGATCGACGGCGGCGTGTGGAGTGCGCCGCCGCAATGCACGGTGTGGATCCCGGGCGACGTCCCGCACGCGGCGCGCGGCTCGGCCGGCGCGACGTTCTACGCGGTGCTGGTCGAACCGGATGCCGCGCTCGACCTGCCCGCGCGCTGCTGCACGCTGGCGGTGTCGCCGCTGTTGCGCGAACTGGTGCTGAAGGCCGCGAGCTTCCCGAACCTGTACGACGTCGACGGCCCGCAGGGGCGGCTGATGGCGACGCTGCTCGACGAACTCGTTGCGGCGCCGATGGAGGATCTGTACCTGCCGATGCCCGCCGATCGCCGGCTGCGCAAGCTGATCGACCATCTGCTCGACGATCCGGCCGACAAGTCGCCGCTGGCCGAACTCGCGCGGCGCGCGGGCGTCAGCGAGCGCAGCCTGACACGGCTCGCGATGAAGGAGCTGGGCATGAGCCTCGGCGACTGGCGCCGCCGGCTGCACGTCGCGCTGTCGCTGCGGATGCTGACCGCCGGCCGCCGCGTGCACCAGATCGCGATCGATCTCGGCTACGAGAGCGCGAGCAGCTTCGTGACGATGTTCCGCAAGGCGACCGGCAAGTCGCCGACGCAATTCCAGACCGACCGGCAACGCTGAACGGCGCGGTCCGCGCCATCCGTGCGCGATTGGCCGGATCGAGCAAGCGGTTGGCCGGGACGATAAATGACGCCGTGAGCCTCGATCCATAAAATGAGAATTGTTCTCATCTGGAGGCCGACATGCAAATCACCACGACCGAATTCCCGTTTGTCTGGTTGCGTTACGCCAGTGCGCCGCGTACCGACCCCACTCACTTGCTCGCCGAACTCGACGCGTTGCTGGCGCGCCGCGAACGCTTCGTCCTTCTGACCGACGACGCGCCGTCCGGCGACGATCGCAGCGCCGACGATCACGAAATACGCAAGCAGCTCGCGAAATGGAGCAAGGCGAATCGCGATCAGTCGCGTGAATGGATCCCCGCGATGATCGCGATCGAGCCCGATGCGGCGCGGCGCGTGGCGCTCGACGCATTCTCGGGCGCGTTCGAGAAGGTATGGGGCTATCCGCTGAACGCGGCAGCCACCCGCGACGACGCGCTCGCGCTGGCGCAGCGGCTGCTCGACGAACCGGCGCGCGGCGCCGTGGCGGCGAACGGTTGAACCGTCTGCCGCGCCGGCGGCGCGGCGTTCCTCGATACGCATGCACGGCGGGCGCGCAAGTGTGCGCCGCGGCATGCGGCAACAACGCAGGGGTGTCCGGTGGACAATCCGATCCGCGCGATGCGCATCTTCACGCGCATCGTCGAAATGAACAGCTTCACGCGTGCGGCGCAGGTGCTCGGCATTTCGCGCGCGACCGCGACGCGAACCGTGCAGGAACTCGAAGCGGCGCTCGGCATGCCGCTGCTGGTGCGCACGACACGCGCGCTGCGCGCGACGCCCGAAGGCGACGCGTATTACCGGCGCTGCCTGCGCATCACGGCCGACGTCGACGATCTCGAGGCCAGCATTCGCGGCGCCGCGCTGAATCCGAGCGGGCCGCTGCGCGTCGAGCTGCCGACGGCGGTCGCGGATGCGATCGTGCTGCCGGCGCTCGGCGAGTTTCATGCGCGGCATCCCGATCTGGTGCTGACGCTGGGCGTATCCGGGCGCCCGGCCGATCGCATCGGCGACGCGGTCGACTGCAGCGTCCGGCTCGGCGAACTGCCCGATTCGTCGCTCGTCGCGCGCCGGCTCGGCACGCTCGAGCGCGTGACCTGTGCGAGCCCGGCGTATCTCGACCGCCATGGCGTCCCGCGCATGCTCGACGATCTGGCCGGTCATCGCGCGGTCGGCGGGGCGTCCGCTCCTGGTCAACGCGTGGCCGAACTCGATTTCACGGTGGATGGCGCGGTGAGCAAGGTGCGGCTCGACGGGATCGTCAGTGTGGAGGACGAGCAGGCGTACCTGGCGTGCGGCGTGCACGGCCTCGGGCTCATCCAGCCGCCGCGCGTCGCCGCGCAGCCGCTGATCGACGCGGGACGGCTGCGGGAAGTGCTGCCGCGCTGGCGGCCCGATGCGATCGCGGTGTCGGCCGTCTACGTGAAGCGCCCGCATGTGTCGCCCGGCGTGCGCGCGTTCGTCGACTGGATCGCGGAGCGGTTTTCGGATGCGTCGCGGGACCTCGAGGGGCTCGTCGTCGCGGGGGGCGTGGTGCGGCGGCCGGCGCCGGAAACGATCGAGGTCGACGATCGCGCGGGCAGTGAGGTCGCGATGGCGTGAAGGACGCGCGGTGGACGAAGAACGATCAAGCGCTCGCGAGATGGAACGCGCCGGCCATTCGCTCCTGTTCCCTGGCAGGGAGCGCGAGCCGCGTCGCAAGCGTTCGCCACTGACCGACGATATCGCTGAAGTCGTCGATGATCTCGTCGGCGTCCTGCAGCTTGAGCCGAAAATACTCGCATACCTCGCGGGCGAGTTCGAGGTCGAGTGCGTTGTCGGCTTCCGTAATGTTGAGCTTGAGCCCGTCGGCGACGGCGACAGGGTTCATGTCGTAGGCCGCCGAGAGCCGCCACCCCGCACCCGGCACCAGAATGAAGCCGTGATTGCGGAGATGGTCGTCGGTGTTCGAGACCAGCAAGTTGAAGACGATTCGCGCCCATAGTTCGCGCAAGTCGGCGTTCGGCTGCGCGCCGTGCCGCATGAGCACTTCGGCCAGTTCCAGGTAGCTGACGCCAGTCGACGCATCGTCGCCGTCGACGTGGTTGGTCATGGTCATCGCCGACGCGAAATGCAGGCGTCGGCCCTCCGCCGTCCGATCGAATCGCCGAACCAGGAAGCAGTGATGGTCGCTGGCGAATTTTCTTGCCTCGGCGTGCGCGACGTTGAGGCCGCAACCCACCGCGAGCGCATTGACGACCATCTCCCAACCGCCGACGTCGTAGTCGTCGCGCGCGCTCGGAAACTTCGCGATATAGAGGCGGCCTTGATCGTCGGCCACGCTTGCTTTGGGTCTTGCGCCGCCGAGCGAGCCGCCGGGGGCGATGAGCATCGACAGCCAGTCGCGCCCGTTCGGGGCGGTATTGTCGACGTCTTCCTCCAGCGCGCGACTCGCGTGCTCCAGTTCGCGGATCTCGGCGAACGGCGGTGCCGCGAGATCGTGACGGTCGTCGAGGAATTCTCCTGAGTCGTCGAGCTTGTAACGCAACGCGCCGACGCGATACAGGTCGTGCACGCCAAGCAGGTAGTCCGATTCGTGCAGGCGAGTGCCTTTCGGTTGCAGGCCGGCGCGAATGTCACGCTCCAGCCTGCGATCCATCAGCATGCGGCCCCATCGATCGGGACTGGAGTCGGCGAAGGCGCCGAACGCGTCTCGCGGCGGTGCCGGATATTGGGGGCCTTCGAAGCAACCGATTGCCGGATCGATCTGCACGTTCGCGAATTCGGGTGCCGCCAGCGCGGCAGACGCATACTGGAACTCGAACCGCTCGCTCGCCCGCGTCTTGCGGCTGTGCAGGAGTCCGAGCTTGTGTGGTTCCGCCAAGCCGTCCCAATCTGCGTAGACACCGATCGTCGTCATTTCCCTCGATGCTCCCCGTGCCGTTTTCGTGCCGGCTTCAGCAACGCCGCAAGGTCGGCCGCCGTCGTGCCGCGGACATCGCCGCGGTCGGTGGTGTCGGAAGCGGCGCTGCCTGCGTCGGTCGTTTTCGTGGCGGAAGAAGCGGTTGCACGATTGCGCCGCTCGGGCCCCGACGATGCGGCAGAGGACGGAGGCGGCGCGGTTCGTCGTTCGGGCCGCGGTTGGACGAGCCGCGCGTCTTGAAGCTGGCGGCCGAATTCGTCCGTGGCGGCGAGATTTTCCAGATCGTTCTGGAGCCCCAGAACCTGCATGACGGACAGATACGCGCCCATGGTGACGCCCGACCCGCCGGCTTCCAGTGAACGGAGCGTCATCGGCGACATGCCGGCGCGTTCCGCGACCTGCTTGGCCGTCAGTTTCCGGCGCAGGCGCGCAAGTTTCAGCCGCTCGCCGAATTCGGCGAGCAACTGGTTCGATACGGGCAGGAGCGGGGCGGTCTTCTTTGCCATGAAGCTAATATTTCAACGTTTTGCTAACAAAGATGCCAAAATATTAGCACATTCGACGCGCTTCATGGGCATCTTGAGGGTTGGATGGGTGTCAGGGGTGCTGATATTTTGGCGATTTATACAAAAAATAGCCAAAATATTAGTGTTCTTGTGTGCGTTCCCTGCGCGCGGAGCCGACGTGCGTGCCGTTCCGACTCCTACACCACCCTCAACCGCCCCAACTCGTCCGCCAGAAAATCCACGAACGCCCGAATCCGCGCGGACATCTGGTGCCGCTGCGCGTACACCGCGTAAATGTCGGCGCCCGGCGTTTCGTGGTCGGGCAGCACGACGACCAGGCGGCCGTCGGCGAGATAGTCGCGCAGGTCCCACTCCGCGCGCATCAGGATCCCGTGCCCGTCGAGCGCCCACTTCACGGCGATCTCGCCGTCGTTCGTCGTCAGGTTGCCGTTGATCCGCACGGCTTCCGTATTGCGTGCCGTGCCGCGCCCGCTCGTCAGGCGCCAGATCCCGTAACCCTCGTCCCCCTGCCGGATGCCGATGCAGTTGTGCCGCGTCAGGTCGTGCGGCGTGCCCGGTGTGCCGTGCCGCGCGAGATACGCGGGCGCCGCGCACAGCAGCCGGCGGTTCGGCGCGAGCCGCCGCGCGACGACGCGCGTATCGGGCGGCTCGCCGAAGCGGATGCACACGTCGAACGCGTCGTCGGTGAGCGGGGGCGGCATCACCGACAACTGCAGTTGCACCGACACTTCCGGATACCGCGCGACGAAGCGCGAAATTGCGGGGCCGACGTGGCTGCGCCCGAAACCGAGCGTCGCATTCACGCGCAGCAGGCCCTTCGGGCGTTGCTTTGCGCTGCCGAGCAACTCGCCGAGTTCGTCCATCTGGTCGAGGATCCGGCGTGCGTAGTCGAGATACACGTCGCCTTCGGGCGTCAGCATCATCCGCCGCGTCGTGCGGTTCACGAGCGTGACGCCCGCGCGCCGCTCCATCTGCGTGAGCCGCTTGCTGACGGCCGCCGCGGTCAGCCCGAGTTCGCGCGCGGCCGCGCTCAGGCTGCCGGATGCGGCGAGCGTCGAGAAGAAGCCGAGATCGGCCGGCTGGACGGTATCCGCCATGACGGGATTCGTGAATTAAAGTTAAAGATGCTTTGAGTCTAGCACCGGTTCCTGCACTTCTGGTTCGGTAAAGTGCCGCCACGCAGACGATCAATCGAGGATGTGCACATGAAGACCTACCGTATCGCAACGATCCCCGGCGACGGGATCGGCAAGGAAGTGGTGCCGGCCGGCAAGCAGGTGCTGGAGGCGCTGGCCCGCGGCAGCGACCGCTTCGCGTTCGAGTTCGAGGATTTCGGCTGGGGCGCCGATTACTACCGCGAGCACGGTGCGATGATGCCGGCCGACGGCCTCGACGCGCTGCGCGACAAGGACGCGATCCTGTTCGGCTCGGCGGGCGATCCGGACGTGCCCGATCACGTGACGCTGTGGGGGTTGCGCCTGAAGATCTGCCAGGGCTTCGACCAGTACGCGAACGTGCGCCCGACGCGCATCCTGCCCGGCATCGACGCGCCGCTGAAGCGCTGCGGGCCGGACGACCTGAACTGGGTGATCGTCCGCGAGAACTCCGAGGGCGAATATGCGGGGGTTGGCGGCCGCGTGCACCAGGGTCATCCGATCGAGGCCGCGACCGACGTGTCGATCCTCACGCGTGCCGGCGTCGAACGCATCATGCGATTCGCGTTCCGGCTCGCGCAGTCGCGTCCGCGCAGGCTGCTGACCGTGATCACGAAGAGCAACGCGCAGCGGCACGCGATGGTGATGTGGGACGAGATCGCGAAGCAGATTGCGCAGGAATTCCCCGACGTCACGTGGGACAAGGAACTCGTCGACGCGGCGACCGCACGCATGGTCAACCGGCCGGCGTCGCTCGACACGATCGTCGCGACCAACCTGCACGCGGACATCCTCAGCGATCTCGCCGCCGCGCTGGCCGGCAGCCTCGGCATCGCGCCGACCGGCAACATCGATCCCGAGCGTCGTTATCCGTCGATGTTCGAGCCGATCCACGGCTCCGCGTTCGACATCATGGGCAAGGGGCTCGCGAATCCGGTCGGCACGTTCTGGTCGGTCGTGATGCTGCTCGAACACCTCGGCGAAACGGAAGCCGCCGCGCGCGTGATGCAGGCGATCGAGGCGGTGACGTCCGACCCGTCGCTGCACACGCGCGATCTCGGCGGCAGCGCGACGACCGCGCAGGTGACGGCGGCTGTCTGCGAGCGGGTCGCGAACGCGGCGATCGCAGCCTGACGACAGGGGCGACGAGGGGGCGAGGTGCGGACGGGCCGTGACGTAGCGGCGGCGCGCATGCGCAGCCGGTAGCCGGCTATCGCCCGTTCATCGTCCTCCCGTTTCCCTGCCCGCGACTCGCGCATCCGACGCGAGCCGGGCGCCTGCCCGCCCGCTTCGCGGCGGCGCCGGCGAGCATTCACAGACAGAGCACGGCTCGACCTCGAAGGAGGAGACACATGCAAGCGGATCTGGAAAACCGTGTCGCGCGGAAACTGATGTGGCGCATCATTCCGTTCGTGATGCTGCTTTACTTCGTCAGCTTTCTCGATCGCGTCAACGTCGGCTTCGCGGCGATGACGATGAACAAGGCGATCGGCCTGTCGCCGACCGCGTTCGGGTTCGGCGGCGGCCTGTTCTTCATCGGCTACTTCCTGTTCGAAGTGCCGTCCAACCTGATTCTTCATCGTGTCGGCGCGCGCATCTGGATCGCACGCGTGATGATCACGTGGGGGATCGTGTCGGCCGTGTCCGCATTCGCGGCCGGGCCGACGAGCTTCTACGTGCTGCGCTTCCTGCTCGGTGTGGCCGAAGCCGGATTCTTCCCCGGCATCATCCTGTACCTGAGCCTGTGGTTTCCCGCGAAGCAGCGCGCGGTGGCCGCCGCGTGGTTCATGGCGGCCGCGCCGATCTCGACCGCCATCGGCTCGCCGCTGTCGGGCGCGATCATGCAGATGCCGCCGATGTTCGGGCTCGCCGACTGGCAGATGCTGTACATCGTCGAAGCGCTGCCGGCGGTCGTGCTCGGCTTCGTCGTGCTCGGGTGCCTGACCGATTCGCCGTCGAAGGCCGCGTGGTTGCGGGCGGACGAGCGCGACTGGCTGGTCGCGAAGCTGAGAGCCGAAGCCGATGCGCGCCACACGCATGCCGGGCATACCGCCGGTGCGTGGCAGGCGCTGCGCGACCCGCGCGTGCTGGCGCTTGCGCTGATCTACTTCGGCACGTCGGCGGGGCTGTATACGCTCGGCCTGTGGGCGCCGCTGATGGTCAGGCAGTTCGGCTTCACCGCGCTGCAGACGGGCCTGCTCACCGGGATCCCGAGCATCGCCGCCGTCGTCGCGATGATCGTCTGGGCGCGGCACTCGGATCGCAGCGGCGAGCGCACGTGGCACGTCGTGATTCCGTGCGTGCTCGCATGCATCGGCTTCGTGTTTGCGGGGCAGGCGAGCACCGCGCTGCTCACCGTGCTCGCGCTGGTCGTCGTCAACATCGGGATCAGTGCCGCGAAGGCGCCGCTGTGGGCGATGCCGAGCGCGTTCCTGTCGGGTGCCGGCGCGGCGGCCGGCATCGCGATGATCAACTCGATCGGCAATCTCGGCGGGTTCGTCGGGCCGTTCGCGATCGGCTGGCTGAAGCACGTGACGGGCGGGTATGCCGCGGGGCTCTACGTGGTGGCGGGCACGCTCGCGGTGTCGGCGGTCGTCACGCTGATGCTGAGCCGCAAGGGGGCGAGGGAGGATGCGGTGACGGGCGTGCGGCATCACCCGTAAGCCGGGCATGCGCAGGCGTGTACGTCGAAACGCCGGACAGGCCGTTGTGCGGCTGTCCGGCGACGTGCTGCGTCAAACGGTTGCGTGCTCAACCATGCGTGAGCGTCAGCGCATAGAACTTCACGATCGTGCCGGGCGTCGTCAGCGGTGTGCCGGACACGGCCGTCTGGTCGTAGTCGCCTGCCTTGAAGTAGAAGCTCTCGCCGTCGAAGCTCGAGTCCATCGTGAAGGTCTTGGTCGTGCCGTTCGCCGTGACGGTGATCGTCGTGCCGCTCAGGCTCAGCGCATAGCTGAACTTCTTGCCGACACCGACCGTGGTGATCGGTGTGGTCGTCGACTTGCCGCCCTGGTTGGTGCTTTCGAGCAGCAGCTGCACGACGCCGCCGGACGTGAACTGCAGCTCGCACAGCGGCTTGCTCGGGCCGCTGCCCTGGAAGATCTGGCCGATCGTCGTGTGATCGGGCACTTGCGTGACGGCCACCGTCGCATTCAGCCGGTTCGTGCCGGAGGTCGGCCAGATCGTGTTCTCGCGCAGCTCCGTGCGCGGATGCAGCGAGCCGGACGTCGTCCAGCCCTGCGTCGGGTCCATCATCACCATCGATCCATCGTTCGCGTCCGTGTAGAAATACGTCGGGTTCACGTAGCCGCCCGCGAGCGACGAGCCGCTCACCGTGTCGACCTTGCCGGACGAACCAGTCGGCAACTGCAGAGTGAACGGCGCGAGGTTGAAGTTCGAGCCGGGCGGGTTCGACAGGCTGAGCGCCATCGCCGTGGCCTGCTGGCGTGCGGCGGCGGCCGGGCTGGCCGGGTCGTCGCCGCCGCACGCGGACAGGGACGCAAAGGACAGAACGGCGACAACGCACGGGATGATCCTGTTCTTCATGGTGTCTCTCTCTGATGGTCCGTGGCTGGATGCCACGTTGTGGATAACGTTTTCCTTTTCAGGCTCACGATCGTCGAAATGAGATCGGTCGCCCGTAGAAAGCACTCCAAAATACAGAAAGCAGGTGTGACTCGACGGCGGGTGAAATAATGCGGAGATGCGAGGAATTCTGGAGCTTTCGATCGGCTTTCCGGGCGACTGGATTGCCCGACCGGGAACGATGCTAACAAGAAGCTCCAAAAGAGTAAACGTTTTCCTTCAGGGATAATATGGCGCTTTGCCTCGATGCCACGGAAGGCGTGATTCGTGTGTCGTCGGCGTGAGTTGCGCGTGCGGGCGCAGCCACAGGCTTACGACTCCGTCGCTGCGACGTGCTGCGCGATACGCGCCGCGCAAGCGTCGGGCGTCGCATCGGACGTATCGAGCAGCATCTGGCTGAATGGCCGCGACGCATAGCCTTCGCGATACATCTCGGCGATCCGGTTGCGTTCCCAGTCCGTCAGCGCGCGCGAGCCGCGATTCGACGACGCGATCGCTTCAGGCGGCGCGAGCGTCACGACGAACAACCGCGCATCGCGTGCTTCGCAGGCGGCGCGCAGCCGCTCGAATTCCGTTTCTCCGATCGGATAGGCGATGACCAGATGGCGCTCACGTGCGGTCGTGATCTGCGTGACGAGACGTTCGAGCGCGATCGCCCACTGCACGTCGAACGGTGCGTCTTCGGGCGCATCGTGATCGTCGCCGTCGATGAAGCGCGCATCGGGCAGCACGCGTGCGAGCGCGAGACCGATCGTCGTCTTGCCGCTGTTGATCGGGCCGTTCAGGTGGATGACGGTAAGGCGGGGCATGAGTAGCGCTGGAATCGGAAGACTCGCAGCTTGCCATGACTGGCGCGGTGGTGCAGAGCCGTTGGTGCGTCACGCGGCGCGATGCGAATACGGAGGGAAAGCGGAAAGGCGGAAAGGCGGGGAGAGGGAGCGGCAGGCTGCGTGCACGAAGCGGATCCGCCCACGCAGCCTGCCCGGCCGTGCCGCATCCAGCGATGCGGCACGGCGTCGAGCGAAGCGACTTACTTGTCGTCGCCCTTGATCTGCGGCAGCGCCGTGTTTTCGCCCGGCGTCAGCAGGCCGACTTGCGAATACACGCGCAGCTTGTCGCGCGTATCGGTGATGTCGAGGTTGCGCATCGTCAGCTGGCCGATCCGGTCGCGCGGCGAGAACGTCGACGCAACCTTCTCCATCGACAGGCGTTCCGGCTGGTACGTGAGGTTCGGCGACTTCGTGCTCAGGATCGAGTAGTCGTTGCCGCGGCGCAGTTCGATCTTCACTTCGCCGGTGATCGCGCGCGCGACCCAGCGTTGTGCGGTTTCACGCAGCATGATCGCCTGCGGGTCGAACCAGCGGCCCTGGTACAGCAGGCGGCCGAGACGGCGGCCGTTCTCGCGGTACTGCTCGATCGTATCCTCGTTGTGGATGCCGGTGACGAGACGCTCGTACGCGATGTACAGCAGCGCGAGGCCAGGGGCTTCGTAGATGCCGCGGCTCTTCGCCTCGATGATCCGGTTCTCGATCTGGTCGCTCATGCCGAGGCCGTGGCGGCCGCCGATGCGGTTCGCTTCCAGCAGCAGTTCGACCGGGTCGGAGAACTCGACGCCGTTCAGCGCGACCGGCTGGCCGGCTTCGAAGCGCACCGTCACTTCTTCGGCAGCGATCTTCACGTCGTCGCGCCAGAACGCGACGCCCATGATCGGGTTCACGATCTTGATGCCGCTTTCGAGGCTTTCGAGATCCTTCGCTTCGTGCGTCGCGCCGAGCAGGTTCGAATCGGTCGAGTAGGCCTTCTCGGCCGACATCTTGTACGCGAAACCGGCCTGGTTCATGAATTCGGACATTTCGGCGCGGCCGCCGAGCTCGTCGATGAACGTCTGGTCGAGCCACGGCTTGTAGATCTTCAGATCCGGGTTCACGAGCAGGCCGTAGCGGTAGAAGCGCTCGATGTCGTTGCCCTTGTACGTGCTGCCGTCGCCCCAGATGTTGACGCCGTCTTCCTTCATCGCGGCGACGAGCATCGTGCCCGTCACGGCGCGGCCGATCGGCGTGGTATTGAAGTACGTGACGCCGGCCGTCGTGATGTGGAACGCGCCGCTTTGCAGCGCCGCGATGCCTTCGGCGACGAGCTGCGCGCGGCAGTCGATCAGGCGGGCGCCGGCTGCGCCGTATTCGATCGCGCGTTTCGGGATCGCGTCGTAATCGTCTTCGTCGGGCTGGCCGAGGTTCGCCGTGTATGCGTACGGGACGGCGCCCTTGAGTTTCATCCAGTGCAGTGCAGCGCTGGTGTCCAGGCCGCCGGAGAAGGCGATACCGACCTTCTGGCCGGTCGGGAGGCTTTCGAGAATCGTGCTCATAGGAATTACCGTGGATTGAAGCCGGTGGGATCGTATTTCGCGGAATATGCGAGTATCGGCTGTCCGGCAGGTTGGGGCAAGGGCTGATTTTCGCGCGGAACCGTCGTCGGGCCTGTCGCGGCGGGCCTGGCGGGCGGTTAACCAGGTGGAGAACGCCACGCAAGCCGGCGCGAAATCGCAGCAGGAACAGGCATCGGCGAGCCCCGCCGCTGGCCGTGTTTCCGGGGCCTGATCGACCGAAGGACGGGGCTGCCGCCGTCAGGATGCGGTGCGTCACGCCGAAAGACATATGAAAGGCGAGTGCGCGAAGCCCGGATTCCCGCGAACGTCAGATATTCCACGACTGCGCGGTATCCAGCAGCTTCTCGCGCAACTGGTCGACTTCCACGGCCAGCTTGGCCGTGATCGACACGTAGCCGGACAACTGCGGCGGCGGTGCGTCGTGCGGCGGGTCGGCCGGCCGGCGGCGAGGCGAAAGCCGGCTCGGCGTGCCGAACTTGAGCGCGCGGCTCGCGCCGACCAGCGTATCGCGGATGCGCCGGTTCACGGCCTTCATGTCGACGCGCATGTATTCGCGGGCGGCGATGTCGTCGCGGGCCGGCACCGCGCTCGACAGGATCTCCAGATAGCCGATGCACAGGCGCAGGCTGCGCTGGATCGCCTCGAGCTGCATCATCGACGTCTCGCATTCCTTCGACACCGACGGCATCAGCGAGCGCAGCTGCACGAGCAGCGCGCTCAGCGCGGCCATTTCCTTCAGGTGCGCGTCGTCGCTCACCTGGCGGTCGCCCGCGAGCCGCGCATGCACGGCCGCGCACGCGCGCAGCGCGTCGGCGAGCTTGTAGCGCCACGAGTAGGTGGCATACAGCGGCAGCGCGAACGAGAACGCCAGCGCGATCGCGATGCCGGTCAGCACGTTCACCGCGCGCCACAGGCCGTCGACGATCTCGTTGTCGCCGTGCCCGGCGACGATCACCATCGTGATTGCCGACAGCAGCGCGATGTAGCCGGCCTTGCCGATCGCGTGATACGCGCAGAAGCCGCACGCGAGCGCCATCAGCAGGTAGATCGCGAGCGGCGCGTGCACGACCGAATAGAGCAGGATCAGCCCGAGCCCGGCGAGTGCGCCGATCGACGTGCCGAGCGCGCGCTCGGCCGCCTTCTTGCGGATGTTGCCGTGATGCTGCAGCCCGCCGACGACGATCAGCACGGTAATCGTCGACCACTCGCCGTGCGGCACGTTCAGGCCGGTGGACAGCGCGATCGACACGAGAATCGCGAGCGCGACGCGCGCCGCATGGATCAGCTTCGCGTGCCGGTAGCGGCGGTACGGGTCGAGCAGCGGGCGAAGCGCGTTGCGCAGGAGCGGCGGCAGCCGGGTCGGGAGCGGGGTGGTCATGGTGGAGCTGGAGTGGCCGGAACGCGCATGGCGGCCTGCGCGGGCCGGCGCCGCGCCGCATGCGCAGCAGATGTAACGCTAGCCGAACGCGGGAGGGCTGTCCACGGTGCGGTCATCCGGCCTGGCAGGCCGCCGCGCAACTTCACGCCACGTCACGGTGATGTCATGCGTCCGCGGTGCTCTGCTGCGCTTCCAGCACGCGGTTGCGTCCGCCGGACTTCGCGCGGTACAGCGCTTCGTCGGCACGCCGCAGCAGCGTCGCGGCGTTCAGGCGGCCGTCGGCGGAGGTCGCTGCGCCGATGCTCGCCGTGACCCGCCCGTACGGGCTTTTCGCGTGCTCGATGCCGAGCTCCGCGATCGCGCGCCGGATGCTCTCGGCGACGGTCACCGCGCCTTGCGCATCGGTGTCGGGCAGCGTGACGACGAATTCCTCGCCGCCGTAGCGCGCGACGTGATCGCCGTCGCGGCGCAGGCAGCTCGACGCGGTCTGCGCGACGCGTCGCAGCACGTGGTCGCCGGCCGGGTGGCCGTAGTAGTCGTTGAACGCCTTGAAGTGATCGACGTCGACGAACAGCACCGACAGCGGGCGGCCGCTGCGTGACGCACGCTGCGCCTCTTTCGCGAGCACCGTGTCGAACGTGCCGCGGTTGTCGAGGCCCGTCAGCGCATCGGTGTGCGCGAGCCGGTACAGCTTCGATTCGGCGACCTGCCGGCGCTTCAGTTCGCGCGACAGCGCCAGCGACCCCCACGCGATGAACCCGGTGAACAGGCACATCAGCACGACGGTCCAGATCGCGCGGTGGTGCCACGACGCGTAGACGTCGACCTCGGCCGGCGCGACGTCGACGATCAGCGGCAGGCCGGGGAGATGCTTGTATACATAGATGCGCCGCACGCCGTCGATGCTGCCGATGCCCGACAGCACGCCTTCGCGGCTGCGCAGCGCCTCGATGAACAGCGGCGAATCGCGCAGGTCGATGCCGACCACGCGCGCGTCGTAAGGCAGGCGGCTCACGAGCATGCCGTTGAGCTCGGCGATTGCCGCGCTGCCGTGCTTGCCGACCGCGAGGCCGTCGAGCAGCGCGCGGAAGTAGTCGATGCTGAGCGTGCCGACGACGACACCGCCGAACGAGCCGTCGGGCAGCGTGATCCGGCGGCTGAGCGCGATCGTCAGCGCGCCGCCGCGCAGCCGGGACGCGTACGGCCGGCTGAGATAGAGGCCCTGAGCGATATTGTTGCGGTGCACGGTGAAATAGTCGCGATCCGCAAAGTTGCCTTGCCGCGCGGGCGACGCGCTCGAATCGATCACGATATTGCCGTGCGCATCCATCACGAACAGCGACCCGAGATATTCGCCGGTGGCGGCGCGGTCGAACAGCAGCCGGTGGCGCTGGCGTGGCGGCAAGGTCATCAGTTCCGGATCGGCCACGCCGTCGACGACGTTCTGCAGCGACAAATCGTAGAGTTCGATATTGCGCGCGATATCGCGTTCGATCAGCAGCATCAGGTTGCGTGCATTTTCGACCGCATGGTCATAGGCATCGCGCCGCGCCTCGATTAAAAGCGACGTGGAAAGCCCCCAGCTGAACATCAGCAGCACGATCCCCGCAACGAGTACGCCGCGGGGCGACAGAATGCGTGCCACGATCGACGCCGTATGGCGGCGCAGCGCGGCGGGCAGCGTGAATGACTTCATCCTCGAGGGGCTGGCGGGCGGCGGATTTCGCGTCGTTGGCGATTCCGCTCGCTGTTTATTTCGAATCGGGCCGCATTATCTCGCGAATTCCCGACATTCGCGTGCACATGCAAAACATGCATGCGGATACGGCGATTCGAAACGATTACGCATCATTACCGCTTTACGTACGGGTGATTTGATTTGAATCAATTGCCGATATCGGTTGTATTGTCTGAATAATCCCGTGATTACCCGGCGATTTTGTATGTCGGTGCGGTATCGGGAGGAGGGCGACAGGACGGCGGAGAAACACCGGGGGGATCGGAAAACCGGATAACCACCCGGCGCACGTGGTTTTACGCCGGCATGCGGCCACGGCCCGCTCAGGGCGCGGCCAACTCCTTGATTCTGCGAAATCTCCGCGGCGGTGGCGGGCGGCGGCACCTGAGCTGCCCCCGTGACGAATCAGGTAGAATCCGCGCTTCGCCGCAGGCGCCCACCGCGCAACGCGTATCGGGGCCGCATCGAATGCATCGCAGGACGCGCACCGCGCTCCGATTCCGCATGCGCCGGCTACGGATGCCGGCCCGCTCAACGTTCGTCTCGTTTATGTCCGCAACTCCGAAATCCGACCAACCCGGTTCGTCTTCGAACCCACCCAAGCTTCATCGCGCGCTGAAGGCGCGCCACCTGACGATGATCGCCATCGGCGGCTCGATCGGCACGGGCCTGTTCGTCGCGTCCGGCGCGTCGATCTCGCAGGCCGGCCCCGGCGGCGCGATGGTCGCGTACATGCTGATCGGCCTGATGGTCTACTTCCTGATGACGAGCCTCGGTGAAATGGCCGCGTTCATGCCGGTGTCGGGCTCGTTCGCGACCTACGGCGCGAAATACGTGGACGAAGGTTTCGGCTTCGCGCTCGGCTGGAACTACTGGTACAACTGGGCCGTGACGATCGCGGTGGAGCTCGTTGCCGCGCAGCTCGTGATGCATTACTGGTTTCCGGACGTGCCGGGCGTGTGGTGGAGCGCGGCGTTCCTCGGTGTGATGTTCCTGCTCAACGCGCTGACCGTGCGCGGCTTCGGCGAGGCCGAATACTGGTTCGCGCTGATCAAGGTCGTCACCGTGGTCGCGTTCATCGGCGTCGGCCTGCTGATGATCTTCGGCATTCTGAAGGGCGCGCCGAGCAACGGCTGGGGCAACCTGACGATCGGCGACGCGCCGTTCGCGGGCGGCCTGCCGGCGTTGATGGGCGTTGCGATGATCGCCGGCTTCTCGTTCCAGGGCACCGAGCTGATCGGCGTCGCGGCCGGCGAATCGGAAAACCCGCGCACGACGATCCCGCGTGCGGTGCGCCAGGTGTTCTGGCGGATCCTGCTGTTCTACGTGTTCGCGATCTTCGTGATCGGCGTGCTGATTCCCTATACCGACCCGAACCTGCTGAAGACGGACGTGACCGACATCGGCGTGAGCCCGTTCACGCTCGTGTTCCGCCACGCGGGCCTCGCGTTCGCGGCCGGCGTGATGAACGCGGTGATCCTCACGGCCGTGCTGTCGGCCGGCAACTCGGGCATGTATGCGTCCACGCGGATGCTCTACACCCTCGCAACCGAAGGCCGTGCGCCGAAGATCTTCGCGAAGCTGTCGCGCGGCGGCGTGCCGCGCAACGCGTTGTATGCGACGACGGCCGTCGGCGCGCTGTGCTTCTTCACGTCGCTGTACGGCGACAAGACCGTGTACCTGTGGCTGCTGAACACGTCGGGGATGACGGGCTTCATCGCGTGGCTCGGCATTGCCGTCAGCCATTACCGGTTCCGCAAGGGTTACGTGAAGCAGGGCTACGCGCTCGACCAGTTGCCGTACCAGTCGAAGTGGTTCCCGTTCGGCCCGCTGTTCGCGTTCGTGCTGTGCCTCGTGATCGCGCTCGGGCAGGACTATCAGGCGTTCCTCGCGAACAAGATCGACTGGGCCGGCGTGACCGCGACCTATGTCGGCATTCCGCTGTTCCTCGTCGTGTGGCTCGGCTTCCGGTTCCTGAAAAAGAGCCGTTTCGTGCGCTACGAAGACATGGAAATCGCGCCGTGGATTGCCGCGAACCGCGGCGCGCAGGCGCAGCCGGTGGCGAACCGCGAAACCGCGGGCTGACGCGGGCGCGGCACGCGGCCGCGCGACATGCGATGAAACGGGAAGCCGCGCGCTTCCCGTTTTTTTTGCCCGGCTTTTGCCTGCACGGGGTCAAAGCCGGTTATATTGCCCGACCCTACCGGGCCTCGGCCCGGCCGGCGCGAGGCGCGCAGCGCGGATCGGCATCCGGCGCGCGCGGTGTGCGGCGGCCGGCAAAATGCCCGGCGTCTTCATCGTTCCATCCGGGCCGATACGGCCCGCGGAGCGCGCAACCCAGAGGAATCCATGAGCGCATCACCCGCCGAGCGGAAGGCCGGACCCGTTTCCATCGTGCGACTCGAAGCCGCGATCAACGCGTGGCGCGAAGTGTACCCGCCGGCGCCGGACGGCGAAGACGGCTACGCGCTCGACGCCGGCAGTAATTGCCTCGCGGAACTGTACGGCACGATGATCTGCTACCAGTTGCCGGACGTGCCGCTCGACTCGCTGAGCGACGCGCAGCGCGACGCGCTCTACGCGACCGAGGTGTGACGGCCGGCGCGTGACGCCGCCATGCCGCGGCGTCGATGAAGCAACGGGAAGCTCGCGGGCTTCCCGTTTTGCTTTGGGCGGCACGCGGCCGGGGGCCGCGCGTGGCGGTTTGCGCCGCCTGCGGTATCGTGATGACATCATCCGGCCGGGTTGAACGCCGGATCGCTGTCCGGGAGGCATCGAACATGGAGTTCAGACACCTCCGCTACTTCGTCGCGGTTGCCGAAGAGCGGAATTTCACGCGGGCGGCCGAACGGCTGCATATCGCGCAGCCGCCGCTGAGCCGGCAGATCCAGCAACTCGAGGAAGCGCTCGGCGTGCCGCTGTTCGAGCGCAACGCGCGGCCGCTGAAGCTGACCGACGCGGGGCGCTTCTTCTATTCGCACGCGGTGCAGCTGCTCGCGCAGACGACCGAGCTCGAATCGATGACGAAGCGGGTCGGCAAGATCGAGCGCAGCATGTCGGTCGGCTTCGTCGGCTCGACGCTGTACGGGATGCTGCCGAAGATCATCCGGCGCTTTCGCAGCGAGTATCCGGCCGTCGAGCTGAGCCTGCACGAGATGTCGACGATGGACCAGATCAAGGCGCTGAAGGAAGGGCGCATCGACGTCGGGTTCGGGCGCATCCGCCATGAGGATCCGAGCGTGCGCCGCGTCGTGCTGCGCGAGGAGCGGATGATCGTCGCGCTGCCGGTCGGCCACGTGCTCGACAGCGCGAAGCCCGTGCTGTCGCTGCACGATCTCGTGAACGACACGCTGATCATCTTTCCGAAGGCGCCGCGCCCGAGCTATGCGGACCAGGTGCTCGCGGCCTTTCACGATCGCGCGTTGCAGCCGCGCAAGATCTACGAGACGCGCGAACTGCAGATCGCACTCGGCCTCGTCGCGATGGGCGAGGGCGTGTCGGTCGTGCCGCACAGCGTCTACGGGCTGAAGCGCGACGACATCAGCTACAAGCCGCTCGACGATCCGAACCTCGTGTCGCCGATCATCATGAGCATGCGGATGCTCGACGAATCGGAGGACATCCGCGCGATTCAGGCGCTGATCTACCGGCTGTACGACGAGGCGCAGATGGAGTATCTGCCGCCGCAGCCCGAATGAACGCGCGGGCGGTGGGGGCTTGCTTGACGCTGCGCGCACGCGCGGGCCAACATCGCAGGATCCGATGCGGCCGCCGAGGTGCGGCCGCTTTCATGCAGACGACACACACATGACCGACATCCCGATCGAGGAGACAACCGTCGAGACGCCGCAAGGGCGCCTCTTCGCGAAACGCTGGCGCGGTGGTCCGGCGCAACAGGCAGCGGGTGCGCCCGGTGCGGCCGCACCCGAGTCGGCCGCACCGATCGTGTTGCTGCACGATTCGCTCGGCTGCGTCGACCTGTGGCGCGACTTCCCCGCGCAGCTCGCGAGCGCCACGCAGCGCGACGTGATCGCCTACGACCGCCTCGGTTTCGGGCGCTCGGATCGTCATCCGGGGGCGCTCGGCACGACGTTCGTGCGCGACGAGGCCGATCATGCGTTCGCGGCATTGCTTGAACAACTCGACGTCGATGCGTTCGTCGCGTTCGGGCACAGCGTCGGCGGCGGGATGGCGGTCGGGTGTGCCGCCGCGTATCCGGAGCGTTGCCGTGCGCTCGTGACGATCGCCGCGCAGGCGTTCGTCGAGGATCGCACGCTGGCCGGCATTCGCGACGCGGGGCAGCAGTTCGACGAGCCGGGCCAGCTCGACCGGCTCGCGCGCTATCACGGCGACAAGGCGGAATGGGTGCTGCGCGCGTGGGTCGACACGTGGCTGTCGCCGGCCTTTCGCGACTGGAATCTCGACGACGAACTGCCGCGCGTGCAATGCGCGACGCTCGCGATTCACGGCGAAGACGACGAATACGGGTCCGACGTGCATCCGAAGCGGATCGCCGCGCGCGTCGCCGGGCCGTCGTCGTATCTGTTGCTCGGCCAATGCGGGCACATGCCGCACCGCGAGCGGACCGACGACGTGCTGGCTGCCGTCGCGACATTCCTGCGCGGCGCGCTTGCCTGAGCGCGGCTGCCACCGGCGGGCATGCGCCCGCCGGCCATCAGAACGCGAGCTGGATCGCGAGGTCGATCGCGAGCAGCGCGATCGAACAGCCGATACCGAGGATTACGTTCGGCAGCCGGTGCTCGAAGTCGCGATTGTCGCGGCGCATCGCGGCGCCGAGCAGGAAGATCGCCTCGACGACGATCTGCAACCCGACGAACAGCAGCATCAGCAGATACTCGTAACCCATCTGCTTGAACGCGGCGAATTGCATCCCGTGATCGCGGATCCATTGGCCGACACGCAGCAGTTCGTACACGAACAGCAGGGCGGGGAACAGGTAGCTGATGAAATAGGTCGGCGCGGTGGCGTGCCGTAGTTCGAGGTGGAAGTGCTGATGCGTGGTTGCCATCACGAATCCCTCCTTGCAACGCATGATTGCGGTCGCGACGGCGGCGCGACAACGTGCAAATGCCGGGATTACCCGAGGCGTCGTGCGCAGCCGTACGACATCAGCATACTGCTGCGCGGGAAATTTGGCATGTGGTGTGTGCGATCGTCGTAAAAGGGCGCGTGTGCGCCGCGCGACGCGTCTATTGCGCCATGTTCGCCGGATGCGCTTCACTGGCCGGTTCTGCGGCGCTCGATGCATTCGGCAGCAACCACTCCGGATGCCGCTCCAGATCATCGCTCAATGCACGCAGCGCGCTCGCGGTTCGCGCGAATTGCATCAGCGTGCGGCGGACGTTCGATGTATCGGCACCTTGTTGCACGAGCATCGCCTGTGCGGCCGTGAACGATTGCCGCGCGGTGCCCAGCGCGGCGCGTGCCTGCGGTGCGAGTTCGGTATCGAGTTGCTCGAACAGCGCAGCGGTATTCCCGAGCGCTGCGGTCAGATCCGTACCCATGCGATCGAGCGGCAACCGCGAAAGCGTGCCGGCGATATCGGTCATCCGTACGCGCAGCACGTCGAGCGTGCCGGGCACGGTCGGCAACGCGATCGGCTCGCGGTTCGTGTCGACCGATGCGGGCGGTGCATTCGGGAACATGTCGAGCGCGACATACGAGCGGTTCGCAATCGGATTGCCGATGCGCAACTGGCCGCGCAAACCGCGCGCGACGAGCGTGCGCAGCAGCGCCTTGCCGGCTTCGGTCGCGCCGTTGCCGAGCGCGTCGCGGTAGCGCTGCCCGAGGCGATCGGGGTAGAGCGCCATCGTCACGCGCATCGTGACGTCGCCGCGTGCCGCATCGTATTCGGTGCCGACGGCCGTCACATGGCCGAGTTCGATGCCGCGAAAATCCACCGGCGCGCCGACCTCGAGGCCGCGCAGCGAACGATCGAAACGCATCACGACGGGTGCGGCCGGCGCGTTCGGCGTGCGCATCGCGTCGATTTCGTCGTCGGCTACGCGAAAGCGCGCACCGTCGAGCGCCGCGCCGCCCGGTGCCCGCCCGGGCGGCGATGCGAACGCAAGTGCACCGCCGAGCAATGCGGCGATCGACGGCGTGTCGAGTTTCATGCCGCCTGCACCCAGCCGCAGGCCGAGGCCGCTTGCCTGCCACCAGCGCGCATCGATGTCGACGGCTCGATCGAACGGCGCGGCGACGAACACGTCGATCGACACGCCGTGCCCGTCTGCATCGAGCGCGTAGCCGGTCACCTCGCCGACGCGTGCGCGCCGGTGATAGACGGGCGACCCGACAGCGACCGAGCCGAGCGACGTCGCGTGCAGCGTGTAGTGACGGCCGCCTTCCTCGGTGACCGGCGGCGCGTCGAGCCCGGTGAACGTCGTGCGCGGTTCGCGCGCATGGCCAGGCGCGGCTGCGATGGTCGATCCGGACAGCACCGTATCGAGACCGGAGAGGCCACCGGGCCCGATACGCGGCCGCACGATCCAGAAGCGTGAGTCCGCCACCGCCAGTGCCTGCGCGTCGGCGTCCAGCCGCACATCGATCATCACGCCCGGTTGTCCGCGCAACGCTCGAATGCGCGTGACGCGGCCGATTTCGACATTGCGCAGCCGCAGCGTCGACCGGCCGGCCGTCAGCCCGTCGGCGGTCGCGAATGCGATCGTGATCGTCGGCCCGCGGCTGCCGAGCGACACGATGCCCCATGCGATGCAGAGCGCAGCGGCCGCAAGCGGAACGATCCAGATGAGCGCCGCGCGCGTCAGAGCCGGCACGCCTCTGCGCAACACGTGCCAACGTATGCCGGCGGGTTTCAGTCGAACTGCGCGACGAGTGCATCGGCGCCCTTGTCGAGGCCGGTCTTTGCGGCGCCGAGCGCGCCGAAACTCGCGCCGATGTTCATCGCATTCGGATACTGCTTCGTCACGTACGCGCTGATCAGCCGGTTCGTCGATGCATCGCGGATCTCCACCGCATAGATGACCGAGCCCGTGAACGCGCCTTCGCGGCCCCGGATCGCCTGCACGCCGTTGTACACGTTGCCCGCGAGATCGAAATGCGCGAATGCGCCGGCAAAGGTCGTCGTCGTCACGGCGCCCGTCAGCGTCAGCTTCACGCGTAGCGTGTCGGGCCCCGGTGTGTTCGTCAGTTCGAAGCGCTTGCCGAGCTTCTTCGCGAACGTGTCGCCCATGTAGGTGGCGAGCGTCGCCTTGTCTTGATCGGTCAGGTCACCGAACTGGTGGTCGGTGCCGCGATAGATGGCGACGGGGTCGAGGATCAGCTTCCGGTATGTGTGCCAGTCAGCCGGCAACGCATAGCGATAGGGCACGCGGCCGGACTTGTCCTGCGGATCGCTGCGCAGGTACGGCGACGATTCGATGCCGCTGTAGCGGGCGGGCTGGACGCCGGCGCATCCGGCGAGCGCGACGCAAAGCGCGGCGTTGCGCAGGTGGCTGGATTTGATCGTTCGGTTCATTTGACTCTCCGGGTCGGGTTCGCGCCGGTGGAGCCGGTGCGAAGTGTGGTGCAACAGGGCGGCATCGCCGCTCGGGGTTGATGAAAAAAACCAACCAGACGGTTTGTTTTCGGGGTGCAAGAACCGCATGAATTTCGGCAGCGGCAAGCCGTCCGGCGGCGGTCATCGGCCGGACAGCCTTGCCACCGGCGGCGCTCGCGGCGCGCTGTGCGGTGCGGCATGCGGCGCGCGACGCACCCGTCATCCGGTCAGGGCCGATGCGGGAGCCGATCGTAGCATCGCCATTTCCCGAAGTAAACCGACCAGGCGGTTTGTTTGTGATAGACTCCGCGCACTTTCTTCATACGACCGCGCCGGCTTGGCGCGGTCGCATTGCATGACTCCATAGCGGGGACAGTTCATGGACAACCCAACGCGTTCCGAGCGAACGCGCACTGCCGCGATCCAGGCGGCGCTCGCGATCCTCGAGCGCGACGGCCCGGGCAAGCTCACGTTCGATGCGATTGCGCGCGAAAGCGGCATCAGCAAGGGCGGGCTGATGCATCAGTTCCGCACGAAAGGTGATGTGCTGAACGCGCTGATGGAACATCAGCAGGACTACTACCAACGGTTTCAGCGCGAGTATCTGGCCGCGCGCGATCCGGGCGACGCGCAGCCGACGCTGTCCGCGCAGATCGCGACGATGCGCGAAGTGATCGACCAGCAGCCGTCGGCGGCGCTCGCGATCATGGCGGCGCTGGTCGAGGATCCCGCACCGTTGCAGAAGGTGCGCGAGATCGACGGCGAGAACGCGAAGCGCATCGCGGCCGAATCGGGCGACCCCGATCTCGCGCTGCTGCGCTGGAAGGCGGCCTGGGGGCTCGCGCTATCGGCGATGTTCGGGCTGTGCCCGCTGTCGGCCGACGAGCGGGCACGGCTGTTCGACCGGCTGCTCGACGAGACGCAATGGCCGTCGGGTGGCGACGTAGCCGCGCAGGCCGCGAAATCGTCGCGGAAAAAATGAAGCGCGCGTTCGTCGCATGCGGGGTGGCGGTCGCCCGTTTCGCGCGCTCGCTGCTCGCGGTCGTGCTCGGACGCTTATGATCCGGTGAGCGCCTGACAGGCCACCGGTGTCGCTCAGCGTTTCGCTTCCGCGCCTTCGACGAACAGCTTCGCGACCGCCTGGAACTCCCGTTTCAGCGACAGCCCCGGCACGGTCAGCCAGCGCAGCATCGCCGCGAGATACAGGTGATGGAACCACGTCGCGAGCTGGTCGGCCCGCAGCGCGCCGTTCAGTTCGCCGGATTGCTGCCCTGCGGCGATCAGTTGCTGCCACACGAGCGCGATATCGCTGCCGTTCTCCCTGCCGCTTTCCGCTTCAACCGCGCCGATGCTCAGGAAGCGATGGCGCAAATACGCGAGCAGGTACGCGGGATGCTGCTCGCACCACGCGGCCGACGCATCGAGCACGCAGCCGATGCGCGACACGAAGGTCTTGCGCCGCGCGACGTCGCGCTGCAGATGCGCGAGATCGCGTGCGAGTTCGCCTTCGAGCCAGTGCGCGAGCACGGCCTCCTTCGTTGCAAAGTGGTTGTACAGCGTGCGCTTCGCGACATCGGCCTGCGCGGCGATCTGCTCCATCGTGACGGCGTCGTAACCGTGCGCGTCGAACAGGCGTGCGCCGGTGGCGGCGAGATGCGCGAGCATCTGGATGCGCTTGCGCGCGCGGCGGCCCGGATCGTCGGTCGGAATCGGCATGGCGAGGGATTGACTGAAAGTGTACGAGTTGCATTAGTATACGACGTGCACTTTTATGAATCCACCCGTCTCGACCCGTTTCCATCGCGCACGAGGAGTCACGCATGAAGCTCGTCATCGCCACCTACGGCACGGAAGGCGACACGCGCCCGCTCGCGGCGCTCGGCCGTGCGCTGATCGATGCCGGCCATGATGTCCGGCTGCTGGCCGACGCGGCGACGCTCGGGTCGGCCGCCACGCTCGGCGTGCCGTCGGCGCCGTTGTCCGGCGATATCCGCCGTGCGATTGCGCCGGATGGCGCATTGGCCGATGCGGTGCGCGGGCGCGGCGGCTTCAACGATACGTCGAAGGCGCTCGCGGCGATCGCCAATGCGAACACGGCCGCGTGGATGCGGGAGATCGCGGATGCGTCGGCCGGGTGCGATGCGATCCTCGTATCGGGGCTCGTATCGTTCGTCGGCCTGTCGGTTGCCGAGTATCGCGGCGTGCCGGCGATCGGCGCCGGCATGATCCCGATTACACCCACCACGGCATTCGCGTCGCCGTTCCTGCCGCCGGGGAAGGTGCCGCGCTGGCTGAACCGCGCGAGCCACCGCTTCGTGAACGCGCTGTTGTGGCAGGCGTTCAGGAAGGCGACGAATGCGGCGCGCGCCAGCGTGTGCGGGTTGCCGCCGCGCAGGCGGGTGTGGGCCGATCATCCGATGCTGTACGGCGTGTCGCCGGCACTGCTGTCGGGCCCGGCCGACTGGCCGTCGCAGGCGCTTGCCTGCGGCCAGTGGCGCATCGATGCGCGTGCATGGGAACCGCCGCCCGATCTCGCGGCTTTTCTCGAAGCGGGCGATCCGCCCGTGTACATCGGTTTCGGCAGCATGGCCGGCTTCGATCGCGCCGGAATGGTCGATGCGCTCGTGCATGCGCTCGCCGGCCGGCGGGCGCTGTTCTATCCGGGATGGAGCGGAATCGATGCGTCGATGCTGCCCGCGCACGTTCGCGTGATCGGCGATACGCCGCATGACCGGCTGTTCCCGCGTGTGTCGATGGCGATTCATCACGGCGGGTCGGGCACCACGCATTCGGCTGCGCGGGCCGGCATTGCGTCGGTCGTCGTGCCGTTCGCGGGCGATCAGTTCTTCTGGGCGAACCGGTTGCAGCGGCTCGGTGTGGCCGATGCGCCGGTGGCCGGGCGGCGCGTGGATGCTGCGGCGCTGGCGCGGGCCATCGCGTTTGCCGATCGCGGCGACACGAAGGCGCGTGCAACGGAACTCGGTACCCGCATCGCGCAAGAGCGCGGCTTGACGCTGGCCGTCAGTGCGATCGAGCGATGGGGGCGCGCCGTAGCGCGGTGAGCCCGCGCATCGACATCAGAAATGCCCGGTGAACCGGTAGCGGCTGCCCGGGTGCCACAGATTGGCGACCGACGCGACCATCCCTTGCGACCACGTGCGCCGATGCAGCAGCAGGCACGGCTCGCGGTCGTCCATCGTCAGGTGGCGGCGCGTTTCGGTGTCGGGCATCGCGGCCTCGATCCGGTACTCGACACGTTGCAGCGGTGCGACGCGCGTCAGGTACTGGTTCGGCGTCGTGGTCGTGAAGTCCTGCAGCGCATATTCGGGCGCGCAGGCCGGATTGACCCAGCGTTCCTCGAGCTGCACCGGCGTGTCGTTCTCGAAATGCAGCACGCGCGAATGGAAGATCGGGCTGCCCGTGTCGAGCTGCAGTTCGTCGGCGAGCTTCGCGTCGGCGACGGCCGCGCCGACCTGCAGCACCTGCGCGCGATAACCGTGGCCGCGCGCGGCGACTTCGTCCGAGATGCTGCGGATCGCGACGAGCGTCGATTCGTACTTCGGCGACGCGACGTACGTGCCGGAGCCGCGCGTGCGCGTGAGTACCTGCTCGGCGGTCAGCTCGCGCAGCGCGCGGTTCACCGTCATCCGCGCCACGTTGAATTCGCGCGCGAGCTCGTTCTCCGACGGCACCTGGTCGCCCTCCGCCCATTCGCCGGCATGAATGCGCGCGAGGATGAAGTCCTTGATTTCCTGATAGATCGGTGTGGTCATGGGGATCACGGTTCCAGAGTCGGCGGCGGCCCGCTGCCGAATGCCGATCCGGCGCGCGCCCGGCGCCGAGTGTACCGGTTTCGCGGACGCGCGGGCCCGGATTCCCCGAATGATCCCTGTTCGGCCGGCGCGCGTCCATGCGGGATTGCACAGAGCGGCCGGCCTTTGGCAACTGGCGAGCGGTCAGAACCGATGCCGGATGCCGACCGTCCCGACCACCTGCGTGTTGTTCGACGAAGCCGCGAGCCCGGTGACGTTCGCGAAGCCGAGCGTCGCGCCCGCCGGCACGCCGAACTGGTGCTGGTAGACGGTTTCCGCATACACGTCGGTGCGTTTGCTCAGCGCGTAATCGGCCATCAGCGTCACCTGATGCCATTTCGGCCGGTGGCTGCCGGTTGCGTCGTCGTAGCGGCCGTTGGTGAACGTATAGGCGCCCGCGAACGAGACGGCCGGCGTCAGCGCATAGCGTGCGTTGACCTCGAAGTTGTCGAAGCGCAGCGCGTTCAGCGCGCCGGGCAGCGACGACGCGGCCGTTTCATCGAACATCGAATGCGTCCACAGCGCGCCGACCGTCAACCGGTCGAATGCGTAGCTGCCGCCCGCGCCCATCACGCGCTGGCGCACGGCCGGGAAGTTCGGGCCGTCGTTCGTCGACAGCGCGCCGCCGGCCGTCAGGCCGCCGCGGTTGAGCTGCAGGTACGCGGCGCCGAGGCTGACCGGCCCGTTCGCATACGACACGCCCGCGCTGTACGCCCGGTTGTTTGCGAAGCCGCCGGCCGCGTTGCTGAACCCGTACAGGCCGCCGAACTGCCAGCCGGCGAGCGTCGGGCTCGTGTATTTCACCGCGTTGTCGATATAGAACGAATCGTCGATGTTGTCGTTGTCGAACGGATGCGACGCGAGGTTATTGCCGTCGCCGTTGTTCGCCATCGCGAGCGGGCCGAGGTAGTCGACCACGGCGTCGTACTGGCGGCCGAGCGTCAGCGCACCGTATTGGTCGCTCTGCAGGCCGACGTACGCGCGGCGGCCGAACATCGTGTTCTTGTAGGACTGCGTGCCGTTGTTCAGGTTGAAGCCGTTCTCGAGACGGAACAGCGCATGCAGGCCGCCGCCGAGATCCTCGTTGCCGCTCAGGCCGAAGACCGTATTCGACAGCAGGCCGCTGCCTTGCTGCCACGCGCTTTTACCCGACTGGTTGTTCGTATAGACGATGCCCGCATCGAGCATCCCGTAGAGCGTGACGCTGCTTTGCGCATGCGCGGCCGCGCTGAGGAACGCGAGGGAGAGGGTACCGGCGACTGCTTTTTTCATTGTGAGTGCTTCCTGGAAAGGCCCGTAGCGACGGGAACGACGATCCGTCGCGCGTGCCGGCGGCGAACGGGTGCGGCTCGTGACGAACCGCACGCGTTCGCGTCGGAAACGCGCGTTCGAACCGATGAAAGGGGCGCGGGCGCGTGACGCGTGTCACGCGCGGCTGCAATGGATGCCGGCTAGTGCTGCAGCAGGCGGATCGTGCCGAATTCGGCGGCCGGGAACAGGCGGAGAATCGACAGGATCGTCGGCGACGCCTGCGACCGCGCGACTTCGAGCTCGATGCAGGCGCGCCCGGTGCGGTTGTCGATCGCGGCCGTGTAGAAATTCAGTGCGGTGCCGACCGCCTGATGCAGCAGGCGCCGCACGACGGCGAGGTTGTCCGATTCGACGCGGATCGACAGCAGCACGAGTTCGTCGGCCGGGTAACGGCGCCGCGAACGAACGGGCGGCAGATCGCGTGAAGCGGCGGATTCGGTTCTGGTCGGTTTCATGCTGGCATCCCCGGGTCGCATCGTGCTCCGCACCGCGGAGATCTCGTCTTGGACATGTCGCCCATTCTAGGAATCGCGGTGACGAGATGGTGTATAGACTCGTATTGGCCCTGAAAAGAACGTATAAAAACGCCATCGCCACCGGCTTTCGTCTTTACAGCTTTTTTATTCCGCGTAAAGAAATTGAACACCGCTTTGATACGCGGATTTCTACACTGTCGCATCCCATTCGCCAGATGAGCATGGGGGCGTCAAGCGGGCCTGCGCCGACACGGCAGGGCCTGGTACGCCGACGAACGCGCGGAGCTTCCGCGCATACGAGAAAAAGGGGAAAGCCATGTTGTGGATCACCGGCGCGTTGTCGCTCGCGCTCTTTATCTATCTGTTTCATGCATTGATCAAACCCGAGCGGTATTGATCGGCACGATTCAACAGGAATTCGAAAATATCGGTGAATGTCATGAGCGATCTGCTTTTCATTTTGTTCACGCTCGCGTTCTTTGCCTTGACGGCCGGTTTCATCACTGGCCTTGACCGGATCTGAGCGAGCGTCGACATGTTCAACAATTTCATTCAATTCGCGATCGTTCTCGCGATCATGCTGGCGCTGGTGCCCGTCGTCGGGAAATGGCTCGCGCACGCCTTTACGAGCCCGCGCCACGCGTGGGTCGAACGCCGTACCTATGCGCTGCTCGGCGTGAATCCCGACGAAGCGATGTCGTGGCAGCGCTACGGCATGGTGCTGCTGCTCAGCAATGCCGGGATGATGCTGCTCGGCTATCTGCTGCTGCGCATCCAGGACACCCTGCCGTTCGATGCGCTGCAGCGCGCCGCGCAAAGCCCCGACCTCGCCTTCAACACCGCCGCGTCGTTCATCACGAACACGAACTGGCAGGCGTATGCGGGCGAGAGCAGCCTGTCGAACTTCTCGCAGATGGCCGTCATCACGTTCCTGATGGTGGTCAGCGCGGCGACCGGCGTCGCGGCCGCGGGAGGCTTCATCCGCGGGCTGAGCCGCAAGAGCGCGGCGGATATCGGCAACTACTGGGTCGACTTCACGCGCGTGACCTATCGCGTGCTGCTGCCGCTCAGCTTCGTGATGGCGCTCGTATACGTATGGCAGGGCATGCCGCAGACGCTCGCGTCCGATGCGTGGGCGACCACGCTCGAAGGCGCGCGCCAGCAGATCGTGATGGGGCCGGTTGCCAGCCTCGAATCGATCAAGCATATCGGCACGAACGGCGGCGGCTTCTTTAGCATGAACGCCGCGCATCCGTTCGAGAACCCGACGCCGCTCACCAACACGTTGCACATGCTGTCGATGCTGCTGATCCCGTCCGCGTTGACCTACGCGCTCGGCACGATGATCAGCCGGCGCCGCCAGGGATGGGTGCTCCTCGGCGCGTTCGTCGTGATGTTCGTCGGCTTCCTCGCCGTGATCTATTCGGCCGAGCAGCACGGCAATCCGCTGTTGACCGGGCTCGGCGTCGACCAGCAGATGAGCGCCACGCAGCCGGGCGGCAACATGGAAGGCAAGGAGATGCGCTTCGGCATCGCGCAGACGAGCCTGTTCGCTACCGTCACGACGGCCGCGACCACCGGGTCGGTCGACGCGATGCATGACTCGCTGACGCCGCTCGGCGGCCTCGTGCCGATCGCGCAGATGATGCTGAACAACGTGTTCGGCGGCGACGGCGTCGGGCTGATCAACCTGTTCACGTTCGCGATCCTCACGGTGTTCCTGGTCGGGATGATGATCGGGCGCACGCCGGAATTCCTCGGCAAGAAGATCGAGGCACGCGAAATGAAGCTCGTGATGCTCGCGGTGCTCGCGCATCCGTTCAGCATCCTCGGCTTCACCGCGGTGGCGGCGATGCTGCACTCGACGATGGACAGCCTCGCGAACCTCGGCCCGCACGGCTTCAGCGAAGTGCTGTACGCATACACGTCGGGTACGGCCAACAACGGCTCCGCGTTCGCGGGCCTGAACGCGAACACACCGTTCTTCAACACGACGATCGGCTTCGCGATGCTGATCGGCCGCTACCTGACGCTGCTGCCGATGCTCGCGGTTGCGGGCAGCCTCGCCGCGAAGAAGAGCGTGCCGGAAAGCGCGGGCACGCTGTCGACGTCGACGGGCCTGTTCGCCGGCCTGCTGGTCTTCGTGATCCTGGTCGTCGGTGGCCTCACGTTCCTGCCCGCGCTCGCGCTCGGCCCGGTCGTCGAGCACCTGCTGATGTCGGGCGGCCAACTGTTCTGAGGAAAACATCATGATGCAAGGCAATCGCCAGGCAGCGGCCGCCGCCGCGCCGGCACCCGGTTCTTCGTTCGGCGCGGCGACGCGCGGCCTCGTGCGGCCCGTGATCGCATCGTCGGTGCTGTTCATGCTCGTCACGGGGATCGCGTATCCGCTGCTCACCACGGGCGTCGCGAACGTGCTGTTCCCGTCGCAGGCGCGCGGCAGTCTCGTGGCGCGCAACGGTACGACGATCGGCTCGGCGGTGATCGGGCAGAACTTCACGCGTGCCGGCTACTTCCACGGGCGGCCGAGCGCGACGACCGGCACCGATCCGGCCGATCCGTCGAAGACGATCGACCAGCCGTACAACGCGGCCGGCAGCGGCGCCAGCAACCAGGGCGCCACCAGCAAGAAGCTGCTCGCGGATATCGCGCAGCGGGTGCGCGTGTACCGGCAGGAAAACGCGCTCGCCGCCGGCACGCCGGTACCGGCGGATGCCGTGACCGCATCGGCCTCGGGGCTCGATCCCGAGATCTCGGTGGCGAACGCGCGGCTGCAGGCGGCACGCGTCGCGCAGGCACGCGGTGTCGATGCCGCCCAGGTCGCGTCGCTGGTCGAGCGCATCGCATCGCCCCGCCAGCTCGGCGTGCTCGGCGAACCGCGCGTGCGCGTGCTCGAGCTGAACCTCGCGCTGGACCGCGCATTCGGCCAGGCGGCCGGCGCGAAGTAATGGCAGGAACCACGGAGTCACTCATGTCCCATATCGAAACCCCGATCAATCCGGCGGCGATCCCGGTCGGCACCGTGCCGCCGATGCGCTGGACGGCCGTGCTGCGCGAGGCGTTCCGCAAGCTCGCGCCGCGCGTGCAGTTGAAGAATCCCGTGATGTTCGTCGTCTATCTCGGCAGCATCGTCACGACCGTGCTGTGGCTGCAGGCGCTGACCGGCACGGGCGATGCGCCGGCCGGCTTCATCTTCGCGGTCGCATGCTGGCTGTGGTTCACCGTGCTGTTCGCGAACGCGGCCGAGGCGCTGGCCGAAGGGCGCGGCAAGGCGCAGGCCGACGCGCTGCGCGCGGCGCGCAAGCGCGTGTACGCGAAGGTGCTCGACGAGCCGAAGCAGTACGGCAGCACCAGCCACCGCGTGCCGAGCGACGAACTCGCCGCCGGCAGCATCGTGCTCGTCGAGGCCGGCGACACGATTCCCGCCGACGGCGAAGTGATCGACGGCGTCGCGTCGGTCGACGAATCGGCGATCACCGGCGAATCCGCGCCGGTGATCCGCGAGTCGGGCGGCGATTTCTCGTCGGTGACGGGCGGTACGCGCGTGCTGTCCGACTGGATCATCGTGAAGATCACCGCACAACCGGGCGAAGCGTTCCTCGACCGGATGATCGCGATGGTCGAAGGCGCGAAGCGCGGCAAGACGCCGAACGAGGTCGCCCTGACGATCCTGCTCGTCGCGTTGACGATCATCTTCCTGCTCGTGTGCGTGACGCTGCTGCCGTTCTCGCAGTTCAGCGTGCTGCTGAACGCGTCGGGCTCGGCCGTGAGCCTGACCGTGCTGATCGCGCTGCTGGTTTGCCTGATTCCGACGACGATCGGCGCGCTGCTGTCGGCGATCGGCATCGCGGGGATGAGCCGCATGATGCGGGCGAACGTGCTCGCGACGTCGGGCCGCGCGATCGAGGCGGCGGGTGACGTCGACGTGCTGCTGCTCGACAAGACCGGTACGATCACGCTCGGCAACCGTGAAGCCGTGCAGTTCCGGCCGGCGCCGGGCGTGGACGAACGCGCGCTCGCCGAGGCCGCACAACTGTCGTCGCTTGCCGACGAGACGCCCGAGGGGCGCTCGATCGTCGCGCTCGCGAAGCAGCGTTTCTCGCTCGACGTGGCGGCGGCCGGCGGCAGCATCACGGTGCCGTTCAGCGCGCGCACGCGGATGAGCGGCCTCGATATCGGCGAACGCCAGGTGCGCAAGGGTGCGGCGTCGGCGATCCGCGCGCACGTCGATGCGCTCGGCGGCGTGTTTCCTCAAGCAGTCGAGACGGCCGTCAACGACATCGCGCGGCGCGGCGGTACGCCGCTCGTCGTCGCCGATGGCTCGACGGTGCTCGGTGCGATCGAGCTGAAGGACATCGTCAAGCACGGGATCGCCGCGCGCTTCGCCGAGTTGCGCAAGGTCGGCGTGAAGACCGTGATGATCACCGGCGACAACCGGCTCACCGCGGCCGCGATCGCGGCGGAAGCCGGTGTCGACGACTACCTCGCCGAAGCGACGCCCGAGGACAAGCTGCGGCTGATCCGCGAGCACCAGGCGAAGGGCCATCTCGTCGCGATGACGGGCGACGGCACCAACGACGCGCCCGCACTCGCGCAGGCCGACGTGGCCGTCGCGATGCACAGCGGCACGCAGGCGGCGAAGGAGGCGGCCAACATGGTCGACCTCGACAGCAACCCGACGAAGCTGATGCAGGTGGTCGAGGTCGGCAAGCAGATGATCATGACGCGCGGCGCGCTGACCACGTTCAGCGTGGCCAACGATCTCGCGAAGTATTTCGCGATCATCCCGGCCGCGTTCGTCGCGACCTATCCGGCGCTCGGCGCGCTGAACGTGATGGGGCTGCACAGCCCGACGTCGGCGATCCTGTCGGCGGTGATCTTCAACGCGTTGATCATCGTCGCGCTGATCCCGCTCGCGCTGAAGGGCGTGAAGTATCGCGCGGAGCCGGCCGAGAAGTTGCTGGGGCGCAACCTGCTGATCTACGGTGTGGGCGGGATCATCGCACCGTTCATCGGCATCAAGCTGATCGACATGCTGTTGACGCCGTTTATCTGACCGAACGCGCCGTCGCGGCCCCGCTCACGCCTTCGCGGCGTGCGCGGGGCCGTTCGGCGTTTCAATTGCCGGAAGCGATCATGGATGTGAATGTGAACGTGAGCGAAGCGAATCGACGGACAACGGGGCGGCGGGACGCCGCCGCCCACGGCAGCGGGGCCGGCGCGGGCCGCGACCGCTGGCGAGCCGTGCTGCGCGCGAGCGCGGCGCTGGCCGACCGCATCGCGGGCGCGGGGCCCGATCCGCGGCCGGCGCTGGCCGTGCGCGAAGCGCGAGCGCGCACGCACGTGTGGGTGTCGCAGTACGCGGTGCCGCTGCTGCTCGCCACGCTCGTGTGCGCGCTGGCGACGCTGGCGGCGAGCGCGCTGCTGCGCGTGTTCGACCTGTCGAACGTCGTGATGCTGTTCCTGATGACGGTCGTGCTGATCGCGCTGCGGCTCGGCCGGCTGGCCGGCGCGTGGGCCGCGTTCGTCTGCGTCGGCTGCTTCGACTTCTTCTTCGTCGAGCCGAGGCTGTCGTTCGCGGTGTCCGATACGCAGTACGTGTTCACGTTCGCGCTGATGCTGGCCGTCGCGCTCGCGATCGGCCAGCTCGCGGCGCGCCTGCGCGCGGAGGCGCGGGCCGCGCGTGCGAACGAGAAACGCTCGGCCGCGCTCGCGCGCGTCGCGCATGACCTGTCGGCCGCGATCGAGACCGAGCAGATCGCGTCGATCTGCACCGGCACGATCGCGCCGCTGCTCGGCGTGCGCGTCGCGCTCGTGCTGCCGGACGCGGACGACCGGCTGATGCCGGCGCCACACGCCGCGTTCGTCGAAGCGCCGATCGCCCGCTGGGTCTACGAGAATGCGCGCGTCGCCGGGTGCGGGCTGCCGCCGTTCGAGCGCGCGGCCGCGCTATACCTGCCGCTGAAGGCGCCGATGCGCGTGCGTGGCGTGCTCGTGCTGTTCGGCGACGCGCAGCCGGTACCGACCGATCCCGACGATCGCCGCCTGATCGATGCGCTGTGCTCGTCGATCGCGATGGCGCTCGAACGCGTGCACTACGTCGGCGTCGCGCAGCACACGCTCGTGCGGATCGAAGGCGAGCGGCTGCGCAATGCGCTGCTCGCCGCCGTGTCGCACGACCTGAAGACACCGCTCACCGCGATCCGCGGGCTCGCCGAGACGCTGGAGCGGCCAGAGCGGCTGGCCGACGGGCAGCCGGCCGCGCTCGCGCACGGCATCCGCAACCAGGCCGAGGCGCTGCACGGGCTCGTCGTGAACCTGCTCGATCTCGCGCGCATGCAGAGCGAGGGCGTGCGGCTGAATCGCGAATGGCACATGCTCGACGAGATCGTCGGCAGCGCGCTCGCGCATTCGGCCGGCGTGCTGGCCGGCCGCGACGTGAGCGCCGACCTGCCGGCCGACCTGCCGCTCATCGACGTCGACGCGCTGCTGATCGAGCGCGTGCTGATGAACCTGCTCGACAACGCGGCGAAGTACGCGGGCACGGAGGCGGCCGTGGCGGTGCGCGCGCGCGTGTTCGGCGAAACGCTGTACGTGTTCGTCGAGGACGACGGGCCCGGCTTCGTCGCGCGCAACACCGAGCCGCTGTTCGAGCCGTTCGAGCGCGAACGCAAGGAATCGTCGATCAGCGGCGTGGGGCTCGGGCTCGCGCTGTGCCGCAGCATCGTCAACGCGCACGGCGGCTCGATCCGCGCGGTGCCGCTCGATCCGCATGGCGCGCGGTTCGAGATTCGCCTGCCACTGGGTGCGCCGCCCGACATCGAACACGAGAGCCGGACATGATCAGATCGCGCGTACTTATCGTCGAGGACGAATCGGACATCCGCCGCTTCGTGCGGATGGCACTGGAACAGGAAGGGCTCGACACCTGCGAGGCGTCGACGGCCCGCGAGGCGCGGATGTATGCGTCGAGCAGCAAGCCCGATCTCGTGATCGTCGATCTCGGGCTGCCGGACGACGACGGCAAGACCTTCATCCGCGAACTGCGCGAGTGGTCGACGGTGCCGGTGATCGTGCTGTCGGCGCGGCAGCAGGAGGTGGAGAAGGTCGCGGCGCTCGACGCGGGCGCCGACGATTACCTGCCGAAGCCGTTCGGCGTGCCCGAACTGCTCGCGCGGGCACGCGCGCAGTTGCGGCGCGCGGCGTTCGTGTCGGCCGACGGGCAATCGTCGTCGGTCGTGCGGTTCGGCGACGTGACCGTCGATCTCGGCCGGCACGAAGCGGTTCGCGGCGGCGAGCCGGTCCATCTGACGCGCCTCGAATTCCGGCTGCTCGCCGCGCTGATTCGCGCCCGCGGCGGCGTGATCGCCGCGCGGCAATTGCTGGCCGAGGTCTGGGGCATCCACGACGCCGACCGCGCGCACTACGTGCGCGTCTACATGACGAACCTGCGGCAGAAGCTCGAGCCGGTGCCGGCACGCCCGCGGCACCTGCTGACGGAACTGCAGTTCGGCTACCGTCTGGTCGGTCTGGAAACGGTCGGCATGACGGACGGGCCGCGCGGTGCGGCGTCGTCAGGTCTAGACAAGTGAAAACCCGCTCCCGGCCGTGCACCTGCATGTGGAGAAAGCTGTTGTTTAGCTCGATGTAATTCGTAATTAATTGAAATTGAAGGGAATTTGCAACCCACGGCCATAATCCACCGACAATTAGAGATAAACACGGATTGCTGGCAATGTCCCTGCGCGGGCAAAGTTGTATGTACAACTTGGAGTGTCGCCGAAGGGGCGATTTCCGGGTTGGAAGGGGGCCCGCCGGGATGCCGTACCGGTCGCCCGACGGAACCCCTGCCCAGTTCGCCTATGACAGGAACGCCATGAAGAAACTCGCGCTCAGTATTGCCCTTGCCTGCATCGCGGTCGGTGCCCACGCCAAGGATTGGTCGACGATCCGGTTCGGCGTCGACGCCAGCTACCCGCCGTTCGAATCGAAGGACGCAAGCGGCAAGGTCGTCGGCTTCGACGTCGATCTCGGCAACGAGATCTGCGCGCGCCTGAAGGCGAAATGCGTGTGGATCGAGAACGACTTCGACGGGATGATCCCGGCGCTGAAGGCGAAGAAGTTCGACGGCGTGCTGTCGTCGATGTCGATGACGCCGGCGCGTGCCGAGCAGATCGCGTTCTCCGACAAGCTGTTCAACACGCCGACGCGCCTCGTCGTGAAGAAGGGCGCCAACCTGCAGCCGACGGCCGAGTCGCTGAAGGGCAAGTCGGTCGGCGTCGAGCAGGGCACCATCCAGGAAACCTACGCGAAGGCGTACTGGGCGCCGAAGGGCGTGCAGGTCGTGCCGTACCAGAACCAGGACGGCGTGTACCAGGACCTGATGTCGGGCCGCCTCGACGCGGCGCTGCAGGACGCGGTGCAGGCCGACATCGGCTTCCTGAAGACGCCGCGCGGCGCGAACTTCGACTTCGCCGGCAAGGACATCGACGATCCGAAGACGCTCGGCAACGGCGCCGGCATCGGCCTGCGCAAGGACGACGCCGACCTGAAGGCGAAGATCGACCACGCGATCGCCGACATCATCAAGGACGGCACGTACAAGAAGCTCGAGAAGAAGTACTTCGCGTTCGACGTCTACGGCGGCTGACCATCCATGCGGCGCGCACCGGCTGTGGCGCGCGCCGCGTCTGTCGTGGGTGCAACCCGCTTCGCGTGATGCGTCCGACTTGATGAGCAGCTCGCATCAGGTAGTGCGCAGATATCGTTTGATGCGCGGCTAATGGCTATTGACAATCCAGCCACCTCGTTCTGGATCCCTCATATGATCTTCCAAGGATTTGGCCCGCTGCTGTGGGCCGGCACGGTCGAGACCGTGAAGCTCGCGGTACTGTCGCTCGCCGCGTCGCTCATTCTGGGCCTCGTCGGTGCGAGCGCGAAGCTGTCGACGAACCGTGTGCTCAAGTCGATCGGCACCTTCTACACGACACTGATCCGCGCGGTGCCGGACCTCGTGCTGATGCTGCTGCTGTTCTACGGGATCCAGATCCTGCTGAACAACTTCACCGACATGCTCGGCTGGGACCAGATCGACATCGATCCGTTCGTGGCCGGCGTCATCACGCTCGGCTTCATCTACGGCGCGTACTTCACCGAGACCTTCCGCGGCGCGTTCCTGTCGGTGCCGCGTGGCCAGCTCGAAGCCGGCTTCGCATACGGGATGAGCGGCTGGCGCGTGTTCCGCCGCATCCTGTTCCCGCAGATGATGCGCTTCGCGCTGCCCGGCATCGGCAACAACTGGCAGGTGCTCGTGAAGGCCACCGCGCTGGTGTCGATCATCGGCCTGGCCGACGTCGTCAAGGCGTCGCAGGACGCGGGCAAGAGCACGCTCGATTTCTTCTTCTTCACGCTGGCTGCAGGCGCGATCTACCTCGCGATCACGACGGTGTCCAACGTCGTGCTGCATCACCTCGAGAAGCGTTATTCCGTCGGCGTCCGGAGGCTCGCACTGTGATCGAACTCGTCAGCCAGTACTGGCAAAGCTATCTCTACACCGACGGCTACCGCTTCAGCGGCCTCGCGATCACGCTGTGGTTGCTGGTCGTGTCGATCGCGCTGGGCTTCGCGCTCGCCGTGCCGCTCGCAATCGCGCGCGCGTCGTCGAACCGCTGGATCTCGGGCCCGGTGTGGCTCTACACGTACGTGTTTCGCGGCACGCCGCTCTACGTGCAGCTGCTGATGTGCTACACGGGCATCTACAGCCTGCAGGTCGTGCACAACCACGTGCTGCTCGACACGTTCTTCCGCAACGCGATGAACTGCACGCTGCTCGCGTTCGTGCTGAACGAATGCGCGTATGCGACGGAGATCTTCGCGGGCGCGATCAAGGCGACGTCGGCCGGCGAGATCGAGGCCGGCATGGCCTACGGGATGTCGCGCTTCAAGCTCTATACGCGGATCATCCTGCCTTCCGCGCTGCGCCGCTCGCTGCCGAGCTACAGCAACGAAGTGATCCTGATGCTGCACGCGACGACGCTCGCGTTCACCGCGACCGTGCCCGACATCCTGAAGGTCACGCGCGACGTCAATTCGGCGACGTACATGTCGTTCCAGGCCTACGGCATCGCGGCCGTGCTGTACGCCATCGTCGTGTTCACGCTCATCTGGGCGTTCCGCAAGCTCGAGACGCGCTGGCTCGCGTACCTCTCGCCGCGCGGCCATTAACGCATTCGCAAGATTCGCAAGGAAGGACCCAGCATGTACAAGCTTACCGTTGACAACCTGCACAAGAAGTTCGGCGACAACGAGGTGTTGAAGGGCGTGTCGATGAAGGCGAAGGCCGGCGACGTGATCAGCATCATCGGCTCGAGCGGCTCCGGCAAGAGCACGTTCCTGCGCTGCATCAACTTCCTCGAGCAGCCGTGCTCGGGGCAGATCACGATCGGCAGCGAGCCGATCCAGACCGCGCGCGACCGCAACGGCTCGCTGCGCGTGGCCGACCAGAAGCAATTGCAGCGGATGCGCACCAAGCTGTCGATGGTGTTCCAGCACTTCAACCTGTGGGCACACATGACGGTGCTCGAGAACGTGATCGAAGCGCCGATGGCCGTGCTGGGGATCGGCAAGGACGAAGCGATCGCTCGGGCGCGCAAGTACCTGGAGAAAGTGGGCCTCGCGCCGCGCGTGGAGGGCATGTATCCGGCGCATCTGTCGGGCGGCCAGCAGCAGCGCGTGGCGATTGCTCGCGCGCTCGCGATGGAGCCGGAAGTGATGCTGTTCGACGAGCCGACGTCGGCGCTCGATCCGGAACTGGTGGGCGAAGTGCTGAAGGTGATGCAGAAGCTCGCCGAGGAAGGCCGCACGATGGTCGTCGTCACGCACGAGATGGGCTTCGCGCGCAACGTGTCGAATCACGTGATCTTCCTGCATCAGGGGAAGATCGAGGAGGAGGGGAATCCGCAGGAGATTCTCGTGAATCCGAAGAGCGAACGGCTCGGGCAGTTCCTGTCGGGGCGGTTGAAGTAAGCCGGCGGGCAGCGCTGCGCATCGCCCGTGAAGCCGCAACGGCGTCGCGGGCGATGCGGAGATTGAAGTACGCTTACAGTTGCGCCAGCGCGTCCGTCAATGGCCGCTGCGCGACACGCACGAGCGGTATCCTGCACGGCTTCACGCCGTCGCAAACTGGAACGCTAAATGCTTGTCACGCGGGATCCTTTCGATGAAGGAGCACCACGATGAGCACGCCGACAACGACCCATTTTTCCCATGTGAAGCCGCAGGACACCGCGTATCGCGGCGAAGGCCTGCGCGACTTCTTCCTGTATCGCGATCTCGGTATCGCGGCCGCGACGAACGGCAAGGTCGTCGCGCAGCTCGTCAGGGCGAATCATGCACCGGAGGCGGGCACCGGCTGGCACCGTCACGAGGCCGAGTTCCATATCGTGATCATGCTGAAGGGCTGGGCGCGCTTCATGTACGGCGAACGCGAGACGCTGGTGGCGGCCGGCGACTGCGTGCATCAGGCGCCGGGGATCGTCCACTATCTGTTCGACTACTCGCCTGATATGGAATATCTGGAGATCGTCGGGCCCGCCGATTTCAAGTCGATCGACGTCGACGGGCCGTGCGCGGTGCCGCCGCCGACGCCGTGGGGCGAGGCGGGCGCGTAGCTGCCCGGTTGCCCGAGACGCGCATCATGCGCACGCTTGCATCGGACCGCCTTCGGGCGGTTTTTTCGTTGCGCGTTACACGGCAGCTTCCGTGTGAACCCGCGACACCTGCGATTCGCTTTCCCCTCCGTCACATTCTTTCGAATTCCGAACGGTCAAGAAGCTGAAGATCCGGAAAGAAAAGAAAGACATTCGTCAGCTTCGACGCGTCGGCGGTGCTGCGATGTCAAAGATCGTCAATTGCGTGGGGATGCGGTGCACGGCCTGTCGACGACCGGCGTTAAGGAGGTACCAGCCGGATCACCGGTTGACCTACCCGGGAGAGTTTCATGAAGCGCATCGCGAAGATCCTGACGGCCACCGCAGTGGCCTGTGCCGTTCTCGTTCCGGCACTTGCCGAAGCCCATTCGCACCGTGAGTGTCACTTCGATCATCACCACCATCGCGTGTGCCGCTGGGTGCGGTAAACGCGGATTTTCCGGGATTACCCGGAACGCATTCTTCAGTCAGGCAAATCAGGAGAGGACCATGAAAAAGACGATGTTGATCGCCGCGCTGGTCGCCGGCATGGGTATGTCGATCGGTGCATTCGCGCAGGTTCCGGCCAGCGCGCCGGCCGGCACGACCGGTCTGTGCAAGGACGGCTCGTTCTACTCGGGCGCGTCGAAGAAGGGCGCATGTGCCGGCCACAAGGGCGTGAAGACCTGGTACGGCGCATCGTCGGCGGCAGCCGCGAGCGCACCGGCCGCCACGCCGGCAACGGCAGCTTCGGCTGCCGCGGCGTCCGGCACCGCGCCGGCGAAGAGCGCGGCCGCGACGACCGCGGCGGCAGCGCCGGGCGGCGGCCCGGGCAAGGTGTGGGCCAACGACAGCACGAAGGTCTATCACTGCTCGACCGACAAGTACTACGGCAAGACGAAGCACGGCAGCTACATGTCGGAAGCCGATGCGAAGGCGAAGGGCTACCACGCGTCGCACGGCAAGGCCTGTTCGTAACGCGGGCTGACGCGCGAGCCCGCTTCCTCGCGCGTCGCTTGCACACGGCAGCAATTCACGCCCCGCCAGCCCAGGCGGGGCGTTTTGTTTTCGGCGCCGATCGCCTTCAGCTGGCGTGATGCGGCGCCGTGCCGGTCGCGGCATCGTGCGCCGTTGCGCGTGCGTCGAGCAGCGCGCGCAGCGTCACGTAGTGCGTGCCGTCCGCATTGCCGTCCGCGCCCGCGGTGCGATCGTACGGCTCGTTGTCGTGGATCGTCGCGCGCACGATCGGATAGATCTGCGTTTCCCAGCGGCTGCCGTTGAACACGCCGTAGTGGCCCGCCCCGGTCTGCACGTGGTGCGTCTTCAGGTACGGCGGCAAGCCCGAACACAGCTCCTGCGCGGCCACTGTCTGGCCGACTGCGCAGATATCGTCCTTCTCGCCTTCGATCGTCAGCAGCGCGGTGCGATGGATCGCCGCCGGCTCGACGAGCCGGTCGCCGACCGTCAGCTCGCCGCGCGCGAGCGCATATTGCTGGAACACTTTCTCGACCGTCTCCAGATAGAACTCCGCGGTGAGATCGGCGGTGGCGAAGTATTCGTCGTAGAAGTGCCGCAGCGTGTCGGCTTTCGCCGGGTCGCCTTTCGCGCGCTCGTAATACAGGTCGGCAAACGACGCCGCGTGGCGATCGGGATTCATCGACATGAACGCGCCGACCTGCACGAAGCCGGGATACACGCAGCGCTGCGCACCGACGAAGCCCGCCGGCACGACGCTGATCAGGTTCCGCGCGAACCATTCGATCGGCTGGCTCGTCGCGAGCGCATTGACCTTGGTCGGATTCACGCGGCAGTCGATCGGCCCCGCCATCAGCGTCAGGCTCGCGGGCTGCGCCGGATCGCCGCCGGCGGCCATCAGCGCGACCGCCGCGAGCGCGGCGACGGTCGGCTGGCAGATCGCGAGCACGTGCGCGTCCGGGCCGATCTGGCGGATGAAGTCGATCACGTGCACGACGTATTCGTCGAAGCCGAACCGCCCGGCCGTCAGCGGGATGTCGCGCGGGTTGTGCCAGTCGGTGATGTACACGTCATGGTCGGCCAGCATCGTATGCACGGTGCCGCGCAACAGCGTCGCGAAATGCCCGGACATCGGCGCGACGATCAGCACACGCGGCTGGCGCGCGACCGGCAGCGCCTTGCGGAAATGCAGCAGCGTGCCGAACGGCGTGGCCGCGGCGGCTTCCTCGACGATCGGCACCGTTTCGCCGTCGACGACGATCGACGCGATGCCGAACGGCGGCCGCCGGTGCGAGAACGCGCAGCATTCGAGCAGTTCGCACAGCGCGTCGAGCATGCGGCCGGTCGGTGTCGTGGTGGCGGGCGGCCACAGCGACATCGTCGCGCGGGCGGCGGCGGCCCATGCGCGCGCCGGGCGCATGCATTCGGCAGACCATTGATAGAACGGATAGGCAAGCAGATTCATGACCGTCGCTCGTTGTGCCGCGTTGCATTGAACGAGGCAAGCCATGTGCCAGCCCGCGGCTGGCACGCGCGTTGCACGCGGTTCGGGGCGGCGGCGACGCAGGCGGCACGCGACAAGCGGCAGTCGCATGTGGTGCGTTGCCGCGCCGGCCTGACGTGCGGCACGTGCCGCGACAGCGTGCGGAGTTGCGCCAGTTCGGCGAATCCGCGGCACCGGCATGGTGCGGGTGACGCCACGCGGCGTCCGTTTCGGTGCAGGGGCACGAACGGTTTTGGACAGGGGAGCGACATGGAAGTCACCGGACAGACGACACTGACCATCAGCAGCCGCAATTACTCGTCGTGGTCGATGCGCGGCTGGCTGCTCGCGAAGCTGAGCGGGCTCGTGTTCGAGACGGTCAGCGTGCCGATCGATGCCGCGTCGCGCGCGGAGTTGCTGCTGCTGTCGCCGTCGATACTCGTGCCGTGCCTGACGCACGACGGCAACACGGTGTGGGACACGCTCGCGATCGCCGAATACCTGAACGAAATCCGGCCGCAGGCGCGGCTGCTGCCCGAAGACCGGAAAGCGCGCGCGCATTGCCGGTCGATCTGCGGCGAGATGCATTCCGGTTTCAGCGCGTTGCGATCGGCGTTGCCGATGAACCTGCGCGCGCATTTCCCCGGCTTCCGGATCTGGTCGCGCGCACAGCACGACATCGAGCGGATCGTGACGATCTGGCGCGAGTGCCTCGCCGCGTACGGCGGCCCCTGGTTGTTCGGCGCGGAGATCGGCATCGCCGACGCGATGTATGCGCCGGTCGTCACGCGCTTCCTGACCTACGACGTGAAACTGGAGCCCGATATCGCCGAGTACTGCATGCAGGTGCTCGCGCATCCGTTCGTGGCGGAGTGGATCGAGGCGGCGAAGGCGGAGCACGAAGACATCGACGAACTCGACATGGAGTTCTGAGCGCCGATCACGTGCGGCGCCCCCGCGCAAACGCGCGACGCGTTCAACGATCGGATGAATGGCGTCTGATCATGGCGCGCTTAAATCGGACGAATCGGCGCGCGCCGTGAAGTCTCGTGCGGCGGGCTTCGCGCGCGATCGGGGTAAACATCGCGGACACGTTGCCGATAACGCAGGTCCAGTGACCGCGAGAGAAACACGTGAAACCGTTTGTCATGCTTGCCTGTGCCGCTGCGTTGGTCATGTCGGCCGGCTGCGCTCAACTTCAATCCGGACGTCAGGACGCGAATGCGCGCGGCGACGCGCCCGCCGCGTCGTCGCCGCTCGTCGATTTCGTCATACCAGCCGATGCGCTCGGCGCACGCGATCCTCAATTGACCGCGTTGCTCGCGAAAGTCGGCGCGCTGGCATCGAAGCAGCCGCAGCCGATGACGATTCGCGTGGCTGCGCTGCCGCAGGATTTCGGTTACCTGAACCAGTCGCTTCGGCGCGGCGTTGCGATGCCGCGCGCCGCGTCGGTGCGGGTCGAGAACGTTGCGGCCGGGAGTTGCCGGCCGTACAGCGTTCAGGTCGCACCGACCCAGACCCAGTAACAGGAGATCCCGAGATGCTACGACTATCGATCTGTGCGGCCATGTTCGTGTGCGGCACCGCACTTGCGGCGTCACCCGGCGACGGTGCGCCGTTTGCTCCTGCCGCATCCAATCAGGTGTTTCCGCCGCTGCCGCCGTTCGCGTCGCTGCCGCCGGGGGCGGGTGGAGGCGACGACGAAGCGCAGGCACCCGCGCCGACGGGCGGGCGTCACGCGAGGAAGCTGCGCCACGCGCCGCCCGTGAAGAAGGCGCCGGAATTTCAGGTGCGTCTCGTCGTGACCGACGAGTCGCGTGCGGCACTCGCCGCCGAGGACAGGAAGCTTGACGACGCGCTCGCGAAAAGCACGCACGATCGGCGCACGACAGGAACCGGCGCGGCTGCGCTGGCGATGACGCAATGAAGCGGCACGATCGAAGCGGCGCGGACGTGACGACCCGGACCCGGATCACCTCGATGCGAGCAGGCTGCACGGCGTGGCTGCGGTTCGCGATGTTGCTGAGTGTGCTTGTCGTCGCGCCGGTGCGTGCGGACGATGTCGTGCCCGGCAGCGCCTGTTTCGAGCGCGCAGCCGGCTATCAGGGCGTCAACCCGCAGATCCTGCGCGCGATCGCGTGGTACGAATCGAAAGGCAATCCCGCCGCCGTGCATCGCAACGCGGATGGCAGCATCGACGTCGGCCAGACCCAGATCAACTCGGTGCACTTCGGCGAACTGCGCCGCTACGGTGTGCCGCCGGGCGCGTTGAAGGACGCGTGCGTGAACATCTACGTCGCGGCGTGGATGCTGAAGCGCAAGATGGTCCGCTACGGAAACACCTGGCAGGCGATCGGCGCGTATCACTCGGAGACGCCGCGCTTTCGGGACGAGTACGCACGCAACATCCACGCGGTGCTCGTATCGTGGGGCTTGCACGAGTGAGCCGCGCGTTCGTATGCGTTGAAGGCCGCGCGTAAGGGTTGCGGCGGGCCCGCGCGATCCGCGGGACGTGCGGCCGGCTATCGTTTTCCCGGGTGCATCGGGCCGTATCCTCAGCGCAAACGTTTTGCTGCCACTGTCGCGTCCGGAGCCCTGGCGACGACGCTAAAGAACGACTCCGTTCGTGTCGTAAACGGGAGCACGGGGAACGGCAGCGACGATCGCGCATGAAGCGCGGCGCGGCCGAACAAGAAAGTCAGCGCAGCAGGGGAATCGATTTGAATCGTCAGCAATCGTGGACGCGTACGGCGGCGCCCGGGGAAATCATTTACTCCGAGGGTTTTGCGGGCGAGCCCGTCATCTTTCTGATCACCGACGGCAAGGTCGAGCTGTCCACGCGATGCGACGACAAGCGCGTCGTCGTCGCGACACTCGGTCGTGGCGAGTTCTTCGGTGAATCGGCGTTGCTCGCGGCCGAGCCGCGGGCCCATACCGCGAAGGCGCTTTCATTCTGTCAGCTGACGGTCGTGCCGGCCGGCATGCTCGACGAGGAAATCGAGCGCGTGTCGGCGCTGCTGCGTCATATCGTGCGGACGATGATCCGTCGCGTGAAGCGCAAGGACGACCAACTCGCGACCTATACGCATGCCGACTTCATGCCGGGCGTGTTGTCGTATGCGCATGTGCTGGCGCTGATGGCGGGCGCCGATGCGCGTGAAGCTGGCGACGCCTGGACGCGCCGTCCGATGCAGGCGCATGCGGCCGAAACGTCGGTGCCGCTCGCCGAAGTGATCCGCAAATGCCGCGCGATTGCCGGCCACTCGCGGCCGCACGTGCTCGCGATGCTGCGACGCATGGAGAAGCTCAATCTCGTCACGATCGAAGCGGCGCAGGCGGACCACGCCGGCGGCGCAACCGACTATGCGGCGTCGTCGGATGCGCGCCAGGTCGTCACGTTCGACGCCGCGCGCGTGATCGACCGCGCGCAGCAGGTGGCCGATCACGATCTCGATCTTTCGATCAACAGCGAACTCGAGCTCATCGAGCTCGCCGATCTGGAATCGCTGATCGGCGTCGAGAAGACGATGCTGCTCAACAAGCTGTCGAACGGCGAAATTGCCGAAGAAGTGTTCGCATTCCGCAAATCGAAGGTGCTCAGTTACGTCGAGCAGAAGGGTGTCGCGTACTTCTCGCGGCGCAATGCGCGTCGCGGCGGCGACGTGCGCGCGCTGGAGGATCTCGTGTGGATCGACGCGCGCACGCTGTTCGACGTCATCAGCGCGTTCGATACCTACGATCTCGCGAAGCTGATCGCGAATCTCGACGATCGCGCAGTGGCCGACAAGCTGTTCTCCGTGATGACCGAGGCGCGGCGCAACGAGGTGTCGTGGGTGATGCGCCGCGAGCTCAAGCTCGATCCGGTCGAGATCGAGGACATCGAGCGGCGCGTGCTGGATGCCGTTCGCGCGGCGAAGGCGCCGGCGGCGGGCACCGCGCCCGTCGCATCGGCGTCGGACGCATGACAAAGGAGGCGCGCATGGATCTGTTGACCCTGGCCGGCGTGGTGCTTGGCGGCGCGGCGATCGTGTTCGGTTTCGCGCTGGAAGGCGGGCATTTCACGATGCTGTTCCAGTTCGAGGCGCTCGTCATCGTGCTCGGCGGCACGCTCGGCGCGGTGATGATCCAGAACACCTGGGCGCGCTTCTTCGACGCGGTGAAGCAGTTGCGGCTCGCGTTCGTGCGGGCGCGCGAGGTCGATCGCAAGAACCTGTCCGACCTGCTCGAATGGGGCGACCGCGCGAAGCTCGACGGGCTGCTCGCGTTCGAATCGATGGACGTGAGCGGCATCCATCCGTTTGCGCGCCGCGGGCTCGAACTGCTGGCGAACGGCGTGTCGACCGCCGTGCTCGAGGACGCGTTGCAGCGCGAGCTCGATGCATACGAACGCAGCCGCCTGGCCGCCGCGCGCGTGTGGCAGCAGGCGGGCGGGTATGCGCCGACGTTCGGCATTCTCGGCTCGGTGCTCGGGCTCGTGCAGGTGACGAGCCATATTCTCGAACCGGCGCAGCTCGGGCCGGGCATCGCGGTCGCGTTCATCGCGACGCTGTACGGGCTGGCGCTCGCGAACCTCGTGTTCCTGCCGCTTTACGGCAAGCTGCGCGCGCAGATCGACAGCGAGCTGCGGTTTCGCAAGCTGTATCTCGACGGTTTGCTGGCGATTTCGCGCAAGGAATCGCCGCATACGATCGAAACGCGCCTGACGGGCGACGTGCGCGGGCGCGCGGCGGAGTCGCTCGCGTGATGGGCGTGTGTCGGACGAACAACCCGGATTTCCCACAGCATGACTGCTCGAACTGACGGTGCATCCGCGGCCGATCGCGACGATGACGAACTCGACGGCGCGCAGTCCGGCCGCTGGCTGATTTCGTACGCGGATCTCATCACGACGCTGATGGTGCTGTTTCTCGCGTTGTATGTGCTCCAGCTCGCGAAATACAACGCGCTCGACGCGCGGTACCAGACGCTCGCGCGGCATGCCGGGAGCGCCGCGAGCGCATCTGCTGCTGTGGCTCCCGAGCGCTCGCCGCCGTGGCTCGCCTTGCTCGATTCGTTGAAGGCGAACGGCCGGATCTCGCTCGTGAAAGCGCCGCACGGCGTCGAGATCGGCATCGACGCGAAGATCCTGTTCAACGTCGGCGATGCGCGCTTGCTGGCCGATTCGGCGCCCGTGCTGAACCAGATCGCGCAGGCGCTGAGCGATCACGCGACCGGCGACATTCTCGTCGAAGGGCATACCGACAGCGTGCCGATTGCGAACGCCAAATACGAATCGAACTGGGAGCTGTCGTCGGCGCGCGCGGGGAGCGTCGTACGCTACCTGACCGAGCGCGGCGTGGCACCGCACCGGCTCGCGGCGATCGGGCGGGCCGATACGCAGCCGCTCGTCGCGGGTGACGATGCGGCCGCGCGGGCACGAAACCGGCGCGTCACGATCTTCGTTGCATACTGATTGACGCCGATCGCGCGCCGATAGGCGGCCGCCTATGCCCGCCTGACAACAACATAACAAATCTCGCATGATGAACATCTGAAATCAGCGATGCGGTTCCGCGCCCGCATGCCGATAACCCAAACTGGCTCAGACCGAGCGGTTATCGAGGGTTCCCCATGCACTTCTGGCGCAAGCTTTCCATTCAGAACAAGCTGATTCTCAGCATGACGAGTTGCCTGCTCGTGTTCGTCGCGATCTCGAGCGGGCTCAGCATCCGTCTGATCGGTAACGCGGTACGCGATCGCGTGGTCCGCGAAGAGCTGCCGACGGCCGTGAACGGCATCCGCGCCGACGTGCAGCGGCAGATGGCCGGCCCGATCGCGGCGTCGCGGATTCTCGCGCGCGACGCGTTCCTGCTGCAATGGGAAGCCGACGGTGAACCCGACGCCGGCACGCGCAACTGGATCCAGCTCGCGAAGAACGTGAAGGACGAGCAGAAGGCCGCGTCGGTGCAGTGGGTGTCCGTGAAGAGCGGCAACTACTACAACGAATCCGGCCTGCAGCGGAAAGTGACCGACAAGGATCAGTGGCTGACCGGCTTCCTGTCGTCCGGCAAGGCGTTCGACGTGAACATGGACCGCGAGGTGACGGTCGGCGGCTACATGATGTTCATCAACAGCCGCGTCGAGCTCGACGGCGTGCCGATCGGCGCGGCCTGCATGAGCCTGTCCGTCGATGCGCTCGCGAAGGGTATCGCCGCTTACCGGATCGGCGAGACCGGGTTCGCGTATCTCGTGCGTCCCGACGGCGCGATCATGATGCATCGCGATTCGTCGCTGATCGACGGCAAGCATTTCATGAAGGACCAGCAGGGGTTGCCCGGCGATGCGTCGTCGACGCTGCTGGCCGGCAAGCCGTATGCGTACCTGAGCTACGAGGGCGACGGCGGCGCGCGCTTCATCGCGACGTCGTTCATTCCGGAATTGAACGCGTATGTCGTCGTCGAGGTGCCGCAGGCCGAACTGCTCGGGCCCGTGACGAGCGCGATCCGCAGTGCGGCGCTGGTCGCGGCGGTGGTGGGCCTCGGGGTCGCGCTGTTCGTGATCTGGCTGGTGGGCCGCGCGATTGCCGCGCCGATCCGCCGCGCGGCGACGCTGCTGTCGGAGATCGCCAGCGGCCAGGGCGACCTCACGCGCCGGATGACGGTCGAGAGCCAGGACGAAATCGGGCAGTTGTCGGACGCGTTCAACCGGTTCGTGTCGTCGCTGTCGACGCTGGTGCACAGCATTCGCACGGCGTCCGCGTCGATTGCGACCGGGTCGGCGCAGATTGCATCGGGGAATGCGGATCTGAGCGAACGCACGGAGGGGCAGTCGAGCAATCTGGAGCGGACGGCGTCGTCGATGGAAGAAATCACGGCCGTGGTGCGCAACAACACCGAGACCGCGACGACTGCCGCGAAGATGATCAACGGTGCGTCGGATACGGCGGCGCGCGGCGGTCAGGTGGTGGGTGAAGTCGTGACGACGATGGAGCAGATCAGCGACGCTTCGCAGCGGATCTCCGAGATCATCGTGATGATCGACAGCATCTCGTTCCAGACGAACATTCTCGCGCTGAATGCGGCCGTCGAGGCGGCGCGGGCCGGCGAGCAGGGGCGCGGGTTCGCGGTGGTGGCATCGGAAGTGCGGAATCTGGCGCAGCGCAGCGCGCAGGCGGCCAAGGAGATCAAGGCGCTGATCGAGCACAGCGCGGGCACCGTGAATACCGGGTCGCGGCTGGTCAGCGAGGCAGGGAAGGTGATGCGCGATGTCGTGTCGCAGGTGCAGGGGGTGAGCGCGATGATGAGCGAGATTGCCGAGGCGAGCCTGGAGCAGAGTGCCGGGATCGACCAGATCGGCGATGCGGTGCAGTCGCTCGACCAGATGACGCAGCAGAATGCGGCGCTGGTGGAAGAAAGCGCGGCGGCCGCGGCGAGCTTGAAACAGCAGGCGGCGGAACTGACCAGGCTCGTGTCGGCTTTCAAGGTGGATGAATAAAGCCTGATTCACGATTTAGAATGGGGCGTTTCTGAGGGACGGCTGCCGTGGTTTCACGGCAGCCGTTTTGCATATCGGTGCGGGATTCGATGACGTCCATAAAAATGAAGCGCATTTCCAGGTGGAAGATCGGAGTGGGGGCGGCGGTTCTTGTCGCGGTGATCGCCGGGGTGGGGGCGAAGGTGATTGCGTCGCCGACCGATTCTTATCTTGCCTATCGGAAGCAGGCTGTCGACGCGATCGGGGCGGCGCAGCCGGACGACAAGACGGAACTGGACAAGAAGTACACGCCGGAGGTGAATGCGCGGCTGGCCAGGCTGGTCGGGAAGGTCAGGGCGAAAGGCTTTTCCGCGAAGGCGGGGAGTACCGTCGATGGTCTCTATATCGACAACGGGACGACGCCCGGTCCGGATGGACTGTTCTTGAAGTCGGACGACGGCAAGGTGAATCTCGTCGTGACGACGGTTCCGCTTTTGAAGGCCTGGGTGGCGACGGCGGATGCGGGGATCAAGTCGGCGGACGATGTCGCGGCGATTTTCGATAACGAGACGTTTTACACCGACGTGTTCGGTAATGACGCCATGGCATTCCGGTTCGCCGAATTGCCGGTGAAGCGGAAGCCGGCCGATGCAGTGGTGAAAGCATGGCTGCTGGGTGAAAGCCAGGACGGGATGCCGGATGGGCCGAACAAGCTGGCCGTGTCGATCAGGCAGGGCGCACGGGTTTATCTCCTGTGGCGGGATGCGACGTTGCCGACGATTGCCGCCTGCAGTGCGGAGCGCGTGGCCGAGGAGCAGCGGCCAGCCTGTTTCGCGCAGCAATTGCCCAAACAGCGGCGCTATGCGCGGTTTCTGTCCGACGCGCAAGCGATGGTCGATGCCGTTGCTCAATAGGATGCAATCGTCTCGATTGTCGTTGAGCCGGGCGGTATCGCGACGCTAATGGATTCGCCCGCTTTTTGAGACATTCGACAGCACCGGAAACATCGCTGACAATCGGCGGCTGAAGACCGGACAGCCATCGATGTCGAATACGGCTGCGTCGCCGGGTACTTCAATCTCCTTTTTGCCCAGCTTCGTCTTCGCCTGCCATGACTATTGCCTTCGAGTCTCCTGATCAACCCGACGTGATCGCCCTCATCGCCGATCTCGATGCGTACCAGGACACCCTGTACCCGCCCGAGAGCCGGCACGCTCTGGATATCGCGTCGCTGAAGCAATCCAATGTGCTGTTCGCCGTCGCGCGGGACAGCGAGGGCAAGGCAATCGGGTGCGGGGCGATTGTCCTCAATCCCGAATTCGGCGAATTGAAGCGGATGTATGTCAGCCCGCAAGGTCGCGGGCAAGGTGTCGCGAGGAAACTCATGGCGCTGCTCGAGTCAGGGGCGATCGATCTCGGTTGCGCGTTGCTCAGGCTCGAGACCGGACCTTATCAACCTGAGGCGCTGGCCTTGTACGCGTCAGCGGGGTATGAGCGCCGTGGGCCGTTTGGCGATTACGTGAATGACCCGTTGAGCGTATTCATGCAGAAGCCCCTCGCGGCTTGAGCATCCGGCTCGTGCGGGCCGGCGATGACTGCCGGTGGTTTTCGCTCGTCCGTCGGATTTCGTCGCGGGCGGACGTTCGACGTTTCATGCAATCCGTCGAAACGCGATGGTTCGGCGGCGTTCGGGAAACGCCCGGCCGGGCGTTTCCGCAGCCGTGCGGCGGCCGACCGCAGTCACGCCGGGCAGGGCGCGCAGCGAGGTAGGGTCGCATCGTTTCGTCTGAAAAACAGGCCCCCGGGAGAAATAGTTACAAGATAGCGGTTGACGCGGGCCTGCCTGGCGGTTAGTGTATGCGTCGAAGTCCAAGAAGTCCGATTGCTGTTCATCAATTGCTCGCTCTCCGCAGCGGTATTCGTTGTCCTCTCCCTCCTTGACGCTTCAGGCGCTCTTCAACAGAGCAAATCTTCATATTTTTATCTCAGGGAATCTTCATGGATACCGGTATCGTCAAGTGGTTCAACGACAGCAAAGGCTTTGGCTTCATCACGCCGGATAACGGCGGCGACGATCTCTTCGCTCACTTCTCCGAAATTCGCAGCGACGGCTTCAAGACGCTGGCTGAAAATCAAAAAGTGAGCTTCGAAACGAAGCAGGGCCCGAAGGGTCTGCAAGCGGCCAACATCACGCCGCTGTAAAGTTTGAAGGGCCCGGCCTCCTGCGATGGAGGCCGGGTCGCAGCGACACCCTCACGGAGCGTTGTCTCCTAAAGTTGGCGCGATTGTTCTTAGCTGCATCTGTTGATTCAGCAGCTTGCCAAGCGCCACACGCCTCGTTGCACTTCATTCCCCCCTCCGGCAGCAACGCCTCATTCTTGCTTTCCGAAAGCTTTAGATTCAGCCCGTAATGGCTTTGAATCGGCGCGCCTGTGCACATTTCGCACGGCACGCGCGCACTCGAACATTATTAAAATTAAAATGCAAAACAAACAAATTCAACAATACAACGGCTATGCCGTCCAACCCTCGGCGCATCGTTTGCCCGACGGTAGTTTTTCCTCCAACCTGGTACTCGAACGTACCGACAGCGCACCCGCCGAAGGGCGCTACCAGTTCTATTCGCTCGATTACTTCTCGAGTGAAGCGCAGGCACTGCGGCACTCGGCACGCTGGGCACGTCGCTGGATCGACACGCGCGGTTAAAGGTAACGCCGCGGCACCCGACACCCAACGCAGATGAGTCACCCGGGCGCGCAACAAAGCGCGCCCAGACCTCGTGCGCAATCGATTCGCAGTCCTTTGATTGTTTTCGTGCGCCTTGTCCATCTGCAGGTGCAGTGGCCGATTCGGTGGCCCGAGGCGTTCAGGTCATGCACGTCCTTGCGGCGCATCGTCGGCTTGGCCGGACGACAGTGCGAACGTCATGGCTGTTCGCGCATCCGCGGCAACCCTGTTCGGCCCGAGCCGCGCGGCGGCTTCGAACGCGACGAGACACTGAAGGGCGGAAGGAGCGTGATGTGCATGGCGGGTGTGAAGGTCTTGCGGCTCGCGACATCATAAGCGCGGATCGAAAGGAAATCACAAGCCGACGCATGGGCGAAAGCCCGCCCGTCGGGGCGTAATACAGATTTACAAAGTCCGTGCGGCGCGGCGTCAACATGGGGCAGGAACGGGGCGTTCACTACTGCGGGAACACTCCATTTCACGACAAGACGGAAAAACTGCACTCATGAAACTCAAATCCATTCCCGTGATTCTGTGCGCCGCTTTGATGGCGAATGCCGCGTTCGCCGACGAGCTTCACAACAAGGCGATGGCCGCCACGCACGATCTTCAGCGGTCCATCGAGGAAATGCACATCATCCAGCAGGAACACGGCGGCGAGTTTGGCGGCCACATGGCGCGTGCCGAGCAATTGGCCCGCCAGGCCGAGCAGGAGCGTGCCGCTGCGCTCGAGTACTACCGCGCGCGACATCCCGGCTGGCAGTAACGCCTGTCCGCCTCACATGGCCACGACGTTTGGATGATCAATGATGAAATCGAAATCCTGTTACACCCTGGTCGCGTCGCTGCTCCTGGGTGCCTCGCTGTCCGGCTGTGTGGTGGCGCCGGCTGAACCGCCGGTGGTCGCCCCGGCCGGTGTCGTCTACGTTGCGCCGGTCGGCGTGATGCCGGCTCCTGGTTACTCGTGGCGCTACCACCCGCACTACGGGTGGGGATGGTGGCACCCTCACTACGGCTGGCACCGAGGCTGGCGCTGACGCGTGGTCGCGCGGGAATGCCTGCGCGACGAAGGTGGACGCAGGAGCAAGGCACGGGGAGATTTCCCCGTGCTTTTTTTTACGCCATGCCACTGCGACAGTCGCGGATCGCATTCGTGCGAAGATTGCCGCGGTGCGCGCGTGACAACGTTCGCCGGCCTCCATTTCCCTTTCACCCCACCCAGGCACCATGGACCGCTTCGAAAGCATGTCGGTGTTCGTCGAGATCGTCAGTACCGGTAGCCTGACTACCGCGGCCGAGCGGCTCGGCCTGTCGCCGAGCATGGTCGGCAAGCACTTGAACGCGCTCGAAGCGCGGCTTGGCGTCAAGCTGCTTCACCGCACGACGCGGCGTCATCACCTGACCGAGGCCGGCGCGCTTTACCTGGAGCGCTGTCGCGACATCCTCGACCGGGTCGAGACAGCCGACGACGCCGCGTCGACACTCGGCAGCGATCCGTCGGGCCAGCTCCGCATCGCCGCGCCGATTTCGTTCGGCGTCACGCAGCTCGCGCCGGCCGTCGCCGCCTTTCTCGCGCAATATCCACGCGTCGATATCGAACTCGTGCTGACCGATGCGGCAGTCGACCCGGTCGGCGACGGTATCGATCTCGCCTTTCGCGTCGGTCCATTGGCCGATTCGTCGCTCGTCGCACGGCCGTTGCCGTCGTATTACCGGACGGTCGTATGCGCGTCGCCGGATTATCTGGCCCGCCACGGTATACCGGCCACGCCGCAGGATCTGCTGAATCACGATTGCCTGGGCCATACGCGATGGGGGCCGCGTTACCGGTGGCGATTCGACGGGCCCGACGGGCCGATCGAAGTGCCCGTTGCGTATCGATTGCGCGTCGACAGCGGCCCCGCGCTGCGCGAGGCCGCGCTGGCCGGCGGCGGCGTGATCCTGCAGCCGTTCGGGCTGGTCAAGGCCGATCTCGAGGCCGGCCGCCTGCATCGGTTGCTGGCCGCGTATGAATCGCGCGGCCGCGACTTTTACCTGCTGTACGCGCGCGACATCGGCGCGCCGGCCAAACTTCGCGCATTCATCGCGTTTGCGCTGGATCATTTTGCGGCTGCGGACCCGGCGCATTGAGCCCGTCGGCATCGGGCAGGGCGGCGAAGACTTCCGCTACGACGCCCAGCGCGTTGTTCACGGCCGCACCGCCGCCATAGAACATCGTTTGCAGGATCGTCTCGACGATCTGCTCGCGCGTCGCGCCGGCGACCAGCGCCGCTTCGACGTGCGCGCGCAATTGCGGCAACGCGTACCCGAGCGTCACGCAACTGGCGATCACGACCAGCTCGCGCGTCGCCAGGTCGAGCCCGGGCCGGTCGAGCACGCCAGCGAACGCCCATTGCATCGTCATCGTCAGGAAGTCGGGGCAGAGCGTTTCGCGCGATTGCGCGAGATCCTTGCCGCTATGCGCGCCGTGCAGGCGCTCGAACAACGCGAGACCACGTGCATAGGTGTCGTCGCGGGGAAGAAGGGGCTGCGTCATCGTTGACCTCGTCGGGAAGCGCCGAAATACCGGCGGACCAACGCAGTGTGGGGCGACGGGGCAAGTTGAAAAACGCGCGTCGGGTCGTTTCATTTCGCACCGGGAGTGGGGAATGCGCGAGCGCCGCACCTGCGTCCGGCGCCGCGATGCCGGCGGTACTCGTCGCCGCGCATCATTCATGCGAAGATTGACCGCACATCACACTCGCCCGAGAACGACGTGTCCCGATTCAACCCTGAGCGCAAGCCGGACGCCGCCCACCCACCGTGGATGCCCGTTGCGATGGCCGAACTCGGCATCCGCCGCCATCCGCCCGGCAGCATCAACCCGCGCATCGTCGAATACAACAACCAGACGAACCTGGTCGGCTACGACGACAAGATTTCCTGGTGCTCGTCGTTCGTCAACTGGTGCATGACGCACGCCGGCATCCGCGGGACGGGCTCCGCGCTCGCGCGTTCGTGGCTCGAATGGGGCCGGCCGCTGGAGCGCCCTGTCTACGGCTGCATCGCGATCCTGACGCGCGACGATCCCGCGAGCTGGAAAGGGCATGTCGGTTTCTACCTGCGTCATGACGGCGAACACGTGCATCTGTTTGGCGGCAATCAGCTGGAAGAAGTGCGCGAGCTTGCGTACCCGTTGAACGAAGTGATCGGCTACCGCTGGCCCGACGCCGTCTGACCAAACCGCCGCAGCGCAAACAAAACTTCGAACATTGCCTTTCAAGCGGCTGCTAATCTGTCGCACACGCCGCATTGATCCACGCGGAGTTCGTCGACGCATCCGCCGCACAGTCGCCGACCTCCGCCCTGACAAGGAGCCTGCAGTGCAAACCGGTAATCTCCGTCTCTACGCGGATACGCAATACGCGAGCCCTTACGCGATGTCGGTTTTCGTCGCCCTCGAGGAAAAGGGGCTGCCGTACGAACTGGTGACCGTCGATCTCGGCAACCGCGCGCATTTCGCCCCTGACTACGCGGCGACCTCGCTGACGCAACGCGTGCCGACGCTCGTGCATGACGATTTCGCGCTGTCGGAATCGTCGGCGATTACCGAGTATCTCGACGAGACCTTCCCGGGCACGCGGCTCTATCCGGCCGAGCCGCGCCAGCGCGCGCGGGCCCGGCAGGTGCAGGCGTGGCTGCGCAGCGACCTGATGCCGGTTCGTACGGAGCGGTCGACCGAAGTGCTGTTCTACGGGCCGTTGAGCGAGCCGCTGTCGAGTCTGGCGCACGCTGCCGCGCAGAAGCTGTTCGCGGCCGCCGACAAGCTGCTCGCACCGGGTGCGGCAAACCTGTTCGGCGAGTGGAGTATCGCGGATGTCGACCTGGCGGTGATGCTGAATCGCCTGGTGCTGAATGACGATCCGGTGCCGCAGCGCCTCGCCGACTATGCGCGCGCGCAGTGGGAGCGGCCGACGGTGCAGCGGTGGGTGAAGCTGAAGCGGCCGCCGCTGTAATTCACGGGTGCAAGGAGCGCGTCGGCGGCGAGAGAGTGCGCCGGCTGCCGACGCGCCGCGTTTGAGACCGTCCCGCATGCAACCAAAATCGGCGTGCTAGAGTAGGCCGGCATTCCTCCTCACCTGAATCCTCCCGAACCGCCATGAGCTATCTTCCCCAACTCGCCGCAGTCGGCGGCGTGATGTTGCTGGCGTGCGTCAGCCCCGGTCCCGACCTGATCGCCGTTTCGTCCCATGCGCTCGGCAATCGCCGCGCGGGCCTGCTGGCCGCGCTGGGCATCGCGTCGTCGCATGCGGTGTGGGCCGCGATGGCGATTTTCGGGCTCGGGCTGATCGTCGCGAAGCTCGCTTGGTTATACGAGGCGATTCGCATCGCCGGTGCCGCCTACCTGATCTATCTGGGCATCAAGACGCTGTCGGGCCTGCGCCAGTCGGCACGGCAGGCGGAAGCCGCAAGCCAGCCGATCGTTCGCGGCGGCGTGCATGCATACCGGAAAGGGCTGCTGGTCGGCCTGACCAACCCGAAAGCCGCGGCGTTCTTCGGCAGCCTGTTCGTCACGCTGCTGCCCGCGCATGCGCCGGCATGGGTGCATGGCGCGACGCTGGCCGTGGTCGTCGCCGTATCGCTCACCTGGTTCTGCACGGTCGCCGTGCTGTTCTCGACGGACCGCGTGCAGACGGGTTACGCGAAACTGCGCAAGCCGATCGATGCTGTGATGGGGACGATCCTGTTGGGGCTCGGCGCGAAGCTGGCGCTGGACCGGTAAGCCGGGACGCGGATCGTATAGGGTCGTGATCCCCGGGATTGCCTTTCTGTTGCGCCTCGTTGCCGGCGTTGTCGCGGCAATCCGGTTCTGGCACAAACGCATCACGCGTGTCGTCGTGATGGTCGTCGCGATGGTGATGGCGATTTCCTGTCGTGCGTGGGCCGCTCCGCCGCACGAGCGCCTGATAAAAAGTTGTCTGTTGGCGCAATCGACTTCTCCGTCCGTCGTCATTCACGACATCGACGCACATGAAGTATCGCAAGAGGATGACTACGCAGACGGCTTCAACGCAAGGTATCTCGTCAAGTACGAGGGTGCCGACGTTGGCTACGCTGAAGGGAAATCGACGCAGGCGTTGGTCTATTCCGGAAAACTCTATCGATTGTCCGCGGCCTTGCCCGTTGGAAACAACGGCGGGATCAAGCCGGCCGCGTTCAATCCTGCGCTCGCGCAGTGGAGCCTCGCAACCGAGGGGCGCCAGAGCTATCTATGCGTGAGCTTCAATTTCGACGGGCTGGGGCGAAGCGGGTCGTTTCAGAACGTTCACGGCGGATATCTGTTGAATCCGGAAACCGGCAACCTGTACTTCGTCGTGCGTGACGTCAGGAAGTGAGCGCCCCGTGTTGCGCAAGCTTGCCGGCGGCCATCTCGTGTTTGCGGGGCTGCCATGTACCTGATGCCTTTTGTGAAGGCAGGAACGAGTCAGTCGCCTTTGATCCGCGTGATTGACGCGAACCCCTCGTCAACGGTTGGCGGTTCAAAGAGGGACGCCACGCTTTCGATACTGCCATCGGGGACGCGCTCATCCACGGGTCTCCGTGCGTTCCGTGCCTTTGCGACGTCGAGCGGCGTGTCGATCCAGATCGCGTGTACGACCGCATTGCGTTGACGTGCGATATCGATGATGGGCTTGCGGTGCCTTGCGCCAGGCAACGCGGCATCGAAGCAGATGCACGGCGCATACTCGTGCGCGTGCGTGCCGATCCAGTGCGATTTTCCCGCCCCCTGCACGCCACAGACGACAAGGATCGGCGGGGGATTTTCCGCGTGGCTGGCCAAGGCAGATTCAAGCGCCGCGAAGCTGCTCGACCATGCCGCTTTGCTTCTCTCCGGAGTCCAGACCCTTCCCGTGGCCGTTTCCAGAAACGTATCGGGATTGATCACCTGTATGTTCATGACGCCAATGTGTGCCGGAATTGCGCCGATTCGTACTATAGGCCCTTCCGCGCAACCGTGGACGGGTCCTGGTCGACGACCGGCCAACCCGGCACGACCCGGCGCTCAATTCTTCGCCACGGCCTCCACCGCCGGCCCACCTGCCGCCTCATTCCTGCTCCACCCACCCCCGAGTGACCGATACAGCGCGACCGCCGCCAGCGCATGTTCGCGCTTGAGCTGATTGAGCGAATCCGAATCGCGCAGATACACCTCCTGCGCCGACAGCACATCCAGAAAATCCGTCGCGCCGCCTTTATAAAGCTGGTTCGCCAGCCCGAGCGCCTTGTCCGACGCTGTCAAGGCACTATCGAGCCTGCGCGTCGCCTCATCGGCGCTGACGAGATTCGCCCGCGCATCCTCGACTTCCCGCAACGCCTGCAGCATCGTCTGCCGTAGCCCGAGTTCCGATTCGCGCATCCGGCTTTCGCTCTGCGTGATATCGGCCGTGATGCGCCCCGCATTGAAGATCGGGCTGGTCGCACTCAACGCGGCACTGAACAGGTTGTCGGTCAACGTCGGCAACCCGAGATACGAAGCAGCGAGAATCCCGTCCGTCAGGTTCAACGAAAACTTCGGATACCGTTCGGCCTTCGCCACGCCGACTTGCGCCGCCCGCCGCTCGACCTGCGCATACGCGCTCAGCACATCCGGCCGCCGCAGCAACGCCTGCGAAGGCAACGTACCGGGCGCGCCAACCGGCGGCGCGGGAATATCGCCCGCCTGCGCGAGCACCAGCCGGTCGACCGATTCCGGCGTGCGCCCCGAATACACGGCAATGAGATTGAGCTGATGCGCAATCTGCGCCTGCGTCGGCGGAATCCGTGCTTCGAGCGCGTCGAGCTGGTTCTGCGCACGCGTGACGTCGAGTTCCGTCGACAGCCCGAACGCCTGCCGCTTGCGCGTGAGTTCGAGCGCATGCTGCCGGATCTTCGCGTTGTCCTGCAGGATTTTCAGTTCCTGCTGTGCCCAGCGCAGATCGACATACGCGGAAGCCGCATCCGCTGCGAGCGCGAGCCGCATCGCATCTTCCGCATGTTTCTGACCGACGAGCTCCGCCTGCGCGGCGAGCAGGTCGAGCCGTTCGCCGCCGAACACGTCGGGCGACCAGCTCAGCGCGAGCCCCGCGCCGGCCTGCCGCACATAGCCGAGCGGCGGCGGCGTGTTCTGGCGTGCGTCGGCCGCATGCGCGGTCGCGTCGAGTTCGGGCAGCAGCACCGCGCGCTTCTGCACGGTCAGCGCCTGCGCCTGCTTCACGCGTTCGGCAGCGGCTTGCAGATCGAGGTTGCCGTCGAGCACGGCGGCGATCAGCCGGTCGAGCACGGGATCGTGGAATTGCGCCCACCACGCGGCGGCGTCGACATCCGCGCGCGGCACGTCGGTGCCCCACGCGGTGGGCGCGAGCGTCCGAACGGATTCGGGGAGCGCCGGATGCTGCGCGGGCTGCACCGCACACCCGGCGGCGAGGGTGCTGACGGCGAGGGCGACGAGTAGTTTTTTCATGACGGTGATGACCTCAACCTCAGTGCGCGTCCGGCGGCGGCGCGTTCAGGGAAATGGGTTTGGAGAAGACGACCGCGATCAGCGCGACGATGAAGCACAGCGACAGCGCGTAGTACGCATCCGCATACGTGAGCGTCAGCGCTTCGCGATAGATCAGGTGGTGCAGGTTGGCCAGCCCGGCTTGCGCGGTGTCCAGCGTGTTACCGGCCACGGACGACCAGTACGCGGCCTGGCGATCGAGCAGCGAGGCGACCTGCGGTTGGCCTGCGCTCACGTGCTCGTTCAGGCGCAGGTAGTGAAAATTCAGCCGGTCGTTGAGCATCGTCGCGCTCACCGCGATGCCGATCGCACCGCCGAGATTGCGCATCAGGTTGAACAGGCCGCTCGCCGATTTCAGGCGTGACTGCGGCAGCGAACCGAGCGCCATCGTCACGATCGGCGGCACGCTGAATTGCTGGCCGATGCCGCGCAGCGCCTGCGGCAGCAGCAGTTCGCGCCAGCCCCAGTCGTGCGTGATCGGCGTGTACAGGTAGCAGCCGAGCCCGAAACAGATCAACCCGAACACGAGCAGCGAGCGCAGGCTGAAAAAGCGCGCGGCGAACGCATACGCGCAGAGGGCGACCAGCTGGAACGCGCCGACCGACAGCAGCGCCATGCCGATCTGCAGCGAGCTGAACGCACGCACCTGCGCGAGAAACAGCGGCGTCAGGAACACGGTCACGAAGATCCCGATGCCGGTCACGAACGACAGCAGGCTGCCGATCCCGAAGTTGCGCACGGCGAGCGCGCGCAGGTCGACGATCGGATCCTTCGCGGTCAGCGCGTGCACGATGAACAGGAAACCGCAGATGCCGGAGATCCAGGCGCAGATCACGATCGCGTCGTCGCCGAACCAGTTCTTGCGCGGGCCTTCCTCCAGCACGTATTCGAGGCAGCCGAGGAAACCCGACATCAGCACGATGCCGAGATAATCGCCGCGCTTGATGAGGCTGAGGTCGGGTTCGTCGATATGCACGTAGCGCGGCACCAGTGCGGCCACCGCGATGCCCGGCACGAGGTTCAGGTAGAACAGCCAGTGCCACGACCATTGATCGGTGATCCAGCCGCCGATCACGGGGCCGATCGCCGGCGCGAGCGACGCGAGCGCGCCAATGGTCGTCGACGCGATCAGCCGCTGCTTGCCCGGGAACAGCACGAACGCGGTGGTGAACACGGTCGGGATCATCGCGGCGCCGAGCGCCCCTTGCAGCCCGCGAAACAGGATCATCGAGTTGATGTCCCACGCGAGCCCGCACAACATGCTCGTGATCGTGAAGCCGACGGCCGACGCGACGAACAGCCAGCGCGTCGACATCACCTTCGACAGCCAGCCCGACATCGGGATCACGATGATCTCGGCGATCAGGTAGGCCGTCTGCACCCACGACAGTTCGTCCTGGCTTGCGGACAGGCCGCCGCCGATGTCGCGCAGCGACGATGCGACGATCTGGATGTCGAGCGTCGCCATGAAGAAGCCGACGCACATCAGCGCGAATGCGAAGACGCGCTGCTTCGTCGGTTGCGACGCCGGGTCGCCGGAAAACGCGGTGGTCATGATCTGCTCCCGCTCAGTTCGCGTGATCGGTATGCACGGTCACGACCGCGGACAGGCCGGGACGCAGCACGTGCTCGAGGCCCGGCTGCGGATCGAGGTGCACGCGCACGGGCACGCGCTGGACGATCTTCGTGAAGTTGCCGGTCGCGTTCTCGGCCGGCAGCACGCTGAAGGTCGCGCCGGTGGCGGGCGCGAGGCTGTCGACGCGGCCGTGCAGGCGTGTGCTCGACGCATCGAGCGACACGTCGACGCGATCGCCCGCGTGCATCTTGCGCAGCTGGTCTTCCTTGAAGTTCGCGTCGATCCACAGTCCGGAGGCCGGCACGACCGTCAGCAGCGGCACGCCGACGTTCGCGAGCATCCCGACGCGGCCCGTGCGATTGCCGACGTAACCGTCGACCGGCGAGCGGATCGTCGTGTATTCGACGTTGAGCGCGGCGACGCGCTGCGCGGCAAGCGCGGTGTTCACGCGGGCCTGCGCGTCGGCGAGCTGCGCGCCGAGCACGTCGAGCTGCCGCTTCGACGCGAGCAGTGCGGCGTCGCTGCGTTCGACGGCGGCACCGGCCTTCGAGTAATCGGCGTCTGCGCGTTCGACGATCTGGTTCGACACGGCGTCGGATTTCACGAGTTCGCGGTAGCGCACGCGATCCGATGCGGCACGTGTCAGTTCGGCCGACGATGCGTTCTTGTCGGCTGCCTGCTGCCCGATCACCGCATATTGCAGTTGCTGCTTCGCCTCGAGTTCGGTCACGGCGGAGCGTGCGCTGTCGACTTCGGCGCCGGCCTGCGCGAGCTTCGCGTCGTAGTCGCGCGCATCGAGCTGCACGAGCACGTCGCCGGCCTTCACGCGCTGGTTGTCGGTCACGAGGATCTTGTCGACGAAGCCGTTGACCTTCGGCGCGAGCACCGTCACGTCGCCGCCGACATACGCATCGTCGGTACTTTCCTGGAAGCGCAGCACGAACAGCCAGTCGAGTGCTGCTGCGGCGACGACGACGACGACGGCACCCACCGCGATGCGCATCCACGGCACGCGGCGCTGTTGCTTCGCGGGCCGGTCGAGTGTGGCTGCTTCACGTGATGACGCAGCGGCTTGGGTCGTATCCATCGATTCACCTATGTATATGCACTTATCAAGTCGATCGACGAGATATCGTCGATCGGGAAAGGGGCTAGCGCTCCGGCAGGTTGTGCGTGATCCGGAACAATTCGTCTCGCAGGCGGGCCGCCTGCGCCGACCCGAACCGCTGCTCGAACGCTTCCTGCGCGGCGAGCCAGTGCACCTGCGCGTCGGCGATCTTCGTTTCGCCGTGCGCGGTCAGCGCGAACGTCTGGCGGCGGCATGGCGACTCGATCCGGCCTGCCACCAGCGCCGCGGCGACGAGCGGCTTGAGCGCGCGCAGCAGCGCGGTGCGTTCGATCACCAGCACGGCCGACAGCCTTGCCATCGTCAGGCCCGGCCGGTCGCGCAGCAGCGCGAGAATGCTGTACTGCGATGGCGTGACGCCCGCCCGCGACAGGTAACGCTCGTAGAACTGCGAGATCCGGCGGGCGGCTTGCCGGACCGCGAAGCAATCGTCATCGGTGAGCGTAGTCTTGTGCATGTGCACATGTTAGGGGGCAATACGGCGCGAAGCGAGCGGCGGGGCGGGATCAGATTGTTGTCACGGCTGTACCAATCGGCGTCAGGCCGCCGCCGGCACGATCCAGCCTTCGCGGTCGCAGTAGGCGGCCGTGTAGTCGATGAACGCCTTGACCTTCGCGGGCAGCAGCGCGCGGTTCGCGTACGCGAGCTTGATCTCGACGAAGGCGTCGACGAGATCGGCGTCCGGCAGCAGCTGCACGAGCGCGCCCGACGCGAGTTCGGCCCGAACGAGCGTTTTCGGCACGACGCCGATGCCGAAGTCGTGCATCACCATTTCGCGGTTGAAGACGGGGCTGTTCGACGAGATGTCGAAGCGGAACGGCACGGTCAGCATGTCGCCGTCGATGCGGAACGACAAGGCGGGCCGCCGCAGCGACGGCGACAGCGGCACGAACGGATGGTCGGCGAGATCGGCCGGCGTCTCGGGGCGCGAATGCGCGCGCAGGTACGCGGGTGTCGCGACGATCACGACCGGTATGCGTTCGACCAGCCGCACGACGGTCGATTCGCTCGTCAGCATGTAAGGCACGACGATGCCGATGTCGTAGCCTTCGCCGACGAGATCGACCGGGCGTTCGGTCAGCGTCACGTCGAGACGCACCTTCGGGTGCGCGGCCTTGAAGCCGGCGATCAGCGGCACCAGCCGGTTCAGCGCGGCCGTCGTGTGCGCGACGAGCCGCAGCAGGCCTTCAGGCTCGCGCGTCGGCGCCTGCGCTGCCGCTTCGAGCGAGTCGAGTTCGTCCAGCACGGCCGCGCAGCGCTCGTAGATGCGCTCGGCCGTTTCGGTCAGCGACACCTGGCGCGTGGTCCGGTGCAGCAGCCGGCTGCCGAAACGCGCTTCCAGATCCGCGACCGCACGCGACACGACAGGCCGTGCGAGGCCGTGCATGTCGGCGGCGCGCGTGAAGCTGCGCATCTCCACCACCGACCGGAAAATCCGCAGCTTGTCGATGTAGTCCATGTCCGTCTCCTTGACGCGAGTGCCGGCCGCCGGCCCGGTTACGGCGGAGTGTACATTGACTTTATGCATATGCACATATAAATTGCGGAGCATGAACGACACCTCGATTGCCCAGGCGTGCAACTGCCTCGCGCTGCGTCAGGCGGCGCGCTTCGTCACGCAACTGTACGAACGCCATCTGGCCCCGGTTGGCGTCACGCCCGCCCAGTTCTCGATCATGGCGAACCTGACGCGCAAGCCCGGCCTGCTGATGAGCGAACTCGCCGATACGCTCGTGATGGATCGCACGACGCTGCTGCGCGCGCTGAAGCCGCTGCAGCGCGACGGCTTCGTCGCAACGACCGCGTCCGAGCACGATGCGCGCGCGCATGCGCTGAGCCTCACGAAGCCGGGCGAGCGCACGTTCGCGCGGGCGTTGGTCGCGTGGCAGGCCGCACAGGACGAATTCGAGACGCAGTTCGGCCGCGACCGCGCGAAGGCGCTGCGCGACGAGCTGTTCAGTGTGACCGCGGAACGCTAGACGGATCGGCGGCAAACTGGAGCGGAATTCGAGCCATTGCCAGTATCAATCACCCTCCAGACTGAGAATTGGTTTTTTTGGCTGTCCGGATCAGCGATGATCTGGACAGTTTTTATTTCCAGTTGTAGAGTCCCCTGACGAATTTCACGGGCCGGCGCCGCCGGCACGCGTCAGAGGAGCAACCGATGCTGCAGTTGAGTGACCGCGACAGCGCCATGCTGCGCGGGGATTTCGGCGATGGCGTCGCGCGCGCGATGCGGATCGTCGCGCGCACGGCGCAAGTGATGTCCGCGCCGCACCTGATCGACATCACGTCCGCGCATATCGACGGCTGCCTTTACCACGGCCAGACCAGCCTCGACTTCGTCGAGTATTTCGTCGACACCGGTGCGAAGGTCGCGGTGCCGACCACGCTGAACGTCGGGTCGCTCGACCTGATCCATCCGGAGCTGTACCACGGCGACCGCACGATCCAGCGCGACGCGCAGCGCCTGATGGACGCGCACCTGCAGCTCGGGTGCGAATCGAGCTTCACGTGCGCGCCGTACCAGCTGAAGAACCGTCCCGCGAAAGGCGAGCAGATCGCGTGGGCCGAATCGAACGCGATCGTGTTTGCGAACTCGGTGCTCGGCGCGCGGACGAGCCGGTACGGCGATTTTCTCGACCTGGCCGCCGCGATCACCGGGCGGGCGCCGTACGCGGGGCTGCATGTCGAAGCGAACCGCGCCGCGCGGATCGTGTTCAACGCGCCGGACTTCAGCCGCCTGCCGTCGCGCGACATCCATTTCGCCGCGCTCGGGCTGCTGATCGGCAGGATCGCGGGCGCGGTCGTGCCGGCGATCGTCGGGTTGCCGGCGGACACCACCGAAGACGAACTCAAGGCGCTGGGGGCGGCCGCCGCGTCGAGCGGGGCCGTCGCGCTGTTTCATGCGGTCGGCGTGACGCCGGAAGCGCCCACACTCGATGCCGCGTTGCACGGGCAAGCGGCGCAACGGACGGTCGATGTCGCGATGGCCGATCTCGACGAGATTCGCCGCACGCTGAACCATGGCGCGGCCGGCGACCCGCTCGTCGCCGTGGCGCTCGGCACACCGCATTTCTCGCTGGCCGAATTCCGCACGCTCGACACCTTGCTCGACGCGTTCGACGGCAAGCCGGCCTGCGATTTCTACGTGAACACGAGCCGGTTCATCTTGTGGGAGCTGGGCGAAGCCGGCCTCGCGGAGAAATTCGCTGCGCGCGGCATCCAGATCGTCGTCGACACCTGCACGTACATCACGCCGGTGATGAAGCAGCTGTCGGGGCTGGTGATGACCAATTCGGGGAAATGGGCGTCGTATGCGCCCGCGAACATCGGCGTGACGGTCGCTTACGGCAGCATGCGCGAATGCGTGCGTTCGGCGTTCGAAGGAAAGGTGCGATTCGATGACTGACGCGACGGGCAAGGTGTTGACGGGCGATACGCTCGTGCCGGGCAGCGCATGCGCGCGCGCGTTCGTGCTCGACAAGCCGCTCAGCTTCTGGGGCGGCTACGACTCGGGCGCGGGCAAGATCGTCGATCGCGGGCATCCGCAGGCCGGTGCGAGCCTCGCTGGCAAGATGATGGTGATGCCACACGCAAAAGGTTCGAGTTCGAGCAGCAGCGTGCTCGCGGAAGCCGTGCGCAACGGTACGGGGCCGGTCGGGATCGTGCTGAAGGAGCGCGACCTGATCATCTCGATCGGCGCGATCGTGGCTGCCGAACTGTATGCGATCGCGGTGCCGGTGGTGTGCGTTTCCGACGACGTGTACGACGCGATCGTCGCCGCGACGGGCGATGTGCGGATCGAAGCGGGCGAGGGTGACGGCGGCGCGCGGATTTACCTCGGCGACGATGCGCAGTCGCGCGGATCCGCTTTGACCTGAACGAGCGGCGCGCGCTGACGGCGAGTCAGGCGGTGATCGCGGCGATGCGATCCGGGTTGTGTCTCGTTCGCTCGCGCAGTGGCCGCGCCCGGCACGATCAGATGATGCGCACGTGCCGGGTTTCTTCCTGCGTGATCGACAGCGCTGTCGTTGCCGCGGTCATTTCGCGTTTGCCGCCCGGCTGCGCCAGTCTCCTGATTTCGGGCCACAGGATCACGCCGAACAGGATCCGCAGGATCGCACTCAGCACGCCCAATCCGATTGCACACGCGCTGATCAGCGCAAACACGTCGAACGTCGATTCCGTGCTGAGTGTCACCACGGATACGATTGCGCTGACCACGGCGGCGGCGACCACGCAAAGAAGCATGACGGTGAGGTCGGTCCGGGCGCTGGCGACTTTGGCGGGACGCAGCAGATAAGCCGAACCGTCGGTCATGTTGCGGATGCCGTAGACGATCTGGCGATCCTGGACGTCGGCATAGGCGACATTCAACCGGTCGCCGTCGGCGATGAACAGGCGCGTCGTCCGGTTGGTCCTGAACACGAGGGGGGACGCGAGCGATTCGAGGTGGAGCGTGATTTCCTCGATGCTTTGCGTGGTCGAGCCCAGGTTGTTGCTCCAGATCTTCGTCTCGATCGATTGCTGGTCGATTGCCGTGACGCGGCCCGAGACGGTCTGCATCGCGTGGTTCGTCATGGGCGGCTCCGCTCCACGTCGAAACCGGACGGTGCGCCTGGCCAGCTCTGCTGGGCTTCGCGTCGCTGCGGCTGGAAGATCAGGTCGGACAAGCCGCCGATGGCGAGCAGGGTGCCCATCAGCGTAACGATGCCCGCGACAGTGGCCAGCGCCGAGACGAACGCCCAGCCCGAATGAAGTGCCGCGGCAGCGAGCCCAAAGCTCAGCACGAGCAGGCACGACGCCCAGGCTAGCAGCGACAGGTTCCGCCGCGTTTGCGCGACCACGTCGTAGGGGGCGATCGCCAGCTTGTCGCTCCTGATCCACGCGATCCGGCGACGGCCGCGATGCTCGAATGTGCACGCGCGCACCGGCATGCCGGGCTTCAGTTGTTCGATCTGCTTGAACGCGTCCTCGTCGACGTCGCTGGCCGTGACGAAGTAGCAGACGTTCTGCATCGTCACGCGGTATGACGGGGTGTTCCTGACATCGGCCTTGACTCGGATGAGGTTGGTATCGACGCAGTCGATCGTCGCCTCGATCACGGTGGTGAGATTGGGCATGGGTCGGAGAGGGCGCCGATTCGCGCGACGTCGTTTTGATGTGGCGCTCATCATACGCCAACGCGTTTGGCCGACCGCCCGGGATGGCCGGGTGGCGGATTGCCCGGCGTGTGGCACTGAAGTCCGCGCCCAGCCGCAGCCTGCTACCGGCGGCCCGGCGTTATTTGCGTTCGGGTGCGCCGGCCGCCGCTTCCCGATACGCGCTCGGTGTCTGCCCGGCCCAGCGCCGGAACGCGCGCGTGAAATTCGCCGGGTCGGTGAACTGCAGCCGCTCGGCGATCGTCTTCAGGTCGAGATCCGACGCCGCGAGCAACTGCTTCGCGTCGCGACACCGGGCTTCGTCGAGCAACTGCCGATAGCTCGACCCGGCCTCCTCGAGCCGGCGCCGCAGCGTGCGCGTCGATACGAGCAGCGCATCGGCGAGCGTGTCCGGCCCAGGGTAATCGCCTGCTGCACGCGCCAGCTCCGCGCGTACGCGCTCCACCAGATCGCCTTCCTCCTGGCGTACTTGCGCATACTCACGCTCTACCTGCACGAGCGCTTGCCGGTGCGCGACTTCGTCGGCGAGCGGCAGCGGCCAGTCGAGCACGTCGCGCGCGATCCACAGCGCGTTGGCGGCACAGCCGAATTCGACCGGCGGCAACGAGTCGCGATAGCGTGCGAAATAGGGCGGCTCCGGCCACGCGAATTGCAGCGCGATCGGCGGCGACGCGCGCCCGGCCCATTGCGAGATGTTCTGCGCGAGCCCGGTCAGCACGAACTCGAACATCACGTGATGCTGCAGCACGGGGCTCGCCTGCACGCCGTGCAGTTCGAGCGTCGCGCCGCGCTCGTCTTCTTCATAGGTCAGGCGATATTGGCGGTTGCGCATCCGGAAGTAGCGCTGCGTGACGGACAGCGCCTCGCGGATGTCCCGCGCGGTCAGTGTCGCGTAGCCGAGAAAGCCGTGCACGGTCGGCTTCAGCAGCAACCCGAACGCGAGCCCGATGCCCGGATCGCCGCCGATCTCGATCGCATTGAGCACGAGCCGTCCCCATTGCGACGGCGCGACGCGCGCGTCCGGTTCGGCCAATACCGCATCGCGCAGGCCCGTGCCGGCGCGCACGGCGGCCAGGTCGACCCCGCGTGCGGCAAGCGCCTGCAGCAGCAGGCGCGTATAGGCGACCGGAATCGTCGGCCGGCGCAGCCCGAGGCGATCCTTGGCGAGCGGGGAAGTCATGTCGTTTTGGCCGGAAATGACAAGCATTATGGCTGTTTGCCCCCTCACGTTCAAGGCGGCGCGCGCCTACGATGTCACGCATCGCTTATTGGCACGCTCATCATGACCACGACCTTTCCCCACCTGCTCGCACCGCTCGATCTCGGCTTCACGACGCTGAAGAACCGCGTGCTGATGGGCTCGATGCACACGGGCCTCGAGGACAGCCGCAAGACGCTGCCCCGGCTCGCCGAATATTTCGCCGAACGCGCACGCGGCGGCGTCGGCCTGATCGTGACGGGCGGTTTCGCGCCGAACGTGGCCGGCTGGACCAAGCCGTTCGGCGGCACGCTGATGACGTCGGCCGCCGCACGGCGGCATCGCGAGATCACGGACGCCGTGCACGCGGAGGACGGCAAGATCGCGCTGCAGATCCTGCATACCGGCCGCTACGGCTATCACCCGTTCGCGGTCGCGCCGTCGAAGATCAAGTCGCCGATCTCGCCGTTTGCGCCGCATGAGCTGAGCGCGCGTGGTGTCGAGCGGCAGATCCGCGCGTTCGTGCGTTGCGCGAAGCTCGCGCGTGAAGCCGGGTATGACGGCGTCGAGATCATGGGCTCCGAAGGCTACCTGATCAACCAGTTCATCTCGATGCATACGAACAAGCGCACCGACCAGTGGGGCGGATCGTACGAGAACCGCATCCGGCTGCCGATCGAGATCATCGAGCGCACGCGCGAAGCGGTCGGTCGCGATTTCATCCTGATCTACCGGCTGTCGATGCTCGACCTGATTCCGGACGGCAGCGACTGGAGCGAAACCGTGCAGCTCGCGAAGGCCGTCGAGCGCGCGGGCGCGACCATCATCAACACGGGGATCGGCTGGCACGAGGCGCGCGTGCCGACGATCGCGACGTCGGTGCCGCGCGGCGCGTTCGCGTGGGTGACGAAGAAGATGAAGGGCGAGGTCGGTATTCCGCTCGTGACGACCAACCGGATCAACCGTCCCGAAGTGGCCGAGCAGATCCTCGCGGACGGCTGCGCGGACATGGTGTCGATGGCGCGCCCGCTGCTCGCGGATGCCGAGTTCGTGGTCAAGGCCGCGCAGGGCCGCGCCGACGAGATCAACACCTGTATCGGCTGCAACCAGGCGTGCCTCGATCACGCGTTCAAGAACAAGGTCGCGTCGTGCCTGCTGAATCCGCGCGCGTGCCACGAGACGGAGCTGAAATACACGCCCGCACCGCAGCCGAAGCGCATCGCGGTGGTCGGCGCGGGGCCGGCCGGGCTCGCGTGCTCGACCGTGCTCGCGCAGCGCGGCCATCAGGTCGACCTGTTCGACGGCGCGGCCGAGATCGGTGGCCAGTTCAACATGGCGAAGCGGATTCCGGGCAAGGAGGAGTTTCACGAGGCGCTGAGTTACTTCGGCCGCCAGGTCGAGTTGACCGGCGTGAACCTGCACCTGAACCGCCGCGTCGACGCGAGCGAGCTGATCGCGGGTGGCTACGACGAGATCGTGCTCGCGACCGGCGTCGCGCCGCGCGACCCCAAGATTCCGGGGCAGGACGGGCCGAACGTGCTCAGCTACATCGACGTGCTCGCGGGCAGGCAGCCGGTCGGACGGCGTGTCGCGGTGGTCGGCGCGGGCGGGATCGGCTTCGATGTCGCCGAGTATCTGGTGCAGGACGGCGAATCGCCTGCGCTCGATCTGGAAGAGTGGAAGGCCGAATGGGGCGTGACCGACCCGGCCGCGACGCGTGGCGGCGTGACGCGTGCGCAGGTCACGGCGCCCGCGCGTGAAGTGACGCTGCTGCAGCGCAAGGCTGCGCCGCTCGGCAAGGGGCTCGGCAAGACCACCGGCTGGATTCACCGCGCGACGCTGAAGATGAAGCAGGTGAAGATGATCGGCGGCGTGAACTACGAGCTGATCGATGCGCGCGGGCTGCACGTGTCGTACGGCGAGCAGCGCACCGATCACGAGCTGATCGAAGCCGACACGATCGTGCTCTGCACGGGGCAGGAGCCGCAGCGCGCGCTGCTCGCACCGCTGCAGGCGGCCGGGCGTTCGGTGCACCTGATCGGCGGCGCGGATCTGGCCGCCGAACTCGACGCGAAGCGCGCGATCGATCAGGGCGCGCGGCTCGCGGCGCGGCTCTGATTGCTCGATGGCGCGGCTGCGCGTGGCCGCGATGGCATGCGCTTTCCCGGGATTCGGCGCTTGCGCCGGCGCGGCCTGACCGGAAGGCAGCGCCGGCCGCCGGGGTCAGTCCATCTCGACGCGCTGGGTCTCTGTCTCTTCCGCTTCGAGCATCGCCTTGACGATCAGATAGACGGCAGGTAGATCGTCGTCGTCGCGCTTCCAGTCGACGGCTTCCTCGATGTCCGCCGCGACCATTCGGCTGTCGCGCAGCCGGATGAATGCATCGACGACGGTCGGATCGTTGCGGTTCAGGAAACCGGCGTTCGAGAACGCAAGCTCCTCGACATTCAACAGCGCCTGCCAGCTCATCGTGCGGACCGCGGCCGGATGGCTGCGCCGCCGCAGGCCGAGCGCCCGCTGCGCGGGGGCGCCGACGACGCGTTGAAGATCGACGACCGCTTGCCGCGCGGCGCGCTCGAAGTGGATCGGGTTGAAACCGGGTTGCTCGGGATCGAATGCGGATGACTGGAACATGGTCGCCTCACAAAAATCCGTCCGTCGATGGGTGACGGAATTCGGGTCAAATGGTGCAAAAGCACTGTAAATATATACAGTGTTGGAGGCGGTTTCAAGTCCCGAATGAAGAATCTTGCAGCAGGGCCGGGCGGCCCTGGCGAAGGCGACCGAAGCCGGCAATCGGGCGCCGTCCGGCAAGCCGTCCCCGCCGCCGTGGCGAATCAGGCCGCCGTCGTTGGCTTATACCGATGCCGCAATCGTCTCCCGCAGCCACCGATGCGCCGGATCGCGATGCACGCGCTCGTGCCACAGCATCGACATTTCATAGCCGGGCACGTCGACCGGCGCTTGCACGACACGCAGCGCGGGCACGTCGCGCACCAGCCGCTCGGGCAGCATCGCGACGAGATCGGTGCTGGCGACGGCCGACATCACGAACAGGAAATGCGGCACGGACAGCACGACGCGCCGTGTGGCGCCGACTTTCGCGAGCACTTCATCCGTCACGCCGAAGAAGCCGCCGCCATCGGGCGACACGATCACGTGTTCCAGCGTGCCGAACTGCGCGAGCGTCGGGCGCCGCTTCAGCTTCGGATGCCCGGCGCGGCCGATCAGCACGTATCGCTCGACGAACAGCGGCAGGCGCCGCATGCCGGCCGGCGAACCCTCGGTCGTATGGAATGCCAGATCGATGCCGCTGCGCTCCGCATCCTGCTCGATGCGCGGCGGTACGAGCTCGACGACGGCCAGCCGCGTACCGGGTGCGGCCGAACGCAGCGTGTTCAGCGCGGGCAGCATGATCGTCGACTCGCCGTAGTCGGTCGCGGCCACGCGCCACGTGTTCGTCGCGGTCGCGGGATCGAACGGCGTGGCGGGAATCACCGCGCGTTCGATCGCTTCGATTGCATCCCGCAACGGCTCGCGCAGCGCTTCCGCGCGCGCGGTGGGCCGCATCCCGCGCGGCCCCGGCAACAGCAGCGGATCGCCGAACAGGTCGCGCAGTTTCTGCAACTGCACGCTGACCGACGGCTGCGACATGTTCAGCTTCTCGGCCGCGCGCGTGACGTTGAGCTCGGCGAGCAGCACGTCCAGCGTGACGAGCAGGTTCAGGTCGAGTCGTCTGAGATAATTCATGGCTATACCTGGAATATCAGGAATTCATTTCAAATATACCGTCGGCGGCGTCATCCTGCAGTCATTCAATCAACGGAGTGACGAACATGAACGTGCTGATCGTTTATGCCCATCCGGAACCGCGTTCGCTGAACGGCGCGCTGCGCGACTTTGCCGTCGAGCATCTCGAAGCGGCGGGTCACAGCGTGCGGGTGACGGACCTGTATGCGATGAACTGGAAGGCGGCGTTCGACGCGAACGACGTGACCGATCGCGCTCCCGACGCGCGTTTCGATCCGTCGCTCGACTCGAAGCACGCGTTCGCGACGGGCACGCAAAGCGAAGACATCGCGCGCGAGCAGGACAAGCTGAGGTGGGCCGATGCGGTGATCCTGCAGTTTCCGCTGTGGTGGTTCTCGATGCCGGCGATCATGAAGGGCTGGGTCGAGCGTGTGTATGCGTACGGTTTTGCCTACGGTGTCGGCGAGCATTCCGACAGCCATTGGGGCAATCGTTATGGCGAAGGTTCGTTCGCCGGCAAGCGCGCGATGCTGATCGTCACGGCAGGCGGGTGGGAGTCGCACTACAGCCCGCGCGGTATCAACGGGCCGATCGACGACGTGCTGTTTCCGATTCAGCACGGGATGCTGTATTACCCGGGTTTCGACGTGCTGCCGCCGTTCGTGATCTACCGGACGGGAAAGATGAACGAAGCGCGCTTCGACGAAACGCGCGCGGCGCTCGGCAGGCGTCTCGACGATCTGTGGACCACGCAGCCGATTCCGTTCCGGCGGCAGAACGCGGGCGACTACGAGATTCCGGCGTTGACGCTGAAGGCCGGGATCGCGCCGGAGAAGGTCGGATTCGGCGCGCACATGGAATGACTTCCGGCGGTCGGCCCGGACGATGCGCCCGCCGTTCGCGGGCGCGTCTTCGGCCCGGACGCATGAGATGCCGCGGATCGCGCCGCGGCGATGCCGCCGCTCACGCTGGCGGCAGCGAGAAGGTGAAGGTCGAGCCGCGATCCGTGTTGTTGGTCGCCCATACGCGTCCGCAGTGCGATTCGATGATCGACTGGCAGATCGACAGGCCGATACCCATGCCGGCCGGCTTCGTCGTGAAGAACGCGTCGAACAGCCGATCGATGTCTTCGTCGCGAATGCCGGTTCCGGAATCCCGCAGCGCGACCGCGACGTGGCCGTTTTGTTCCAGATGCGACGTGACGACGAGGTGGCGCACGCCATCGGGCAGGCCGGCCATCGCCTGTATCGCGTTCACGAGCAGGTTCATCAACACCTGTTGAAGCTGGATCCGGTTGCCCGAGATCGGCGGGAGGCCGGCCGCGAGGTCGACGCGCAACGCGATGCCGTGATGCGCCAATTCCCCGTTGAGCAACGCGACGGTTTCCTCGACGACGTCGTTCAATGCCAGCTCGTCGCGCTGCACGGCGGCGGAGCGCGACGTCAGGTCGCGAACCCGCTGCACGATACTGGCGGCACGCATGCTGCTGGAAATCACGCCGTCGAGGCAGGCACGCACTTCGTCGAGCTCGGGCGGATCGCGCGCGATCCAGCGCTGGGCGGTCTGCCCGAAGGTCAGTATTGCCGACAGTGGCTGGCCGACCTCATGCGCGATGGACGCGCTGAGCGCACCCAACATCGTTGCGCGCGCAACGCGCTCGAGTTCGGCACGGGTCGAGCGAATCTGGTCCTCGGCCTGTCGCGCGGCACTGACGTCCATTACCGCGCCGACGTACTGCGCGCTTTGCTGCGCGTCGTCGAGCGGATGGGCGACCAGGTGGGCATGCTTGACGGTTCCGTCGGGCATCAGCAATCGTGCATGGAAATCGAGGCAGCCTCTCGATCGGGTGGCGGCCGTCAGCGCGACCTGGAAGGCGCCGGCGTCCTCGGGATGCAGACGGGCCGCGAACAGCGCGATGGACGGCGTGGTCGCGGTGTCGTACTCGAGAATCCGGAATGTCTCCGCCGACCACGAAACGGCGGCGGTCGCGATATTCCAGCCGAAGCTGCCGGTGCGGCTCAGGCGTTGCACTTCGGCGAGGAATTCCGCCTCGCTGCGGCGCAGCGCCTGCTCGGCCAGTTTGCGCTGCGTGATGTCCGTGTTGCTTTCGAGGATGCCGCGCGGTTCGCCGCCGGCATCGACCTGCATGGACCACCGGCTCGCGAGGACGAGTATCTTGCCGTCGTGGCTCGTATGCACGAGCTCGCCTTCCCAGTGACCGGTGCCCTTCAGGATCGCGTTGATCTCATCGAGCGGCACGGGGAAGACCGTCTTGAGCAGCGTGTGCGCATGCCGGCCGATTGCGTCGGCGCTTTTCCATCCGTACAGGGTTTCCGCAGCGCGATTCCAGTACTTGATCGTATCGTTTTCGTCGCGCACGAAGATGCTGTCGTTCGTGAGGTCCAGCAGGCGGGCCTGTTCGTGCTGGATATGCCCGAGGACACGGATATGCCGGATCATCGCGCAGACGATGAGCGTCGTGACCAGGAACGTTGCAAGCGCGACGATGTCTTGCGTCCGGCTGACCGTCAGCGCGAAATAGGGCACCGTGAAATAGTAGTCCAGGAGGGCGCCGCCAAGCACCGCAAACAGGACGGACGACAGCAACGAGCCGAATATCGCGAGGACGACGATCACCAGCCGTAACACGAGGCTGGCGGTCGGATACTCGACATGCCACGCGAGGCATGCCCAAGTGGCAGCGGCCACGGCGACGCTGCCGCCGGCGCAGAACAGGACGGCGTACATGAACTGCGCGGGCGTGACGGGCTGCCACTTCAGATACGGACGGACGCCGGACAGGACGCCACGCAATAGCGTCGCGCGAGAAGCGGGCTGGATGGTTGAGCGCATGGCAAGCGAAGGGTGGCGACCTCGGGTACGCGATTGCGGGCGGTGCTTGTTCTGTGAAGTGGGTGATCCGGGTGCGGCGTGGCGAATCGTTCGATCGGTATCCCGATCGCACGCGCGAACGGCGACCGGCCGTGGTGGAGACCGGGCGCAGTCAGTTTCGCGGCGCGTGCGCTGCGGGTTGACGGGCAACGGGCAACGGGCAAAGTGCGACCGATTCCCGTGCCGGCACGACACGAGAGAAGTTGCCACGATGCGCCTGAATAGTCCTGAATTTGCCGCTAATTCTTCTTCGCTGGCGGGCAGGCGTAGCTGCACCGCGGCGTCGGGCGCGGATGCGGTGTGGCGGAAAGCGCAGTCTTGGGGGATTGAGCGGCGGGGCGTCTGGATCAGGCAGGCTTGCCGGAGGCAAAGCCTTGAAACGTATTAAGGGCTGCACCGATACGTGCGCCGCGAACGCCGGCGCAATCGCATCGGAATCCCGTGGTACTTCGTCCGCCTCGGTCGAGACGATGCACCGCGAATTCCACGGCTTGTCGGTCGTTCACCGATCGTCTTCCCGAATCGAAGACGGATGCCGGCAAAGTGCCCGTACCTCGAGCTCCACATACGGAAACAGCGGCAGCTGGCTGAGCAGGTCATGCAATTGCTGCACGCTTTCGACATCGAAAATCGTGACGGGCTGGGGCGAGCGTGTGTATGCGTACGGTTTTGCTTATGGTGTCGGCGAGTATTCGGATACGCGCTGGGGTAAACCGCAATGGCGAAGGTTCGATAGCCGGCACGCGCGCGATCATGACCGATCGACGCGCCGTTCGATGCGAAGGCGCCCCGGCGGCTCGAAGTAGGTGCCGAAACGCACGAGCCCGGTGTTCTTCAGGTGGCACGTCATCTCGAAGCTGACCAGGATGCCGGGATCGCGGTTGTCGACGATCGCGACGTCGATCGAGCGAATGCGCGGTTCGTACTTCAGCAGCGTCGCCTCCATCTGCTGTTTGAGCAGGTGCGCGGATGCGGGCAGTGCCTTGTAGATGTTCGTGAGATCGGGTAGCCCGTAGTCGGGCAGGTGCTTGAGCGCACCGGCCCGCGTATTGAGAATGCGGCGTAGGTTCTGCTGCACGCTCAGGCATTCGAGCGTCCGGTCGTCGTAAGCGCCGATCGGTTCTCCGCCGATCTGGCCGAGCAGCATGTCGTAGAGGGAGGGGCCGGCGGTCATCGGTTGTTCCATTGTGCGGTGCTGGTTTCGGCGGCCGTCGGCGCATCGACGAAGTCGATCGTCAACGTTCCTTCGGTAGCGGTCGACAGCAGGATCTTTCCTGGCGTAATGCCCGTTGCCATCCGTCCAAGCAGCTCGCGGGACACGACCGGCAGCACGCGCTGGTTCAGGAACGCGTCGACGCTGCGTGCGCCAGATTCACGCGATACGCAGTGCCGCGCGATCGATTCGATCAGATCGTCCGTGCACGCCAATGTCACAGTGTGTTGCCGATGCAGGCGTTCGGCGATCTTGTTCAGCTTGATCCGCACGATAGACGCGAGCGCCGCAGCGCCGAGCGGTCGGTAGACAAGCGTCTGAAAGCGTGCGAGCAATGCGGGCTGGAAGTGCGCGACCAACGGAGGATGAACGGCTTCGCGTAGTGCTGCGTGTGAGATCGCAGGATCCTCGGTCGTTGCGTCGTCGATTTGCGTGCTGCCGAGATTGGAAGTCATCACGATCACGCAGTTGCGGAAATCGATCTCGCGTCCCTCGCCGTCGCGCATCGTGCCGCGGTCGAACACCTGATAGAAAATGTCGAGCACGTCGCGATGCGCTTTCTCGACTTCGTCCAGCAGCACGACGCTGTACGGACGCTGACGCACGGCTTCGGTCAGGACACCGCCGCGTCCGTAACCCACGTAGCCGGGCGGCGAGCCCTTGAGTTGCGATACGTTATGCGCTTCCTGGTACTCCGACAGGTTGATCGTCGTCAGCGCGGCATCGCCGCCGAACAGCAGGTCGGCGAGTGCCAGTGCGGTTTCGGTCTTGCCGACGCCGGACGGCCCGGTGAGCAGGAACACGCCGAGCGGTGCGTGCTCGTTCTTCAGGCCGGCCTTGGCGGTACGCAGGCTCTCCGCCAACGCGCCGATCGCATCGTCCTGCGCAACCACACGCGCAGCGAGCGTTGCTTCGAGCGCGAGCAGGCTTCGCAGTTCGTCCTCGACGAGATTGCCGACCGGCACGCCGGTCCATTCCGCGACGACGCGCGCGATGGCCTGCGCATCGACGTCGGCGGCGATCATCGGCGACTTTCGCTGAACGGTCGATAGCGCATCGATGGCATTGGAAATGGCCGCCGGATCGAGCGCAGGGCTGGCGCCGCCGCGAAGCGTGCGCAAGACGTCGACGAGTTCGCGTTCCCGCAAGTACTGGCTGAGCAGCATGTCGGCAGTGTCGCGCACGGCGTCGTGTTCCGTGTCGATCGTGGCGCGCCGCTCGGTGAGGTCGCCTATCCCGGCACGGGAATCCGCATCGAGCGCGGCGCGTTCAAGTTCGAGTGCCGTCAGTGTCGCGCGTGCCTGCTGCAGCTCCACCGGCGGCACGTCAAGCGCCATGCGCACGCGCGCGGCAGCCGTGTCGATCAGATCGACGGCCTTGTCCGGCAACTGCCGGGCCGGAATGTAGCGGCGTGACAGCCGCACGGCCGCGACGATCGCCTCGTCGCGAATGTGGACGTCGTGATGTTTTGCATAGCGGCTTGCGAGCCCGCGCAGCATCAGGCAAGCCGTGTCGTCGTCCGGCTCGTCGACCTTGATGATCTGGAAGCGCCGTTCGAGCGCGGCGTCGCGTTCGAAATATTCCTTGTACTCGGCCCATGTGGTCGCCGCGATCGTGCGCAACTCGCCGCGCGCGAGCGCCGGCTTGAGCAGGTTGGCCGCATCGGCACCGCCCACCGCGTTGCCCGCACCGATCAGCGTATGCGCTTCGTCGACGAACAGCAGGATGGGTGTCGTCGATGTCCGCACCTCGTCGATCACGTTCTTCAGCCGTTGTTCGAATTCGCCCTTCACGCCAGCGCCGGCCTGCAGCAAGCCGAGATCGAGCGTCAGGATGCGCGTGTCGCGGATCGTTTCCGGCACGCTGCCTTCGACCACGCGCAATGCGAGCCCCTCGACTAGCGCGGTCTTGCCGACACCCGGCTCGCCGACCAGGATCGGGTTGTTCTTGCGGCGGCGCGCCAGCACGTCGATCATCTGCCGGATCTCCCGATCGCGTCCGAAGACGGGGTCGATCTCGCCACGGCGGGCCTTTTCGGTCAGGTCGAGCGCAAAGCGCGCGAGTGCGTTGTCGTCGGTGGCGCGAGACGGTGCCTGTCGAGCGTGACGATCGATGGAGGCTTCCGTCGCTGCATTGCCGGGGTGACCGACGGTTGGCGGCGTTTTCGGCGGCAACGTCATTTCATCGGACGCGTTCTCGGATGAACGTCGCCCGATCCGGGGCAGCACGCGTCGGATCTGCGCGCTTGACACCGACAAGAGCGGCCACGCACGTTGCGTGCGCAGCACGTGCGGCGCGTCGACGATCGCCTGCAGCAGATGGCCCGAGCGAATGGTGCCGTCGGAATCGTCCGACATCGCATGCGTCCACGCATCCTCGATCACCGTGGCGAGCTGCCGTGACAGCGCCGGCATGCCGCGCAACGTGCGTGGCATGCGGTTGATCACGTCGATCAACGCATCCCAAACCGCATCGATATCGAGATCGTAGTGGCGCAGGATCGCCGGAATGTCGCCGTCGTCCGCTTCGATCAGTTTCAGCACCCAGTGCTCGACCGCGATCTCGTCCGCGAGCCGGGTTTGGCAAAGGCTTGCAGCGGCTTCGAGCGCGCGTGTGCAATGGGGATTGAGGCGGCGAATGAGATGGGAGGCGTCCCGGAGAGGCGGCGTCATGTCGATAGCGGATCAGGAAGGGAGGAGGGCGTGCGTCGGGCGATGCACATGCGAACCTAGGGGGGCGATTGCGAATGGGCGATCGGCGGAGCGGAATCCGGCGCACGAGCGTGCCGGATTCCACCAGTCGGTCAGCGCATCAGGAACGTTCGTTCCACGTGTCCTTGTGGATAATGTTGCCGTCCTTGTACGACCACGTGATCGTCTCGTAGCGCAGTTCGACGTCTTCGAGATGGTTGTGTTTCTCGTAGTCGGGGTTCTTGATGTCGAGCATCTTCGGCTTCAAGGCGACGATCTTCACGTTGTCGAGCTTCGTGTTGAAGTACTCCTTCTCCTTGCCCGCGTCGTCGATCTTGTACCACTTGATCTCGACCGACTTCAGTGTCTGGCCGCTCGTCACCGCCTTGTACAAATACGGCGTCGACGCGTCCGTCTCTTTCGTCAGCGTGATCGGCTTGTGCACGCGCGTGCCGGTGAGCTTGCCCGTGTTGCCGTCGGTCGGAATGTGCACGCCGTGATCGAACGCGACCAGTTCGACGCTGCCTTCGCGATCCTGGACGGTCACCGAACCCTTGATGTCCGCACCGCCGTCGTCCTTGAGCCACATGTAGGCCGGAATTGCCATTTTTTCACTCCTTCTTCTTCGTACTGCGAATTGCCGGAACCGGATTCCGGCGCTGACAAACCCGGGGCGGATTCCCCGGGAACCAAAACGCGTGTTACATCGCGGTGCGGATCGAAGCGGCCGGCGTCGGCATATCGGGCACTAGCGTGATTTCGACCCGGCGATTTTTCGCCCGTCCTTCCGGCGTGGCGTTGTCCGCGACCGGTCGCGTATCGCCGTAGCCCTGAATCGCGAATTGCGTCGTCGGCAAACCCGACGCATCGACGAGCCAGTCGCGCACGGCAGTCGCTCGGTCGATCGACAGTTTCAAGTTGCGGTCGGGGCGGCCCTGGTCGTCCGCATAGCCGGCGACGAGCACGCGCTTGCCGGGATGCGCCTTGATCAACTCAAGCGCATCGACCATCGCGCGCGTGGTGCCAGGCTTCAGTTGCGCTTTGCCGCTGTCGAACAGCGACATGCTGTCCAGCGTGATGACGGCGGGAGGCGGCGCGGGCGGTTCGTAGGAGGCGATCGTTTCGTCGAGCAACGGTAGCAGTTGAGCGCCGCGATACGTGCCGAACGACAGTCGGAGCGGAACGCCGATGCGGGCATACCGGTCGAGTTGGTCACGATCCGACGAAAGGGCTTTGAGCGCCTCGCGCTTTGCGGCGTCCTGCTTGGCGGGGAGTCGGTTGTAGCGCTCGATGTGTTCGCCGATTCGGGTCATCAGCGTTTCGTTGTTTTTCGCGGCGCCGCAGATGGCGGCGGTGGCTGTGCAAGCAATGATCGCGGCGACATGCGCGACTGCGGTGAGGCGTGGTGATCGCCGCGACCGGCGTGGCATCGCGTCGATCAACGGCTGCGGCACCGGCCATGGGGAGGGTGATGCAGGCAGCGCGGCCGGAGCGATACCGATGCGCGATCGGACGTCACGTTCCCATGGCTTGCCGGGGCCCGTCGCGGGACCATGGTCGATCCAGCCGGCGCCGAACAACGGCCAGGACGACGCAGGCTGGCGTCGATCCTTGAGCGTGTCGAATACGGTACGGCGAGTCCATCCGATCATTGATCCGATCCCAGCGGCGCGTGCCGCGGCCGCGCGGCTTCCGTCGGCATGGAGGGCATCGGACTCGGCTGCGTCGATCGCGGAGTCGAAACGGTGCATGTCCGTGATCGGTGAGCCTGCCGATACGCCATACCACTGGGCCGCCGGCTCTGTTGAAACGGCCGTATCGGAGAGTCGCTGATAGATCGCGACATAGCCCGGCAGCGACGCGCCAAGCATGCGCGACGTGTCTGCAACGGCCTGCCGGATCACGCGTAGGGTCTGCGACAGCACATCGTCGTTCGCATGAAGTACCGGCGCGACCGACAGCACGACGCAATCGGGTGCCTGGCCGTCCCGCCACTGGCGGACGGCGACAGCAAGGCGGGGAAGATCCTGGGGACGATCGGCCCGCAACCAGATTGCGCCGTCGCCGACGTGAACGAACTGCGATCGCGACGCGTCGCGATCGAACAAGGCGGGCAAGCCGTCCCCTGTGACGAGGGCGAGCGGCATCCTGGTGCGCAGCGCGACGGGCAGGTCGGCGGTCGCCGCGCCGAGTTGCGCAATCACGTGCACGTTTCGTTCGCGTGCGTGCGTCAATCTGCGTGAATGCAACCAGACGATCAGCGCCGAAAGCGCGACGACGATCGCAATCAATCCCCACATGACGCCGTGGTCGACGGGCAAAACCCATCCGATGACGGCAAGCGCCAGTGTGGCCGATACCATCACGACCGTGCGCAGTGGGTAGCCGAGGCCCGACAGGGCCGCGCGGGCGGCATCGGAGTCGGCGCGTGTTGCCACCGGTGGGAGAACAGTATCGGAAGTCACGGCCGTGTCGCTTTTTGGACGAGCTGTGCCAGTTCCGCGTCGAGGATGCGATCCCACGCGAACCACACGCATATCGCGATCACGCATGCCATGGCTGCAATCGCCCACGGCGACAGGCCTCTGAGCCGGTCTATCAGCCGCGTGTTCGAGCGATCGATGACGAACCCTGGCTGCACGGTCGGTCGCAACTGATCGATCCGCGCGACCAGTGCAGCGACTACGGCCTGACGTTGCGCTTCGCGTTCGTTGGCATCCGCTGACAGGCCCGAGCGGGCCGCATAACGGCCACGAAATCCGAGGCCGAGCACGGCCGCATAGCATTCGAGCAGGTCGACGTTTGGCGCGGGTTCGCGCAGCCGGTGCTCGAGGCGCTCGTAGATGCGGGTTCCCGCGTCGTGAGTGCCGAAGCGCTCGACCTGCAGCGGTCGGGACTCCCAGTTCCCCTTGTCCGACGCGGGAAGGTAACGCAATGCCGCTTCATCGATCAGCCCGCATTGCGCGAGGACGGCGTCGTCCCGGATATCGGTGGCAATTCCTTGCGCATCGAGTGCCGTCGCGAACTGCGCGATGAGCCGAACGCACTGCTGACGCAGGTTCTCCTGGCTGTCGACCTGCCCACCGTTCGACAGATGGGTGACGAGCAGCGCCGTATCGCGCAGCAGCGCCCGCATCGAGGGACCGGGCAAGCGGCCGGATGATGGCTCCTGCGCCAGCAGCGCGGATTCGTGACGAGTGGAGACGATGGCATTCATCAGCGCAGCACCGCATAGAGTTCGATCGATGCGTCCGGAATCGACGCGGGCAGGTAGATCTGGCACGCGCGTGCGGCGAGCATCCGCGCATGCGCGGCGTCATGCGCATCGAGCGCGAAATAGTGGTTGTCCAGCCGGACCGGAATGGCGCCGGGCACGCGCTGCACGGCCTTGAGTGGAATGCCGGCCACCGCGGAATTGACGATGTGCTCGACGTCGTCCGGCGCGCCGATCTTGCACAGGCGCGGAAACTGTTCGACGAGTTCGAATGCCGGCAGCGCGGCGTTGACGGACAGGTACCAGTCCGCCGCGCCTTCGACGATGCGCTCGTCGCGGAACTGGCCGGCCCAGGTTGTGGGCGTCGTGTGCGAAAGCCCGATCGACACGACGCGCGACGGGATGATCGTGTCCAGCAAATCGCGGATCAGCGATTCGAGAGTCGCGAAGACGTCATGTGCAGCGGCGTGATCGTAAGGCGGGATGTCGGTCAGCGACACGCGTGTCGAGAACGTGGTCAACGATCCCGCCAACTGCGCGAGTACCTGATACAGGTGATCCGTGGGCTGCGCCGGATGCGACGCGAGGAAGCGCAGTTGCGGCCACGCTTGATGAATGCAGTGCAGGAGCCAGAAGAGCTGGACGTCGGCGACGCCGTATTCAGCCACCTGCTCGATCCGTTCGCTGCGGCGCGCACCGAGGAGCGCGCTCTTGGCGGCGAGGATATCCGCAAGCCGCCGGATGCGCTCGATATGCAGTGCATGACCCGACAGCGACAGACAGGGCGGCACATATCCGCGATCGATCTGGAACTGGCCGCTCGTCGTGCGTGTCAGGCGGGCTATCGCGCATGCCGTATCGTCGGCGTGCGATTCATAGCCATACAGCAACCGGACCGCGTGGCGCTCGGCGGCGATTTCGGCTTCCGCCGTGCCGTTCAGATCCGTCACCTTCACGAATTCCCGGTATGCCCGTCGCGGCCGGGCCAGCGCCGTTTCGTCGAAACGGCAGTTGCTGCCGTTCGCATCGGGCAGCGCGAGTACGGCGAGTACATCGACTGTCTGGATATTGGCTGGAATGTCGCCGACGAGGTCGCGAGCGGGCGGCAGCGTGTCGGTGACGGTCGTGTCGACCGGCGTGCCATCCGGGAAGCGCAGTCGCAGCCGTGTGAGCTTCAGGCGGCCGGAGGCCAGTGCTTCTTCGTCGACGTTGACGTTCAGCGTTCCCCAAGGTGATACGGCGATGGCCGACGCGAGCTGTTGCAGCGTGAACCCGTTCCAGCGGTCCTGCTGCTGGAAATGCTGCTGCGTAAGAATCAAGCCTTCATGCCAGAGCGGCTTTTCGATCCGCATGGTGTGGTCTATATCGATTAGGAATTATGAGGCGCCGATTCTAACCATCGTTTTCCGATTTCGTATACCCCGTGATTTGGCGAATCGTTGACAACTGTGTCATTGATATCGAGATATGTGTGTGATTGATTTTGAGATTTTGTGAATGAATGGGTTTTTATAATTTGCGGATTGTTGATGTTTGGTTGTATTGAGATTTTCGTGGTTGCTGTGACTTTATTTTTTCAATAAAAATCAATGGATTGGGTGGCGTGTTTGTGAATTAGAGATTGATCTGGCATATCGGATGATCTTGGTCTGGCGTCATGGGTGGATGGATTTTGTATTCGTACTAGTCTTATTGGTGAGGCTGCATGTGTGGTTGATGGTCGATTTTTTATTTTGATGGTTTACTTCATGTGAAATGGCGTGATATTTTTTGCCGCCTGATTCGGATGTCGTGCCGCGAATATCCGAATCGGTCGTCCGTCAATACGTGTTGCGGGGTTCGGCAAAGGTGACGTGAACGACGGTGCACCGGCGATTGCGGGTGCGCATCGCGGAGTCTTCAAGCTTCCTGAGATAAGGAGAACGAATTGGATAGCTTTCAGCGAGAGATCCCGAAGAGCCGGGTGTCGATCACCCTTGATCTGCATACGGGCGGGGCGCAAAAGAAGGTCGAACTGCCGCTGAAGTTGCTGGTGGCGGGCGACTTCAGCGCCGGTCGCGAGCAGGCGCCGCTGGCCGAGCGGAAGAAAGTGAACATCGACAAGAACAACTTCGATGCCGTGCTGGCCGACTACGCACCGGATCTCAAGATCGCTGCGGACAACACGCTGGCGGGCGACGGTTCGGAGTTGCCCGTCAACCTGTCGTTCCGGTCGATCAAGGATTTCGAGCCCGAGCAGGTAGCGCGCCAGATTCCCGAGCTTCAGGCGCTCCTCGCGATGCGCAATCTGTTGCGCGACCTGAAATCGAACCTGCTCGACAACGGCACGTTCCGCCGCGAGTTCGAGAAGGTGCTGAAGGACGACCGCCTGTCCGCGAAGCTCCGTGGCGAACTCGCGCAGATCGCGACCGCCGCGACGCAGCCGGAAGGGCATGCGTGAGCGACGCTGGGCAAAGCGCGCGTTCAGCGCATTCCGCAACATCGTAGTGATTCGATCGCAGACAGGACCCGAGATGAAACCCACTGAAACGCAGCAGACCGGCGCGACCGAGACTGTCGTGCTGGACGCCCCGCATGGGGATATCGACAGCGTCTATGCATCGCTGTGCAGCAAGATCAACCTGAAGCCCGTCAACGAGGCGCGGCCGCTCGAGGCGTTCCGCGACAACGATATGCTGTCCGAGGCGTCGGCCGACGAGCGGATCGCGCGCGGGATGGGCGCATTCCTCGAGCTCGTGGCGAAGGCGAGCCAGCCTGTCGACCGGCTGGACAAGTCGCTGCTCGATTTCCATATCGGCCAGATCGACCGGCAGATCGGCCGGCAACTCGACGCGGTGATGCATGCGACGGAATTCCAGGCACTCGAAGCGCGCTGGCGTGGCCTGAAGATGCTCGTGAGTCGTACCGATTTCCGCAAGAACGCGCGAATCGAGGTGCTGGACGTGTCGAAGGATGCGCTGCAGCGCGATTTCGAGGACACGCCTGAACTGATCCAGAGCGGCCTGTATCGTCTGACGTATATCGAGGAATACGACACGCCGGGCGGCCAGCCGATCAGCGCGATGATCAGCGACTTCGAGTTTGCGAATTCGCCGATGGACGTTGCGCTGCTGCGGAACATCTCGAAGGTGGCCGCCGCCGCGCACATGCCGTTCATCGGCTCGGTCGGGCCGGCGTTCTTCGGCAAGCAGTCGATGGAGGAAGTGGCGGCGATCCAGGACATCGGCAACTATTTCGATCGCGCCGAGTACATCAAGTGGAAGAGCTTCCGCGATACCGACGACGCGCGCTATGTTGGCCTGACGATGCCGCGCGTGCTCGGTCGCCTGCCATACGGCAAGGATACGGCGCCGGTGCGGGCGTTCAACTACGAGGAGGCCGTCAAGGGCCCCGATCACAACAAGTACCTGTGGGTGAACGCATCGTTTGCGTTCGCGGCGAACATGGTGCGCAGCTTCGTCAGCAATGGCTGGTGCGTGCAGATTCGCGGGCCGCAGGCGGGCGGGAAGGTAGAGGACCTGCCGGTCCACTTGTATGACCTCGGCACCGGCTATCAGCCGAAGATCCCGACGGAAGTGCTGATCCCGGAAACGCGCGAATTCGAGTTCGCGAATCTCGGCTTCATCCCGTTGTCGTTCTACAAGAATCACGACTTCGCGTGCTTCTTCTCGGCGAGCTCGACGCAGAAGCCTGCGCTGTACGAGACGAAGGAGGCCACGGCGAACAGCCGCATCAACGCGCGGTTGCCGTACATCTTCCTGCTGTCGCGCATCGCGCACTACCTGAAGCTGATCCAGCGCGAAAACATCGGCACGACCAAGGATCGCCGTCTGCTCGAACTCGAACTGAACGGCTGGATCAAGGGGCTCGTGACCGAGATGAAGGATCCGGGTGACGAGCTGCAGGCATCGCACCCGCTGCGCGACGCGAAGGTGACGGTCGAGGATATCGACGACAACCCGGGTTTCTTCCGGATCAAGCTGTTCATCGTGCCGCACTTCCAGGTCGAAGGGATGGACATCGGGCTGTCGCTCGTGTCGCAGATGCCGAAGGCCAAGAACTGATCAGGCGTTAGTCGCGTGAGGCGCCCGGGGTGACGAGAGCCGCTCCGGTGTGCCGCATGTTTGCGCAACCGAGGGACCCCATGTCGATGATTCTGCCTTCGCAGGCTTATGAATTGAAACTGGCGCCGCAACCGGCGCCGTTCTCGATCCTGACGTTCACCGGGCTGGACCGGATCAGCCAGCTGTACCGGTACGAGATCGAATTCACGAGCCCGATCGCGGGCATTCCGATGGATCAGGTGCTGGGGCGGCCGGCGAAGTTCATCGTCGATCCGGTCGATCCGGACATGGGGTATCTGCAGAAGATGTTCGGGGAGAACGCCGGGCAATTCAGCACGAAGCCGCCGGCATATACGGTGCACGGGGTCATCACCAGGTTCGATGAACTGGGGACGTCGGCTGACGAGACGAGGTATCGGGTCGTGCTGGAGCCGACATTGGTGGATCTCGATCGCGGGGTGACCAGCCGGCTGTTTCAGAAGCAGTCGGTCGAAGAGATCGTGACCGATACGTTGCGGCATTACGGGTATCGCGCGGGCGTCGATTTCCAGTTCCAGTTGCGAGGCGAGTACAAGCGTCGCGAATACGTGACGCAGTATCGCGAGACCACGTTCGCGTTCATCCGGCGTATTTGCGCCGAGGCAGGGATATGGTTCCGGTGGGAACAGAAGAAGGATCGTGCGGTGGTCGTGTTCGGCGACGATCTGGATGCCTATGCGCGCAAGCAGCGCACGGTTCCGTATCGTCGTGATTCGGGGCTGGAGAGCGTCGGGGCCGATGCGATCAAGACGCTTGGGCGTGAAATGCAGCGTGTGCCGGAAACGGTGCGATTGCATGACTACAACCATCGGCAGGCCGGGGTGTCGCTGCTGGTCGAGGAAAACGTCGCGCGTGACGACAAGACGACGAACTCAGTCGATTATCGCTGGGGCGAACATTACGAGACGCCGGAGGAAGGCAAGCGCGTGGCACGGTTGCGGCACGAGGCTTATCTGGCCGGACAGATCCTCTTCAAGGGAACTGGCAATCCGTTCTGGCTCGAAGCCGGCGAGGTGATGCGGGTCGATCCGAATCCGGTCGATGCGAAGCACGGGATTTTCGTGACGTCGGTCGAGTCGCACGGCGGGCGCAGCGAGGCGTATTGGGTGGCGTTCGAGGGGATTCCGTCGGATCGGATTTGGCGCACGCCGATGGCATCGGTTTCGAGGCCGGTGGTCGACGGGATCTTGCCTGCACGGATTACGTCGCCGGGCAATTACAAATACGCGTATCTGACCGAGCAGGGCTGGTACGTGATCAAGCTGCCGTTCGACCTCGATGAATGGAGCCCGGGTGGCACAAGCCGGCCGGTGCGGTTTGCGAAACCGTATAGCGGCGACAACTACGGGCATCACTTTCCGCTGATCGATGGCGCTGAAGTGGCGATTGTCCATACGGACGGTGATCCGAACCGGCCGGTGATCATCGGGGCGATGCACGACAGCGTGCATCCGGATCTGGTCAACAACCTGAACCATACGCGGAACCTGATTCGTACTGCTGCGCGGAATGAGTTGCGGATGGAGGATAAGGAGGGCAACGAACACGTCCATCTGATAACGCAGTTCCGTGCGAGCCAACTGAATCTCGGCTTCATGGTGGACACCGATCGCAATGCGCGTGGAAAGGGTGCCGAACTCGCCACCGCTGGTCACGCGTCGATCAGGGCAGCAGACGGTGTGCTCATATCGGCCGAGGCACAACCCGGCGCGGCCGGCGAGCAGCTTGCCATGCAGAACGCGGACGCGACGTTCGCGCAGGCTGAAGAAATTCTGCGTTCACTCAATGACGTCGCGAACACAGCAAAGGCGCTACAGGCTGAGGCCAACCAGCAACGCGTGCTGATCGAGCAGAAGCTGAGCCGCCTTCAAAAGCCCGTCATCGTTGCGAGTGCGCCGGAAGGTGTTGGCATCGCCAGTGGGCAGCAGGTCCAGATCGCAGCACGCAAACAGATGTTCGTCACGGCCGGTGAAGGGCTCGACATCGGCGTGATGAAACGCATCACGGTGGCGGCCGGTGAAGCGATTTCGTTCCTCGCGGCAAGGCTCGGCATTAGGCTCTTCGCAGCAAAAGGCAAGGTACAGATTCAGGCACAAGGCGATGGTATGGAACTGATGGCATTGCAGGACATGCTGATGAGCTCGTCGGACGGCGAAGTCACGATAACCGGTCGAAAGGGCGTCATGATTGGTGACGGCGCCGGCGCCTATATCAAATTGGCAGGCGGAAAGATCATTCTCGGAAGCCCTGCCGGCGAGATTGAATTGAAAGGCAATCTGACCGTCAACGATGCCGCGGGCGGTAGCTTCAAATTTCCGACCTGGTCCGCAGTGCCGCTCAAGGACGTGAAGAACACATTGAATTTCGGATTTTCGGAGTAAGCCCGACCATGGCGACCAAAGCCGCACCGAAGAAATCGCCGACGCCGCAGCAGCCTGCCAAAGCCGGGTTGAAGCAATTGTCGTTCGCGTTTCCGTTTTTGCGCAAAGGGCAAGGCAAGTCCGAGGCATCCACTCGATTCACCAACGAGCACGACATTTATCGGCTGCTGGCCGAGCGTGAGCCGTCCGGTACCTATCTCGCGAGCAGTAACGGCATGTGGCACGGCGGCATCCATGTCACGGAGACTGGCGCTGGGCAGTCGCTGGACCTCGATGGAGGATTGCGGTGCATTGCCGACGGCGTGTTGATCGCGTTTCGTGCCAATAAGACTTATCCGATAAGCGAGATTGCCGAAGTCGACGGCGGATCACCTTACGAGGCACCGTATAGCACGGGCTTCGCGCTGGTACGGCACACGATGGAGTTCCCACGGGACACGAAGCTGACGTTTTACAGCCTATACATGCACCTGATGTCATGGGAAGACTACGCAAACTTCCCGAAGCGGGAAAAGCCGTCGTATTGGCCGCGGCAATGGCTGGTGACGCAGTATGCGCAGGACAAGCAAGTGTCTGGCCGAAGCGGGCAGGCTCCCGATCCGGCACAGCAGGGGCTCCGTATTCGCAAGACACCAGGCGGTAGCCCCATCGCGATTCTGCCGCAAGGAGCCAACGTCGGTATCGGAAAGATTGAGACGAAGAACGGAAAGCCGTGGGGACAGTTGACGGATCTTCGTGGGACATCACTGTATCCACAGAAAGCAGGTGAATACGTCGAGCCGTCGAGTGCGATCGGTAAGTGGGTCTTTCTCGGCCAGGAAAACGGTGGGCCGGTCGCCGAAGAGACTGTCGAGGATTCTATATTTGATCGGGTTGTCGTGACGACGGGCCAAGGTGCGGCAGGCGACACGACCGGCATTCCAATCAAGGCAGGCGATTTGATTGGGCACTTGGGGCGCTACGACTCGCTGAACCAGTGTAGCTCGGGAACCCGAATGGCACACATCGAAGTCTTCTGCGATGACAGCGTCCAGTCGTTCCTCGAAAAGGGGCGTGCATGGGTCAATCAACACAGTCCGAACAAGGAGGACTGGACTGCACTGGGCCTGCCATCCGAGTCGACGATCCTGCGGATCGCGCCGGGTACGGTGCTGTATCAACGTACTCAAGACAAGAAAAAATTTGTCCCTGGTGTTGACCCACAGTTGAGAAAGACGGACGCCGTTCAGGTGTATTCGCTTGCTGAACTGGCGCGTGACCCGGATCGACGAGTTGCCGAGCCGCATCCGAATCCCGATCCGGGTTATCCGGTGAACTGGTGGCACGTTGACGGTGTGAATGCACAAGGTCAACCGATTGACGGTTGGGTGTGCGACTTCAACCACGCGAGCGGTCGGGTGACGCGGGAATTCGCGCAGACGTGGGTCGACTTCGAGTGTCTTGCGGATACCCATGATCCGGCGCATACGATCTTTGCGACAACGCAGTCGTGGGTTGACTATAGGAGCGGCGCCAATGTTGACGACCTTGCTTCGCGTTCGAAGCTCAGTCCGTTGATGCTTAAGGTGTATGACGCGCTGTTTACGGCAGGAGATGGCAAGCGAGCGGCTGATGAACTATGCACGCTGTCGCGGACCGAGCGTGGTGGATATCCGTGGTTGATGCAGGCGGCGTCTAGGCTGATCGTCAAGCACGAGAGCGAGTGGGCGAATCCGTCGAAATGGAAGCAGTTGATCACCGAGTTGGAAAAGCAGACGGGGTCGAAGCTCCAGTATGAGGAAGAACAGAAGCGGATTGAGAAGTTAGCGTGGTGGGAAGACGTGAAGGACGGCATCCCGGCTTTCCCTGGGTCGGATATTTTTCATGTCCACCCCATTGGGTTAGCCACAAACTTCCAATTTGAAAGTCAGTTGATCACGCTCGCTATGCTGATGGCGGTCGAATCATCGAATTCGATCGAATATTACCAGAATATTTTGCCCTATCTAAATAAATATGCATCAATCTATAAAATTAATAAACCAAAGAGGATTGCGCATTTCCTTTCTCAATCATCACACGAGAGTCATTTGCGCGCCACTGAAGAAGGATTGAGCTACAAGCCCCAGGGTATGCGAAAAACGTTCGGATGCAAGGGTGGGAAAAAGAACTATGATGAAAAATGTGACGATTGTAAGCACGGTCGTCTGCGAGACAAGCTTTGGAGTGAGGAGACGTATTACGCTTATAATCCAGAGCACCTCGCGAATTATGTGTATGCGGATCGAATGGACAACGGTGACGAGGCGAGCGGCGATGGATATAAATATCGTGGGCGTGGGTTTATACAGGTGACCGGCAAGGTGGGTTACGAATCGTTTCAAAAAGAGCATAACCGACGATCTCCCGATGATCAGCAGGACTTTATCAAAAACCCCGATCTTGTTGCGTCTCGATTGGAATATGCGGTCGAGTCGGCCTTCACTTTCTGGGCAAGAAAGAATCTAAACTCGGTCTCTGATAACGGAACTGTCAGTGACGTGACGCAAATCGTAAACGGCGGGCAGACAGGATATGATGATCGGCGTGACCGCTATAATAAGGTGGCGCCTCTTTTAGGTCTCTCGGTGGAGTAATTTGTGAAAATTTATCGAATAATCTCGGCTTCGATCATTGGCCTTGTTTCTGTGGTGGTCGCGCGCGCAGAAGGATTGTGCAACAAAAAAGAGACAGTAGTCTTCAACTGCGAACTTAAAAGATCTGTTTCATCGCTTTGTCAATCAACAGAAAGTGGAGCCCTGATATATCGAAATGGAGTTGACGGGAGGGTAAATCTTAAGATTTTGGATAACAAAAAAAATATGAAGAATGTATTTTTTTTGTCAAATACACCGTATGCGGGGGGCGGGGAGACTCATATTCGATTTTCTCGGTTAGGTTACACGTACTATTTGTACGACAAGGTCATAAAAGTCGACGATGGTCCGGCATTCTCTGCTGGCATTGTAGTGTATAAAGGAAAGGTAAGGGTTTCTAGTTCTACATGTAACAATGATGCGTCAATACGCACAAGTGCATATCAATCAATTGCTAAGGAAGAGTACCGATCAATTGGTGCTCGGTAATTGAATCTGGAAAATTTAATTAAAAATTATTTGATGTGAGTTGTGGTGATGTGTGTCTGTTCGAGGCGCGCACGGTATGCGATGAAAAGCGCGCTTCGTGCGTGCGGGCATGTGGAATGATTCTGGTCTTCCCGCAGCGAGTGTAATGATTGGTGTTGATTTAATGAGGTTTATTTGATCTGGATTTAATTCTGAAATTTATGATAATTTGGGGTTTTGTTTTTCTGGTGATCGCGCTTATAAATAACTCGGTGTTCGCGAAGAGTGCGTGTTCCGATCTTCAGGGCGAGCAAATTTTTCCATCATTGAATACAAAGGATGGGGCAGGTTGCTTTGTTCGGGAGGCTATATTGGATGATAAGACCGGGTCGCCAATCGACCTCGATGGAATTTCGCTATATTACGGCGCGCATGGAATTGTGCCGGTGGAGGTGAAAGGGAGGGGGCTGCTTTATGACGACACCCCCGGTGAGATTTTCGATGCCTTTTCACTGAATATTGGACGTGATCAACGAGAAAAGCTCTTTGTAATCCACTCTTTTGAGGTTCGATACTCGCTTGTGGAGCCAAATTCGTTAGGTAAATTCTACTCGGATTCTGTTTTTGAACCAGTTGGGAGTACCTTGCGCCAAGATAAGCGTTCTACCGATTGGTTTGGCGTTGGTTATAGGTGGCTATCCGATGGGTAGAGGCGGGTTTGGGAATTTCCATACCAATCTAGAAACGATGTTCGGCAAGCGCTTGATTTCCACTTTGCTTCGTTGATGAGTGATGGGGAGGGCATTCCTGTCAGAGTGAAGTCAAAAACATACCTGTTTGACGGATCTAGTATTAGAAATATGACAAAAAATACCTGATTGAAGGGGATGGAGCGGTGGTTGAAGAGGTTACGGCTGGGTGGTGCAAAGTTAATTATTCTAGAGGTATAAGGCCAATAAAGATGTGGTCGATGTGTGCCGCGCTTGACGCGGAAGGTGGGGCTCAAAAAAATAAATTGATACGTGATTGATTTGACTGGGGTGGCTTGATGTTTATGGGTGAGCATACTCGATGCTCCCTAAATGGTTGCGTGATTTTGTAAAAAATACGGATATCATTCCCGGTAATTTTTGGGTGCTTTCGCGGTTGCTGATTGTGCGTGAGTTCGTGCGGTTTCGGTGGTGGTATTGGTTATTCGGAACACGCAGTCGCATACAACAATGTGGCTCCGATTCTTGGGCTTCCCAGAGAGGTGGCATAAAATGTCTGCTTACAAGTTGCTGGCGGCAAGTGCAGTGTTGTTCGTTTTCGCGCTGAGCGGACATGGAGCAGAACGTGTCGTTAATTGCCCGGTGGAAAAGGTAGAGAACGACGTGTTCGATGCATCGGTGCTCGTAAAAAACTCGAGAATTTCTATCGAAAACGGCACTGTCGAATATCCACTGGTTCTGAATTTCTATCGACCTACAAAAGATGGGTGTAAAAAGACGGAGTTCGCTCGGTATGCGCTTAATGGGGGGGTGCCGACTATCGAGTCTGTATTTTTTATGAATTTTCGTGGTCGAGCTAATGTGTTTTCAATTGTTTCTTGGGATATAAATAATCGTGGTGAGATGACTTATGGGCGATTTTATAAAGTGTACGCCTATTATTTTGATGGAAATGATGGGTTGGCGGTGAATAGGGGTATTTCTGAAGATGAGGCGATGACGGGAATCGAGGGTTACGTCAAAGGTAGAGGGTCAAAATTTCAATATAGGACAGCTTCGGATGTCAAGAAATACTGGCATAGAAGGCTGCGATAAGTTCGATGGAGAATCTGCGGGATTGTCTCAGTATTGAGTGTCATATATTGAACAAAGGAAAACACGAAATGAAGAATCTCGCATACGAAGGTGACGCAACGAGCCACGGCGGCAAGATCCTGACCGGCTCGGATCGCATCAAGGTAAAGGGGCGCCGGGCCGCCCGTGTGGGTGACAAAGTCTCGTGCCCGATCCACGGCGACAACGAAATCGTCGAAGGCGGTGGCAGGATGAAGGATGGCACCACGCCGCTATCGCGCGATGGCGATCACACGCGATGTGGGGCGATCCTCATTGCCTCGTCCACCGGAGCGCAGGTCAAGTAAGCAATGCCCGTCGATTTCAATCGCGTGCCACCGCGAGTAGATGTGCCACCTCCGCCTCGAGCCTCGATGATCGTCTGGACGCTGCTGCTGGTGCTCGTCATGGGAGCCGGGGCCGGGCTGACGATCACGTTTTGGCCAACGGACCGCCCGACGAATACGCTGTGGTTCTGGCTCTGTGTCGTTGGTTATCCCTTCCTGTTCTGGGCTTTCCTGCTATTTGCGTGGCTTGCGTATGGCTACACCCGTCGCAATCAGGCGATCGCGACCAACCGCGTTAGTGATGAGGCCGAGCAGGCATGTCACTCAATGGCGAGCAGACCGCTCGCGATACTGGGCCATGCATGGTGTTTCGCCGCGAACGATTCGGAGAATTCGCTTGAAGGGATACTGACGGGAACTGTAGCGGCGACGCTTCGGCCGAGCGGCGCGGTCGCGGATAGTGAAGTCAATGCACGCTGGCTCGACATCCCGGAGATGCATTTTCATCCAGGTAATGAGCTCACTGAACATGCACGCCATCATGCCGTCTGTACGTGGCTGCTCGAACGCTTGATCGATCGTCTCCTGCCGCAGCTCAATACACTTCCGCCGCGAACGAAGCTTCAGATCGATCTTCATCATCGATCCAGGCTGAAATCCGAGGTTTTCGACACCCGGCTACGGGAAGTGCTCACTGAACGAGTGCCTGCGTTGAAGGTGGACGTCACATCGGGTGAACACACGATTTCGCTCTTCCGAACGGACGCGTGGCTGGACAATCGAGCTGTCGATACGGTCCACCTGCTGGTCGCCGTTGAGCTTCGCAATGCAATCAGTTCCGTCCTGTCCGATGGCGTTGCAGAGGTGGGTGTCGCATTGCTCGTCGGACACCCGCGCCTGGAGTCACCGGCCATGCCAGTCGGGTTGCGGTTGCATCGCCCCGCCAGGGGCTCGCTCGATACCGCCGCTCGGACGCTTGAGCTTGCCGCGCGCTGGGGACAAACCTCGCACGACCGTCTGAGCACGTTGTGGACGCATGGCCTGACCGGCGACAGAGTCAGTGCAGTTCGGCAAGCCGCATCGTTTCCCGACGAGACGCGATGGATCTCGCTCGAGACGTCAGTGGGTGACTGTTCCGGCGCAGGGCCGTGGTTGGCTGTCACCCTTGCTGCAGAAAGTGCCCGGACAACGGGCGACCCGCAAATAGTGCTGTGTGGCGAAGGTGAAGAACTGATCGCCCTCATGTGCAGAAAGCAGATATGAACGATAACAAGAACGACAACAAGACTCGGCCGGCAGGCCTCTTCATAGGCATCGCGGCAGTGATCGTCTTCATTGCGCTCGGTAGCGCGGTATGGATGGAAGGGCCCCGTCACGGATGGTCGCGCGATACCCGGATCATCATCGAGCTTGTGCTGTTGGTGGGCTTGCTGATAGTGATCCTGTCGATCAAGTACTTCGAGTTTGTGCTGCTTTCAATTGCCTCGCTGAGAGCATCCCGTTGGTTTGCTCGTTACGATGCCGGAAAACGCGCAGCGTCCGTCGACCACAACGATCAGAGCGGTCCACCGGGGCCTGTCGACAGAGCTACGGCGCTGCGGAATCTCCTGCGTGACCGTCACGGCTGGCGTTGGCGCAATCGCGAACGATGGGTGCTAGTCGCCGGCGACCTGCCGCTGGTGAAGCGCTTGGCACCGGGACTTGCCGACACGGGGTATGTCATCACCGGCGATACGATCCTGCTGTACGCCAGGCAAACCCGAGACACGCTCGAGACGGAATGGCTCGATCAGATCCGCCGTCTGCGCCGGTATCGCCCGATCGACGCGATCGTTGCGGTGACACGCAACCGCAGTTCGGCGGACGTACCGTTCGACGTCGATGGCGTTCGCCGGCAACTCGCGCTTCACGCGCGTGCCCTGCGCTGGGCGGCGCCCGCATATCTGCTCGACGCCACCGATTTCGGCAGCATGACGTCGAGCCCGGATGAAGCAATCGGCTTTACCTGGTCGAACGCGTGCCTGAACGCAGACGGTATCGATTCGTCGCTGCAAGATCTCAGCTACGACCTGGCGAGCACGGGAGTTGTACGCCTCACCAAAGACGCACGGGATCGCTATCCCGTCGAGTTGTCGCAGCATATTGCCAATCTGCGCTCTGCGTTGACGAGTCTCGTGCTGGACGCTAACCAATCGCGTGCCTGGAAACATGGGGTTCACGGCTTACTGTTCGCGCCATTGTTCAAGGAGCGCGAACTCGAATCGCCGCTATCAAGCGATACGAGCGGCGACGACTCGCCACTCGGTCCTCAACATCGAACGATCTGGCAAACCGTCGCCGATCACAGCCGCAAGGTTCATGGTCGCCGCGTCGGCGTTTCGCTGTCGACCACGGCAGCGTGGATGGCGACAGCCGTGCTCGGCTGCTGGATTGCCGGCACGACGCTGTCCGGCTTCGTCAATCGCGCAACGATCGGAAGTGCAGTAGACACGATCGTAACAATCAAGGGAACCGAGGAGCCGACACAGTCGCTGCAGATGCTTGTCAACCTGGACAGGGAAATCGACACGCTTGAAATTCACCAGCGCACCCGCGCGTCGCTGAGTGCCCGCTTCGGCCTGAACCGCGACCACGCATTGCTCGATGCCCTCTGGCCGCACTATGCCGATGCGGCAAACCGCATTCTCGTCGGCCCGATTCGCCGGCAGATCGAGGCGCGACTGCATCAACTGGCATCGTTATCCGACGCAGAAATCGCCAGCGGCGGCGATGCGCAGGTACAGGCCGCATACGACACGCTCAAGACCTATCTGATGCTCGCGAAACCGGAGCACGCTGTGGCCGCATTCCTGACGCCCCAGCTCGTTGCGACGTCCATGCCGGCGCGCCCCGTCAATTCATCGTTGTCGCCAGGAAGATGGGAGGACTTGCGGCAGCAAGCCATTACATTCTTCACGAACCATCTGGGACCCGGTGCGAAGTCGACGGCGGCTGCGTTGGCAATCGTTCCGGACAGTACCTTGATCGTAGCGACTCGCCAGACGGTGATCGGCGTTCGGGGCATTCAGAATTCGCGGGACGCGGTCTACCAGCAGATCCTCGACGAAGCGACGCCGAAGTATCCGCCTGTGTCGCTTGCCACGCTGCTGGGTGACGCGGCATCCCAGGCCGGTGCAGGCGGCGCGACAAGCGGTGGCTTGTTCAACACGGCCATGACCGTGCCGGGCGTATTCACGCGCGCAGCATGGGACGAACGGATCGCCAAGGCCATTGACGAAGCGGGCGAGCAACACGACGTGGCAAGCGACTGGGTGCTTTCCGACACCAACGCCGCCGGCCAGTCCTCGTCGACACTGAAGGACGAACTGCGCCAACGCTATTTCGACGACTATGCGCGCGCCTGGGCACAGTTCCTCAACAGCGTGCGCTGGCAACCGGCACCGACGCTTTCCGCCACGGCCGATCAACTGACCTTGCTGGGCGATCCGCAACGTTCGCCGCTCGTCGCGCTGATGAATGCGATCGTCTATCAGGCGGGAACGGGGGCCAACACGCAGTCGCTGTCCGATACGCTGATCAGCAAGGCACAGCAGCTCGTCGGCGCCGACGAAAAGGATCCGTCGAAACAGGTCAAACCGCAGCTCGCGCCGCTGGCGGCTGCGTTCGGCCCGATCCTGCGTCTGACCGGCAGCGATCTCGTCTCCGGCGTACCGGCCAACGGCAAAACCTCCGCCGCGCAAATGGCCGCGACCGGTGATCTGAGCCTCGCCCGCTATCTGGAGCGCATCACGGCCATGCGCCTGAAGACGTCGCAGATTGTCTCCAGCGCCGATCCGGATGCGGTTGCGCGACTGGCAGCCCAGTCGGTGTTGCAAGGCAAGACATCCGACATCGCCGACAGTCGCGACTATGCGAGCCGGGTCGCCGCGAGCCTCGGCGAACAGTGGTCCGGCTTCGGCGCACTATTCCGGGCGCCGTTCGATCAGGCATGGCAGGTCATCGTGCAGCCTGCAGCGTCGAGCCTGAACGAGATCTGGCGCGCGGCGATCGTGGCCGACTGGAACAAGTCGTTCGGCGGCCGCTATCCGTTCGCGGATTCGGACAACGACGCGTCGCTGCCCGAAATGGCGCGCTTCATGCGACCCGATGGTGGCGTGATCACACAGTTCGTGACGATGCAGCTGGCCGGCGTCATCGAGCGGCAGGGCGACCGCTGGGTACCCGCGCAGGGCACCGATTCCGGTGCGCTGACGATCGATCCGGGCTTCCTGAGCGGATTGAACAAACTCACGCGCATTTCGACGGTGCTGTTCCCGTCCGGCGATACACGCGTGCGCTACGAGTTGCAGGCGGTGCCGACGCCGGGCGTCACCGACATGCGGTTCGTGTTGTCCGGCCGCGAATTGCACTATTTCAACCAGAAGCAGGAATGGACGCCGTTCGAATGGCCTGGCCAGTCGCTCGAAAACCTGTCGCATATCGAATGGCAGACCGAGCAGGGTGGTTTGCGGACGGCGCTCGATTCGCAGGGGCGCTTCGGCCTTATTCGCCTGTTCGAGCGAGCGAAGGTCACGCAACAGGACAACGCACGTTACCTGCTGACCTGGACGCCGGATACGAGCCAGGGCGTCCCGCTGAAGGTACAACTGCGCAGCGAGGCGGGCGCCGGCCCGCTCGACGTGCTCCAGTTGCGCAACTTCGTGCTGCCTGCACGGGTTTTCATGACCGGGGCGGCGAGCACCGGGCCGAAGGTGTCGACGGCCAGTCCGCCGCCGTTGCCGGCAGCGGCGATTGCCGCAGCCAGGCACGCTGCCGTGCCGTTGCCACCGGGGCTACCGGGTGCGATGACGTGGCCAGATGAAGCGATGCCGTTGGAGTCCAGGAAGGCGTCCCGTCGGACGACCGCAATAGCGGACGCACGTCCGGGCGTGTCCGTCGAGCAATCGCCAAAGAGCGATCCGCGGATCGCGGTGTCTTCGCTGGCGACGAATTCCGCATCTTCCGATGCCGCCACCAGACCGTTCGGACACGCCCTCCGTTTGCTGGGCGACGCATTTGCGTTCTGAGACCTGCCATGACGCTTGCCAATTTTGTAAAGACACTCGTCGGCGGATCTCGTGTCGATTCGCTACAGGAATCCCGGCAGACCACCTGGACGGCATGGCTGGCTCCGATACCCGGGGAACAAGCATGCGGCCGCGATCCCGGCTACGAGGATGCGTTCTTCGAACTGAAGGACGAGGCAAACAAGCTGTCGGGAATCGACGATGGACTGATCGTCCGCACCTGCGAGCAGTTGCTCAAGGAAACCGGGAAGGATCTGCGTCTGGTCGGCTACTACACGTTCGCGAGGCTGCGGCAGGACGGCCCGGCCGGTTTTGCCGACGGACTGGAACTGGCTGCTTCGCTAGTCGACCGGTTCGGCGAGGCCGTGCTGCCCGCGCGAGCCGAGGCGAAGCGGGCGGCGATGGAAATGCTGGCGACGTCACGCGTGATCGACACGCTGGACAGCCGTGGCGACTTTGCGCCACGCGATCTCGAGCGTGCGCTTGCTGCACTCGACGTGCTCGTCGAACAAACAGGAAACTGGTCGGAAGCTGCGCGGCCGAATTTCCTGTCGCTGGTTTCCCGCTTCGAGCGCAACGACGAACCGGCTGGTAGCGCTAATCCGGGCGCGACCGTGCCGCAAAAGGTCGTTTCGGTTCCCGCGTCGAGCGGGGCGATCGCGTCGGCGCGCGACCTGCTCGATCAGGCACGGTCGATGTCGGCGTGGCTGCGGGATCAGGAAAACGGCTATTTGCCGTCGGTGCGCCTCGTGCGCAGCGTTCGCTGGGACACCTTGCACGACGTGCCACCGGCAGATGCCGCATCGCATACGCGTCTGGCGCCACCACGCGCCGAGCTGCGCCAGCAGATGAAGCGCCTTGTGCTGCAGAAGCACTGGCACGAGTTGCTGGAGCGTGTCGAGGGCGCGTTCATGGAAGGCGTGAATCACCTGTGGTTCGATCTTCAATACTTCCAGCACGTCGCGCTCGATCACGTCGGCATGCCGTACAGCGCGTGGCGCGAACTGCTACGCACCGACTTTGCGCTGTTTCTCGAACGACTGCCGGGCATCGAACGGCTGGCATTCAGCGACGGCACGCCATTCGCCGACGACACGACGCTCGAATGGATTGCCCGGCACGCGGTCGTGCGTGACCTGGAGGCGGGCGAGACGGTTGCGCCGCTGTCGGTCTCCGCAGATAGCGAAGGCGACGCCACCGGCGACTGGCCTGAAATCGAGACCCAGGCCCGCGAACTGGCGGCTCGCGACGGCATCGAAACGGCTTTCGCTTGGCTTGAAGCGCTACCCGGCATGAAAACCGATCGGCATCGCTACCTGCAGCGGCTCGTGATGGCCCGGCTTGCCGATCATGCCGGCCGTCCCGATGCGGCGCTCGCGCTGCTTGCCGAGCTCGACGCATCGTCGCGGTCGCTGCCGCTGATGCGCTGGGAGCCGGCGCTGACGTTCGAAGTCAAGCAACAACTCGTCAAGGCGTTGAAAGCGATGAGCAGCCGCAAAGATGCCGATAAGTCAGCACTCATGCGTCGTGTTGCTGAACTGCAGGCCGAACTGACAGTGCTCGATCCCGCCCGCGCCTTGACCCTTTCGTAACGGATTCCCATGGACAACAATGATTCCATCCTGCGCTACTACGAAGCGGAAATGCGTTATCTGCGCGAATCCGGCAAGGAGTTCGCAAAAGCGCATCCCGATCGCGCGCGTCTGCTCAATCTCGATCGCGTAGGTGATCGAGATCCGTACGTCGAGCGGCTCTTCGAGGGTTTCGCATTCCTGACCGGGCGGCTTCGGCAAAAACTCGATGACGAATTGCCCGAACTGACCGAAGGTCTCGTCAGCCTGTTGTGGCCGCACTATCTGCGGATGATTCCGTCGCTGTCGATCGTGGAGTTGATGCCGTTCGCGGAGAAACTGCAGAAGACCGAAGTGGTGCCGGCCGGCGCACCCGTCAGGTCAGCCCCGATCAATGTTCCTTCGCCAAGTGGTGTCGAGGATTCTGCGCTGCGAACGATCCAGTGCCTGTACCGGACCACACAACCGGTCGCGCTTCATCCGATTACGATTACACACGCCGGTCCGGCCGTGCGCCATGACGGCCGGTCGGTGATCAGGATCGGCTTTGCATTGCAGGGATCCGCACTCCGCAGTGAAACGAACTTGGCTCGCCTGCGTGTGCATCTGAACGCGGATCTGCCGACCGCATTCGCGATGCATCTCGCGCTCACGCGGCAGGTCGACGCGATCCACTGGCGCGTCCCGGAAATTCGCGATGGCGAACCGGTGCCGCTCGTGGATGTCACGATCGAGCCCGCGGGCTTCTCGACAGAAGAGCGATTGTGGCCCAAGGCCGATGCCGCGTTTTCCGGTTATCAGCTTCTGCTTGAGTACTTCACGTTCCGCGAGAAGTTTCTGTTCGTCGACGTGTGCGGGCTCGATGTTGCGAAGCTTCCGGAAGGTGCGACCCGCTTCGAACTCGAAATCGTGCTGAAGCACGCGTATCCGTCGGACCAGCGTTTCAGCGCGGAAAACGTGCGACTGTTCTGCACGCCCGTCATCAACCTGTTCGAACTCGATGCCGAACCTATCGAGATCGATCATCACGAAACCGAATATCGCGTCGTGCCGGCCGGCCATCAGGGCGAGCATGTCGAAACGTATTCGGTCGACGCGATCGCGACATTCGACCACGATACGGCCGAACGATACGAATACGTGCCGTTTGCCACCTTCCGTCACCGCGGCGGCATGCTGCGGCACGAGGCCCCCGAACGCTATTTCCATACGCGCGTGCGTCCGGGCATGTCGGGAATACACGAAACCTGGGTGATTCTCGGTGGTCACGCGTGGGAAACGATGGATGCGCTTCCCGAGGAGAGCCTGTCCTTGCGCGTGACCGGTACCAACGGGATGCTGCCGCGCAAGGGGTTGCGCGAGGCAAGTCTCAACGAGATCGCGGTCAGCACGCAAAGCGTTGCGGGCGTGCGTAATCTCGTGTCGCCGACGTTGCCGCTGTATCCACCGACGGAGGATCGCTTCCAGTGGCGCGTGTTGTCGCATCTGGCGCCGAACTTCCTGTCGATGATGGACGCGGAAGTGCTGCGAGGCGCCCTAGCGCTTTATGACTGGACCAGCGACGAGCTGAACCGGCGGCGGCTCGCGGGCATTTTGCATGTGTCGCAGGAATTGATCGAAGAGGTGTCGGGCGGTGCCGTCGAGCGAGGCGTTTTGATCGAGATCACGCTGGATTCGCACGCATTTTCCGGCGAAGGCGACGTGATGCTGTTCGGGGAATTGCTGCATCGGTTCTTCGAGGCATACGCGGAAATCAACCTGTTTACGAAGCTGGCGATCGTCAGCCTGCCGTCTCAGCTTCGGACGGAGTGGCCGCGCGGCAAGGTGCAGAGGGCGGCATTGTGAGGCGCGCATTTAATCGGGCCGGTGTCGAAGCGACCGATGCGCAGGAGCTTCCGGCAATTGTCGGGGGCCTGCTGGCGCGTGCGCCGAAGATGAGCTTCATGCAGTTCTGTCGGCTGCTGGAAGCCTGTGATCCCGACGCGCCCGGATTCGGTACGCGCGATACGCTGGAACACGAGCCGGTGCGATTCCGGCCGCGTGCTCGCTTGGGCTTTCCGGCCGGCGAGATGGCCGCGGTCGAGGTCGACGACGAGGATGGCGATGCGCCGCCGACCATCCGCACGACATTCATGGGGTTGTACGGGGTCGATGCGGCGATGCCGTCGCATACGATCGACGAGATCGCGCTGCGCGAAGAGGGACATGAAGCGGTCGAGGCGTTTCTCGACCCGTTCAATCATCGCATCGCGACGCTGCTGTACCGTACATGGAAGAAATACCGCTATCCCGAGCGTTTTCAGGCCGGCGGTGTCGATGATTATTCCCGGAGCCTGTTGTGTCTGGCGGGGTTTGGATGGGGCGACAAACCTGCGCGTGCCGGTTTACCGGCGTCTCGAATGCTTGCGCTGCTCGGTTTGCTGATCCAGCGCACGCGAACGTCCGAAGGGCTTGCCGGCGTTATCGCATTGGCCGCGCCGCGGGCTGGCGTGCGCGTCGACGAGTTCTGGGCGGTGACGACGAGCGCGGGCCGGCCGCGGCCGCTGACGTCGACACGCCCGGCGATTGCAGCTTCACGGGACGATCGGCGCGTCGGACTCGGCGGCGGTTACGTGCTCGGCCGGCGCGTCGCATATCGCAGCCGTGCGGTGCGTGTGACGCTGCGGCCTGACGATGCGCAGCAGGCGCACGATCTGTTGCCGGGCGCGTCGTTGCATCGCGAGTTGATGGCGTTCATTCGGTTGTATGTCGGCGTGAAAGCCGATGTGCATTTGCGAATGGAAGTGTCGTCCCGTTTCGTTCCGGGTCCGGTGGTCGGGGCAGGGCGTGCAGATCCTGCGCCGCGTCTCGGCTGGACCACGGTGTTGCCCTCAGAGAGCGCGCGCTTGATCGATATCGCGCTCGGTGTCTACGAGGCATTTCCGACACCTCAATCGAACCTGCATCTCGTGCCGCGCACGATCTGATTCTGGAGCCTTCATGTTCAAACGAATGAGCGCGGCAACTGTTGCCGCAGCGTTGCTTCTGTCGGGCTGCGGTGCCTGGCAGTCCGTTTCGGATGCATCGTCGAATGCCTATCGTGCGCTGTTTTTCAAGCAGGTAAAGGTGTTGAATGTCGATCTCGCGGCACGGGCTGCACTGAATCCGGACGAGGCTGGGCGCGCGATGTCGGTGGCGGTTCGTGTGTATCAGTTGAAGGATCGCAAGGTGTTCGACGGGGCGTCGTATGACGATCTGATGAAGAGCGATCGGGCGGTGCTCGCCCAGGATCTGCAGGCTGACATGTCGACGGTCGTGAGTCCCGGGGCATCGGCAAGCCTGTCTCAGCCGATGCGGGGCGATACGCGGTACGTTGCAGTCGTCGCGTTCTATCGGGCTCCGGGAAACGGCGATGGGTGGAAACGTGTCGTCGAGAAAAGGAGGCTCGACGCCGACAAGCCGCTCAAGCTCGAATTGTCGATGAACGAATTGGTGGGCGGTCGCGATTCCGGAAAGCGCGGGGCGAGTCGATAGCTGACGGTGGAACTTTGCAGTGTCTTGAAATGGCCAACTGGCGGGGTGGACGAGGCGGCCGGATGCAACAGGGTACGGACATATCGACACGTGCGGTCAAATCAAGTAGCTTCCGGGGATCGACGCGATTCGTCTGCGTAATGGACTTGCGCGCCTGCGGGCCTGCATGCCGGCGCAGCGAATCCGTCTCGACGGAGAACAACAATCATGTCATTCGAACAAGCGGGCCCCACCGAATCGATCGAACACGATGACCGCGCCAGCCTGCTGATGGCACTCGAAGCCGGCGGCTATCTGACCGAGGAACAGGCGGCGCGCGTCACGCAGCGTCTGAAGGACGCACCGGCCGAGCTTCCCGATACCGATTCCTCACGCAAACTGCTCGACTGGCTGATCGCCGAGGGCTACACGACGTCGGACGCCGAGGCGAAAGCGACGCATGACTTGCTGGACGGCCAATTCGCTAGCATCGACGCGAAGCTCATCCTGATGAAGATGCTGGAGGAGATCGATCCGCCCCGGTTCGAACAGCGTCTGAACGAAACGGTCGCATTGATCCAGCGCGAGCAAAAGAAGAAGCAGATGCTGATTGGCTTCGGTGGTCTGGCTGCCGCGCTGGCGGTGGGCGCCTACCTGTTGTGGCCCGCATCGGCGCCCGCGTGCAGCGCGTCAAGCACTGTCAAGACGCTGAATTCGCTGATGTTCGACGCGCGCATGGACATGATGCGCAAGAACCCGATGCAGATGCTTGACAAGGGCAGCACGCCTTTTCCGCGCGTCAGCAACCACCGCGAAGTCGGCTACGACGAAGCCAATCAGGTGCGTGGCTGCCTGGCGGACCTGACTGTCGCCGACGAGCACACGACGCTCGGCTATGTGGTCCGGCACGACGACAAGGACAAGAGCGATTTCGTCGTGCAGACGTTCCCGGCGGAATACGTGACGGCCCGCTATAGCGCGCAGGGCCTCAACCCGAAGCTCGGCGCGCCGCTCGGGCGCGACGTCATCAGCACGGCGTTCATGACGGGCGTCGCGCAACTCGACAAGAGCGTGTCGGAGCGCTCGCCGAGCTACGGCAAGCCGATGCCCGGCAGCGACGAACCGACGACGCTGGCGAGCAGCGTGCTGGGCGTTATACCGTCCGCCGATTGCAAGCAGATCGACGGCGACCATGTGTCGTGTCCGTTGCTGATCGATTATCGCGATCGGCTGCTCGGCGCGATCGGCGCGCCGTCGATGCTGCAGTTGAAGGGCGATTTCACGTTCGTCAAGGATGGCAGCGGCTGGAAAACCGCCGACGATTTCGACAAGACGCTGATGCAGGCGATCGTCGCGCGACGTGTCGCGAAGGTGTACGGCGACGAAGTCGCCGACAAGATGGATGCGCAGAAGTAGGTCGCGCGGCAACCTGATTCACCGCTGCGGATGACGAAATGAAACGGGCGGCCCGCGATACGATCGCAGGCCGCCCGTCTTGTCAGTGCTCGATCGCCTGCTTAGCGATCGTCGTCCCGCACCGAAGACGGATGCCGGCACAGCGCCCGCACTTCCATCTCCATATACGGGAACAGCGGCAGCTGGCTCAGCAGGTCATGCAGCTGCTGCACGCTCTCGACATCGAAAATACTGACGTTCGCATACTGCCCCGCGATTCGCCACAGATGTCGCCAGGTCCCTTCGTTCATCAGCCGCTGGCACATCGCCTTTTCTTCCGCCTTCAGCGTGGCCGCCTTGACCGGATCCATGTCCGTCGGCAGACGGACGGTCATTTCCACATGAAACAGCATCCTGCACTCCTTGCGTTGTCGATTCGTCGAACGGGAAGTCCGCTCACGCCTGCGCGCGGGCTCGTTCGACTTCGCTTCCCGGCACGTCCTGCTTTTCCTTGAGCAGCGAGAAGTCGAAGTCGATCAGCGCGAACTGCCCGTCCACGCCATACGGCTTGCCTTCCGCGCCTTCCGCCTGCTTGACCGGCGGAATCAGCCCGTCGCGAGTCGCGAACGCGAAGTCATCCCACAGATGCGGATCGCCGTCGATGTTGATCTGCGTCGTCAGCTTACGATAACCGTCGGCCGAAACGAAGAAGTGAATGTGCGCCGGACGATGGCCGTGGCGGCCGAGCTGGTCGAGCAGTTGCTCGGTCTTGCTGCCCGGCGGCACGCTGTAGCCGACCGGCAGTACGCTGCGGAAGCTGTAGCGGCCTTCGGCATCGGTGCGGATCGAGCGGCGCAGGTTGAACGCGGGCTGCGACTGGTCGAAGTACGAGTAGTTGCCGAGATGGTTCGCATGCCACACCTCGACCAGCGCATTCGCGATCGGCGCGCCGTCGTGGCCGAGCACCTGGCCGCGCATGATCAGCGTCTGGCCCGGATCGGTGCCGTCGTCGAGACGTGCATGGCCGAGCGATTCCGGCGCTCCGGCGACATACAGCGGCCCTTCGATCGTGCGCGGCGTGCCGCCCTGGATGCCGGCCTTTTCCTCGGCTTCGTCCATGCGCACGTCGAGGAAGCGCTCGAGGCCGAGGCCCGCGGCGATCAGCCCGAATTCGCGGCCGGCTTCGTTCAGGTAGTTCAGTGCCGTCCAGAACTCGCTCGGCTGCACGTCGAAGTCCTCGATCGTGTAGCAGATGTCCTTCACGATCCGGTTGACGATCGCGCGCACGCGCGGGTTGCCGGGTTTCTCGGCGGCGTCGTCGAAGGTCTTCAGCAGTGCGTCGATGGCTTGCTTGTTCATCTGTGTCTCCGGTTTCGGTTGTCGTGTGGGGTCAACGGGCGTCGCGTCGCATCCGTTCGATGCGGGCCCAGTCGAAGGTGATGCCGAGGCCGGGCGTCGCCGGCAGGTGCAGCTGGAAATCCTCGTAGCGCAGCGGCTCGACGAGGATTTCCTCGGTGAGCAGCAGCGGGCCGAACAGCTCGGTGCCCCATTTCAGCGAGTCGAATGTGCTGAACAGTTGCGCGGACGCCATCGTGCCGGCCGCGCCCTCGAGCATCGTGCCGCCGTACAGTTCGATGCCCGCCGCCGCCGCGATCGACGCGACGCTCGCCGCGCCCTGCAGGCCGCCCGATTGCGCGATCTTCACCGCGAACACGTCAGCCGCGCGATCCTGCGCGAGCGCGAACGCATCGACGGGGCCGTGCAGCGCCTCGTCGGCCATGATCGGCACCTGCGCGAGCTGCGTGAGACGTTTCAGTCCCGCGCGGTTGGTCGCGGCAATCGGCTGCTCGACGAGGCTCACACCGGCGTCCGCGAGCCGCGCGCCGGCCCAGATCGCGTCGGTTTCGCTCCATGCCTGGTTCACGTCGACACGCACGTCGCCGCGCTCGCCGAGTGCGCGCTTGATCGCGACGACGTGCGCGACGTCGTCCGCGACCGCGTTCGAGCCGATCTTCAGTTTGAATGCACGGTGGCGGCGCGCGTCGAGCATCGCTTCGGCTTCCGCGATGTCGCGCTGCGTATCGCCGCTCGCAAGCGTCCAGGCGACGTCCACCGCATCGGTCCGGCGGCCGCCGAACAGCTCGGACAGCGGCACGCCGAGACGCTGTGCCTGTGCGTCGAACAGCGCAGTTTCGATCGCGCACTTCGCGAAGCGGTTGCCCTGGAACAGCTTGCGGGCGCGCGCCATCGCGGCGCCCGGGCGCGTCGCGTCCATGCCCTTCAGCAGCGGCGCGAAGTAGGTGTCGATGTTGACCTTGATGCTTTCGGGGCTTTCCTCGCCGTACGCGAGACCGCCGATGGTCGTCGCCTCGCCGACGCCTTCGATACCGTCCGTGCATCGAACACGGACCAGCACGAGAGTCTGGCAATTCATCGTGGCGACCGACAATTTGTGGGGCCGAATCGTCGGCACGTCGACGAGCAGCGTCTCGATGCGTTCGATGGTGGCGGCAGTTGCTATCATGCGATTCCTCCTGTTGGTGCACATGGTAGGAATTCCCGCCCCGCGTCGTCCAACACTCTTTCCGACTACTTCCATACCTTTGAGGCATGAAATGGAATTGCGTCAGCTCCGCTACTTCATCGCCGTCGCCGAGGAAATGAACATCACGCGGGCCGCGGAGCGCTTGCACATGACGCAGCCGCCGCTGAGCCGCCAGCTCCAGGCGATCGAGGACGAAATCGGGCTGCCGCTGTTCGAGCGCGGTGCGCGGCCGCTGAAGCTGACGGATGCGGGGCGCGTGTTCTATGCGCAGGCAAAGCGCCTCGTCGACCAGGCCGACGAGCTCGGCCCGCTGACGCGGCGGCTCGCGCAGCTGTCGGAGCGGATCGTGATCGGCTTCGTGCCGTCGACGCTGTACGGTGCGCTGCCGGACGTGATCCGCGCGTTTCGCGAGGCGCAGCCGGACGTCGAGCTGTCGCTGATCGAAATGTTCACGCTCGAACAGCTCGGCGCGCTGAAGGGCGGGCGGATCGATGTGGGTTTCGGCCGGCTGCGGTTCGACGACGACCAACTGGTGCGCGAGGCGCTGATCGAGGAAAAACTGATCGCGGCGCTGCCGGCCGGGCATCCGCTCGCCGATCCGGCCCGGCCGCTGACGCTCGCGGATATCGCGAACGAGACGCTGATCGTCTATCCGAGCACGCCGCGGCCGAGCTTCGCCGATCAGCAGCTGTCCGCGCTGCGCGACGGCGCGCTGGTGCCGGCGGCCGTGCACGAGGTGCGCGAGCTGCAGACGGCGCTCGGGCTCGTGGCCGCGCAGGTGGGCGTGTCGCTGGTGCCGGAGAGCGTGGAGGGGGTGCGCGTGAAGGGCGTGGTCTACCGGCGGTTGCCGGAGCCGGCCGCGACGTCGCCGATCATCATGAGCCGCCGGCTGCACGGCGAAAGCGCCGCCACTGCCGCGTTCTGCGCGATTGCGCGGGAGATGATCGGGTCTACGGCTTGACGAGCGTCGCTGCGCTCAAGTACCGCAACTAACGGTCTGTTTCGGCGCGCGCCGATGAATGCGGAGAAGGTGTCGCAATGTCACGCGCGCCGATGCAAGCCCCGCCCGGTCGTACAGGTCATAGGCCGCAGGCTGCGTCAGCGAATGCGCCGCTATCGCTTCGCGTCGAGCGTTTCCGACGGCGATTCCCCGAACTTCTCCCGATACGCGATCGCGAATCGCCCGAGGTGGGTAAACCCGCAATCGAGCGCGACATCGGCGATCCGCCGGTCGGACATCGCGCCGCGCAACAACTCGCGTGCATGGTCGAGCCGCGTCGCGCGCAGGTATTGCATCGGGCTCATTCCGCGGAACTGCAGGAACGCGTCGCGCAGCGTCCGTTCCGGCACGTTGGCGGCCTGGACGATATCGGCGAGTTGCAGCGGCTGCGTGTAGTGCGCGTTCACGAACTCCTGCGCGCGCCGCACGAAGCCCGGCGCCGGGTCGCGATGTGACGCGTGCAGCACGGACGGCGGGTGACCTTCGATCAACAGGTCGATCAGCAAGTGCTCGAGCTGCGACGCGACGCGCGGGTTCGCGTTCGCGCGTTCGAGCAGTTCGGGCGAACGCGCGACGAGCATCAGTTGCTGGCGCCACGCGGCGAGCGCGGCGTCGCTGACATGCAGCACGGGATCGAGCGTCGCGCGCGGGTCGCCCGTCAGCGAGCCGACCGTTGCCGCGTCGATGCGCAGCACGAACTGCTCGCAATCGGCGGACAGCACCGCGTCGAAGGGCTCCCCGGGCGCGCACAGCACGCCTGTCTGGCCGTCGACGCCGAGCTGCCGCCCCATCGCGCGCACCTCGGCCTGGCCGGACAGGCAGAACATCAGCAGGTAGTAGCCGTCGACCGCGTCGACCTGCACGCGCATCGCGTCGCCGAATGCGATCGTGCCGATACCAAGCCCGCCGAGCCTGACGAAATCCATGTGCGACGCACCATGCGTGCGGCCGTTCGGCAGCAGCGCATGCGGCTGCATCACGCGCGAGATCCGCTCGCGCGTCTCGTCGAGATCGCGGGATTCGAACAGCCGGTGCGCGCGCAGCGCGAGCGGCTCGAACGACGTTGGGGACATGGGCCTCAGCCTTTGTATGAGCGACGTGCGCTTCGATCCGATGAATGGGTCGCGATCGTGCGCAGGGTCGTGTGTGCCGCCATGCTAGCGCAGAAATCCGCCGAAAGTGGATATTGCGCCGCCGCAATCGCACTTTCCGGATAGACGGCGAATATTAGCCTTTCAAAAATGGACTCCATCTTGTTAATGAAACGGAACCACAAGGAGTCCGACATGGAGCAGACAGAATCGCCCGTCATGTTCGCCTCGCGCGACGACGCGTCCGCCGTGAGCTTTCCGCACGACGACGGCTCGCGCGTGCCGTACAAGGTGTTCAGCTCGCAGGCCGTCTACGAACGCGAGCAGGAACGCATCTTTCGCGGCCCGACGTGGAACTTCGTCGCGCTGGAAGCGGAAATCCCGAATGCCGGCGACTTCAAGAGCACGTTCGTCGGCGATACGCCGGTGGTCGTCACGCGCACCGAGGACGGCACGCTTTCCGCGTGGGTGAACCGCTGCGCGCACCGCGGCGCGCAGGTGTGCCGCAAGTCGCGCGGCAACGCGAGCTCGCACACGTGCGTGTATCACCAGTGGAGCTTCGACAACTCGGGCAACCTGCTCGGCGTGCCGTTCCGGCGCGGCCAGAAGGGGATGTCCGGGATGCCGGCCGACTTCGACCCGAAGCAGCACGGGCTGCGCAAGCTGCGCGTCGACAGCTATCGCGGGCTCGTGTTCGCCACCTTCAGCGACGACGTGATGCCGCTGCCCGACTATCTCGGCGAGCAGATGCGCCCGTGGATCGACCGGATCTTCCATAAGCCGATCGAGTATCTCGGCTGCACGCGCCAGTATTCGAAGTCGAACTGGAAGCTGTACATGGAGAACGTGAAGGACCCGTATCACGCGAGCATGCTGCACCTGTTCCATACGACCTTCAACATCTTCCGCGTCGGGATGAAGGCGCGCTCGATTCCGGATGCGAACCACGGGCTGCACAGCATCATCACGGTGACGAAGACGAACGACGATACGTCGGCGGCGTACAAGCAGCAGAACATTCGCTCGTTCGACGAAGGCTTTCATCTGGAGGACGAATCGATTCTCGATCTCGTGTCGGAATACGACGAGGACTGCACGAACCATATCCAGCCGATCTTCCCGCAACTCGTGATCCAGCAGATCCACAACACGCTGGTCGCGCGCCAGATCCTGCCGAAAGGCCCCGACAACTTCGAACTGATCTTCCATTTCTTCGGTTACGCGGACGACACGCCCGAGCTTCGCGCGCTGCGCATCAAGCAGGCGAACCTCGTCGGACCGGCCGGCTATATCTCGATGGAGGACACCGAGGCGACCGAGCTCGTGCAGCGCGGCACGGTGCGCGACGGCGACGCGACGTCGGTGATCGAGATGTCGCGCGGCAATCCGGACCAGCAGGACACCGTGATCACCGAAAGCCTGATCCGCAAGTTCTGGGTCGGCTACCAGAAGCTGATGGGCTATTGAGGCGGGAGAGCGAAATGACGGAAGACATGAAGACGTGGTTCGAGATTTACATGCTCCAGAACCGCTATATCGGGCACCTCGACAACAACCGGCTCGAAGCATGGCCGACGATGTTTACCGAGGACTGCACGTACGAAATCGTGCCGAAGGAGAACGCCGACCTCGGGCTGCCGGTCGGGATCGTGCACTGCACGAACCAGCGGATGCTGCGCGACCGCGTGGTGTCGCTGCGGCACGCGAACATCTACGAAGAGCATACGTACCGGCACATGACGTCGGGCCTGACGATTGTTGCGGAACGTGACGGCGAGATCGACACCGAGAGCAACTACGTCGTCGTGCAGACGCGCAGCAACGGCGAGTCGAACGTGTACCAGGCCGGCAAGTACTACGACACGGTTGTGCGCACGCCGGACGGGCTGCGCTACAAGACCAAGCGGGTGATCTACGACACGTCGCGCGTGCAGACGCTGCTCGCAACCCCGATCTGATACGGAAGCAAGGAAAAGTCATGACCGAAGCAACGCTCGCCGAGTGGCATCCGCTCGGCGCTTTCGACGAATTCTCCGAAGACGAACCGGCGGCGCGCGTCGCCGGCCAGAAACCGATCGCCGTGTTCCGGCTCGGCGACGAGCTGTTCGCGATGCACGATCTCTGCACGCATGGCCATGCGCGGCTGTCCGAAGGCTATGTGGAGGACGGCTGCGTCGAATGCCCGCTGCACCAGGGGCTGATCGACATTCGCACCGGTGCGCCGAAATGCGCACCGATCACCGAGCCGGTGCGGACCTATCCGATCCGGATCGTCGACGGGCAGGTGGAAGTCAATGTCGGCTGATCCGTTCGTGATCGTCGGCGCCGGCCACGCGGCGCGGCGCACGGCCGAAGCGCTGCGCGAGCGCGATGCAGCGGCGCGCATCGTGATGATCGGCGCGGAGCGCGAGCTGCCGTACGACCGGCCCGCGCTGTCGAAGGATGCGCTGCTGAGCGATGGCGGCGAGCAGCGTGCGTTCGTGCGCGATGCCGCGTGGTACGACGCGCAGCGCATCGAGCTGCGGCTCGGCACGCGTGTCGACGCGATCGAGCGCGATGCGCTGCGCGTGCAGCTCGACGACGGCACGACGCTGCCTTACGCGCGGCTCGTGCTGGCGACGGGTTCGCGGGTGCGCACGTTTGGCGGCGCAATCGACGAAGGTGTCACGCCGCATTACGTTCGCACGGTCGACGATGCGCGCGCGTTGCGCACGCAGCTTTCGCCGGGCCGCCGCGTGGCGGTGCTCGGGGGTGGTTTCATCGGCCTCGAGGTCGCGGCGGCGGCGCGCCAGCTCGGATGCGACGTGACGGTGATCGATCCGGCGCCGCGCTTGCTGCAGCGCGCGTTGCCGGAAGTCGTCGGCGCGTATGCGCATCGGCTGCATGACGCACATGGCGTGCTCTTCCAGATGGCAACGCTGCCGCGCGCGATCCGTCGTGCGCCGGGCGGCGGCGCGATCGTCGAGACCGATCGTGGCGACGTGCCGGCCGACCTCGTCGTGGTCGGTATCGGTGTGGTGCCGAATGTCGAGCTTGCGCAGGCAGCGGGGCTCGAGGTCGACAACGGGATACGCGTCGACGCGGGCTGCCGCACGGTTGATCCGGCGATCTTCGCGGCGGGCGAGGTGACGATGCACTTCAATCCGCTGCTCGGGCGTCACGTGCGGATCGAATCGTGGCAGGTGGCCGAAAACCAGCCGGCCGTCGCGGCCGCGAACCTGCTCGGCGCCGACGAAACCTATGCCGAACTGCCGTGGTTGTGGTCCGATCAGTACGACTGCAACCTGCAGATGCTCGGGCTGTTCGGCAGCGAACGCACGATCGTCGTGCGCGGCGATCCGGCGAGCGGGCCGTTCACGGTATTCGGGCTGGGTGACGACGGCAGGATCGTCGCGGTGGCCGCGGCGAACCTGGGGCGCGATATCGGCGCATCGCGCCGGTTGATCGCGGCGGGGGCGGTGCCCGATCCGGTGAAGCTCGCCGATTCGGCGGTGAACCTGAAGACGTTTCTATAACGGCGGCAGGCGCGGTAAGCAAGGCCGGCGCGGCGGACGGATTGTGTGTCGGCGCCGACGTCGCCGGCCGTGCGCTTGCAGGACGGTTGCGTGACGTGGCGGGCGATGTGATGCGCGGAGGCGGTCGCGCGGGCCCGTCGCGCGTCATGCCGCGCGTTTGTCGGCCGGTGCAAAATCGGGGATATTAGCGGCATCGCCGATTCGTCTGCCGCCATGACGCCTGACAAAGCCCTCGAACTGAAACGAAGCAAGCGCCGCGCGCTGTGGCTGCTGCTGGCCGCCGTCGCGGTGTTCGTCACGACGATCCTGTTGCCGCGTGGCCCGTGGGTCGACGGCTTCAAGGCCGTGGCCGAAGCCGCGATGGTTGGCGCGCTCGCCGACTGGTTCGCGGTCGTCGCGTTGTTCCGCCGTGTGCCGATTCCATTCGTGTCGCGTCATACCGAGATCATTCCGAAGAACAAGGACAAGATCGCCGACAACCTCGCGGTGTTCGTGCGCGAGAAATTCCTTGGCCCCGACGCGCTCGCCGCGCAGATCCGCCAGCACGATCCCGCGCAGAAACTCGGCGCGTGGCTCGGCGAGCCGGCGAACACCGATACGCTCGGCGGCTATGTGACGAAGCTGATGAGTTTCGCGCTCGACATGACCGACGACGCGCGGATCCAGTCGTTCGTCCACGACGCGTTTCGCGCGGTGATCGACCGGGTCGACCTGTCGCAATCGGCCGGCGCGATCCTCGACACGCTGACGAAGGACGGCCGCCACCAGGTGCTGCTCGACGATGCGATCGAACAGGTGGTCGACGTGCTCGACAAGGAGGAGAACCGCGAGGTGATCGCGGGATTCATCGTCGAATGGCTGAAGACGCAATACCCGAAGGTCGAGAAGATCATGCCGACACAGTGGTTCGGCGAGAACGGCGCGCGGATGCTCGCGAGCGCGGTGAGCCGCCTGCTGGAGGGCGTGGCGGCCGACCCGGAGCATGAGCTGCGGCAGCGCTTCGACCGGACGGTCGTGCGGTTGACCGAGCAGTTGAAGCACGATCCCGTGTTCATCGCGAAGGGCGAGGAGATCAAGCGCTATGTTCGCGACGGCGCCGCGTTCAACGAGTATGTGCGCGACTTGTGGGATCAGTTGCGTGCGTGGCTGAAGGCCGATCTCGCACGCCCCGATTCGGCGCTGCACCGGCAGGCCGCGACGCTCGGTGGCTGGCTCGGTGCGCGGCTTGCGGAGAGCCCGGCATTGCGCGCGTCGCTGAACGAGCACGTCGAGAAGGCGGTGCACGAGATGGCGCCGGATTTCGCGGATTTCCTGATGCGCCATATCCGCGACACGGTGCGCAACTGGGATGCACGCGAGATGTCGCAGCAGATCGAGCTGAACATCGGCAAGGATCTGCAATACATCCGCATCAACGGCACGCTGGTCGGCGGGCTGATCGGGCTCGGGTTGTATCTGGTGTCGCTGGTGCCGCGCTGGGCGGCCGGGTGGTTGCATTGACGCGGTCACGCCGGCGAACTGCGGCTGCGGTGCTTACGCGTGCGTGCGCTCGCGCGGTTCGACCTTGCGGTCGATCTCGCTGCGCGTCGGCAGTGTCTTGAGATCGTAGGCGGTCTGCAGGTTCAGCCAGAATTCCGGCGACGTCTCGAAGTAGCGCGCGAGCCGGTAAGCCGTATCGGCCGTGATACCGCGCCGTTCCTTGACGATTTCGTGCAAGCGTGTCGCCGGCACGTTCAACGCGAGCGACAGTGCGTTGACGCTCATGTCCAGCGGAACGAGGAATTCTTCCCGCAGGACTTCGCCCGGATGAATCGGGCGCATTCCATTCTTGAGCATGCAAAGCTCCAGTCAGTGATAGTCGACGATCTCGACCTGGGTCGGGCCATCGTCACTCCATTCGAAACAGACCCGCCATTGTTCGTTGATTCGGATGCTGTGCTGACCATCCCGATCGCCTTGCAATGCTTCGAGCCGGTTGCCGGGCGGTGCTCGCAAGTCGCGCAATTCTTTCGCGGCGGCGACCATTTGCAGTTTCCGGGTAGCAACGGTTTCGATCGTACGGAAGCGCTTTGGTGATTCTCCGGCAAACAGCAACCGAGTATCTTTGCATCGGAACGATCTGATCATTACGGGCATGGTATTACGTTTGGCGTAATACGTCAATAGGGGTGAAATGATTTCGACGACGCTTACGTCGAAGCGCCTCTGCGTGAAATAACCAATAGGAATGCTGATTGATAGGGAGTTGATGAGATCATCGTGCGATGGCAGGTTTCGCCAATGCATGCCGGCCGGTTGCCGTCGTCCCGACGAGTATAGGGGCGCACGTCGCCTTTACGGGGCCGATATGCCATTCGGACGATCTATTGCATCAACGGCACGCTGGTCGGCGGGTTGATCGGGCTTGGGTTGTATCTGGTGTCGCTGGTGCCGCGCTGGGCGGCCGGGTGGTTGCATTGACGCGGTCGCGGACATCGCGCGGAGGGCGCGACGGGCCGTGCCCGCGCGTCATGCGTGCGCTTTCGAGCCGTGCAGTTGCAGGCCGAGCGCCTTGATGACCTTCAGGATGGTGCCGAAGCTCGGGTTGCCGTCGTGCGACAGCGCCTTGTATAGCCCTTCACGTGACAGGCCCGCATCGCGCGCGACCTGCGACATGCCACGTGCGCGTGCGATTACCCCGAGCGCGTGCGCGATGAAGGCCGGATCGTCGCCGGCTTCCTGCAGGCACGCTTCGAAGTAGTCGGCCATGTCGTCTTCGGTCTTCAGATGGTCGGCCGAATCCCACGGCCGGGTGCTGATCTTGTCCATCGATTACTCCATGTCGAGATGCGCGAGCATCGCGTGCGCGGCGCGTATGTCGGCCTGTTGCGTCGATTTATCGCCGCCGCAGAGCAGGATGACCCAGATCGTTCCTCGCCGGACGTAGTAGACGCGATATCCGGGGCCATGGTCGATACGCATTTCGACGACCGGCGAGCCGGCGGATTTCCAGTCGCCCGGATTGCCCATCGACAGGCGGTCGATGCGCGCCTGGATGCGGCGCTTTGCGACGCGATCCTGCAGGCCGGCAAACCATGCGTCGAAGACGGTGGTGGTCCGGATGCTGAACGTAGGCGCACTGTAGGGCATTGATTGCAGTATGTCAACCATGGTTCACAGGTGTATCGGGCTGTTCCGTTGCCGCTACATTAGGGCCGCCTGCTTCGCTTGGGCGCCAAATGGCCGTTTGGCCGAAGTCGACATTTCCCGAATCCGTCTACAATCAAAAACGTCCTTGCCGCCCGCGCGCTTGCCGCGCGCGGGCGGATCCGTTTGTCCTCCGGAATCCGGAGGCGCCGCCGCGTATCGCGTGTTGCGTGTTGCGCGGCGGGCAGTGCCGTGGTTTGTGTCCAGTAGGTAAAGCGTCCGCGTGCCGTAGGCCGGCGCGCGTTCTGAACGCTGCGTGTCCGTAGGCCGGGCAGGCGGCATCAACCGAGAGTCCCCCATGAAAGCATCGGATCTGTTCGTGAAGGCGCTGGAAGCCGAAGGCGTCGAGTACGTGTTCGGCATTCCAGGCGAAGAAAACCTCGATCTGCTCGAATCGCTGCGGCGATCGAAGATCAAGCTCGTGCTGACCCGGCACGAGCAGGCGGCCGGGTTCATGGCCGCCACCTACGGCCGCCTGACGGGCCGCACCGGCGTGTGTATCGCCACGCTCGGGCCCGGCGCGACGAATTTCGTGACGGCCGCCGCGTATGCGCAGCTCGGCGGGATGCCGATGCTGATGATCACCGGGCAGAAGCCGATCAAGTCCAGCAAGCAGGGCCACTTCCAGATCGTCGACGTGGTCGACATGATGCAGCCGCTCACGAAGTTCACGCGGCAGATCGTGTCGATCGGCAACATCCCGTCGGCCGTGCGCGAGGCGTTCCGTCGCGCGGAGGAGGAGCGTCCGGGCGCCGCGCACCTCGAACTGCCGGAAGACATCGCGCACGAGGAGGGTGACGGCAAGCCGATCCCGCGCAGCTACAGCCGGCGGCCGGTGGCCGAGGAAAAGGCGGTCGCGCACGCGGTCGACGCGATCCAGGCCGCGCGCCATCCGCTGCTGATGATCGGCGCGGGCGGCAACCGCAAGACGACCCGCAAGATCCTCGGCGAATTCGTCGACAAGACGGGCATCCCGTTCTTCACGACGCAGATGGGCAAGGGCGTGATCGACGAGTCGCATCCGCTGTGGCTCGGCAACGCGACGCTGTCCGACGGCGACTTCGTACACCGCGCGATCGAGCATGCCGACTGCATCATCAACGTCGGCCACGACGTGATCGAGAAGCCACCGTTCTTCATGCGCGCGGACGACAAGACCGTGATCCACGTGAACTTCCTCGGCGCGCAGGTCGATCCCGTCTATTTCCCGCAGATCGAGGTGGTCGGCGACATCGCGAACGCGGTGTGGCAGATGACGGAAGCGATCGCGCCGCAGCCGCACTGGGATTTCGCGCGCTTCGCGATGATCAAGGAGCATTTCGACGCCCATCTGGAGAAGGGCCAGCACGATCCGCGCTTCCCGATGTATCCGGTGCGGATCGTCAACGATCTTTACAACGCGCTGCCGGTCGACGGCATCGTCTGTCTCGACAACGGGATGTACAAGATCTGGTTCGCGCGCTACTGGCGCGCGCACGAGCCGAATTCGCTGCTGCTCGACAACGCGCTCGCGTCGATGGGCGCAGGCCTGCCGTCGGCGATCGCGACCAAGATCGTGCATCCGCAGCGCAAGGTGATCGCCGTGTGCGGCGACGGCGGCTTCATGATGAATTCGCAGGAGCTCGAAACGGCCGTGCGGCTGAAGCTCGACCTCGTCGTGATGATCCTGCGCGACGACGCGTTCGGGATGATCCGCTGGAAGCAGGAGAACATGAACTTCCCCGATTTCGCGATGACGCTGCAGAACCCCGATTTCGTCGCGTATGCGCAAAGCTACGGCGCGCACGGGCACCGCGTCGAATCGGCCGACGATCTCGAGCCGCTGCTGCGCGAGTGTTTCTCGTCGCCGGGCGTGCACGTGATCGACGTGCCGATCGACTATTCGGACAACGAGCGCGTGCTGAACCGCGAGATCAAGCGCCTGTCGGCGCAACTCTGAATTCCCCGTCCACCGGAAGGAGTCGTTCCATGTTGAAGGAAGCCTACCCGTATTACCTCGCCAACGAGGCGGTTTACGCGAACACCGATCTGGAAGTGACGGACAAGTTCAGCGGCAAGGTCGCGACGCGCGTCGCGCTGGCCGATGCGAAGGCCATCGACGCAGCGATCGGCGCGGCAGTCGACGCAGCGAAGCCGATGCGCGAGCTGCCGGCCTACAAGCGGCAGGCCGTGCTCGACCATTGCGTCGCACGTTTTCGCGAGCGCTTCGACGAACTGGCCGAGGCACTTTGCATCGAGGCCGGCAAGCCGATCAACGATTCGAAGGGCGAAGTGACGCGGCTGATCGACACGTTCCGCGTGGCCGCCGAGGAATCGGTGCGCATCGACGGCGAGATCATCAACCTCGAAATCTCCGCGCGAGCGCAGGGTTATACGGGGTACGTGAAGCGCGTGCCGATCGGCCCGTGCTCGTTCATCTCGCCGTTCAACTTTCCGCTGAACCTCGCCGCGCACAAGGTTGCGCCCGCGCTCGCGGCCGGCTGTCCGTTCGTGCTGAAGCCTGCGAGCCGCACGCCGATCGGCGCGCTGATCATCGGCGAGGTACTCGCGGAAACCGATTTGCCGGAGGGCGCGTTCTCGGTGCTGCCCGCGCATCGCGACGGCGCCGACCTGTTCACGACCGACGAGCGTTTCAAGCTGTTGTCGTTCACGGGCTCGCCGGCGGTCGGCTGGGCGCTGAAGGAGAAGGCCGGCAAGAAGAAAGTCGTGCTGGAGCTAGGCGGCAACGCGGCCGCGATCGTCGATGCGGATCAACGCGACCGGCTCGACTACGTGGTCGAGCGTCTCGCGTTCGGCGCGTATTACCAGTCGGGCCAGAGCTGCATCGGCGTGCAGCGGATCCTCGTGCATGCCGACCTGTACGACGCGCTGCGCGAGAAGCTGATCGCGAAGACGCGTTCGCTGAAGATGGGCGATCCGAAGGATCCGTCGACGTTCGTCGGCCCGATGATTTCCGAATCGGAGTCGCGCCGGCTGTCGGGGTGGATGGACGCGGCCGTCGCGGCGGGCGCGAAGATCGTCGCGGGCGGCAAGGTCGACGGTGCGATGTTCGAGGCGACGCTGCTGGAAAACGTCGGGCACGAGCAGGACCTGTACCGGAAGGAGGCGTTCGGCCCCGTTGCGATCCTCGAGAAGTTCGACCGGTTCGACGATGCGCTCGCGCGCGTGAACGACAGCGACTTCGGGCTGCAGGCCGGCGTGTTCACCGATTCGCTCACGCATGCGCAGCGCGCGTGGGACGAGCTGGAGGTCGGCGGCGTCGTGATCAACGACGTGCCGTCGTTCCGCGTCGATAACATGCCGTACGGTGGCGTGAAGGATTCGGGCCTCGGCCGCGAAGGGATCCGCTACGCGATCGAGGACATGACCGAGCCGCGGCTGATGGTCGTGCGGCGCCGGTAACGCGGGGCGGGCAGCGCGGTGCCGCGACGGCACGCGGGCAGGCGATCGGGCCGGCCCGCGTGCCGTTTTTCATGGCGTTGCGCGCAGCGGGCCGGCGCCTGGCTTGCATCGTGCCCGCACCGCGTGGCGGCGCGCCAGAACGCGCTCGACTGCGGCACTCGCCTCGTGATGTAATCGCGCGAAACTGCCGACCGGGGTACGACGCCGGAACGCGCGAATTCATTCTTCACGAGGTCGATTCATGTCTCCCGTCTCGGCATTCAAGCTGGTTTTGTTGTCATTTCTCGCGATCGTCGCGCTCGAATGCCTCGCCAAGCGGCTGCGGCTGCCGCCCGCGGCCGCGCTGCTGGTCGGCGGCATCGGCATCGCGTTCATCCCCGGCCTGCCGCCGATCAATCTCGATCCCGAACTGGTGCTGCTGGTGTTCCTGCCGCCGTTGCTGATGGACGGCGCGTATTTTTCGGTGTGGGAGGAGTTCAAGCGCAACGTCGGTGGCATCCTGCTGCTGGCGATCGGTGCGGTCGTGTTCACGACGTTCGCGGTCGGCTTCGCCGTGCACTGGGTGGCGCCGTCACTGCCGTGGGCCGCGTGCTTCGCGCTCGGCGCGATCGTGTCGCCGCCCGACGCCGTTGCCGCGAAGGCCGTGCTCGAACGCGTCGCGCTGCCGCGCCGGCTGATGGTGCTGCTCGAAGGCGAGAGCTTGCTGAACGATGCGGCGGGCCTCGTGCTGTTTCGCTTCGCGGTCGCGGCGGCACTCACCGGCGCGTTCAGCGTCGAGCACGCGGTCGTGCGCTTCGCGGAGCTCGGGCTCGGCGGCGTGGCGATCGGCTTCGCGGTCGGCAAGCTCGTCGTGTGGTTCCTGAAGCAGCTCGACGACGACTATCTCGTGATCACCGTCGCGGTGATTGCCGGCTGGATCGCCTATATCGCGGGTGAAATGGTCGAGGTGTCCGGCGTGATCGCCACCGTCACGGCCGGCATGATCATCGGCTGGCATCAGCACGAGGTGTTCTCGGCGGCCGTGCGCACGCGCGGCACCGCGTTCTGGCAGGTCATCGTGTTCCTGCTCGAAGCGATGGTGTTCGTGCTGATCGGGCTGTCGCTGCGCGGTGCGATCCACCGGCTCGGCGGCTTCGAGCAGGTGCTTGCCACGATGGTGCCGCCGATGCTCGCGGTGCTGGCGGCGGTGATCGTGTCGCGCTTCGTGTGGATCTACGCGGTCGAGATGCTGAAGTGGCCGGTGCGCGGGATCGCGCGGCGCGGCGAAGCGCCCGACTGGAAGGCCGCGACGATCATGAGCTGGGCCGGGATGCGCGGCGTCGTCACGCTGGCGATCGCGCTGTCGCTGCCCGAGGCGATGCCCGGCCGCGACGTGATCCTGGTCGCGTCGTTCGCGGTGATCCTCGTCACCGTGCTGCTGCAGGGCACGACGATCGGGCCGTTGATCCGGCTGCTGCGCCTGCCGCAGCGTGAAGAGCGCGCGGCGCATCACCTGACCGAGCCGCAGACGTGGGCGTACGTCGAGGCTGCGCAACTCGCGGCGATCCAGCCGCTCGTACGCGACGAGAACGGGGTCGTGATCCATCCGCGCCTGCTCGAGCAGTACACGTATCGCGCGGAATTGACCGAGCGGGCGAAGGACGAGCCGGCATACCCGGCAGAAGTGCGTACCGCGCACTACGACGTCGTGCTGGCCGCGATCAAGGCCGGGCGCGTGGAATTGTTGCGCCTGCACCGATCGGGGCGCATCCACGACGAAATGCTGCACGCGCTCGAACGCGACCTCGACCTGCAGGAAGTGTCCGCCCAGCACGCGCGCGGGTAAGGCAGCACCCCAGCGTCATCCCGCCATCGAGCGGCCGGTGCCAGCCGGCCCGAAGCGCGCACGGGCGATCGTTGCCCGGCGCGCTTTTTTCGTTTCTCACACCCGCCGATTCGACGTATTTCCATCCGGCCCCAAATGCAGCGGGGAGCCAGCCTTGCAGCGCATGCAAACCTTATGGCGCTGGTCTCGCAAACGTTATCGTCTTTCGAATCCGGAAATGATCTGATTTAACTGATTCCGTCTCTTTCTGCATATTTGGCAAAACTAAACCGGAAGGAGATAGATGCTGTGTTCTAATTTCATTTAGAATCAGCCGGTTATGTTTATTGAGAGAAAGGATGCGGAGGTAATGCGGCCGCCAACGGGGAGAAATCGGCGTCCGGAGCCCTGCAAGGCGGTGCTGACAGGCCAAGTCGGCGGAATCAGGCGGGTTTTTCAACCGTCGAATTAAGATAGCGTCCAAAGTCTGATAAACAACTCCTATGAAAGAATCGATTGGAGAATCGGCGTTTGAAACTGTATTTATGAAAGAATCGAGCGGTGATAATGCCTCGGATTGTCTTGAATCGGGGTTGTCGGTTCTTCTCGTCGACGATCAACCGTTCGTCGGCGAGGTGATCCGCCGCGCGCTGCGCAGCGAACACGACATCGACCTGCACGTGTGCACTGACGCGCACCGGGCGATGGCGGTCGCGCGCGACGTGAAGCCGACGGTCATCCTGCAGGATCTCGTGATGCCGGAGATCGATGGCCTCGATCTCGTCCGCGCGTGGCGTGCGGACGCCGGCACCGCTCGCGTGCCGATCATCGTGCTGTCCGCGAAGGAGGAGCCGATCGTCAAGCGCGAGGCGTTCATCGCCGGCGCGAACGACTATCTGGTGAAGCTCCCCGACGCGATGGAGCTGGCCGCACGTATCCGCTATCACTCGAATTCGTACCTGATGTCCCGGCAGCGCGACGAGGCGCTCGATTTCCTGTCGCACGACATGCGTTCGCCGCAGACGTCGATCCTCGCGCTGCTCGACGTCTACCGGTCCGAGCACGGCGAGATGCCGGCAATCATGGAACGCATTGCCGGCCATGCGCGGCGCGCGCTCGCGCTTGCCGACGGCTTCATCCACCTGACCCGCGCGCAGTCCGAGCGCCGCGCGCACGAGGTCGTGAGTCTCAACGAGATCGTGCTCGACGCCGTCGACCAGCTGTGGGAGAAGGCGGCCGGGCTCGGCAGCCGGGTCGCCGCGCACGTGCCCGACACCGAGTGCGTGACGATGGGCGACCGCATGATGCTGACGCGCGCGGTCGCGAACCTGATCGACAACGGGCTGAAGTACGGCCCGGCCGGCACGGACGTGCACTGCACGCTGAGCAGCGAGGACGGTGCATGGCTGATCGGCGTCGAGGATACCGGCGCCGGGATCGCGCCGGAGCAGCGCACGGCCGCGACCGAGTCGTTCGTGCAGCTCGAATCCGCGCATGGCGCGGCACGCGGCGGCTTCGGCCTCGGGCTCGCGTTCGTCCGCGCGACGGCGGCGCGGCATCGCGGCCAGATCCTGATGCGCAATACGGCGCGCGGCTTCATGGTCGCGCTTCGGCTGCCGGCGCAAGCGGAGCGGTGATTTCGCGGCGCGGCCTGCCGGCGCCGCGCTGCCCGCAGACCCCGATGCGCTCGTGGCGCGCCGTCCGGCGCGCAGGCGGGTGCGGATTTTTTCAACGCTGATTTTAGAAAGCCCATAACGAACATGGCCACCGTGACGCCCCGCGCGACCAATGAAAGCCTGCATCCGACGATCGGCGCTGCCCGGCTGACGCTCGGCAATCGCATCCTGCTCAGCTTCGGCGTGCTGTTCGTGCTGATGCTGGTGACAGCCGGCGTGTCCTACGAGCGATTGCGCGCGATCAACAGCGAAGCCGTCAGCATCGAGCGCGATTCGCTGCCTGGCGTCTACCTCGCGTCGTCGCTGCGCGGCGCGGTGAATGAATCATTCATGCTGCTGCAGCAGGCGACGTTCGTCGAGACCGATTCCGAAAACATCCAGCGCGATCTCGCGAAGATCGCCGATTCGGCGAAGGACGTCGATTCGTTGTCGGTCGAGTACCAGAACTCGATGTTTCGCGACGACGACCGGCAGCGCTTCGCGACCTTCCGGGGCACCTACGACCACTACCTGCCGCTGCTGAACGAAGCGGTGCAGCGGCACCGTCAATCGCGCGACGATGCGGTTGCCGCGTATGCGAAGGTGCAGCCCGCATGGGCCGAGGTCGTGCGCAACGCGAATATCCTGGTGCAGGAAAACCGCAAGTTCGCCGATCAGTCGGCGAAGCTGATCCGCGAATCCGTGCAGGACACCGAAGCGGTGCTCGCGACCGCACTGGCGGTCATGCTGCTGTCCGCGCTGGGGTTCGGCTACATGCTGTTCCGTTCGGTAACCGTACCGATGGCGCGGCTCGTCGAGGTGCACGACGTGATGCGTACCGGCAACCTGACGCGCCGACTCGACCTGCGCCGCCGCGACGAATTCGGCACGCTCGAGACGGGCTTCAACCGGATGGCCGACGAACTGACCGAGCTCGTCGCGCGTGCGCAGCAGTCGTCGCTGCAGGTGACGACGTCGGTCGCCGAGATCGCGGCGACGTCGCGCGAGCAGCAGGCGACCGCGAACGAAACCGCGGCGACGACGACCGAGATCGGCGCGACCTCGCGCGAAATCTTCGCGACCTCGCGCGACCTGGTGCGCACGATGAACGAAGTGGCCGGCGTGGCCGAGCAGTCGGCGACGCTCGCGGGCGTGAGCCAGAGCGGGCTCACGCGGATGGGCGAGACGATGCGCAGCGTGATGGACGCGGCCGGTTCCGTGAACGCGAAGCTCGCGATCCTCAACGAGAAGGCGCTGAACATCAACCAGGTGGTCGCGACGATCACCAAGGTGGCCGACCAGACCAACCTGCTGTCGCTGAACGCGGCGATCGAGGCCGAGAAAGCCGGCGAATACGGCCGCGGCTTCGCGGTCGTCGCGACCGAGATCCGCCGCCTCGCCGACCAGACGGCGGTCGCGACCTACGACATCGAGCAGACGGTGAAGGAAATCCAGTCGGCGGTGTCGGCGGGCGTGATGGGGATGGACAAGTTCTCCGAGGAAGTGCGCCGCGGGATGCTCGACGTGCAGCAGGTCGGCGGGCAGCTGTCGCAGATCATCGCCGAGGTGCAGACGCTTGCGCCGCGCTTCCAGATGGTCAACGAAGGGATGCAGACGCAGGCGAATGGCGCGGAGCAGATCACACAGGCGCTGTCGCAGCTGTCGGAGGCCGCGCAGCAGACGGCCGAATCGCTGCGCCAGTCGTCGCAGGCGATCGACGACCTGACGCTGGTGGCGAACCAGTTGCGTACCAGCGTGTCGCGCTTCAAGGTCGACGCGTGACGCGCGCCGATACGCAGAACGGTGCACACGCGCTGTTCCTGATGTTCGAGCTCGACGGCGAACGCTATGCGCTCGACGCGGCCGGCATCGGCGAGGTGCTGCCGCTCGCAGTCACGAAGGCCGTGCCCGGCGCCCCCGAATGGATCGCCGGGCTGCTGATGCGCGGCGGCCAGCCGGTGCCGGTGATCGACGTGCCGATGCTGGCGCTCGGGCGCCGCGCGCATGCGTTGCGCTCGACGCGGCTCGTGATGGTCCGCTACCGTGCCGACGAGGCAGGCGGCGAGCGCACGATCGGGCTGATCGTCGAGCGCGCGACGCAGACGATGCGGATCGATCGCGCGGCGTTTCGCGCGAGCGGCATCTCGACCGCGCGCACGCGCTGGCTCGGGCTCGTCGCGAACACGCCCGATGGCGTCGTGCAGCAGGTATCGGTTGCCGACCTGATCGACGATGTTGCACGCCTGTATCTGTTCGACGGCGGCCTGCCGGGCCATGGGGGAGAGTTCGCATGAAAGAGTCCGAATCGCGATTTCACGGCTGGCTGTTGCGCGAGACCGGCATCGACCCCGATTCGCTCGGCAACGATTTCATGACCCGCGCGCTGACGGAGCGCGTGCATGCGCTGCAGGCGGACGGCGAGCGCCTGCCGTCGGCGGCGCGGCCGCCCGTGACGCAGGACGCGCTCGACGCATACTGGCAGCAGCTCAACGCGTCGGCCGACGAGCGGCGTGCGCTGATCGAGCTGTTCGTCGTGCCCGAGACCTGGTTCTTCCGCGACCGCGAGGCCTTCGCGACGCTCGCGCGGCTCGCGGTCGAACGGCTCGCCGCGCTGCCCGGCCGCGTGATCCGCGTGCTGAGCGCGCCGTGCTCGACGGGCGAGGAGCCGTATTCGGCGGCGATGGCGCTGCTCGACGCGGGGCTCGACCCGGCCAGTTTCACGATCGACGCAATCGACCTCAGCGTGCGCGCGATCGAGCACGCCCGGCTCGGCTGCTACGGGCGCAATGCGTTCCGCGGCACCGCGACGGAGTTTCGTGCGCGGCACTTCACGCCGACCCGCGATGGCTGGCTGCTCGACGATCGCGTGCGGGCATGCGTGCAGTTCAGTCAGGCGAACCTCGTCGAACCGGCTGTGGACACGGGCATTCGCTACGATTTCGTGTTCTGCCGCAACGTGCTGATCTACTTCGATCGCGACGCACAGGATCGCGTGATCCGCTCGCTCGACGAGCGTCTTGCCGACGACGGCATGCTGTTCGTCGGGCCGGCCGAAACGGGCGTCGCGATGCGGCACGGGATGCGCTCGGCGCGCGTGCCGCTGGCATTCGCGTTTCATCGCGAGCCCGCCGCCGCGGTGTCCGACGCATATGCGGCCCGGCCGGCGGCGCCGCTGTCCGTGGCGACGGCGCCGTACCGGCGCGCGGAGCGCTTCACGGTCGCGCCGCTCGCGGCGACGCGCCCGGTGCTGGCGGTCGCGCCGCCGGCCTGGCTCGGCGACGCGCGTCAGCCGTTCACGGTGCCGCCGCCCGCCATGCGCGCGGCCGCGTTCGACGCACGGGCCGACCTGTCGGCAGTGGCGGTCGAACCGGCCGCACCGGTTGCGCCGGCCGTACCGGTTGCCGAAGGCGCCGCGCCGACGCTGGAAGATGCGCAGGCGCTTGCGAATGCCGGCGCGTTCGACGAGGCCGAGCGCGTGCTTGCGCAGTTCTCGGCACGCGTCGGGCCGCATGCCGATGCGTTCTACCTGAACGGGCTGATCGCGGATGCGCGCGGGCGTGCCGCGGAAGCCGGCGACTTCTACCGGAAGGCGTTGTACCTGCGGCCCACGCACCACGAAGCGCTGACCCATCTTGCGACGCTGCTCGACGTCGGCGGCGATCGCGCGGGCGCGCAATGGCTGCTCGAGCGCGCACGGCGCTCGGCCGGCTGACAAGACTACGGGTTGGGGACCGACACAGCGATGACCAGAGGAATTCATGAACCGCGCCGCCGCTGCCATTGACGAGACGACGATCGACGTCGACGATTGCTGGAACCGGATCGGCACGCGCGGCGACCGCACGTGCGAGCGGCTGAACGACTGCCTGCGCTGCCTGAACTGCCCGGTGTACGCGTATCACGCGGCGAAGCTGCTCGAGCGCCCGCTCGACGGGGCCGAGATGGCCGACACCACGCGCCGGATGAGCGCGCCCGGCGCGCCGCACGTGCACGACGCCGACGCCGACGCCGATACGCGCCATGCGGCGCTGGCGTTCCGCGTGGCCGGCGAATGGCTCGCGCTGCCGATCGGCGTGCTGCGCGAGATCGCCGGCACGCGTCCGATCCATTCGCTGCCGTATCGCCGCAATTCGGCCGTGCGCGGCGTGGTCAACATCCGCGGCACGCTGCGCATCGCGATCTCGATCGGCGCGCTGCTCGGCCTCGACGCCGGCAAGGGCGGCACCGGCGGCGATGATGGCCGCTTCACGCGGCTGCTGGTGGCCGCGCACCAGGGCGACCCGGTCGTGTTTCCGGTCGACGAAGTCGAGGGCGTGCTGCGCTTCGGCGCATCCGACTGGGTGCCGGTTCCGGCAACGGTCGGGCGCGCGAGCGCCGGCCTGTCGCGCGGTGTGCTGTCGTGGCGCGGCAAGTCGGTGGGCCTGCTCGACGACGACCGCCTGTTCGACGCCGTCACACGGAGCATGCGATGAGCGGCGATGACGATCTGAGCCACCTGTCGCTGCTCGAGCTGTATCGCGAGGAAACGCGCACGCAGACCCAGGCGCTGTCCGAGCGGCTGCTCGCGCTCGAATCGGGCGAGCCCGATTCCGTCGCGCTCGAGGCCTGCATGCGCGCCGCGCATTCGCTGAAGGGCGCCGCGCGCATCGTCGGCGTGCCGCTTGGCGTCGACATCGCGGGGCGGATGGAAGAGTGTTTCGTCGCCGCGCAGGCCGGCACGATCGCGCTGACGGCCACGCACGTCGACGTGCTGCTGGCGGGCGTCGATTTGCTGGTGCGCGTCGGCGATCCGCAGGCGCAGCCCGTGACGCAGACGGAGATCGAGGTGTTCGCGGCGGCGCTCACAGGTGCCGACGGCGCGCAGACGATGCAGGCGCCGGGCGCCGTCCCGCCGCCGGCGCCGCCGTCGGTCGTACCGTATCGCGAGCACGACGGTGCCGCGAACGAGCCTGTCGGGGCCGGTGCCGCGGTGCCGCCGCTTGCGGTATCGGGCGCGGTGCCCGATCCCGCCCAGGCCGGCCGCGTGGCCGGCGCCGGCGCGATGCGCCGCGTGCGCGCGGATACGCTGAACCGGCTGCTGAGCCTGTCCGGCGAATCGCTGGTTGAATCGCGCTGGCTCAAGCCGTTCGCCGAATCGATGCTGCGTGTGAAGCGCGCGCAGCGCGACGCAGCCCGCTCGCTCGATTTGATGTACGAACAATTCGCCGACGATCTCGACTCGGGCATGCTCGCGTCGATGAACGAAGTGCGGCACATGCTGAACGACCTGCAGCGTTCGCTTGCCGAGCGCATGGACGAATTCGACCGCTTCGAGCGGCGCAGTACCCATATCGCCGAGCAGCTGTACGACGAGGCGCTGCAATGCCGGATGCGGCCGTTCGGCGACGCGACGCGTGCGTACCCGCGCATCGTCCGCGATCTCGCGCGCTCGCTCGGCAAGCAGGTGCGGTTCTCGATCGTCGGCGAGAGCACGCAGGTCGACCGCGACATCCTGGACCTGCTCGACGCGCCGCTCGGCCACCTGCTGCGCAACGCGATCGACCACGGCGTCGATTCGCCGGACGCGCGGCGTGCCCGCGGCAAGCCGGCCGAGGCGAGCGTGACGCTGGAGGCGCGCCACAGCGCCGGCTCGCTGCTGGTCAGCGTGATCGACGACGGTCCGGGCGTCGACATGGACGCGCTGCGCGCGGCCGTCGTGCGCCAGCGCCTGACGGACGACGAGACAGCCGCGCGGCTGTCCGATCCCGAGCTGCTCGAATTCCTGCTGCTGCCGGGTTTCTCGATGCGCGATGCGGTGACCGACGTGTCGGGCCGCGGCGTCGGCCTCGACGCGGTGCAGGAGATGGTGCGCGGCGTGCGCGGCGCGGTGCGGATCTTCAACGAGCCGGGCGCGGGCATGCGCTTCGTGCTGCAGTTGCCGCTCACGCTGTCGGTGATCCGCAGCCTGCTCGTCGAGGTCGGGGGCGAGCCGTATGCATTCCCGCTCGCCCACGTGCGCCGCACGCTCGAACTCGCACACGACGATATCGACGTGCTCGAAGGGCAGCCGCATTTCCCGTTCGACGGCCGGCGCGCGGGCCTCGTCGCCGCCCACCAGCTGCTCGACGCGGGCGAGCCCGACGCGGCTCGCGGGAGCACGGCGGTCGTGGTGGTCGGCGCCGAGCCGGAGCTGTACGGCGTCGCGGTCGACCGCTTCCTCGGCGAGCGGATGCTCGTCGTGCAGCCGCTCGACAGCCGCCTGCACAAGATCCAGAACATCGCGGCCGGCGCGCTGCTCGAGAACGGCGACCCGGTGCTGATCGTCGACGTCGAGGACCTGATCCGCTCGGTCGACAAGCTCGTGCGCGGCGGGCAGCTCGCGCGACTCACGCGTGACCCGCAACTCGCGCTGACTGACCGGCGCCGCCGCGTGCTCGTCGTCGACGATTCGCTGACGGTGCGCGAGCTCGAACGCAAGCTGCTGGAAAAGCGCGGCTACGACGTGACGGTCGCGGTCGACGGGATGGAAGGCTGGAACGCGGTGCGCAGCGATGCGTTCGATCTCGTCGTCACCGACGTCGACATGCCGCGCATGGACGGCATCGAGCTCGTCACGCTGATCAAGAGCGATCCGATGCTCAAGCGCGTGCCGGTGATGATCGTGTCGTACAAGGATCGCGACGAGGATCGCCGTCGCGGGCTCGATGCGGGCGCCGACTACTACCTCGCGAAGAGCAGCTTCCACGACGAGGCGTTGCTTGACGCCGTGCACGACCTGATCGGGGACGCGCGAGGATGAACATTGGTATCGTCAACGACTTGCCGCTCGCCGTGGAGGCGCTGCGCCGCGTGATCGCGCTGCGCACGGACCACCGCGTGCTGTGGGTCGCGACCGACGGCGACGAGGCGGTGGATTTCTGCGTCGCGCATCCGCCCGATCTCGTGCTGATGGATCTCGTGATGCCGAAGGTCGACGGCGTCGCGGCGACGCGCCGGATCATGGCGCGCGCGCCGTGCGCGATCCTGATCGTGACGGCGAGCGTCAGCGCGAACACGTCGTCGGTCTACGAGGCGATGGGCGCAGGCGCGCTCGATGCGGTCGACACGCCGACGCTCGCGCTCGGGCTGTCGACTGACGCGTCGCCGCAGGCGCTGCTCGCGAAGATCGACCAGATCGGCCGGCTGCTCGAAAGCCGCACCACGACGCTCGTGCCGCCGGGGCCGACGCCCGAGCGCGGCCAGCCGACGCTTGTCGCGATCGGCGCGTCGGCGGGCGGGCCGACCGCGCTGACCGCGCTGCTGCGCGCGCTGCCGGCCGAATTTCCGGCGGCCATCGTGATCGTCCAGCATGTCGACCAGGCGTTCGCGCTCGGGATGGCCGAGTGGCTCGACGGCTATACGCGGCTGCCGGTGCGCGTCGCGCGACAGGGCAGCGTGCCGCAGTCCGGCGAGGTGCTGCTCGCGGCGACCAACGACCACCTGTACCTGTCGCCGCGCGGCGTGCTCGGCTATACGCGGCATCCGGTCGAGACACCGTACCGGCCGTCGATCGACGTGTTCTTCAACAGCGTCGCCGACGGCTGGCAGGGCGAAGCGTTCGGCGTGCTGCTGACGGGCATGGGGCGCGACGGCGCGCTCGGCCTGAAGGCGATGCGCGCGAAGGGCTGTTACACGATTGCGCAGGACGAGGCGACGAGCGCCGTCTACGGGATGCCGAAGGCGGCCGCGGCGATCGGGGCGGCGTCGGCGATCCTGCCGCTCGAACGGATCGCCCCCCAACTGATCTCGCGCATCACGCGCCCGCTGCGCGACTGACGGGGCGCTCGAGGGGCGCGCGACGCCGCCCCGTTCCGCTGCGCCGGCGGCCGCATTGCGGGCGGCGCGGGGCGTCGCGTACAATGGCGGCCAGCGGAGATGGCATGCCTCCCTGCGGTCGTACGCGGCGCGTTGCGCGCGCGGTGCGGCCCTCAACCGCCGGTCAGCCCGGCTGATGATGCCTGCGTGTTCCTGGGTCGTCAGGAGGTCGCAGGCCGTCCATGCGGTATTCTGCCGCCCAGGTTTTGATGTTCCGTCGAATCTGGAAATCATGTTCTTCACGACTTCTGCCGATCTTCTCGCGACCGTGCGCTACGTGTGCCGCTGGCTCGCGCTCTCGGCCCTGCTCGGCGCGCTGGCCGGCACGGCTTCCGCCCTGTTCCTGATCGCGCTCGACTGGGCCACCGGCACGCGCGTTGCGCATCCGTGGCTGCTGTGGGGGCTGCCGGCGGCCGGTTTCGCGACCGGCTGGATCTACCATCGCTTCGGCCAGTCCGTCGCGCGCGGCAACAACCTGCTGATCGACGAGATTCACGACCCGAAGGCGCTCGTGCCGAAACGGATGGGGCCGCTCGTGCTCGTCGCGACCGTCGTCACGCACCTGTTCGGCGGCTCGGCCGGCCGCGAGGGCACGGCCGTGCAGATGGGCGGCGCGCTCGCCGATCGCATCACGCACGTGTTTCGTCTCGATCGCGAACATCGCCGCGTGCTGCTGATGGGCGGCATCGCGGCCGGTTTCGCATCGGTGTTCGGCACGCCGCTCGCGGGCGCCGTGTTCGGGCTCGAGGTGCTGGCGATCGGGCGCGTGCGCTATGACGCGCTGCTGACCTGTGTCGCATCCGCGATCGTCGCGGACGTCGTCTGCCGCGCGTGGGGCGTGCATCACACGGCCTATGCGATTCCGTTCGTGCCGGCCGTATCGGCGACGGGGCTGGCCGTGACGGTCGTCGCGGGCATGGCGTTCGGCGTGGTCGGGCGGCTGTTCGCGTTTGCGACGCATGCGCTGACCGCGTGGTTCCGCCGCGTCGTCCGCTATGCGCCGCTGCAGCCGGTGCTTGGCGGCCTGCTGGTCGCCGCGGCCGCCACCGCGTTGAACGTGCCGCAGTATCTCGGCCTCGGCATCCCGACGATCGAAGCGGCGTTCCACGGCCCGCTGCCGCTCTACGATTTCGCGGGCAAGTTCGCGTTCACCGTCGTCACGCTCGCGTCGGGGTTCAAGGGCGGCGAAGTGACGCCGCTGTTCTACATCGGCGCGACGCTCGGCAACGCGCTCGGCCAGGTGCTGGCGCTGCCGGTGCCGGTGCTCGCGGGGCTCGGCTTCGTCGCGGTGTTCGCCGGCGCGGCCAACACGCCGATCGCGTCGACGATCATGGCGATCGAACTGTTCGGCGCGGATATCGGCGTGTATGCGATCGTCGCGTGTGTCGTTGCGTATCTGTTCTCCGGGCACGCGGGGATTTATCGTGCGCAGCGTGTGGCGGTGGGGAAGGGTGCGCAGGCGGAGTGAGGCGGGCGCGGAAGGCGGATTCGTTGCGGCTTCTCCGGGAGCGCGATGCATGCGATATCGGACGGGGAGCGTGTCGTTGCAGGTACATCTGATCGGGCCGGGCGGCGCCGGCAAGACCACGGTCGGGGCGATTGTCGCGGCGCGCCTGAACTGGCGGTTCGTCGATGTGGATCAGTGCTTCCTGGCCGCGCACGGGAACATTGGCGATTTCATCCGCGATCGCGGCCATGCCGAGTATGCGTCGCACAACGTCCGGCTGTACGAGCAACTCAGGCGCGACGTGCCGGCGCCCACGATCTGCGCGGTGTCGTCCGGTTTCATGCTGTATCCGGACGATGTCGCGCCGGCTTATCCGGCACTTCGCCGTGACATCGAGGAGGACCGGTTCACCGCGCTCCTGTTGCCTGCGTTCGATCTCGAACGCTGCGCGAAACGGATCGTGGCCCGGCAAATGTCCCGGCCGTACCTGAACGCGAACGAAGCCGACGAAATGCGCAAGATCCGCGATCGGTTCCCGGCCTTCATGCGCCTGAACTGCAGGCGGTTCGCGAGCGACGGCACGCCCGAACACGTGGCGGGCGACATCGAACGCTTTATCGTGGCGTCGATGTCATCGGGTGAACCCGATCCGTGTCCGGTCGCGGGCGGGTGGAACAGGCCCTAGCACGCCGGCATCCGTTACTGCTTCGGCAGGCGCGCGACATGGCGCGCCAGCAGTTCCTCGATATCGATGCCTTTTTCCGCCAGCAACGCCGTGACGACGCCGTTCAGTTCGCCGAGCGTTTCCTTGACCGATTCCCGGATCGTGTCCACGACCACCTGCGTGCTGCGCTCGATCTCGATGTTGACCGTGTCGTTGACGCCCTTCGCATCGAAGGTCGTCGCGCGGCGCGTTTCGGGGATCAGCCAGACGTCGAACCAGCCTTCGTCGCGGTTGACGTCGGACACCGTCAGGCTGCAGCCGTTGATCGCGATATAGCCCTTCGCGAACACGTACCGCTTGAATGCGTCCGGCACGCCGATACGCACCATCCGGTTATGCTCGGACGTCGCGATGTGCCGGATGGTCCCGGTGAAGTCGACATGGCCGGACAGCGGATGCCCGCCGATCTCCGCGCCGTCCTTCGCGGCCCGCTCCACGTTGATGTGGGCACCCGTCGCGAGGTCGGCCAGCGTGGTGATCTTCAGGCTCGGCAGCATCACGTCGAAGTCGATCAGTTCCGGCGAATGGATGGTCGTCACGGTCAGGCAGACGCCGTCGACCGAGACGCTGGCGCCGATCTCGATGTCGTCGGTAAACCGCTCCGGGAATTCGATGCTGAAGGTTCTCAGTTCCCCGTGGTCGGCGATGGTCTTGATGGTGGCAACACCCTGGACAATTCCTGTAAACATGGTCGATCCCTAGTCGCAAATTTCCTGGTCGACATGATAAGGGATACCGGAAAAGGGCACGTCGTGCCGCGCGGCGTCAGGGCTGCAGGCGTGACGCGCGGACGTAAAAAAGGCCGTGCACCTGGCACGGCCTCGATCCGGATCCATTTGTCGGTGCGCGCCGGCGGTGATGACCGCACTGCCGGCGCGCGTCGCGACACGCTTGCGTCACACCTCGGCAGGCTCGTCGAGCGGCCCGGCGGCGTCGTCCGCCGTGCGTCGCGGCGAATCGGCGAGCCCCTTCGCGAGCTCCAGCGCCTGCCGCTCGAACAGCCGGCGATAGATGCCGCCGTCGATCCGGATCAGCGCGTCGTGACTGCCTTCCTCGATCACCTTGCCGCGCTCGAGCACCAGCAGCCGGTCGAGCGCACGCACGGTCGACAGCCGGTGCGCGACCACGAGCGTCGTGCGGCCGACCATCAGCCGCTCCATCGCCTGCTGGATCAGCAGCTCGCTTTCGCTGTCGAGGCTCGACGTGGCTTCGTCGAGGATCAGGATCGGTGCATCGGCGAGGAATGCACGCGCGATCGCGACCCGCTGGCGTTCGCCACCCGACAGCTTGATCCCGCGTTCGCCGACGAGCGTGTCATAGCCGTCCGGCAGCGTGGCGATGAAGTCGTGCGCGCTGGCAAGCCGCGCGGCGCGCTCGATGTCGGCCCGGCTCGCGTCGGGGCGCGCATACGCGATGTTCTCCGCGAGCGTGCGGTGGAACAGCACGGGCTCCTGCTGGACGATCGCGATCTGGCTGCGCAGCGAATCCTGCCGCACCCGCGCGATGTCCTGGCCGTCGATCGTGATGCGGCCGCCCGACACGTCGTACAGGCGCTGGATCAGCTTGATGAACGACGTCTTGCCCGACCCGGAATGGCCGACGAGGCCCACGCGTTCGCCCGGCGCGATTCGCATCGAGAAATCGTCGTACAGCGGCACCGGATGGTTGTCGTAGCGGAACGTCACGTGCTCGAAGCGGATCTCGCCTTGCCCGATCCGGATCGCCGGCGCGCCGGGACGATCGTCGATACCGAGCGGCTGGCGTTCGAGCGCGACGAGTTCTTCCATGTCGTTCACCGAGCGCTGCAGGTTGCGGATGTGCATGCCGACGTCGCGCAGGTAGCCCTGCAGCATGAAGAACATCGTCAGCGCGAACGCGATGTCGCCGACGCTCGCCTCGTCGTTCACCCACAGCCGCAGCGCGACGCCGATCATCGCGGCCTGCATCGCGACGAGCATCGCACCCTGCAGCCCGCCGTTGAACGTGCCGCGCACCCACGTGCGGCGTGTGCGTTGCCGCCACTTGCCGATCACGCGGGCGAGCCGCGCTTCCTCGCGTGTTTCCGCGCCGAATGCCTTGACGACCGCGTTGCAGCTCACGGCGTCGGCGAGTGCGCCGCCCATGCGCGTATCCCACAGGTTGCCGAGCCGGGCGGCCGGCGCGACGATGCCGAGCGACACCACGACCGTCACCGTGATGTACAGCAGCGACCCCGCGCCGACGACGAGCCCCATCACGGGCCAGTGCGTGCCGAGCAGCACGGTTGCACCGACGAGCATCGTGACCGACGGCAGCAGCGCGATCAGCACGGTGTCGTTCAGCAGGTCGAGCGCCCAGATGCCGCGCGTGATCTTGCGCACGGTCGAGCCCGCGAAGCTGTTCGCGTGCCAGTCGGTCGAGAAGCGCTGCACGCGATGGAACGACGCGGCCGCGATCTCGCTCATCATCTTCAGCGTGAGCGTGATGATGTTCAGGTAGACGCCTTGCCGCAGCACCGTCGCGCCAAGGCCGAGCGCGGCGAGCGTGCCGAACGCGACGAGGGCCGCATGCCACGCGGCGGCGCGGTCGGTCAGGCCGGTCGACAGCGCATCGACGAGGCGGCCGGCGAACAGCGGTGTGAGCACGTCGGCGAGCGCGGCGAGCAGCGCGAGGCTCGCGACCGTGGCGGTGCGGGCCGGCTGCTTGCGCCAGTAACGGAAGGTGAAGCCGAAGACGGCCTGGAATGCCTGGCCGCCCAGATGGGTGGTTTTTCTGGTCATTTATCGTTGCCCGGCGCGTCGCGCGACGGGGCTTTCCGGTTTGGCGAACATCGAAAACGCAACAGCCGGGCCGCGCGGAAACCGTGCGGCGAAACGAAACGGGCTGTCGGGAAACGGCGCGGCTGACGGGTTAGCGGAAAACTCGGGAGCCGGCGCGGACGGCGGGCTGGATCAGCTGCGCCGTGGGACCACGTTCGGGAAGGTTGCTGGCATTCGGAACATCTGCACCTCCCCTGAAGTGAACGGTTGAAAGGACGCCGAAAAGACGTGAAAAGATTCTATCAGCAGTGCCGGGCGCGCCGCAACGTCTGACGAATGCGGCGTTGCAGCGTCGATACGGTTAGTATTCCGGGTTTCGGCCCTTCCTTTGCGGCCCTTCCACAGTGCGGCAGCACATGGGCCGGCACACGCATCGATTACACTTCAGCGTTTGCGGCGCACCGCGCCGCGGCCCTCGCAGATTCACCACGATACATTCCTGAGGAAACGATGAGCGACGTTCAGCAAGGCATCCTGACCCCGATCGATACGGCGGCCCGATACCTCACTTTCACGATGTCGAACGACGGCAATGTGGCGGCGGCGCTGGCCGCGCTGCGCGAGATCGTCGACGGACGCGACACGGTCGCCGGGTTCGGGCATGCATTGGCGGCGCACCTCGGGCACCCGGTGCCGGGCCTGACGGAATTCCCGGCGTTCGCGGTGAAGGATCGTGCGCTGCCGGCGACGCCGGCCGACGTGTGGGTCTGGCTGCGCGGCGACGATCGCGGCGAGATCGTGCTGCGCGCGCGGGCGATCGAACGCGCGCTGGCGCCGGCGTTCGCGTTGCAGGATGCGGTCGACGGTTTCCGCTATTCGAACGATCGCGACCTGTCCGGCTACGAGGACGGCACCGAAAACCCGGAAGGCGACGAAGCGGTGGCCGCGGCGATCGTGACGGGGCAGGGCGCGGGGCTCGACGGTGCGAGCTTCGTCGCGGTCCAGCAATGGCTGCACGACTTTGAGCAGATGGAGCGCATTCCGTCGGGCGACATGGACAACATCATCGGGCGCCGCCGCTCGGACAACGAAGAACTGGACGACGCACCCGAGTTCGCGCACGTGAAGCGCACCGCGCAGGAAAGCTTCGAGCCCGAAGCGTTCATGCTGCGCCGTTCGTCGCCGTGGTCGGACGCGCGCCGCGCGGGCCTCTACTTCGTTGCGTTCGGCTGCTCGTTCCGCGCGTTCGACGTGCAGATGCGCCGGATGAGCGGCGCGGAAGACGGGATCGTCGACGGCCTGTTCCGCTTCACGCGGCCGCTGACGGGCGCGTATTTCTGGTGCCCGCCGATGAACGGCGGCAAGCTCGACCTGTCCGCGCTCGGACTGTAAGCGCCTGACGGGTTCGACGAACGGGGGGCCGCGCATCGTGCGCGGCCCCCCGTTTCTTTTGGCGCGGCGATTCGCGCGGCGATCGGGTGTCGTGTGCGTTGCGTGTCAGCTCAACGTCGTGTCGATCCGCGTGCCGCGCTTGATGAACTGCGTGACCGGCGTCTTTTCGCAGATTTCGGCGAGGCGCTGGCGTTGCGCATCGTCGAGCGGGCCTTCGAGCGTCACGACACGGCGCACGTATTGCGTGCCTTCGCGGTCGGCATGCAGCTCGGTGCGCACGTCGATGCGCGTGGCCGGCCACGCCTTGCGCTGCATGTACATGCGCAGCGTCGCGGCCGTGCATTGCGCGAGTCCGGCCAGCACGAACTCATAAGGCGCCGGCCCGCGATCCTGGCCGCCTTCGCGTGGTGCTTCGTCGCCGGTCAGCGCGTGCGTGCCGGCCTGCAACTGGACGACGTAGTCGGGCGCCTCGGCGTCGAGGACGGCGGCGGCATGGATGAGCGACATGGCAAGTCTCCGGTCAGCGGAAAGAGGGAAGCGGGCGCCGCGTGGCGGCGTGCAGCCGCCAGCATACCGCCCCGATCGTAACGGCGCGCGCGGTGCGGCTACGCGTCGGCGCTGCCGGCGCTGCTGCGCACGAGCGCGGCGATCCGCTCGCGTACCCACTGGTGCGCGCGATCGGCGTCGCGTGATTCGTGCCAGTACGCGAGGAGCGGGAACGGCTTGAGCCGCAACGGCAGCGGCCGCACGACGATCGGCAGCATCGCGGCCATCCGCAACGCATACGTGTGCGGCAGCGTGACCAGCAGGTTGCCGGTCGCGGCGATCTGGCACGCGGCGAAATAGTGCTGGCAGGTGAGCCGGATATCGCGAAAGCGGCCGTCGTTGCCGAGCAGCACGTCGAGCGATTGCGGCTCGCCGAGCGACGACACCGCGACATGCTGCGCCGCGAAGTAGTCGCCGCGCCGCAGCGGGTCGCGTGCAAGCGGATGATCGCTGCGCAGTGCGACGACGAGCGAATCGTCGAGCAGGTGTTCGGTGGCGATGCGCGGGCCGGTCGGCACGCGGCGATCGACGACGAGGTCGAGATTGCCCGATGCGAGTTCGCGTTCGATGTCGGCTACCGCGATGCGACGGCTCACGAGCCGCAGGCCCGGCGCTTCGTCGGCGAACGCGGCGACGATCCGCGGCAGCGCGATCGATTCGAGCACGTCGCGAATGCCGACCGCGATGCTCAGGTCGAGCGTCGCGGGATCGAATGCCGACGGCGCGCGCGCGGTGCCTTGCAGGCCCTTCAGGTGCAACTGCACGTCCGTGATGATCGAACGCGTGCGTTCGGTTGCGACAACGCGGTTGCCCTGGCGCACGAACAGCGGATCGTCGAAATGCGCGCGCAGCCGGTTGAGCGCATGCGTGACGGCCGGCTGCGTGAGATGCAGCGCGCGGGCCGCCGCGCCGATGCCGCCATGCACGTAGACGGCGTCGAGCACGCGAAACAGGTTCAGGTCGAGACGATGATCGGCGGGCACGGGGCGCGGGCGGTGTGGTGAAGGGTGGAGCGATTCTAAAGGATGCGCAGGCAACGGATACGCGGGCTTTCCAGTGTGGCGGCCGATGGTATTGGAAACGTGTCGATATCGTTTGCGCCGATATTCGGCTGTGCATTTATCCGGATGCCCAACGCCATTCGTCGAAATGAAAATGCGCCGATTTCGACGCACACAATCGCAATAATTCGCGATATCGGCCTGCGCAATTCGGTGCAGGCCCGCCAGCAACCCCTGACAGCCTGTAGTAATCCGCCATCATGCTGTCCACGTCGGCCATTTCGCGCCAAAGCCGCGACCCGTTCGGCTAAGATGCCGTCGCTTCATATTTCGGGATAGCCGTCCTGTCGCACGCATTCAAACCAAATATAAGCCTGACAGTTCGACGGTATTAGAAGAAGTCGAAACGAGTCGGGGGCTTGGCCAGTGAATGCAGCAGATCAGAGGTGGGTCGTTATCTATTTGAGTACGGGGTTTTCGTTGGCCCAGGCCGCGCGTCTCGGCGAGGCTTTCAATCTGGCGAATCGCCTGCACGCATACAGTGCGGACTACCAGTTGAAGTACGTATCCGAAAGCGGGGGGCTGTTGCAATCGTCGTCCGGCGTGAGCATCGCGGCCGATCCGCTCGGCGACGAGCACGGCCGCCGCGCGCTCGCGTTCTTTCATCTTCACGGCGACCGAGCGGCCGTCAACTGGGATGACGCATTGCAGCGTCGCCTCATCGACATTCGCCGTCATGCGCGCTGGATCGTCGACGCGATGGACCTGCCCGCGCTTGCGGCCATGCAGCGTCCGTCGGCGGCGATCGAAGGGCGGCCGGGCAGGGCCGGCCGCCGGGTCGCCACGACGGTCGAGCTACAGGCTGGCGAAGCCGACGTGTTCGCCGCCGTGCTCGACATGTTCCGCGTCGATCTCGGCGACGGCGCCGCGCAGGAGATCGCCAGCAACATGCTGCGGCCGGTCGAGCAGCGCTATGCGCAGTCGATGTGGGCCTTTCGCGAGCTGAGCGCGAGCCCGTCGATCCGGATGTCGGCGCAGCAGCTGCGCGCGCAGAGCGTGAACCGCATCTCGATCGCGAACGCCGCACAGGCCGCCGCGATGAGCGAGCGCAATTTCCTGCGGCGCTTCAAGAAGGAGATCGGCGTGACGCCGACCGCGTTCGTCCAGCACGTGCGGCTCGAGCGCGCCTGCCACATGCTGGTCCACACGACGCTGCCGGCCGACAAGGTCGCGCGCCGCACCGGGTTCGGCAGCGGCGAGCGGCTCGCGAAGCTGTTTCGCCAGCGCATGCTGATGTCGCCGACCGAATTTCGCGTCACCGAGCGTGAAAGGATCCTCTCCCGCGGCGCCACGCCGCCCGACGCACACGAGGTGGGCTGCGACGGCGCCGGGGGGCATTGCGCCGCCTGCGCCGCCGCGCGGTAGAAAACCGGGCGGATACCCGTAGAATCGTCCTGTCGCGATCTCGATCCCCGGTTTCCATGCCCTTCCTCCCCACAACCGCCACCGCCCCTTTCTGCCCGTCGGAAGTAAAGGGCAGCATCACGATCGATGCCGGCGCGCCGCGCTGGCAGAAGCTCAAGCGCTTCTTCGGCCCCGGCCTGCTGGTCGCGATCGGCTACATGGATCCCGGCAACTGGGCGACCGACATCCAGGCCGGCTCGCAGTTCGGCTATTCGCTGCTGTGGGTCGTCGCGTTCTCGAGCCTCGCGGCGATCTTCCTGCAGATGCTCGCGGCGCGGCTCGGCCTCGTGGCGGGCAGGGATCTCGCGCAGGCCAGCTACGACCGCTACGGCCGGTTCGGCCGCATCGTGCAGTGGGTGACCGCCGAAGTGTCGATCATCGCGTGCGACATCGCGGAAGTCCTCGGCTGCGCGCTCGCGTTCAAGCTGCTGCTCGGCGTGCCGCTCGCGTGGGGGATCGTGCTGACCGCGCTCGATACGGTGATCGTGCTCGGCCTGCAGGGCAAGGGGTTCCGGCAGATCGAGGCGATCGTGCTCGCGCTGATCGCGACGATGGCGTTCTGCTTCGTCGCGCAGGTCGCGATCACGCCGCCCGACTGGCACGCGGTGGTCGGCGGGCTGGTGCCGGGCGATCCGGGCCACGACCGCAAGGACGCGATGGTGCTCGCGCTCGGCATCGTCGGCGCGACGATCATGCCGCACAACCTGTACCTGCATTCGTCGGTCGTGCAGACGCGGCGCGTGGTCGGCGGTGCACGCGGGATGATTCGCGACACGCTCGCGCTGGTGCGCATCGATACCTTCGTGTCGCTGTTCGTCGCGATGCTCGTCAACGCGGCGATCCTGGTCGTCGCGGGCGCGGCGTTCCATGCGACGGGCCAGCACAACGTGACCGACATCGAGCAGGCCTACAAGCTGATTACGCCGATCGCGGGCGGCGCGGCCGCGCTGATGTTCGGCATCGCGCTGCTCGCGTCGGGGCAGAGCTCGACGCTGACCGGCACGATCGCCGGCCAGGTGATCATGGACGGCTTCCTGCATACGAAGATTCCGTGCTACCAGCGCCGGCTGATCACGCGCGGGCTCGCGCTCGTGCCGGCGCTGATCGGCGTGCTGTGGCTCGGCGACGGCTCGGTCGGGCAGCTGCTCGTGTGGAGCCAGGTGCTGCTGAGCCTGCAGCTGCCATTCGCGATGTGGCCGCTGATCCGCTCGGTCAGCGATCGCAACACGATGGGCGAGCACACGATCGGGCGCGGGATGCAGGCGGCCGCGTGGGCGCTGTTCGTCGTCATCACCGGCACGAACCTGTTGCTGATTACCGGTGTCGCGGGCTGATACAGCCTGTCACAGGCTGACACAGTCGCGCGGCGCGCATGCGGTAAACTGCGGCCTTTCGATCGTCGTCCGAAGTCCGTTATGTGGAGTGAAATCAGCAACATCGGCGATGCCGCGCTGACCTTGCCGATCGCGCTGACGTGCGCGGCGTGGTTCGCGCTGACCGACTGGCGCCTCGCCGCCCGCTGGGGCGTGCTGCTCGCCGCCGGCATGGGCGTCGTCGGCGCAACGAAGATCCTCTATGCCGGGTGCGGCATCGAGCTTCCGCAATTCGATTTCCGCGTGATCAGCGGCCATACGATGCTGTCGACGTCCGTGTGGACCGTCGCGCTGTCGATGCTCTGGCAGGCGTTCCGGTCGGGCAAGATGCCCGGCATCGCGGCCGGGCTCGCCATCGGCGCGGTCACGGCCGTCGCGCGCGTCTTCGATCATTCGCACACCGTGCCGGAAGTGATCGTCGGCTGGATGCTCGGCGCGCTGGTCGCGCTGGTGTTCCTGCGCGGCTACGACGGCGCGCGGCAGCGCGCATTCTCGCCGCGCGTTGCGGCCGTCTGCCTGCTGCTCGTGTCGGGCATCGCGTACGGGCACCGTGCGCCGTTCCAGCAGATGATCGACACGCATTCGCCGCAACTCTGCGCGTTCGTGCGCGCGCCGTCGGGCGACGGATTCTGACGGTAGCCCGTCGCGGTGCCCCGGCGCCGCTTTCTTGCCGCATCCTCCCGGCGGTTGCGCGATTCCACGTCGTCCAGCTTCCCGATTACCTCCTCGCCTGCGCGGAACCCGGCCCTCTTCATTTCGCGATTCAACGAACCGGCTGGTCGACGTGACCGGCGGCGCCGGCTTGCGCATGCGTGCCGGTACGCGAAGGTCATGAACAAGGTTTATGACCGGGCATAACGATTATTCATTTCATCGATCGGCGGCATTCGCGTACGCTGGCTGTCGTTCAACGGGGGCAGGCTGCCCGGGGCTGTCCGGCGCGTGTCACGCTCATCTCGATATACTCGCGGAAACCGTGCGGTGCCGCGTGATGTCGAGGCGCGGTCAACCGGCCCGCGCTGGCGGGAACCGGCACGGAACACCCGTCGCGGCAGCGTTCCGCGATGACGATTCATGAAAGGAGCAGGTCACATGACAGTCGTTTCTTCGCGCCTTGCCGGCAAGTGCGCATACATCACGGGCGCCGCGGGCGGCCTCGGCCGCGCGATCGCGCGCCGGATGGTCGAGCAGGGCGCGCGCGTGTTCGTGACCGACATCGCCGACGCGGCGGTGCTCGACGCGTTCGCGCAGGAACTCAACGCAGGCCACGCGACGCCGGTCGCGTTCGCCGCGACGCAGGACGTGCGCGACGAAGCGCGCTGGCAGGCGCTGCTCGCGCAGGCGGTCGATGCGATGGGCGGGCTGTCGGTGCTCGTCAACAACGCGGGCGTCGGCTCGATCGGCTCGCCCGCGCAAATCGAGCTGGACGAATGGCGGCGCGTGATGGCGATCAACGTCGAGAGCATCGTGCTCGGCTGCAAGCATGCGCTGTCGTATCTGGCCGAAAGCCATCCCGCATCGATCATCAACATCTCGTCGGTCGCCGCGTTCAAGGTCGAGCCGGATTTCACCGCGTACAACGCGTCGAAGGCGGCAGTCGCGTCGCTGACGAAGTCGGTCGCGATCGACTGTGCACGCCGCGAGCTCGACGTGCGCTGCAACTCGATTCACCCGGCGTTCATCCGCACGGGGATCGTCGAGCCGCTGTTCCAGACGCTCGGCGAACGCGACGCGACACGCAAGCTCGCGCGCGGCATTCCACTGCGCCGGCTTGGCGAGCCGGACGACGTCGCGCATGCGGCCGTGTATCTCGCATCCGACGAGAGCCGCTTCGTGACGGCCGCCGAACTCGTGATCGACGGCGGCATGTGCGCGGTCTGACGCGCATCCCGAACCACAACGACCGGAGGAGAACATCGTGTCCACACCCGTGAACCGCCAACTGCTGCTGAAGACGCGCCCGGAAGGGCGGGTCGGCCGCGAACACTTCTCGCTCGTCGAAGCGCCCGTGCCGGCGCTCGCGGACGGCGAGGTGCTCGTGCGCGTGCTGTACCTGTCGATGGACCCGACCAACCGCGTATGGATGAGCGACGTGCCGCAATACCTGCCGCCCGTCGCGATCGGCGAGGTGATGCGCGCGCTCGGCATCGGCCGCGTGGTGGCATCGCGCAACGCGGGTTTCGCGGAAGGCGATCTCGTGCAGGGGCTCGTCGGCTGGCAGGATTATGCGGTCGTGCCGGCCGACCAGGCCGCGCAGCTCGTGAAGCTGCCCGCGCAGTCGGGCCTGCCGCTGCCGACGCTGCTCGGCGCGTGCGGGATGAGCGGGCTGACCGCGTACTACGGGCTGACCGACATTGCGCCGGTGCAGCCGGGCGAGACGCTCGTGGTATCGGCGGCGGCCGGCTCGGTCGGCTCGATTGCCGGGCAGATCGGCAAGATCCACGGTGCGCGTGTGGTCGGCATCGCAGGCGGCGCGGACAAGTGCCGCTACCTGACCGAGACGCTCGGCTTTGACGCGGCCGTCGACTACAAGGCCGACGATTTTCGTCAGCAGCTGAAGGCCGCGACGCCGGACGGCGTGCACGTGAACTTCGAGAACGTTGGCGGCGAGGTGATGCGCGCGGTACTGTCGCGGATGGTGATCGGCGGTCGCGTCGCGCTGTGCGGCGTGATCTCGAATTACAACAGCGGGCGCGCGGCGGACGACGTCGGCGTACTGATCTCGAAGCGGCTGACGATGCGCGGCTTCCTGATCCTCGACTATCGCAAGAGCCGCGAAGCCGTGCAGACGCTCTCGGGCTGGCTGCGCGACGGCCGGCTCAAGGCCGAGGAGACGGTCGCCGACGGTCTCGAAAACGCGCCGGACGTGCTGAATCGCCTGTTCGACGGCGACCATCGCGGCAAGCTCGTGCTGCGCGTCGATCCGGACGCGTGACCGGCCTGCGGCACAGCGTGCGAAGGCGTTCGTACGCTGCCGCGAGCGAGAGTCGAGCGCGGTGCGTCCGATCAACCGGGCCTTAGTTTCGGACTTGTCTCATATATTGTCCGGGCGTCTCTCCCTAAAGTGACTACCAGCAGACAGGCGGCGTGACCGACGCGTCACGCCGCCTTTTTTTGGTTCATCGCAGGAAACCGTGGAGCCTTGGAGAGCGATTGCGTAACCTGATGCCTGACTTTATGGAGGTCAGGAGGAAGAATTGCTCGATCGCAAGGCACTTCAGGCACTGGGTTGCTGGACAGGCTATCGGCTGGAGCGGGTGGAGTGGCCGGCGGGTGAAAAGCGCACGCTGTCGCTGTACTTGAAGCCGGTCAGCAAGGTCATGTACTGCGAGCAATGCGGAGCGCGTTGCCAGCAGATTCATGAAACGACGGTGCGGCGCGTGCGCGATCTGCCGCTGTTCGAGTATCGGGTGGTACTGCATGTCCCCCGTCGCCGAGTCTGGTGCGAACGCTGCGGCGGGCCGAGGCTGGAGAAGCTGGACTGGCTGGGCCGCTACCAGCGAGTGACTGAGCGATTCGCCAAGGCCTGCGAGAAGCTGCTGCAAGCGGCCAGCGTGCAGGCGGTAGCCGCCTTCTACGACCTGGGCTGGCATACAGTCAAATCGATCGACAAGATGCGCTTGCGCGCACGCGTGGCCGAGCCGGACTGGTCGACGATCCGCTATCTGGCGATGGACGAGTTCGCGCTACATAAAGGCCATCGCTACGCCACGGTGGTGGTCGATCCGATCGGCCGGCAAGTGCTCTGGATCGGACAGGGGCGCTCTCGCGAGACGGCCAGGGCCTTCTTCGAACAACTTCCCGCGGGCGTCGCCGAGCGCATCGAAGCGGTCGCGATCGACATGACCACGGCCTACGAGTTGGAGATCAAGGCGCAGTGTCCACAAGCCGAGGTGGTCTACGACCTGTTCCACGTCGTCGCCAAGTACGGGCGCGAGGTCATCGATCGGGTGCGCGTTGATCAGGCCAATCAGTTGCGCCACGACCGGCCGGCCCGGAAGGTTCTGAAGTCCAGTCGCTGGCTGCTGCTGCGCAACCGCCGCAACCTGAAGCAGGAACAGGCCGTGCATCTGAAGGAACTGCTGGCCGCCAATCAGCCGTTGCTGTGCGTCTACGTGCTACGCGACGAACTCAAGCGGCTCTGGTTCTACCAGAAGCCAGCTTGGGCGCAAAAAGCCTGGGAGCAATGGATCGAGCAAGCCCGGCAAAGCGGGATTGCCGCGCTGCAACTGTTTGCGCAGCGTCTGCAGAGTTACTGGCACGGAATCCTCGCCCGCTGCCGCCATCCGCTCAATACCAGCGTCGTCGAAGGCATCAACAACACCATCAAGGTCATCAAACGCAGGGCCTACGGGTACCGCGACGAGGAATACTTCTTCCTTAAGATCCGCGCCGCGTTCCCCGGTAATCCTCGATGAACCCTTTTTTTCTGGTTACACGGAAGAGGAGGGTGAGCATGCGAGACGACGCGAAGCGGGCGGCATCGGCAGCGATGCGCAATCGAACGGTGCGGCGCGCCGGTGCCGTGCGGAGGATGGCGATCGGGCTTGGCGTGGCATTCGCGATGTCGAATGCGGTGGCGGCCGGGCATGCCGGGCCGGGCGGTGTCGTGCGGTTCAGCGGCGCGCTCGTCGATCTCTGCGACGTGACGCTCGACGCGCGGCCGGGCGTGGTGGTCGAAGGGCTCGAGGTGGCGAACGGCGGGGCGGCGGCAACGCTGCGGTTCGATGCACATGGCCGGCATTTGCCGGGCGCCCATGTGGCGCTGGTCGGGCCTGACGGCGCACCGCTCGCGCCGGATGCCGCTTCGGGTGTGCGCGCAACGTGGCGCGATGCGCACGACGATCGAAGCGTGCCGCTGGTATCGGGCCGCCCGTATCGCGTGGGTCCGCATGGCGGCATGATGATGCTGGCGGCAGATGACGCGACGGGCGCCGCGGCGCCCGTCGTGATCCACATTCGTCATCCGTGACGGCGAATGTCCACAGGTGCGTGGCACGGGGCCACGCGACGTGTCATTCGCCCTGTTCGGAGCGTGCGTAGATGTCCCAGCTCGCCATGAACAGCGCGGCGACGAGCGGCCCGATCACGAAGCCGGTGATGCCGAACAGCGCCATCCCGCCGAGCGTCGAGATCAGCACGACCCAGTCGGGCATCTTCGTGTCCTTGCCGACGAGGATCGGGCGCAGCAGGTTGTCGACGAGGCCGATCACGCCCACGCAGAACGCGACGAGGATCACGCATTTCCACACTGCGCCGATCATCAGGAGGTAGAGCGCGGCCGGCACCCATACGAGGCTCGCGCCGATCGCGGGCAGCAGCGACAGGAACGCCATCAGCGCGCCCCACAGCACGACGCCTTCGATCCCGAGGATCCAGAAGATCAGCCCGCCGAGCGCGCCCTGCACGAGCGCGACCGCGATGTTGCCCTTCACCGTCGCGCGCACGACCGTCGTGAACTTGGCCAGCAGCAGGTTCTTGTGCTCGTCGTCGAGCGGCAGCGCGCGGCGCACGCGGCGGCCGATCTCGCCACCGTCGCGCAGCAGGAAGAACACCATGTACAGCATCACGCCGAAGCTCACGACGAACTGGAACGTGTTCTGGCCGATGCTGAGCGCCTGGGATGCGGCGAGCTGGCTGATCTGCGCGGCGCCATCGGTCAGTTTCTTCTGGATGCCCGGGAGGTTGCTCAGCCCGTATTTCTGCAGCAGGTGCTGGAGCGACGACGGCAGCGCGTGGATGATGTCCTGGAAGTATTGCGAATAGTTCGGCTGCGCGGTCTTGATTTCCTGGTACACGTATGCGATTTCCTGCACGAGCGTCGCGGCGACGAACACGAGCGGGAGGATCACGATCAGGACGATCAGCGACAGCGTCAGGAGCGCGGCCAGGTTGCGCCGCTTGCCGAAGCGTGCGGCGAGCCAGCGCTGCACGGGTTGGAAGAGGATCGCGAGTATGGTGCCCCAGAACACGGCGCCGGAAAACGGCGCGAGGATCCAGCAGAGTCCGACGGTGACCGCGGCCAGCAGGAAATAGAAGAATTTTTGGTGGTCGTGTCCGCTATCCATGGATGACATTCGCGCAGATTGATGCGTGGTTTGATTGAATCTCGTTGCCCCGTGCGCGATCGATTCGCGATCGTCACGGGTTCGCGGCGCAACGCGCCGCGGGGCGGCCATCCGCTGGGCGGCCCGAACCGGAGTATGCCCGCAAAGGTGCCGCCATCATAGCCGCTGCGTGCGGCACATGCGAAAACGCCGCGGCCGGGGCCGCGGCGCTGCCGGGAAGCAAACGCGGCGCAACGCCGCGTGCCGCATCGTCAGATGTTGAGCTTCGTGACCTTCGTGCCGTTCACCGACAGGTCGCCCATCAGGCCGGCGTTGGTCAGGACCAGCACTTCGACCGGTGCGGTGGCCGTGGTCGTATCGACCGCGCCGTTCGCGCCGACCTTCACGACCGCGACCGATGCGTCGGCGCCCGCGGCCCACCCTTCGGACTTGCGGAACGAGTCGAGCGCATCCTGCGTCATGAACAGGAACACGATCGCCTTCGACTGCGCGCCGGCCTGCAGGCCGACCGACAGCGACGACGTGTTGTAGTAGCCGACCGTGCTGCCGCCGACGCGCAGCGCGCCGTTGCCGGATTGGCCGCCGACGATGAAGCCGGCCTGCAGCACGCTCGGGAACACGAGCACGCCGCGCGATTTCGCGACGAGTTCACGCGAACCCGGCACCGTCGAATAGAGGCGCGACAGTGTCGCGTTGACGCTGGCGTCGATCGACTGGCGCTTCGACGCGCTGGTCGCGGCGTTTTCCGGTTTGTCCGGAGTGGTCGTGCAGCCGGCGAGCGCGACGCTGCCGAGCAGGACGGCGGCGGCGGCTTTCATGGCAAAGGTCTTCTGCATGGCGTTTCTCCTTCGTTGTCTGATTGTGAGGACTGACGGGGCGGGCGGCGGGGCGGCCGGCTCCGTTCAACGGCGGGCAAGGAGCAGGCCCGCGACGAACGCGAGGCCGGCGACGACGCCGGCGGTTTGCCACGGGTTGTCTTGCACGACCTGCGACACGCGTTCGGCGGAATCGCGCAGCCGGGCGGCCGCGCTGCCCGACGCATGGTCGAGCGCGCCGCGCGCTTCATCGAGCCTGGATTGCACGCGCTTGCGCAGCGCGGCGATATCGCCGTCGCCGTCGTTTTTCAGCAGATCTTCCAGTTCGTCGACCAGCCCGCGCAGATCGTCGGTGACGTCGGCATGCAGGTCGCGGGCGGCCGAGCGCGTCGTGCGTCCCACGCGCCGGCCCGTGCGACGAATGTCGGACAGGCCGCGGTCCAGCTTGTGTTCGATCGAGTCGGTGAGCGCCATGGTGTTTATCCTCCTTCGATTCAAGGCCAAATTGGAGATAAGACGAATCCCAGCAACTAATGTGATTCACTTGGCCCAATTGAGTTTCGAGACAAATTTTCAATTCGTCGCCAGGATCGCCGCGAAGCCCCGCCGCACGGGGCGGCACGGCGGTTGAAAAATATTCGCATTCCGGGCGAAGCGGCGTATCGGGCTGCGGTACGCGGTGAAGGTTCGGTAAATATCGCGTCGCCGGGGCTATCAGGTAAATAGTGCCGTTGCAGGCCTTGTGCTGATGCAAATGCACTAGTCGACGCTTTGTCGACGAGCACGGTTCGTGCCCGGGGCGGCGAACGTGCCGGCGTCGCCAAGCGCGACGTCGATCACGACGGGATCATGGTCCGAGGATCGGAATGCGTCGGGTGCGTAATAGGACGACCGTTGCGCGGACGTCTTGTAATCGGGCACAGGTTGTAGCGCGACCGGTTCGTCGGCGTTGATGTGCCAGACGTGCACGGCCTTCACGCGTGCGGCGAGTGCCGGCGTGGCGAGCGCGTGGTCGAGGTTGCCCGCTTCGCCGCGAAATATGTAGCTGTACGCAGCATCGCCGACGAAGCGGGCAACCAGGTTCGTGTAGCCGCGTGATTCGAGCGCGCGAACCGGATCTTCCTTCGCATAGCTGTTCAGGTCGCCGATCAGCAGTACGCCGTCGGCCGCGGCACCTGTCGGCGACGTGGCAAGCCAGTCGGCGACGCGCGTGGCGGCCCGCGTGCGCGCCGCATTCCAGCAGCCCTGGCCGTCCGACTGGTCGCGATCGGCGCCGGTCGCGTTCGGGCAGTTCTTCGATTTCAGGTGATTGACCGCGACCGTGAACGCGCGCGTGCCGTCGATGCGTCGGAACGTCTGCGCGAGCGGCGGGCGGTGCCGGCCGCCGAGCGAGACGGTCGTGGCGCGACCGATCGGCTCGACCGTGTGGCTGTCGTACAGCAGCGCGACCGCGATCGCATCGCGGCCGAGCCGCGCGGTGCCGGGATCGACCGCGCGCCAGCCTTCGCCAAGTTGCGCGGCGAGACGCCGCACGGCGCTCGCGTCGCCGTGGCCGTTGTTCGCGATTTCCATCAGCCCGATCACGTCGGCACGCGGCGCGCGCAACGCCGCGACGATCTTCGCCTCCTGCCGCGCGAAGGCCGCGGGCGTTTTCGCACCGCGGTTGGCCGGCGCATCGAATCCACCGCCGTTCCCGTCACCATTGAAATAGTTGAACACGTTGAACGACGCGATGCGCACGTCGGCATCGGGATGCCGGGCCGGCGCGTCGGTACGCGGGTTCGTGGCGGCATCGAACGTCGGCACCGCGCCGGCAACCGGTTGCAGCCGCCACGCGCCGTAGCGCAGTTCGAGCACGCCTTCGACGCCGCGTACCGTGTAGCCCGCGCGCAGCGTGTTGGCGGCGCTCAGCGCCGGCGGCGGATAGCGCACGGTCGCGGGATCGGTGCGATTCGAGCCGTCGTCGAGCACGATACGGTTGCGTGCGTTGGCTGCCGCGAGCGCGGCGGCCTCGGCCGGCAGTGCGACGTGGGTCGGGATGCGCAGCCGGCCGTTGCTGAGGACGACGCTGCCGTAGCGACCGAGTTCATGGGTATCGCTGACCGTCAGCGTTTGCGGCAGGCGCACGCGCATGCCTTCATGCGCGGCCAGCACGGATAGCGTGGCGACCGGCAGCGTGAGCGTCGCGGGGGTGATTTTCTGCCCGCGTGCGCATACCGCCACGCCGCCCGACAGCGTGAATTGCGTCCGGCCGTATCGCTCGTCGACGCGGCCCGTGAGATGCACGAGATCGCCGGCCTTCGCGCGCGCGTTCGGTGCATACACGAACACGCCTTCCGGGACGCCCGGCCGGTGCCGACGCTGTGCGTCGGCCTGCTGGACGAAGAAGCCGCCCAGGCCTTCAGCGCCGCCGAAGGCTGCCGTGACGACCGCCTCGATCGAGGTCGTTTGCCCGGCCAGCGGCGACGGGCCGCCGGTGCCGCGGAGGTCGGCAATCGGCGTGGTCGCGCCGCCGCAGCCGGCGCTGATCGGTGGTGCGGCCGCGGCCGGCCGGGCGAAGAAGGTGGCGAGGGCGGCGACGGCGATGAACGGTGCAACGGCAAGCGGCGGAAGCAGGCGTGACATGGGGCGGTCCACAGGAAGAAAATCCGACGGTTCGGGAAGGCATCTTGACGGCAAAATGTCAGGAAGCGGCCGAAATGGCCATCCGGCCAGTGGCCGATTGGCCGACGATGCAAGCCGCACGGTGGCTGTTACGCTTTTGCATCGGCCGGCGCATCCCGATCGCGCAGCGAACGCTGCCGCGCCCCGTTCCCACAGGAGAAATCCATGTCTTACATGCTGTTGATTGTCGAGCCGACCGACCAGCGCGCCGAGCGCACGCTCGACGAAGGTCAGGCGCTGTACGCGCGGATGGTCGATTTCGCCGAGACGCTGAAGGCGCGCGGCGTGCTGCGCGGGGTCGAGTCGCTGGAGCGTTCCGAGCGCGGTACGCGCGTGCAGGTGCGCGACGGCGAGACGCGCCTGCTCGACGGCCCTTTCGCGGAGGTGAAGGAGATGGTCGGCGGCTTCTTCCTCGTCGACGTCGACACGCGCGACGAAGCGATCGAGATCGCGCGCCAGTGCCCGGCCGCGCAATGGTGCACGGTCGAGGTGCGTGCGGTCGGCCCATGCTTCCTGTGAATGCCGTGACTCGGTATTTACCCTGATTTGTCGTGGAGTGTGTCGATCCGGCCGTCTTCCGGACGTCGTCCGGATAAGGCACCGATCAACGGGCGCCGTCTTCCACCGACGACAAGGAGTGAACGATGCGATTCATGATCATGATCCGGGCGAACGCCGTCAGCGAATCCGACGCGTTGCCGGACAACCGGCTGGTCGAAGCCATGACCGTCTATCACGAGGAACTGGCCAAGGCCGGGGTGCTGCTCGACGCGAACGGGCTGCGGCCGACCGCGCAAGGCTGGCGCGTGCGTTACACGGGCGGCAAGGGCACGGTGGTCGACGGCCCGTTCGCCGAAACGAAGGAGCTGATCGCCGGCTATACGCTGATCCAGGTGCGTTCGCGCGACGAGGCGCTTGAATGGACCCGCCGGTTTCCCGCGCCGTTCGGCGCCGAAATGGACTGCGAGATCGAGGTGCGGCCGCTGTTCGAGCTCGACGATCTCACACCGAGCGACGCGGTCGAGCGGTTCCGCGATCTCCACGTCGGCCGCACCCGCGCCTGGATGTCCACCTGAATCCAATCTCACCGGAGCATCCGTCATGCACAAGATGGTCTTCATCAACCTGCCCGTGGCCGACCTGCCGCGCGCGAAGACGTTCTATCAGGCACTCGGTTTCGAGGTCGTGCCGGCCTATACCAACGACCAGGCCGCCTGCCTCAAGATCAGCGACACGATCTTTGCGATGCTGCTCGTGCGGCCGTTTTTCCAGACCTTTACCGACAAGACCATCGTCGATCCGGCGACGCACGTGCAGGTGTTGTCGTGCCTTTCGTGCGAAAGCCCGGCCGAAGTCGACGCTGTCGTCGCGAAGGCGCTTGCCGCAGGCGGTACCGTGCCGCGCCCGCCGATGGAATACCCGGGCATGTACGGCCACAGCTTCGCCGATCCGGACGGCCACGCATGGGAGCTGATGTACGTGGAGCAGGACGCGTCCGCCCAGGGGCAGGCGTCGTGACGCTTGAGGCGACTCACCGTGCGATCGAAGCGGTCTGGCGGATCGAGGCGCCCAAGATCATCGCGCGCGCCGCGCGCGTGGTGCGCGACGTCGGCGTGGCCGAGGAACTGGCGCAGGACACGCTCGTCGCGGCGCTCGAGCACTGGCCCGTCGACGGCGTGCCGGATAACCCGGCCGCATGGCTGATGACGGCCGTGAAGCGTCGCGCGCTCGATCGTGTCCGGCAGGAGTCGCTCCACGCGGCGAAGCGCGACCAGCTCGGCCACGAGATGGACGCGCTTGAAGCGCACGTCGTCCCCGACATCGCGGATGCGCTCGCCGACGCGAGCGACGACGACATCGGCGACGACCTGTTGCGGCTGATCTTCACGTCGTGCCACCCGGTGCTGTCGACCGATGCGCGCGTCGCGCTGACGCTGCGGCTGCTCGGCGGGCTGACGACGGGCGAGATCGCACGCGCGTTCCTGACACCCGAGCCGACGATCGCGCAGCGGATCGTGCGCGCCAAGCGCACGCTCGCGGCGGCACACGTGCCGTTTGAGGTGCCGGCTGCCGATGCGCGGCCCGCGCGGCTCGCGTCGGTGCTCGAAGTGATCTATCTCGTGTTCAACGAAGGTCATGCGGCGACCGCAGGCGACGACTGGACGCGCCCGGCGCTGTGCGACGAAGCATTGCGGCTCGGCCGCGTGCTGGCCGGGCTGGCGCCGGACGAGAGCGAGGTGCTCGGGCTCGTCGCGCTGATGGAGCTGCAGGCGTCGCGCATGCATGCGCGCACCGACGCGCAGGGCCGGCCCGTCCTGCTGCTCGACCAGGATCGCAGCCGCTGGGATCCGCTGCTGATCCGGCGCGGCCTTGCGGCGCTCGAACGCGCGACGAAGCTCGGCGGCGTACGCGGGCCGTACGCACTGCAGGCCGCGCTGGCCGCCTGCCATGCGCGTGCACGGCAGGCGTCGGATACGGACTGGGCACAGATCGTCGCGCTGTATGACGCGCTCGCCGAAGTCGCACCGTCGCCCGTCGTCGAGCTGAATCGCGCGGTGGCCGTCGGGATGGCGTTCGGGCCCGCTGCCGCGCTCGAACTCGTCGACGTGCTGCGCGACGATCCCGCGCTCGCGCGCTATCACTGGCTACCGAGCGTGCGCGGTGACCTGCTGGCGAAGCTGGGCCGCGCTGACGAAGCCAAGGCCGAATTCCGCCGCGCGGCGGAGCTGACGCGCAACGAGCGCGAACGCGAATTGCTGCTCAGGCGCGCGACGGACGCGTGACGCACGGAGCACGGAGTACGGAGCACCGAGCACCGAGCACCGAGCACGCAGCACGCAGCACGCGCGAACCCGGCGCACCGTGCACCAAGCACACCTGGCACACCCGGCACACCCGGCACACCCGGCACACCCGGCACACCTGGCACACCTGGCACACCTGGCACACCTGGCACACCTGGCACACCCGGCACACCCAGCACACCCGGCACACCCGGCACACCCCACGTCCCGCCGGGCAACCCACCGACTATCGCGCGGATTGAAATTGCCTATTGGGGGATGCGAACGCGAGCGCCTAGATTGAAGAGCACGATGCGCGCGCCGCGGCACACGCATCGTTCCCCACATACCTGATCGGCCCGGCTTCGCACGCGGCCGCGCCGACTCGAACGGAGGCGCAAATGGCGCAACTCAAGGGCAGCAAAACCGAAGAGAACCTGAAGGCCGCATTCGCGGGTGAATCGCAGGCGAACCGGCGTTATCTGTATTTCGCTTCGAAGGCAGACGTCGAAGGCCAGAACGACGTCGCCGCGCTGTTCCGCTCGACCGCCGAAGGCGAAACCGGCCATGCGCACGGCCATCTCGAATACCTGGAAGCCGTCGGCGATCCGGCAACGGGCCTGCCGTTCGGTTCATCGCGACTGAATCTCGAAGCGGCCATCGCCGGCGAAACGCACGAATACACGGACATGTATCCGGGCATGGCGAAAACGGCGCGCGACGAGGGCTTCGACGAAATCGCGAACTGGTTCGAGACGCTCGCGAAGGCTGAACGCAGCCACGCGAACCGCTATACGAAGGCGCTGGACAGTCTCGTCGACTGACGGGCCGCCGCGGGCCGCACGGCAGGCCGTGCGAGCGGCAAGCGGCCGGCTGTTCGTTCATCGCTGCCCGCATCGCGCGGGCGGCGCTGGCGCGCATGTGCGCCACGCTGGAGCGCCCCATGCCCCACAAGGAAGGCAGTCTCGAAGCCCCGACCCGGCATCCGCTCGACTGGCAGTCCGATGCGTTCTACGATCCGGCCGCGATCGATGCGGAAATGACGCGCGTGTTCGACATCTGCGCCGGATGCCGGCGCTGCGTGTCACTGTGCGGCGCGTTTCCGACGCTGTTCGACCTGGTCGACGACACGCCGATGGGCGATATCGAGGAGGTGCCGAAAGAAGCGTTCGGCAAGGTCGTCGACCAGTGCTACCTGTGCGACCTCTGCTACATGACGAAATGCCCGTACGTGCCGCCGCACGCGTGGAACGTCGACTTCCCGCACCTGATGCTGCGCGGCAAGGCCGCGCGCTACAAACGTGGCGAAGCGACGTTGCGCGACAAGGTGCTGTCGAACACCGACGCGCTCGGCCACTTCGCCGGCATTCCGATCGTCACGCAGGCAGTGAACGCGGTGAACCGCACGCCGTCCGCGCGCCATGCGCTCGAAGCGACGCTCGGCGTCGATCGCCATGCGTGGCTGCCGGAATTCGCGCCGCGCAAGTTCCGGCGCACGGCGAAGCCCTCGGACGGCCTGCCCGTGCGCGACGGCGAACGCACGCCCGGCAAGGTCGCGATCTACGCGACCTGCTACGTGAACTTCAACGAGCCGGGCATCGGCCACGACCTGCTCGCGATCCTCGCGCACAACGACATCCCTTACGAGCTCGTCACGCGCGAAGCCTGCTGCGGGATGCCGCTGCTCGAGCAGGGTAATCTCGCCGGCGTCGCCGCGAAGAAGGACGTGAACCTGCCCGTGCTCGAACGCTACGCGCGCGAAGGTTATGCGCTGATCAGCGCGATTCCGAGCTGCGTGCTGATGTACAAGAGCGAGCTGCCGCTGATGTTCCCCGGCGACGAAGCAGTGCGCGCGGTGGCCGACGCATTCTGGGATCCGTTCGAATACGTGATCGCGCGGCATCGCGACGGGTTGCTGAAAACCGATTTCAAGACGGGCCTCGGCACCGTGTCGTATCACGTGCCGTGCCACGCGCGCGTGCAGAACATCGGCCGCAAGACGGCCGACGCGCTGTCGCTCGTGCCCGATACGCGCGTGAATGTCGTCGAGCGCTGCTCGGGCCACGCGGGCACGTTCGGCGTGAAGAAGGAGTTTCATGCGGATGCGATGCGGATCGGCGGGCCCGTGTTCAAGGCGATGGCCGAGCCGCAGCCGGATTTCGTGTCGTCGGACTGCGCGCTGGCCGGCCATCACATCGTGCAGGGCATCGACGACAAGGGGCTGCCGTCCGCGCCGCTCGCGCATCCGCTCACGCTGCTGCGCCGCGCGTACGGCATCTGAGCCGCCGCCGGCCGACCCACGAGGACATCCCATGACGTTGACCCGCGACTCCCTGCTGACGCTCGAAGCGTACGCGAAGATCCGCACGGCCGAACACGCGCGGCTCGTCGCGTACAAGCGCCGCCGCGCGGTGGCGCTTGGCAACCACCTGCGCTTCCTGTTCGAGGACGAGACGACGATCCGCTATCAGATCCAGGAGATGCTGCACATCGAGAAGATCTTCGACCAGGCGGGCATCGAAGGGGAGCTGGAAGCGTATCTGCCGCTCGTGCCCGACGGCACGAACCTGAAGGCGACGATGCAGATCGAGTACGAGCACGAGATCGAACGGCGCGCGGCGCTCGCGCGGCTGATCGGTGTCGAGGATCGCGTGTACCTGCAGGTCGACGGGCACGAGCGCATCTACGCGATCGCCGACGAGGATCTCGAGCGCGACAACGCCGAGAAGACGTCGGCCGTGCACTTCGTGCGCTTCGAGCTCGGCGCGCCGATGCGCGCGGCGCTCAAGGGCGGGGCGGCGCTGTCGATCGGCTGCGATCACCCGGCCTACACGATGCCGGCGCGGCGCGTGGACGCGGACGTGACCGCATCGCTGGCCGGCGATCTGCGCTGACGCGTCCGCTGCACGTCCGGAACACCCTGCGCACCGGCTTCCATTTTTCCGTTCCGACCCGAAACAAGATTCCCGCACGCGCTGCGGCGCTATCGCTCGCCTGCCGCCGCGAAGATGTAACAGACGTCACGAGTTTGCGTGTGGCGAAAAATGTGCATCGTGCGTCACCGTGCTTTCATCACTCGCAGAGAAACAATAAAAAGATTGTGCACGGAGATAATTAAAATCGGCGAAATTCGAATGATTTACCGATTCGTGAATATCTCGTTACTATTTTTTCCCTGATTTACCGATGTTGGGCAGCAATGCGCGGGATTGTTGCCGACAGGGGTCGGAGTAGCCCGAAAATGCCCATTCGCGGGTATTCTTCAGACGCTGTAGAGCCCCGCCTGGCGGGCCTTTGCAGCTGCGGGCATAAAGATCTCGCAAAAAAATTCAAGCGTAAATACATTACGCACCCTTGGCAGGTTGTTTCAGTGCGTAACATTAAGTCATTGTCATATTGAGATAAACCCTAGGGATGGTATGCTTCGTGCACAAAAATTCCCACATTGGAGTGAGACCGGGATTTGTGCGCCATTGCCGGGAATGGCGGCACCGTGAAAGTGCGGTGTCGCGCCGGCATGCACAACACCGGATAACCATAATGTGCAACCTGGCCGCCCCGCGACGCGATGTGTCGCGACGGCGCCGCCAATCGCAGCCCCGGCCTGGCTGCGTGGAGAGATCTACTATGTTCTTCGATGAGCTTAACGATGAAGAGTGGGTTCGTCTTTCAACGCTGATCGCCGATGAACCCATCCGGCTGAATCGTCGTGGGCGTCCGCGTGCCGAACCGCGCGTCGTCGCCAACGCGGTGCTCTGGATCCTGACGACCGGTGAAGCCTGGTCGAAGCTGCCCGGTCGTTATCCGTCCGGGCCGACGTGCCGTCGCCGTTACGAGGAATGGCTGGCGTCCGGCACGCTGTTGCAGATGATCGACGTGCTGACCCAGTTCAGCGGGCGCGCGTTCGCTTATATCCCGCCGCCGCCGGAGGCGGTCGTGCCCGCGCGCCGTGCCGAGCCCGTGCCCGACAACGATCGCTTGCGCGGTGTGTTCTGGCAGAACCCCGAGTCGTGGCAATTGCCGGTCGCGCACGCAAACGTTTGGGATGGCGAAGGTGCGTCGCAGACGGCCATGCCGGACGACGCCGAAGTCCGGCAGTCCGATGCGTCGTTCGTGGTGCCGGGTGCGCGGTCGGTGGAGCTGCGCCATGCGCATGGTTCGTCGGCGAGCTTCGCCGCGGCCGAGCCGCAAGTCGACGAATATCGCGGCTATACGATCTGCGGCATCGCGCAGCCCGTGCAGAACCTGATGTTCCGCGCGTGGGCCGAGATTTCGCAGGACGAGCGGCGCGTCGAGCGCTCGGGCCTCATCGGCCCGCGTTTCACCGATGCCGAGGAAGCCGAGCAGTTCGCGCTCGACTGGGCACGTCAGTGGATCGATCGCCATGGCGCGAGCGACGAACCGGCGCGCGACCCGCAAGGCGAGGTGCTGGCCGGCCTGTCCGCGCTCGCGCGTGCGGAGTCGGACATCAAGCGCTTCATTGCCGAGCGTCACGCGAGCACGCTCTCCGAAAGCCGCAACGATCCGGTGCAGCCGGAGCGTCGCGAATACGTGTACCGCGTAGGCTGATCGCCGTACCGGTGAAACGCGCGGGCCGTCGTGTGCCACGACGCCCGCGCGGAAGTCCCGTCTGTCCATGCCTGCCTCGCCCGGGGCGCCGCCGTCAAAGCGGCGCCCCGGGCGCACGATGCGTTACTGGCGGCCGTAGGTATCGTCGAAGCGGACGATGTCGTCCTCGCCGAGATACGCGCCCGATTGCACTTCGATCAGCTCGAGCGGCATCTTGCCCGGGTTCTCCAGGCGGTGCGACACGCCGAGCGGGATGTACGTCGATTCGTTTTCGGACAGCAGGAACGTTTCGTCGCCACGCGTGATGCGCGCGGTGCCGCGCACGACGATCCAGTGTTCGGCGCGGTGGTGGTGCATCTGCAGCGACAGTCGCGCACCCGGTTTCACGACGATGCGTTTCACCTGGAAGCGTTCGCCCGTGTCGACCGAGTCGTAGTGGCCCCACGGGCGATGCACCTTGCGGTGGTCGGTGGCTTCCGCGCCGCGTTGCGCCTTGAGGCGCCCGACGATTTTCTTCACGTCCTGCACGCGCGACTTGTCCGCGACGAGCACGGCGTCGGGGGTTTCGACGACGACGAGGTTCTGCGTGCCGACGCAGGCGACGAGCCGGCTTTCCGAATGCACGAACGTCGATTCCGCGCCTTCGAGCAGCACGTGGCCGCGGCCGACGTTCCCGGCTTCGTCCTTCGACGAGATCTGCCAGATCGCATCCCACGAGCCGACGTCCGACCAGCCCGCGTCGAGCGGCACGACGACGCTCTCGCACAGTTGCGGCAGGCTCGCGAGCGGCTCCATCACCGCGTAGTCGATCGAGTTCGACGGCGACGCGGCGAACGCATCGCGATCGACGCGGAAGAAATCGCCATCGGCCTTGCCCTGGGCGACGGCCTGTTCGCAGGCCGCGTAGATCGCGGGTTCGAGCTGGCGGATCGCCTTCAGCCACACCGACGCGCGCACGATGAAGATCCCGCTGTTCCACCAGTATTCGCCCGATGCGACGTACTGCTGAGCGAGTTCGAGATGCGGCTTCTCGACGAAACGATCGAGGCGGCGCACGTCGAGGCGGCCCGTCGCGGCGTCGCCGAGCGGCGCGCCGATGCGGATGTAGCCGTAACCGGTTTCCGCGTGCTTGGGCACGATGCCCATCGTCGCGATCCTGCCTTGCATCGCGCAGTGCACGCCGGCCGCGACGGCCGCGTGGAAGCGCGGCAGGTCGGCGACCGCATGATCGGCCGGCATCACGGTCATCACCGCATCGTTACCGTCGGCAACGAGCCGCAGCGCGGCGAGCGTCAGCGCGGGCGCGGTGTCGCGGCCGATCGGCTCGAGCATGATCGACGCGGACTTGCCGGTCAGGCGCAGCTGTTCGGCGGTCGTGAAGCGGTGATCCTCGCCGCATACGATCAGCACGTCGTCGGCCAGCGGATGATCGACCGCCAGGCCGTCGAGGCGCAGCGCGGTCGACTGCAGCAGCGAATGTTCGCCGAGCAAGCCGATCAGCTGTTTCGGAAAACGTTCGCGCGACATCGGCCACAGGCGCGTGCCGGAGCCCCCGGCGAGAATCACCGGTTGCACGGCGACGCGCGTGCCGGCGGCGGGTGCGGCGGAAGAAGAATGGCGCGTTTCGGCAGCCACGGCCGGAGCATTCATGGTGACACTCTCCACGGTTGAAGTCAGTGCCTGTCGTTGTAGCATGAAGTAAATCGACAATAAAACCGGGTCCATTGCCTGATATTCGCCAGGCATGCATTGGGAAAAATTTTCCGCGCTAGCATCCGATGCAAATAAAAAATTAAAAAATAAATCCGTGAATCGGCTGGTCTTGACCGTCGGCAAAGGGTGAGCGGAAATCGTAAAGCTTCCGAAAAATTCCCGATTTCTGAGCATTTCGGGAAAACCTGCCGATTTAATTCAAAAACTTCTCAGCAAGAATTTCCGATTATTTTTCGAAATACTTGTGCGCTTGAGGAGAAATTTTCTTACCGCTTCAATAGCGTCATGCAACGTTTGAATCGAATGTGCGGCACGGGTCGCACAAGGAGCTGTTCGGCAAACGCCTGTTCAAAGAGGATGCAGACATGTTGAGCGTGCTGGCGAGAGTCATCGATATCGCGATGGTCGTGGCGGGGGCACTGATCGCTGCCGCACTGCACGGCGGCAGTATCTGGCTCAACGACCTGCAGCGCACGACGGTGTTGTTCGACTGCCTGCTCGTCGTCGTGTTCTTTCCGGCCATCGGCATTTACCAGTCGTGGCGCGGCAAGCGTCTCGTCGGGCTGGTGGGCCGGGTTGCGTTCGCGTGGCTCGTGGTCGAGCTCGCGGGCATCCTGATGAGCTTCAGCTTCCACCAGTCGGGCGACCTGTCGCGGATGTGGCTGGGTTACTGGGCGGTCGTGACGATGGCGCTGCTCGCGGGCTCGAAGGCCTGCGTGCACGTCGTGCTGCGGCAACTGCGTCGCGGCGGCTACAACCTGAAGGCGGTCGCGATCGTCGGCGGTACGCCGGCGGCGCGGCGGCTGATCGCGCAGATGCGGGCGCGGCCGGAAGCCGGTTTCAACCCGGTGTGCGTGTACGACGAAAGCGAAGCGCCGGGCGAGGTCGCGCTCGACGACGTGCGTATCGAGCGGCAGTTCGAATCGCTGGTGTGGCTGGTACGCAGCCGCGCGATCAGCGAGCTGTGGCTCACGCTGCCGATCACGGAGGAGCGCCGGATTCACCAGATCGTGACGGTGTTCCGCCACGACTTCGTGAATATCCGCTTCATCCCGGATGTGCGCACGCTGTCGTTCTTCAACCAGGAAGTGGTCGAGGTGCTCGGCGTGCCGGCGATCAACCTCGCGGCGTCGCCGATCACCGATGTGCGGATCCTGCCGAAGTTCGTGTTCGACCGGCTGTTCGCGCTGGCAGCGCTCACGGCGCTCGCGCCGGTGATGGTGCTGATTGCCGGCCTGATCAAGCTGACGTCGCGCGGGCCGGTGTTCTTCCGCCAGAAGCGCAAGGGTATCGACGGGCACGAGTTCGAGATCTACAAGTTCCGCTCGATGAAGGTGCACCAGGAAGTGGCCGGGCACGTGACGCAGGCCACGAAGAACGACACGCGCGTGACGCCGGTCGGCCGGTTCCTGCGCCGCACGAGCCTCGACGAGCTGCCGCAGTTCATCAACGTGCTGAAGGGCGAGATGTCGGTCGTCGGCCCGCGCCCGCATGCGCTCGCGCACGACGACATCTACAAGGATCTGGTCAAGGGCTACATGTTCCGCTACCGGATCAAGCCGGGCATCACCGGGTGGGCGCAGATCAACGGCTTTCGCGGCGAGACCGACCAGATCGAGAAGATGATGGGACGCGTGAAGCTCGATCTGTACTACATGCAGAACTGGTCGTTCTGGCTCGACATCAAGATCGTCGTGCTGACGCTCTGGAAAGGCTTCACCGGCAGCAACGCGTACTGAATACCGAGATCGCGCCACGCAGGCATTGCGGTTTAACGAATTTCGAATCATTGGTCACGAGGTCCGACACATCATGAATCTGACTATCATCGGCAGCGGTTACGTAGGTCTTGTCACCGGCGCCTGTCTCGCCGACATCGGGCACGACGTGTTCTGTCTCGACGTCGACCAGGCAAAGATCGACGTCCTGAACAACGGCGGCGTGCCGATCCACGAGCCGGGCCTCAAGGAAGTCATCGCACGCAACCGCTCGGCGGGCCGCCTGCGCTTCTCGACCGATATCGAGGCCGCGGTCGCGCACGGCGACGTGCAGTTCATCGCGGTCGGCACGCCGCCCGACGAGGACGGCTCGGCCGACCTGCAATACGTGCTCGCGGCGGCACGCAACATCGGCCGTTACATGACGGGCTTCAAGGTGATCGTCGACAAGTCGACGGTGCCGGTCGGCACGGCCGAGCGCGTGCGCGCGGCGGTGGCGGAAGAGCTTGCGAAGCGCGGCGGCGACCAGATGTTCTCGGTCGTGTCGAATCCGGAATTCCTGAAGGAAGGCGCGGCGGTCGACGATTTCACGCGGCCGGACCGCATCGTGATCGGTTGCGACGACGACGTGCCGGGCGAGCGCGCCCGCGAGCTGATGAAGAAGCTCTACGCGCCGTTCAACCGCAACCACGAACGCACGCTGTACATGGACGTGCGCTCGGCCGAGTTCACGAAATATGCGGCGAACGCGATGCTCGCGACCCGCATCTCGTTCATGAACGAACTGGCGAACCTCGCCGACCGCTTCGGCGCGGACATCGAGGCGGTGCGCCGCGGGATCGGTTCCGACCCGCGTATCGGCTATCACTTCCTGTATGCCGGCTGCGGCTACGGCGGCTCGTGCTTCCCGAAGGACGTCGAGGCGCTGATCCGCACGGCCGACGAGCACGGGCAGGCGCTGCAGATCCTGAAGGCCGTGTCGTCGGTCAATGCCACGCAAAAGCGCGTGCTCGCCGAGAAGATCATCGCGCGCTTTGGCGACGACCTGACCGGCCGCACGTTCGCGATCTGGGGCCTCGCGTTCAAGCCGAACACTGACGACATGCGCGAAGCGCCGAGCCGCGAGCTGATCGCCGAGCTGCTGTCGCGCGGGGCGCGCGTCGCCGCGTACGACCCGGTCGCGCAGCAGGAAGCGCGCCGCGTGATCGCGCTCGATCTCGCCGATCACCCGAGCTGGCTCGAGCGCCTGAGCTTCGTCGACGACGAGGCGCACGCCGCACGCGATGCCGACGCGCTCGTGATCGTCACCGAATGGAAGATCTTCAAGAGCCCCGACTTCGTCGCGCTCGGCCGCCTGTGGAAAGCGCCGGTGATCTTCGACGGTCGCAACCTGTACGAGCCGGAGACGATGAGCGAGCAGGGCATCGAATACCACCCGATCGGCCGGCCGGGCTCGCGCCAGGCTGTCGCCGCCCGTGTGCCTGGCACTGCGCCCGCGAGCGCGTAACCCTTTTTCCCGTCACTCGTTACGAGACGCCATGTTCCGGAACATCCTGATCGTCTGCCACGCAAACGTCTGCCGCAGCCCGGCCGCGGAAATGCTGTTCAAGTCCCACGCCGCGTCGCGCGGCGGCCCGCGCCCGACGTTCCATTCGGCCGGCGTGCATGCGAACGACGGCGACGGCATCGATCCGGTGATGCGGCGACTGCTTGCCGAGCGCGGCGTCGATGCGACGACCCACCGCTCGCGGCGGCTGTCGCGCCGGTTCGTGCGCGACGCCGACCTGATTCTCGTGAGCGAGCGCGGACAGATCGCCGCCGTCGAAGCGGTCGATCCGTTCGCGCGCGGCAAGGTCCACCTGCTCGGCAAGTGGGAAGGCGCCGAGATTGCCGATCCGCACGGCGGCCCCGAGGCCGATTACCGCGAGAGCTACTCGCAGATCGAACGTCTGGTTCAAGGATGGCTACAGAAACTATGCTGAAACGCCCGATGCGCCCGGTGGCGCTTGCCGTCGCGCTGACGACTTTCCTGTCAGCCTGTGCAACCGCGCCCGGCAACTACCTCGACTCGTCGAACCTGAAGGACGAAGGCCGCCAGGAAGCGGCTGAAACCTATCCGGTTCATTACATCGACGCCAAAGTGGTGATGGACCAGCTGCAGAAAGCGCAGGTCGACCATCCTCTGCCGCCCGCACGCTATACCGATCCGTCGCAATACGTGTACCGCATCGGCCCGCAGGACATCCTCGGCGTCACCGTCTGGGACCACCCGGAGCTGACGACGCCGCAGGGCCAGTCGTTCTCGAGCGGCGGCAACACGACGCAGACGATCGCGGGCGCGCTGCAGCAGCCCTATTCGTCGTCGCTGCCGGGCCAAGCCGATCCTTATGGCCAGACGGTGGCCTCCGACGGCACGATCTTCTTCCCGTTCGTCGGCCGTATCCACGTGGCGGGCAAGACGATTGCGCAGACCCGTGACGAGCTGGCCACGCGTCTCTCGCGCTATGTGAAGAATCCGCAGCTCGACATACGCGTGCTGTCGTTCCGCAGCCAGAAGGTGCAGGTGACGGGCGAAGTGAAGACGCCGGGCCCGCTCGCGATGAGCGACGTGCCGCTGACGCTGGTCGACGCGATCTCGCGCTCGGGCGGCTCGACCACCGACGCCGACCTGCAGCGCGTGCGCCTGACGCGCGACGGCAAGCTCTACACGCTCGATGCAAACGGCGTGCTCGACCGCGGCGAAGTGCGGCAGAACGTGATGCTGCAGCAGGGCGACATCGTCAACGTGCCGGACCGCAGCGACAGCCGCGTGTTCATCATGGGCGAGGTCAAGACGCCGGTCACGGTGCCGATGCTCAAGGGCAAGCTGACCATCGCCGACGCGTTGACGGCCGGCGGCGGCATCCTCGACACCGATGCGAACCCGCGCAAGATCTACGTGATGCGCGGCATGCGCGACAACCCGACGAAGCCTGAAGTGTTCCGTCTCGACATGACCCAGCCCGATGCGCTGATGCTGTCGAGCCGTTTCCCGCTTCAGCCGCTCGACGTGGTCTACGTCAGCACGGCCAGCTCGGTGCAGTTCAACCGTGTGCTGCAGCAGGTGCTGCCGACGATCCAGACGATCTTCTACATGCGGCAAATCACGCGCTGATAGCCCGCCGGGGCGGCGCCTCCGCCCCGGCACCACTCAAGCGGGAACGAATGGTGAACACGCAAGCGAAACACTCCTACGCGGATCTGTCCGTGAAAACCGAGGAAGAGGACGTCGTCCTCGGCCAGTTGCTCCAGGTGATCATGGACGACATCTGGCTGCTGCTCGGCATCGCGGTGACGGTCATCGCGCTCGCCGGCCTCTACTGCTATATCGCGAAGCCGGTGTATCAGGCCGACGTGCACGTGCGGGTCGAGAGCAACGACAACACGTCGCAGGCGCTCACGCAGACGCAGACCGGTGCGACGATCAACAGCGGTCCGCAGCAGGCGCAGACCGACGCGGAGATCGAGATCATCAAGAGCCGCGGCGTGGTCGCACCGGTGGTCGAGCAGTTCAAGCTGAACTTCTCGGTCGTGCCGAAGACGATTCCGTTGCTCGGCAGCCTCGCCGCGCGCGTCGCGACGCCGGGCACGCCGGCTCGCCCGTGGCTCGGCCTGAAATCGTATGCGTGGGGCGGGGAAGTCGCCGACGTCGATTCGATCAGCGTCGTGCCCGCGCTCGAAGGCAAGAAACTGACGCTGACGGCCGGGCCGAACGACACCTATTCGATCGTCGACGAGAACGGTACCCGGCTGCTGTCGGGCCGCGTCGGCGAAGCGGCGCAGGGCGGCGGCGTGACACTGCTCGTGAAGCAGCTCGTCGCACGCCCCGGCACGCAGTTCACGGTGGTCCGCTACAACGATCTCGACGCGATCAGCGGCTTCCAGACCGGCATCCAGGTGACCGAGCAGGGCAAGCAGACGGGCGTCGTGCAGATCTCGCTCGAAGGCAAGGACCCGGACCAGACTGCCGCGATCGCGAACGCGCTCGCGCAGTCGTACCTGAACCAGCACGTGGTCGCGAAGCAGGCCGAAACGACCAAGATGCTCGACTTCCTGAAGGGCGAGGAACCGCGCCTGAAGTCCGACCTCGAACGCGCGGAAGCCGCGCTGACGCAGTACCAGCGCACGTCGGGCTCGATCAACGCGAGCGACGAGGCGAAGGTCTACCTCGAGGGCAGCGTGCAGTACGAGCAGCAGATCGCCGCGCAGCGCCTGCAGCTCGCGTCGCTCGCGCAGCGCTTCACCGATTCGCATCCGATGGTGATCGCCGCGAAGCAGCAGCTCGCCGAGCTGCAGGGCGAGAAGGACAAGTTCAGCAACCGCTTCCGCAGCCTGCCGGCCACCGAAGTGAAGGCCGTCCAGCTCCAGCGCGACGCGAAGGTCGCCGAGGACATCTACGTGCTGCTGCTGAACCGCGTGCAGGAACTGTCGGTGCAGAAGGCCGGCACGGGCGGCAACATCCACCTCGTCGATTCGGCGCTGCGTCCGGGCGACCCGGTCAAGCCGAAGAAGGTGCTGATCCTGTCGGCCGCCGTGTTCCTGGGCCTGATTCTCGGCACGGGCGTCGTGTTCCTGCGTCGCAACATGTTCCAGGGCATCGAGGATCCCGACCGCATCGAGCGCGCGTTCAACCTGCCGCTGTACGGGCTGGTGCCGCAAAGCGCCGAGCAGGTGAAGCTCGACGCCGCGGCAGAAAAGGGCGGCGGCCGTGCGCGGCCGATCCTCGCGAGCCTGCGTCCGAAGGACCTCAGCGTCGAAAGCCTGCGCAGCCTGCGCACCGCGATGCAGTTCGCGATGATGGATGCGAAGAACCGCGTGATCGTGCTGACGGGCCCGACGCCCGGCATCGGCAAGAGCTTCCTGGCGGTCAACCTCGCGGTGCTGCTCGCGCATTCGGGCAAGCGCGTGTTGCTGATCGACGCCGACATGCGTCGCGGCCTGCTCGACCGCTACTTCGGCCTCACCTCTCAGCCGGGCCTGTCGGAACTGCTGAGCGACCAGTCGCCGCTCGAGGATGCCGTGCGCGAAACACCGGTGCAGGGCCTGTCGTTCATCTCGGCCGGCACGCGCCCGCCGAACCCGTCGGAACTGCTGATGTCGCCGCGCCTGCCGCAATACCTCGAAGGGCTCGGCAAGCGCTACGACGTGATACTGATCGATTCGCCGCCGGTGCTGGCGGTGACCGACGCGACCCTCATCGGCCGCATGGCCGGCTCGACGTTCCTCGTGCTGCGCTCGGGCATGCATACCGAAGGCGAGATCGCCGACGCGATCAAGCGCCTGCGCACCGCGGGTGTCGACCTGGAAGGCGGGATCTTCAACGGCGTGCCGCCGAAGGCGCGCGGCTACGGCCGCGGCTATGCGGCCGTGCATGAATACCTGAGCGCCTGATCGGCATCGCACGTAACCGGGCTGGCGGCGCACACCGCCTGCCCGGTCGACAGGAGAACCAACGATGAAAATTTCCGTGCTCGTTCCGACCTATCGGCGTCCCGCCGACCTCGCGCGCTGCCTGCTGGCGCTGCAGCGGCAGCATCGGCTGCCCGACGAGGTGATCGTCGTCGCGCGCCCGGAGGACGACGCCACGCACGAACGGCTCGCCGATCCGGCGGTCGGCGGTGCGCTGCCGCTGCGCATCGTGCCGGTCGACGTGCCGGGCCAGGTCGCCGCGCTGAACAAGGGGCTCGACTCGGCGAACGGCGACATCGTCGCGATCACCGACGACGACGCGGCGCCGCACCCCGACTGGCTTGCCCGCGTCGAGTCGGCATTCGAAGCCGATCCGCGCGTGGGCGCGGTCGGCGGGCGCGACTGGGTGCACGAGAAAGGGCGCGTGCTCGACGAATCGCGCGAACTCGTCGGCCAGCTCACGCTGTCCGGCAAGATCGTCGGCAATCATCATCTCGGCGTCGGCGGCCTGCGCGAGGTCGACATGCTGAAAGGCGCGAACATGAGCTACCGCCGTGCCGCGATCGAGCGGCTGCGCTTCGACACGCGGCTGCGCGGTGCCGGTGCGCAGGTGCACAACGACATGGGTTTCAGCATGCAGGTGCAGCGCGACGGCTGGAAGCTCGTCTACGACCCGGCGATCGCGGTCGATCATTTTCCGGCCGAGCGCTTCGACGACGACCGGCGCGATGCCGCGTCGCTGAATGCGATCAGCAACGGCGCGTACAACCTGCACCTGATCCTGCGCGAGCATCTGCCGCCGGTGCGGCGCGAGATCGCGTGGTGGTGGTGGACGCTGGTCGGTACGCGCGTCTACCCGGGCCTCGCGCACGTGCTGCTGTCGCTGCATACGGCGAAGCGCGAGCGGATCCGCGAGCACTGGCGCGCGGTGCGCCGCGGCGCGCGCGATGCCCGCCGCGCGAACCTTGCCCCCCATCGTGCGGCGATGCCGCCGGTGACGTCTTGAACGAGCTGCGCGCGCAACACCGCGCGGCCGAACCCGGAGAAGGGCTCGAATGACTGCAACCAAGGTCCACGTCCATCTGTTTTACGGCGCCGATCCGCGTACCTACCGGAAAGGCGAGAACATCGGCTGCCTGTACGGCTATCACCATGCCGAATCCGACGAGTTCCGGCTGACCTATTCTCAGGACGGCGGCGAGAGCCGCGTCGTCGGCCTCGCGCGTCGCGCGCTGAAGGCGGCGCTCGGCTTCGACGTCGTGCATGCGTGGCGCAATCGTGCCGCGCTGCTGAACACCGACGTGATCTGGACGCATACGGAGCAGGAGCACCTTGCGGCCTCGCTGATCCTGAAGCTGGCCGGCGCGCAGGGCAAACGTCCGCTGCTGCTCGCCCAGAGCGTGTGGCTGTTCGACAAGTGGGGCAGCTTCGGCGGCCCGCGCCGCTGGCTGTACCGCAAGCTGATCGCGCGCGCCGACGCGCTGACCACGCTTGCCCGCGACAACGCCGACCTGTGCCGCCGCTATCTCGGCCGCGAAGCCGAGTTCGTCTACTACGGGCTGAACACGCAGGACTTCCCGATCACCGAGCCGCGGCAATGGCAACCGAACCGGCCGCTGCGGATCGCGGCGATCGGCAACGACCGCGACCGCGACTGGCGCACCTTCCTCGCCGCGTTCGGCGGCGACGAGCGTTACGACGTGCGGCTGGCGACACGGCGCCGCGTGCCGAGCGAGTGGCATGCACCGAACGTGAAGATCGGCTCGGCGTCGGGGCTCGCGAAGCAGCACGAGCTGTACGCATGGGCGGACGTGATCGTCGTGCCGCTGCGGCCGAACTTTCATGCGTCCGGCATCACCGTGATGCTCGAGGCGGCTGCTGTCGGCAAGCCGATGATCGTGTCCGACGTCGGCGGGCTCAGCGACTACTTCCCGCACGATACGGCCGCCTATGTGCCGGCGTTCGACGCGCAGGCGATGCGCCAGGCCGCCGATCGCTTCGCGGCCGATCCGGTCGCGGCGCTGGGTTGCGCGCGGGCCGCCGCCGCGTGCCTGCGCGAACGCGACTTGACCACGCAGGCGTTCGCCGAGCAGCACGTGCGGATCACGCGCGACATGCTGCGCCGGCGCCGGACGCCGGCGGCTGCGGGCCTCGCGATGCCGCTCGCGGATTCGCGACCGTCGTCGCGCTGAGAGCGGATCGATGAGTACGATTGCCGCCGAACGCGCACCGTCGCGCAACCGCAGCTGGCTTCCCGAGCCGAAGCACTGGGTCGGGCAGGCCGGGCTGTGGACGTTTACCGCCGCGCTGATCGCCATTCACCAGGGCAAGGTGCTGACGCTCGCGTTTCCGGTGCTGGCCATTGCCGTCGGCATCTGGCTGTATTTCAAGAGTCCGGCGCGCTACGTCGGCTTCATGTGGTGGGTGTGGTTCCTGAGCCCGGAAGTGCGGCGTCTCGCCGACTGGTCGAAGGGCGCGTTCACGCCGACGAGCCTGATCCAGGTCGCGCCGCTCGCGGTGACGATGATCGCCGGCCTGGGCTTGATCCGGCATTACCGCGTGCTCGCGCAGCGACGCGGGATCCCCATCCTGCTGATGCTGTTCGGGCTCACGTACGCGTACCTCGTCGGGATCGTGTCGAGCGGCGTGATGGCCGCGACCTATGACCTGGCGAACTGGGTGTATCCGGTGCTGATCGGTTTCCACATCATGGTCAACGCGCGCGACTATCCCGAGTACCGCGACGTGCTGCTGTCCACGTTCATGTGGGGCATGCTCGTGATGGGCCTGTACGGCGTCGTGCAGTACTTCGTGATGCCGCAGTGGGACGTGCTGTGGATGATCGGCTCCGACATGGGTTCGCAGGGCGAGCCGGTACCGTACGGCGTGCGCGTGTTCAGCACGATGAACTCGTCCGGGCCGTTCGCGTTCGCGATCATGGGCGCGCTGGTGTTCGTGTTCGCCGCGCCGCAGAAGATCCGCTGGTTCGCGGGGGCGGCCGGCTTCGTGTCGTTCGCACTGTGTCTCGTGCGCTCGACGTGGGGCGGCTGGGTGATCGCGCTCGCGATCCAGCTCGCGCAGTCGAACAACCGCGTGCGGATGCGGATCCTGATCAGCGGCGTCGTGCTGGTCGGGCTGTGCGTGCCGCTCCTGACCGTCGGGCCGGTGGCCGATCGTCTCGGCGCGCGTTTGCAGTCGATCACGAACCTGAAGGACGACCGCAGCTACGACGACCGCAACAAGTTCTACGCCACCTTCGCGCAGACGGCGTTCACCGACGTCGCCGGCGAAGGGATGGGCGCGACCGGCGCGTCCACGAAGCTGTCGAGCGACAGCGGCGAACTCGGCAAGTACGGCAGCTTCGACAGCGGCGTGATGAACGTGCCGTTCGTGCTCGGCTGGCCCGGCACGCTGCTGTACCTCTCCGGCGTCGTGATGCTGTTCGGCCGCACGCTGCGCGCCGCGTTCAAGCTGCGCAAGGACAAGTTCGTCGGCGCGTGCCTGAGCCTGTGCCTGTCGACTTTCGCGATGCTCGTGTTCACGAACTCGCTGATCGGCACGGGCGGCCTGCTGATGTTCACAGCCATTTTTTCGATACTAGCCGCGGCGCACTGGCAAAAGGCACAACGCCTGCTGGCCGCCGCGCGTTCACGGGGAGGCGACCATTGAGAATCGCGATCGTCACGCACGTCGTGCGACATAACGACGGGCAAGGCCGCGTCAATTACGAAATCGCGCGCGCGGCGCTGGCCGAGAACTACGAGGTCACGCTGGTCGCGTCGCACGTCGCGCCCGAGCTGCTGGCCGACCCGCGCGTGCGCTGGGTGCCCGTGAAGGTCGGCGGCTTCTGGCCGTCGAATCTCGTCAAGCAGCAGGTGTTCGCGCTGAAGAGCGCGGCCTGGCTGCGCGCGCACCGCGACGAATACGACGTGCTGCACGTGAACGGCTTCATCTCGTGGATCAAGGCCGACGTGAATACCGCGCACTTCGTGCACGGCGGCTGGTTCAAGAGTCCGTACTATCCGTTCGGACCGACGAAGGGAATCTGGTCGGCTTACCAGTACGTCTATACGCGCGTGAACACCACGCTCGAGCGCTGGGCGTACAAGCGGTCGCGCGCGATCACGGCCGTGTCGCAGAAGGTGGCCGACGAGATCGCCGGGCTCGGCATCGACAGCCGCAAGATCAGCGTGATCTACAACGGCGTCGACGGCAGCGCGTTCGCCGGTGCGCAGGCCGACCGTGCGGCGTTCAAGCTGCCGGACGACGCGTTCCTGCTGCTGTTCGTCGGCGACTTGCGCACGCCGCGCAAGAACCTCGGCACCGTGCTGAAGGCGCTGACGAAGCTGCCGGCGAACGTGCACCTTGCGGTGGCCGGCTATCTGCCCGGCAGCCCGTATCCGGAAGAAGCGCGCGCGCTCGGCATCGATTCGCGCGTGCATTTCCTCGGCCTCGTGAAAAACATGCCGACGCTGATGCGCTCGGTCGACGCCTACGTGTTCCCGTCGCGCTATGAAGCGATGAGCCTGTCGCTGCTCGAGGCGATGGCGGCCGGACTGCCGGTCGTCACGGCGCGCACGGCGGGCGGCGCGGAAATCATCACGCGCGAATGCGGGATCGTGCTGGAGGACCCGGACGATCCGGCCGCGCTCGCGCAGGCGATCGGCTCGCTCGCGGCATCGCGCGACACCTGTCGCGCGATGGGCGAAGCAGCCCGCGAACTGATGACCCGTTTCGGCTGGGCGCATATGGGCGCCCAGTATGTGGCGCTTTACCGGCGCATCGGCCAACCCACGCAGCCGTCCGCCTTCGAGCGGGTCGAGCATGCAGTGACGCAGGAGCAATCGTAATGTCCCACTCTTCCCGGCCGATCAAATCGTTGCAGATCGGCATGCACTGGTTCCCCGAACGTGCGGGCGGCCTTGACCGGATGTACTACTCGCTCGTCGGCGCGCTGCCGGGCGCGGGCGTTGAGGTGCGCGGGCTCGTCGCCGGCTCGCCGAAGGTCGCCGACGACACGGGCGGTGCGATCCAGGGCTTCGGCCCGGCATCGGAGCCGCTCGCACGGCGGATGCTCGCCGCGCGGCGCGCGCTGCGCGAGGAGATCCGCAGCGAGCGGCCGGATGTGATCTCGTCGCACTTCGCGCTGTACACGTTTCCGGGCCTCGACGTCACGCGCGGGATTCCGCAGGTGTCGCACTTCCAGGGGCCGTGGGCCGACGAAAGCCAGGTCGAGGGTGCCGCGTCGCTCGGCCAGCGCGCGAAGCGCTATCTCGAACAGACCGTTTATACGCGTTCGTCGCGGCTGATCGTGCTGTCGCAGGCGTTCGGACAGATCCTGACGAACCGCTACGGCATCGATCCGTCGCGCGTGCGCGTGATTCCCGGCTGCGTCGATACCGCGCAGTTCGACACGCCGCTCACGCCCGGCGAGGCGCGGCACAAGCTGCAACTGCCGCAGGACCGGCCGATCGTGCTGGCCGTGCGCCGGCTCGTGCGGCGCATGGGGCTGGAGGACCTGATCGACGCGATCGGCCTCCTCAAGCACCGTCACCCGGACGTGCTGCTGTTGATCGCCGGCAAGGGCAAGATCGGCGAGGAACTGCAGCAGCGCATCGATGCGGCAGGACTGCAGGACAACGTGAAGCTGCTCGGCTTCGTGCCCGACAACCATCTCGCGGCGCTGTACCGCGCGGCGACGGTCAGCGTCGTGCCGACGGTCGCGCTCGAAGGCTTCGGGCTGATCACCGTCGAATCGCTCGCGTCCGGCACGCCCGTGCTGGTCACGCCGGTCGGCGGGCTGCCGGAAGCGGTGGCCGGGCTGTCCGACGATCTCGTGCTGCCGTCCACGGGCGCGGACGCGATCGCGGAAGGGCTCGGAGCCGCGCTGTCGGGTGCGATCACGCTGCCCGACGAGGCTGCGTGCAAGCGCTATGCGCGCGATCATTTCGACAACGCGGTGATCGCGCGGCGCGTTGCCGGCGTGTACGAAGAGGCGATCGAGGCGGCAGGCTGAGCGCCCGCGGCGCGCAACCTGCGCGCTGAACCGGAAGCCGAACCGGAAGCCGAACCGGAAGCCGAACCGGAAGCCGAACCGGAAGCCGAACCGGAAGCCGAACCGGAAGCCGAACCGGAAGCCGAACCGGAAGCCGAACCGGAAGCCGAACCGGAAGCCGAACCGGAAGCCGAACCGGAAGCCGAAGCCGAACCGGAAGCCGAAGCCGAAGCCGAAGCCGAAGCCGAAGCCGAAGCCGAACCGGCGCGCATACGCGGCCGGTTCGCGCGCCGGCCGGCCCGCTCCACGCGACGCGCGGCACCGGCACGCATCACGCACGCCTGAGCGTGGCGGCCCAGACACCGAGCGCCGCCACGCTCACGACCGCGCCGAGCACGCAGACGCCCGTCCATCCGGCGCGCGCATACATCATCGTCGAGGCAATCGCGCCGAGCCCGCTGCCGACCGAATAGAACAGCATGTAGCAGCCGACGAGGCGTGCATGCGCGTCGGGCCGCGCGCCGAGAATCATGCTCTGGTTGACGACGTGGACGGCCTGCCCGCCGATATCGAGCAGCACGATGCCGACGATCAGCCATGCAATCGACGTAGCGCCGAACGCGAGCGGCAACCATGAGCACGCGAGCAGCGCGAGCGCGACACCGGTCGTCGCTTCGCCGCGCCCGCGATCCGCGAGCCGGCCCGCGCGGGCGGCGGCGGCCGCGCCCAGTGCGCCGACGAGGCCGAATGCGCCGATCTGCGTATGCGACATCGCATGCGGCGGTGCGCTCAGCGGCAGCACCAGCGCGCTCCAGAAGATGCTGAATGCCGCGAACATCAACAGCGCGATCGCGCCGCGCACGCGAAGCACGCGTTCACGGTGCAGCAGCGACACCATCGATCGCAGCAGCGCCGCGTAGCCGATGCGCTCGCGTGGCCCGTTTTCGTCCGGCAACAGTCGCAACAGCACGACGAGCATCGCGATCGCGAGCGCGCCGGATACCAGATAGACGGCTCGCCAGCCCGCGATGTCGGTGACGACGCCGGCCAGCGAACGCGCGGCCAGCAACCCGACCACGACCCCGCCTTGCGCGGCCCCCACCACGCGCCCGCGTTCGCCGGCGCCCGCGAGCGCGGCCGAGCACGCGATCAGCCCTTGCGTCATCGCGGTGCCGAGCAGCCCGACCGCGACCATTCCTGCCAGCAGCGCGATGCGCGTCGACGATGCGGCGACGCCGATGCAGGCCGCCGTCAGCAGCAGAAGCTGCACGGTGATCAGGCGCTTGCGGTTCAGCAGATCGCCGAGCGGTACGACGAACAGCAGCGCGAGCGCACAGCCGAGCTGCGTCGCGGTGATGACGCCGCCGACGGACGCCTGCGACACGCCGAAATCCCGCGCGATCGAGTCGAGCAGCGGCTGCGCGTAGTAGACGTTCGCGACGCTGGCCGCACTGCAGACGGCCAGCAACGCGACGCGCGCCGTGGACAGGTTGCCGACAGCGGCCGGATGTGCGGCATGCGCAGATGCGTTCGATGCAACGGTGCCGGAATGACAGGAAGACTCCATGGGTTTCCTCGTGCAAAGTAGTTGCAAATTGAAACTTGTGTGAGTGTAGGAAAAGTAGTTTTAAAATGCAACCTGTTGTGCGGCGGGCGAGATGTCCGTGCACGGATGGCCGGTGTTGCCGCGAAGGCGGCCGGCGCGATTGCGGAGAGGGACATGGCCAGGCAGAAAAGTCTTGCGGATTCGCCGTGCCCGGTGGCGCGGGCGACCGATATCGTCGGCGATCGCTGGGCATTGCTGATCGTGCGCGATGCGTTCGACGGGGTGCGCCGGTTCGGCGATTTCCGGGCAAGCCTCGGCGTCGCGAGCAACATCCTGTCCGACCGGCTCAGGATGCTGGTGGACGCGGGCGTGTTCGACGTCGTGCCGGCGTCGGACGGCAGCGCGTATCAGGAGTACGCGCTGACCAAAAAGGGCGAGGGGCTGTTTCCGGTGATCGTGATGCTGCGGCAGTGGGGCGAGGCGAACCTGTTCGCGCGAGGCGAGCCGCATTCGGTGCTGGTCGATCGCCAGACGGGGCGCGCGATCCGCAAGCTCGCACTGCGGCACGACGACGGCCGGCCGGTGAAGGCGGGCGAGATGGTCGTGAGGAAGGTCGGCGACGAAGCGGGTGCACCGCGGCGATGAGCGTCGTGCGCGACGGCTACGCGCTCGGATAGACTGTCGCGATCGTCGTTGACCGGAGCCGCATCGTCATGTCCCACCCGCTGGATTCCGCCGGCTATCGGCTGCTGCTCGACCTGCAGCGGCGCATCCACGACCACTGCGAGCGCGAGGGCGCCGAGGACGGGCACGACCATGCCGACCCTGCGGAACCGCTGTGGCAGACCGATTTCAACCATGTCACCGTCGCGCCGATGCGGGCGGGGCTGCACGTGCGGTATTTCGGCGGCGCCTGGGAGGAACCGTTCGACTGGACGCTGCAATGTCTGGCAACGCGGGACGTCGCGGATCTCGTGACCGACCTCGCGTTCAGCAGCCTCGACGAAGGGGCGAACGGCACGCTTGAATGGGATTTCGGTCCGTTGCTCGATTCGGATGCGCGCTTCCCGATGCTGCGCTCGCTCTATGTGCGGCCGACCGAGCCGGCCGATCACAACCAGTCGATGATCGTGCGTCGCGACCTGATCATGCAGGAGGGCGGCGAGATTGCCCGCTTCGCCGCGAAGGCGCCGTTTCTCGCCGAACTGACGGTGCCGAATGCACCCGATGCGCGTTTCTTCGACGTGCCGCTTGCGCATCTCGGGCGGCTGCGTATCGGTGGCGGAGACGACACGCAGCGGTTCATCGATCGTCTGGCGGACAGCGACAACCTGTCGTCGCTCGGCTGGCTCGATTTCTCCGAGTCGACCGCATTGCATTCGACCTGGAAGCGCGATCGCGCTGCCGGCAGCGTGACGTCGTTCGACGCGTACGAGCGCTTGCTGAAGAGCCGCGCCGGCCAGCGGCTCCACACGCTGACGCTGAGAAACACCTGTCTCGATCGGGAAGCGCTCGAAGCGCTGCAGGCCCTGCATCCGCGGCTGTCGTTGATGGTGATCCAGGCCGGCAGCGGCGGTTACGTGAGTCACTTCAAGGGCAACGTGTTTCCGTGGCGTCACCTGATCCAGCGCGACCCCGGCGACGCGTGACCGCACCCGGTCAATCGGCCGCCGGCACGGCCTGACGCACGGGCGATGCGCCGCGATGCGCATCGGGCCGCACCAGCGTCGCGAGCAGTGCGGCGGTGACCAGCAGCGCGACCGACACGGCTGTTTCGATCCGCAACCCGTTCACGACCTGCGCCGCGGCGCCGCCGCCGGCGAGCGCGCCGAACGCGGCCACGCCCATCGCGCCGCCGGCCTGCCGCGCGGTATTCAGCACGGCCGACGCGATGCCGGCCCGTTCGGGCGCGACCGACGCGAGCACGGCGGTCGTCATCGCCGGCACCGCGAAACCCATGCCCGTCGGAATCAGCAGGAACGGCACGAGCAGGACGGCCAGCGGCGTCGACGCATCGATGAAATGCAGCGATCCATAGCCGAGCGCGGCGACGAGCGCGCCTGCCAGCATCGGCGCACGCGGGCCGTGACGCGCCACGACGCGGCCGCTCGCGAGGTTCGACAGCAGGAAGCCGCCCGTCAGCGGCAGGAACGCGAGGCCGGCCTGCAACGCCGATTCGCCGCGTGCGCGCTGCAGGTACAGCGCGAGCACGAACACGGTGCCGTAGTACGTGAGGTTCACGCAGATCCCGAACAGCACGGCCGCGCTGAACGTGCGATGTCGGAACAGCGACAGCGGCAGCATCGGCGTGGCCGTACGCGCCTCCACCGCGACGAATGCGAGCGCGGCGAGCGCCGCCAGCGCGAACCCGCCGGCGACGACCGGATGCGTGAAGCCGAGCGGTCGCCATTCGATCACGGCGCCGGTCAACGCGGTCAGCATTGCAATCGCGATGAACTGGCCGCGCAGGTCGAGTGCGCGGACGGAACGGGATGGCGCGCCCGGCGTCGTCGCTACGCGGTGCGCAGGTACCCACGCAAGGGCGGCCGCCAGGCCGGCTGCACACAGCGGCAGGTTCACGAGGAAGATGCCGCGCCAGCCCCACGCCGCGATCAGCAGACCGCCGACGACGGGGCCGGCCGCGATCGAAATCGAGCCGGCCGCCGTCCACCAGCCGACGGCCCGCGCGCGCAGGTGCGGGTCGTGCCGGCACGCGTCGTTGAGCAGCGCAAGCGAATTGGGCAGCATCGCCGCGGCGCCGACGCCTTGCAGCGCGCGCGCCGCGATCAGCATCGCGGGCGCACTCGCGGCGCCGCACGCGAGCGACGCAAGCGCGAACAGCACGAGGCCGGCGATGTACAGGCGGCGCGCGCCGAAGCGGTCGCCGAGTGCGCCGCCCGACAGCATCAGTACCGCGAACGCGAGCGTGTACGCATCGACGACCCACTGCAGGCCGGCGACCGGCAGGTGCAGGTCGCCGGCGAGATGCGCGAGCGCGATGTTGACGATCGTCACGTCGAGCTGCGTGACGACGAAACCGGTGCTGACGGTCGCGACGACGCGGGCGAGTGCGGGCGGGAAGGCGGAGGAGGGGGTGGTCGTATCCATGCGTCAATCGTAGGGCGCGGCGGCAGGCGATGTTTCAGCGGGACGTGAAGCGTCGAAGCGTCGGAGGCGAAGCGGCGGAGCGGCGAGCGGGAACGAAGCGGGAACGAAGCGGGAACGAAGCACGAACGAAGCACGAACGAAGCGTGGCGAAGCAGTGGCAAGCCGGAACGAAACGGAAACGACGAATGCCACGGCCGGGCTGGCGCGAACGCGGTTTGCCGAACCGTGCCGCTACGTACGTCGATGCGTGCTCAGCGCGGGAGCAAGGCTTTGCTCAATGCCGCTCGCCGCGCCAGCGTCCCGGCGCAACGCCGAAGCGTTTCGTGAACGCATGCGTGAACGTGCTTTGATCCGCGAAGCCGACCATCCCGGCGATATCGACGAGCGGATATCGGCCGTCCGCGAGCAGGATGACGGCCGCGTCGAGCCTGAGCCGCTGCAGGTAGCGATGCGGCGTTTCGCCGAACGCATCGACGAACAGCTGATGAAAGCGGCGCATCCCGTAGCCGCAGTGCGCGGCGAGATCGGCGATGCGCAGCGGCTCGGCGAGCCGTGCGCGCAGCCAGCGGTCGATGCGCGCGAAATCGAGGCCCGATGCGGGCGCGGCGATGTCGCGTTCGTCGAGCAGTGCGCCGCACAGCCGGGCGGCGGCCTGCCACTGGAAGCGGTGCGCGGCCGCGTGCGGTACGTCGCCGGCGGGCGCGTCGAGTTGCGCGGCCGCTGCCGCGATCTGCGCGACCAGCGACGTCAGTGCCGGATCGATTGCCACGGCGCGCGCGCTGTCGAACAGCCGCTGCGGCACCGCGAGTGACGCGAGGGGAAGATTGAGCACGAGCTGGCGATTTTCGCCAAGGCCCGCGTAATCGTGGCGTGCGCCGGCCGGAACCAGCCAGGCGCTGTGCCGGTCGAGCCGCTGGCTGACGCCGTCCACCGCCATCACCATCGCGCCGTCGATGCCGAGCACGATCTGGTGAAAGTCGTGCACGTCCGACGCTTCGAGCGCGTCGTAGCGTTGCAGCGCGACGGTGGGGGACGGAAGGTGCGCCATGGGGCGGGGTGTCAGCCGGCGGCTCGTGTGCCGTGTCAGATGGCGAGCAGTTCGACTTCGAACACGAGCGTCGCATTCGGCGGAATCACGCCGCCTGCGCCGCGCGGGCCGTAGCCGAGTTGCGGCGGGATCGTCAGGCGACGCACGCCGCCGACCTTCATGCCCTGCACGCCTTCGTCCCAGCCCTTGATGACCATGCCGCCGCCGAGCACGAACGCGAACGGGTCGTTGCGATCCTTGCTCGAATCGAATTTCTGACCGTCGGTCAGCCAGCCCGTGTAGTGGACGCTGACGGTCTGGCCGGCTTGCGCTACGTCGCCGGTGCCTTCGGTCAGGTCTTCGTATTTGAGGCCCGATTCGGTCGTGATGACAGACATGACTTCTCCTGAAAAAGGATGGGTAAAACCGCTATTGTAGGCGAGCACGCAGCGGGCCGCCGCTCATGGCTTTCGGCCCGTCGTGCGCGTATCGCGGACGGCTGAAGGCTGTCGTGGCCGCGATCGCCGGAAATGCAAATGGAACGCGCGTTTGAATTTCCAGCGAACCCCGCGGCCGAGGTTGCACCGCGCGAGTGCGACGCGTGTATGAATCGGTGCTACCGGAGCGCCTGGCCGCACGCCGCACAGGGTTGCCGGATGCTGCAAAACGCCCTCCACACGGGGCTTCCGGACCACCGCTGCGATACGGCGTCGGCCGCTGCGAATGGCTCGCGTGCGGTCACGCGCGTTCGAATCCGGCCCTGTCCGGATGCTGTTCAAACGCCGCTTTTTCCGCCTTTTCGACCGTGCCCTGTTTGGAAGCGCGCATCTACCGCGCGGCTTGCGCGCGCCGCCGCGGGCGGCCTATCTTTACAGCTGTCGATGTCAAGATTTTGGCGGTGCGCGACGCGCCGCCCGGGCCCGCGCCGGCCGCGTCGGACGACGTGCCGGGCCGCGCCGGAACCAGGAGAACGATGAACATGAAGTCAGCCGCTTCCGCCACCGCAGCCGGGATCATGCCGGTGCGCCGCGACCTGCGCTTCGACCTGCCGGTCGAACGCGCGAAGGACTGGCATGGCCTCGGGTCGCACGTGACCCATTTCTTCAATGCGCTGTCGCTGCTGTTCCCGGCCGGCGAGCGCTTCTTCATGGATTCGGTGCGCAACTATCGCGACCGGATCGACGATCCCGTGCTGAAGCAGCAGGTGCTTGGCTTCATCGGTCAGGAGGCGATGCACACGCGCGAGCACATCGAGTACAACGAGCTGATGCAGGCGAACCACCTGCCCGCGCGCAAGCTCGACCAGCGCGTGTGGGCCGTGCTCGGCTACATGAAGCGCAAGCTGCCGCATTCGGTGCAGCTCGCGCATACGGTCGCGGCGGAGCACTACACGGCGATGCTTGCCGACTGGCTGCTGCGCGACCCGACGCGTCTCGAAGGCTCGGTCGAGGGCTACCGCCAGATGTGGATCTGGCACGCGCTCGAGGAAACCGAGCACAAGGCCGTGTCGTTCGACGTATGGAACGCCGCGATGGCGCCGGGGCTGCGTCGTTACCTGATCCGCATCGGCGTGTATCTGCTGACGACACTGACGTTCTGGCCGACCGTGTTCCTGATGCACGTGACGCTGCTGTGGCGCGATCGTGGCGCCGGCCATCACGTGCGCGGCATGCTGCGGATGGTCGCGTTCCTGTACGGGCCGCGCCGCGGGCTGTTCCCGCGCATCGCGGGCGAATGGCTGAGCTTCTTCCGGCCAGGCTTCCATCCGTGGGATCACGACAATCATCACCATCTCGCGCGGGTCGACGCGCTTGCCGCCACCTACGGCGAACACGGCGGCACGCCGGCCGGCCGTGGCCGTGCGAACGGGCCGGCGCCGCTCGCATCGGGCCGTTGATACCGCGCGCTGCGCCAGCGTGCTCGGTATCGGGCCGAGCATGTTGCGTTCCTGCATCAGCCGGCTTCCTCTGACGATTGATCGAAATCAATTTGAACCGCCCGCGGGGGTATCCCGCTGGCCGGTCGACCGCTTGCGCACCCATGCGCGGCCGAGCCGACCCTGCGTGCGCCGAATCGCCCGCGAACACCGCGCGCCAGTACCGGCGTGGCTTTGCGCGTCGCACTGTCGCCCGTTCACCGCTCGCGCCTCGCACGCCACCGGGATAACACCCATCTAGCCGGGCGCCGGCCGCATCGATATACCGTTCATGACGATGTCCACCTCACGTGCGATTCATGCACGTGGGGATTTTATTCGGACGGAAATGCGGCCAATATGTCGGTTCGATCGAGGTCCGTCGCACGCGACAGCGAGCCGGGGCGCGCGATACCAATGCCAAGCGGGGAACAACGATGGTTGCTAGGTCACCTGACGCAAACGGGCAGGCGGTGTCGGAGATGACGCATGTGTCCGTCACCGCTCCCGAGGACGGACGCAAGCTGTTCGTGATCATGCGTTCGCCTGACGAGCCGTTGCTGGCGCAACTGCGCGGGCTGGGCTGGGAAATCTCGGTCGCGAAGACAGCCGGCGCCGCGCAGAACATGACGTCCGGCGTGAGCGTCGCCGCCGGGCTGGTCGATTTCACCGGGTTCACGTCGCGCGACTATCCCGCGTTGAAGGCGTGCCTGAGCCAGCCGTCGATCGGCTGGATTTCCATCGCCCAGGCGGGCATCACGATCGGCCCTGCCGTGCGCGAGCTGATCCGCAGCTATTGTTTCGACTACGTGACGCTGCCGCTGCCTTACGAATGGATTTCGCACGTGCTCGGCCATGCGCGCGGGATGGCCGCGCTCGATCGCGTCGATGGCGCGGCCTATGCGGCGTCGATCGGCGAACACGGGATGATCGGCAACTGCGAGGCGATGCAGCAGCTGTTCAGCACGATCCGCAAGGTCGCGAAGACCGACGCGAGCGTGTTCATCTCGGGCGAGTCGGGCACCGGCAAGGAGCTGACGGCGCTCGCGATTCACGAGCGTTCCGGCCGCGGCAAGGGGCCGTTCGTCGCGATCAATTGCGGCGCGATTCCGCATCACCTGCTGCAGTCGGAACTGTTCGGCTACGAGCGCGGCGCGTTCACCGGCGCGAACCAGCGGCGCGCCGGCCGGATCGAATCGGCGAACGGCGGCACGCTGTTTCTCGACGAAATCGGCGACATGCCGGTCGAAAGCCAGGCGAGCCTGCTGCGCTTCCTGCAGGAAGGGAAGATCGAGCGGCTCGGCGGGCAGGAATCGATTCCGGTCGACGTCCGGATCATCTCGGCGACGCACGTCGATCTCGACGGTGCGGTCGAGGCCGCGCGCTTTCGCGCGGATCTTTACCACCGCCTGTGCGTGCTGCGCATCCACGAGCCGCCGCTGCGCGCGCGCGGCAAGGACATCGACATCCTCGCGCACTACGTGCTGCAGAAGTACAAGGCCGACAGCGGCCGCAAGATCAGCGGCTTCACGTCGGCCGCGCTCGACGCGATGCGGCGCTACGAATGGCCCGGCAACGTGCGCGAGCTGATCAACCGCGTGCGGCGCGCAATCGTGATGGCCGAGAGCCGGCTGCTCACGCCGCACGATCTCGGGCTCGATACGCCGGGCGAAACCGAACCCGTGACGCTCGAACAGGCGCGGGCGCTCGCCGAGCGCACCGCGATCGAGAATGCGCTGCTGCGCAACGATCACCGGATCAACAAGGCCGCCGCTGAACTCGGCATTTCGCGCGTGACGCTCTACCGGATGATGATCGAACACGGGCTGAACGATCATGACAACAACGGTGACAACGGCGGGCACGACGGCGCGCCGTCCGGCGACGCAGGGCATCAGCGGGTCGGCTGAGCGCTGCACGTGTGACGCGTGAACCGGTTCAGCGATAGGTCCAGAGCCGGTGCAGCACGAACGTGACGGGCGGCACGCACAGCACGACCGCGACGACGCTCCACGCGCGTGCCAGCCCGAGCGTCTCGGTACCGTGCGCAAGCAGCATCGTCACGACGAGGCCGGCCATCGCGACGGCGAGAAAGCGCACGAAGTTGCCCCACGTCACGGGCGACGAAAAACTCCACAGCGTGTTGGCGAGATACGAGAACGCGGTCGAGCAGGCGAACGCGACCGCGTTCGCGATCACGGGCGTCGCGTCGAACAGTGCGAACATCGCGGCCGCGATCAGCGCATGCAGCGCGGTCGAACCGAGGCCCGACACACCGAAGCGTATCAATCTGGCGCGTTCGGCGGCATCGAGGGTGCGGATCATCGGGGCGATCGTTCGGGCGGTGTGGCGGCGTGTGGAGCGGTGTCGTGGGGCGCGGCATTCGCCGGCAAAAGGCACCGATGCGAACATGGCAAACGCCGGTTTCGCAGTATAGCCGTGCGGTCCGCCGGCCCGGCGCCGGCCGATGGATGGCGCGCACAACCTGCGGCTCGCGTGCTGCCGGCGGCATGTAAAGCGCATGAAACATTTCGCTTCGGCAGCCACGCAATTTTGCGTGGCAAATCGGGGTGAACGGCCGGCCGCGCATCGGTAAAAATGCCGCGCTTCATTGTTCAGCCTTATCCGGCAAGGCAGGGCCGCCACGCGGCCGGTGCGTGCCGCGCGCCGCGTGTTTCAGTTTCGTAACTTCCCGCATTCGGCACCCGTTGCGGCCGCCACGCTGCCCGGTCAACCCCTTGTCCGGACGGGCTTGCGAGAAGCTGGCCCGCTCCTTGCGGAAGTGGACGTGCGAAAGTCGACGATGCACGGTCCGTCCGGTTCGGCAGCGAACCCTGTCAGTACCGGCCAGGACACAGTCCGCGGGGATGCGGCGGCGGAGCGCGGCACGGCAGCCGCGTTCCGGCGAGCACGGAGCGTCGTCACCTGATCGTCGGGGCACCGGCCTCGTCCGGTTGCCGGAACAACCATCAGACTGATACGGGGTAGAAAAATGAACGATCGCCACACGCCGCGGCCGGCAGGCCGCGATCGCAGTGAGTCGGGACATCGTCGGTCGAACGTCGTTCTCGCAGCCGGCCGGCATGCATCGACAGGCCATCTCTCCGCGCCCGGTGCGAGGCGGATCCGGCTGATTGCCGGTCATCCGCGCCGGGTCGGCACTTTCCTGCACGCGGATCCGATCCGCAAGGGCATGTGCGCACGGGCGCCGGTACCGCGACGCCCGCTCTTCGCATACTGACTGAAGCCGCACGATATCCGTTCGCGCCGGGCATCGTCCCCGCGAACGATCAATCTGCAATCCGAAAGAAGCGCGAAGCGACATGCCGCGCATACGGCGGATGATGCATTCGATGTGACGGCAAACGGCGTCATGCCGTTGCCGTCCGGTGGTGAGGGGAGGGGCGGTCGGACGCGCGCGACGGGAGTGGCGCCCGTACGCGCGCGACGCCGTTTCAGCCGCCGTAGATGTCGAAGTCGAAGTATTTCGACGCGAGCCGCTTGTAGGTGCCGTCCTTGACCATGTCGAGGATGGCGCCATCGATCTTCGCCTTCAGGTCGGTGTCTTCCTTGCGCAGCCCGATGCCGGCGCCGATGCCGAGCACCTTCTCGTCGACGAGCTCGGGGCCGACGAACGTGTAGTTCGCGCCGCGCGACGATTTCAGGAACCCGATCGCGGCCTGCACTTCGTCCTGCAGCGCCGCGTCGAGGCGGCCCGAGGTCAGGTCCGCGTACACGCCGTCCTGGTTCTGGTAAGACACGACGTTTGCGCCTTGCTTGCCCCAGTACGCCTTGGCGTACGTTTCCTGCGTCGTGCCCTGCTCGACGCCGATCGATTTGCCCTTCAGCGATTCGGCCGTCGGCAGCAGTGGCGAGCCCTTCTTCACGACGAGCCGCGTCGGCTGGTTGTAGATCTTCGTCGTGAAGCCGATCTGCTGCGCACGCTGCGGCGTGATCGACATCGACGACAGCACCGCGTCGAACTTCTTCGCCTTCAGCGCCGGAATCATCCCGTCGAAATCATTCTCGAGCCACACGCACTTTGCCTTCAGGCGCGCGCAGATCTCGTTGCCGAGGTCGATGTCGAAGCCGACGAGCTTGCCGTCGGGTGCCTTCGACTCGAACGGCGCGTAGCTGGCATCGGTGCCGAAGCGGATCGTGGTCCAGTCCTTCGCGACGGCGGGGCCTGCGGATACTGCGAGCAGGGCGATCGAAACAGCGGCAATCAGTCTCTTCATGGTGCGTTCCTTGGCGGGGTGCTTCCGGTTTCTGTGCGACACGGTTTCACGGACCCGAACCGCGTCAGCGCGCGGTGTCCGCATGGCCATTAACGCAGAAAATAAAATCAGAGTCCAGAATGGACAAAAAATATCGTTTTGTCGGATGCATGGCATGGTCGCCGGGTGTCGACCCTTGCAAAAATACGAAAATGGACTAATCTTGTTAGTAGATTCATTTCGAGACTAACGATCATGTCACAGCCCGCCTACGAATCGCATTCCGCCCCGCCGCAGGCTTCGATCGCGCAGATGTCGGCGGCCGGCCTCCGCGCGTTTTTCAACATCGCGCGCGACTGGGAACTGACGATCGACGAGCAGATCGTGCTGCTCGGGTCGCCCGGTCGTTCGACGTTCTTCAAGTGGAAGGCCACGCCGGAATCGGCGCGGCTGCCGCGCGATACGCTCGAGCGGCTATCGCTGCTGCTCGGCATCTACAAGGCGCTGCAGATCCTGCTGCCGCAGCCGGCCGCGGCCGATGCGTGGGTCAAGCGGCCCAACGACGCGGCGCCGTTCGGCGGCAAGCGCGCACTCGACCGGATGCTCGCCGGCAACGTCGGCGACCTGGTCGCCATCCGGCAATATCTCGATGCGATGCGAGGTGGCTGGGCGTGACGATGCCGATCCAAGCACAACAATGGCCCACGACCGCGGTCGACTGGGCGCCTGCCTATCGCGTGATCCCCACCCGTTTTCCGGCGATCAACCTGTTCGACCGCGTTGCGTCAGCGGACGATTTCGACGCGCTTTACGCGCTCGAATCGCTGACCAACGACCGGATTCGCAACGAAGTCGGCACGCTTGATCTCGTGCCGCCCGCCGAGCGTCGCTACGGGCAGGGCTGGGGGCCGATCATGGCCGCGTTCACGCACCTGAATCCGCAGGGCAGCCGTTTTTCCGATGGCAGCTATGGCGTGTTCTACTGCGCGCGCTCTCGCGATACGGCGATCGCCGAAACGCGTTATCACAGCGCGCTGTTCCTGGCGGCGACGAAGGAGCCGCCGATGCGCCAGCAGATGCGGCTCTACACGGTGATTGCGCAAGGCGACGTGGCCGACGTGCGCATGTGGCCGAAACGCGATCCGGCGTTGCTGCACCCGCTCGACTACAGTGCCGGGCAGGCGCTCGGTCGCGCGGTGCGCAATGCCGGCGGCGCGGGGATCGTCTATCCGTCGGTGCGGGATCCGCGCGGCGAGTGCCTGGCGGCGTTCCGCACCGCGCTGCTGCGCGACTGCCATCACGCGGCGTACCTCGAATACAACTGGAACGGCTCGGCGGTTGACGCGGTGTTCGAACTGAACCAGGTCGGCTAGTGTCCGCCCGCGGGCGTCAGGGCGTCAGGGCGTCAGGGCGTCAGGGCGTCGGGGTGTCAGGGCGTCGGGGTGTCAGGGCGTCGGGGTGTCAGGGCGTCGGGGTGTCAGGGCGTCGGGGTGTCAGGGCGTCGGGGTGTCAGGGCGTCGGGGTGTCAGGGCGTCGGGGTGTCAGGGCGTCGGGGTGTCAGGGCGTCGGGGTGTCAGGGCGTCGGGGTGTCAGGGCGTCAGGGCGTCAGGGTGTCAGGGTGTCAGGGTGTCAGGGTGTCAGGGCGTCAGGGCGTCAGGGCGTCAGTGTGTCAGTGTGTCAGTGTGTCAGTGTGTCAGTGTGTCAGTGTGTCAGGGTGTCAGGGTGTCAGGGTGTCAGGGTGTCAGGGCGTCAAGGTGTCAAGGTGTCAAGGTGTCAAGGTGTCAAGGTGTCAGGGCGTCAAGGCATCAGGACATCAGCGCATCAAGGCAGCGGCCAGTCGCCCGCCTGGCGTTCGCGCGCTTCGGCCTGCGTCATCGACCAGGTGCGCCCGGTGCGCGGCTCGGCGAGCGTGAGCCGCCCGGCCGGTGCGAACGCGCCCGTGTCGACGAACCACTGCGCGCCGATCCGCTGCGGTGCGCGCACCGGCGTGTGCCCGGTGCAGGTCAGCGACAGCCCGGCCTGCCGCGCCGGATCGGCGAGCCCCTGGACGAGATCGCGGCCCCAGATCAGCCGTTCGCGCACGTCGTGCGAATAACTGCCCGTGTCGAGATCGGCGTCCGAGCCGAAGAATTCCGCATGCAGCACGTTGAAGCGCCCGGGGCCGTCGCCGATCACGCGCACCAGCGGCAGCGCGTCGACGCGTGCCGCATGCGCGTGCAGCCGTTCCGGCGGCAGGTCGGCGCCCCAGTCGCCGCCGATCCCGCGCCACGCGTCGGGCGACAGCTTGCCGCGCGCCACGAGGCTCAGCACTTCCTCGTGATTGCCGCGCACGACGTGGCACCACGGGCGGTCGAGCAGCTCGAGCGTGGTTTCGGATGCAGGGCCGCGGTCGACGAGATCGCCGACCGAGAACAGGCGGTCGCGAGCCGGATCGAAGCGGATGTCGCGCAGCAGGGCGCGCAGCACGTCCACGCAGCCGTGCAGGTCGCCGACGACGAAGTCGCGGCCGGCCGTGTTCGCGGGATGGCGGCAGAGGGGGGCGGTGGCAGTCATCCCATTATCTTAGGCGCTCGTGCCCATCGCCACGTCACGATGGAATGACGATAATCGGGGCAGTACCCGCCGGCGCGGCGTAGCGGGCTGTCCCGCGCGCCGGTCGAACCCTTTCCATCCGCTTTCGGAATCACACGATGACGTTTTATCCGCAGGTATTACGCAACCGGCCGCGCATGGTTGCGGCATTCGTCGCCGGCGTGCTGTGCGCGCTGCTGCTGCCGTTTCCGCTGCGTCCGACCGTGCGTGCGCTGATCGGCTGGGATGGCGCGATCTGGCTGTATCTCGTGCTGATGTGGGTGCGCATGGTCACCGCGCACCACCACAAGGTGCGCGAAATCGCGATCCGCGACGATGAAAACGCGACGACCGTACTCACGGTCATCTGCATCGCGACCGTCGCGAGCGTCGCCGCGATCGCGATCGAGCTCGCGACCGCCAAGAGCGTCGGCTTCCGCGCGGGGCTCGGCCATTACGCGATCACGGGCGCGACGCTGTTCGGCGCGTGGTTCCTGATCCCGACGATTTTCACGCTGCACTATGCGCGGCTCTATTACGGCTCGCCGAGCGGCGATCGCGCGCTGCGTTTCCCGGACCGGAACCCCGAGCCCGATTACTGGGATTTCCTGTATTTCGCGTTTACGATCGCGGTCGCGTCGCAGACGGCCGACGTGTCGACGACGAACCGCTCCGCGCGGCGCTCGGTGCTCGCGCAGTCGATCCTGTCGTTCTACTTCAACATGGCGGTGCTCGGGCTGTCGATCAACGTCGCGGCGGGCCTGCTGAGTTGACGCAGGCCGGGCGCATTCGCAGCGTTACTTGAGCAGTTCGTACGGGCCGCCGCGTTCCAGCGCCCGCCGGTATGCCGGCCGCGCGTGGATCGCGTCGAGAAAGCGCGCGATCGCGGGATGCCGGCCGTCGCCCCCGCGCGCGGTCGCGGCTTCGAGCGGAAAGCTCATCTGGATGTCGGCTGCGCTGAAGCCGTCGCCGACGAACCAGCCGGTGCGGTTCAGCACGCCGTCGATATAGCCGAGATGCAGCGCGATCTGCGGATCGACGAAGCTCGACTGCAGTGTCGCGGCGATCTTGCGCGCGATCGGCCGTGCGAAGAACGGCATCGGCGCATGCGCGATCCGCAGCGCGACGAGCTTGAGCAGCAGCGGCGGCATCGCCGATCCTTCCGCGTAGTGCAGCCAGTACGTGTAGTCGTGCCGCTCGGGCGTGCCGGGCGGCGGAGCCAGGCGCCCGTTGCCGTAGCGTTCGACCAGGTACTCGATGATCGCGCCCGATTCGGCGTACGTGCGGCCGTCGTCGGTGACGACCGGCGACTTGCCGAGCGGATGGATCGCGCGCAACTCGGGCGGTGCGAGCATCGTCTTCGGATCGCGCGCGTAGCGCACGATCTCGTACGGCACATCCAGTTCTTCGAGCAGCCAGAGCACGCGCTGCGAGCGCGAGTTGTTCAGGTGATGGACGGTGAGCATGGCGACGCCGGAAGTGGGGGCGGGAACGACATCATACCCAGCGCGTGCGGCGCGCACGCGAAACGCTTCGCGTGCGGTGACGCGCCGCGTCTGGCCGACCGCGTCTAGCCGACCGCACCTGGCCGGCCGCCCCGATCCATCACGCGCGCCGCACCGCGATCCACGCACCCCAGAACAGGCTCGCGAAAAAGCGCAGCGGCGCGTCGAAGCCCGCCTCGCGCAGCAGGCCGAACACGGCTTCCTCGGACGCGGGCGGGTCGGCACCCTGCAGGATCTTCGCGAGTTGCGCACGCACCGCGTCGGGCGTCGCGCCTTTCATGCGCCAGCGCTGCTGCCATGCGTCGAGCAGGCGAGGGTGGTCCGCGTAGCGGCGATGGTTGCCGGCGAGCACGAGCGGCGCGCCGGGTTTCAGGCGTCGCGCGATCGCATTCAGCAGCGCCGCCTTCGCTTCGTCGCCCGGGACATGATGCAGCACGCCGATCAGCGTCGCACCGTCGAATGCAGGCGTGTCGGGCAACGCATCGACACCGTCCTCGACGAACACCGCGCGCGTGCCGAAGCCCGCGGCCTCGATGTTCGAGCGCGCGAGCGCGAGCATCGGCGCGGACGGGTCGACGGCAGTGAACCGCCAGCCCGGCTCGAGCGCGGCCGCCACGCAGATTTCCTGCCCCGTGCCGCCCGCGCCCGCGACGAGGATCCGCGCATCGGGTGCAGCGATGGCCGACGCGAGCATGCACGCGGTGAGTTCATGGCAAGCATCGTAGCCGGCGAGCGCGATGCGGGATTGCTCGGCGTATTCGTGTGCGCGTGACGGATCGAATTTGGCGGCACTGGCAGGAAGCGACATGGCAGGTTCCTCGGGGCGGGCGCGGACGACGTGTCCACGAGCATCGCGCAGAGCGTAAGCGTGCGCGGCCGGTGCAACAAGGCGAGCACACATTCCGGTATGCGGGCTACCCGCCTCGTCGGCCCGTGCGGATTGCGGGTTTTCCCGGGGTCGATTCGCTTTTAATAATGTCCGGGAACGATGCATCGGGGTGGCGAATCCGGCGCATACTCGGTTCTCTCCCCCCGCCTGGCCGTCGCATGCCGGGCCCCGATGTGCCGCGCCGCTGGCGCGGCCATGCCGCTCGGTACGCACGAGGAGCGCATGATGTCCGATTGTCCGCACGATCCGTATGCGCAGCACCACATTCACTGCTTGCCGTTCGGCGCACAGCCCTGTGGCGCGCTCTGCGCGACGCCGCGCACGCATTTTCGCGTGTGGGCGCCGGGTAGCGCGCAGGTCCAGCTCGAACTCGATACCGGCTTCGGCCCGTTGTTCGTCCCGATGGCGGCCGCCGGCACGAACTGGTTCGAAGTCTTTGCCGATTGTGGCGCGGGCGCGCTTTACCGCTATCGCCTCGACGATGCGGTATCGATTCCCGATCCCGCGTCGCGCTCGCAACCCGAAGGGCTCAACGGCCCGAGCGAGGTCATCGATCCGCGCGCGTTCACGTGGCGCAATACGTTCTGGCGCGGGCGCCCATGGGAAGATATCGCGCTCTATGCGATTCGCCCGCACGCGGTGGGCGGTTTCGACGCCGTGCGCCGGCGCCTGCCGCAACTTGCGCGCCTCGGCGTGACCGCGCTCGAGCTGCTCGCGTCGCCGCACGACAGCCTGCCGTTCGCGCCGCTTGCGGCCGAAGGCGGTCCCGACGCGCTGAAGGCGCTGATCGACGATGCGCACGGCTATGGTCTCGCGGTGCTGCTGGAGCTCGACTACGCGCGCTTCGGCAGCGGCACCGATGCGCTGCGCCACTACGCGGCGCCGTTCTTCCATACGCGCGACGACCCGCTGCAGGCGCCGCCGCTCGCGCTCGATCATCCGGAAGTCTGCGATTTCTTCTGCGACAACGCGCTGTACTGGATCGACGAGTACCGTTGCGACGGGCTGCGCCTGCGCGAAGCCGACCGGATCGGCGTGTCGTGGCTGCGTGAGATCGCGGATCGGGTGCGCGCGGCCGTGCCGGCCGACCGGCTCATCCACCTGGTACTCGGCAGCGAGCGGCATCCGGCGCATCTTGCCGATACCCATTTCGATGCGCAGTGGAACGGGTGCGGCGAACGCGCGCTGCATCGGCTGACGGGGCGCGACACGTCGGCTCATGAAGGCATTTCCGCGCACCAGTCGATCCACACGCTCGCCCGCGCGCTGACCGCGGCCGGGGCGGCGTTCCAGCCGGCCGGGTCGGGAGAGGGCATGGCGGCCGACAGCGGGCTGTCGTTGACGTCGCTGGTGCTGTCCGATGGCGCGTGGCGCGACAGCGGGCAGGGCGACCACGGGCAGGAGGCCGGTCTGGCCGCACTTGCGCTGTCGCTGCTCACGCCACAGATCCCGTTGATTTTCGATGAAACCGCGCGGGATGCCGATCGCGCGCATTTCGTCCAGTCGGCGCTGGCGGTGCGCGCAAAGCTGATCTCGCCGCGATTGTCCGATTGCCGGCCGCAGGACGCGCATGCGCTGAAGGCGGACGGTGACGGCGATGCCGACGCGCTGCTCGCGTCATGGCGTCTTGCCGACGACGAGACGCTCACGATCGCGTTGAACCTGTCGCCCGATGCGGTGCCGTTCGATGCCCCGAGAGGGCAGGTCGTGTTCGAGACGCCGGCGCGAGCGCGCGACCGGGTCGATGAAGGGGAGTTGCCGCCGTATTCGCTCGTCGCGTGGCTGACGGGTGACGTCAACCGGTATGCGCTCACGCACGACGCGCGTCGCATCGACGACGGTGCCTGGCGCGGATGGCGTCCGAACCTGAACGCATGACGACGTGAGCGGGTAAGAGACCGTACGGCCGGGCGCATCCGGGCCCGGCTGCACCGCAGGAAATTCCCGAACTACCAGAACCCGCGAATGCCGGCGATGCCGTACGCGCCGTGGCGGCGCGCGTCGTCGAGGTGCGTGCGCGTCATGCCGCCGAGCGCGAAGACGGGCATCGCGGCCTCGGCGGCCAGTGCGTCGAACTGCGCCCAGCCGAGCGTCGGCGCACCGGGATGACTGAGCGTCGGCAAGACGGGCGACAGCGTGACGAAATCCGCGCCGGCGCGCGCGGCCAGCAGCAGGTCATCGCGCGTGTGGCAGGCAGCGGACACCCATCTTCCGGCCGGCAACGGCCGCTGCGTGGCGGCGCGCAATGCGGTGCCGTCGAGATGCCAGCCGGCGCCGTCGAACTGCATCACGCCGGCCGCATCGATCGGGCCGTTCAGCATCAGGTGTGCACTGGCCGCGTCACAGCGCACGAGCGCCGCGGCGGCGAGCCGTGCAAACGCGGCTGCGTCGAGCGATTTCACGCGCAGTTGCACGAGCGTCTCGCCGCGCACGAGCACGGCCGACAGCCGGTCGAGGAACGCCGCGCAATCGGCTGCCGACGCGGACGCCGGCTCCGGCGTGATCACGCAGCAGCGCGGCAGCGTGGCGTTCATCGCGTGCGGCAGCGGCAACCACGAGCGGCCGTCATTCGTCGGCCTCTTTCGTGATCTTCGGGTACACGCGCACGAGCACGATGCGCGGCCCGTTCATCTTCTTCACGACGACGTCGAAGCGGTCGAACGACACGCGCTGCCCTTCGGTCGGCAGGTCGCTGAGCGCCTGGATCACGAGGCCGCCGACCGATTCCGCGCGGCCTTCGTCGATGTCGATGCCAAGCGCCTGTTCGAGCGACACGACGGGCAGGCTGCCCTTGCCCATCAGCGTGCCGTCGTCGAGGCGGCTCCAGTCGGCGTCGCCCTGGCGGAACTCGTCGTGGATCTGGCCGACCAGCGCGCCGAGCAGGTTGTCGAGCGTCAGGAAGCCGATCGGCTTCTCGCCCTTGTTGCCGACCAGCGCGAAGTGCGGTGCGCCCTTGCGGAAGCGGCGGAACAGGTCGAGTGCCGGGGTGTCGGGCTTCACGTACTGCACGGGGCGCACGTAGTCGGACAGGTCTTCGAGCGCGGCGCCCGCGTGACGCGCGAGCAGCAGGTCCTTCAGGTGGATCAGCCCGCTCACCTGTTCACGCGACGCATCCTCGAACAGCGGATAGCGGCTGAAGCGGTGCCGCGCGACGATCTCCATGTTGTCCGGCAGCGGCAGGTTGCGACGCAGGCCGATCATTTCATGGGCCGGCCGCATCAGGTCCGACACGGTCATCGACGAAAAATCGAGCGAATGCGCGAGCGTGTTCCACTCGTCGTTGCTGTACGTGCCGCGCGCGGGCTGTGCCGGATTGCCGGCCGTGCTGCGGCGGCTGCGCAGGATCAGCTTCAGCTCGTCGGTCGAGTAGTGCGCGTCGCCGCCGTGGTCGGCCGACAGCCCCGCGAGCCGCAGCACCGCGTTGGCGCTGTTGTTGAGCACCCAGATCGCCGGGTACATCGCCCAGTAGAACGCGTACAGCGGCAACGCGACCCACAGGCCGACCTTCTCCGACTGGCGGATCGCCATCGATTTCGGCGCAAGCTCGCCGACGACGATGTGCAGGAACGAGATCAGCGAGAACGCGAACACCAGCGAGATCAGGTGCACGACGCGCTCGGACTGCACACCGATCAGGTCGAGCAGCGGGCCGAGCAGTTGCGCGAACGCCGGCTCGCCAACCCAGCCGAGGCCGAGCGACGCGAGCGTGATGCCGAGCTGGCAAGCGGAAAGATAAGCGTCGAGCCGGCCGTGCACGATGCCGAGGATGCGGCCGCGCAGGCCGTGCTTGCGGGCCAGTGTCTTGACGCGCGTGGCGCGCAGTTTGACCAGGCCGAATTCGGCCGCGACGAAGAACCCGTTCAGGGCCACCAGGAACAACGCGCCGATGAGCGCGAAGATCTGTAACAAAGAATCACTCCGGTTATGACAGGCCCATCAGTATAGAGCCAGAAAGGAATTTGTAATGTATTGGGAGGCCGATTGCTTACACCGGCGTCTCGCCGGGGACGGAGAACGTGATGGTGGCGGTTGCGCCATCGGCGAACGCGTCGTGCGAGAACGAACCACCGTGTGCGAGCGCGACGCGCTGGCAGAGCGCAAGCGTCCAGGCGACGCGCTTCGCGTCGCGTTCGCGCAGCAGCTCGCGTCGTGCGAACGATTCGAATGCGTGCGGCTGCGCGGGATCGGCGAGCGCGCCGGCGTCGACGGTGCACGTGGCGCGCGCGGTGAACTGCACGCCGTCGCGTGCGCACGCGACCGTCACGCGGCCGCCGGCGGCGCTGGCTTCGACGGCGACCGTCAGCATCGTCCAGAGCGCCTGCGCGATGCGTTCGCGGTCGGCGGTCAGCGACGGTTCGCCGTCCGGCAGCGTCGCGTCGAGCGTGACTTGCCGTGCGTCGGCGAGCGCGAAACGGACGAGTGCGAGCGTGTCGTCGAGCAGCGCGCGCAGCGCGAACGGCTGCGGCTCGAGTGCGAGCGTGCGCGTTTGCGCGCGCGGCGCGTCGAGCACGTCGTCGATCAGCGCGACCTGCTGGTCGATCCCGGTGCGGATGCCCGCGAGCGCGCGCTGCAGATTCGGATCGGCGTTGGCCAGCTGGCGCTCGAGCACGTACGCCCAGCTATGCATGGCGTTCAGCGGGCTGCGCAGGTCGTGCGACGCGGTGGAGAGCGCCTGGTCGCGCAGGAACAGCGCCGCCTGGGTGGCGTAATGCGCTGCGCGTTCGCGCAGCAGGTCGGCGGCGGGATCGACGGAAGTGGACGTCACGGAGCTGGCCTGTCGGAAGCGGTTGGCGTGGAAGTCACGCGAACCGCCATTATAGGGACGGTGCGTGTCACGCCGGCAGCGCGTCCTCGTCCTTTTTCCGGGCGTCGCCGTTCGGCAGCAGCTGGCACGCGAGCAGGCCGGCCAGCATCAGCGCGCAGCCGACGAGCGCGCGCAGCGTCAGCGTTTCGCCGAGCGCGGCCCAGCCGGCGATCGCCGCGAACACGCCTTCCATGCTGAAGATCACGGCCGCGTGCGCGGGCGCCGCGTCGCGTTGCGCGACGACCTGCAGCGTATAGCCGACGCCGACTGACAGCAGGCCGCCATACAGCAGCGTCGGCAGTGCGTTGCGCAGCATCGCGCCGCTGACCGGCTCGATGACGAGGCCGACCGCGAGGCACGTCACGCCGCATACGACGAATTGCATGAACGCGAGCACGAGCGGATTGTGGCGCTTCGCGAAATGGCCGACGGCCATCACGTGCGCGGCGATGATCACGGCGCCAGCGAGCTGGAACCAGTCGCCGTACAGCACCGAGAAGTGCTCGTTGATGCTGAGGAAATACAGGCCGATCGCCGCGAGCAGCGCGCCGAACCACGTGCCCGGGCCGATCCGGTGACGGGCGAATACGCCCATCAGCGGCACGATCACGACGTACAGCGAGCTGATGAAGCCCGCGTTGGCGATGCGCGTGTATTGCAGGCCGATCTGCTGCAGCGAAATCGATACCGCCAGCAGCCCGCCGAGCGCGAGGCCGGGCAGCAGCAGCGCCGGCTCACGGCGGATGGCCGCGAGCTGCGCGCGCGACGCCGTGTTCAGCGTCAGCAGCGGCACGAGCACCAGCGCGCCGAGCAGGAAGCGCAGCCCCGTGAACAGGAACGGCCCGATCACGTCGAGGCTCAGGCGTTGCGCGACGAAAGCCGAACCCCAGATCGCGGCGGCGGCGAGCATCAGCAGGTTGGCACGGAGGTGCTTGCGGGCTTCGGGCTTCATCGGAATTCTTCTGGAGATTGCGGGCGGCGGAACCCGCTAGTTTACGCCGAGATTGCAAGGCTGTCGGCAAACCTGCGCAACGCGGCGGCGGCGCGTGCGTCGCGCACGCGCGAATACAGCACGACCTGCGACAGCGGCAGCGGCGGCAGCCCGAATTTCGCACCGACGTCGACCAGCGTGCGCGGCGCGACACGCCGCGCGAGCGGGCAGACGGCGAGCCCCGCGGCAGCGGCGGCCGTGACCGCCGCGACGCCGCCTCCCGTAAAGCGCTCGCGCCACGGCCGCCCTGCGTGATCGAGTGCGCGCAGCGCCGCGGCCCGCACGCCGCACGAGCCGGCCAGCACCGCGAGCGGCAGCGGCTCGCCGGCACGCGGCGCCCAGTCCGGCGCGGCGAGCCACGCGAGCGGTTCGGAAAACAGCAGCGTGCCGTCTTCGCGCGGCGGGTCTTCGCCCGGCTCGTGCCGCACGATCACCGCATCGAACCGGCGTTCGTCGTATTGCGCGAGCAGGTTCGTCGACGTGCCGAGATGCATTTCGAGCGACAACCCCGGATCCTGCCGATGCAGGCTCGTGAGCACGGCCGGCAGGTCGGGCACGGCCACATGTTCGCTGACGCCTAGCGCGAGCCGGTGCGTGCCGGCCGAGATCGCGCCGAGCGCGTGGTCGTGCGCGTCGAGCAGCGCGCGGGCGGCCGGCAGGAAATTCTCGCCGTCGGCGGCCAGCTTGACCACGCGCGGCGTGCGCGCGAGCAGCGGCTTGCCGAGATGGGCTTCCAGCCGCTTCAGCTTCAGGCTCACGGCCGACTGCGTGGTGCCGAGCGCATCGGCGGCACGCGTGAAGCTGGCGAGATCGGCGACCAGCACGAACGCGCGTACGGCATCGAGGTCAAGGACTTTCATTTCTGATGTAAATGGATGAAATATGCATCAATGACTGTTTATTATAGTTCGGCGAGCCTAACCTGACGCTGTGTTTCCGTTCTTCAACGTCAACTTCACCGACAGGAGCAGCACCATGCCATTCACCCGTATCGCAGTGCGCGAAGGCAAACCGGCCGCCTACCGTGCGGCGCTCGTCGACGGCGTGCATCGCGCGCTGATGCACACGTTCAACGTGCCCGAGGACGATATCTTCATGGTCGTCACCGAGCATGCGGCCGAGAACTTCGTATACGGTCGCCACTACCTCGATATCGAACGCAGCGACGATCTCGTGATGATCCAGATCACTGCGAACAACACGCGCACGCTCGAACAGAAGCGGGCGCTGTACCGGGCGATCGCGGACAACCTCGCACAGCAGCCCGGCGTGCGGCAGCAGGACGTATTCATCAGTCTTGTCGAGGTGCTGAAGGAGGACTGGTCGTTCGGCAACGGCCTCGCGCAATACGCCGTTTGACCTGCGACAGGTCGACAGGGCCAGATCGTCGCCTGCGCGTTTTTGCGGCGTGTACTATGGAAGCTGCTTCACGGGTGACGCCGGCGCGATCGATGCGCCGGCGATTCTTCATGTGCAGGAGCCTCCATGTCGCGTGTGCTGGAAATCGTGTTGTCGCTGTCGCTGGAAGGGTGGCCGGTCAAGACTGCGAGTCGCGCCCGAGGCGCGCAGCGCGATTTCGGCGCCGAGCTCGTGCGCGCGTGGCGGATCTGCCCGCAGGTCCGGATGCGCCGCGGCCATGAACGCGTGACGATCGAGCCATGCCGGATCGAGGAGGCCGAGTTGAGCCCCGGCGCGAGCTGGTGGACATGGGTCGAGTCGAATGCCCATGGAAGGCGGGTCGTTGCGTCGCGCACGAAGGCGTTTGCGCCAGGTGTCACCGAGCGCGAACTGTTCGACGCGGAGCATGCGGGCATTGCCGTCGCGATGCCGTTACCCATACCCGAAGCGGCCGTCGCAGTCGAGGCCGTCGTCGCGACGGGCGAAGTCGACGGCACCGCGCCGGATGCGACCGGGCGCCCGGAGGCAGTCGGTACCCAGCCAGAAGCGTCGGCGCTGCGCCTCGTCAGCGAACGGCGGCGCGGGCGGTGGGCCGACGACAGCGGCGTCGTGGTCGAGATGACGCTCGACGACGTCACGCTGCATCGCGGCAGCGAGCCGCCGCACCGCTACGTCGAACTGCGCCTCGCCGCGCCCGATTGGGAAACCTTGCCCGCGCGCACCGCCGCGCTGCACGCGCTGTTTGCGGCGGCGCGCGAATTGAGCGGCGCGTGGCCCGCATTCGTGCAACTGACGAGCGTGATCGATCGCACATGTGCGGCCGAGCCGACCACCGACGGGCCCGTCAAGGCAAAGCTCGTTGACCTGACCGGCGTGCGCACGCAGCGCGCCGCGCTCTTCGCGCTGTCCGGCGACATCACCGCACAATGGCTCGGCAACGAGGGCGGCGTGCTCGAGCATGACGATCCCGAATTCGTGCACCAGATGCGCGTCGCGCTGCGTCGCCTGCGAACGCTGATGCGCTTTTTCCCGCTCTTTGCCGACCGCCAGTGGCGGGACACGCTCGGCGTCGACCTGCGCTGGCTTGCCGCGCTGCTCGGCACGGTGCGCGACTGGGACGTGTTTGCGACCGAAAGCCTGCCCGCGCTGATCGCCGCCGACGGCGGCGACGGCGAGTGGCACGGCACGCTCGACGCCGCGCGCGCGCAGTGCGGCGCGGCGCGGGGCGAGCTGCGGCAGGCGCTGCATTCGGCCCGCTACGCCCGGCTGACGCTCGGCTGGCTCGAATGGCTGAGCTTGCTTGCGCTGCCGCCCGCCGAACACGGCGAGGCACCCTCGCTGCGGCGCCACGCGACGAAGCGCGTGCGGCGGCTGTTCGGTCATCTGTACGCGTCGCCGTCGCTCACGTCACTCGACACGGCTGCGCGCCATCAGGTGCGGATCGATGCGAAGCGGCTGCGCTATGCACTCGAATTCTTCGCGTCGCTGGCGTCGCGCCGCACGCGCACCGAGACGGTCAAGACGCTCACGCGCGTGCAGAGCGTGCTCGGCGAAGCCAACGACACGATGGTCGCGCTGCATCATCTCGAAAAACTGGCGGCGCCGCCGTACCAGCTCGGTTTCGTGCGCGGCTACGGCGCTGCGCTCGAGCAGCGCGCGGCGCGCGATGCCGAGACACTGCTTGCCAGCCTGCGGCCGCCGAAGCTCGACGGCAAGCCGGGTTGAGCGGCACGCGCTGACTATAATGGCCGCCCGATTCCCGCACGTATCCCGATGACCGACACACTGCATTCCTCCCCGTCCGCCGAACCGCTCGAACTGGGTGGCGAGCTGTGGCTGCGCGCCGGCGAGCAGACGCTCGGCGGCGCCACGCGCATCGCGCTGCTCGCGGCGATCGGCGACACCGGTTCGATCACGCGCGCGGCGAAGGCCGTCGGCCTCAGCTACAAGGCTGCGTGGGATGCCGTCGATACGATGAACAATCTCGCCGGTGAACCGCTCGTCGCGCGTTCGACGGGTGGCAAGGGCGGCGGCGGCACGACACTGACGCCGCGCGCGACGTCGCTGATCGCCGCGTTCCGCACGATCGAGCGCGAGCATCGCCGGTTCATCGAGGCCGCGAGCGCGGCCGTGGCCGGGTTCGACGTCGACTGGGCGCTGATCGGCCGGATCGGGATGAAGACCAGCGCGCGCAACCAGTTGTTCGGCAAGGTCGCATCGATCGTGCGCGGCACCGTCAACGACGAGGTCACGCTCACGCTGCCCGGCGGGCAGCCGGTCGTTGCCGTGCTGACGCACGAAAGTGCCGATGCGCTCGGCCTGCAGGCAGGCGCGGATGCATGCGCGCTCGTGAAGGCGTCGTGGGTCGTGCTCGCGGTCGACGATGGCGAGGACGCGTTGAGGGTGTCGGCACGGAACCAGTTGCGCGGCCGCGTGGAAACCGTCACAGCGGGCGCGGTGAATAGCGAGGTGACGCTGGCGCTCGACGGCGGCGGGACGCTGACGGCCGTCGTGACCAACGACAGCGTCGATGCGCTGCAGCTCGACGCCGGCCGGCCGGCGATCGCGCTGTTCAAGGCGTCGAGCGTGATTCTTGCTGTGACGGGCTGAGCGCCCGCGCGCGTCGGCGCGCTTCGGCGGTCGTGTGACGGACGGAGCGAAGCCGGCATCGTCGCAGTATCAGTACGGCGCCGGCTTCGTTTCCGCTTTCTGCTTGTGCCGCTGCTTGCGGCTTCTCTCAGGCTCCAACGTGCTTGTCACCACCACGACGACCACGGCCTCGCGCGTTCACGCGACGCGCGTCGGCCACTCGGCGTGCGGCGGAGCCGCCTGCACGCGTCCTTCGCTCAACTGCACGACCTGGTCGCCGAACGCGGCGACGTCGTCGGGATCGTGCGAGATCAGCACCATCGGGATATCGAGCCGCGCCTGCAGTTCGGCGAGCTCGTGACGCATGCGCTGGCGCATTGCGCCGTCCAGCGCCGCGAACGGTTCGTCGAGCAGCAGGATCCGCGGCTGCGCGACCAGTGCGCGCGCGAGCGCGACGCGCTGTTTCTGCCCGCCCGACAGTTGCGACGGATACTGTCCCGCGAGCGCTTCGAGATCGAACGCCTGCAGCCAGTACGCGACTTCCGGCGGTACCGTCTTCGCGCGCGGGTTGCGCAGCCCCGACGTGAGCCCGAACGCGATGTTCTGGCGCACGTTCAGGTGCGGAAACAGCGCGTAGTCCTGAAACAGGTAAGCGACGCGGCGTTCGCGGGTCGGCACGTCGATGCGGCGCGCGGCGTCGAACAGCGGTTCGCCGTTCAGCACGATCGTGCCTTCGTCGGGCGACAACAGGCCGGCGATCGCCTGCAGCGTCATGCTCTTGCCCGCGCCGGACGGCCCGAACAGCACGACGCGCTGTGTCGTCGCAGTGAACGACATGTCGAGCGTGAAGCGGCGCTCGGCGTTCGCGTAGGTCTTGCGGATGTCGACGACGAGGCTCATGCGGGCCTCCGCCGAAGCCGGCCGGCCACGAAAGACGATGGGCGAGGCAGGCGCTTCATGTCAGCTGGCTCCGCCGGGCACGCGACGGCACGAGCCAGCCGGTCGCGAGCAATACGAGCACGCAGGTGATCGACGTCACCAGCACGAGGAAGTTGGCCGTGTTGTCGTCGCCGGCCTGCACGGCCGCATAGATCGCGACCGACAGCGTCTGCGTGCGGCCGGGCAGGTTGCCCGCGATCATCAGCGTCGCGCCGAACTCACCGAGCGCGCGCGCGAACGCGAGCAGCGCGCCCGCGAGGATTCCGCGCGTGGCGAGCGGCAGCGTCACGCGGAAGAACACCGCGACTTCGCCGAGCCCGAGCGTGCGCGCGGCACGTTCGAGATGCGGATCGACGCCTTCGAATGCAGCCCGCGCCGATTTCAGGATCAACGGAAACGCGACGACCATCGATGCGATCACCGCGCCTTGCCACGTGAATACGAGCTCGATGCCGAGCCTGTCGAGCCACGCGCCGAACACGCCGCGCCGGCCGAGCAGCACGAGCAGGTAATACCCGAGCACCGTCGGCGGCAGCACGAGCGGCAGCGTCAGCACGGAATCGACGACGTCGCGCAGCGGCGAGCGCCAGCGTGCGAGCATGAACGCGGCCGCGACGCCGAGCACGATGTCGAGCGCGGTCGCCCAGCCGGCAACCTTCAGCGACAGCAGCAGCGGGACCCAGGCGTCTTGCATCGCGTTACGCTCACTTGCCCGCGGGCTTGAAGCCGAACGTCGACAGCACGGCCTGGCCTTGCGGCGACGCGACGAAGTCGATGAACGATTGCGCCTGCGCGGCGTGGCGGCTGTCCTTGACCACGGCGATCGGATAGGTGATGGCGGTCTTCGTCGGCACCGTCAGCGCGATTTTCACGCGGCCCGGCATGATCGCGGCGTCGGTGCCGAACACGAAGCCCGCGTCGACTTCGCCGCGCGCGACGTAGTCGAGGCTCTGGCGCACGTTGGCGGCCAGCACGCCCTTCGCGCTGACGGCATCCCACACGCCGGCCGCGCGCAGCGCGCCTTCGGTGTAGCGGCCGACCGGCACCGACGCCGGGTCGCCGTACGCGATGCGCTTTACGCCGGGCGCCGCCAGATCGTTCAGCGACGTCGGCGCGGCCGCCTTGCTGTCCGCCGGCACGATCAGCACGAGCGAGTTCGCGGCGAAATCGCGACGCGTGCCGGGCACGATCACCTTTTCGTCGACCGCGCGATCCATCGCCTTCTGGTCGGCCGATGCGAACACGTCAGCCGGCGCGCCCTTGGCGATCTGCTGCATCAGCACGTCCGACGCGCCGAAGTTGAACAGCACCTTGGTATCCGGATGCTGCTTCTCGTACGCGTCACCGACGGCCTTGAACGCGTTCGTCAGGCTGGCGGCGGCCGACACGACCAGTTCATCCGCGGCGGAAGCGGGCGCGCTGAACGCGATGCCGGCACCGGCAAGCGTGGCGATCGGCAGCAGGCGGAGCAGGGTGCGGCGAAGCGGACGGACGGTTGAGCGCATGGTGGATTCGTTTTGAATGGGTGAAAACCGTAATCGTAATATAGGGCGGGTTATAACGCTCGACATACCGCTCATGCGACGGCGCGCATGTAATGGTCAGACCTGAATAGGGGTGTGCGCGCCGGCCGGGTGGCCGGTCACGTACGGAGCGTCTGCGGTGACGACTGGGTGCGCTGCAGCGACGACGGCTGCGATGCGGGGCGGTAGTTCGGGTTGGCCTTCCAGCGCGCGCGGACGAACGGGCGTTCGTGGCCCGACAGTTGCAGCGCCACCTTGGTGACCCAGCGATGCGACGGCACCGTGATGCCGTGCAGCGCCACGGTGACGAGCGCGAGGCTCGCGACGACCGCGGGCACCGACCAGCGGTGCGGCACCGCGCGCCATGAACCCGCGATGAACGCGAGCGCGGCGATCGCGCCGACGATACAGCCGGTGATCGATTCGGACGGCGAATGCGCGTCGAGCGCGACGCGCGACACGCCGACCGCGACGCCGGCCGCGAGCCCGAGCGCGATGCCGGCGATCCGCACCGGCGTGCGCGTGCGGATCAGCGCCAGGAAAATCGCGACCGGATAGACCGACGTCGACAGCATCGCATGGCCGCTGAACCCCGTGAAATCCCACTTGCGGATGCCGATCCCCCAGCCGAGGAACGCGATCTTCGTCAGCGCGACCACGCCGATCGCGGCCGCGAGCACGCCGAGCCACGCGGCCGCGCGCTGCCACGAGTAGCCGAGCGCGAGCCAGACGGCGATCGTGATCGCGAGCGGCAAGGTCAGGCCGGCGCCGCCGAACGCGGTGATCATGATCCACAGGTGAGACGACAGGTCGAACATCGGGAAGGGGACGAACGAAGGCGGGGAGGATGCTTAAATCAACGCGCGAGCCGGGAAGAACGACTACAACGGATACAAGCGGCGAAACCCCAGTATAGCGCCGCGTGCGCATGAGCCCCGTTTTTTGCGCGGACGGGAACTATCCGCATGCAGGAAAAATCCCAGAAACAATGTTATGGTGCATTGCACAAAGTCGAACGCTGCATCCGTTGTGGTGCCCCTATTTTTCCTGACTGCGAGCCCGATCGATGACCAAAAGTCTGACCAAGGTGTGGGTAGGCGGCATGAAACGCATGCTGTCTCCTGCCGCCAAGCGCGCGGCGCGCGATGCGCAGCGCATCACACGCGACGCCCTCGAAGCCGCGGCGTCTCCCGCCGTATCCGATCTGTCCCCACCGCGCGAATCGCGCGTGCGCCCGCGCGCGGCCGCATGGGCGGCCGGCGAGTGGACGCGCGGCGAACATCCGATGGCACCCGCGCTCGGGCGCCTCGTCCAGCATCTCGCTTACGGCCTCTACGTGCCGCCCGGCCGCCGGCGTGGCGCGATGCCGCTCGTCGTGATGCTGCACGGCTGCCAGCAGTCCGTCGACGAATTCGTGCAAGGCACGCGGATGAACCTGCTGGCCGACAAGCATGGTTTCGCGGTGCTGTATCCGGAGCAGTCGCTGCGCGCGCACGCGCACGGCTGCTGGCACTGGTACGAAGATACTGACCGCGCGGGCCGTGGCGAGGCGAACGCGGTGGCGTCGCTCGTCGATGCGCTCGTCGACGAGCGCGGTTTCGACGCGTCGCGTGTCTATGTCGCGGGGCTGTCGGCCGGCGCGGGCCTCGCGTCGCTTCTTGCACTGCACCATCCCGACCGCTTCGCGGCGGTGGCGTTGCACTCGGGCCCCGCGCTCGGCGAGGCGAATTCCGGCATTACCGCGATGGACGTGATGCGGCGCGGCGTGCGGCAGAACCCGGCCGCGGCCGTCGATGCGCTGGTTGATGCCGCCGCGTATCCGGGCATGCCGGCGCTGATCGTCCAGGGCGACGGCGACCACGTGGTTGCACCGAAAAATGCCGACCAGCTGACGGTTCAGTTCATGCGCCTGAACGGGCTCGCCGACAGCCGCGGCGCACTGCGAGGCGGCGAGCGGGTCGAGACGCGCGACACGGGTGTGCAGATCACCGATGTCTGCCGCGACGGCGAGCCGGTCGTGCGGCTCTGCCACGTGAAAGGGCTCGATCATGCGTGGGCCGGCGGAGATGAAGCGGTGCCGTTTCATGCGGCGGTCGGCCCCGATGCGAGCGCAATGATCTGGGCCTTTTTCGAAGCACAGCAGCGCACTGTGGCGACCGAACGACGCATCGTCTGATCGACGCTGGCCAAGAACTAGGGTTTTCCCTATAATTCGGGAAAACCCTAGTCAAAGAACCCTTGGATTGCGAGATCGACCATGTACCTGCTGAGCCACCTCTTCCTGATGCTGACCAAGAACGCTGAAACGGCCCGTAAAGAGCGCGCCGAGGCGTACCTGTCCGAAGCAACCGACATCTACGATCTCGAATTCCGTATGCGCAAGATCGATCGCGAAGCGGCGGTGAACCGCCCGTATTCGATCGGCTCGCGCTAAGCAGCGCAAGGCGGGCCTGCCGGTCTGCCATTCCGGCGAGTCACGCAGTAAAAAAGGGCGCGTGCGGCTACATGCCGCACGCGCCCTTTTTGCATTCGCGGCCTTGCGTCGCGTCAGACGAGCGTCAGGCGCACCGGCACGTTGTTGCGCGTCGCGTTCGAGTACGGGCAAACGTGGTGCGCCTTTTCGACCAGCGCTTGTGCGTCGGCCTTGTCGAGCCCCGGCAGCGACACGCGCAGCTCGATGTCGAGCCCGAAGCCGCCTGCGTCGTTCGGGCCGATGCCCACTTCCGCCGTGACCTGCGTGTCGGCCGGCAGCGCCTTCTTGTCCTGGCCGGCGACGAATTTCATCGCGCTCAGGAAGCAGGCCGAGTAACCTGCAGCGAACAGTTGCTCCGGATTCGTGCCTTCGGCGCCCGTGCCGCCGAGTTCGCGCGGCGCGGCCAGCTTTACTTCCAGCTTGTTGTCGGCGGATACCGCGCGGCCATCGCGGCCACCCGTGCTCGTGGCGCTGGTCTTGTACAGAATGTTCATCGTGCAGCTCCTGTCGGGAAAAGGGAGGAAAAGCGGCCCGGTCGAACGGGGTGTCGCCGGCCACGAGAAAAATATAGAACACAAATCATTTGTGTGCAAATGAAATTTCGAAGAAAAGGCCCGGTAGTGCCGGGCCGGTTCGTCGATGCCCGCCTGTCAGCGTTCGTTGGCGGCCGACAGCGCGTCGCGCAGCTGCTGGAGATCGGCGCGCAACCTGACCAGGAACTCGGGGGATTGCTGCATCGCGCAAAAGAGATCGGCGGGTACCGAGCGCGCGCGGTCCTTCAGCGCACGGCCTTCCGGCGTCACGCGTACGTTCACGACGCGTTCGTCGGCCGCACTGCGCACGCGCTCGACGTAGCCGAGCGCCTCCAGCCGCTTCAGCAGTGGCGTGACCGTGGCCGGGTCGAGGTCGAGCCGCGCGGCGATGTCCTTCACGGCGATGTCGTCGCGCTCCCACAGCACGAGCATCGCGAGATATTGGGGATAGGTCAGCGACAGCTTGTCGAGCAGCGGCTTGTACGTTTTCGTCATCGCGTGCGAAGTCGAGTAGAGCGCGAAGCACAGTTGCTCGTCGAGCGTCTGGGGCAGTGGGGGCAGGCGGTCCATGATTCGGGAGGCGCGTTGAACGCGCGAACAATTTGTACGCAAATTATTTTGCGCGCAAAAGATCGGGATGAACAGAGGCGGCCGGCGCGGGGCGGTGGCCGACGGAGGCGGGGGAAGGGAGGGGGCGCCGGGAGTCAATCCGGCGCGCAGAGCGGCGGGCCGGCGACGCGCGCCGGCCGGAGACTTCAGCGGCCCGACGTGGTTGTCGTCGCGCCCGGCTCCTGTACGCCGAAGCAGCCGCGATAGGTCGCGTAGAACGAGCAGTACAGCATCGTGACGATGACGATCGTCACCGGCATCATGATCGTCAGTGCATAGGCGCCGGCGCCGAGCGCCTGCAGCAGCAGCGACAGCGCGAGCGACGTGCCGAGCGCGACGCCGAACCACAGCGCGCCGTACACGACGAACGCGCCGCGATTGCGCCAGCAGCTGACGATGCTGAAGAACAGCGCCTTGGCGGGCGGGACGTCGTGCCACGCGACCAGCACCGGCGCGAACCAGAACAGCATCGCGACCGGCAGGTAGAGCAGCGTCGCGAACATCAACGCGCCGAACGTGCCTTGCGCAGCGAGCGTTTCCGGCGTCGTGCTCGCTTCATCGGCCGCGCCCATCATCACGTGGAACAGCGCGCCGCCGTCCACGAACGACGAAGCAGCGAACACGAGCACCATCGATACAACGTAGATCACGCCGAGCACGAGCAGCCGCTGGGTCGCGACGGTGCCGTAGGAGCGGAAGCCGTCGATGAGGATCGTCGGCATCACGGGCTTGCCGGCCACCGTGTCGCGGCATGCGGCCATGAAGCCGACCGCGATGCCGGGAATGAACACGAGCGGCAGCGCGGAGCCGATCACGGGCACCATCGACACCAGCGTGATCGCCAGCAGGTACGTGAAGAACAGCGTGATGAACGCGAGCGGGTTCCGGCGGAACAGCCAGACGCCTTGACGGAACCAGACATAGCCCGTTTTGGCGGGCACTTCGATCAGTTGCATGCGGTTTGGATCTCGGGAAGCGCGGGCGTATGCGCGATACGCTCGCGCAGGATGCGTTCGAAATGGCCGGGGTCGTGCGGCTTGAGCATCTCGGCCGCGCGCGGCAGGTAGAAGTCGTACAGGCGCGACACCCAGAAGCGGTACGCGCCCGCGCGCAGCATGTCGCTCCAGTGGCGGCGCTCCTCGGCCGTGAACGGCCGTACGGTCTGGTACGCGCGCAGCAGCGCATCGGCGCGCGCGACGTCGAGTACGCCGGTCGCGAGGTCGACGCACCAGTCGTTGACCGTGACCGCGACGTCGAACAGCCACTTGTCGCAGCCCGCGAAATAGAAGTCGAAGAAGCCGCCGAGCCGTACGTCATGGCCGGTGTCGGGCGCCGCGTGCGCGAACAGCACGTTGTCGCGGAACAAGTCGCAATGGCACGGCCCGGCCGGCAGCGCCGCGTAGTCGTCCGACGCGAAGAAGCCGGCCTGGTGCGCGAGCTCGCCTTCCAGCAGCGCGCGCTGCGCGTCGGTGATGTACGGCGCGATCGCCGGCACGTTCTCCTGCCACCACGACAGGCTGCGCAGGTTCGGCTGGTTGCGCGGATAGTCGCGGCCGGCGAGGTGCAGGCGCGCGAGCATCTGCCCGACCTCGATACAGTGTTCGACCCTCGGTGCGAGTTCGGCCGAGCCGTCGAGCTTCGTGACGATCGCGGCCGGCTTGCCGTGCAGCTCGCCGAACAGCGCGCCGTCGTCGCGCGGGATCGGATCCGGCACCGGCACGCCGTGGCCGGCCAGATGGCGCATCAGGTCGAGGTAGAACGGCAGTTGCTGTGCCGTCAGATTTTCGAAGATCGTGAGGACGTACTCGCCGCGCGTCGTCGTCAGGAAGAAATTGCTGTTTTCGATACCGGACGGAATGCCGCGGAACGCAAGCACGTCGCCCAGTTCGTAGTGGCGCATCCATTGCGCGAGATCGGAGTCGGAAACAGCAGTGAAAACGGCCATGCGGGATGCGTCAGGTCAGGGTGTCGGCACGCGGGCGGCGTGCGTCGCGACAGCAGGTGAAGGGAGGCGGCGCGCGGCGGTTGGTGCCGCGCGCCACGGAATCAGTAGCGCAGGTTCAGCGACGGCAGGCGCGTGATCGGGATGCCCGCGTCGTGCGGCTTCGGCGACGTGTCGGGCGTCGAGCTCATCTGGTAGCGCGTGCCGAAGTTCGACTTCACGTCGATCTCGACCGGCTTGCCGCGATCGCGGTACTCGGTGACTTCGGTGCCGTTCTTGCTCTTTTCGTGGAAGCTCGGCGTGCGGCGGATGTCGGCGAAGTCGACTTTCGACGTGACTTCGGCGCCCGGCCGGTTGATCTTGCGGAGATCGGGCAGGCCGGCGGCCTCGTTGGCCTCGGCCCGTGCCTGCGCGTCGGCGTCAGGCGTGCCGCCGGCGGCGTAAGCGGCGCTGGCGGCGGCAAACGCGGCGGCAGCGACGACGAGAATGAGCGGCTTCATGATGAGTCTCCAGTGAACCCACCGATTTTAGCAAATACTGCGCACCATCCGGCCCTCGCGTGCGTAGGGGCGCCCATAAGGGCGACCGGGTTCCGTGGTAATGTCGTCGGATCAGACGAGGTGATGAAAATGAAGAACGATTTGAGCCGCCGGCACCGGGTGCTGACGCCCGAGAGCCCGTCGGTCGAGGCTTTCGACGATCCGATCGCCGCCGTCGCGCGGCTGTCCGCCATTTACGACACGAACACGGGCTTCCTGCGCGACGCATTCGCGCGCTATCGTCGCCACGAACCGATCACCGAGCACGTGCGCGCGTGCTACCCGTTCGTGCGGATCCGCACCGACGTCAACACGCACGTCGATTCGCGCCGCTCGTACGGTTTCGTCGCGGGCCCCGGCGTGTTCGAGACGACGGTCACGCGCCCCGACCTCTTCGCGAACTACTATCGCGAGCAACTGCGCCTGCTGGCGAAGAATCACCATGTGAAGATCGAGATCGGCGTGTCGTCGCAGCCGATCCCGATCCATTTCGCGTTTCCGGAAGGCATCCATCTCGAGGGCGAGCTCGACCGCGACCGCCTGCTCGCGATGCGCGACATCTTCGATACGCCCGACCTGTCGTATCTCGACGACCGCATCGTCAACGGCACGTTCGAGCCGGCGCCGGGCGAGCCGCATCCGCTCGCGCTGTTCACGGCCGCGCGCGTCGACTTCTCGCTGCACCGGCTGCGCCACTACACGGCGACGTCGCCCACGCATTTCCAGAACTACGTGCTCTACACGAACTACCAGTTCTACATCGACGAGTTCGTGAAGCTGGGCCGCACGGTGATGACGGAGAGCGACGATCCCGAGGTGCGCGCGTATCGCAGCCAGTACAGCGCGTTCGTCGAGCCGGGCGATGTCGTGACCTACAACGCGAACCTCGGCAGCGAGCCGGCCGAGGGCGCCGCGCCGCCGCGCCTGCCGCAGATGCCCGCGTATCACCTGAAGCGCGCGGACGGCAGCGGGATCACGATGGTCAACATCGGCGTCGGCCCGTCGAACGCGAAGACGATCACCGATCACATCGCGGTGCTGCGTCCGCACGCGTGGGTGATGCTCGGTCACTGCGCGGGGCTGCGCAACACGCAGCGCCTCGGCGATTACGTGCTCGCACACGGTTACGTGCGCGAGGATCACGTGCTCGATGCCGACCTGCCGCTGTGGGTGCCGATTCCGGCGCTCGCCGAAGTGCAGCTCGCGCTCGAGCGCGGGGTGGCCGACGTCACGCGGCTCGATGGCGTCGAACTGAAGCGCGTGATGCGCACGGGCACCGTCGCGAGCGTCGACAACCGCAACTGGGAGCTGCGCGATCATCGCGAACCCGTGCAGCGCCTGTCGCAGAGCCGCGCGATCGCGCTCGACATGGAAAGCGCGACGATCGCCGCGAACGGCTTCCGCTTCCGCGTGCCGTACGGCACGCTGCTGTGCGTGTCGGACAAGCCGCTGCACGGCGAACTCAAGCTGCCGGGCATGGCCGACACGTTCTATCGCGGGCAGGTCGACCAGCATCTGCAGATCGGCGTGAAGGCGATGGAGATCCTGCGCACGAACGGGCTCGACAAGCTGCATAGTCGGAAGCTGCGCAGCTTCGCGGAAGTGGCGTTTCAGTAAACGCGCTGACCGGCGCGCCTGTCGTGGCGCCGCCGGTTTGGGGGGGCTGTCCGGCCGGCGTAGGCGCACGTTCGGTCGCCGCGGCGACCGGCGCGAGCCCGTATGGCGCCATGATTTACGCGGCATCGGTGTCCCGGTCCAGCAGGCCGGCCCGCGCCACCCTCACCATTGCACCGGTTCGACCGTCCGGTCGAACGCGACCTCCAGCAACGCGGTTTCGCCGTCGTCGAGCGTCAGGTCGAGCGCCGCGAGCGCATCGGCCGTATGGTTCGGCTTCGACAGCCCGACGATCGGCGCAGTGATGCCGGGCCGTCGCAGCGCCCAGGCAAGGGCGACCCGCGCGGGCGGTACGCCGCGTGCCCGTGCCACCTGCCCGACCGCTTCGACGGTCGCCGCGACGGTGTCGCGGCCGTCGTACCACGACACCATCTGGCGGTCGGTTGCAGCGCGCGTCGTGCCTGCCTCTCGGGAGCCGGCCAGCAGCCCGCGGCCGAGCGGCGACCACGGCGTATACGCGATACCTTCGTCGATGCACAGCGGCAGCATGTCGCGTTCGTCGTCGCGGCAGATCAGGCTGTACTGGCTCTGCATCGACACGAACCGGGCGAGGCCGTGATGCCGCTGGAACGCGAGCATTTTCATGAACTGCCATGCGTGCATCGACGATGCGCCGAGATAGCGCACCTTGCCGCAGCGGACGAGCGCATCGAGCGCATCGAGCGTTTCGTCGATCCGCGTGTCCGGATCGAACCGGTGGATGACGTAAAGATCGACGTAATCGGTGCCGAGGCGCTGTAACGACGCATCGATGCTGGCGAACAGGTGCTTGCGCGACAACCCGCTCGCATTCGGGCCGTCACCGGTCGGAAAGAACGCCTTGGTCGCGATCACCACGTCGTCGCGCGTTGCGAAGTCGCGCAGCGCGCGCCCGAGAATGCGCTCGCTCTCGCCGTCCGAGTAGATGTCGGCCGTGTCGAAGAACATCACGCCCGCGTCGAGCGCCGTGCGGATGAGCGGGCGGGCCACGTCCTCGGTCACGACCCACGGCCGCCACGCCGGGTTGCCGTAGGTCATGCAGCCCACACACAGCTTCGACACCTTCAGCCCGGACGTTCCCAGTCTCACATGCTCCATCGGTTCTTCCTCCGTCGCGGCGTCGCTCAGCGCATGCCGCCGATCGTGTAGCCACCGTCGACGAGGATCGATTCGCCGGTCACGAAACGCGCGTCGTCGCTGCACAGCCAGACGGCGGCGTCGGCAACATCCTCGGGGGTGCCGATCCGCCGCGCGGGCGTGAACGCGGCGAACGGGCGAAACATCTCGTCGTCGCCGAAGCGGCGCGCCATCGGCGTGTCGATGATGCCGGGGTTCACGTTGTTGATCCGGATGCCGTGCGGGCCACCTTCGAGCGCGACCGCGCGCACCAGCGCATCGAGCGCGCCCTTGCTCGCCGAATAGGTCGACGAGCCGGCCAGCGCGCCTTTCGCGAGCCAGGACGATGTATTGACGATCGCGCCGCCGCCGTGCGCGAGCATGGCTTCCATCTCGTATTTGATCGACAGCCACGTGCCCTTGAGATTGGTGGCGATCACGTCGTCGAAGTCGGCTTCGGTCTGTTCCACGATCGGCGCGAACGTGCCTTCCGTGCCGGCATTGTTGAAAGCCGCATGCAACGCGCCGTAGCGCTCGAGCGTCGCGTCGACGAGCGCGCGTACGCCATCGGCGGATGCGACGTCGACCGCGATCGCGAATGCGTCGCCGCCGCGTTCGGCGATCGCCCGCACGGTTTCGTCGAGCGGCGCCGCGCGCCGCCCGGCGACGACGACGCGCGCACCGTCCCGCGCGAACGCGAGCGCGGCTGCACGGCCGATGCCGGTGCCGCCGCCCGTGACGAGCGCGACGCGTCCGTCGAGGCGCGGCCGGGGTGCGGCGGAAGGGCGGGATGGGTTACGTGAATCGGTCATGATGGGTGGCGCTCCGCGTCAGGGTAAAACGAGCCGGTCTGCGGGCCGGCGCTCAGTCTTCGCTGTCCGGAACCGTCAGCGGTGCACCGGGCGTGCCGGCGTAGAACACGATCAGTTCCGCGGCTTCGTCGCCGGTTTCGCCGCGATGCGCACCGCCGACCATTTCCGGTACCACGTCACCGGGACCGAGCGCCAGTCGCTTGCCGTCGCTGCGGCGCACGGCATTCAGATGGCCCGACAGCACATAACCGACGTTGATTGCCGGATGCGTGTGCCATGGCAGCACGGCGTGCGGCGGGATGGTGTAGCGTACGACCGTCACTTCCGGCTGCCGCGCCGGATACGCGCGATACGGCGAGCCGTCCCACGCGTGCGTGGTCTGCAGCAGTACCGTTTCGACGACGCCGGTGCGCGCACCGGCGTCTTGCGCGAGTGCGGGCGACGCCGGGCCGGCAAGGATCGACCCGACGGCGACAGCGGCGCGGGAGGCAGCGGAAAATGAGCGCAGGTTCATGGCGTACGGCCCGGTGGGGCGAATCGTCGAAGACAGCGCCATTGTGCGAAGCGGGGCGGCACGCGAATAGCGCCGGTCCGGTTGAAACGGATTCAACTTGACCGGCCGGCGTCACGACGTCATCGATGGATGCCCGGGCGTGCCGGGATCGACGGGAGGGAAACTCGGATGGATCGTTTGAAGGCGCTGACGGTATTCGTTCGCGTCGCCGTCGCGGGCGGCATCAGCGCGGGCGCCCGCGAACTCGGCATGACGCCGCAGGCGGCCAGCAAACAGGTCGCGGCGCTGGAGGCGCTGCTGAACGTGCGACTGTTCCAGCGCTCGACGCACCGGATTGCGCTGACGGCCGAGGGCGAGCGCCTGCTCGCGCAGTGCCGCGGCGCGGTCGGCGAGCTCGAGACGGCGTTGCGCACGCTCGACGACGATCGCGCGCACGCGGTCGGCACGATCCGCGTGGCCGCGCCTTACTCGCTGGCCCGGCGCTTTCTCGCGCCGTTGCTGGGCGAGTTTTGCGATCAGCAGCCGGGCGTCACCGCCGAACTGATCGTCAGCGACGACATGGCCGACATCGTCGAGCAGCGAATCGACATCGCGGTGCGGACCGGCGATCTGCCCGATAGCGGGCTGGTCGCGCGGCGCGTCGCCGACCTGCAACTGGTCGTCTGCGCGACGCCGGCGTATTTGCGTCGCCACGGCGCGCCGCTGACCGTCGACGCGTTGCGCGATCACCGTTGTACCGCGTTCCTGTATCCGCGGACGGGCAAGCCGTTTCCCTGGGAATTTCTCGTCGACGGGCGCGTCGACACGCGACAGGTGTCTCCTTTCATCGCGACCAACGACATCGATGCGGAGCTCGACATCGTGCTGAGCGGCGCGGCGATCGGCCAGTTCTTCGGCTATTCGGTCCATGCGCATGTGCGTGAGAGGCGCCTCGTGCCGCTGCTGACGCAGCATGCGACCTGTCGCTACGGGCTCTATCTGTGCATGCCGCAACGATCCCATTTGCCGCGAAGGAGCCGGCTGTTGATGGATTTTCTCGCCGAGCGGCTCGGCGCGCATCCGGAGCTCGCGCCGCTTCCGCTGGCGGGCGCGGCGGCGTGACGCGCGTGGCCGGCGAAGCGAGCCCGGACGCCCAACGCGGGAAGCGGTGCGCCAGAATCAGTGTGCGGGCGTGGTGGCGAGGTCGTGTGACGCACTGCGATGCGTGGCGCGCATCGCGTCGAGCATGGCCTCGATCATGCCGATTGCATCCGCCCGTCGCTTGATCGCCAGCCGCTGTTCCCCGAGCGCTCGCAGCGTCGCGCCGCCGAAATATTCCATGATGTCCGGCAGGCGGCGCACGACGCCGCGGCTGCCCCAGCGGCCGTCGTCGATTTCCGTTGGAAAGACCCACACGCGCGTCGCGACGGCGTCGGCCGGCACGCCTTCGGCGCGAGCGACGGCAGCGGTCACATCCGCGATCAGCGCGGCGCGCGCGGCGTCCGTGTACTGACCTTCCGGCACGGTCGGCACGATCCGGTAGATCGGCGCAGGTGCGACAGCCCCCGCGCGATACACGGCTGCCGGCCGATGGACGAAGATCCACGTCACGTCTCGCACGCGCGGGTTGTCGGGATCGAGTCCCTCGTGACGGATCAGCGTTCCGGTCAGTTCTTCCATCAGTTGTGCTTCGGCCTGCGGTGCGAGCGCACCTTCGGGAATGTAGACGTCGATCATCGGCATGATGGTGTCCTGGTTCGGTGGAGATGGCGTCGCTCCGAGGCGGGGCGACGTGAACCGAGTGTATGAATCCTGTGCCGATGTGCGGAGTGGCGAAACTGCCATTCGACGATGCCATTTCCGACACCGTACCCAATGCCTGTCGTATGCGCTTATTGCGTGAAGCGACGGCGATACTCGCCGGGGGAGATACCCGTCTCGCGCTTGAACAGTTGCCGGAAGCCGCTGATGTCCGCGTAGCCGACGCGCTCGCAGACGGTATCGATAGCGAGCTTCGTTTCCGCGAGCAGCCGCTTCGCGACTTCGATCCTGAGCGACTGCAGATACCGGAGCGGCGGCGCGCCTACCGCGTCCCTGAAGCGGCGATGGAGCGTGCGTTCGCTCATCGCGACGTGATCGCTTAGCCGGGCGAGGCTGAACGGTTCGCGCAGGTGCTTTTCCATCCAGCGCTGCGCGCGGGCGATGGCCGGATCGTCGTGCTCGTCATGACCCATCCGCCCGAGATCGATGAACGAATCCTGCGACACGCGGTTCACGTCGATCAGCATGAGCCTGGCGACAGCCGCGGCAACGCGCGCGTTCGCCAGTTTGTCGACGACCCGGAGCGCGAGATTCTGATACGACGTGACCGCGCCGCCACACAATATGTCGTCCTGTTCGGTGAGGACGTCCGACGCGCGCAAGGCCACGTCCGGATAACGTACGCGGAAGTTCGACGCTTTCGACCAGTGCGTCGTGGCGACGCGGCCGTCGAGCAGCCCGGCTTCCGCGAGCAGGAACGCGCCCGTGCAGTAGGTGGCGATCAGCGTGCCGCGTGCGTGATGCCGGCGCAGCGCGTCGAACAGCGGCGCGAGCGACGCGGGCCGCGCGAGCAGCCGCTCGAGATCGGCGACGAACGGTGCGGTCAGCCAGATCGCATCGGCGGCGCTGTGGCCGTCGATCGCGCCGTCGACCGGGGCGATCTGGCCGGAGGCGGTGCGCACCGGTTTGCCGTCGATCGATTCGATGCGCCAGCGGAACGGGGCCTGCGGCCGGCCGGCGCGTATCGACGGGGCGAGGTGATTGGCTGCCGTGAAGATGTCGGTCGGCGCGGCGATGCCAGACGCAAGGGCGCGGTCGACAGCCCAGATCCGGATGAGTGGCATGGGTGGCGGGAATGGCCATGGACAGGGCCGATCCTACCATCGGTACGCGGGATCGCGCAGGCGCTCGTCGTATGCGTGATAGTCGGGCTCGCCGCTCGCGTCGCCGGCGGCGGGCCGTGACGGCGCGCAACGCGCCGCCGAAAGCGACAAGGCCGCCTGACGCCGAAGCGCACGGGCGGCCTTGCCGGTCAGTCGAGTGCGCTGTCGCTCAGCACTCACCCTTCTTCGCGTGTCCCGGCGGGCAGTGGTAGCCGCCGCGATCCGGGCCGTGATCGCGGTCGGGGCCGCGATGGCGCTGGTGATCTTCCCACTCGCGGCGTTCCCAGTAGCGGCGGCCGTCCCAGTAGCGATCGCCATGCCAGCCGACGATGACCGCGGGCGCCGGGGCGACCATGACGGGCGCAGGGGCGACGACGACCGGCGCGGGCGTGCCGATGTTGACGTCGACGTTGACGGCGTGAGCGAGGCCCGACAGCGAGAGGCCGAGCCCCGTGAAGGCGAGGGCGATCAGAGAGCGCTTCATGTTCTTTTCCGTGATGTCGTTGTGAGGTGGCCGGCGCGACGCGGTGGAAGCGAGGGGGGATCGTTCCACCGGGGGAAACGCCACGCCGACGGAACGAAGTGTGCTGGCACGGCACGGAAAAGGCGAGGCTCGTTTATTACAGCAGGTTGGCGGCGCGCCGCACCCGGATACGGGCATCAGGCCGCCCATTTGACAATGGCGGGCCGCGCGTGTGGGTGGCCTCGCTGCATTGCGTAGTGCGGGCCGCACGAATTTGACATTCAGCGGTGCGCTGCCATCAGGCGGGATTAACAGCGCGTTACAAAGTGACACGCGGCAGGTGGCGGGATCGCCATGCCTGCCGCGTGGAAAGCGGTACGCCGGCCGTCGGGCCGGCGGTCGTCACGGATGGGTTACAGATAGAACATCCGGTCTTCTTCGGGGCGCGGCGGATGGCCGTCATCGTCCGAACCTTCTTCCTCGCCGCTGTCCTCGTAGAACGCGAGCACGGCATCGAGCACCTGATCGGGATCGTCGATCACCTGCATCAGGTCCATGTCTTCCGCGTTGATGAGGCCCATCGGGATCAGCTGGTCGCGGAACCACTGCAGCAGCCCTTTCCAGAACTCGCTGCCGACGAGGATGATCGGCACGAGGCGCGATTTCTTCGTCTGGATCAGCGTGAGCACTTCCGACAGCTCGTCGAGCGTGCCGAAGCCGCCCGGCATCACGATCACCGCATCCGAATTCTTCACGAACGTGACCTTGCGCGTGAAGAAGTGGCGGAAGCGCAGCGAGATGTCCTGATAGTGGTTACCGGCTTGCTCGTGCGGCAACTCGATGTTCAGGCCGACCGACGGCGCCTTGCCGGCGTGCGCGCCCTTGTTCGCGGCTTCCATGATGCCGGGGCCGCCGCCGGAGATCACGGCGAAGCCGGCATCGGACAGCTTGCGCGCGATCTGCACGGCGAGCTTGTAGTGCGGCGTGTCGGGCTTGAGGCGGGCAGAACCGTAGATGCTGACAGCCGGGCGGATCTCCGACAGGTACTCGGTCGCCTCGATAAACTCTGCCATAATCGTGAACATCTGCCACGATGCGCGCGCCTTCTTGGCCGTCGCGCGTTCTTGATCTGCGAGCGAACGCAGACTCGGAATCACTTTTCTCTTGTTCATAATGCCTGAAGAACGAAATCTGGAAGGTAAGACCCTGCTATTGGTTGACGGTTCGAGCTATCTGTATCGGGCTTACCATGCGATGCCTGATTTGCGTGGCCCTGGCGGGGAGCCGACCGGAGCGCTCTACGGAATCATCAACATGCTGCGCCGTATGCGCAAGGAAGTCAGTGCAGAGTATAGCGCTTGCGTGTTCGATGCAAAGGGCAAGACGTTCCGGGACGACCTTTATGCCGACTATAAGGCAAACCGTCCGTCGATGCCGCCCGATCTTGCATTGCAGGTCGAACCGATCCACGGCGCCGTGCGCGCACTCGGCTGGCCGCTGCTGATGGTCGAAGGCGTCGAGGCCGACGACGTGATCGGTACGCTTGCGCGCGAAGCCGAGCGGCACGGGATGAACGTGATCGTGTCGACGGGCGACAAGGATCTCGCGCAGCTCGTGACCGACCACGTCACGCTCGTCAACACGATGACCAACGAGACCCTCGACCGCGACGGCGTGATCGCGAAGTTCGGCGTGCCGCCCGAGCGGATCATCGACTACCTCGCACTGATCGGCGACACCGTCGACAACGTGCCGGGCGTCGAGAAGTGCGGGCCGAAGACGGCCGTGAAATGGCTGGCGCAATACGACAGCCTCGACGGCGTGATCGAGCATGCGGGCGACATCAAGGGCGTGGTCGGCGACAACCTGCGCCGCGCGCTCGACTTCCTGCCGCTCGGCCGCACGCTCGTGACCGTCGAGACGGCGTGCGATCTCGCACCGCATCTCGAATCGATCGAAGCGTCGTTGAAGACCGACGGCGAAGCGCGCGACCTGATGCGCGACATCTTCGCGCGCTACGGCTTCAAGACCTGGCTGCGCGAAGTCGACAGCGCACCGGCCGAAGGCGGCGGCGCCGATGCGCCGGAAGGCGAGCCGGCGCCGGTGGTGGCAGCCGACATCGTCCGCGAATACGACACGATCCAGACCTGGGAGCAATTCGACGCGTGGTTCGCGAAGATCGACGCGGCCGCGCTGACCGCGTTCGACACCGAGACGACCGCGCTCGATCCGATGCTCGCGCGGCTCGTCGGCCTGTCGTTTTCGGTCGAGCCGGGCAAGGCAGCGTACCTGCCGGTTGCACACCGCGGCCCCGACATGCCCGAGCAGCTGCCGATCGACGAAGTGCTCGCGCGCCTGAAGCCGTGGCTCGAATCGGCCGATCGCAAGAAGGTCGGCCAGCATATGAAGTACGACGCGCAGGTGCTCGCGAACTACGACATCGCGCTGAACGGCATCGAGCACGACACGCTGCTCGAATCGTATGTGGTCGAATCGCACCGCACGCATGACATGGACAGCCTCGCGCTGCGTCATCTGGGTGTCAAGACGATCAAGTACGAAGACGTCGCGGGCAAGGGCGCGAAGCAGATCGGCTTCGACGAAGTGGCGCTTGCGGAGGCCGCCGCTTACGCGGCCGAAGATGCGGACATCACGCTGCAGCTTCATCACGCGCTGTATCCGCAGGTCGCGCGCGAACCGGGCCTCGAGCGCGTGTATCGCGAGATCGAGATGCCCGTGTCGCTCGTGCTGCGCAAGATGGAACGCACGGGCGTGCTGATCGACGATGCGCGCCTGCAGGCGCAGAGCACCGAAATCGCGACGCGCCTGATCGAGCTCGAGGCGCAGGCGTACGAACTGGCAGGCGGCGAATTCAATCTCGGCTCGCCGAAGCAGATCGGGCAGATCTTCTTCGAGAAGCTGCAGTTGCCGGTCGTGAAAAAGACGCCGAGCGGCGCGCCGTCGACCGACGAAGAGGTGCTGCAGAAGCTGGCAGAGGACTACCCGCTGCCGAAGCTGCTGCTCGAGCATCGCGGGCTGTCGAAGCTGAAGTCGACCTATACCGACAAGCTGCCGCGCATGGTGAACCCGTCAACGGGCCGTGTGCACACGAACTACGCGCAGGCCGTCGCGGTCACGGGCCGTCTTGCGTCGAACGATCCGAATCTTCAGAACATTCCGGTGCGCACGGCCGAAGGCCGGCGCATCCGCGAGGCGTTCATCGCGCCGCCGGGTCACCGGATCGTGTCGGCCGACTATTCGCAGATCGAACTGCGGATCATGGCGCACATCTCGGGCGACGCGTCGCTGCTGCGCGCATTCTCGCAGGGCGAGGACATCCACCGCGCGACGGCCGCCGAGGTGTTCGGCGTGACGCCGCTGGAGGTCAATTCCGACCAGCGCCGGATCGCGAAGGTGATCAACTTCGGGCTCATCTACGGGATGAGTGCATTCGGCCTCGCGTCGAACCTCGGCATCACGCGTGACGCCGCGAAGCTTTATATCGACCGTTATTTCGCGCGCTACCCGGGCGTCGCGCAGTACATGGAAGACACGCGCTCGGTGGCGAAGGAGAAGGGCTACGTCGAAACCGTTTTCGGTCGCCGCCTGTGGCTGCCGGAGATCAACGGCGGCAACGGCCCGCGCCGCCAGGCGGCCGAGCGCGCGGCGATCAATGCGCCGATGCAGGGCACGGCGGCCGACCTGATCAAGCTGTCGATGATCGCGGTGGACAATTGGCTCACGCGCGACAAGCTTGCATCGCGGATGATCATGCAGGTGCACGATGAACTGGTGCTCGAGGTACCCGACGGCGAGCTGTCGCTGGTGCGCGAGAAACTGCCGGAAATGATGTGCGGCGTGGCGAAGCTGAAGGTGCCGCTCGTCGCCGAAGTCGGTGCCGGCGCGAACTGGGAAGAGGCACACTGACGCACCGACGCGCGGTTCCCGATTCCTGCGGCATATTGTTGCAGGGATGCTGAATATCGAGATGGTTTGCTTGTGGTCAACGCGCAAGCTCCCGGACAATGCATGTCATTGACACGGGGGCAGCGCGCCCCGCGTTCCGGGGTGGGCGCATCGAAGTGCTTCGAACTGCACAATGATGATGTCCGAACCGGTTAATCCACCGGATGGCGCGAATGCATCGCGTTCGCACTGTCAGGCGGCAGCAGTTTCGAATCGCAAAGGGGGAACAGATGCATCGGATCATCATCGTAGGCGGGGGCGCGGGCGGCCTTGAACTGGCGACGCGGCTCGGCGACCGTTACGGCGCGCGCGGCAATCGCTCCGCGCGTGCGCTTGTCACGCTCGTCGACCGCAATCCGACCCACATCTGGAAACCGCTGCTGCACGAGGTTGCGGCCGGCAGCATGGACCCGTTCACGCAGGAGCTCGAATATGCGGCGCAGGCCCGCTGGCATGGCTTCGAGTTCCAGCAGGGCGGGCTGACCGGGCTCGACCGCGCGGCGAAGCGCATCACGCTCTCGCCGGTCAACGACAGCGACGGCGAGGAACTTCTGCCGGCGCGCGAGCTGGAATACGACACGCTCGTGATCGCGATCGGCAGTACAACCCACTTCTTCGGCGTGCAGGGCGCATCGGAAAATGCGATCGCGCTCGATACGGTCGGGGAGGCCGAGCGCTTCCGCAAGCGGCTGATTGCCGCGTGCATGCGCGCCGAGCACCAGGTGCCGGCGCCGGCTGCGCCGGGCGAAGCGGCCGAGCCGCGCATCCAGGTGGTGATCGTCGGCGGCGGCGCGACGGGCGTCGAGTTGTCCGCCGAGTTGCGCAACACCGCGCAGGTGTTGTCGGCCTACGGGCTGCACAAGCTCGACCCGCGGCACGACGTCGGCATCGTGCTGATCGAATCGGGGCCGCGGATCCTCCCGGCGTTGCCGGAGCGCGTGTCGTCGGCGACGGCCGAACTGCTCGAAAAGATCGGCGTGCGGCTGATGCTCGCCGAGCGCGTGACCGAGGTGGCGCCCGGGGCCGTCCATACGGCGAGCGGCAAGTCGGTGCGTGCCGACCTGACGGTCTGGGCCGCAGGCATCAAGGCGCCGTCCGTGCTTGCCAATCTCGATGGTCTCCAGGTCAACAAGCTCGGCCAGCTTGACGTGCGCCGCACGCTGCAGACCTTTACCGACGATAACGTGTTCGCGCTCGGCGATTGTGCGGCATGCGCATGGCCCGGCAACAAGCGCAACGTGCCGCCGCGCGCGCAGGCCGCGCACCAGCAGGCGAACTTCCTGCTGAAGGCAATCGGCTGTCGGCTCGACGGGCGCCCGCTGCCCGAATTCACATATCGCGACCTGGGCTCGCTCGTATCGCTCGGCCATTTCAGCGCGGTCGGTAACCTGATGGGCGGGCTGATCGGCGGCAACATGCTGATCGAAGGGCTGTTCGCGCGCTTCATGTACATGTCGCTGTACCGGATGCACATCGCCGCACTGCACGGCTATCCGCGCATGATGCTCGATACCGTCGCGCACTGGCTGCGGCGCACGACGCTGCCGCGCGTCAAGTTGCACTGAGCGCGCGCTCACGCGGGAAGCGGGCGGGGAGTGCGCACGTCGTGCGTCGTCTCTGCCCGTTGCTTTTTGCGGGCAGCCGGGCTGCCGTGCCCGTGTGTGACGGGCAACATCGACCGCGGGTTTTCGTTTCAATTCGCAAGCATCCGATCGCGCGACGGCGATCGGCATGCGGCTTGTTGCATCGCGATTCGACGGGCCGCCTGCGGTTTTTTGCGCGACGATCGACGTGTCGCAGCAACGCGTCGTAATTGAGTCTTACATATCTGACAGTTGACGTGACAACGGATTATTGGGCATCTTGTCCGGGTTTCCGTTTGCGGCGGGGTGCCAACCGCCGTGACATCCGCGCCGCGCGCCGGCGCGATGCCCCGTCATGCCGTATCCGCGATCGTGACGGCGGCGCCCAATCGAGGAGTGCATTCATGTTGAAACCCGAAGTCGACAGCCTGGTTCCCCACGTTCCGTTCTCGCGCCGCAAGTTCATGCAGGCCGCGCTGGGCGGTGCCTTCGCGGCGGCGGTGCTGCCCGTGTCGGCGCAAACGGTCACGACCGACAGCGAAGGGCTGGACGTCGACACCGTCGAGATCCGCTCGGGAGACTCGAGCGTGCCTGCGTATCGCGCGCAGCCGAAGGACAAGACGAACCTGCCGGTCGTCATCGTGATTCACGAGATCTTCGGCGTGCACGCGCACATCGCCGATGTCTGTCGCCGCTTCGCGAAGCTCGGTTATCTCGCCATCGCGCCCGACCTGTTTGCACGGCAGGGCAATGCGGCGAAGTATCCGACGATCAAGGATCTGTCCGAGCACATCGTCAGCAAGGTGCCGGACCGGCAGGTTACCGAGGATCTCGATGCGACCGTCGCGTGGGCCGGCAAGAACGGCGGCGATCTGTCGCGTCTCGGCGTGGTCGGGTTCTGCTGGGGCGGCCGTCAGAGCTGGCTGTATGCCGAGCACAACCCGCACGTGCGTGCGGCCGTTGCATGGTACGGGTTCGTCGAAGGCAAGACCGACGAGATGACGCCGTTCAACCCGGTCGATCATGCATCGTTGCTGAAGGTGCCCGTGCTCGGGCTCTACGGCGAGAAGGATGCGAACATCACGCAGGCGTCGCTCGCCGACATGCGCAAGGCGATCCAGGCGAGCGATTCGAAGCTCGCGCGCGAATCGGAGATCGTCGTGTATCCGGATGCCGGTCACGCGTTCTTTGCCGATTACCGGCCGAGCTATGTGAAGGCCGATGCGGAGGAGAGCTGGAAGCGCGCGATCGCGTGGCTCCGCAAGTACGGCGTGATGTAAACGGCAAGCGGCGGCACATGCCGCCGCTTCGTTGAGGTCGAGCTTACGGTGTCGGGCCGGTTGCGATCGGCCGCGACGGATCGGCGCTCCATTCGCTCCACGAGCCCGGGTACAGCGATGCGCCGTGCAGGCCCGCAATCTCCAGTGCAAGCGCGTTGTGGCATGCGGTGACGCCGGAGCCGCATTGCAGGATCACGCGATTCGGTTCGGTGCCCGCCAGCACCGCGGAAAACGCTTCGCGCAGTTCGTGGCCGGTCTTGAAGCGGCCGTCTGCGGCGAGGTTGTCCTTGAAGAAGCGGTTGCGTGCACCGGGGATGTGGCCGCCCACACGATCGATCGTTTCGTTTTCACCGCGGTAGCGGTCGGGTGCGCGCGCATCGATCACGACGCGCGTGGGTGTGCTCACGTTGGCGAGCACGGCTGCCGCGTCGACCGTCGATTCGAGCGGCGCAGCCGCGCGGAAATCGCCGGCGGCCGGTTTCGGCACGTCGGTTGCCACCGGCTGGCCGGCTGCTTCCCAGGCCTGCAGGCCGCCGTCGAGCACGGCGACCGAATCGTGGCCGAGCCAGCGCAGCAGCCACCACAGGCGCGCCGCATAGGCACCGCCTTGCGCGTCGTACGCGACGACCTGCTGGCCCTGCTTGAGGCCGCGGCTCGCGAGCAGCGTGGCGAGTGCGTCGCGGGTCGGCAGTGGATGGCGGCCGTTGGTGCCCGTCTTGCGGCCCGACAGGTCGCGATCGAGATGGAGGTACTGTGCGCCGGGAATATGGCCGGCCGCATACGCGGCTTCTCCGGCGGCGGGATCGACGAGATCGAAGCGGCAGTCGAACAGCGCGACGCTGCCGGGCGCCGCCGCCAGGCGCTCGGCGAGATTGGCGGCGGAAATGAGCGTGGTGTAGTGGGTGTGTGGCATGACGGCTCCCTGAAGTGCGAATGGCCTGACATTCCAAGTCTAAACAAAAAAAGACGGGCCGAAGCCCGTCTTTTCGTCTGCCGGATGCCGTGCAGCGTCAAAGCGCCGCACCGGCTGTCAGATGTCGCCGAGGTGGCGGCGCAGGAACTCGTGGAAGTGCTGCATGCCGTCTTCCATCGGGCTCTGGTACGGGCCGACCTGCGACTCGCCGCGTGCCATCAGCGCACGGCGGCCTGCGTCCATCCGCATGGCGATCTCGTCGTCCTCGACGGCCGTTTCCATATAGGCGGCGCGTTCCGCCTCGACGAATTCGCGTTCGAACAGCGCGATTTCCTCGGGGTAATAGAACTCGACGATGTTGGTCGTCTTCTGCGGGCCGCGCGGGATCAGCCACGACACGACGAGCACGTGCGGATACCACTCGATCATCAGGCCCGGGTAGTAGACCATCCAGATCGCGCCGAACTCCGGCGGCACGCCGTTGCGGAACTTGAGCACCTGCTCGTGCCATTTCTGGTAAGTCGCGCTGCCCGGTTTCGCGAGGGCGTTGTGCACGCCGACCGTCTGCACGCTGTACCAGTCGCCGAACTCCCACTTGAGGTCGTCGCACGACACGAAGCTGCCGAGGCCCGGGTGGAACGGGACGACGTGGTAATCCTCGAGGTAGACCTCGATGAACGTCTTCCAGTTGTAATCGCACTCGTGCACTTCGACGTGATCGAAGTGGTACTCCGAGAAGTCGAAGTGATGCTTCGTGCCGAGATGGGCGAGGTCGCGCGCGACATTGCGGCCTTCGGCCTCGAACAGCAGCCCCTGCCAGTTCTGCAGCGGGCTCTTGCCGAGGTTCAGGCACGGCTTGTCGGGGAAGTGCGGCGCGCCGAGCAGTTCGCCTTCCAGATCGTACGTCCAGCGGTGCAGCGGGCACACGATGTTCTGCGTGTGGCCGCGCCCGTTGAGCATGATCGCCTGCCTGTGACGGCAGACGTTCGACAGCAGTTCGATCTGGTTCGCCTGGTTGCGAACCAGCACGCGGCCTTCCTTCTCGGACGGCAGCGCAAAATAATCCCCCGCCTCGGGCACCATCAACTCGTGCCCGACGTAACGAGGTCCTTTCTTGAAGAGGGTTTCGATCTCGCGCTCGAGTAGCGCCTCATCGAAATATGCAGTGACTGGAAGCTGGCTGTGAGCCGACTTCAACTGAAGCGCATCGCTCAGATTGGACATTCCCACTCCCGGTGTTAGCGTGAAAGCAGTGAACAACCCAACCATCGAAAAATCGATTTAGGGAAACGGGGAATTATACCCGGTTCGCCTCGCAAGGCTAGGATTAAGTGCCTGATTTGTGTCAATTTTTTGTCGAGCGACAATCGGGAGGTGCATACTGCGGGTCAGAGATGGGGCCCGAATATGCGCTCGGGCGTCCAAGTCGGCAGATCGGAGAATTCTCTTTTGCCGTAGAATGTCCGACTTGTTTTGAAATTTGACACCCTCGTCCATGGCGAAAACCGCATCCCCTGGCGCCACGCCGCCCGGTAATGGCACCGAACCGTTGCCGGACAATTACGAGTTGGCGCTCGCGGAACTCGAGACGCTGGTTGCCCGGATGGAAGGCGGCGCGTTGAGCCTCGAGGATTCACTGACGGCATACCGCCGCGGTGCGACCCTCGTTGCGTTTTGCCAACAGCAGCTTGAGAAAGTGGAACAGCAGGTTCGCGTGCTCGACGGCGCGACGCTGAAGCCGCTTTTGTCCGGAACGGCCGCCACGGACGGCGAAGACGACGATCTATGACATTCGAACAATGGATGCGGTCCGTGCTTGACCGCGTCGAGGACGCACTCGGCCACTATCTGCCCGCTGAAACCGCGGTGCCGGTGAAACTCCACGAGGCGATGCGCTATGCGGTCCTCGGCGGCGGCAAACGCGTTCGCCCGCTGCTGTGCCATGCAGCAGGCGAACTGACCGGCGCGACGGAAGCGGCGCGCAATGCGGCGGCAGCAGCACTGGAGATGATCCACGTCTACTCGCTCGTGCACGACGACATGCCGTGCATGGACGACGACGCGCTGCGTCGCGGCAAGCCGACCGTGCACGTGCAGTACGATGAGCCGACGGCACTGCTGGTCGGCGACGCGCTGCAATCGCAGGCGTTCGTGGCGCTGACCGATGCCGCTGCGCTGTCGCCGGTGCAGCAGGCCGCGCTCGTGCGCGAACTGGCGCTGGCGAGCGGCTCGATCGGCATGGCCGGCGGGCAGGCCATCGACCTGGCGAGCGTCGGCCTCAAGCTGACGCGCGAGCAGCTCGAGACGATGCACCGGATGAAGACGGGCGCACTGCTGCGCGCGGCCGTGCGGATGGGCGCGCTGGCCGGCGAGACGCCGTCGGCGGAAACGATGGCTGCACTCGACGTGTACGCGGGGGCGGTGGGTCTGGCCTTCCAGGTCGTCGACGACATTCTCGACGTCACGACCGATTCGGCGACGCTCGGCAAGACGGCCGGCAAGGATGCGGCGAACGACAAGCCGACCTATGTATCGATCCTCGGCCTCGAGGCGTCGCGCGAGCTCGCAGCACAACTGCGCGCCGAAGCCCACGACGCGCTGAAACCGTTCGGCGCACGCGCTCAGCGTCTCGCCGAACTTGCCGACCTGGTAGTGAACCGGGTCAGCTGACGCGAAAGCCCGCCGCCGCGCACATGCTACGGTGCGTGCAACAGAATGCGGGCGCGTTTGATTTCCTACAATGGAACGACGATGTACGACTTGCTGAAAACCATCGACGACCCGGCGGATTTGCGCCGCCTCGATCGTCGCCAACTCCAACCGCTCGCGGATGAACTGCGCGCGTTCGTGCTCGACAGCGTGTCGAAGACGGGCGGCCATTTGTCGTCCAACCTCGGGACGGTCGAGCTGACGATCGCGTTGCACTACGTGTTCAACACGCCGAACGATCGCATCGTCTGGGACGTGGGCCACCAGACCTACCCGCACAAGATCCTGACGGGCCGTCGCGACCAGATGCATTCGCTGCGTCAGCAGGACGGCATCTCGGGTTTCCCGCGCCGTTCGGAGTCGGAATACGACACGTTCGGCACCGCGCACTCGAGCACGTCGATCTCTGCCGCGCTCGGCATGGCGATCGGCAGCCAGCTGAACGGTGACGACCGCTTCTCGATCGCCGTGATCGGCGACGGTGCGATGACGGCCGGCATGGCGTTCGAGGCGATGAACAACGCGGGCGTGTCGGAAGACGCGAAGGTGCTCGTGATCCTGAACGACAACGACATGTCGATCTCGCCGCCGGTCGGCGCGCTGAATCGCCATCTCGCACGCCTGATGTCGGGCCGCTTCTACGCGGCCGCGCGCGCGGGCGTCGAGCGCGTGCTGAGCGTGGCGCCGCCGGTGCTCGAACTCGCGCGCAAGCTCGAGGAACACGCGAAGGGCATGGTCGTGCCGGCCACGCTGTTCGAAGAGTTCGGGTTCAACTACATCGGCCCGATCGACGGTCACGATCTCGATTCGCTGATCCCGACGCTGCAGAACATCCGCGAACTGCGCGGCCCGCAATTCCTGCACGTGGTGACGAAGAAAGGCCAGGGCTACAAGCTCGCCGAAGCCGATCCCGTGCTCTATCACGGCCCCGGCAAGTTCAATCCGGCCGAAGGCATCAAGCCGTCGACCGCACCCGCGAAGAAGACGTACACGCAGGTGTTCGGCGAGTGGCTGTGCGATGAAGCCGAGCGCGACTCGCGCGTCGTCGGCATCACGCCTGCGATGCGAGAAGGCTCGGGCATGGTCGAGTTCGAGAAGCGCTTCAAGGATCGCTACTACGACGTCGGCATCGCCGAGCAGCACGCGGTGACGTTCGCAGGTGGCATGGCAACCGAAGGCCTCAAGCCGGTCGTCGCGATCTACTCGACGTTCCTGCAACGTGCTTACGATCAGCTGATCCACGACGTCGCGCTGCAGAACCTGCCGGTCGTGTTCGCGATCGACCGCGCGGGCCTCGTCGGCGCGGACGGCGCGACGCACGCGGGCGCGTACGATCTCGCGTTCATGCGCTGCATCCCGAACATGACGATCATGGCTGCGTCCGACGAGAACGAGTGCCGCCAGATGCTGCACACGGCGCTGCAGCAGCCGAACCCGACCGCGGTGCGCTATCCGCGCGGCGCGGGCACGGGCGTGGCGACGGTGAAGGAATTCACCGAGATCCCGCTCGGCAAGGGTGAAGTGCGTCGCCAGACGTCGCAGCCGGAAGGCAAGCGCGTCGCGATCCTCGCGTTCGGCACGATGGTCGCACCGTCGCTCGCCGCGGCAGAAGAACTCGATGCGACCGTCGCGAACATGCGCTTCGTGAAGCCGGTCGACGCGGCGCTCGTGCGCGAACTCGCCGAGACGCACGACTACCTCGTCACGGTCGAGGAAGGCTGCGTGATGGGCGGCGCGGGCTCGGCCTGCGTGGAAGCCCTGATGGAGAGTGGGGTTATCCGACCCGTACTACAATTGGGCCTCCCTGACCTGTTCATCGATCACGGCGACCCCGCGAAGCTGCTGTCGCAATGCGGCCTCGACGGCGCGGGTATCGCGAAATCGATTCGCGAACGCTTTCTGAATCCGGCGGCCGATGTCGCCGGTCAGGCGAAGCGCGTCGCATAAGCTGGCACCGCCCGCGGGCGGTGCCGGTGCGACTGGCGCAACCGGTCTTCATTGATGCGGAAAACATGGGCCTGCGGGCCCATGTTGCTTTTCCGGCTGCCGCATGACGCGGCGTGCGCGTCGTCGAACGCGCGGTTTACAAGGATTGAACAAGATGAACCAGATGAATCCCGCCTTCGTGATGCCCGACGTGCAGAGCACGGTGGATACCCGCCAGATTCCGATTCAGCGCGTGGGCGTGAAGGCGGTCCGGTATCCGTTGATGGTGTGTACCGAAAGCGGCGACGTGCAGCCGACCGTCGGTGTCTGGAACCTCGACGTCCGCCTGCCGGCCGACCAGAAGGGCACGCACATGTCGCGCTTCGTCGCGCTGCTCGAAGAGAACCGCGCGCCGCTGACGGTCGAGCGTTTCCGCGCGATGCTCGCGTCGATGCTCGAGAAGCTGGAAGCCGAGGCGGGCCGCATCGAGGTCACGTTCCCGTACTTCGTGAACAAGACGGCACCGGTATCGGGCGTGCAGAGCCTGCTCGACTATGAAGTGACGCTCGCGGGCGAAAGCCGCAACGGCGACACGCGCCTGTTCCTGAAGGTGCTCGTGCCGGTGACGAGCCTGTGCCCGTGCTCGAAGAAGATCTCGCAGTACGGCGCGCACAACCAGCGCTCGCACGTGACGATCGATGCCGAACTCGCGGCTGACCTGCCGGTCGAGGCGCTGATCCGCATCGCGGAGGAAGAGGCGTCGTGCGAGCTGTGGGGCTTGTTGAAGCGTCCGGACGAGAAGTTCGTCACCGAGCGTGCGTACGAGAACCCGAAGTTCGTCGAGGATCTCGTGCGCGACGTCGCGCAGCGCCTCGACGCGGACGAGCGCGTGGTGGCGTACGTGCTCGAAGCCGAGAACTTCGAGTCGATCCACAATCACAGCGCGTATGCACTGATCGAACACGACAAGCGGCAGGCCGCATAACGCTGCGTCGTTTTGTCGCGCGAATGAGAAAGGCCGCTCACTGAGCGGCCTTTTTTCGTGGGTTGCGCGGTTCAGCGTGCGAGCGACGCGAGATCCCAGCGCGGCTTCACCGTGAATGCGTAGTCGGCATTCGCCTGCTCGGGCCAGCGGCCGAGCCGCAGCGCGCCTGCGAGCGCGATCATCGCGCCGTTGTCGGTGCAGAGCGCGAGATCGGGGTAGTGCACGTCGAAGCCGCGCTTGGCCGCGGCGGCCGACAGCGCTTCGCGCAACTGGCGGTTCGCGCCCACGCCGCCCGCGACCACGAGGCGCTTGAGCTTCGTCTTCTTCAGCGCGGCGAGCGACTTTGCGACGAGCACGTCGACGGCCGCGTCGACGAAGCCGCGCGCGAGGTCGGCCTTCGCGCGGTCGAGCGCAGCGCCCTCCAGCTTCGCCGCCTCGAACTTCTTCATCTGCGTGAGCACGGCCGTCTTCAGGCCGCTGAAGCTGAAGTCGAGATCGCCCGAATGCAGCATCGGTCGCGGCAGCACGACCACGCCCGGCGTGCCGGTTTCGGCGAGTTTCGATACTTCCGGGCCGCCCGGGTAGCCGAGGCCGATCAGCTTGGCCGTCTTGTCGAACGCTTCGCCGGCCGCGTCGTCGAGCGTTTCGCCGAGCGTCTCGTACACGCCGACGTCGGTCACGCGCATCAGTTGCGTGTGGCCGCCGGACACTAGCAGTGCGACGAACGGGAACGGCGGCGGCTGGTCGACGAGCAGCGGCGACAGCAGGTGGCCTTCGAGGTGATGGATGCCGACGGTCGGCTTGTTCCATGCGAGCGCGAGCGCATTCGCGATGCTCGCACCGACCAGCAGCGCGCCGGCGAGGCCGGGGCCCTGGGTGAACGCGATCGCGTCGATGTCGTCGCGGCGCGTGCCGCTTTGCGCCATCACTTCCTCGAGCAGCGGCAGCGCGCGTCGGATGTGGTCGCGCGATGCGAGTTCGGGCACGACGCCGCCGTACTCGCGGTGCATCGCGATCTGCGAGTGGAGCGCGTGCGCGAGCAGGCCGCGCTGCGTGTCGTAGAGCGCGAGGCCGGTTTCGTCACAGGAGCTTTCGATGCCGAGAACGAGCATGGGTGCGGGCAGGGCGTGCTGTTTCGAGCGCGCCGCAGGTAGGTCAACGTAACCGGAAAGTATAGCAGGCGAGGGCCCGCCGCCGCTGGCGGCGGCCCGGGCCCGATGCCGGGCAGGTACAATCCGCGCCATGGAAACTTTTGACATCGCCGTGATCGGCGCGGGCGCCGCCGGGATGATGAGCGCCGCGGTTGCCGGGCAGCTCGGCCGCCGCGTCGTGCTGATCGACCACGCGCCGCGGCTCGCCGAGAAGATCCGCATCTCGGGCGGCGGCCGCTGCAACTTCACGAACCTGTACGCCGGCCCCGACAACTATCTGTCGGCGAATCCGCATTTCGCGCGCTCGGCGCTGGCGCGCTATACGCCGCGCGACTTCCTCGGGCTCCTCAAGCGCCATCATGTGACCTGGCACGAAAAGCACAAGGGTCAGCTTTTTTGCGACCACGGCAGCGACGCGGTCATCGACGTGCTGAAGCACGAGTGCGACGCGGGCGGCGTCGCATGGCGCAGGCCCGTCGTCGTCGACGCGGTGCGCCACGCGCCGGCCGACGGTTTCACGCTCGACACGCAGCAGGCCGGGACGATCGGTGCGCGTGCGCTGATCATCGCGACCGGCGGCCTGTCGATCCCGAAAATCGGCGCGACCGACTTCGGCTACCGGCTCGCGAAGCAGTTCGGCCACAAGCTGATCGACACGCGGCCGGCGCTCGTGCCGTTGACGTTCGCCCAGCAGGACTGGGAGCCGTTCGCGGCGTTGTCCGGCGTATCGCTCGAAGTGCGCGTATCGACCGGCGACAAGAAGCGCGGCGGCGAATTCGTCGAGGATCTGCTGCTGACCCATCGCGGCCTGTCCGGGCCCGGGATCCTGCAGATCTCGAGCTACTGGCAGCCTGGCGACCCGATTCGCGTCGACCTGCTGCCGCAGCGCGATACGGTGGCCGACCTGCTCGACGCGAAGCGCACGTCGAAGCGCCAGATCGGTTCGCTGCTCGCCGACTGGGTGCCGTCGCGCCTCGCGCATGCGTGGCTCGACACGCATCGCGTCGCGGCCGACGCGCGGCTCGCGGACCTGCCCGACAAGACGCTGCGCCAGGTCGGCGACGCGCTGTCCGGCTGGACGCTGACGCCGAACGGCACCGAGGGCTACAAGAAGGCCGAAGTGACGAAGGGCGGGGTCGATACGCGCGACCTGTCGTCGGCGACGATGATGAGCGCGCGCGTGCCGGGCCTGTTTTTCGTTGGCGAGGCGGTGGACGTGACGGGCTGGCTCGGCGGCTACAACTTCCAGTGGGCATGGGCGTCCGGAACGGCGGCCGGGCAAGCCGCTGCCGAGTATTCGCGCAGCGCCTGACATGCCGGGCCGACGCCGTTTTGGCGGGACCAGGCCCCGTGCCTTTAGGCAATCGCTCTGCTATACTCGGTAGTCTTTCCCTGCAAACCTTTATTCGTGTCGGATCATGACGATCATTCGCGTTAAAGAGAACGAGCCGTTCGAAGTTGCAATGCGTCGCTTCAAGCGCACGATCGAGAAGAATGGTCTGCTGACCGAACTTCGCGCGCGCGAGTTTTTCGAGAAGCCGACCGCGGAGCGCAAGCGCAAGAAGGCCGCTGCAGTGAAGCGTCATTACAAGCGGATTCGCAGCCAGACGCTGCCGAAGAAGCTGTACTGAACGATTGGGCGCCGCGCGGTTCGCTGAGCGGCGCACCGGCGACTCCGTGCGATCGCGGAAGATCGAGCGTGATCGTGCGACCGATCAGGCGAGCCGCCGATGCCGGATTCGAGCAACCCGCTTGAGACATTGTCCCAAGCGGGTTTTTGTGTTGACGCCCTTTGGGTGGGCGTCGGATTCACGTTTCCTTCCCGGGTGAAAGATGAGTTTGAAAGAGCAGATCAGCGAAGACATGAAGGCCGCGATGCGCGCGAAGGAAAGCGAGCGCCTGGCAACGATTCGCCTGCTGATGGCCGCAATCAAGCAGCGCGAAGTCGACGATCGGATCACCCTCGACGACGCGGGCATCACGGCCGTGATCGACAAGATGATCAAGCAGCGCAAGGATTCGATCAGTCAGTTCCAGGCAGCCGGCCGTGACGACCTCGTCGCGAAGGAGCAGGCCGAACTGGTCGTGCTGGGCGGCTACATGCCCGAGCAGCTGTCGGAGGCCGAGGTGGCCGCAGAAGTCCAGGCTGCGGTCGCGCAGACGGGTGCCGCCGGCCCGCAAGACATGGGCAAGGTGATGGGCGTCCTGAAGGGCAAGCTCGCCGGCCGTGCCGACATGACGGCCATTTCGGCGCTGGTCAAGGCCGCGCTCTCGAAGTAACACCCGTTTCCCCGGTGCGCGCAGTGCGTGCGCCGGGGTGTCGTATTGTCTTTTTTTCGCTCGATCCCACGGTGATTCCGCATTCGTTCCTGCAGGACTTGCTGAACCGCGTCGATATCGTCGACGTGGTGGGCCGGTACGTGCAGCTCAAGAAGGGCGGCGCCAACTTCATGGGGCTGTGCCCGTTCCATAACGAGAAAAGCCCGTCGTTTACGGTCAGTCCGACCAAGCAGTTCTATCACTGCTTCGGTTGCGGCGCGCACGGCACGGCGATCGGCTTTCTGATGGAACACGCGGGGCTCACGTTCCCGGAGGCCGTGCAGGAGCTTGCGCAGTCCGTCGGTCTGACCGTGCCGCACGAGCCGTCGATGCGTGGCGGTGGAGGCGGTGGCGGCGACTATCCGGCGTCGGTGTCGAAATCGGTTGCGACCGCGCTGTCCGATGCGATGACCGCCGCGTGCGACTACTACCGCAAGCAGTTGCGCGGCGCGACCGTCGCGATCCAGTACCTGAAGAACCGGGGCCTGACCGGCGAGATCGCCGCACGCTTCGGGCTTGGCTATGCGCCGGACGGTTGGCAGAACCTCGAAGCCGCGTTCCCGGACTATCGCGACGAGTCGCTCGTCGAGTCGGGGCTCGTGATCGTCAGTGAGAAGACCGATGCGCAGGGCGTCGCACGCCGCTACGACCGGTTCCGCGAGCGGATCATGTTCCCGATCCGAAACGTGAAGGGGCAGGTGATCGGCTTCGGTGGTCGCGTGCTCGGCAGCGGCGAACCGAAGTACCTGAACTCGCCCGAAACGCCGCTGTTCAACAAGGGTAGCGAGCTGTACGGGCTGTTCGAGGCGCGGCTTGCGATTCGCGAGCGCAAGTACGTGCTGGTCGTCGAAGGCTACATGGACGTCGTCGCACTCGCGCAGCTCGGGTTCCCGAACGCGGTCGCGACGCTCGGCACCGCGTGCACGCCGATTCACGTGCAGAAACTGCTGCGCCAGACCGATACGGTCATTTTCAGTTTCGACGGCGATTCGGCCGGGCGGCGGGCGGCCCGGCGCGCGCTCGAGGCATGCCTGCCGCATGCCGGCGACAACCGCACGATCCGGTTCCTTTTTCTGCCGACCGAGCACGATCCGGACAGCTACGTGCGGGAATTTGGCGCGGATGCGTTCTCCGAACAGGTCGAGCGCGCGATGCCGCTGTCACAATTTCTGCTGAACGAAGCAATTGCCGGCAAGGCGCTCGATCAGCCGGAAGGCCGCGCGAAGGCGTTGTTCGATGCGAAGCCGATGTTGCAGGCACTGCCCGCGAACGCGTTGCGTGCGCAGATCATGCACATGTTCGCCGACCGCCTCGATATCCCGTTCGAAGAGGTCGCGGGGCTGTCCGACGTCGATACGCGGATCGCGGCTCCGCCGCGCCAGGCGCCCCCGCGCAGCGAGCGGCGCCGTGTGACGGACAGCGAAAAGCGTGCGCTGCGCACGCTGGTGATGCATCCGCGCATCGCGTCGCAGCTCGACGATGAGCAGCTTGCGACCCTGCGCGCGTTGCCGCGCATCGGCGAGTTGTTCGCGGAAGTCGTCGATCATGCGCGCGCGCTGGGCGACGGCGCGGAGTTCCGGCTGCTGTCGGATGTCCTGCGGACGTCCTCGAACGGGGCGACTTACGAGGAAATCTTCCGCGAAATTCTGGACTATGATGAAAACGTCCGCGATTTGCTGTTACAGAATCCGGAAGACGAGACGGTGCCCGAGCGGCAGCGTGAACAGGAGCGGATCGCGGGGGAGGAACTGCAGGCGGCGGTGCTCAAGATGCGTTACGACGCCTGCTGCGACCGGCTTGACAGGCTGGCGCGGCAATCCACCTTCACACCCGAGGAATTGGCCGAATTGACGGAATTGAACCAGCAGCGAACCGACATGAAGCGTCGGCTCGGGCTGTAGGCGGCCGGGGAGCTTAGAGAGGGTTCCCCAGCGTGCTATAATATAAGGTTTCCAGCGGTTTGTTTTCTAAGCAGAGGCGAGAATCGCGATGGCAAAGACGACAGGCGGAAAGAAAGCAGCAGGCAAGGGCTCGACGGAGCCGACCAAGAAGGTCACAGCGGCCAAGTCTGCTTCTTCCACCAGGACAACGTCTTCAGCCACGTCAGCCCCTGCAGGAAAGAAAACCGCGGCCGGCACTGCTCAGGCTGCGCCGGCGCCGGCAGCCAGAACACGGGCTGCCGCCAGACCCGACTCCGGGCCGGCCAAGCCGGCGGCGAAGCGGGCAAGTGCGAAAAGCGCAAGGGACACGACTGCCGCCGCGGACGAAACGGCAGTACGTACTACTCATGCACCCACGGTTCAACCGGCTGTCGTCCAGCAGCCGCGAGTCGATATAGCCGGTACGGCGAACTCCATGACCAAAAAGCTGAACGAAGTATCCGTCGTTGACGACGCAAATCAGAGCGACGAGCAGCCCGCAGCCGCGGCTGCACCGGGCAAATCCAAGGTGCGCGATCGGCGCGCCAAGGAAAAGGCGCTGCTGAAGGAAGCGTTCGCGACGAGCACGCCCGGCACGGCCGAGGAGCTCGAAGAGCGCCGCGTGAAGCTGCGCGCGCTGATCAAGCTCGGCAAGGAGCGCGGCTTCCTCACGTACGCCGAAATCAACGACCACCTGCCGGACAACTTCACCGAGACCGAAGCCCTCGAAGGCATCATCGGCACGTTCAACGACATGGGCGTGGCGGTCTACGAGCAGGCGCCGGACGCGGAAACGCTGCTCCTGAACGACAACGCGCCCGCCGCGTCGTCGGACGATGAAGTCGAAGAGGAAGCGGAAGTCGCGCTGTCCACCGTCGATTCGGAATTCGGCCGCACGACCGATCCGGTCCGGATGTACATGCGCGAAATGGGCACGGTCGAACTGCTCACGCGCGAAGGCGAAATCGAGATCGCGAAGCGGATCGAGGACGGCCTGCGCCACATGGTGATGGCCATCTCCGCGTGCCCGACGACGATCGCCGACATCCTCGCGATGGCCGAACGCGTCGCGAACGAAGAGATCCGCGTCGACGAACTCGTCGACGGCCTGCTCGATCCGAATGCTTCGGACTCCGCCGATACCGACGGCTTCTCCGCGAAGGAAGCGGAAGCCATCGAGAACGAGGACGAGGAAGCCGAAGAGGAAGAGGAAGAAGAGGAAGAGGAGGAAGATGACGGTGCCGCACAGGCATCGGCCAACGCCGCCCAGCTCGAAGCCCTCAAGCGTGCCTCGCTCGACAAGTTCTCGCAGATCAGCGAGTGGTTCGACAAGATGCGCCGCGCGTTCGAAAAGGAAGGCTACAAGTCGAAGGCCTACCTGAAGGCGCAGGAAACGATCCAGACCGAACTGATGACGATCCGCTTCACCGCGCGTACCGTCGAACGCCTGTGCGACACGCTGCGTGCGCAGGTGGACGAAGTGCGTCAGGTCGAACGTCAGATCCTGCACATCGTCGTCGACAAGTGCGGCATGCCGCGCTCGGAATTCATCGCGCGCTTCCCGGGCAGTGAAACCGATCTCGACTGGTCCGAGAAGATCATGGCCGAAGGCCATACGTACGGCGCGGTGCTGTCGCGTAACGTTCCGGCGATCCGCGAACAGCAGCAGCGCCTGCTCGACCTGCAGGCGCGCGTCGTGCTGCCGCTGAAGGACCTGAAGGAAACCAACCGCCAGATGGCGGCCGGTGAACTGAAGGCGCGCCAGGCGAAGCGCGAAATGACCGAGGCCAACCTGCGTCTCGTGATCTCGATCGCGAAGAAGTACACGAACCGCGGCCTGCAGTTCCTCGACCTGATCCAGGAAGGCAACATCGGCCTGATGAAGGCGGTGGACAAGTTCGAATACCGTCGCGGCTACAAGTTCTCGACCTATGCGACGTGGTGGATCCGCCAGGCCATCACGCGCTCGATCGCGGACCAGGCGCGCACGATCCGTATTCCGGTTCACATGATCGAGACGATCAACAAGATGAACCGCATCTCGCGGCAGATCCTGCAGGAAACCGGTCTCGAGCCGGATCCGGCAACGCTCGCCGAGAAGATGGAGATGCCGGAAGACAAGATCCGCAAGATCATGAAGATCGCGAAGGAGCCGATCTCGATGGAAACGCCGATCGGTGACGACGACGATTCCCATCTCGGCGACTTCATCGAGGACACCAACACGGTCGCGCCGGCGGATGCCGCGCTGCATGCGAGCATGCGCGACGTCGTGAAGGACGTGCTCGATTCGCTGACGCCGCGCGAGGCGAAGGTGCTGCGGATGCGTTTCGGTATCGAGATGAGCACCGATCACACGCTCGAGGAAGTCGGCAAGCAGTTCGACGTCACGCGCGAGCGGATCCGTCAGATCGAGGCCAAGGCGCTGCGCAAGCTGCGTCACCCGAGCCGTTCCGACAAGCTGAAGTCGTTCCTCGAAGGGAACTGATTTCCAGCGTCTCTCCTGCGAACGCCACCGGCATCCGCGTGATGCCGGTGGCGTTTGTCTCCTTTGTTGTTACAATGCCGGCCCGGCTTCTTTGTCGGGGCAGCGTGTGACACGCTTCGATTCTCATCAGGGCTTGTAGCTCAGCGGTTAGAGCAGTCGACTCATAATCGATTGGTCGCGGGTTCGAACCCCGCCGGGCCCACCAGATTTCATGCGCGCGCTCGCGCAGCATGCCGAAAACCCGCGATGGCTTCATGCGTCGCGGGTTTTTCTTTGTGTGGACGCGCGTCACGATCAGGAAAGTACCGAGAGGGTGCCGCTCCGTTGTCAATCGAAGTATCCTGTAGCGCGGCCGTGCCACACGCAATACTGGGTATGGCCGAAGGAAAGCCAGGCAGCCCCGCGATCCATCCGGCGGCGAGAATAAACAGACTTCGGCCGGGAGTGGGGGCGGTCATCATGACCATGCTGCGTTCGTGGGGTGCGATTCTTTCGTTGCTGGCGCTCGTTGCATGCGCGAGCCTGCCGCCACAGGCCGACCGCGCGCCGACGCACGCGTACACCGATACGGACAACACGCGGCTGGGCGTCGCATTTCAGCAGCAGGCCATCACGCACCCCGGGCAGGACGCGTTTCATCTGCTGACCGATCCCGTTGATGCACTGGATGCGCGCGTGTTGCTCGCCGATCGCGCGGACCGCTCGCTCGACCTTCAGTACTACATCTGGCACGACGACCTGACCGGGCACGAACTGGCCGACGCGATCATTCGCGCGGCCGATCGCGGCGTGCGCGTCCGTGCGCTGCTCGACGACCTCGGCACGAACGCGGACGACCGCAAGCTGCTCGAGATCAGTTCGCATCCGAACATCGAGATCCGGCTGTTCAATCCGGTGGCGACGCGCCGGTTCAAGAAGATCGGTACGGTGTTCGAGTTCGCGCGCGTCAACCGGCGCATGCACAACAAGGCGATGATCGCGGACAACCAGGCGGCGATCGTCGGCGGCCGCAATATCGGCGACGAGTATTTCGGCGCATCGTCGATGCTGGAGTTCGGCGATCTCGATGTCGTCGTTCACGGCCCGGTCGTGAAGGACATCTCGACCGAATTCGACACGTTCTGGAATTCCCCGTACGCGTATCCGATCAGTGCGCTGGTCGGGCACGATGCGGCGCCGGGCGGGCTGGACCGTGAGCGCGAACGGTTGCGCGACTACCTGAGGGCCATGGAGGACAATCCGTACGTGCTCGAGGCCAGGCAGCGGCTCGACCGGATCGTTCACGGGCAGGGCACGGAATTGTCGTGGGGGCGCGCGACGGTGCTGTACGACGATCCGGCGAAGATCGCGCACGCACCGAAGGACAGCGACGGGCATCTGATGCCAAAGTTGCGGGCGCTCGCGTTGCAGCCCGAACATGACCTGCTGATCGTGTCGCCGTATTTCGTGCCGGGCAAGGATGTCGTCGAACGGCTGCGCGCGCTCACGGCGCGCGGCGTGCGCGTCACGGTGCTGACCAATTCGCTCGCGTCGACCGACGTGGCGGCCGTGCATGCGGGCTACCGGCACTACCGGAGCGATCTCGTGGCCGCCGGCGTGCGGCTGTACGAACGGCGGCCGTCGGGCGACAAGAGCATTTCAAAGCAGGTCATCATCGGGTCGTCGCGTGCGTCGCTGCATGCGAAGACCTACGTGTTCGATCACAAGAGCATTTTCATCGGGTCGATGAATCTCGATCCACGCTCGCTGAACCTCAATACGGAGATCGGCGTTTATTGCGAGAGTCCGGCGATTGCGTCGCAGGTGGCAAACGATCTGGAAGCGCGGCTCGATCGAATCGCGTGGCGCGTCGAGCCGAGGACCGATCCGGCCGGCCAAGGGCAGCTCAAGTGGATACAGACCGATGCGAACGGGGAGGTCACCGAGCTCGATCACGAGCCGGAGGTGTCGGCCGGGCGGCGGATGGAAGTCTGGTTTCTCGGGCTGTTTCCGCTTGAATCGCAACTGTGAGCGACGATGCCGCGTGCGACGCTCAGCAACGCGTGCGGCCCTGCGCATCGATGACGGCCGCGAGCTGCATCGTCGCGGCCTCGATCGTTGCGTCGTTCAGCCCGGAGTATCCGAGCACGAAGCCGTTGTACGGCCGGCCGTCGCCGACCCGGTAGCTGCTCAGCGGCTGAAGTAGCAGGCCATGCGCGGCTGCGGCGCGGGCGACGTCGGTATCGTGCAGCGGCATCGCGAGATCCGCCGACAGATGCATGCCGCCCGGGCTTTCCCGAACGCTCAGCGCGGTGCCGAGGTGGCGGGCGAGCGCCGCTTCGAGGCTGCTCCGTCGCTCGGCGTACAGCGTCCTCATCCTGCGCAGGTGCCGCGCAAAGAGGCCGGTGTCGATGAATTCGGCCATCGCCAGCTGATCGGCCGGATGGCCGCGATGGACGAGTTCGCGCAGCGTTCTGGTGAAGCGGTCGACCAGAACCGGCGGAACCACCATGAAGCCGAGCCGAAGGGCGGGAAACATCGTCTTGCTGAAGGTGCCGAGATAGCAGACCGGTGCGTCGGCATGCAAGCCCTGGATCGCGGGCAGCGGCTGGCCGCCGTGGCGGAACTCGCTGTCGTAGTCGTCCTCGATGATCCACGCGCCGCACGCACGTGCGTGCTCGACGAGTGCCGCTCGCCGCCGGGGGCTCATCAGCGCGCCGAGCGGGTATTGATGCGACGGCGTCGTATAGATCAGCCGGGGTGGCTGAGTGCGCCACTGCTCGTCGGTTGGCGCCATCCCTTCGTGGTCGACCTCGATCGGCACGATCTCCAGGCCGGTCGAGCGGAATGCGGTACGGGCGCCGTTGTAGCAGGGGTTCTCGAGCCAGCCGAAATCGCCGGGATTCGCCAGCATGCGCGCGCACAGTTCGAGGCTGCTTTGCGTGCCGTCGGTGATGAATACCTGGCCTGTTTCGCAGCGCACGCCTCGCGAGACCCGGATGTAGGCGGCCACGGCACGCCGCAATTCGGGTAGCCCTTCGACCGGGCCGTATGCGAGCTGCGCGGGCTTGATGATTTTCCATGCGTGCTCGATGCAACGGCGCCACTGGGCAACGGGGAATTCATCGAGCGACGGAAGACCGGGAACGAACGGCAGCATGCGTTCGGGTTCGGGGTCGGCGTTCTCCAGCCCGTGCACGCGCTCGGACAATTGAACCGTGGCCGGGCCGGTTTCGCGCCCGGCGCTCGAACGGCCGCATCCGTCCCATCGCGTGATCGTACCGTTGCGCGTGGCCGCCACGAAGCCTTCCTCGGCCAGGCGCTCGTACGCATAGACCGCGGAATTGCGCGCGATGCCCAATTCCGCGGCGAGCACGCGCGTCGACACGAGCCGCGTGCCGGACGGGATGTGTCCGTCCAGCAGCATGTTGCGCAGGCTCCGGTAGAGGGCTTCCTGCTGGCTGTGGCGTGTCGTGCCGTCCTGTCTGGAAAGCGACGAGATGAGCAGCGCGAGATCCATGGGCTGGTTCCAGAATTTTTCGTTGGGCTGGTTCTTTTGAAGATTCGTCGCGCATCGTATCGTTCACGTTCTCGCGGTGCCGGCCGGGGCGAGGGGCTTTCCGGCGAACGTCACGGATTGCGGCACGCGCGTATTTTGCTCGATTTGGAGAGCGACTGTCGATGGGCCGATTGACCGGTCGTTCAGACGTGGAAGCTGTACGCGTTCAATTCTATTAACTTCGCAGTACAAAGATATTATGGGCGGATTCCTGCGTCGTGCCGGAACGCGGGCCGCTCGATGCGCGCAACGGTGCGCGAACAGGAAATCGAAACATGAAAGACCAGACCGTCATCTCTTCCACACCCCGCACCACCATTCGCCGCCTGCCGGAATTGGTGAATCGCGATCGCACGATGCTTCATCGCATCGTGGACGAAGCCTACGTCTGCCACATCGCGTTCGGTGCAGGCGAGGACACGCACTGTATCCCGACCGCGCACTGGAGACGGGGCGATGACCTCTATATTCACGGGTCCAACGGCAGCCGGATGATCAAGGCGCTGTCGGCGGGCGCACCGGCCTCCGTCGCGATTACGTTGCTGGACGGGCTCGTGTTGGCCAGGTCGGCCTTCAATCATTCGATGAATTATCGATCTGCGGTGATCTACGGCCGGTTCGATATGGTGGAGGGCAGTGACGACAAGCTGGCGGCGCTGGATGCATTGATGGACAAGATCGCACCCGGTCGCAGGCATGATGCGCGGCCTGGCAACGAGAAGGAAATCAATGCGACCAGCGTGCTGCGGATTGCCCTTGCGGAAGCGGCAGTGAAAGTCAGCGATTCACTGCCGTCCGACAAGGATGAAGATCTCGCGCTCGCTGTCTGGACGGGGATCCTGCCGCTGAAGACGACGCGCGGCGCACCGGTTCATGCCGACGCCAACATGCCGGTGCCGGACTACGTGCGGAACTGGGCCGAGTGAATTGCGCGGCAAGGCCGCGCGGTTTCGTGAAAAACGGCGGCGTACGGCGTGTCGGGTCGTGCCGGCTTCGCATGGCGGCGCGGTGCGTGTTTCGCCGGCCGGCAGCGCGGATGCCGCGCTGTCGTGACGGGATGCGTTTCACTCGGTGCGATGCTCATGCGTTTCGTGCGGCGGATGCGGCTCTGCAGGATGCGGTGCGGGCGCGTGCTCGGGGGCCGGTTGCCGCGGCTGCGGTGCCGTGTGTTCCTGCGGTTGCGCTTCGCTGCGCGGCGACGTCTCCTTGCGCGGTTGCTGCTGAGCCTCGTTGCGTTGCTGCATTTCTTCGTGCTGCTGTTGCTGCGCTGCATTGCGTCGCTGCATTTCCTCGCGCTGTTGTTGCTCTGCTGCGTTGTGTTGCTGCATTTCCTCGCGTTGCTGCTGCTGTGCCGCGTTGTGTTGTTGCATCGCCTCGCGTTGCTGCAGTGCCTCGTTACGCTGCTGTTGCTGCGCTTGCTGTTGTTGGGCGACTGCACGGGTTTCCTGCGCGGCGCGCTCCTGCTGCAGCGCCTGCTGCCGCTCGTCGCGCATCGCGCCGGGCGCATGTTGCGCCGGTATTTCGGCATGTGGTTCGTTCGCGCGGTTCTGCGCGAACGCATCGGGCGACGGCCGCGCGCCGGGGCGCGCGTCGTTCGCGCCGAAGTGCGGCATCGTCATCGGCGCGGCTCCCGGGTGCTGCTCCATGACCTGCCCGCGCATCGGCTGCGCGCCCGGCTGCATCGTGTTGCGTTCGATCGTCGTGTTCGTCGTGTTGTTGGTGACGTTGCCGCCGTAGTTGTTCGTGATGCGCGTGTTGCGGATGTTGGTGATGTTGTTGATCACGGTGGTCGACTTCGACACGTACGTGGTGTGGTTGTACACCACGGCCGGACGCTGCCAGCCGTCGTGCCAGCCGGGGCCTTCCGGACGCGGCGCGCCCCAGTTCATGCCCCAGGCATGCCAGCCCCAGTCGTGGTGCCCGAAGATCGCGGCGCCGACGGCAATGCCGACGCCGAACGTGATCACGCCGGCGGCAACGACTTCGCCCGTGCTGTATGAAGGCGGCCGATACACGTAGCCGGGGTAGGACGAAACCGGTTCGCCGTAGACGACCGTCGGGTTGTAAGACGGGACGTAGACGACGTCGGGCTGGGCGGATTCGATCTCGATGGCCTGTGCGGGCGGCGGCACGATCGCCGGCCCGGCGTAGCCCACGGGCGCATCGGTGGCCGGTGTATAGCCGGTCGGTGCGGCCTGCGCGGCTTGCGTGACCCGCATCTGGCCGCCCGATCGGAGGTGGCCGGACGTCTGCGCGCGCTGGCGCATCACCTGGATCGCGTTCATCACGTCGGTCGGATCGTTGTAGTACGCCTGGCCGAGCGACGTGGTCCAGGCCGGGTTCGACGCCATCTGCGACAGCACGGCGGGGAACGCGGTCAATGCCTTGACGGACGGATCCCAAGGCTGCGTATCGGTGGCAGTTGAGAGTGCCTGGCCCGTCAACGACGGATTCTGCGCCACCCAGTTATTGGCGGCCGTGGCCTGGTCCGGGTACGTTGCGCCCGCAAGCACCAGCGCGACGAGCTTGTCGGGGAAGAGTGCGATCGGCGCGACCATCTGATAGAGCTGGTCGGCAGTCGGCGGCGTGTAGGCGACGGGCGTCGAGGCGGGCTGTGCCGCCGCGGCCGCGCTTGCGTCGCTGGCCGGAGCGGCCGTGCTGCTGTCGCCGTTCTTGTTGCAGGCCGAGAGGCCGAGCAGCGACACGATGAGGGACGACGCGATCAGCGTTCTGACAGGGCGGTATGCACGTGTGTTGTTCATGTTGTTCGTTCGGTGTTGTGTCGGCGTTGGCAGGCACGCGGGCCGCGCGATCGGCTTGAGCACTGTGCCGCGACCGTCTGCGCCTGCTCCGGGGGCATCGGCCGGAGCGGGCGGCAAGGTCGTGTTCGCATGGTGGTTGTCCCGCGACGAATCGGTATATCCAGTTAAACGCACGACACGCGCGGAGGTTGTCCAGGTGTTGTGTAACAGTATGTGTACCTTGCGGTCCGAAAGCGGAATGGCGCTGAAATGTAATTGATATGAAAGTTGCGTGCGCAACAATTGCAAGGCCGGCGAGTGCGTCGTCGCGCCGGCGGCTCGCTCCGCGAGATTGCGCGGAACGCAAAAAAACCCGCGACGGCTTGGCAGCCCTCGCGGGTTATTTGAACGCTCCCATCCGGTTCCGTGCGTGCGCTTCGGCGAGTACGCGGAACCGGGGCGGTCATCGGTCCATCAGCGCGCGAAATCCGGTGTGCTCTGGATGAACGCGTTCAGCTTCGAGATGTTTACGCTGCCGAAGCCGGTCGTTGCGTCCCAGCCGGCCTTCGCCTTGTAGCCGTAGGTGCCGCTGCCGTTGTTGCCGGACGTGACATCGTGCAGCAGCGCCGCGTTGCCCGGGAAGTACTTGTAGAGGCTCGACGCGGGGAACCCGAGCGCATTGTTGTTCGCGGACTGCAGTCGCGCCCAGATGCCCGTGAAGATCGGCGCGGCAAGGCTCGTGCCGCCTTCGTTGTTCAGGTAGCCCGAGCCCCACAGCGTGTCGGACGTCTGGCCGTTCACGACGAGAATCGCGCCGGTGCGCAGGTCGGCATCGAAGCCGACGTCAGGCAGTGCGCGCTTGGTCGATCCCGTGAGGCTCGACGATTGCCACGACGGCGCGGCTTCGTACTTGCTGTACCCGCCGCCCGTCGACCACACGGTGCCCGGCGCCCAGCTCGGATCGTTCCAGACGATCTCGCTGTTGTACGCGTTGGTCGACGTATTGGTGAACAGCGTCGTGCCGCCCACTGCGATCACGTACGGCGACGTTGCCGGCTCGCTCACCGTGTAGGTCGAGCGCGACGGCGTGCCGCCCGCGCATTCGTACGCACCGTGGTCGCCGGCGGATACCGAGAAGGTCTGCCCCTGCGCGATCGCCTGCTTGAAGATGGTATCGTCGGTTGCCTGCGAGCCGGTGCTGTTCGCGGACGATTCGCACACGCCGAGCGACACGTTGATCACCTTCGCGACGTTGTCGGTCACGGCCTTGTTGTACGCGGCGGTGATCGCCGTGAGCGTCATCGACGGTGCGACGTAGAACACGACCTGCTTCACGCTGCCGCCGGCCGCGCCGACGATCGACTGGCTGTCGAGGTTCCATTCGACGGTGCCGTCGGTGTCGGTGTACGAGCTGCCTGACGGGCCCGTCTTCACGATGCTGCTGCTGATCGTGCCGAGGCTGTTGTTCGCGGCGAACGTGTTGAGGTCGCTCACCGTCTGCGACAGGTCGCCTTCGGAGATGATGCCGACGGTGGTCTGCGAGGCCGTCGGCGTGCCGTCGCCGCCGTAGATCGACGAGAACTCGGTCGGGTTGTGCGGCACCGCCGATGCGCCCGCTGGAATCGTCAGGTTGCTGGTGTTGCCTTGCGGCTTGCTGCCCGCGCCCGTGTGCATCAGTTCGACGTTCTGCAGGCCCAGCACCGCGCCCACGACGCCACCGATCGCGTTCGGCACTTGCGCGGCGTCGGTATTCGCATAGACGCTGCGGCCGTTGCGCGTGAAGCGCTTGAGCGTCGTGCGGAACGCGGACTTGATGGTCGCCGCGGTGCCGGACGCGGATACCAGCAGGCGGTTCGGCGCGACGACGATGTTCACGAAGCCTTCCTTGCGCAGATGCGCGACGACCGAGGCGACCTGCTGGTCGGTCGGCGCATATTGCGCGGCGAACTGCGCCGGCGTGAGGAACTGCCGGTAGTGCGGCGAACCGGGCGTATGCAGGTCGTGCAGGTATTGGTCGAGTTGTGCTTCGTTGCGCAGGTTCAGCCCGAGCACGATGTCCACCGATTCGCCGGCCGCCATCTCGACGGCCGCTGTGGCAGCGGCGGCCGTGCTCGCCGCAGGCGCGCCGGCCGTACCGGCTTCGCTCTGCTGCACGAGCGGCAGGAAGCCCTTGGTGTGCGTTTCCGTCCAGCCGGCCGCGGGTGCGGCGTGGACGGTTGACATGCCGAACGATGCGGCTGCCGCGGCGGCGAAGGCGAGCTTGACGAAGCGCTTGTGCTTTTGATTCTTGTCTGCAACCTGGTTCATTTGAATTACCCCTCCGGTTGAACATCGAACGGCACGAACAACAACGGTCGACAGCGGTGCGGGTGATGCGCCGCCGATTTCTGTCGCATGCGTGCGGATGGCGCGGACGCGACAGGGCCTTTCGCCCGATCCGGAAAGGTGTTTTTTTCTCCGGGGGCGAAATACGGAAATTGCGGTAACGAGAGGGCTGCGCCGCGATACGACGCAACCGCGCGGACAGGGCGCGGGCGGGATTGCTAGAGCAACAGTTTCGTTGTCCTGCTCATTTGATTCGATCCTTCGGCCCGCTGCCGGATGGCAGTCGTCCAATGAAATGCATCGGGATGTTGCATGCGCCGGCGCGTGAACGATACGGCTGGCGGCTGGCACTTCGGTGCGGCGGAAGCGAAAAAAACGTGGAGCGGAAGCGATTGCGTGGTGAGCAATTTGTCAGATTGCTTGCATCGGACGGTATCAAGAACGAAAGCGAGGTGTCAAACTTTTTTTGGTTATATGAAACAAAATTAAAGCGAATAAATGCAATGTTTTTGAAAATATTGGCAGTAATTTGTAATATTCGAGGCCAGCAAGGAAAGTAATGCTGAATTCGATTGGACGATCGTTTCTGGTTCGACGCGTAATTGGAACGATTGGCCGACCATGTTCGAGGCATGACTCGAATCGCCGGTGTGCGCCGGTGTGCGCCGGAGAATGCCGGGCCCGCGGGGTGCCGGAAGCGTGGCACGAAGTCGTGAGGTATCCGATGTTCCGCATGCCCGACCATTCAACGAGGATCGAACCTGACATGATCGATAACGACAAGCTTTGCATCGAAGTGCCCGTGACCTGGAAGGCCGCATGGGCAGATTGCCGATGGACGCGACAGACGGAAGGGCAGTCGGATGCCGCGGTGTTCCGGCTCGATGCGCGCGACGGATCGCGCCGGTTCGTCAAGACCGAACCGGCCGGGCCGCTGGCCGAGCTGAGTGACGAGGCGGCGCGACTGCGTTGGCTGGCGACGACGGGCCTGCCGGGCGCGCAGGTGCTCGACGTGGCATCGGCGGCGGGGCGCGAGTGGATGCTGCTGAGTGCCGTGTGCGGCGAAAACCTCGAAGTCGCGCGCCTCGGGCCGGCGGAGAAGGTGGCGATCATCGCCGACGCGCTGTGTGCGCTGCATCGGCTCGAGCCGGCAACGTGCCCGTTCGATCACGGCGCGGCGTTCCGCATCGAGCGTGCCCGCGCACGGATGAACGCGGGGCTCGTCGACGAGGACAACCTCGACGACGCGAACACGGGCGTACAACTCGACGAACTGTTCGCCAGGCTTCTGGCGAGCCGGCCGCCGATCGAGGACAAGGTCGTCACGCATGGCGACGCGTGCCTGCCCAACTTCATGGTCGAAGACGGTCGCTTTTCGGGCTTCATCGACTGCGGGCGCCTCGGTGTGGCCGATCGCTATCAGGATCTGGCGCTGGCGGCGCGTGATATCGAAGCCGATCTCGGCGGTGAATGGGTTGCGCCTTTCTTCGCCCGGTACGGAATCGAGCGGCCCGATCCGCGCCGGATCGCTTTCTACCGGCTGCTCGACGAGTTTTTCTGATTTTTCGCGCGTCGCTCCTTTTTTATAGCAGTCCTGCTTTTCAATCGAAGATTTTCCCGTTCTTTACGGATCTCCTTCGTCAGTCGCACTCGCGCCATGCATGGGTGAAGCGCAGACCGTCGCCGAGCGTGCACTGGAAGACCTGCGCCGCCGCAACCGGCTGATACGTGGTCGGCGAAAGCGCGCACCGTCACCGTCGCGCTTTCATCCGGCATGACACGGTACTGGATCAATTGCCAGCGGCACGATAGCACGATGCGCAGGCATTGTTCAGACGGTTCGGTCGCGGCCGAGTTACCGTTGCGCACCTGCATGCCGCAGCGCATCCGCAGCTTCCGCGTTGTCGCGCGACTGCGCGAGCTGCAGCAGCGACTGGCCGCGCCGATCGACGTGATTCGGATTCGCGCCATGTGCGACGAGGAGCGGGATCAGCTCGAACCGATTGAACAGCGTCGCGAATCCCAGCGCGGTTTCCCCTGCGCCGTTCGTCTGGTCGATCGGGCAATGCGTGTCGATCAGGCGTCGCGCGATGTCGGGTTCGTTCCTGAAGAGGGCGCCCATCAGCGCCGTGTTGCCATGACGGTCGCCGGCGCATGCGTTTGCGCCGGCCGACAGCAGGTAGTCGAGCGCGGCTGGTTGGCCGTCGTAGGACGTGAGTATCACGGCCGTAAAACCGTGGCTGTCGGTGGCGTCGACGGGATAGCCGGCGTCGTGCAACGCACGCAGGATGTCGACGCGCCCGACTCGGGCGGCGTCGAACCAGTCTCCGTCGTAGCGGCGCAGCGATGCAGGGTCGGCCCGCGCATACGCCGGCTGGTCGGGAAGGTGCGCGCAACCGGCGATTGCGGCCAGCGCCAGGGCCGTTGCGGTCGAGCGGATCGCGCGCGTCAGGCGTTCGGATTGCATGGGGAGGTCCTGAGGTGTGGGTAGGGTCGACGTGCGCGGCGCAAACCCGCACGTCGACAGCGACCGGAGCCGCGGGATCAGTTCTCGCTCAGCTTCGCCGCGAGCGATTGCACTTGCCGGATGTCGGCGTGAACGGCCTGCGCGAGACGCGTGCCGTAGTCGGCATCGGCCTTGTAGAAGTACGACAGCATCGCGTACTGGTTGTGCGCGTTCGTCACCTTGCCGAGATCGCTGGACAGCGCGGTGATCAGGTCGTCCCTGTCCTGCTGCGACAAACCGCGGTAATACTCGCCGGCCTGACGGAACCGCAGCTTCTTGTGGATCGCCTCCTGCTGCGTCGTTCCGCCGAGCGTCATGCGGACGGACTTGTACTGCGGGTCCGGCGCGAGTTCATGCAGCGTCGACGGCTCGTAGTTCACCTCGCCCTTGCGGTCGCCGGCATTCATCTTGCCGTCCTGGTTGTTGTTGACCACCGGCACGACGGGCCGGTTGATCGGCAGGTCCATGTAGTTCGCGCCGAGCCGGTACATCTGCGTGTCGGCGTAGGCGAACAGGCGATCCTGCAGCATCCGGTCTTCGGACGGCTCGATGCCCGGCACGAGTCGCGATGGCGCGAACGCCGATTCCTCGGTCGACTGGAAGTAGTTGTCGGGTACGCGGTTCAGCGTCATCGTGCCGATCTTGCGCTCGGGGACGCCGGTCCAGACCTTCGTGTCGTCCAGCGCATCGAAGTCGAACCGGTTCAGGTCCTGCGGCGTGAGCACCTGCACGTACAGATCCCACTTCGGGAAGTCGCCTTGCTTCAGCGCGCCGTACAGGTCGTTCGTCATCATGTTCCAGTCATGCCCGATCGATGCGTCGATGTCTTGCGGACGCAAGCCGTGCACGCCTTGCTGGCTTTTCCAGTGGAACTTCACGTAGTGCACGTCGCCGTGTGCATTGACGAACTTGAACGCATGCACCGCGAAGCCGTCCATGTGACGATACGAATCGGGCATGCCCGCGTTCGTGTACAGCATCGTCAGCATGTTCGTCGCTTCGGGCGTGTTCGCGAAGAAGTCGAATGCGAGGTTCGGATCCTGCACGCCGGTCACGGCGCTCGGCTTGTTCGCGTGAACGAAGTCGGGGAACTTGATGCCGTCGCGAATGAAGAACACGGGCCAGTTGATGCCGACCATGTCCCAGTTGCCCTGTTGCGTATAGAACTTCACTGCGAAGCCGCGCGGATCGCGCGCCTGTTCGGGCGAGCCGCGATAGCCCATGACGGTGGAGAAGCGCACGAACACCGGCGTACGGGTGCCCGGCGTGAAGACCTTCGCTTTCGTCAGGTTCGAGATGTCGGCGGTCGGCACGAACTCGCCGAATGCGCCGGTGCCGCGTGCATGCACGACGCGTTCCGGAATGCGCTCGCGATCGAAGCGCTGCAGTTTCTCGATGAGTGCGGAGTCTTGCAGGAGCACGGGGCCGGCAGGGCCGGCCGTCTGCGAATTCTCGTTGTCGCCGACGGGTGCGCCCGTGTCTCGAGTGAGTTCGGCGGCATGGGGAGACGCGGAAAGTGCAACGCAGATCGTGGCGACTGCGTGTCTCAGCACGCGAAGGGAGGATGAGGACATGACGATGGAACTCCTTGAATCCGATCGGTGGTGGGGAAGCCGACTGAATTAGAAGAGATCGTCAGACGATTGGCTAATTGATATTCGATATGTTTCCGATAGCGCCGGCGTCTATGCGGTGCGAGCCTGGTTGTTATCGGCGCAGATGGTGAGTATTGTTGCGTACGCAATGAGTTGTTGCGTCGCGCATCGTGAAGCGGTCCACGATCCACGATCGTCGAACGAGGTCGGTTGAACCTGCGGCGCGTGCGTGGGCTTCGCGATCCGCATTGCAAGCATCGATGCCGCAGCAGCCTCGACCAACCCGGCCGCGCGGCACCGCTCAATTCGCCGTCAACCCGCGCCCGCCTGCCACCCGAGCCCGAGGCTTTTCTGCAGCGACACGTAGTCCTTGATCAGTTCGGCTTGCCCGGCGATCACGTTCTGCTGCGCGGACAACGCTTCGCGTTGCGTATCGAGCAGGTCGATCATCGATGCGACGCCCGCGCGATAGCGCTCGTCCATCAGCGATCGGGAATGCACGGCGGACGTCTGCACCTTGGTGAGCGCAACGACGTGCTCGCGCTGGTGTCCGTAGCGCTGCAATGCCGTGTTGGCATCCTGCAAGGCACCGAGCACCGCCTTTTGATAGTTCGCTTCCGCTTCGTCGCGCGATGCTTCGGCCGCGCGCACTGCGCCACGCGTGCGCCCGAAGTCGAGAATGTTCCATTGCAGATACGGTGCGCCGATCCAGGTGAAGTTCTGCTTGCGGAACAGGTGGCCCGGGTCCGTCGCGCTGAAGCCGAGATCGCCCAGCAGCGTCACCTTCGGGAAATAATCGGCGACATGCTCGCCGATCTGCGCATTGCTCGATGCAAGCCGGCGCTCGGCCGCGCGGATGTCGGGGCGCTGCTTCAGCAGCGTGGCCGGATCGCCGATCGCGACGCTGCCCGGCAGCGTCGGCAGCGGCGCGTCCGGTGTCGACAGCGCCGCGTCGAGCGCACCCGGCGCGCGACCCGTCAGGATCGCGAGCCGGTCGAGCGATTCCGTTACCTGTGCGTCGAGCGGGATCAGGGATGCGCGCGTGTTTTCGACCTGCGTCGTCAGGCGCTCGATGTCCGCATCGGCTGCGACGCCGCGAGCGCGGCGCTGCTGCGTGAGTTCGAGCATCTTCTGCTGCAACTCGGCGGTGCGCTGCGACAGCGCAAGCCGCTGCTGCTGGTCGCGCAGGTCGACATACGCGTTCGCGACTTCGGCCGCGATCGACACCTGCGTATCGGCGAGATCGGCGTCGACTGCTTCCGCTTGTGCGGACGCGGCTTCGACTGCACGGCGCGTGCCGCCGAACAGGTCGATTTCCCAGGTTGCGTCGAAGCCTGCCGAATAGAGCTGCAGCGGACCCGAGCCGCCCAGCGACGGCGACGTACCGCCCGACTGGTTCGAGCCGTTCGATGGCAGCAGCGAACCGAGCGCACTGACGTCCGGCTCGCGCATGCGGATGGCGGCGACGGTGGCCGACGATTTCGGCAACTGCGCGGCCCGCTGTTGCGCGAGCTGCGCGCGCGATGCGCGCAAGCGTGCCTGCGCGGCGTGCAGGTCGGGGTTGTACACGAGCGCGGCGGTGATCAGGTCGTCGAGCTGGCGATCGTTGAGCGTGTGCCACCACGCGCTCGGCGCGGGGGTGGTGGCGTCGACGCCGGAAGCCGGCGCGCGCACGAAGGTCGGCGCATCCGGTGCGGCGGGCGCGCCGCGGTAGTCGGGGCCGACCGTGCAGCCGGCGAGCAGGCACGCGGCCGCACACAGCGTGAGCGCAGGGCGACAGGGCATTGAGAAGGGTTTCATCGCGTAAGACGGTTCAGTGGCCGGACGACATCGGCTGCGGCCCGCGCGGCGTTCTCAGCAGCAGCGCGAGCGGCACGCAGGCGAGCAGCGCGAGGCCCAGCAGATAGAAGGTTTCGGAATAGGTCATCACGACGGCCTGGATCTGGATCTGCTGCGCGAGCTGTCCGAGCGCGCGCATGTTCGAATATGCGAGATCGCCGGTGTGTGCGAACCAGTTGGCCGCATAGGCTGACAGCCGGTCTTGCCCGATCAGCGAGTTCGCCGTCACCGATTCGCGCAGCGCGGCCGTATGGAAGGTCGTGCGGCGGTCGATCACGGTGCCGATGATCGCGAGCCCGATCGAGCCGCCGAGGTTACGCGCCATGTTGTAGAGCCCCGCCGCATCGCCCGAATCCTCGCGCGCGACGGCCGCCATCGACGCCTGGTTAAGCGGCATCATCGCGAGCATCTGAGCGAGACCGCGGATCAGTTGCGACCATACGAAGTCGTGACCGACGCTCTGCGCGGTCAGGCTGATGTCGAGCATGCAGCTCAGGCAGAACAGCAGCAGCCCCGAGATGACGAGAATGCGGAAATCAACCTTGCCGAGCAGGCGCGGCAGGATCGGCATCACGAGGAACGCGGGCAGCCCCGACAGCAGCATGATCGCGCCGGCCTGCTGCGCGTTGTAGCCGGCGACGATCGCGAGGAACTGCGGCAGCAGGTAGGACACGCCGTACAGCCCGGCGCCGACCGCGGACACAATCACGATCACGCTCGCGTAGCGCGGGTTGCGCATCAGCGACAGCCGCATGATCGGCCGCTTCGCAAAGATCTGCGACAACGCGATCAGGATCATCCCGGCGAGCGACACGAAGCTCAGCGTGACGATCATCTGCGATTCGAACCAGCGTTCGCGCTGGCCTTCCTCGAGCACGACGGTGAGCGAGCTCAGCCCGATCGCGAGGCCGGCGATCCCGAGCCAGTCCGCGTTGAAGAACGTGCTCCATTGCGGGCGGTCGGACGGCAGCCCGAACCACAGCAGCCCCATCAGCAGCAGGCATACGGGCAGGTTGATGAAGAAGCACCAGCTCCAGTTCACGTTCTCCGCGAGCCAGCCGCCGAGCACCGGGCCGAACAGCGGCCCGAGCAGCACGATCAGGCCGAACAGCGTCATGCCGACCGGCAACTGCGACAACGGCAGCCGCGTGCGGATGATGGTCTGCGCGGTCGGGATCAGTGCGCCGCCGGTGAAGCCCTGGCCGATCCGGCCGGCGATCATCATCGGCAGCGAATGCGACCAGCCGCACATCATCGAGAACGCGATGAACAGCGCGGAGTTCGTCAGCAGGAAATTACGCAATCCGAACACGCGCGTGAGCCACGCGGCGAGCGGGATCATCACGATTTCCGACATCAGGTAGCCGGTCGAGATCCAGGTGCCTTCGGTGCCGGTCGCGCCGATTTCGCCCTGGATCTGCGGCAGCGCGGAGTTCGTGATCGAGATGTCGAGCGTCGCCATCAGCGCGCCGAGCGCGCCGGCCGCGACCGCGATCCAGTCGGTCACGCTCGCACGGCCTTCATGCGGCGGCACGGGCGTCGTGGCGGACGGTTCAGCCATGATGCGTCTCGTCGCGGGTCGAGCGCGTATCGACGTCGACCGTCACCGACAGCCCCGGCAGCAGCATGCGTTGCGCGCGGGCGTTCGCGGCGAGGCGGATGCGCACCGGCACGCGCTGGACGATCTTCGTGAAGTTGCCGGTCGCATTCTCGGGCGGCAGCAGTGCGAACTGCGCGCCCGTGCCGGGTGCGAAGCTGTCGACGACGCCGGACAGCGCACCGTCCGGCAGTGCATCGACGTGCAGTTCGACGGGCTGGCCGATGCGCATGTTGCCGATCTGCGTTTCCTTGAAGTTCGCGACGAGGTAGATCGAATCGACGGGCACCACGGTCAGCAGGCGAGTGCCGGGCTGCACGTATTGACCGACGCGTACCGTGCGATCGCCGACGCGGCCGGCGAGGGTGCTGCGCACGATCGTGTTGTCGAGGTCGAGCTGCGCCTGCGCGGCGCTGGCCTGCGCGGCTTCGAGTTGCGCGCGCGCCTGCTGGAGCTGCGCGGTGAACGATGCGATCTGCGTGCGCGCGGCTGCGATCGACGCATTGTTCGCGGCGAGTGTCGCGGCTGCCTGGTCACGCGTGCTCTTCAGGTCGGCCACGCGTTCGTGCGTTTCCGCGCCGGTCGCCGCGAGCGGCGCGTAGCGCGTGTATTCGTCGCTTGCGTGCTGGGCATTGATCCGCGACACCTTCGCCTGAGCGTCGGCCTGTTCGAGATTCGCATGCTGCTGGCCGATGTCGGCCTCGGCGCGTGCGATATCCGCGCGGCGCGCATCGACGGTCGCAAGCGATTGCGCGAGCGCGACCTGGTACTGGCGCACGTCGAGCCGCACGAGCGGATCACCGGCCTTCACGGCCTGGTTGTCGCGGACATACACATCGGTCACGTAACCGGCGACCTTCGGCGCGGCGGTCATGCTGTCCGCCTGCAGGTACGCGTCGTTGGTACTTTCGATGAAGCGGCCGACCGTCCACCAGCGGCCGAGCCAGACGGCGCCGCCGATTGCCGCGAGCACGGTGACGACGAGCAGGATGCGCCGTTTCGATCCGTTTCCGTTTCGCGGCGTTGTTCCGTTTTCCTGACGATCTGCTTTCTGTGGCGAGTCTTGCGGCGTCGACATGCTGGCGTCCAATTTATTCCGAGTGGAAGAATTATTCCAGTTGATAGAATTGTGTCAAGTAGAATGTCGATCGACCGAATGACGAGGAAGGCATGAACGAAGCGAAGAAGCTGCGCCGTACGTCGGCGGGCGGCTACGCCCGCGGCGACGAAACGCGCTTGCGGATCATCGAGGCGGCGATCGAACTGTTCGGCGAGCGCGGGTTCGCGGGGGCATCGACGCGCGAGATCGCCGCGATGGCCGGCGTGAACGCGCCGGCGCTCCAGTACTACTTCGAGAACAAGGAAGGCGTGTACCGCGCGTGCGTCGAGACGATCGCGGAGCACGGCTGGGAGGTGTTCGCACCGTCGGTCGGCCATGCGTGGGCGATGCTCGATGCGGACGCGGACGTCGACGTGCTGATCGACGCGTTCGTCGGGCTGCTGCGCGCGCTGTCGGACCGGATGTTCACGGCGCCGAAGACGATGAACCAGCGGTTGTTCTTCGCGCGCGAGCAGGTCGGCCAAGAGCCGGCGAGCGCGAGCGAAATCCTGATGAAGCGGATGCGCAAGCCTCTCAACGACGTGAGCGCCGAGCTGATCGGCCGCATCTCGGGGCGGCCGGCCGACGATCCCGTCACGCGCTTGCGCGCGATGAGCCTGTTCGGGCAGATCACGGTGTTCCACATCGCGGAGCGTTCTGCGCTGCAGGTGCTCGAATGGGATGCGTTCGAAGGCGAGCGCGCGAAATTGCTGATCGATACGATCGCCGAGCAGACGCGCCTGCTGCTCCAGCAATGGCACGCGCAGCGCGACGTATTGGCTGAGGATCTTGAAGCCGGCTCCAAGCGGGGGCCGGGTGCGACGGCGAAACGCGTGGCGAAGGCGGGGGCATCGACGCCCGCCGCGAAAAGCCCTCGGCGCGTGAACAAGCCCGCCGCGCGCTGAACGCGGCGCCCCATTGGCCCCGGCCGGTCAACCCGGCTTGCGCTCCGGTTCGACGGGCGACGGCGGCCGGGCCGTCGGTTCGGCAGCATGGCCGTTGCCGGTGTTTTCGCCGTTGCTGCCGTTTTCGCCATCGACGACAGGCCGCGATCCGTCCGCGTACGCGACGACGCTGCGCTGCGGATTGGCGATCCGGATACCGCGTTCGCGGAACGTCTCCGCGATCCGCCGGTTGAATTCACGCTGCACGCTCCAGCGCGTCGAGTCCGTGCATTGCATCTGTCCGGCCAGCGCGAGCGTCGCGCCGTCGACCTGGTCGATACCCCAGTAGCTGAAGTCCGACAGGATGCCGTCGCGGTATTTCGGATCGTCGCGCAACGCGGCGCCGATCTCCTTCAGCGTCGCGATCGCGCGATCGATATCCTCGCCATAGGCAATGCTGATCTTGACGGCCGCGTTGCCGAGCCCGCGATTCGTGTTGTTGACGGTCGTCACCGAGCTGAACGGGATCGTGTACAGCGATCCGTCGCCCGCACGCAGTCGCACGGTGCGGATCGACAGGTACTCGACCGTGCCCGACACGCCGGCGAGCGTGACCCAGTCGCCAACCTGCATCGCGTTTTCCATCAGCAGGAAGATCCCGGTGATGAAATCCTGCACGAGCTTCTGCGAGCCGAAGCCGAGCGCGACGCCGAAGATGCTGGCGCCGGCAAGCAGCGGGCCGACGTTCACGCCGAGCTGGCTGAGGCCCGTCAGCACGACGACGAGCGCGATCATCACGAACAGCAGCGAGCGCAACATCGGCAGCAGCGTGCGCAGCCGCGCCGCGCGCACGAGATTGCCTTCGCGTGTCCAGCGCTGCAGGCGGCGCTCGATCGCGATGTTCGCGGCTTCCCACACGATGAGCGCGACGACGGCCGCAACCGCGATCGTCACCAGCGCCGACGCGAGCCGGTGGCCGATCGTGCCGGTTTCGAACGCGCGGAAGATCGGCACGCCCCAGATCTGCAGCAGCAACACGATGGTCACGATGCCGATCGCGCCCGACACGATCTGGCGCAGCAGCGGGTAGTAGCGGTACGCGTGCAGATGGACGAGCGTGCGGTCTTCTTCGTGGCCCTGGAACAGCCGCGCGAGCGCGCCGAACACGACGATCGACACCATCCGCATGCCGATCATCACGGCGATCGAGCGGCCGCCGAGCGTGATCAGCACGCGATAGCCGTTGTGGACGTCGAGTGCCCACACGAACCACAGCGCCATCACGATGAATACCGACACGGGCGCCCATGCGTCGGCGAGCGCATTGGCGACCATCGCGAAGGACGGACGGTCGTCGCCGGCCGCGCGGATTCGCGCGGCGACCGGCTGGCGGCACTGCAGGATCAGTGCCGAAATCATCAGGTGCCCGACGAGCGCGACGGCTTTCAGCAGCGCGACGTGACCGGCCTCGCTGAGACCGAAGTTCGCGGCGATCTCGACGGCGGCCGTGCAGGCGCCGACCACGATCACGATTCGCGCGATCGAGCGTTGCGCGAAATCGGCCCACGCGTCGCTGATATGCAGCAACCGCAATTGCCGTGCATCGGGCTGGAAGAACAGCCGGCTGACGATCGTGACGAGGCGGCAGATCACGTAGATGTCGATCAGCGCCTCGAGCGCGGATTCGATCGGGGTGCCCGTATCGCCGATCGCCGACATCGTCAGGCTCGCGACGCCGACGAACACGAGCAGCGGCACGGCACGCAACGCGAGGCTGACGAGCGCGCGCGGCATCCGGTGCAGCAGCGTGGTGTGACGGCGTGCGTGGCCGCGGCCTTGAGACGATGCGGGGGCGGCGTCGAGGGCGTCGGCGGCGTTGGGTTTGGCGGGTGTGTCCGGCGGCGCGTCGTCGTCGGGCGTGGCGGAGTCTGGCGCGGTGCGGCGCGACGTGTCGGCACGCCGTGCGGCCACCGCGGCCACCGCGGCCAGCGCGCGTCGCAACAGCCGCTTCGCAAACCATTCGACGAAGAGCGCGGGCACGAGCACGGCGATGATGATCCAGAGCGCGTGCGCGAGATCCGCTCGCTCGTCGGCTCGCACCAGCCTGTCATGCCACCAGCTTCCAACCGAGCCGATATCGAGCAGCGAGCGCAGCGACTCCTTCAGCGCACCGCCGATTTCAGTGGTCCAGCGCGATCCCTGCCGGACGAGCATCGACGCGAGGCCGTTCGACGTGAGCGCGCCCGGGGCCGCGGCAGCCGACGCGCCGCTGGCCGCAGCCGCAGCCGCAGCCGCATCGCTCGCCGCGACCGCGGGTGCGGCAAGCGCGCCGACGGCCGCGATCGCACGCAGCGTCGTTTCGACCTGCGCGCGATCGCGCGGATTTTCGAGCACATTGAGTGCCTGCTGCGCCTGTTGCGGTGTCAGCGCGGGCGCGGTGCCGGAAGCGGCCGACGCGGTGGCCGGGGCGGGAGCGGCCGCATGGGCGGCCGAGACGACGGCGGCAAGCAGCCAGCCGAGGAGGATATGTCGCATGGGGTGGGCATGCGGGCGCGCATCGGCGCGCGGCCCGCCGGGCTGAACGATGGACGGAAGTTAACATGATCGCGACCGGAACCGAATAGTTCCGTCGACGACCATTCGAATCGGGCATACCCGATGCGGCGCGGGCATTTTCGGCGCGTTTTCGCGATCATGTGCGTGGCGCAGACTGCAGGCAGTCAGATAGGGTGTCGCGTCTCGATTACCGGATGTGAAAGGATTTTGTAAATCATGCTGGACAGCAACGGTGAGCGATATGCGCATTGCTCGTGATTAATCCGGAGTCCTGCAAAATTACGTTTGCCCGTCGTGAAAAACCGGCAGAACGTGTTCCGCGATTTCTTCGATGACGTCGCGCACGGGCCGGTCCGATCCCGGATTCAGCGTGACGTGATGCGTGCCCGCCGCGCGCATGTCCTGCAGGATGTCGATCAATGCGCGGCGTCCGGTTGCATAGCCGAGCGGCAATGCGGTGGCCGGCGCATCGGGATCCGCGACGAGGTCGAGTCGCATCGACACGCCGAACGCGCGAAAGGCCGGCTGCGCGAGCCGGTCGACCGCTGCGCGCCACATCGAATAGCGTGCGCGCTGCGTGTCCGGATCGCGGTGGTACGTCATCCAGCCGATCGAGTGGCGCGCGATCCAGTCGACGCTTTGCCCGCCCGAGCCGACCGCCAGCATCGGCACCGCGTCGGCGCCGCGCGGCAGCAGCGTGAATTCGGGCGCATCGGGCGGCGCTTCGTCGGGCAGCACACGCGATGGCACGCCGAGCGCGGCCGCGACGATGTCCCAGTGCGCGCGGTACCGGTCGCGTCGCGTTTCCGCATCGACGCCGAACGCCGCATATTCGGGCGGCCGGTCGCCGGAGCCGAGCCCGAGGATGAAGCGTTCGCCCGACAGCGTCGCGACCGACAGCGCGCCTTTCGCGATATGCAGCGGATGACGCAGCGGCAGCACGATCGCGCCGCTGGCGAGCGCAATCCGGCGCGTGCGTGCCGCCAGTGCGCCGAGCAGTACCCACGGGTCGAGGTGGCCGACCGGGTCGGGGTAGTCGGCGCTGTTCAGCGGCACGTCGCGAATCCACAGCGCGCGAAAGCCGAGCGTATCGGCCAGCGCTGCGAGTTCGAGTTGCTCGCCGAAGTCGGCGACGACATGGCCGGTGCGAAGCAGCGGAAGCGTGAGGCCGATCGACAGCTGCCCGGCGGAGAAGACGCGATGCGCGACGTCGGAGCGGGCAGGGGCGGGCGTGGTCATGTCGAGTCCTTGGAGGCGGTGCAAAGCGAACGCGCGACGTTGCGTGTCCGAATGCTAGCGTGTTTGCACGCCGGCCGCGCGGCACGGTGTGCGCGCCGCCCGATCGAGCGCGACCGGCGACGTCGAGCCAAAGAGGGCCATGCGGGCAGCAGGCCGGGCATAATCGGTGCCTTCCGTCATTGAATAAAACGAATCCGGATGAACGCGCTTCAATATGGGGTGATCGGTCTGGCGGCGAGTGCGATGCTCTTCGCGGTCGCGTCCGACGCGCTCGCGGACGATGCGGAGCGTGCCGCCATCTGCAAGACCGCCGAGCAAACGGGCTACACGGCCGACATCCGCAATTGCCTGCGGCTGAAATACGACGCGGCCGACAAACGGTTGAATGCCGCCTACAAGACGAAGATGGCGAGCCTGGATGCGCAGGGCAAGGCGAGGTTGCGCGATGACGAGCGCCGCTGGCTCAAGGCGCGGGATGCCGGCTGCGCCGAATCGCGGCAGCCCGATGCCGGCGGCACGCTCGGGCTCGTGGAGGTTGACGGTTGCTTCGTCGACGAAACCGAACGTCGCGTCAAGGTCATCGAGGCCTTTCGTTGAGATGTTGCGCCGGCCCCGGCGCTACGCCACCCGCAGCGTCGTGCCGCGCAGCGTGAGGCCAAGGCGCGACGCCACGCGTTGCGACGCGCGGTTGCCGCTGTCGGTGCTGTAGAACAGCGTGCGCGTTTGAAGCGACGGCAGCCGCGACCACGCTGCGGTCACTACCGCGGCGAGGCCGCGCCCCCGAAATGCCGGGGCCGTCGCGAGACCGAGTTCGGCACCGACACCGGATAGCCGCGCGGCGAATGCGACGGATGCGACTTCTCCGTCGACGACTGCCGCGCACCATGGCGCCCACAGATCGGCGCCGCTTCGAAACCCCATCGAGAACAGGCCGTCGGGCATCCCGTGTGTAGACAGCGCATGCAGCAGATGCCGGCCTGCGTCGCTGTCGCCGTCGATCAGTGCGACGCGCGCGTCGGTGTCGAAACCGAGTGCGTGCGGCAGCGCGTAGACGAGGCCGATGTTCCAGTGCGGAACAGGGGCGAGCAGCGCGAGATAGCGTTCGAGATGCGCGGGTTGCATGCGGTCCGCCAACGGCGGTTCGCTGTCTGCCAGGCGCGCCAGTTCGTGTGCGACAGGGGTGGGCACGTCGGCGCGTACGCCTGCCACGCTGCCGTCCACGCATCTGCCGAGCCAGAAACGCGGCCCGGGCGAGCAGTCGGGATCGTTCTCGCGTTCGATCCGGCGATCCGGATACAGCCGGAACAGCGTCCGGTAGTCGATATCCAGCCAGTCGTGTGTGTCAGGCATGCGTCGGGTAGAAGGCTCCGGTCAGGTTGTGACGAGGTGCGCGAGGAATGCCGGGGCGGGCCCGCGCGCTATTCACGTGTATGTGGCACTGTGGGGCGATTGTAAGTCGACCGGCGAGCGCGCAGATGCAACGACGTGACATCGGCGCGGACCGGGCCGGCGCGGCATGACGGCATGCCCGGCCGACGCTCGCCGATCCGGCACGCGTTTCAGTTTCGAAACGTTCGCGCTGCTTGCCGGTGCGCGATTCACCACGATGGCCCCGCTTCGGCCCGCGCGGCCTTGCGGCATGAAGCATGGTGCGCTCCTTGCATATCTGTACGGGCCGTGAGCGCGGTCGCGGACGCAGTCGGTCCGGCGATCGCTTCAGTGGGTCGGACGTATCGGAGACGGGGACAAGAGAATGAAAACAGACCGAATCGCAACGTATCGTGTTGCAAACATGAATCGCCGACCTGCCCGCGTATTCGATTCGCCGTTGATTGAGGCGACGTGAGCGCGCGGCTTTCCGCTCCATCCGAGCAATCGGGTTTGTTCTGAACGACGACGTGCAGCTGTGACGCACGAGGCCGACTGGTGCCGGTCGGCCGTCGGGGATGAACTTCGAATGCCTGTGGATGGCCCGGCCCGGATCCCGGATCGTCATGCTGCCGCGCGCAACGCGAGCCGTCGCGCGGCGTAGGTGTGCGTGCGTCGTGCATCGCGTCGGCGTGGCGGGGCAGGGCCGGATCGCACCGGAAAGCAGGCAGCGCATCGATGCATTCGGCATCGCGGAACACATGCAGTCCAGGGGAAGCGTTCGCCGGCCGCAGCATGGCGGACGCCGCGAAATTGTGCTGTCAGTTGATCCACTACCCCGATGGATCAATTGTTGAAGCGCCCATCGCCGAGTGGCGGATGGGCGTCTTTTTTTGTGCGCCGGTTTGCGACGCGAGCCATCGGCCCGGCCGCGCGGCGTTCTGTATCATGTGCTGGCGTGCCTGGCTGCCCGTGCGGGCGCACGGCTTGCCGGCGCGCCTGATCACGCGTTGCCAACATGAACGACAAAGCCCTGCACGACCCCTCAACCGCCGGCATCGATCCGGCCGCGCTCGACGCGCTGCACACGTTCGTCGAGCGTCATCCACGCCTGCTGGTGCTGACCGGCGCGGGCATCAGCACCGACTCCGGCATTCCCGGCTATCGCGACCGCAACGGCCAGTGGATGCGCTCGCCGCCGATCCAGTTCCAGGAATTCCTCGGCTCCGATGCCGCGCGGCGGCGCTACTGGGCGCGCAGCATGATCGGCTGGCCCGTCGTCGGCCGCGCGCAGCCGAACGGGTCGCACGTCGCGCTGGCGCGGCTCGGCAGCGCAGGGCGGATCGAGCGTCTCGTCACGCAGAACGTCGACGGCCTGCACCAGCGCGCGGGCAGCGGCGACGTGATCGAGCTGCACGGCGGCATCGACGGCGTCACGTGCCTCGACTGCGGTGCGCATCACGCGCGCGCGACGATCCAGGTCATGCTCGAGGCCGACAATCCCGAACTGCTGGGTGCGCAGGCCGAGCCGGCCGCGGATGGCGACGCGCATCTCGAATGGACGGCGCTCGACACGTTCCGCATCCCGGCGTGCCCCGCGTGCGGCGGGCTGCTGAAGCCGGCAGTCGTGTTCTTCGGCGAAAACGTGCCGCGCGAGCGCGTGGCGCTCGCGTCGCAGGCGCTCGATGCGGCCGATGCGCTGTTCGTCGTCGGCTCGTCGCTGATGGTGTATTCCGGCTACCGCTTCTGCGTGTGGGCGCAGGCGCAGCACAAGCCGGTCGCCGCGCTCAATCTCGGCCATACGCGCGCCGATCCGATGCTGACGCTGAAGGTCGAAGCGCGCTGCGCACCCGCGCTCGACGCACTGACCGCGCGGCTGGGCCTCGCGGGCCACGCACCGGAGCAGGCATCGTGACCGGCCCGACCTCTTCGCCCGATCCGTCCGCGCGGCTGTCGGCGCCGGCGGCCGAACGCAATCGCGGGCCGATCCTCGACGTCTTGCGCCACGTGTTGCCGGCGAGCGGCCGCGTGCTCGAAATCGCGAGCGGCACGGGCCAGCACGTCGTCCACTTCGCGCAGGCGCTGCCTGGCCTGCACTGGCAACCGAGCGATCCCGATGCGCAGGCGCGGCGCTCGATCGCCGCGTGGGTTGCCCATGCGGGCCTCGCCAACGTTGCCGGGCCGCTGGCGTTCGACGTGCGCGACGCGTCGTGGCCGGTCGACATGCTCGACGCGATCGTCTGCATCAACATGATTCACATCTCGCCCTGGGCCTGTACCGAAGCGCTGTTCGCGGGCGCGTCGCGCCTGCTGCGGCCGGGCGGCGTGCTGTTCCTGTATGGGCCGTATCGCCGCGAGGGCCGGCATACGGCGCCGTCGAACGCGGCATTCGACCTGCAATTGCGCAGCCGCGACCCGTCGTGGGGTGTGCGCGATCTCGAAACCGTCGTCGCGCTCGGCCTCGATCGCGGGCTCGACTGCATCGAGGTGGTCGAGATGCCGGCGAACAACCTGAGCGTCGTGTTCCGGCGGCTGCCGCACGCGGAGCAATGACACGGAAGCGCGCATCGCCGCCGGGTTTCCACTATCCTTTCGCCTGTGCGCGCGACCCGGGTCGGGTCGCGCCCCGTTTTTTCCGGAGAATTGACTAATGGGCAAACAAGCAATCGGTGTGATCGGGCTCGCGGTGATGGGCCGCAATCTCGCACTCAATATCGAGAGCCGCGGTTACGCGGTGTCGGTGTACAACCGCAGCCGCGAGAAAACCGACGAACTGATCGCCGAATTCCCCGGCCGCAACCTGGTGCCGACCTACACGCTCGAGGAGTTCGTCGCGTCGCTCGAAACGCCGCGCCGGATCCTGATGATGGTGAAGGCAGGCGAAGCGACCGATGCGACGATCGCATCGCTCAAGCCGCTGCTCGAGAAGGGCGACGTGCTGATCGACGGCGGCAACACGCACTTCACCGATACGATCCGCCGCAACCAGGAGCTCGCGCAATCGGGCCTGCATTTCATCGGCACCGGCGTGTCGGGCGGCGAAGAGGGCGCGCTGCGCGGCCCGTCGATCATGCCCGGCGGCCAGCGTGACGCGTACGACCTCGTCGAGCCGATCCTCAAGCAGATCGCCGCGAAGGCGCCGTCGGACGGCGAGCCGTGCGTCGCATACATGGGCCCGGACGGTGCGGGCCATTACGTGAAGATGGTCCACAACGGCATCGAATACGGCGACATGCAGCTGATCGCCGAAAGCTACTCGGTGCTGAAGGACGTCGCGGGCCTGACCAACGACGAACTGGGCGCGGTGTACACCGAATGGAACCAGGGCGAGCTCGACAGCTACCTGATCGAGATCACGTCAAAGATCTTCGGCAAGAAGGACGAAGAGACCGGCAAGCACCTCGTCGACGTGATCCTCGATCGCGCCGCGCAGAAGGGCACCGGCAAGTGGACGAGCCAGAACGCGCTGGATCTCGGCGTGCCGCTGCCGCTCATCACCGAGTCGGTGTTCGCGCGCGTGCTGTCGTCGCTGAAGACCGAGCGTGTCGCGGCCAGCAAGATCCTGTCGGGCCCGGCCGCCGCGCCGTTCGACGGCGATCGCGCCGCGTTCGTCGAAGCGGTGCGCCGCGCGCTGTACCTGAGCAAGGTGATTTCGTACGCGCAGGGCTTCGCGCAACTGCGCACGGCATCCGAAGAGTACGGCTGGAGCCTCGATCTCGGGACGATCGCGAAGATCTTCCGCGCGGGCTGCATCATCCGCGCGCGCTTCCTGCAGAAGATCACCGACGCGTATGCGAAGGACTCGGCGCTCGCGAACCTGCTGCTCGATCCGTACTTCAAGGATATCGCCGCGAATTACCAGGCGTCGCTGCGCGACGTCGTGGTTGCCGCGGTGAAGGCCGGCGTGCCGGTACCGGCGTTCGCGTCGGCCGTCGCGTACTTCGACAGCTATCGTTCCGAGCGGCTGCCGGCGAACCTCGTGCAGGCGCAGCGCGACTTCTTCGGCGCGCACACGTTCGAGCGTACCGACAAGCCGGGCAGCTTCCACGCGAACTGGTCGTAACCGGCTGGCGGGGACAGCATTGTTGCGAAAATCTATTCTATGAATAGGGTTTCTCTCTCCCGGATGCCGACATTGTTGGCTCCGGGGAAACAGTGTTTTCGTTCTTTCATGGTTTTCCCTAGGTGTTCCCGGGACTAAACTCTGTTCCATCGCTGCAGACATGGTGTGTGCGGCGGAGCAAAAAAAATCCCGGAGGTAATCATGAAATCGCTGATCGCAACGTTCGCCGCAGCTGCCGTTCTCGCTGTTCCCGCCGTCTCGTTCGCCCAACAGAATGCGCCCGTCACCCGTGCACAGGTGAAGGCCGACCTGGTCGCCGTCCAACAGGCCGGCTACAAGCTGGGCAGCGACCGTACGACGTACCCGGAAAGCATTCAGGCCGCTGAAGCCCGTCTGAACCCGCAACAGAACGTCGCCGCTGCCGACACGACCGGCTATGGCGCACAACCGGCTGCCGCGCAGGAATCCGGCGCACCGGCCAAGGCCAAGACCGGCTGGCAAGTCAAGCGCATCGCTGACGACGCTCCGATCTACAAGGGTCGTTAATGGTGGTTCGGTCGGTGCGGCCGCCTCGGCGGCCTGATCCGGCCCCTGAAGGTCAAACAGCCCGTCGTTCCGTTATCCGGAACGACGGGCTGTTTTCATTGGCGGCGCGCGTATCGCGCCAGCCGCCGGTTCAGTGCAGCGGGCGCCTGCCGCGCCCGATATCCCGGAACAGCGCTTCGGCCGGTTCCAGCACCTGCAGCCACGTTTCGTCGTAGCCGCTCAGCGTGTCGAGCGCGTCGCGCAGCCGCTCGATCGCGAGGACCGGCAGCTCGACGCTATGGCGCGTGGCACCGGTCATATGCGCGACGCTCGCCAGCTGGACGAGTGCATCGGCCGCCTCGGCGACGTCGGTCGCGAACAGCAGGTGCCGGTTGAGCAATTCGACCAGGCCGCTGGAACCGGAGAAATCGTCGGCGTTGAGCTGCACGGAAAGAAACGTCGCGTTGTTCATTGTCATGCTCCTCGTTGTCGTTGGATCGCGCAGTGCATCACCGAGTATAGGTGGCGATCGACGGGGAGAATGTGACGGGATCGATACGGCAGGCGAGGGCGGCGACGCGTGCGGAAGATCCGTGGCAGGCCCGCCCGACGGCCCGCGCGGCGCGGCTTGCAGGCCATCGGCACGCCGGTGCGGCACCGCAAGAATGTTGCAGGATCAGGCATCTGTCGCGGCCTTGACCGCCACAAATGGTATCTTTGCCGGTCGGAACGACGCGAAAAAGGGGCCGGTGAGCCCGTTCGCACCGACGTTCCGCTGTGGAAACTGACGGCCGCGAGAGCGGTCGGATACTGGTTGGTCCGGCCGTCCGGCCGGACATCGTGCGTCGCGCACCGGGGGGCGGTGGGCGGCGCAACGACGCAAATCCGGGAGGACCCTTGAGAGAAACTATTCCCATCCACGATGCGCTGACGCGCTGGCTGCCGCAGGCGGCGCTCGTTGCCGCGGCCATCGCGCTGACGGGCTGCACGATGACGCCGTGGACCGACAGCTGGCAGCCGGCGCGCCAGTCGGCGCCCACGTCGGCCGCGACGCCGGGCGTGATCGCCGGCTATTACCGCGTGAATCCCGGCGATACGCTCGCGGGCGTCGCGAACGCCTATGGGCAGCGCGTCCAGGACGTGGCCAGCTGGAACCACATGGCGCCGACCGATGCCGTGTATCCCGGCCAGGTGCTGCGCGTCGCGCCGCCGCCCGCTGCGACGTCGCTCGGGCAGCCGTCCGCGGCCGCGCAGCCGGGCTCGCTCGCGTGGCCTGCCACCGGTGTCGTGGCGGCGCCGTTCGCGGCCGGCAAGACGCGTGGTGTCGTGATCGCGGCGTCCGGGCCCGACCATTCGGTGCGGGCCGCGGCGGCCGGGCGCGTGGTTTACGCCGGGTCCGGCGTCAAGGCCTACGGCCCGCTCGTGATCCTGAAGCATGAGAACGGGCTCATCACGGCCTACGGACACAACGGCAAACTGCTGGTCAACGAAGGTGACGCGGTGCGCCAGGGCCAGCCGGTCGCCGAAATGGGTACCGACGCAAACGGCCGTTCGACGTTCGAGTTCGAAGTCCGCCAGAACGGCAAGGTCGTCGATCCGATGAACTTCCTGCCGCGCAACGGCGGCTGACGATCCGCCTCACCCCGTGTGCGCCGCCCGGCGCACACGCGCCGGCCTTTTCCCGCCTTCATCCTTTCCAGAGCGTTACCGCGCCGGCCCGTCGCGCGTGATTGCCGAGCCAGCGAATGCCCAGTGCGAGCGCCACCGCGCCGATCGCGATCAGCGAACACTGGACCGCGACCGGCAGGTAGCCGTGCGGCCGCGGATCGACGAACGGGTAGGGATACCAGTTCTCCAGCGCGCCGCGCACGAGCGTATAGCCGAGATAGACGACCGGAAAGCCGAGCCACGCGAACGCGCTGCGCCGGGGGATCGGCAAGCGCGGCTCCACGTACAGCCAGTCGCACAGCATGACGAGCGGCACGATCCGGTGCAGCACCCAGTTGTTGAACGCCGGCGTGACGTGGCGCAGCGCATCGAGCCGTGCGAGCAGGAGTTCGTAGACGATCGCGGTGATCAGGACGTACAGCACCGCGGCGCCGCGCATCGATTCGTAGCGGGCCGAGCCGGGGCGCGCGATGCGCCAGAGCCCGGCGGCCAGCATGACCGCCGCATAGAGGCTGCTCAGTTGCGTGAAGTAGCTGAGAAAGTTGCCGAGCTGGACCGCGGGCATGCCCCAGTAGCCGGCGATGCTGTGCAACGTCGTCGACACCGCGAGCAACGCGGCGGTCAGCCGATAGGCCGCAACGAAGAACGCCTTGCTCATGATGCGCGCGCAACGTCGTCACCAAAGCTTCATCGTGCCACAGCCGTTTCCGCGCGCGATGCGGATTTTCCATATGACAGCTCGCGCGGCACGCGTTGCCGATTCGTCAGATATTTGACCGCGACGCGCAAAACCGGCTGCCCGTGCAGCTACAATCGTGACAACCCTCTGCCGGGCGCCGGCCGGTTCGGCATTCGCCCCTCCCCGCATACAACACGCAACTCGAGACGAAGCATGAGAAACATCCTCGCGAAACAGACGCGCTACAGCTCGCCCGCGATCTTCTTCCACTGGGCCGTGTTCGTGCTGGTGGCGCTGACCTATCTGGCCATCGAGATCCGCGGGCCGAAAGGCAGCGACAGCCGGGTGTTCTGGATGAACGTGCATCTCACCGCGGGCACGCTCGTGCTCGTGCTGTCGGTGCTGCGCGTGCTGTGGCGAGTCGTCAGCCGCGTGCCGGAGGCCATTGCGCAAGCGGCGCTGCTGCGCTGGCTCTCGAAGCTCGCGCATCTCGCGCTCTACGTGTTCATCATCGCGCAGCCGCTGCTCGGCATCATGATGATCAATATGGGCGGCAAGCCGGTGTCGCTCGACTGGCTCGGCGTGTCGTTCACGCTGTTCGGCCCCGACAAGGCGCTGCGGCCGACGATCAAGGAAGCGCACGAGCTGATCGGCAACGCGTTCTACTTCGTGATCGGATTGCACGCGCTGGCGGCGCTCTACCATCATTTCATCCGGCGCGACGACGCATTGCGGCGCATGGCGCCCTGAACGGCACGTTCCGGAAGCATGCAGCAGGCGGGGGCGCATGGTTGTGTTGACAACCATGCGCCCCCGGTTCGTTTACCGTCATCTGCACTGGTCAGCGCGTTGAACATTCTGTAACATCTCGGCTGTTTTTACATTCCGCTTACTCGCTGCCGCGCATGTTGCACCGACATCGTCACCTGACCGCCTGGCTTGGCGTGCTCGCGATCTGGTTCGCGATCGCGGCGCCGCTGGTGTCGCAGTGGCGCGTCGCGCAGGCCGCCACGCCCGACGCGATCGTCTGCAGTGCAGAGCATGGCGCGCATCGGTCAGCCGATGCCGGCCGCATGCACGATCATGCGCTGCATCTCGATGCCTGCGGCTACTGCGGCTTCTTCGCGCACAGCCCCGCGATCGGCGGGCCTGCCGCCGCGGCACTTGCTCCCGTTCCCGTCGTTTCCGTTTCCGCCGTCGCGCCGCGTGCCGTCGCGGCGCGCACCGATCGCTATCCGCGCGCGTATCCGCGCGCCCCGCCCGAGCGCGCCTGACGCGCTGTTTTCGTTCTCTTTCACCGCCGATATCTGTGCGGCCCGTCGAGGCCGTGCGGAGGGCGTCACTCGGGCTTTAGATCATGACCATTTTCCAGTTGCGTGCGCCGCGGGCGTCACGCAATGCCAGTGCGCGGCGCATGCCGCGCGTGCTGAAACTCACCGTTCCCGCGCTCGCAGCCGGCGCGCTGGCCGCGAGCGCCGCGGCAGCCGAAACGGCGCGCGCAACGAGCGCGCCGACCGACGATACGGCCGCGCCGCTGCCGGCCATCGAAGTCGTCGCATCGCCGCTGACGACGCCGCTCGTCGTCGTCACGGATCCGAAGACCCCGCGCCAGCCGCTGCCCGCGAGCGACGGCGCGGATTACCTGAAGACGATCCCCGGCTTCACGTCGATCCGCAGCGGCGGCACCAACGGCGACGCCGTGCTGCGCGGGATGTTCGGCTCGCGGCTGAACATCCTGGCGAACGGGATGTCGACGCTCGGCGCATGCCCGGGCCGGATGGATGCGCCGACGTCGTATATCGCACCGGAAAGCTATGACAAGGTCACCGTCGTGAAGGGGCCGCAGACCGTGCTGTACGGTCCCGGCGCATCGGCCGGCACCGTGCTGTTCGAGCGTGTGACACCGCGATTCGACAAGCCCGGCATGCGCTTCGAAGGCAGCCTCGTCGGCGGATCGTTCGGCCGCAACGACCAGAACATCGACGTGACGGCCGGCACGCCGGACGTCTATGGCCGCGTGACCGCGAACCACGCGCATTCGCAGGACTACAAGGACGGCAACGGCAACACCGTGCCGTCGCAGTGGGACAAATGGAACGCCGATGCGGCGCTCGGCTGGACGCCGGACGACCACACGCGCGTCGAGCTGACCGCCGGCACCGGCGACGGTTATGCGCGCTACGCGGGGCGCGGGATGGACGGCGCGCATTTCCGCCGCGAGACGTTCGGCCTGTCGTTCGACAAGAAGCATCTCGGCGACGTGCTCGACCGGATCGAGGCGCGCGTGTACTACAACGAAGCCGATCACGTGATGGACAACTACACGTTGCGGCAACCGGACCCGACCAGCAGCATGCCGATGCGGATGGCGTCGGAAGTGCGGCGTCGCACGTTCGGCGCGCGTGCAGCCGCGACGTTCCGTTTTGCCGACGACTTCAAGCTCGTGACGGGCGTGGACGCGCAATCGAACCGGCTCGACTCGCGCTCGGCGATGGGCCGGCAGAACTACGGCGACATGCCGTGGGATGCACAGGCGACGATGTGGAACGCGGGCCTGTTCGGCGAACTGACGTGGTACGCGAGCGACGTGTCGCGCGTGATCGGCGGCGCGCGCGTCGACTATGCGAGTGCACGCGACAAGCGTGCAACGACGAGCGGCATGATGAAGAGCAAGCCGAATCCGACCTTCGACGACGATCGCACACGCGTGCTGCCGAGCGGCTTCGTCCGCTACGAGCGCGATCTCGCATCGCTGCCGGTCACGTGGTACGCCGGGATCGGCCATACGGAGCGCTATCCCGACTACTGGGAGCTGTTCTCCGCGAAGCGTGGGCCGGCCGGTTCGGTCAACGCGTTCTCCGCGGTGCAGCCGGAGAAGACTACGCAGCTCGACATCGGCGCGCAATACAAGAGCGACCGGCTCGATGCGTGGGTGTCGGCCTACGCGGGCTACGTGCAGGACTTCATCCTGTTCAACTATTCGGCCGGCATGATGGGCCCGACCACGCAGGCGACCAACGTCAATGCGCAGATCATGGGGGGCGAAGCAGGCGTGTCGTGGCGGCCGGTTGCGTCGTTTCGCGTCGAGACCTCGCTCGCGTATGCGTGGGGGCGCAACGTGGCAAGCGGCGATCCGCTGCCGCAGATGCCGCCACTCGAGGCCCGCATCGGGCTCGAATACACGCGTGGCGCATGGTCGGCGGGGGGCCTGTGGCGGATCGTTGCGCCGCAGCATCGCTATGCACTGAACGAGGGCAACGTGGTCGGCAAGGACTTCGGCCCGAGCGCCGGATTCGGTGTGCTTTCGCTGCATACGCAATACAACGTCAGCAAGACGGTGCAGATCTCGGTCGGCGTGGACAACGTGCTGAACAAGGCCTACACCGAGCACCTGAACCTCGCCGGCAACGCGGGCTTCGGCTATCCGGCAAACTCGCCGGTGATGGAGCCGGGCCGGACCGCATGGGTGCGCGTGAGTGCGAAGCTGTAACGCGTCGCGCGTGTGCGTTGCAGCATGCGCACGCATGAACGCGGCCCCGCCTGAACAGGCGGGGCGCGTCAACCGATTAGAGAACCGTGTCTAGTCAGGGCGCAAACGTTCGCGACTCGTGATTCACTCCCGCATTCGACGCACACGATGCTCGCGACGTTCGCGACGCATAGTGTGCGTCGATCCGGCTTCATTCGCACCGGCAGCACAATAATCAGGAGAACATGCATGGCCAGAACGATGCGTTCCAGGGTGGTGGCAGGAGCAGTGGCATGCGCGATGAGCATCGCGCCGTTCGCGGGGACGACCGCAGTGATGACGCTCGCGACGACGCACGCGGCGATGGCGGCGACCGCGCCCGCCGATGGCTACGCGGCGACGCGTTATCCGATCATCCTCGTGCACGGGCTCTCCGGTACCGACAAGTACGCCGGCGTGGTCGAGTATTGGTATGGCATCCAGGAAGACCTGCAGCAGAACGGTGCGACCGTCTACGTCGCGAACCTGTCGGGGTTCCAGAGCGACGACGGCCCGAACGGGCGCGGCGAACAGTTGCTCGCTTACGTGAAGACGGTGCTCGCGGCGACGGGCGCGACCAAGGTCAATCTCGTCGGTCACAGCCAGGGCGGCCTCACGTCGCGCTATGTCGCGGCCGTCGCGCCCGATCTCGTGGCGTCGGTGACGACGATCGGCACGCCGCATCGCGGCTCCGAGTTCGCCGACTTCGTGCAGAACGTGCTGGCGTACGATCCGACCGGGCTTTCGTCATCGGTGATCGCCGCGTTCGTCAATGTGTTCGGGATCCTGACGAGCAGCAGCCACAACACGAACCAGGACGCGCTCGCCGCACTGCAGACGCTCACTACCGCACGGGCTGCCACGTACAACCAGAACTATCCGAGCGCGGGCCTCGGTGCGCCGGGCAGTTGCCAGACCGGTGCGCCGACTGAAACCGTCGGCGGTAATACGCATCTGCTGTACTCGTGGGCCGGCACGGCGATCCAGCCGACGCTCTCGCTGTTCGGCGTCACGGGTGCGACGGACACGAGCACCGTTCCACTCGTCGATCCGGCGAACGTGCTCGACCCGTCGACGCTCGCGCTGTTCGGCACCGGCACGGTGATGATCAACCGCGGCTCCGGGCAGAACGACGGGCTCGTGTCGAAGTGCAGTGCGCTGTACGGCAAGGTGCTGAGCACGAGCTACAAGTGGAATCACCTCGACGAGATCAACCAGCTGCTCGGCGTGCGCGGCGCGTATGCGGAAGATCCGGTCGCGGTGATCCGCACGCATGCGAACCGGCTGAAGCTGGCGGGCGTGTAATCGATGACGTCACGTGAAGGACGCGCGCCGCTGGCGCGGCGCGCCGTGGTCTATGGTGTCGTGGGGCTGGCGGCGATTGCCGGCGTGGCGATGTGGAGCGGCGCGGGCTGGCATCGCGCAACGGGCGCTTCCGGCGAGTCGCCGGAGGCGTCGGTGGCCGGCGGATCGACCGCCGCACCGCCGCAGGCCGCCGTGCCCGCCGCTGCAGGCCTGCCGCCGTCACTGGCCGGCTCCAGCGCGCCGCGGTTGCCGCTCGATGCCGGCGGGCATCTCGCGAAGTCGCGCGCAGTGCGCGATTTCTTCGACTACTGCCTGACCGCGCAGAGCGACCTGAGCGCGGCCGGCCTCGATGCGTTCGTCGTTCGCGAGATTGCCGCACAGCTCGACGGTACCGTTGCGCAAGCCGAGGCGCTCGACGTGTGGCACCGGTATCGCGCGTATCTCGACGCACTCGCGAAATTGCGCGATGCCGGCGCGGCCGACAAGTCCGACCTGGGCGCGTTGCAGCTCGCGCTCGACCAGCGCGCGTCGATCGCGTACCGCACGCTCGGCGACTGGAGCCAGCCGTTCTTCGGTGCGGAGCAGTGGCGGCAGCGCTACGACCTGGCGCGACTGAAGATCGCGCAGGATCCCACGCTGACGGATGCGCAGAAGGCCGAACGGCTCGCGGCGCTCGAACAGCAGATGCCGGCCGACGAACGCGCCGCGCAGCAGCACATCGACCAGCAGCGCGCGGCGATCGACCAGATCGCGCAATTGCAGAAGAGCGGGGCGACGCCCGATGCGATGCGCGCGCAACTGACGCAGACGCTCGGCCCCGAAGCGGCCGCGCGCGTTGCGCAGATGCAGCAGGACGACGCATCGTGGCAGAGCCGCTACGCGGACTATGCGGCGCAGCGCGCGCAGATCGAATCGGCCGGCCTGTCGCCGCAGGATCGCGACGCGCAGATCGCCGCGCTGAGGCAGCGCGTGTTCACGCGGCCCGGCGAAGCCGTGCGTGCGGCATCGCTCGATCGCGGGGCGGGCAGCGCGCGGTAACGCGGGCGGCGCGGCGCATGACAGTCGCTATGCCGCGCGCGTGAGATCCCGCGGCAGGTGTTGCTCGATGGTGTTCGCGAGCGTGTCGAACGCCGGCTCGATGCCTTCGTGCGCGACGCATGCATAACCGAGCAGCAGGCCGCGCCGCGCGGTGTCGAGGCTGCTGTAGTAGCTGGTGAGCGGGCGGACGATCACGCCCGCATCGAACGCGCTCTGCGTGACCGCGCGATCGTCGCAGGCGTCGGGCAGGCCGAGCACGAGATGCAGGCCTGCCTCGTCACCCATCACGGGCAGCGCGTCGCCGAAGCGCGCGCGGATCGCGTCGATCATCAGTTGCCGGCGCTCGCCGTACAGCGTGCGCATCCGTCTGACGTGCGAAGTCAGGTGGCCGTCCATGATGAATTCGGCGAGCACGGCCTGCTGCATCAACTGGCCCTCGCGGTACAGCTCCGACAACCCGGTGCGGAAGGTGTCGACCAGATGCTCGGGCACGACCATGTAGCCCATCCGCAGCCCCGGGAACAGCATCTTGCCGAGGCTGCCGACGTAGATCACGCGGCCGCCGTCGTCGAGCCCCTGCAGCGACGCAAGCGGGCGGCTGCCGTAGCGGAACTCGCTGTCGTAGTCGTCTTCGATGATCCAGCAGCGGTGCTGGCGCGCGTATTCGAGCAACATCCGGCGCCGTGCGAGGCTCATCACCATCCCGAGCGGGTACTGATGCGACGGTGTGACGAGCACGAGCCGCGGCGGATGCTGCATGTCGCTGGCACGCGGGTCGAGCCCTTCCTGGTCGACCGGCACCGGCATCAGCGTGAGGCCGGTCGCCTGCAATACGCTTCGCACACCCCAGTAGCACGGTTCCTCGACCCACGCGCGATCGCCGATGTCGGACAGCAGCCGCACCGCGAGATCGATCGACTGGTGGATGCCCGTCGTGATGATCACCTGGTCCGGCGAGCATTTGACCGAGCGCGCGACGCGCAGGTAATCGGCGAGCGCGCGCCGTAATGGCCGATAACCGCCGCCCGGCGCATAGGTCAGCAGCTCGGGGTTCGCTTCCTTCCACAGCCGCGCCTGCAGGCGGCTCCACGTGCGGCTCGGGAATTCCGACACGTCCGGCACGCCCGGCATGAACGCGCCCCATTGGCGTCGCGACACCCCCGCGTGCTCGATCAGTTGCCGGCCGCGCATCGACAGGCCGCCCTGCGCGTCCGGCAGCGGCGGTTCATCGGCGCTCGACGGCAGCGGCGCGGCGCCCGGCACGTGGATCGCGGCGGCGTCCGGCCGCGTGTCGGCCACATACGTGCCGCTGCCGGTGGTCGTCAGCACGTAGCCTTCGGCCGTCAGCTGGTCGTACACGTGCAGCACGGTATTGCGCGCGATCGACAGGTCGGCCGCGAGCGTGCGTGAACTCGGCAGCTTGGTTCCTGGCCCCAATTCCCCGGTCAGGATGGCCTGCTGCATCAACTGCAGCAACTGCCGGTACATTGGCTCGGGCGAGCTACGGTCGAGGCGGGCGGAGAGCCAGTCGGCGACGATCACGGTGTCCAAAGTGGTCCCACGCGGAATATTGAAATGGTTCCCTATTGTAGAACCGTGCGCGCCGTATAGTGGCTCGCATCTCAAAATCAATTGTCGCGAAGCAAGGGGACAGCCACGATGAAGTCCGATGATGTGATCGTCAGCTTTCGCGGCGTGCGGAAGACTTACGACGGCGAAACGCTGGTCGTCAAATCGCTCGACCTCGATATCCACCACGGGGAATTCCTGACGCTGCTCGGGCCGTCCGGCTCGGGCAAGACGACCTGCCTGATGATGCTGGCCGGCTTCGAATTCCCGACCGGCGGCGAGATCCGCCTTGACGGCGAGCTGCTGAACAACGTGCCGCCGCACAAGCGCAACATCGGCATGGTGTTCCAGAACTACGCGCTGTTTCCGCACCTGACGGTCGAGCAGAACGTCGCGTATCCGCTGACCGTGCGCAAGCTGCCGGCCGCCGAGCGCGTGGAACGCGTCGCGCATGCGCTGAAGATGGTGCAGATGGAGCGCTTCGCGAAACGGTACCCGGCGCAACTGTCGGGCGGCCAGCAGCAGCGCATCGCGCTGGCGCGCGCGCTCGTGTTCGAGCCGAAGCTGGTGCTGATGGACGAGCCGCTCGGCGCGCTCGACAAGCAGTTGCGCGAACACATGCAGTACGAACTGAAGGCGCTGCACGAAAAGCTCGGCGTGACCTTCGTGTACGTGACGCACGACCAGGGCGAGGCGCTGACGATGTCCGATCGCGTTGCCGTGTTCGACAAGGGCATCGTGCAGCAGCTCGACACCGTCGACCGCCTGTACGAATCGCCGTGCAACGAATTCGTCGCGAACTTCATCGGCGACAGCAACCGGCTGCGCGGCACCGTCGCGCGCGTCGACGGCGAATTCTGCGAATTCCGGCTCGACGACGGCACGACGCTCGTCGGCCGTCGCATCGGTGACGCAACCGAGGGCGCGCCGGCCGTCGCGTGCATCCGTCCCGAACGCATGAGCCTCGCCGCGCACGGCGCGAACGGGCACGCGAACGGTTCGGCCGCCAACCGGCTGAGCGGCGAGGCGCGCAGCCTCATCTATTTCGGCGATCACGTGCGCATGCGCTGCGCGCTGCCGGGCCAGGACGAGTGCTTCGTGAAGGTGCCGCTCGGCACCGGCGCGCTCGATGCGTTCTCGCCCGGTGCACCGGTCGCGCTCGCGTTCGCACCCGAACACCTGCGCGTGTTCGCGTGAGCAGGGTTTCCCCGATTTTCCGCTGTACGTCGTCAACAACAACTGCCCACTTCCACCACGAGAGGAGAGGAACCACCATGAACCGAGCAAGCTTTACCGCGCGTCGTACCGCGCTGGCACTCGCGCTCGCCGTCGTCGGCGTATCGGCATCGGCTGCCGAGCTCACGGTCGTCAACTTCGGCGGCGCGAACGGCGACGCGCAGAAGGCCGCGTTCAACCAGCCGTTCGAGAAAGCGACCGGCAACAAGGTCACGGCCGTCGAATACAACGGCGAGCAGGCGAAAGTGAAGGCGATGGTCGAGGCGAAGCACGTCAACTGGGACGTGGTCGAAGTCGAGTCGGGCGACCTGAATCGCGGCTGCGACGAAGGGCTGTACGAGAAGCTCGACTGGTCGAAGATCGCGAAGAAGTCGGACCTGATTCCGGAGTCGCCGCAGGTGTGCGGCGTCGGCTTCTTCGTGTGGTCGACGGCGCTGTCGTACAACGCGGACAAGCTGAAGTCGGCACCGACCGGCTGGGCCGATTTCTGGAACGTGAAGAAATTCCCCGGCAAGCGCGGCATGCGCAAGGGCGCGCGCTACAACCTCGAATTCGCGCTGATGGCAGACGGCGTCGCGCCGAAGGACGTCTACAAGGTGCTCGGCACGAAGGCCGGCCAGGACCGCGCGTTCAAGAAGCTCGACGAGCTGAAGCCGAACATCCAGTGGTGGGAAGCGGGCGCGCAGCCGCCGCAGTTCCTCGTCGCCGGTGACGTCGTGATGTCGACCGCGTACAACGGCCGCATCGACGCCGCACAGAAGGAAGGCAAGAACCTGAAGGTGGTGTGGAACGGCAGCATCTACGACCTGGACTACTGGGCGATTCCGAAGGGCTCGCCGAACAAGGCGCTGGCCGAGCAGTACATCGCGTACTCGCTGACGCCGAAGCCGCAGCAGGCGTATGCGCAACACATCGCGTACGGCCCCGCGAACATCGCGGCGATCAAGTCGCTCGACGCGAAGACGCTCGCGAACCTGCCGAACTCGCCGGCCAACGGCAAGAGCGCGGTACTGGAGGACATCGGCTTCTGGACCGACCACAGCGACGAGCTCGAGCAGCGCTTCACCGCATGGGCAACGAAGTAACCGGTCAGGCATCCTGAAAGGTGTCCTGATGCAACCGGCCGCGCGGCGCGTTCATCGCGTCGCGCGGCCTTCCGCCGGATCGTCCCCGGCCGGAGAGAAACGTTGAATACGATGACGATCGCGCCTTCCTCGCCGTCGACCGCCGCGCTCAAGCGCGAGCTGAAGGCCGCCGAAGCCCGCAAGCGCACGATGGCGCTGTTGCTGGTCGCGCCGCTCGCGATTTTCCTGCTGCTCATCTTTGTCGTGCCGATCGGCACGCTGCTTACGCGCGCGGTGCAGAACCCCGAGATCGCGACCGCGTTGCCGAACACGGTCGCCGCGCTGTCGGGCTGGGACCGCAAGGCGCCGCCGGCCGATGCCGCGTATGTCGCGCTCGCGGCCGACATGACGAAGGTGGCCGACAGCGAGGCGATGGGTGCGCTCGCGCGGCGCCTGAACACCGAGATTCCCGGCTATCGCTCGCTCGTCGCGAAGACGGCGCGCGCGATGCCGCTGAAAGGCGACAACGATGCGGCGCTGTCGCCCGCGCAGACGCGCGAGAAAATCATCGACCTCGACTCGCGCTGGGGCGACGTCGCGTACTGGCAGTCGATCGCGAAGAACGGCAGCCAGGTGTCGCCGTTCTACCTGCTCGCCGCGCTCGACCACAAGCAGGACGGCTTCGGCCACATCGTGCAGGCCGATCCCGACCAGTCGATCTACCTCGCGATCTTCGGCCGAACGTTCGTGATCGGCGTTGCCGTCACGCTGTTCGCGCTGCTGCTTGGCTATCCGCTCGCGTACTGGATCTCGACGCTCTCGGCGCGCCGCGCGAACCTCGTGATGATCCTCGTGCTGATTCCGTTCTGGACGTCGGTGCTGGTGCGCGTCGCCGCGTGGATCGTGCTGCTGCAGAGCGAAGGGCTCGTGAACAAGGCACTGATCGGCAGCGGGCTGATCTCGCAGCCGCTCGCGCTGCTGTTCAACCGCGTCGGCGTGTACATCTCGATGACGCACATTCTGCTGCCGTTCATGATCCTGCCGCTCTACAGCGTGATGAAGTCGATCCCGCCGACGTACCAGCGTGCGGCGGTTTCGCTCGGCAGCCATCCGTTCGCCGCGTTCTGGCGCGTGTACGTGCCGCAGACCTATCCGGGCGTCGGCGCGGGGGCGCTGCTGGTCTTCATCCTTGCGATCGGCTACTACATCACGCCCGCGCTGCTCGGCGGGCCGAACGACCAGATGGTCAGCTACTACGTCGCGTACTTCACGAACGTGACGATCAACTGGGGCATGGCGTGTGCGCTCGGCGGGCTGCTGCTCGCGGCGACGCTCGTGCTGTACGCGGTGTACGGGCGCTTCACGCGTACCAACGTGAGCCTCGGCTGAGCGCCGCGCGCAACGAAACGGGAAGGGGAATCCGACCATGAAATTCGCCAGGCCGCTGTTCGCGCCGCACATGTCGTTCGTCGAGCGCGCGTGGTACGTCGCGCTGCGCGTGCTCGTCGTGCTGACGCTGCTGTACCTGATCCTGCCGGTGCTCGCGATCGTGCCGCTGTCGTTTTCGTCGAGCACGTTCCTCGTCTATCCGATCCCGGGGTTCTCGATGCGCTGGTACGAGAACCTGATTGCATCGGACGAGTGGCGGATGGCCGCGAAGAACAGCTTCATCGTCGCACCGTCGGCGACCGTCGTCGCGACCGTGCTCGGCACGCTTGCCGCGATCGGCCTCACGAAAGCCGACTTCCGCGGCAAGGGGCTGCTGATGGCCGTGCTGCTGTCGCCGATGATCGTGCCGGTCGTCGTGGTCGGCGTCGGCATGTACCTGTTCTTCGCGCCGCTCGGGCTCGCGAACACCTACACGGGGCTGATCGCCGCGCACGCGGCGCTCGGCGTGCCGTTCGTCGTGACGACGGTCGCCGCGACGCTGCAGGGCTTCAACCAGAACCTCGTGCGCGCGAGCCTGTCGCTCGGCGCGAATCCGGTGTCGACTTTCTTCCGCGTGACGCTGCCGGTGATCGCACCGGGCGTGATGTCGGGCGCGCTGTTCGCGTTCGCGACGTCGTTCGACGAAGTGGTCGTCACGCTGTTCCTCGCGGGCGCGGACCAGACGACGCTGCCGCGCCAGATGTTCACGGGCATCCGCGAGAACATCAGCCCGACGATCGCCGCGCTTGCGACGATCCTGATCATCTTCTCGACGAGCCTGCTGCTCGCGCTCGAATGGCTGCGCGGCCGTAATGCGCGGCGCGCGGTGACGTGATCTGAGCCGGCGCGACGGCGGCGCGCGCACGGCATGCTTCGGCGCATGGCCGATGCGTGGTGCCGCCGGCAGACGCGGCCGGGCCGCCGTCAGCGCCGACACGACGAAGATGGGCACTCGCCCGGAACGCCGCCCGGCGCTCGTTGAGCGCTCAACGATGCCGCGCGCAACGCACGGCATCGCGCAAGCTTTCGTTTACCTGACTGACGTGGCGGCCGCCTGCACGTTCGATGCGGCTCTGCAACAATACGGGGCGCGGCGGCGCGCGTTCCGTGCGGTGCGACCGGAACGCCGCCGCGAGTCCAATCCGCGACGCGGCGCAACGCGTCGCTCGTCAGCCGAGCCTCATCTTGTCCGAATTCGCTTCCCCCGCCGGTGCGCATGAGCCGGCCGTCAACTGGCGCGCGATGTCCGCCGTGCTGCTGGCCGTCGCGCTCGCGACGCTCGACACCGCGATCGCGAACACCGCGCTGCCCGCGATCGCCGCCGACCTGCATGCATCGCCGGCCGCGTCCGTGTGGATCATCAACGCCTACCAGCTCGCGATGGTCGCGACGCTGCTGCCGTTCGCGTCGCTTGGCGACATCGTCGGTCACAAGCGCGTGTATATCGCCGGGCTCGCGGTGTTCACGCTCGCCTCGCTCGGCTGCTCGCTCGCGTCGACGCTGCCAATGCTGACGGCCGCGCGGATCGTGCAGGGCTTCGGCGCGAGCGCGATCATGAGCGTCAACGTCGCGCTGATCCGTGGCCTGTTCCCCGCGCACCGGCTCGGGCGCGGCGTCGGCTTCAACGCGCTCGTCGTCGGCGTGTCGTTCGCGGTGGGGCCGACCATCGCGTCGCTGATCCTGTCGGTCGCCGCGTGGCCGTGGCTGTTCGCGGTGAACGTGCCGCTCGGCGTGTTCGCGCTGGCAGTGGCGATTCCGTCGCTGCCGCAGACGGCGCGCGGCAAGCATGCATTCGATCCGGTCGCGGCATTGTTCAACGTGATCACGTTCGCGTCGCTGATCTTCGCGCTCGGCGAATTCGCGCAGCGCGGGCCGCTTTCCATCGTGTTCGCGTCGGCCGCGGTTGCGCTCGCATTCGGCTGGCTGCTGATCCGCCGCCAGGCCGGGCACCCGGCGCCGATGCTGCCGGTCGACCTGTTTCGCCGGCCGGTGTTCACGCTGTCCGCGCTGACGGCAGTGTGCGCGTTCGCCGCGCAGGGGCTCGCGTTCGTGTCGCTGCCGTTCTATTTCGAAACCGTCCTGCATCGCAACGCGGTCGAGACGGGGTTCCTGATGACGCCGTGGTCGGCGATCGTCGCGCTCGCCGCGCCGATCGCGGGGCGGTTGTCGGATCGCTACCCGCCGGGCCTGCTCGGCGCGATCGGTCTTGCGTTGCTGAGCGCGGGCATGGTGTCGCTCGCCGCATTGCCGGTGTCCCCGAGCGTCATCGACATCGGCTGGCGGATGATGCTGTGCGGCGCGGGCTTCGGCTTCTTCCAGTCGCCGAACCTGAAGGCGCTGATGTCGAGCGCGCCGCCCGAGCGCAGTGGTGGCGCGAGCGGGATCATCGCGACCGCGCGGCTGATCGGGCAGGCGACGGGCGCGGCGCTCGTCGCGCTGTCGTTCGGGATCGCGGGGCGCCACGGGCCGACGCTCGCGCTGATGCTCGGTGCGGGGTTCGCCGGGGCCGCGAGCGTCGCGAGCGGGTTGCGACTCTTTGCGCCGTCGCATCGGGCCGGCGCGCCGGCAGTATCCGAGCGCGTGAGCGAGCGGGCGGCGGAATAGCGGGCGGGGCGCGGCATGCCGGCGTCCTTGACCGAACGCGCGGTCGGGCGCAACGTGCAATTTCACATCGAATTCGCGGGCACCTATGAATCTGCGCAGCGTTGACCTGAATCTGCTCGTCGCACTCGATGCGTTGCTGACCGAGAAGCACGTGACGCGCGCCGCGACGAAGGTGGGGTTGAGTCAATCGGCGATGAGCAGCGCGCTCGGACGTTTGCGGATGCTGATGCACGACGAGTTGCTGATACGCAATGCCACGGGCATGGAGCCGACGCCGCGTGCGCTGGAACTGGAAGCGCCGCTGAGGCAACTGCTTCGCCAGGCGGAGCGGCTCCTCGAGTCGGACGGCTCGTTCGATCCGGGAACGACGCCCCGACACTTCCGGCTGAGGATGTCCGACGTGCTCGAATATCTGCTGATGCCGCCGTTGCTGGCGCAGCTCGAGCAGGAGGCGCCGGGCGTGACGCTCGACGTGGTGCACCTGTCGCCGGGGCAGACCGTGACCGCGCTCGATGCCGACGATATCGATGTCGCGGTGAGCATGGATCTGGAGCATGCGGGTGCGGTGCAAGCGGCGCCGCTGTTCGACGATCGCATGGTCTGCGTGATGGCGCGGGAGCATCCGCGTGCTGCCGAAGCGTTGACGCTCGACCTGTTCCTGTCGCTGCCGCATCTCAAGGTTTCCATCAGCTCGACCGATGGGCGTTATGTCGATGCAACGCTCGCCGGGATGCGCCGCGCCCGGAACGTGGTGCTCAATGTCCCGCACTGGCTGGTCGTGCCGCATCTGTTGCGCCATTCGTCGATGGTCGCCGTGATGTCTGCGCGCCTGGCCGAACGTTTCGCGGAAGACGGCCTGGTGCTCAAGGCGCTGCCGTTCGAGTCAGCGGGCTTCCATTGGTCGATGTACTGGCACCGGCGCCACGACGGCGTACCGGCGCACATCTGGCTGAGGGAGAGGATTCGCGAGGCGGCGAGGCCGCTGCGGTTGCTCGACGCGCAGCGCGCGGCAGGCTGAACGCAGTCGATGCGTCAAGCATGTCGCCAGTGCGGCAATTGTCGAAGGCAGCTGATCGCCGCACCCATCAGGGCAAAGACGCTGCCGGCCCACAGCGCGACGATCGGGCCACCGTGCCCGGAGACGTGAAAGCACAGGGCGACCAGCGCCGCGCCGAGGGTCTGCCCGAGCAGGCGGGCCGTCGCAACGATGCCGCTGGCGCCGCCGCTGCGCTCGGCCGGTGCACTGCCCATCAGCGCCTTGAGGTTCGGTGCCTGGAAGAAGCCGAATCCGGCTCCACACATCATCATGCGCCACACGATATCGAGCGTCGAAGGCGCGGGCGGCAGCATGGCCAGCGACGCCATGCCGATGCACAGGATGAAGAGGCCGACGGTGCCGAGTATGCCCGCCGGGTATCGGTCGGCCAGGCGGCCGGCGACGGGCGCCATGATCGCCACCACGACAGGCCACGGCGTCATCAGGAAGCCGGTGTCGACCTGGCTGTAGCCGAGGCCGGCTTGCAGGAAGAACGGCAGCGACACGAACGCGAGGCCTTGCGTCGCGAACGAGCACACCGACGTGGCCGCGGAAAGGGCGAATACCGGCCGTCGAAACAGGTCGGCGGCGAGCAGCGGAGCGGGATGATGTGCCTGGCGCTTCAGCAGCATGTAGCCGAAGGCTGCCGCGACGATCCATTCAGCCATGACCGTCGGCGACAGGCCGTCGTGCGAAACCGTCCCCAGTCCGAGTATCAGTAATGCGAAGCAACCGGCGCACAGCAGCGCGGCGGTGACATCGAAGCCGTGCCGGGCACGCTCGGTGATCGGCAAGGTGCGGGCCGCCAATGCGACGGCAAGCAGGCCGATAGGGACGTTGACCAGAAACAGCCAATGCCACGACGTGACCGACAGGATGGCCGACGCGACGGTCGGGCCCACGGTGAACGAAACGGCGACGACGAGTGCGTTCAACCCGACGCCGCGTCCGAGCAGCCTGGCCGGGTACGCAAAACGAATCAGCGCGGTGTTGACGCTCATGATCGCGGCCGCCCCTATGCCTTGCAACGCACGCGAGGCTGCGAGCGCGGGGAGCGACCCGGAGACGCCACACGCGAGCGAGCTCGCGGTGAACAGGATCAGCCCGGCGATGTAAATGCGCCGATGGCCGAGTATCTCGCCGAGCGAGGCAAAGGGCAGCAAGGTCGCGACCATCGCAAGCTGATACGCGTTGACGACCCAGATCACCGAGGCAGGATCCGTGTCGATGCTGCTGCCGATGGTCGGCAGCGCGGTATTGGTAATGGCCGTATCGAGGTTGGCCATCGCAACCGCGAGCGAGATGGCGAGCAACGCCGCGATTCGCTGTCGCGCAGGCAGGCCGTCGTGAAGATGCGGGCCGAGAGGGGGCAGGTTGGTCGTCGACATCGCGGGCAGTGCAGGTTTTGTGAATGCCCACTGTCGCATCTGTCCGGTAATTGATCCAACGGATGTTTGTTATGTCGAGATTGATGCGGTGGATAGTACCGATGCCGCGACTCGAGCGGCGTGCGTGCTGTGTTCCGCCAGCCGGCACGCGACGACCACCGCCGCGCGCCGGCCTTCACGCTTCGCTTAGAACCCGCCCGACTTGATCAGCTGGTTGAGGTTCGCGATGTTCAGGCTGCCGAAGCCGGTCGTGTAATCCCAGCCGGTACCTGCGTTATAGCCATACCCCTGATAGCCGTTGTTTCCCGACACCACGTCGTAGCGCACGAGCGACGGGTTCGACGGAATGTCGGCGTAGAACTTGCCGGCCGGGAAACCGAGGCCCGTGCCGTTTGCTGCGAGCAGGCGCGCCCAGAGGCCCGTGAAGATCGGCGCGGCGAGGCTCGTGCCGCCGATCTGCTGCAACTGGCCGTAGTTGTAGATGTACGCGCCGGTGCTTTGCGCGGCGTCGAACGCGACGTCCGGCAACTGGCGGTTGCTGCCCGACTGCCACGACGGTGCGGGCAGGATCGTGCTGACGCCGCCGCCCGTCGCCCACAGCTTGCCGTTGCCGTCGAGGCCTTCGTTCCACACCGTTTCGTTCGAGAACGCACCCGACGACGACGTGTAGAGCGTCGTGCCGCCGATCGCGAGCACGTGCGGCGACGAAGCCGGCCACGACACCGTGTAGTTCGAGCCGTCCGGATAGCCGCGGTTGTTGCACTCGTACACGCCTTCGTCGCCCGACGACACCGAGAACGTCTGGCCTTGCGCCGCGGCCGTCGTGAAGATCTGCTCTTCGGCGTCGATCGTGCCGTCCGCGTTCGCGTCGGTCTCGCACCAGCCGAGCGACACGTTGATCACCTTCGCGGTGTTGTCCGACACCGCCTGGTTGAACGCCTGCGTGAGGCCCGTGTTGCCGCTTGCGTTGAGGTCTGCCATGTAGAACACGAGCTTGCCGACCTGGCCGCCGGCCGAGCCGACGATCGACTGGCTGTCGAGATCCCATTCGCCCTGGCCGTCCTGGTCGTCGGTGTAGCTGCCGCCCGAGCCGTTGGTCTGGACGGTCTGCGTCGAGACGGTGGCGTAACCGTTGCTCGACGTGAACTGCTGCAGGTCCTGCAGCGTTTGCGATACGCCGCCGATCGTGATGATGCCGACGGTGACGCCGGCCGCAGTCGGCACGCCGGTTGCGTTGTAGAGGCCCGGGAATTCCTTCGGATAGTGGCCGGTCGCCGTGCCAGCCGCGAGCGCCTGCGGCTTCGACACGTTGCCGATGCGCAGCAACGGCCGCGCGCGTGCGACGCTCTGCAGCCCGAGCACCGAGCCGACGACATCGCCGAGCGCGCGCGGCACCTGCGCGGTCGACGTGTTGGCGAAGCCCGAGCGGCCCGCGTATTCGAAGTGCGCGAGCGACGTGTTGAATGCGGTCTTCACGGTGGCGGCCGTGCCGCGTGCGGATACCAGCAACCGGTTCGGTGCGACCTCGACGTTCACGAAACCGCTCTTGTGCAGATAGTCGACGACCGATTTCACCTGAGCTGCGGTCGGCGCATAGCTGGCGAGGAACTGCGCGTGCGTGAGGTACTGGCGGTAATGCGCGCTGCCCGGTCGGTTCACGTCGCGCGCCAGTTGCTTGAGTTGCGCGGCATTGCGCAGCTTCAGGCTGACGACGACGTTGGTCGTTTCGCCGGCCGCGAGTTCGAGCGACGGCGCCGCGCTGCGCGCCATCAACTGCGGGCCGGTCAGAAAGGCCTTTGTATGGGTGTCGACCCAGTCCGTCGCCGCATGCGCCGCAGCGGCGGCGAACACGAGCGGTGCCACGCACGCAAGGCGGCGGGGCGACGGCAGGGGCAGGGCAAACCAGGCGTTCCTTTTCATCGGGAGTCCTTTTTAGGAGAGACGACGTTGCTGGAGCCCTCGACCCTTGTGGGATCGCGAGCGGTGACGAGCGTAGGGCGTCGCTGCCGTTCCGGTAGCTGCCAGTTTCCATAGCTGTCAGTTCTGACATCGCGGCGTGTGCGCGCATGCACTGCGTCGTACGCGCAAGCGATCGTGGCTGCGGCGAAGGGAACCGGTTCGCGACACGACGGAGCGGCAATGCACGACGTTCGCACGCACGAGTCGCTCGTCGCGGTGCCGGAACGTGCGCGATCGCGGAGCGGATCGATGCGTGAACGCATGGCGCGCAACCGGTCGTTGCCGCGCGCCGCGTCGCACTATGTGGTCAAACGAAGCGACGCGGCCGCAACGGATTCGCGCATGCACAAAAAAGGGGCCGGCCGAGCGCAAACGTTTCCCGAACTGTGGAACAGCGCGTCGGGCAGTCTTGCAGGCGGCTTTCGGATCGCGTGTCGCCCATGAGGATTAGAGGAAACGCTCGAATTCCGACGCGGGCGCGCGCCAGCGCGGCGGGCGGCAGCCCCGCACGAGCGTGCCCGGCGATGTTCATGAAATTCCGCCTTGACGCACGTCGATCAGTGAATATCCTTCAATCCATAACCAACGGGTTATGAATTGTGAACGACATGCAGAACGCACACGACATGCTTTTCAGGACGCTTGCCGATCCCACGCGCCGCGCGCTCTTCGAGCGGCTGTGCGCGGACGGCGAGCTGACGGTTGCCGCGCTGACGGCCCGTGCGGGCGTCTCGCAGCCGGCCGTCTCGAAGCATCTCGGCGTCCTGAAGCAGGCCGGGCTCGTGAGCGACCGTCACGAAGGCCGGCAGACGCACTACAGCGCGCAGCCGCAAGCGCTGGCCCCGCTGATCGACTGGACGAGCCAGATGGCGGGCTTCTGGCAGAACCGGTTCGATGCCCTCGAAGATCTTCTGAAAAGGATGGACCAGTAATGAACCAGGCCACCACCGAAACGCGCTCCGTCGTCGTCGATCGCGAGCTGCCGCATCCGCCGGAGAAGATCTGGCGCGCACTCACGCAACCGCACCTGATCGAGGCGTGGCTGATGAAGAGCGACTTCGAGCCCGTCGCGGGCCGCGCGTTCAGCTTCCGCGCCGACTGGGGCTCGGTCGACTGCACGGTGCTGGCGATCGAGCCGCCGCGCACGCTGTCCTACACGTGGGCCGCGTACGGCCTCGAAAGCGTCGTCACGTGGACGCTCACGCCGACGCCGGCCGGCACGCACCTGCGGATGGAGCAGGTCGGCTTCCGCACGGACCAGGAGCAGGCATACCGCGGTGCGCAGCACGGCTGGGTCCGGTTCCTCGATTCGCTCGAACAGGTGCTGGCGCGCCCCGACGAAGGCACGGAGGCCCGCGCATGAGCACAACGGACCTCACGCCGTCGGAGCGCATCGACGCGCTGATCGCCGGCATCGCCGACTGGCGCGGCAAGACCTTCGCCGACCTGCGCCAGACGATCCTCGCTGCGCAGGCGGGCATCGTCGAGGAATGGAAATGGATGGGCAGCCCCGTCTGGTCGTGCGACGGGATGATCGCGGTGGCGAACGCGCACAAGGGCAAGGTGAAGCTGACGTTCATGCACGGTGCGCAGTTGCCCGATCCCGACCAACTGTTCAACGACGGCCTCGACGGCAATGCACGACGCGCGATCGATCTGTTCGAAGGCGACCGGCTCGACAAGCGGGCGCTGAAGAACCTCGTGCGTGCGGCGATCGAATACAACCGGACGCATCTGAAGAAGAACACGCGGCGAGCGGGCGCAGCCACGAAAGCGCGGGCCGACAAGGCGGCGTGACGCGCAGCACGACCGGCCACGCCGCGTAGCGCCGCGCAGGCAAAAAAAAGCCCGACACGAGGTCGGGCATCCAAATCGGCCGCAACCGCCCGCGAGGCGGCTGCGGCACCTGCAAAAGCAGGGCGCTTACGCTGCGAGCAGCGAGCGCAGCACGAACGGCAGGATACCGCCGTGCTTGTAGTAGTCGACTTCGATCGGCGTATCGATGCGCAGCAGTACCTGCACGCGCTGCGTTTCGCCGTTCTTGCGGTTGATCACGAGCGTGACGTCCTGCTGCGGCTTGAAGTCGTCGCCGAGGCCTTCGATGTCGTACGTCTCGTCGCCGGTGATGCCGAGCGACTGGATGCTGTCCGAGCCCTTGAACTGCAGCGGCAGCACGCCCATGCCGACCAGGTTCGAGCGGTGGATCCGCTCGAAGCTGCGTGCGATCACGGCCTTCACGCCGAGCAGCTGCGTGCCCTTCGCGGCCCAGTCACGCGACGAGCCCGTGCCGTATTCTTCGCCCGCGAACACGACGGTCGGCGTATCGGCGCCGACATACTGCATGGCCGCGTCGTAGATCGACTGCTGTTCGCCGCTCGGCTGATGGATCGTCAGGCCGCCTTCGACGCGCGAGCCGTCCGCCTTCGCCGGGATCATCAGGTTCTTGATCCGGACGTTCGCGAACGTGCCGCGCATCATCACGTCGTGGTTGCCGCGGCGCGAGCCGTAGCTGTTGAAGTCGGCCTTCTGCACGCCGTTTTCCTTCAGCCACTTGCCTGCCGGCGAGTCTTCCTTGATCGAGCCTGCCGGGCTGATGTGGTCGGTCGTGACCGAGTCACCGAAGATGCCCAGTGCGCGCGCGCCCTTGACCGTCGGGATCGACGCAGCCGGCTCCATCGAGAAGTCGTTGCCGAAGAACGGCGGCTCGGCGATGTAGGTCGACTTCGGCCAGTCGTAGACCTGGCCCGATTCGCCCTCGATCTTGCTCCAGAGGTCGCCCTTCTTGGTCAGCTTCGAGTAGTTGTCCTCGAACTTCTTCGGATCGAGCGCGAACTTGAGCAGCGCGTGGATTTCATCGCTCGTCGGCCAGATGTCGCCGAGGTAGATGTCGCGGCCGCCCTTGCCCTTGCCGACCGGCTCGGTCATCAGGTCGCGCGTGATGTTGCCGGCGATCGCGTACGCGACGACCAGCGGCGGCGACGCGAGGAAGTTCGCGCGGATGTTCGGGTGGATACGCGCTTCGAAGTTACGGTTGCCCGACAGCACGGCTGCCGCGACGATGTCGTTCTTCGTGATCGCTTCGTTCAGCTCCGGCGTCAGGTCGCCCGCGTTGCCGATACAGGTCGTGCAGCCGTAGGCCGCGACTTCGAAACCGAGCTTCGACAGGTAGGGCAGCAGGCCCGTCTTCGTCAGGTACTCGGTGACGATGCGCGATCCCGGCGCGAGCGAGGTCTTGATCTTCGGATCGACCGTGAGGCCGGCCTCGACCGCCTTCTTCGCGAGCAGGCCGGCGGCCAGCAGCACGCTCGGGTTCGACGTGTTCGTGCACGACGTGATCGCGGCGATCAGCACGTCGCCGTTCTTCACGTCGACGTTGTTGCTCGTCGTGTACTGCGTGTTCAGGTCGTCCGCCTTCTTCGCGAAGCCGTTGTCCGCGACCGGCTTCGAGAACAGGTCGGTGAACGTCGACTTGACGTTGCCGATCTCGATGCGGTCCTGCGGACGCTTCGGGCCGGCCAGCGACGGCGCGACCGTCGCGAGATCCAGCGTCACGACCTTCGTGTAGTCGATGTCGCCGGCCTTCGGGATGCCGAACAGCTTCTGCGCCTTGAAGTAGTTTTCGAACGCGGCGATTTCCGCCTTCGTGCGGCCCGTGCCTTCGAAGTAGTCGATCGTCTTTTCGTCGACCGGGAAGAAGCCCATCGTCGCGCCGTATTCCGGCGCCATGTTGCCGATCGTCGCGCGGTCCGGCAGCGACAGCGACTTCGTGCCTTCGCCAAAGAATTCGACGAACTTGCCGACGACCTTCTCCTTACGCAGCATTTCGGTGATCGTCAGCACCAGGTCGGTGGCCGTCACGCCTTCGCGCAGCTTGCCCTTCAGCTCGACGCCGACGACGTCCGGCGTCAGGAAGTACACCGGCTGGCCGAGCATGCCGGCTTCCGCCTCGATGCCGCCCACGCCCCAGCCGACCACGCCGATGCCGTTGATCATCGTCGTGTGGCTGTCGGTGCCGACGAGGGTATCCGGGTAGTACACGGTGTCGCCGCCGTCCGCCTTCTTGTGGACGCCGCGCGCGAGGTATTCGAGGTTCACCTGGTGGACGATGCCGACGCCCGGGGGCACGACCTTGAAGGTGTCGAAGGCCTGCATGCCCCACTTCATGAACTGGTAGCGCTCGTTGTTGCGCTGGAATTCCAGTTTCATGTTCAGGTCGAGCGCGTCCTTCTGGCGGAAGTAGTCGATCTGGACCGAGTGATCGACGACGAGATCGACCGGGACCAGCGGCTCGATCTTCTTCGGGTTCTTGCCCGTGCGCTCCGCGACGCCGCGCATGGCCGCGATGTCGGCGAGCAGCGGCACGCCCGTGAAATCCTGCAGCACGACGCGCGACACCACGAACGGAATTTCGTCGACGCGCTTCGCGGTCGGCTTCCAGTTCGCGAGCTGCTCGATGTGCTCCTCGGTGATTTTCTTGCCGTCGTAGTTGCGCAGCACGGACTCGAGCACGATACGGATCGACACCGGCAGGCGTTCGATCTTCGTCTTCAGTTCCTTGCCGAGCTGCGGCAGCGAGTAGAACTTGCCTTTACCGGAACCGCTGTCGAATTCCTTGAGGGTCTTGTGGAGATTGTGGGCCATGGTGATTTTCCTGGGTTTAAGGCTAGGAAACAAAGAGTCCTGTAGATGACGGCTATATCACATACAGATCGACGTACTCATCGACCGGCATTGCTTCGAGCTTTGCCTGGTCCAGCGACACGTCGAGAATCGCTTGTTGCTGCTTTGCCGGGAAACGGCGGGCAAGGTTGGTCCTGAACTTCTCGACCAGGAGCGGGATGCCTTCGGCACGCCGCCGCTGATGGCCGAGCGGGTAGTCGACCGCCACCTCGGCAAGCTTCGACCCGTCCGTGAACTCGATCGTCAGTGCATTCGCGATCGAGCGCTTGTCCGGGTCGTGGTAATCCTTCGTGAACTGCGGATCCTCGACGCACACGGTTTTCGCGCGCAGCGCGTCGATGCGGGGATCGGCGGCGGCCGAATCTTCGTAGTCGGCCGCGGTCAGCCGGCCGAACAGCAGCGGCACGGCGACCATGTACTGGATGCAGTGGTCGCGGTCGGCCGGATTGGCGAGCGGACCCTGCTTGTCGATGATGCGGATCGCGGCCGCGTGCGTGCGGATCGTGATCCGGCTGATCTCGTCGGTCGTGCGGCCCGCGGCGGCGAGCTGCGCGTGCAGCTGCAGCGCGGCCTCGGCGGCCGTTTGCGCGTGGAATTCGGCGGGGAACGCGATCTTGAACAGCACGTTTTCCATCACGTACGTGCCGTACGGGCGCTGGAAGCGAAACGGCTTGCCGTCGAACAGCACGTCGTAGAAGCCCCAGGTCTTTGCGGTGAGCGCCGACGGGTAGCCCATTTCGCCCGTTTTCGCGATCAGCGCGAGGCGCACCGCGCGGGACGTGGCGTCGCCGGCTGCCCATGATTTGCGCGAGCCCGTGTTCGGCGCGTGGCGGTAGGTGCGCAGCGCCTGGCCGTCGACGAACGCGTTGGACACAGCGTTGATCAGCTCGTCGCGCGTGAGCCCGAGCAGGCGGCCGACGACGGCCGTCGACGCGACCTTCACGAGCAGCACATGGTCGAGCCCGACCGCATTGAACGAATTTTCGAGTGCGAGGCAGCCCTGGATCTCGTGGGCCTGGATCATCGCGACCAGCACGTCGCGCATCGTGAGCGGCTTCCGGCCGGCCGCGACGGCCGTGCGGGAGAGCCAGTCGGCCGTCGCCAGGATGCCGCCGAGATTGTCGGACGGATGGCCCCATTCGGCGGCGAGCCAGGTGTCGTTGAAGTCCAGCCAGCGGATCATCGCGCCGATGCCGAACGCGGCCTGGACGGGATCGAGCTGGAAGGACGTGCCGGGCACCTTCGCGCCGTTCGGCACGATCGTGCCGGGCACGACGGGGCCGAGCAGCTTGGTGCAGGCAGGGTAGGACAGCGCCTCGAGTCCGCATCCGAGCGTGTCGATCAGGCAATGACGCGCCGTCTCCAGCGCGAGCGCGCTGTCGATACCGGCATTCAGCACGTAGTCGACGATATCGACGAGTACCGTATCCGGAGCAGGGCGGACGTTGGAGACCGGGGCGGACATCGAGGGGCCGATGGGAACGCGCTTAGTTCGTTGCCGGCTTCAGTTCGTTCGACTGCGTCGGTGCCGGCGTGCCTTGCGTCATTTCCGGCGTCACGCATTCGTCCGCGAGGCGCTCGCCGCCGTTTGCGTCGGAGAACAGCATCGCCTTGGTCGGGATCACGATCAGCTTGAAGCCTGCTGCCGGATCATAGAACGTATCGGCGCCCGTCGTCGTGGCCTGACGCGGCAGCTTGTAGTTCTTCTTCGCCCAGTGAACCGTGACCACTTGGTCACGCTTCATGTCACCGGCGAGGTCGAACGACAGACCTTCCTTGCAGGACCACTTGACCGCGCCGTCCGGTACCGGATCGACCTTGGCGGCGGCACGTGCCTGTGCCTTCTTGCTGCGCGGGATGATGCGCTTGGCCGGCGCCGGGCGCTTGGCCGTTGCCTTCTTCGCGGTCGTCGTGGTCGTACCCTGGGCAAACGCGCTCGGAGCCGACACCAGCATCGTGGCGGACAAGGCGCCGATGGCGGTAGCGATCAGGAGTTTCTTCATGGAGTCAGAACCTTTCGATAATCAGTTGACAAGGGTCGGCAATCGAAACTGCCGGCCGGTTTGAAACTGCACGCGCCCCGAAAGCGCGCAGCGGCCGCTATTTTCACCTATTTGGCCGCGTACATATCAGGTTTTCGGGCTCCGTTACGTTTTTTGTCGTTTCGCAAACCTCTATCCGGTTCGCGCCCCGTCGAATGCATGAAACTCGTGTATCGGCCGGCGGCGCGCGCTTACGGCGCGCTGCCCTTGGCGGCCGGGCCGAACAGCGGCGCGGCCTCGGCCGGCACGGGCTGGCCGGTGGCCCGCGCGCGGCGCAGCACCGACCAGTAATACCGGTAACTCGCGCGATCGTGCAGCGTATCACCGTGGCGCGTCGGCCCCCAGTCGGCCGCCTGCGCGGCCAGCAGGATCTCGGCGGCCAGCGCGACCTCGTCGGTGCGCGGCGCGAATGCGTCGACGATCGGGCGGATCTGCGCGGGGTGGATACTCCACATCCGCGTGAAGGCGAATTCGTCGCGCGCGCGGCGTGCATCGGCGGCGACGACGCTCATGTCACGCACCTCGGTCGTCACGTTGTGCGACGGTGTCTTGCCGTGCGCGTGGCAGGCCGCGGCGATTTCCAGCTTCGCGCGGCGCACGAGCGGATGCTCGAACTGGCCGGGCGAGCGCATCGCGGCATCGGGAATCGCGCCATGGTGCGCGGAGACGAAATCCATCAGCCCGAAGCTCAGCGTGCCGACCGTCGGCAGCGCGGCGAGGGCGGCCGCCTGCGCGAGCGCGCCGTGCGTCTCGACCAGCACGTCGACCGGGATCGGCTGCGTAATGCCGAGCTCGCGGCGCGTGCCTTCGATGAACGCGGTCATTTCGGCTGCATCGGCGGCACTCGCGATCTTCGGGAGCGTGATGTAGGCGGGTGCGCGCGACGCACGCAGCACGATGCGCACGTCGTCGCGCCAGTGCGGATGGGAAAAGTCGTGGATGCGGACGCCGACGCGGCCGAAGCGGTTTTCGTCGCTGCCGAGCAGGTCGGCGACGAGTGCCGCGTGCGCGGCTTCCTGGCCGACGGACGCGCCGTCTTCGCAGTCGAGCGTGATGTCGAATACGGGACCCAGCTCGGCCTGCAGCGCGAGCGACTTGCGCATCAGCTTTTCGCTGCCCGCGTAGTGATCGCAGCAGGGCAGGATCGCGGGCGGGGACGCCCCGTCGTACAGCACTTGTGCAGGAGTGAGCACGGCCATCTCGTCTACGTCAGGGAAGCGGGTCAACGTGGAGAAAATCGGATTCGGGCAGGTTCTGGGCCGGTGCGCGGCGGGCGCGGGGCGGCAAAACGTGCGCGGATCGGATCGTTCGGCAGGGCCGGCGGCTGGCGCCGGCCCGGGCCGGAACCGGGTGGCCCGAGGGCCGCCCGGCAAAGGCGCGTGATGCTTAGTTCTTCAGCAGGTGGGCGACGCCATCGCGCTCTTCGAGCAGCTCGGCCAGCGTGCCGTCCATCTTCTCGCGCGAGAACGCGTCGATTTCCAGGCCTTCGATGCGCTTGTACTCGCCGTTTTCGCAAACGACCGGCACGCCGTAGATGATGTCTTCGGGGATGCCGTACGAGCCGTCCGACGGGATGCCCATCGTGACCCACTTGCCGTTCGTGCCGAGGGCCCAGTCACGCACGTGGTCGATCGCTGCGTTGGCTGCCGACGCTGCCGACGACAGGCCGCGCGCTTCGATGATCGCCGCGCCGCGCTTGCCGACGGTCGGGATGAACGTGTCGCGGTTCCACACGTCGTCGTTGATCAGCTTCAGCAGCGATTCGCCTTCGGCGGTCGCGAAGCGGAAATCCGGGTACATCGTCGGCGAGTGGTTGCCCCACACGGCGAGCTTCTCGATCGACGCGACCGGCTTGCCCGACTTCGCTGCGAGCTGCGACAGCGCGCGGTTGTGGTCGAGGCGCAGCATGGCCGTGAAGTTCTTCTTCGGCAGATCCGGCGCCGACTTCATCGCGATGTATGCGTTCGTGTTCGCCGGGTTGCCGACGACCAGCACCTTCACGTCGCGGCTGGCGACTTCGTTCAGCGCAGCGCCCTGAACCGTGAAGATTTCAGCGTTTGCCGACAACAGGTCCTTGCGCTCCATGCCCTTCGAGCGCGGACGTGCACCGACCAGCAGCGCGACGTCTGCATCCTTGAATGCAACCTTGGGATCGTCGGTGATTACGACGCCCGCGAGCAGCGGGAACGCGCAATCGTCGAGTTCCATCACGACGCCCTTGACGGCGCCTTGGGCTTGCGGGAGGTCGAGCAGTTGCAGGATGACCGGCTGGTCCTTGCCGAGCAGGTCGCCGTTCGCGATGCGGAACAGCAGGGAGTAAGCGATTTGACCTGCGGCGCCGGTGACGGCAACGCGCTTTGCGGGCTTAGCCATTGAAAATCTCCAGGACGGTTGAAGCGTTGGACGCTAGCGAAAACGCCATTCTATGCGCGTTGTGCGTAACGTTGCATTGAAGCAGGGCGGAGGACTCGCGATGGCAGACGCGGTGAACCTGGAGACGGCCGTGGCACGTAGCCGGGGACGCGCTGTTGCACCCGCGAACCCTTGCTCGACCGGGAGTGTAGGAGCCGTCACGCGCAAAGTCAAACGGTATCATATGTCTTATATAAGACAGATGTTTTGCGGAAATTGAGTGGACGAAAAAGTGCGGTTTGTGATGAAATGCGCGCCATGACATCGAACCAGGCGAATACCGCGAATCAGACCGGCGCAGGCGGCCCAGGGCAGCCGGGCGCGGGCGATCCCGCACCGTCGCCTGCGGCGCCGCCGTCGCCGACGTTCAGCCCGTTATACCAGCAGATTAAGTCATTGATCACGCAAAGTCTCGAAACCGGTGAATGGAAGCCGGGCGAGATCATCCCGAGCGAAGTGGAGCTCGCGGCCCGCTACAAGGTCAGCCAGGGCACCGTTCGCAAGGCGATCGACGAGCTGGCCGCCGAAAACCTCGTGGTCCGGCGGCAGGGCAAGGGTACTTTTGTTGCGACGCACAATGAGGACCGCGCACAGTTCCGCTTCCTGCGCCTGCTGGCCGACGACGGTGCCGAACATCCGCACGTAAGCCGCCTGCTCGAATGCCGGCGCCTGCGTGCGCCGGCCGAGATCGCGCGGCAGCTCGACCTGAAGCCGGCCGATCCGGTCGTGCAGGTGCGCCGCCTGCTGGAGTTCGAGAACGAAGTGACGGTGCTCGACGAGATCTGGCTGCCGGGCGCGATGTTCCGCGGGCTCACGTTCGAGCGGCTGAGCGAGTACAAGGGGCCGCTCTACGCAATGTTCGAGACGGAGTTCGGCACACGGATGATCCGCGCGACGGAGAAGATCCGCGCGGTGGCGGCGGAGCCGGCAGTGGCCGACCTGCTGCACGTGCCGGCGGGTTTTCCTTTGCTGTCGGTCGAGCGCGTGTCCTATACATACGGAGACCGGCCGGTGGAAGTGCGTCGCGGCTGGTATGTCACAACCGGGTACTACTATCAGAATGACTTGAGTTGAGTAGCTTCGGCTCAAGCCGAGTGCTTCGCGATTCCCACGCTCGCGAAGCACGTTTCGGGCCGCCTTTGTTCTTGTTCGCGCAACTATCCAGAGCAGACTTTCGCTGCAGCGCGATATAAAAAGGCGCTAAAATCGCGGATTAGTGTGACAACATAGTAGGGGTCTAGCATGACTGATGCAGTAAGAAAGCCGAGGCCGGAATACCGGAACATCGGATTCGGCGATATCACGATGAAATATCGCATGCCGCTGGCAGCGATATTGTCGATTCTCCATCGAGTCAGCGGCGCGCTGCTGTTCTTGTTCCTGCCGTTCCTGCTGTTCCTCTTCGACCAGAGCCTCACGTCCGAGCTCAGCTTCGAAGTCTTCAAGGCTTTCCTCTCCAACATCATCGTCAAGCTGATCGTCCTCGCACTGTCGTGGGCCTTCTTCCACCATTTCTGCGCCGGCATTCGCCACCTGCTGATGGACGTCAACCACGACGCCGTCACGAAGGAAGGCGGCAAGCGGACGGCAGTCGTCGTCTTTGTCGTCTCGATCGCCCTGACGATCGCCATGGCACTCAAACTGTTCGGAGCATTCTAAGAAAATGGCAGCCAATAACCGAATCGGCTCGAAGCGCCTCGTCGTCGGCGCACACTACGGCCTGCGCGACTGGCTTGCGCAGCGCATCACCGCCACGATCATGGCAGTCTACACGGTCATTCTGCTCGTCCTGTTCTTCGGCGCGCACGATTTCTCGTACGAAGGCTGGGCATCGATCTTCGCCGCGCAATGGATGAAGCTCGCGACCTTCGTGATGCTGCTTTCCCTCTTCTACCACGCATGGGTCGGCGTGCGCGACATCTGGATGGACTACGTGAAGCCCGTCGGTGTGCGCCTGCTGCTGCAATCGCTGACCATCGTCTGGCTGCTCGCATGTGCGGGCTACGCCGCGCAGATTCTCTGGAGAGTGTAAAGAATGGCTGCAATCAAATCTAACCTCCCGCGCCGCAAGTTCGACGTGGTGATCGTCGGCGCGGGCGGCTCCGGCTTGCGCGCAGCGCTGCAACTGTCGCGCGCGGGCCTGTCGGTCGGCGTGCTGTCGAAGGTGTTCCCGACGCGTTCGCACACGGTGGCCGCGCAGGGCGGTATCGGTGCATCGCTCGGCAACATGAGCGAAGACAACTGGCACTTCCACTTCTACGACACGATCAAGGGCTCCGACTGGCTCGGCGACCAGGACGCGATCGAATTCATGTGCCGTGAAGCGCCGAACGTCGTGTACGAACTCGAGCACTTCGGCATGCCGTTCGACCGCAACGCGGACGGCACGATCTACCAGCGCCCGTTCGGCGGCCACACCGCGAACTACGGCGAGAAGCCGGTCCAGCGCGCTTGCGCGGCCGCCGACCGTACCGGTCACGCGCTGCTGCACACGCTGTACCAGCAGAACGTCGAAGCGAAGACGCAGTTCTTCGTCGAATGGATGGCGCTCGACCTGATCCGCGACGCGGAAGGCGACGTGCTCGGCGTGACGGCCCTCGAGATGGAGACGGGTGACGTCTACATCATGGAAGGCAAGACGACGCTGTTCGCGACGGGCGGCGCAGGCCGGATCTTCGCGGCATCGACCAACGCGTTCATCAACACCGGCGACGGCCTCGGCATGGCTGCGCGTTCGGGTATCGCGCTGCAGGACATGGAGTTCTGGCAGTTCCACCCGACCGGCGTGGCCGGCGCGGGCGTGCTGATCACCGAAGGCGTGCGCGGCGAAGGCGGTATCCTGCGCAACGCGAACGGCGAGCGCTTCATGGAACGCTATGCACCGACGCTGAAGGATCTGGCGCCGCGTGACTTCGTGTCGCGTTCGATGGACCAGGAAATCAAGGAAGGCCGTGGCGTGGGTCCGAACAAGGATCACGTGCTGCTCGACCTGTCGCACATCGGCGCCGAGACGATCATGAAGCGTCTGCCGTCGATCCGCGAAATCGCGCTGAAGTTCGCGAACGTCGACGCGATCAAGGAACCGATCCCGGTCGTCCCGACGATCCACTACCAGATGGGCGGCATCCCGACCAACATCCACGGTCAGGTCGTCGGCACGTCGCGCGGTCACAAGGATCCGGTCAACGGCTTCTACGCAGTGGGCGAATGCTCGTGCGTGTCCGTGCACGGCGCGAACCGCCTCGGCACGAACTCGCTGCTGGACCTCGTGGTGTTCGGCCGTGCGGCCGGCAACCACATCGTCGAGCACGTGAAGAACCAGAAGGAACACAAGCCGCTGCCGGCCGATGCAGGCGAATTCTCGCTGGCACGCCTGGCGAAGCTCGACAAGTCGACCTCGGGCGAATACACGCAGGACATCGCGAACGACATCCGCTCGACGATGCAGAAGCACGCAGGCGTGTTCCGCACATCCGAACTGCTGAAGGAAGGCGTCGACCAGATGGCCGGCCTGGCAGCACGCGTGGAAAACATCCACCTGAAGGACAAGTCGAAGGTGTTCAACACCGCGCGCGTCGAAGCGCTCGAGCTGGAGAACCTGATCGAAGTCGCTCGCGCCACGATGGTGTCGGCGGAAGCGCGCAAGGAAAGCCGTGGCGCGCACGCACACAGCGACTACGAACACCGCGACGACGAGAACTGGCTGCGCCACACGCTGTGGTACAGCGAAGGCGATCGCCTCGACTACAAGCCGGTTCAAATGAAGCCGCTGACGGTCGAATCCGTGCCGCCGAAGCCGCGCACGTTCTAAGCCGAGTCAAAGGAATCCGAAATGGCAAAACGCATTTTTGAAGTCTACCGCTACGATCCGGACAAGGACGCAGCGCCGCGCATGCAGACGTACGAGCTCGAGATCCAGCATGAGCGCATGCTGCTCGACGCACTGGTGAAGCTGAAGGCACTGGACGAGACGTTGTCGTTCCGCCGTTCGTGCCGTGAAGGCGTGTGCGGTTCGGACGCGATGAACATCAACGGCAAGAACGGTCTCGCGTGCCTGACGAACCTGAACGACCTGCCGCAGAAGATCGTGCTGCGTCCGCTGCCGGGCCTGCCCGTCGTGCGCGACCTGATCGTCGACATGACGCACTTCTTCAACCAGTACCACTCGATCAAGCCGTACCTGATCAACGACGCGCCGCCGCCGGAGAAGGAACGTCTCCAGTCGCCGGAAGAGCGCGACGAGCTCGACGGCGTGTACGAGTGCATTCTGTGCGCGAGCTGCTCGACGTCGTGCCCGAGCTTCTGGTGGAACCCGGACAAGTTCGTCGGCCCGGCCGGCCTGCTGCAGGCTTACCGCTTCATCGCGGACAGCCGCGACACGGCCACCGGCGAGCGTCTCGACAACCTGGAAGACCCGTACCGTCTGTTCCGTTGCCACACGATCATGAACTGCGTCGACGTTTGCCCGAAGGGCCTGAACCCGACGAAGGCGATCGGCAAGATCAAGGAACTGATGGTTCGCCGCGCGGTTTAAGGTTGAAATGAGCGACGATTCGCATCAATCCGACCCGCACCGCCGCGCGCGCCTTCGCTGGCGCGCGCGGCGGGGTCTGCTGGAAAACGACATCATCTTCGAGCGTTTCTTCAGCAGATACGAGCATGACCTCACCGATGCAGACGTAGGCGCGTTGTCGCGCCTGCTCGATCTGAGCGACAACGACCTGATGGACTTGCTCCTCGCGCGCAAGGAACCAGAAGGCGACCTAGACAGCCCGGATATTCACCGGCTGTTGGAGATGCTGCGCAACGTGTAACGCCAATGTGTAACGCGTTGTGCCCGTTATCGAATCCCGTTTCTTTATTTCGATTGAGGATGTGCCATGACTCCGTCTGATGTTAAAGCCACGCTATCGTTCAGCGACAACTCGCCGAGCGTCGAACTGCCGATTTACAAGGGCACGATGGGCCCGGACGTAATCGACATCCGCAAGCTGTACGGCCAGACCGGCAAGTTCACGTACGACCCGGGCTTCATGTCGACGGCAGCTTGTAATTCGGCGATCACGTACATCGACGGCGACAAGGGCGAGCTGCTGTACCGCGGCTACCCGATCGACAACCTCGCGCAAAACGCCGACTTCCTCGAAAGCTGCTACCTGCTGCTGAAGGGTGAACTGCCGAACGCAGCGCAGAAGAAGGAATTTGTCGACACCGTCACGAAGCACACGATGGTGCACGAGCAGATGCACTTCTTCTTCCGTGGCTTCCGCCGCGACGCGCACCCGATGGCGATCCTGGTCGCCGCAGTCGGCGCGCTGTCGGCGTTCTACCACGACTCGCTCGACATCAACGATCCGCGTCACCGTGATGTGTCGGCGATCCGCATGATCGCGAAGCTGCCGACGCTCGTCGCGATGGCCTACAAGTACAGCATCGGCCAGCCGTTCGTGTATCCGAAGAACTCGCTGTCGTACAGCGCGAACTTCATGCACATGATGTTCTCGAACCCGTGCGAAGAGTACAAGGTCAACGACGTGCTCGTCCGCGCGCTCGACCGTATCCTGATCCTGCACGCCGACCACGAGCAGAACGCATCGACCTCGACCGTCCGCCTGGCCGGCTCGTCGGGCGCGAACCCGTTCGCATGTATCGCCGCTGGTATCGCGTGTCTGTGGGGCCCGGCGCACGGTGGTGCGAACGAAGCCGCGCTGAACATGCTCGAGCAGATCGGTTCGCCGGACAACATCCCCGAATTCATCAAGCAGGTGAAGGACAAGAATTCGGGCGTGAAGCTGATGGGCTTCGGTCACCGCGTGTACAAGAACTACGACCCGCGTGCGAAGCTGATGCGCGAAACGTGCTACGAAGTGCTGAACGAACTGGGCCTGCACGACGACCCGCTGTTCAAGCTCGCGATGCAGCTCGAGAAGATCGCGCTGGAAGACGAATACTTCGTGTCGCGCAAGCTGTACCCGAACGTCGACTTCTACTCGGGCATCGTCCAGCGCGCGCTGGGCATCCCGACGTCGATGTTCACGTGTATCTTCGCGATGGCACGTACGGTCGGCTGGATCGCACAGTGGAACGAAATGATCGGCGATCCGGAGCAGAAGATCGGCCGTCCGCGTCAGCTGTTCATCGGCGATACGCCGCGCGAAGCGAAGCCGCTCAACGCACGTTAAGTCGTGTGCGGCGCGAACGGCCGGCAGGCCGCTCGCGTCGGGCAAAACGCAACGCCACGACACCCCGACGGGTCATCCCGTCGGGGTGTTTTCATTTGCGCGCCGGATCGGCGCGGTGCTCCAGTGAAGGGGGGCGTGTCGAGTGCGGACGTGTCGTCGTCGGGCGCGTGGCCGTGCTTCCGATACGCACCTGACATCGGCCGGGCGCAGATGGAGTTCGGGCTATGACGGGGCGAACGACTGCTTGAAATGTACCGTGCCCTTGTCTCTTATATCCGGTCGTAGAAAAGCGGCAAGGGCAACTGACTCAACGTCGTGCGCGTGGCCAATGCGGCATTCGAAAGTCCGAGCATCTGCTTGACGGCAGTTGTATCCTGGTTGACCCCGTGTCTGACTGAAATCTTGTGGAAGGAACGGCAAATGATCATTTTGCCGGGATTTTCGATGCCGATCTCGTACATGCCTGCCGACTCGGCTGCGTGTTTCACCGTATGTTCGAAATTGACGGAGAACCGCATACGTCCTGCAAACTCGTCCGAGCTGTTTTGGAGCGAGCAGCAAATCAAATGGACAAGGAACCGGTTCAAGAGATAAGCCTTGGTGAAGTGCTTTTCCCGGCAGTACAACTGGACGCTACCGGTGCCCTCCCGCAAGCCTGCCGCAACTGCACGACGTATCGCATATTGCCGGGATAGCGTTTCGGCAACGTGACGGCAGCGAAGATCCAGTCTGGCAAGATAGTCGCCATCGTGTGTCCAGGCGGCCATCATTCTGTTCTGGTGCTCCACCAGCATTAAATACTCGTGTTGCGAAGTGAAGGCCGCGTGCACCACCGGATCGGCATGGAGTGCATCGATAAACTGCAGCGGATGGTCGTAGCGTGTCAATGCCCGGAGAAAATCCTGAAGTGCCCCGTCACCGGCGCCAAAAACCCCGACTTGTTCATCGGCAGTAGTGGTGGCCTTGAGTTGGTCGTCCTTCCAGAACGGCAGGCCTTTCACATCGCCTTCGAGGACGGTTCGTTCGGTTCCCATGCCGGCTGCCAGAATGACGAAGTCGGGGAGGAAGTCCTGTACCGTATGTGCATCGTCAGTCGGCCATGCGTTTCCGGGCAGTGTGAGCGGAAGGGGGCCGCGGTGCGATACGAATTTTTTGACCCAGGTCCGAATCCGGTTTTTATCGACCTTCGTGAGAAAGACCGGGCTGACGAAATGCGCCGTGGGACGCGGGGTGTCCAGCCATTCCTCAAGCCAGCGAGTCAGCCTGTCGGCAAGATCACTGGATTTCAACGGTTCGGCACTTTCCCAACCGATGCTGGTACCGAAAGCCGCCCATGGCAACGCGCGTGCGGGCCAGTCTTTGGGTGGAAAGTCCTGAGGGCGGCAGATATTCGCGGGCCATTCGTACATGTATGGACCGACGTAGCGATGCGAGGTCGCGTGCTGTAGCTCGAAGGGGCGCGGGTTAGTGTCGACGCAGACAACTTCGATACCGACAAGGGCGGCTTCCACTGCTGCGCAGACGCCTGCAATGCCGGCGCCCACGACGAGGATTCTCCGCGGGGAGAGGCCCGAACCGTGCAGATCGCGAATGAGCAGTTTTGCACGCACGATCTGATCGCGAATGCTGACATGGCCCAGTCCGGATGACAGGTCGAAGGTGTTGTGCGCGCACTTGAGCGACAACATGGACAGCGAGTTGTTTATCCGGGTCATTGGAATCTCTCAAGTGCGTTGTCGAGTGCCTGATCGAAGTCATCATCGGAATAGGCGAACAGGATCGGATGGGCCAGCACTTGCCCCAGTCCGTTGCCATCGCCATCGCCATCGCCATCGCCGCCGGCATTGTTGCCGGGCGGCGGCGGGTTCCCGTTTCCCCCCCCAACGCGACCGTCCGGAGAGGGGGCGGCCAGAAGCAGGGAGGAGCCTTCCTCGTCCCGGACGACGATGCCCAGTCCGACAAGTTCGTCGATCATCGTGCGGAGGCGGCGCTTGCGATTCGCGAGAATACGCGCTGACGGCTCGAGCCCGTTTCGCGATCGCACGGGCAGATTCGAATAGGCGAGACTGGCCAGTGTGTCGAACTCGATGGCGGGCGGTGTGTGATAGCGCAATATGCGTAACACGATCATGGTCAGTGTGTCGTGAGTCACAGTAGGTCTCTTTCCCGAAGCGCTGCGGTGATTGGATATTGTGATCGGTATTCTGAATACGAAACGCCGATCGGGCAATCGTACGTTGGAGCGTCGACCGGGCTGGGCGGTGCGGGTGCGTCAGATGGCCGGGCGCGCGATGCAGCGGCTAGACGCGCTGTCGAATCGCGTGTGCGGAGCCCAATCGCAGACCTGGCGCGTGTGCCTGGATGCCTCTTGCCGAATCGGCTGCGGTTTTCGCGCAATTCGACGCAATCGGCTGTCGCCGGAGTCGAAATCGACACGAATTGCGCAATTTGGCTTCCGATAATGGTCCGGACACAACGCCGCTGGCCTTTGCTCCGCAAGGGTGCGGCGCAGACCATGGAGGAGTCGATGCAATTCACGCAAGCGATCGTTCGCCGCCCCGCGCCGTCTTGTAGCGCGGGCCTGACCACCGCCGAACTCGGCGCGCCCGACTACGACAAGACGCTCACCCAGTTCCATGCATACTGCGACGCGCTGCGCACGCTCGGCGTCGAGCTGACCGAACTGCCGCCGCTGGACGCGTTCCCCGATTCGCATTTCGTCGAGGACGTCGCGGTCGTGACGCCCGAGTTCGCGGTGATCACGCGCCCTGGTGCGCCCGCACGGCGCGGCGAGACGGTGCACATCGAAGCGGCGCTCGCCGCGCATCGCGACCTGCTGCCGATGCAGGACGGCCGTCTCGATGGTGGCGACGTGATGCTGGTCGGCAAGCGCTTCTTCATCGGCCTGACGGGCCGCACCGATGCCGAAGGCATTGCCGCGTTCGAATCGCTGGTGTCGCGCTTCGGCTACTCGGTCGTCGCGGTGCCGGTCGGTGCCGGCCTGCACCTGAAGTCGGTCGTCAACGCGCTCGGCGACGACACGCTGCTCGTAACCGAAGCGCTGGCCGCGCATCCGGCGTTCGCCGACTATCGCCGGATCGCGATCTCGGCCGCCGACGAATACGCGGGCAACACGCTGCGTGTGAACGGCACGCTGATCACGCCGGCCGGCTACCCGCGCGTGCACGACGCGATCGCGTCGCTCGGCATGCCGCTGCACGTGATCGATACGAGCGAGTTCCGCAAGATGGACGGCGGCCTGACCTGCCTGTCGCTGCGGTTCTAGCCGATTGGCGCGCGGCCGCTTCGGCCGGATAATGTGGCCCCCGCGCGGACAAGGAGACGTTCCGCGCACCAGCCACGATCCGACCGGAGCGAACGCGGATGACCGACAAGAAGATGCAGCTCGACAAGATCGATCTCCGGATCCTCGATATCCTGCGTACCGACGGGCGGATTTCCTACCGGAAGCTGTCCGAGCTCGTGAACCTCACGCCGCGGCCCTGCCAGGCGCGCGTGGAGCGGCTCGAGGCGCTCGGCGTGATCGAAGGCTACCGCGCGGTGATCAAGGCGCCGCGCGCGACCAAGCCGATCGTCGTGATCGCGCAGATCACGCTGGCCGACCACGGTCGTTCGCAGGCGCCGTTCGAGGACGAGATGCGTGCGAATCCGGCCGTGCTCGATTGCTGGCTCGTCAGCGGCACGTTCGATTTTCTCGTGCGGCTCGCGTGCGAGGATCTCGACGAGTACCGGCGGATCGCGAACGTGTGGCTGGAAAGCCCGCGGTTCCGGATCGAGAAGATCGTGACAACAGCCGAACTGCAGGCGATCAAGCGCAGCGTCGTGTGATGCGGCCGGCCGGGAAGGGCCGGTTTAGAGGCGAATGACCGGGCCGGACAATTTGTATTCCGAATCAAATTGTCCGGCCCGAATCCAATCAGGGTGAACACTATGGATGCTTTGCAAGCGGCAGCGGAGACGGCCGAGCCGTCGGGAACGACGCTGAAGCGCCGTCTGCAGGGCCGCCACATCGCGATGATCGCGATTGGCGGCTCGATCGGCACGGGGCTGTTCGTCGCGTCGGGTGCGTCGGTCGCGCAGGCGGGGCCGGGCGGTGCGATCGCCGCGTATATCGCGATCGGGCTGATGGTGTACTTCGTCGTCACGGGCCTCGGCGAGATGGCCGCACTGATGCCGGTATCGGGTTCGTTTGCGATCTACGGCGAGAAGTACGTGGACGAAGGCTTCGGCGTCGCGCTCGGCTGGACCTACTGGTACAGCTGGGCCGTGACGATCGCGATCGAGCTGGTCGCCGCGCAGATCGTGATGCGCTACTGGTTTCCGACCATACCCGGCATCTGGTGGGGCGCGGGCTTCCTCGTGCTGATCTTCCTGCTGAACACGCTGTCGGTGCGCGGCTTCGGTGAATCGGAATACTGGTTCTCGCTGATCAAGGTCGTCACGGTGGTCGCGTTCATCGCGGCCGGGCTGCTGATCGCCGCCGGCCTGATCGGGAACGGGCATCCGGTCGGCTTGCGCAACTTCACGACGGGCGACGCGCCGTTCGTCGGCGGCGTGCACGCGATGATGAGCGTCGCGCTGATCGCGGGATTCTCGTTTCTCGGTACCGAGCTGGTCGGGATCACGGCCGGCGAATCGGAGAACCCGCGCAAGACGATCCCGCGCGCGGTGAAGCAGATCTTCTGGCGGATCATGCTGTTCTACGTGTTCGCGATCTTCGTGATCGGCCTGCTGGTGCCGTACACCGACCCGAACCTGCTGAAGAGCGACGTGACCGACATTGGCGTAAGCCCGTTCACGCTGGTGTTCAGCCATGCGGGTTTCCGGCTCGCGGCCGGTGCAATGAATCTCGTGATCCTGACGGCCGTGCTGTCGGCCGGTAATTCCGGCACCTACGCGGCGACGCGGATGCTGTACAACCTTGCGGCGGAAGGGCGCGCGCCGGCGATGTTCGCGACGCTGTCGCCGGGCGGCGTGCCGCGCAACGCGCTGTACGCGACGATGGCCGTCGGCGGCCTGTGTTTCCTCACGTCGCTGACCAACAACCAGGGCATCTATCTGTGGCTGCTGAACACGGTCGGCATTACGGGCTTCATCGCGTGGCTCGGCATCGCGGTGTGCCATTACCGGTTCCGCAAGGGGTTCCTGAAGCAGGGCTACCGGCTCGACCAACTGCCGTACCGCGCGAAATGGTTCCCGTTCGGGCCGCTGTTCGCGATCGCGATCTGCATCGTGATCTCGCTCGGGCAGGATTACCAGGCGTTCTTCGCGGCCCATATCGACTGGATGGAAGTGCTGTCGATCTACGTGTGGATTCCGCTGTTCGTCGCGATCTGGTGGGCGTACCGCCGTGCGCGCAAGAGCCGGCTCGTGCGCTACGAGGAGATGGACATCGGGCCGTGGCTGACGCGTTCGGTCGAGGCCGTCGATGCGACGGCCTCGCAGCACGGGCACCCGCACTGATTGCGCGGTGCTGCAAGCGCGGCAACGGAAGCCGGTCGTTTCGTACGACCGTACGGCCGGCTCTGCTGCTGCGGCCTGCGCGCGGCGACACACGCAAACCGCGCTCAGTGCACGTGCTGCAATTGCTCCTTCATGAAGTCCACCCACGCGCGCACTTTCTGCGGCACGTGCCGCGTCGCGACGTACAGCGCGTAGACGCTCTGCTGCGGAAACCGGTAGGCGGGCAGCGCATCGACCAGTGCGCCGCTGTCGAGATCGTCGCGCACGAGCCATTCGGGCAGCAACGCAACGCCGCTGCCCTGGCGCGCGAGTTCACTCAACACCGATGCGTTGTCGACGACGACGCGAGGCTTCGTGGCCGGTCGAAACGCATGTTCGTTGCCCGCGCGATCGGTGAGCGTCCATTCGGCGATCCGCTCGAGCCGGCTGTGGCCGAGCTGCGGCATGCGGGCGAGGTCGTCGGGCGACGCCGGCTGCGGGCGCCCGGCCTTCGCCGGCAGGTCGGGCGCCATCACGGCGAGCACGTCGTAGGTGGCAAGGCAGACGCCGCGATAGGGCAGGTCGCGAAAGTGCTCGTGGCGTCCGAGCCGGATCGCGACGTCGAAGCGGTCGCGCACGAGATCGGCCTGCGACGTATGCGTTTCGAGCCGCACGCGTAACGCGGGATGCTGCGCGGTGAACGCATGCAGCATCGGTGCGAGGACGCGCGCCGCATACTCGACCGTCGACGTCACGCGCAGGATGCCCTGCATCCCGCCGTGCTCGCCGCGCACCTCGTCGATCGCACCTTCGGCTTCTTCGAGCACGCGCAGGCAGCGCTGGTAGAAACGCTCGCCTGCGTCGGTCAGCTCGACACGCCGGGTCGTCCGCGTGAGCAGCGTGACGCCGAGCTCGGTTTCGAGCTGCTTCACGTTGAAACTGACGGCCGCCCGCGCCTGGTTCAGCGCGGTTGCGGCGGCCGTGAACGAACCGGCTTCGACCACGGCACGGAATACGGCGAAACGATCGAGGCTCACCATGGTTGGGGCGTGGGTCCTGTCTATGCGTTGGATCGCTCGAAGGGTACCCGAATGTGCGGCGCGTGCGGCGTCGTAGCGTCGTGGCAGCGCGATCCGATTGTCAAAAAAATTCGACGAGACTCGTCGAATCCGGCCGCTTACCGATGTGCGCGCCCGCTTCTACACTGCGGCGTTTCGTGATGTTCCCGCCGCCATGCCAGACCGTTCCAGAATTGCCGCCGTCTACCTGCTCGGCTTCGCGATCGACCTCGCGAACATGTTCATGCTGAACGCCGCGTATCCGGCGCTGCAGCGCGAACTGCACGCGTCGGTCGCGCAGCTTGCGTGGGTCGGGAACATGTATGTGCTCGGCCTGACCGTCGTGATTCCGTTCGGCACGTGGCTCGCGCGCCGCTGCGGCGAGCGGCGCGTGTTCGCCGTATCGTTGCTGCTGTTCGGGATCGGCAGTGCCGGCGTCGGCGCGTCGCCGTCGATCGAGGCGCTGCTCGCGTGGCGGCTGGTCCAGGGGCTCGGCGGCGGGCTGCTGATTCCGGTCGGGCAGACGATGGCCTATCGCGCGTATCCGCCGCAAGCGCGGGCGCGGCTCACGTCGGTCGTGATGATGGTCGCGCTGCTCGTGCCCGCGGTTTCACCTGCGATCGGCGGGGCAATCGTCGATCGCGGGTCGTGGCGCGCGATCTTCTTCGCGATGTTGCCGATCGCGGCCGCGACCTGCGCGCTCGCGTTCGCCTGGCTGCCGCGCGACGGCGCGCGCGACCGGCCGCCGCGGCTCGACTGGCCGGGGCTCGGCCTGAGTGCGGCAACACTCGTCGCGCTGTTGCTCGGGCTGACCGCCGCGGGGCAGCCCGGCGGCGCGGGTTTCCCGCTCGCGATGCTGGCCGTCGCGGTCGCGGCAGGCGCCGGCTATGTGGCGCATGCGCGTCGTGCGATGTCGCCGGTCGTCGACCTGCGCCTGCTCGCCCAGCCGCTGCTGCGGACCGGTGTGGTGGTCTATCTGTGCGTGCCGGGCATCTTTACGGGCGTTAACCTCGTCGCGTCGCTCTATCTGCAGAACGCGCTCGGATTGAGCGCGGCGCATGTCGGCGCGCTGATGCTGCCGTGGGCGATCGCGGCGTTCTTCGCGATCGCGACCACGCGCCGCTGCTTTCCGCGCCACGGCGCGAAGCCTTTGTTCGCGTGCGGCATCGCGATCGATTGCGTCGGCATCGCACTGCTCGCGACGCCGTGGGCCGGCGTCGAGGCTGTGCGCATCGCGGCATTCGCGGCGATGGGGTTCGGTGCGAGCCTGTGCACGAGCACGTCGCAAAGCGCGGCGTTCGTCGATGTGCCGGCCGACCGGATGGGCGACGCGAGCGCGCTGTGGAACATCAACCGCCAGTTGAGTTTTTGCGTCGGCGTGGCCGTGCTCGGCAGCGCGCTCAATGCGTTGCTGGCGTTCGACGCCGGCGGCCCGTCGCTCGCGCCGTACCGTTGGTGCTTCGGGCTGGCGGTCGTGCTGACCTTGCTGCTGCTCGGCCTGATCGCACGGCTTCCCGCACACCATGCGCCGGTCGCGCAACCCGTTTCATCCCACTCGTGAGAACCTGAGAGCCTTATGAATGTACCGAATCCGTATTTCAAGGAAGTCGTCGATACCGTTGCCGACATCGCGTGCTGGTTGTCCGGTCGTGCCGGCCCCGAGCGGCTCGCGACGCTGATGGCGCGTTTCTCGCCGGGATTTTCGATGATCACGATGTCGGGCACGGTGCTCGATTACGCGGGCGTCGATGCGCTGTTTTCAGACGGGCACGGCGCGCGTCCCGGGCTGGTGATCGACATCGACGAGTTGCGCGGGCTTGCGGTGTGGGCCGACGGCGCGACGATCGGCTATCGCGAGACGCAGACCGACGCGCAAGGGCGGCGCACGGTGCGGCGCTCGACGGTCGTGTTCCGGCGCGAGGCGGATGGGCTGATCGTGTGGCGTCATTTGCACGAGACGCCGGTCGCCGCGTGAGCGGGGGCATCCGTCGTCGTGCATGAAGCGGCGCGGATGCCGTGCCGGCATTACTTGTCCAGCTCCGGATAGTGCCGGAAGATGCCCATGTCGTTGAACGGGATGCGGCGTTCCGACGCGAGATAGCGCGCGACCGGCGGATGCTCTGCGACGCGGTCGTGCAGCGCGACCAGCGCAGGGATTTTCCGTTCCGCGCGCTTCATTGCTTTCGGAAACGCGTAACGCAGCCCCTCGATCAACTGGAACATCGACAGGTCCGCATAGCTGAGTGCGTTGCCGGCAAGGTAGCCGCTCTTGTGCGGATTCTGGTCGAGTACGCGCTCGAAGTAGCCGAGGAATTTCGGCAGCCGGTTTTCGAGGAAGTCGGCCGCGCGCTCGGCGGCTTCCGCCTGCTGGTCCTCGTAGTAGAGGCCGCTTGCGATCGGATGGTGCGTGTCGTGGATCTCGACGACGAAATCGGCCACGGTCAACTGAAGCTGGTGCACCCACAGCCGGCCGGCTTCGTCGTCCGGCGCGAGCTCGAGCCGCGCGCCGAGGAACAGCAGGATGTTCGCGGTCTGCCCGACCACCAGGTCGCCGGCTTTCAGGAACGGCGGCGCAAACGGCACGCATTCCGCCTTCGTGCCGTCCATCATGCGCATCATCGCCGGCACACCCATGCCGCGCCCCGATTCGCGCGCGACGTCGACATAGTCGGCTTCCGCCGCTTCGAGCGCGAGCCGCACATACTCGCCTCGGCCCTGGATCTCGGGCCAGTAATAGAGTTCGTATCGCATGCTGTTTTCCCGTTCGTTGAACCGGCTGCCACCGGCATCGTGACGACCGGGCGGCCGCGCGTCGCGTGCCGCCCGCTGCGAATAGACAGTCTAGGCGATCGCACGAAAAGTGCCGCGCGCATCGCCCGCTACGCGCTGCGCTCGCCGCCTTCGGGGCCGTAGAAGAACACCCAGGTCGAGAAGTCGTCGGAGAAGCCGATGAAGCGGTGTTCGGCGTGTGCCGGGACGAACAGCACGTCACTGGCCGCGACCTCGCATTCGCGTCCGTCGACGACGAAGCGCGACGTGCCGGTGGCGATCACGTAGACCTCGTCGCGTGTGTGCGGCTTCTGCGTGTCCTCGATGCGTGGCCGGTACAGCTCGATGTCGAGCGTGCCGTGCCGAAACAATGTCGTGAACAGCGTGCCTTCGTCGTCGAGACGGGCGAGCGATGCGTTCAGGCCGAGTTTCATCGTGGTGGGCTCCGAGTCTGGATCGTGGGGGCGTGTATTGCGCCATCGTAGCGCGGGTGTCGATACGTCGAAACCCCGTACCTGTCGCGAGCGCGCCACCGGCGAAACAAGCATGCGATTCGCTCACCGCATGTGAAACAAAATCGTCCGTCGGCGAAACGGCGCGGCGATCGAGCGGATTCGGCCGGTGTTTTCACCGCAATTTAACCAACGCCGCCTAGGATCGCGCTTCGTCGATCGGTGGTGCGCCGCGATTCCGGTTCGCGCGAACTCGCCCGATTGCCTTTCCCCTTGACCCTGCGAATTCCATTGACCCTGCCTGTCGCCAGGTGCGGTCGTCATTCGCATCATTGCGTATCGTGCTCATGAGTCAGCATTCCCCGGCTTCGTCCCGAAGAAAATTCCTCGCCGCCGCGCCAGCCGTCGCGGCGTCTTCACTGCTGAGCGCATGCGGTGGCGACGACGTCACGTCGGCACCGATCACCGACAGCGCGCTCGCCGCGCAGATGTCCGCGAAACTGAACGCGCAGCTCGGAGATGCGGCGGTCGTCAACGCGATCGTCCCGGCGATGACCGACGTCGGCTTCACGTGGGACCTGCCGACAGTGCCGGCCGCGCAGATCGGCGCGATCGTCGCGTACAGCTTCGGCAACCGTCCGAATGCGGCGAGCGGCAACACGTCGAGCACCGGCGGCAACCAGTCGGCGCTGCCCGATCCGGGGCCCGTGAACGAAGCGCTCGCGGACGCCGTGTACCGCATCCGTCAGCTGAAGCCCGTCAAGGTCTATGCGCAGTGGGAAATCGCGCGTTTCCTCGTGTCGAAATATGGAATGGGCGCCGACGTGCTGTCGTCGGTCGAACCGGTGATCGCGAACGACGGCTCGATCGTGTATCTGAGCACCGCAGGCGTCGCGGCCGTGGCCGTGTCGCGTGCGGGTGGGGCGGCGGCGATGGGCACCGTCGCGGTGGTTGGCCACCGAGATCACGCGAAGCGCTGCATCCAGACGTCACAGCAGGCGGGCATGAAGGCGGCTGCCGTCGCCGAGGTCGCGTTGCCGACGACATACGACCCGCAGTCGGGCCAGCCGTGGACGCGCAACCGCAGCCTCTACCTCGTGCACGACATGTATGCGCAGATGCTGACGCGCGCGGTGACCGCGACGATGCAGGCGTTCCCGAAGGGCTGACGCCTTCCGCTTCCCATACGACTCTCATGACCATGAATACCCGTCGCCATTTCCTGGCTTCCACCTCCGTCCTCGCGGCATCGTGCGCGGCCGCCACGCCCGTGTTCGCGAGCGACGCGCCTGCCGACGATGCAGAACTGCAGCGCCAGATGCTCGGCAAGCTGACGAACGAACTGAACGATCGCGCGACCGCCACCGACGAAACCGGCTATCTGCTCGACACGTTTTTCTCGTGGACGCCGCCGACCGTCGCCGCGGCTTCCATCAATACGATCGCCGCGTTCAGTTTCGGCAACCGCGCCGGGGCATCGGCCGCTGCACCCGTACCGGGCCCCGTCAACGAGGCGATTGCCGACGCCGTGTTCCAGCTTCGGCAGAAGGTCACGGCGCCGATCTTCGCGCAGCAGGACATCGCCAGCGTGCTCGCGTCGAAATACGGCCTGACGGCCGGCGTGACGTCGATTGCGACACCTGCCCTGGCGGCCGGCAGCCCGATACCGACCCCCGATGGCGTCGCCGCCGCAATCGTCAAGCAGGCCGGCTCGGCCGCAGCGCTCGGCAAGGTCGGTGTCGTCACGCATCTGGATCAGGCGTCGCTCGCTGTGCGCGTGTCGAATGTGGCGGGGATGCAGGCGGCGGTGCCGGCCGGCTTCACGCTGCCGTCGCTCTACGACACGTCCGCGCAGATGGCGGCCATGCGGCGGCGCGACCTCTACCTGCTGAACAACGCCGGCATGCAGCTCGCGATGCTGCGGCTCGACCTGATCAACCGCGAGTACCCGAACGGCTGACACCGTCGGCCGCGGGGCACGGCGTGAGATCCGGGCGACGCGTCTGCGCGATCGTCATCCGCCGGATCGTGCGTGCCCCGTTTTGCCGGGTAATGCCGATACAGGTATTGGCACTACCAGCCAAACCACTGTTTTTAATGGGTTTTTTCGCATCCGGCCTGCGCCGTGATGCGTTCTGCGTGGCATAATCGACCGCATCCGCAAGGCTTGTAGTCACAACGACCCCGCATACCCATGGCACAGACTCTCTACGACAAACTGTGGAACACCCACGTGGTCCACACCGAGGAAGACGGCACGACTCTGCTCTACATCGACCGTCAGCTGCTGCATGAAGTCACGAGCCCGCAGGCATTCGAAGGGCTGAAGATCGCGCAGCGTCCGGTGTGGCGCATCAGCGCGAACCTGGCCGTGTCGGACCACAACGTGCCGACCACCGATCGCAGCCACGGCATCGCCGATCCCGTCTCGAAGCTGCAGGTCGACACGCTCGACGCGAACTGCGATGCGTTCGGCATCACGCAGTTCAAGATGAACGACGTGCGCCAGGGCATCGTCCACATCATCGGGCCGGAGCAGGGCGCGACGCTGCCGGGCATGACGATCGTGTGCGGCGATTCGCATACGTCGACGCACGGTGCGTTCGGCGCGCTCGCGCACGGCATCGGCACGTCGGAAGTCGAGCACGTGCTCGCCACGCAAACCCTGCTGCAGAAAAAGAGCAAGAACATGCTCGTGAAGGTCGAGGGCACGCTGCCGCGCGGCTGTACCGCGAAGGACATCGTGCTCGCGATCATCGGCAAGATCGGCACGGCCGGCGGCACGGGCTACGCGATCGAATTCGGCGGCTCGACCATTCGCGCGCTGACGATGGAAGGCCGCATGACCGTCTGCAACATGGCGATCGAAGCCGGCGCGCGCGCGGGCATGGTCGCGGTGGACGACACGACGATCGATTACCTGAAGGGCCGTCCGTTCGTGCCGACCGGCGCGGAATGGGATCAGGCCGTCGAATACTGGCGCCAGTTCAAGTCGGACGAAGGCGCGCAGTTCGATCGCGTGGTCGAGCTGAACGCAGCCGAGATCGTGCCGCAGGTCACGTGGGGTACGTCGCCGGAAATGGTCACGTCGATCGACGGTCGCGTACCCGATCCCGAGCGCGAGAAGGATCCGGTCAAGCGTGACGCGATGGAGCGTGCGCTGGCCTACATGGCGCTCGAGCCGAACACGCCGATCGAATCGATCAAGGTCGACAAGATCTTCATCGGTTCGTGCACGAACGCGCGAATCGAGGACATCCGCGCAGCCGCGTACGTCGTGAAGAAGCTGAACCGTCGTGTCGCGTCGAACGTGCGGCTCGCGATGGTCGTGCCGGGCTCGGGCCTCGTGAAGGCGCAGGCCGAGCGCGAAGGGCTCGACAAGGTGTTCACGGATGCCGGCTTCGAATGGCGCGAGCCGGGCTGCTCGATGTGCCTCGCGATGAATGCCGACCGGCTGGATCCGGGCGAGCGCTGCGCGTCGACGTCGAACCGCAACTTCGAAGGCCGGCAGGGCGCGGGCGGTCGCACGCACCTCGTGAGCCCCGCGATGGCGGCAGCCGCGGCCATCGAAGGTCACTTCGTCGACATTCGCCAGCTGGGGTAACGCGTGACGGCATCGAAGGTCATTGCGCGGCTGGTTGCCGCGCTGGCGCTGGCGGGGCTGGGTTTCGGCCTCGCGGGCTGCAACACCGTCCAGGGCTTCGGGCAGGACGTCAACGCCGCCGGCAGCGCGATCAAGCGCGCCGCGGAATGACGCGGCCCGACGAGGATTTGTCGATGTGCGCCGGCTGAACGCCGGCCCTTCAACCGGATAGACGGATCATGGAAAAATTCACTGTGCATACCGGCGTCGTGGCGCCGCTCGATCGCGAGAACGTCGACACTGACGCGATCATCCCGAAGCAGTTCCTGAAGTCGATCAAGCGCACGGGCTTCGGTCCGAACGCGTTCGACGAATGGCGTTACCTCGATCACGGCGAGCCGGGCCAGGACAACTCGAATCGTCCGCTGAATCCCGACTTCGTGCTGAACCAGCCGCGCTACCAGGGCGCATCCGTGCTGCTCGCGCGCAAGAACTTCGGCTGCGGCAGCTCGCGCGAGCACGCACCGTGGGCGCTGCAGCAGTACGGCTTCCGCGCGATCATCGCGCCGAGCTTCGCGGACATCTTCTTCAACAACTGCTACAAGAACGGCCTGCTGCCGATCGTGCTGACCGAGCAGCAGGTCGATCACCTGTTCAACGAGACGGTTGCGTTCAACGGTTTTCAACTGACGATCGACCTCGACGCGCAGGTCGTGCGCGCGGGCGACGGCCGCGAGTATCCGTTCGAGATCACCGCGTTCCGCAAGTACTGCCTGCTGAACGGCTTCGACGACATCGGCCTCACGCTGCGCCATGCGGACAAGATTCGCCAGTTCGAAGCGGAGCGCCTCGTGAAGCAGCCGTGGCTCAACACCAAGCTGGTCGGCTGATCGTGCCTTTCGGGCGGGCGCGCCGGCGGCGCGTTCGCCGGCCTGCCTCCATAAAAACCTACCCAGTCAGGAATTTCGCATGAAGATTGCAGTGCTGCCCGGCGACGGCATCGGTCCGGAAATCGTCAATGAAGCCGTGAAGGTGCTGAACGCACTCGGCGAGACGTTCGAACTCGAACAGGCGCCGGTTGGCGGCGCGGGCTACGAGGCAAGCGGTCATCCGCTGCCGGACGCGACGCTTGCGCTCGCGAAGGAAGCCGACGCGATCCTGTTCGGCGCCGTGGGCGACTGGAAGTACGACTCGCTCGAGCGCGCGCTGCGCCCCGAGCAGGCGATCCTCGGGCTGCGCAAGCATCTCGAGCTGTTCGCGAACTTCCGCCCGGCGATCTGCTATCCGCAGCTCGTCGATGCATCGCCGCTGAAGCCCGAGCTGGTCGCGGGCCTCGACATCCTGATCGTGCGCGAACTGAACGGCGACATCTACTTCGGCCAGCCGCGCGGTGTGCGCGCTGCACCGGACGGCCCGTTCGCGGGCGAACGCGAAGGCTTCGACACGATGCGCTATTCGGAACCGGAAGTGCGCCGCATCGCGCACGTCGCGTTCCAGGCTGCGCAAAAGCGCGCGAAGAAGCTGCTGTCGGTCGACAAGGCGAACGTGCTCGAAACGTCGCAGTTCTGGCGCGACGTCATGATCGACGTGTCGAAGGAGTACGCGGACGTCGAGCTGTCGCACATGTACGTCGACAACGCGGCGATGCAGCTCGCGAAGGCGCCGAAGCAGTTCGACGTCGTCGTCACCGGCAACATGTTCGGCGACATCCTGTCGGATGAAGCGTCGATGCTGACGGGCTCGATCGGCATGCTGCCGTCGGCGTCGCTCGACAAGAACAACAAGGGCCTGTACGAACCGTCGCACGGTTCGGCGCCGGACATCGCGGGCAAGGGTATCGCGAACCCGCTCGCGACGATCCTGTCGGCCGCGATGATGCTGCGTTACTCGCTGAATCGTGCGGAGCAGGCCGATCGCATCGAGCGCGCGGTGAAAACGGTGCTCGAACAGGGCTACCGTACGGGCGACATCGCGACGCCGGGTTGCCAGCGCGTCGGCACGACGGCGATGGGCGACGCGGTGGTCGCGGCGCTGTAACGCAATCATGTAGAAAGGGCGCGAACGGGCCGCGAATTCGGCCGGTTCGCGTGTGGTTGGCCGTTGTGCGGGCAACCGGCTTTGTGTAGACTCGAACGATGGCGCTTATTTCCCTGATCTCCCCGGTCTTGAAACTCCACGGCAACACAGCCCGTGTGGGTGCGCGCGCCATCGTCATCACGAAAACCATTACCACGAAAACGATCATTAAACGCTGATCGTCCGTCGTGCCCGCCTATTTCCCCGCGCGGTCACACCGGGGACGGAATGGCGGGGAAGCTCCATCAAAGGGTTAGTCATGAACGTAGGTCTCGTAGGTTGGCGCGGCATGGTCGGCAGCGTCCTGATGCAGCGCATGCAGGAAGAGGGCGATTTCGACCTGATCGAACCGGTGTTTTTCAGCACCAGCAACACGGGCGGCAAAGCGCCGTCGTTCGCGAAAAACGAGACTACGCTCAAGGACGCCACCAACGTCGACGAGCTGAAGAAGTGCGACGTGATCATCACGTGCCAGGGCGGCGACTACACGAACGACGTGTTCCCGAAGCTGCGCGCGGCCGGCTGGAACGGCTACTGGATCGACGCGGCATCGTCGCTGCGGATGAAGGACGATGCGGTCATCATCCTCGATCCGGTCAACCTCGACGTGATCAAGGACGCGCTCGTCAAGGGCACGAAGAACTTCATCGGCGGTAACTGCACGGTCAGCCTGATGCTGATGGCACTCGGCGGCCTGTTCCGCGAGAACCTCGTCGACTGGATGACGGCGATGACCTACCAGGCCGCATCGGGTGCGGGCGCGCAGAACATGCGCGAACTGCTCGCGCAGATGGGCACGCTGAACGGTGCGGTTCAGGCGCAGCTCGCCGATCCGGCTTCCGCGATCCTCGACATCGACCGCCGCGTGCTGGCCGCGATGAACAGCGACGCGATGCCGACCAGCAACTTCGGCGTGCCGCTCGCCGGCTCGTTGATCCCGTGGATCGACAAGGATCTCGGCAACGGGATGTCGAAGGAAGAGTGGAAGGGCGGCGCGGAAACCAACAAGATCCTTGGCAAGCCGGCCATGGGCGAGCCGGGTTCGATCCCGGTCGACGGCCTGTGCGTGCGGATCGGCGCAATGCGCTGCCACTCGCAGGCGCTGACGATCAAGCTGAACAAGGACGTGCCGCTCGACGAGATCAACGGCATCCTCGCATCGGCGAACGACTGGGTGAAGGTTGTGCCGAACGAGCGTGAAGCGTCGATGCGCGACCTGTCGCCGGCGAACGTCACCGGCACGCTGACGGTGCCGGTTGGCCGCCTGCGCAAGCTCGCGATGGGTGGCGAATACCTGTCGGCATTCACGGTCGGCGACCAGCTGCTGTGGGGTGCGGCCGAGCCGCTGCGCCGCATGCTGCGCATCCTGCTCGACAAGTAAGCTTGGGTGTCCGGCCCGCGATACGCGGGCCGCGTTGCACAAGATGGCGCGCCGCGTCGGCCTTGACGATATCAAGGCTGGCGCGGCGCGTTTTTCATGGCTGGATCAGCGCAGGTTCAGCAGCGTCTGGTCGACGGTCTGCTGGGTCTTGATCGTCTGCGCGTTGGCCTGGTAATTGCGCTGCGCGGTGATCAGGTTCACGAGCTCGGTCGTCAGGTTGACGTTCGAGTTCTCCAGCGCGCTACCTTGCAGCGTACCGTGGTTCGTACTGCCCGGCGCGGAGATCTGCGGCACGCCCGACGCGGCGGACTCCGCATACTGGTTGCCGCCGATGTTCACGAGCCCGTTCGGGTTGTTGAAGTTCGCGAGTGCGATCAGGCCGAGCACCGCGCTCTGGCCGTTCGAGTAGTTGCCGGACAGCTTGCCGTCGGCGCCGATCGAGAATGTCGTCAGCGTGCCGCTCGCGAAGCCGTCCTGCGCGAGGTTGGTCACGCCGTCCTTCCCGCCGAACTGCGTCGTGCCGCCCAGGTCGAGCGTCAGGTTCTGCGGATTGGCGCCGCCCGTCGTGTTGGGGATCGAGAACGCGAACTGACCGAGGCTCGGCGTCGGCTGGCCGGTTGCGGCCGACGTCGTCGAGCTGATCCGGCCCGATGTGTCGAACGTGACGGTGCCGAGATTCGTCGGCGTCTGGCCCTGCACGCCCGCGTAGGCTTGCCACGTGCCGGCTGCGCTCTTCGCGAAATACATCGTGACCTGTTGCGAGCCACCGAGCGTGTCGTAGACCTGGACCGACGAATTGTAGTTGTACGTCGTGTTGTCGCTCGCATTGAACGGCGTCTTGGCCGGAACCTTGTCCTGCGAGTTCAGGTTGAACTGGCCGGTGATCTTGTTCGTGGCCCGCGGCGCGAAGTTGTTGGTCGGCGCCTGCAGCGGCACGGTCGACGCGGTGTTGATCGCGCCGTCTGCGCCTGCCGCATAACCCATCAGGTTGCGGCCTTGCGAGTCGATGATGGCGCCGTTCTTGTCGCGGTGGAACGTGCCGTCACGCGAGTATGTCGTCACGCCGTTACTCGACATCTGGAAGAAGCCGTTGCCATTGATCGCGACGTCGAGCGACGACTTCGTCGTATTGATGCCCCCCTGGCTGAAATTCTGCTGCACCGACGCGAGCCGCGTGCCGATGCCGATCTGTGTATTGACCGACGTCGCGACCGAATTCGCGTACATGTCGGCGAAGTTCGCGCGACCCTCCTTGAACCCGGTCGTGTTTGCGTTCGCGATGTTGTTACCGATCACGTCGAGATTGTTCGACGCGCCGGCCAACCCGCTCAAACCCTGTTGATAGCCCATGTTCGATCCCCGTAACGAGCTGGTGAGTGAATGCAGTCGTGCGACTGCGCGATGCCTCCCTGGCACCTCGCGACGTCAGCCCGGCCGACCGCGTGCCCGCCTTTCCGGCAGGTGCGAGCGCGATGGTCGAATTGCGCCGATTCTTGTTTGAAGACGATCGTAGCGACAGCAGTTATTCGATCTGTGTAATTTTGTGTAATGTAATTGAATTACTGGCGAAATGATTGATTTCGTATGAGCAATGAGGCGGGGTTGAGGGCGTAGAGCCTTGTGTGGCGGGGGTTTCGGGGTGTAAATGTTCAATTCGACGATAAGAGAGGGGGATTGGCCTCTTATCGATCAATTGAAATTTATTTGAATGGGATTGGTGGCGGGCGGGATTTATTTTGATTGGCGGTTGCTAATCCATTAACGGCAGGCAGCGCGAATTATTAAGCAAATGTGCCCGATTCTCCGGTCGTGACGCGGCATCGAGCCCCGGCTTGTGCAGACCGCCTGGCGAGCGGGCAAAGGCCGCGTCGCTCGTTCGGGATGCGATGCGGCCGGGCGGTTTTTTCAGCTGAGGGCGGTGTGCTTCCGATCGATCGGGAGCGCTGGTCGCACCGTGTACGCCCGGGCATCGGCGCGGCCCGGGTGCCGGCCGCGCCGACGCGCGAACGCGACCGGTTGCACCCATCGGCGACGAATTCGGCCCGAACCTGATCGCGTGAAGTAAACTACGCGGTTACGACGCACAGACCCGCCGAAAGCGTCGCGTTCCACGCGACGCTTTTGCATTTCTGCGGCAATTTTATTGACGCTTTCAACCGCGAATCCGAGCCGCGCCCGCGCGCGGCGATAGAGCCAACGATGTCCCGAATTTCCTTGTTTCCGCGTCAGTCCCGTCTGTCGCGCGCCGTGCGTGGCGCGCTGGCGATCCTGGCGCTCGGCGCAACCGCATCGGCCTGGGCGGCCGGCACCGGCGAACTGCCGGCGTCCGCTGCCGGCGGCGCAGTGCCGCTTACCGTGACGGTCCAGCCCGGCCAGTCGCTGAACGACATCGCGAAAGCGGCCACGCAGTCGCGCGATCCCGGTGTGCTCGCGCGCGCCGGCCGCGCGCTGTTCGACGCCAATCCGCAGGCGTTCATGAAGCACGACGCGAGCCGCCTGAAAGTCGGCGCGACGCTGAACGTGCCGGCGCTCGACGCGACAGGCGCGGCACTCGTGCCGGCCGGCGCATCGGGCGCATCGGGTGCGGCGGCAGCGTCCGCGCCCGCCGCGGCGTCCAGCGGCACGCCGGTCGCGCAGCATGGTGCGTCCGCGCCGCATCCGGGGTCGACTCCCGGGGCAACCGTGCCATCCGCGCCGGTGGCGCCGGCCGTGCATGCGGCTCCGGTGAGCGGCGCGAGCGTCGCGACAGCCACCGGCGCATCGGCATCGATCGGCGCTTCGGCTGCGCACGGTGCATCGGCTGTCGACAGCACGCAGACGGCAGCGCCCGTTGCCGGTGCAAGCGGTCCCCACGTGTGGAGCGGCACGATCCAGTCAGTGCCGTCGTCAGCGAGCGGTGTCGCGCTCCCGCCTGCAGCAGGCAGCCAGGTTTCGGGCATGAACGAACCGGCCGGGGCGGCGCCTGTCACGGGCGCGTCGCAGCCGCAGCCGCGGCCGTCGAGCCTGCAGCAACTGCTGGCGTTGAAGAACCGTGTGCTGATGGAATTGCAGAAGCACGGCATCGGCAAGCCGGCCACGACGAACGCGGTCGCGCCGGCTCCGGCGCCCGTCGCGCTGCGTCCGGCCGCGAACGATGCGGCCGCGTCCTCTGCCGCGCCGACGGCAGGCGAAACCGCGTCCGGCGTCGCCGCCAGCGCGGTGCAGCCGGCATCGGTATCGGCGCCCACACAACCGGCCGCGCCGGTGGCGGTTCCTGCACGCCGTACCGAGCAGATGGACTGGCGTCCGGTCGCGGTGGCCGGTGCGGCCGTGATTGTCCTTGCGGCAGGTTTCGCGTGGCGCAAGCGCCGGAACGGCCGACGCAAGGAAGAAACGGGTGATGCGGGTACGGGCGCGACGGCTGCCGCGGGTACGGATGCGACGGCTGCTGCGGCCGCAGCGGGCGGTACCGCGGCTGCGACGACAGAAGTCGAAGCCGCGCCGTCTTTCGAACCGGAACTGCCGATCCGGCCCGAGATGCCGGTTGCACGCGACGCGGCTTCCGACTTGAGCCTTGCCGCGGCGACTGCTGCAGCGGCGGAGACGGTCGATACGGTCGAGACGCCGGATACGGATGAGACGCCGGCACCGGAAGAGGCGAAGCTGCATGACGAGCAACCCGAATTGCCGGTCGCGCATGCCGTAGTGCCGCCCGCGAGCGAGGTGGCTCCGGTTCCGGTTCAGCACGATGCCGAGCCGGTAGAGGCGGTCGCTGCCGAAAAGCCGGGGGAAAAGCTTGCCGAGGCGCCGATCGCACCCGCGGCCGCCGACGTGCAGCACGCGGCGCTGATGCAGAACGCGATCAGCGCGCTCAACAGCCTCGACATGCCGCTGCCGCCGCGCATGCCGGACGAGTCGTCGCTGACGGCGGACGAGTCGGCCGCGCGGGCAGGGCAGTCCGACACCGAGATAACTGCAACTAACGGTCAAGTCGATCCGCGCCAGCCGATTGGCGCGATCGATCCTGCCGTGCACCACCCGGCCGACCAGGACGACGAGTTCGATTGGGAGCCGGACATGGCGACGCCTGCCGGCCAGGCGGGCGGCCCGTTCGCGACGTCGTCGCTGCCGCCGCTCGGCGGCGCGCAGTTCGGCGCGCTGAAGCTCGACTTCGATCTCGACTTGCCGCCCACGCCGGGAGCCGCTTTACCGGCGCTGACGCCGGACGAGCTCGCCCGCATCGCGCGCAACAAGCTCGACCTCGCGGCCGAATACGTGGAGCTGGGTGACCTGTCCGGCGCGCGGACGCTGCTGCAGGAAGTGGTCGACGCGAACGACACCGCGACGCGCGACGACGCACGTGCGCTGCTCGCGAAGCTGGCGGACGAGGCGTGATGCGGATCGCGCTCGGCGTTCAGTATGACGGCACGGCGTTCTGCGGCTGGCAGGCGCAGCCGCACGGCAAGACCGTGCAGGATCGGCTCGAGCGTGCGCTGGCCGAGTTCGCGCGCGTGCCGCTGCATACGACGGTGGCTGGGCGGACCGATACAGGCGTGCACGGGCTCGGGCAGGTCGTGCACTTCGATACCGACCTGGATCGCGAGGTTTTCTCGTGGGTGCGCGGCACCAACGCGTTCCTGCCGCCGACCGTGGCGGTGCAGTGGGCGAAGCCGATGCCGGAGACGTTCCACGCGCGTTTCTCGGCGTTCGAGCGCACCTATTACTACGCGCTGTACGTGCATCCCGTGCGCTCGCCGATGCTGGCGGGGCGCGCGGGCTGGATCCATACGCCGCTCGACGACGACGCGATGCGCGCCGCCGCCGCGCACCTGATCGGCGAGCACGACTTCTCGTCGTTCCGGTCGTCGGAATGCCAGTCGAAGACGCCGGTCAAACACCTGTACCAGATCGACGTGCGGCGCGTGGGCCATTTCATTCATTTCCGGTTCCGCGCCAACGCGTTCCTGCACCACATGGTGCGCAACCTGATGGGCTGCCTCGTCGCGGTCGGTCGCGGCCGCTATCCGGCCGACTGGCTTGCCGGCGTGCTGGCCGGGCGCGACCGCAACCTTGCGGCCCCCACGTTCATGGCCGACGGGCTGTATCTCGCCCACGTCGGCTACCCGGCGGAATTCGCCGTCCCGCCCGCGCAGCTCGGCAGCGTGCCGTGGAGCAGCGTCTGGGCCGATCTGGACCCTCAATCATGATGGATCACGCCGTGTCTCCTTCGACCCCCGCCGCGGCCGGCCTGCCGCCGCGCACGCGCATCAAGCTATGCGGGCTGTCGCGTCCCGAGGACGTGCTGCACGCGGCGGCGCTCGGCGCCGATGCGATCGGCCTCGTGTTCTATCCGAAGAGCCCGCGCGCGGTGACGATCGCGCAGGCGGCGGAGCTGGCGCGCCTCGCGCCGCCGTTCGTGTCGGTGGTCGGGCTGTTCGTGAATGCGACCGAAGCCGAGATCGAGGCCGTCGTGCGCGACGTACCGCTCACGCTGCTGCAGTTCCATGGCGACGAGACGCCCGAGCAGTGTGACGCACTCGGCCGCGCGGCACGCCTGCCGTGGTTGCGCGCGGTGCGCGTCGGCCCCTCGACGCAATCGGCCGATTTGGTAGAATCGGGTCTTCATTATTCGAAAGCGCGCGGCCTCCTGTTCGACACCCTGGTGCCGGATTACGGCGGTAGCGGCAAGGTCTTCGATTGGTCTCTTATTCCCGCAGAGCTCGCGCATCGGGCCGTTTTGAGTGGTGGCTTGAGCGCGCAAAACGTCGGTGATGCGATTCGCCAGTTGCGCCCGTTTGCTGTCGATGTCTCGAGTGGCATCGAAGTGGAGGGCGCGAAGGGCGTGAAGGATCACGCCCGGATGGCGGCGTTCGTACGCGCGGTGCGCGAAGCGGACGCCGGGTGATGCAAGCCGGTGCGGCCCCGAAAGCGGGGCGCACCGACCGATCGAGAGAGACACCATGTACAACCTTCCTGATGATCGCGGCCACTTCGGCCCGTATGGCGGCGTGTTCGTCGCCGAGACGCTGATTCACGCGCTGGACGAACTGCGCGCGGCGTATGAAAAATTCCAGAACGAGCCCGGTTTCGTCGCCGAATTCGAGCGCGAGCTGAAGCATTTCGTCGGCCGCCCGTCGCCGATCTATCACGCGCAGCGCTGGAGCGAGACGCTCGGCGGCGCGCAGATCTACCTGAAGCGCGAAGACCTGAACCACACGGGTGCGCACAAGATCAACAACGTGATCGGCCAGGCGCTGCTCGCGAAGCGCATGGGCAAGAAGCGCGTGATCGCCGAGACGGGCGCCGGCCAGCACGGCGTCGCGACCGCGACGATCTGCGCCCGCTTCGGGATGGAGTGCGTCGTCTACATGGGTTCGGAAGACGTGCGCCGTCAGGCTGCGAACGTCTACCGGATGAAGCTGCTTGGCGCGACCGTCGTGCCGGTCGAATCGGGTTCGCGTACGCTGAAGGACGCGCTGAACGAAGCGATGCGCGACTGGGTCACGAACATCGAGAACACGTTCTACATCATCGGCACGGTCGCGGGCCCGCACCCGTACCCGATGATGGTGCGCGACTTCCAGCGCGTGATCGGTGACGAGTGCAAGGTGCAGATGCCCGAACTCGCGGGCCGGCAGCCGGACGCGGTAATCGCCTGCGTCGGCGGCGGCTCGAACGCGATGGGCATCTTCTATCCGTACATCGACGACACCTCGGTGCAGCTGATCGGCGTCGAAGCGGCCGGCGACGGCCTCGACACGGGCCATCACGCGGCGTCGCTGATCGCCGGTAGCCCGGGCGTGCTGCACGGCAACCGCACCTACCTGCTGCAGGACGACGACGGCCAGATCATCGAGACGCATTCGGTGTCGGCGGGCCTCGACTATCCGGGCGTCGGCCCCGAGCACGCGTGGCTGAAGGACAGCGGCCGGGCGCAGTACGTCGGCATTACCGACGAGGAAGCGCTGAAGGCGTTCCACGACTGCTGCCGGATCGAGGGGATCATTCCCGCGCTCGAGTCGAGCCACGCGATCGCGTATGGCGTGAAGCTCGCGCCGACGTTGCCGAAGGACAAGATCCTGCTCGTCAACCTGTCGGGCCGCGGCGACAAGGACATGCATACGGTCGCCGAGCGATCGGGCATCGAGCTCTGACCCCGACCGATGCGTGACCTGATCGAAGAACCGGGCGGCGGTGCCGCGAGCGAGGCGGGGGCGGTTCAGCCCGCCGCTGCCGTGCCGCGCGCGCTGCCGTCCGGGATTGAACTGCATAACCGCGATTTCCTGACCGATGCCGCGCACCTGCCGGACGCGTCGATCGACCTGATCGTCGCCGATCCGCCGTACGGGCTCGGCAAGGACTACGGCAACGACTCGGACAAGCGCTCGGGCGACGATTTTCTCGCGTGGACACGCGAGTGGCTCGAGATCGCGATTCCGAAGCTGAAGCCGAGCGGCTCGATGTACATCTTCTGCACGTGGCAGTACGCGCCGGAAATCTTCAGTTTCCTGAAGACGCAACTCACGATGGTCAACGAGATCATCTGGGACCGGCGCGTGCCGAGCATGGGCGGCACGACGCGCCGTTTCACGTCGGTGCACGACAACATCGGCTTTTTCGCGGTTTCCAAGGCGTATTACTTCGATCTCGATCCGGTCCGCATCCCGTACGACGCCGACACGAAGAAGGCCCGCTCGCGCAAGCTGTTCGAAGGCAGCAAGTGGCTGGAGATGGGCTACAACCCGAAGGACGTCTGGTCGGTCTCGCGCCTGCACCGGCAGCACGCGGAGCGCGTCGATCACCCGACCCAGAAGCCGCTGGAAATCATCGAGCGGATGGTGCTCGCAAGCTGCCCGCCGGGCGGCCGCGTGCTCGATCCGTTCATGGGCAGCGGCACGACCGCGGTGGCCTGCGCACGGCAGGGGCGCGACTTCGTCGGCTACGAGATCAACGAAAGCTATTGTGCGATCGCGCACGAGCGCGTGAACGCGCTCGCTGCGCCGGCGTGCGCGTGAATCGCGCAGCCGCGTCGCCGAAGCATTGAGGAAAATTGCCATGTCCCGTATTCAGCAAACCTTCGCCGCACTCGCCGAACAAGGCCGTAAGGGCCTGATCCCGTTCATCACGGCCGGCGACCCGGATCCCGCCAAAACCGTCGAATTCATGCACGCGCTCGCCGAAGGCGGCGCGGACGTGATCGAACTCGGCGTGCCGTTCTCGGACCCGATGGCCGACGGCCCCGTGATCCAGCGCTCGTCGGAACGCGCGCTCGCGCGCGGCGTCACGCTCAAGAGCGTGCTCGCCGACGTGAAGCGCTTTCGCGAAATCGACCCCAAAACGCCCGTGGTGCTGATGGGCTATGCGAACCCGATCGAGCGGATGGGCGTCGACACGTTCGCTGCCGAAGCGCAGGCGGCCGGTGTCGACGGCGTGCTCGTTGTCGACTATCCGCCGGAAGAGGCGGGCGTGTTCGCCGAGAAAATGCGCGCCGCGCAGATCGATCCGATCTTCCTGCTCGCGCCCACGTCGACCGACGAACGTATCGCCGACGTCGGCAAGATCGCGAGCGGCTACGTGTATTACGTGTCGCTCAAGGGCGTGACCGGCGCAGGAAATCTGGATGTTTCGAGCATTGCGGGTAAAATCCCGGCCATCAAGTCGCGTGTGCCGGTTCCGGTCGGCGTCGGCTTCGGTATCCGCGACGCCGAAACGGCGCGCGCGGTGGCCGAAGTGTCGGACGCGGTCGTGATCGGCAGCCGCCTCGTGCAGCTGCTCGAAAGCGCTGCGCCGGAGGGTGCCGCCGCCGCGCTGAAGACTTTCATTGCCGAGCTGCGCGCCGCCCTGGACGGCGCGGGCAAGACGGCGCGATAAACACAACACAGGAAGCGGGAACGGGCCATGCGGCCCGGCCCGCCACGGAACAGGAAACCATACGATGAGCTGGCTCGACAAACTGTTGCCGCCGAAGATCAAGCAGACCGACCCGAAAAGCCGCAAGGGTATTCCGGAAGGCCTGTGGGTCAAGTGCCCGTCCTGCGAGGCCGTGCTGTACCGCAACGACGTGGACGCGAACCTGCACGTGTGCCCGAAGTGCGATCACCACATGCGCATCGGCGCGCGTGAGCGCCTCGACGGGCTGCTCGATCCGGAAGGCCGCTACGAGATCGGCCAGGAAATCGTGCCGGTCGATACGCTGAAGTTCAAGGACAGCCGCAAGTACCCCGATCGTCTGAAGGAAGCGATGGACGACACGGGCGAAACCGACGCGATGGTCGTGATGGGCGGTGCGATCCACACGCTGCCGGTGGTCGCGGCCTGCTTCGAGTTCTCGTTCATGGGCGGCTCGATGGGCTCGGTGGTCGGCGAGCGCTTCGCACGCGGCGCGCAGAACGCGCTCGAACAGCAGGTGCCGTTCATCTGCTTCACCGCTTCGGGCGGTGCACGGATGCAGGAAAGCCTGCTGTCGCTGATGCAGATGGCGAAAACCACCGCGATGCTGACCAAGCTGGCCGAAGCGAAGCTGCCGTTCATCTCGGTGCTGACCGACCCGACGATGGGTGGCGTGTCGGCGAGCTTTGCATTCCTCGGCGACGTCGTGATCGCCGAACCGAAGGCGCTGATCGGCTTCGCCGGCCCGCGCGTGATCGAGCAGACGGTCCGCGAGAAGCTGCCGGAAGGCTTCCAGCGCGCTGAATTCCTGCTGACGACGGGCGCGATCGACATGATCGTCGACCGCCGCAAGATGCGCGACGAGATCGCGCAGTTGCTCGCGCTGCTGCAGCGACAGCCGGCCGACGCGCTGGCTTGACCGGCGCAAGGTTGTGAACTCTGCGCGTCGCCTGGCTTCAGCGTCAGGCGGCGCGCTTCGTTTTTTGGCGTAGTGGCGGTACCGATCCAGATTTGATCCGATGAGCACTTTTCCCACTCTCGACGCGTGGCTTTCGCATCTCGAACGCGCGCACCCGGTCGGCATCGACATGGGCCTGACCCGTATCGGGCAGGTCAAGGCGGCGCTGCAGCTCGAATTCGCGTGCCCCGTCATCACCGTTGGCGGCACGAACGGCAAGGGCTCGACCTGCGCGTTCCTCGAGACGATCCTCGTGCGCGCGGGCTACAAGGTCGGCTGCCACACGTCGCCGCACCTGCTCGACTTCAACGAGCGCGCGCGCGTGAACGGGCAGAACGTTACCGATGACGAACTGCTGCCGCACTTCGAGGCCGTCGAAGCCGCGCGTACGTCGCTGCCCGAGCCCGTGTCGCTCACGTACTTCGAATTCACGACGCTCGCGATCCTGCACCTGTTCGCGTCGCGCGGGCTCGACGCGGTGATCCTCGAAGTCGGCCTCGGCGGGCGGCTCGATGCGGTGAACATCATCGATACCGATTGCGCGATCGTGACGAGCATCGACATCGACCACACCGAATACCTCGGCGACACGCGCGAGAAGATCGCGTTCGAGAAGGCCGGGATCTTCCGTGCCGGCAAGCCGGCGATCTGCGGCGATCCGGCCGCGCCGCAAACGCTGATCGACCACGCCGAAGCGATCGGCGCCGACCTGTGGCTCGTCGGCCGCGATTTCCGCTACGAGGCGCAGGCAGGCGCGGAGCGCCAGCAGTGGAGCTACCTCGGCCGCGAGAAGCGCTATCCGTCGCTGGCGTATCCGGCGCTGCGCGGCGCGAATCAGCTGATCAATGCATCGGCCGCGCTCGCCGCGCTCGAAGCGCTGCGCCCGGTGCTGCCGGTGTCGGCGCAGGACATCCGGCTCGGCCTCGCGAACGTCGAGCTGCCGGGGCGCTTCCAGGTGCTGCCCGGCAAGCCCGCGATCGTGCTCGACGTCGCGCACAACCCGCATGCATCGGCCGTGCTCGAGCAGAACCTCGGCAACATGGGTTTCTTCCCGTACACGTACGCGGTGTTCGGCGCGATGCACGACAAGGACATCGACGGCGTGCTGCAGCACCTGAAGGGCGAGATCGACCACTGGTGCGTGACCGACCTGCCGCTGCCGCGCGCGGCTTCCGCGGAGCAGCTCGAAGCCGCGCTGCGCAAGGCCGGCGTGGAGGAGGGGCCCGATTCGAGCGTCACGCGTTACACGTCGCCCGCCGAAGCGTTTCGCGATGCACTAAAAAGAGCATCCGAGAATGATAGAATCGTGGTTTTCGGCAGTTTCCATACGGTTGCCGGCGTGCTGGCCTACCGTAAATCGCAGCAACACTGACTGACGGGCAGTTTCGGACTCAGCCATTCATGGGAATTTTCTCGTTCGGTAAAAAAGACGACGACGCGCCCCCGCGGCGCGGCGGTCGCACCGGGGCCTCCCGGAACGTGCGCACGGAGCGCACCACTGAACGCGTCGAGCGTCGCTCGCGCCGCACCGAGCGTCCGGAATCGGACGCGCTGCTCCTCGATCCGACCCTTCCAGAAAAGCAACGCGCACGCCGTCGCCTCGTCGGTGCGATCGCGCTCGTCGTGGCAGCCGTGATCGTGCTGCCGATGGTGCTCGATTCGCACCCGAAGCCGGTGACGGACGACATCGCAATCGACATTCCGAACCGGCCTGCGCACCAGGCGGTCGCGCCGCGCGACGATGACGCATCCGATGTGCAAGCGGGCGTCGCGCACGACGAACCGCCGGCATCCGATGTCGCCGTTGCGGCGGCGCCGGCCCCCGTGCCGAAGGACGCCGACAAGCCGGCCGCGAAACCCGATAACACGACCACGGCGAGCGTGACGCCGCCGAAGCCTGCGCCGAAACCGGCTGCCCCGGTGGCGAAGCCGGCTGCGCCGAAGCCCGCACCCGCGCCTGCGGCCGTCGCGAATGCCGACGCCGCGAGCCCGGACAGCGGCGACGCGTCGTCGCCGGCATCGCCGGCCGGTGCGCGCTTCGCGGTGCAGCTCGGCTCGTTCAAGGACGACGCGACGGCCCGTTCGTGGGCCACCAAGTTGAAATCGGCGGGCGTGCCCGCATATGTCGAGCATCGCAAGCAGTCGGACGGCAGCACGGCTACACTGTTGCGTGCCGGCCCGTTCGCGGATCGCGCGGCGGCTTCCGCCGCGATCGCGAAGGTGCGCGAAGCCGGCCTGACGCAGTAACGCACGATGCTGACGGCTTTCGACTACGCTGTATTGGCGGTGATCGTGTTGTCGGCGCTGCGCGGTGCGTGGCGCGGCTTCGTGTCGGAGATATTCGGGCTGATCGGCTGGATTGCGGCGATCGTGATCGCGGGCCGCTACGTCGGGCTGGTCGTGCCATACATCCCGGCGAACTGGCCGGGCGGCGCGCTGACGCAGTGGGTGATCGCTTTCGCGTTGCTCGTGATCGGCGTGGTGCTGGTCGCCGGCGTCGCCAACGCGCTGCTGTCGCGGATCGCGCAGGCAAGTGGCCTGGGCGGCGTCGACCGCTCGCTGGGCATGATGTTCGGGCTCGTCCGCGGCTGTGTGCTGGTGGTGCTGCTGGTCGCGGCGGCCGGGCTGACCGAACTGCCCAAACAGGATTTCTGGCGCAATGCGCTATTGCGTCCTTTCGCCGAACAGGGCGTGCACGAGCTGAAGCAGCTCCTGCCCGACGGCATGGCCCAGTACGTACGCGTGTGACGACGCGGCCGGGCAGGACGGAACCGATTTTGTCATTCTGAAGGACATGCCATGTGCGGCATCGTAGGCGTTATCTCCCAATCCCCGGTCAATCAGCTGATCTATGACAGCCTGCTGCTGTTGCAGCATCGCGGTCAGGACGCGGCGGGCATCGCGACGGTGGACGGCAGCAATTTCCACATGTACAAGGCGAACGGCATGGTGCGCGACGTGTTCCGCACGCGCAACATGCGCAGCCTGCCCGGCACCTACGGCATCGGCCAGGTGCGCTACCCGACGGCCGGTTCGGCGTCGAGCGAGGCCGAAGCGCAGCCGTTCTACGTGAACGCGCCGTTCGGGATCATCCTCGCGCACAACGGCAACCTGACGAACTGGCAGCAACTGAAGGACGAGATGTTCCGGATCGATCGCCGGCACATCAACACCAATTCCGACAGCGAAGTGCTGCTCAACGTGTTCGCGCACGAGCTGCAACTGTCGACCACGGGCCTCGAGCTCGATCCGGCGTCGGTGTTCAAGGCGGTCTCGGGCGTGCATCGTCGCCTGCAGGGTTCGTATGCGATCGTGTCGCTGATCGCCGGCTACGGCCTGCTCGCATTCCGCGACCCGTTCGGCATCCGTCCGCTGTGCATCGGCAAGCTCGAGACCGAGCACGGCACCGAATGGATGGTCGCGTCGGAGTCGGTGGCCGTCGAAGGCATCGGTTTCGAGTTCGTGCGCGACGTGCAGCCGGGCGAGGCGATCTTCATCGATCCGGCCGGCAACTTCCACAGCCAGCAGTGCGCGGAGCAGCCGACGCTGAATCCGTGCATGTTCGAATACGTGTACCTCGCGCGTCCGGATTCGTGCCTCGACGGCGTGCCGGTCTACAACGTGCGCCTGCGCATGGGCGACTATCTCGCCGAGAAGATCAAGCGCGAACTGCCGAACGTGCCGATCGACGTCGTGATGCCGATTCCCGATTCGTCGCGCCCGGCCGCGATGCAGGTTGCCGCGAAGCTCGGCGTCGAGTATCGCGAAGGCTTCTTCAAGAACCGCTACGTCGGCCGTACGTTCATCATGCCGGGGCAGGCCGTGCGCAAGAAGTCGGTGCGCCAGAAGCTCAACGCGATGAGCATCGAGTTCAAGGACAAGAACGTACTGATCGTCGACGATTCGATCGTGCGCGGCACGACCTCGCATGAAATCGTGCAGATGGCGCGCGATGCGGGCGCGAAGTCGGTGATCTTCGCGTCGGCGGCGCCGCCCGTGAAGTTCCCGAACGTGTACGGCATCGACATGCCGACGCGCGGCGAGCTCGTCGCACACGGCCGCACCGACGAAGAAGTCGCGAAGATGATCGGCGCCGACCACCTGATCTATCAGGACGTCGACGACCTGCGCCGCGCGGTGCGCGACATCAACCCGAAGCTCGAACGCTTCGAGGCATCGTGCTTCGACGGCAACTACATCACCGGCGACGTGACGCCGGAGTATCTCGATGCGATCGAGCGCGCGCGTCTCGCGCCGGCATCGCAGGCCGATCGCGATACGGCCGGCGACACCGAGCGTTCGCAGATGAACCTGCAATTGTCGGTCGAGTGACACCGGCGCGCGCTTTTGACGAAGCGTGATAGGATGTGGCCTTGCGTCGATTTGATATCAGCTTGCGGACGCGGGGCGACTTCCCAAAACAGCTAAAGCGAAGGCCGGTGACAACCGGCCCGAGTCGATCGCTGTCGTACCGCACCGAAGCCCGCTGATGCCGACGCATAGCGGGCTTTTTGTTTTGGCCTGGTCTTGACTGGGTTCGCGCGACCAGCGCGGCCATCGAATACGGAAAAACGGAACATGGACGACTCCCTCAACTTCGACACGCTTGCCGTGCGCGCGGGCACGCTGCGCAGCGACTTCAACGAGCACTCGGAAGCGCTGTTCCTCACGTCGAGCTTCTGCTTCCAGAGCGCGGCCGACGCGGCCGAGCGCTTCGCGAATTCGGAAGACTACTTCACCTATTCGCGCTTTACGAACCCGACCGTCACCATGTTCCAGGACCGTCTCGCGGCGCTCGAGGGCGGCGAGGCGTGCATCGCGACGGCATCGGGCATGGCCGCGATCATGTCGGTCGTGATGGCCGCGCTGCAGGCCGGCGACCACCTCGTCAGCTCGCGCAGCCTGTTCGGCTCGACGCTCGGGATGTTCTCGCAGATCTTCAGCAAGTTCGGGATCACGACGACCTTCGTCGACCCGACCGACCTGAACGCATGGAAGGAAGCTGTGCGTCCGGAAACGAAGATGTTCTTCCTCGAGACGCCGTCGAATCCGCTGACCGAACTCGCCGACATCGAGGCGATCGGCAAGATCGCGAAGGCATCGAACGCGCTGTTCGTCGTCGACAACTGTTTCTGCAGCCCGGTGCTGCAGCAGCCGCTGAAGCTCGGCGCGGACGTCGTGATGCACTCGGCGACGAAATTCCTCGATGGCCAGGGCCGCGTGCTCGGCGGCGCGCTGGTCGGCTCGAAGGAATTCATCATGGGCAAGGTGTTCCCGTTCGTGCGCAGTGCGGGCCCGACGCTGTCGGCGTTCAACGCATGGGTGCTGCTGAAGGGGATGGAGACGCTGTCGCTGCGCGTCGAGAAGCAATCGGCGAACGCGCTGGAAATCGCGCGCTGGCTCGATTCGCATCCGGCCGTCGCCCGCGTGTTTCATCCGGGCCTCGAATCGCACCCGCAGCACGAACTCGCGAAACGTCAGCAGAAAGCGGGCGGGGCGATCCTGTCGTTCGAGCTGAAGGGCGACACGCCCGAACAGCAGCGCGCGAATGCCTGGCGCGTGATCGACAACACGAAGCTGATCTCGATCACCGGCAACCTCGGCGACACGCGTACGACCATTACGCATCCGGCGACCACCACGCACGGCCGTATCACGCCGGAAGCGCGCGCGGCAGCGGGGATCAGCGAAGGGCTGATCCGCTTGTCGGTCGGCCTGGAAGATGCGGGCGACCTGCGCAAGGATCTCGCGCGTGGGCTCGAAGGCTGAGCGCGGCACGTCATGCATGTCGTGACGTGATTTGACGTGACGATGGACAAAGGGCCGTTCGCTTGCGCGAACGGCCCTTTGTTTTTTGTGTCGACGAAGTCGCGCGGCTCAGCCGGTGCGATGTCCGTCCGCGCGCGCGTCGTTGCGCATCGCTTCCACCATCCATCGCAGCGTGTCGTCGAGCGGCGTGACGGGCAGCTCGCCCACCGCGCGCCGCAGCTTGTCGCGCGACCCGGAGAGGCTTTTCACCTCGTTGTGCCGCACGAAACGCGGATCGATCGTCACGTCGATCACGTAGCCGGCGATGCGCGACAGCATCGCCAGCACTTCCTTCAGCGAATACGCGCGCTCCGAGCAGACGTTGAACGTCTCGCCGGCCGGCGCGGCTTCGACCAGCTTCAGGTACGCGGCCGTCACGTCGCGCACGTCGGAGAAATCGCGGCTCACGTCGAGGTTGCCGAGCGAGATCCGTGGTTCGTTGCGCGCATAGTGCGCGACGAGCTTCGGCAGCAGGTACGCATCGCTCTGGCCGACACCCGTGTAGTTGAACGGCCGCGCGATCACGATCGGCAGTCGGTCGGCCCACAGCTTCGCCGCATATTCCATCGCGAGCTTGCTGACCGCGTAGTCGTTCGCCGGGGCGGGGGCGGCGGTTTCGTCGAGCACGCCGGCCGTCGAATTGCCGTAGATGTTCGCGCTGCTGGCGAGCAGCACGGCCGACGGGCGGCGATCGAGGCCCGCAAGCGCAGCCAGCAGGTTGCGGGTGCCGACGATGTTGACCGCGTAAGTTTGCGACGGCTCGTCCTGCGCGACATGCGCGCGCGCGGCGAGATGGACGACCGCATCGGGCCGGGCGTCGGCGGCCGCCGCGCGCACCGCTTGCGCGTCGAGCAGGTCGACGGGCAGCAGCGTGCAGTGCGCGAACGCCGGATCGTCGGGCTGCGCCATGCCAGGCGCGACCGTGCCCCAGACGTCATAGCCTGCCGCCTGCAGGCGCTCGGCCATGTAGCGGCCCGTGAAGCCCGTCAGGCCCGTGACGAACGCACGGCGTGACGGGCGTCCGGCTTCAGAACGTGTCATGGTGTTGATTCCGCGTCAAATCCGCTTCGACCATCATCTGGCAAAGTTGTTCGAGCGTCGTCTTCGGTTCCCAGCCGAGCTTCGATTTGGCCTTGTCGGCGCAGCCGATCAGCAGGTCGACCTCGGCAGGGCGGTAGAACTTCGTGTTCACTTCCACGAGCACGTTGCCGTTCGATGCGTCGAGGCCGCGTTCCTGTTCGCCCTTGCCGGTCCATTCGATCTGGTAGCCGGCTGCCGCGAACGCCATCCGCACGAAATCGCGCACGGTCTCGGTGCGGTTGGTCGCGAGCACGTAGGTGTCGGGCTCGTTGGCCTGCAGCATGCGCCACATGCCTTCGACGTACTCGAGCGCGAAGCCCCAGTCGCGCTTCGCGTCGAGGTTGCCCAGCTCGAGGCGGGTCGCCTTGCCGAGCTTGATCTTCGCGATGGTGTCGGTGATCTTGCGCGTGACGAACTCGCGGCCACGCAGCGGCGATTCGTGGTTGAACAGGATGCCGCTGCTGCCGAACAGGCCGTACGACTCGCGGTAGTTCACCGTCATCCAGTGTGCGTACAGTTTCGCGACGCCGTACGGGCTGCGCGGATAGAACGAGGTCGCCTCCGTCTGCGGAATCGACTGCACCTTGCCGAACATCTCGGATGTCGAGGCCTGATAGAAGCGCGTTTTCGGGCTCACGACGCGGATCGCCTCGAGCAGGTTCAACGGCCCGAGGCCCGTCACTTCGGCGGTCGTCGCCGGCTGGTCGAACGACACGCCGACGAAGCTCTGCGCGGCGAGGTTGTACAGCTCGTCGGGCTGCGTGCGTTCGAGCAGGCGCAGGCTCGAGCCGGCGTCGGTCAGGTCGTGTTCGACGAGCGTGAGGTTCGGGTGCGTGTCGACGCCGAGCTCGGCGATGCGCCAGAAATTCACCGAGCTGGTGCGGCGGTAGGTGCCGGTGACTTCGTAGCCCTTGTCGAGCAGCAGCTTGGTCAGGTAGGCGCCGTCTTGCCCCGAGATCCCGGTAATGATGGCCTTCTTGCGAGTTTGGCTCATGACGTTGTCCTGGTAGAAACGATGGAGGGTGGAATTCAGGCGGTCGTGCCGGCGGCGGCCGGCAGCGCGCGGCGTGCGGGGCCGCGTGTCAGGCGCCGTTCGAAGCCGTACCAGCTCAGGGTCGCGTAAGCGAGCGTGATCGCCAGCGCGAGCGCGGCCGTGACGAAGCGGTTCAGGTGCAGCGGCCACAGCGCGTACAGCACGCTGAGGTGGATCAGGTACACGGTGTAGCTGACGGTACCTACGTAGACGAGCAGCGGGTTCGTCAGCACGCGCTGCACGAGGCCGCGGCCGCGCAGCGCGATCACGACGATCGACGTGCACAGCAGCAGGGAGATGCTGTAGAGCGCCGCATTCGACAGCGGCGTGTTCGCGGCGCGAAAGCGCGGGAACGACAGGTGCAGCCAGCCGAGGATTGCGAGCGACACGAGCGCGCCGACGATCGCGAGCGGATAGAACGGCTCCAGCGCGCGCCGGTCGCGGCGCAGCACGATCGCGAGCAGCGCGCCGGCCGCGAGCAGGTCCATCCGGAACGGCGTCAGGTAGTAGATCGGCCAGAACGAGTCGAACCACGGCGTCGCGATCGCGCGCAGCACGGGGGCCGCGACGATCAGCGCGGCGGCGACCCACAGCAGCGCGCGCTCCGAGCACCACAGCACGACGAACGGCCAGAAGATATAGAACTGCTCCTCGACCGCGAGCGACCACAGCACGTTCAGGCTGTCGTGGCCGATGCTGCCGAGCGACAGCCCGATGTTGGTCGAGAAGAACGCGAACCACGGCCAGTGCGGCAGCCAGCTCGCGCCGAACAGGATCGTCGACACCACCAGCAGCAACACGTACGGCGGCAGGATGCGGCGCACGCGGCGTGCGTAGAAGTGGCTGAAGTACGACTGCCCGCGTGCCTTGCGATCGAGCAGGATGCCGGTGATCAGCAGGCCGCTCAGCACGAAGAACAGGTCGACGCCCATCCAGAGCGGCGCCTTCAGCGCGTGCTGCAGGAACACGGCGCCCACCGCGATCGCGCGCAGCCCGTCGAGCTGCACGATGCGGCCATGTTGCGGCGGGGCCAGGTCGGCGGATCGCGAGATGCCCGTCATCGCGCCGCTCCTTCGCGACACGCGGCGTGAGCCGGGGCGTGTCGCACATCCGATGCGTAAACGTGAACGTAATGCATGCCATTAAATGAAATATCGAATCGAAATCGATTCTAGGGAAAAGAAATCGGCAAAAAAACGCGCGTCATTTATCTGAAGACAAATATTCAAATGCCGATTATTTCGGTCGCGGGATGAGAGGTCGCCGCCCGGAAGGCCCCGGCAGGCGGCGCGAGGCGGCATTTTCTACGCACCGAAAAGCGAAAGACGGTCGTTATTGCCGCTTTCGGGTGCCTTTGCACATCTGTTCCGGTTCGATATTTCAGGCGGAAACATCCCCAAATATTTCCAAATTTCTTGTGATTATTTTTGCTTGTAACCTGCATCGCGACGTTTGAAACCTATTTAGCGACAGGGTGTGTCGGCGGCAGTCCGCGGCGGTGCCGGTCGCTGTTGCATCAAGTCTGGAGAAGCGCATTGCGACGTCTGATTCTGGTAGGCATGACGGTATGCGCGACGCTGCTGACGAGCGCCGCGCCGGCCGAAACGGTGTTGCCCGCGACGACGTCGTGGATCGGCAATACATTCGGCTATGGCGACGGCAGCTGGACGCAGATCGACATCCGCGCGATCGCGGTGACGCCTGAAGGCAAGGTGTATACGAATGCGCCGTGGGACGAGAGCGGGGCCGAGGCGAGTGTCTACCAGGACGGGAAGATGCTCGGCTTCGCCGGCGGTACGCACGGCTGGGGCAACCTCGGCGGCAGCGCGATCGCCGTGAACAGCAAGTACGCGTACGTCGCGATCGGTGTCGGCAACGAGCGCGGCCACCTGCAGTCGCCCGGCATCTGGCCGGACAAGGGCAAGCAGTGGTTCGGCATCTCGCGCCGCACGATCGGCGACATGAAGCAGCCCGCACCGTTCCGCGCGGCGCCGCAGGCGGCACCTGGCGGGCGTGCCGATGCCGGCCGCGCGCGGATGGCCGCGAGCTTCATGATGATGAACGAGGTGCCGGCTCCCGCGCGCTCGGAAGTGGGCGAGCAGAAGGCGGAAGTCGGCGGCCTCGCGGCCGACGACAAGCTGCTGTTCGCGACGAACCCGTCGCGCGACGCGGTGGACGTGTACGACGCGGAGACGATGCAGCAGAAGGGCACGTGGAGCGTGCACGAGCCGGGCCGCATCGCGCTCGCGGGCGACGGCACGCTGTGGCTGCTCACGGACACGATCAAGGGGCCCGCGCACCTGGTGCACGTGCGCGCCGACGGCCGCAAGCTCGACGACGTGCCCGCGCTGCCGGAAGGCACCGACGCGGTGGACGTGGCAGTCGACGCGAAAGGGCGCGTGCTCGTCGCGGACAACGGCCCGCGCCAGCAGATCCTGATCTTCTCGAAAGGCGGCAAGGGCTATGCGCAGTCGGGCACGCTCGGCGAGCGCGGCGGCATCTTCGCGGGCCCGGTGCCGGGCCGGCCCGGGCCGCAGCGTTTCAACGGGCTGACGGGTGTCGGCGTCGACCGCGCGGGCAACATCTATGTGTCGATGAACGGCATCGGGCCGCGTCACGACACGATCGGCGCGGGGCTCGGCGCGGTGCTCGAAAGCTACACGCCGGAGGGCAAGCTGCGCTGGCAGGTGCAGGGGCTGCTGTTCGTCGACGGCGCGTGGCTCGACCCCGCGCGGCCGAACAGCGTGTACACGGGCAACAAGCGCTTCGAGCTCGACCTGTCGAAGCCGCCGGGCCAGGACTGGAAATACGTCGGCTTCCTCTCGAACCGCTTCAAGTATCCGGACGATCCCGTGTTCCATACGGACCAGTGGCCGGGCATGCCGATCGCGCGTCGCCTGGACGGCCGCACGTTCCTGTACCTGACCGACATGTACGCCGATCACCTGAAGATCTACCGCTTCGACGCGAAGCGCGACGGCGAAGTCGCGATTCCGTCCGGTCTGATCGCGGGCCGCGCGCGGCCGGTCGACAACGTGCCGAACAAGCCGCCGGGCGGCGACTGGCTGTGGCGCGACGCGAACGGCAACGGCCGGCTCGACGCCGACGAGTTCACGCTCAATACGACCGGCAAGGCGAAGGCCGGCGGCTGGGGCTGGTGGGTCGACACGAAGGGCGACATCTGGCGCACCAGCGACGTGCGCGGCATCCACCGCTTCCAGTACGGCGGCGTCGACAAGGCCGGCAACCCGATCTACTCGTACGACAAGGTCACGACCTATCCGATGCCGCAGCCGTTCACGCAGCTGCGCCGCTCGATCTACGACGCGCAGACGGACACGCTGTACGTGACCGGTTACACGGCCGATGCACCGCCGCAGCCGGGTATCAACAAGGAAGTGGGCCGCGTGCTGATCCGCTTCGACAAGTGGTCGACGGGCTCGCCGGTCGTGCGCTACCAGGTCGCGCTGCCGTGGCAGCTCGATGCGAAGCCGATCTTCGACCTGATCGGGATCACGGTCGAGGGCCGCTACCTCTTCGGGGTGGAGCCGGTCGGCAAGATCCACGTGTACGACAAGGACACCGGCAAGGAAGTGGGCGTGATGAGCCCGGGCACCGAGGTCGGCAAGGCATCCGGCTGGGTCGACGTGCCGTTCGGCATCAGTGCGTTCCGGCGCGAGAACGGCGAATACCTCGTGTTCGTCGAGGAAGACGCGCGCGGCAAGGTGCTGATGTATCGCTGGAAACCGTGACGGGCGGCGCGCCGTCGTCGCTGTCACTCAAGGCATAAGCATGGACAAAGGCATACTCAAGAACGTTTCGATCAACTTCGTCGGGCTGATCCTGCCGACCTTCGTGTCGCTGGTGACGGTGCCCGCGTATATCCACGCGCTCGGCGTCGAACGCTATGGCGTCGTCAGCCTCGTGTGGACGCTGATCGGCTATTTCGGGATCCTCGATCTCGGGATGAGCATGGCCGCGCAGAACCACATCTCGAAGGCGCTCGCGAGCGGCAACGCCGACGAAAGCGCACGCGTGTTCTGGAGCGCGTTCTGGCTGAATCTCGGCACCGGCATCGTGGGCGGGCTGCTGATCTATTTCGGCGCGTTCATCTACACCGCGTATTTCACGAAGGTATCGGCGGCGATGCAGCACGAGGTGTATCTCGCGCTGCCGTGGCTCGCGCTCGCAATTCCGCTGGCGAACGTGTCGTGGGTGTTTGCCGGCGCGATCAACGGTGCCGAACGTTTCGGCGTGTTCAACACGAACCAGACGATCGGCACGTTCCTGTTCCAGCTGCTGCCGCTCGGCGCCGCGTGGTGGATCGCGCCGAACCTGCAGACGGTGCTGGCGGCGGCGGTCGTCGCGCGCCTGATCGCGGCGGTGATGCTCGGCCAGGCCAGCATCAAGGTGCTCGGGATCCGGCGCATCGATCCGCCGCAGTGGGGCACCGCGAAAGGGCTGTTCAATTTCGGCGGCTGGATGCTGATCGCGAGCACGACGAGCATGATCGCCGACACGCTCGACCGCGTGATGCTCGGCGCCGGCATGGGCGCGAAGTTCGTCACTTACTACACGGTGCCGCAGAACCTCGTCACGCGGCTGAACATGCTGCCGAACGCGCTCGTGCGCACGCTGTTCCCGCGCCTGTCGGCGGTCGGCCGCGATCATGCGGACACGCTCGCGCGCCAGTCGCTCGAATTCCTGAACGGCGTGTTCACGCCGGTCGGTATCGTCGCGATCTTTGCGCTCGCACCGTTCCTCACGCTGTGGGTCGGCGCGGATCTCGCCGCGCATTCGGCGCCCGTCGGCCGCGTGCTGGTGATCAGCGTGTGGCTCGTCGGCCAGGCGAGTGTGACGCGGATCCTGATCCAGTCGCAGGTCAATCCGTCCCGCGCGGCATTTGCCGGGCTGGTCCAGATGCCGTTCTTCGTCGGTGGCCTGTGGTTCGGCATCCATCACTTCGGACTGGTCGGTGCGGCGGTGGTCGTCGCGGTGCGCGCGTTCGTCGACTACGGCGTGCTGCTTTACCTGTCGGCGATCCGGATGCGCGCGATCGTGCTCGACATGCTCGCGCACCTCGCGTTCCTGCTGGCGAGCCTGTTCCTGGCGCAAGCATGGCCGGGGCTCGGCGAATCGATCGGCATGTGCGCGGTCGTGCTGCTGTTGAACGTCGCGTGGTCGCTCACGATGACGCCGGGGCTGCGCGCGCTCGTGCGCGACCTGTTTGTCCGTCTCAATGCGAGGAAAACCGTATGAATCGCGATCTGGCGGAACACGCCGTATTGAATCTCTCCACCGCCGATGCGGCCGTGGCCGAAGCGGGCGACGCCGCCGCGCTGCGCCGGGTGCTGCCGGCCGAACGGGCCAGCGCGCGCCACCCGGCGCGCACGCTGCGCGTGGCGATCGTCCACGACTGGCTCGTCACCTATGCGGGCGCCGAGCGCGTGCTCGAACAGATCGTCGCGTGTTTTCCCGACGCCGACCTGTTCAGCCTCGTCGATTTCCTCGACGACCGCGCGTTCGTGCGCGGCAAGCCGGTGACGACGTCGTTCATCCAGAAGCTGCCGTTCGCGCGCACCAAGTACCGCAGCTACCTGCCGTTGATGCCGCTCGCGATCGAGCAGCTCGACGTGTCGGAGTACGACCTCGTGATCTCGAGCAGCCACGCGGTCGCGAAGGGCGTGCTGACGGGGCCGGACCAGGTGCACATCAGCTACGTGCATTCGCCGATCCGCTACGCATGGGACCTGCAGCACCAGTACCTGGAACAGTCGAACCTCACGCACGGGCCGAAATCGCTGCTCGCGCGGATGATCCTGCACTACATCCGCAACTGGGACACGCGCACCGCGAACGCGGTGGACGGCTTCGTCGCGAACTCCGCGTTCATCGCGCGGCGCATCAGGAAGGTCTACCACCGCGACGCGGCGGTGATCTTCCCGCCGGTCGACGTCGACGCGTTTTCGCTGAACGCGGAGAAGGACGATTTCTACCTGACCGCGTCGCGGATGGTGCCTTACAAGAAGATCGACCTGATCGTCGAGGCGTTCTCGAAGACGCCCGAGCGCAAGCTCGTCGTGATCGGCGACGGCCCCGAGATGCAGAAGATCCGCGCGAAAGCAGGCCCGAACGTCGAGATCATGGGCTACCAGCCGTTCGCGGTGCTGCACGACCGGATGCGGCGCGCGAAGGCGTTCGTGTTCGCGGCCGAGGAGGATTTCGGGATCTCGGTTGTCGAGGCGCAGGCGTGCGGCACGCCCGTGATCGCGTACGGCAAGGGCGGCGCGCTCGAAACCGTGCTCGACCCGCAATCGAACCTGAATCCGACGGGACTCTTTTTCGACGAACAGACGCCGCACGCGATCGTCGCGGCAGTCGACGATTTCGAGCGGTCGCCGCAGCGCTTCACGCCGAATGCATGCCGCGCGAACGCGGCGCGGTTTTCCGCCGATACGTTCCGGCGGCGCTTTCTCGACTACGTGGAAGCCGCGCTGCCCGGCTCGACCGCGCAGCGCGGTACGGCGATCGCACGGATGCCGGCCGCGCGCGGCCCGGCGACGCTCGTGCTCGACCAGAGCGGCGTGCTCGGCGGCGCCGAGCTGTCGCTGCTCGAGATCATGAAGCACATGCGCGCGAACGCCGACGTGCTGCTGTTCGACGACGGCCCGTTCCGTGCGGCGCTCGACGAGATCGGCGCGCGCGTCGACGTGGTCGACCAGGGTGCGCTCGCGGGCGTGCGCAAGCAGGGCGGCGTGTCGGTCGGCGCGTTGAAGCAGCTCATCCGGCTCGTGCGCGATGTGGCGCGGCGCGCGCGCCGCGCCGAGGTGATCTACGCGAACACGCAGCGCGCGATGGTGGTCGCCGCGCTGGCCGGGCGGCTCGCGCGCAAGCCGGTGGTGTGGCACCTGCGCGATATCGTCAGTACCGACCATTTCGGCAGCAAGCAGCTGCTGGCGATCAAGTACTGCGCGCGGCTCGGCGTCACGCGCGTGATCGCGAACTCCGACGCGTCCGCGCAGGCGTTCCGAGCGCTGACGGGCTTCACGCCGCAGCACGTCGACGTCGTGTTCAACGGCATTTCGGCCGAGCCGTTCGATGCGCTGGAAGGCGTCAGCCAGGCCTCGCTGCGCGCGCGGCTGGGGTTGCCCGAGCAGGCGTGGCTCGTCGGCTCGTTCAGCCGCCTCGCGCGCTGGAAGGGGCAGCACGTGCTGCTGGAGGCCGCCGCGCGGCATCCCGACATGCACGTGGTGCTGGTTGGCGCGCCGCTGTTCGGCGAGGACGAATACGCCGCGCAGCTGCACGAATACGTCGCCCGGCACGGGATGGGCGAGCGCGTGCATTTTCTCGGGTTCCAGCGCGACGTGGCCGCGTGCATGACGGCGGTCGACGTCGTCGCGCACACGTCGATCACGCCGGAGCCGTTCGGGCGGGTGATCGTCGAGGGGATGCTCGCGCGCCGGCCGGTCGTCGCGGCGCGTGCGGGCGGCGTCGTCGAGATCATCGAGGACGGCGACAACGGGCTACTCTGCGCGCCGGGCGATGCGACCGCGCTGGCCGATGCGCTGGAGACGCTGAAGCGCGACGGCGCGCTGCGCGAGCGGCTCGTTGCGAGCGGGCGGGCGACGGCGGTGCGCCGGTTTGGAACCGAAACCTATGTGGAGCGCGTCGAGAAGATCCTCTCGGATACGGCGAAGGCCGCGAAGGCGAAGAAGTAGTAGCCGGCGCGAGCCGCTCCGGAAGCTGGCCCCCATGCGGCGATGCGCTGCGTGGGGGCTTTGTTTTTCAGCGCGGGGCTTGGTCGTGCGCGTGGTCGGCAGGTTGTTGCGTGGCCTGGCGGGCGCGTGCTTGAACGATCGCCGATTGGGGGGGGGCGGCGGGCGATGCGAGAAGGCAGCGCGAGAGGGCAGCGCGAGAGGGCAACGCGAGTAGGCAACGCGAGTAGGCAACGCGAGTAGGCAACGCGAGTAGGCAGCGCGAGTAGGCAGCGCAAGCAGGCAGCGCAAGCAGGCAGCGCAAGCAGGCAGCGCAAGAAGGCAACGCAAGAAGGCAACGCAAGAAGGCAACGCAAGAAGGCAACGCAAGAAGGCAACGCAAGAAGGCAACGCAAGAAGGCAACGCAAGAAGGCAACGCAAGAAGGCAACGCAAGAAGGCAACGCGAAAAAGGCAACGCGAAAAAGGCAACGCCCAGGCAGTCCGCGTGGCGAAAGCCCGTCGAGGACGGCCCATGCGGGTCGTGGCGCGGCCCGACGCCGGGGGCCAGCCCCTCCACGTCAACCCGGCGTGCCGGCGCGCTCAGGCCATGAAAAAGCCCCCGCTCGGCGGGGCGCCGCGCGGGGGCTCGGGAAACCGGGCCAGCCGGATCAGGCGGCCTGTTCGGGCGCAGGCGCGACGACGCGGGCGGGGCGGGTCGGCTTGAAGCTGGCCGACCACGTCATCGCGGGCCGTTCGAACATCCGGTAGAACAGGTACGCGACCGGGATCGCGGCGGCCATGAACGCGAATGACGGCCAGATCGACAACTGCAGCTCGGAATGGAACAGCACCGAGCCGAGGCAGACGAACAGCGGCAGGTGGATCAGGTACAGCGAATAGCTGAAGTCGCCGAACCAGCCCAGCACGCGCAGCGGCGGCGTCGCGCGTGGCGGTCGGGCGAGCGCGCGGTACAGGAAGCACGCGAAGCCGGCCGACCAGAGCTGGAACGCGCCGTACTGGCCGAAATGGAACGCGCCGCAGCCGGCAGCCAGCAGCACGGCAGCCGCGCCGTACCACGCGCGCGACGGCACGGCTGCCGCTCCGCGCGGCTGCTGTGCACGGACGTCGGCGATCCACGCGCCGATCGTCCAGGACAGCCAGTACGACGTGAAGAACTGCAGGTCGTGCCGTTCGAGCAGCCACGCCGATGCGACGTTGACGAGCGCGACCGCGGCCACGACCGCCGGCATGCCGATGCGTCGGCGTACCGCGAACAGCAGCGGGTAGATCGCGTAGAACTGCACTTCCAGCGACAGCGTCCACAGCGCGCCGTTCGACCCGTACGTGTAGCCGGCGACGCCCTGCAGCGAGAACAGGTTCACGAGGAACGCGACGAGGCCGACGTCACGGATCTTGTGGCTGACGGGCTCGATCTGCAGGCTGACCGAGTCGAGCGCGAGCGTGAACAGCAGCGCGGCGAGCAGTACCGGGTAGATGCGTGCGAACCGGCGCACCCAGAAGTTCGGCGCGTCGAGCCGGTACGCGGGATCGGCCGCGAGCTTGAGCGCCGCGTTGCGGTGGATGCAGTAGCCGCTGATCACGAAGAAGATCGGCACGCCGGCAGAACCCCACGCGAACGGGAAGGTCAGGTAGCCGGCGATCGCGCTCGGGTTGAGCGCATGGCCGTAAGCGTGATGGAAGCTCTGCATGCCGACCCAGACGACCTGGCGGCAGTGGAAATACGCGACGAGCAGCGCCGCGAAGCCGCGCATCGCGTCGATCACGTGTTCCTTGTGGTCGGCAACGGGCGGCGCGGCCAGAGACGATCCGCTGAAAGCTTGCATGCGATTCGATTCCTTGCGACGGATGGACGGGAAGTTTCATCCAATCGTAATGCGCAAGAATTCGATCAATGAATAAAAAAATATCGCCGGGAAATATCGGTATTCCACATCATGGTTTTATCGAGTTTCGAAAGCGGTTCCACGAGGCGGGTCAATTATTTACCGATTTTTTTCTGATAGTTTGAAGCTCCAGTTGATTGATGCAAGGAGCGGCAAGATGGACATGCATTGGATCGCGAGCGCTGCAGTACTGCTGGTCATGGCCGTGCTGTCGGCGTACCGCGAGGCGCTGAAGAACGAACCGATTCGCCCGGGTCTCGAACGGGGCGGCGTGCCCTATATCGAGGAATTCGAATCGTAAGAATTTGTATCTGGAAAATCGGTAATTTGTTTCTGCTTCGGCACTCGGTCCGGCAATATCGACCGGGTTGAAAGGATTATATTTTTTCCGGAATCATTGGGCAATCAGTCCATATCGATAATGAACGGAGTCGAATTGGCAGTACCGTCGATTCTCGATATGCCGTTCGGAACACAATCGCGTCGGGTCGCTGGTCGACGCGGCGCAGTCAACGCAATCAGGATGCGAACATGTTGAAAGTCACCAGGGCCGTGTTCCCCGTTGCCGGTCTCGGCACGCGGTTCCTCCCGGCAACGAAGGCGAGCCCGAAGGAAATGTTGCCCGTCGTCGACAAGCCGCTGATCCAGTACGCGGTCGAGGAAGCGATCAACGCCGGTATTACCGAGATGATCTTCGTCACCGGGCGCAGCAAGCGGGCGATCGAGGATCACTTCGACAAGTCGTACGAGATCGAGGCCGAACTCGAGGCGCGCGGCAAGGAAAAGCTGCTCGAGCTCGTGCGCGGCATCAAGCCGAGCCACGTCAACTGCTTCTACGTGCGCCAGCCGGAAGCGCTCGGCCTTGGCCACGCGGTGCTGTGCGCGGAGAAGCTGGTGCACGGCGAGCCGTTCGCGGTGATCCTCGCCGACGACTTGCTGCACGGCGAACAGCCGGTGCTGAAGCAGCTCGTCGACGTGTTTGACCACTATCACAGCTCGGTGATCGGGGTCGAGACGATCGCGCGCGACGACAGCCGTTCGTACGGGGTCGTCGAAGGCCGCGAATGGGAAGAGGACATCATCAAGCTGTCGGGCATCATCGAGAAGCCCGCGCCCGAGGATGCGCCGTCGAATCTCGGCGTGGTCGGCCGCTACGTGTTCATGCCGACGATCTTCGATCACCTGCGCAAGCTCAAGCCGGGCGCTGGCGGCGAGCTGCAGCTGACCGATGCGGTCCAGTCGCTGCTCGCGAACGAGCAGGTGCTCGCGTATCGCTACTTCGGCACGCGCTTCGACTGCGGCAGCAAGATCGGCTATCTCAAGGCCACCGTCGAGCTCGCACTCCAGCATCCGGAAGTGAGCCGCGAATTCGAGGCCTACCTGCGTACCTGTTTGCCCGCGCTGGCTGCTGTCGCATAAGCAACTGCGCGCTCCGTTGTTTCAGGTGGTGGTTGTTCCGTTGGCCCCGGCCGCTCGCGCGCCGGGGCTTTTTTGCGTTTGCGGGTGCGCGGATGCGTGATCGTGGTGCGCGTCGTCGGCGTCTGTGCCGTGGCGGGTTTGCTTCGCGAGCGGTGCCGCGGGTGGAGCGGGGCGCGCTGGCAAGAATGGACGTCACGCCTGAAACCGGTGCCGAAGCGGCCGACCGGGCGGCCGCCGCAGCGGTTCGGTTGCGCAATGCACATCGACGCTCGTGACCGCACCGGTGCTGCCGGCGCCGGTCGATGACGCGACACCACGCGGGTCGAGTGTCAGCGTCCCGGTGTGGCTTGAATCGCGGTTTCCAGGTTCGATCGTATCCGCATCCGTGTGGTGTTCAACGTGCCGACGTGCTCGGCCGTGCGACGAAACGCCGGGCCAGCATCGCGGCGACCGGTTTCTTGAAGTCGAGCAGCCGTTTTTCGAGATAGCGCCACGACAAGTGCGCGAGCAGCACGGCGAGCGCGAACTGCAGCATCTCGGGTAGCGTTTCGCGGACGATTTCCGGTATGGCCACGTGCGCGAAGTGTGCGGGCAGCACGCCGAAGCGCGTCGGAATCAGGTTGTGGAACAGGTAGAAGCCGTAGCTGATCGTGCCGAGATAGACGAGCGGCGCCCAGTCGAGCAGTGCCACGACCGGATGCTCGGGTTCGCTGACGATCCACAGCAGCAGCGCGCCGAGCGATGCGGACAGGCCGAGATCCGCGAGCCCCGCGATCGCGTCCGGCAATGCCGTGCATGCGGGCAGCACGAGGAAGAACACGACACCTGCCGCGCCGAGCCAACCGGGCGGAACGAGGCGCACGGCGGCTGTGCCGCGCCCGGCGAGCGCCATCGCGCCGACGCCGCCGAGCGCGATCAACGCGAAATTCCACGGAGAAAACGCGTAGATCAGCACCGGCGATGCGTCGCACAGGTAGAGCGCGAGATGCGCGAGCGCACACAGCACGACGGCCGCGACGCCGAGCGCGACGTGTCGCGCGGCGGGCACTGCGAGCAGTGCGAGCGGCGCGATCAGATAGAACTGCTGTTCAACCGCGAGGCTCCAGAAGTGCGACGTGGAGCCGGGCCAGCCGTCCTTCACGACGCCGATCCAGTAATTCGACAGGAACACCGCGTGCCACGCGAGCCCGAGATTGACGCCGCGCTGGTAGAACAGCGCGTGCGCGATCGCGAGCGCGGCGAGCAGCAGGTAATACACGGGAAAGATCCGCAGCGCGCGCTTCGCGAGGAACAGCGCGAGCGCATGGCGGCGTGTCATGGTGCCGCACTCGACCGCCTGGCGGTTGCGATGCAACTCGCCGACGATCAGGAATCCGCTGATGAGGAAAAACGTCCACACGCCAAGCTTGCCGACGTCGACGGCAAGGACATGGCCCTTGTGGGACAGGAAAACGAGGATGACGGCTAGGGCTCGCAGGCCGTCGAGTCCTTTGACGTATCTGGCTTCGCGCATGGAGGCATCCGGGCATAGAGCGAGCCCAGTATAGGTGCGCAAATATCGAACGTAATTCGCGTTCGGGTGCCTACGTGAAGGCGTTTTTTGATGCTGGAGCGTCGATGAAATCGGTCGCATGCAAAAAAACCTGCGGGAAACCCCGCGAAAACGCATAAAAGTACTGCACGAAGCGTCACGGCGCTTGTAGAATCCGGCGTTGAAGCGCGCGCGTTGCACGCTTCGTGTATCCAACGACCACACCTGGTAGGAGAAACATGGCGACTTCCGCAAAAAAGGTGGCCAAGAAGGCTGCCGCACCGGTCACCAAGAAAGTGGCTGCAAAAAAGGCTGCGCCCGCGAAGAAAGTAGTGGCCAAGAAGGTTGTCGCGAAGGCGGCACCGGCCGCTCCGACGCCGCTGAAGGACAAGTTCACGAAGGCATCGCTCGCAACGCACATCGCTGAGCGCGCAGCTGTCGAAGTGAAGGCGGTCAAGGCAGTGCTCGTCGCACTCGAGAACGTCGTGCTCGGCTCGGTCCACAAGAAGGGCGCGGGCGAGTTCACGCTGCCGGGTCTGCTGAAGATCACGGCACAAGTCGTTCCGGCGAAGAAGAAGCGCTTCGGCAAGGATCCGTTCACGGGCGAAGAGCGTTGGTTCCCGGCGAAGCCGGCCAGCGTGCGCGTGAAGGCACGTGCGCTGAAGAAGCTGAAGGACGCGGCAGCGTAATGCCGCGCAGCGGTTGCCGATTGCATGTCGGCAGCCGTTGCGAAGTCCGACGATCCCCGTACGCGAAAGCGTGCGGGGATTTTTATTGCGCTGCGCAAATCGCGCGGCAGCGAAGAAGCGAAGAAGCGAAGAAGCGAAGAAGCGAAGAAGCGAAGAAGCGAAGAAGCGAAGAAGCGAAGAAGCGAAGAAGCGAAGAAGCGAATTGGCGGAAGGTCCGCCTCGACGCGTGACGCACGCTGGATGACGTGTCGAGCCCGCACGACGACGAACGGCAATCGTCACCCGTGCGCGCGGTCGATCCGCCGCGGCCCGTCGCGCGCGCTGCGCCCGCTGCGCCCGCTGCGCGCGCTGCGCCCGCTGCGCCCGCTGCGTGCGCATCGCGAGACACACGCATCGTGACTGAACACATTCCCGACGAAATCACCGCCCAGGTTGCCGCCGCGTGCGATGCGATCGAGCGGCATGCCGGCGCGACGCTGAAGGCGATCCACCTGTTCGGCTCGGCGCTCGACGGCGGGCTGAAACCGCGCAGCGACATCGACCTGCTGGCGACAGTGTCGGCCCGGCCCGACGAGCCGGCGCGGCGTGCGCTGATGCTCGACCTGCTCGCGGTGTCGGCGCCGCCCGGCCGCTCAGGCGGCATGCGCGCACTGGAAGTGACCGTCGTCGCGCACGACGAAATCGTGCCATGGCGTCATCCGGCGCGGCGCGAACTGCAGTTCGGCGAGTGGCTGCGTCGCGACCTCGAAGCCGGCATCGTCGAGCCCGCGCTCGTCGATCACGATCTGGCGATCCTGTTGACGAAGGTGCGACAGCACAGTGTCGTGCTGGCCGGCGCGCCGGCGGCTGCGCTGTTCGAGCCGGTGCCCGCGCGGGATTTCGTCGCCGCGCTGCTGGCGACCGCCGCGCAGTGGAATGCCGAACCGGATTGGCGCGGCGACGCGTGCAACGTGGTGCTCGCGCTTGCGCGCATCTGGTACAGCGCCGCGACCGGCAGGATCGCGCCCAAGGAGGTCGCCGCGACATGGGTGCTGGAGCGTCTGCCGGAGACGTACCGGCCCGTCGTAGCGGCGGCGCGCACCGCCTATCTCGGCGGCGCGGAAGGTGCGGCGATCCTGTCGGGCGAACCCGTCGCCGCGTATATCGGCTATACGCGGCGGATCGTCGAATCGATGCTGGCGAGGTAGCGAGGTAGCGAGGTAGCGACGTGGCGGCGGATGCGGCGAACGTAACCTGTCTGCGAGCTCGCATCTCGATGGCCGCGCGCAAGTTCGCGGTAGCCGCATACGCATGCCGCCGAGCGGGACGCCTGTCGGCACACCGGCGCGCGATCGCGCAGGCGTGGCGTGACGCGCCGCGTTTCGTCAGCCCGCCGTACCCGCAAAGGCGGCCTTCAGCACGGCATCGTCGAGCTTGGTCATCTGCATCATCGCGGCGGCCACGCGCGCGGCCTTGACGGTGTCGCGGTCGGACACCATCGGGATCAGCGCTTCCGGAACGATCTGCCACGACACGCCGTAGCGGTCTCTCAGCCAGCCGCAGGCGTCGGCCGAACCGCCGTTGTCGAGCAGCGCGTTCCAGTAGCGGTCGAGTTCCGCCTGGTCGGCGCAGCTGACCAGCAGCGAGATCGCGTGGTTGAACGTGTCGGTGCGCGGGTGGCTCATCGCGAAGAACGGCTGCCCGAACAGCTCGAACTCGACCATCCGCGTGCCGTTGGTGCCGGGCACCGCCGTGACGCGCACGACGCGCGAATCCGGAAAGATGCCTGCATAGAAGGTTGCGGCTTCTTCGGCTTCCGCCGCGTACCAGAGGAACGGCGTGATCTTCTGAATCGTCATGGCGAATCTCCTGTCTGTATGGGCCGGGGCGCAAATCGCGTGCCGACCTCGATACGACGGATGAAGGCCGTCGAAATCGACACGCCGGGGCGAACGCCCGTCGCTCCGGAACCGTGGCATCGACAGTGCGGATGGTAGTCGTCCGGCGCACACACAGCGAGAGAGCCTGGCATCGGGAACCCGCGTTTCCGGCGCATTGCAGCCCTCAGGCGCCGCTGCCGGACGGGTGACGCGCATCGGGTGCTTCGGGCATCGGCCGGCGGCTGGTGCAGCCCGTGCCGGCCTGCCAGCGACGGACGAAAAAAAAGCCAGCCACGGCCGAAACCGATGACTGGCTTTCCAGTTCGGCGGCAAGGCGTCGGAGACGCCATGCACGCCGGGTACGTCGTTTTTAGAACTTGTGGCGCAGGCCGAGTGCGACCAGCTCTTGCGAGCTCTTGCCAGCAATACCGTACGAGCCGATCGACGCTTGCGCATCGCTGCCGTCGGCATTCTTGCCGCTTGCGTGCTGGTACGCGCCAACCAGGTAGACGTCCGTGCGCTTCGACAGCGAGTAGTCTGCGCCGAGCGAAACTTGGTGGTACTTCCCGTTGTTGTCGCCGTTACCCTTCGTGTAGATGTAGCCGAGACCCAGCAACAGCGGAGCCGACGCCTGGTACGTCACGAATGCACGACCCGTGTTGTACTTCTGGTTCGTGCCGAACGCCGAGCTACCGTCCGACTTGTACTGTGCGTTGCTGTAGCCCGCGCCGACCGTCACCGGGCCGAATGCGTACTGGCCGGCCACTTGCGCGATGCCGATCGACGACGACGTCGTGAATGCGTTGTTGATGAAGGTCGTGCCCGTATCGCCGTCGAAGATTGCGTCGGACGAGCCGGCCCAGCCGCTGCGCGTGCCGACTGCGGTGATCGGCGCCGAGTTGTTTGCGTGGAAGTAGCCAGCTGCCAGGCCGAGCGGGCCGTTGTTGTAGGCTGCTGCCGCTGCCCACGTCTGGCCGCTGCCGGTTGCGCCGGCAACGCCGCCGAATGCGTACATCGCTTCGACTTGCAGGCCAGCCCAGACCGGCGACGTGTACTTCACTGCGTTGCTGACGCGCAGGCTGTTGTCGTTGTTGTCGACGTCACCCGGCGTGGCGAACACGCTGCCGAAATAGTTGTCTGCCGTGACTGCCTGGACCATGTCGACGAGCGGGTCATACTGGCGGCCGAGCGTAACCGTACCGTACTGGTCGCTTTGCAGGCCGACGAATGCCTGGCGGCCGAACATGCGGCCACCCTGGCCCAGTGCGCCCGATGCCGAGTTGAAGCCGTTTTCCAACTGGAAGATCGCCTTCAGGCCGCCACCGAGGTCTTCGGAACCCTTCAGGCCGAAACGGCTGCCTTGCAGGTTGCCGCTACCCATCGACCACGAATTGTTGCCTTGACCTGCGTTACCGTGAACATAGGTGATCGACGTGTCGATCACACCGTACAGCGTCACGCTCGACTGAGCCTGAGCAGCGCCAGCGGCGCCCAGCAGGGCGAGCGAGAGGGTCGAGAGAGCAAGTTTCTTCATCGTTGAGTTTCTCCACGCAAGTGATTCATCGTTATTTGTTGCGGATTGGAGAATAGCTCAGTGCCATAGACGCAAGAAAGCTTAAAAAATAAAGTGTCTCGAAAAGGTAACAGCGTGAAAAAGCCCATATATATCAAGCACATCTGCGACCGTTCCTGTTTTTGAAATAGTTGACAGTTGCTGCGGCGCGATTGTTTCGATAGCTGATGCGCATTGCAGCAGGCAGCCCGTTTCGGCCTGTCGGCGGACGGAAACGGGAGCATGCAAACGTTTGCGGTTGCGGCAACGAACGCGCGGCATGCAACGAACGTATCAACGTCACGCGAATGCGCGGCGGACTGCGTGGTTGCAAGAGGGCGGACGGGTGTGCGGGGTCGAGCCGCGACGTTGTGAGCAGCGTGAATCAGTCGTTGCGCATGCGATCGGCGAGCCGATCGGCTTGAGCAGCCGCGGCCGGTGCGGTACCGGCGAGACGATGCGCGTTGCCGCGGGCCGCCGCGAATTCCGCGCCGAGCAGCAGCACGATCGCGGAGAAGTACAGCCACATCAGCAGGACCGCGAACGATCCGGCCGCGCCGAATGCACTGGCGGTGCCCGCGTGCGCGAGGTACAGCGCGAACAGTTTCTTGCCGCCGGAGAACAGGATCGCGGACACGATGCCGCCGATCGCGGCGTCGCGCCACGCGACGCGCGCATCGGGCAGGAACTTCATCAGCGACGCGAACGCAGCCGCGAGCACTGCGATGCCGACGAAGAACTGCACGAGGTTCGTGACGATCACATACGGCGAATTGCCCAGCAGCCAGGTGCCGACGAACGTGATCGCAGTGTCGAGCACGAGCGACACGATCAGCAGGAACGCGACGCCGAGCACGAGCCCGAACGAAATCAGCCGCACGCGCACGAGCCCGAGCATGCTCGACCAGCGGCTTTCGGTGGCCGGCCAGATCACGCTGAGCGCGGCGCTGAGCGACGCGAAGGTGGCCGACGCGCCGATGGCGAGCGCGGCAAACGAGATCAAGGTTGCCAGGCCGCCGCGCTCGCCCGCGCGGTGCGCGTTCTGCACGATCGTCTGGATGCTGGCCGCCGCATCGTTGCCGATCAGCTGGTGCGCCTGTTCGAACACCTGGCCGCGCGCGGCATCGTCGCCGTAGAACCAGCCGGCCACGGCGATCACCATCACGAGCATCGGCGCGAGCGAGAACGCAGAGAAGAACGCGATGCCCGCGGCCATCGCGGAGCAGCGGTCGGACGAGAAGCGCTTGAACGCGGTGAGGGCCCAGTTGGCCTGCTGCTGGGCGAGGCGGGTGGCTTCGGAGGTGATCTGTCGTTTCATGAAATAGCGGTCGAGATGCCGTGCGGCGGTCACCATCGGTAATCGGACAATTCAGAATTGATCCGAAGAATCGAACATAGTTGCGCGGACTGTCTATAATTCCTTTCAGTTTCCCCACCCCCACAATAACGCCGAGACCAGCCATGCTACAAATGTCCCGGCGCCAGTTCCTGAAGGTGACGGCTACGTCGCTTGCCGGATCGAGTCTAGCCCTGATGGGCTTTTCTCCATCCGAAGCGCTCGCCGAAGTCCGACAGTACAAGCTGGCGCGCACCGTCGAAACGCGCAACACCTGTCCTTACTGTTCAGTGGGTTGCGGCATCCTGATGTACAGCCTCGGAGACGGCGCGAAGAACGCGCAGCCGAGCATCATCCACATCGAGGGCGATCCCGACCACCCGGTCAATCGCGGCACGCTGTGCCCGAAGGGCGCGAGCCTGATCGACTTCATCCACAGCCCGAACCGCCTGACGCACCCCGAGTATCGCGCGCCCGGCTCGGACAAGTGGGAACCGATCTCGTGGAATGACGCGCTCGACCGCATCGCGAAGCTGATGAAGGCCGACCGCGACGCGAACTTCGTCGAGACGGCGGACGACGGTGCGAAGGTCAACCGCTGGCTGACGACCGGCATGCTGGCCGCGTCGGCGGGCAGCAACGAAGTCGGTTACCTGACGCACAAGACTGTCCGCAGTCTCGGGATGCTCGCATTCGACAATCAGGCGCGTGTCTGACATGGCCCGACGGTGGCAGGTCTTGCCCCGACGTTTGGCCGTGGAGCGATGACGAACCATTGGGTCGACATCAAGAACGCGGACGTGATTCTCGTGATGGGCGGCAATGCAGCCGAGGCCCATCCGTGCGGTTTCAAGTGGGTAACGGAGGCGAAGGCGCACCGCAAGGCGCGGCTGATCGTCGTCGACCCGCGCTTTACGCGTACGGCCTCGGTGGCCGATTACTACGCGCCGATCCGCACCGGCACCGACATCGTCTTCCTGGGCGGCGTCATCAACTATCTGCTGACGAACGACAAGATCCAGCATGAGTACGTGAAGAACTACACGGACTTCTCGTTCATCGTGCGCGAGGATTTCGCGTTCAACGACGGCATCTATTCCGGTTATGACGCGGAAAAGCACGCGTACCCGGACAAATCGAGCTGGGACTACGAGCGCGGCGACGACGGCTTCGTGAAGGTCGACCCGACGCTGCAGCATCCGCGTTGCGTGTACAACCTGCTGAAGCAGCACTACGCGCGCTATACGCCGGACATGGTCCAGCAGACCTGCGGCACGCCGAAGGAGAAGTTCCTGAAGGTGTGCGAGATGCTCGCGACCACCGCCGTTCCCGGCCGCGCCGGCACAATCCTGTACGCGCTCGGCTGGACGCACCACTCGATCGGCGCGCAGATGATCCGCACCGGCGCGATGGTGCAGCTGCTGCTCGGCAACATCGGCATCGCCGGCGGCGGGATGAACGCGCTGCGCGGCCACTCGAACATCCAGGGGTTGACCGACCTCGGGCTGATGTCGAACCTGCTGCCGGGCTACATGACGCTGCCGATGCAGTCCGAGCAGGATTTCGACGGCTACATCGCGAAGCGCGTGCAGCAGCCGCTGCGGCCGAACCAGTTGAGCTACTGGAAGAACTACAAGGCCTTCCACGTCAGCTTCATGAAGTCGTGGTGGGGCGATGCGGCGACCGCCGAGAACAACTGGGGCTACGACTACCTGCCGAAGCTGGACAAGCAGTACGACCTGCTGCAGGTGCTCGAGCTGATGAATGCCGGCAAGATGAACGGCTACATCTGCCAGGGCTTCAACCCGCTCGCGGCGGCACCGTCGAAGGTGAAGACGGCGGCGGGCCTCGCGAAGCTGAAGTGGCTGGTGATCATGGATCCGCTCGCGACCGAAACGTCCGAGTTCTGGAAGCATCACGGCGACTACAACGACGTCGATGCGTCGAAGATCCAGACCGAGGTGTTCCGTCTGCCGACCACGTGCTTTGCGGAGGAAAACGGTTCGCTCGTGAGTTCGAGCCGCGTGCTGCAATGGCACTGGAAGGGCGCGGAGCCGCCGGGCGAGGCGCGTAGCGACCTCGAGATCATGTCGGGGTTGTTCCTGCGCATGCGCAAGATGTACCAGACGGACGGCGGCAAGTATCCGGACCCGATCGTCAACCTGACCTGGCCGTACGCGAACCCGGAAAGCCCGACGCCCGAAGAGCTCGCGATGGAGTTCAACGGAAAGGCGCTCGCCGACCTGCCCGATCCGAAGGATCCGGCCAAGACGCTCGTGAAGAAGGGCGAGCAGCTGGCCGCGTTCGCGCAACTGAAGGACGACGGCACGACGTCGAGCGGCTGCTGGATCTTCTGCGGCGCATGGACCCAGGCCGGCAACCAGATGGGGCGGCGCGACAACTCGGATCCGACCGGCATCGGCCAGACGCTGAACTGGGCGTGGGCCTGGCCGGCGAACCGGCGGATCCTGTACAACCGCGCATCGTGCGACGTCGCCGGCAAGCCGTTCGACCCGACCCGCAAGCTGATCGGCTGGAACGGCAGCGCGTGGAAGGGCCCCGACATCCCCGACTTCAAGGCGGACGAACCGCCCGAGAACGGGATGGGGCCGTTCATCATGAATCCGGAAGGTGTCGCGCGCTTCTTCGCACGTGCGGGGATGAACGAAGGCCCGTTCCCCGAGCACTACGAACCGTTCGAAACGCCGATCGGCACGAACCCGCTGCACCCGAACAACCCGCTGGCGCTGAACAACCCGGCCGCCCGCGTGTTCCCGGACGACCGCGCGTCGTTCGGTCAGGCGCCGGAGTTCCCGCACGCCGCGACTACGTACCGGCTGACCGAGCATTTCCACTACTGGACCAAGCATGCGCGGCTGAACTCGATCATCCAGCCCGAGCAATTCGTCGAGATCGGCGAAGACCTCGCGAAGGAAGTCGGCGTTGCGCATGGCGAGCGTGTGAAGGTGTCGTCCAAGCGCGGCTACATCATCGCGGTTGCCCTCGTCACGAAGCGGATCAAGCCGCTGATGGTCGACGGCAAGAAGGTCCAGACGGTCGGCGTCCCGTTGCACTGGGGCTTCAAGGGACTGACGAAGCCCGGCTATCTCGCCAATACCCTGACTCCGTCCGTGGGCGACGGCAACTCCTATACACCGGAATTCAAGTCGTTCCTGGTGAAGGTCGAAAAGGCGTAAGGGGAAAGAGATGGCATTGCAATCGCTGGATATCAAGCGCGTCTCGGCCACCACGACGCCACCGCCCACGGTGCGCGAACCGGTGACCGGGAGCGTCGCGAAGCTGATCGACGTATCGAAGTGCATCGGCTGCAAGGCATGCCAGACGGCATGCATGGAGTGGAACGACCTGCGTGACGAGGTCGGCACCAACGTCGGCGTGTACGACAACCCGGCCGACCTGACCGAGCATTCGTGGACGGTCATGCGGTTCTCCGAATACGAGAACCCGGAAGGCGACCTCGAGTGGCTGATCCGCAAGGACGGCTGCATGCATTGCGAGGATCCGGGCTGCCTGAAGGCGTGCCCGTCGCCGGGCGCGATCGTGCAGTACAACAACGGGATCGTCGATTTCCACGAGGAGAACTGCATCGGTTGCGGCTATTGCGTGACCGGCTGCCCGTTCAACGTTCCGCGGATCTCGAAGAAGGATCATCGCGCATACAAGTGCACGCTCTGTTCCGACCGCGTCGCGGTCGGCCAGGAACCGGCCTGCGTGAAGACCTGCCCGACGGGCGCGATCGTGTTCGGCACCAAGGAGGACATGAAGCAGCACGCGGCCGAGCGGATCGAGGACCTGAAGGAGCGCGGCTTCGAGCATGCGGGGCTGTACGACCCGCAGGGTGTCGGCGGCACGCACGTGATGTACGTGCTGCACCACGCCGACAAACCCTCGCTGTACCACGGGCTGCCCGACAATCCGTCGATCAGCCCGATGGTGAAGCTGTGGAAGGGCATCGCGAAACCGCTCGCGGTCGCCGGCATCGCGCTGACTGCGCTCGCCGGGTTCTTCCACTATGTCCGGGTTGGCCCGAACGAGGTGAGCGACGAAGAGGAATCGGCCGCGCGCGACGAGGCGCGACGCATCAAGGAGGACGCGAAATGAACCACGACGACCCCAACCTGATCGTCCGCTACTCGGCGAACGAGCGCACGAACCACTGGATCACCGCGATCACGTTCGTGCTGCTCGCGCTGTCCGGGCTCGCGCTGTTCCACCCGTCGATGTTCTGGCTGACCGCGCTGTTTGGCGGCGGCCAGTGGACGCGGATCCTGCATCCGTTCGTCGGCCTCGTGATGTTCGTGTCGTTCGCGATCCTCGTGGTGCGCTTCTGGCATCACAACGCGCTCGACGCGGACGATCGCCAGTGGCTGAAGCAGATCGGCGACGTACTGACCAACCAGGAAGACAAGCTGCCGCCTGTCGGGCGCTATAACGCCGGGCAGAAGCTGCTATTCTTTACGCTGGTGGCGTGCCTGCTGCTGCTCCTGCTGTCGGGAGTCGTGATCTGGCGGCGCTACTTCTCGTTCTACTTCCCGATCGGGGTGATCCGCGCGGCCGCTGTCGTGCATGCCGTGGCGGCCTTCGTGCTGATCGCGAGCATCATCGTGCACATTTACGCGGCGTTGTGGGTGAAGGGCTCGATCGGCGCGATGGTGCGCGGCACCGTCACGCTGGGCTGGGCTCGCAAGCATCACCCGAAGTGGTTCCGTGAAAGCGTGAAATAACGCACCGGAGCGGGGCGGTTCGCCGATCGCGGCGGGGCGTTCCGTTCCTTCGCTGGAACTGCCCGAAAGCGCCGATGCGTCGGCGCTTGTTTATTTGGAAGACATTTCTGTGACACAACGCATCCTCGAACCGACCGAGATCTCGGCACTCGATCATTCGGCCATCCCGCGCTTTCGCCTGCCGGAGCGCGCCACTGCGTTCTCGGCGCGCGCCGCGCGGCTGCGCAAGCTGGCCGACCTGAACCCGATCAGCGGCTACCTGCGGCTGATGGCCACCGTCGCCGATGCGCAGCACGCGACACTGCAAACGCTCGAACTGCCGCTGCCGTCGAAGGAAGCGATCGCGCTTGCGCAGCAGCATTCGATGCCGCTCGTGCCGGCGCTCGACGGCGAGCGCAACCCGCAATGGCGTGCCGTGCTGTACGAGCTGATCGATCGCGTCGAAGGCGCCGGGCTCGTCAACCCGCAGCTCGCGAAGCTGCTCGACCGGCTGCGGCTGATGGCGCCCGCTGAACTCGACGCGCAGGCCGACGCGATCCTCGCGCTGCGCTTCGCCGAAGTCGACCCGGCCACCGCGCCGTTCCTGATGGCCGCGCTGCAGGTCGTCTGGACGGATCTCGCAAGCTGCGTGGCGCCGGCCGACGTCCCGTATCTCGACCAGCCGGGGCTGTGCCCCGTGTGCGGCACGCATCCGGTCGCGAGCATCGTGCGGGTCGGCGGCCAGTTCCAGGGCTACCGTTTCCTGCAGTGCGGGCTGTGCACGACCGAGTGGCACATGGTGCGCACGAAGTGCTCGCACTGCGATTCGACGAAGGGCATCGCCTATCACGGGATCGAAGGCGGCAGCGAAGCCGTCAAGGCCGAATCGTGTGACGAGTGCAAGACCTATCGCAAGATCGGCTATCAGGAGAAGGACTACGAGTTCGAGCCGCTCGCGGACGATCTCGCGAGCCTCACGCTCGACCTGCTGATGAACGAGGCCGGCTACCAGCGCAGTTCGCCGAACCCGCTGCTGTGGCCGGACGTCGCGCGGGAAGCGGACTGACGGCACGAGGCCGGGGGCGGTGCGTGAGCGCCGGCGCCGGCCGACTGCGAAGCATGAGACTGGAGCCACAACTACGTGACCGAACCGGGTGTAAATGAATTGAATGCGGTGCTGGCGCGCGTGCCGTCCGTCGAGCGCGTGCTGTCGTCGGCGCCGTTGCAACCGCTCGTCGCAGACTATGGCCGCACGCGCGTGCTCAATGCCGTGCGCGCCGAACTGGAGCGCTGGCGTACCGCCGCGCAGCACGATCCGGCGGGGGCCGAACCGCTCGATGAACCGGGCATCGCCGCAGCCGTCGCGCGTACGCTGGCCGCGCAGAGCGCGGGCGCGGTGCGCACCGTGTTCAACCTGACCGGCACCGTGCTGCACACGAACCTCGGGCGCGCGCTGTTGCCCGACGACGCGGTGCGCGCGGTGGTCGATGCGCTCACGCGCCCCGTCAACCTCGAATTCGACCTCGCCACGGGCCGTCGCGGCGATCGCGACGACCTGATCGACGATCTGCTGTGCGAACTGACGGGCGCGGAAGCCGCGACCGTCGTCAACAACAACGCGGCGGCCGTGCTGCTGGCGCTGTCGGCGCTTGCGACGAAAAAGGAAGTCGTCGTGTCGCGCGGCGAGCTGGTCGAGATCGGCGGCGCATTCCGCATCCCCGACATCATGAGCCGCGCGGGCGCAAAGCTGCGCGAAGTCGGCACGACCAACCGCACCCATTTGCGCGACTACGCGGACGCAATCGGCCCGCGCACCGCGCTGCTGATGAAGGTGCACTGCAGCAATTATGCGATCAGCGGCTTCACGAAGGAGGCGACGCTCGCCGAACTCGCGCCGCTCGCGCGCGAGCACGGGCTGCCGGTCGCCGTCGATCTCGGCAGCGGCACGCTCGCCGACCTGTCGCAATGGGGCCTGCCGCACGAGACGACCGTGCAGGAAACCGTTGCCGCCGGCGCAAACGTTGTCACGTTCAGCGGCGACAAGCTGCTTGGCGGGCCGCAGGCCGGCCTGATCGTCGGCGATCGCGCGCTGATCGCGAAGATCAAGAAACATCCGCTCAAGCGCGCGCTGCGCGTCGGCAAGCTGACGCTCGCGGCGCTCGAACCCGTGCTGCGCCTCTACCAGTCCCCCGAATTCCTGCGCGACCGGCTCACGACACTGCGCCTGCTGACGCGCCCGCACGGCGAGATCGCCGAGGCCGCCGAACGCGTGCGTCCGGCACTGCAGGCCGCGCTCGGCAGCGGTTTCGACGTGACGGTCGAACCGATGTTCAGCCAGATCGGCAGCGGCGCGCTGCCGGTCGACCAGCTACCGAGCGCCGGGCTCGTGGTGCGCACGGCGGACGGCAAGCGCGGCGGCCGCGCGCTTGCGCAGCTCGAGAAGCGGCTGCGCGAATGGCCGCGTCCGGTGATCGGCCGCGTGGCCGACAATGCACTGCGGCTCGACCTGCGCTGCCTCGAAGCTGCCGACGAGGCGACGTTCGTCGCGCAATGCGTGCCGCTCGCGGGGCCTGCTGCATGATCGTCGGTACCGCCGGACACATCGATCACGGCAAGACGACGCTGGCGCGCGCGCTGACGGGCGTCGATACCGACCGCCTGAAGGAAGAGAAAGCGCGCGGCATCTCGATCGAACTCGGTTACGCATATACGCCGCTCGACAACGGCGACGTGCTCGGCCTGATCGACGTGCCGGGCCACGAGAAACTGATTCATACGATGGCGGCCGGCGCGTGCGGGATCGACTTCGCGCTGCTCGTGATTGCCGCCGACGACGGCGTGATGCCGCAGACGCGCGAGCATCTCGCGATCCTGCAACTGCTTGGCGTCACACATGGTGCTGTCGCGCTGACGAAGTGCGATCGCGTCGACGCCGCGCGCGTGGCCGAGGTGCGCGACGAGATCGCCGCGTGGCTGACCGATTCGACGCTGGCCGGTGTGCCGATCTTCGAAACGCGGGCAACGGCCGTGGACGATCCGGGCGTTGCCGCGTTGAAGCGTTACCTGGCCGACGCCGCGATCGCGTGGCGCGGCCGCCGCGACGACGGGCTGTTCCGGCTCGCGGTCGATCGCGTGTTTACACTCGCGGGGCAGGGCACCGTCGTGACGGGCACCGCGTTCGCGGGGCGCGTCGCGAACGGCGACACGCTCGCGATCGTGCGCACGGGCGGCGCGGCGCGCGTGCGCAGCATCCATGCGCAGAACCGGCCGGTCGAGGCCGGCCGCGCGGGCGAGCGTTGCGCACTGAATCTGGCCGGGGTCGACAAGGCCGATGTCGAGCGCGGCGATACCGTGGCCGATGCGCGGCTCGTCGCGACGTCGCCACGTCTCGACGTCGATCTGACGCTGCTCGCGGAGGCGGGGCTGACGCTGACGCACTGGGCACCGCTGCACGTGCATCTCGGCACGCTGCATCGCGTCGCGCATGTCGCGCTGCTCGACGGCGATACGCTGGCGGCCGGCCAGCGGATGCGCGTGCAACTGGTATTCGACGAGCCGGTGTTCGCGCTGCCGGGCGACCGGTTCATCGTCCGCAATCCGCAGGCGACGCGCACCGTCGGCGGCGGCCGCGTGCTCGACCCGTTCGGGCCGGCGCGCAAGCGTCGTACGCCCGAGCGCCGTGCGTGGCTCGACGCGCTGGCCGAATGGCTCGACGATGGGCATCTCGATGCGCTGCTCGCGCAGGCGCCGCTCGGCATCCCGCGCGCGATGCTCACGCATCTGACGGGTTTCGCGCCGAACGCGCTGGCATTGCCGGATGACGCGCTGGCGATTGGGCAGCGCGATGCCGCGTCGAATGACGGCGCGGTGATTGCGCATGCGCACTGGCGTGCGCTGCAGACGCGGGCGATCGACACGCTGCGCGCGTATCACGAGCGCATGCCCGACGAGCAGGGGCTCGACGCCGCGCGCCTGCGGCGGATGGCCGCGCCGCTCGTCGGCGATGCGCTGTGGCGCGCGCTCGTCGATGCGCTGGTGGCCGGCGGCGACGTGGCGCGAAGCGGGCCGTGGCTGCATCTGCCGTCTCATGCCGTGAGCTTCGATTCGCGCGAGGAAGCGCTGGCGCAGCAACTGCTGCCGCTGATTCATGCGGGGCGCTTCGATCCGCCGTGGGTGCGCGACCTGGCCCGCGACACGGGGGCGGCCGAGGAAGCGGTACGGACCTTGCTGCGCAAGCTGGCGCGGCGCGGTGACGTGCACCAGGTCGTGCGCGACCTGTTCTATCACGCGGACGTGGTGCGCGAGCTCGCGGAACTGGTGGCGCATCTCGCGCCGTCGCGCGACGGCGGGCTCGATGCCGCGACGTTCCGCGACGCGACGGGGCTCGGCCGCAAGCGTGCGATCCAGATTCTCGAGTTCTTCGATCGGGTTGGGTATACTCGCTTCCACCGCGAACGTCACTTCCTGCGGCCTGACAGCGGTTGGGTGGGTATTCAGGCGTAGGCGCTCGTTGTTCTTTTGGTTCTTTTCGCCACGGAAGGCATTCGTATCCGGTGGTACGGCTGGACTTCAAATCCAGTTGGGGGTGTCAGACACTCCCGGGTAGGTTCGACTCCTGCTGCCTTCCGCCACTCAAGGCTTCCCCCCGCATTCCGGACTTCTACCGATCGCCCCCCGACATATCGCTCGACAACCGGGCCGCGACCGCGCGCGCGGCCAGATCGAGCAGGAAACCGAGCACGCCGATCACGAGGATCACGGCCGTCAGCTCCGAATACGCGAGCCGGTCGCGCGTGTCGAGAATCAGATAGCCGAGCCCCGCGCTCACACCGAGCATTTCCGCCGGGACCAGCACGATCCACAAGATGCCGATCGCGAGGCGCACGCCCGTAAGCACATGCGCGGCGATACCCGGCACGTAGATGTGCCAGAGCATTTCCGCGCGCGTGGCGGCAAGGCTTTCGCCAAGCTGGATCCAGCGCCGGTCGAGATGCGCGACGCCCGATGCGGTGCTCATCACCAACGGCCAGACCGCGGCGAACGCGAGCAGGAAATACACCGCGCGATCGCCGACGCCGAGTGACATCACCGCCAGCGGCATCCACGACAGCGGCGAGATCATGCGGAGAAACTGCAGCGTCGGCGAGAGCGTCTGTTCGAGCCAGCGCAGACGGCCGATCGCGAATCCCAACGGTACGCCGACCACCAGCGCCCACGCCAGCCCGACGGCGATGCGCTTGAGGCTGGTCGCCACATGCACGAGCAGCTGATCCTCGGCGACGAGCGACGACAGCGCTTCGAACGCACGCTGCGGTGCGAACTGCGCGGCCATCGCATTGTGGCCCGCGAGCAGCGTGACGGCGAGCCACCACAGCGCCAGGGCGGCCGCCAGTCCGGCACCGCCCAGCACGATGCTGCGCCAATGCGTGGACGCGGGCACCGGACGCCGCGACGATGACGACGTTTCCCGTACAAGCAAGCTAGACAACGATCGTCTCCTTGCGTGCATAGCCGCCATCCTGGCCGAACGCCGACATGCCGCCCAGCGCTTCGATGCTCTTCCTCACGAACCGGTCGTCGACCAGATCGCCGGCGACCCGTTTCGGATCGAGCGACGCGAGGAACTGGCTCGCGCCTTCCACCTGGGTCGTTTTCAACCGGCGCACGAGTTCTTCCGTATAGCTCGGATACGGATACGGCTGGAAGTCGATGCGCTTCACGCCCCAGTTCGCGTGCTGGATCGCGCGATCGCCGAGATAGCGCCCCTGATCGGCCGCTTGCGGCGCGAGCACGCGTGCGAGCAGTTGCGACGCGTGCGGCGTGTAGCGGTTCGGGCCTTCCTTCGACAGCAGTTTGGCCGCCTCTTGCGGATGGGTGCGCGTCCACAATTGCGCGTTGACGATCGCATCGACGACCTTCTGCGACCACGCCGCGCGTTGCGTCAGGTCCTGCTCGTGCATGAATATCACGCAGCACGCGTGGTTGCGCCACACGTCGCCCGTAAAGCGGAGAATCTTGCCGATGTTCAATTGCTCGGCCGCCGCATTGAACGGCTCGGCGACGATGTATCCCGCGATCTTGTTCGACGCGAGCGCGGGCGGCATGTCGGACGGCGCCATCACGACCAGGTTGACTTCCTTCGGCCCCGGCTGCCCCGACTGCTTGAGCACGGGCGCGAGACCCTGCGCGCGCAGCATGTCCTGCAGCACGACGTTGTGCACGGAATACCAGAACGGCACGGCAACCGTCTTGCCGCCGAGGTCCGCCACGGTGTTCACGTCGTGCGCAACCGTCAGCGCCGAGCCGTTCACGTGATTCCATGCGACGACCTTCGCGGGTGCCTTGCTGCCGTAGCGCGCCCACACGGTCATCGGCGACAGCAGATGCACGACGTTGACCTGTCCCGACAGAAAGGCCTCGACCAGCTGCGCCCAGCTTCGCAGCAGCGTCGGCTTCTCCGCCTGGATGCCGGCCGCGTCGAAGTAGCCGTTGTTATGTGCGACGAGCAGCGGCGCCGCATCGGTGATCGGCAGATAGCCGATGCGCACGGGCGCATTCGGATCGGCTGCCGCGCGCGCATCGGATGCTTTCAACAGCGGCGCCGCGCCCGCGACGGTAAAGAGCGACGCGAGCTTCAGCCATTCGCGTCGTGACATCGGTACGTTGCACATGAGGATTCCCCGCTGGTATCGGCCGGATTCAGGCTGCTGCTGATATCGAGTTCTGCAGCGCTTGAAGAATGGAGATGCGCAGCTCGCCGAGCGAGCGCACCTGCGTGTGCCGCGGCTGCGGCAGTTCGACGGCCCAGCGTCCGACCAGCGTGCCGCGCTTGCCGAGCAGCACGATCCGATCGGCGACGAGCAGCGCTTCGTCGATATCGTGCGTGACGAGAAGCGCCGACGCACCGGTGTTTCTCACCGCGGCAATCAGGAGCTGCTGCATGTCGGCGCGGGTCACTTCGTCGAGCGCGCCGAACGGTTCGTCGAGCAGCAGCGCGCGCGGCGCCCGCGCCAGGCAGCGCGCCAGCGCCGCGCGCTGGGCCATGCCGCCTGACAGCTGCGACGGCAGCGCGTGCCGCGCATGGTCGAGCCCGACGGCGGCCAGTGCGTTCGTCACGCGTTCCTTGCGGTTCGCGCGTGTCAGGTGCGGCTGACGCGCGAAGGTCAGCCCGAACCCCACGTTGCGCTCGACCGTGAGCCACGGCAGCAGGCACGGATCCTGAAACGCGAGGGCGACCTCGGGGCGCGGGCCGTCGACCGGCTCGCCATCGACGTGAATCGTGCCGGATGCGGTTCGCGTCAGGCCGGCGATGGCCCGCAACAGCGACGACTTCCCGCATCCGCTCGGCCCGAGCAGCGCAACGAGTTCGCCGGGCGCGACCGACAGGTCGACGCCGTTCAGCACGTTGCGCGATCCATACCGCAACGTGACGCCGCTCGCGACGAGATGCGCGCCTTGCGTCATGCTGCCGCCGCCCGTCGATGCCGCGCGAGTTGCGATTTCAGCTGCACGAGGCTCGGCGTCACGATCGGGATGAACGACGCTTCGCGCACGCGCCGCGCGCTGCCGCTCTGGCCGTGCAGATAACCGCGCCCACCGGTGGCCTGCACTTCGAGCGAGACGGCCTGCGAAACGGTATCGACGAGCGCGATGCGCAGTTCGAACATCGCCGCAGGTGCGTCGAAGAAGGTGCCGTCAAGCACGCCTTGCTTCAGTTGCGCGGCCTGATCGGCGAGCGTCGTTTCGAGTTCGCGAATTTCCGCGCCGATCGACGCGCGCGACGGCTCGCTTGCATCCAGCGTGGCCAGCAACGCGCGCCGCGCGAGCCCGATCGACATCCCGCATTGCAGGCCGAGAAACGCCGGGCGCACGCGTGCGAGCCAGGCCGGTGCGTCGGCCGCGAGGCGGTACGTTTCGTCGAGGACAGTATCGCTCACACGCAGCGCAGCCGTATTGCTCGCGCGCAGGCCGATCAGGTCGAGATCGTCGCTGCGCTCGACGCCGCGCGCGTCGTGCGGAATCGCGAAGACGGACGGCGGTGTGCCGTCGTCGTGATCGAACGCGGCCGCGGCGATGAAACCTTCGCGCCGCAGGTTCGTGATCCACGGCAGGCTGCCGTTCAGCACGAACGCATTGCCGTTGCGGGCCGCATGCATCTGCAACGGCTCGATGTCGGACAGATACTTCATCGCGTTCGAAAGCCCCGTGGCGCCCGCAACTTCGCCGTCGAGCAGCGGCGCCAGCCAGCGCGCACGCAACGCGTCGTTGTCGCTCTGCAGTACGTATTCGATGAAGGTGCGATGTCCCCACAGCACGAACGCGGCCGTCAATGACCGTTGCGCGACGGCGGCCACCGTGTCGATCGCGTTCGCGATCGTGCCGCCCATCCCGCCCATTGCCTCCGGCACACCGACGGCGACCGTGCGCGAGCGCACCAACTGCGGCAGGATCTCTGCCGCGCGCGACGGGTCGGCGTCGAGCGCGTCGGCATTCGCTTCGAGCCATGCGTCGAGCGCATCGAAGCTCGCCGGCGCGGTCATGCGGCGCGCGCCGCAGGCTCCCAGCGATACGCTTCGAGCTGCGGATTCAGTTCGTTGCGCGCCAGGTTGTTCGCGAAGTTGCAAAGCGTCGCTAGGCTCACGCCAAGTATCACTTCGAGCGCGCCGGCATCACTGTAGCCGGCGGCCTTGAACGCTTCGAGTGCTTCGTCGGACACGGCGCCGCGCGTCGCGATCACGTCGCGCGTGAACGTGGCGACCGCGTTCAGGCGCGCGTCGGACAGCGTGTGCTGGGCGCGGATTTCGTCGACGAGCGCAGCGGGCAATTGCGCCTTCTTCAGCGCGACGGCCGTATGGCCGGCCACGCAAAAGCCGCAGCCATGAATGGCGGCGGCGGTGATCTGCACGACTTCGCGCTCGGCCAGCGTAAGGCCGCTGCGCGAATTGATTTCGCCGACGGTCAGGTACGTTTCGAGCGCAACCGGTGCATTGGCGAGCGCGGCGACGAGATTCGGCAGGAAGCCGTTGGCGGCCTGCGACTTCTGGAGAAACGGGCGGCTGGCTTCGGGCGCGCTTTCGACGGTTTGGAGGGGCAGGCGGCTCATGGCATCCTCGATCGGAAAGCCATCATTGTTGGCGGCGCCGGTCGAGCCGGCAATGCGCGGCCGTCTCTGTTTCATGCGCGTTTGTCTCGCGTCAATGCACGGGCGGCGCGCCGGTGCGCTCCGGGGCGCGGCGGCAGGTGCCGGGCGGCAGGCCGGTGACGCGCTTGAATGCCTGCGCAAAGGCGGATTCCGACTGATAGCCGACGTGCTCGGCCGTGCTGAGCGTCGATGCCCCGTGCCGCAACATCTCGGCCGCGACCTTCATGCGCAGCAGCGCAAGGAACTGCGCAGGCGGCTGCCCGCATGCCTGCGCGAACTGCTTGCAGAAGCGCGCGCGGGACATGTGGCAAAACGCGGCCATCGTGTGCGTGGTCCAGTCGTCGCCGGGTTTCTCGATGATCGCGCCGACGAGCGGCGTAAATTCGGCGCGCCGCATGACCGACCACAGGCCCGGCGCAAAATCGTCACTGCTCGCGACGGCACGCAATGCATAGAGGAACAGCGCATCCGTCAGACGATTGACGAGTGGCGACGGTGCGTCCTGCGCACGCGCCGCTTCGGTGCGGATCAGGTCGAACAGCGTGCGCGCGCCCGCCAGCTTCGCGTCGTCGTGACGCGCCAGGAGGTGATCGGGCAGAAGGCCGGCGATCGCGTCGCCGAGATCGGAACGGAACTCGAAGAAACCGCATGCCAGTGCGACGCCGTCCTGTGACGACGCGGGCGCGGCGAGCGGCGTCATTGCGCCGATCCGTACCGTGTATTCGTCATCGGACGGCGCAATCGCGTCGGGCGTCAGGCAATGCGTCATGTCGTGCATCAGGAAGACCGCGTCGCCGGCGACGAGGCGCGTGCTTTGGGCGGCACGGCCGTTCCAGGCGGGCAGGTGCAGCCAGCATGCGCCTTCGAGCACGAGGTGAAAGCTCGCGCGCTGATGGCCGGCCGTCGATGCGCGATAGACGCCGCAATACCGGCCCACGTGAAACAGCGTGCTGCGCAGTTCGAGTCCGGAGAGCAGCCAGTCGGCGGCCTGTTCGGCGGAGTTCGGCATGGTGGGCGAAGGCGGCGAAGCCATTGGGAAGTCGACGGCGGATGCCGAGCTTAGCGCCGCGGCGTTGCGCGGTAAAACAAGCGATCGTGGAAAGCATATGGGTGTGCGGCATATGCGTTCTTCGGTGGCCGGCGTCGGCTCGGCCGAGCGGGATTGCCGAATCATTCCGGCCGCTCGCGGATGGGTATGCCGACGTCGGCGATACCGGGCGCGTCCCCTTGGACACCGATACTGCAATCCGGAGCGGCATCGCCCCTTTCACGAAAGCCGGCCCGCCCGGCGGCCGTAATCCATAAAACTTGATCGGTAGAAGCACTAAAACTTCAATGATTTTTTCCGGGCTATAGTGGAACGACTGAAGGTAGACGCGGCGCCTTTCGCCGATACCGATCAGGTCATGACTGTAGACGGGTGCTGTATGAAAAAAATAACCGAAAGAACCACCGGACCGATCTGGGGCGTGGCCGCAGGATTGCTTCTTGCCGCTACGGGATTGAGTCTCGGCATCTTCCCGACGTCCTTGCACAGCTCGGGAAGCGCAAACGACTTCATGGCGTCCGGTGCCACGATGCTGGGCATTTTCCTCGTCGTCTATTCCGCGCGCGAATTACGAAGACAGCGCGCGCACTGAGCGTTCGCGCATCCACGACAACCGACATGAGCGGGCCGATGGCGCGCGAGTACGCTCGTGCGCGGCGCGCTACGCGTGGCGGATTTCGTGGTTATAGACGAGCTCGACGATTCGCTTCGTCGGGATGCTCGCGCGCAACGCGTCGACACCGTCGACGGGAAACCACCTGCATTGCTCGATCTCGTTGTTCGCCTGCGGTATCTGGTCGGGGCCGACTTCCGCGAAGAACACGTAATGAGCCTTCGCGAGCCCGGTGAATTGCATCGAGTAGACGAGATGCAGGCCGGTCATCCCGGTTTCTTCGCACAACTCGCGATGCGCGGCTTCGAGCGGCGCTTCCCCGCGCTTGATCGTGCCGCCGGGAAGGGCCCAGCGTGACGACGCGCGCGCGACGAGCAGCACCTGGCCGTCGCGGTAGCAGACGATCGTCGCCCGTTCTTTGATGGGTACTTCGGTCGATTGTGGGGAACTCATGGGATCACGGGCGTGGATACTGGCGAGATTCTAGCCAGTGCGGACCCCGGTGCCAAGGCGACATCGGCCGGAACCGCCCGATCATGCGAAAGCGGGTGAGGTCCACGGTGACGCAGGCGCACATCATGAACTGTCGGGAATGAATGCAAAGCCGGTTCGCGCGATCGCCCTGCAAGGGCGCCGATAAGTCAAAGTTGTTCGCAGCGTCCGAATTACCCGCGAATCGGCTGGAAATGGACCGTTTTCAGGCGGATTCGCTCGGCTGTCGGGGCGCATGCTGGAGGCCCCGATATGAGACCGGACACAGCGATGACTACCTTGAGCATGCAAACGGTCATTTACGGCAAGACCATACAGGTAGCTCTGCTGACCGATACCGGAACGGCGCGTATTTTCGTGATGGACAATGACGACGGTTCCCGTCAGCCCCAGGTCATGAAGGTTCGTCAGACCCTCGATGCGGGCATGACGGATGAGGACGTCGTTCGCCATGTGCTGAATACCGTGGTGGCCTCGATCGAGCGGCGTGGCCAGTCATGGGCGCACTGAGCACCTTCCGGGCGGTCGTCTGCTCGACGTCTGAAGGCACGACAGGACGCCCCCGAGATCGGCAGGGTCGAGCTCCGGGGCCGGACGCGCACTACCGTCGGGCGTGCTTCATCTCCTCGGCTTCCATGGCCGCGTTTCGTTCCTCACTGGCGGAAACCGGGTCCATGGAGTCGTCGATCGAGGCCAATGCGTACTCGCAGGCCAGTTTCGTTTCTTCGACGTCGGTGTCAGGCTCCTCATCGTCGATGACGGGAGGATCGAGCATGTCCTTGAGCATCGTCTCCAGCTCCGGCGTGTCCCACGGTTCGCCGCGTTGTTCCTTTTTCCTGATGTAGTGGCGGATTTCCGCGTCCTGTTCGGGCGTCAGGGGAAGGTGCCGAAAGGTGCTGTTGGGGTTGGCATCAATCATGATGTTGCTCCTGAGTCCGGCAGGGCCCCGGTTTGGCGGCTTCCCGGAGCACCCACATGCCGGAAAAACGATATGGATGACGTATCGATGCCGGCTTCGTCGTCATGGGGACGGCCCTGCTGCGCAGGCACATGGCGCAAACGAGCGGGCCATCTTCGAATCCACGAGGGCGATGCACGCGCATCATGTGCTTCCGAACGTATGGTCGCGACGAATCGCTGGACGAGTGCTTCCGGCCTGTATCGCCAGTGTGTGGCGCGACGGGGTAGAGCGAAAGGCATAACGCTGCGTGCGAAAGCGGGCACGATGCAGCAAGAGGAAGAGGGCAGGCGGGCAGTCGATCGGCTCACGAACGCCCGGACGAGTTCATCATACGCGCGTCGTCCTTCAGGTGCCGATCTTATTTCGGGGGATGCGGATGGCCACCGACAGGAGGCGCTGCGCGACCCGGTCGAACCGGCGCGCGGGGCGACCGGCGCGGTGCCCGAAACACCGCGCGGTCGCCCCATATTCCGTGCTTACTTCTTTTCCGGCAGGAACCAGTTCATCACGAGCGCGCAGATGCCGCCCGTCGCCACACCCGATTCCAGCACGTTCTTCAGTGCGTGCGGCAGGCTGTTGAGGATGTCCGGCACCTGCGACACGCCGAGGCCGAGCGCGAGCGACACCGCGATGATCAGCAGCGCGCGACGGTCGAGCTGGACGCCCGCGAGAATGTTGATGCCCGATGCGGCCACCGCGCCGAACATCACCATCGCCGCGCCGCCGAGCACGGGTTCCGGCACGGCCTGCAGCACGCCGGCGACGACCGGGAACAGGCCCAGCACCACGAGCATCCCTGCGATCCAGATGCCGACATGGCGGCTGGCGACGCCGGTGATCTGGATCACGCCGTTGTTCTGCGCGAACACCGAGCTCGGGAACGTATTGAACACGCCGGCCAGCAGCGAGTTCGCGCCGTTGACGAGCACGCCGCCCTTGATCCGTTGCATCCACACCGGGCCTTCGACCGGCTCGTTCGAGATCTTGCTGGTGGCCGTGACGTCGCCGATCGCTTCGAGCGACGTGACGAGGTAGATGATCAGCATCGGCACGAACAGCGACCACGAGAAGCCGATGCCGAAGTGCAGCGGCGTCGGGACCTGGAACACCGCGGCCTGATGCATGCCGGTGAAGTCGAGGCGGCCGAGGAACGCGGCCGCGAGATAGCCGATCACGAGCGCGATGACGAGCGCGGTGCTGCGCACCCACACGATCGGCACGCGATTCAGCAGGATGATGGTGCCGAGCACGAGGCCCGACAGTGTCAGGTTCTCCGCGCTCGCGAACGTGCCGTTGGCCATCGCGCCGAAGCCGCCGCCCATGCTGATGAGGCCGACCTTGATCAGCGTGAGGCCGATCAGCAGCACGACGATGCCGGTGACGAGCGGCGTGATCAGGCGCTTCACGAACGGCAGGATGCGCGACACGCCCATTTCGACGAACGACCCGCCAATCACGACGCCGAAGATCGCGGCCATCACGGTTTCGACCGGCGTGCCTTGCTTGACCATCAGGCTGCCGCCGGCGATCAACGGGCCGACGAAGTTGAAGCTCGTGCCCTGGACGATCAGCAGGCCGGCGCCCAGCGGGCCGAAGCGCTTGCACTGGACGAAGGTGGCGATGCCGGAAATCACCAGCGACATCGACACGATCAGGGTCGTATCGCGGCTGGACACGCCGAGCGCCTGGCAGATCAGCAGGCCGGGCGTGACGATCGGCACGATGATCGCCAGCAGGTGCTGAAGCGCGGCGACGAAAGCGACCATCGGCGCCGGCCGGTCGTTCGGGCCGTAGACGAGGTCGCGGGCCGGATCGGCGGCGGCGCCGTGGGCGGCGGGTTGGGCGGAGGAGGCGGGTTGCATGGCGAGCGGGCCGGACAAGGTGGAAAGTGCGGCATTTTAGCCGAACGGCCCGCCGCCGCCGCCGGGGGCGCCGCAATAGCGGGGATTCGACGGATCGGGAAAACGGTGGCGGATCGGCGCCCGGGCCGGCCGTGACCGCGACGCCCGCCGGTCAGCGGGGCTGTCGCGATGCGGGCGCGGTCGGAGTGGCGGTCGCGGTGGTCGTCGCATGGAACCCGGGCAGCTCGGGAATCCGCCGCTCCATGAACTGCAGGAAAGTGCGGGTCCGGAGCGGCAGGTACCGGCGCGACGCATACACGAGGTGCAGCGCATGCGGGGGCACCATGTCCCATTTCGGCAGCAACCGGACGAGCTGCCCGCTGTCGATCAGGTCCTGAACGAGCCACGCCGGCCCGCTGCCCACCGCGTTCCCGGCCAGGAAGCATTCCCGCAGCGCCATCGAGCTGTTCACGCGATACCGGCCGTGCACCGGAACGGCGACCTGCGCGTCGCCGCGGGCGAAGGCCAGTTCGTTGCCGATGTCCGCGCGTGCATAGCCGACATACTCGTGCCGCGTCAGGTCTTCCGGACGACGGAGCCTCGGCGCCTGCGCGACGTACCCCGGCGTGGCGACCAGCAGGCGCGGCGACGACGCAATGTGGCGCGCCACGGCATCCGGCGGCAGCAGGTGGCCGAGGCGAATGGCGACATCGACGCCTTCTTCGACCAGGTCGATCACGCGGTCGGTCAATTGCAGTTCGACCTCGATCTCCGGCCATGCGGCGAGGAATTCGAGCACGAGCGCGTTCAGCCTCAGCTCGCCCAGCCCCAGCGGCGCATTGACGACCAGCTTGCCGACCGGCCGAACCGTTTGCCCGCGCACCTCGGCCACCGCGCTCGCGTATTCGTCGATCACGCGCTTGCAGCGATCGTAGAACCGGCGGCCTTCGTCGGTGGGCGCGAGGCTCGTGGTCGAGCGTTCGAGCAGGCGAACGCCCAGTTCCTTTTCGAACGCGGCGACGATCTTGCTGATCGTCGGCTGGCCGGTGCCTTCCTCGCGCGCGACCGCCGAGAAATTGCCGAGCTCGATGGCGCGGACGAACACGCGCATGGATCGCAGTGAATCCATCTTATTCCCTTATGGCATGAACCTTATTCGAGTTTCCCACGTTCCTGCGCAAGTGAGAATGACCTAACGTTCGCGAACCTTCAATCCCTGATGAGGAGTCGACATGAACGAGGCAACGCAATCTTCGGCACTGGACGGTGCGCACGTCGTGGTATTCGGCGGGAGCTCCGGAATCGGCCTAGAGGCCGCGGCCGCCGCGAAGGCGAAAGGCGCCAGCGTCACGTTGGTCGGCCGGACCCGCGCGAAGCTCGAGTCCGCCGCGCAAGCGATCGGCGGCGCGCGCGTCGCGGTGGCCGACATCGCGGACCGGCATGCGGTGCAGGCCGTCTTCGACACGCTCACGCGCGTCGATCACCTGGTCGTCACGGCCGGCCAATTCATTGCAGGCAAGCTGAACGAGACCGATCCCGATCACCTGCTCGCCGCGCTGCAGGAGCGTATCGCCGGGCCGGTCTACGCGATCCGGGCCGCGTTGCCGCTGATGCCCGCGAGCGGCTCGATCGTGCTGACCGGCGGGCAACTGTCGGATCGTCCGGCCGCGCAGGGCACGTCCGTCATTGCCGCCGCCGTGCGCGGCGTCGAGGCGCTGGCGCAGTCGCTCGCGCTGGAACTGAAGCCGATTCGCGTGAACGTCGTCGCGCCCGGCTTCGTCGAGACGCCGCTATACGACGCGTTCGGCCCGGACGCGCGCGACACGATCCTCGCGGGCGCGGCTGCGGTACTGCCTGGCGGCCGTGTCGGGCGCGCCGACGAAGTGGGGGAGGCGATCGCGTTCCTGCTGGGCAACGGCTTCATGAACGGCGAGATCCTGCACATCGACGGCGGCGGCCGGCTGGTCTGAGCCGCGCGTCAGCCTGCGGCGCGCGGGCCGGTGCGGCGCGCCGGTGTGCGCTGTGTGTGCGGTGTGCGGGCATCCGGATACGCTCGCTGGCAGACGGCGATGACCGCATCGCGCAGGCGGCGATGCACGGGGTCGCCGTGCATGCGTGGATGCCACAGCGCGGAAACGAGGATCTCGGGCAGGCGCACCGGGATCTCGAAGCTGCGCAGCCCGAGGGCGTCCGTGAGCCCTGGCGAGAATGCGTTGCCGAGGCTGGAGCGCGGCACGAGCGCGATCAGGTCGGTGCTGGCCGCGACACGCATCGCATCGGGGTAGCCCGGTACGACGACGCGCACGGCGTGGCCCGAGCCGGCCTCGCCGGTCGAATCGTCGGCCGGCCCGCCGAAATCGCCGAGCTGCGACGCGATCACGTGGCCGCAGGCCGCATAGCGTGCGGGCGTGATCCTGCCCGATGCGAACAGCGGATGCCCGGCGCGTGCCACCGCGACGTGCCAGTCGTGAAACAGCATGCGCGTGTGCAGTTCGGGGGCATCGTCGCCGCGTTTGCCGATTTCCAGATCGACGGCGCCGTCGCGCAGCGCCTGCGGATCGCGGTCGGGCTTGGGGACGAAACGGATGCGCACCTGCGGCGCGACTTCGCCGAGTGCGGCGACCACCGGGCCGGACAGCATTTCCATGAACGATGCGGCCGCGCGGAGGGTGAACGTGGACGCATGCGTCGCCATGTCCACGTCGGCTGTCGCCGGGCGCAGCACCGCGCGGGCATCGCTTGCGATGACGTGCACGCGGTCGCGCAATGCGGCTGCGTGCGGCGTCGGCACGAGCTTGCGCCCGGCGCGCACGAGCAGCTGATCGCCGGTGGACATCCGCAGCCGCGTCAGCGTGCGGCTCATCGCGGACGTGCTCAGGCCAAGCCGGCGCGCGGCGCCGGTCACGCTGCCTTCCGACAGCAGCACGTCGAGCGCGGTGACGAGGTTCAGGTCGATGTCTTCCATGGCGACAGGATACGCCTCCGGACGATATGACATGGCGTTCGATGCAACTATAGGTTGAATCCGGTGCGTCTGGCGCCTGTCGTGATGCGCACCTATAGTGGCGGCATGACGACACCCGGCAAAGGCGGAAACCATGCAATCGACTGTATCGAGTAAAAACGCACCCACGATCCTGCTCGTCGCGGCCTCGCGCGGCCTCGGGCTCGCGATGGCCGAGCAATTCCTGAACCAGGGCTGGAACGTCACGGGCACCGTGCGGGAAGGATCGGGGCGCACGAAGCTGCACGATCTCGCCGAGCGCTTCACCGGCCGCCTCGACATCGAGACGCTCGACATCTGCGAGCCGGCGCAACTGGCCGCGCTGCGCGAGCGGCTGTCGGGCCGGCGCTTCGACATGCTGTTCGTGAATGCGGGAACGACGAACGAGCCGACCGAAACGATCGGCGAAGTGACGACCGACGAGTTCGTGCGCGTGATGATCACGAATGCGCTGGCGCCGATGCGCGTGATCGAGACGCTGCAGGATTGCGTGACCGCGGACGGCCTGATCGGCGCGATGTCGTCGGGACAGGGCAGCGTCGCGAACAACGTCAGCGGGATGCGCGAGGTCTATCGCGGCAGCAAGGCCGCGCTGAACCAGTTCATGCGCAGCTTCGCGGCGCGCCAGGCCGAGACGCGGCGTGCGATGGTGCTGATGGCGCCCGGGTGGGTCCGCACCGAGCTGGGCGGGCCCGATGCGCGCCTGACGATCGAGGAAAGCGTGCCGAGCCTCGTCGACGTGCTGATCGCCAAGCGGGCGCGCCCGGGGCTCGAGTATCTCGACTATCTGGGCAGGACGGTGCCGTGGTGAGCCCGCGTCGAAAGGGTTTGCCGTGTCCGTGACATACGTTGTGTACACAACCATCTGGCGGAGCGGCCACACGCCGCTCGCTGCATCGCACAACCGGTCGCGCTTGACACAGGCGCGCTGCCCGCCGTAAATTGCGCAGGCAGATCTAGATAAGAGACTATCTGTAAGATGGTCTCTCCATGCGTCGATCGCATCTGCATTGTCGAGCCTCTTACAGAACAAATATACGGAGGCCGATTGTGCGAACGATCGCGGTCAAGCTTCATGGCATTGAAGACGTCATCTCCTTTCTCGACTCTCGCCCCGGCATCGCGGGCAGGGCGGGGCTCGTCTGGTGGCTGTCGCTCGGCGGGCTGTTTCTCGACGCATTTTCCAACTCGGCATTGAGCGCCGGCCTCGGGCCGATGACGCGCGAATTGCATCTGTCGGCCGCGCAGGTCGCGTGGATGACGTCGTTCGCGTCGTGGGTCGCGATCGCGTTCAACCCGATCGGCGGCTGGATGGCCGACCGCTGGGGGCGCGTGCGGCCGCTGATCGCGGCGAAACTGCTGTCGGTGATCGGCGCGCTGCTGGTCGTGTTCGCGCCGGATTTCAATACGATTCTCGCCGGCCGCTTTTTCGTCGGGATGGCATACGGAATCGACTTCGCGATCGCGATGGCGATGCTCGCGGAGTTCACGCCGGGCCGCCTGAAGAGCCGGCTCAATACCTGGCAGGGCATGTGGTACACGGCCGTCTGCCTGAACCTGCTGCTCGCGCTGCTGTTTCATGCGTGGCAGGTCGGCGATTCGATCTGGCGCTACTCGGTGGCGGCTACCGCCGTGTTCGGCGTCGCGATCCTCGCGCTGCAATGCGCGTTCCTCGTCGAAAGCCCGATCTGGCTCGCACGCAAGGAGCGTCTCGACGACGCGGCGCGCGCGATGACGCGCATCTACGGGCAGGTATTCGCCGCCGCGCCCGCGCATGAGCGCACACCCGTCGTCAATCCGGCCACGCGCGGCCTCGCGAACGTGTTGCTGATCTTTCGCGGCGTCTACCGGCCGCGCACGATCCTTGCCGCGACCGTGCAGATCGGCCAGTCGATCGAATACTTCGCGATCGGCTGGTATCTGCCGCTGATCAGCGCTGCGCTGTTCGGTACGGACTTCGTCTACGCGACGCTCGGCGCGCTCGTGTTCAACCTGTTCGGGATCGTCGGCGGTTTCTCGTCGTCGACGGTCGGCCGCCGTGTGGGCCTGCGCCGCGCATCGGCGATCGGCTTCGCGGCGGTCTGCGCGATGCTGGTCGTGCTCGGGCTGTTTCATGCGCGCATGCCGCTGTGGCTGTCGGTTGTCGTGCCGTCGCTGTTCATCCTGTTCCACTCGGCCGGCCCCGGCGCGAACGGCAAGAGCCTGTCGTCGCTGTCGTTTCGCGGCGAGTTGCGCGCGGGCGCGAACGGCATCGTCGGCGCGCTCGGCTCGATCGGCGCGGCGCTGGGCCTGCTGGTCTTTCCGCTGTTTCGCGCGCGCTACGGCCTCGAACATACGTTCCTGATCCTCGCGGTCGTGCCGTGCATTGCAAGCGCGATCTGCTTCGCGATCCGCTGGGACCCGACGCGCACGACGATCAATCCCGACAACGAACCCGACGCGCCGCACTTCGGCGACGACGCGCGCACCGCATCGGCCTTCATGAACCCCGCCATCGAGAAAACGCAGCGATGACCGATTCCCGAAACGCCATTCTTGCCATCGACGAAGGCACCTCCGGCACGCGTGCCGCGATCGTCGACGCGAGCGGGCACGTATCGTGCCTCGAATACTTGCCGCTGTCGGTCGAGAGCCCGCAGCCGGGCGTCGTCGAACAGGACGCGAACGCGATCCTCGACAAGACGCTCGCGGTCTGCCGCGCGACGCTTGCGCAGGCTCGTGAACAGCGTGTACGCATCGTCGCGCTGGCGCTCGCGACGCAGCGCGCGACCGCCGTGCTGTGGGACACGCGGACCGGGCGCGCGCTCGTGCCCGCGATGGTCTGGCAGGACACACGGCATGCAGCCGAGCTCGATCGTCTCGCCGCCGACTGGGATCGCGTGCTCGTGCCGCAGGTCGGCCGGCCGGCGGGCGTGCGCTCGCCGTACTTGTGGGCCGTGCACCAGATGCGCACGTCGCAGGCGGTCGCCGACGCCCATCGTGCAGGATGCCTCGCGTTCGGCACGATCGACACGTGGCTGATGTGGCATCTGTCCGACGCGCGCGAATGCGTGACGACACCGACCCACGCGACCTCGGCGAGCGCGTATCTGCTCGGCGAGCATCGCTATTTCGAGCCCTGGCTCGACGCGCTCGGCTTTCCGCGCGAACTGTTGCCCGCGCTGCGCGAAGACGCCGACGCGTTCGGCCGCACGCGCCGGGACGTGCTCGGCATCGACGTGCCGATCCTCGCGTGTGCGGGCGACCAGTTCGCGGGTGCGGTCGGGCTCGGCTGCGTCGAGCGCGGCCAGGCGATGTGCGTGCACGGCACCGGCAGCTTCGTCGACCTGCTGACCGGGACGGCGCGTCCGGACACCGGAGCGCACGCGCAGCCCGGTCACGCGCACGACGGCACGCTCGCGATGACCGCGCGGCGGCACGGCGGCGTGTCGCATTACTCGCTCGAAACCTTCGTTGCGACGACGGGTTCGGCATTGCGCTGGGTCTGCGAAAAGCTGCGCTGGTTCGACGATCCCGCGCAGGTCAGCGCGCTGGCGGGCACCGTGCAGTCGTCGCGCGGCGTGACCTTCGTACCGGCGCTCACCGGCCTGCGCGTGCCGAGGATGGAGCCGAACGCGCGCGCGTTGCTGTCGGGCATTTCGATCGCGACGACGCAGGCCGACGTCGCGTACGCGGTGCTCGAAGGCATCGCGCATTCGGTCGCATCGTGCATGGAGGCCAACCAGGCTGTCGCGCGGGCCGACGTGTCGGAGCTGATCGTCGGCGGCGGGCTGGCGGGCAGCGACACGCTGCTGCAGATCCAGGCCGACGTGAGCGGCGTGCCGGTGCGCCGGATGCGCGAAGGCGATTGCGCGAGCCTGCGCGGCGCGGCGTTTCTCGCGGGCGCATCGGGGCTGCTGTGGGATTCGCTCGACGCGGCCTGCGCGACGCTCGTCACCGACGCCGTATTCGAACCCTCGATCGACGTGGACCGCCGGCAGCGCCGGCGCGCGGCATGGCACGCGCGGATCGCGTCCGAGCTCGCGCACGCGGCCGATTTCGCTCACGCGTAAGCACGGAGAACGACCAGCATGATGTTTTTGCCATCCAGAAAACCGAAGACGGACCGCGCGGGCATGACCGGCACCGAGCCGTTGCGCGTGAATCGCGACGAGCACCTGGCGCGACTCGAGACGGATACGTTCGACGTACTGATCGTCGGCGGCGGCGTGACGGGCGCGTACGCGGCGTTCGACGCGAGCCTGCGCGGGCTGCGCGTCGCGCTCGTCGAGAAGAGCGATTTCGCGTCGGGCACGTCGTCGAAATCGTCGAAGATGGTGCACGGCGGGCTGCGCTATATCGAGCAGGGCAATCTCGGGCTCGTGCGCCATTCGCTGCTCGAACGGCAGCGGTTGCGGCGCAACGCGCGCCATCTCGTGCAGCGGTTGCCGTTCCTGTTCCCGGTCATGGAGCGCGAAGGCGTGTTCGACAAGCGTCTCGCGAAAGCCTTCGAAAGCCTGCTGTGGACCTACGACATCGCCGGCGGCTGGCGCGAGGGGATCCTGCATCAGAAGCTGACGAAGGCCGAAGTGCTGTCGCATTGCCCGACCTTCAACGAAACGTACCTGACGGGCGGCTTCCTGTATTTCGACGCGCGCGTCGACGATGCGCGCCTGACGCTGAACCTCGTGCGCACGGCCGCGTTCCATGGCGCGGCGGTGGCGAACCACGCGCGCGTGGTCGAGCTGACGCGCGACGGCCACGGCAAGGTCGACGGCGCGATCGTGCATGCCGACGGCCGCGAACGGCGCGTGCGTGCGCGCGTGGTCGTGATGGCGACGGGGGTATGGCTGCGCGACTGGACCGGCGCCCGCAAGGGCGACACGTCCGCGCTGCAGGTGCGGCCCGCGAAGGGCGTGCACGTCGCGATCCCGTGGCTGAAGATCCGCAACGACTGCACGGTGACGATCCCCGTGCCGGGCCGCAACCGCCGCGCGACGATCACGCGCTGGGGCAACGTGTCGTATCTCGGCACGACCGACGAGGACTACGACGGCGATCTCGACGACGTGCACTGCACGCGCAAGGAACTCGATTTCCTGCTCGACGGCGCGCGCTCCGCGCTGAAGGCCGACCTGAGCGCGGACGACGTGGTCGGCAGCATCGCCGGATGCCGGCCGCTCGTCGGGCCGCCGGGCGGCAAGACGATCGAGATGAAGCGCAATCACGAGATCCATGTCGCGCCGGACGGGCTCGTGACGATCGTCGGCGGCAAGCTGACGACGTCGCGGCACATGGCCGAGCAGACGATCGATACGGTCGGCAGGCTGCTCGGCCGCCGCACGCGCTGCCAAACCAAATCGGCATACCTGCTCGGCGCGGCCGGCTACGACCCGCAGGCGATCGTCGCGTCGGGCGGGCTCGCCGCGCATCTCGGCGAACGCTACGGCACCGAGGCGCGTTTCGTCGGCGATCTCGCCGACGAAACGCCGTCGCTGCTCGCGCCGATCGTCGAAGGGCTGCCGTACAGCGAAGCGGAAGTGCTCTATGCGGTCCGTCACGAATTCGCGCGCAGCGTCGACGACGTGCTGTCGCGCCGCACGCGCGCCCGGTTGATGGCGCGCGACGCATCGGCGCGCGCGGCACCGCGCGTCGGCGCCATCCTCAAGGCGGAGCTCGGCTTGTCCGATGCGGCCGTCGCCAGCCAGGTGCGCGACTACGTCGCCGCCGTCGCACTCGAAAAAGCCATCCTCATGGGAGAAAACGGATGATCAGCAAGGAAGCCATCAAGCGCGGCTACAACCGCGGCAACTACGTCGTCGGCGCGCATACGCCGCCGCCTTATTCGCTGAACCTGCCGGCGGCAGGCAGCGCGTCCGCCGAAGCGGGCATGCAGCGCGCGCCGGTCGCGGTGTCTGCGCAGCAGGTCGACGCGTTGCGCGCGGTGGCCGATGAAGTGCTCACGCAGCCGGCCGACGTCGTCGCATGGACGCGCGACTGGTGGGCCGCATCGATGGTCGCCGAGACGGGCGGTCGGCCCGCGACGCCGCATGCGGTCGTCGTGCGCGTGTCGACGGTCGAGCAGGTGCAGGCCGTGATGCGCATCGCGCACGCGGCGACGATTCCGGTGACGGCGTCGGCCGGCCGCAGCAACGTGACGGGCGCGGCGCTGCCCGTGCGCGGCGGCATCGTGCTCGACGTGTGCGGGTTGAACCGGCTGATCGGCGTCGATACCGAAAGCCAGATCGTCGACGTCGAAGCCGGGATGTTCGGCGACGTGTTCGAGGAAACGCTGCAGCGCGAGCACGGGCTGACGATGGGGCACTGGCCGTCGTCGTTCGGGATCAGCACGGTGGGCGGCTGGATCGCCTGCCGCGGCGCGGGGCAACTGTCGACGCGCTACGGCAAGATCGAGGACATGGTGTTCGGGATCGACGTGGTGCTCGCGGACGGCAGCCTGGTGACGCTCGGCGGTTATTCGCGCGCGGCGGTCGGCCCCGATCTGCAGCAACTGTTCATCGGCAGCGAAGGGACGCTCGGCATCATCGTGCGCGCGCGCCTGAAGCTGCACCGGCTGCCCGACTACGGCCGCGCGATCGCATACGGTTTCGACACGTTCGCGGCCGGCCTCGACGCGTGCCGCGAAATCCTGCAGCGCGGCGCGAACCCGGCGGCCCTGCGGCTCTACGACGAACTCGAAAGTGGCGTGCAGTTCGGTCTGCCCGACACGAACGTGCTGCTGATCGCCGACGAAGGCGCGCGCGAGATGGTCGACGCGGTGATGGCGATCAGCGCACGCGTCGGCGAGGAAGGCGGGCGCAAGCTCGATGGCGACGCGATCTTCGAGAAGTGGCTCGACACGCGCTACCTGACCGGCAAGAGTGCGGAAGGCTTCAAGCGCAGCCCGGGCTTCGTCGCCGATACGCTGGAGATGTGCGGCCGCTGGCGCGATCTCGCGGCGATCTACCGCGACGTGGTGGCCGCGCTGCAGGCCGTGCCGGGCACGCTGGCCGGCTCGGCGCACCAGTCGCATGCGTACGCCGACGGCGCGTGCCTGTATTTCTCGCTGCGCGGCGACGTGGCGGTGGCCGAACGGGCCGCGTGGTACCGCGCCGCCTGGGACGCAGCGAACGCGGTGCTGATCCAATACAATGCGACGTTGAGTCATCACCACGGCGTCGGGCTGCTGCGTTCGCCGTACATGCGCGATTCGCTGGGCTCGGCGTTCCCGGTGCTGCAGATGGTGAAGCGCGCGCTCGATCCGAAGCACATCCTCAACCCCGGCAAGCTCGGCCTCGGCGACGAGACGGGCCCGCTCGTCGACCGGTAAACGTCATGGACAAGTCGCTGGGCGCGCGTCTCGCCCGTCATCCCGTCATCGCGACGCTGTACGGCGCCGAGCAGGCCGACAGTTTCGTCGACAGCGCGGCCGAGGTCGGCATCGTCGCGAACGTCGACCTGCGCCGGCTGCAGGCGGCGGTCACGGCGCTCGCCCGGGCCGGCAAGTTCGTGATCGTCAACATCGACAGCTGCGATGGGCTGTCGCAGGACAAGGGCGGCGTCGAATATCTGGCCGATATCGGCGTCGCAAGCGTCGTGTCGACGCGCGTCGCGACGATCCAGCGCGCGAACCGCGCGGGGCTCATCACGATGCAGAAGGTGTTCGTGACCGACCGTTCGACGTGGCCGCGCAGCATGAAGGCGATCGAGCAGAGCGATCCGAACCTCGTGCAACTGATGCCCGCGCCGATGCTCGCGCACCTGAGCGAAGCCGACCGGCAGGCGTTGCCGCCGATCGTTGCGTCCGGCTTCGTCGGCAACGCCGACGACGTGCGCAGCGCGAGGCGGCACGGCGCGCTCGCGGTATCGACGAGCGACAGCGCATGGTGGAATTTCGACCCGTCGTCGTGACGGATTCCTGTTGAACATGGAGCGCAACATGAATGAACCCTACCTGCAGGTCATCGCGCATTTCTTCGCGAAACCCGGCAACGGCGACCGCGTGATCGAACTGCTCGCCGAGCTCGCGCCGGCGACGCGCACCGAGCCGCAGAATCTCGACTACGCATATTTCCGGTCGGCGGAGGACCCCGATCACATCGTGATCCTCGAACGCTACCGCTACGCGGACGGCCTCGACGTGCATCGGGACACGCCGCATTTCCAGCGGATCGGTGTCGGCGCGATCTTTCCGTTGCTCGAGCGCCGCGACGTGTCGCGCTACATGGTACAGCCGGACACCGGCACGGCGACGCCACCGGGAGGCACCCGATGAATCCGTTTCAATTCCGTACCGTTCCGACGCAGGTCGTCGAATTCGGCGCCGCGCGCCGGCTCGGCGCGTTGTTGCGCGAACGCTTTCCGGCGCTCGTGCGGTTGTGCGTCGTCACCGATGCGTTCCTGCATCGCAGCGGCGTGCTTGCGCCCGCGCTGGAGAGCCTCGCCGCGCATGGCTGGCAGGTCACCGTGATCGACGACGTGATCGCCGATCCGCCCGAGCACGTGGTGCTGGACGCGACCGAGCGGGCCGTCGCGGCCGATGCCGAGCTTGTGCTCGGCCTGGGCGGCGGATCGTCGATGGACGTCGCGAAGCTGATCGCGGTGCTCGTGCCGGGGCAGCAGGCGCTGGCCGACATGTATGGCGTCGACAAGGTCACGAGCGCGCGGCTGCCGCTCGTGCAGATGCCGACGACAGCCGGCACCGGCTCAGAAGTGACGGCCGTGTCGATCGTCACCGTGGGCGAGGCGCGCAAGATGGGGGTCGTGTCGCCGCACCTGTTCGCGGATGTCGCGATCCTCGACGCCGAACTGACGCTCGGCCTGCCGCGCGCGGCCACGGCCGCGACGGGCATCGACGCGATGGTGCATGCGATCGAGGCCTACACGTCCGCGCGGCTGAAGAACCCGGTGTCCGACATGCTGGCCGTGCACGCGCTGACGCTGCTGTCGCGCAACCTGCTCACGGCGTGCGACGACGGCCACGACCGCCACGCGCGCGAGGCGATGCTGGTCGGCGCGATGTTCGCGGGGCAGGCGTTCGCGAATGCGCCGGTCGCGGCCGTGCACGCGCTGGCCTATCCGGTCGGCGGGATCTTCCATGTGCCGCACGGGCTGTCGAATGCGCTCGTGCTGCCGCACGTGCTGCGTTTCAACGCGCCGGCCGCCGCGCCGCTGTATGCGGAACTCGCAGCGATCGTCGCACCGGCGGCGACGGGCAGCGACGAAGCGCGTACGCACGCGCTGATCGGCGAGATCGACCGCCTGATCGCCGCGACGGGCATTCCGCGCACGCTGCGCGAGGTCGGCGTCGGGGAGGGCGACCTGCCGAGGATGGCGTCGGACGCGATGCTGCAGACGCGCCTGCTCGTGAACAATCCGCGCGAGGTGACGGAGGCCGACGCGCTGGAGATTTACCGGCAGGCGTGGTGATGCAGCGGGCGTGCGCGTCGCGCCGCCCGTCCTGCATTCACGATGCGCTCGCCGCCTGCCGAGCGGGCCGTGCCGCGGCGCATGCGCACGCGAGCGCAACGGCCACGAGCCCGCATCCGGCCCACGGCGTGACGCGCAGCGCGTCGCGTTCGACGAGTACGCCGCCGAGCGCCGAACCGAGTGTGACACCCGCATGCATGGCCGACACGTTGATGCCGACGCTCGCATCGGCCAGCGATGGCGCGGTGTGGATCGGGTAGTTCTGCACGATCGGCGAGATCGACCCGCTGATACCGCCCCACAGCATCATCGCGGGCACGAACGCGAGCGGCGCCGCGCCGGCCGCCGCGACGGCCCGAGCCCGCTGCACGGCAGTCTCGCAGCAGGGCAGCGCGCTGCTGCCCTGCGGGCTTACGATCGCGACGCGTCGGCGCCGGCTGCCACCACGTACGCCGATGCCTGCTTCGTGCCGTCCGGCTGCGTCTGCAGATAGACGCCCTGGATCTCCGGCTCGAAACCCGGCAGCGCGTTGATCCCGGCTTCGAGCGCGCGGAAGTAGTCGAGCGCCGGGCCGCCCCATACTTCGCCGGGCACCACGCAGAAGATGCCGGGCGGATAGGGCAGCGCGCCCTCCGTCGCAACCCGGCCTTCGATGCGATCGAGCGTGACGAGTTCGACGTTGTTGCGGATCAGCTCGGCGTTTGCGGCCTGCGGCAGCATCGCCTGCTTCGGGAACTGCGCACGGCGGAACATCAGCTTCTGCAGATGCTTCATGTCGTGGCTGCGGTAGAAGTCGTGCATCCGCTGGCACAGTTGCCGCAGGCGCATATTGCCGTACAGCTCCGGATACGCTTCGCACAGCGACGGAATCGCTTCGCGCAGCGGCGTGTCCTGGTCGAGATGGCGTTCGAACTGCGCGAGGTGCGCGACCAGGTGCTGCAGCTTGCCGAAGCTCTCAGACGGCGTGAGCAGGAACAGGATCGTGTACAGGTCGGCCTTCTCGGGCACGACGCCGTGTTCGCGCAGGTAGCGCGCCAGGATCGGCGCCGGCGCGCCGAACGGCGCGTACTCGTGCGTATCGCGATCGATGCCGGGTGTCGTCAGCAGCAGCTTGCACGGGTCGACGAAGTACTGGTCGTCCGCATAGCCTTCGAAGCCGTGCCAGGTGTCGGACGGATGGAAGCGGAAGAAGCGCAGGTCGTCGACGATCTGCTCGGTCGGGTAGTCCGCCCACGGGCGGCCGTCGACGTGCTGCGGAACGAACGGACGGATCTGGCGGCAGGTCTTCATCAGCAACTTGCGCGCGTCGACGCCGTGCGCGACGCAGTCGCGCCACAGGCGCTTGCCGGCCGGGCCCGCGTGCATCTGCGCGTTGACGTCGAGCGCCGCGAACATCGGGTAGAACGGGCTCGTCGACGCATGGATCATGTACGCGTTGTTGAAGCGCCGGTGATCGCAGAAGCGCTTCTGGCCTTCGATGTGGCTGTCCTTCTTGTGGATCTGCGACGTCTGCGAGAAGCCGGCCTGCTGCTTGTGCACCGACTGCGTGACGAAGATGCCGGGATCGTCGGGGCCGAGCGTGAGCATCAGCGGCGAGCAGTCCTGCATCATCGGGATGAACTGCTCGTAGCCGACCCATGCCGAATCGAACAGGATGTAGTCGCACAGATGCCCGATCCGGTCGACGACCTCGCGCGCGTTGTAGATCGTGCCGTCGTAGGTGCCGAGCTGGATCACCGCGAGCCGGAACGGGCGCGGCCGGTCGGCACGCTCCGGCGCGACGTCGCGGATCGCGTCGCGAATGCGCGCTTCGTCGAGCGCCGCGCTGTCGACGCCGCCGATGAGGCCCCACGCGTTGCGCGCGGTTTCGAGGTAGACCGGCCGTGCGCCCGACAGCACGAGCGCGCCGAGGTGCACCGACTTGTGGTTGTTGCGGTCGAACAGCACGAGATCGTCGGGCGCGAGCAGCGCGCTCGTGACGACCTTGTTCGATGTCGACGTGCCGTTCAGCACGAAATACGTCTTGTCCGCGTTGTAGATCCGCGCGGCATTGCGCTGCGCTTCCAGTGCGGGGCCTTCGTGGATCAGCAGGTCGCCGAGCCGGACGTCCGCGTTGCAGAGGTCGGCGCGAAAGATCGTCTCGCCGAAGAAGTCGAAGAACATTCGGCCGAGCGGGTGATTCGAGAAGAACTGGCCGCCCTGGTGGCCGGGGCAGTCGAACTCCACGTAACCGCGCTGCACGTATTCGCGCATCACCTTGAAGAACGGCGGCAGCAGGTTCTCGCTGTAGATGTCGGCGGCGGCGGAGATCTGCCGGCCGTAGTAGTGGCGGCCGCCATGGCGGAGCTGGATCACGCCGCTCGCGCTCGGCAGGATCGACGGCGGCACTTCCTGGCCGGGTTCGACCGCGACGAAGAACGGAATCGCGAACCCGGTTCTTTCGACGGTTTTCAGCACCTGTTGCGCCGAATCGATTCCGACGACGATTGCCGCGATATTCGTGAAATCGGTCTGAAATACGTCGACCTGTTCGTGCGTGGTGAGGAAGGCGCCAATCAGCGCCGGCTCGACTGCGATTTTCAACAGGCTCACGCGAACTCTCCCGTAAATGTGCTGAAACGGGAGCCGCATTCGCACGGGCGCGTAATCCGCGTAATCCGACACGCGCCGCAGCCGATTGAAATTGCTCCCGCGAATGCTGAATGCCGAATGGCGCGCCGCACGAAAGAAGCCTTGCGCGGCGAGGCCCAGCCGCCGCCGGTCAAGGCACGGCGCAGCCGATCGTAGCAACAAAACAGGGCAAATTCAATCGGCCGGAATCGACAATCCCGCTGCCGGGTGAGATCGATCAAATAATCGGGAATTGGCGTGCTGCAATGCACATCAAAATGAACCGGTCGTGAAATGCGATTTGAAAACGACCGACCGTTTCACCGAATCGTCTGCTTTTCTTCAAAAGGCATCTATGGCATAGTCGGCTCCGAATTGGATGGCGAATCAAACCGGATTTGCGAGCGTCTCACACCGCCGACCGTGGCCTGCTGTCCGCGTGCTCGTGAGACGCATCACCCCAACGAAGCATCGGAACAACGAGGGCAACAACATGAATACGTCCGTCGGTGGCATTCGTCGTCTCGGCATGCGTGCGCTTCTGGTCGACGACGAGATCGCGCAGGAAACGGCGACCGGGCGCGCAGTCCGCACGCTGAGCGCGGAGCTCGCGCAGCGCGACATCGACGTGCTCACGGCAACCACGGCCGACGATGCGATCATGCTGATCCGTTCCGATCCGTCGATCCAGTGCGTGCTGCTCGACTGGGATCTCGGCGTGGACGGCCACGGGCCCTCCGAGGCCGTGATCGACGCGATCCGCCATCGCAACGGCAACGTGCCGATCTTCCTGCTGGCCGACCGCAGCGTCGCGTCGACAGTGCCGTCCGCGGTGATGGGCCAGGTCGACGATTTCGTGTGGCTGCTCGAAGATACGGCCGACTTCATCAGCGGGCGCATCCATGCGGCGATCGAACGCTATCGCGCAACCGTGCTGCCGCCGATGTTCGGCGCGCTCGCGAAATTCTCGCGCGTCTACGAATACTCGTGGCATACGCCCGGCCACACGGGCGGCACGGGCTTCCTGAAATCGCCGGTCGGCCGCGCGTTCTTCGAATACTTCGGCGAAGCGCTGTTCCGTTCCGACCTGTCGATCTCGGTCGGTGAGCTTGGCTCGCTGCTCGACCACTCGGGGCCGATCGGCGAGAGCGAGCGCTACGCGGCACGCGTGTTCGGCGCGCATCGCACGTATCACGTGACGAACGGCTCATCGACGTCGAACCGCATCATCCTGATGGCAAGCGTGAGCCGCGACCAGATCGCGCTGTGCGACCGCAACTGTCACAAGTCGGCCGAACACGCGATGACGATGTCGGGCGCGATCCCGACCTACCTCGTGCCGACGCGCAACCGCTACGGGATCATCGGGCCGATCGCGTCCGAGCGTCTCACGCAGGCGGCGATCCGCGAGGCGATCGCGTCGAACCCGCTCACGGCCGGGCTCGCCGATCGCCAGCCGAAGCATGCGATCGTCACCAATTCGACGTACGACGGGCTGTGCTACAACGTCGCGCGCGTCGAGGAGCTGCTCGGCGCGAGCGTCGATCGATTGCATTTCGACGAGGCCTGGTACGGCTACGCACGTTTCAATCCGATCTACCGCGATCGCCACGCGATGCACGGCGACCCGCGCGACCATCGTGCGGACCGCCCGACGGTGTTCGCGACGCAGTCGACGCACAAGCTACTGACCGCGTTGTCGCAGGCGTCGTACATCCACGTGCGCGACGGCCGCAACCCGATTCCGCATGGTCAGTTTAACGAAACATTCATGATGCACGCGTCGACCTCGCCGAACTACGCGATCATCGCGTCGAACGACGTCGCGGCCGCGATGATGGACGGCCCCGGCGGCGCGGCGCTCACGCACGAGTCGATCGAGGAGGCCGTCGCGTTCCGGCAGATGATCGCGCGGATGAACAGCGAGTTCGGCGCGAAAGGCGACTGGTTCTTCGAATGCTGGCAGCCCGACACCGTGCTCGAGACGCGCACGGGCCGCACGCTCCCGTTCCACGATGCGCCGCCCGAGCTGCTGGCGAGCGACCCGTCGTGCTGGGTGCTGCGGCCCGGCGCGCAATGGCACGGCTTCGGCAATATCGAAGACGGCTACTGCATGCTCGATCCGATCAAGGTGTCGATCGTCACGCCGGGTGTCGCGCCGGCCGGCGGCCTGATGCCGGTCGGCATTCCGGCGAGCGTCGTGACCGCGTATCTCGATGCACGCGGGATCGTCGTCGAGAAGACGACCGACTTCACGATCCTGTTCCTGTTCTCGATCGGCATCACGAAAGGCAAGTGGGGCTCGCTCGTCAGCGCGCTGTGCGACTTCAAGCGCGACTACGACGCGAACCTGCCGCTCGACATGGCGATTCCGTCACTCGCGAAGGAGCATGGCTCGCGCTATGCGGGCATGGGGCTGAAGGACCTGGCCGACACGATGTTCGCGGCGATGGAGCAGCTCGGCACGACGCGGTTGATGTCGGAGGCTTTCTCGATCCTGCCGAAGCCGGAGATGAGCCCGGTGCGGGCGTACGAGCATCTGGTGCAGGGCCGCGTGGAGCAGGTCACGCTCGAGGAACTGGCCGGGCGCACGGTCGCCACCGGCGTCGTGCCGTATCCGCCGGGCATTCCGCTGCTGATGCCCGGCGAGAACGCGGGGCCGGCCGACGGCCCGGTGCTCGGTTACCTGTTGGCGCTCGAAGCGTATGACCGGCGTTTCCCGGGCTTCGCGCACGACACGCACGGCGTGGAAGTCGAGGACGGCACGTATCGCGTGTACTGCCTGACGGCCTGAGCATCCGGCCGGACGAACGGGCAAACAGGCGAACAGGCGACCGGCCGCGCCGCGGCCTCACATCGAAGGATCGACATCATGGAAAACGCAGCGCGCATGACCGACGCGGCCCCGGCGGCCGCGCCGAAGAACCGGATGAACGTCTGGCAGCTGACCATCCTCACGGCGGTCAACATGATGGGCTCCGGCATCATCCTGCTGCCGTCGAAGCTCGCGCAGGTCGGCACGGTCTCGCTGCTGTCGTGGATCGTCACGGCCGGCGGTTCGCTCGCGCTCGCCTACGCGTTCGCGCGCTGCGGGATGCTGAGCCGCAAGCCGGGCGGGATGGGCGGCTACGCGGAATACGCGTTCGGCAAGGCCGGCAACTACATGGCGAACTACACGTACGGGCTGTCGCTCGTGATCGCCAACGTCGCGATCGGCGTGACGGCGGTCGGCTACGGCACCGTGCTGTTCGACGCGACGCTGTCGCCGCTGCAAACCGGCCTCTGGACGATCTTCCTGCTGGTGGTGACGACGGTCGCGAACTTCGGCGGCTCGCGCATCACCGGCCGGATCGGCGCGGTGACGGTGTGGGGCGTGATCATTCCGGTCGTCGTCGTGTCGCTGATCGGCTGGTTCTGGTTCAGCGGCGCGACCTGGGGCGCCGCGTGGAATCCGCACAACCTGCCGTTCGGGCCGGCGGTCGGCAGCTCGATCGCGGTGACGCTGTGGGCGTTCCTCGGGCTCGAATCGGCGTGCGCGAACTCGGACGCCGTCGAGAATCCGGAGCGCAACGTGCCGATCGCTGTGCTCGGCGGTACGATCGCATCGGCGATCTTCTACATCGTATCGACCAACGTGATCGCGGGGATCGTGCCGAACGCGATCCTCGCGGCGTCGAACGCGCCGTTCGGCATCGCGTTCGCGACGATGTTCACGCCGACCGTCGGCACGATCGTCACCGCGCTGATGGTGATCGCGTGCATCGGCTCGCTGCTCGGCTGGCAGTTCACGGTCGCGCAGGTGTTCAAGAGCTCGGCGGACGTCGGCTACTTCCTGCCGGTGTTCGCGAAGGCGACGCGCACCGGCACGCCGATCGTCGGGATGGTGATCCTGCTCGTCGCGCAGGTCGCGCTGGCGCTGATGACGATCAGCCCGGAACTGAGCAGCCAGTTCCAGAAGATCGTCGACCTGGCGGTCGTCACAAACCTCGTGCCTTACGTGATGTCGATGGCCGCGCTGATCACGATCCAGAAGGTCGCCAAGGTGCCGCCGGCCAAGGCGCTGCTGACGAACGTGATCGCGATGGTGGCCACCGCGTACAGCTTCTATGCGCTGTTCAGCTCGGGCGAGCAGGCGCTGATGCTCGGCGGCCTGTGCGTGTTCCTGGGCTGGACGCTGTTCGGCTTCGTCAGCGCACGCTTCTACCAGATGGAAGTCGACGCGCACGTGAAGGAGCCGGGGAAGTCGCTGCAGGCTTGACGGCGGCCGCCGCCGTTACCGGGCAGGGCGGGCCAGCAGCGGCGGGATGTCCTGCTTCAGCAGGTCGACGACGGCCCGCACACGCGGCGGCAGCGGCCGCTGCGCGTGCACGAGCACGTTGAGCGCGAAGTCGGGAATCGCGTACCGCGGCAGGAGCTCGACGAGCGTGCCGGCCGCGAGCGCGTCGGCGCAGGCCGGCTGCTGGACCACGCCGATGCCGCCGCCGGCCGCGATCGTGTCGAACATCGGGCGCCAGTGGCTCGTCGTCATGATCGTGCGGATGCGCGCGTATTCGAGCGCGCTGCCGTCGCGCTGCAGGGGCAGCCGTTCGCTGGCGAACACGCCCTTTACGCGGATGAACGGATGGTTCGCCAGATCGGCCGCCGTGTCGATCGGGCCGCACCGGTCGAGATACGACGGTGCGGCAACGAGCCGGCGGCCGACTGCGCCGACCGGGTGCGCGACGAACCCGCCGTCGCCGAGCTGTCCGACGCGGATCGAGATGTCGACGCCTTCCGTGACCGGATCGACGATGTCGTCGTTCAGCACCAGATCGATGTGCAGGCCCGGATACGCGGTGCGGACATGCATCAGCACGCCCGGCAGCACGACCTCGCCGAAGCATTGCGGTGCTGCGAGCCGGATCGTGCCGTCGAGCGCGTTTTCCGTCTTCGAGACCGAGGCGACCGCATCGTCGGCCGCTTCGAGCAGCTCCTTGCTGCGTTCGTAGAAGATCCGGCCTTCTTCCGTGCAGGCGAGGGTGCGCGCGCTGCGCATCAGGAGCCGGGTGCCGAGATGCTTCTCGAGCCGTTCGATGCGCTCGCTGACGGCCGGCTGGCCCATGTCCAGATCGCGCGCCGCGCCGGACATCGTGCCGCGCTCGACGACCCTGACGTAGATGCGCATCGTCGCCAGCAAATCCATGAAGTCGCGCCCCTTGTCCGGTTCCGGTTGATGCCGATCGACGGATGGTACCAAAGCAACGCTGCCTGAAGGTGCGCAGCGAGCCGATACTGACCATCGGTTGCGCAAGCCGCGTGTGTTCGCCGGAGCGATGGGCGACAATCGGCTTCCGTGCGATCGACTGGAGGCGACATGACGCAACAGGATGATGCGGTGCGCACGCGCTGCGTCGCATGGCAGATCGTGCAGACCTGGCAGGCGGCCGAATGGTGCAGGCTCGCCGAGTCGCGAACGGGCATCGACGTGACGGGGTCGGTGTCGGGCGCGATCGACGGCTCGCCGTTTCGTATCGATTACGCGATCGAGTGCGACGCGGGCTGGCTCACGCGCTCGGCGCGCATCACGCAGTGGGGCGGCACGCAGCCGCCGCGGCAGCGGGATATCGCGTGCGACGCAGGGCGATGGACGATCGACGGTGTCGAGGTGCCGGCGCTCGCGGGCGCGACTGACCTCGATCTCGGCTTCAGCCCGTCGACGAACACGTTGCCGATCCGGCGGCTCGGGCTGGCCGTCGGCGACGCGGCCGTGATCCATACCGCGTGGCTGCGCTTTCCGGAATTCGCGTTCGTGCGCGGCGAGCAGCGCTATACCCGTACGGCGGAGCACGTGTACCGCTACGAAAGCGGCACGTATGCGGCCGATATCGCGGTCGACGAAGCGGGCCTCGTCACCGACTACGACGAATGGCGGCGCATCGGCGCGGCCCCTGCGCGCTGACGCACGTGTACCGCGCCGTGCGTCGTTGGCGGTGCGTCAGCGTGCGCTTGCCACCGACAGCTTGCCGGGAATCAGCTTCAGCGTGGTGAACGCGTCGGCGATGTTCTGCTGATACGCGAGCGTCGCGTCGCTGATCGGTTGCACGCCGTAGCCGGCGCGCTTGAGCGCGAGTTCGAGTGTCGGCGCGTCGAGGCCGACGAGCGGCGACAGTTGCGTGGCGACTTCCGTCACATGGTCGCGCGCCCAGCGGTCGACCGCGTCCACCTCGTCGAGCAGCGCGCGCAGCACCTGCGGGTGAGCGGCCGCGTATTTTCGCGCGGCGAGGTAGTACTGCGTGTTGCGCACGAGCCCTTCGCCGTTCGCGATCACGCGCGCGCCGATCTGCCGCTCGGCGGCGGCCAGGTACGGATCCCAGATCACCCACGCATCGACGTTGCGCTGCACGAACGCGGCGCGTGCGTCGGCGGGCGTCAGGTAGATCGGCTGGATGTCGGCATACGTCAGGCCCGCGTGTTCGAGGGCCTTCACGAGCAGGTAGTGGACGTTCGAACCCTTGTTGAACGCGACTTTCTTGCCGCGCAGCTGCGCGACGTTGCGGATCGGCGAATCGGGCAGTACGACGATCGCCTCGCCCTGCGGCGCGGGCGGCTCGTTGCCGATGTAGACGAAATCGACGCCGCCCGCCTGCGCGAAGATCGGCGGCGTCTCGCCGACCGTGCCGACGTCGATCGCGCCGGCATTCAGGCCCTCGAGCAATTGCGGGCCGGCCGGGAATTCGAGCCATTGCACCGTGACGCCCTGGCTCGCGAGCCGTTTCTCCAGCGTGCCGCGCGCCTTGAGGACGACGAAGTTGCCGTATTTCTGGAAACCGACGCGCAGCCGCGTGTCGCTGCCTTGCGCGTGCGCGGGCAGGCCCGCGAGCGGGCCGAGCGCGAGCCCGGCCAGGCCGGCGGCCGCGCCTTGCAGCCACTGGCGGCGATGCGGGTTCGCCGGTGTCGGTTCAACGTCTGCGTGCGGTGTGTCGTTCATCGAGGCGTCCTGCGTGCGAATGAGCGGGCCGCGCGCGAAAGGCGACGCGGTCGGCGCAGGGCGGGGCCGGATGCGGGCGCTGCACGCCACGGGCCGGCCCGCGCCGGACTCGTGACGATACGTCCGCCTATGCCGGCGGCCAACCAACGAATGCGCATATGCAAATCAGCGGCGGGCTCGTTGTCGGGGTTCGAGCCGGTGATCGGCGCAAGAGCCAGCCGGAACCAGACGGAACCAGACGGAACCAGACGGAACCAGTCGGAACCAGACGGAACCAGTCGGAACCAGTCGGAACCAGTCGGAACCAGTCGGAACCAGTCGGCACCAGACGGCACCAGACGGAGCGAGCCGGCACGGCGGGCCGCATCGGCGAAATCGCCGCCGCACACGCGCAGCCGCCCGCGTTGGGCGAACAGCTGCCGCGATGCTCAATCGGAGCCGGCCGGGCTTTCCTCGATCGAATCGACGCGATCCGGATAGAACGCGAGGTGCCCGCGGATCGCCTCGACGGCCGGATAGGGTGCCTCGTAGGTCCAGACGGCATTGACCGCGCGCTCGCCGCCGACCGGGATCGAGTAGTACGCGCAGTCGCCCTTGTACGGGCAGTACGTCGCGTGATCGGTGCGTAGCAGCAGCGTCAGGTCGGCGTCCTCGCGCGGGATGTAGAGCACGGCCGGGTAAGCGGCTTCGCGCAGCGCCAGCGCGCGGCGCGTATCCGCGACGACCCGGCCGGCCGCCTTGACCACGACGCGCCGCGGGTGCGGTTCGACCGTGATCGGGTGATCGGGGCCCGGCGTCTTCACGGGGCGAGCGGGCGTATCGGGGCTGACAGGCATCGTGTGTCCTCCTGGAATCGGCGGCGCGGCGGGATGCGCGCCGGCGTTGGCCAGCCGATACGATGCGCCCATTTCGGCGAACCTGCAGGGGGCCGGAAGAGACGGCGCGAATCGCGCGCCCGACGCTCGCGCGGACATCCCCGTGCCGCGGCGACGGGATGCCGATCCAGCGATAAGCAACGCGAAATTTATTGGTAAGCGATCGGCGAGCGAAGCGCGAAGATCGGCCGTCGTCATTTGCATGACAGCCCACCCTGATCTCCGCCACCATGAAGAACGCTTTCGTATCGTCAGCTGCGCGTCGAGCGCGTGGCATCCCTCATGCCGCTGCCGCGCTGCGTTGCATCGCGGCGTCGCTGCTGCTCGCCGGCGCGGCCACGCAGGCGCTCGCCGCGCCGGCCGGCAAGACGCTCGTGTATTGCACCGAAGGCAGCCCGGCCGGCTTCGATCCGGGCCAGCATACGACGAGTACCGATTTCGAAGCGAGCACGCTCACGGTCTACAACGAGCTCGTGCAGTTCAGGCGCGGCACGCTCGATCTCGAGCCGGCGCTCGCGACGAGCTGGGACGTGTCGCCCGACCAGCGCACGATCACGTTCCACTTGCGGCGCGGCGTGAAGTTCCAGACGACCGCGTGGTTCAAGCCGACGCGGCCGTTCCAGGCCGACGATGTCGTCTTCACGTTCCGCCGGATGCTCGATCCGGACGATCCGTTCCGCAAGGCCTACCCGGTCAGCTTCCCGTATTTCAGCGACCTCGGGTTCGACCGCAACGTCGAGCGCATCGACAAGGTCGACGACTACACGGTGCGCTTCGTGCTGAAGGCGCCCGACGTCGTGTTCGTGCGCAATCTCGCGATGGCGTTCGCGTCGATCCTGTCGGCCGAGTATGCGTCCCAGCTCGCGGCACGCCACCGCGAGGCCGACATCAACCAGTTCCCGGTCGGCACCGGCCCGTTCCTGCTGCGCACGTACCAGAAGGACGCGGTGATCCGCTACGACGCGAACCCCGATTACTGGAAACCGGACGACGTGAAACTCGCCCATCTCGTGTACGCGATCACGCCCGATCCGGCCGCGCGCCTGCAGAAGCTGGTGGCAGGCGAGTGCCAGGTATCGGTGTTCCCGCGCCCGGCCGACCTCGACACGGTGCGGCGCGACCCGAAGCTGACGTTGTTCTCGGGGATGGGCTTCAACGTCGGCTTCGTCGCGTACAACACGCAGCATCCGCCGCTCGATCGCGTCGACGTGCGGCGTGCGCTCGACATCGCGATCGACAAGTCGGCGATCATCAAGACGGTGTTCAACGGCGACGCGAAGATCGCGACGAACCCGATGCCGCCCGCGCAATGGTCGTACAACCCGCGCCTGAAGGATGCGCCGCGCGATCCGGCGGCCGCCAAGCGGCTGCTCGCGCAGGCCGGTTTCCCGAACGGCTTCGACCTGACACTGTGGGCGATGCCCGTGCAGCGCCCGTACAACCCGAATGCGCAGCTGATGGCTCAGCTGATCCAGCAGGACTGGGCAAAGATCGGCGTGCGCGCGAAGATCGTCAGCTACGAATGGGGCGAATACAACCGCCGCGCGAAGCACGACGGGCAGCACGACGCGATCCTGTACGGCTGGTCGGGCGACAACGGAGACCCCGACAACTGGCTCGGTACGCTGCTCGGTTGCGACGCGGTGCACGGCAGCAATCTCGCGAAATGGTGCAATCAGGATTTCGAACGACTGGTGGACGCCGCGCGCTCCAGTCCTGACGTCGCGAAGCGCACGGCGCTGTACGAACAGGCGCAGGTCGTGTTCAAGGATCAGGTGCCGTTCACGCCGATCGCGACGTCGATCGTGTCGCTGCCCGTGTCCAAGCGCGTGCACGGGCTGACGTTCTCGCCGCTCGGCGGGCACCGTTTCGACGGGGTCTGGCTGGATTGACGCACGGGCCGCGCGCACGCGCGGCCTGCGCTTCGTTCCGCGTGGCGTGACGGGAAAGACCGGCGCACCGCGGTGCGCCGGCTGCCGCCGGTTCAGTTGAGCGCGACCGCCGCCGCGGCTTCGACCGGCGAGCCTTCGAGCGCGACCGATGGCCGGCCGTCGGGGCCGACCGGCACATCGCCGGTGAGCGTCGTGCGATAGAGCTGGCGGTCGAAGTCGAGATCGAAGATGTCGACGGGCGCGAGATGCGCGGTCGCGCGGTTGTCCCAGAACGCGATGCTGCGCGGCTCCCACTTGAAGCGGATCGTGAATTCCGGTCGCGTCACGTGTTCCCACAGCAGTTCGAGCAGTGCCTGACTCTCGCGCGGCGTCAGCCCGACGATCGATTTCAGGAAGCTCGGGCTCACGTACAGCGCGCGTTCACCGGTCTCCGGATGCACGCGCACGAGCGGATGCTCGGTCACGAGCGGGCGGCGTTCGACCGCGTCGTCGAACGCATCGGTTGCGCGCGCGCCGGCCGGCGGCGTGAAGCGATGAATGCCGCGCAGGCCGTCGACGAAGCCGCGCAGCGGCGCGGACAGCGTTTCGTACGCCCGCACGAGGTTCGTCCAGTGCGTGTCGCCGCCGTACGACGGGATCGTCACGCCGCGCAGGATCGACGCCCACGGCGGGTTCACGGCGGCCGTCACGTCGGTGTGCCAGCCGGTCCACGGCCGGCGCACCGGTTCGCCTTCGAAGCGGGTTGCCTTGCGATGCTTCGCGACCGAATAGACGGCGGGATGCCCGTCGACGTGCCCGAACACCGGGTGGCCGACCGTCGGCTCGCCGAACTGCGCGGAGAACGCGACGTGCTGCTCGTGCGTGAGGAATTGCTCGCGGAAGAAGACGACGCGCCATGTCAGCAGCGCGGCGCGAATCGCCGAGATCTGCGGCGTGGTCAACGGTTGCGTGAGATCGACGCCGCGTATTTCCGCACCGATATGGGCGGACAGCGGGATCACGTCGACCGGCTGGGCGGCGGGTTCGAGTAGGGCGCTCATGCGACGCTCCTGGCGGAAGTGAAGGGGGCGCAGGGCCGACATCGTTGCGCGTGCATGCGTCGGTCCGATGGCGGGAACTGCATGGTCGGGTGTCCTGTGGCGGATAGCGGATAGCAGGGCAGGCGCGGCGGCGCGCACGGAACGGCGCCGCCGCGGGACGCTGGCGTTACTGCAGCGTCGCGCCCGGCCCCTTCAGCACGACGCTCTGGCGGCCGTCGATGCCGACCGGCACGTCGCCGTGCACGGTCGCTCGGCGCACGACGCGGCGCGCATCGCCGTAGTCGTTGATCGCGTAGTGCTGCGTCGCGCGGTTGTCCCAGATCGCGACGTCGCCTTCCTGCCAGTTCCAGCGCACGGTGTTCTCGAGGCGCGTCACATGTTCGTGGAACACCTGCAGCAGGTGTGCAGAATCCTGCGCCGACAGCCCCTTGAGCCGCTGCACGAAATGGCCGAGCACGAGCGTGCGCTCGCCGGTTTGCGGATGGACGCGCACGACCGGGTGCTCGGTTTCGTAGACGGTCGACGTGAACACTTCGCGGTAGCGCTTCAGTTGCGTATCGTCGGCGTGCACGTGCGTCGACGCGTAGTCGTACGCGTTGGTATGCAGCGCCCACAGCGTGTCGGCGAGCGCGCGCAGCGGGTCGGGCAGGTTCGTGTAGGCGGCGGCCGTGTTGGCCCACACGGTATCGCCGCCGAACGGCGGAATCACGACCGCGCGCAGGATCGAGATCTTCGGGTACGCATCGACGAACGTCACGTCGGTGTGCCACGAATTGGCGCGTGCGCCGTGTGCGGAATCGAGTTCGAGCAGGTGCGCGCTGCCGTCGACGGACGGCACGGTCGGGTGGGCGACGGTATCGCCGAAGCGGCGTGCGAACGCTTCCTGCGCGGTGTCGTCGAGATGGTGCTGGCCACGGAAGAACAGCACCTTGTGGCGCAGCAGCGCGGCCTGGATCGCGTCGAACGTCGCGTCGTCGAGCGTGCCCGACAGCCGCACACCGGCGATCTCGGCGCCGATCCGGCCGGCGACCTGGCGAAGCTGGAGCGGGGCGGCGGCCGTGCGCGGCGCGGCGTGCGAAGCATGCGAAGACGGTTGAGCGGCGTGCTGGACTTCGGACATCGGGAGTCTCCTGGAGTCGGGTCGGTCGAGTCTCCATTCAAGCAGGGACCGTGCGCAACCGGAACCGATGAATCGTCACAACCTTAGCGTGCGCGCAGCGACGATCGATATGCATCGTCATGCTGAGCAAATCGGCGCGCCACGCGTGCTACCACGCGAGCCGCCATTCGCCGATCCGGTGCGGGCGCGGCGGGTCGATGCGCTTGCCGCCCGGGCGATCGTCGTCCGGTGGTTCGCTGTCGTCGAAACCGGCGAGCACGGTGTCGCGCAACCGCGCGAATTCCGGCGAATCGCGCCGGCGCGGGCGCGGCAACGCGACATCGACGATGCGCTCGATGCGGCCCGGACGCGGCGCCATCGTCACGACGCGGTCGCCGAGATACACGGCTTCGTCGACGTCGTGCGTGACGAGGATCATCGTGATGCGCTCCTGCTCCCAGATACGCAGCAGTTCGTTCTGCATCCGCGCGCGCGTCTGCGCGTCGAGCGCGCCGAACGGCTCGTCGAGCAGCAGCACGCGCGGGCGGTTCACGAGGCCGCGTGCGATCGCGACGCGCTGCGCCATCCCGCCCGACAGCTGGTTCGGATACGCATGCTCGAAGCCGTTCAACCCGACGAGTGCGATGTGATCCGCGACCGCGCGGCGCTTCGCGGCCGCGTCGAGCGGTGCGTTGCGCAGTGCGGCCTCGATGTTCTGCGCGACGGTCAGCCAAGGGAACAGCCGATGATCCTGGAACACGATCCCGCGCTGCAGCGACGTGTCGCGCACGCGTTCGGCGCCGGTACGGATCTCGCCCGCGTAATCGGTGTCGAGCCCGGCGATCAGCCGCAATAGCGTCGACTTGCCGCAGCCGCTCGCGCCGACGATCGTGACGAATTCGCCGGCGCGCACGTGCAGCGACACGTCGTCGAGCACGGCGAGCACGGTGCCGCGTTGCGCGTAGTGCTTGCTCACGTGGAGGATGTCGAGCGAATCGGAGGCGAGGGTCGTCATGGCGGTGCGAGGATGGAGGTGGGGGAAGGAAAGGGCGATCAGTGCCGCAGGTCGCCGCGCCGGGCCAGCACCTTGCGCTCGATCGCACGCGCGATCGCGTTCAGCGCCCAGCCGGTCACGCCGACGACGATGATGCCGAACAGCACGAGATCCATCCGGAACTGCTCGCTGCCGTCGATCAGCGTGTTGCCGATCCCGCTGCCGGCGACCAGCAGGTATTCGGCGCCGAGCGTCGCGAGCCACGAATAGATCAGGCCGAGATACAGCCCGGTGAAGATCGACGGCAGCGCGGCCGGCAGGATCACGTAGCGGACGAGCTGGAGCCGCGAGTAGCGCAGCGCGCGGGCGACGTCGACATACGCGCGCGGCACCGCATGAATGCCGTCGCAGGTATGCGCGGCGACGGGCAGCAGCGCGGCGAGCGACAGGAACACGACCTTGGCGACGTCGCCGAGGCCGAACCACACGGAAATCAGCGGAATCCACGCGAACAGCGAGATCTGCTTGAACGTGTCGAAGCTCGGGCCGACCATCCGCGCCGCGATGCGCGACAGCCCGAGCGCGGCGCCGAGCAGCAGCCCGCCCGCCGCGCCGATCGCGAAACCGCAGGCTTCGCGCGCGAGCGACGCGGACAGCGCGCGGCCGAGCGCGCCGCTCGTGGCTTGCGCCCATGCGGTGCGCAACACGTCGGCCGGGCCGACGAGCAGCCCGCTGTTCACGAGGTGCGCGGACGCGATGGCCCACCACAGCGCGAACGCGACGAGCGGCAGGACGAAGCCGCGCCAGTCGGGCGCATGCAGGCGGCGGGCGGCCGTGGCGGCCGGCGGTGTAGCGTCCGGCGAGGCGGAATGCGTCACGGGAGAATCTCCTTCGGTTGCGCGGTCTGGGCGAACGGTTCAGCCGCGGAACGCGGACGGCACGCCGCGGCGCAGGCGCGCCTCGAGTGCGTCGAGCAGCCGGTTGATCAGCAGGCCGACCGCGCCGACGACGATCACGGCGGCCATCACGAGATCGAGCTGGAACAGTTGCCGCCCGTACACGATCAGGTAGCCGAGCCCTTCGGATGACGCGACGAGCTCGACGACGACGAGCGCGAGCCACGACTTCGTGAATGCGAGCCGCACGCCGGTCGCGAGCGTCGGGATCGCGGCGGGCAGCACGACGTGCACGATGCGTTGCCGGCGCGTGTAGCCGAAGACGCGCGCGACTTCGTCGAGCGCGGGTGGTGTCTGGCGAAACCCTTGCAACGTGCTCAGCGTGACGGGGACGAGCGCCGCATGCGCGATCAGCAGGTACTTGAGCGGTTCGCCGACGCCGACGAGCAGCAGCAGGAACGGCAGCCAGCCGAGCACCGGAATCTGCACGAGCGCGTTGAAGCTCGGCAGCACGTAGGCTTCCAGCGTGCGCGACAGGCCGAGCGCGACGCCGGTCGAAAAGCCGAGCAGCGTGCCGGCGGCAAACCCGACCAGCACGCGCTGCAGGCTGACCAGCGTGTGGCGTACGAGATCGCCGCTCGTCGCGAGATCCGCGAGTGCGTCGAACACGCGCGCGGGCGGCGGCAGGATCTGCGGCGCGATCCAGCCGCGCGCGCTGCCGATGCTCCACAGCGCGAACAGCAGCGCGGGCAGCAGCCACGGCGCGAGCCGCCACGACCACCGTTTCACGTTCGCCGCCCGGTGCGGCGGCGCGGCAAGCGCGGCGAGCGTACGAGGCTCGGAGGACGGGACGGAAAACGCGGTGTCGCTCATCGGGGCGGGTCCGGGTCAGGAAAGGGGCTTGCCGGCCGCGTCGTAGCGTTGCCAGTAGCTTTCGAGCTTCAGCGTGCGCAGCGCGTTGTCGAGATACTTCGGCTCGAACCAGCCGTCGACGTCGACCGGCTGGCGGATCAGCTTCAGCGCGAGCGCATCCTGCGCGACGGACTTGTAGCGCGCGACGACGAACGGATCGATCAGCGGCGACAAGCGGTCCTTCAGGCGCTGGTTCGCATAGTCGGCCTGCCACGACGAAACCGGCACGCCGCTCTTCGCCCACAGCTTGAACAGCGCATCGCGGTTCGCCTCGTCGGACGACCATTGCGCGCCTTTCACGAGCGCGGTGACGACGCGCTGCACGATGTCCGGATGCGCGCGCTCGAAATCGTCGAGCACGAGCAGGTGGGTCTGGCGCGTGAGCTGCGGGCCGTCGTTCTGCGATTCGTAGATGATCTTCGCGAGCCCCGCGTCGCGCAGCTTGTACAGCTGGTAGTCACCCACCGACGCGTCGATGCCTTTCGACGCGAGTGCGGCGAGCGAGCTCGCGGCGTCGAGGTTGATCACGCGCAGGTCGCGTTCGCCGAGGCCGTTTTTCGCGAGTGCGTTGTCGGCGACGAGCTGCAGGTTCGTGCCGCGGAAGATCGACACGCGTCGGTCCTTCAGGTCCTTGATCGAGCGGATGGTGGAGTCGGGCGGTACCGCGATCTTGACGCCCGAGCGCACGCTCGTGGCGAGCAGCAGGTGCGTCTTGATCCCGTTCGCACGCGCGAGCACGGCGGGCAGGTCGCCCTGGTACGCGAAGTCGAGCGCCTTGTTGGCGATCGCCTCGTTGACGGCCGGCCCCGCGCCCTTGAAGAACAGCCACTGCACCTTGATGCCGTCCGCCGCGAACTCCTTTTCGACGAGCTGCTGCAACTGCGCGGTGGCGGCGCTCGATCCGCCGAACGTCGGCGGATCGCCGGCGCCTTGCTGGGCGACGCCGATGCGGATGGTGGCGGGTTTGTCGGCGTGCGCGGCGGCGGCCGGCAACGCAATGAGGGACGCGATGAACAGCGATCGCAGCAGGCGCAGTGGAAGCATGAATCGATGGATCCGGAACGTTGGGGAGCGAGGCCGGGCCGCAGCCCGTCGGGGCATTCTCGATGACGTGCCGGGGGCGGACAAGAAACGATTTGAACTATGCTTATCGGCGCTTTGCGGGTTGCCGCGCCGGGCGTTGCGTGCTTTGCGGACGAGAACCGCATTCACATGCATTGGACATTCATTCAGGATTCCAATCATGTCGATTGAAACCGGATGCTGAATCAGGCAATTGCCGATTGGAAAAACGATTTGGACGAGCGTGGATTCGCGTGCGGATCGCTTGCCGAATCAGGGCGGAAAGACGGGAGGCGAGTAATCGGGGGAATGTGATGCGAACCCGTTATTTTTGCCGGAATGGCATGCTGGACGTGGCGAGACGTGCGCATGCGGATCGGCGCGGCATGCCCATAAATCGAATGGAAACGGTTCGATTTCCGGTCGCTAAATCATGCGCGGCAACAGTAGCAACACCTGTGCCGATATGCGAACCATGCGCAATGCCGCGAGGAAAAATGACCGTAAATGAACGATAAGGCTTTCATCGTTGCAGGGTGAAATCCATAAATGCATTCCGACGCCAAATAATTTGAATTCACCTGAAAAATTGTCTATACCCTAGACGAATCAGCGCGGTTGCATCGTGCGGGGAAGACCGCACCGAGGATGCAGGCACGCAACGGTCGAAGTCATCGTTGCACGCCGCGTATGGTAGGGATCGAGAGAATTCCGGGGGATGCGAACGACCCAGTGCCAGGGTCGCCCGCATGCATCGCAATGGGCGAATGTCCTGCGCAAACACCGGAGCAACGGAGCGTCTTTGCGTTCAACGGTCGGTCACCGACCCGTTACACGGAGGTTGCCATGCTGCAATACGTCAAGTCCCTGCTGCGTGACGAACGCGGCGTCAGCTCGCTCGAATACGCCGTGCTGGCCGGTATCGTCGTGGTCGCGCTGGCGGCGGTCGGCGTGATCCTCAGCAGCACCAGCGGCGGCTTGCCGAGCGTGTTCTCGTCGCTGATCAGCAAGGTGACGAGCCTGATCTGATCCCCTGAACCCGCGCGCCGCCGACGAACACAGGGATCCGCAGCGGTAGAACGTATCCGGCCGGGGCGTGTCGACGGACGGCTCTCCCATGCTCATTCTCGTGCAGTCGGTGGCCACGGTCTTGCTGGCCTCGCTCGCCGCGCAGGATCTGCGCGTCCGGCGCCTGTCCAATCGCGCGGTGCTGGTGTTCGCGGTGCTGTATTTCGTCGCGGCGGCGCTCGCGCGCGACGGGCTCGCGCCGCTGGCCGCGCATGTCGCGACCGGCGCGGCGATGCTGCTGCTGTTCGGCGGCATGCGCCACGCGGGCTGGATCGGCGGAGGCGACGTCAAGCTGGCGGCGGCGGTATGCCTGTGGGCCGGCCCGGCACTGGTGTTTCCGGTGCTGACGAGTGTCGGCGCGGGCGGTGCCCTGTGCGGCGTCGCGTGGCTGGCGTTGCGGCCGCGGCGCGCCGCGCCGGTCCGCACGGTCGCTGCTCGCGGCGTGCCGTACGGCGTTGCGCTCGCGCTCGGCGGTACGCTGGCCGTCTGGGCGTCGTTTCCATACACGGTTTCACTGACCTAGCCGGGGGGACGCACGCCGCCATGCCCAAACCGCTGAGACTGGCCGTGCTCGTCGTTGCCGCCGGCATCGGTGCGTTCATGCTGCGCGAACTGTACGTCGCCGCGTCGACGCCGTCGGTGCACGCCGAAACGGATCAGGCGCGCGTGCGGGTCGCCGCCGCCGATCTGCCGGAAGGGCTGCTGCTGCGCGACAACGATCTGGCGTGGCAACGCATGCCGCGCGCTCAGGTGCCGGCCGGCGCGTTCGTCGAGTCGCAGCCGGGCGCGGACCTGAAGGGCGCGCTGCTGCGCAGCCACGTCGGCGCGGGCGCACCGATTCGCGTCGAGAACGTGATCCCGGCCGGCGCGCCGGATTTTCTCGCGGCCGCGCTGCAACCGGGCATGCGCGCGATCTCGGTGCCGGTCGACGACGTGTCGGGCAACGCGGGGCTGATCCAGCCGGGCGACTTCGTCGACGTGTTGCTGACGCAGCAGATCGGCGGCTCGGCGACGTCGCCGGGCACGTTCGAAGCGGAGACGGTGGTGCGGCGCGCGCGCGTGCTCGCGGTCGGTTCGGAATTCCAGCGCGCGAAGGCGGCCGCGAGCGCACCGGACGCGACGGCGCGTGCGCGCACGGTCACGCTCGAGGTCGCGCCGCGCACCGCGCAGGTCGTGCTGGTGGCGACCCGCCTCGGCTCGCTGTCGCTCGCGCTGCGCAGTTTCGCGACCAGCGACCGGCGGCAACCGGCAGGGGGCGACGCGCAGGAGTCCGATTCAGAGCCCGATACGCAACCCGTATGGGCCGGCGACGTGTCGCGCGCGGCCCGCGAGGCCGCACGCGAGCCGTCCGCCGGGGCGGATACGGGCGCGCGGCCGGCGTGGCGCAACAACGCGGTCGTGATCTATCGCGGTTCGTCGGTCGACGACGGATCGCGTGGCGGCGGGACCGGCACGCCGGGCCTGCCGCCGCTGCCGACCGGGCTGCCGTCCTGGCCGGCGATGCCCGCGACACCGGGCGGTGCCAATGTCGCGGCGGAGACGACTGCGCCGCCGCCGGGCGCGACGGCGCAGTGACGGTTTGACGATTCGGGCCGGCCGCCCGGCGGCCGGCATTTGACGGGAACACGCATGGTGCGCATGGTTCGTTGGATCGCTTTCCTGGGCCTGGCCTGCGGCATCGCGTCCGGGGGCGCCGCCGCGCAGGTCGCGCGGGCGCCGGACGTGGGCGCGGCGCTGTCGATCGCGACCGGCAAGGGGGAACTGCTGTCGCTGCCCGAGCCCGCGACCGCGATGTTCGTCGCCGATCCGGCCATCGCGGACATCCAGGTGCCGTCGCCGCGTACCGTGTTCGTGTTCGGCAAGAAGGCGGGCACGACCACGCTGATCGCGCTCGGCGCGAACCATCGCCCGATCCTGCGCAAGACGGTGATCGTGCAGGTCGACACGGCGTCGCTGCAGGGTGTGCTCGACAGCCGCTTTCCGCAACTGAAGCTGGCGGTGTCCGGTGCACCGGGCTCGCTGATGGTGTCGGGCAAGGTGCCGAGCGCGGCCGACGCGGACGCCGTGATGCAGTCGCTCACGCCGTACCTGCACGACAAGGAAAAGATCGTCAACCGGCTCACGCTGTCGCGCCCGATCCAGGTGAACCTGCGCGTGCGGGTGACCGAGGTGAGCCGCAACATCACGCAGCAGCTCGGCATCAACTGGAGCGCGCTGGGCGGCGCCGGCAACTTCGTCGGCGGCCTGTTCAACGGGCGCACGCTGTTCGATCCGACGACCAGCCTGTTCAACCTGTCGCCGACGGGCGCGTTCTCGGTGCTCGGCGGATTCCGCGCGGGGCGCTGGTCGATCGACGTGGTGCTCGACGCACTCGACCAGGAGGGCCTGATCACGATGCTCGCCGAACCGAACCTCACCGCGATGTCCGGCGAGACCGCGAGCTTCCTCGCGGGCGGCGAGATTCCGATCCCGGTTGCGCAGGCCGGCTCGTCGACCGGCGCGATCACGGTCGAGTTCAAGCCGTTCGGCGTGTCGCTCGATTTCACGCCGACCGTGCTCGCCGACAACCGGATCAGCCTGAAGGTGCGGCCCGAAGTGAGCGAGATCGATACGACCAACAGCGTGACGACCGGCGGCGTCAAGGTGCCGGGGCTCACGGTGCGGCGCGTCGAGACGACGGTCGAGCTGTCGAGCGGGCAGAGCTTCGCGATCGGCGGGCTCCTGCAGAGCCAGACGGCCGACACCGTGTCGCAGATCCCGGGGCTCGGCCGGCTGCCGATCATCGGCCGGCTGTTTTCGTCGAAGAACTTCCAGGACAACAAGACCGAGGTGGTCGTCATCGTCACGCCGTACATCGTGCAGCCGGCCGGGCCCGGCCAGCTCGAGCAGGCGATCGACACGGTCGCGCGGCCGAGCAGCGACCTGGAGTTCGCGGTGCAGCGCAACCTGGGGCTCGACCTGCTGTCGGGCGATACGCCGCGCCTCGTCGGCGCCGCGGGCTTCGTGTACTGAACCGGAGGTGCGCGCATGCGAACCCGACCGACCGTTGCCGTACTGCTGCCGCTGGTGCTTGCGGGCTGCCTGTCGGCGCCGCCGCCGGTCAACCTGCCCGATGCGCGGTCGATCGGCTTCGACGGCGCGCACGCGGTGGCGCCCGATTGCGCGAAGCTCATGCAGCCTTCGCATCTCGTCGACGCGGGGTTCGCGCGGCCCGGCGTGCCGTTCGGCTGCGCGACCTACTCGAACCTCGCGGCGATGCTCGCGCGGCCGGAGGATCTCGTCGCGCCCGTGCCGTACGGCGGCGCGGACGCGCAGACCGCGGCCGACGCGGTGCGCCGCTACGTCGAGGATCGCGTGAAGGAGCCGACGCCCGGCAAGGCGCTGACGACCGGCTCGCCCAGCCATTGAACGCACCCGGATGCCATCACGATGCCGCCCATGAACCTCCTCGATCGTCAGAGCGCCCGGCGCGCCGCGTCCACGGGCGCGGCCGATCTCGTCGCGGTCGTCGCCGATTCGGGCAGCGAGGACGTGATACGCCGCGTCACGCAGGAGCTGTCGATCACGCGTACCCACTTGCAGCCAGGCACGTGCGACGATGCGATCCGGCTGCTGCAGCAGTACGAGCGTTCGCCGCGCCAGCTCGTCATCGACGTGTCGGATTCGGTGCTGCCGGTGTCGGACCTGATGCGGCTCGCCGACGTGTGCGATCCGTCGGTGCGTGTCATCGCGATCGGTACGCAGAACGACGTCGGGCTGTTCCGCAACCTGCTCGGCATCGGCGTGCAGGACTACATCGTCAAGCCGCTGACCGTCGAGCTGATGCGGCGTGCGCTGACGGCGACGGAATCGGTCGTGCAGGCGCGCACCGGCAAGGTCGTCAGCTTCGTCGGCGCCCGCGGCGGCGTCGGCGCGACCACGATCACGGTGAGCCTCGCGCGCTTCCTGGCGGGCGAGAAGCGCCGCCGGGTGGCCTACGTCGACCTGAACCTGCATGGCGGCGGCGCGAACTCGATGTTCGGGCTGTCCAGCAACAACGGGCTGATCGAATTGCTGAACATGGCGCAGCGCCCCGACGACGCGTTGTTCGAGCGCATGTTCGTCACGAAGGGCGACCGGCTGCACGTCCTGTCCGCCGAGCTGGCGTACGGTGCCGACGTGCCGCTGGCCGACGAGGCCGTCGCGCGCCTGGTCGACATGCTGAAGGACCGCTTCCACTACGTGCTGTTCGATGTCGGGAGCAGCGCGGGCAAGCTGCTCGAGGACGCGCTCGTCGCGTCCGATCTCGTCCACGTCGTGGTCGACCGCTCGGTGCACGCCGCATACGAGGCCGCGCGGCTCGTGCGCTTCGTGCGGGAACTGCCCGGCGAGCGGCTGCTGTCGATGGTGCTGAACAACCCGCTCGCGCCTGTCGCCGGCCGCGTCGAGCCGGTCGATTTCGAGGAGGCGTTCGGTGGCGCGACGCTGCACGAACTGCCGCACGAGCCGCAGACGCTCGCGGTTGCCGAGAACCTCGGCGAGCCGATCGAAGGCGCGAAGCGGCATGGCTTCGTGGACCAGATCCGGCAGCTCGCGAACGGCATCACCGGCGAGCCGATGGCCGTCGCCGAGCCGTGGTTTGCGCGGCTCGCCAAGTGGAGGAAGCGATCGTGACGTTCGGGACCCGCAACCGGCCGCCGGCGGACCCCGTGCCGGCCGCGACGCCCGCCGTGGCGCACGAGGAGCCCGCAGCGGCCCCGGCTCCGACATCGACCACGGTAGATGCACCGGCACCCGCACCCGCGCCCGCGCCAACGTCGGCCCGCGCACCCGTGGCGGCCGATACCCACGAGGCGCTGATCCGGTCGAGCAAGTTCGACGCGATCCGCCACGCGGTGTTCACGTCGATGAACATGTCGGCGGCGTTGATGAAGACGCGCGACGAGGTGCGCGCGGGCATCGAACAAGTGGCCGCGCACACGGTCGATCGCGAGCGCCTGAAGATCACGGCCGGCGAGCAGGTGCTGATCGTCGATGCAATCCTGAACGACATGTTCGGCGTCGGGCCGATCGAGCCGCTGCTTGCCGACGACACGGTCACCGATATCCTCGTCAACGGGCCCGACCAGGTGTACGTCGAGCGTGCGGGCCGGCTCGAGCTCACGTCGCTGAAGTTCCGCGACGACGCGCACGTGGCGAGCGTCGCGCAGCGGATCGCGGCGGCGGTGGGGCGGCGCGTCGACGAGAGCAGCCCGATGGTCGATGCGCGACTCGCCGACGGCAGCCGCGTGAACGTCGTGCTGCCGCCGATCGCGATGCGCGGCCCGTCGATCTCGATCCGCAAGTTCGCGAAGCGCGACATCACGCTCGCGCGGATGGCGCAGCAGGGCAACATCTCGCCGCCGATGCTGCAGGTGCTGAAGGTCGCGTGTGCGTGCCGGCTGAACATCGTGATCTCGGGCGGCACCGGCTCGGGCAAGACGACGCTGCTCAACGCGCTGTCGCAGCACATCGAGCAGCACGAACGGATCGTGACGATCGAGGATGCGGCCGAGCTGCAGCTGCTGCAGCCGCACGTCGTCAGCCTCGAAACCCGCCCGGAAAATACCGAGGGGCTCGGCGGGATCTCGCAACGCGATCTCGTGCGCAACGCACTGCGGATGCGGCCCGACCGCATCATCCTCGGCGAGATTCGCGGCCCCGAGGCATTCGACGTGCTGCAGGCGATGAACACGGGGCACGACGGCTCGATGACGACGATTCACGCGAATTCGCCGCGCGATGCGATCAGCCGGCTCGAGAGCATGGTCATGATGGCGAACGCGAACCTGCAGCTGCTGTCGATCCGGCGCCAGATCGCGAGCGCCGTGCACCTGTTCGTGCAGATCGAGCGGATGCGCGACGGCGTGCGGCGCGTCACGCGGATTACCGAGATCGTCGGGATGGAAGGCGAGGTGGTCATCACGCAGGACCTGTTCGCGTTCCGCCAGGAAGGCGACACGACGCGCGACTCGGTGAAGGGGGTGTTCGACGCATCGCCGTTGCGGCCGGGATTCACAGCGCGCGCCGCGTATTACGGCGTCGAGGATGCGCTTGCCGAGGTATTCCGGCAATGAGGGCGGCCGACCTGTTCGCGGCGGGCGCGTTCGTGATGATCCTCGCGATCGGGCTCGTGCTGTCGTCGCTGTTCGATCGCGCGAGCCAAACCCCGGCCCAGCGCATCCGCGCACGGATGCGCCGGCTGTCGCCGTCGCTCGCCGGGCGCGACGCTCACGCGTCCGCCACGCCCGGCGTCGCGCTGTTCAACCTCGAACGCCGGCAAGGCCGCGTGCGCGCATGGGTGCAGCGCCGCGTGACGCGGGTGCTCGCGGTAGGCGGCAAGGGCGGGGTGAGGATCGTCGTCGCGAGCACGATCGCCGGCGCGATTGCGGCGATCGTCGCGGTGAAGCTGATCGGGCCGCCGGACTTCCTGCGTCCGTTGATTTACGTCGGGTTGCCGCTGGTCGCGATGCGCGCCAGCTACCGTGCGCTGGTCGACCGTTTCCGGATCCGCTTTCTCGAAGCGTTCCCCGACGCGATCGACGTGATCGTGCGGGCCGTGCGCGCGGGCATTCCGGTCACGCAGGCGATCAGCATGGTCGGCGACAGCGCGGCCGAGCCGGTGCGCGCGACGTTCCGCTCGATGGGCGACAGCCTGCGCGTCGGCGCGGATCTCAAGGACGTGCTGACGCAGTCGGCGGACCGGCTGATGATCGCGGACTTCTCGTTCTTCACCGTCTACCTGCTGCTGCAACGCGAGACCGGTGGCAGCCTCGGCGAAACGCTCGACGAGCTGTCGAGCATCATCCGCACGCGCCGCGACATCCGCCTGAAGACCCGCGCGCTGACCGCCGAAGGGCGCATCACGACCAACATCATTTCGGCGGTGCCGTTCGTGATGATCGGCGCGCTGTTCCTCGTGAACCGCGACTACGTGATGCTGCTGTTCACGACGCACCCGGGGCACACGATGCTGACGCTGGCGGCCGGGTTGCTGACGGTCGGCCTGCTGGTGATCCGCAAGATCTCGAAACTGGATACCGCGCGATGACGATGTCGATACTGGCCGCCCGCGGCCTCGAGTTGCTGTTGTTGCTTGCCTGTGTCGCGATGGCGCTCGCCACGCCCGGCGGCGGCACCCGCCAGCGGATCGCCGCGCGCGTGCGGCAGGCGGCCGGGCAGCACCCGCCGGCACCGGTGGCGGGGTGGCTGCAGCCGGGGGGCGTGCGCCTGGGCCTGACGCGCCGGCTCGCGCAGTTGGGCGAACGGCTGCCGGTGCTCGACCCGATGCAGCGCGTGAAGCTCGGCCTGCAACTGACGCGCGCGGGCTTTCGGGAGCGCCGCGCGGTGTCGTCGATGATCGGGATCAAGCTGAGCTGCGGCGTGCTGTTCGCGTGCGGCGCGATCGCGTTCAGCCCGCTGATTCCGCGCTTCGGCGAATACTTCGTGATCCGGGCGCTGGCGATGGTCGCCGCGTTCGTGGTTGGCGTGATCGTGCCGGAATACGTGCTCGGCGCGATGATCCGGCGGAGGCGGCGCGTCATCGCCGCGTGCTTTCCGGACGCGCTCGACCTGCTGGTGATCTGCACGATGGCCGGCAACAGCCTCGCATCGGGCATCCGGCGCGTCGCGCACGAACTGTCGCGCATCTGCCCGCCGCTCGCCGACGAGCTGACGGTGTGCGCGGACGAGCTCACGCTGAGCGGCGACGTGTCCGCAACGCTCGCGCATTTCGCGATGCGCGTCGATTTCACGTCGGCGCGCTCGCTCGCGACGACGCTCACGCAGTCGCAGCGGTTCGGCACGCCGATCACGCAGGCGCTGCGCACCCTGTCGCGTACCGAGCGCACCGAGCAGATCGTCGCGCTCGAGGAACGGGCCGCGAAGCTGGCGCCGAAGATCACGCTGCCGATGATGCTGTTCATCCTGCCGACGGTGTGCCTGATCGCGGCGGGCCCGGCGGCGATTCGCCTGCTCGAGGTATTCAGATGACACGATCCGTCGTACGTGCGCTCGCGCTCGCGGCCGTGCTGCCGGTGCTGGCCGGCGGCTGCGCGCCGGGCATCCAGACGCGGCCGGCGCTGTCGCACAAGAGTGACGACCCGCAGGCCGAGCTGCGCATCGCGGACAGCGCGCTCGCCGGCGGCAACGTCGATCTCGCGTCGACGCTGTACGAGAAGGTGCTCGCGAAGTATCCCGATTCGCTCGCGGCGCGCCTGGGGCTCGGCGACGTCAACTACCGCGCGGGCGACCTGGAGCGCGCGCGGATCCTCTACGACGAAGCGCATCGGCAGGCGCCCGCGGAACTCGGCCCGCAGCTCGGGCTCGCGCGCGTCGCGTTGCGGCAGCGCCGTCTCGACGAAGCCGCGCAGCGCTATCGCGACCTGCTGGCCGCGCAGCCGAACCATCCGCTCGCGGCGGAAGGGCTCGGCACCGTGCTCGACCTGCAGGGGCGTCATGCCGATGCGCAGGTCGTGTATCGCGAGGCGCTGCGCGTGCACCCGGACGCGCAGGGGCTGCGCGTCGACCTCGGGCTGTCGCTCGTGCTGAGCAACCGGCCGCGCGAGGGCGTGAACGTGCTGCTCGACGTCGCCGGGCTGCCGTCCGCGCCGTGGCAGGCGCGCCAGAACCTCGCGTTCGCGTACGGCGTGCTCGGCAACACCGATTCGGCGAAGAAGCTGCTGTCCGCGGATTTGCCGGCGTCGGCGGTGGCCGACAACCTGCGCTTCTACCAGGCGGTGCGCGCGCGGCTTGCGTCGCGCGGGGGGGCCGGCGGCGCGGCGTCGCTGTCCGGTGCGGCGCTGGAGCCGGGCGTCGCCCCGTCGGGTGCGGGGGCCGCAAAATGACACGCGGGGCGATGGGCGCCCGCCGCACGCGCGGCGTCGTGTCTCTCGAATTCGTGCTGATGCTGCCGTTCCTGCTGATGGTGCTGATCGGCATCATCGACACGAGCCTGATCCTGTGTGACAAGGCCGTCATCACGAACGCGAGCCGCGAGGCGGCGCGGGCCGGCATCGTGCTGCGCGTGCCGATGCTGACCACGACGCAGATCGCCGGCATTGCGCAGACTGCCATGCAGAACAGCCTGATCACCGGCGGCACCGCGACGACACCGGCGGTGACCGTGACGCAGGCGAACGGCACGACGTCGGGTACCGCGCTGACGGTGACCGTGACCTACACGTATACGGGGCTCGTGCTGGGTTCCGCGTTCAGCGCGCTCACCGGCCCGGTGACGGTCTCGGCGACGTCGGTGATGCTCTATGAATGACGTGAGCGCAACCCAACCCGCCGGCCCGGCGCGGCAGCGCGGTTCGGTCGCGCTGTTCTTCCTGCTGTTCCTGATCCCGCTGCTGTCGTTCGGCGCGCTGGCGATCGACATCGCGTGGGTGGTGACGGTGAACAACCAGTTGCAGAACGCGGCCGACGCGGCCGCGATCGCGGGGGCCGATGCGATGATGTCGTCGAGCGGCGGCGCAGTGAACTGGTCGCTGGCCGCGCCTGCGGCGAACGGCGTGATCGCGCAGAACTCCGCGGCCGGTGCGGCGCTGTCGACCGGCACGGTGACCACCGGCTACTGGAACGTCACGCGCAGCCCGGCGACCATGCAGCCGACGACCATCACGCCCGGCACGTACGACGTGCCGGCGGTGCAGGTCACCGTGTCGCGCGCACCCGGCGTGAACGGCGGCTCGATTCCGCTGCTGCTCGGCGGGCTGCTGGGGATTACCGGCGCGTCCGGCAGCGCGACGGCGGTGGCGGTGCTGGCGGCGCCGGGCGGGGTGGCGCCCGGCGGGCTGTTTCCGGTTGCGATCGACCAGTGCATTTACAACCTGTACTGGAACGCGGCGACCAACCAGCCGCTGATCAATCCGCTGACGGGCTCGCCGTACGAATTCACGATCACGAACGGCCTGGCCTATGGCCTGCTGTGCACGGGCGGGCAGTGGACGTCGTTCCAGTCGAGCGCGACCGACACGTCGACGATTTCGGGGCTGATGGCGACCGGCAATCCGACGACGCTCAACATCGGCGACAGCATCAACCTCGCGACCGGCTCGAAGACGGCACTCTACGCGTCGGTGCCGGTCGGCACGACGGTGTTGCTGCCGGTCGTCACGCAGACCGCGACCAGCACCACCGTGCCGATCGTCGCGTTCGCGCCGTTCCATATCGACGTGTCCCTCGGCGGCTCGTACAAGTACATCCAGGGGCACTTCGTCGCCGGCGTGAAGATGACGGGCGTCGGGACCGGCGTCGGGCCGTACTACGGCGTCTACGTGCCGCCGCGGCTGGCGTTGTGAGCGCGCAGGTCGGTGCGCCGCAGCAGCACGAGGAGCGCGAACAGCGTCACGACCGGGCCGATCTGCGGCCATTGCAGCCACGGGTTCAGGTATTCGAGGATCGGCAGCAGCCACATGAGCGCGATTGCCGTCTGTTCGCCGCGCAGCCAGCCGTCCTGCCAGCCGGCTGCCAGCATGCACGCGATCGCGATGCCGAGCCACACGAGCTCGTAGTGCCACACGTACGGGTTTGCCGCGAGCGTCGCGACCGCCAGCACGGCCGCGCGCAGGCGGATGTCGCGCGAACGCGTCCACACGATGCAGGCGGTTGCGATCGCCAGTGCCGCGATGCACGCCTGCGCGGCATACGCGAGCCCGGGCGACAGGCCCGCTAGGCGAAAGGAGGCGAACGGCGCCGGCGACGCGAGCCAGAGCACGACGCCTTGCTCGAGAAGGAGCGACCGCGCGAGCGCTGCACCGGCGACGAACCGGTGCAGCGATTCGACGCCGCAGACCACGACACTCAGCGCGGCGAACGCGGTGGTGGCAAGCGCGGCCCACGCGATCGTGCGCCAGGCGCGCGTGGCGACCAGCACGAACGGGAACACCAGCGCCATCTGCGGCTTGGCCGACAGCAGGCCGATGCAAAGGCCGGCCCACATTGGCCGACGGTCCGCCCAGCAGACGGCCAGCGCCGCGCACGACGCGGTCAGGAATGCGTTCTGCCCGAACATCCCGGTCACGAACACGCACGGGGCGGCGACCAGCGCGAACCCGCCGACGCGCGCTGCGCCGGGAATCGCGCCGAGGCCCGATACGCGCGATGCGGCGAACCCGAACACGACGACACCGAACGCGACGAACAGCGGATAGCCGATCGCAAAGGGCAGCAGCGCCAGCGGCGTCACGAGCAGCAGGTTGGTGGGCGGGTACAGCCACGCGACGAGGTCGTCGCGGCGGAACTGCGGGAACAGCTCGGCTGCCAGCCGCGAGAAGGTCGGCAAGTCGTACGCTTGCCACGGCGAGCCGTGCAGCATCACGTACGACGCCGACCAGAACACCGCGTAGTCGGCGCCCGGGCGCGACAGGGCCGTGGTGGGCGCGTGACGGACGACGGATACCCAGATCGCGACGAACAGCGCGTAGCACGCGAGTGCGACCGCGCTGTACGCAACGACGCGCCGGGGTGTCAGCCATGCGCGGACGGGATGGTCCGCCGAGCGCACCGATTGCCGGAGGAGATCCATGCGTCGTGTGCGCGGTTACTTGACGGAGGCTTTCCGCGCACCGTGGCCGGCGGCGGACGCGGGAAGCGGTGCCCTGCGGCGGGCCGCGTGCGTGCGCTTGAGCGGGAACTGCAGCAGCGTCGACCCCGGATGCGCGGCGGCATCCCGCTGGGCGCGGTAACGGCGCCGCACGAGATAGACGGGCCGCTGCTTCGACTCGTGGTAGATGCGGCCGAGGTATTCGCCGATCACACCGATGCCGATCAGCTGGATGCCACCGACGAACAGCATCACGGAGATGAGGGACGCGTAGCCGTGCACGGGGTTGCCGAACAGCAGCGTGCGCATGACGATGAAGGCGCCGTAGATGAACGAGAGGGCGGCGAATGCGAGGCCGATGTAGGTCCATACGCGCAGCGGCACGGTGCTGAAGCTCGTGATGCCTTCGAGCGCGAAGTTCCAGCGCCGCCATCCGGAGAATTTCGAGCGGCCGCCGCTGCGCGGCGCACGCGTGTATTCGATGATCTCGATGCGATAGCCGACCCACGCGAACAGGCCCTTCATGAAGCGCCGCCGCTCGGGCAGCGCGCGCAGCGCGTCGACGACCTGGCGGTCCATCAGCCGGAAATCGCCGACGTTCTCGGGCATCTCGACTTCGGAGAGGCGGTTGTGCACGCGGTAGTAGAGCGCGGCGGCCACGCGCTGCATCAGCGGATCGCACATGCGGTCGGTGCGCTTCGCGGCGACGACCTCGGCGCCGGCGAGCCAGCGTTCGATCATCGCGGGGATCAGCGCGGGCGGATCCTGCAGGTCGGCGTCGATCAGGATCACGGCGGTGCCGGCGGCTTCGTCGATGCCGGCGGTGAGCGCGGCCTCCTTGCCGAAGCGCCGGGTGAGATCGACGATGCGAACGCGCGAGTCGCCGGCGGCGAAGTCGATCAGCCGGTCCAGCGTGTCGTCGCGGCTGCCGTCGTTGATGCAGACGATCTCGAAGCGCACCGTATCGATCGATTCGAGGATCGGCAGCGTGGCCGCAAAGAATGCGTCGATTGCTTCCGCCTCGTCGTGGAACGGTACGACGAGCGATACCAGCGGCTTTCTGGCGTGCGCGGACATGCGTCCCCCGAGAGATCCGGCCTGCGCTGCGCCGTATGGATCAGGTCGTCGTCCGCTGCAGGCCGGACGACAGGCGTTCTGATCATTGTAGGCAGGAATCGGGGATTCGTAACACGAATTGATGCGGGCGCGGCGGCGGGCGCGAACGATAACGGAGCGTCCCTCGACTGGCGAGCCGTGCGCGCAGCAGCACGAGCAGCGCGATCGACGTCTCGAGCGGCCCGATCTTCGGCAGATGCATGGCGCCGCCGTGACAGCGTGCGCGGGTTGGCGCGGGGGAGGGATTTCAGCGATACGGCAGGCCGTTGCGGCGCCATCGGCAACCGCAACGGCCGCATGCGCAACGGTTAGCATGTCGATTCAACGACGACGATGACGGAGACAGTCATGCAAGTCCGGGAACTGACAGGTGCACCGCTGGATTACTGGGTCGCGGTCGCGGAAGGCCATGACGCCCCGCGCGCCGATATATCCGGATGTACGTCGATTCGCACGGCGGGCGATGCGCCGGTTCCGTTCGCACCGTCGACCGCGTGGACGGACGGCGGCCCGATCGTCGAGCGCTTGCCGTTCGCCGCATTCGAGCGCGACGGCGGGCGCGGCGCGTGGCGGGCCGTGCTGCACCGCGCGGTGCCGGCCGCGGGCGAGCGTTGCACGTTCAACCAGTCGGGGCCAACGCTGCTGGTCGCCGCGATGCGCACGCTCGTCGCCTCGACGTTCGGCGACGACGTGCCGGACCTCGATATGGCGCGACCACGCTGAACGCAGTCGCACACGGCATCGTTCAGGCGGATAGGTTTCGGATCGCGATCGATGCGACATCGACGCGCCGCGGCAGGATCGCGTCGGTTGCCGCGCGATCGGCGACACGCTGCAGCACGTCGATGTCGGCCCCGCTGAGGCTGCGTTGCGCGAGTGCGGCCCGGTGCGCGATGTCGGTGGCCGCGTCGGGCGGCAGGCGCGTGAGCGACGCATAGACGTTCGCATAGTCGGCGGGATGCGCGAGCGCCCATTGGCCCGCGCGGGCGAGCCGCGCCAGCACGTCCGCCAGCGCCGCGCGCTTTGCGCGATCGTCGAGCGTTTCGACCGGCGACGTGAGGAACGCCAGCCCGGAGTTGATGCCGTTGCCGTCGCGGACGATGCGCGCGCCGCGCCGTACCGCATGCCCGTAGTACGGGTCGAACGTCGCCCAGATGCCGATCCGTTTCGCCTCGAACGCGGCGAACGCGTCGACGGGCAGCACGAAGCGCACGTCGACGTCGCGCGGCGCGAGGCCGTGTTCGCGCAGCGCGCCGTACAACTGGTACTGCGAGATGCTGCCGCGCGCGGACGACACGACGACGGTTTGCCCTTTCAGGTCGGCGACGGCGCGGACCGGCGATTCGGGCTGCACGACGATGCCGAGCGACGCCGGCGAGCCGACGCGCGTCGCGACGATCCGCAACGACGGGTCGCCGAGCGCGGCCGTCAGCACGGGCAGGTCGCCGGCCGGCGCGAGATCGATCGCGCCCGCGCGCTGCGCTTCGAACAGCGGCGCGGCACCCTGGAAGTTGGCCCAGCGGAACCGGTAAGGCGTGCCGTCGAGCACACGCGCGGCTTCGGCGAGCGCGCGCAGGCCGCCGGCCTGGTCGCCGAGCACGAGCGTGACGCCCGACAGGTCGGCGCCGGCCGCATGGGCGGGGAGCGCGAGGCCGCCGGCGAGCGGCGCGGCGGCGAGGGCGGCAAGACGCTGCAGCACGCGGCGGCGCGCTGGGGCGGAGGATGGGTTCATCGGCGGTGTGTCCTCGGTCATCCGCGCGCAGGCGGCGCGGCTGCCGGTCAGGTTACGGAATCGGTTTCCGGCCGACAAACATCGAATCGTGCAATGCATATTCGCGCGGCGAAGCGGTGGCCGACATGGCCGCCATCGCCTTCGTTGCCGCACGCGGGCGTTTCATGCGGCGTCCCGAGCGGCCGACGGAACCGTCCGCAGGAACGCGCGCACCGCCGGTGCCTTTTCGAAGCGCCGGTGCGCAAGCGCCAGTTCCGACGTGATCGGCTTGCCGGCGATCGGCCGGTACACGACACCCGGCAGCGATACGCAGCCGGCCAGCGCATCGGGAATCACCGCGACCCAGCCGTTCACGGACACGCATGCGAGCACCGCGAGCAAGCCGCCGGGGCGGGCGGCGATCACGGGCGCGAAGCGGCCGCGGCGCGCGACTTCGAGCGTGCCGCGCTCCTGTTCGGGTACCGCGAAGCGTGCGTCGGCGAGGTCGGCCGCGCGAATGGCGGCCATCGACGCGTAGCGCGAACCGGCCGGCACGGCCGCGACGAACACGTCGCGCTGCAGCGTGACGATCCGTAGGCCGCCGGGCAGCGGCAGCGGCGGGCGGACGTACGCGAGGTCGAGGCGGCCCGTGTCGAGCTGGGTCGCGACGTCGTCCATCGGCACTTCGCGCAGGTTCAGCTCGATGCGCGGGTGTGCGTCACGAAACGCGCCGACCGTGCGCTGCAGCGTGCCGGAATAGACGGCCGACGACACGTAGCCGATCTCGATCCGGCCGAGTTCGCCGCGCTCGGCCAGCGCCGCGAGTTCGCGGCCGCGCTGCAGGTGTTCGACCGCGGCGCTCGCTTCGGCGAGATAGGCCTCGCCGGCCGCGCTCAGCGTGACCGCGCGGCGCGACCGGTGAAAGAGGCGCACGCCGAGCACGCGTTCGGCCTCCTGGATCTGCCGCGTGAGCGCAGGCGGCGCCATGTCGAGCGCTTCGGCCGCGCGGGCGAAGTGCAGGTGTTGCGCGACGCTCAGGAACGCGCGCACGTGACGGAATTCGAGCCGATCCATGATTGCAATTTTCGTTAATAAAACAGCATCGGAGTATCAATGACAGGCAATACCGGGCAAGCCTAGCATACGGCTTGTTCATGTTGCCCCGGAGTTGCCGATGTCCCAGTCCTCACCCGTGTCGCCAGCAGGCGCGGCCGCCACCCCGCACGCGGGCGCCCGCATGCCCGCCGCCGCGACGCTCGCCATCGCGTCCGCAACCTGCTCGCTGATCGTGCTCGACACGAACGTGGTCGCCGTGTCGCTGCCGAGCATTGCGCGCAGTTTCCACGCGAGCTTCGCCGATATCGAATGGGTCGTGAGCGCATACATGACCGCGTTCGCCGCCTGCCTGCTGCCGGCCGGCGGGCTCGCCGACCGCTTCGGGCGCAAGCGGATGCTCGGCGCGGGGCTCGCGCTGTTCTTTCTCGCGTCGCTCGGCTGCGGCGTCGCGCCGTCGGCGGGCTGGCTGATCGCCGCGCGTGCGGTGAAGGGCGGCGGCGCCGCACTGCTGCTGACGGCCGCGCTCGCCGTGATCGCGAACCGTTTTCCGGAGGGGCGCGAACGGGCGCGCGCGTGGGCGATCTGGGGCATGTGCATGGGGATCGCGACGGCCATCGCACCGCTCGTCGGCGGTGCGATCACGCAATGGATCGGGTGGCGCTGGGTGTTCCTGCTGAATCTGCCCGTCTGCCTGCTGCTCGCGGCCGGCGCGCGCGTCGCGATCGACGAGTCGCGCGATCCGCACGCGAAACGCGTGGATGCGGCCGGCAGCCTGCTGTTCGGCGCGGCGCTCGCGTGCGCGATCGCGGCCCTGATCGGCGCACCGTCGCATGGCTGGCTGTCGGCCGCGACGCTCGGCCGGCTCGCGCTCGCCGCCGCGCTGTTCGCGGCGTTCATCGGCGCGGAGCGCTGGCAGGCGCGGCCGATGATCGATCTCGCGCTGTTCCGCCAGCCGCGCTTCGTCGGTGCCGTGCTCGCGATGTTCGGCTATGCGGCGTGCGCGCAGGTGATGATGACGTTCCTGCCGCTGTACCTGCAGAACGCGTTCGGGATGTCGGCGATCGACGCGGGGCTCGGGATGCTGCCGTTCGCGTTCGCGATGATCGCCGGGCCGTCGCTTGGTGCTGCGCTTGCCGCGCGCGTGTCGTCCGGCGGCGTGCTGGCGGGCGGGCTTGCGCTGATCGGCGGGGGCAACCTCGCGACGGCGGCGCTGACGGCCAGCGGCGACTACCGGCTCGTCGCGATCGGCATGTTCGTGACGGGTTGCGGCGCGGGCATCATGAACGGCGACACGCAGAAGGCGATCATGGCGTGCGTGCCGTCGAACCGCACCGGCATGGCGTCGGGCATCAGCACGACGACGCGCTTCTCGGCGATCGTGACGGCCGTCGGCGTGCTCGGCGCGGTGCTGGCGGCGAGCACGCAGGCGCGGCTCGACCGGCTGCTGTCCGCCGCGCCGGGGCTGCGCGCGTTCGCCGATGCGCCGTTCATGTCGAGCCTGCTGGCCGGCGACCTGGCGCGGGCGCTCGAGCGTGTGCCGGCGGCAGCGGCCGGCGTGCTTGCACAGGCGGCGCCCGTCGCGTTCGCGAGCGGGTTCGCCGACGCGCTGATGGTGAGCGGCGCGCTCGCGCTCGTCGCGGCCGTCGTTGCATACAAGTTGCTTGCGCAACCGATGCGCGACGGCGCGTGACGGCACGTGAAGGTGCGTGACCTACGGAGCGGCGCGCTGTTGCGCCTGTCGCACGTGCCGGTCAGTGCGGCTTCGTCGCGTGACGGTGGATGCGCGCCGCATGGGCGACGCGCGGCGGGTGCGACGCGTGGCAATGCGTCGCCTGTCTGCGGCGTGTGCGTCGAGCCGGTTCGGGCGCGTCGGCCGTAGCGGGTGTATCGGCCGCATCGGGTGTATCAACTGCATCAACTGCATTGGCCGCATCGACTGCATCGGCCGCGGCAGGCACGCTGTTCTGTACGTCCGCAATCGCACCCGCCGCAACCGCGGCAACCGCCGGCAGCATCGCCTCGGCGTCGAGCCACGCGCGCGTCGCTTCCGCGATCAACCCGCGCAGCCAGCGCACGCCGTCGACACACGCCCCCGATTCGTTCCACGTCATCCGGTACACGATGTCCGGCGGCTCCGCCGGCAACGCGACGGCGGCGAGCGGCAGCAGCTTCGCATAATGCCGCGCGAGCCGGTACGTGGTGGTCAGGAGCATCTCGGTGCGCACGAGCGCATGTGCGGCGAGTTCGAAGTGCGGCAGCGTGACGACGATCCGCCGCTGCAGGCCCACACGTTCGAGCTGCCGGTCGATCGCGCCGGACGCTTCGAGCCACGACGGAGTCGGGCACAGCTGCGGCGCTTCGGAAAAATCGGCGGCCGTCATCGCACCGCGCCGCGCGAGCGGATGCGTCGCGCGCATCAGGCATACGACGCGATCGTCGAACAGGTCGTCCTGCCGGAACCGCGACGAGCGCGCCGGGCGATTGTCGATCACGACGTCGAGCTCGCCGTCGGCCAGCGCGCGCTCGTCGTCGAAGCCGTCGCCAAGTGGATGGAACACGAGCTGCGCGTTCGGCGCGCGTTCGCGGAACAGCGCGACGAGCTTCGGCACGAACAGCACGTTCAGGTAGTCGGGGCAGCCGATCCGGTAGGTGCGCACCGACGTGCGCGCGTCGAACGTCGGCTGCTGGATGCGGATGAAGTCGATCACGCGCAGCGCGTTGCGCAGCGGTTCGATCAGCCGCGCGCCGAACTCGGTCGGCACCATCCCGTAGCGGCTGCGCACCAGCAGCGGATCGCCGAGCAGCGTGCGCAGGCGCTTGAGCGCGGCGCTCGTCGCCGGCTGCGACATGTTCAGGCGCACGGCCGCACGCGACACGGTGCGCTCGGTCAACAGCACGAGCAGGATGCGCATCAGCCGCGCATCGAGCACGTCGAGCACGCCCGCGGTGTCGGCCGCGTCGCGCGGCAGGGTGGTCGGTTCTAGCGGGTCCCGCATGCCGATATGCCTCCCGGCGACACCGTGGCCATGCGCAACGCGATTGCCGGCCGGCGGACCGTCGTCATTTTGCGAAGGTGCCCGGCCAGCCGACGATCCGCTTCGGGCGCGGCGGCGCGTACGTGCGGACCTTCGACGTCTTCAGCTTCAGGCGCACCAGCGACTCGGCGAGCGCGACCGCGGCCGATACGCCATCGACGACCGGCACACCCGTGCATTCCTCGATCTGCCGGTCGAGGCCGGCCATCCCGCCGCAGCCGAGGCAGATCACCTCCGCGTGATCGTCCTTCACCGCGCGTTGCGCCTGGCCGACGATCGACTCGATCGCGCGGGCCGGATTCTCCTCGAGCTCGAGCACCGCGAGGCCGCTGGCGCGCACCGACGCGCAGCGCGCGTCGAGCCCGGCGAGTTTCAGGCGATCCTCGATCAGCGGCACCGTGCGGTCGAGCGTCGTGACGACCGAGTAGCGATGGCCGAGCAGCATCGCGACGCTCGCGGCGGCTTCGGTGATGTCGACGACGGGCACCGTCAGCAGTTCCTGCAGGCCTTCGCGGCCGTGTTCGCCGTAGCCGGCCTGGATCACCGCGTCGTACGGCTCGTCGTAGCTCAGCACGCGATCCATCACGGCGATCGCCGCGAGGTAGCTTTCGAAGTTGCCTTCGATCGACTCCGCGCCGAAGCGCGGCGTCAGCCCGACGATCTCCGTGCCCGGCGACGCGGCGGCCTGCGCCTGCGCGGCGATCGCGTCGGTGATCGACTCGGTCGTGTTGACGTTGACTACCAGGATCCTCATTGCTGACTCCGTATGCGTGTGTTCAGTGTTGCGCGCAGGCGACCGCGATGGGTTCGCCCGAGCGCTCTTCGTATTGCCGTTTGCGATCGGCCAGCAGCCAGTACACGCTGCCCGCGATGGCTGCGCCGAGCAGCCACGAGAACGGCGTCATCGCGCTGAAGGCCGGCACGACGGCGAGCGTGATCGAGATCAGCGCGGACGGCACGAGCGCCGCGAGCGCCTTGCGGTTCACGCCGCGCGTGTAGAAGTAGGCGCCGGTCGGCGCTTCGGTATAGAGATCGGGCACGTTCACGCGCTGCTTGCGCACGAGCCAGTAGTCGACCGTGATGATCCCGTACAGCGGGCCGAGCAGCGCGCCGAGGCCGGACAGGAAGTAGACGATCACGATCGGGCTGTTGTACAGGTTCCACGGCAGGATCAGCACGGCAATCGTCGCGCTGATCAGGCCCGCGCGGCGAAACGACAGGCGGTGCGGCGCGAGGCTCGTCAGCACGAAGGCCGGTGCGACGAAGTTCGCCATGATGTTCACGGCGACCGTCACGATCAGGAAGGCGAGGCAGCCGAGCACGAGGAACAGCTTGTTCGGCACCGTCGCGATGATTTCCGTCGGGCTGTGGATGATGTGGCCGTTCAGCTTGAACTGCGCGCCGGCGAGCACGAAGCTGATCGTCGCGAACACGAGGATGTTGACCGGCAGGCCCCAGAAGTTGCCGACCCGCACCGTCTTCGCGCTCGGCGACGAGCGTGCGAAATCGCAGAAGTTGAGCACCAGCGTGCCGTAGATCGCGAGCCACAGCGAGCCGCCCGCGAAGATCTCCGTCCACATCTTCAGGCCCGTCATCGGCTTGCCGATCGACATCGCGAGATGGCCGCCCGTGCGGCTGAACATCCACGCGGCGAGCGACAGCGTCGTGACGAGGATCACCGGGCCGGCCAGCCCCTCGTACTTGCGGACCATTTCCATCCCGTACGTGAGGATGCCGATCTGCACGAGCCAGATCGCGACGAACGTGATCCAGCCGAGCGTCGACAGCCCGAAGATCGCATTCTGGTCGAACGCGGCGAGGCCCGGCCAGATCGCGGTGAGCAGCACGCGCAGCACGACGGACGCGAGATAGGTCTGGATACCGAACCATGCGATCGCGATCACCGCGCGGATCAGCGCGGGCAGCATCGCGCCGTAGATGCCGAAGCTCATCCGGCTGATCACCGGGAACGGCACGCCGGTCTTCTGGCCCATGTAGCCGGTGAGGTTCATGAAGCAGTACACGAGCACCGCGCCGATCGCGAGCGAGGCGAGCATCTGCCAGCCCGACAGGCCGAGCGCGAACAGCCCGATTGCGAACGAATAGTTCGCGATGTTGTGCACGTCGTTGGTCCACAGCGCAAAGATGCTGTAGCGGCCCCACGTCCGACCTTCGGCCTTGGTGGGCGCGAGGTCGGGGTTGTGCAGCCGCGGGCTCAGCGCGGGGTCGCGCGCGGCCGAATCGGTTCGATGCGATGCGTCGTCCGCGCCGAGCGCGATGCCCGGGCGGTGGGTGGCTTCCAGTTGCACGCCGTTGTCTCCTTCCATGTGCGGGGCGCGAAACCGGCAGCGTGGACACGCTGCGACGGCCCGGCCGCCGTGGACGTTATGTCTCGGATTTGTTCGCGAGTATGGGTGGCGGTCGCGGCGATGGGAAATTAAATATTCGGCTGGGCGGTATTTGAAAAATGAATGGAATCCGGACGGATGCAGCGACGCATTCGACGACCGGCAGATGGCCGAGCTAGCCGCGTATATCCGCGCGGGCTACGCGCCGGGGCAGCCGGCGTGGCGGAACCTGGCGGAAGCATTGGCAAGGAGCAGGCAGGAAGCCGCGCACGGATCGGCGGTCGCAAAACGCGCTGCGGCCGGACCGATCGGGCAAAACGACCTGCTGGCGACAGACGGCCCGGAAATGGGGCACGAATCGGTGGAAATATTGCCCCATTTTCATCATCGTTTAACCATTCGAAACAATGTGTTCACTGAAAGGGGCATGATCTCCGGCGATCGAGCAGGCATACTGTCGCCTATGTTGCTCAATGCACGTCGATACGCGTGCGCATTCCCCCCATGTCCACTCCAGTTTCCTTTCGAACCTTGCGATGGTTGACCGTCGCGGCTGCTGCATGCTTGCTCGCCGCGTGTTCGACCGCTTCCGACGTGACCGCGACGTCGAACCCGAACGTATTTACCGTGACGACGCGCACGGTCGGCGTGTCGACGACGTGGGCCGATGCCCATACGAAGGCCATCGACGAAGCCAGCAACTACTGCACGCAGCGCGGCATGCGCGCGAGCATGAAGCAGGAATCGCTGACCGGCGGCAGCCGTGTCGGCGCGCGCGCCGAACTCGCGTTCGAGTGCCATCCGACCTTCGAGACGGCGTCGAACCCGCGCAGTTGAACGACCGGTGGCGTCGGCGTGCCGTCGCCGTCCGCGTTTTCCTTCTCCCCGATGCAAACCGACCCGCGAGGCCGTTCAGGCACATCGCGGGTCGGCGCACGTCCGGCGTCGGCTGCGGCGGTTACGCCGGCTGCGCCTCGTACAGCTTCACGCACGCGGAGAAGTCGAGCGCGCCGAGCCCTTGCTGGCTCATCGACTGATAGAGCTGCTGCGCGAGTGCGCCCATCCACACCGGCTGGTGCGCGCTGCGTGCCGCTTCGGTCGCGAGCCCGAGATCCTTCAGCATCAGGTTCGCCGCGAACCCGCCCGCGTAGCCGCGCGCGGCCGGCGCGGTGTCGCTCACGCCCGGATACGGGTTGTACGTGTCCGAGCTCCAGCAGCGGCCGGTCGACGTATTGATGATGCCGGCCAGCACCGAAGGGTCGATCCCGAGTGCGGCGCCGAGCGCCATCGCTTCCGAGACGCCCATCATCGAGATCCCGAGCAGCAGGTTGTTGCAGATCTTCGCGATCTGCCCGGTGCCGGTGCCGCCGCAATGCACGACGTTTTTGCCCATGTCGAGCAGCACGGGGCGGATGCGCTCGAACAGCGCGGCGTCCGCGCCGACCATGAAGGTCAGCGTGCCGGCCTGCGCGCCGCCGGTGCCGCCCGACACGGGTGCGTCGGCGAGCGGGAAGCCGCGTTGCGCGGCGGCGTCGGCCACCGCGCGCACGGTGCCGGGATCGATCGTGCTGCAGTCGATCAGCGTCGCGCCGGCACGTGCGCCGGCCAGTACGCCGTCGTCGCCGAGGTAGACCGCGCGCACGTGTTGCGCGGCCGGCAGCATCGTGATCACGACCGCGCCGCGCGCGGCCGCGTCGCGCGGTGAGCCGGCGGCTGTCGCGCCGGCGCGCACCGCGACTTCGACCGCGTGCGCGTCGAGGTCGAACACCGTCAGCGCGTGGCCGGCTTTCAGCAGGTTGGCGGCCATGGGGCCGCCCATGTTGCCGAGTCCGATGAATGCAATTTCCATGATTAGGCTCCCACTCAACGCAGCGCGATCGTCGTGTTCACGCCGCCGGCCGTCGTGTCGTCGTCGAACCAGCGCGCGGTGACCGTCTTCGTCTGCGTGTAGAACTGCACGACCTGCTTGCCGTACGGGCCGAGATCGCCGAGCTTCGAGCCGCGCGAGCCCGTGAAGCTGAAGTAGGGCACCGGCACCGGAATCGGGATGTTGATGCCGACCTGGCCGATGTCGATCTCGCTCTGGAACTTGCGTGCCGCCGCGCCGCTCTGCGTGAACAGCCCGACGCCGTTGCCCATCGGGTTGCGGTTGACGAGCGCGATCGCTTCATCGAGCGTGTCGGCTTCGAGCACGACCACCACCGGCCCGAAGATTTCTTCCGTATAGATCGACATGTCGGTCGTCACACCCGAGAAGATCGTCGGGCCGACGAAGTTGCCCTGCTCGTAGCCGGGCACCGTCACGTTGCGGCCGTCGAGTTCGAGTTTCGCGCCGGCCTTCACGCCTTCGTCGATCAGCGCAGTGATGCGCGCGTGCGCGGCCTTCGACACGACCGGGCCGACATCGGTACCCGGTTCGTGCCCCGCGTTGACCTTCAGCGCCTTCGCCTTCTCGACGAGCTCGGGCAGCCAGTCGCGCGCCTTGCCGACCAGCACGACGACCGACGTCGCCATGCAGCGCTGGCCGGCCGCGCCGAAGCCCGCGCCGACCAGCGCGTTGATCGATTGCTCGCGGTGCGCATCGGGCAGCACGACCGCGTGGTTCTTCGCGCCCATCATCGACTGCACGCGCTTGCCGTGCTGGCTGCCGAGGTTGTACACGTGCGTGCCGACGCGCGTCGAGCCGACGAACGAGATCGCCTTGATGTCCGGGTGCGTGCAGAGACGGTCGACCACCGTCTTGCCGCCGTGCACGACGTTCAGCACGCCCTGCGGCACGCCGGCCTCGATCGCGAGTTCGACGAGCTGCATCGTCGACAGCGGATCCTGCTCCGACGGCTTCAGCACGAACGTGTTGCCGCAGACGATCGCCATCGGGAACATCCACAGCGGAATCATGCCGGGGAAGTTGAACGGCGTGATGCCCGCGCACACGCCGATCGGCTGGCGCAGCGTGTAGGTGTCGACGCCGCCCGCGACGTTCTCCGCGAATTCGCCTTGCTGCAGCGTGCCGATCGAGCATGCATGCTCGACCACTTCGAGGCCGCGGAAGATGTCGCCCTGCGCGTCGGGCAGTGTCTTGCCTTGCTCGGCCGTCAGCGTTTTCGCGATCCGTTCGAGATTGCGGCGCACGAGATCCTGGAACTTCAGCATGATGCGCAAGCGCGCGCCGATCGGCGTCGTCTTCCACGTCTGGAACGCGCGCTGCGCGGACGCGATCGCGGCGTCGACTTCGTCGAGCGTCGCATACGGCACGCGGCCGATCGTTTCCTGCGTCGCGGGGTTGACGATGTCGCCCCATTCGGCGCTTTGCGATTCGACGAACGCGCCGTCGATCAGCAGCTTGGCGGTGGGCAGGGCGAGGGTGGTCTGGGGAACTGCGGCGTTCATGGAACTCTCCGGGAAATGAGGTGATGACAAAAAAGGAGGCCCGTATCCGCCGCCGCGCATGCGCGCACGGCGGACGGCAGGACGAACTGAAATCGATCGGATGCCGGCGGCGTGCTCACGCGCGCGCCGGACGCATCAAGGCGGTACACACGAGCGCGAACACGCCGAAGCCGACGAGGTACGCGATCACGTAGTGCGGCTGGCCGCCGCCGACCTTGAGCAGCGACGTCGCGATCATCGGCGCGAAGCCGCCGCCGATTACGCCGGCCAGCTGCACCGACAGCGAGATGCCGCTGTAGCGGATTTCCGCCGGGAACTGCTGCGCGAACAGCAGCGACTCCGGCGCATAGAGGATCGGGAACACGACGCCGAGGCCGAGCACGATCGCCCACCACGCGGTCGACGTCTGCTGCGTGCCGAGCATCATGAAGAACGGCGCGGCGAACGCGCACATCAGCACGAGGCCGATCGCGAACATCCGGCGCTGGCCGATCTTGTCGCTCAGGTGGCCGCACAGCGGCATCGTGACGAGCGACAGCGCGGCGCCGGCCGTGATCGCGTGCAGCATCTCGGCCTTCGGCAGATGCAGCTGCTGCGTCGCATAAGCGAGCGCGAACGTGACGACCATGTAGAACCACGTGTTCTCGGCGGCGCGTGCGCCGACGATCGTCAGCACTTCGCGCGGATGGCGGCGCAGCGCGGCCGTCACCGGCGACTTCTCGGCCTTGCCCTGGCGCTGCATCTTCTCGAAGTCGGGCGATTCGGGCACCTTCGCGCGGATGAACCAGCCAAGGCCGACCAGCGCGATGCTCGCGAGGAACGGCACGCGCCAGCCCCACGACAGCATGTCGGCTTCCGGCAGCGCGGCCACCGCGGCCATCGCGACCGACGACAGGATCAGGCCGAGCCCGACGCCCGTCTGCGGCAGGCTGCCGAACAGCCCCTTGCGGCCCTTCGGCGCGTGTTCGACGGCCATCAGCACCGCGCCGCCCCATTCGCCGCCGACGGCCATCCCCTGCAGGAAGCGCATCGCGATCAGGAGCGCCGCGGCCCAGTAGCCGATGCGGTCGTACGACGGGATCAGCCCGATGATCATGCTCGGCACGCCCATCAGCAGCAGCGTGATCATCAGCATCGACTTGCGGCCGATGCGGTCGCCGAAGTGGCCGAACACGATGCCGCCCATCGGCCGCCCGATGAAACCAACCGCGAACGTGCCGAACGCGGCGAGCGTGCCGACGACGGGATCCAGCGACGGGAAGAAGATGCGGTTGAACACGAGCGCGGCGGCCGTGCCGTAGAGGAAGAAGTCGTACCACTCGATCGTGGTGCCGGCCATGCTGGCCCAGCCGGCCAGCAGGTAGTGCTTCGCGGTGCGCTCGGGTGCCGGCGCCGCGACTGTCGCATGCTCATCGAGGGTGGATCGCGTCTGCATGGTGTCTCCGTGGTGGTGCCGCGGCTCGTGGTCCGCAGGTCACGGTCGAGTATAGTTATGCGCGGATTCATCATGTACCGATAAAGAAACCGGTTCGATGTGCATTTATGCATATCGACGTCCGGCCCGGAGACGCCAGCCCCTTTTTCCCTCGCCGATGCGACATGCCACCGAGCCGGTTTCCGGCAACCTGAACTGGGACGACCTGCGGTTTTTCCTCGAAGTCGCGCGCACGCAGCGTGCGAGCGGCGCCGCGAAGCGGCTGGGCGTCGACTACACGACCGTCGCGCGGCGCATCCGTGCGCTCGAGGCCGCGATGGGCACGCTGCTGTTCGACAAGTCGCGCTCCGGCGGCTTCACGCTGACGGCCGAAGGCCAGCGGCTCGTCGCGTATGCGGACGCGATGGAGACGACCGTGCAGTCCGCGTGCGACCAGGTCGCGAACACGGGCGAGGCGCTGTCGGGCCACGTGCGGATCGGGTCGACGGAAGGGTTCGGCTGCTTTTTCCTCGCGCCGCAGCTCGCGCAGTTTCGCGCCGAGCATCCGCACGTGACGGTCGACCTGCTGCCGGTGCCGCATTTCGTCAACCTGCCCAAGCGCGAGGCGGACCTCGCGATCACGCTCGAGCGGCCCGAGCGCGGGCCTTACGTGGTCACGAAGCTGTGCGATTACCAGTTGCGGCTCTACGCGACGCACGACTATCTCGCGAACCACGCACCGATCACGTGCACCGACGATCTCGCGGAGCACGCGTTCATCAGCTACGTCGAGGATCTCGCGTTCAGCAACGAGCTGCTGTACCTGGACCGGGCGGTGCCGGGTGCGACGGCCGGGCTGCGCACGACGAGCGTGATCGCGCAGTATTTCGCGGCGCTGCAGGGCGGCGGGCTCGCGATCCTGCCGTGTTTCATGGCGGCCACGCAGCCGGCGCTGGTGCCCGTGCTGCCGAGCGACGTGGTCGTCACGCGGTGTTTCTGGCTGACGTGCCGCGAGGATCTGCGCAAGCTGCGGCGCGTGACCGCGCTGTGGGATTACCTGCGGGCGGCGGCGGATGCGAATCGCGCGCTGCTGTCGGGCGAATCGGGGCAGATGAGATTCGTCGGCGAGCCGGAATAGCGGAGCGGGCGAGCCTGGCGCTCACAGTGGCAACCGCGACGATGCAATCGAACGGTATTGAAAAACGGCCGACGAAGATCCGGCCGGTTATCGGGGGAAACACAGATGGCTTTGACGCATGCGGGCAAGGTGTTCGTGGTCTGTGTGGCCGTATTCGCCGTAGCCGCGTACTGGCTCGCGTCGCGCATGGTGCGCCGCCAGACCGGCGGCAAGCGTGGGGCAGGCGGCGCGGTCGCATTCTGGTGGCTCGTGTGCTTTTGCCTCGTATCGCTGTTTTTCCCGTTCGCGTACTGGATCGGCGACGAACTCTACGAACTGGCGGTGTCGCCGAAATACGAGGCGACCGTCGTGTCCTACCAGTCCGAGTGGGATACCTGCGAGCGCCGCGACAGCAGCGGGCGCACCGAAAAATATCGGTGCATCAAGTACACGTCGATACTGGAAGCCGTGATGCCGGATGGCGAGCGGGTCGTGCTGCCCGGCAACATTCGCTCGGGCAGCGTGCCGGAGATCGGCGAGCGCGTCGACGTCGTGCTGCCGCAGGGCGCGAATCAGCTGCACGAGCGCAGTGTGCGCAGTGTCGGCCTGCTGGCCGGCGGCGCGCTGATGGTCGCGATGATCGGGTACTTCCTCTACCTGATCGCGGCGTACGGCGCCGGCCGGAACCTCGACGGCGCGGCCCGTTTCGGCGTGGCGGTGGTCATGAACGCGCTCGTGCCGCTCGGTGCGCTGCTGATGGAAATCGGGTTCCTGAGCGTGCCTTATCGCTACTGGGCGCGGGGGAATCCGGAACAGTGGCCGGTGTGGGTGCTGGCGCTCAGCCTGCTGTTCGCGCTGGCGCTGCTGCCGTTGCTGCTCGTCTACGCGCGAACCGCGTGGCGTGCGGTCGTGAAGTGACGGATGCGGCGGGGCGGTTGTGCCATCATGTCCGCACCGACAACCGCCAGGAGACGGTCGTGGAAATTCATTCGCAGTGGACCTTCGATTGCCGGCCCGAGCATGTGTGGCCGCATTTCCTCCGGGCCCGGATGGACGACACGCGGCCGCTGCTGTTCCGCCTCGGCGTGCCGAAGCCGGTCAGTTGCCGCGTGCTCGAGGGCGTGCCGGCCGTCGGCAACACGCGGCAGTGCACGACCGATCGCGGCACCATCGACCAGCGGATCCTGGTGCTCGACGAAAATCGCCGGCTGCGTTACCGGATGGTGTCGTCGACGGTCTGGTGCCGCAACTGGGTCGGCCTGCTCGAGGACGAATTCACGCTGACGCCGCTCGAAGGCGGCAGGACACGCGTCGAACGGCGCACCGTGTTCAGCGCGCGCGGCTTCCTGAAACCGGTTCGTCAGATCGGCCTGTGGCTGGCGCTGCAGCAGGCTCACCGATATGCGGCGCGCAACTGGCGGCGTCTCGCGAGCGCGGCGAAGGGGCGTGCCGTCGCGCTGGAACCGGCGGCCTGACCGGGGGCGCGACCCTCTCCGCGCGCTAGATCGAGACCTGCCGGCCCAGATCGACGACCTGATCGGCCGGCACGCGCAGATAATCCGTGACCCGCGTGCAGTTGCGCAGCATCAGCGCGAACGCCCGCGCGATCCAGCGCGGAATGCCTTGCCCGTCGTCCCTGCTGGTCACGCGCTCCATGCCGATGAAATAGGTCAGCGCGGCCGGGTCGAGCGGGCAGCCGTGCCGGCTTGCGATCTGCGTCATCAGCGCCGGCAGATCGGCGCGTTCCATGAACCCGTAGGTCGCGGTCACCGTCCAGTAGCCCGGCACGGGCTCCGCGATCGCGATCCGGTTGGCGGCATCGACCCAGGGTGTCGACGCGATATCGAGCGTCACGGCGAGCACGTTGCGTTGCAGCGCCAGGCTGTGCCTGACGTACCAGAGCAGCACCGGCGGCACGCCGTCCTTCGCGCGGGTCAGGAAAACCGCGGTGCCGGGCACGCGTGCGAGGGTGTCGCCGGTCGAGCGCATGAATGCATCGACAGAAACCGGGTTCTCGGCAAGCCGGCCGGCGACCGCCGTCACGCCGCGATGCCAGACGTACATGACGAGATACACGAGCGCGGCGAGGAGCAGCGGCACATAACCGCCGTCGAAGAGTTTCAGCACATTCGACGTGAAGAACGCGGTGTCGAACGTGAAGAACAGCGCGGCCACCGCGCCGCTGGCGGCAAGGTTCCAGCCCCAGATCTCGCGCATCGCGATGAACAGCAGCACGGTGGTCATCAGCATCGTGGCCGATACCGCGATGCCGTAGGCAGCGGCCAGGTTGTCCGACTTGCGGAACAGGAGCGCGAGGCCGATCGTGACGATCATCAGCGTCCAGTTGACCGCGCCGATGTAGATCTGCCCGTAACCCTCCTGCGACGTCTGCACGATCTTCATGCGCGGCATCCATTCGAGCTGGATCGCCTGGCGCGTCATTGAAAACGCGCCGGTGATGATCGATTGGCTGGCGATCACGGTCGCGACCGTCGACAGGATCACGAGCGGCAGCGTGAGCGACCCGGGGCAGAGGCGATAGAAGATGTTGCCGCTGGTGGGCGCGCCGGACAGGACGAGCGCGCCCTGGCCCGCGTAGTTGAGCACCAGGCTCGGAAACACGAGCGCGCCCCACGCGAACTTGATCGGCTTCGGGCCGAAATGCCCCATGTCCGCGTACAGCGCCTCGGCGCCGGTGACGCAGAGGAACACGCCGCCGAGCACGAGAAAGCCGGTGCCGCCGCTATGCAACAGGTAGTGGATGCCGTGTACCGGATTGAGCGCCCACAGGATCGCCGGATGGCGCACGATGCCGGAGAGGCCGAGCACGGCCATCACGACGAACCACAGGGCCATGATCGGGCCGAACGCGCGGCCGATCTTCGCGGTCCCGAGCGGTTGCACCGCGAACAGCGCAAGCAGGATCACGACGGCCAGCGGCAGTACGTACGGCTCCAGCGTCGGCTCGACGAGCGTCAGCCCCTCGAGCGCGGACAGCACGGAAATCGCCGGCGTGATCGCGCCGTCGCCGTAGATCAGCGCCGCGCCGAACAGGCCGGCCGCGACGATCAGCGGACGCTTGTGCCGCTTCACGCCAAGCAGGGCCATCAGCGCGAGGATGCCGCCTTCGCCGTCGTTGTCGATCCGCATCGCGAACCCCGCGTACTTGACGGTCGTGACGACGATCAGGGTCCAGACCAGCAGCGACACGACGCCGAAGATGGTTTCCGGGTTCGTGCCGCCCGTCAGGTCGAGCACCGTCTTGAAGGTGTAGAGCGGGCTCGTGCCGATGTCGCCGAACACGACACCCAGCGCACCGATTCCGCTGGCGAGCAGCCATGGCGATTTGTGTTGATTCGACATGCGGGTCCTTGGTTTCTTTCGAGAGGGGAGCGCCGGATCACCGGTCGTTGCGGCCCGTGCGATGCGCACCATGATCGGTGCATCGCGCGTCGGCGATGTGACCGCGTGCCCCGCGAGACGGCGAAGTATCCCGCATGACTCGCCCTTCGCGGACACTGTGCGAGCCGTACGTCGGCCGCGTGCGGCATTCTGTGCCTTTGCAACGGCCAGGCAAGCGGGGCGGGAGCGCACTGTATTCTGCAATCCTTTGCATCCGTATGGCGACGTGCAAAGGATTTGTCAGGTGCATGAAGGCAACGCGAGCGCGCCGCTCGACTTCAACGGAAGGTTTTCCCGAGGGCGGGGGCGAGCGGACGACCCGATGTCGTCCGCCGTATCAGGGATGCGCGCGGCGCCGGGCCAGCCTGTCGGGTTCGAGCCGGGGTGGCCCGTTCAAGGTTGCCGTGGTGACGGCCGAGGCCCGGTCATTGTCCCGATTCGCGCCGGCTTTCTTCATCGACGGTGTAGATGGCCTCGGGAACGGCTTCGAGCCGCCCGATCGGAATCGGATCGCCGCTTTCGTCGGAGTATCCGTAGGTGCCGTCCGCGATCTTTTCCAGCGCGCGCTGGATGTCGGCGATCCGGTGGACGTTGACGTTTCGCAGCGCCTGGTTCGCGACGTCCTGTTCGAGCGTCTGCGCGTCGTCCTCGCGTTCCTCGGCCTCTGCACCGGTCGTTTCCTGTTGTTGGCGTTCCTGCGCGATGGTGTTTTCCTCGCCACCGAGTACTTGCCGCTGCAAAGCCTCGAGCCGCTGACGCTGCCTGTCGATAAACGCTTCGTTCAGGCCATTGGGTTGTTCGTCCATGTTCGTTCTCCGGTGGGGGCTGCCAGAAATCGATGCCAACCGTCGGAACACGATCGGCGACGATGCATTCTCGATCATGTCGCGGCCGCGGACAAGCCGCAGCGCGGGAGGGCCGGACGCTATGCGTAATAGATTTGACCGATATCGGTGTCGCGCGCCTGGCCCTTGCGTTCGGCCTCGATGCGGGCGTCGGCGAAATCGCGCGTGCACAGATCCGGGCGGCCCAGCGCATTCAGGATGCCCGACGTGCGCCACGCCGGCAGCCAGTCGGACCATGAAAGCCGCACGCCGATGACCAGGGCCAGCAGGACACCCATCATCAGCGGCCCGCCCAGCAGCATGAGCAGGTCGAGCTCGAGGTCGGAAAACCCGCCGTCGCCGGTCCAGAGCACCAGGATCATCATCGGGACGACCAGGCAGTTCACGCCGATGAACGACCATTTCCAGGCCAGCCACAGCGTGTGGGTCAGGCCGGCCAGCCCCGTATCGCCGCAGGCGTAATCCATCGCCAGATAGCGCCGGTCGGGAGACGCCAGGGCAAACAGGCGGCCTTGCCGGTTGATGACGGCCACGACCTCGTCGCCGACGTCGAAGCATTGCCCGCCCAGGAAGCCGCGATACGTTTGCCCGCCGATTTCGATTTCCACAGGAAGTTTGGCCAGGATGATCCTGCCGTTCTTGCCGACGGTCACGGACGCGTTCTGCGACACGTAGGTCTTGCTGTCGCGGATGTTCGCGTACGACCATGTGGCCGGGTGCGCAACCTTGTCGGCCTCGGCATCCAGCTTGGCGAGGATGCTGTCTTCGCTGGTTTGCTGAAACACCAGCGCATTGGCGGCGGCGCCGTTGCCGGTCAGGGCCGCCATGATCGGCACCACGTTGTGCGTGAACCAGTAGCCGAGCGAGCGCTTCCTGGCTTCCGGGTCCACCGGCCGTATCGGATGGCCTTCGGAGCTGTCCTGATCGGGGCGCTCCAGGAAGCGCAGCGCGGTCAGTTTGCCTTCTACCAGATGCAGCGGAGATGACATGCGGGCAGGCGAATCGGAAAGGGCGATGGTTGCGGAGTCTACCAGTCGCCGGGGCCGCCGTGCCATCCGTGGTGCGGCGTGCCCGGCGCATGCGCCGCTCAACCCGGGCAGCCCAGCCGGTCCGCGAGTTCGTTCAGGTCCTTGACGTCGAAGTCCCACTTGTCGTCGGCTTGCAGGTCGGTCGTCTGGCCGGGCCCGTGTTCGGTCGGCCGCAGCACGAACGCGGTCGACAGCCCCTGCCGGCGCGCGGCCGCGAGATCGCCGTTGTGTGCGGCGACGAGGCACAGCTCGGCCGGTTCGATGCCGAGAATCTCGACGGTATCGCTGTACACCTGCGGCGACGGCTTGTACGCGCGGACGACTTCCGCGCCGAGAATCGCATCCCACGGCAGCCCCGCACGTTTCGCGACGTCGACCATCAGCCGGATGTTGCCGTTCGACAGCGGCGCGATGATGAAGCGTCGCTTCAGCCGCTGCAGCGCCGCGACGGCGTCGGGCCACGGGTCGAGGCTGTGCCACGCGAGGTTGAGCGCGTCGATGGCGGCGTCGGGCACGTCGACGATCCCGTAGCGGTCGAGTGTGCGCACGAGGTTCTCGCGGTGCAGGACGTCGAGCCGCACGTAGCGGCGCCGCCCGCTGCGGATTTCTTCCATCGACGGCGAATATTCGGCCCGCCATGCATCGGCGAATTCGAGCGGGTCGAGCGCGGGTGCGTGGCGATCGAGGAACGCGGCGGCGCCGCGTGCGACACCGCTTCTCCAGTCGACGATCGTTCCGAAGACATCGAAAACGAGCGCCTTGATTTCGGCAGGGTTCGTCATGGTGATCCTGTGAAGGTCAATCGATGAGGGCACACAGCGCCGTGCCGCGCGCGATGCGCGACGCCGGTTCGATCGACATTGAATCACGGATACGAAAACGCGGCCCGGCCGGCCGCGATGTCGTCCCGGTCGCGCCGGAACGGAGGAGCAGGGCATGGGCGCGCGCAGCGGCCGGACACGACCGGACACCGCGCGCGCCGCGCCGGTCAGCTCTTGTCGTACGAGAACTGGATGCCGGCCGTGCCGCCGGTTTCGATGAACAGGTCGATGAACGCAGGCACGGTGGCGCTGCGCGCCCAGTCGCGCTGCAATTCGCAGAACAGCTGCGCGACGCTGATCATCTGGCCGCCCGCTTGTTCGATGCGGCGCAGTGCGGCTTCGTGAGCGGCGACCGACGTGCCGCCGACCGCATCGACGACGACATAGACCTCATAGCCGGCCTTCAGCGCGTCGAGCGCCGGGAACGTCAGGCACGCTTCGGTCCACAGCGCGGTCATGATCAGTTTCTTGCGGCCGGTCGCTTCGACGGCCTTGCGGAATTCGACGTCCTCCCACGAGTTGATGCTCGTGCGATCGTAAGTCGGATAGCCTTCGAGCGCCTTGCGCAGTTGCGGGATCGGCGGCTTGTTCAGGCCCGTCTTCACGTTCACGGTCGAGTGGACGATCGGCAGGTCGTACGCGACGGCCGCCTTCGACGCGCCGACGATGTTGTTGATCAGCAGCTGGCGATCCATCGACGCGATGGAGTTCACCTGGACCGGCTGGTAATCGATGACGATGAACGCCGCGTTCTGCGGGGTGAGCAGGTGGTCATTCGCGGGGTCGCGAATCGGTTCGCTTGCCATGGTTGCCTCCAGTGACGGTGCGGGAAGTGAGGGGGGAACTCCAAGCTTAGTGAATCGTCCGGTCAGGCGATGGAGCCGACTGAGAAAATTCCCCGCCGCCGCGACCCGCTCGATCCACGTTGAAACAGGATGCTATGCGTGCAACAACCGGCGTTCCAGTCCCTTAAAATGCCGTCAGTGTTCTATGGATGGAACAATCATGGATGACCTGAACGACCTCTACTATTTCGTGAAGGTGGTCGAACACGGCGGGTTCACGCAGGCAGGGCGTGCGCTGGATGTGCCGAAATCGACGCTGAGCCGGCGCATCGCCGCGCTGGAAGCGAAGTACGACGTGCGGCTGCTGCAGCGTACGACGCGTCATTTCACCGTCACGGAAACCGGGCGCGAATTCCACGAGCGCTGCCTCGCGGTGCTGGTCGAAGCCGATGCCGCGCGCGAGGTGATCGAGCGTCGGCACGCGGAGCCGCGCGGCATCGTTCGTGTCAGTTGCCCGACCGCACTGCTCGAATATCGCGTGAGCGAACTGGTCGCGCGCTTCATGGCGATTCATCCGCAGGTGCAGGTGCATCTCGAGGCGACGAACCGCCGCGTCGACCTGCTGAGCGAAGGGTTCGACCTCGCGCTGCGGGTGCGCTTCCCGCCGCTGGAGGACAGCGATCTCGTGATGCGCGTGCTCGCCGACAGCCCGCAGCGGCTGGTGGCCGCGCCGCATTGGCTGGACGGGCGCGCGGCGCCGTCGGATCCGGCCGAACTGGCCGGCGTGCCGAGTCTCGACTGGGGGCCGCCGCGGCATCACGTGTGGCAGCTGGTCGGGCCGAACGGCGAGCTCGCGCAGTTGCGCCATCATCCGCGCTTCGTCACCGACGACATGCACGCGCTGCGCGACGCGGCGATCCACGGCGTCGGCATCGTGCAGTTGCCGTGCATGGTCGTCGAGGACGACCTGCGCGACGGCACGCTGGTCGACGTGCTGCCCGGCTGGGCGCCGAAGGGCGGCGTGGTGCATGCGGTGTTTCCGTCGCGGCGCGGGTTGCTGCCGCGCGTGCGGCTGCTGATCGACTTCCTGGCCGAACACATCCGGAAGGATTGACGCTCGACCGGATGCTCGCGCAAGCGCCGCGCCGCGAGTTCGCCCCGCTTGTGTACCGGCTCGATGCATCGGCGCCGCGAGCGTGTCGGTCACGGCCGCGCCTAACGCATTGAAGGCCATGACGCGCACGGATCCCGGCGCCGGCGATTGAACGCGCACGGAAGCGGGGCACCGCCACAATCTGACGAACGGCTTGCGAATGCGTCGCGCGCGAGGCGCGACCTTGCGCGGGGCGGTCGCGCCGCGTGCCAGTCTTTCGGCAAGCTGACTGTCGGCATGCAAATGCCGCACCGACCGCGCGTAAGCCCTGATGCGCGTGGACGCGCGGGTGGTCACGGATTGGTGTTAAATGTATTTCGGCGCGCGTTGGCACCGCGTGCAATACGGGGCGCACCGGGCATCGGCGTATACCCGGAGCGAAAAACGGCACGAAGGATCGAAAACGAATCGGGCGCATCAGACCCGATCGGACAGACGGCAGGATTCATCTTGAATACCGAACCGCAAAGTTCTCGTTACAGTCTCGGGCTCGCGGCGGAAGTGCTCGCGTCCGAGCAAAGCGTGCTGAGGCTGATCACGCGTAACACACCGCTGCCGGAGCTGCTCGTCGAAGTCTGTCGGCGCGCCGAGGCTTTGCTCGGCGAAGGCGCGTCGTGCACGATCCTGCTGCTCGATACCGACGGTGTGCACGTGCACGTCGGCGCCGCGCCGTCGCTGCCCGCACAGTACAGCGCGGCGATCGAAGGCGCGTCGATCGGGCCGGTGGCCGGCTCCTGCGGCACGGCGATGTACCTGCGCCGGATGGTCGCCGTCGAAGATATCGAAACCGATCCCCTGTGGGCCGACTACCGTTCCATTGCATTGCCGCTGGGCTTGCGCGCGTGCTGGTCGGTGCCGTTCCTCGACGACGCAGGCGTCGTGCTCGGCGCGTTCGCCGTCTATCACCGCACGCCGCGCCGGCCGAGCGACGAGGAAACCGAACTGTTGCGCGACATCGGCAACAGCGTCGGCCTTGCGGTGCACCAGGACCGGATCGCGCGACAGCTCGCGCGCAGCGAGGAACATCACCGGCTCGTGGTCAACAGCCTGAACGAAGGGATCCTCGTTGTGTCGCGCGATGGCGTCGTGGTCGCGAGCAACCCGAGTGCGAACCGGATGATGCGCGTGAAGGGCGACCTCGTCGGCCGCCGGCTGTCGACGGTGATCCTGCACAAGCTGCATGAGGACGGCACGCCGATCGCGCCCGACGACTGGCCGAGCCGGCGCGCGCTCGAAACGGCCACGCCGATGCTCGACTACACGGTCGGATTCGGCCTGGCGGACGGCGACATCATCTGGGTGCGCGGCAACGCGGTGCCGATCGTGAAGCCGGGCGAGAAGCAGGCCGACTCGGTGCTCGTGTCGTTCAACGACATCGGCCCCGTGCGCGAAGCGCAGCAGCAGTTGCGCTACCTGGCGACGCGCGATGCGCTGACGGGCCTTTACAACCGCCGCTGGCTCGGCGACCGCATGCGCGAGCTGTTCGGCGGGCACGATGCGGCGGGCGGGCCGGCGCGCGTCGCGATCCTGTTCATCGATCTCGTCGGTTTCAAGAAGGTCAACGACACGGCCGGCCATGACGCGGGCGACGCGCTGCTGCGCAGCGTCGCGGCGCGACTCGCGGCCTGCGGGGGCGGCCAGCATGCGCTTACGCGCGTCGGCGGCGACGAGTTCGTGATCCTCGTCGACGACTGCGACGATCCCGACCGGCTCGCGGTGCTCGCGCGCGAGGTGATCGACGCGATCGCGAAGCCGTTCGCGATCGCGAACAACGAATACTGGCTTGGCGTGTCGATCGGGATCAGCGTCGCGCCGCGCGACGGCGACGATGCCGTCACGCTGATGCGCAACGCGGATTCGGCGATGTACGACGCGAAGCAGCGCGGCCGCAACCACTTCACGTTCTTCACCGCGCAGCTCAACCTGCGGCTGCAGCGCCGCTTCGCGATCGAGCAGTCGCTGCGGCGCGCGCTCTCGTCGGACATGCTGCGGCTCGCGTATCAGCCCGTCGTCGACGCGCGCAGCGGCCGCACCGTCGGCGCCGAGGCGCTGCTGCGCTGGACGAGCCCCGAGCTCGGGCCGATGTCGCCGGCGGAGTTCATTCCGGTCGCGGAAGACACGGGGCTGATCGTCGCGATCGGCCAGTGGGTGCTCGAAACCGCGTGCCGGCAGGCGGCCGAATGGCGCCGCACGATCGCGCCCGACCTGATGCTGGCCGTCAACCTGTCGCCGCGGCAGTTTCACGAAGGCCTCGTCGAGTCGGTCGACCGCTGCCTTGCGCAGACGCGGCTCGATCCGTCTGCGCTCGAACTCGAGATTACAGAAGGACTACTGATGAACGACACGGACACCGTGCTGCCGATGCTCGAGGCGCTCACGGACATGAACGTGCGGATCTCGGTCGACGATTTCGGCACCGGTTATTCGTCGCTCGCCTACCTGAAGCGCTTTCCGCTGCACAACCTGAAGGTCGACCGCTCGTTCGTGTCGGGTGTGCCCGATCATCACGATTCGGTGGCGATCACGCAGGCCGTCGTCGCGATGGCGCATTCGCTCGGGATGAAGGTCACGGCCGAAGGGGTCGAGACGCAGGCGCAGTCGTGGTTCCTGCAGCAAATCGGCTGCGACATGCAGCAGGGCTACCTGTTCAGCCGCCCGCTGGACCCGAACGACTACGCGCGCCGGCTCGGCGCCGTGTGAGCGCGGCGCCGAGCCGGCGTTCGGCGTTCAGTCGACGCGCGGCGCGCCGAAGCCGCCGGGGACGGGCGGTGTCGGCGTCACATCGATCTCGACGCGGTTCTTGCCCTCGTGCTTCGCGCGATAGAGCGCGCGGTCGGCCGCTTCGATCAGCACGGTCGTCGGCAGGCCGGGCATCGGCACGAGGGTCGCGCCGCCGATGCTGATCGTCACGGTGTTGCCCGTCGACGAATGCGCGTGCCGCAGCCGCAGCGCCTCGACCGCGAGCCGGATCTTCTCGCCGAGCAGCCGCGCGGCGCCCGGCGACGTGGCCGGCATCACGACCGCGAATTCCTCGCCGCCGAAACGCGCGGCGAGATCCCCCGACTGGCCGAGACAGCGCTCGATGGTCGACGCGATCTGCTTGAGCACGCTATCGCCCGACACGTGGCCGTAGGTGTCGTTGTACAGCTTGAAATTGTCGACATCGATCATCAGCAGCGACAGCTCGCTGCGCTCGCGCGTGCCGCGCCGCCATTCGGCGGCGAGGTATTCGTCGAGATAGCGGCGGTTCGACAGCCCGGTGAGGCCGTCCGAATGCGTGAGGCGCCGCAGCTCGAGATTGGCTTCGAGCAACTGCTGCTGCGATTGCCGCAGCGCGCGATAGGCCTCGTCGCGCTGCAGCAGGTTCATGTACGAGCGCGAGTGGTAGCGCACGCGCGCGACGAGCTCGATGCGGTCGGGGAGCTTCACGAGGTAGTCGTTCGCGCCGGCCGCGAAGGCGGCGCTCTTGATCACGGGCTCTTCCTGCGTCGACAGCACGATGATCGGCACGTCGCGCGTCGCCGGATTCGTCCGGTACGTTTTCACGAGGCTCAGCCCGTCGGTGCCGGGCATGACGAGGTCCTGCAGGATCACCGTCGGCCGCGTCTCGATCGCGGTGGCCATCGCGTCGTCCGAACGCGGGCAGTAGTGGAAATCGATGCCTTCCTCGTCGACGAGCGCGCGCCGCACGGCTTCCGCGACGATCGTCTGGTCGTCGACCAGCAGCACCATCGCCGGCACGTCGGCGGGCGGCGTGTAGGGGCCGCCTGGCGGGCGAGTCAGGTCAAAGCTCATGGTCGATGCGGGTTGTTGCGAGGGCAGGCATGGGTGTTGCGCGTGTTCATCGGGCTCAGATCCGCGCGAGCGCCGCCAGCTCGCCCGCGATGCGCCCGAGCGGCAGGATCGCGCGCGCCGCGCCGAGCGTCGCGGCTGCCTTCGGCATGCCGTATACGGCGCTCGTCGCCTCGTCCTGCGCGATCGTATGGTAGCCCTTCATCCGCAGTGCCTTCAGGCCGATTGCGCCGTCGCGGCCCATCCCCGTGAGCAGCACGCCGATCACGCGGCCGGGCCAGTGCTCGGTCAGGCTGTTGAAGAACACGTCGACCGACGGGCGATACGGCGTGGCGGCCGGTTCGCGCGTGTATTCGAGCGTGCCGGCGCGCGTGATGCGCAGGTGGTCGTCGGTCGCGGCGAGCAGCGCAACGCCCGGCTGCGGGCGGTCGCCTTCGCACGCGACGCGCACGGTGATTCGCGTCTGGCCGTCGAGCCATTGCGCCATGCCTTCGGCGAACGCGCGGTCGACGTGCTGCACGATCACGATCGGCGCATTGAAATCGGCCGGCAGGCCGCCGAGGATCGACGCGAGCGCGCCGGGGCCGCCGGCCGATGCGCCGATCGCGATCAGCGGGCCGCCGCCGGTGCGCGGGGGCGTGCCGGCGAGGCGCGCGCCACCGGGTGCGTCGAGCAGGCGGCCGATCTGGTCGATCTTCGCGAGCAGCAGCCGGGTCGTGTCGCCGGCCGAGCCGTCGCCGAGCCGCGGCGTATCGACCGCATCGAGCGCGCCGGCGCCCATCGCCTCGAACACGCGCCACGCATTCGCGCCGATGCAGCTCGTCACGATCAGGATCGCGCACGGTCGTTCGGATCGCATGATCCGCCGCGTCGCTTCGATCCCGTCGAATTTCGGCATGACCAGGTCCATGAGCACGACATCGGGCGGCTGCGACGCGCAGAGTTCGACGGCCTGCGCGCCGTCGGTCGCGACCCACAGCACGCGGTGCTCGGGCCGTCGCGCAATCGCGCGGCGCATCGCCTCGACGGCAAGCGGGAGGTCGTTGACGATGCCGATGTTCACAAGCGGAATTCTCCGGTCGGTTCGTAATGTTGGAGGTGGGCCGGGTTCATGGAAGGGGCTGCCTGTTCGGCGCCGTCGGGCTGCATCGGCGGCCGGACGGCACGGCATTCTTTTCGGTTGGCGACGCCCCGAATGCTGTCATGCGGCGCGGGCGGCGGCAATCGAAAAATGAGCGCATTGCGCCGTTTCAGTGCGTTTCCTCTATGACGATGCGGTGTGTCGGGACAGGAGCGGAGCCGGGCCCGCTCGCGCGTGCGTGCCCGGCCACGCGATTTCGGCACGGCAGGCCGCGCAAGCACGCATGTTACCGTGGCGGTTTCGCTGAATAAGACGGGGAGAATGCTGGATGACCGTGCCCGACACCGTACTCGTCAGCCGCGACCCGTATGCGCCGATCGTGATCGAGCGCGACGGCCGGCTGCTGTACCGGATCTACATCGAGAGCGGCCACGCGTCGTTCCATCGCGATTTCCCGGTCGAACCCGACGCGGTGCGCGTGCTGCGTGACGACGCCGAGCGCTATTACTTCCTGTTCGCGGCGCTTCACCATCCGTACCAGCTGAGCGCGACGAACCTGTCCGACGCGGAACGCGAACGCACCTTCAGCACGATCCTGTTTGCCGGCCGCGACGAAGTCGAAGCCTTCATGACGGAACTCGACCGCGCCAGCAACGGCGCGGTCGCGAACCTGCTGAGGATCTTCACGCAGGCCGACTACCGGCAACTGCGTGCGGGCCGGTGGTTCGACATGGGCGCCGCTACGCCGGCCGCGTAGCGCCCGCGCAAGCCCGTCATCCGCTTCAACGGGAGCGGGCGGAAACCGGCCGCGCACCGGTTGCGCGGCCGCAGCGTCAATGGCTGCGCGCGTACCCCTGGATCAGCGCGCGCATCATGCCTTCGACCGTCGCGTCGAGCAGGTCGGTTTCCTGCTCGGACTCCTCGACGAGCGCGGCGTACGCGGTCGCGAGCGTCACGCGATCGACCTCATGGCGTTGCTCCATCAGCGTCACCATCCCGTCCTTCGCCAGATGAGCGGAGAACGCGCGGCTGCCGATGGTCTGGAATACGTCAATCATGGCGGCTCTCCCGTCCGTTGCCGATGCTTTCCAGTTTAGTCGGCGCACCGGGGCTCCGCCACGCGCGCCGGCCCGTCACACGCCGCTCTCCGGGGCGGGAACGCGCGTGCCGCGACCGGCGCGCCCGCACCGGCCGGCCGACCGCCGATTCCTCGGATGAGACACCGCCGGCCCATGGCCCGGGCGCGGTGCCCGCACGCTTCAACGTTTACCCGAGGCAGCAAATTGTCGACTTTTTATCGATAAAGTCTCGTGTTAGATTTCGCCGTCAGAGCCCGGTCCAAACCGGGCAGGCGGCGCGTTGCCAAGGCGCCGCGCGTCCGATACAAGGAGGAGCAATGCTGGTGCTGATTGGGGTGCCGATCGTCGTGATCGGTTTTGCGCTGCGCTTCAATGCGCTGCTGGTGGTCACGATCGCGGGGCTCGCGACGGGGCTCGCGGGCGGGCTGAATCTCGTCGACATCGTCAGCGCGTTCGGCAAGGCATTCACCGAAAACCGCTACATGGGGCTCATCTGGCTGACGCTGCCGGTAATCGCGCTGCTCGAGCGCAACGGGCTCAAGGAGCAGGCGAAGCGGATGATCTCGCGCGTGCAGGCGGCCACCACCGGCCGCGTGCTGATGCTGTACTTCGTGCTGCGCCAGGCGACGGCTGCGCTCGGCCTCACGTCGCTCGGCGGCCATGCGCAGATGGTGCGGCCGCTGATCGCGCCGATGGCCGAGGCCGCCGCGGTGAACCGGCACGGCGCGCTGCCCGAGGCGGTGCGCCAGCAGATCCGCGCGCATGCGTCGGGCGTCGACAACATCGCCGTGTTCTTCGGCGAGGACATTTTCATCGCGATCCAGTCGATCCTGCTGATCAAGGGCTTTCTCGAACAGAACGGGATCGTCGTCGAGCCGTTGCACGTGTCGGTGTGGGCGATCCCGAGCGCGATCGCCGCGCTGCTGATCCACTGCACGCGCCTCGCGCTGCTCGACCGGCGCCTGACGCGCGGTTTCGGCCTGCTGAAGCAGGAGGGCGCGCGATGATCGGCCTCGAATCGCTGTACACGCTCGCGGGGCTGATGTTCGCCGCGTTCGCGTGTTTCAACCTGACCGACCGCACGAACCCGCGCCGCATCGTCAATTTCGCGTTCTGGGCGATCTACGCGGTCACGTTCCTGTTCGGCGGGTTGCTGCCGCATTTCGTGACGGGCTGCCTCGCGATCGGGCTCGCGCTGATCGCCGGTTCGGGCAAGCTCGGGCGCGGCAAATCCGATGAAGCCGGCGAAGCCGCGGCCGTGCGCCGCGAGACGCTCGCACAGCGTTTCGGCAACCGGCTGTTCCTGCCCGCGCTGCTGATTCCGGTCGTCACGCTGATCGGCACGTTCGCGCTGAAGGGCGTGCCGTTCGTCGACCAGAAGAGCGTGACGCTGATCTCGCTCGTGCTCGGCACGCTCGTCGCGTTCGCCGTCGCGCTCGCGATGCTGCGCGACTCGCCCGTGCATGCGGTGAAGGAGGCACGCCACACGATGGACGCGGTCGGCTGGGCCGCGATCCTGCCGCAGATGCTCGCGGCGCTCGGCGCGCTGTTCGCGGTCGCGGGCGTCGGCGGCGTGGTGTCGGGGCTCGTGAAGGAGTGGGTGCCGATCGATTCGCCGTTCGCGGTGGTCGCGGCCTACACGGTCGGCATGGCGCTGTTCACGATGATCATGGGCAACGGCTTCGCCGCGTTCCCCGTGATGACGGCCGGCATCGGCCTGCCGCTGATCGTCCACCAGTTCCACGGCAACCCGGCGATCGTCGGCGCGATCGGGATGCTGAGCGGCTTCTGCGGTACGCTGATGACGCCGATGGCCGCGAACTTCAACATCGTGCCGGCGGCGCTGCTCGAACTGAAGGACAAGAACGGCGTGATCAAGGCGCAGTGGCCGACAGCCGTGCTGCTGCTCGCCGTGAACACGCTCCTGATGTATGCGTTCGTATTCCGCTTCTGACGAGACCCTCATGACCGACCGACTCACCCCCGAACTCGCGTCGAAATTCGCATCGCTCGCGCTCGCGCACCTGGCCCGCGAATATCCGAACAAGCTCACGCATTCGCTCGCCGGCCCGCAGGACGTGCAGGGGCCGCGCGCGCTGCACCCGATCTTCTACGGCAGCTACGACTGGCACTCGTGCGTGCACGGCTACTGGCTCGTGCTGCGCGTGCTCGAACGCTACCCGGCATTGCCGGAGGCCGAACGCATCGTCGCGATCGTCGATGCGCACTTCACCGATGCGAACGTCGCGGGCGAGCGCGCATACCTCGCGCTGCCGCACAACAGCGGCTTCGAGCGGCCGTACGGCTGGGCGTGGCTGCTCGCGCTTGCCGCGCAACTCGAGCGGCTGGCGCTGAGGGGCATGCTGCCGCAGGCCGCGCGCTGGGCGAAGACGATGGCACCGCTCACCGACCTGTTCGTGTCGCGCTTCGAGACGTTCCTGCCGAAAGCGACCTATCCGCTGCGTGTCGGCACGCACTTCAACACCGCGTTCGCACTGGCGCTCACGCTCGACTTCGCACGCGACACGCAGCGCGACGGGCTCGCGGCGCTGATCGTCGATACCGCGAAGCGCTGGCACCTGGACGATGTCGCGTGCCAGGCGTGGGAGCCGTCGGGCGACGAATTCCTGTCGCCCGCGCTGATGGAAGCCGAGCTGATGCGGCGCGTGCTGCCGGCCGCCGAATTCGACGGCTGGTTCGCGCGCTTCCTGCCCGATCTCGCGCGCGGCGAGCCGGCGACGCTGTTCGAGCCGGCGACGGTCAGCGATCGCAGCGACGGCAAGATCGCGCATCTCGACGGGCTGAACCTGAGCCGTGCGTGGTGCCAGCGTGCGCTCGCCGGTGCGCTGCCGGAAGGCGATGCGCGGCGCGCGAAGCTGCTCGATGCGGCCGACCGGCATCTCGCGAGCGCGTTGGCGCACGTGGCCGGCGACTACATGGGCGAGCACTGGCTCGCGACGTTCGCGTTGCTGGCGCTGGAGGCTTAGAAACGCGGCACGCAGCATGCAGCACGCGCGGCACGCAGCACGCAGCACGCAGCACGCAGTACGCAGCATGCCGCGCACGGCGCACGAAACCCCGTCGGCGACAGGGGTTTCGATGCACGGCTATACTCGCCGCTCGGGCCGCTTCGCGCAGCATGCATCGCGCGAAGCGGCCATCCGCCAGTTCGCCGCTTTTCCAATGAACAAGCTCATTTCCTATGTCGCGGCGATTCACGGGCTCGCCGGCCCGGTGTCGATCGTGTCGCACGCGACGTCGCATGACCGCTGGACCGACGACGACGTCGAAGTCACGCGCGACGAAACCGAATACCGCTTCGACAACGGCGCGATCGTGCGCCGCTCGGTCGAGCAGGACCGCGCGCCGTCCGACCTGCTGTGCGCCGAATGCTGGATCGATTACGACGTGCTGCGTCATCCCGATGCGCAGCCGATTACCCCGTCGCGGCTGACGTTCGACAACGCGTGCCGCGAGACTTTCTGGCTGCGTTATCACCTCGCGTGATTGCGTGACTGCCTGCCTGCCTGACTGACCGCATGAGCACTTGAGCACGCAGCCGCTTCACCCCGGCAGCACGCCATCGGCCCCATGGAGCAGCGGCGCCAGTCGCGTCGCCGCCTCCCGCATCTTCTGCACGTTCTCCAGCAAATCGTTGAGCGTCGCGCGCGCGGTCGGCGCATGCACGGCGAGCGCCGCGAGCACCCGACCGCTCGCGGCATCCTTCACCGGCACCGCGACGGCCACCATCCCGCGTACGAATTCCTCGTTGTCGATCCCGACGCCGCGCGCGGCGAGCCGGTCGAGTTCAGCCGCGAGCAGTTGCGCATCGGTCAGCGTCCGGTAGGTCATCTTCTTCAGCGTGAGCCGCGCGAGCATCGCGTTGCGCTCCAGCGCATTCATCTGCGACAGGAACAGCTTGCCGCTCGCCGTGCAATGCAGCGGCACGCGCATGCCGGGCCGCATCTCGAGCCGCAGCGGCTCGGTCGTCTCGACGCGTTCGATGTACAGCACCGTGTCGCCGTCGAGCGCGGTGAGGTTACAGGTCTCGCCGAGCACGTCGACAAGCGCGCGCAGCACCGAACGGCAGCCGCGCGTGAAAGTGTTGTTCGACAGTGCCGCGAGCGCAAATTGTGCGGCGCGCGGGCCGAGTGCGATGCCGCGATCGTGGCCGCGCGAGTCGGGCATGTGGATCACGTAGCCGCGCGCCTCCAGCGATTCGATCAGCCGTAGCAGCGTTGCCTTCGGGATATGCAGCCGCGCGGCGAGCTGCGACAGCGTGTACGGCTGGCCGGCCGACGCGAGTGCTTCGAGCACGGCGAGCGCGCGCAGGACGCGCGCGTCGTCGGGTGCGCCATCGGCCGGCGCGGGGGCAGGTTCGCGCATGTGTCTCCTCCGTCGGGATCGGTGTGCGTCCCGGGATGGTGTGTGCGATGGAAATGAAACGAATTGACTGGTTTTTGTACCACATTCGCCGTGTGGACAATAAATCGGCTTGTATGCGTTCCGTGTGCTCAATAAATTTGGACGAAACATACCGGATTTTTCCAATACCCCGGAACGGAGACACGAATGACACGCAGCTTCGACTATGTCGTGGTCGGCGCGGGATCGGCCGGTTGCGTCCTCGCCAACCGGCTGTCCGACGGCGGACGCCATACGGTGTGCCTGCTGGAAGCGGGCCCCGCCGACAACTCCATGTGGATTCACGTGCCGATCGGTTATGGCAAGACGATGTTCCACCCCGTGTACAACTGGGGCTTCCACACCGATCCCGATCCGAACATGCACAACCGCCGGCTGTACTGGCCGCGCGGCCGTACGCTCGGCGGCTGCAGCTCGATCAACGGGCTGATCTACGTGCGCGGGCAGCAGCAGGACTACGACCACTGGGCCGCGCTCGGCAATCGCGGCTGGAGCTGGCGCGAGTGTTTGCCGTATTTCCGCAAGCTCGAACACAACACGCTCGGCGAAGGGCCGACGCGTGGCACCGGCGGCCCGCTGTGGGCTTCCGCGATCCGGCAGCGGCACGAACTCGTCGATGCGTTCGTCGCCGCGTCGAACCGGCTCGGCGTGCGCACGGTCGACGATTTCAACACGGGTGACCAGGAAGGCGTCGGGTACTACCAGCTCACGACGCGCAACGGGTTGCGCTGCTCGACGGCGGTGGCCTACCTGAAACCCGCGCGCGGGCGGCCGAACCTGCATGTGGAAACCGATGCGCAGGCGCTGAAGGTGCTGTTCGATGGCACGCAGGCGTCGGGCGTGCGTTACGTCCAGCACGGCAAGGTTCGCGAGGTGCGTGCGTTGCGCGAGGTGATCCTCGCGGCCGGCGCGCTGCAATCGCCGCAACTGCTGCAGGTGTCGGGCGTCGGGCCGGCCGCGCTGCTGGGCCGGCACGGGATTCCGGTCGTCGCCGATCGCAAGGGTGTCGGCGAGAACCTGCAGGATCATCTGCAGGTTCGCCTGATCTACGAGGTGACGAAGCCGATCACCACCAACGACGAACTGCATTCGTGGGTCGGCCGCGCGAAGATGGGGCTGCAATGGGCGCTGTTCCGCGGCGGCCCGCTCGCGATCGGCATCAACCAGGGCGGGATGTTCTGCCGTGCGCTGCCGGACGAATCGGCGACGCCCGACATCCAGTTCCATTTCTCGACGCTGTCGGCCGATTCGGCGGGCGGCAGCGTGCATCCGTTTCCCGGCTGCACGTATTCGATCTGCCAGCTGCGGCCCGAATCGCGCGGTACCGTGCGCATCCGTACCGACGATGCGCGCGATGCGCCATCGATCCAGCCGAACTATCTCGACACCGAGCGCGACCGCCGCACGACGGTGGCCGGCGTGCGCTTCGCGCGACGCGTCGCGGCCGCCGAGCCGATGGCGCCGCTGATGAAGCGCGAGGTGCGGCCGGGCGCGGACGCGCAGACGGACGACGAGCTGCTCGAGTTCTGCCGGGAATACGGGCAGACGATCTTTCATCCGTCCGGCACCGCGAAAATGGGCGTCGCGAGCGATCCGCTCGCGGTCGTCGACGAGCGGCTGCGTGTATACGGCACGCGCGGGTTGCGCGTGGTCGACTGCTCGATCATGCCGACCCTCGTATCGGGCAATACCAACGTGCCGATCGTGATGGTCGCCGAGAAGGCGTCCGACATGATCCTCGAGGACGCGCGCGCGACCGATCGCGGCCGCAGCGTCGCGCCGGCCGCCGAGGCGCTCGCGTAGGGCATCGCCACGCATCCACCCGCGTGGCCCGTGCTCCTGCGCCCGGACGGCCGCCGCGCGTTCATCGATGCCCCCGCCGGTACGGCGCCGGGGCAGGTTGCGGCGCATCCTTACCTGGAGAAGCTCGCATGGCAATCGATTCCCGGGTCGTCCGACGCGTGGCCGCGGCCAGCGTGATCGGCGCGACCGTCGAGTGGTACGACTTTTTCCTGTACGGCGTGGTCGCCGGCATCGTCTTCGACAAGCAGTACTTTCCGGCCGGCGACGCGTTCGTGTCGACGATGCTCGCGTATGCGACGTTCGCGGTCGGCTTCGTTACGAGGCCGCTCGGCGGCTTGCTGTTCGGCCATCTCGGCGACCGCGTCGGGCGCAAGTCCGCGCTGATCCTGACGATGCTGATCATGGGCGTGTCGACGGCCGGCGTTGCGTTTCTTCCGACCTATGCGCAGATCGGCATGTGGGCGCCCGTGCTGCTGCTGACGCTGCGCGTGCTGCAGGGCATCGGTCTCGGCGGCGAGTGGGGCGGCGCGGTGCTGATGGCGTACGAATACGCGCCGCCGCACCGGCGCGGGCTGTACGCGAGCCTGCCGCAGATCGGGCTCGCGATCGGGCTGTGCCTCGCGGCCGGCGTGGTCGCGGCGCTGTCGCGCGCGTTGCCGGACGCCGCGTTCCTCGCATGGGGCTGGCGCGTCGCGTTCGCGGCGTCGCTGCTGCTCGTCGCGGTCGGCTTCTATATCCGCACGCGCGTGGCCGATACGCCCGAATTCGTCGCGCTCAAGCGCCAGCGGCGCGATACGAAGCTGCCGGTCGTCGAGCTGCTTGGAAATTATCGGCAGGCGATCCTGCTCGGGATGGGCGCGCGCTATATCGACGGCGTGTTCTTCAACGTGTTCGCGGTGTTCTCGATCGGCTACATGACGCGCAACCTGTCGATCTCGCGCGGCGATGCGTTGCTCGGCGTGATGAGCGCGGCGGTCGTGATGTGCGTGTTCATTCCCGTGTTCGGCAGCCTGTCGGACCGGCTCGGCCGTGCCCGCGTGTACCGGTGGGGTGCGACGCTGTGCGGGCTGTCGGTGCTGCCCGCGTTCTGGCTGCTGCAGACGCAATCGTCGAACCTGCTCGCCGTGTGGCTCGCGCTGGTGATCCCGTTCGGCGTCTTCTACGCGATGGCGTACGGGCCGGAGGCCGCGCTGTTCGCGGAGCTGTTCGATGCGAATGTGCGGTACACGGGCATTTCGTTCGTCTACCAGGTGTCGGGCATCTTCGCGAGCGGCCTGACGCCGATCGTCGCGACCGCATTGCTGCGCGTGAACGGCGGTGCGCCGTGGCTCGTCGGGGTTTACGTGATGTTGTCTGCACTCCTGTCGATCGTGTCCGCGCGGGCGATCGAGAAGCGCGGCGGCGTGGCCGAGGTCGCGGTGGGCGCGACGTGACGGCGGGCGGGGCGGGTGTGCTGGTGTGCGGATGTGGCAGAGAGGGGCCGCATCGGCGCGGCGGTCGTCGGTCGGAGCCGCGCCCGCGCCGCTGATCGTTGCTGTCAGCCGGGCGTTCGATGCTGCACGCCGTGCGGCGTCCCGGTTGTCCGGTGGTGCCACGCCGGCTGCTGATCGTCGCCCACCGGCTGCGGATCGTTGCAGTCAACTGGTCGTCCGATGCTGCGCGCCGTGCGGCATCCCGGTTATCCGGTGGTGCCACGCCGGCTGCTGATCGTCGCCCACCGGCTGCGGATCGGTGCAGTCAACTGGTCGTCCGATGCTGCGCGCCGTGCGGCATCCCGGTTATCCGGTGGTGCCACGCCGGCTGCTGATCGTCGCCCACCGGCTGCGGATCGTTGCAGTCATCCGGTCGTCCGATGCTGCGCGCCGTGCGGCGTCCCGATTGTCCGGTGGTGTCACGCCCGCTGCTGATCGTCGCCCACCGGCCGCTGATCGTTGCAGTCATCCGGTCGTCCGATGCTGCGCGCCGTGCGGCATCCCGGTTGTCCGATGGTGTCGCACCCGCGCTGCGACGCCTCTGATCGTCGCCCACCGGCGCTCGCCTGCCATTACCCGCCGTTCGTCGCCCTCACGCGCTGGTCCAAGCGAATCCGGCCCACTGGCCCTACCTGCGAAAAAACGGCCTGCCTACACTTTCCTCGACAGATCGCCGCATGGAAGCATCTGCACACGATCGACCCGAAGAGAACGATCAGGAGACAGGCATGACCAACAGGCAGTCGGCAGCATTCGTCCGCGCGGCGAGCGCGCGCCCCGCATCAGTCAGTCGAATCGCCTCGTGCGCCCGTTGCGGCGCGGCAGGCCAGCCCGCGTCGGAGGTCTGACCATGTCGACCCCTTCCATCGAACGCACCGCGAGCGGCTTCGCCGGCGGCCGGCCGAACGATACGCGTTACGACCCGACCTACGATCCGCTCGTGTCGCCGGGGCCCGGGTGCGGCAAGCAGTACGCGCCGACCTACTGGGTCGCGACGGCCGGCACCCCGCCGCCCGACGACGGCCCCGTCACGCGCGACCTCGATGTCGACGTCGCGATCATCGGCGCCGGCTACACGGGCCTCGCGACCGCACTGTGCCTCGCGCGTGACCACGGCATCAAGGCCGTCGTGCTCGAAGCCAACCGCACGAGCTGGGGTTGCAGCAGCCGCAACGGCGGGCAGGGGCAGAACGCGTCGGGCCGGCTGTCGCGCTCGCAGTGGATCGAGCGCTGGGGCAAGGACGTCGCGCTGAAGATGCACGACGAGATCCTCGAAGGCTTCGAACACTTCAAGTCGCTCGTGTCGGAAATCGACTGCGATCCGCAGCCGGGCGGCCATTTCCTGATCGCGCATCGCCCGCGCATCATGGCGAAGCTCGCGGCCGAGGCGAAGGTGTGGAAGGACGTGTTCGGCTACCCGTCCGAACTGCTGAGCGCGGACACCTTCCGCCGCGAATTCATCAACGACCACGAGGCGGCCGGCGCGCTGCACGAGCCGGAAGGCATCGGCATCCATGCGCTGAAGCTCGCGTTCGGCTACCTGCGCCTCGCGCGCGAAGCCGGCGCGAAGGTGCATACGAGCAGCCCCGTGCTCGGCTTCGAGACGATCGACGGCGTGCACCACCTGCGCACGCCCGGCGGCGTCGTGCGGGCCCGCGCGGTCGGCATCGCGACCGGTGCGTACACGGCGCAGACGCTGCATCCGTCGCTGCGCAGCAAGGTGATGCCGATCCTGTCGAACTCGATGGTCACGCGCCCGCTCACCGACGCGGAGATCGACGCGTGCAACTTCCACACGACGCAGGTGCTCACCGATACGCGTACGCTGCGCTTCTACTACCGTTTCCTGCCCGATCGCCGCCTGCAGATCGGCAGCCGCAGCGCGATCACCGGCGACGATGCGCCGAACCCGCGCCACTTCGAATTGCTGAAGGAAGGGATGGCGCGCAAGTTTCCCGCACTGCGCGGCGTGCAGATCGATTATTCGTGGTGGGGCTGGGTCGACGTGAGCCACGACATGATGCCGCGCGTGTGCCAGCCCGACCCGCGGCAGTCGGTGTACTACGCGCTCGGCTACGGCGGCAACGGCGTGTCGTACTCGCAGCAGGCAGGCCGCCGGCTCGCCGAGCAGATCGCGGGGAAGGGCGCACGCCAGACGCTGCCGATCTTCACGTCGCCGCTGCCCGGCCACCCGTTCGCGCCGTTCCGGCGGCTCGGGCAGCGGATGCTTTACGTGTCGTACTTCAGGAACGACGAAAAGCCCTGAACGCAGTGCATATCGCCCGGCGTGACGCAACGCGCGCCGGGCCGTCCAACACAAGAAAAGCAACAGAAATCCGTGCGGCCGGGGCTGCAGGCGCCCCTGCACGCGCCGTCGCCGGCGGCGCCCGCATTCACCCGACGGTGATGCGCGGGCGGCGCCGGACAACTGGATATGGAGAAGACATGCAACCCTCGAAGAACCAGAGTGACCTGAAGTGTGGGCTCAAGCAGCGCCACATGACGATGATCGCGCTTGGCGGCGTGATCGGTGCCGGGCTGTTCGTCGGCAGCGGCGTGGTGATTCAGCAGACCGGGCCGGCCGCGATCCTGTCATTCCTGATCACGGGCGGGCTCGTCGTGCTCGTGATGCGGATGCTCGGCGAGATGGCCTGCGCGATGCCGGCCGTCGGTTCGTTCTACGAATACGCGCGGCTCGCATTCGGCAACTGGCGCGGGCCCGGCAAGATGGCAGGCTTCCTGACCGGCTGGATGTACTGGTATTTCTGGGTGATCGTCGTCGCGCTCGAAGCGGTCGCCGGCGCGAAGCTGATCCAGTTCTGGCTGCCGGATACCCCGGCGTGGATCATCAGCCTTGCGCTGCTGGTCGTGCTGACGCTCACGAACCTGATCTCGGTCGGCAGCTACGGCGAGTTCGAATTCTGGTTCTCGTCGATCAAGGTCGGCGCGATCATCGTGTTCCTGTTCCTCGGCGGCCTCTACGTGCTCGGCCTGTGGCCCGCGTCGATGCACACGACTTCCGTGCTGCCGACGCTGCTCGGCCACGGCGGCTTCATGCCGCTCGGCATCGGGCCGGTGATGAGCGGGGCGGTCGCGGCGACCGGCTTCTACTTCGGCGCCGAGATCGTCACGATCGCGGCGGCCGAGGCCAAGGAGCCTGCGAAAGCCGTCGCCAAGGCCACCAATTCGGTGATCACCCGCGTGCTGGTGTTCTACGTCGGCTCGGTCGCGCTCGTCGTCGCGCTGGTACCGTGGAATTCGCAACAGATGGCCACGCCGTACGTGAGCGCGCTCGAAGTGATGGGCCTGCCGGCCGCCGCCAACGTGATGAATGCGATCGTGCTGACGGCCGTGCTGTCCGCGCTCAACTCGGGCCTCTACGCGGCGTCGCGGATGCTGTTCGCGCTGACCCGCCACGGCGACGCGCCGGCTGCGCTCGCGAAGGTCAACAAGCGCGGCGTGCCGGTGCGCGCGATCCTGCTCGGCACGGTGTTCGGCTACGTGTCGGTCGTGATGTCGTACGTGTCGCCCGATACCGTGTTCGCGTTCCTCGTCAATTCGTACGGCACCGTCGCGCTGTTCGTGTACGTGCTGATCGCGTTCTCGCAACTGCGCCTGCGCAAGCGTCTCGACCCGGTGGCCGCCGGCCAGCTGCGCGTCAGGATGTGGGCGTATCCGTACCTCACCTGGGTCGCGATCGTCGGCATGGTCGGCATCCTCGTCGCGATGGCGTTCATCCCGGACCAGCGCAAGCCGCTGTGGCTCGGCGTCGCAAGCCTCGGCGTGCTGGTCGTCGCATACGGGCTGACGCGCCGCAGCCGCCGCGAGCCTCTCGACGACAGCGAACTGCTCGCCTATCCGCCGCGGTAATGCCCGGTAACGCATGACGCCGAAGGCCCGGCACGCAAGCCGGGCCTTTGCGCATGCGGCTTGCGGCGGCGACCCGATGGATCCCGGGGTCAACTATCGGGCCGCACGATAGAACCGATCGGCGGATGCGACTTTATGTCGGCGGCCGGCGCGACTAGCATGGATGAACCGATTCACGGGTGCGCCCCGGCGGGGTGCGCCTTCATCCGCGAACGAGGACAGACGATGGAACATCGGGCACGCGAGCGCGACGAGCAGGCCGAGATCAAGACGACGACGTGTTACATGTGCGCGTGCCGCTGCGGCATCCGCGTGCACCTGCGCGACGGCGAGGTGCGCTACATCGACGGCAATCCGGAGCATCCGCTGAACCAGGGCGTCATCTGCGCGAAAGGTTCGTCGGGGATCATGAAGCAGTATTCTCCCGCGCGGCTCACGCAGCCGCTGATGCGCAAGCCGGGCGCCGAGCGCGGCGATGCGCAGTTCGAGCCGGTGTCGTGGGACGTCGCGTTCGACGTGCTCGAAAAGCGCCTCGCGCACCTGCGCGCGACCGACCCGAAACGTTTCGCGCTGTTCACGGGCCGCGACCAGATGCAGGCACTCACCGGCCTGTTCGCGAAACAGTTCGGTACGCCGAACTATGCGGCGCATGGCGGGTTCTGCTCGGCGAACATGGCGGCCGGGATGATCTACACGATCGGCGGCTCGTTCTGGGAATTCGGCGGGCCCGATCTCGACCACGCGAAGCTGTTTTTCATGATCGGCACCGCGGAGGATCACCATTCGAATCCGCTGAAGATCGCGCTCGGGAAGTTCAAGCGCGCGGGCGGCCGCTTCATCGCGATCAATCCGGTGCGTACCGGCTACGCGGCAATTGCCGACGAATGGATTCCGATCCGCCCCGGCACCGACGGTGCGCTGTTCATGGCGCTGATGCACGAGCTGATCGCGCGCGACGCGTTCGACATGGAATTCGTGTCGCGCTTTACGAACGCCGGCGAGCTGATCGACCTGCGCGCCGATGCCGACACGTCCGGGCTGTTCGTGCGCGATGCCGGCGCCCCGGAGGTCAACGCGCTGTATCCGCAGAACCGGATGTGGTGGGACACGAAGACGAACCGCGCGGTGCTGCATCATACGGAAGGCGCCGAGCCGGCGCTCGACGGCCGCTATACGCTCGACGACGGCACGCCCGTCGCGCCGTCGTTCACGCTGCTGCGCGAACAGGTGGCCGATTGCACGCCCGAATGGGCGGCCGACATTACCGGCATCGCGGCGGACACGATCCGCCGCCTGGCGCGCGAGATGGAGACGGTTGCACGCGACCACGCGATCGAGCTGCCGGTGCGCTGGACCGATTCGTGGGGCAAGGAACACGAATCGGTGAAGGGCGTGCCGATCGCGTTCCATGCAATGCGCGGGCTCGCCGCACACTCGAACGGTTTCCAGACGATCCGCGCGCTGGCCGTGCTGATGTCGCTGCTCGGCACGATCGACCGGCCGGGCGGCTTCCGGCACAAGGCGCCGTATCCGCGCGCGGTGCCGCCTTCGGCGAAACCGCCGAACGACCCGGCGCAGATCAGGCCGAACACGCCGCTCGCCACCGGCCCGCTCGGCTGGCCAGCCGGCCCCGAGGACCTGTTCGTCCATCCGGACGGCACGCCCGCGCGGCTCGACAAGGCGTTTTCGTGGGAATACCCGCTCGCGGTGCACGGGCTCATGCATTCGGTGATCACCAATGCGTGGCGCGGCGATCCCTATCCGATCGATACGCTGTTGATCTTCATGGCCAACATGGCGTGGAATTCGTCGATGAACACGACGGAAGTGCGCAAGATGCTGGTCGACAAGCGCGACGACGGCGAATACCGGATCCCGTTCCTGGTCGTGTGCGATGCGTTCGCGTCGGAGATGACGGCGTTCGCCGACCTGATCCTGCCCGACACGACCTACCTCGAACGCCATGACGTGATGTCGGTGCTCGACCGGCCGATCTCCGAATTCGACGGGCCGGTCGACTCGGTGCGCGTGCCGGTCGTGCCGCCGACGGGCGAATGCAAGCCGTTCCAGGAAGTGCTGATCGAGCTCGCGAGCCGGCTGAAGTTTCCGGCTTTCACGACGGCGGACGGGCAGCGCAAGTACCGCGACTATCCGGATTTCGTCATCAACTTCCAGACCGCGCCGAATTCGGGCGCCGGTTTCCTGATCGGCTGGCGCGGCAAGGACGGCGACAAGGCCGTCGTCGGCGAGCCGAACCCCGACCAGTGGAAGCGCTATGCCGAGAACAACTGCGTGTACCACCACCGGTTGCCGGAACCGTTGCAGTACATGCGCAACTGCAACGGGCCGTACATGCAGTGGGCGGTCGACAACGGGATGCGCAAGTTCGGCGTGCCGATCGTGATCCAGCTCTATTCGGACGTGATGCAGAAATTCCGGCTCGCCGCACAGGGGCGCACGTCGGGCCGGCAGCCGCCGGACCATCTGCGCGAACGCATCGCGCGCTATTTCGATCCGCTGCCGTTCTGGCATCGCTCGCTCGAAAGCGGGCTGACCGATGCGAGCCGCTATCCGCTCGCGGCGATCACGCAGCGGCCGATGGCGATGTACCACTCGTGGGATTCGCAGAACGCCTGGCTGCGGCAGATCCACGGAGAGAACCACCTGTTCGTGAACCCGGTGACGGCCGCCGCGCAGCAGATCGACGACGGCGCGTGGATCTACGTCGAATCGCCATGGGGCAAGGTGCGGTGCCGCGCGCGCTACAGCGAGGCGGTCGAGCCCGGCACCGTATGGACGTGGAACGCAATCGGCAAGGCGGCCGGCGCGTGGAACCTCGGGCCGCAGGCGGGAGAGTCGCAGCGGGGCTTCCTGTTGAACCACGTGATTACCGACGAGCTGCCGGATGCGGCGCGTGACGGCGCACGGATGTCGAACTCCGATCCGGTCACGGGGCAGGCCGGCTGGTACGACGTGCAGGTGCGGATCTATCCGGCCGAGGCCGATGCGGCGACCACGCTGCCGCAGTTCGCGCCGATGCCGCCGCTGCCCGGCACGCCGCGCGTGCTGCAGCGCGTGCAGGCGTATTTCGCGGGAACCGGCGCATTCGCCGCGCGGCTGCGGCGCGCGACGTCCGCCGGCCCGAAACCTGACGACCGTTGATCGAAGGAGCACGACCATGACCCAGATGGCCCTCGTCATCGACCTGAACGTGTGCGTCGGCTGCCATGCCTGCGTGACGAGCTGCAAGGAATGGAACACGTCGGGCGAAGCCGGCAGTCTCGCCGATCTGCGCCCGTACGACGACGATCCGTCCGGCACGTTCTTCAACCGCGTGCAGACCTACGAAGCGGGCGTGTTCCCGATGACCGACACGATCCACTTCCCGAAGTCGTGCCTGCACTGCGAGGATCCGCCGTGCGTGCCCGTGTGTCCCACCGGCGCGAGCTACAAGCGCAAGTCGGACGGGATCGTGCTGGTCGACTACGACAAGTGCATCGGCTGCAAGTACTGCGCATGGGCGTGCCCGTACGGCGCACGCGAGCTAGACGAAGGCCGCAAGGAGATGACGAAGTGCACGCTGTGCGCGGACCGCATCGACAACGAAGCGCTGCCTGAACGCGACCGGAAACCGGCGTGCGTGCTCGCGTGCCCGACGTCGGCGCGGCTGTTCGGCGACGTGCACGATCCCGAATCGGAGGTGTCGCGCGCGATCCGCGAACGCGGCGGCTATGCGTTGATGCCCGAATGGGACACGCGACCGTCGAACCATTACCTGCCGCGCGTGAAGACCGAAGCGTCGTGCGCGTGCGGCAGCAGCGGCGGATGCGGCAGCGGGTCGGGCGGCCGCGACGAGAGCGAGTCGTTCGAAGCCCGCGCGGCGCGTGGCGACGTCGATCTCGTGTCGCTCGCGACGCAGCGCTGAGCACCGCGCCTTTCATCCAGAACCAGACGGAGTTCCCATGCGCCCAGCCTTTTCGGTCGTTTTCCTCACCACGCTGTGCGGCGCCGCACAGGGCCTGCTGCTGACGCTCGTGATCGTCGAGGCGCTCGCGCACGTGGCCGGCGTCGACGTGGCCGCGTCGTTCTACGTGACGGGCGCCGCGCTGTCGGTCGCGCTCGGCGTGCTCGGCCTGCTCGCGTCGTTCTTCCATCTCGGTCACCCCGAACGCGCATGGCGCGCGATCGCGATGTGGCGCACGTCGTGGCTGTCGCGCGAATGCATCGCGCTGCCGGTGTTTCTCGCGTGCGCGTTCGCGTATGGCGCGGCACACCTGTTCGGCTGGCCCGGCACGTTGCTGATCGGCGCGGCCGGCGCGCTTGCGAGCGTCGCGCTGTTCGTGTGTACCGCGATGATCTACGCATGCCTGCGCTTCCTGCAGGAATGGGCGAGCCCGCTGACGCTCGTGAACTTCGTGCTGCTCGGCTGCGCGTCGGGCTGCACGCTGGCGACGGCGTGCGCCGCGTGGCTCGCACCGGCACTGGTGGGCCGGCTCGCGGTGGCCGCGTGCGTGCTGACGCTCGCGGGCGGCGTGGCACGGGTCGCGTCGCTCGCGCGCAATGCGCGGCTGCGGCCGAAGTCGACCGTGCAGAGCGCGACCGGGATCCGCAACGCGAAGGTCGAACAGAAGTCGCGCGGTTTCACGGCCAGCGCGTTCAATACGCGGGAGTTCTTTCACGGGCAGGGCAACGGCACGCTGCGTGCGGTGAAGGCCGGCTTCCTGATCGGCGCATTCGCGGTGCCGTTCGTGCTGACCGGTGCGGGTGCGCTCGCGCCGACGTCGGTCGCGGCGGCCGTCGCGCTCGGCGCGGCATTCGTGATCCAGTATGCGGGGTTGGTCGCGGAACGCTGGTTCTTCTTCGCGGATGCGCGGCATCCGCAGAACATCTACTACCAGCGCGCGTCATGACGTTGCGCGTCTGCCGTCGTGCGGCGCTAGAAAGTCGCCGCGAGCGCGCCGGCCGCTTCCTGCAGGCGCGGCACGCAGTCGAGCAGCCGCGACAGCGGTGCGCGCGACACGGGCGCATGTACGGCGACCGCGGCGATGCACGCGCCGTCGTCGCCGACGATCGGGGCCGCGATGCAGGCGATGCCCGCGACGAATTCCTCGTTGTCGATCGCGACACCCTTGTGCGCGGTGCGATCGAGTTCGGCTTCGAGCAGTTCGGGATCCGAGATCGTATTCGGGGTGTAGCGCGGCAGCGCCAGCGCGCGCACCAGCGCGGCGCGTTCGTCGCGCGGCAGCAGCGCGAGCAGCAGCTTGCCGCTGGCGCTGCAATGCGCGGGCACACGCGAGCCGGGCTTCAGGTCGAGCCGCAGCGGCCAGTCGGCTTCGACGCGGTCGAGATAGACGACTTCCGTGTCGTGCAGTGCGGTGAGGTTGCAGGTTTCGCCGAGATCGGCGACGAGCCGTTCGAGGATCGCATGGCGTAGCCGGCGCGCACCCGCATGCAGCATCACGCCGGTGCCGAGCCGTGCGAGGCGCGGGCCGATCGCGTATGCGTTCTTGCGGCCCGGCTCGCGGATCACGAGGCCGCCGGCTTCGAGCGACGCGAGCATCCGGTGCAGTGACGCCTTCGGAATGTCGACCTCGCGCGCGAGATCCGCGAGCGATACGGCATCACCGGCCTGGACGAGATGTTCGAGCAGCGCGAAGGCGCGCAGCGTGGGCGTATCCGCGGGCAGCATGGCAGGCGTTCCGGAAACTGGACTGCGGGCATTGTACCGAACGGCCCGGCGGGCCGGCTGCGCGGGGCGGCGGGCGCGGCAAGCCGGCATGGATTTTCAGCGATGGAACGAATCGTTCCGTAAACGGGAGCGATGCAGGCCCGATCGACGCCTGCTCATCGGGCAAAGACAAGCAAAGACAAGCAACGACAGGAGCGCAACGCAATGGATGGGGTGACGAACAAGCCGGACTGCATGGTGTCGGTCCGCGAACGGTTCGGGTTCGATTCGGACCTGATGGTGCCCGCGTTCAGCGCGCGCGACGACCACGTGCCCGATATCGACGACGCATACCGTTTCAACCCTGACGTCACGCTCGCGATCCTCGCCGGCTTCGCGCGCAACCGCCGCGTGCTCGTGCAGGGGATGCACGGCACCGGCAAGTCGACGCATATCGAACAGGTCGCGGCACGGCTGAACTGGCCGTGCGTGCGGGTGAACCTCGACGGCCACATCAGCCGGCTCGATCTCGTCGGCAAGGACGCGATCGTCGTGCGCGACGACCTGCAGGTGACCGAGTTCCAGGAAGGGATCGTGCCGTGGGCGCTGCAGCGGCCCGTCGCGCTGATCTTCGACGAATACGATGCGGGGCGGCCCGACGTGATGTTCGTGATCCAGCGGATTCTCGAACGCGACGGCAAGTTCACGCTGCTCGACCAGAACCGCGTGATCCATCCGCATCCGTCGTTCCGGCTGTTCGCGACCGCGAACACGGTCGGGCTCGGCAACCTGAACGGGCTTTATCACGGCACGCAGATGCTCAACCACGCGCAGATGGACCGCTGGAACGTGGTCGCGACGCTCGACTATTTGCCGCGCGACGAGGAGATCGGCATCGTGCGCGCGCGCGTGCCGGAACTCGCGGATGAAGCCGGCCGCCCGCTGCTCGAATCGATGGTGAGCCTGGCCGAGCTGACGCGCAACGGCTTCGCGACCGGCGACCTGTCGACGCTGATGTCGCCGCGCACGGTGATCAACTGGGCCGAGAACTGCCAGATTTTCCGCGATCCGGCGCTCGCGTTCCGGCTCACGTTCCTGAACAAGTGCGACGACGCCGAGCGGCCGGTCGTCGCCGAGTATTACCAGCGCTGTTTCGGCGAGGAACTGGCGGTGGCGTCGCGTGCCGGCGCGGGCGAGCCGGGAGCAGGGCGGTGAGCGCCGATCGCGACGCCGCGCGCCGCGCGTCGGCGCGCGAAGCGCTGGGCGCGTCGACCGTGCGCGCGCTGACCCGCGATGCGGCGCTGCATTACCGTGCGGGCCGCGTGTGCCGCGACCTGCGGCCGCTGCCGATCCATGCGCCACACCTGCGCGCGCAGGCCGCCGACGACGATCTCGCGTCGTGGCGCGGTGCGGCCGACGGCGCCGCGCTGCGCATCCTGCATTCGGATGCCGAACTGCATCGCGCGTTGTGCGGCAACGATCCCGTGGAACGCGTGCTGTTCGAAATGCTCGAGCAACTGCGCTGCGAGTCGCTCGCGCCACCCGCGATGCGCGGCGTCGTGCAGAACCTGCGTCATCGTTTCGAAACCTGGTCGCGTGCGTTTCACCGGTCGGGGCAGGCCGATACGCATGTCGGGATCCTCGTGTACACGGTGGCGCAGATCGCCTGGTCGCGGCTGACGGGCTGGCCGGTGCTCGAAGAAACGGAAGACCTGATCGAAGCGTCGCGCGCGGCGATCGTGCCCGAGATCGGCGTGCCGCTCGCGGGGATCAAGCGGTGCCGGCCCGATCAGCGCGCATTCGCGGAACACGCGCTGGCGCTCGCGCGCCGCATTGCGGCCATGATCCGCGACGCGCGCGCGGCCGTCGTCGAAACGGCGACGGACGATGCACGCGAGCAGGACGAGGCACTGACGAATTTCTCGCTCTGGGTCGATTTCGACGATACCGGCATCGACCTGCCGGCACTCGTGGAGACGGGCGACAGCGTCGTGCTGCATGGCGGCGACGCGGTCTACCGCGCGTACACGACGCGTTACGACCGCGAACTCCGGCCGGCCGCACAGATCCGCGCGACACTGCTGCGCGAGTATCGCGACCGGCTCGACGGCCAGGTCGCCGCGCAGCGGATCAACGTCACGCGGCTTGCACGCGTGCTGCGCGCGGCGCTCGTCGTGCCGCAGGCCGACGGCTGGTCGTTCGGCGAGGAGCACGGCCGCCTCGACGGCCGCCGGCTCGCACAGCTCGTCAGCTCGCCGGCCGAACGGCGGTTGTTCCGGCTCGAACGCGTGCGGCCGCACGCCGACTGCGCGCTCGCGTTCCTGATCGACTGCTCGGGATCGATGAAGACGTGGATCGACGGCGTCGCGCTGATGGTCGACACGCTGGCCCGCGCGGGCGACGCCGCCGGTCTCGCCACCGAAGTGCTCGGCTTCACGACGCTCGCCTGGAACGGCGGCCGCGCGCGGCAGGACTGGCTCGCGCGCGGCAAGCCGCGCCATCCTGGCAGGCTCAACGAAACCGGCCACCTGGTGTTCAAGGACGCGGACACGCGCTGGCGGCATGCGCGCACGGGCATTGCCGCGCTGTTCAAGGCAGACCTGTTCCGTGAGGGCGTCGACGGCGAGGCGGTCGAATGGGCGTGTGCGCGGCTCGCGGCGCGGCCGGAGGCGCGCAAGATCCTCGTCGTGATCTCGGATGGCAGCCCGATGGACGGCGCGACGGCGCTTGCGAACGATCCGTTCTACCTCGACAACCACCTGAAGCAGGTGGTCGCGCGCCAGGAGGCGGCGGGCCGCGTCGAAGTCCTCGGGCTCGGCGTCGGGCTCGATCTCGGCCCGTACTATCGGCGCCGGCTCGCGATCGACCTAGCGTCGGCGCCGGACATGAAGCGGCTCGTCGAAATCGCGAGCTGGATCGGCGCACGGCGGTGAAGCGGGCACCGTATGCGCGTCGCGGCCGAATGCCGCGCGCAGTGCGGCTCGATGCGGTGCGCGTGGCGCGGCACTACACGCCGCGTAGCAGCGTCGGCAGCGACGTCGCGATCAGCCCGATGCCGATCGCCATCAGCACGCCGAACGCGAGCCGGCGCAACGCGACCGGCGACAGCGGCGGCGGGTAGTGGCGCGCGGCGACCGTCGTCAGCATCACGACCGGCGTCGCGATCGCGGCCAGCAGCCAGATGTCGCGATCGAGCTGGCCTTCGCATGCGCTGTACAGCACACGCGTGGCCGAAGTCGTCGTGAACAGCACGATCAGCGCGCAGCGGATCTGCACGAGCGTCAACGGTTGCCGGTAGAACTGGAAGATCAGCGGCGGCCCCGACACGCCGAACATGCCGCTCAGCAGTCCGCCGAACAGGCCGCTGACGAAGAAGCTGCGGTTGTCCGAGCGCGCCGTGAGCGGCGTCGGGCGCAGCGCCGCGCTCAGGCCGCCGTACAGCACGACCGCGCCGAGGATCAGTTGCAGCAGGTCGGCCGCCGAGCGGCTCAGGCATTCGAGCAGCAGCACGCCGGCGACGACCGACGGCAGGATGCCGAGCGTCGCCGCGCCGACCGCGCGCCAGTCGATGTGATGCAGCCGGCCGGGCAGCGCGGCCGCGCCGTTCGCGAGCGACACGATGCTCATCAGCGTGGCGACGGTGGCGAGCGGCGCAAGCCCGAAGCCGCTCGTCGCGCCCATCACGATCATCCCGAGCCCGAAGCCGGTGACGGTCTGGAAATAGCTGCCGGCGCCGATCACCGCGATCAGGATCGCCAGTTTGTCGGCCGTCATGCGTGCGCGGCCTCGCCGGTCGCGGCGCGCTGCGCGGCCGCCTGCGCCTGCACGGTGGTCGCCGCGATCACGTGATACACGTCGTCGGCGCTGCAGCCGCGCGACAGGTCGTTGGCGGGCCGGCGCAGCCCCTGCAACAGTGGGCCGACGGCCTTCGCACGGCCGATCCGCTCGGCGAGCTTGTAGCCGATGTTGCCGGCTTCGAGGCTCGGGAACACGAGTACGTTGGCATGGCCGCCCACCTGCGAATGCGTGATCTTGCGCTCGGCGATCTCCGCGACGATCGCCGCATCGAGCTGCACGTCGCCGTCGATCGCGAGGGTGGGGCGCCGTTCGCGCACGCGCGCCGTCGCGGCCGTCACCTTGTCGACGGCCGCATGATGCGCGCTGCCGCTGGTCGAGAACGACAGCATCGCGACGCGCGGCGCCTCGCCGAGCAGCGCGTGCGCGCTGTCGGCGGCGGCCATCGCGATTTCGGCGAGTTGATCGGCATCCGGATCGACGACGAGCGCGCAGTCGGAGAAGATCAGCCCGCCCTTGATCGTGTGGAACGGCTCGCACAGCATCATCAGGAAGAAACTCGACACGATCCGGAACGCCGGATCGACGCCGATCAGCTGGATCGCCGCGCGCACGACGTCAGCCGTCGCATGCACGGCGCCCGCGACCGAGCCGTCCGCGTCGCCGAGCCGTACCATCAGGTTCGCGCAGGTCAACGGGTCGCGCGCGGCGTCGCGTGCTGCGTCGGCGGTCATGCCTTTTTTGGCGCGCAGCGCATGCAACGCGTCGGCATACGCATCGCGTTGCGGGGCGGTAGCCGGATCGACGAGCGTCATGCCGTTGAGGTCGATCGCGTCGCGCGCGGCCGCCGCGTGGATGGCCGCACGGTCGCCGACGAGCACGATGCGGGCGATGCCGTCACGCGTTGCGCGTGCGGCGGCCTGCAGCACGCGCGGATCGTCGGCTTCGCACAACGCGATGCGCATCGGCTGGCGGCGCGCGGATTCGAGAATGCGGTCGAGGGCTTTCATCGGGAATTCGAAGTAAAAAAGGCCGGATGCGGCGGCCCGCACGGGGCACGGCGTCCGGCCGGGTTCAGGCCGCGCGGCGATGCGCGCGGCCTGAAGCGTTTGCGTCAGCGACGCGGCATCACACGTAGTCCTTGTACTTGTCGAGCATGCGCACCGGCTTCGACAGCGCATCGCGGCGGAACGGATCGCCGAGTTCGCGCGTGCACATGATCTCGATGATCGTGGTCTTGCCTTCGTTCATCTGCATGTCGATCGCACGCTTGAGCGCGGGGCCGACGTCCTCGAGGCGGTCGACCGTGATCCCTTCGGCGCCCATCGCACGCGCGATCGCCGCGAAGCTCTGGTTGTCGAGTTCGCCCGCGACGAAACGACGGTTGTAGAAGTCGACCTGGTTCTTCTTCTCCGCACCCCATTGACGGTTGTGGAACACGACGGCCGTGACCGGGATGTTGTGGCGCACGCAGGTCATCGTTTCCATCAGGCTCATGCCCCACGCGCCGTCGCCCGCATACGACACGGCCGGACGGTGCGGTGCGGCGACCTTCGCGCCGATGATCGTCGGGAATGCATAACCGCAGTTGCCCCAGCTCATCGCCGCGAAGAAGCTGCGCGGCTTGTTGAAGCGCAGGTAGCTGTTCGCGACCGAGTTGATGTTGCCGATGTCGGTCGACACCATCACGTCCTCGGGCATCGCTTTTTCAAGCTCGCGCAGCACCTGGCGCGGATGCAGGTACTGGCCGCCGCTGAACGGCTTCTCGTGCTTCTGCTCGTCGATCATGTCGAGGCTGTATGCGTCGCGCTCGTGGGTCCAGTCGTCGAGTTCCTTTTCCCACGCGGCCTTCTCGGTCGCGATCTGGTCGGCGCGATCGCCGCGCGAGCCGTCGCACGCGAGCGTGCGGCCTTCAAGGCGCTGCGTGAGCGCGATGGCCGCGGCCTTTGCATCGCCGCAGATGCCGACCGAGATCTTTTTCACGAGGCCGAGCATCTTGTGGTCGGCGTCGATCTGGATGATCTTCGCGTCCTTCGGCCAGTAGTCCATCCCGTGCTGCGGCAGCGTGCCGAACGGCCCGAGGCGCGAGCCGAGCGCGATCACGACGTCCGCGCGCGACAGCAGTTTCATCGCGGCCTTCGAGCCCTGGTAGCCGAGCGGGCCGCACCACAGCGGATGGTTCGCCGGGAACGAGTCGTTGTGCAGGTAGCTGTTGACGACCGGTGCGCCGAGCCGTTCGGCGAGCGCCTTGCATTCCTCGATCGCGTCGGCCATCACGACGCCGCCGCCCGAGATGATCACCGGGAACTTCGCCTGCGCGATCAGCGCGGCCGCGTCGTCCAGGCTCTGTTCGCCGCCGGCGCCGCGATCGAGCCGGCGCGGTTGCGGAATCTCGACCTTGACCTTGCCGTAGAAGTAGTCGCGCGGGATGTTCAGTTGCGTCGGGCCCATCTCGGCCTGCGCGCGGTCGAAGCAGCGCGCGGTGAATTCGGCCATCCGCGCCGGGTGCGTGACGTGGCCCTGGTACTTCGTGAATTCCTGGAACATCGGCAGCTGGTTCGCTTCCTGGAAGCCGCCGAGGCCGATGCCCATCGTGCCGGCTTCCGGCGTGACGATCACGACCGGGCTATGCGCCCAGTACGCGGCCGCGATCGCCGTCACGCAGTTGCTGATGCCGGGGCCGTTCTGGCCGATCACGACGCCGTGGCGGCCCGACACGCGTGCATAGCCGTCGGCCATGTGGCCCGCGCCCTGTTCGTGCACGACCGGGATCAGGCGGATGCCGGCCGGCGCGAAGATGTCCATCGCATCCATGAACGCGGAGCCCATGATGCCGAACATGTCGGTCACGCCGTTGGCCGCGAGGGTCTCGACGAAGGCTTCGGACGGCGTCATGTCCTGCGGGCCGCTGGTCGATGCACGCAGGGAAGTGGATTGTTCGCTCATGGGTTGTCTCCGATTGTTCAATTAACGGAACGTCTTGTTCCAGATGCTATTTGCTGGGGAAAGCCGGTCAAGCCATTCCGCCCGCTGGCGGGAAATGTGGAATGAAATGAAATGATTCGTTTCAAAATGCGTGCGGGGTACGGTGGCCCCGGGTGGTGCGCTTCAGGCCGGTTGCTTCGGCCGTTCCTTGCGGAAGGCGCGCTTGACGGCGATCAGCCCGTCGCGGAATTCGAACAGGTCGCAGCCTTCGGCCTCGATGCGCCAGCCTTCGGCGTGCGTGCCGGTGAACACCCATTCGGATACGCCGCGCTCGCCTGCGATGGTGTGACGGCCGTGACCCCAGTGCGCGTCGGGGAAGGTCTTGAACACGGCTTCGAACGCGGCGCGCACGGCGTCGCGGCCGACGAAACGCGTGCCGTGGATGTCGGGGCCGCCGGCTGCGTCGAATACGCAGTCCTCGGTCATGAAGCCCATCAGCGCATTCGCGTCATGCCGGTTGAATGCGTCGGAAAACGCCGCGAGCGTGGCGGCCGTGACGGGGGCGGTGAGCGTGTCGGACATAACGTGTCTCCTGTCGAATGATGGGCGGTGCGCAAGGCGCTGGCGCGCATGCGGCACGCGGTATCGACACGTTAGTGAGCGCTCGTTTTTGGCGGTAGCGCCAGTTCGAGGGATTCGGTTGGGCCAGCGGGGGACGCCGGCCCGGTTCACGCGGTCACGGGGTTTCCGGTTTGGCGGGGCGTACTGCCTGATCCGATTTCGTGCCGCCTCGCATGACGGGACGGCGAATCAGGTTGGTGGGAGTGGCGTGCCGGGAAAGGGCGGAGGAGGGATTCGACCGGGATCGGGAGCGAACCCGCATCGATACGGCCGATTTCACGTCGCCTGATACGGTCAGGCAGAAGGAGTTCGGGGGCACATCGCCGCGCGCGACGTACCCCCGCCGTTCATGCGGCCATCACGACGCCGCCATGCCGATACCGAACACGTGCATCTTGCCGGCGCTGACCTGCCGCGGCAGCACGATGCTCGTCACCACCTTGCCGGGCGGCACGGGAATCTTCTGCGCGAAGATGTAGGTCTTGACGTTGTCCTGCTGGCCGTTGCCGGCATTGCGGTAGGCCATCGTGACGGCCACCGTCGAGCTCGGGTTCGCGCTGCCGCCGTTCAGGGTCCAGTCGTCGAAGGTCAGTGTGACGGCCTGGCTCGACCCGTCCGCGAAGTTCAGCTGCGCGGTGCCGCTGCTCGGGCCGTTGTTGGCCGAACCGAGCACCACGACACCGGTGCCGGCCGATCCGGGCGGCAGCATCACGGTCTGGCCGACGGTCACGGTGTTGTCGAGCGAGAGCGGCCCGCCTGCCACCGTCACGCTGGCGCCGGCCACCGCGAACGGCTTGCCCGGCTGCACGCCCGCCGCGCCCAGCGCATTGATCGAGTAGCTGAACAGGCTGCCGTCGAAGTCCGCGCCCTGGCCGTCGGTATTGGTTGCACCGTCCGTGCTGAAGCCGCGGTTGTTGTAGCTGTCGGCCGCGTTGACCGCCACCGGCACGCCGAACGACGGCGGCTGGGTCTGCGCGCCCCATTGCGACGGTGCGCTGCCCATCGCGAAGTGCAGCGTCGCACCATTGGCGATGTCGTCGTACGCGACCCATGCGGCAGGGTGGGCACGGCCGTTGATCGACAGCGACTGCACATAGTTCGAGGCCGGCGCGCCCTCGGCACGGATCCGCCAGGTGCGGCCGTTGCCGAGCCGCACGTCGATCTGCGGGAACTGCGGGCTGCCGATCGCCAGGCCCGCCACGCCGGGGATCTGCGGGTACAGGCCCAGCGCGCCCCACACGTACCAGCCCGACACGGCGCCGAGGTCGTCGTTGCCCGGCAGGCCGTCGGGGCCGGTGCCGAACGCGCTGGCGAGGATCTGCTGCACCACGCGCTGCGTGCCCGACGGTTGTGCGGCCCAGTTGTAGAGCCACGGTACCTCGAAGGTCGGCTCGTTGCCCATGTAGAAATTCGGCAGGCTCATGCCGGCATTGAGCACCGTGAAGAACTGGTCGAGCCGCGACGTCACGGTCGTATTGCCGCCCAGCTGCGCGAACAGGCCGGCCGCGTTGTACGGCACCATCCACGTGTACTGTTCGGCGTTGCCCTCCACGTAGTTGTCGCCGCTGCTCGGCGTTTCGGGTATCCACGCGCCGTTCGATTGCCGCGCCGCGATCAGCGGCGGCGTCAGCGCGGTATTGAGCAGGTTCTGCCAGTAGGCCGAGCGGCTCAGCAGCATGCGTTGCGTGGCGGTATCGCCGAGTGCGCCGGCAAAGCGCGAGATCGCGAAGTCGCTGCTGGTGTATTCGAGCGTCGACGAAGCCTGGCCCCACTCGCCGCCGGTGATGTAGCCGCCCTGCAGGTAGCTCGCGCGGCCGCCGTTGGTGGTCACGTTGTTGCACGCGGTGCCGGGGATGTTCGCCATCTTCACCATGTGCTGCAGCGCGGCGCGCGTATCGAAGCGCCGGGCGCCGAATGCATAGGCACTCGAAACGATCAGCGAGCCGGCATCGCCCGGCATCACGCCGTCCTCGACGTTGTCGTTGACCCAGTGCGGAATCGCGCCGCACTGGTCGGCGTCGTTGATCAGCGACTGGATCATGTCGCTGGTTTCGGACGGGTTGAGGATCGACTTCAGCTGGATTAGCGAGCGGTAGATGTCCCAGCCCGAGAACGATGAATACTGCGCCTTCTGGCCGTTGGCGACCTGATGCACGGTATTGTCGAAGCCGATGTACTGGCCGTTCACGTCGCTGAAGGTACTGGGCGCCCACAGCGCGTGATAGAGCGCCGTGTAGAACTTCTTTTTCGCGTCGAGCGTGCCGCCCGCCACGCGGATCGCGTTGAGGCGGTCGTTCCAGGTGCGGTCTGCCTGCGTGCGCACGCCCTCGAAATCCCAGCCGCGATTTTCCGCGTCGAGGTTGGCCTTTGCGTTGGCGACGCTGACGTACGAAATGCCGATCTTCATCCTGACTGCCTGGCCGGGGCTGAAGCCGAGCTGGGCCACGCCATGCGAAATCGACGCCGACGTGAAGGCCTGGTCGAACGCGGCATAGAAGTAGACAGGTACCGGCACCGAGTTGCCGCAGAAGCCGCCGCCGATCGTGCTGCCCGAGATGGCGCTGTCGGAAACCTGCGTGATCGCGCCGGTAGTCGAGGTCTTCGTATTGGTGCGTGTCGCGTCGAGCACCAGCAGCGCGGGTTTGCCGGCCGGATAGGTGAACCGGCCGAAGCCGGTGCGCAGGGTGGCGGTCAGTTCCACCTTGATCTGCGAATCGAGCAGGACCGAATAGTAGCCGGGCCGGGCCGTTTCGTTCGCATGACTGAAGGTTGGGACGAGCTGCGTCGCGTCGGTGGTCGGCATGACCGGGAATTCGCCGTTGTTGCCGCTGCAGCCGGCACCCGGCATGTGCGTGACGCTGAAACCCTGGATCGAGTGGATGTCGTAGTAGTAGCCGGCCGGCGAGTTCGGCTCCTTGCTGTCGTTCGGCGCCGGCGTCGTGTTGGTGTCGGGCGCCCATTGCACCATGCCCGACGGCAGCCCGGCGGCCGGCACGACGCTGCCGGCCTGTCCTGCCGGCACCGGGTTCGGCGAATTGCTCGCGAGTGTGCCGATCAGCGGGTCGACATACTGTGTCAACGACAGGCTGCGGTTGTCGTCGAGATGGGTCGTGTCGGCCGCATCGGCCGAGGATTGCGCCGGATGTGCGGCCAGTATCGATGCCGCTGTTCCGTCGCTGCCGTCACCGCCACCGCACCCGCTCAACGCGCACGCCGCGGCGAGCAACGCCGCAAGCGTCGTGAATCGATTCATGATCGCCCCCTCCAGTCGGAGATGCATCTTTTGCCTTGACGATCCCGACGATCGAATCCCGGGATCGCTGTGGGTTGTTGCTGTCGTGTTGCGTCGTAACACTAGAATTCGTATGAATTCGCTGTCAATCCGAATAACGGATTTGTAATGTTTTTATTAGATTTACTAAACGAATGGAAACGATGAGGCGACGTTGGCGCCTTATTGGCGGGGAGACTCGGAGGGCGAGTGGCGAGCGCAGTGCGCTTCGACAAGGAGAGCAACAACGTGCCGATCGAATCGATGCATGTAGCGTGCTCGTGTGAAGGCGGCCGGTACTCGATAGGCAGTCCGCAGGCGCGGGGCCGCAAGTTGCCCCGCAGGGCAGATCGATCGTTACGATGGGCATCTGCGCGTGTCGCGCGGGAGCGACTCGCGCGACACCGACGGCATGCTTCCGGTGCAACGATAGTCGAAATCGTTGCCGGAATGCGTGATTGTGCACGAGGCACGAGACGTGAGGCACGAGGCACGAGACGCGAGGCACGAGGCGCGAGGCACGAGGCGCGAGGCACGAGGCGCGAGGCACGAGGCGCGAGGCGCGAGACGCGAGACGCGAGGCACGAGGCACGAGGCACGACGCACGACGCACGACGCACGACGCACGAGGCACGACGCACGAGGCACGAGACGCGAGGCACGAGACGCGAGACGCGAGGCACGAGGCGCGAGGCACGAGGCGCGAGACGCGAGGCACGAGGCACGAGACGCGAGGGCGGCCGCGCGATCCGCTGCGCGACACCTGTCCGCATCCGCTCAGGCGCCCGGCTTCTGCGCCCGCATGCATTCCGCCAGCGCCCGCACGCCGGGCTCGATCCGTTCGAGCGGGATCGCCGAGAACCCCATCCGGAAGCAGCGGCGCGCGTCGCCCGCGTCCTCCATGAAGAACACGTTCCCCGGCTCGATGAGGATGCCGGCCTCCTGCGCGTCGGTCGCGAGGCGCGTGGCATCGAGCCACGGCGGCCCCTCGACCCAGCACGACGCGCCGCCCGTCACGGGCACGTAGCGTGCTTCCGGCAGATGTGCATCGAGCGCGGCCATCAACGCCTGCGAGCGCTCGCTGTACGCATGCGCGAGCCGGCGCAGCAGCGCGTCGTGATGGCCCAGCGCGAGAAAGGTCGCGAACGCGCGCTGGATGTACGCGACCGGATGGCGCACCATCAGCCGCCGCAGCGCGCGCAACTCGCGGATCAGCTCGCGCGGCCCGACCACGTAGCCGAGCCGCAGCCCCGGCGCGAACGTCTTCGACAGGCTGCCGACGTAGATCACGCGATCGGCCGTGTCGAGGCTCTTCAGAGCCGGATGCGGGGTACCGGAGAACGTGTTCTCGCTTTCGTAGTCGTCCTCGATGATCACGAAATCGTGCTGCTGCGCGCAATCGAGCAGCGCGCGGCGGCGTTCGACCGGCATCGTCGCGGTGGTCGGGCACTGGTGGCTCGGCGTCACGTACACGTAGTCGCAGCGCGACAGCGTATCGCCAAGCGTGTCGGGTGCGATCCCTTGGCCGTCGACGGGCAGCGGCAGCAGCCGCGCGTTGCGGTTCTCGAAGATGTTGCGCGCGTCGGGATAGCCGGGATTCTCGAAGCCGACCGTCGTGTGCTTGCCGCACAGCAGGTCCGCGATCAGGTACAGCGCCTGCTGGCAGCCGTTCGTGACGACGATCTCGTCTGGCATCGCGAACACGCCGCGCCGCGGCAGCACGCGCGTGCGGATCTGCTGAATCAGCGATTCGTCGTCGCGCTCGATCAGGTCGGGCGCCCAGTTGCGGATCTCCATCACCGACAGCGCCTTCAGGCAGCATTCGCGCCAGTCGTTGGTCGGAAACAGCGACTGGTCGAACTGCCCGTAGATGAACGGAAATTCGTAGTGCTGCCAGTTCGCGGGCTTCACGATGTTGCGCTGCTTCGACGGCGGATGCGCGATGCGCTTCTCCCACGCGGGGCGGCCCGGCGTGTCATTGTCGTCCGGCTTCTCGCCGGGCTTGGCGGTTGCGAAGCCGGGCACGCCCTCCAGCATCTTCGGGTTCACGAAGTGCCCGCTGCGTTCGCGCGAGATCAGATAACCCTCTTCGACGAGCATCTGGTACGCGAGCACGACGGTGTTGCGCGCGACGCCGAGCTGGTCGGCGAGCTCGCGGCTCGACGGCAGCGCGGCATCGGGTGCGAGCTGGCCGTCCAGGATCGCGGCCACGAGCATCCGCCGGATCTGGTCCTGCAGGCTCGACGCCGACGACCGCCGGAACTGCTGGGCCCATAGGGCGGTCGGGGTACGACTCGGCATGCTTCCTCCTGTGATCGGTACGGGAAACGCGAGGCGGTGCGTGTGGTGTGCACGCGGCCTGCGAGAGGCGCGGCGTCGCGAGAATACGCGCGTCGCGCCGCGGATGTGGACTCAATGAAAGGTGTCGTCTGGCACTACTGCGCGCCGACGTGGCAAGACGATACTCAACTCGTCGCCCCTGGACGATCCGGATAACTCCCCGGTACGCGGGCGCAGGAGGGCGTGCGCGCATCGCGTTCGCCTGCATCGTGATGCGGAGAAGGGGGCGCCATGCATGTCGTCGTGTTCAGGGATCGCTGCGAGCGCGTGATTCGTATCGTGTTCGACGATGTGCGTGCGACGGCGGTCGCGTATCGCGACGACGAGGCGATCGGCGAACTCGGTATCGACGGCGGCGCCGGTGCCGCGCGATCGCCGTCGCTCACGCGGCTGTACGTCGAACCCGCCTACCGGCGCAGCGGCATCGCGCACACGCTGCTGGCATGTGCATCGCGCGAATTCGGGCGGCCGATTCGCATCGATGCCCGCGCGCGTGAATGGCCCGATACGCCGGCATGGGCGACGCTGTGCCGCTGCCTCGAATACGAAGGGCTGGTCGTGGTGCGCTAGCGCGCGCCGCGACACCCGATAGCGTGGCGACGATCACGCAGCACGATAACGGAGACGACATGAGCACGGTCCTGAAGCCGATTCCCGCATCCGACGTGCGGCACGAAGCGTTGCGCATCGACGGGCAGCGCGTGTGGCGCGACGCAGTGATCGACGTGCGCAACCCGTACGACGGTTCGCTGGTCGGCACCGTGCCGAAGGCGACGCTGGACGACGTGCGGCGCGCGTTCGCGGCCGCGCGTGCCTACCGGCCGACGCTCACGCGCCACGATCGCGCGGCGATCCTGCGCCGTGCGGCCGACATCGTGCGCGCGCGCACCGCCGAGATCGCGGCGCTGATCACGGCCGAGGCCGGGTTGTGCATCAAGGATTCGACGTACGAAGCGGGCCGCGTGGCCGACGTGCTGACGTTCGGCGCCGGCGAAGTGCTGAAGGACGATGGGCAGATCTTCTCGTGCGACCTGACACCGCACGGCAAGAAGCGCCGCGTGTATACGCAGCGCGACCCGCTGCTCGGCGTGATTTCCGCGATCACGCCGTTCAACCACCCGATGAACCAGGTCGCACACAAGATCGTGCCGTCGGTCGCGACCAACAACCGGATCGTCGTGAAGCCTTCGGAGAAGGTGCCGCTGTCGTGTTACCTGTTCGCAGACATCCTGTACGAAGCCGGCCTGCCGCCGCAGATGTTGCAGGTGATCACCGGCGACCCGAAGGAGATCGCCGACGAGCTGATCACGAACCCGGCGATCGACCTGATCACGTTCACAGGCGGCGTATCGATCGGCAAGTCGATCGCGTCGCGGATGGGCTACCGGCGCGCGGTGCTCGAACTCGGCGGCAACGATCCGATCATCGTGATGGAAGACGCCGATCTCGACGAAGCGAGCACGCTCGCGGTGTCGGGTTCATACAAGAACTCGGGGCAGCGCTGCACCGCGATCAAGCGGATGCTCGTGCACGAGTCGGTGGCCGATCGCTTCACCGAGCTGGTTGTCGAAAAAACGCGCGCGTGGTCGTACGGCAATCCGTCCGATCCATCGGTCGACATGGGCACCGTGATCGACGAGGCCGCCGCGAAGTTCTGCGAGCAGCAGGTGAACGATGCGATTTCGCGCGGTGCGAGGCTGCTGGTCGGCAACGTACGTAACGGCGCACTGTATTCGCCGACGGTGATCGATCGCGTGACGCCCGACATGCCGCTCGTGAAGTACGAGACGTTCGGCCCCGTGTCGCCGATCATGCGATTCAGCGACATCGACGAAGCGATCCGGATGTCGAACAGCACCGACTATGCGCTATCGTCGTCGGTGTGCACGAACCGCTTCGACCACATCACGCGTTTCATCACCGAGCTGGAAGTCGGCAGCGTGAACGTGCGCGAAGTGCCGGGCTATCGGCTCGAAGTCACGCCGTTCGGCGGCATGAAGGATTCGGGGCTGGGCTACAAGGAAGGCGTGCAGGAAGCGATGAAGAGCTTCACGAACGTGAAGACGTATTCGCTACCGTGGTGAGCGCGGCAGGGAAGGGCGTACCGCGCCCTCCCGCCGCGAACCGCATTACTGATAGAAGTTGAGCGTGACCATCGCCGAACGGCCCGGCGCCCACGTCGCGTAGATCGGATACGCGCTCGCGTAATACTTCTTGTCGAACAGGTTCTGCACGTTCAGTTGAACGTCCATCGTCTTGTTCACGCGCCACGTCGCGGCCGCGTCGAAGCGTGCATAGCCGGGCGTCCATTTCTTCGTCGTCGCGGATACCGACGCATAGGTCTGGCTCATCACCGTCGCACCGGCGCCGAGCGTGAGCTTCGGCATCACGTCGTAGCTCGTCCACAGCGTGAAGTTGTGCTTCGGCACCATCACCATCGGCAGGCCCGATGCGCCCGGGCTGCCGGGGCCCGCGTCGGTCGTGATCGCGTTCAGGTACGAGTAGCCGCCGAACACGTGCCACTTCGGCGTCATGTTGCCCGCGAAACCGAATTCGAAACCGCGCACGCGCTGCTTGCCCGCGTTGACCGTGTGACCGAGGCCGTCGCTCACGCGCGCGTTGGTCTTTTCGGTCTGGAACAGCGCGGAGGTCAGCGACAGCTGATCCTGCAGCACGTCCCACTTCGCGCCGATCTCGATGTTGCGCGAGCGCTCGGGCGCGAGATCCTGGTTCGTCGCGGTGATCTGGTCGGTGCCGCCGCCGAGGCCGCCGTTCGAGCCAGGCGGGTTCGACGACGTGCCGTACGACGCGTACAGGCTCACGTTGGTCACCGGCTTGAACACGAGGCCGAACTGGTAGCTGAACAGGTTCGACGTGTTCGACAGGTCGGCGACGCCGGCCTGCTTGCCGGTCGTGTCGTAGCGGTCGAAGCGCAGGCCCGTGTTGAACTGCCAGCGCTCGGACAGCTTTACGGTATCGAAGATGTACGCGGAAACCGTATCGGTGCGCGTGTTCGTCGTCGCACCGGGGAAGCCCTTGTCGCCGTTCAGCACGATGTTGCCGGTCCACGGCATGTTCGGGTTCCAGCCGCCCGCGAGCGGCGTGCAGTTGCCGGCCACCGAGCACGGGCCGCCCGAGCGAATGTTGTTGCCGGCCGAATCCGACACCAGGTAGCCCTCGTAACGTGCCTGCTCATGGCTGAACTCGACGCCGGCCGTCATCGTGTGCTTCATGCCGAACAGGCTCGCGCTGCCGGTCACTTCGGTCTGGTTCGAGAAGCCGTTGAGCGCGTACTTGCCGCTCTTCGCCTGCAGGCTCAGCAGGTTCGGGTTCGACGCGAGGATCTGCGGATTCGTCGCGACGTAATCGAGCGTCGAGCGGCCGAACATCGTCGTGTTCTTCAGCTTCCAGTCGTCGTTGAGCTTGTGCTCGACGCGCACTTCGGCGGTGTCGGTTTGCCCGTAGCGGTAGTCGCGCGTGTTCAGCCCGAAGAACTGGCCACGATCGGTCGGCACCGGCGTGCCGCCCGACGCGCGGAACGGCACGCTGAAGTCCGGCATGTCGTACGAGTTCATGTGGTAGTAGCTGACCGTGACCGTGGTCGGCGTGTTCAGCCCGAACACGATCGACGGCGCGACCCCCCAGCGCTTGTTGTACACGTCGTTGCGGCCGGCCTGGTTCGCGTCGTGACCCATCACGTTCAGGCGCACGGCCGTCGTGTCGTTGATCTTGTGGTTCGCGTCGACGGTCGCGCGCTTGTAGCCGTCGGTGCCGAAACCGATGCTGCTGTTGATGAAGTTGTCGTTCTTCGGCGTCTTCGTGACGATGTCGATGCTGCCGCCCACCGAGCCGCGGCCCGCATAGACCGAATCGGGGCCCTTGATCACGCTGATCTGCTCGACCGCGAACGTTTCGCGGTTCTGCAGCCCCGAATCGCGCATCCCGTCGACGGAGATCGAGTTGCGCGATTCGAAGCCGCGGATCACCGGACGGTCGGCCGACGGGTTCGCGGCCGCATCGCCGCCGAGGAACGTGATGCCCGGCACCGAGCGCAGCGCGTCCGCGAACGACGTGACGTTCTTTTCCTTGATCAGTTGCTCGGGGATCACCGTGACCGAACGCGGCGTGTCGAGCAGCGGCGCGGTGAACTTGTACGACGGCGAACGCTTCACCTGCATGTCCGATGGAGCAGACGACTGGATCGTGATCGTCGGCAGCGTCGCCTGCACGTCGGCGGACGGGGCCGGCTGGTCGGTAACGGGGGCGGGAGCAGGGGCGGTTTCGGCGGAGGCGAGCAGCGGCGTCAGGAAAACGGAGCAGGTCAGCGCCGATACGAGGGCGCGAGGCCTCGTCTTGAACTGGGCGGGCATATCGAGAGGCAGCAGAAGGTTCGGTGAGCGGGTGCGTTTTCTCGATGCCGGCCAGGTAGCGCGGAACATCGGAAAACGTCAATGTAAATGCGTATGATTCGCGTTTGCGGTCGCAATTGTACGGATTGGTACCAATTCTGTAAACGATCGAATGGTTTTTGTACTAATTCGGTCAGGTGTTCGTGGGGGCACGATTGCCTTTGCGTCGCGTGCAACACCGCTTTCCATCGCCCGGCCGGTGTGCGGCGGCGGTGACTCGATACACTGCCGTACCGGTTGGACGGGCCCCGGCAGCCAGGCCCCGAGCAAGGAGACAACACACGATGGACACCCCACGCGCAGCAGTCGTCACGTACCGCGGCGATGCAATCGAGAACACGCACGTCGCCCATGTGGCGGTGGTCGATGCACGCGGCAGGCTGCTGGCCCGGTTCGGCGATCCGTTCCGGATGACGCTCGCGCGATCGGCGGCCAAGCCGGCGCAGGCGCTGTCGGTGATCGAGACGGGCGCACCCGAACGCTTCGGCTTCGACGATGCGGACATCGCGCTGATGTGTGCGTCGCACAGCAGCGAGGATCGGCACATCGAACGCACGCGCGCGATGCTCGCAAAAGTCGCCGCGCACGAATCGGACCTGCGTTGCGGCGGCCATCCGCCGTTGTCCGACGCGGTGTACCGCGCGTGGATCAAGCGCGACTACACGCCGACCGGCGTGTGCAGCAACTGTTCGGGCAAGCACGTCGGGATGCTGGCCGGTGCGCAGGCGATCGGCGCCGCGATCGCCGATTACCATCTGCCCGAGCATCCGATGCAGGTGCGCGTGAAGCAGGTGGTGGCCGATGCGTGCGGGCTGCGCGACGATGAAGTGGGCTGGGCGATCGACGGGTGCAACCTGCCGACGCCGGCGTTTGCGCTGGATCGGCTCGCGCGTCTCTACGCATCGCTGGCCGACGGCGCGGATACGGTGGAGGCGGGCGGTGACGCAATCAGCGATCGCGTGCGCGCGCTGGCGCGCATTCATCGTGCGATGACCGCCTATCCGGAGCTGGTGGCCGGCGACGGGCGCTATTGCACGGTGCTGATGAACGCATTCGACGGGCAGGTGGTCGGCAAGCTCGGCGCCGATGCGTGCTACGGGATCGGCGTGCGTGCGTCGGCGCGCACGCGGCAGCTTGGCGCCGATGGCGCGCTCGGCATCTCGGTGAAGATCGAAGACGGCAATCTCGACGTGCTGTACATGGTCGTCAGCGAACTCCTCGAGCGGCTGCGGATCGGCACGGCCGAGCAGCGCGCGCACCTGGCCGGCTTCCATCGGCCGCCGATGCTCAACACGCAGGGCGTCGAGATCGGGCACGCCACGTTCCCGTTCGAGTTGCAGCCGGCCTGAGCGGTGCGGATGCGCCGCTGCCGCCGGCCCGCGACCCGGGCCGTGCGCGGCGGCGTGCGGATGCCTGCCGGCTGGTGCGGGCGTGGGCGCGGGCGCTACGCGCTTGCGCCGCGAATCTTCGTCAGTTCCAGCGCCGACAGCTCGCCGATGTGCGCGAGGTGTTCCGCGAGAAAGTCCTTCAGGACGCGCAGCTTCGCCGAGCTGCGCCGGTTCGCCAGATACGCGATGTAGATGTATTCGCCCGTCAGCCGGTTCTGCAGCCGGTAGCGCGGCAGCACGGCTTCGAGCCGCCCGCTCGCGAGCAAGTCGCGCACCAGCCAGATCTCGAACTCCGCGATGCCGAGCCCCGCGCAGGTCGCTTCGAGCAGCAGCTCCGAATGATCGGTGACGAGGTTGCCGGCCGGCAGCAGGCTGTGATGCGCGTCGCCTTTCACGAGATCCCAGCGCGGATCGCCTTCGGGGTGCACGTAGCGCAGGCAGTTGTGTTGCTTGAGATCGTCCGGCGTGGACGGGCGCCCGCAGCGGTCGAGATAGCCGGGCGTCGCGCACAGGATGCTGTCGTTGCGCGACAGGCGGTGAACGACGAGGTTGTCCAGGTAGTTCTCGCCTTCGTGAATGTCGAGATCGAAACCGCCGGCCACGAGGTCGTTGTGGTTGTCGGTGAGCCGCACGTCGAGCTGGATCGTCGGGTAGCGCGCGAGAAACGGTGCGACCAGCGGGGCGAGATGGCGGCGGCCGAACGCAACCGGCGCGGTGAGCTTCAGCGGGCCGCTCGGCTGCGCGTTCAGCTCGGCGACGACGCGCAGCGTATCGTCGAGATCGGCGATCAGCGTGACCGCGCGTTCCAGGTAGATGTGGCCGGCTTCGGTCAGCGTGACGCTGTGCGTCGAGCGGTGCAGCAGCGCGACGCCGAGCGCCTCCTCGATCGCCGTGACCTTGCGCGCGACCGTCGACGTCGACACGTGCATCTCCTTCGCGACCGCCGAAAAACTCCCCGTTTCGACCACTTTCACGAACGCGCGCATCGCACCCATGTGATCGATGCCGGTTTCTCTCGCGCTTTTCTTCATTCGATTCTCGCTGTTGCGTCCCACGCAAAACCGCTTTCGATAATACAGATTCGAGCTTGTTTTTGCAAAGGCATAGAATGCGAACCCGTCGCGTCGGGAAGCGACGGACGACGAGCGGCACGAGACATTCAGGAGGGCACGATGACAGAAAACGGCTTCCGCGTCGAAGCGGATCTTTTAGGTAAACGAAGTATTCCGGATGATGCCTATTACGGCGTCCATACGCTGCGCGCGAAAGAGAATTTCGACATCTCGGGGCGCACGATCGCGTCGCTGCCGTACCTCGTGATGGCGCTCGCCGCCGTGAAGGAGGCCGCGGCCGACGCGAACTGCGAGCTCGGGCTGCTGCCGCAGTCGTACCGCGATGCGATCGCCGCCGCATGCGTCGAGATTCGCGAAGGGCGCCTGCATGACCAGTTCGTCGTCGACGTGATCCAGGGCGGGGCCGGCACGTCGACCAACATGAACGCGAACGAGGTGATCTGCAACCGCGCGCTCGAACTCATGGGGCACGCGCGCGGGCAGTACGAATACCTGCATCCGAACGAACACGTCAATCTCGCGCAGAGCACCAACGACGTCTATCCGACCGCGATCCGGGTCGCGACCTGCTTCGCGGTCGAGCACCTGCTCGAAGCGATGGCGCGCCTGCGCGATGCGTTCGCGGAGCGGGCCGACGCGTTCTCCGGCTTGCTGAAGCTCGGCCGCACGCAATTGCAGGACGCGGTGCCGATGACGCTCGGCCAGGAATTCTCGACCTACGCGGTGATGCTGACGGAAGACATTGCGCGCCTGCAGGAAGCCGGCTGGCTGATTCGCGAGATCAACCTCGGCGCGACCGCGATCGGCACGGGGATCACCGCGCATCCGCAGTACGCGGAGAAGGCGCTGGCGGCACTGCGGCGCATTACCGGGCTCGACCTGAGCACCGCGCCGAACCTGATCGAAGCGACGCAGGATTGCGGCGCGTTCGTGCAGGTCTCGGGGGTGCTCAAGCGGATCGCCGTGAAGCTGTCGAAGATCTGCAACGACCTGCGGCTGCTGTCGAGCGGCCCGCGCGCGGGGTTCGGCGAGATCAACCTGCCGCCGGTGCAGGCCGGCTCGTCGATCATGCCCGGCAAGGTGAATCCGGTGATCCCGGAAGTCGTCAACCAGGTCGCGTTCGAGGTGTTCGGCAACGACCTGACCGTGACCTTCGCCGCCGAGGCCGGACAGCTCCAGCTCAACGCGTTCGAGCCGGTGATCGCCAGCGCGCTGTTCCGCAGCTTCAGCCATCTGACGGCCGCCTGTACGACGCTTGCGCAGCGCTGCGTGAGCGGAATCACCGCGAATCCCGAGCGGCTGCGCGAAACGATGGAGCGCTCGGTCGCGCTCGCGACCGCGCTGAATCCGTACATCGGCTACAAGCGCGCGACCGACGTGGCGGCCGAAGCGCACGCGACCGGCAAGTCGATTCGCGAGGTCGTGCTGGAGCGCGAATGGATGACCGATGCGCAGGTCGACGAGGCGCTTCGGCCCGAAGCGCTGATCCGGCCGCGCGTGCTTTGACGCCGGCCGCGGGGCGCCGGCGCATGCCGTGAGCGCCCCGCGCGCCGTCATTCCAAGAGCGCCCCCGCGCGGGGCGCGACACATCAAGAAACAACGGAGACTCACGATGAAACACAACAGCGAGCGCCCGGCCGGTCCGGCCGGCGGCGCGGATTCCCGTCATGCCGACCCCGATGCGATGTTCGCGTCGCACGAAGCCGGTTACGCGAAGCAGTTGAAGCCGCGGCACGTGCAGATGATCGCGATGGGCGGCGCGATCGGCACCGGCCTCTTTCTCGGTGCGGGTGGCCGCCTGCAGAGCGCGGGGCCCGCGCTCGCGATCGTGTATCTCGTCTGCGGCGTGTTCGCGTTCCTGATCATGCGCGCGCTCGGCGAGCTCGTGATGCACCGGCCGACCAGCGGCAGCTTCGTGTCGTACGCGCGGGAGTTCATGGGCGAGCGCGCATCGTTCGTCGCGGGCTGGATGTACTACCTGAACTGGGCGACGACCGGCATCGTCGACATCACGGCGGTCGCGATCTACATGAAGTACTGGGCCGTGTTCACGGACGTGCCGCAGTGGGTGTTCGCGCTCGGTGCGCTCGGGATCGTGTCGGTGATGAACATGATCGGCGTGAAGGTGTTCGGCGAGATGGAGTTCTGGTTCTCGCTCGTCAAGGTGGGGACGCTCGCGGTGTTCCTCGCGGTGGGCGCCGTGTTCCTCGCGAGCGGCCATCCGGTCGCCGGCCAGATGCCGGGGCTTCATCTCGTCGCGGATCACGGCGGGATCTTTCCGCACGGCATCCTGCCGGCCGTGCTGATCGTGCAGGGTGTCGTGTTCGCGTACGCGAGCATCGAGCTCGTCGGCGTCGCGGCGGGCGAGACGGCCGATGCGCGCAAGGTGTTGCCGAAAGCCATCAACAGCGTGATGTGGCGCATTGCGCTGTTCTATGTCGGCTCCGTCGTGCTGTTGACGATGCTGCTGCCGTGGACGGCGTACAGCTCGCACGAAAGCCCGTTCGTCACGTTCTTCAGCAAGCTCGGCGTGCCGTACGTCGGTACGGTGATGAACGTCGTGGTGTTGACGGCCGCGCTGTCGAGCCTGAACTCCGGCCTCTATTCGACCGGGCGCGTGCTGCGTTCGCTCGCGATGGGCGGATCGGCGCCGCGCTTCGTGTCGCGGATGAACGCACGCGGCGTGCCGTACGGCGGGATCCTGATCACGGTCGCGATCAATGCGATCGGCGTGCCGTTGAACTACATCGTGCCGGCCCAGGCGTTCGAGATCGTGCTGAACATGGCGTCGCTCGGGATCATCACGACGTGGGGCTTCATCGTCATGTGCCAGATCCTGTTCCGCCGCGCGGTCGATCGCGGCGAGCTGAAGGCCGTGTCGTTCCGGATGCCCGGCGCGCCGTTCACGTCGTGGCTCACGCTGGCCTTCCTCGTCGGCGTGCTGGTGCTGATGGCGTTCGACTATCCGGGCGGCACGTGGACCATCGCGACGATTCCGGTTGTCGTGCTCGCGCTGGTGGTCGGCTGGAAGCTGGCCAAGCGCGGCGCCGATCGGGAGCTGGCGGTGGATGCACGTGCGTCCGCGGGGGGCGCTGTCGCCGATCCGGCGCGGGGCGCTTGAGGGTACGCGCGGGCGTGCCGGCCCGTGTGCGGCCGGCGCGCCGGTGCGGTCAGTTCAAGCCGGCGCGTTCGCCGATCCAGCGGCCGAAATTGCGGGCCATCTCCGCGGTCAGTTCGTGGCCGGCCTCGTACAGCCGCGTATCGTGTGCGACGCCGAGCGCCGTGAGCTTCGCATCGGCGGTCTCGGCCCACGAGACGGGCAGCTTGTCGTCGAAACGGCCGTGCACGATCAACGCGTGGAGCGGGCGAAGCGCATCGCGCGGCGCGATCAGCGGATCGATTTCAGGCAGGATGCGCCCGCACAGCACGGCGAACGCGCTGACATCGTCCGGCGACGTAAGGCCGACGCCCGCGCTCATGATGCCGCCCTGGCTGAAGCCGGCGATCACGGTCGGCAATGCGGAGTCCGCGTCATCGCGGGCGCGGAAGGCACGCAGCAGCGTGATCAGCTGGATGCGGCTTTCGTCCGCGCGGGCCGCGTCGATTTCGGGGCCGTTCGGGCCGAAACGCACCGGAAACCACGCGTGCTGGTTGGGCCCGAACGTGAGCGGACCGCGCAGGAACGCGATTTCGATGCGCGGATCGATGACGCCGGCCACGTTCAGCAGGTTGGTTTCGTTGCCGCCGACGCCATGCAGCAGCAACAGGCGGGCAACGGGGCGGCCGGCAGCCGGGCGCAGCCGGTATTCGAGGCCCGATTCGGGGTCGGTGGTCAGCGGCAGGACGTCGGTCATTGCGTGAATCCGGGATGAGAAGCGATGCGACAGTCTAGAGCGTGCGGGCGGGGAGGTGAATCGCCGGTGTGCGATTGATTGTTTCCTGATGGGAATGAATCCGGTCACGGTTCATGTCGGGGACAGATCGTCAATGTCGAACGCACGGAGCAGGCCGAAGGCACGGGCATCCGCGGAAAACCGGCCGATCGGACGGCTCGTCATCCATTCGAGCGCGTCCCTGGGCTGCAAGTCGAAGACTGGCTCGCCGTGCCGCGCGAAGGCTGACCGCATTGCGGTCATGCAGCGACCGGTGCGGAATCCCGCCCGCCGAATCCCGCTCGCTACGCGCTCGCGGTCCGGCCCGCGAGCGCTGCCCGTTTCGCGCTACCGCAGCCGGATGATCGTCGACTTCAGCTCCGTGTATTTCTCCAGCGCGTGCAGCGAGTTGTCACGCCCGTTGCCCGACTCCTTGAAGCCGCCGAACGGGAAGTTCATGTCGTCGGTTTCCTCGTAGCCGTTCACCCACACCGTACCGGCCCGCAGCCGGCGTGCGGTTTCGTGCGCGGTCGTCAAGTTTGCTGTCCACACCGAAGCCGCGAGCCCGTAGCGCGTGTCGTTGGCGAGCGCGATGGCCGTATCGAGATCGTCGAAAGTCGTGACCGCGAGCACGGGCCCGAAGATTTCCTCGCGTACGATCCGCGCGTCGGCGCGCGGGCAGTCGAATACGGTCGGCTCGACGTACTGGCCGCCGCTCGCGGTACGCGCACGCTTGCCGCCCGCCAGCAGCGTCGCCTCGTCGCGGCCGGCCTCGACATAACCGAGCACGCGCTCGACCTGCGCCGCGTCGATCAGGCTGCCCATCCGCGTGTCGGGCGACAGCGGGTCGCCAGGTGCGTATTCGGGCGCGATCTCGAGCACGCGCGCGACCAACGCGTCGCGGATCGCGCGGTGGACCAGCAGGCGCGAGCCGGCCGTGCACATCTGCCCGGTGTTGTAGAACACCGCATGCGCGACGGTGCGTGCCGCGCGGTCGAGGTCGGGGCAGTCGGGCAGCACGATCTGCGGCGACTTGCCGCCGAGTTCGAGCCACACGCGCTTCAGGTTCGAATCGGCCGCGCAGCGCGCGACCTTGTGGCCGACCGCGGTCGAGCCGGTAAACGCGATGCAGTCCACGTCCGGATGGCGCGCGAGCGCTTCGCCCGCGTCGCCGAAGCCCGGCAGCACGTTGAGCACGCCGGCCGGCAACCCGGCCTGCGCCGCGAGCGCGGCGAGCCGCAGCGCACTCAGCGGCGATTTCTCCGACGGCTTCAGCACGACACTGTTGCCGGCCGCGAGCGCGGGCGCGCATTTCCACATCGCGATCATCGCGGGGAAATTCCACGGCACGACCGCGGCGACCACGCCGATCGGCTCGCGCGTGACGAGCCCGACGAGATGCGCGTCGGCCGGCACGACTTCGCCGCCGGTCTTGTCGATCGCTTCCGCGAACCACTCGGCGCAATACGCGGTGGACGGAATGTCGACCGCGGTCGTATCGGCGATCGGCTTGCCGGTGTCGAGCGTTTCGAGCAGCGCGAGATCGTCCGCGTGCTCGCGGATCAGCGCGGCCCAGCGCAGCAGTACGCGCTTGCGTTCGCGCGGCGTCGCGCCGCGCCATGCGCCGTGCTCGAACGCACGCCGCGCGGCCGCGACCGCGAGGTCGGCGTCGGCCTGCCGGCAATGCGCGACCTGGGCGAGCACGCGGCCGTCGATCGGGCTCGTGCATGCGAAGGTCGCACCGTCGTGTGCGTCGCGGAACGCGCCGTCCACAAAGGCGCGCGATTCGATTTCGAGTTGGCCGGCGCGCGTGCGCCAGGCGTCGTTCGTCTGCATGGAAGGCTCCGTCTTGGTTCAGCGTGAAGCGGGGGCGGGGCGGCGGATCGCGATTGCGCGGCCCGCATGAGGTTCGTGCGGTGCGCGTGCGTGTTCGGCGTGAATCGCGTCGAGATGCCGGCGCATCGTGTCGGGAAACGGCGCGGAACGCTTCGCGCGCATGTCGACGTGCGTCAGCAGTTGCTCGCCGGTCGCGAGCTGCGCGCCGGTCGTCGCGTGATGCATCGAATGGAACACGTGCAGGCGCCGGTCGTCGACATCGAGCAGACGCAGCGTCAGCCTGAGCGGTTCGCCGAGCATCGCTTCTCCCAGGTGACGGATGTGCGTCTCCGCCGAATAGATCGAGCGGCCGGATTCGCGATAGTCGTCGTCGATGCCGAAGTAGCGGAAGAACGCGTCGCTGCTGTCGCCGAACACGAGCAGATAGCACGATTCGCTCATGTGGCCGTTGTAGTCGACCCATTCGGGCTGCACGGTGCAGCGGTGCAGTTCGAGCGGCGTCGCGATCGGCGCGGCGGGGTCGTACGGGCGAGACTTCTGTCCTTCGTAGGCCGAGCGCAGGCGCGGCTCGGCGGCGGGGCTGAGGTGGTGCGTCATCCGGTGCACTCCGAGGTTCGGAACGGGCCCGCATGTCGTCCGCGGGGCTGCCGGCCGATGTTATGACGGGTTGAACGTTTTTTCAATAAAGATATCGCCGATGCGTGTAAACACCGGTGCCGATCGACACCTCAATCGATTGAACATTCATTCAACGAAACCTATACTCGCCAGCGCCGCGATGCCGAAGCGAAGCAGGCGGGCGGTCTTTCACGAACAACGACAATCGATCCGCATCGCGCGGAAACTGGAGACACCGGAAATGAAGAAACGCTTCCTGCTGGCCGGCATGATGTCGGTGATGGCTCACGGCTATGCGCACGCGCAGAGCAGCGTCTCGCTGTACGGGATCATCGACGGCGGCATCACCTACGTGAACAATACGGGCGGCGCGCATGCGTACCTGTTCGACGACGGCGTGTCGTACGGCAACCGCGTCGGCCTGATGGGCACCGAGGATCTCGGCGGCGGCAACAAGGCCGTGTTCAAGCTCGAGAACGGCTTCCGGCTCGGCACGGGCAAGCTGAACCAGGGCGGCGCGATGTTCGGGCGCCAGGCTTACGTGGGGCTCGGCAACGACTGGGGCACGCTGACGTTCGGCAATCAGTACGACTTCGCATTCGACTTCACGGCGGCGTTCAACGTCAGCGCGTTCGGCAGCGGCTACGGCGTGCACCTCGGCGATTTCGACCGCCAGAGCGGCGACCGGCTGCAGAACGCGGTGAAGTTCGTCAGCAACAGCTTCCACGGGCTGGTGGTCGGCGGCATGTACTCGTTCAGCAACGACGCGGGCAGTTTCCACGACGGCAGTGCGTGGAGCGTCGGCGCGACCTATACGCAAGGCGATTTCTCGGCGGGCGGCAACTATACGCGGCTCAATTCGCCGCGCGGGCTCGCGGCGCTCGACCCGTATGCGCAGATGGGCGTGACGACGATGCTCGGGCAGACGGTCGCGACGATCGATCCGGCGACGGGCGCCGTCACCGACCTGCACGACTCGACGCCGTTTGCGATCAATTCGCAGTCGATCTTCGGGATCGGCGCATCGTACACGCTCGGCAAGCTGACGCTCAACGCCGACTTCAGCAACACGACGTTCAAGGGCTACGGGCAATCGTCGACGATGCGCGTGTACGAGGCGGGCGGCGTGTACCAGGCGACCGCGCCGCTGTCGCTCGTCGCGGGCTACCAGTACACGACGTTCGAAGGCCATCACTGGCACGAGGTCGCGCTGGGGACGCACTACGCGCTGTCGAAGCGCACCGACGTGTATGCGGCCGTCGACTGGATGCGCGCGTCGAACGGCGTCGACGCGGTGATCGGCTACAGCTTCGCGCCGTCGACGAGCCGCACGCAGGCCGCCGCGCGCGTCGGCATGCGGCACAACTTCTGATCCTTCTTTTTCCATGGGCCGGGAACGGCCGGCCCCGTCGACCATGTCCGATTTTTCCTCGAACGGCGACGTCGTCGCCGCGCTGCGCGATGCGCTCGGCGACGATTGCGTGAGCACGGGCGACGCGATCGGCGCGCGTCATTTCACGAACTACGGCGAAGCGCCGGGCGCGCGGCCGCGTGCGTTGCTGCGGCCGCGCAGCGTCGGCGACGTGAGCCGCGCGCTCGCGATCTGCACCGCATACCGGCAGACGATCGTGCCGCAAGGCGGGATGACGGGGCTCGCCGCCGGCGCTGCGCCGGCCGAGGGGGACGTCGTGCTGTCGCTCGAGCGGTTGACGGGCATCGTCGAGATCGACGCGGACGCGGCGACCGTCACGGCCTGGGCCGGTACCACGCTGCAGGATTTGCAACAGGCGGTGGACGAGGCGGGGTTCGCGCTCGGCATCGATCTCGGCGCGCGCGGCTCGTGCCAGATCGGCGGCAATGTCGCGACCAACGCGGGCGGCAACCGCGTGATCCGCTACGGCACCACGCGTGAACAGGTGCTCGGCCTCGAAGTGGTGCTGGCCGACGGCACCGTGCTGGCCTCGCTGAACAAGCTGCTGAAAAACAACGCGGGGTACGACCTGCGGCAGATCTTCGTCGGCAGCGAAGGCACGCTCGGCATCGTCACGCGTGTCGTGCTGCGGCTGCATTCGAAGCTCGCCGCACCGTCGACCGCACTGTGCGCGGTGCGCGACACGGCCGCGGCGCTCGCGCTGCTGCGCGACGCGCGGGCGTCGTGCGCGGACTTGCTGAGTTTCGAGACGATGTGGCCGGCGTTCTACGGCTACGTCGCCGAACACACGCCAGGCCTGCGTGCGCCGTTGCCGGCGGACGGCGGCGTCAAGGTGCTGATCGAGTGCGCGAGCGGCGACGCGGCGCAGACCGCCGGGCGGTTCGAAACCGTGCTGGCCGGCTGGCTCGAGCGCGGGCTGATCGACGATGCGGCACTCGCGCAGAGCGCCGCGGACGGGCAGGCGTTCTGGACGCTGCGGGAAGGGCTCGCGATCGACGCACTGCCCGGCCTGGTGAATTTCGACGTGGGGATTCCGCCGCGCGAGACGGCGGCGTTCATCGACGGGTGCGATCGCGCGCTGACGATGCGCTGGCCCGGCGCGCACGTGTTCTTCTTCGGGCATCTCGGCGACAGCAACCTGCATGTTTGCGTATCGGCGCCGTATGCGAAGGGTGAAAGCGCGCACGACGTCGACGCGGTGCTGTATCCGCTGGTGCGCGATGCGGGCGGATCGGTGTCGGCCGAGCACGGAATCGGGCGCTACAAGCGCGACTGGCTCGGCTGCTCGCGCAGCGACGCCGAGGTGGCCGCGATGCGCAGGCTCAAGCACGCATTCGATCCGCTCGGGCTGCTCAATCCCGGCAAGGTGCTCTGAGCTTCGTTCCGCCCGATCGATACCGGCCCGCCCGCGTAAAACGCGAGCGGGCCGGCGCACTTCAGACCGGCGTTACGTGTCGAGCCTCACCAGCGCATCGACCGCCACCGCGCCGTGTTCCATCGCCAGCAGCGGATTGACGTCCAGTTCGACGAGCGTGTCCGCGTGCGCCTGCGCGAAGCGCGCGATTGCCATCACGTTCGCGACGACGGCGTCGAGATCGGCCTTCGGCCGCCCGCGATAGCCGGTCAGCAGCGGCCCGAGCTTCAGCCCGAGCAGCGCATCGCGCACGTCGCTTTCCCGTACCGGCAGCAGCAGTGTCGCGGAGTCGCGGATCAGTTCGACCAGCACGCCGCCGGCGCCGAGCACGAGCGCGAGACCGAAGTTCGGCTCGCGCTTCACGCCGACGATCAGTTCGAGCAGCGGCGCGTCGGCCATTTTTTCGACCAGGATGCGCTCGACACGCACGTCAGGCGCATGACGCGCGACTTGTTCGGTCATCCGCTCGACCGCGGTGGCGACAGCCTCCGGCGACGCGAGCTTCAACGCGACCGCGCCGGCTTCGGTCTTGTGCGGCAGGCGATCGCTGACGACCTTCACGCACACCGGAAAGCCGAGCCGCTCGGCGGCGGCCGGCGCATCGGCGGGGGCGACGCATTCGGCTGGCGGCACGTCGAGCCCGTGCGCGGCCAGCATCCGCTTGCTTGCCCATTCGTCGTGCAGCGTGGCGGTGCTGTCGTCGCCATGACCGGCCCGCAGTACGGGCAGTGCGTTCAGCGCATCGGCGTCGAGGATGCGGCGGCGCGTGTCACCGTAGGTCATGGCTGCACCGATCGCGTCGATCCCTTCGGCGAGCCCTTGCAGCGGCGCGATGCCGGCCGCGGCCATGCGTGCCGCGTGATCGGGCGGCGTCAGGTCGGGAAACACCGAAATGACCGCGCCGACCACGCCGTGCTGGCGCGCGGACGCCGCGAACGCGCCGGCCGCGATGTCGCACAGCGGCCGTTCGCCGGTCACGTCCTGCGGATAGTCGAGGATCATCGCGGCCGCGCCCGGGCGATCGGCCAGCAGCGCGTCGCAGCATGCGCGCATCTTGTCGGGGTCGCCCCACGGCGTCGTCGTGAAGTCGAGCGGGTTCGCGATCGTCGCGTAGGCGGGCAGCACGTTGCCGAGCGCGTCGCGGCCCGCGTCGCCGACCGGCGGGAACGCAATGCCGCGTGCTTCGCCGAGATCGGCGACGAGCCCCGCGTCGCCGCCGGACGTTGCGAGCGCGGCCAGCGTGCGGCGCTCGGGCACACCGGCGATCGCGAGCAGCTTCAGCGTCTCGACGAGGCCGACCGGGTCCTTCACGCGGATCACGCCGAGCCGCCGGAACAGCGCGTCGTACAGCGCGTCCGAGCCCGCGAGCGAACTCGTGTGGCTCATCGCGAGCTGCGCGCCGAGCGTCGACGTGCCGCTCTTCAGCGCGACGATCGGCACGCCGCGTGCGAGCGCGCGTGCGGCGGCCTCGCTGAACGCACGCACGTCCTTCAGGCCTTCGAGATGCACGCCGATCGCGCGGATACGCGGATCGTCGACGAACGCATCGACGAGGCGCGCGATGTCGACCGATGCCTGGTTTCCGACGCTTGCGAGGTACGCGAACGGCACCGAGCGTGCACTCATCGACAGGTTGTACGCGAGGTTGCCGCTCTGCGTGATCACGGCGACACCGGATTCGACACGCGGCGCGCCGTGCGCAACAGGCCACAGCGCGCTGCCGTTCAGGCCGTTGATCAGGCCGTAGCAGTTCGGCCCGAGCACGGCCATGTCACCGGCCGCGTCGACGAGCGCTTGCTGCAGCGCGGCGCCGTCGGCGCCGGTCTCGGAGAAACCCGACGCGTACACGATCGCGCCGCCCGCGCCGCGTTCGGCGAGCGCGCGCACGACGTCGATCGCCTGGCGCGCGGGCACCGCGACGAACACGGCGTCGGGCGCGGCGGGCAGGTCGGCGACGCTCGCATGGCAGCGTACGCCGTCGATGTCGGCATGGTTCGGGTTGACGAGCCAGATATCGCCGGCGTAACCGAAGTCGCGGCAGCGCTGCACGGCGCCCGCGATGCCGCGTCCGCCGACGAACGCGAGGCTGGCCGGCTCGAGCAGCCGGCGCAGGTTGGCCGCGGCGGTGGTGCGGCGATCCCTGACTGCGGGAGAGGAAGTCATGAAAAGTCCTTTCGGAAGTCGCGCCGGGCCTGCCGGCGCGACGGTTCGCGTCAGCTGTAGCGTCTGAGGATTTCCTTGGACAGGATGTGCCGCTGGATCTCGGACGTGCCTTCCCAGATGCGCTCGATGCGCGCATCGCGCCAGAAGCGCTCGATCGGCAGTTCGTCCATCAGCCCCATGCCGCCGTAGATCTGCACCGCATGATCGGTCACGCGGCCGAGCGTTTCGGTCGCCAGCAGCTTCGCGAGCGCGGCGTCGCCGTCGGTCATCGTGCCCAGGTCGAGCTTCTGCGCGGTGTAGAGCGTGACGAGTTCCGCCGCGCGGATTTCGGTCTGCATGTCGGCGAGCTTGAACGACGTGCCCTGGAATTCGCCGATGCGCTTGCCGAACTGGTGGCGCGTCGCGGCCCATTCGGCGGCCATCTCGAACGCGCGCTGCGCGCGGCCGATGTTGTTGGCCGCGACCATCACGCGGCCGGCGGTGAGCCAGTCGTTCGCGAGCTCGAAGCCGCGATGCTCTTCGCCGAGGATCTGTGCGGTGCTGACGCGACAGTCGGTCAGGAAGATCTCCGACTGGTGGTAGCCGCGCAGGCTCGTGCAGTGCGGGCCGCGCCGCACGGTCATGCCCGGCGTGTCCTTGTCGATCAGGAAGCAGGTCACGCGCTTGCGTTTCTGGCCGCGCACTTCCTCCTCGCCGGTGACGGCGAACAGGATCACGAAATCGGCCGTATCCGCGTGGCTGATGAAGTGCTTGCTGCCGTTGATCACGTAGTCGTCGCCGTCGCGCACCGCGCGCGTGCGGATGCCCATCGCGTCGGAACCGGCGCCCGGCTCGGTCAGCGCGAAGCAGTCCACGCGCTCGCCGCGCACGGTCGGTTTCAGGTAGCGCTCGATCTGGTCGCCCTTGCAGGCCATCAGGATCTTGCTCGGCCGCGCGACGAACACGTGCAGCGCCCAGCTCGTGCGGCCGAGCTCGCGCTCGACGAGCGCCTGCGTCAGGTAGTCGAGACCGGGGCCGCCGGCGCTTTCGGGCATGTTGAACGCGTAGAAACCCAGTTCGAGCGCCTTGCGGCGGATCGAATCGGCGAGTTCGGGCGGCACGTCGTCCGCACGGTCGACCGCGAATTCATGGGGCTGCAGTTCCTTCTCGACGAACTGACGCAGCGACGACACCAGCATTTCCTGCTCATGAGTCAGCGAAAAATCCATGAATCATCTCCCGACAAAATTAGGTGCGCGCCCCTCGACCGACGCGCGAAGCGCTTCCTGGCCGTCCTCGCTGTGACCGCAAGCGACGCAGGCCGCCAGCTCGCCGCGCAACTGCTCGGCGAGGGTGTGGGTGAGCGACTGCGCGAGCAGCGCCTTCGCATGGCCGAACGCGACGCTCGGCCCTTGCGCGAGACGTGCGGCGAAGGCGGCGACGTGCTGCGCGAACGCGTCGGCATCGACGACATCCGACACGAAGCCGGCCGCGAGCGCGTCCTGCGCGTTCCAGCGTTCGTTCAGGAAGATGTAGCGGCGCACGACGTCGGGCCGTGCGAGACGCGGCAGGAACCAGCTGCCGCCCATGTCGGGGCTGTAGCCCATGCCCGTATAGCCGCAGCGCAGCGTTGCGGCCGTGCTCGCAATGCGGAAGTCGCAGGCGAAGCCGATGTCGGCGCCGGCGCCGACCGTCGAGCCGTTCAGCGCCGCGACGGTGGGGCGCGGAAAGGCGGCCAGCGCTTCGACGAACCGGTGCGCGCGCTCACTCCAGCCGTAGGTGTCGAGTTCGCCGTTGCGCTCGGCCTCGGCCCATTCGTCGACGTCCGCGCCCGCGCAGAACGCGCTGCCGGTGCCGGTCAGCACGAGGCAGCGCACGGCCGGGTCGTTCGCGAGCGCGTCGAGCGTGTCGCGAAGAAAGTCGAGATGCGGCCGCGCGAGCGAATTGCGCTTCGCCGGGCGGTTCAGGCGAAGCGTCACGACGCCGTCGTGCCGTTCGATTCGGATGTCCTCGTTGCTCATACTGATCACTGTCTCCTTGGTGTTGGGTGTTGTGTGTGTCAGAGCCGGCAAGGGTCGCCGCTACTTGCGAACCGCATTTCGGCATAGTATAAGTTCTGTTAAATGAACGTTCAACCCAAATGTGAGTTGACCAGGAGACACACGATGAGCGCGGTGATGGAGACGTCGGCAGGTGTGGAGCAGGGAAGGCCCGGTGCGCATCCGGTTCATGCGGAATCGGCGGGGCGCACGGCGAGCGGCGCGGGCCTGCAGATCGACCGCGTGTCGAAGCGCTACGGCAGCGTGCAGGCGCTGCGGGAAACGACGATCGACATTCCGCGCGGCGAATTCCTGACGATCCTCGGGCCGTCGGGTTCCGGCAAGACGACGTTGCTGACGATCGTCGCGGGCTTCGAGCATCCGACCACCGGCGACCTGCGGGTTGGCAGCCGCAGCATCGTCGGGTTGCCGCCCGAGAAACGCAACTTCGGGATGGTGTTCCAGGGTTATGCGCTGTTTCCGCACATGACGGTCGAGCAGAACGTCGCGTATCCGCTGATGGTGCGCAAGCAGAAGGGGCCCGACGCGGTGAAGCGTGTGAAGGCCGCGCTCGATCTCGTGCGGCTCGGCCATCTCGCGGACCGTTTGCCGCGCCAGTTGTCCGGCGGCCAGCAGCAGCGCGTCGCGATTGCGCGCGCGCTGGTGTTCGATCCCGATCTCGTGCTGCTCGACGAACCGCTCGGCGCGCTCGACCGCAAGCTGCGCGGCGAGGTGCAGGTCGAACTCAAGGCGCTGCACGAACGGCTCGGTGCGACGTTCCTGTTCGTCACGCACGACCAGGAGGAGGCGCTGTCGATGTCGGACCGCATCGCGATCATGCGCGACGGCCGGCTCGAACAGATCGGGACGCCGGACGGGCTGTACGAACAGCCGGCCAACCGCTTCGTCGCCGATTTCCTCGGCAAGAGCAACTTCATCGAAGCTGTCGCGCTCGGCGGCGATGGCACGGCGACGCACTATCGCGTCGGCGACGCGCGGTTTGTCGCGCCCGCCTGCGGCGCGCGGCCGGACGACGCGCTGCTGTTCGCGCTGCGGCCGGAGAAGGTCGGTGTCTCCGCCACATCGTGCGGCGGCGTGCACAACGAAGTGGCCGGCCGGATTCGCCACTGGAGCTATTTCGGTTCGTCGTACCGCTTCGAGATCGAGACCGCGGCGCTCGGCTGCGTGACCGCCGACGTGCCCGCATGGCGCGGACTCGCGTCGCCGCGCACCGGCATGGACGTATTCGTGCAGTGGGAGCGCGACGCGACTTGCCGGATCGCGTCGGACTGACGCGACGAACGATGCATCCCGCGCGACGCGGCGAGTGCCCGCGTCGCCGGCCGATTCAACGGTGCCCGGAAACGACGAGATGCGTGCGGGCGCTGCCCAGCCAGGAGGAGACACCATGACGAACCGCCATCTGCAGGACCTGCTCGACCAGGCACGCGAACTTCAATCCGCGCCATCGCAACGCCGCCGCGACTTCCTCCGGCTGTGCGCGGCCGCCGGCCTCGCGCCGACGCTGCTGGCGGCGGGCGCGAAGGACGCGCTGGCCGCGAACCCGAAGGAAATCGTGCTCAGCGCGTGGGGCGGCGAGGCACGTTCCGCGTTCCGCTCCGCCTATATGGACCCGTTCACGAAGGCGAGCGGGATCAGGATGGGTTACGACTCGTCGCCGGAGGACGGCAAGATCAAGGCGATGGTCGAGAACCGGAACGTGATCTGGGACGTGATGGATCTCGACGGTTTCGCGGCGATCAAGCTCGGCAAGCAGGGGTTCCTGCGGCCGATCGATTATTCGGTCGTCGGCCGCAATGCGTTGCCGGGGCTCGCATCGGATTTCGGCGTGCCGTCGTATCTGTTGAGCTACGTGCTCGTCTACGACGCGCGCAAGTTCGGCGCGAATCCGCCGAAGAACTGGGCCGATTTCTGGAACGTCGGCAAGTTTCCAGGCAAGCGCGGGTTGTGGAAGTGGATGGGCGGCGCGCTCGAGGCCGCGCTGATGGCCGACGGCGTCGACAAGGACAAGGTCTATCCGATCGACGTGCCGCGCGCAATGAAGAAGCTCAAGGAACTGCGCTCGAACGTGCTGCTGTGGGATTCCGGCGCGGACAGCCTGCAATTGCTGCGCAACGGCGAAGTCAGCATGGCGTGCATCTGGCATACGCGCGCGAACGTGCTGCAGCGCGAGAGCAGCGGGCGGTTCCGCTATACGTGGGAGCAGGGGCTCGCGTCGTGCGACGTGTGGGGCGTGCCGAAGAACAATCCGTCGGGCGACGCGGTGTGGCAGTTCATCAAGTTCGTGCAGGGCATCGAGCCGCAGGTGCGCCTGCTGTCGCTGCTCGGCAACGGGCCGGTGACGCCGGCCGCGACGGCCGCCGTGCCGCAGGCGCTGCGCGCGGACAATCCCGGCACGCCGGAGAACTGGGCGAAGCAGTGCAAGGTGAACCCCGAGTGGTGGGCACAGCATTACGAAGCGACGCTCGCGCAGTACACCGACCTGATGTCGTCCTGAGCCGCCGCCTCGTGAGTGTGACGCCATGAATACCCTGTCTTCCCCTGTCGCGGGCGCCGCCCCGCTCGGTCGCGCGAAAGCCGACCGCTACTGGCTGCTGGTCGTGCCGCTGCTCGCGGTGCTGATCGTGCTGTACGTGTATCCGCTCGTGCGCGTGCTGTGGCTCGGCTTCACGGTGCCGGAGCCCGGCCTGCACAACTACGCGCGGCTGCTGGACAACCGTGGCGTGCACCGCGTGCTGTGGACGACGCTGCGCGTATGCGCGGTCACGACCGTGTGCTCGGTCGCGCTCGGCTACGCGATCGCGTATGCGATGGCGCACGTCGGGCCGCGCCAGCGGATGGCGCTGATGTTCGGGCTGCTCGTGCCGTTCTGGGCGTCGGTGCTGGTGCGCGCGTTCTCGTGGCTGTTCCTGCTCGGCGAACAGGGGCTCGTCAACACGCTGCTGATGCGCATCGGGCTGATCGACGCGCCGCTGCCGCTGATGCGCAACGAGATCGGGGTCGTGATCGGGATGATCCACTTCATGATCCCGTACGCGGTGCTACCGCTGTACGCGAACATGAAAGGCATCGACCCGCAGCTCGCGCGCGCATCGCAGGGGCTCGGCGCGGGCGCGCTCGTCACGTTCCGCAAGGTGTATTTCCCGCAGACGCGGCCGGGCATCGTCGGCGCGGCGATCCTCGTGTTCATCTTCTCGCTCGGCTTCTACGTGACGCCGGTGATTCTCGGCGGCGGACGCACGGTGATGATCGCCGAATACATCAGCACGCAGATCCTGCAGCTCATGAACTGGGGCAGCGGGGCGGCGCTCGCGTCGTTGCTGCTGGCGTCGATCCTGGCCGCGCTCGCGCTGCTTGCGCGTTTCGTCGACCTGCGCGAGCTGTTCGGCGCGCGCTGAATCCGACCGGAGGAATCGAAGATGAAGACCAGACTGACGGCCGGCCGCGCGCTGGTGATCGGCATCGCATGGGCCGCGATCCTGTTCCTGATGCTGCCGCTGCTCGTGTCGGTGCCCGTGTCGCTGACGCCGAGCGACTACCTGTCGATGCCGGACGGCGCGCTGTCGCTGCGGCATTACAGCGTGCTGCTCGACGACGACGGCTGGGTGTCGAGTTTCCTGCAGAGCGGACTGATCGCGCTCGTTTCGTCGGCGATCTCGGTGACGCTCGGCACCTTGTGCGCGATCGGCTTGTGGAAGGTCGCATCGCGGCGCGGCGAGCTGGTGCGCGGCGTGATCCTGTTTCCGCTGATCGTGCCGCCGATCGTGTCGGCGCTCGCGTTCTACCGGCTGTGGGGCGAGCTCGGGATGCTCGACAGCTATCCGGCGGTGATCCTGTCGCATGTCGTGCTGTCGGTGCCGTACGTGGTCGTCGCGGTGTCCGCGTCACTTGCGACGGTTGGCCTGCGGATCGAGCAGGCATCACGCAGCCTCGGCGCGAACCTCGCGCAGACGCTGCGCTACGTGATCCTGCCGTCGATCCGGCCCGGCGTGCTGTCGGCGGCCGTGTTCGCGTTCATCCTGTCGTGGGACGAACTGGTCGTCACGCTGTTCATTTCGAGCCGGGGTGTCTATACGCTGCCGCGCCGCATGTGGGACGGGATGCGCGAGAACGTCGATCCGGCGATCGCGTCGGTCTCCACGCTGCTGCTGGCGGCCACCTGTGTCGCGATCGGCCTGTCGCTGCTGCGCAAGCGCGCGGCCGGGTCCGTCTGATTTCAACGTTATGTTGCGGAGAAGAAAAGCACCATGAAAGTCCTGATCGTTCACGCCCATCCCGAATCGCAGTCGTTCACGACGTCGATGCTGCATCGCGCGGTGAGCACGCTCGAAGCGCAGGGGCATACCGTGACGGTGTCCGACCTGTACGCGATGGAGTGGAACCCGGTCGCGAGCGCGGCCGATTTCGGCGTGCGAAAGAACCCGGACTATCTCGTTTATGCGCTGGAGCAGCGCGAGAACGTTTCCGCGCACGCGATCGCGCCCGACATCGCTGCCGAACTCGACAAGCTGATCGCGTGCGACCTGTTGATCCTGAGCTTCCCGCTGTTCTGGTGCTCGATGCCGGCGATCATGAAAGGCTGGATCGACCGCGTGCTCGTGTCGGGCAAGGTGTACGGCGGCGTGCGTTTCTACGATCGCGGCGGGATGCGCGGCAAGCGCGCACTGCTCGCCTACACGTGCGGCGGCCGCGACACCATGTTCGGTGCGGACGGCGTACACGGCGAGATGGACCTGATGCTGCGCCACGTGCTGCGCGGCACGCTCGGTTATGCGGGTTTCGACGTGCTGCCGTCGTTCGTCGGTTATCACGTGCCGTATATCGGCGACGCCGAGCGCGCGGCCGTGCTCGAACGCTACGACGCGTACCTGGCGCAGCTCGACCGGCTGGAACCGATGGCGTTCCCGACGCTCGACGATTTCGACGGCGACATGCGGCCGCGCGAACGCGCACCGCAGGAAGCCGCGCAGGACTGAACGATCCAATGACGGGGGATGAATGAGCATCAAGGTACTGGTGGCAGTGAAGCGGGTGGTCGATTACAACGTAAAGGTCCGCGTGAAGTCGGACAACACGGGTGTCGACATCGCGAACGTGAAGATGTCGATGAACCCGTTCGACGAAATCGCCGTTGAAGAAGCCGTGCGCCTGAAGGAAGCGGGCGTGGCGACCGAAGTGATCGCCGTGTCGGTGGGTGTCACGCAAGCGCAGGAAACGCTGCGCACGGCGCTGGCGATCGGTGCGGATCGCGCGATCCTCGTCGAATCGAACGACAGCGTCGAGCCACTGGCCGTCGCGAAGATCCTGAAGGCGCTGGTCGACAAGGAGCAACCTTCGCTCGTGATCCTCGGCAAGCAGGCGATCGACGATGATTCGAACCAGACGGGCCAGATGCTGGCTGCGCTGGCGGGTCTTCCGCAAGCGACGTTCGCGTCGAAGGTGACGGTGGCCGACGGCAAGGCAACGGTTGCACGTGAAGTCGACGGCGGTGCGGAAACGCTGTCGCTTCAACTGCCCGCAGTCGTGACGACGGACCTGCGCCTGAACGAACCGCGCTACGTGACGCTGCCGAACATCATGAAGGCGAAGAAGAAGCCGCTGGAAACCGTGAAGCCGGAAGACCTCGGCGTGGATGTCGCGCCGCGTCTGAAGACGCTGAAGGTGGTCGAGCCGCCGAAGCGCGCAGCCGGCGTGAAGGTGCCGGACGTGAAGACGCTGGTCGAGAAGCTGAAGACCGAAGCCAAGGTGCTGTAAGAGGGAGCGCAAGGAAATGACGATTCTGGTGATTGCAGAGTACGACGCCCCGACGGGAGCCCCCTCGGTGGGCAACGCGTCGATCAAGGCCGCGACGTTGAACACGGTGGCGGCGGCAACCGAGATTGGCAAATTCGTCGGCGGCGACATTCACGTGCTGGTCGCGGGCCACAACGTGCAAGCGGCTGCGGACGCGGCAGCGAAGATCGCAGGTGTGTCGAAGGTGCTGCTGGCCGACGCACCGCAACTCGAAGCGGGCCTGGCGGAAAACATCGAAGCGACCGCGCTGAACATCGCGAAGGATTACTCGCACATCCTTGCGCCGGCCACGGCCTATGGCAAGAACATCGCGCCGCGCATTGCCGCGAAGCTCGATGTCGCGCAGATCTCCGAGATTACGGCGGTCGTGTCGGCCGATACGTTCGAGCGCCCGATCTACGCGGGCAATGCGATCGCGACAGTGCAGTCGAGCGACCCGATCAAGGTCATCACGGTGCGTGCGACGGGTTTCGACCCGGTTGCAACTGAAGGCGGCAGCGCGACGGTCGAGAAGATCGAAGCAGCGGCGGATGCAGGCAAGTCGCAATTCGTGAGCCGTGAAGTGACGAAGCTGGATCGTCCGGAACTCACCAGCGCGAAGATCATCGTGTCGGGTGGCCGTGGTCTGGGTAGCGGCGAGAACTACACGAAGGTGCTGGAGCCGCTGGCGGACAAGCTTAGCGCGGCACTGGGTGCATCGCGCGCGGCAGTCGACGCCGGCTACGTGCCGAATGACTACCAGGTCGGCCAGACCGGCAAGATCGTCGCGCCGCAGCTGTACATCGCAGTCGGCATCTCGGGTGCGATCCAGCATCTGGCCGGCATGAAGGATTCGAAAGTGATCGTCGCGATCAACAAGGATCCGGAAGCGCCGATCTTCAGCGTGGCCGACTACGGCCTCGTCGGCGATCTGTTCTCGACGATCCCCGAACTCTGCGCCGAGCTCGGCTGACGACGAACGACGGCCACGCGTGCCATTGCGCCTCTCATCCACCCGACCGCATCCGAGTGCGAACGATGACCCTGACGTCGAGCGACGTGTTGCTGTTCCTGACGGGCCTGCTGACGCTGTTCTGTCCGCCCGTCGCGATTCCGATGTATGCGGCGGTCACCGGGCATTTCCCGGACGCGACGCAGCGGCAGATCGCGTTGCGGCTGTTCGCGTGGATCGCGACGCTGATGGTCGGCGCCGTATGGGGCGGGCAGTTCCTGCTGCGCATGCTCGGCCTGACGCTCGGCGCACTGACGCTGACCGGCGGCCTCGTGCTGTGCCTGTGGTCGATCCCGATGATGCGCGGGACGGCGAACGACGAGCGCAACGGCGGCGATACGCGGCTCGAGTATGCGCAATGGCGCAACTACATCGCGGTGCCGCTGATCTTCCCGCTGTCGATCGGCAGTGCAGTGATGTCGCTCGTGATCACGACGGCGACGCGCTTCCATACGCCGGCCGACCTGCTGGCATTGAGCGCCGCCTGTGTGCTGCATGCCGGCGTGATCGGGCTCACGTATGCGTGCTCGGCGTCGTGGTGCCGCCGGCTCGGCGAGATCGGCAGGACGCTGGTCGAGCGGCTGTCCGGCATCGTGCTCACCGCGATCGCGTTCCAGATGCTCGCGCAAGGCGTGCGCGAACTGCTGCCGGGGCTCGCGCACTGACAGCATCGGCCTCTGCACGATCCTGAAACCTGTTCTGAGGAATGGAAACGATATGAAAACAGTAGGCATGTACCTCGTCGACCTGCTCGCCGCCTATGGCGTCGACACGGTGTTCGGCATTCCCGGCGTGCACACGATCGAGCTGTACCGCGGCCTGGCCGGCAGCACGCTGCGTCACGTGAGCGCGCGCCACGAGCAGGGCCTCGGCTTCATGGCGGACGGCTATGCGCGCGCGACCGGCAAGCCGGGCGTGTGTTTCGTCATTACCGGGCCCGGCATGACGAACATTGCGACGTCGATGGCGCAGGCCTACGCGGATTCGATCCCGATGCTGGTCATTTCGAGCGTCAATGTGTCCGGCGACATCGGCTCGGGCAATGGCCATCTGCACGAATTACCGGACCAGCATGCGTTCGCCGGGAACGTCGCCGCGTTCAGCTACACGGTGCCGCACGCCGACGCGCTGCCGCAGGCGATCGCGCGTGCATTCGCGGTGTTTTCGGGCGGACGCCCGCGCCCGGTGCACATCCAGATTCCGCTCGACGTGCTCGCGGCGCCGGCCGATGCATTGCCGCCCGTGCCTGCCGCGCCGCCGCGCATCGCGCCGGGGCCCGCGTCGGCCCAGGGCATCGACGCATTCCGCGCAAAGGCGGCCGCCGCGCGCGCGCCGCTGATCCTCGCGGGCGGCGGCGCGCTCGATGTGGCCGACGACGTGCGCTGGCTCGCGGAAACGCTCGATGCACCGGTCGTGATGACGATCAACGGGCGCGGCGTGCTGCCGCCCGCGCATCCGCTCGGCATCGCGTGGTCGGCGTCGAGCGACGCGGTGCGCGCGCTGATGCGCGACAGCGACCTGATCGTTGCGCTCGGCACCGAGCTGGGGCCGACCGACTACGATCTGTACGCGACCCGCAGCTTCGTGATGCCCGCGCCGCTCGTGCGGATCGACATCGATCCGCAGCAGCTGTGCCGCAACGCGGTGCCCGCGCTGCCGCTGCTCGGCGACGTCGGCGAAACCGTGCGCGCATTCCGGCGCCTCTGGCCGGCCGATGCGCACACGCGTGCGGACGGCGGCGCCGAACGCGCGGCGGTATGCCGCGCGGCGGCGCGGCAGGAGCTGAACGACGAGATGCGGCGCGATCTCGCGCTGCTGGACAGCGTGCGTGATGCGTTGCCCGATGCGGCGATCGTCGGCGATTCGACGCGCATCGTTTATGCGGGCAACGTCGGCTTCGCGGCGCCGCGCCCGCGCAGCTGGTTCAACGCATCGGTGGGATTCGGCTCGCTCGGCTACGGGCTGCCGGCCGCCGTGGGTGCGAGCCTCGGTGATGCGTCTCGTCCGGTCGTCTGCGTGGCCGGCGACGGCGGGTTCCAGTACACGCTCGCGGAGCTCGGCACCGCGGTGCAGCATCGCGCGCGCGTGATCGTCGTGCTGTTGAACAACGGCGGGTACGGGGAGATCAAGCGCGCGATGGTCGACGTGGGTGTCGAGCCGGTCGGCGTGGATCTGCACACGCCGGATTTCGTCGCGATCGCGCGCGCGTACGGGTGGGGGGCGCAGCGGGTCGAAGAGGGGGCGTCGCTGGCCGGTGCGCTGAGCGAAGCGGCGGCCCACGACGCGCCGTACCTGATCGAGATCCGCGCGGCCTGAAAGGACGAACGGCCTCGCGTTGTGCGAGGCCGTCGTTGCCGCCGCCGGTGCCCGGCGGCGCGTGCGCGCGTCAGGGCCAGCGCAAGCCCGTTATCGGCGTGAACAGGCCCTGAGCCGGTTACGCCCGCTTGCGGGCCGTCTTCGGCGGCGGGAGGAACGTATCGACGACGCGCAGACAGCCCGTCAGCGCGTCCTGCGCGGTGAACGACGTCGGGTCGCGCGCCAGCTCCAGCCAGAAGCCGTCGATCACGGCCGTCAGCGTCAGCGCGGCGAGATCGCTGTCGACGGTGCCGCCGCGCACTTCCGCGATCTGGTCGAACAGCTTCTTCAGCGCTTGCCGGTAGCCGCTGTACAGCTCCTTGTGTGCCTTGCGGATCACCGGGTCGCTGTGCGCGACGCTCCAGAAGCCGAGCCATACCTTCACGTTCTTCGGCGCGAACACCGGCGCGGCGAAACAGACCTTGATGATCGCATCGAGCTTTTCCTCGGGGCCCGTTGCGTTCGCGGCCGCCGCGCGCGACACGTCGAGCAGGTCGGTCGCGAGCCGCTTGTAGGTCTGCGCCATCAGTTCGTCTTTCGACTGGAAATGATGATTGATCAGCCCGCGCGAGACCTTCGCTTCCACGCAGATGCGGTCGATCGTGGTCTCGGAATAGCTGTAGCGCGCGATGCAGCGCATCGTCGCGTCGATGATCGATTGCTGACGCACCGCGGGTGTTTCTCGGATGCCGCGGCTGCGTGCCTGAACCGGTGCCGTGCCAGGAGTCTTTTTCACGTGGTGACCTTACGGAATCGTTATGGTACCGATTATAGGGGAGTGCCGGACGCTTGTTCAATTACGGTGATGAAAGCGTCGCGAAACCCGCGAAAACCCTTGCTCTGGATTATTTTAAAACTGTTGAACCATTGTTCAACAGCACCTATACTCGACTCCGCATGAGGTTGGTCGGCCATTCAACAAGACGCTGCGATCCTGCACGGGACGAGCGTGAGAATTCGACACAGGAGACAACATGTTGGCGCGGGTGGAAAGCGTGAAAGCGGACGTCGAGGAGCGTGTGCAGGTGGAAGATCTGCACAAGCGGTTCGGCGACCTGGAAGTGTTGAAGGGCGTGTCGCTGAGCGCGCGCGAAGGCGAGGTGATCTCGCTGATTGGCGCGAGCGGATCGGGCAAGAGCACGCTGCTACGCTGCATCAACTTGCTTGAAACGCCGACCCGCGGGCGCATCGTCGTCGACGGCGAGGAGATCGGGCTGAAAGTTGACCGCAAGGGGCGTACGGTGCCGACCGATGCGCGCCAGGTCGAGCGGGTCCGCACCCGGCTCGGCATGGTCTTCCAGAGTTTCAACTTGTGGGCACACCGTACGGTGCTCGAGAACGTGATCGAGATGCCCGTGCATGTGTTGCGCGAACCGCGCGCCGAAGCGATCGCGCGCGCCGAGCAACTGCTCGAACGCGTCGGCCTGGCCGACAAGCGCAACGTCTATCCGGCTTTCCTGTCGGGCGGCCAGCAGCAGCGCGTCGCGATTGCGCGCGCGCTGGCGATGCGGCCGAAAGTCATGCTGTTCGACGAGCCGACTTCCGCGCTCGATCCCGAGCGCGTCGGCGAAGTGCTGAAGGTGATCCGCGATCTCGCGTGCGAAGGCCGCACGATGATTCTCGTCACGCACGAGATGGCGTTCGCGCGCGACGTGTCGAGCAAGGTGCTGTTCCTGCACCAGGGGCGTGTCGAGGAGAGCGGCACGCCGACGGAAATCTTCGACGCGCCGCAGAGCGAACGCTGCCGCCAGTTCGTCAACGCGCACCGGCAGCATCACTGAATCACCGGAGCCGCCCGCGAGCGCGCGGGTCGGCTCGCCACATCCGAATCTTTCCTGCAAGGAGTCCGACCATGAAACGTGTCGTACGCAGTCTGCTGTGCCTGTTCAGTATCGTCGTCGCGGCGCTCGCGCCGCTCGGTTCCGCGCATGCGTCGTCGGGCGTGCTGCGCTTCGGTGTCGCTGCCGAACCGTATCCGCCGTTCCTGATGAAGAGTCCGACCGGGCAATGGAGCGGCTTCGAGGCCGACCTGATCCGCGCGCTGTGCGACCAGATGAAAGCGAAATGCGAGATCAAGGAAGTCGCGTGGGACGGCATCATCCCGGCGCTGCTCAGCGACAAGATCGACGTGATCTTCAACTCGATGTCGATCACGCCGGAACGCCAGAAGGTGATCGCGTTCTCGCGGCCGTACTACGAGACGCCGGGCACCTTCGTCGGCGCGAAGAACGCGAAGCTCACGCTGACGCCCGACGGGCTGAAGGGCAAGGTGATCGGCGTGCAGGGTTCGACCGCGAACGCCGAGTTCATCAAGACGGCGTACGGCAAGAGCGCGACGGTGCGCCTCTACAACACGCAGGACGACTGCAACGCGGATCTCGTCGCGGGCCGGATCGACACGATGTATCTCGACCAGCTCGGCATCCTCGATTTCCTGAAGTCGAAGGACGGTTCGGCGTTCGAGCTGAAGGGCCCCGGCAGCGTGAAGATGGATCCGGCGATCTTCGGCTACGGCGTCGGCGCGGGAATGCGCAAGGCCGATGCGCCGCTGAAGCTGCAGATGGACCAGGCGCTCGAACAGCTGCATGCGTCGGGCAAGTACGCGCAGATCGCGAAGAAGTATTTCCCGATCGACCTCTGGCCGCACTGATCGCGCCGCTACCGGCACACGGATACACCGGCGCACGCACGGACGAGGAGACGGCATGGACGGTTGGGGATGGGTGAGCTACCTGGGCATGGACCCGGACGGCTGGGGCGTCGCGCTGCTGCAGGGCGCGGGCGTGACGCTCGAGATTTCGCTCGGCGCGTTCGTCGTCGGCATCGTGCTCGGGTTGCTGGGCGCGGCCGCGAAGCTGTCCGGCGTGCGCGCGCTCGAACGGATCGCGCAGGGATACACGACACTGTGCCGCGCGGTGCCCGAATTGCTGCTGATCCTGCTGCTCTATTACGCGGGCACCGACGCGATCAACCTGCTGATGACGGCGATCGGCGTCGGGCCGGTCGCGGTCAACGGCTTCGCGGCGGCGGTGATCGTGCTCGGCATCGTGCAGGGCGCGTATGCGGCGGAGATCATCCGCGGCGCGATCCTCGCGATCCCGTACGGGCAGATCGAGGCCGGCCGCGCGTTCGGCGCGCCGCCGGGGCTCGTGTTCCGGCGCGTGACGCTGCCGGCGATGGCGCCGTACGCGCTGGCGGGCTTCGCGAACCTGTGGCTGATCCTCGTGAAGGACAGCGCGCTGATCAGCGTGGTCGGCTACAGCGAGCTGCTCTACACCGCGAAGCAGGCGGCCGGCTCGACGCGCGAGTACATGCACTACTACCTGATGGTGGCGGCCGTGTATTTCGCGATCACGTCGCTGTCGGGTGTGCTGTTCCGCGAAATCGAGCGTCGCTTCGGCCGCTGGATGCCGGCATCGTGAGCCGCACCGCGCCTTTTCGCATGCTTTCCCATCGAACCGGATCAACGTCATGGATCTGAGCGTACTGTCTTCTTATGGGTCGCTGCTGCTGCTCGGCGTGCTGACCACCGTCAAGCTGCTCGTCATCTCGGCCGTATTCGGCTTCGCGCTCGCGATCGCCGTCGCGTTCGCGCGACTGTCGCCGAACCCGATCATCGCGCGCGTGAGCAAGGGGTTCACCGAGGTAATACGCGGCACGCCGCTGCTCGTGCAGATCTATCTGATCTACTATGGCGTCGGCTCGTTGTTCGCGGGCTGGCCCGCGCTGCGCGACAGCGTGTTCTGGCCGTTCCTGCGCGACGGCTTCTGGTATGTCGCGTTCGCGCTCGTGATCAGCGTCGGCGCGTATGTCGGCGAGGTGCTGCGCGCGGGCTTGCGCGGCGTGCCGAAGGGCGAGATCGAGGCCGCGCGCGCGATGGGAATGCGACCGTCGATGATCGCGCGCCGCGTATGGCTGCCGCGTGCGGTCCAGATCCTGTTGCCGACGCTGGCAGGCGAGACCGTGATGCTGCTGAAATCGACGGCGCTCGCGTCGACGGTCGCGGTGATGGACGTGCTCGGCGCCGCGAACTACATCCGCGCGCAGACGCTGCGGACCTACGAGCCGCTGCTGGCGATCGCGGTGATCTATGTCGCGCTCGCGTTCGTGATCGAGCGCGCGTTCGGCCGGCTCGAGCGGCGGGTGCCCGTGCGCACGCCGCGCTGAATGAACCCACTGACGGCGCGGCAGCCGGACGGGCGCCGCGCGATGGAGGATGCATGAACTATTCGAAGCTGGTCGATCGCCTGCAGGGCAAGCGCACGAGCGCATGGGACATACATTACGCGGCGCAGCAGGCGGTCGCGGCCGGCGAGCCGGCGATTATCCTGAGCGTCGGCGATCCCGATTTTTCGACGCCCGACGTGATCGTCGAGCGTGCGGTCGAAGCGCTGCGCGGTGGCGACACGCATTACAGCGAAGTGCGCGGCCGCGCCGAACTGCGCGGGGCGATCGCGCGCGAGCACACGAAAGCGTCGGGGCAGGCAGTCGGCGCCGAGCACGTGATCGTGACGGCCGGTGCGCAGAACGCACTGTTCGCGATGGCGATGTGCCTGTGCGAGGCCGGCGACGAAGTGCTTGTGCCCGAGCCGATGTACCTCACCTACGAGGCGAGCGTGCGCGCGTCGGGCGCGACGCTTGTGCCGGTGCCCGTCGACGCGTCGCGCGGTTTTCATCTCGACTTCGACGCGCTCGAAGCGGCCGTGACGCCGCGTACGAAAGCGATCTTCTTCGCGACGCCATGCAACCCGACCGGCGTCGTGATGCCGCGCGCGGACCTCGAACGGATCGCACGGCTCGCCTGCGAGCGCGATCTGTGGGTCGTGTCCGACGAGGTGTATGCGGCGCTGACGTTCGAGCGCGAGATGGTCAGCATCGCGTCGCTGCCGGGGATGGCCGAGCGCACGGTGACGCTCGGCAGCCTGTCGAAATCCCATGCGATGCCGGGCTGGCGGGTCGGCTGGGCGATCGGCCCGACGGAGCTGATCGAGCACGCCGAGCGGCTCGCGCTGTGCATGCTGTACGGGCTGCCGGGTTTCATCCAGCAGGCGGCCATCACCGCACTCGACAACCGGGCCGCGATCGTCGCGGACATGCGCGAACTCTACCGACGCCGCCGTGATCTCGCGTACGCGCGCCTGCGCGACGTGCCGGGGCTGCGCTGCCTGCTGCCGGAGGCGGGGATGTTCATGATGGTCGACGTGCGCGGCACCGGGCTGGACGCGCATGCGTTCACGTGGGGGCTGTTCCGCGCGAAGCAGGTCGCGCTGCTCGACGCGAGCGCGTTCGGCGACACCGCGTCGGGTTTCGTGCGCTTCGGCTTCGTCGTCGACGACGCGCGGCTGACCGACGCGTGCGAGCGCATTGCCGCGTTCGTCGCAAGCCTCGACTCCGGTTCGCACTCGACTTCGTGAATCGCCGTGAATCACCGTGAATGACGCGCCGGTCCTGAAGGAGAAAAGACGATGATCGAAACGCTTGCCTGGCAGGTGCCGGGCGACAACGGGCAGCCGCTCGCGATCCGCGCATGGCGGTTGTCGGCCGGCGACGGGCCGCGCGTGCACCTGCAGGCTGGCGTGCATGCGGACGAGATCGCGGGCATGCTCGTGCTGCACCGGCTGCTGCCGCAACTGTGCGCGGCGCACGATCGCGGCGTGCTGCGCGGCACGGTGACGGTCGTGCCGCAGGCCAACCCGCTCGGGCTCGCACAATTCCGGCAGGGGCGGCTGCTGGGCCGCTTCCACGAAGCGACACACCGCAATTTCAACCGGCATTTCCACGAATCCGCGGCGACGCGCCGGCCCGCGACGACGTTCGCTGCGTGGCAGCGCACGCTGCTCACCGCCGCGTGCGCTGCGGATATCGTGCTCGACCTCCATACCGATTCCGAGGCGCTGCCGTACGTGTACCTGCATCGCGACCTGTGGCCAGCCGGACGCGACCTCGTCGCGGCGCTCGGCGCCGATGTCGCGATCCTGTGGGACGAGGACGAAGACGGCGCGTTCGAAGGTGCCGTCGCTGCGCACTGGATGCGCGACGGCGGGCTGCGCGACCGGCTCGTCGCGACCGTTGAGCTGCGCGGGCAGTCCGACGTGTCGGACGCGTTAGCCGAGCGCGACGCCGACGGCGTGCTCGCGTTCCTGCGCGGCCGTGGCGTGATCGCGGAATCGCCCGGCGTGCCCGACTGGCATGGCGAGGCCATACCGATCGCGCACATGGAAACGATCATCGCGCCCGCGTCGGGCGTGCTCGTCTACGAACGCGAACTCGGTGCGACGGTCGAGGCCGGCGAGCGCGTCGCGCGGATCGTCGCGCATCCTGGCGTGCCCGGCAGCGAGCATGTGCTGGTCGCGCCGCAGGCCGGGCGCATCGTCACGCGCAACCGCGAGCGGCTGGTCGCGCAGGGCGATGTCGCGTTGAAGCTGACGGGTTCGCGGCCGTCGGCCGGTTGGTCGGGCGGCGCGCTCGATCCATGAGCGGTGACGCGGGCCGGCCATGCTGTCGCCACACCCGGCACCGCTAGGGAAAACCATAGTGCCCGGAATGCTGCCCGCGAATGATCGAGTAAGCGCGCAGTCAGCTTCGCTGTTCAGAATCGCCTGACTCATACAAGAGCAAACCAGGAGACAGGCGATGCATGACGGGTTGGTCAAAAAAATCGAAGCGCATCCGAAGTATGCGCTGCTCAAGCGGCGGCGCAACACGCTCGGCATCTGCCTGACCGTGCTGATGCTGATCGTGTACTACGGCTACATCGCACTGATCGCATTCGACAAGTCGTTTCTCGCGAAGCCCGTGAGCACCGGCGTGACGAGTGTCGGCGTGCCGATCGGCATGGCGGTGATCGTGTTCACCGTCGTCATCACCGGCATCTACGTGCGCCGCGCCAACAACGAATACGATCAACTGACGCAGGACATCCTGCAGGACGTCGCCCAATGAAGAAGACACTTTCGACGATGCTGGTCGCGCTGCTGGCCGCGAGCGCTTGCGGCGTGGCCGTCGCGGGCGGCGGCGATGTCGGGCAGACCGCCAAGCAGGCGACCAACACCACGGCCATCGTCCTGTTTGCGCTGTTCGTGGCAGGGACGTTGTGGATCACCAAGTGGGCGGCATCCCGCACGCGTTCCGCCGCGGATTTCTATACGGCCGGCGGCGGCATTACCGGGTTTCAGAACGGGCTGGCGATCTCGGGCGACTACATGTCGGCGGCCTCCTTCCTCGGTATTTCCGCCGCGGTGATGACGTCGGGTTACGACGGCCTGATCTACTCGATCGGCTTTCTGGTCGGCTGGCCGATCATCACGTTCCTGATGGCCGAGCGGCTGCGCAACCTCGGCAGGTTCACGTTCGCCGACGTCGCGGGCTACCGCTTCGAGCAGGGGCCGATCCGCAGTTTCGCCGCGGTCGGCACGCTGGTGGTGGTGGCGTTCTACCTGATCGCGCAGATGGTGGGCGCGGGGCAGCTCATCAAGCTGCTGTTCGGTCTCGACTACTGGGTGGCCGTCGTCATCGTCGGCGCGCTGATGATGGTCTACGTGCTGTTCGGCGGCATGACCGCCACCACCTGGGTGCAGATCATCAAGGCGTGCATGTTGCTTGCGGGCGTGACGTTCATGGCGATCATGGTGCTCGCGCAGTACGGCTTCAGCCCGGAGGCGCTGTTCGCCCATGCCGTGGAGGTCAAGACCGCGATTGCCGCGAACGCGGGCAAGTCGCCGGACGACGCGACGCGTATCGGGTTGTCGGTCATGTCGCCGGGCGGGTTCATCAAGGATCCGATCTCGGCGATCTCGTTCGGCATGGCGCTGATGTTCGGTACCGCCGGCCTGCCGCACATCCTGATGCGCTTCTTCACGGTGCCGGATGCGAAGGAAGCGCGCAAGTCGGTGTTCTGGGCCACCACCTGGATCGGCTATTTCTACGTGCTGATCTTCATCATCGGTTTCGGCGCGATCACGCTGGTGCTGACCAATCCTGAACTGGCCGATGTGGCCAAGGGCGTGATCAAGGGTGGTGCGGGCACGGCCAACATGGCCGCGGTGCTGGTGGCCAAGACGGTGGGCGGCGACGTGTTCTACGGCTTCATCTCGGCCGTGGCCTTCGCGACGATTCTGGCGGTGGTCGCCGGGCTCACGCTGTCCGGCGCCTCCGCGGTGTCGCACGATCTCTACGCCACCGTCTTCAAGAACGGCAAGGCCGACAGTGCCGACGAGCTGAAGGTGTCGCGCATCACGACGCTGGTGCTCGGCGTGATCGCCGTGCTGCTGGGCATCGCGTTCGAGAAGCAGAACGTCGCGTTCATGGTGTCGCTGGCCTTTGCCGTGGCGGCGTCGGCCAATTTCCCGGTGCTGTTCCTGTCGATGATGTGGAAGGGATGCACCACGCGTGGCGCAGTCATCGGCGGGTTCCTGGGGCTGGTCTCGTCGGTGGGGCTGACCATCGTGTCGCCGTCGGTGTGGGAGGCAACGCTCGGTTATCCGAAGGGTTCGGCGTGGTTCCCGTACACGTCGCCCGCGCTGTTCTCGATGACGATCGGCTTCGTGGGCGTGTGGCTGTTCTCGGTACTCGACACGAGCGCGCGAGCGAAAGCGGAGAAGGGTGCGTTCGCCGCGCAGCAGGTGCGTTCGGAAACGGGGCTGGGGGCGACCCGCGCCAGCAGCCACTGACCGGCAGCAGGCCACGCCCGCCCCGGGCCGACGATGCAGTGGATCGCATCGCCGGCCCCGGGGCGGGCGGTATCGTTTCATCCGTCCGTCGAATGATTCGCCGGCAATGAAAAATCGCGAATTCGACCGGATTCGCCGATAATGCGCAAACGTTTTACGAAAACCGTATTGCGGTTAATTCGCGGATAAAACAAATAAAAATAGAATATTCGTATCCCGGATTTTTCGGCCGCGCAGCAGCACGGCTCGAAGCCTTTAGGCATGAGGTTAACGGCAGATCCCGGCAATACTTTAGGGTTCTTTCGCCGCAATTATTCATTTCGTTTTTATCGATGAACAATTGATTTCCGGTCATCGGAGCGTCATACACCATCCCCGATAATTCGGCGCTCACATTCTTTCAATAGACCAAAGGGCGATCGAAGCCGGATCGCTGCGGGGAGCTGTACTCATGACCATCCGTCATCGCATTACGCTGCTAGTCGTCCTGACGTTCTTCGCGCTGTCCGCGATCGGCATCTATGCCGTGTACCAGACGCGCAAGAGCGCGTCCGAGGTGCGCCAGGTCACCCAGGGAATCGTGCCGAGCGCGCTCGCGTCGGCGGATGTCGTCGCCGATGTGAAGAACATCCAGATCGCGACGATGACGCTCGTCTACGCGCCCGACGCGAATACTGCCGCCCAGGCGCGCGACGAGCTGAAGGCGAAACAGGCCGCGCTGCGCGCCGCACTCGACGTGCAGGCGAAGTCGGCGGTCGGCCAGGCGCAGGTCGGGCTCGTGTCGCAGGCGAAGGACAGCGCCGTGAACTATTTCGCGGCGATCGACGACACCGTGAAGATGAAGGCCGACGGCAAGCCCGAGATGGCGCAGGCGTACCTGTTCGCGAACGTCGCGCAGTATCGCGACGAACTCGAAAGCATCGTCGACACGCTGCGCGTCGAGAAGAACCGCCAGAAGGACGTCGCGATCAGCGCGCTGAACGGGATGCTCTCGACGACGGCGACCGCGATCGCGGGCGTCGCCGGCACGGTGATCGTGCTGCTGACCGCGCTCGGCTTGCTGCTGTATCGCCAGATCACGCGCCCGCTGATCGGGATGCAGACGGCGATGAGCGAGATCGCGACGAGCCAGGATTTCACGCGCCGCGTGCCGGTGGGCCGGATGGACGAAATCGGCCATTCGATCGTCGCGTTCAACGGGATGATCGAGAAGATCCAGGAGAACGCCGCGCAGCTCAAGCAGAAGACGGCGGACATCCAGGCGATGCTGCAAAACATGCAGCAGGGGATCCTGACCGTCGTCGAAGGCGGCGTCGTGCATGCCGAGTATTCGGCGTACCTCGAAACCATCTTCGAGACGAACGACATCGCCGGCCGCGACCTGATGGCGCTCGTGTTCGACGATTCGGCGATCGGCGCCGACGCGCGGTCGCAGGTCGATGCAGCGGTGCACGCCTGCCTCGGCGAAGACAGCATGAACTTCGAGTTCAACGAGCACCTGCTGGTGAATGAAGTCGCGAAGCGGATGCCGGACGGCCGCGAGAAGTGGCTCGACCTGAGCTGGTCGGCGATCACCGACGAGACCGACACGGTCGTGCGCCTGATGCTGTGCGTGCGAGACGTGACCGAGATTCGCGAGCTGACCGCGCAGGCCGGCGAGCAGCAGCGCCGCCTCGAGATGATCGGCGAGATCCTGTCGATCAGCCAGGACAAGTTCCACGACTTCGTGCACAGCGCGAAGGGCTTCCTCAGCGAGAACGAGCGGATGATCCGCCAGCACGAGCGCGCCGATCACTCGATCGTCGCGGCGCTGTTCCGCAACATGCACACGATCAAGGGCAATGCACGCACGTACAGCCTCCAGCACCTGACGAACATCGTTCATGAGGCGGAGCAGGCGTACGACTCGCTGCGCCGCGCGGACGGCGGCCCCGAGTGGAACCGCGACGCGCTGATGGACGACCTGGCCCGCGTGCGCGACGCCGTCGAGCACTATGCGACGATCAATGCGGTCACGTTGGGCCGCAGCGGCGAAGCGACGCAGGGCGGTGCCGACTTCCTGATGGTCGAACGCGCGCACATCAGCGAGAGCCTGCGCGTGCTCGACGGTGCCGATCCGGCGAACGCGGCCGACTGGCACGCGGCACGCGATGCCGTACGCCGCATGCTGAGCCAGCTCGGCACGCAGGGGATCGGCGATGCGCTCGGTGGGGTGATCGAGTCGCTGCCGTCGCTCGCGGCCGAACTCGGCAAGCCGGCGCCCGTCGTGCATATCGACAGCCACGGCCACCGCGTGCGCAGCGAAATCGCCGCGACGCTGAAGAACGTGTTCATGCACCTGTTGCGCAATTCGATCGACCACGGCATCGAATCGTCCGACGAACGGCGTGCGGCCGGCAAGGCGGCATCCGGCACGATCGACATCGCGGTCGGCGTGGGCGGCGGCGAGCTGTGGTTCGTGCTGAGCGACGACGGTCGTGGCCTCGCGCTCGACCGGATTCGCGGCATCGCGCGCGAGCGTGGCTGGATCGATGCCGACCACGACGCGGCGCTGTCCGACGACGCGGTCGCCGAGCTGATCTTCCGGCCGGGCTTCTCGACCGCGAGTGCCGTGACCGAAGTGTCGGGGCGCGGTGTCGGCATGGACGCGGTGCGCAACTTCCTGAAGCGCGACGGCGGCGATATCGCGCTGCGCTTCACCGACGATCGCGTCGGCGCGCCGTATCGCGCGTTCGAGACGATCGTGTCGCTGCCGGCCCGCTTCGCGGCGGACGGTGCCGCTCACGAGCGCGCGCACAGCGCGGACATCGGCGCAGTGGAGTGACGAAGTGATCGTGCAGGCGTGGATGATCCAGATGGCCGCCGCACTGGCGGGCGGCGCTGTCGTCGCAGTCGTGGCGGCGCTCGTATTTCGCGTGACGCGCAAGCGGCTCGTCGCGGCGCTGGCGCACGATGCGCACGCGTTGCGCGGCGCGCTCGACGCGGCCGACGAGCGTGCCGAACAGGCGGCGTCCGCGCATGCGGAGGCGGCCGACGCTTGGGCGCAGCGCGAGGCGCAGCTCGAGGATGCGCTGGCGCGCGAGACTTCCGCGACCGGCACGCAGCGCGACGCGCTGCAGGCGCTGTCGGCCGATCGCACCGCACTGGCGCAGCACGCGATGAAGATCGCCGACGAGGCTGCACGCTTGCGCGGGCTCGCCGGCACCTTCGAGCGCTGGCACGAGCAGATGATCTCGCTGACGACGCAGAACCAGGACATGCGCGCGAAGAACCAGGAGCTGTCGGCGATCGTCGCGCACGTGTCGATCGTGTCGTTGAACGCGTCGATCGAGGCGGCGCGCGCCGGCACGGCCGGGCGCGGTTTCTCGATCGTCGCGAGCGAGGTGCGTGGGCTGGCCGCGCGCTCGCAGCAACTGTCGAACAGCTATCGCGACAGCCTGAACCGCAACGATCTCGTGACGGCCGCGACGTTCCAGGATATCCAGGCCGGCGGCAAGATGATCACGGCCGCGCTGGCGACCGTCGAGACGCTGGCCGGGCAACTGCACGCGCGGATCGAAGGAGGCGCGGCGTGATCGGCGCGCAGGCGAAAGCGGGCTTCGAGCGGATTTTCTTCGACGCGGCGCGCACGCGGCTCGCATCGGGCGGCGCGTGCGACATCCGGCCGGCCGCCGGCCCCACACATGACGGGCACGATCACGCGCACGCGAAATCGCGCGCGAAGCCGAAGGTGCCCGAGCACGTCGCGGTGCTGACGATCTCGGCGTTGCATTTCCGCCTGCTGCTCGCGCTGCGCTTCAGCGACGACGATGCGACGCGCCGCCATTTCGCCGGCGCGACGGCGGGCGCGAGCAGCCAGCGGCCGCTGCCCGAAGCGTTCATGGAAGTCGCGAACCTGTGCTGCGGCGCGATCAACCAGGCGCTCACCGCGTCGTTTCCCGATCTGGGGATGTCGACGCCTTATCTGCTGAGCGGATCGAGCATCGACTACCTGAGCGCGCTTGCACCCGATCACGTGACCGCCTACGACCTGACGCTCGATGGCGACGTGCGGGTCGGCGCGACGCTGTGTGTATGCGCGAACGCGCCGGTCGATTTCCATGTGCCGGAAACGGCCGTGATGGAAACCGGCGGCGAGCTCGAACTGTTCTGACCGATCCCGATCGACCCTGACCGACCATTAGGAACCCTTGAGATGACCGTAGACCAACCCGTCAGCAAGGTGCTCGTGCTGGACGACAGTCGCGCGCACGCCGATGCGATCAAGCGTTTCTGCGACGAGCACAACCTGGTCGGCCTGACCGTGCGGCGCAATCGGCTGCTGAAGGTGCTGCGCTCGAACATCGATCTCGGTGCGATCCTGCTGGCCGAGGATTACGGCGGCTCGCCGGCCGAGAGCGCGATCATCGCGACGCAGATCGATGCGCTGCGCCCCGAGCTGCCGATCATCCTGCGCCGCGAATCGCTTGCATCGCGCGACGGGCTGCCGGAGGCGCTCGCGCGCGTCGCATGCGCGGCCTACGTTGCGAGCGACATGACGCCGCTCAAGCGCGCGATCGACGAATACCTGTTCGGCCGCGATTACCCGAACGCACTCGTGCGCGGCATCTCGGAGATCACGGAGGCGCGCATCGACAGCCTGTTCCCGGGCATGACGATCGAGCACGAAACGCCGTGCATCGTGCGCGACCAGATCATCTTCGGCGAAGTGTTCAGCCTGATCGCGCTCGAAAGCGCGTGGTGCCGCGGCTACATGCTGCTGCAGACGAGCGAGCAGCCGCTGCTCGACATGATCGGCGGCACGCGCGACGCCGGCCGCGCGCCGGATTTCCGCGACGTGAACAGCGTGCTCGGCGAACTCACCAACCTCGTATGGGGTGCGTTCAAGAACCGCTATCTCGGCGACGCCGAGGCACTGGCGCGCCATCCGGTGCAGGTGCCGCTCGTCGTCAATCACAAGCAGAAGTTCATCTCGTTCGGCGGCGACTGTCCGCAGCTCTGCTTCAAGTACCGGATGACCGACCCGGCATCGGGGCGCTCCGTCTGCCTCGACCAGCGCTTCGTGTTCAGCCTGAGCTGGTCGCCGGAGGATTTCCGCGAGTCGGTGCAGGACGTCGGGCCGATGGTCGAATCGGGTGAACTCGAACTGTTTTGAATGTTGAAGTCGCAACAAGGAAAGGGGAATACAGCATGGCAAAGATTCTGGTGGTCGACGATTCGGGCACGGTGCGCGACGAGGTCGCGGGCTTCCTGCGCAATCACGGGCTCGACGTCGCGACGGCCGTTGACGGCAAGGACGGGCTCGCGAAGCTCAAGGCGACGCCCGGCGTGCGCCTCGTGATCAGCGACGTGAACATGCCGAACATGGACGGCCTGACGATGGTCGAGAAGATTCGCGGCGAACTGGCGAACGCGACGGTCAACGTCGTGATGCTCACGACCGAAAGCAGCCCGGCGATGAAGGAGCGCGGCAAGGCCGCCGGCGTGAAGGGCTGGATCGTGAAGCCGTTCAAGGGCGACGCGGTGCTCGACGCGCTGAAGAAGCTCGCGGGCTGACGCACCGGGCGCCGGTGCGCGCCCGCCACCGCCCGCGCATTCAGCGCTGCGGTTCGGGTTGCGCGGCCGCCGCGTCGCCGGTTGCGGCCGGCACGCGTGGCGCGGGCGTCTGCCATTGCACGACGATCATCCCCGCGAAGATCAGCGCGACGCCCGCGATGCGGCCGGGTGTGGCGAGCCGCTGCGCGAGCCCCATCAGCCCGTAGTGGTCGATCAGCAGCGACGCGAGTGTTTGCCCGGCGACGACGCAGACGATGAAGGTCGTCGCGCCGAGCCGCGGCGTCAGGATCAGCGCGAGCGTGATGTAGATCACGCCCGCGAGGCCGCCGAGCCACATCCACAGCGGGCGCTGCAGCGCGTCGCCGACGAGCGGCGCGTTCGCGCGGGTGGCCAGCAGCACGGGCAGTACCGCGAGCAGGCTGACCGTCAGCGATGCGACGCTCGCCCACAACGGGTGGCCGAGCGCGCGCCCGAGCGCGGCATTGCTGCCGCCTTGCAGCGGCACGAGCGCGCCGGCGACGAAAGCCGCGACGGCGAGCGGAAGGGTGGCGAGGGAAAGGGAAGTCGTCATCTTGGTCGGTAGTGAAAGGATATTGAAATGATTGTTATCCATTAAGATCACGAATGGAAATTCGTTCTTCGGATGCTTCATATTTCTTTCATGAATAATCTGTCCCGCATCGACCTGAACCTGCTCGTGACGCTGCATGCGCTGCTGAGCGAAAAACACATCTCACGCACTGCCGTCCGGCTGCACCGCAGCCAGCCGGCGGTGAGCCACGCGCTCGCGCGGCTGCGCGAAATCTTCGGCGATCCGTTGCTCGTGCGGCGCGCGGGCCGGCTCGAGCTGACCGCGCGCGCGAACGAACTGGTCGAACCGCTGAACGACGTCCTCGGCCGGCTCGGCGCGCTGATCGAGCCGCCGGCGTTCGATCCGTCCGCGGCCACGCGCGTCTTTCGCATCGCGATGTCCGACTACGGCGCGCGGATCGTGCTGCCGGCGCTCGTGAAGACGCTGCGCGCCGACGCGCCGGGCATCGAGCTGATCGTGTCGCAGGCCACGCGCGAGGCGATGCGGATGCAGTTGATGGACGGCGAGATCGATCTCGCGCTCGGCGTGCTGCCCACGTTGCAGCGCGACCTGCACGCGCAACCGCTGTTCGTCGAATCGTTCGCGTGCGTGGCCGATGCGAGCCGCCTGCCGCGTCGCGGCGAACTCGCGCTCGATGCGTGGCTCGCACGGCCGCATGCGCTGGTCGCGATGCGCGACGGGATGGACAACGAAGTCGATCGCGCGCTCGCGCGGCTGCGGCGCGAGCGGCACATCGCGGTGATCCTGCCGTTCTGGGGTGTCGCGAACGACCTGATCGCCGGCACCGATCTCGTGCTGACCGTCGCGCGCCGCAATCTCGATCGCGTGCGCGACGATGCGCGCCTGCGCATGTTCGAACCGCCGTTTCCGATCGATTCGTTCGAGTTCGCGCAGCACTGGCATGCGCGGCGGCACGGCGATGCCGCGCATATCTGGTTGCGGCAGACGATCGCGCGGGTGGCGAGCGGGGGGTAGGGCCGGTTCACGCTGATTGCGGGCTTGCGAACGGTCGTTGCCGGCCCGGGTCGCATGGCGTGGCCGGCCGCGCGCAATTTACAGCGCGCCGCGATGTCCGTATCCTGCCCGATGCCGAGGGCGGCGTGCTTGCGTGACATGCGCAGCACGCCCGGCATCCACGACAATCAGGAACGGGACACCTTCCCATGAAAATCAAAATCGATCGGGTAGCGTTCGCGCGCGGCGCATGTGTGACGCTGGTGGCTGCGCTGGCAAGCGGGTGCGCCGGCGTCGGGCAGCAGAATGCACCGCAGGCCGCCGTCGACAGCGGTTCGTCGTACACGTGCAATCCCACGCAGGCCGACGGACTGGCAACGACCGGGACGGGCGCCAACGGCTGCTATTTCGTGCTGCACGATCCCGCGACGAAACAGGTGCTGCCGAACACGCGCTATGCGTTCGTGCTTTACACGAGCGCGGCCCAGAGCAACCAGGAACTCGAAGTCGAAGGCTCGACCGACGCGCAGGGGCGCACGGCCTATGTGCGTTCGGCGGCGCCGATCGATGCGGCGCGCATGGTGCTCATCCGCACGGTCGGTGACGGCTCGACGGGGCGCATTCCGGTGCTGGTCCGGCCGACGGACGGCAAGCGCATTCCGTTCGCGAAGTACAAGGTCACCGGCTGCAACGGTCCGTATGACGGCGTGACCGACGAAACGGGGCGCGGCGTGATGTATCGCTGCAAGACGCAGTCGAAGATCGACGTGTCGTTCGATCGGTCACGCCCGTAGAGTGGGCGCGATGGTGTCGGATCCCGGCCGCCCCGCCGCGCAACCTGTCGAGGTGCTGATCGGCAAGGGCGTCGTCTTTACCGTGCTGGGCACATGCATGCTGGTCGGCACCGCACTGTACGCGCAGTCGACGCGTGAATTCCTGCGGACGTCGATCGTCGTGCCGGGGCGCGTCATCAAGCTGAACGCGGGCCCGCATCATCCGGAGATCGCGTTCACGACGCTCGCGGGCGAGCAGGTCGAATACGCGCAGGGCGGCGAGGTCAGCGAGCAGGACGGCGCGGCCGTCGAGGTGCGCTACACGCCCGACGAGCCCAGGATGAGCGCGCGGCTGAATACGTTCGGTGCGATCTGGGGGGACGTATTGATGATAGGCGGGATGGGCACCGTCTTTTTCCTGGGCGGCGTCGGTCAACTGCGCTCGGGCGTGCGCGCGTGGCGCAGCAGGCGCAAGCGCGCGTGAGCGGTTGAGCCCGCTGCGCCGCGACTGGACGCCGCACGGAATGTGGAGGACCATTTCAACACCGTGCCGCGAGCGTGCGTGCATCATCGCCGCGCGCTCGCGCCGCATCGCATCCTGCCGAACCCCGACGAGCGGAACATCATGGAATCCGATCAAGAGACTGCCGCGCCGATCCTGTTGCGCGACGCGCACGACGGCGTCGTCACGCTGCGCCTGAACCGTCCGCAGCAATTCAACGCGTTGTCCGAGGCGATGCTGGCGAGCCTGCACGATGCATTCGACACGCTGGCGGTCGATCCGCACGTGCGCTGCGTCGTGCTGGCCGCCGAAGGCAAGGCGTTCTGCGCAGGCCACGACCTGCGGCAGATGCGCAGCAAGCCGGAGCTCGACTACTACCGCACGCTGTTCGCGCAGTGCAGCCGCGTGATGCTCGCGATGCGCGCGTTGCCGGTGCCGGTGATCGCACGCGTGCAGGGCATTGCGACGGCGGCCGGCTGCCAGCTCGTCGCCGCGTGCGACCTGGCGATCGCGGCCGATACCGCGCGCTTCGCGGTATCGGGCATCAACGTCGGGCTGTTCTGTTCGACGCCGGCTGTTGCGTTGAGCCGCAACGTCACGGCGAAGCGCGCGTTCGACATGCTCGTGACCGGGCGCTTCGTCGATGCGGCGACGGCCGCCGCGTGGGGGCTCGTCAACGAGGCCGTGCCCGAGGATGCGCTCGACGCGGCCGTCGCACGCAAGGTCGCCGAGATCGTCGCGAAGAGTCCGGCCGCGGTGCGGTACGGCAAGCAGATGTTCTACCGCCAGCGCGAGCTGCCGCTCGACGAAGCCTATGCGTTTGCGGGCGACGTGATGGCGCGCAACATGATGGAAGAGGATGCGGGCGAGGGGATCGACGCGTTCCTCGAGAAGCGCAAGCCGACGTGGCGCTCGTAGTGCGTCGTCGCAGGCGGGCGAAGGAAGCGGAAGGGCCGTAACCCGCGCCTTTCCCGCACACCGGAAAGCAAACGGGCTGCCCGAGGCAGCCTGCAAGCGAAGCGGCACGTACTGCGACGTGATAGCGCGCCGCCGCCTCGCCCCGGGTCAGCGCCCGTAGCTTCCGGTCCGCAGCGCCGGCTGTTCGCTCGACGCACCGGGCGGCACGATCACGACCGGCACGCGGCGCGCGAGCGCGCACATCAGCTCGTAGCCGATCGTGCCGCTGGCTTCCGCCACGTCATCCACCTTCACCTGGTCGCCCCACAGCTCGACACTCGAACCGATGCCCGCGTTCGGGCACGGCGTCAGGTCGACGGTCAGCATGTCCATCGACACGCGGCCGACGACGCGCGTCATCACGCCGTCCACCGCGATCGGCGTGCCGGTCGGGGCGTGGCGCGGATAGCCGTCCGCATAGCCGCACGCGACGACGCCGATCCGCATCGGCCGGTCGGCCGTGAAGCGACGGCCGTAGCCGACGGTTTCGTCCGGCGACAGCGTCTGCACGCCGATGATCCTGCTCGTCAGCGTCATCGCGGCCATCAGCGGCGTGTCGGCGATATCCCGCGACGCACCTGTCGGCGATGCACCGTACAGGATCGTGCCGGGCCGTACCCAGTCGCGGTGCGCGTGCGGATGCCACAGCACGGCTGCCGAGTTCGACGTCGAGCGCTCGCCCGGAATCCCCGCCGTGGCCGCATCGAACTGTTCGAGCTGCCAGTCGGCTTCGCCTTCGTCGGCGTTCGCGAAATGCATCATCAGCGTGATCTTGCCGATCGACGGTGCGCTCGCAGCACGCTCCCACGCGGCACGAAACGCGGCGGGCCGGTAGCCGAGCCGGTTCATCCCGGAGTTCATCTTGAGCTGGATGTCGATCGGCTGCTGCGGCCTTGCCGCGATCAGCAGGTCGAGCTGCTCGTCGCAGTGCACGGCCACCGTCAGGCGGTGACGATCGGCCAGCTCGACGTCGGCCGGCTCGAAGATCCCTTCGAGCAGCAGCACCGGCTTGTCCCAGCCGAGCTCGCGCACGCGCACGGCTTCGGCGAGGTCGAGCAGCGCGATACCGTCGGCAGCGGCGAGGCCCGGGTAGATCCGCTCGATGCCGTGACCGTATGCGTCGGCCTTGACCACGGCCCATACGCGCGATTGCGCGGCAGTGCGGCGGATGAAGTCGAGGTTGTGGCGGATGGCGTCAGGGCGGATATGGGCGACGATGGGACGGGGCATGGCGATGTCTCGGATCGGATGTCGTTCGGCGCGCGGCGGCGCGGGTTCGGCAGCTCGGCGCAGAAACGCGCCGGGCCAGTGTCGAGCGCTATCTTATTGGTGTTCGACCAGTTTTAATTAACGTATTTGTCGACGATTTGGTGGAAATTTGTGTGTCTGATCTGGCTGGCCGCGGCTGTCTGTGGGCCGCGCAGCCGAGTCTCCCGTCTAGAAAAGCGGTGCGCGAACAGCGCGACGCAATGCTAAGCTCTCGGCGATCTTGTCATTGATCAATGTAATCATAAAGGAGGAGACTTTTGATGACGACGTCCCAGCTGTGCCTGTTCATCGTGGCGCTGTTGCCGTTCCCGATGACGTTTCTCGCGAAGGCTCGCAAGGGCTACGACAACCGCACGCCGCGCGACTACCTGGCGAAGCTCGAAGGCTGGCGCGCACGAGCACAGGCCGCGCACCAGAACGCGTGGGAGGCGCTCGCGCTGTTCACGGCCGCGCTGGTGGTGGCGTGGCACAACGGCGCGAACGTGCATCGCGTCGACCAGCTCGCGATGGCGTTCGTCGCGATCCGCGTCGTCTATATGCTGATGTACCTGCTGAACTGGGCGTCGCTGCGTTCGCTCGTGTGGTTTGGCGGGATGGCGTGCGTGGTCGCGTTGTTCTTCGCCGCGCCGTAAGTACCGGCAGGCAAAACGCGAGGCCGGCCTGGTGTGCCGGCCCGTCAGGCACCGCCCGCGCCGCGCGCGTGGCTGTCGTTGGATGCGGGCGCAACGATCTTCGCGAGCGTGGATGGCGGCGCCGCCTCGGCTTCGCGGCGCAGGAACGCGATCAACGGATCGAGCAGCCGGTGCCGCGCCGATGGATTGCGACGCAGCACGAAGCGCCACGACGCATTGCGCTCGAGGCCCGGCACCAGCGGCACCAGGCGCCCGCTGCGCAGTTCGGGCTCGATCAGCGGCACGCGGCCGAGCGCGATGCCCGCGCCGCCGACCGCCGCGCCGATCACCTGGCTGAAACTGCTGTAACGGACGATCTTCGTCTCGAAGTCGCCCGGCAAGCCGAATTCCGATGCCCAGTTGCGCCAGTCGATCTCGGGGCTGTCCTCGTGCATCTCCTGCAGCAGCCGGGAGCGGCACACGTGCCCCGATGCGTACGGAAACAGCTCGGGGCTGCATACCGGGAACACCGTCTCCCGGATCAGCACGTCGTCGTCGTCCCGCTGCCGGTGCGCGGGCACGTGCACGATCGCCAGATCGACGCCGCTGCGGGCGAAATCCGGTTCTTCGTCGAGCACGACGGCATGCAGCGGCGTGTCGGGATGAAGCGACGAGAATTCCGCGAGGCGGCGTGCGAGCCACATCGCCGAAAACGGCGCGTTGGCGGATACGGTGAGCCGTTGCGCGGTGCCGCGAGTCTCGGCACAGGCGTCGGTCAGGCGCGACAGTGCATCGCTGACGGCCGGCAGCAGACGTGCGCCGGCCGGCGTGAGGCTGATGCCGCCAAGCCCCGTGCTGCGTTCGAGCAGCCTTGCGCCAAGCGATTCCTCGAGCGCGCGAATCTGGTGGCTGACCGCGCTGGTCGACACGTTCAGCTCGACCGCCGCGCGCGCGAACCCGCCGAGGCGGACGGCCGCTTCGAAAGCCCGCAATGCGCTGAGGGGAGGGAGGTGCGACATGCGGGGTATTGTAGTTGACTCAACACCCGTTGAAAAATCATCTTTTGCCGCGCATGGGCCGCGCGGGTAGCCTCGATCCGGTCAAGAAAAAACGTAATCAGACACTACCGGAGGGGTTCATGTATTTCGACCGACGACTATGGGCAATGATGGCGGGGCTGCGCTGGCGGGTTGCCGCGGCCGTCGCGCTCGGCCTGCTCGCGATGGGTGTCGGCATCCTGCGCTTCGTATTTCTCGGCCGCGTGCTGGCGCTGGTCTTTTCCGGCGCGCCGGCACGCAGCATCGGCGAAGCCGTCGTTGCAACGGCAGCTTGCGTGCTGCTGCGCGCATGGCTCGATCATCGCCGCACGGTGCTCGCGCAGCACACGGCCGGGCGCGTGCAGGCCACGTTGCGCGCACGGCTGTTCGACCGGATCGCCGCGCTCGGCCCCGCGTGGTTCAGCGGCGAACGCACGGGCGGTGTGATGCTGGCCGTGGTCGACGGCGTCGAGCAGCTGCAGACCTTTTTCGGCACCTATCTTCCGCAGCTCGTGATCGCCGCTTGCGCTCCGGTGATGATCTTCGCGGTGCTCGCGTGGTGGGACGTGCCGACGGCCGCGATCCTGCTGGTCGCGGCGCTCGTCACGCTCGCGCTGCCGCAACTCGTGCATCGCGCGGACAAGCGCGCGGCGCTCGCGCGCTCGGTGGCCTTCAAGGCGTTCGGCGAGGAATTTCTCGACGCGGTGCAGGGCCTGCCGACGCTGAAGGCGTTCGGGCAAAGCACGGCGTTCGGCGCGAAGCTGGCCGCGAAGGCGCGCGCGTTGTCCGACAGCACGTTCTGGGTGCTCGCGCTCGGCCTGCTGACGCGGCTCTTCACCGATCTCGGCTCCGGCCTCGGCGCGGCCGCCGCGATCGCGGTCGGCGCGTGGCGCGTGCGGCACGGCGACATGAGCCTCGAGGCGCTGCTGATCGTGCTGATGGCCGGCAGCGAGATCTTCCGGCCGCTGCGCGACCTGCGTTCGGTGTTGCACCAGGGGATGATCGGCCAGTCGGCGGCGAATGCGATCCACGCGCTGCTCGACGCCCAGAGCCACGCGCCTTCCACCGATGTGCCGCGCGTGCAGGGCCTGCGGCCGGAGATCGCGTTCGACGCCGTCAGCTTCGTGTATCCGGGGCGTCGTGCCGACGCGCATGCGGCGCTGAGCTTCTCGGTTCGCGAAGGCGAGACGGTGGCCATCGTCGGGCCGAGCGGCGCGGGCAAATCGACCATCGTGCGCCTGCTGCTGCGCCAGCACGATGCGCAGGGCGGTGCGATCCGCATCGGCGGCCGCGACGTGTGCACGCTCGATGCCGGCCAGGTGCGCGAGATGATCGCGGTCGTCGCGCAGGATGCGACGCTGTTCGACGGCAGTGTCGCCGACAACCTGCGGCTCGGCCGCCCCGACGCGAGCGATGCGGACATGATCGCCGCCGCGCGCGCGGCCAACGCGCACGATTTCATCTCGGCGCTGCCCGACGGCTACGCGACGCGCATCGGCGAACGCGGGCTCATGCTGTCGGGCGGCCAGCGCCAGCGCCTCGCGATTGCCCGCGCGTTGCTGCGCGATGCACCGATCCTGCTGCTCGACGAGGCGCTGTCGTCGGTCGACGCGGAGAACGAAGCGCTGATCCAGCAGGCGCTCGACCGGCTCACGCGCGGGCGGACCACGCTCGTGCTCGCGCACCGGCTGTCCAGCGTGATCGGCGCCGACCGCATCCTGGTACTCGACCAGGGGCAGGTGGTCGACGAGGGTACGCACGCGGCGCTGATCGCGCGTGACGGCCCGTATCGCCGGCTGATGGGGCCGCAACTGGAAGCGGTTGCCGAATCGGTCGGCGTGGCGACGACGGCCGGCGCGACCGCGCGTGCGTCGTCGGGCCCGCAAGTGAGGCCGCTGAATGACGATGCCGCGGAGATCGGCTGGCCGGAAACGCTGCAGACGCTGTTGCGGTTCGTGCGTCCGTGGACGGGCAAGGTCGTGCTGACGGTGCTGTTCGGGATCGCCCGCGTGCTCGCGTTCATCGGCGTCGGCGTGATCGGTGCGCTGGTGGTCGGTGCGGTGCCGGGCGGCCATGTGAGCCCGACGCTCGTCACCGCGCTGCTCGTGATCGCGCCGGTGGCGGCCGTGCTGCACTGGCTCGAATCGTGGCTCGCGCACGACATGGCGTACCGGCTGCTCGCGGAAATGCGCATCGCGCTGTTCGCGACGCTCGAGCGCCTTGCACCGGCGGGGCTACTGCGCCGCCGTTCCGGCGATCTCGTGTCGCTCGCGACACAGGACGTCGAGACCGTCGAGTATTTCTATGCGCACACGCTGGCGCCCGCGTTCGTCGCGGTGCTCGTGCCGGCCGCCGTGCTGGTGTTGCTCGCGTCGGTCGCATGGCCGCTCGCGCTCGTGCTGCTGCCGTTCCTGTTGTGGGCCGGGCTCGCACCGGTGCTGGCGCGGCGCGAGGTCGACCGGCTCGGCACCGGTGCGCGCGAAGCGCTCGGCCAGCTCGGCGCGCACCTGACCGAGACGATCCAGGGACTCGCGGAGCTGACCGCGTTCCAGGCCGTCGCGCGCCGGCGCGAAGCGTTCGTGGCCGAAGTCGATGCATACCGGAAGCAACGCGCGAAGCTGCTCGACGACCTGTCGCATCAGAGCGCCGCACTGGAAGTCGCGAGCGGGCTCGGCGGGCTGGCCGTCGCGGCGCTCGGCGCGCTGCTGTGTGCACGTGGCTGGTTTCCGCGCGAGTCGTTGCCGCTGCTGGTGCTGGTGGCGGTAGCCGCCTTCATGCCGGTTGCCGAAATCGGCCAGGTCGCGCGCCAGCTCGCCGACACGATCGCGTCGACGCGCCGCCTGCGCGCGCTGGAGAAGGAGCCCGTGCCGGTGACGGACGGCATGCATGCGATGCCCGCCGATCCGGCGGTGCGTTTCGAGGCCACGTCCTTCACGTACCCGGGCCGCAGCGTGCCCGCGATCGACCGCGTGAGCTTCGAGGTGCCGCGCGGCAGCACGGTCGCGCTGGTCGGTGCGTCGGGCGCCGGCAAGTCGACGGTCGCGAGCCTGCTGCTGCGCTTCTGGGATCCGCAGCAGGGCCGCGTGACGCTCGGCGGCGTCGACCTGCGCGACCTGCGGCTCGACGACCTGCGGCAGCACATCGCGCTGGTTGCGCAGGATACCTACCTGTTCAACGACACGCTCGAAGCGAACATCCGGCTCGCCGCGAACGACGCGTCCGATGCGGACGTGCAGCGCGCGATCGACCATGCGGCGCTCGGCGAATTCGTCGCGCGGCTGCCCGACGGGCTCGCGACGCGCGTCGGCGAGCGCGGCGTGCAACTGTCGGGCGGCCAACGCCAGCGCGTCGCGATTGCGCGTGCGTTCCTGAAGGATGCGCCGGTGCTGATCCTCGACGAAGCGACGTCCCACCTGGACACGATCAGCGAGCAGCAGATCCGCGCGGCGCTCGAAGACCTGATGACGCAGCGTACGTCGATCATCATCGCGCACCGGCTGTCGACCGTGCGCAATGCCGACCTGATCCTCGTGATGGAGCAGGGCGGCGTGATCGAGTCCGGACGGCATGCTGACCTGCTGGCGCGGCAGGGTGCGTATGCGCGGCTGGTGTCGCATCAGGCGAGTGGGGTGGCGGCGTGAGCGACGCGCCGTCGCTCGGCGCTGCCGCGCGCATCCCGCAACCTGCGTTGAGCCGCGCCGGCGGTTGCCAGCATGGCGCGCACGGTCGCCCCGACAAGGCGCTTGGTTGAATCGCCGGCCGTCCGCGCGAACCGATGTGCAGGCGGCGGCGATGGCGCGGTCGTCATCCTGCCGCACGCGTTGCACTGGACGGCCGTCGTGGCGGCCGCACCCGCCGCCGCGACCTTCCCTTCAGACTTCTGCCTCAGGGCCGCCCCCGCACGACTCTTCCGAACGTCGTATGAAACCGGGGAACGTGTCGATCTCAAGTTCACGTCTTTGCCGTGCGATAACGAGCTGTTCCAGGTATTCAGCGACTTCAGGATCGAACTGACCGCACGCGGTTACTACGTCGCGCCGATCGATAAGGGCGCCATCTACGTGCGACCGGAAGACGTGGACGACGCGTCATTAGCAAAAAAGCCCGCGCAAGGCGGGCTTTAACTGAACAGGGCTCCGGACCAAAGCCGGTTTCTCGTTAAGCACGCACTGCCTCTGAAGGGGCAGGCTTAACCTTCGTCGGCGCATGCTTTCGTGCCTGCCACAGGTCATAGTCCAACTGCATGCCGAGCCAGAAATCAGCTCGGCCGCCGCGCTCCGCACCAAGCCACTGCTCGAGGCGTAGCGCCATATCGGGCGAGATACTCGCCCTTTCGTTGAGAACACGAGACAACTGGACGCGCGAAACGCCCAGTTGTTCTGCCGCTTGAGTCACCGTCAGGTTCAGTGCCGGAAGCACATCTTCCCGAAGGATTGCCGCGGGATGCGGCGGGTCAAACATGATGGACATAGCCGTTGTAATGAACGCTGTACTGTAGAACCGTAGTAGAGGCGGCCTGTCAGCGAGGATCGAGATAATCGACGAGGACTGCATCCTCCCCATCGAACTCGAACGTCAACCTCCAATTTCCGTTCACGTCGACCGACCATACACCGTCGCCGGTTCCCTTCCAAGGGTGCAACCGCCACCCCGGTTGGTTCATGTCGTTCGGGCTTTTCGCCCGGTTCAACGCAGACAGTAGCCGCTTAAGTTTGCTCATGTGCGCCGCTTGAATGCCCGCTGTGGAGCCAGATTCAAAGAAGCGCTGAATGCCTTTATGGCGAAAGCTCTTGATCATAGAAATTACGCATGGTGGAAGCCCCTTTTTTTGCGGTGAATCAAAGCGTCTCGCACAAGACGCAAGGCAAGTATAGCCTGTAACGTTACGCGTTACAGGCGTTGTGAATGCGATCAACCTCGACGGATTTGCTCCCCATCAATCCGCCGAGTTTTGCGGGGCGGCGCCCGCGCATCCGTTCATCCATTACCGTCGTACAACGCCTCTAGGGCGGCCCTGCCGCTGGAGCCCGAACACGGCCCCGCCTCATTCCCGCGCCCGATCGTGCGCTGTTGGCAACTCTGAGGGGTGGGCTTCGGAAAGCCCAAGGGGGCTGCTGCCCTAGGGGAACTGCGCGGCACGCCCCGGCCCGTGCATTTCGCCCGCCATCCGCCGCTTTCCTCCGATCTATCCGCGCCGCGCGGCCCGGGTTTGTCTCGATGCATTTACCCGTTGCGCACTTTTTTGTTGTCGTAGTATCGCCGTTGACAACACTTGTTGCACTAATGTTTAATTCGACATCGCATGTTGCGGTGCGGCTTGATGTCGTCGTTACCGCCGGCCGGCTGGCCGGTCACATCGCTCAATCATGCGGAGAGAAACCATGAGTCGCCGTTCCTTCCTGAAAGCCGTCGCGGTCGTTGCCGCGCTCGGCGCAAGCTTCGCGCACGCGGATACCAAGACGCTCGTCGTCGGGACCGATACGTCGTTCATGCCGTTCGAGTTCAAGCAGGGCGACAAGTACGTCGGCTTCGATCTCGACCTGTGGGCCGAGATCGCGAAGGACCAGGGCTGGAAATACACGATCCAGCCGATGGATTTCGCGGGCCTGATCCCGGCGCTGCAGACGCAGAACATCGACGTCGCGCTGTCGGGCATGACGATCAAGGAAGAGCGCAAGAAGGCGATCGACTTCTCCGCGCCGTACTACGACAGCGGCCTGGCGGCGATGGTGCAGACCGGCAACACGACGATCAAGTCGATCGACGACCTGAACGGCAAGGTGATCGCCGCGAAGACGGGCACCGCGACGATCGACTGGATCAAGGCGCACCTGAAGCCGAAGGAGATCCGACAGTTCCCGAACATCGACCAGGCCTACCTCGCGCTCGAAGCCGGCCGGGTCGACGCGGCGATGCACGACACGCCGAACGTGCTGTTCTTCGTGAACAACGAAGGCAAGGGCAAGGTGAAGGTCGCGGGCCAGCCGGTCAGCGGCGACAAGTACGGGATGGGTTTCCCGAAGGGCAGCCCGCTCGTGCCGAAGGTCAACGCGTCGCTCGTGAAGATCAGGGCCGACGGCCGCTACGCGCAGATCTACAAGAAGTGGTTCGGCGCCGAGCCGCCGAAGATGTGAGCGTGACGCCGCAACAGCGCGCGGCCATGCGGCCGCGCCGGTCTTGAATCGAACGGGGAGCAACAAGTGAATTTCGATTGGTCGGCGATCTGGGCGGCGTTGCCGGACCTGATGGACGGGGTCCGGTTGACGGTGTTCATCGCATTTTTCGGGCTGGTGGGCGGGTTCATCGTCGGGATGGTCGCGGGGATGTTTCGCGCATACGGGCCGAAGGCGATGAACGTGCTTGTCCAGGTCTACATTGAATTGATTCGCGGCACGCCGATCGTCGTGCAGGTGATGTTCCTGTACTTCGCGCTGCCGCTGCTCGCGCACATCCGCATCGACGGCCTGACGGCCGCGATCATCGCGATCACGGTGAATTCCGGCGCGTATCTCGCGGAAGTCGTGCGCGGTGCGCTGCTGTCGATCCCGAAGGGGTTGACGGAAGCGGGGCTCGCGATGGGGTTGTCGATGCCGCGCGTGCTGCTGAAGGTGGTCGGGCCGCTGGCGTTCCGGCGGTTGATTCCGCCGCTCGGCAACCAGTGCATCGTGAGCCTGAAGGACACGTCGCTGTTCATCGTGATCGGCGTCGGCGAACTGACGCGCAAGGGGCAGGAAATCATCGCGGGCAATTTCCAGGCGGTCGAGATCTGGAGCGCGGTGGCTGTGATCTACTTGATTCTTACCGGCGCCATGACGTTGACGCTGCGGCTCGTCGAAAAGAGGATGCGGATCCTTTGACGTCCTTGCCTCTCTGAATGGAGAGGGGCAATTCCCACAACTGGCGATGCACGTCCGCATCGGAGAATGTTCAACGCAGCGTTGATATCGCGATCATGCACGACACCACAGCCACTGCAGGCCCACTCTCTTATTCGCAGCCCCGCGATGCCTTTCGGTCGCGTCGTGCTGTCTTTCGACCCGCACGCCGAACAGGACTGGGTAGAACCGCTTTCGTCGACTTCCTCGAACGTGGCTCCGTGCGCTATCGCCTTGTAACGGAGCTTGTTTCGGAAGGACGACCAGGATGCGTCGTAGATGCTTTTCGCCATCCTGGTTCTGGCGAGTTTTACGGCCGACACGTTGCCGACCGCGATGTAATCGAAGCGCCGCACCAGATCGAGTGCGAGCTTGTGCTGGAAATCGGCACGGGTATTCGCCACCTTGGCGTGCAGCTTCGCGATATGCCGCTTGTGCTTTCGCGCGCGCTGGGCTTTCGCCAGCTTTTCAGCCGCGCGCTGACCAAACCGGTCGTTGGGCAACTTTTCGCCAGTCGAAAGTGTGGCGAAGTCTTTCAGGCCAAGATCGATGCCGACGCCAGAACGAACCGGGCGAGCCTGAACATCGGGCATTTCGATCACGATGTTCAGGAACCAGTTGCCGCGCGCATCCCGCGCGAAATTGGTTCCGTCCTTGATCTTGCCGTCTGGAAGTGGCCGACTGTTGAACACACGGAACGTGTTGCCGGCGAAACGAAACGCGTCACCTTCGCGCTTCAGGTCGCGGCCTTTCAGCGGCACCCAACCAAGCGATTTCTTGCCGCGATAGCGCAGGTAAGGGCGCCGGTGCTGGCTGCGCGACTTCGCGTATTGCTCGCACGTTGCGTTAACCGTGCCGGAGTGGATGCCAAGTTCCTTGCTGCTGCCAGTGGTAAGCACGTTCAGGTCGAACCCTGTCGGCCACTTCTTGCTCCACTTGAGCGCGTGCTTCTGCGTGTCGTTGCAGAAGTTCCAGACGTAGTTCACCGCACGGCTCTGTTTGTTAAGCAGTCCGTTGAGCGACTTCACGCGGTAGCGGTAGACGAGGATCATGCTCGTCACTCTAAAGCTGGAGCGCTGTCTGTCAACAACGATTCATTCCGCCCTGTCAGAAATTGCAACGTTTCCTGGAGCATCCTATGAGCATGATCGAATTCCAGAACGTGTCGAAGAGCTTCGGCCACGTGCCGGTGCTGAAGCACATCGACCTGAAGATCGACGCGGGCGAGGTGGTCGTCGTGATCGGCCCGTCGGGCTCGGGCAAGTCGACGATGCTGCGCTGTATCAACGCGCTCGAGAAAATCACCGGCGGCGAGCTGCTCGTTGACGGCCAGAGCGTGCGCGGCAACGCGACGACGATCCGCAACATCCGGCTCGAAGCCGGCATGGTGTTCCAGCAGTTCAACCTGTTCCCGCAAATGACCGCGCTCGAGAACGTGATGTTCGGGCCGACCCAGGTGCGCGGAGCATCGCGCGCCGAAGCACGCGACCAGGCGATGGCGCTGCTCGACAAGGTCGGCCTCGAATCGCGCGCGAATCATTACCCGTCCGAGCTGTCGGGTGGCCAGCAGCAGCGCGTCGCGATCGCGCGGGCGCTTGCGATCCGGCCGCGGCTGATGCTGTTCGACGAGCCCACCTCGGCGCTCGATCCGGAATTGCGCCACGAAGTGCTGAAAGTGATGCAGGATCTTGCTACCGAAGGGATGACGATGATCGTCGTCACGCACGAGATCGGCTTTGCGAAACGGGTCGGCACGCGGCTTCTGTTCATGGATCAGGGCGGAATTGCCGAGGACGGCCATCCGGTCGACCTGATCGACCGGCCGCCGACCCCGCGCCTGAAGGAATTCCTGAAACACGTGTCCTGAACGAAACCGAACCATCCGACATGCCGCTTTCCCTTTCCCCCGTCATCGCCGGCGCGCCGTTCGACATCGGCGTGCGCCTCGGCGAGCTCGCCCGTCCCGTGTTCGATGCGTACATGCAGCAGAGCAGCGCGTGGCAGGCCGTGCGCCGCTGGCGCGGCCATCCGTTCGTCGCCGAGCTGCGGCAGGCCGCGCTGGCCGCGTACCCCGATCTCGTCGCGGAACTGGACGGGATCGCGGCGGGCGTCGGCTGGCCGGCGGAGGACATCTTCCTGTGGAACTGCCGCGGCGAGCTGATCCACAACGCGCCGGACGGCTGCACGACGCTTGCCGCGCGCGACGCGGCCGGCACGCGCTGGATCGCGCACAACGAGGACGGCGATCCGTTCCTGCGCGAACGCTGCCTGCTCGTCGACGTGCAGCCCGAGGGCAAGCCGGGCTTCATCAGTTTCTACTACCCGGGCTCGCTGCCGGGCCACACCTTTGCCGCGAACCGGGCCGGCATCGTGCAGGCGATCAACAACCTGCGGATCAGGACGCCCGCGCCGGGCGTGCCGCGCATGATCCTCGCGCGCGCCGTGCTCGATGCGGCGTCGCTCGACGCGGCGTCCGACGTGCTGCGCGTGAATGCGCGCGCGAGCGGCTTTCACCATACGCTCGGCGCGACCGGCGATACGCGGCTGCTGAGCATCGAGGCGAGTGCCGCGCGTTGCTCGGTGGTCGACGTGGCGAGGCTTGCCGGGCACGCGAATCATCTCGTGCATCCGGGCTGTGAAGCAGAGGCGCAGATCGTCACGCAATCGTCCGCCGACCGCCAGCGCCGCGTCGACGCGTTGACGCCCGCCATCGACGCGATCGACGAAGCCGCGCTGCTGCGCGTGCTCGGCGATCGCGCGCCGGAAGGGCTGCCGATCTACCGCGACGATCCGGCCGATCCCGATGACGAGAACACGCTGGCCACGGCCGTGTTCGCGATCGGCGCGGCATCGATCGATCTCACCATTCACCAACAAGGCACGCAGCGCTTCGCGACGCGCATCGTGCCGTCCGGACGCGCGCACGACGCGTCCTGATCCATGAGGCAACGCATGACGACCGTTTTCCATCGCGCTCCGCGCGCCACCTTGCCCGTCGCCGTCGCAGGCGACGGCATCGAGATCATCGACTCGACCGGCAAACGCTACATCGACGCGTGCGGCGGCGCGGCCGTTTCGTGTCTCGGCCACAGCAACCAGCGCGTGATCGACGCGATCAAGCGGCAGGCGCAGCAACTGGCCTACGCGCATACGTCGTTCTTCACGACCGACGTGGCCGAGGAGCTGGCCGACCGGCTCGTCGAAGCCGCGCCGGCCGGCCTCGAGCACGTGTATTTCGTGTCGGGCGGCTCCGAGGCGGTCGAGGCCGCGCTGAAGCTCGCGCGCCAGTATTTCGTCGAGAAGGGCGAGCCGCAGCGCCGCCATTTCATCGCGCGACGCCAGAGCTATCACGGCAACACGCTCGGCGCGCTCGCGATCGGCGGGAATGCGTGGCGGCGCGAGCCGTTCCTGCCGCTGCTGATCGAGGCGCACCACGTGAGCCCGTGCTTCGCCTACCGCGACCAGCAGGCCGGCGAAACCGACGAAGCGTATGCGCAGCGCCTCGCGGACGAGCTCGAGCAGAAGATCGTCGCGCTCGGCGCGGACAACGTCGCGGCGTTCGTCGCGGAAACGGTGGTGGGCGCAACGGCCGGTGCGGTGCCGCCGGTGCGCACGTACCTGAAGAAGATTCGCGCGGTGTGCGACAAGTATGGTGTGCTGATGATCCTCGACGAGATCATGTCGGGGATGGGCCGCACGGGCTACCTGTACGCGTGCGATGAAGACGGCGTCGCGCCCGACCTGCTGACGATCGCGAAAGGGCTCGGCGCGGGCTACCAGCCGATCGGCGCGACGCTGGTGAGCGACCGCATCTACCGGACGATCGTCGACGGCTCGGGTTTCTTCCAGCACGGCCACACGTACCTCGGCCATGCGACCGCATGCGCGGCCGCGCTCGAAGTGCAGCGCGTGATCGCCGAAGAGAAGCTGCTCGACAACGTGAAGGCGCGCGGCGAGCAACTGCGCGCGTCGTTGCGCAAGCATTACGGCGCGCATCCGCATATCGGCGACGTGCGCGGCCGCGGGCTGTTCGTCGGCGTCGAACTCGTGCGCGATCGTGACAGCAAGGCGACGTTCGATCCCGCGCTGAAGCTGCATGCGGCGGTCAAGCGCGAAGCGATGCAGCGCGGGTTGATGGTGTATCCGATGGGCGGGACGATCGACGGCGTTCACGGCGATCACATCCTCGTCGCGCCGCCTTTCATTTGCACCGCGCAGCAGATCGACACGATCGTCGAGCGGCTGTCGGGTGCGATCGGTGCGGCGCTCGCGTCGGCCGGCGCGTGACGGCATCGATGCACTGAACTTCACCGGATCATCACCATGACAGACAGATTGCCTCCGTTCGATCCCGCATCGGCCACCGATGAGCAGAAGGCCGTGCTGGCCGACATCCTCAGCGGCCCGCGCGGCAACCTGAACGGGCCGTTTCTCGGCTGGATCGCGAGCCCCGAGCTGGCCCAGCACGCGCAGAAGCTCGGTGCGTTCTGCCGCTATCGCACGGGCCTGCCGCTGCGACTGTCGGAACTTGCGATTCTCGTGACGGCTGCGCGCTGGCGCTCGCAGGCCGAGTGGCACATCCACCATCCGATCGCGCTCGATGCGGGCGTACCGGCCGCGACGGCCGATGCGATCCGGCGCGGCGTCGCGCCCGCATTCGAATCGGACGACGATGCGCTTATCCATGCGTTCGCGAGCGAGCTGTACGACACGCGGCGCGTGAGCGACGCGACGTTCGCACGGGCGCAAGCGCGTTTCGGCCACGAAACCGTCGTGAATCTCGTTGCATTGCTCGGTTACTACGCGCTCGTCGCGATGACGCTGAACACGTTCGGCATGCGTGCGGACGGGCAGACGGAATTGCCGTTTCCGGAGTAACCGCCGGGCACTGATCGTGCCGGAACGGCGGACGCGATACGTCTGACGATCGCGCCGCCGGCACAATGCAACCAAATGTATTCATGCGGGATCGATGGCCGATGGCCGCGTATGATGGCTTGTTCACGTCGACATGATCGGTGAACAAGCATGACGAGTACCCGCAAGACCTTGATGATCGCCGGTGGGCTCCTGGTAGCCGCGGCCGGCACTGCCTACGTGATGCTCCTGCGCGCGGACCACCGTGCGATCGAAGACTCGGGCATCGGCGATTCGGCCGCCCCGGCGGCCGTGGCACCCGCGAACAACGATCACGCGGTGCAGGGCGCCATCGCGCCGCCGGCCCCGGCAGCCCAGGCCGGTATGGCATCGAAGCAGGCAGCCGTTTCGCCGCCTCCACCCGCCCCGGCGGTACCCACACCCGTTCCCGCACCCGCGCGCGTCAGCGCCGCACCCGCATCCGTCCCCGCCGTTCCGGTCGTCAGCGAGAAAGCACAGCCGAGCGCACCGCCGCCGAAGGTCACCGTCGTGACCGTCGATGCGCAGGATTCGACCCCACCGGCCGCCGCGCCGGCTGCGAAACCTGCCCAGCCGGCCGAATCCGCGCAGGTCACGCAACGCGCGCCGCGCAAGCGCGATGGCCTCGAACGCCACGCGGCCGCGGCGCCTGCGGCAACGAAATCCGAAACGCCGGAAACGGCCGCGCTCGTCAGGGAATCGGCGAAGCTCGATCCGTCGTTACCGCCGCCGCCGATGTCGTCGAACACCGGTTCGACTCGGCAGGGCAGTTCGTCGTCGGGCGCGAACCCGGTTGCCGCTGCGATGACCGAGCAACTGGTCAGGCAGTCGAGCAACGTCAGGACGACGAACGACAGCCCGTCTGCGACGCCGAAGTAACGTCGGCGGCGGGCGTCCGTCGCATGACGGACGCGCGTCGCGCTTGTGTCATCGAAGGTGGGCCGGGCGTGCGACTAGCCGTTCGCGAAACGCGTCGGCGCATGCGCTTCAATACCTGTTCAAGGTTTCGACGGCAGCGACGCGCAATTGCCCTCTAGCCGTTCGCCCGCAAACGCTCGCGCGACGAATCGAGTGGAATCGGGAAGCGAGCCGTTGACGGTTCCGGAGTGGTCGAGTGCCGGATAAAAATGCCACTCGATCCGGTCGCCGGCCCGGCAGGCGTCGGTGGCGAGTGCGATCTGGTCCGGCACGAACACGTCGCGATCCTTGCCGCCCGTACCGATGAAGATCGGAATGTCCGACGTCAGCGCCGGATAGGCGGCTTCACGCTGGATCGCCTCGAATGCCGGTTTCGGCGAGCGCTTGAAGCTGCTGTCGTACGTGAGCCTGTCCGAGACGATCCTGTGTTCGAGTGCATGCAGGCATGCGCGCCGGCTCAGTTCGAACGCCGGCATCGCATTGTCGTGCAGGTAATCGGCGGGAACGAACGCGGGATCGAGCAGCGCCGCGGTACTGATGCGCAGCATGTCGTACGCGAAGGTCGGGACGACCGACTGGTGTGCGCGTGCCCGCTCGGCATCGGCCGCGTGGTTGTGAACGGCCGCATAGGGTGTGCCGGTTGCCACCACGCCGGCGATCGCCAGTTCGGGCGCATACGACTTCGCATAGACGGCCGTTGCAAACGCGGCGCGTGCGCCTTGCGATTGCCCGAACACGACGGCGTGGGACGTCAGGTCGAACTCGCCGTGCTGCACCGCGCGGATGCTGTCGAGAACGCTGTACGCGAGCGGGCGTGTCAGTCCGTACGGATGCACGCCGGGCGCACCGAGGCCCTGATAGTCGGTTGCGACGATCGCGTAGCCGCGGGCGAGCCAGTCGTTCAGGTAGCGCGTGTCGCGTTCGCTGCGGCGCGCCAGTGACGGCGCACACACGCTGGCGCTGCCGACGGTGCCGTGTGCCCACGCCATCATCGGCCAGCCGCCTCGCGGCGGCGTTCCTTTCGGCAGAAACAGCGCGCCGGACACGACGATCGGCGTACGGCCGTCGACGCCGTCGGTCGACGTATAGAGAATCCGGATGTTCTTGCCGGCTTCGTCGAGGCTCTGCTCAGGCGTCAGCGGCTCGGTGCGCAGCAATTGTCCGGGCGTTGCAGGAACGGCGTCGGTCCACGCATAGAAGGCCGGAACGCCTGCGTCCCGCCCGACAGGGAGCGGTTCGTCGGCAAGTGCCCACGTGCCGACGGCGGCGCAGAAGGCCAGCATGACGAACGACTTGATTGGCGTGCCGGGCATGATCGGTGTTCCGTGGTTTCCGGGCAGATTCGACGAAGCCTACGCCCGATCGGGTTGGCCGTGCAAACGGCGCTGTGACGAAGGGCCGCCGCGCGGGCGATGCAGCACGGCAGCCATCGATCGCTCACGCGACGGGCAGGTAACGTTCCACCAGCCTGGCCCAGAACGCGGAACCGACGACCAGGTTCTCGTCATTGAAGTCGTAGGTCGCGCTATGCAGCGTGTTCCCGCCGTCGGTCGGGCCGTTGCCGATCCGCAGGAATGCGCCGGGGCAGGCCTGCAGCATGTAGGCAAAGTCCTCGCTGCCCATCAACGGCGCCATCTGTTCCGTCACGCGTGCGTCGCCGACCAGCTCCTTCGCGACTTCGATCGCGAGCGCGGTTTCGGCGTCGGTGTTTGTCACCACCGGATAGCCTTCCACATAATCGACGACGGCGCGCAGGCCGTAGCTTTCGGCCTGCGCGTGCACGAGCGCGGTGATTCGTTCCTTCAGCATCCGGCGGACGTCCATGTCGAACGAGCGGACGCTGAGGCTCAATTCGACTTCGCCGGGGATCACATTCGGGGCCGATCCGCCGGCGATCTTGCCGATCGTCACGACGGCCGACTGCGTCGGATCGACGTTGCGCGACACGATGGTCTGCAGCGCCATCACGATGCTGCCTGCCGCGACGATCGGGTCGTTGGCCAGGTGCGGGCGCGCGGCATGCCCGCCCTTGCCGACGATCTTCACGAACACGCGGTCGCCCGCCGCCATGAAATGTCCCTTGCGGAACATGAACGTGCCGGCCGGCGCACCCGGATGGTTGTGCATCGCGAACACCGCGTCGCACGGAAAGCGCGTGAACAGCCCTTGCTCGACCATGCGCTTGGCGCCGCTGTCGAAGCCGCGTTCCTCGGCGGGCTGGAAGATCAGATGCACGGTGCCGTCGAATCGCCCGCGTTGCGCGAGGTGCCGGGCGGCGCCGAGCAGCATCGCGGTATGGCCGTCATGGCCGCACGCATGCATGCGGCCCGGGTGGACGCTCTTGTGGCCGAAGGTATTGCGTTCGTCGATCGGCAGTGCGTCCATGTCGGCGCGAATCCCGATGCGGCGTTCGCCTGAACCGCGTCGCAGCGTGCCGACCACGCCGGTGCCGGCGATGCCCGTCGCGACCGTGTAGCCATATTCCTTCAGGCGCGTGGCGACGATCTCGGCGGTCTGCACTTCCTCGAACGCCAGTTCGGGGCAGCAATGCAGCGTGTAGCGGAGCTTGCGCATGTCGTCGGCAAGCGGCTGCAGGTCGGAGACGGAACTCAGGTCGGGTAAGAGCATGGACGATCCAGGAAGAAGCGGCGGACTAGAAGGGGCCCCAGTGCATGGCGACGCCTGTCGCAATCGCGACGACGCAGATGACGAACCACGCAAGCAGCAGCGGCATGACGAAACGGACCCACTTGAAATAGGGGATGCCCGACGTTGCGAGGACAGCCATCAGGACACCGGAAGTCGGGTTGAAGCAGTTGATGAAGCCTTCGCCGAGCAGCACGGCCTGCACCGTGACCTGCCGGGTCAGGTGCAGCGTGTCGCCAAGCGGCGCGAAGATCGGCACGAGGACCGCGGATTCGCCGGACCCGGACGAGATGCCGACATGGATCAGCGCGGCGCTCACGAACATGCAGATCGCCGCCATCGTGGAATCGAGCGGTGCGAGCATGCCGGCGAGCGTGTTGACGATCGGGTCCATGATCCTGCCGTCAGCGAGCACGATCGAGATGGCCCGTGCCATGCCCACCACGAGCGCGCCCTTGACGAGGCCGCCGCAGCCGTGGAGGAAGGTGTCCGCGATCGCGCCCGCGCGCATGCCGCTCACGATCCCGGCGGCGATCGCCATGACGAGGAACATCGCGATCATCTCGGTCTCGGCCCAGTTGCGCGTCGACGAACCGTAGACGAAGACCGCCAGGCAGGCGAGCACGATGCCGACGACCGCCAGTTGCCGCGTGTCGAGCCGTCGCGCGGACGACGGCGCCGGCGGGCGGGACGCCGAGGGCATCGGGCCGGAAACCGCGGCGTCGGTCGTTCGGCAGGTGCGGATTCGCCAGACGAGAAAGGTGATGGTGGCGATGACGAACGCGGCATAGATGCACACGCGGAACGTCATGCCGGAAAACATCGGCAGGCCGGCCAGGCGCTGCGACAGTCCGGTCGTCACCGGATTGAGGATGCCCGTGTTGAAGCCGGCATACGTGCCCAGATACACCACGCCGGCGCCGATTTCCTTCGGCAGCCGCATCGATTCCGCGAGCAGCAACCCGAGCGGGACGAACGCCACGACCGAATTCGTCACGATGCCCAGTGTGCCGAGCAGCGAGAAGGTGATGCAAATGACGACGACGGTGATGTGCGCGCGTGCGCGATCTCCCCGTTCGACTCGCGCGAGCGCGCTGCGCACCGCGCCCGTCGCTTCGAGCACGGCCAGTGCGCCGCCGGTGAACAGGATCAGGAAGATGATCGGAGCGGACGTGGTCATCCCGTTGGCCAGCGCGACGAACATCGCGCCCGGCGTCACGCCGTGCTGCGCAACCGGCTTCAGGCTGCCCGGCACGACAAAGCGGATGCCGTTGCTGAGCGTTCGCGAAAACTCGCCGGACGGCACGAGCCAGGTCGCGAGGGCGGCCGCCATCAACATGACGAACAGCAGCACATAGGGGTTGACCGGCTCCTTGCCGCCGCGTGCTCGGGCGGGCTGGCGCGGGTGTTCCGCGCGGTCGATCGGCCGGCTGACGTCGTTCATGTTGCTCCTCCGTGGATGTCCTCGAGTGGTAAGCCACCCTGTATTCGGTCCGGCGCGGACAGGGTGCATGCGCTGTCCGGCTCCGGGGCGGAGTATCGGTGAAAACCGGCCTGGAAAGTTGCGTCGGACACTGCGAAAATGTTGCATTGAATGCAACACGGGAGTCCACCTTGGATAGGGACGAACGGAGTCTTTCTGATCGCACGCTGCAGTACCTGGTCGCGATCGCGACGTACGGCGGGATGCGCCAGGCGGCGCTTGGCCTGGATGTGAACGTGTCGACGATCAGCCGGCAAGTGGCCATCGCGGAGCGGGAGCTACGGCTGTCGCTCGTGACGCGCCGCGGCCGGAAAATGGAACTGACGGAAGCGGGGCAGATGGCGGTCGATTACTTTCGCGACTGCGAACGCAACGCCCGCCGGTTTCGCGCGCAGCTCGACGAGTATCGCGGTCTCAAGCGCGGGCAGGTGACGATCGCGGCGGGCGAAGGGGCGGTCGCGAGCCTGGTCGCGATGGTCCTGAAGCCTTTCCTGGACAAGTATCCGGGCATCACCGTGGAATTGCGCACCGGCTCGCTGCCGCAACTTCTCGCGATGACTCGCGAGGATCAGGTCGATATCTGTGTATCGATCGGCGCGACGACGGATCCGACATTGAACGCGCGGCTGTTCCAGAGCGAGCCCATCTGCGCGATCTTTTCGGTCGACCACCCGATGGCGTCGCGCAAATCGGTGAAGATGGAAGCGCTCGCCGACGAGCGTCTGGTCTTCATGCCCGCCGAGTTCGGGCTGCAGGCCCATGTCGATGCGATCCTTGCCGATATCGGGCGCACGTATGTGCCCGCGTTCCGCTGCGACCGGTTTTCGACGGCAGTGGCGATCGCGGCGCAGAATCTCGCCGTCGCGTTCATGACGCGCGGAGCGGCGCAGGGGAGGATTGCCGCAGGGCAGGTCGTCGCGGTGCCGATCGATCATCCGATCGCGCGGTCGTTCGATCGCTATGTGGTCACGCGGGCGGGGCGGCGGCTCGGGCCGGCCGCGAACTATCTGCGGCGGGAAATCGTCAGGTTGATGTCGACCGTGTAGCGGCGAAGGCGGCTTTGACCCGCGTTCCACCACCACGCGGCGAAGCGGCAAAAAAAGGACCCCGCACGCCGACCAAAGCGTGCGGGGCCAAGAGAGACAATCCGTTGTGCTGCGTGTGCTGCGTGTGCTGCGTGTGCTGCCGGTGCGTTACGCGGCGACTGCTTCCTCGGCCTGCGGCTGCGCGGCGGCAACCGGTGCAACGTCCTGCCGGATCAGGTGGTCGAACGCGCCGAGCGATGCCTTCGCGCCTTCACCCACTGCGATCACGATCTGCTTGAACGGCACCGTCGTCACGTCGCCGGCCGCGAACACGCCCGGCACCGACGTCGCGCCGCGCGCATCGACGACGATCTCGCCGTGCTTCGACAGTTCGACCGTGCCTTTCAGCCATTCGGTGTTCGGCACGAGGCCGATCTGAACGAACACGCCTTCCAGATCGATGCGCTGCGTGTCGCCCGAGCGCAGATCCTTGTAGACGAGCCCGTTCAGCTTGCTGCCGTCGCCGGTCAGCTCGGTCGTTTGCGCCTGCGTGACGATCGTCACGTTCGGCAGGCTGCGCAGCTTGCGCTGCAGCACTTCGTCCGCGCGCAGTTGCGCACCGTACTCGATCAGCGTGACGGCCTTCACGATGCCGGCGAGGTCGATTGCGGCCTCGACGCCCGAGTTGCCGCCGCCGACCACCGCGACGCGCTTGCCCTTGAACAGCGGGCCGTCGCAGTGCGGGCAGTACGCGACACCGCGGTTGCGGTATTCGCGCTCGCCCGGCACGTTGATTTCGCGCCAGCGCGCGCCGGTCGCGAGGACGATCGTCTTCGCCTTCAGCACCGCGCCGTTCGCGAGGCGGATCTGGTGCACGTCGCCCGGGATCAGCGCGTCGGCGCGCTGCACGTCCATGATGTCGACGTCGTACTGCTTCACGTGCTGTTCGAGCGCGGTCGCGAACTTCGGCCCTTCGGTTTCCTGCACCGACACGAAATTCTCGATCGCCATCGTGTCGAGCACCTGGCCGCCGAAACGCTCGGCGACGACGCCCGTCGCGATGCCCTTGCGCGCCGAGTAGATGGCGGCAGCCGCGCCTGCCGGGCCGCCGCCGACGATCAGCGTATCGAACACCGGTTTGTTCTCGAGCGACTTCGCGGCACGGGCGCTGGCGCCCGTATCGAGCTTCGCGAGGATTTCCTTTACGCTGCTGCGGCCCTGGCCGAACGAGGCGCCGTTGAGGAACATCGTCGGCACGGCCATGATCTGGCGCGACTCGACTTCATCCTGGAACAGCGCGCCGTCGATCGCGACGTGGCGGATGCGCGGGTTGACCAGCGACATCACGTTCAGCGCCTGCACGACTTCCGGGCAGTTCTGGCACGACAGCGAGAAATACGTCTCGAACGCGTAGTCGCCGTCGAGCGCGCGGATCTGTTCGACCACGTCGTCGTCGAGCTTGATCGGGTGGCCGCCCGTCTGCAGCAGCGCGAGCACGAGCGACGTGAATTCGTGGCCCATCGGGATGCCGGCGAAGCGGATGCCGGCCGGCTTGCCGGGCTCGCCGATCGAGAACGACGGCTTGCGCTCGGCGTCGTCGCGGCGTTCGGTCACGGTCACGCGATCCGTCAGCGACGCAATCTCGTTCAGCAGCGCCAGCAGTTCCTGCGATTTCGCGCTGTCGTCGAGCGAGGCGACGAGTTCGATCGGGCGCGTGATCTTTTCGAGGTACGCTTTCAGTTGGTTCTTGAGATTGGCGTCGAGCATGGCGTTTCGGATTCCGTATTAATGATTCTGGTCGGGCACGTCGTGCCGGAGGAGGGCGCGGGCCGCGCGCAGCGGCGGCCCGCCATCGCGCGCCTCGTGCGAGGCGCGCGGCGCGATCGTCAGATCTTGCCGATCAGGTCGAGCGACGGGGTCAGCGTTTCCGCACCCGGCGTCCACTTGGCCGGGCACACTTCACCCGGGTGCGCCGCGATGTATTGCGCAGCCTGCACCTTGCGCAGCAGTTCGCCTGCGTCGCGGCCGATGCCGTTGTCGTGGATTTCGCACAGCTTGATCTCGCCTTCCGGGTTGATCACGAACGTGCCGCGCAGGGCCATCCCTTCTTCCTCGATCAGCACGTCGAAGTTGCGCGACAGCGTGAGCGTCGGGTCGCCGATCATCGGGTACTTGATCTTGCCGATCGTGTCCGACGTGTCGTGCCATGCCTTGTGCGTGAAGTGCGTGTCGGTCGACACGCCGTAGATTTCGACACCCAGCTTCTGGAATTCCGCGTAACGGTCGGCGAGGTCGCCCAGCTCGGTCGGGCAGACGAACGTGAAGTCGGCCGGGTAGAACACGACGACGGACCACTTGCCCTTGAGGTTCTCTTCCGAGACGGGCACGAAATCGCCGTTGTGGTAAGCGGTTGCCTTGAACGGCTTGATTTGGGTGTTGATGATCGGCATCTGGAGAATTCCTTGTCTTCAGTGGTGAGTGGAGTGTTGCCAGTATCCGGGTTCACCCTGAGTTTGTGAAATTGCTTGTTTCAATCCGGGGCATCGGGATTTTCTATCTGCTTCCGGCCCTTGTTTGATCGGGGTGGCCGGACGGAGCTTTTGACACGCCGGGCGGGGGAGCGGGCGGGTCAGGCACGCGTGTGCGTCGACGCAGATCGTCGACAGGCATGCCGGCACCCCGCAGTGCCATGCGGATCGGGGTGAGCCTGCGGCGCGGCATTGCGGAAGGATTTTCCGGAAACAAGCGAATCGTTCGTGATTTTTCGGCGGGCTCGAAACTTGTACGCTGCGTGTCGTCGGTCGACGCGATGCAGCGGCCAACGCACATCACGACGCAGGTCTGGCGATGTGCGAGCCATGGCTCCTCAGCGTTGAAACCGCGCAGCGGCACGACGAGCACAACCCGGACGCACCGGCGTCGCGGGTGCGCCGTGCAGACCCCATGCCAACGAACGGAGGGCACTTGCCTTGGCGATTTCAACCCGGATCAACGAAGAACGAACCGACACAGGCCGTCTCGCGCTGGCCGCCATGGCGATGACGTCGTTCGGCGTCGGCACGACCGAAACCATCGTGACGGGCCTGCTGCCGGGCATCGCCGACAGTCTGTCGGTCCCGCTGTCGAGTGCGGGGTTGCTGGTCAGCGCCTACGCGTGGGTGGTGGCGCTCGCCGCGCCGACGCTCACGGCGCTGACGCTGCGTTTCCCGAAGAAGAACCTGCTGCTGATCCTGTTGGCGATCTTCGTGCTGGCGCATGTCGTCTCTGCACTGTCCGGCAGCTATCAGGTGCTGCTGATTTCGCGCTGCGTCGCGGCGGCGGTTCACGGCGTATCGATGGGGATCGGCGTGGTGGTGGCGGCGCATCTGGTCGATGCGCGCCGACGCGCGCAAGCCGTCGGCGTGATGCTGTCCGGTATCACGCTCGCCAACGTGGTGGGCGTGCCGCTGGGTCTCTTCCTCGGGAACGTCTTTTCCGACTGGCATGCGCCGTTCTGGGCGATCGCGGGCTGGGGCGGCCTCTCGTTGCTGGCGCTCTGGAAGACGTTGCCGAACGACGTGAATCTGCACGTGACGTCGGTCGCAACGGAATTGGCCGTCTTCAGGGACGGCAAGATGCTCCTCTCCTATGCGGCGATGATCGTGGGCTTCGGCAGCACGTTCGTGGGGTTCACATATATCGCGCCGATCCTGGAGGATGTTTCGGCATTCTCGCCGTCCAGCGTCACGTGGATCCTGCTGGTCTTCGGCGCGGGCCTGAGCGCGGGGAATGCCGTCGGCGCCCGGTATGCGGACAGGTGGCCGCTGCGCACGGCCTTCGTCAGCCTGGCGTGCCTTGCGTTCTTCATGGGGTCGCTGAATCAGGTCTATGCGACGAAGTGGGCGGTGATCGCGTACGTCTTCCTGTGGGGCGCGGCGTCGTATGCGTTCGTGCCGGCGCTGATCATGCGGATCCTGACCCGGGCGGGGGAAGCGCGGCATCTGGCGTCGGCCATGAACGTCAGTGCGTTCAATGCCGGGATCGGCGGCGGAGCGTTGATCGGCAGCCTGGTCGTCAAGGGTCATTCGTCCGGCGTGGCCTTGACGCCTTCGATCGGTGCCGTCGGCGCCGTGATCGCCATCGTCCTGCTGCATCTGTCGGTCAAGGCCGGGGCGGATTGAGCGGCAGACGGGCTCGCGGCGCTTGCGTGGGCGGGCATGCGCGCCGGCGTCCGGCCGGCCGGTTTCAGGCGAGCGGCGTGGCCTGTTCGGATTCGACGGCGGCGCGGCCCGTATGTGTGCGCGCTTGCGCGTGCATCGTGAACAGGTTCTCGTGCAGGAACTCGACGAATGCGCGCAGCTTCGGCGACGGATGCTTGCTGGACGGCCACAGCACGCGGAACGCGCCGGAATTCTGCGTGTACGCGTCGAGCACGCTCTGCAATTCGTGTGCGGCGATGGCGTCGCGGACCGCGAAATCCGGCAGGCAGGCAATGCCGTGGCCGGCTTTCGCGACATGCATCAGCGTCTCGACGTTGTTGCAGATCATCCGTGCCGGCAGTTGCAGGCTTTCGTCGAGCGAGTCGTCGCAGAGGGGCCACTTCTGGATCATGCCGGTGGTCGGGAAGCGGTGCTGGAGGCAGTCGTGTTCGCGCAGGTCAGCGGGCCGCTGCGGCACGCCCTTGCGCGTGAAGTAGCCGGGCGAGCCGACCAGCACCAGGCGGAAGGCGCCCAACTGGCGCGACATCAGCCGCGAGTCGTCGAGCGTACCGGTGCGCACCACCGCGTCGAAGCCTTCGTCGATCAGGTCGACGAGCCGGTCGGAGAAGTGCACGTCGAGTTCGATTTCGGGGTAGCGCTGCATGAACGCGGTGATGGCGGGCACCATCAGCTCGCTCACGAGCGGCAGGCTGATCCGGAATTTGCCGCGCGGCGCGTCGAGCGTATGCAGCAGCTCGGCTTCCGCAGCTGCGGCTTCCGCGAGGATCTGCCGGCAGCGCTTCAGGTAGAGCGCGCCCTCCGCGGTTAGGTTCATGCTGCGGGTGCTGCGATGCAGGAGCTTGACGCCAAGACGCTTCTCCAGCCGCGCGATGCTCTTGCCGACGGCGGACGCGGACAGCCCGAGTTGCTGGCCGGCGCCCACGTAGCTGCGCGTTTCGGCAACCTGGACGAACACCGTGATTCCGTTCAACTGATCCATGGCTGTTCCAATCCGGAATGGATTTCCCGTGACGAAAGGATCATAGGTGATTTTTTCCGCGCGCCGATTCTCGTACGCCGCGAATCGACCGGGCGAATCGGTCGACTGCTGCGCGTTGCATGCGCGCGTTCGCCGCGCGGCGGCAGTCAAGCCCGCTCAAATCCCCGCCATCTTCCTCAACCACGCCGCCAGCCGCCGTGCGCCGTCCGGCATGTCCGCGTCCTCGCGCGTGCACAGGTAGTAATCGCGCCCGTCGTCGAGCACGTGGTCGAACAGCTTCACGAGTTCGCCGTTCGCCAGTTCGCGTTCGACCAGCGGCGCGCGCAGCAATGCCGCGCCGAGATCCGCGCGCGCGGCGCTCAGCGTCAACTGGCCGTCCTCGAACATCGGCCCCACCGCGTGCGACACGTGCCGTACGCCGGCGCCCTGCAGCCAGTTGACCCACGTGCTGCGATCTTCGTCATGCACGAGCGGTGCGCGCGCGAGATCGGCGGGCGTGCGGAACGGCCCGTGGCGCTTCAGGAACGACGGGCTGCACATCGGCACCATCGCGCCCGGCAGCAGGCGCTCGCAGCGGTAGCCGGGCCAGTCGCCGGTACCGAAGCGGATCGACAGGTCCGACGCATCGCTCCGGTAATTGCGGTGATGCGCGTACAGCACCGTCACGTCGACGTCCGTGTTGTCGGCCAGGAACGCGTGCAGCCGCGGAATGAACCAGCCGATGCCGAGCAGCGGAATCAGGCTGACGGTGATCTGCCGCAGCGACGAGCGGTCGCGCACGAAGCGCGTCGCGCTACGCAGCACCGAGAATGCGGCGCTGATCGAACGGTAGTAGTCGCGGCCTTCGTCGGTGAGTGCGAGCAGCCGGCCCTCGCGCACCGTCAGCGGCGTCTGGATGAACGCTTCGAGCAGCTGCAGCTGATGGCTGACCGCCGACGGCGTGATGTCGAGTTCGCCCGCCGCCGCGGTGACCGACCCGAGACGCGCGAAGGCTTCGAACGCACGCACCGCGCGCAGCGGCGGATCGTGCGGCAATTGTTCGATATTTTTCATGTGTCAAATTTTATCGAAAAGTCGGGATGAGCGACAACATGAAAATATCCTTTGTTTACGGGGTAATACGTTGATGTGTCGAGAACGGCATAAGCATCCAACAATTGGGTATTTGGGGTTTGGGTGCTGAATATTTAATATTTTTCATGTTTTGATCCGATTCAAAGATCCCCGCACATGAAAATCGCTTTCGTTCCCGCCAGCCTCGCATTCTCGGCGGCCGCCCTGGTCGCTTCCGTTCCCGCATTCGCGCAATCCGCGCCGCAGACGGTCCTGATCGGTCTCGCCGCGCCGCTCACCGGCCCGTCCGCGCGGATCGGCAAGGACCTGCAGAACGGTGCGCAACTCGCGATCGACGATGCGAACGCGAAGCATCCGACCATCGGCGGCAAGCCGGTCGTCTACAAGCTCGTCGCGGCCGACGACCAGTCCGATCCGCGCACGGCCGTCGCGGTTGCGCAGCAGCTCGTCGACCAGCACGTGATCGGCGTCGTCGGTCACTGGAATACGGGCTGCAGCGTGCCGGCGTCGCGCGTCTACCGCGATGCGGGCATCCCGCAGATCGCGCCGGCATCTACCGGCCATCAATACACGCAGCAGGGCTATGCAACGGCCTTCCGCATCATGGGTCACGACGACGCGGGCGGCAATTTCACCGGCGCGTATGCGGTGAAGACGCTGAAGGCGAAGCGTATCGCGGTGATCGACGATCGCACGTCGTTCGGCGCGGGGCTCGCCGACCAGTTCATCAAGGGCGTGCAGGCGAACGGCGGCGCGATCGTCGATCGCCAGTACGTGAACGACAAGACGACCGATTTCAGCGGCGTGCTGACCGCGATCAAGGGCAAGCGCGCGGATCTCGTGTTCTTCGGCGGCCTCGATGCGCAGGCCGCGCCGATCTCCCGCCGGATGCGTCAGCTCGGCGTGAACGCGCCGCTGCTCGGCGCGGGCGGCTTCGTGAGCCAGACCTTCCTGTCGCTCGCTGGCAAGGACGGCGACGGCGTGACGGCGCTCGAACCGGGCCTGCCGCTCGACCGGATGCCGGGCGGCAAGGCGTTCGACACGCAATACCAGGCACGCTTCCGTGCGCCGATCGAACTGCATGCGCCGTTCGCCTACGACGCGGCTGCCACGCTGATCGCGGCCGCGCAGAAGGCCGGCACGACGCAGCCGGCGAAGCTGGTCGCGGCGGTTCGTGCGATCGACCGGCCCGGCGTGACGGGGCGGATCGCGTTCGACGGCGAAGGCAACCTGAAAGACCCGGCCTTCACGATCTACCAGGTGCGCGGCGGCAAGTGGACCGTCGTCGACGTGCTCGGCGGCTCGCGCACCGCGACCAAGTAAACGACACAGCGCCATACAGAGCAATACAGCGATAAAACGATAAAACGATAAAACGATAAAACGACCCGGACGATCCCCATGACCGAAGTGACCCAGACATCCGCCGCCGCACCCGAGGACACGCGCCTCGGGATCCTCGCGCGGCGCCGCATCGAAGCGGAAATCATCAAGCCGATCTACGAGATCATGAAGCGCGAGTTCGGCGCCGAGCGCGCGCAGGCCGTGATCGCGGAAGCCGTGCGCGGCGCGGCCGTCGATGCCGGCCGCACGTTCGCCGCGCAGGAGCCGGGCGGCACGAGCGTGAAGTCGTTCATCGCGCTGCAGGTGCTGTGGGAGAAGGACGATGCGCTCGACGTCGAGGTGCGGCGCGCGGACGACGCGCACTACGACTACGACGTGCATCGCTGCAGCTACGCGGAGATGTATCACGCGATGGGGCTCGGCGAGATCGGGCACCTGCTGAGCTGCGCGCGCGACAGCTACTTCATCCAGGGCTATGCGCCGGACATCGCGCTCACGCGCACGAGCACGATCATGCAGGGCGGCAAGCGCTGCGATTTCCGCTACGCGCTGCAATCCGCGCCGGAGAACGGCGATGCTTGACGGCAACGGCAACGGCAACGGCAACGGCAACGGCAACGGCAACGGCAACGGCAACGGCAACGGCAACGGCAACGGCAACGGCAACGGCAACGGCAACGGCAACGGCAATGTGGACAACGTGAGCGCGCCGCGCGTCGATGGCGACCGCCTGTGGGCGTCGCTTGACCGGATGGCGCAAATCGGTGCGACGCCGAAGGGCGGCGTCTGCCGTCTGGCGCTGACCGATCTCGATCGCGAGTCGCGCGACCTGTTCGTGCAATGGGCGCAGGACGCCGGCTGCACGGTGCGTGTGGACCGGATGGGCAACGTGTTCGCGCGCCGCGCGGGGCGCAATCCCGATGCCGCGCCGGTCATGACGGGCTCGCACGCCGATTCGCAGCCGACGGGCGGCCGCTACGACGGCATCTACGGCGTGCTCGGCGGGCTCGAGGTCGTGCGCGCGCTGAACGACGCGGGCATCGAGACCGAACGCCCGATCGACGTCGTGATCTGGACCAACGAGGAAGGCTCGCGCTTCGCGCCGGCGATGGTGTCTGCCGGCGTGTTCTCGGGTGTCTATACGCTCGAATACGGGCTGTCGCGCACCGACGGCGCGGGCAGGACGATCGGCGAGGAACTGGCGCGGATCGGCTACGCGGGCGCGGAGCCCGTCGGCGGCTATCCGGTGCATGCGGCGTACGAGCTGCATATCGAGCAGGGCCCGATTCTCGAACGAGCCGGCAAGACGATCGGCGTCGTGACGGGCGGGCAGGGGCAGCGCTGGTATGAGGTGACGCTCACCGGTGTCGACGCGCACGCGGGCACGACGCCGATGGAGGTCCGCCGCGATGCGCTGGTCGGCGCCGCACGGATGATCTCGTTCATCGAAGTGCTCGGCCGTCGTTATGCGCCGTACGCGCGCGCGACGGTCGGGATGATCGAGGCGCGGCCGAACTCGCGCAACACGGTGCCGGGCGGCTGCTTCTTCACGGTCGAGTTTCGGCATCCGGACGATGCGGTTCTCGACGAGCTGGACGCGGCGCTGCGTGCGGAACTTGCACGTGTGGCCGACGAAACGGGCCTCGGTGCGCGGATCGAGCAGATCTTCACGTATGCGCCGATCCCGTTCGCGTCGCGCTGCATCGACGCGGTGCGTGACGCGGCACAGGCGCTCGGGCTGTCGCACATGGATATCGTGTCCGGCGCGGGTCATGACGCGTGCTATGTCGCGCGCGTCGCGCCGACCGGGATGATCTTCGTGCCGTGCGTCGACGGGCTGAGTCACAACGAAGCTGAAGCGATCACGCCCGAGTGGGCGACGGCGGGGGCGGATGTGTTGTTGCGTGCGGTGTTGCAGAGCGCGCAGGAGGCTTGAGGGTGACGGGGGCGATGCGGCAGGATGATGTTCGCCGGGCCGCGCCGGTTTCCGGCTGACGGTATCGGTGCACCGGTTACGTCAGGCTTGCGGCGAATGCCGATCGAGGTACCGCCGCATCACGTAGAACGCCGTATCGGTGCGCCCCGGCATCGTCACCATCGCACCATCGGCCGCAAACCCGAGCTTTTCATAGAACCGGTACGCCGCTTCGCGTGCGGTACACCATACGAACGCGGCCCCATGCGTTTCCGCATGCCGCACACAAACCTGCACCAGCACGCGCCCGAAACCCAAGCCGCGCTCGGCAGGGTGGACGGCCATCCCGCGAAGCCGCCATGCGGGCCGTGCCGGATCGTCGTCGCGCGGCTCCTCGCAGAGCGAGGCGACTGCCACGATGTTCGACCGGTCGTCGCGCACGCCGACGTGCAGCGTCGTCGGCGCATGGTCGCCGGCCAGTTCACACGCGTTCAGATCGCCGTTCAGCAGGATCGCTGCCCGGAGCGGGTGCGTCTGCGCGGCGTCGATCGATGCGATGGTGAACAGCGTGTCGCCTGACTTCATTGACGTTCCTTGTGTGGTCCAGCCGCGCGTTACTGCGCTGCCTTCCGCTTCGCCATATACGCAAGATACGCAACGATCTGCTCAAGTTCCCGGTCACTCAGCTGATCGGGCGGAAACGCCGGCATGCTGCGGCCCGGCCAGTCGCGCACCGATGCCGGATTACGGATATAGCGGCGCAGCGCGGCCGGCTGGAAGTAGTCGACCGGATTCATCGGCGTGTTCAGGTCGGGGCCGGCATGGCTGCTGCCCGCGCCGTCGAGCCGGTGGCATGCGAGGCATTGCGTGACGAACAAATGCTGGCCCGCGCGGGCCGGATCGTCGGCAGGCAACGCGCCATCGACAGCAAGCGACGGCCAACGCGAGACGGGCGACGATTCGATCGTGACACGCACGACCTGATACGGCCACTGCTCGCCGCGAACCGATGCGGCGTCCGGCCCGAGCCAAACCAGATAGAACGGCCCCGCGCTGACCTGCTTGCCCGGCAGCTTCGGCCACGGATGCGCCGGATCCTCGATCGCGAGCCACGGAACGGCGCGGACCGGCGCACGCCGGCGCACGAGATCCAGCGGCAGTTGCGCGGCGAAACCGTCGGCCGCACGCGTTTCGAGCACGCCGTCGGCCGGCAGCGGCGTGTCGCCGAGCAGCGCGGCGAACGGCACGGCGCGGAACGTCATCGGCCGGCCGTACGCGATGTCGCGCGGCACGCGGATGTCCGTCGCATCGGGGCGCGCGAGCAGCGTCTGCCGGGTGAGGGCGCGGGCCGTGCCGTCAGTCTCGAGTTCGAGCGTGGACTGGGCCGACGCGCGTTGTCCGAGCAGGCAAACCGTCAGCAGCACGAGCGAAAACCACTGGCGCTTCAGCATTCGTTCTCCGGGAAGGGGCGTTCCGGCGGCGGCAGGAGGCGGGACGCCGCGGCCGATGGAAGGAATCGGGCGACAGTCTATCCGGTACGCGCGTCGCTGGCGACTGCGGCGCGGGTCGGGTGACCGGGCACGCGCGACGGTGTATCGTGCTTCGTCACGCACCGGGAGCGGCCAGCCGCATCCGATGCCGGGCCGCGGGCACGACGATACCGTCGGTACCACTAGGCCCGGCGGCATTCAACGGGACCGGACAACACGCATGGACTCCCCGGCAGACCGGGCACTCGCCCATATCCGACAATCGTGGCCGCCGGCGCGGCAAGGCCCGGCATTTCCCGTCACGCTCAACTTTCATCCGGACATGCCGTCCGACGGCGTCGGCACGCTCGAGCGGATCGTCCGCGACGGCATCTACCGGTCCCAGTTCGAGACGGCGACGAGCAACGGCGGCCTCACGGCGTATCCCGGCGGCGATCGCTGGCTGTGGGAAAGCCGGATGTTCGGGCAGGCGTACGACGCCGCCGACCCCGCGCTGCGGCCGAAGTACGGCGCGCTGAACCATCTGCTCGATCCTGTCGGCGGGTCGCGCCGCTTCGGATCCTGCCATTTGCGCCTGCGCAGCGACGCGCATCGGCGCACGACCTTCTGCTACCCCGACAGCCATTACCGGCCCGAGCATTTCGCGATTCACGACTGCACGGCGCTGATCGCGCTCGCGGCCGAAAACCGTGACAGCCTCGATCCGCTGCTCGACAACTACATCGAGGCGCAGGTGCATGGCGTAGTCAAGCTGGACGACGACGTCGACGCGATCGTGCTCGATCCGAGCTATCGCGATACGTCGGTCGAGGCAGCGGCGGCGCGCTCGGGCTGCCGGATCGAATGGCATGACGGCTTCCGGCTGTCGATGGATCGGCTCGCCGAGTGCGCGCAATTCCGGGGGCAGGCGGCTGCCGACGCGATCGCACGCATCGCCGTCGGCCGCATCGTGACGCCGGCCGTGCTCGGCCGCGCGCGCGACGGCATACTCGACTATCAGACGGCCAAATGGGTGTGGCATTGCGTGGCGCGGTTTGGACAGGAGAGTGGGAACGTGGACTGAATGCGCCCATCCGGCACGGGCTGCACGACACCAGCGGGGTGCAGCGTCAATGACTCGAACAAGGCACGTCGCTTTTCGGCATCGGCGTGTCCCGCGCCGGTTCGAAATCGGCTTCGCGTGTGCCCGACGGCGTCAGCGACACGAAATGCATCGCGCTGCCGCGTGCCGGGAAACCGGCGATGCCCGTCGTGCCCCACGGAATCGGCGAACGCTGCACGCCGCTGACCGCGATATCAGCCGGCCCGAGCGCCAGCGTCAGCAGCCGCCCGTCGCGGATCGGCACGTACGCATGCGTGCCCGACACCCCGATGCCGGATTCGCGCACCGACGCCGGCAGGCAGTCGAGCGTCGCCGTGCGGCGGCCGTCCGGCGCGATCAGCATCGCGACGCCGCGATCGACCGCCGTCGTCGTGACGACGATGAAGCGGTCGATCTCCGGCACATACGCCGACGCGTACACGTAATACTGGATCGCATCGTTCAGCGTCCCGAGTTTGTCCAGCTTCGCGGTGACCGGGTCGAACATCGCGTATTCGAGCGTCGCGTCCGTGCTGCCTTCGATGAATTTCTGCCACACGAGCAGCGCGGCATGCGGCGAGCCCGCGACCACGGGCCACCACTCGCGGCGGTGCGGTGCGACCGCGACATGGTTCAGCACGCGCCCGGCCGCGTCGTAGGTCTTCACGTAGACGCCGTTGCCGGTACCGAGGTTGTCGACGCCGCCGCCGTCGATCCAGTCGGCGGAATAGAACACGACGAAGCGGTCGGCCGCCGTGGCGACATGCCCCGAGTGGCCGCCCGATTCGACGTCGTTCGGGTAGGGCTTGATCGGCTTCAGGTCGCGGCGATAGACGCCGTAGCGCTGGCTGACCTCCTGCGGCGCGTTCCAGCCGTCCTCGAACGTGACGAAGATGTCGCCGCGCGCGTTCTGCGCGATCGACACGGGTTCCTGCGCCTCGGGGCGGCTGATGAAGGTATGGACGTGCAGCAGGTGCGGCGCGCCGGGCAGCCATTCGCCGACGTACACGTCATGCGGCCAGTTGCCGTTGCGCATCGCGCCGCGCGGCACGATGCCCGAGCTGCTGAAGAACACCCAGCGTTTGCCGTTGCCGGCGTCGGCCACGCCGATGCCGTGCATGAAGCTGCGCGGATCGGCGGCCGGGTGGGGTGACGGGGCGGCCTGCACGGTGACGGTATGCACGGCCGGCGTGGCGGAGAAGGCCGGCGGCGGCGCCGTGACGATGCCGCATGCGCCGCACAGCGCGGCCGCGATGCATTGCGCGACCGTCTGCACCGGGCGCGCTTGCCGCATCATTCGACGGTCACCGATTTCGCGAGGTTGCGCGGCTTGTCGACGTCGGCGCCGCGCGCGCAGCCGACGTGATACGCGAGCAGTTGCAGCGGGATCACGTTGACGATCGGCGACAGCAGGTCGCCCGATTCGCGCACGCGGATCAGGTGCGTGTCGCGGTCGGCGTCGATCCCGAGCTGATCGCCGGCCAGCACGTAGAGCCGCCCGCCGCGCGCGCGTACCTCGGCCATGTTGGATTTCAGCTTCTGGAACAGACGGTCGTCCGGCGCGATCGTGACGACCGGCATCGCGCTCGTGACGAGCGCGAGCGGGCCGTGCTTCAGTTCGCCGGCCGCATAGCCTTCCGCGTGGATGTACGACACCTCCTTGAGCTTCAGTGCGCCTTCCAGCGCGATCGGAAAATGAATGCCGCGCCCGAGGAACAGCGCGTTCTCGGTGTGCGCGAACTTCGCGGCCCAGCCCATGATCTGCGTTTCGAGCGCGAGCGCGTGGCCGATGCGCTCGGGCAGCGCACGCAACTGCTTCAGGCGCTGCGCGACCTGCGCAGCGTCGAGCCGGCCACGCAGCTGCGCGAGTGTCAGCGTCAGTACGAACAGCGCGACGAGCTGCGTCGTGAACGCCTTGGTCGACGCGACGCCGAGCTCGATGCCGGCCCGCGTCAGGAATCGCAGCGGCGCGTTGCGTGCGATCGTGCTGGTCGCCACGTTGCAGATCGCCATCGACAGTTCCTGCCCCATGTCGCGCGCCCGCTCGATCGCGCCGATCGTGTCGGCGGTTTCGCCCGATTGCGAAATGCCGACGACGAGCGTGCGCGGATCGGCCACCGTATCGCGGTAGCGGAATTCGCTCGCGATCTCGACCTGGGCGGGCACGCCCGCGATCGACTCGAGCCAGTATTTCGCGGTCAGGCCCGCGTAGTAGCTGGTGCCGCAGCCGAGCAGCAGCACGCTCCTGACTCTCGACAGCCGCGCCCGCGCACCGTCGGTCGCGTCGAACAGCGCCGGCGAGACCGTGTCGATGCCGTCGAGCGTGTTGTCGATCGCCTTCGGCTGCTCGAAGATCTCCTTCTGCATGAAGTGCTGGTACGGGCCGAGCGCGGCGTCATCGTCGCGCGCCTTCACCTGGCACAGCGGGCGCTGCGCCTCGTGCCCGCCCGAGTCGACCACGGCGATGCGCTCCGGCGTGATCAGCGCGACGTCGCCGTCTTCCAGGTAGACGAAGCGATCGGTCAGGTCGCTGAGCGCCGCGCAGTCCGATGCCAGGTAGTTCTGTTCGGCGCCGATGCCGATCACGAGCGGCGAGCCCGCGCGCGCGGCGACGAGACGCTGCGGCTCGCGCGCGCTCAGCACTGCGATCGCGTACGCACCGTGCAGCCGCTTGACGGCGCGTACGACCGCGTCGAACAGGTCGTCACGATAGAGGCTGTGGATCAGATGCGCGATCACCTCGGTGTCGGTCTGGCCGCGAAACGTATAGCCGCGCTCCCGCAGCTCCAGGCGCAGCGTGTCGTGGTTCTCGATGATGCCGTTGTGTACGACCGCGATCGTGTCGCCGGACATGATCGGATGCGCGTTCATTTCCGACGGTGCGCCGTGTGTCGCCCAGCGCGTATGCGCGATGCAGGTCTGCGCTTCGAGGCCCAGCGTCAGCACGCGGGCCTGCAGGTCGGTCACGCGCCGCAGCGTGCGTTCGCTGCGCAGGCGGCCGTCGTCCTGCACGGCGATGCCGCACGAATCGTAGCCGCGATACTCGAGCCGGCTCAGCGCATTGACCAGTTGCGGCACCTGATTGTTCAGGCCGCTTGCTCCGACGATTCCGCACATGGTTCACCTCGTCTGCAAAAACTGCAAAAGGTTGCCGGCCTGCCGGCAAAGCGCGGCAGCGCGGCTTCAGGAGCGGCCCCGCGCGGCACCGATGCGGGGCCGTGCGCGGCGGCGTGGTTCCGCTGACCTACTCGCGGGGCGGCGGCCCCGCGTGGGAGACCCATTCGATGCCTGAAATCGAGCCGTTCGCGTCGTGCGACGCGACGAGAATGCGCGTCGTGCGCCGCGCGCCGCGCCGGCGGGCGCTGGCCAGCACGGTCGGCGGCACCGCGCGCACCTTCGCGCTGGCCGAACGCCGCAGCATCTTCGACACGCGCAGCCGGAACGCCAGCGGATGCACGACGCGCCCGGCGATCAGCCACGTGACGATGGTGCCCGCGATGATCGCGATGCTGGTCGCGTAGAACACCATCTGTTCGATCGGCATCTCGGCCGGGTTGAACGGCAGCAGGTAGCGATACGTATAGATGCAGATCGATGCCCATACGGCGCCCACCAGCGCGGGCCGTACGAGGCGGAACCAGATCACCAGCGCGAGCCCGGCAAAGCGGCCGCGTTCGGCGATCATTTCGCGCGGGGTGCGCAGGGAGAGGTCAATAATCGGCGCGTTCTTCATGTTGAATGCCTCGGTCGGGGCTGACCCATACGGCCCGCTTGCCGCGGCCCCGCAGCACGACGGCCGGCAGGGCGACGACGGTGGTGATCATGCTGATCAGCCAGAAAGCAACGGGGTACCAGATGGTGTCCAGGAAATACATCAGGAGTTTTTCGTCATACTGGCGATCGATCATGCTGCCGACGATCAGTTGCAGGATGCAGGTCGCAACCAGCAGCATCCCGTGCCAGTGCGGCACGACCGATACGTGCCAGCTCAGTGGCAGCGGATAGACGACGTCCACCAGCGCGAGCAGCAGAATGAACGACATCGAATAGGCCCACGCGATGCCGATCAGGTATTCGACGAACAGCGGCCACATCATCATCTGCGTCGGCCGCGCGAGCGTGCCCGCATATTTCATCAGCACCTGGATGCCGCCTTTCGACCAGCGCAGCCGCTGCCGGTAGAGGCCTTTCAGCGTCTCGGGCATCAGGATCCAGCTTAGCGCGTGCGGCTCGTACACGACGCGCCAATCGCGGCATTGCAGCTTCCAGCTGATGTCGATGTCCTCGGTCAGCATGTCCGCGCTCCAGTAGCCGACGTCGGCGAGCGCGGTCTTGCGGAACATCGTGACGACACCCGACACCGTGAAGATGCGGCCGTACACCTGCTGCGTGCGCTTGATCAGCCCGACGATCGACGAGAATTCGCCCACCTGCATGCGGCCGAGCAGCGACGTGCGCGTGCGGATGCGCGGGTTGCCGGTCACGGCGCCGACGCCCGGGTCGGTCAGGAAGTGCTCGAGCATCCAGCCGATCGCATCGTGCGCGAGCAGCGAATCGCCGTCGATGCACAGCAGGTATTCCGCGTTCGACACGGCTGCCGCGGTTGTGAGCCCGACCGCCTTGCCTTCGTTGCGCGCGTGATGGATCACGAGCAGCCGCGGGATCTCGACGGCCAGCGCGTTGAGGATCTCGCCGGTGCGATCCTGGCTGCCGTCGTTGACCGCGATGATGTCGTAGTTCGGATACTGCATCCCGTTCAGGTGGCCGATCACGCTGCGCGCGTTCGCGGCTTCGTTGAAGCAGGGCACGACGATCGAGATCTTCGGGATGCCGCTCGACGCGATCGTCCGGGTGGACAGCTCGCGGCCTTCCTCGAGCAGGAAGTAGTGCACGACGCCGCCGATCATCCACAGGTACGACATGAAGAACGGGTAGTAGAAGACGAAATCCTGCAGGCGCTGGATGATGCTGTGGGTTGTCATGGCGTCTTCGTCCCCTGCGCATGCTGTTGCATCAGTGCGTTGATCGACGTCGGATCGAGGCGCGACTTCAGCGACATCACGTCGCGCATCGTGTCGAGATCCGGCTGGTTGTTCAGGAAGTTGTCCGGGTAGTAGCCGAAGTTCACCGCCCCCTTGCTTCGCAGCCGCCGCATCTGCGCGAGCAGCGCGGTGCCGCCGATGTCCTTGTGCGCGTGCCAGTCGTACGACTGCAGTTCGAACACCGTGCGCGCGAAGCCGCGCTGTTTCGCGCGCACGGCGTCGACGAGCTGGTCCATCCAGCGCTCGGGATCCGGCGCCTGTTCCATGTACGGCATCGCCATCAGCGCGACGTAGTCGTAGGTGGCGAGGAAGTCGTCGTAGTTCTGCGCGAACCACGCTTCGGATTCCGGCTTCAGCACCGGCAGCGCGAAGATATTGCGCGCGGTCAGCACGTCGCCCGCGTTCTGGTTCGCGAGCACGATCTGTTCGAGCTGGCGCGTCAGGTCGATCAGGTAACGGGTCTTCTGCCGCGTCCAGCGCTGCATCAGGTCGGGTGTCGCGCGGATCTTGCCGATGTCGGCCGGCAGTCCCCATTGGGCATACATGCTCAGCGCGTGCCGGCCGGCGTCTTCGTAATCGTCGAGCACGGCGTCGTCGCTGAACAGGATGCCGCTGAACGACGCGTACTTGCCGAGATCCTCGTAGATCTGCTCGATGAACAGCCGCGCTTCGGGGTCGAACGGGCTCAGGCGGTACACGCGCGAGCCGTTCTCGCGCGCCGGCGCACCGCTGTATGCGCTGACGGCCTCGAGGCCGCGATGCTTGTCCGCCTGCGGACGGAACGCGAGCACCGGCATCCATGCGTACACCTGCACGTTCGAGCGTGTGTTGAGCTGCCAGGCGGCGCGCGAGAACAGGTCGCCGCGCATCGGCAGGTGCCGGTTCGGGAAATACAGCGACTCCGCGACACCGGTGCCCTTCGGATCGGCGAACGCCTGCAGGTACACCGATTTCGGCTGCATCCGGTAGATACGCTCGATGAGCTTGCCGAGATTGGCTTCCTGCCGTGCCGGATCGGGATCGTAGACCTGGTCGAGATCGACTTGCACGACGCGCTCGGGAACGTCGACGTCGCCGCGGTTGGTGGCCGGCTCGCGCATCGACCGCTCGAACCCGCCGATGTCGACGTCGTACATCATCAGGATCCGCCGCAACCGGTCGAGCGGCACGTCCGGCGTATTCGGGCCGGCATCGAGGCTGAACTGGATGTCCATGCCGAGCGACGTCGAGATCTTGCGCACCGGCTGGTTTTCCGCGCCGTACGGCCAGACCATCGAGCGTGCGACGATGCCGGTGCGTTCGCGAATCTGCCGTACGCATGTCTGCAGGTCGTCATGAACGCGGGCTTCGAATTCCGCATCGGTTTCATAGCGCTTCTCGTTTTCGAGGTACAGGTGCGACGTGGTGGCCGGCAGTTCGTTGCCCTGCGGATTCGCGACCGCGCCGTGATGAAGGTTGTGCGTGTGGCACCCGAGCTCGACGAATTCCGACTGCCCGACCTTCTTCACCTGGTCCCACGTCATGAAGTAGTCGCGCGGCATCTGGATCTTGTCGCTGATCTTGATCGGCGCATCCTGCGGCGCGTCGATCCAGGCGGTGACGATGCCCATCACGGCCGGATACTTGAAGCGCTCGAGCAGCGGCAGGACTTTCGTGTAGTGGCTGCTGTAACCGTCGTCGAACGTGAGCAGTACCGCGCGCGGCGGCAGCGGCTTGCCGCCGTGTCGTGACGCCTCGATCTGCTTGACCGTCACGGTGTGATAGTTGTTGGTCTGCAGCCACGAGAAGATGGCCGTCAGCGTGCCGGTATCGACCGCGTACGGATCGACCATCGTCGACGACGAGAACGTCGCGAGCAGGTTGTCGCGCACGTCGTGCATGCAGATCACGCGGAACGTCTTGCCGTCGACCGGATCGGACGGCGGCAGCAGGTCGATCATCTTGGCGTTTGCCACGCCGGGGAACAACGAGCAGGCCGCAAACGTACCGAGGCATCCGCACATGAAGGTCCGTCTGGATTGCATTGTCCGATCTCCTTGCTAGAACGGCAGGTTGACCGACAGGAAGCCGGTTTCGGAACGTTCGCGCTGGCCGTCGTATGCATGACTGCTGACTTCGACGCCGTAGGTCAGCGTGATGTCGTGCTTGAACGTCCACGCGTGCTCGAGGCGCGCGGTCCACAGCGGGCTCGTGCCGAAGCCGCGCTCGTTGTATACGCCGCCGGACGCCGACAGGCGCTGCTGCAGCGACATGTCGCCCTTCTTCCACAACGTCAGCTGGTGCATGACAGTCGCCGCGGCCGCATAGTCGCGGCCCGGGTTGAAGTAGGGGGCGTCCTGCCGCGTGTTGCTGTCGGTGCCGAGGTCCAGCGACACGTTGACGAGCTGGTTCGCGGACGTGTACACGCGCTGCGTGCCCGTCGCGGAAATCTCCTGGTGCAGGTTCGAATCGCTGTAGCGGCTCACGCCGTAGCTCAACTTGACTTCGCGGCGGTCGCTCTGGCGATACACGACCTCCACGTTCGCGGAACGGCCCCAGATGTGCGCGACATAAGCCTTCCACGGCAACGTGTTGTCGTTGGAGTCGAGTGCGCCGGACACCGACCAGTAGTCGTTGAGGTTGTACGTGACGGAGCCGCGGCCGCCGGTGCGCCCGTCGGTGCCGAGCGAGCGCGTCACCTCGCCCTGGACCGTCAGCGGCCCGTGCCGGTAGTCGCCGCCGATGCCCGTGCGCGTTCGGCTGATGTTGCCGCTGTCGGTTTGCGCATAGCCGAAGAACGTGTGGGAAAACACGCGCCAGTTGTCGCCGAACGGTTGCGAATACACATAGCTGTCCGATGTAAAGCTGTTGTCGGCCAGTGCGCTGTTGCCGTGCTCGTAGCTCAGGTCGGTCGTGAACACGGGGCTGCGGTATGCGTCATAGTCGCGCTTGAACGCGCGCACGGCGCCGCTGTCGGGGAACGTGTTGTCGACGGTCTGGTCGACGTTCTTCGCGGTCGTGTAGTCGTCGGCCGTCAGCGCTGCGCGGCCCAGCCCCGCGAGCATTTCGACGCTGTCCGGGTGATCGGTCAGCGAAGCGCGATACATCGCGATCGCCTGGCGCGGGTGCGACTGGCCCGATACGGCGTCGGCATGCGCGGCGCGGACTTCCGCGTTGAACGGCACTTCCTTCTCGAGCTTTTCCAGCGCGGCGATCCCTTCGTCGACCCGGCCCGTGTAGATCAGGTATTGCGCGCGCAGCCGGTAGTAGCGCAGGTAGTCGTCGTTTTCCGGCCCCCACGCGCGCACGTCCTTTGCCGGCGGCAGCGATTTGCCGATGTCCTCGAGCACCCGGCTCGCATCGGCCGCGCGCCCCTGGTCGACGTACGACCAGAACAGCCCCTCGCGCAATTCGATCGGGCGTGTGCGTGCGCCGTACTGGAAGCCGCGCGTCGCGACGTCGGTCTGCGGCGCGCTCGCCTGCTTCAGCGCGCGCTGGTACACCGCGTTGGCCTTGCCCGGCTCGCTCAGATACAGGTACGCGTCGCCGACGGCCGCCAGTGCGTCGATCGAGATCTCCGCGTCGGGCGGAATCGTCTCGAACGTCGCGACAGCCTGCTTCATCTCGCCGCGTGCCGCCAGTGCAATCGTCCGGTCGCCGGCGAGCGCCGTCCGGACCGGCGAATACTCGGGCGTGGGGGGCATCCGCTTGTCGAGATCGTTCGCGGCGGCGAGCGCGCTGTCGATCCCGTCGAAGCGGTCGGCGCTCGTCATCGCGCGCGACTTGTCGCGTCCGCCGCGCACCTGCTGGCGAATCGACAGTTCCTCGAGCCGCGCGAGATCGACCGCGGAAAAGACGTCGGGGCGCGCTTTCGCTTCTTCCAGCGCCTTGATTGCGCCCCCGCTCGACGCGAGACCGAACACGTCATTGCGGACCGTGGCCGGATCGGCGGTACGGAGGTCGGGCATCTGCGCGTTCGGCGCTTCTGCTTCGGGTACCTGGGCGGCTGGCGGCTGGGCGCCGGGTGCCTGCGCATTCGGGAGCGGCATGCCCGGTGTCGACGGGGTCGATGTTGCTGCCCCAGGTGTTTGCGGGCCAGGCGGCGGAGCAACGGGCGTTTGCGAGTCGGGCATCTGTGCACTCGACGCCTGCGCGAGCAGCGTTTGCGCATCCGGCGCGCGCGCACCCGGCACGAGCGTACCCGGCACGAGCGTACCCGCCGCCGACACGTCGGGCGGCTTCGGATCCGGTGTGCCGGTGGATCCGGCGATTTCGCCGATGCGGCCCGTGTCAGTCTCGCCTTCGGCGGAGAAGCAGGGGCCGGACGCGACGAGCAGCAACACCAGTGGCGCATGCAGGAGGATCCGCCGGTTGGACGGAGCGACGGTCGTGCAGGGTTGTTGATGATTGTTGGCCACGAGGTGTCCTCCTTTCGAAACGATCACATCGGTTGCGGGCAAGGCGACGCACGTCGTCGCGCGCCGCGCGGCCGGGCCGCGAGTGCCCGGCGATGCGGCCCCGGCTCACAGCCGGTTGCGGATCGCCTGGCCGAGCAAGGCACGCGATTCGCTGTTGTTCGGGTCGATCGCGAGCGCCCGACTCGCGTTGTGCTCCACACAGTTCCATTCGTCGATCACTGCGCACGAGCGCGCCTTCGCCAGCGCACGCGCGCTTTCCAGTTCCGCGTGCGTGACGCTTGCCGTCTGCATGCGCGCGGTGTCGCTGCCATACGGCCGGGGCTTTGGCGCGAAGTCCAGGCGCTTGCTCGTGCCTGCCAGCGTGTCGGTATGCGGCGTGCGATGCATGGAACCGTGCCGCGTGGCGGTGCGGCCGTAGCCCGTTACCGCATGCATACCGGCCGCGAGTGTCACGGGCGGCGCATGCGTCGACCGCCGGTGGTTCGCGACGGCGCGAGGGGCGGGCTGCCACGCGGCTTCCGGTTCGACCGCGAGCGTGACGGGCGGCACGGTGGATACCTCGGGTGCAGCCGAAGCCGACGCCACCTGCAGCGGCGGCGCGGGCGGGGCGGCCTGCGCGCGTGTCGACGTCGGCCCCGGCGCGACGGATGTTCCGGACGAGCCGGCCGCGCGGGAGGCCATGGTCGCGATCGTCTTGTGATACTTCCCCACCGCGGTTCCGATCGCGCCGGAGAGGTCGTGCGTCACGCTCACATGGCCGACCGTCGTGTCCCGCTCGGAATACGCGAAGACGCCGAAGATCGTGGCAAACGCGACGAAGCTGAGTGCTGCATTCTTTCCCGGGCCCCAGGAGGGTTTCGGCTGGGGGGCGGGCGAGCGGTTCTGTCGTTCTGCAGGAGTCATTCCATGCTCCTCGATTCGATTCGATGCGCTGCGGTGATTGACGTGATCGGGGCGGGGTCGGGCGGTACTTACCATCGCAGCTGCGTGGTGAGTGCACCCGTCTCCACGATCGCGAACTGGGTCGCCCCCTGGTACGTCCCTTCGACCCGGTAACTTGCGTCGGGCACGCTGAACAGGCAGCGCGACCCGGACGCGTTGAATTCGACGAGCACGCGGCCATGGCGCCGCAAGCGCACCTGCACATTGGCAAGCGGCCGCCCGGTGCGGGCCGACGCAAACGACACGCCCAGGTTGTACGGCCGTCCGTCGGGGGGCAGCGGCGCCGTACCGTCGATCCGTGCGTCGCCGCAGATATACGAGATCACGTAGCGTCCGTCGCCCGGGCCCGACGCGGGCGTCTGGGCCATTGCGTTCATGCAGAGCACGGAGAGGACGGTGCTCAGGAAAGGGCGGGCATGCTGTCGAAACGAGGAAGACATTGCAACCTCCCGTCCGGAATCAATGACGAGCATTTATTCCGAGTCAAATTTGCCAGCGTTCTTTTTGCGACACGCTATTGATACACGATGGATTTTGAACCAACAACCGCGTGTGGCCCGAATGGGACGGCGGTGAAAAATCCTATTTAAATAGGATAACGACGGATTCGTATGACGCGCTCAACGCTGAAGAAAGTCGATATTGCCGAATATGAACATTGCTATTCGGTAGCGATGATTCCGCACGCATTGAATCACGTCGGACGTATCGACATTCGTGCCGAAAAATAACGACTGATAAAAGGAATTTTTGCGGCTGTGTTTGACGCAAATCGATGTCGTTACGAATACAGGTCGAACGGGATGAAATGAGGGCTCGACGTTTTTGGTATTTTAGATTGTTACAGGTAAATCGAAACTTTTAATTTGTTCTGTAACAAGGTATTTCTTTCATGATAATCAGACGGAATATATTGGTGCATCGTTTCGGGTGTAAAAAACGTCCCCGAAAATGCAAACGTTTGCGAATCCCTTGATAACGATTACGGGTCTGGCGCGGTATTTTTCACGCTGCGGCGGGATCACCGCTTGCTACCGGAGAGAGGGGGGGCGCGTTCGCGGAGAGGAGAAGCGACGCGAATGCACGCGCGCACCGGATTGCCGCAAACCCTACTCGCGTTCGCGTCGTCGACGGACACGACACGGCGCGAACGCGAAGTTCAGCGGCTGCCGCCCGCGCTGCGCCGCGCGATGCGTATCGCCGGCGCGGACGCCGGTTCGGCCGCGCCGACGGCACCGTCGGCCGCTGTGCGGGGCCGGTTCATGATGTACGTCCACAGTTGCTCGGCCGCGAGCCCGCGCTTGCGGGCCGACCGATACAGGCGGATCTCGAGCTCGGTGATCCAGTCGCCGGAGCCTGCGCACACGAGCGTGCCTTCCGCGAGTTCCTTCGCGACACAGCTTTCCGGCAGCCAGCCGATCCCGTGCCCGGCCACGACCATACCCTTCAATGCCTCGGACATGTGCGTCTCGAAGCACCGGTGCAGCACATACGGCTCGGTTGCATTCAGCAGCAGCATCTCGACGATGTTGCCGAGGAATGCGCCCGACGAATACGCGAGCAGCGGCAGCGGGGCATCGGGTGTGCCCGGCAGCTGGAATACGGGCTTGCCGCGCGCGTCGGGCGTCGACACGGGCAGGATCCGTTCGACGCCGAGGCTGACGAACGGGAAGTGGTTCGGGTCGAGCACGATCGGCAACTGCGGATGGTGATAGCCGAGCAGCAGGTCGCACTCACCTTCGACGAGCTGCTGCACGCCTTCCGGCACGTTCACCGCGTTCACGCGCGCGGTCACGTGACCGACCTCGCCGTTGAGCTGCTTGAGCCATTCGGGAAACAGCGTGAACACGAGCGTATGGGCGACCGCGAAGCGCACGACCTGATCGCTGGCCGCGAACTGGTCGTAGCCGTTCACGAGATTGCGCGCCGCATACATGCTGCGCAGGATATCCGCGGCGAGCCCGCGGAACATCTGGCCGGCCGGCGTCAGCGTGATCGGGTTGATGCTGCGGTCGACCAGCTTCGCGTCCATCCAGGTTTCGAGTGCGGCAATTCGTCTGCTGAATGCCGACTGCGTGAGGTGCCGGTGACGTGCGGCCCGGGAAAAACTCTTGGTATCCGCAAGGCTCAGGAAATCTTCCAGCCACTTTGCTTCCATTTCGATCTTCGCTTTTTATAGTCGGGGGCCAGAAGGGCGGCGCCGCGTCGCTGCACGAACGTTCTAGCGTACCGCGCCTCGCGCGCGTCGGCCCGATGTTTTTTTTCGATGGGTGTCAGTCGAAATATGCATGGGCGTTGTCGGCGGGATTACGGCTGCATAGGTTTGAGGTGCCGGACCCGGCTAACCGGTCAGTTCATCGCGTCGAACTGCCGGCGCGGCCGCAGACGGTACTTCCCCCAGGGCCGGTTGCGCCGTGCGCGTGCCGGCCCGCCTTTTCCTTCTTCCGCTCCGGTGGTCCGGCGCTCCAGGCGGGCCGCTTTTTTGTGCAGTGCAGATTGCGTATTCATGACACGCGGGAGAACTATGTTCGTTAGACGCGGCGCAACATCGGCCGTGCGCGATCTCGGCGCATCGATGGGGCGAATGGCGTCGCGCGCTGCACCGCGATGGTGCGGCTCGCCGCGCGGGCTTGCCCGGCGCGGCGCAAAAATGGGGGGCACACAAGGCACGTTCCTTGCAACGCAGTCGTTACGCCGGTCCGGCATGCGCAATGCCGGGGAAAACGATCGATGGAGAAAAGATCGATGAAGCCATTCGATGAAATGCTGAAATCCGGCGACATGGTAAGGGCGCCTTACGCGCGCCTGAAGCAATGGCTCGACACGCAGAATCCCGCGAGCCTCGCCCAGAAAGCCCACGACGCGGAAGGCGTGTTCCGCAAGACGGGCATCACGTTCGCCGTCTACGGCGACGCGGAGGCCGCCGAGCGGCTGATTCCGTTCGACATCGTCCCGCGCATCATCTCGGGTTCGGAATGGAGCCGGCTGTCGCTCGGCATCGAGCAGCGCGTGATGGCGCTCAATGCCTTTCTCGACGACATCTACCATCGCCAGGAAATCGTGCGCGCGGGCATCGTGCCGAAGCACCTGATCGCGCACAACGAGGCGTTCATCCCGGAGATGATCGACTTCCGGCCGCCCGGAAACGTTTACACGCACATCATCGGCGTCGATATCGTGCGCACCGGCGAGAACGAGTTCTACGTGCTGGAGGACAACGCGCGCACGCCGTCCGGCGTGTCGTACATGCTGGAAAACCGCGAGACGATGATGCAGCTCTTCCCGGAGCTGTTCCAGCAGGTGAAGGTGCGCCCGGTCGAGACCTATCCGCAGATGCTGCGCCAGTCGCTCGCGGCCGTGTGCCCGCCGGGCGGCAACGCCGACAACCCGACCGTCGCCGTGCTCACGCCCGGCATCCACAATTCCGCGTACTACGAACATTCGTTCCTCGCCGACCAGATGGGCGTGCACCTCGTCGAGGGCAGCGACCTGCAGGTGATCGACGGCCGTGTTGCGATGCGCACGACCGAAGGCTTCCAGCCGATCGACGTGCTGTACCGCCGCGTCGACGACGCGTTCCTCGATCCGCTCACGTTCCGCCCCGATTCGGTGCTCGGCGTCGCGGGGATCATGGACGTCTACCGTGCGGGCAACATCACGATCGCGAATGCGCCCGGCACGGGCATCGCCGACGACAAGGCGATCTACTCGTACATGCCGGAGATCGTCGAGTTCTACACGGGCCGCAAGGCGCTGCTGGAGAACGTGCCGACCTGGCGCTGCGGCGAGGCCGACAGCCTGAAGTACGTGCTCGACCATCTCGACGAACTGGTCGTGAAGGAAGTGCATGGCTCGGGCGGCTACGGGATGCTGGTCGGGCCGTGCGCGTCGAAGGCCGAGCTCGAGGCGTTTGCCGCGAAGCTGCGCGCGCGCCCCGCGAACTACATCGCGCAGCCGACGCTCGCGCTGTCCACGACGCCGATCCTGACCGAAGCCGGCCTTGCGCCGCGACACGTCGACCTGCGGCCGTTCGTGCTGGTGTCGGACCGGATCCGCATCACGCCGGGCGGGCTCACGCGCGTCGCGCTGAAGGAGGGATCGCTCGTCGTCAACTCGAGCCAGGGCGGCGGCACCAAGGACACCTGGGTGCTGGCCGACTGAGCCGGACGCGACCGCGCGCGCCGGAGCCGGCGCGCCAACCGAACGAAGACGGAGTGGACACGAGATGCTTCTGGGACGTACTGCAAGCGGTCTCTACTGGATGTACCGCTATATCGAGCGCGCGGAGAACATCGCGCGCATCGTCGATGCCGGGCTGCGGATGGCGCTCACGCGCACGTCCGACGCGCCGGCCGAATGGTCGTCGGTGCTCGTCAGCTCGGGCACGGATGAAGGCTACCGGCAGAAATACGATGCGTATGCGGCCGATACCGTGACCGACTACCTGCTGCGCGACCGCGACAACCCGTCGAGCGTGCTGGCGTGCATCGAGGCTGCGCGCTCGAACGCGCGGATGGTGCGCACGGCGCTCACGCGCGAGGCGTGGGAGAGCGTGAACGGCGCGTGGCTCTCGCTGCGCCGCGCGCTTGCGCAGCCGGTGCCGGAGAGCGAGTTGCCGGCCGTGCTCGACCAGGTGAAGCGCGAAACCGCGCTGATCCTCGGCAGCTTCTACAGCACGATGCTGCGCAACGAGATCTTCGATTTCGCGCAGATCGGCGCGTTCGTCGAGCGCGCGGACAACACCGCGCGGATCATCGACGTGAAATACCACCTGCTGCTGCCGTCGGTGTCGCACGTCGGCACGATCCTCGACAACTACCAGTGGGAGACCATCCTGCGTTGCGTCGCCGCGCACCGTTCGTACCGCTGGGTGTACGACGTGCAGTACAAGCCGATGAACATCGCCGACTACCTGATCCTGAACGGCCGCATGCCGCGTTCGCTGCGTTATTGCTACGGGCGCGTGGTGTCGAGCCTGAACCTGCTCGCGAAGGATTACGGCGTGACACATCCGTGTCACGACACGGCCGCGAAGATCCTGCAGATGCTGTCCGACACCTCGGTCGAGCGGATCTTCAAGAGCGGCCTGCACGAGTTCCTGACCGACTTCATCGGCCGCAACAACAGCCTCGGGCTCGAAATCGCCCAGGCCTACAACTTCGACTGAGACTTGCCATGCGACTCGCCATCCGACACATCTCGCGTTATCAGTTCGACGACCAAGCCACCCACGCACTGCAACGGCTGCGGCTGCGTCCGCAGTCGGGCCCCGGGCAGACGGTGCGCGCGTGGCAGGTCACGATCGACGGCGTCGAGCCGACGTTGTCCTATGCCGACGGGCTCGGCAACCGGATCGACCTCGTGCGGCACGACCGCGGCGCGAAGGCCGAGATCGTCGTCGTCGCGGCCGGCGTCGTCGAGACACAGGACCGCGCGGGCATTCTCGGCAATCCTGAAGGTTATGCGCCGCCGTGGATCTTCGAGCGCGAGACCGCGCTCACGAAGGCGGGCGACACGATTCGAGCGCTGACAGAAGCGCTGCCGATCGAGCCGCACAGCCTCGACGCGCTTCACTGGCTGATGACGGAAGTGCACGACCGCATCGCGTATGCGCCGAACCTGGCCGCCGACGCGCCCGTCGATGCGGAAACCGCGTTGCAAAGCGGCGAGGGCACGAGCCGCGACCATGCGCATGCGTTCATCGCGGCCGCGCGCGTACTGAAGATCCCCGCGCGCTATATCTCGGGCTACGTGCTGGCGGACAGCGCGATGCAGCGCATCGCCGATGCGAAGCAGAGCGTGGGCGACGTCGAAGAGGAGGAAGTGCTCGCGCTGCAGAGCGGCGAGGGCATGCAGCAGGTGCTCGGCGCGTCGCATGCCGCGCAGTCGCAGGGGCTGCCGCAACCGGCGCTCGGCGCGCAGCCGCAAGCAGCCGGGCTGATGCAGCAGCCGGCCGGCCATGCGTGGGCGGAGGCCTATGTCGAAGGGCTCGGCTGGGTCGGGTTCGATCCGTTCATGAATCGCTGCCCGGACGAGCGCTACGTGCGCATCGCGGTCGGCCTCGACTATCGCGACGCGCAGCCGGTGACGGGGCTCGGCGCGACGGCCGTGGGCGTCGAGATCAGCGTCGTGCAGACGCCCGAGCTCGTCTGACCCGACGCGCGCTTTCGCCGAATCCGCCAGGCCGGGCCGCCGTGTCGCATCCAGCGCGACGCGGCGCGCGGCCGGCCCAACCCGAACCGAGCTCCCATGTCCATCCACGTCGCGCTGCATCACACCACCCGCTATCGCTACGACCAGCTCGTCAACCTCGGCCCGCAGGTCGTGCGGCTGCGTCCCGCACCGCACTGCCGGACGCCGATCCTCGCGTATTCGATGACGGTCGAGCCCGCGCAGCACTTCATCAACTGGCAGCAGGACCCGTATTCGAACTATCTCGCGCGGCTCGTGTTTCCGGAGCGCACCGAGCACTTCGAGATCACGATCGATCTCGTCGCCGAGATGTCGGTGTACAACCCGTTCGACTTCTTCCTGGAGGCGAGCGCGGAGCAATACCCGTTCAGCTATGACGACGCGCTGAAGACCGAGCTCGCGCCGTATCTCGCGTGCGATCCGCAGACGAGCGCGTCGCAACTGTTCCGCACGTATCTCGACGGTGTCGACCTCACGCCGGCCGGCACCGTGAACTTCCTCGTCGCGCTGAACCAGCAATTGCAGCGCGATATCGGCTACCTCGTGCGGATGGAGCCGGGCGTGCAGACGCCCGAGCAGACACTCGAGCTGGCGTCCGGCTCGTGCCGCGACAGCGCATGGCTGCTCGTGCAGCTGTGCCGCCACCTCGGCATCGCCGCGCGTTTCGTGTCGGGCTACCTGATCCAGCTCACGCCCGACGTGAAGTCGCTCGACGGCCCGAGCGGCACGTCGGTCGACTTCACCGACCTGCACGCGTGGTGCGAGGTGTACCTGCCGGGTGCCGGCTGGATCGGCTTCGATCCGACTTCGGGCCTGCTCGCCGGCGAGGGCCACATTCCGCTGGCCTGCACGCCGCAGCCGACGAGCGCCGCGCCGGTCGAGGGGCTGATCGACGAGTGCGAGGTGTCTTTCGAGCACTTGATGTCCGTGACGCGCGTGTACGAATCGCCGCGCGTGACGAAGCCGTATACGGAATCGCAATGGGACGCCGTGCTGGCGCTCGGCACGCAGGTCGACGGCGCACTCGCGGCCGGCGACGTGCGGCTCACGCAGGGCGGCGAGCCGACCTTCGTGTCGATCGACGATCGCGACGGCGCCGAGTGGAACACCGACGCGCTCGGCCCGACCAAGCGCGGCTACGCGACCGAACTCGTGCAGCGGCTGCGCGCCGAATACGGCGACGGCGGCTTCCTGCATTTCGGGCAGGGCAAGTGGTATCCGGGCGAGCAGCTGCCGCGCTGGGCGCTGTCGATCTTCTGGCGCGCGGACGGCCAGCCCGTGTGGCACGATCCGTCGCTGTTCGCCGACGAGCGCGAGCCGTCCGCGTATACGACCGACGACGCGAAGCGCTTCATCGACGCGCTGGCCGCGCGGCTGAACCTGACCGGCGACTTCATCCTGCCCGGCTATGAGGACGTCTGGTACTACCTGTGGCGCGAACGCCGGCTGCCCGTCAACGTCGATCCGTTCGATTCGCGCCTCGACGACGAGCTCGAACGCGCGCGGCTGCGCAAGATCTTCGAGCAGCAACTCGACAGCGTGGTCGGCTACGTGTTGCCGGTCAAGCGCACGGACGACGAGCCGGGCCGCGATCGGCCGGGCCTCGACGGGCCGCGCTGGCAGACGGGCCCGTGGTTCTTCCGCGACGAGCGGATGTACCTCGTGCCCGGCGATTCGCCGATGGGCTATCGGCTGCCGCTCGATTCGCTGCCGTGGGCCAGCCGCGCCGACCATCCGTATCTCGTCGAGCGCGACCCGTTCGCGCCGCGCGCCGCGCTGCCGGAAGCCGCTGCGATCCGCGCGCGCTACGCGGGCCCGGCCGACGCGCCGCGCTACTTGTCTGGCGTGCATCGTGAAGCAGCCGCGCAGACCGTGATGCAGTTGCGCAACGACGGCACGGCGAGCGGGCGGGGTGCCTCGCCTGCGCAAGATCCGCAGCGTCCGCCCGAGCGCTTCGAATCGGCCGCGTGGATCACGCGCACCGCGCTGTGCGTCGAAGTGCGCAACGGCATCCTGTACCTGTTCATGCCGCCGCTTGCAGCACTCGAGGATTATCTCGAGCTGCTCGGCGCGATCGAGCTGACCGCGCACGCGCTGGGCGTGAAGCTCGTGCTCGAAGGTTATCCGCCGCCGCGCGACGCGCGGCTGAAGCTGCTGCAGGTGACGCCCGATCCCGGCGTGATCGAGGTGAATATCCATCCGGCGAGGAGCTTCGACGAGCTCGTCGATCAGACCGAATTCCTGTACGACGCCGCGTGGCAATCGCGGATGTGCAGCGAGAAGTTCATGGTCGACGGCCGCCACGTCGGCACGGGCGGCGGCAACCACTTCGTGCTCGGCGGCGCGACGCCGGCCGACAGCCCGTTCCTGCGCCGTCCGGACCTGCTCGCGAGCCTGATCGCGTACTGGCACAACCACCCGTCGCTGTCCTACCTGTTTTCCGGGCTGTTCATCGGGCCGACGAGCCAGGCGCCGCGCGTCGACGAGGCGCGCAACGACCAGCTCTACGAGCTCGACATCGCGTTCGCCGAGATCCAGCGCAACAAGCTGCTGTTCGGGCAGGGCATGCCGCCGTGGCTGGTCGACCGCGTGCTGCGCAACCTGCTGATCGACGTGACCGGCAACACGCACCGCAGCGAATTCTGTATCGACAAGCTGTATTCGCCCGACTCGTCGACCGGCCGGCTCGGCCTGCTCGAACTGCGCGCGTTCGAGATGCCGCCGCATGCGCGGATGAGCATCGTCCAGCAATTGCTGCTGCGCGCGCTGGTTGCGCGTTTCTGGGCCGCGCCGTACACGACGCCGCTCACGCGCTGGGGCACCGCGCTGCACGACCGCTTCATGCTTCCCGCGTTTCTTCAGATGGATTTCGACGACGTGCTGGCCGAACTGCGCGACGCCGGCTTCGCGTTCGATTCGGCGTGGTTCGCGCCGCACTTCGAATTCCGTTTCCCGCTGTTCGGCCAGATCGCCGTGAACGGCATGCAGCTGTCGCTGCGCGGCGCGCTGGAACCGTGGCACGTGATGGGCGAGGAGGGCTCGCCCGGCGGCACGGTGCGTTACGTCGATTCGTCGGTCGAACGGCTCGAAGTGCGCGTGACGGGGCTGAACGACAACCGGCACGTCGTGACGGTCAACGGCCGCGCGTTGCCGCTACAGCCGACGGGTACCGTCGGCGAATACGTCGCGGGCGTGCGCTACAAGGCGTGGTCGCCGCCGTCCGCGCTGCATCCGACCATCGGCGTGCATGCACCGCTCACGTTCGACATCGTCGATACGTGGCTGCAGCGCTCGCTCGGCGGCTGCCGCTATCACGTCACGCATCCGGGCGGCCGAAACTACGCGACGTTCCCGGTCAATGCCTACGAAGCCGAGAGCCGCCGGCTCGCACGCTTCGTCGAGATGGGGCATACGCCCGGGCGGATGGATGTTGCGGCTGCCGCGCCGAGCCGCGAATTCCCGTTCACGCTCGACTTGCGGCGGCCGTGACCGGACGATGACGAGACGGACGACGATGCGCGGTGCGCGATCTTCTCGCGAATGGGGCGATGGCGGCCCCGCCGGAATGCTAGGATGCGGGCAGATTGCGGCCGCGCGCCGCGGCCCGCCGCCGGTGTGGCGGCGCGCGTGCGCGGCCGCACCCTGAAGACGAAACGATACCGTGTCGCCCATTCAAACCGACCATCTCGCCGCCCCCGACGCGATGCCCACGCTTTTCGATACCGGCGCGCAGCCGGATGCCGCGGAACTGGCCGCCGCGCTCGCGGCGCCGGCGGCCGCCGGCCGCTACGACGAACTGCGCGGCAGCGCGGCCGGCCTGAACGCGCCTGCGCTCGCGCCCGCATGGCGCAGTTTCTTCACATCGATCGGCAGCGACGGCGTGGCCGACCTCGATCGCCGCGCCGACGCGCTGCACCGGCGCATGCGCGAGAACGGCCTGTTCTACCAGTTGCACGAGCAGCGCGCCGGCGACGGCGCGGCCGGCCCGTGGTCGCTCGACCTGCTGCCGCTGATCGTCACGCCCGAGGACTGGGTCACGATCGAGCGCGGCGTGCTGCAGCGCGTACGGCTGCTCAACGCGACGCTGGCCGACCTGTACGGGCCGCAGACGATCCTCGAGCGCGGGCTGCTGCCGCCCGCGCTCGTCACCGGGCACCCGGGCTACCTGCGCGCGATGCGCGGCGCGCGCGTGCCGGGCGATACCTGGCTGCACGTCGTCGCGTTCGATCTCGCGCGCGGCCCGGACGGGCAGTGGCGGATCGTCGCGCAGCACACGCAGGGCGCGGCCGGGCTCGGCTACCTGCTCGAAAACCGGCTGATCGTGTCGCGGCTCTTTCCGCGCGGGTTTCGCGGGCTGCGCGTGCAGCGGCTCGCGTCCGCGTACCGCGCGCTGCTGCAGAGCATGCAGGCGCTCAGCCCGGCCCGCAAGAATTCGCGGATCGTGCTGCTGACGCCGGGGCCGCACAGCGCGACGTATTTCGAGCATGCGTATCTCGCGCGCTACCTCGGCCTCACGCTCGTCGAAGGCGGTGACCTGACCGCGCGCGACAATCGCGTCTTCCTGAAAACGCTGGGCGGGCTCGAACCGGTGCACGGCATCCTGCGGCGCGTCGACGACGCGTGGCTCGATCCGCTCGAACTGCGGCCCGATTCGATGCTCGGCGTGCCGGGCCTGCTGCAGGCCGTGCGCGCGGGCAACGTGCTGCTCGCGAACGCGCCGGGCTCGGGCTTCCTCGAATCGCCCGCGATGCTCGGCTTCATGCCGCGTCTCGCGGAAGGGCTGCTCGGCGAAACGCTGACGCTGCCGGCCGTGCATTCGTGGTGGTGCGGCGAGGCGGCCGCGTGCGACGACGCGTTGCCGCAGCTCGCGCGCGGCATCGTGAAGGCATCCTATCCACCCGACGTGCAGGCCGGCGGCCCGTTCGAGCCGGTGATCGGTGCGCGGCTCACGCAGGCGCAGCTGGCCGAGTGGCGCGCGCGGATTCTCGCGCGGCCCGAGCACTACACGGTGCAGGCCGACCTGCCGCTGTCGCAGGCGCCGACCTGGCCGCGCCACGATGCGCCCGACGGCAACGGCGGCGCGCGCATCGTGCCGAAGCCGGTGCTGCTGCGCGTCTTCGCGCTCGCCGACGGTGCGCAGCGCTGGCGGCTCCTGCCGGGCGGTCTGTCACGGGTCGGCACGCGCGACACGCTGTTCAACGCGCCGATGCCGCGCGGCGGCAGCACCGTCGATACGTGGGTGATGACCGAGGGCATTGTCGATTCGACGACGCTGCTGCAGACGCATCTCGGCCCCGACGACCTCGTCGAGCGGCCGCGCGCGATCGCGAGCCGTGCTGCCGAGAACCTGTTCTGGCTCGGCCGTTACACCGAGCGCGCGACCAACCTGATGCGGCTCGCACGCGCGGCGCTCGAACGGCTGCGCGGCGAGGACGACGTCGATAGCCCCGCGCATCTGGAGCTGCTCGACACGCTGTGCCGCGACACGGGCCTGATCGAGGCCGACACGCCGAACGCCGTCGATGCGCCGCGCGCGTTCCAGCATGCGCTCGCGACGTCGCTGACGCGCGGTGCAGATCGCACGTCGGGCATTGCGTCGTGCCTGTTCGGGATGCGTGGCGCGGCTGCCGCGATCCGCGAACGGCTGTCGAGCGATCAATGGCGGCTGATCGACGACGCAACGCAACTGTTCGCGGACAGCGCCGGCCTTCCGGAAGCCGAGGAACAGATTGGCAACGAGGCGCTGCAGTTGCTGGAGCGTCTCGGCCTGCTGCTCGGCGCGATCACGGGCGCGCAGACCGACAACATGACGCGCGACGACGGCTGGCGGCTGCTGTCGATCGGCCGGCAGATCGACCGGCTGGACTTCCTGTGCAGCGTGCTGAAGTGCGCGTTCGACGAAGGCGCCGTACACCGGCAGGACGGCTTTGAACTCGTGCTGGAACTGTTCGACAGCACGATCACGTTCCGTTCGCGTTTCCAGCGCGGCTTCGATGTTGCGCCGCTGCTGTCGCTCGTCGTGCTCGATACCGACAATCCGCGTTCGCTCGGCTGGGTCGTGCAGGCGATGCGCGGCCGGCTCACGAAGGTCGAGCGCAGCGAAGGTTATGCGCTGTCCGAACTGGCCGAGACGATTCCCGACGTCCCCGCGTGGTCGCTGCACGAGCTGTGCGAAACCGCCGACGGTGGCCGCCACGACAAGCTCCTCGATGCACTCGACACGACGGTGAAGGCGGTCTGGGAACTGTCGAACCGGATCGGCGAGCGCTATTTCAGCCACGTGCGCGAGGCGGGCAGGACGTTATGGTGACGACGAAAGGCGTGGCGAAAGTGCCATCGGGTTCCGGCGATGTGCGGAAAGTACCGGCACCGGCATCGGCACGGGTACCGGCATCGACGTCGGCCGCGCCGGCCGGCGTTGCGCCGGGCCGGTTGCTGCGCGTCACGCACGACACCGAATACCGTTACGCGGCGCGCGTCGAATCGGCGCAGCACCAGGCACGCCTGCAACCGCTCGCTACGCCGCGCCAGCAAGTGCTGTCGTTCGCGCTCGACATCGATCCCGCGCCGGAATCGGTCGGTACCGAGATCGATGCATTCGGCAATGTGCGCGCATCGTTCGCGTTGAACCAGCCGCACGACGCGCTGCTCGTGCGCAGCCGCAGCACGGTACGGGTGACGCCGCCCGTGTTGTCGCGCGGTGCGCGCGGCGAGCCGCCGCCCGCCATCGCGAATCCCGACGCGAAACAGGCGACTGCGTGGGAAGCCGTGCGCGACCGCTTGCGGTTCAGCGCAGGGCAGCCTTACGATGCGGCGAGCGAATTCGTGTTCACGTCGCCGCATGTCGCGTGCGATCCCGAACTCGCCGCGTATGCGGCCGCGAGCTTCACACCGCAACGGCCGCTCGTGCAGGCTGCCTGGGACTTGATGCGGCGTGTGCATGCCGATTTTGCGTATACGCCGAACAGCACCGACATCACGACGTCGGCGCTTGATGCGCTGCGCTTGCGCAAGGGCGTCTGCCAGGATTTCGCGCACGTGATGATCGGCGCGCTGCGCTCGCTCGGGCTGGCCGCGCGTTACGTGAGCGGCTACCTGCTCACGCAGCCGCCGCCGGGGCAGCCGCGGCTGATCGGCGCCGACGCGTCGCATGCCTGGGTCGAGGTGTACGACCCGGCATGGCCCGAGGACAACGGCTGGCTGCAGCTCGATCCGACCAACGATCGCGCGCCGGGCGACGACTACGTGATGCTGTCGATCGGCCGCGACTACGCGGACGTGACGCCGCTGCGCGGAGTGATCCGCGGCGGCGGCGCGGATCAGGAGCTGAAGGTCGGCGTGACGGTGGAGCCGCTCGACGCGCCGTGACGCATGCCCGCGCGCATCGCCGTTTAAGTCTTCGTTAATACTCCACGCCTAGCATGGCCATGCCGGCGAACGGATCGGGCGCGATCCGGGGAACCGGCGGCACGCGCGGGTGCGCCGACGTCACGGCGCCGCACCGTCGCGCATCGCCATTCCCTTGCAACGGCGGCGGATCATGATCAAGAACTTCGACTACACGCTCGGCAGCGAGACGATTGCGCTCTGCGCGAGCTTCGGCGCGGGGCCGGCGTGGCGCCGCGTGCTCGTGAGCCGTGCGGATTCGATGGAGACGCTGGTGGTGCTCGATGCGCGCGGCCTGTCGGGCTTGCTGAAGGTGGCGACCGGAGCGCCGGAGGGGCTGCTCGACGACGCGATCCGCAAGGTCGGCGATGAGCAACTCGTCGAGCGGGCGATCAGCGGCAGGACGATCGTCGAAGCCGCGCTTTGATCGCGCGATGCGGCGCGGCGCAGCGTGTGCCGGCAGGCATGGCCGCACGCGGCGCATCGCATCGCGTTGTGTCGATTACTCGGCGAACCGGTCCGTGGCCGCGACCAGCGCCTCCAGGATCCCCGGCTCGTTGTACGCATGCCCGGCACCGGGCACGATCTCGAACGTCGCATCCGGCCAGGCCTTCGACAAGTCCCATGCGGTGCGAGCGGGCGTCGCAACGTCATAGCGGCCTTGCACGATCACGCCCGGAATGCCGGCGAGGCGATGCGCGTCGCGCAGCAACTGGCCTTCCTCGACGAAACCCTGGTTCACGAAGTAGTGATTCTCGATCCGCGCGAACGCAAGTGCGTAGTGGCCGTCAGCGAAGTGCGCGGCGAGTGCGGGGTCGGGCAGCAGCGTGATCGTGCGGCCTTCCCAGATGCTCCACGCGCGCGCGGCTTCGAGCTTCGCGGCTTCGTCATTGCCGGTCAGCCGGCGATGGTAGGCGGCCATCAGGTTGCCGCGCTCGGCTTCCGGAATCGGTGCAACGAACGCCTCCCACAGGTCGGGGAACAGCCACGACGCGCCTTCCTGGTAGTACCACAGCAATTCCGCGCGACGCATCGTGAAGATGCCGCGCACGACCAGCGCGCTCACGCGCTCGGGGTGCGTTTCCGCATACGCGATCGACAGCGCGCTGCCCCACGAGCCGCCAAACACGAGCCACTTTTCCGCGCCGACCATCTCGCGCAGGCGTTCGATGTCGGCGACCAGATGCCACGTCGTGTTGTTCTCGAGGCTCGCATGCGGCGTCGAGCGCCCGCAGCCGCGCTGGTCGAACAGCAGGATGTCGTAACGCTCCGGATCGAACAGGCGACGATGGTCGGGGCTGCAGCCGGCGCCGGGGCCGCCGTGCAGGAACACGGCGGGCTTGCCGGCCGGGTTGCCGCAGCGCTCCCAGTAGATGTGGTGGCCGTCGCCGGTGTCGAGATGGCCGTGGGCGTAGGGTTCGATCGGTGGGTACACGAGGCAGGCTCCGGGTGAGGGTCGACAGGAGGCGGACGAGCGGGCCGGTGTGCGGGCGGGGCACGGTACGACGGATATTGCGGCGCCGCAAAAACTCGTTGCGTAGGCATCGGCCGGCCGCCGCCGGACAAGGCTTGTCATTATGCCCATTCGCCGCTGCGGATGTCGGCCCGCAACGGTGCGCGCCGTCGTCGGTGTTCGCGCCGGGATTTTTGAAGCAATTTCATTTCGATATTTTTCATACAAAATCCCGGCGGCATATCGGCGTGCCGAAGCGGGGGGCGCCGGCTTGCTGCCCATCCACCGTGCCAACGGAAACCAGCCGATGAACCATCGCGTCACGCAGTTGACCGGGTTGCGCGCCGTCGCGGTCGCGATGGTTGTGGTCGGACACGCCGAACACGTGCTGCCCGGCGGCTACACGGGCTGGTACGCGCCGTTGCGGCTGATCGCCGACGGCCGGCTCGGCGTGCTGATCTTCTTCGTCCTCAGCGGCTTCCTGATCACCAACGTGTTGCGCGCCGAGTTCGCGCGCACGGGCGGCATCGCGCTGACGTCGTTCTACGTGCGTCGCGCGCTGCGGATCTGGCCGGCCTGCTACGTCTATCTTGCGGCGGTCGCGATCGTGGCCTTCGTCGGCTGGTTCGACGTCGATCGCCGGCAGTGGCTGTATGCGGCGCTGCACCTGTGGAATTATTCGGCGTGGTTCGGGCTGACCGGCGACAACACGTTGCATCCTGACGGCGCGTGGTATCTCGGCCATTTCTGGTCGCTCGCGCTCGAGGAACAGTTCTACTGGTTCTGGCCGCTGCTGTTCGTGTTCGGCATACGGCGTGCCGGCACGCGCTGGCTGGCCGTGTTGATCCTGATCGTGCCGCTGGTGCGCGCCGTCACGTATTTCGTGGCGCCGGCGCTGCGCGGGCAACTCGGGATGATGCTTCACACGGGTGTCGATCCGATCCTGATCGGCTGTTATGCGTCGCTCAACCGCGAACGGCTCGAAGCGTGGATCGGCTCGTGGCGAGGCGAGGCGCGTATCGTGACGGCGATCGTCGTCGTCGTGCTGATCGGCGGCCCGCTCGCCGAACACCGGCTCGGTGGCTTCTGGAATGCGACGTACGGTGTGACGCTCGAAGCCGCGCTGATTGCGATCGTGATCGTTGTGTTGAATTTCCGCAGCGAATTCTGGTGTGCGCGTTGGTTGCGCGCGCAGCCTGTCGTGTTCGTCGGCACGATTTCGTTCAGCCTCTATCTGTGGCAGCAGCCGTTCGCGAATCCGGATCTACAGGTGCCTCATGCGTTTCCGCTCGGGATCGTGTGGGCGCTGTTGGCCGCAACGGCTAGCTACTTTCTCGTCGAGAAGCCGTTCCTGCGGCTGAAGGACCGGTATTCGGCACGCGAGGCGCGACGTGCACGTGACGACGCGCTGCGGATGCCGGCGTCGGGCGAGGCGATCGGAGCGAAGGTGGCGGAGTAGGCGGGTGGGGCGGCCCGCCGTGGTTTTACTTGAAGCGCTTCATCGCGGCAGGCGAATACCAGAAGTTCCGGAACATATCGATCCCGTACGTTTTGCCGTCGTAGTGGACGATCGTCCGTGCGGTGCGCTTGCCCGTATCCGAGTATTCACGGTCCTTGCGCTGCGACTTGGTGATGTGTGCGGTGATCGACAGGTCTGCGAAGCCGTGGCTCGATGTTTTCTCGACGGCGATCGTCATGCGTGCATCTTCACTGCTCGCGTCGCCGACGCCGGGGCCGCAGGCTTCGCCTTCGACACTGACCCATCCGTAGAGATTGGTGCCGAACACCGGACGGATGCGGTTGCCTTCGCGCACCCATAGCGTCAGCTCTTCGCTGGCGTCTGCATCGGGGCAGCTCGCCCCGCGCGCGCTGCTCGTGAACACGATGCCGAATGCGCGCACGTCAGGCGACAGCCGGTACGGTGCCGTATCGATGCGATAGCTGTTCTCGTCGATCTGTATCGCCGCATCTTCCTGGATCACCGACTTTTCGGCCGCCACGACCTTGCCGCCTTCAACGAGCGCGACGACCTGCAGCTTGTCGCTTTCGTCCGGGTTCTTGCTTTTGGGAAGCGAGTCGAATGCAACGGCCGCGATCGTCGTTTCGGGCGCATTCGGCATGACCTTGCATGCCGACGCGACGACGAGCCGGTCCGCGTCACGTGTGGCGATGCGGGCGCTCGCGATGCCTGCCCAGCGGGCGACGGCAGTTACGGTATCGTCGCCGCAAGGCTGGTTGTCGGCAGCCTGAACGGCGGAGGCGGCGACGAGCGCCAGCAGCGGGGCGAAACGAAGGATTCTCATAGTCGAAAGGTTCTTCATTGATGCAGGGGATGTCGCTTGCCGACCCGCAAGGGACGGTTGCAGTTTCCAGTATCGGCCATTCAAAGTTCAATCGGATGGGTCATCGAGACTAGGAGGCCATTGCTGTAACAATCGGCTGATAATAGCCAGTGACAGTTGGTGAGAGGACCTGTACGTCGTTGAACCCGACCTGAGCGGCGAGAGTCGCCACCTCCCCGGGCGTGATAGCTCGATAGTGACCGATGAAATGGCTCGACTGCCAGTCGAGACTGTTCGTCTGGCAGGTGATGTACAAGTGAACTGTGTAACGTCGAGCGTCGTGCCAGTCCCAGACCTGATGCACAATGCGGCGAAGGCCGTTGTCCATAAAAAGTGACGGCGGTAGCACAATCGGTCGCTGCGTCATCAACGGTCCGTAGTCCCTCAAGCTAACAAACACCTTGCCCCGCGCTCGCAGGCTCCTGAGCATCGCCGACAGTGCTTTGGCGACATCCTCGTCGCTATCCAGGTGTGGAATGGCGTTGTCGAAAGCCACAACCGCGCCGTAATGCCGTGCCTTGCACGTGGCGAGCAGCCTCATGTCATCCACGCGAAATTCAACGTCCAGATTTCGCTGAGCAGCCTCCCGTGCCGCCCGTTCGACTTCTGTCTGCGATATATCCGTGCCCTCAACGTCATACCCCTCGCTTGCGAAACCCAACGCTTGAGTACCGATTCCGCACGCGCAATCGAGGATTGTGCCAAGAGAACCGGGCGCACACATGAGCGGTGCCAATACAGTCTTTTGACGCTCGATAGCCTTATCCCAATTGTCGAAAATCAGGTGATAAGAGGATGCCATATCGTCATAGAAGCTCTCTGCGGATTGACACATGGAGCGCCTGAAAAATGCGGTAGGTACTTGATTGTCTGCGATGCATGGGTGCTAGTCGAGTGGCTGAAGCTGGCCGTTCAGCGACCACCGTGCTGCCGGTCCCCCTGTTCGCCAAGGAGCAGTCGTATCCGCTCACGGCATTCTCAATTCCACACGCTGCTTGATCGCAGCATTCATCGCCAGAAAGTTTCTCCGAGTGTCCTCGATTACGTCCTTGGTCAGCCGCCCGACAAGCAAACCAGAAAATCGCTCCGTTTGTTCGAGATGGGTGCCCCCTGTTACGGCTGTCAGGTGAATGCAATGCGTCCCGTCGAAGATGCCTCGAAACCATACGCTGCCACGCCAGCAAAGATCACGATTCGGGCGGACAAGCAGGACAGTCGGCTTGAGGACCATCGATTCCGATCCATTACCTAGAACGATGCGAATCGTCGCACCTTCCCTGAAATCACCGTCAACCCGGGTAATGAATGTATTCCAGTCCGAATATGCGGCGCTATTCGATACGACTTCCCAGACATCGGCTGGTGGTCGATTGATAAGAATGTCAGCATGCACGCTCCTGTCGTCGTGCAGGGCGTAAAGAACTCCGATTACGCTGATTAGACTCGCGAAGCTGCCTTTCAGCAGTAATCTCGATACGCGCATATTCGCCTCGGTCCCCGTTCGAATGCAATGACTGCTCGGAGATTGTCGACGATGTCCACATCGATGTCGAATGACTGGAAGTGGCCGATTGCCGCCCGACGCGGTCGGCCGTGGTCGACCTGCGGCCGACGTATGCGAGTGGCGACCTCCAATTTTTTTCAGTCACCCGGTTTCTCGCAAAGCGACCATTCAGCGGCGAAGACTCCAAGTCAGCGCAGCGTGTACCATGCACATTCTCAAACATGCGGTGGTTCACGATGAAAAGCCTTCTAGTCGCTTCAGGTCGTGCCAAGCTGGCAACGGAAGTCTTCGGAAGCGGAGAACCGATTGTATTTTTGCACGCGCGGGTCGCGGACCGCCGGATGTGGGGCCATCAGATTCGCGAAATTGGCGCTGGCAACCAAGCTATCGCCTATGATCGACGTGGATTTGGCGAAACAGTTGCCGAGGCAGAGGACCACTCTGCCGTTGAAGATTTGATTGCCGTTCTCCAATCGGTGGCAGGTGGATCTCCTGCAATACTCGTTGCCTGCTCTCAAGGTGGAGGCATAGCCCTCGACGCCGCTCTTCGGTATCCGTCGTATGTTCGCGGTCTCGTTCTTGTCGCGCCGAGTGTGACAGGTGCGCCCAAAATGACTCATGCAGCGCGGGTTGAAGATTTGGTCACCCGTTTGGCGGCGGCAGAAGCGAGGAAAGATATTGAAGAGGCCGTCGCCATTCGAGCGACGCTCTGGCTTGACGGTCCGTTTCAACCTGAGGGGCGTGTGACGGGTGAAGCTCGCAAACTGTTTGACGAGATGAACGTTGCCGCTCTCGGTTTGCCGCCGACGGGCACGAACACTGATGCACCGGTCGCTTACGGACGGTTGGGCGAACTATTAGTACCGACGCTGGTGATGTGTGGGGATCTCGACCTTCCCGGAATTCAGGAGCGAAGTCGTTACGTTGCGTCTAACGTATCCCGCGGGACGTTCCACCAGATATCAGGAACCGCACATTTGCCGTCCCTCGAACGGCCACAGGAGCTTACGAGCGTGATCGCGGGTTTCATCAATCAAGGTAAAGCTCTGCAATAGCGGGGAGGCGAAGCGCTAACGAGGATTTTCCTGTGGAGCATGAAGTGATTGTCGACGATCCGGACGGTGTCATCGAGTGCCCCCTCACGAATGCCGGTACCTCGCCCAGCGTTTCCAGGAAATCCGCAAAGAATAAAAAAAGGCCCTTGCGAGAAGGGCCTTTCATAGACGAAGGTACGAGCAACGCTTACCGCGTCAACGCCGTAAACCCTTCCAGCAACCGATCGACATCAGCGGCTTGAATCGCGCCCATCGTCGAAATCCGGAACAGTTCCTTCGACAACCCGCCTTGCCCCGCGTAGATCACGAAGCCGCGCGCCTTCAAACCATCATGCAGCGTCTCGTACGTCACACCCTGCGGCAACCGATACGCCCGCAGCACGACCGACGATTCACCTTCCGGCAGCACGAGCGGCATCCCGCGCGCAGCAAGCCCGGCCTGAGCCTGATCGGCCAGCGCCTTGTAATGCGTATGACGCGCGCGCCATCCACCTGCCTCATCAAACTCTCGCAGCGCCTCGACGAGCGCGTAATACGCATGCACGGAAGGCGTGAACGGCGTATTGCGCTGATCCTGCAGCTTCGCAAGACGACCGAGATCGAGGTAGTAAGTGCGGCTCGCAGCCTTCGCGAGCGCACTGCGGCGCACGATCACGAACGCTGCGCCCGGTACACCGTGCAGGCACTTGTTCGCCGTCGCGGCAACCGCGTCGATGTCGCCGCCGGCGAAGTCGATCGCTTCCGCGCCGAAGCTGCTGACGCCATCGACCAGCATTTTCACGCCGCGCGAACGGCACACCTCGGCAATCGCGCTGAGATCGTTCAGCCGGCCCGTCGTCGTTTCGTGATGAATCACGGCGACATGCGAGTACCCGCCCGCATCGAGCCGCGCAGCGATCTGCGCAAGATCGGGTGCCTGCATCCACTCATGCTTGAGCACGTCATGCGCGATCCCGTACTGCGTTGCGATCTGCGTGATCCGCTCGCCGTAAACGCCGTTCTCGATCACGAGCAGCTTGCCGTCCTTCGGCACGAGCGCGGCGATCATGCTTTCAACGGCAGCCGTACCCGAGCCCGTCATCAGCACGGCCGTCCACTCGGCCGGATCGAGCTCGTACGCGGCGACGAGGCGCGCGCGTGCCTCATCCTGCAGATCGAAGAATTCGCTTTCGCGATGGCACAGGTCGGGTTGCAGCAGGCTGCGGCGCACGCGTTCGGTGAGCGTGACCGGGCCGGGGTTCAGCAGCAGCATCAATGGGCTCCTTCAACGTGGGCTTCGGTCTGCGCGGCGCCGATGTGCCGCATCAGACGGGTCTTGACCTCGACCGGCGTGACGGTCGGGCGGGGCAGGCCGTCGGGCACGCCGGTGCGGATCGCCAGGCGCACGAACTGCGCACCGTCGTGCGACCCGGCCAGCGCCGTATCGAGCACGTCGAGCGTGTCGCCTTCGGCCGCCGACGCGTAGCCGCATGCAGCCGCGACACCGGCGAACGACACGTGCTGCGACACCGTTGCCTGGCCGCCCGTCGATTCGTGCGCGCCGTTGTCGAGCAGCACGTGCGTGAGGTTGGCCGGGCCGTAGGTGCCGAGCGTCGCGAACACGCCCATGCGCATCAGCGCGGCGCCGTCGCCGTCGACCGCAACGACCTTCAGGTCGGGCCGCGCGAGCGCGAGGCCGAGCGCGAGCGGCGTCACGCAGCCCATCGAGCCGACCATGTACAGCTGGTTCGGGCGATCGTCGATCGCGTAGAGTTCGCGGCCGCAGAAACCGGTCGATGCAAGCACGACGGTCGAATCGACCGGCGTGTGGGAGATGACGCGCTGCAGCGCGTCCTGGCGGGTCGGCCAGGCTTCGGCCGACGCGGCACGCGACGACGATTGCGCGGCGACATGCGCGCGCGGCGTGGCCACCGGGTTTGCCTTCAGCTCATACGGCGCGACGCTGCCTTTCTGCATCACGAGCGCATACGGGCGGCCCGTCGCGTCCATGTGCGCGATCGCGCGGTCGAGTGCCGGGCCGACCTGTTCGGGGTCGGTCGGGAAGGTCTCCCACGGGATCTCCATCGTGTCGAGCATCGCGGGCGTGATCGGGCCCATCAGCGCGTGCTGCGGCTCGTCGGATACGCCCGGCTGGCCGCGCCACGTGACGATCAGCAGTTGCGGCAGGCGGAACGTCCACGTCAGCGACGTGAGCGGGCTCACCGCGTTGCCGAGCCCCGAGTTCTGCATCATCGCGATGCCGCGCTTGCCGCCGAGCGTCGCGCCCGCGATCAACGCGACCGCGTCGCCTTCGTTTGCGGCCGACACGTAATTCAGCGTCGGGTCCTGCAGCACGTAGTTGATGAACGGCGTCAGGTACGAGCAGGGCACGCCAGCGTACCAGTCGAAACCGCGCTCGCGCGCGGCCTCGACGAACTGGGCCGCTTCGATCATTGCGTGCCCCCGTTGCCGGTGCCCGGTTCGGACAGCGGCGTCTGGCCGTGCGCGAAGTCGCCCGCGCGGCGGAAGTCTTCGAGATCGTTCACACCGCGCCAGTGGCCGTGCACGTACTGCACCTCGATCTTCTCGCCGGCGGCGATCAGTTCGTTGAGCAGCGACGGGATGTCGAGCGTGTCGAAATCGTCGCGCGCCTGCAGCGTCGCGAGCATCGCCTTCAGGCGATCGACGCCGGCGCCGCGCACGTTCAGCAGGCCGATCCAGCGGCCGTGCGGCGTGCCCGTGGCGACGTCGCTCGATACACGTTGCAGGTAGGTCTTCTGGCCGAACAGGCCGCGATCGTCCGCCGCCGAGCACAGTGCGAAATCGCGCACGCTCTGGTTCGTTTCCGTCAGCGACGAATCGACCACCACGCTGAACTCGGCCTCGCTCTCCGCGAGGTCGCGCACGATGTAGCTGCGGAACAGCAGGTCGCCGTACGAGATCACGGTGTCGCCGGTCAGGCGTTCGGCCGCACATGCGAGCGACGCGAGTTCGCCCGTCTGCGCATGGCGTTCGTTGACCACGAGCTTGATGCCCGACGTGTCGATCGCGTCGGCGCGATAGCCGCCAACCACGGTGATGTCGTTCACGCCGTGCGTCTTGAAGCCGTCGACGAGCCAGCGCAGCAGCGGCTTGCCGGCGACCGGCAGCATGACCTTCGGCTTGTCTTCGGTTACGGCTTCGAGGCCCTTGCCGCGGCTCGCGGCGAGCACGATCGCGGCGTTCGACGCGCGTGACGACGACGACAGGTAGATACGCTCGGCGGCCGAGTACTCGTCGGCGTCCTGCAGGCGGAAGATCTCGTTGACCGATGCCACGCGGTCCTCGACGTTGATCAATGTTTCGCTCTCGTGGATCTCGCGCGCGGTCGCCTGCATCGCGGATGCCGACGCGCGGATCAGGTGATTCGCCCAGATCACGGTGCTGATGCCGGCCTGGCGGAACACGTCGGTCGGCGTGCTGTAGTACTTGGTCGGCACGATCACGAGCGGCGCCTTGCCGCTCCATTCGCGCGCGAACTGCAGGATCTCGTCCGGGCGCGACAGCTTGCTGTGGATCAGGATCGCGTCGGCGCCGGCTTCCGCGTACGCGTTCGCGCGACGCAGTGCCTCATCCATCCCCCAGCCTGCGATCAGCGCTTCGACACGCGCGACGATCGAGAAGTCGGGATCGGTCTGCGAATCCTTGCCGGCCTTGATCTTGCCGCAGAACTCGTCGATTTCCGCGAGCGGCTGGCGCTCGCCGCCGATGAAGCTGTTCGTCTTCGGAAACTGCTTGTCCTCGATACAGACGCCGGCGATGCCGCGCTGCTCGAGCTTCTTCACGAGGCGGCGCACGTTGTTGAAGTTGCCGTAGCCGGTGTCGCCGTCGAGTAGGATCGGCAGGTCGCTCGCGTCGGCCATGAATTCGAGCACGTCGACGACCTGGGTCCAGCTCGCTTCGTTGTTGTCGCGTACGCCGAACTGCGCGGAGATCGCGAGGCCCGATGCCCAGATGCCCTTGAAGCCGGCTTCGCGGACGATTCGCGCGGACAGGCCGTTGTGCGCTTCCATCAGGAATTCGAGGTCGCTGCTGACGAGCATGCGGCGCAGGCGTGCGCTGCGCGATTCGGTGAAGTTGGGTTCGCGTGCGTTCATCGTGCGGCTCCTGCGGTGGTGCGTTGAATCAGGGGGAGGATTTCTTGCGTGGCGCGGGCGACGTCGTTCGGGAAGTCGATCTCGATCCACGGCGAGCCGGTAACGTCGGCGACGTCGAACGAATGACCGCCTTCGAGCAGCAGGTCACGCACGGCTTCCTCGTGCGGCATGTTCGCGCGGCCGCTGTCGACGTAACCCGCGACGATCGTCGCGAGGCGGCGCGCGGTGCCTTCGGTGAAGCGGAAAAAGCCGACCGATTCGCCGATCGTGTCGTATTCGAGGTCGACCGCGAGCTGCTTGCGCAGTTCGACCGGCACGCCGTTCTTCAGGCACAGCTTGACGGGCTCGTCGCCGGCCTCGAAGTCGCGGTCGATCAGCAGGCGATCGACCGTCTTGTCGGAATCGGCCACCAGCGCGTGCAGGATGTTTTCGTCGTACAGCACGTCCGCGTCCATCAGCAGCACGTCGCCGCCGCGCGTCATCGCATCGGCGACGGTATGCACGGTCAGCACGCTGCCGAGGTCGTAGCGGTCGTTGATCACGATCTCGGCCTGGCGGCCGAGACGCTTCAGTTCCTGCTCGACCTTCTCGTGCTGAAAGCCGAGCCCGAGCACGATCTCGTCGACGCCCGCGGCGTCGAGTACGCGCAGATGGCGCTCGAGCAGCGAAACGTCGTCGAAGCGCAGCAGGCACTTCGGGAACTGCGCTTCGGGCGGTTGTTGCAGGCGCAAGCCGAGGCCTGCCGCAAGAATGATGGCTCGCATGGGTTCTCCAACCAAAAAGCCGGCGATCTGAACGATCAGTCGGCGAGCGGCTGCGGCGCACGGCGCCGCTGCCAGTTTCTTTCACTGAAATGCAGATAGAGCAGGCCGGGCAGGCCGAGCGCGAGTTCGCGCGCGCGCTTCGCGAGCGACAGCGCGAGCGCCGCGTCGGGCGGCAGTCCGACCAGCGGCGCGAGCAGCAGGTAGCCGCCTTCCTGCGCGCCGAGCGAGCCCGGGATCGCGAAGGCCGCGCCACGAATGGCCTGGCCGACGCTCTCGAGCAGCAGCGCGTCGAGCCAGCTCACCGGATGCCCGAGGAAGTGCAGCGCGAGCCACACTTCCGCGGTGCCGACGATCCAGCCGACGAGACTCAGTGCGAACGTCTTCGCGACCTTCGCACGATCGCGGTACAGCGCGCCGACCGCGTCGTCGATTGCGTCGGCGCGGGTCGCCAGCGACGACCAGTCGCGCGGGCCGAGCAGCTTCGACGCGAGGCGCAGGCCGCGGCCGAACAGCCCGCGCCGCTGCGCGGCATAGAACAGCAAAGCCAGCGCGCCGAGCACGCCGGTGGCGATCAGCGCGGGCGTGCGCAGGTGCGCGACCGACTCGTGCGTGGCATACAGGCTGAACGCGGCGATGCCGATCAGCGCGAACGCCATTTGCGCGAGCGCCTGCATCGTCGTGCTGACGGTGACGGCCGCCGCCGCGTCGGCCATCCGCGTGCCGCGCTGCGCGAGGTGGCGCACCATCAGCACGGGGCCGCCGATCTGCCCGGCGGGCAGCAGGCTGTTCACCGATTCGCCGACCCAGCGCGCGCGCAGCGCATTGCCGAGCTCGGCGCCCGGCTGGCCGCGGCGGAACATCACGGAGATCGCGATCGCGTCGATGACGAGCGGCACGACGTGGAACGCCGCGACGAGCGCGAGCCCCCAGCCGGCCGCGAGGAACGTGGACGCGACCGCGCCGACGCCCTGCCATGCAAGGAGTGCAACGAAGAGTGCGGTCCCGAGGGACAGCAGGATCAGGCCGGCGCGTGTCATGACCCGGTCGTGCGTCGCGTCGCCAGTTGCTTGAACACCTGGCGGAAACCGAAATACGCGATCGCGTCCTTCATGTTCGAGATGAAGCGCTTCCACGGACGCATGCCGGGGTTCGTCACGTATTCGAAGGTGAGCGACACACGCATCTCGTTCTGGCCCAGCGGCGTGATGCGGTGGCGCAGCTTGTCGCCGTCGAACAGCACGATGCCGCCGTCGGCGATCTGCACGGAGCCCGGTTCATCGGCCACGTCCGGATTGCGCGTGTGCAGCTCGTAGTCGAGCCGGCACGACGATTCGTCGATCACGCCGATCAGCAGCGTGTAGCGGCGGCCGTCGTAGTACGACGTGTCGTAGTGCCAGCCGATGTGGTCGCCGGGCTTCGTGTAGTAATACAGTGCATACGCGTGCGGATCGTCGTCCGGCGACAGCATCAGCTTGTCGCCCGTGACCTTCTCGAGGAAGCTGATCAGCGCCTTCGAACGATACAGTTCGGCGATGTACGGCGCCTGCTCGTCGATCGTATGGCGGCTCACGCTGCCGCCCTGCTTGTGGCCGGGCAGGTAATTGCGGTTCAGGCCGGCCTGCATCGCGCGGGCCGCCGCCGCGAGCTTCGCGTGCGCGTCGGCCGGCAGGAAGGCGTCGAGGTACAGGAACGAGCCCTGGCGCGTGTAGTCGCCGCGCAGGCGGTCGAGGTCGAGCGGGCCGACGCAGTCGGCCACGGTGCGATCGGGATCGGCCGCGGCCGCGCGCGCAGGCGCGGGGCGTGCCGGGCTCAGCACGGAGTCGTCGCGCGTGCTAGGAGTCATTTGGAAGCCTGGATTTCAGTTGAATTCTGGCGGACGTTGCCGCGCCGGACGATGCGCCACCAGTCGATCACGACCCATGCGGCGAACAGCGGGGCGCCGATCGACGCCGCGAGCAGGAACGGCTCGACGCCGTCGACGAGCGTCACGAGCGGCAGCAGATAGAGCACGTCTTCGGTTTCGAAGCCACCGGCGAACGCCTGCTTGGTGCCGGCCTTGCCGGCGATCGATTCGATCCGCATGCGCAGGAAGAAGATCAGCGCGACGGCGGCGCCGGCCACCGCGCCGAGCAGCACCGGCGACGCGGCCATCTGGCCGCCCTGGGCGACGATGCCGAGGCCCATGCTGACGAACAGCGCGACCGTGACGAGCGCGTCCGCCGCGAGGTCGTAAAAATGACCGATCTTGCTGGATTTCCCGCTGATGCGTGCGAGCTCGCCGTCGGTGTGGTCGACGAAGTTCGACAGCACGATCAGGAACGCGCCTGCATTGCTCCAGCCGAAGCCGCCGTGCGCGAGGCACCAGGCGCCGGCGAGGCCGATCAGAAGACGAACGGTGGTGAGGTGATTCGGGGTGACGGGCGTGTCGACGAGCGGTCGGACAAGCGAGCGCGCGAGCCGCGCATCCCAGGTGCGTGGCAGGGGCGGTTCGGCGCGTGTGGCGGTTTTTCTTTGGTCCATCGGCGAAATATATACGGAATTGTAATTTGTTGCTTTTTATTCGATCAATGTCCTGACATGAGGGAGTGTTACCGCGTCTTGCAGCGATCGGCCGACCGAAAAGCGCGTGCGCGACAGGGCGGCCGAACGGGGCTGCGGGATCCGTATTCCAGTGTGGTTCGCGTCGCGCGGCTGTCAAGGACGGACGGGCCTCACAGGCCGGTGCGGCGGTACTTTTCGCGCTTTCCGGCGCGCGTCGCGCGGCGCGTGCGAGCTTGACGTGCGTCAGGCTGCGGCAAGCCGCATCGGGTGACAATTGGCCGCGCCGGACGGGTATCGATCATTGCTGATCGACAGGCGATAAATCGCAATGGAAATTCGGCGATTGATGCGCTCAGGTTGGTGATCGTCGACCGGTCTTTCTGTTCGATGCTTTCGCGCACCTTTCGTGTGCATCCGATTCGAACGGCGTGCCTGTCACAGAACGGCGGTTCGATACCCGGCAAATCCGGCAAGGATCTTTTTCATACAGCGGACATTTCGCGGCGATCGCCTCTGAGATACTCCGACCGTGCCTGTGGTGCCGGCCGCCCCTCGCGGCCCCAAGGGCTTCATGTCGCTCAGGAGACACCCCCAGCGACGTCAACGACAGACCAAAGCGTCAGAAACCAGCCATGTCTTCATCACGCATCCTCGCTCCCGCCCTGCGTTCGCTCGTCCGCACCGCCGACGAAGCCGCCGCGCTGATCCGTCCCGGCATGACCGTCGCCATGAGCGGCTTCACGGGGTCGGGCTATCCGAAGGCCGTGCCGGCCGCGCTTGCCACCCACATCGACGCGGCGCATTCGCGCGGCGAGGACTTCCGGATCAACGTGCTGACGGGGGCATCGACCGCGCCGGAACTCGACGGCGCGCTCGCCCGCACCAACGGCATCTCGATGCGGCTTCCGTACCAGTCCGACCCGACGTTGCGCGACAAGATCAACGGCGGCGAAGTCGACTACCAGGACGTCCACCTGAGCCACGTCGCGCAGTACGCATGGTTCGGGCTGTACGGCGATCTCGATGTCGCGATCGTCGAAGTCGCGGGCATCCGCGAGGACGGGTTGCTGATTCCGTCCGCATCGATCGGCAACAACAAGACGTGGCTCGAACGCGCGAAGCACGTGATCCTCGAGGTCAACTCGCGCCAGCCGCTCGGCCTCGACGGGATGCACGACGTCTATTACGGCACCGCGCTGCCGCCGCACCGCAAGCCGATTCCGCTGACGAAGAGCGACGACCGGATCGGCGAGCCGTACCTGCGCTGCCCGGCCGACAAGATCGTCGCGATCGTCGAGACCGACGCACCGGACCGCAGCAATGCATTCTCCGCGCCGGACGCGACATCGAAGCAGATCGCGCTGCAGCTGATCGACTTCCTGCGTCATGAAGTGAAGCGCGGCCGCCTGCCGGAAAACCTGCTGCCGCTGCAGTCGGGCGTCGGCAACATCACGAACGCGGTGCTCGCGGAACTCAGCTCGGCCGGCTTCTCGAACCTGACCGCTTACACCGAAGTGATCCAGGACGGCATGCTCGACCTGCTCCAGGACGGCACGTTGAGCTTCGCGTCGGCCACCGCGCTGTCGCTGAGCCCGGCCGCCGTGCAGCGCTTCGCCGACGAGATCGCCACGTTCCGCGAGAAGATCGTGCTGCGCCCGCAGGAGATCAGCAACCATCCGGAACTCGTGCGCCGTCTCGGCTGCATCGCGATGAACGGGATGATCGAGGCCGACATCTACGGCAACGTGAACTCGACGCACGTGATGGGCACGAAGATCCAGAACGGCATCGGCGGCTCGGGCGATTTCGCGCGCAACGGCTACCTGTCGTGCTTCATGTCGGCGAGTACCGCGAAGGGCGGCGCGATTTCGCGGATCGTGCCGATGGCGAGCCACGTCGATCACACCGAGCACGACGTCGCGGTGGTGGTCACCGAGCAGGGGCTGGCCGACCTGCGCGGCCTGTCGCCGAAGCAGCGTGCACGCAAGGTCATCGCGACCTGCGCGCATCCCGACTACCGGCCGATGCTCGAGGACTACTTCGAGCGGGCGTCGCGCGAAAGCTTCGGCAAGCACACGCCGCACCTGCTCGCCGAGGCGCTGTCGTGGCACGAGCGCTACGTGCGTACGGGGACGATGAAGGCCTGACGTTTCGGCCTGCGACGGGCGCGCGCCCGTCGCATCGTCAATCCATCGCCGCGTGCGCGATCTCCACGCTCGCCGTTTTCCGCGGCGGGCGGATCAGCAGCAACAGCGGAATCATCAGCAGCGTCGCGACGAACATCAGCTTGAAGTCGTTCAGGTACGCGATCATCGATGCCTGCTGGTTGATCGTGCGGTCGAGCAGCGCGATGTCGAGATGGCTGCCGGACATCGCCTGCACGGCGGGGTTGAACGGCGTGATCTGCGCGGCGAGATCGGCGTGCGACACCTGCGTGTTGCGCGTCATCAGCGTCTGCACGATCGAGATGCCGATACTGCTGCCGATGTTGCGCATCAGGCTGTAGGTGGCCGTGCCGTCCGCGCGCAGTTCGGGCTGCAGCGTCGAGAACGACAGCGCGCTCAACGGCACGAACACGAGCCCCAGCCCGAAGCCCTGTACCACGCCCGGCCACACGATGTCCGCTTCGGACAGCACGACCGTGTACTGCATCATCTGCCACAGCGCGAGCGCGGAAATCGACAGCCCCGCGAGCAGCAGCATCCGCGCATCCACGTATTTCAGCAGCCTTCCGACGAACAGCATCGCGATCATCGTGCCGGCGCCGCTTGGTGCGGTGACGAGGCCCGTTGTCGCGACCGGGTAGCCCATCAGGTTCTGCAGCATCGGCGGCAGCAGCGCGCGCGTCGCGTACAGCACCGCGCCGACCACGAAGATGAACAGCGTGCCCGTCGCGAAGTTCGGGTCGCGCAGCAGTTCCGACTTGAAGAACGACGCCTTGCCGACGGTCGCGGTATGCACGAGGAAGAACGCGAAGCTGAGCGCCGCGACGATCGCCTCGATGCGGATCTCGTACGAGCCGAACCAGTCGAGCTGTTCGCCGCGGTCGAGCATCGCCTGGAACGCGCCGATCGCGAGCGCCAGCGTCGCGAAGCCGAACGCGTCGAATTTCACGTGCGGGCGCGGCGCGCGCGCGGGCAGGAAGGTCATCACGCCGGCGAGCGCGAATGCGCCGATCGGCACGTTGATGAAGAACACCCAGCGCCAGTTGTAGCTGTCGGTGAGCCAGCCGCCGAGCGTCGGGCCGAGGATCGGGCCGACCATCACGCCCATCCCCCAGATCGCCATCGCCTGGCCCTGTTTCTCGCGCGGGTTGATGTCGAGCAGGATCGACTGCGACAGCGGCACCAGCGCGGCGCCGAACACGCCCTGCAGCAGGCGCGCGCCGACGATCTGCACGAGTGTCTCGGACAGCCCGCATAGCGCGGACGCGACCGTGAAGCCCGCGATCGACACGATCAGCAGCCGCTTCACGCTGAGCCGGTCGGACAGCCAGCCGGTGAGCGGTGTCGCGATCGCCGCCGCGACGATATAGGAGGTCAGCACCCACGTGATCTCGTCCTGCGACGCGGACAGCGTGCCTTGCATGTGCGGCAGCGCGACGTTCGCGATCGTGCTGTCGAGGGTCTGGATCAGCGTGGCGAGCATGATCGACAGGGTCAGCATCGGCCGGTTCAGGGCGGGCGAGGCGGGGGCGTCGGCGGCGGGGTTCAAGCGGGTGTCTCCGTGGGGTGGTCGCCGTGGGCGGCGATCCGGTATCGCTGGAATGATAAGCACGCTTATTATAGATCCGCTTATCGCCGGGCCGCGAGCCATGGGTGGTTGCCGGCTTGACCCTATAATCCCCGCATGGACAAGACCTACGAGAACCGGATCGGCTACCTGATTGCAGACGTGGCCCGCCTGAACGGGCGCCTGTTCGACCGGCGCGCGAAGCGCATCGGGCTGACGCGCGCGCAAAGCCGCGTGCTTGCGTACCTGACATGGAAGGGCGAGATGAATCAGGCGCGGCTCGCCGAATGGCTCGAGATCACGCCGATCTCGCTCACCCGGTTGCTCGACCGGATGGAAAGCTATGGCTGGATCGAACGCATTGCGAACGACGACGATCGCCGCGCGTTCGTGATCCGGCTGACCGACAAGTCGCGCGAGATCTTTCCGCAGATGCTCGAAGTGGGTGACACCGTCGCTGACGACGGTCTGCGCGGCTTCACGCCCGACGAGCGCGATACGCTGGTGCGGTTGCTCGGGCGCATGCGCCACAACCTGATCGACTGCGGCGGGGAGTGATGCGCGACGCCATCCGGGCAGGCCGGATGGGTTTGGCAGCAACGGGAGCGCCGGGTGGCAGCACACGCCGCGTCGGCCCGCACGCAGGCATGGGCATCTTCATCTCTGTTGCGCCGGTGCGGATGCCCCGCGCGGCCTTCGCTCGGCTCGCGCAGGACAATGCGCCTGTCACGCTCGACGAAGCGCTTGTGCGGGCGTCGACGTCGGCCGGCTGAGCCGGCGCTACCTGTTACCGCGGTGTTGGCGAGTCCGTGTGCTCAACGGGCCAGCGCCGCGAGCGTGAACGCCGCCAGATAGAGCCCCACACCGTACGACAGATGCGTGATGAGGCTGCGCCGACGCGCGACACCCGGATGCGGCGTGCGCGACGCCGCGATGCCGAAGCCGAACGCGGGCTGCATCACGAAGAACGGCGCGACCACGCTGGCAAGGCCGGCGACGAGCGCGGGGAGCAGGGTCGGCGCGTCGATCCATTCCGCTCCCGCGATCGCGACGGGTAGCGTCGCGAACATAATGCCGATCGCGTAGTGCGCGATCCAGCCAAGTATGCGCTCGCCCGGGACGGGCGGCGCGGTGACGATCGACGCATGCCGGAAGCGGCCGCGCATCATGTGGCCGACCCAACGGCCGACCAGTGCGTAGTCGAGCGCGGGCGTGCCGAACGCACGCCGCCGGAACAGCGTCCACAGATCCAGCAGGAACGTGGCACCCGTGCCGATCAGCAGCACGTCGAGCACGATAGCGGACGTATTCATCGCACACCTCCGAAGCGGAAGGCTGCTGCGCGGTGCGGCGGAATATCGGTTGGTTTCAGCGGTTTCATGGCGTTTCGGGCTTGCGTTCGTGAAGTAGAGCAACTATCTTGCAACCTCAAGTTCACTTGAGGTCAAGCATGAGCCGTCTGGACATTGCGGACGTGGCGCGGCGCTCGGGATTGCCGGCGTCGACGTTGCGCTACTACGAAGAAAAGGGGCTGATCGCTCCGATCGGCCGGCAGGGGCTGCGGCGGCAATACGACGAGTCGGTGCTGGAACGTCTGACGTTGATCGCGCTCGGACGCGAGGCCGGATTCTCGCTCGACGACATTCTGGCGATGGTGGGAGCGGACGGCCTGCCCGCGATCGATCGCGCGAAGCTCGACGGCAAGGCCGACGAACTCGACCGCACGATTCGCCGTCTCGGCGCCGTGCGCGATATGCTGCGGCACGCGGCCGTGTGTCCGGCGCCAAGCCATCTCGAATGTCCGTCGTTCCAGAAGCTGCTGCGCATCGTCGCGCATCGTCATTCGGCGCGTCGCACGAAGGCTGGCGGTGCGTAGACCGTGATACCGCGCGATGCGCGTGCGGCAGGGCGGCACCGCCGTGGGGCCCGGCTGGAAGTCGAAAACGAAAACCGGAACAACGGGGTTGACGCGTGTCGATATTGCTTGCGCCATTGCTGGTGCTTTATGTGCTTCCGGCCGCGTATGCGGCATCGAAGGTCGGGCCGCATTACGGGTTTCTCGCCGGGTGCGCGACGATGGCCGCCGTGCTGGCGACGCAGACCGTGCTGCTGACGTGGGGGGCCGCTTTGGTGAAACGGCGGCGTGGGGCCGATGGGCAGCCCGAGGCGGCCGCGCTGGCCGATAGTCTGGAGGACGAACCGGTTGACGAGCCCGACGACCCGCCTGAAGTGCCGCTTCGATACGGCGAGCATGCACGATTCAAGCAACTGGTTCTGATTGCCGACGCCGCGCGGCCCGACGTCACGCGCCGTTTCTACGACAAGGCGAAGCGGACGATCGAAGCGCATGTGGATGTCGAGGCGGGGCGCGACGGTTCGGGCGCGGCAATGGTGTCGACGGCCGACCTCGCTTCGGCAGATGGCCTGTCGGCCGCGCCGCTGGACGAAACGCTGACCGTATTCGTGTCGAACGACGGTGCGTGGGCGGGGTTCCGCGTCGGCGACGACAGCTTCCGGTTTCGCCACGACGCAATCACGAGACTGCGATTCACGCACGTGATGCCGGTTCGCTGGAACGGCGACTATATGGTGACGTTCTGGTTCGACGTGCCGAACCGGCAGCGCAGGACCGATTACAACGCGTATTCGACCGGGTTCGATCTCGGGGTGAGCCGTGCCGCACACCGATCCCGCTCGCTCACCCATGCATGTCGCGAGATCGCGTCGGTGCTCGACGTCGCGTTCGACGTCGACGAAATCGGCGACGACTGATTCACCCCGCGTAGTACACGCGACATTCCTGCTCGCGCCCGCGCACGATGCGCTTGCCGACGAGCGAGCCGACCGTTTCGGTGAAGACGGTGCGCTGGTGCTCGCACTGCAGCGCGTCGTAGAAATAGAGCGAGACCCAGTCGGTCGGGCGGGAGGCCTCCGGCGTGCGCATTGCGGCAAGCAGGCACAGCGCCGTGAAATGCCAGCCGCCCTTGGTCATGTGCATCACGGGCGACGGCACGTAACCGTCCACGTTCAGGCGCCGGTGCGCGAGCGTCGGCAACGCGCCGGCGGCGGCCTTGTTGCGGTACAGGCGGTCGATGTAGAGCAGCAGTTCGACGGGCGGCTCCGTGCCGGGGCCGACGTTCTGCACGTGGCCCTGCCAGCGCCGGCGGCGGCTCAGCACGTCGTCGAGCGCGGTGCGGATGCCGGCCGCGCGCCGCGGGCCGACGCCCGAGATCGTTTCGAGCTGGCCGTTGCGGGCCGCGCGTTCGAGCTCCTCGAGCGTATCGATGTGAAGCAGGTCGTGAATGCGCAACGCGAGTGCGTGGCCGATGCCCGGCACCGCTTCGAACGCGGAGGTGCGTTCGGCGTCGCCGCACAGCCGGTCGAGCTGGCGCCAGCGCCCCGTCACCAGCAGCTCGGCAATGGCCTGGGCGACGCCCGCGCCGATTTCGGGCAACGTACCGAGCGCATCGATGCCGCCGGACTCGAACAGCGCGCGGATGTCGAGGTCGAGCGCATCGACGGTCTCGGCCGACGCGCGGTACGCGGCGACCCGGTACGGATTCGCGCCCTGGTCAGCCAGCCGTTGCGCCGCCTCGCGCAGGCAGGCCGCGATATGCCGGTTTTCCTCGTACGTTTGGCCGGCGGTCGTCTGCATGGCAAGGGACCCGGGGTAGCACAAACGGAATGGACACGGCGAACGATGCGCCGGTCGGCTTTTCATCATTGTCGCGACACGCGATGAAGAAAACTTGACGCACGTCAATAGCAAACGTAGCACAGGTGGGAAGTGCACGGTCGTGCCGGCAGGCGGCACGACCGTGCGTCGCGTAATGCGGTCACGCGTCGAGAAACGACTGCGCGTTCTCGGCCTCGGCGGCCGTGCGCAACGCGGCGAGCGCCCGTTTCTCGATCTGCCGCACGCGTTCGCGCGACATGCCCGCGTCCTGCGCAATCGCGTCGTAGGTATCGGGCTCGGTGCCGCCGAGGCCGAACCGCCGACGCAGTACGTCGGCTTCAGCCGGCGTGACCGACCGGAGCAGCGACCTCACGCACTCGCGCATGCGCGTGTCGGCCAGTTGCTCGAACGGGCTGGCCGACGCCTGATCCTCGATCAGCTCCACGAGGCCGGTGTCCGCGTCGGGCAGCGGCGTGTCGAGCGACACGGGCTCGGCAGGCAGCGCCAGCATCGCCCGTACCTTGTCCTCGTCGAGGCCGGTTTCGGCCGCGAGTTCGGCCGGCGTCGCCCGGCGGCCCGTGCGCTGACGAAAACGCAGCGCATGCCGCTGCACACGCTGGTACTGGTCGCCCACATGCACGGGTACGCGGATCGTGCGAGCGCGATCCGCGACCGCGCGCGCGATCGCCTGGCGGATCCACCAGGTTGCATAGGTCGAGAACTTGAAGCCGCGCCGGTATTCGAATTTCTCGATCGCGCGCATCAGGCCGAGGCTGCCGTCCTGCACGAGATCGGGCAGGTCGACGCCGCGGTTCATGTACTTCCGCGCGATCGACAGCACCAGCCGCAGGTTCGCTTCGAGCATCGCGCGCGTGGCGTCGCGCACTTTCTGCTGGCCGTCGGCGAGCGCTGCCGCGAGGGCACGCCGCGCGACCGTGTCGAAGCAGGCGGCTTCGCCCGCCGCGGCGCCATGCGGCGCAGACGCGAGCGTGCCCACGACGCGGCTCGCGTCGTCGACGGCCGCCGCGACCCACGCGATCGAGCCGAGCAGCGCGGCCACGCGGTTGCGCGCGTCCCGGTATTCGGCCGAACGGAAGCCATGCCCGTGCAACGCGCCGCGCAAGGCCGCGGCGGCCACCTGCAGCGCGTCGTAGCTGGCAGGCGCGGGCGTGTCGGGGGCGTCGCCATCGGACGACCCGGCGGTGGCGCTCGTCGCCGTCGCGCGGTGGCGCGCAAGCAGTGCGTCGACCGCAGCCGGATAGCCGGCGAGCGCGTGCAGGATCTGGTGGCGGCCCGTCTCGAGTTCGCGCGCCAGCACGATTTCGCCTTCGCGCGTGAGCAGCGGCACTGCCTGCATGCGCCGCATGTAGAGCGCGAGCGGGTCGGTCGACGCGCTCGTGCCGCGTGCGAGGTCGCCGAGCATCGCGCGGCCTTCGTCGAGCGCATCGCGATCGACGTCGACATGCGCCGAACCGGCGAACGGCGCTGGCGCGGCCGGCTCGTCGAGCACGGCGATGCCGATGTCGGCGAGCGCGGCGCGCACGACGTCGAGCGCGTCGGGGCTGTCGCTTTCGGGCGGCAGCGCGTCGACGAGGTCGGCGTGGGTCAGATAACCCTGTTCGCCGGCGAGCGCCAGCAACTGGATGATCGGATCGAGCGGCGTGTCCGCCCGAGGAGTGGGGCGTGGCGTAGTCATGTCGATGGCGGCGTGAGCCGCGTTCCTGTCGGGGCGGGCCGAAGTCCGCTGGTTTCGGGCCGCCGGTTGCTCGCGAACCCCCGTCCGCGCCGGCCAGCCTGACATCGTTCAAGTTGAGGGCATTTGCGCGAACTTCAACGCGAGCGCGGCAGACATGCCAGCACGCGGCGTGCCTGCGCGCCCGTCCGGCGCAGGAAACAAAAAGTAACCGATCATACCGAGCGGAAATCTGCAGGGGACGTAAGCTAGAGTCAGGCGCGCGTCTGGCGGCGCAGCGCAGATTCTGCCGGAGCAAGAAATGACCCCGATTCCTGCCGCGAGGTGTGCGGCGTTCGCATTGATCACGCTGACCCTCGGCGGCTGTTATTACACGAGTCCGTATGGCTATGCTCCGTACTATGCGCCCGCGCCGGCCACGCTGACGCAGCGCGAGATACCCGTCACGCCGGCTACACCGGGCACCGCTGCACCGAGCCAGGGTCCGGCGGCGGCCGCGCCGCCCGCGGCCGACCCGGCTCCCGTCTACGTCGCGCCGGCCTATCCGCCGCCGTATCCCTATCCGTATCCATACTATGCCCCCGCGTATTACCCGGGCTGGTACGGCTGGGGGGCGCCTGCGATCTCGGTCGGCTTCTGGGGCGGCTGGGGTGGCGGCTACTGGCGCGGACGCGGCGGGTATTGGCATCGTCCGTGGGGCGGCGGCCACTGGGGTGGTGGCGGCTGGGGCGGGCATCGGCATTGACCGGCGCGCGGCGGCACCGCGCGGGAGAGCATCATGAGGAACACGATTGTCCGAAGTTTGTGCGTCGTCCTGCTCGGCCTTGCGGCCGCGCCGGGCGTCGCCGATGCGCAGAGCAGCGCCTACACGAACTCGCCGGCCGAGCTGTATGCCGGGCCGGCACCCGACTATCCGGTGGTTGCGCAGATTCCGCCCGACACGGCGCTGGACGTCTTCGGCTGCCTGAGCGACTACTCGTGGTGCGACGTTGCGCTGCCGGGCGTGCGCGGCTGGATCGATGCGCAGTTGCTCGAGTATCCGTACCAGGGCAGCTACGTGCCGCTGTACGACTATGGCGCGATCATCGGCGTGCCGATCACCGGATTCGCGATCGCCGCGTACTGGGATCGCTACTACCGCAACCGGCCGTGGTATCACGATCGCGATCGCTGGGCGCATCGTCCGGAGCCGCGGCTCGGCCCCGGAGGCATGCCGCCGGGACGCGGACGCCCGCAACCGGGCGGGGAGATGCAGGTCGCACCGGGCGGTCCGCCGCCCGTGCATGACGCGCGTCCGTCGGCTGCGCGCGGCGGCTGGAACGGCGCGATCCGCACGCCGCCGCCGGCTGCGCCGGCGCCGGGCGGGGCGGGCAACGCGCGTTCGGCCGGCCCGCCACCGGCCGTGTTGCGCCCGCCGCCCGCGCCGGGTGGCGAGGCGCGTCAGATGCCGCCGCCGGTGCGCCAGGGAGGCGGGGGCGGCGGCGGTTATGCGCGGCCGCAAGGTGGTGGAAACGGTGGCGGTAACCACGGTGGTGGAGGCGGCGGAGGCGGTGGCCCCGAAGATTTCCGTCACTGATGTCGCCGGCGCCGTGGATTCCCCGGGCGCCGGACGAAAAAAAGCCGCTCCGGAGAGCGGCTTCCATAGTGGGCACGCGGGCGGTTGTCCTGACCGCAGCCTGACCGGCTGTGCGTTGCAGGCAGCCGGTCGTGCTACCCGTGTCAGTCGTCGAGCAGCGACAGGTCGCGCACGGCACCCTTGTCGGCGGACATGACCAGCTTCGCATAGGCCTTCAGCGCCGCGGACACCTTGCGCGGACGCGGCTGCGCCGGCTTCCAGCCCTTCGCGTTCTGCTCTTCGCGGCGGCGCGCCAGCTCTTCGTCGGACACCAGCACGTCGATCGTGCGGTTCGGGATGTCGATGCGGATCTTGTCGCCGTCGCGCACGAGGCCGATCGCGCCGCCCGCGGCCGCTTCCGGCGAGCAGTGGCCGATCGACAGGCCCGACGTGCCGCCCGAGAAGCGGCCGTCCGTCAGCAGCGCGCATGCCTTGCCGAGCCCCTTCGACTTGATGTAGCTGGTCGGGTAGAGCATTTCCTGCATGCCGGGGCCGCCCTTCGGGCCTTCGTAGCGCACGATCACCACGTCGCCGGCCTTGACCTTGTCGTTCAGGATGTTTTCGACCGCTTCATCCTGCGATTCGGTCACGTGCGCCGAGCCTTCGAACACGAGGATGCTCTCGTCGACGCCGGCCGTCTTCACCACGCAGCCGTCGAGCGCGATGTTGCCCGTCAGCACGGCGAGGCCGCCTTCCTTCGAGAACGCGTGCTCATACGAGCGGATGCAGCCTTCGGCGCGATCGAGGTCGAGGCTCGGCCAGCGCGTGTTCTGGCTGAACGCGACCTGCGTCGGGATGCCGGCCGGGCCGGCCATGTAGAACGTGCGGACCGCATCGTCCTGCGTGCGGACGATGTCCCACTGGTCGAGGGCGTCCTTTAGCGTCGGCGTGTGCACGGTCGGCACGTCGGTGTGCAGCTTGCCGGCGCGGTCGAGCTCGCCGAGGATCGCCATGATGCCGCCGGCGCGGTGCACGTCCTCGATGTGGTACTTGTTCGTGTTCGGTGCGACCTTGCACAGCTGCGGCACGACGCGCGACAGGCGGTCGATGTCCTTCATCGTGAAGTCGATGCCGGCTTCCTGCGCGATCGCCAGCAGGTGCAGGATCGTGTTGGTCGAACCGCCCATCGCGATGTCGAGCGTCATGGCGTTCTCGAACGCCTTGAAGCCGACCGAACGCGGCAGCACGCGTTCGTCGTCCTGCTCGTAGTGCTGGCGGGTGAGCTCGACGATGCGGCGGCCGGCGCGCTTGAACAGTTGCTCGCGATCGGCGTGCGTGGCCACCACCGTGCCGTTGCCGGGCAGCGACAGGCCGAGCGCTTCGGTCAGGCAGTTCATCGAGTTCGCGGTGAACATGCCCGAGCACGAGCCGCAGGTCGGGCACGCGGAACGTTCGACTTCGGCGACTTCTGCGTCGGAATACGACGGGTCGACCGCGATCACCATCGCGTCGACGAGGTCGAGCTTCTTCACTTCGATGGCCTTGGTGACCGGGTTCGCGAGGCGCGTCTTGCCGGCTTCCATCGGGCCGCCCGACACGAAGATCACCGGGATGTTGAGGCGCATCGCGGCCATCAGCATCCCCGGCGTGATCTTGTCGCAGTTCGAGATGCAGACCATCGCGTCCGCGCAGTGCGCGTTCACCATGTATTCGACCGAGTCGGCGATGATGTCGCGGCTCGGCAGCGAATACAGCATGCCGTCGTGGCCCATCGCGATGCCGTCGTCGACCGCGATCGTGTTGAATTCCTTCGCGACGCCGCCGGCAGCCTCGATCTCCCGTGCGACGAGCTGGCCGAGATCCTTCAGGTGCACGTGCCCGGGCACGAACTGGGTGAACGAGTTGACGACCGCGATGATCGGCTTCGAGAAATCGTCGTCTTTCATGCCGGTGGCGCGCCAGAGCGAGCGCGCACCTGCCATGTTGCGGCCAGCGGTGGAGGTTTTGGAACGGTAAGTGGGCATTGTCGTTGCTGAAGAAATATCGCGGGAAAAGGGTGGAGGCACGGGGAATAAAGGCCTCTCTCGCGCCCGTGCGAACAACCTCTTGAGCTGCGCCCTGGGCAAACCGGGCGATTATCCCACAGCCGCCGCGGGCGTGGCGCCCACGGGGTGCGCAACCGGCGCCGGCGGCGTGCCCGGCGCGGAACGCGCGGACGGCTGCGGGACGCCCGCGCGACCAGCCGCGCAGGCGACCGGGTCGCGCATCGGTCGCATCGGTCGGCGATGAACGCGCGATCCGGCGCCGCGCGTCGGCGATCAGTCGAGCAGCGTCAGGATCTCGTCGTACAGCGCCTTCGGAATCCGCACGCCGTTCGCGATGCTGCGCGCGCGGGCGTCGAAGCGCCGTTGCGACGGCAGCCGCGCACCCTGCGCGACGATCGAATCGAACATCCGCTCGCCGCGCGCGAGCCCCGTGTCGAGAGCGTCGCCGAGGAACACCTTCGGGTCGAAGGCGATCACGAGTTCGCCATGGCAAGGCGTCGCGCCGACACCTTCGTCGAACTCCATCGACTCGCGGCTCGTCATGTCGCCGATCAGCGCGCCGCCGAGCAATTCGACCATCGCCGCGAGCGCCGAGCCCTTGTGGCCGCCGAACGTGCGCATCGCGCCCTGCAGCGCGGCCTTCGGATCGGTGGTCGGCCGGCCTTCGGCGTCGATCGCCCATTCCGGGGGGATCGCCTTGCCTTGTTTCGCATGCAGCTCGATATCCCCGCGCGCGATCGCGCTCGTCGCGAAATCGAACACGAACGGCACGCCGCCCGGGCGCGGCCACGCGAACGCGATCGGGTTCGTGCCGAACACGGGCTCCTTGCCGCCTTCCGGCGCGACCCAGCTATGGCTCGGATTCATCGCGATGCCGACCAGCCCCTCGGCCGCGATCGCTTCGACTTCCGGCCACAGCGCGGAGAAGTGGTAGCAATGGTTGATCGTCATGGCGGCGATCCCATGCTGCCTTGCCATCTCGACGAGCACGGGCAGGCCCGTTTCGAAGCTCAGCAGCGAGAAGCCGCGATGCGCGTCGACCGCGACGATCGACGAAGAAAGCCGGCGCAGCGTCGGCACGGCCTGCGGATCGACCTTGCCCTTCTTCAGCGAACGCACGCAGACGAGTAGCCGGTACACGCCATGCGAATGGCATTCGTCGCGCTGGCCCTGCGTGATCACGTTGGCGATGGCCCGGGCATGGGCGTCGGACATGCCGTTGTGCGTCAGCACGCGCAGCGCGAGCGCATGCACTTCGTCGAGCGACAGGACGATTTCGTCGGTGGATGCGGTCATGTCATGCCTCCCGCGGAGCCGGCACGCCGTCGATGCGTTGCGGCACGTTCAGCGGATTGCCGTTGCGGATTGATTCCGGCAGCAGCGCGTCGGGCACGTCCTGATACGACACGGGGCGCAGGAAGCGCTCGATCGCACGCGCGCCGACGGACGTCGTGCGCGTGTCGGACGTGGCCGGGAACGGGCCGCCGTGCACCATCGCGTGACCGACCTCGACGCCCGTGCCGAAGCCGTTGACGAGAATGCGGCCGGCCGTGCGCTCGAGCGTCGGGCGCAGCGCGGTGAACAGTGCGGCGTCGCCGTCGGCGAGATGCGCGGCGATCGTCAGCTGGCCTTCCAGCGACTTCAGCACGCGATGCAGCGTGTCGGTGTCGGGGCAACGCACGATCAGCGAAGCGGGGCCGAAGACTTCGTCGCGCAGCTCGGGATGCGCGACGAACGCATCGGCCGAGGTTGCCAGCAGTGCGGCGCGGGCCTGCAGCCGGTCGCCTTCGGCACCTTGCGCGAGCAGTTCGACGGCAGCGTGCGCGCGAAGCGCCGCGACGCCTTGTTCGTAGCTGGCGTGGATATGCGGCGTCAGCATCGTTTGCGCGGGCGCTGCACGCACCGCAGCGGCGGCCGTTTCCTCGAACGCGCGCAGCGCGGGCCCGTCGACCGCGAGCACGAGGCCCGGATTCGTGCAGAACTGGCCGGCGCCGAGCGTGAGCGATGCGACGAACTGCGGCGCGATCGCAGCGTGGCGCGCGTCGAGTGCGGCGGGAAACAGCAGCACAGGGTTGATCGAGCTCATTTCCGCATAGACGGGAATCGGCTCGGGGCGCGCGGCGGCGATGTGCATCAGCGCGACGCCGCCGCGGCGCGAGCCGGTGAAACCGACGGCCTTGATGCGCGGATCGGCGACGAGCTTCTGGCCGATCTCGCGCGATGCGTCGAACAGCAGCGAGAACACGCCGGCCGGCATCCCGCATTCACGCGCGGCCTGCTGGATCGCGCGGCCGACGAGCTCCGACGTGCCCGGGTGCGCCGAATGCGCCTTGACGATCACCGGGCAGCCGGCCGCGAGCGCCGACGCCGTGTCGCCGCCTGCGACCGAGAACGCGAGCGGGAAATTCGACGCGCCGAATACGGCGACGGGCCCGACCGCGACGTTGCGCAGGCGCAGGTCGACGCGCGGCAGCGGCTTGCGCTCGGGGCGTGCCGGGTCGATCCGTGCGTCGAGAAAGCCACCGTCGCGCACGAGCGACGCGAACAGCGCGAGCTGGCCGACCGTGCGGCCGCGCTCGCCTTCGATGCGTGCGCGCGGCAGGCCCGTTTCGATCACGCAGCGCTCGATCAGGTCGTCGCCGAGCGCCATGATGTGGCGGCCGATCGCGTCGAGAAACGCGGCGCGGACTTCGAGCGACGTTTCGCGATAGATGTCGAACGCGTCGTCGGCGAGCGCGCAGGCCGTCTCCAGGTCGTGCAGGCTCGCGCCGCCGAAAGCGGGTTCGATCTGTTCACCGGTTGCGGCGGCGATCGCGTGGAGGGTGCCGTTCTGTCCGGCGACGGCGGACTGGCCGATCAGGAGCTGACCTGTGAGTTGCATGGTTTTCCTCGGAAAAAAGCAGGGGCCGGGCGTGGGGCGCCCGGCCGGAATGATGGTGAGAAAGGGAACGGGCGCGTCAGTCCTCGTCGTCGTCGAGCTGCAGCTTGTCGGAGCGCACGCCGGTGTTGGCGCCCCAGTAGTAGATGACGAGCGCGACGGCCGCGACGACGACCGTGTCGTACGGATGCGCGAGCCGGCCCGTGCCGCCGAAGCCGCCGAGATACGACAGCACGATCATCGCCGCATAGAACGCGATCAGCCACGCGGACGAGCGCACCTGTTCGGCGAGGCTCAGGTGTGCGGTCGGCACCCAGCGGCGGCACGCGAGATAGATGACGAACATCACGATCTGCAGGCCGAGCAGCCAGGACACGGTGCTCCAGCCCGACCAGTAGACGATCAGCGCGGCGATTACGAACGACGCGGGGCCGGTGATGCCGAACGCCACCGCGCGGAACGGCCGCGGCAGGTCGGGCGCGGTGCGGCGCAGTGCGGCGACCGATACCGGCGCGACCGCATAGCTCAGCACCAGCGCGGCCGACACGATATTGATCAGCGCTTCCCACGACGGGAACGGCAGCGTCCAGAAGATCGCGAGGCCGAACGTGAGCCACAGGCCCGCACGCGGGATGCCCGACGCTTCGTCGACGCGCGTGAACACCTTGAAGAAGGTGCCCGTCTTCGCCCAGCCGTAGACGACGCGCGGCGTTGCGTTCATGTAGATGTTGCCGCAGCCGCTCGGCGAGATCATCGCGTCGGCGACGACCATCACCGCCAGCCAGCCGACGCCGAGCGCCAGCGCGATGTCGCGGTACGGCAGCGAGAACGCCTTGCTGACGTCGTGCCAGCCGCCGGCGAGCATCGCGGTGGGGATGCTGCCGATGAACGCGAGCTGCAGCAGCACGTAGATCAGCGTCGACAGCAGGATCGACAGGATCAGCGCGATCGGGATCGTGCGCTGCGGATTGCGCACCTCGCTCGCGACCGACACGATCGGCGTGAGCCCGAGATACGCGAAGATGATGCCGCCCGCGGACACGGCCATCTCGATGCCCGGCATGCCGAACGGCGCGAAGCCGTGGACGGTCAGGTTCGCGGGCTTGAAGAACGTGAACAGCACGCCGATCACCGCGAGCGGCACGATGAACTTGAAGATGCTGATGATGTTGTTCGCTTTCGCGAACGTCTTCACGCTCGAATAGTTCAGGTAAAAGAAGAAGCACAGCAGCGCGGCCTGCACGAGCCAGCCGAGCGTCGTCGGGTCGCTCGATCCAGCGACCGTCAGGCCCGGAAACCACGCGGCCGCATACTGGCGCGCGGCGACGACTTCGATCGCGATCAGGCTCGAAAAGGCGATCAGCGTAATGAAGCCCATCAGGTAGCCGAGCAGCGGGCCGTGCGAGAACACCGGGTAGCGCACGACGCCACCGGCACGCGGCAGCGCGGCGCCGAGTTCGCAGTAGACGATGCCGAGCAGCAGCACCGCGAAACCGCCGAGCAGCCACGAGAAGATGCCGGCCGGGCCCGCGATCGTCGACACGTGACTCGCGGCGAACAGCCACCCCGAACCGAAAATGGCGCCGAGACCGATGAACGTGAGATCGGTCAGCGACAGCTGCTTCTTGAACTTGCCGTGACCCGCGTCGGGGTGCGCGGAACGGGAAAGCGGGACAGACGGGTGTGCGTTGCCTTGGCCTGGCATGGGCTTGTCTCCTGGGGGGAATATCGGCACAGGCTTGAGGTGCGCCGCGCTCCGACGGAGCAGCGGCGCAGGCCTGCCGGCCGGCGTCGCCCGGTTCGAACGACCGGGGCGGGCGGCGGGGCGTTCACGCGCGGCGCGGGCGGGCGCCGGTGCGAACGGGCCCGCAGGCCATGCCGAACCGGGGGCGGCGGCGCGCAGGCGACAAGCCTGCGCACTGCCGCACGGGGAGTCGATCAGAGACCGACGTCGGGCAGCGCCGGGCGCGTTTCGAGCGCCTTCGCGACGATGGCCTTCACTTCCGCGAGCGTGTCGCCCTGCAGCGCGAGGCGCGGCGGGCGCGTGATCGCGCTGCCGCGGCCGACCAGCTCTTCGCACAGCTTGATGCACTGAACGAGATCGGGGCGTGCGTCGAGGTGCAGCAGCGGCATGAACCAGCGATACAGCGCAAGCGCTTCGTCGAAACGCTTTTGCTTCGCGAGGCGGAACAGCGTCTCGCCTTCCTTCGGGAACGCGTTCGACATGCCCGACACCCAGCCTTCGGCGCCGACCGCGATGCTCTCGACCACGACGTCGTCGAGGCCCGCGAACAGCACGAAGCGATCGCCGACCGCGTTGCGCAGGTCGATGAAGCGGCGCGTATCGCCCGACGAATCCTTGAAGCAGACGATGTTCTCGCAATCCTGCAGCGCGATCAGCACGTCGGGCGTCACGTCGTTCTTGTAGATCGGCGGGTTGTTGTAGACCATCACCGGCAGGTCGGTGCTGGTTGCGACCGCGCGGAAGTGTGCGGCGGTTTCATGCGGCTTCGCCGAGTACACGAGCGCGGGCATGACCATCACGCCGTCGACGCCGACGCGCTGCGCTTCACGCACCGTGTTGCGCGCGAATTCGGTCGTGAATTCGGCGATGCCGGCGATCACCGGAATCTTGCCGCCGGCCGCGTCGCGTGCAGCCTCGATCACCTGGAGCTTCTCGCTCGTCGACAGCGACGTGTTTTCGCCGACCGTGCCGCAGACCACGAGGCCCGACACGCCGTCGTTCACCAGGTTCTTCACCACGCGGTGCGTGGCGTCGATGTCGAGGGAAAAGTCCGGCTTGAACTGGGTGCTGACGGCCGGGAAAACCCCGGTCCATTGAATGGCTTTGCGGCTCACTGAAATCTCCTACGTTCGTATCGGTCGGCCGACAGGTGTGTCGGTGTGGCAACCAGTATCGCCGCGCAAATGCCCATCACGCTTGAGTCGTATCGCGGAGCAAAATGACGAAATCGGCACAGCGGCCGGCAGGGGCGCGACGGGCGCGTCGCACTATGCCGATTTCGTCGTCGTCCTCATCGAAAAGCCACAAGCGGACGGACGCGCGACGGAGGAAGCTATGCTCCTTTCCCCACTTCGGACGGCTCATGATGAAGCGCATCCAGATCATCGATTCGCACACGGGCGGCGAACCCACTCGGCTCGTCGTGTCCGGATTTCCGTCGCTCGGCAACGGCACGATGGCCGAGCGCCGCGACGTGCTCGCTCGCGAGCACGACCGTTACCGCACCGCGTGCATCCTCGAGCCGCGCGGCAGCGACGTGCTGGTCGGCGCGCTGCTCTGCGAACCCGTTTCGCCCGACGCGGCGGCCGGCGTGATCTTCTTCAACAATAGCGGCTATCTCGGGATGTGCGGGCACGGCACGATCGGCGTCGTGCGCACGCTGCATCACATGGGTCGCATCGCACCCGGCGTGCACCGGATCGAAACGCCCGTCGGCACCGTCGAGGCGACGCTGCACAACGACCTGTCGGTCAGCGTGCGCAACGTGCCCGCGTATCGCCATGCGAAGGGCGTCGCGCTCGACGTGCCGGGTTACGGCCCCGTGAAGGGCGACATCGCGTGGGGCGGCAACTGGTTCTTCCTGATCAGCGACCACGGGCAGCGCGTCGCCGGCGACAACGTCGCGGCGCTCACCGCGTATGCGTCGGCCGTGCGCGAAGGGCTCGAACGCGCGGGCATCACCGGCGCGAACGGCGGCGAGATCGACCATATCGAGCTGTTCGCCGACGACGCCGAGCACGACAGCCGCAGCTTCGTGCTGTGCCCGGGCCTCGCGTACGACCGTTCACCGTGCGGCACCGGCACGAGCGCGAAGCTCGCGTGCCTCGCGGCCGACGGCAAGCTCGCGCCGGGCGCCGTGTGGCGGCAGGCGAGCGTGATCGGCAGCGTGTTCCATGCGAGCTACGAGGAAGCCGCCGACGGGATCGTGCCGACGATCCGCGGCAGTGCGCACCTGAGTGCGGAAGCGACGCTGCTGATCGAGGAAGACGATCCGTTCGGCTGGGGTATCGCGCCGTGAGTGACGCGAAGACGGATGTCGTCGTGATCGGCGCCGGCATCGTCGGCGCGGCGTGCGCGCACGAACTCGCGCAGCGCGGGCTGCGCGTGCTCGTCGTCGACGACGCGAGCGGCGGTGCCACCGGCGCGGGCATGGGGCACCTCGTCGCGATGGACGACAACGCGGCCGAACTCGCGCTCAGTCATTACTCGATCGAACTGTGGCGCGCGTTGAGCGGCGAGATGCCCGAAGGCTGCGCGTACCGCAACTGCGGCACGCTGTGGCTCGCGGCCGATGCGCACGAGATGGATCTCGCGCGCGCGAAGCAGGCGGCGCTCGCCGCGCACGGCGTGGCGGGCGAACTGATCGACGCGGCGACGCTCGCGCAACTGGAGCCGATGTTGCGTGCGGGCCTTGGTGGTGCGCTGAGGATTCCGGGCGATGCGATCCTCTATGCGCCCGTCACCGCGAACTGGCTGCTGCAGCGCGCGCCGCGCATCACGTTGCGGCGCGACCGGGCCATCGCGGTCGATGGCCCGAGCGTGAGGCTCGCGAGCGGCGACACGCTGCGCGCGGAGCGGGTGGTCGTCGCGAACGGCGTTGCCGCGCGCACGCTGCTGCCCGAACTGCCGCTGCGCCCGAAAAAGGGCCATCTGCTGATTACCGACCGCTATCCGGGCCAGGTGTCGCACCAGCTCGTCGAGCTGGGCTATGCGGCGAGCGCGCATGCGAGCGACGGCACGTCGGTCGCGTTCAACGTGCAGCCGCGGCCGACCGGCCAGTTGCTGATCGGTTCGTCGCGCCAGTTCGACACCGAGGATGCGCAAGTCGAGCCGCCCGTGCTGGCGCGCATGCTGCGCCGCGCGGTGGGCTATCTGCCGGACCTGGCCGACCTGAACGGCATCCGTGCATGGACGGGGTTCCGTTCCGCGAGCCCCGACGGGCTGCCGCTGCTCGGCGAGCATCCGGCGCGGCCGGGCGTGTGGCTCGCGGTCGGGCATGAAGGGCTTGGCGTGACGACCGCGCCGGGCAGCGCGCGGCTCGTCGCCGCGCTGATGGCCGGCGAACGGCCGCCCATCGATATCGAACCGTATTTGCCGGGACGCTTCCTGACCGCGTCCCCTGTAGCCGGAGCGCTGACATGATCATTCATCTGGACGGCCGTGCGCTGACGGTGGCCGACGGCGCGACCGTCGCGGCTGCCATTGCGGCGAGCGGCGACGACACGACGCGCATGTCGTGCACGGGCGCGGCGCGCGCGCCGTTTTGCGGAATGGGCATCTGCCAGGAATGCCGGATGACGATCGACGGGCGGCGCCGGCTGGCTTGCCAGACGCTGTGTCGCGAAGGGATGCAGGTGGAGCGTACGCGATGAAACAGGAACGACTGAGCGTTGATGTCGCGATTGTCGGCGCGGGCCCGGCCGGGCTGTCGGCCGCGCGGGCAGCCGCGAAAGGCGGCGCGACGGTCGCGATCGTCGACGACAACCCGCGTGCAGGCGGGCAGATCTGGCGTCAAGGCGCAACGGCCACGCCCGCGCCGGCCGCCGCCGAGCGGCTCGCCGTATTGCGGCAGCCGAACGTCACGCATCTCGCGGCGACGCGCATCGTCGCCGAAACTAAGCCGGGCACGCTGCTGCTCGAAGACGACGAACGCGGGCTGTTGCTCGACTACCGCACGCTGATTCTCTGCTGCGGCGCACGTGAGCTGCTGCTGCCGTTTCCGGGCTGGACGCTGCCGGGTGTCACCGGGGCGGGTGGCTTGCAGGCGCTGATCAAGTACGGCCTCGACGTGCGCGGGCAGCGCACGGTGATTGCCGGCAGCGGGCCGCTGCTGCTGGCGAGCGCGGCGACGGCCCGTCAAGCCGGCGCGCGCGTGTCGCACGTGCTCGAACAGGCAAGCTGGGGCGATGTGGCGGGCTTCGGCGCCGGGCTGTGGCGCTGGCCGTCGAAGCTCGCGCAGGCCGCGAAGCTCGTCACCGCCGCTTACCGGCCTGATGCGCATGTCGTCGAGGCATTCGGCGACAAGCGACTCGAACGCGTTCGGATCCGGCACGGCGGTCGCGAGTTCGACGTCGACTGCGACCGGCTCGCCTGCAGTTTCGGCCTCGTGCCGAATACGGTGCTGCCGAGCCATCTCGGCTGCCGGATCGATAATGGCGCGGTAGCGGTCGATGCGCACCAGCGTACGAGCCGTGACGGGGTGTTTGCGGCCGGTGAGTGCACGGGCGTCGGCGGCAGCGAGCTGGCGATGGTCGAGGGCGAAATCGCCGGATATGCGGCGACCGGGCAGATGGCGCCGTTGATTGCGCTGGTTGCGCAGCGCGCGCACTGGCAGGCGTTTGCCGATGCCGTACGCGAGCGCTTTGCGATCCGCGAACCGATCCGCCGGCTCGCGCGGCCCGATACGCTGCTGTGCCGTTGCGAGGACGTGCGTTTCGATGCTGTCGCGCAAGCGCCGGGCTGGACGGCCGCGAAACTGCAGTCACGTTGCGGGATGGGCGCGTGCCAGGGCCGCGTGTGCGGTGCGGCTGCGCAGGCATTGTTCGGTTGGACGCCGCCTGTACCGCGCACGCCGCTCGTGCCCGCGCGGGTCGGCACGCTGATGCTGGACGGCACGGCGTCCTGCGACGGCGCGTGAGGCATTGCGGCGTCGCGACAACTCGATAACACGACAACGCGACAACGCGACAACACGGCAACGCGGCAACGCGGCAACGCGGCAACGCGGCAACGCGGCAACGCGGCCCGGTTGACACCGGGCCGCGTCATTCATTCCGCCTTCACCTTCTCCCATCCGCCGACCTGCGGCGCCGCGCACGCGCGCAGGCACTCGATCGTCGCGGCGACCGCTGCGCGATTCGCGCTGTCGGGGTGCCAGTACATCGACACCGCACCCTGGCCTTCGAGCTGCATCGGCAGGATCCGGATCGCGTTCAATTGCGCGAAGCGCTGCGCGGCACGATGCGACGCGACGCCGAGCAGGTCGGTGTTGTTCAGCAGCGTGAGGTTGAGGATCGACGAATTCGATTCGACACAGTGGGGCGGCCGCACGCGGCCGGCGGCCGTCAGCGCGGCCTCCAGCGCGTTGTGCACGGGCGTGCCCGATGGCCACACGATCCACGAATAGGCGAGCACGTCGTCCCAGCCGACCGACGCAGCACCGGCGAGCGCGTGGCCGGGCCGTGCGACGAACACGACCGGATCGACATACAGTGCTTCGGCATGCAGCAGCGGATCGACGGATGTCGACCCCGAGCGGCCCACGACGATGTCGAGTTCGCTGCGTGCGAGCTGCGGCATCAGCTGGTTCATCGTGCTTTCGGTGAGCCGCACCTGCGCGCGCGGCATCCGTTTCAGCAACTGCGACACCGCGAGCGGCACCGTGTCGGCCGCCGCGACGCCTGACGTGCCGATCGTCACGAGGCCGCTGCCGCCTTCGCGCAGCGCGGCCATGTCGTCGCGCGCGACGTCAAGCTGCGCCTCGACGCGGCGCGCATGCTCGATCAGCGCTTCGCCGTAAGGCGTCGGCCGCAGCCCGCGCGCATGCCGTTCGAACAGCGGCAGCCCGACATCCTCCTCCAGTTCCTTCAGCCATTTCGACAGCGCGGGCTGCGTGGTCGCGAGCGCCACCGCCGACTGGCTCAGGTTGCCGGTGCCGGCAAGGCTCAACAGTACCTGCAGATGCCGCAGCCGCAGCCGGTGGGTCCAGTCCATCGCATGCCTCGTCGCGAGAAGGTATATCCAAAATAATATGGATCAGATGATTTGACCATTTTACCGGGTATGTCTGCGTCGAATATAAATCGACTAACGGACTGCAACATGGTCCCCGACCCGACAGATACAGCGCCGACGCCGATCGGCCGACTCCAAGGAGACATCATGACGACCCACCCGGACGCGTCGCGCGCCGCCTACTACGCACGGATCGCCGAGCAACGCCTGGCGCCGCTGTGGGAATCGCTGCACAACCTCGTGCCGAAATCCCCGCAGCCGGCCACGCAGGCCGCGATCTGGAAGTACGCGCAGGTGCGCGACCTCGTGATGCAGGCCGGCAGCGTGATCAGCGCGGAAGAGGCCGTGCGCCGCGTGCTGGTGCTGGAGAATCCCGGGCTGCCCGGCAAGTCGAGCATGACGCCGAGCCTGTACGCGGGGCTGCAGCTGATCCTGCCGGGCGAGATCGCGCCGAGCCACCGGCATACGCAGTCGGCGCTGCGCTTCATCGTCGAAGGGTGCGGCGCGTGGACGGCCGTGAACGGCGAGCGCACGACGATGCATCCGGGCGACTTCATCATCACGCCGTCGTGGGCGTGGCACGACCACGGCAATCCGTCGGTGGACGAGGGCGGCGAGCCGGTCGTGTGGCTTGACGGGCTCGACATTCCGCTCGTCGCGAACCTCGACGCGGGCTTCGCGGAGAACTACCCGGAAGCCGTGCAGCCCGTGAATCGCCCGGAAGGCGACAGCCTCGCGCGCTTCGGTCACAACATGGTGCCGGTGCGGCATCGTGCGAGCGATCCGACCTCGCCGGTGTTCAGCTATCCTTATGCACGCACCCGCGAGGCGCTCGACGTGCTGTACCGGAACGGCGAGCTCGATGCGTGGGACGGCGTGAAGCTGCGCTACGTGAACCCCGCGACGGGCGGCTGGCCGATGCCGACGATTGCCACCTTCATGCAGTTCCTGCCGGCCGGTTTCGACGGCCGCACGTATCGCAGCACCGACGCGACGATCTACTGCGTCGTCGAGGGCAGCGGCACCGCGCACATCGGCGGCAACGCATTCGAATTCGAGCCGCACGACATCTTCGTCGTGCCGTCGTGGGCGCCGGTGCGGCTGTCGGCGTCGTCCGACAGCGTGCTGTTCAGCTATTCCGACCGGCCCGTGCTGTCCGCGCTGAACCTGCTGCGCGAAGCGCGCGACTGACGCCGGCCGTTTCTTTCGCCTCGCTTTGTCGATCCATTTCTCGTGCGCCGCCGCGCGGCGCGCGTCCCTTTGTTCATGTCTACGCTGGAGCTGTTCATGACTTTCGTTTTCCCGCCCGAAGCGCCCGTGGCGCTCCCCGTCGCCGGCAGCGATGCCCGATTCGCGGTGCGCCGCGTCTATTGCGTCGGCCGCAACTACGCGGCGCATGCGCGCGAAATGGGCTTCGATCCCGATCGCGAGCCGCCGTTCTTCTTCTGCAAGCCGGCCGATTCGATCGTGCCGGTCGCGTACGGCGAAACGCTCGATCTCGCGTATCCGTCGCAGACGCAGAACTATCACTACGAAGCCGAACTGGTCGCGGTGATCGGCAAGGGCGGTTCGGACATTCCGCTCGAACGCGCGCTCGAACACGTGTGGGGCTATGCGGTCGGCCTCGACATGACGCGCCGCGACTTGCAGATGAAGATGCGTGAAATGGGCCGGCCGTGGGAGATCGGCAAGGCGTTCGACCGCTCTGCACCGATCGGGCCCGTGCATCCGGCGAGCGACGTCGGTCATTTCGAGCAGGGCGGCCTGTGGCTGACCGTCAACGGCGCGACGAAGCAGAAGAGCGACGTGTCGCACCTGATCTGGTCGGTCGCGGAAACGGTGGCCGACCTGTCGAAGTTCTTCCGCCTTGAACCGGGCGACGTGATCTTCACGGGCACGCCGGAAGGTGTTGGCGCGGTGGTCGCGGGCGACGTGATGAAGGTCGGCGTCGAACGGCTCGGCGAACTGGCCGTGCGCGTGGTCTGACGCATCTTCCTCGAAAGGCGACATCGTGCAACTGCATAGCTTCTTCAACAGTTCGACATCCTACCGGGTGCGCATCGCGCTCGCGCTGAAAGGGCTGCCGTACGACACGCTGCCGGTGAACATCCGCACCGGCGAGCATCGCGACGCGGCCTACGTCGCGAACGTGAACCCGTCCGCGGCGGTGCCGGCGCTGGTCGACGGCGATTTCCGTCTCGGCCAGTCGCTCGCGATCCTCGATTACCTCGACCAGATCCAGCCGACGCCGCGACTGATTCCGCTCGAACTGCGCCGTCGTGCGCACGTGCTGGAACTCGCGGCGCTGATCGCCTGCGACATCCATCCGGTCAACAACCTGCGCGTGCTGCGCTATCTCGACAGCGAGCTGAAGGTCACGCCACAACAGAAGACCGCGTGGTACCGGCACTGGATCGCGGAAGGGATGGCCGGCGTCGAGCGGCTGCTCGCGCGCTCGGGCGAGGGCCCGTGGTGCTTCGGCGACACGCCGACACTGGCCGACGTGTGTCTCGTGCCGCAGGTCGCGAACGCGTTGCGGATGGACTGCGACCTGAGCGCCTATCCACGCAGCCTCGCGGTGTATGAACACGCGCGGCATGAGCCGGCGTTCGACGCGGCGCAGCCGCAGCGGCAACCGGATTACGTCGAGTAACAAGAAAGAAGCAGGAGACAGACATGGACGAGACACAAGACAACGGCCGGCGCGTGCTGGTGATCGGCGGCGGCATCGGCGGGCTCGCGACGGCGCTCGCGCTTGCGCGCCAGGGCATTCGCGTGAAGCTGCTCGAACAGGCGGAGCAGATCGGCGAGATCGGCGCGGGGATTCAGCTCGCGGCGAACGCGTTCAACGCGCTCGACGCGCTCGGTGTCGGCGAGGCCGCGCGCAGCCGGGCCGTGTTCACCGACTGGCTGCAGCTGATGGATGCGGTCGATGCGCGCGAGGTTGCGCGCATCGATACGGGCGCCGCGTATCGTGAGCGCTTCGGCAATCCGTATGCGGTGATTCATCGAGCGGACATTCACCTGTCGATCTACGAGGCGGTCAAGGATCATCCTTTGATCGAATTCCGGACGAGCACGCAGGTGTGCGGGTTCGAGCAGGACGGCAACGGCGTAACCGTGACCGACCAGCACGGCGAACGTTATCGCGCCGATGCAGTGATCGGCTGCGACGGTGTGAAATCGGCGATCCGTCACGCGCTGATCGGCGATGCGCATCGCGTGACGGGCCACGTCGTGTATCGCGCGGTGGTCGATGTCGACAACATGCCGAAGGATCTGCAGATCAATGCACCGGTCGTCTGGGCCGGCCCGCATTGCCATCTCGTCCACTATCCGCTGCGCGGCGGGCGGCAGTACAACCTCGTCGTCACGTTCCACAGCCGCGAGCAGGAAACCTGGGGCGTGCGCGAGGGCAGCAAGGAAGAAGTGCTGTCGTACTTCGACGGCATTCATCCGCTGCCGAAGCAGATGCTCGACCGGCCGACGTCGTGGAAGCGCTGGGCCACCGCCGACCGCGACCCGGTCGAACGCTGGAGCGCGGGCCGTGCGACGGTGCTCGGCGACGCCGCGCATCCGATGACGCAATACATTGCGCAGGGCGCGTGCCAGGCGCTCGAGGACGCGGTGACGCTCGGCGCGGCCGTCGCGCAGGCCGACGGCGATTTCGAGGCGGCGTTCGCGCTGTACGAACGCGTGCGGATTCCGCGCACCGCGCGCGTGCTGTATTCGGCGCGCGAGATGGGGCGGATCTATCACGCGAAGGGCGTCGAGCGGCTGGTGCGCAACGGGCTCTGGGTCGGCCGCACGCAGGCGCAGTTCTATGACGCGCTCGACTGGCTGCACGGCTGGCGCGCGGAGGATTGCCTGAAGACGGTCGCATAACGCATCCGTTCAGCCCGAATCCGGCGGCGCGCATTTTTCAATGACGTATGACGCGCGACCGCCTTCCTGGAGGAGACACCATCATGGCCGATACGCTGTCCATCGACGTCAGCGAATGGATCGACCGGCATCGCGTTGCGCCGTTTCAGGCCGCGATCGTCGTCCTGTGCTTCCTGATCGTCGCGATCGACGGTTTCGATACCGCATCGATCGGTTTCATCGCCCCCGTCATCCGCGCGGAATGGGGCCTGTCGCCCGCGCAGCTTGCACCGGTGTTCGGCGCGGGGCTTGCGGGGCTGATGGCCGGCGCGCTCGTGTTCGGGCCGTTCGGCGACCGGTTCGGCCGCAAGCGCCTGCTGCTCGCGTGCGTGGCGTGCTTCGGTATCGCGAGCGCCGCGTCGGCGAGCGCGGGCGGCCCGACCGAGCTGATCTTGTGGCGCTTCGTGACCGGGCTCGGGCTCGGCGGCGCGATGCCCAATGCGATCACGCTGACGTCCGAGTACTGCCCGGCCCGGCGCCGTTCGCTGCTGGTGACGACGATGTTCTGCGGCTTTACGATCGGCTCCGCGCTCGGCGGGCTCGCGGCGGCATCGCTGATCGAGCATCACGGCTGGCGTTCGGTGCTCGTCGTCGGCGGGGCTGCGCCGCTGCTGCTCCTGCCGGTGCTCGCGTGGCGGCTGCCGGAATCGGTACGCTATCTCGTCAATCGGCACGCACCTTCCGCGCGGATCGCCGCGATGCTCGGCCGCATTGCGCCGGATCCGCATCTTCTGAACGCGTCGTTCACCGCGCCGGCCGGCAAACCGGCCGGATCGCCGCTTGGCCGCCTGTTCGGCGCCGACCTGCTGCGCGGCACGCTGCTGCTGTGGCTCACGTTCTTCATGAGCCTGCTCGTCATCTACCTGCTGTCGAGCTGGTTGCCGACGCTGCTGCGCACGACCGGTGCGACGCTGCAGACGGCCGCGCACGTGACCGCGATGTTCCAGGTCGGCGGCACGCTCGGCGCGATCGTCCTGGGCTGGCTGATGGACCGTTTCGATCCGCATCGCGTACTGGCCTGCAGCTACGCGGCGGCCGGCGCGTTCGTCGCCGCGATCGGTGTGTTTGCCGCGTCGCCGCGGGGCGCCGCGCTCGCCGTGTTCGCGGCCGGCTTCTGCGTGTCGGGTTCACAGGTCGGCGCCAATGCGCTGTCGGCCACGTTCTATCCGACCGAGTGCCGCACCACCGGCGTAAGTTGGGCGAACGGGATCGGCCGTGGCGGCTCGGTCGTCGGATCGATGGCGGGCGGTGCGATGCTGGCGATGGGCGTGCCGTTGTCGACTGCCTTTGCCGTCGTCGCGGCGCCGTGCGTGATCGCGGCGATCACGGTGCTGGCGCTCGGCATGGTTCGTGCCGGTGCGGCGCGCGCACCGGCCGCGAAGACGATGGCGGGCGAGCAGGCCTGAGCGAAGGAGGGCGCAAGGCCGTCAGCCGGCAAGCAGGGAGATACAACATTATATAAATTAATATAATATTTATTCTTTAATTGTCTCTCTGCGCCGATGAACGACGATCTTTCCGCCGGGTTCCCGGAACCCGACCCGATGCGCGCGGCCGCCGAATCGGCCTGCGCGCTGCTCAAGGTGCTGTCGAATCCCGACCGGCTGCTGCTGCTCTGCGAGCTGTCCCAGGGTGAGCGCCGCGTGAGCGATCTCGAGGCAGCGCTGGATATCCGTCAGCCGACGCTGTCGCAGCAGCTCGGCGTGTTGCGGGACAACGCGCTGGTTCGCACGCGCCGCGACGGCAAGAACATTCACTACTCGCTCGACAGCCCGGCCGCGATCGCGGTGATGGGCGTGCTGTACGAACAGTTCTGCGGCCCGGCCGCGAAGGGGCGGCGCGATGCAGCTTGATGCACTTCATTTCACGCCGTGGCTGTCGCTGGCCGGTGGCGTGCTGATCGGGCTCGCGGCCGCGTGGCTCGTCGCGTTCAACGGCCGGATTGCCGGCATCAGCGGCATCGTCGGCGGCCTGCTTACGGCACGCACCGGCGAACGCGACTGGCGCGCCGCGTTCGTTGCCGGGCTGATCGCGGCACCGCTCGTGATGCACGTCGCCGGGAACAGCCTGACGCCGCAGATCGATGCAGGCTGGCTCGAATTGCTGGCGGCCGGGCTGCTGGTCGGAATCGGCACGCGGTACGCGGGAGGCTGCACGAGCGGCCACGGCGTATGCGGGATGTCTCGCGGCGCGCTGCGCTCGGTGGTCGCGACGGCAGTCTTCATGGTCGCGGGCTTCGCGACCGTATTCGTGCGACGGCACGTGCTGGGGAGCTGACATGCAGGCAGGATTCGCGTTTCTGGCGGGGCTGCTGTTCGGCGTCGGCCTCATCGTGTCGGGCATGGCCAATCCGCAGAAGGTGTTCGGCTTTCTCGACCTGGCGGGCCGCTGGGATCCGTCGCTCGCGTTCGTGATGGCCGGTGCGACGGGCGTGGCCGTGTTCGCGTTCGCATGGGCGAAGCGCCGGACGCGGTCGTGGCTCGGCCTGCGGATGCAGTTGCCGGCCCTGCGAGCGATCACCGTGCGCCTGGTTGCCGGAAGTGCCGTGTTCGGCATCGGCTGGGGGATCGCCGGGTTCTGCCCGGGGCCCGCGATCGTGTCGATCGGCTTCGGGTCGGCGAAGGGGATCGGGTTCGTCGTCGCGATGCTGGCAGGGATGGCGGTATTCGAGTGGATCGAGCGTCGCAGGAGCGCACGGTGATGCCGTGACCGCCGCGTGCGAGGCAGGCTGCGGCGGTTGAACCGGCCGAGGGCGGTCGATCCGCATGAGTGCGGCCGAACCGGACCGCGCCAGATCCCGCCGGATGATGCGGTGTCAGCCTGACGCTCCTCCATGACACTACGGCAAGTTCCCTTTTCACGAATGCTCGCGCACACGATGGCCGCCGCGCATCCTTGCGGACAGCCGGCGCAGGATCGCGCGCCACGCCACGAGCAAACCCCTCCGGCTCGCCGGTTCCACGATCGCCGTGCTGACTGCGCCGGCGCCGTCGGCCGACAGTGCCACGTGGCCGGCCGTCTCGAGCGTCAGGCATTCGCCTTCGTCGAGCAAGCGGCGAATGTGCTGCGGCGCGTCGGGGAGCCAGTCGAGCCCGCCGTGGCGCAGCGTGACCGCAAGCGCGCCGTCGAGCACGATCACCCGGCTGCCCTTGTCGAACCACGCAAAGTGGCTTTGCCCAGCGTCGAGCCGGATGTGATGCGTTTGCATGGCGATTCCCTTTCCCGGTTGCGCGGCCTCGCGACGGCGAGGCGACAGCGTGCAGTCAGGTTAGGGAAACGGGCACCGGCACGACAGATTCAGGGGGCGGGAATCTGTTGCGGTGCAGACGACGATTTTGCGTTGCTGTATCGGTGGTTTTCCCCGGAGTCTGTATCTGGCGTGCCATCGGGCGAGCGGGCACGATCGCTTGCATGACGCCATACACCGATTCATCCCGCCCACCGTTGCCGCTGGACGGCGAGCCGCTTTACGAACGGCTCGCCGAGCATTACCGCCGCATCATCGCGGCCGGCACGCTGGCGCCCGGCGACCGGATGCCGTCGGTGCGCGCGTTCATGGCACAGCACGGCGTGAGCCTGTCGACCGCGATCCAGGCGTTCCGGCGGCTCGAGGATACGGGCTGGTGCGAGGCGAAGCCGCGTTCCGGCTACTTCGTGCGGCGCCGCGCGGCGGTCGCGCTCGAAACGCTGCCGGAAAGCGATGGGCCGCCGCTGAGCGTCGAGCCGCCGTTCGCGGGCCTGCACGAACGGGTGTCGCGCGTGATCGACCGCGCCAACGCGGCGCCCGATGCGCTGAATCTCGGCGGCGCGTCCGCGCTGGCCACGCTGTATCCGGCCGAGCGCCTGCAGGCGCTCGCGATCCGGCTGTTGCGGCGCAAGCCCACCTTGCTGACCGATGCGGGGCCCGTCGGCGGTTCGCCCGAGTTCCGGCAGACGATGGCCAAACGCGCGCTCTCGTATGGCGTAACGGTGACGCCGGACGACGTGATGTCGACGAGCGGCGGCGTCGATGCCGTGAATCTCGCGTTGCGTGCGGTGGCGCGCCCCGGCGACACGATCGCGATCGAATCGCCGGCGTTCTTCGGCTTGATCCAGCTGCTCGAAAGCCTCGGCTTGCGCGCACTCGAAATCCCGGCCAGCCCGACAACCGGCCTGTCGATTGAGGCGCTCGAAGTGGCGCTGACCGCGTATCCGGACATTCGAGCCGTGGTCGTCGTGCCGAACCTGCAGAACCCGCTCGGCTGCGTGATGCCTGACGGGCGCAAGGCCGCGCTCGTCTCGCTCTGTTCGCGTCACGGCGTGGCCGTGATCGAGGACGAGCCATATCGCGAACTCGTCGAGGCGCCACAGGCGGTCAAGCCGGTGAAAGCATGGGATCGCGACGGCACGGTGATCTACTGCCCGTCGTTCAACAAGGTGCTGGCCCCCGGGATGCGTCTTGGCTGGATCAGCGCGGGGCGCTGGCACGCGCGCGTGAAGATGCTGAAGTTCGCGCACAGCCGGCACAACGCCGCGTTGCTGCAGGCCGTTGCGGCCGAATTCGTCGGTTCGGGCGCGTTCGATCGCCATCTGCGCCGGTTCCGCGAACAGCTGCGCGTGCAGCGCGACGTGACGATCGACGCGATTGCACGGCATTTCCCGGCTGGAACCCGGATGAACCAGCCGCCAGGCGGCATGCTGCTGTGGATCGCATTGCCGGACGGCGTGCGCTCCGAGGCGCTGTTCGACGCCGCGCTTGCGCACGGGGTCAGGATCGCGCCCGGTTCGATCTTCTCGAATTCCGACCGCTTCGACGGCTATATCCGGCTCGCTTGCACGCGCGTGTTCGATGCGGCGCACGAAGCGGCGTTCGAAACGCTCGGCCGCCTCGTACGGGAAGCCATGGCGGCCACGTAAGCGCGGTGGTGGCTGGCCGGGCTTGCGAAGACGCAAGCCCCCCGGCTTTCCGGGCCACCGACTCGGCAAGCCGCCGCCATTTCATCGGCTGGCCGAGTGCGTGGCGAGGTGCTGGCGGATCAGCGACAGGTAACGATCGCCGACCGAGAAATCGCGCGCGGCGCGCGGCCGTTCGGCCTGGCGCAGCGTGGCCGGTGCGCTCATGCCCAGATATCGGCAAACGGCGGACGGGAAGGGCTTGCGTGTATGCCCGAGCTGGCGAGCCGCGCGCTCGACGCGGGCATCGCCGACCTGGGCGCGGAGCCACGCCAGTACTTGGCGATCGGCTTCGTTGACGATACGGACCAGATGTTCCATCACGCACCTCACTGTTCATAAATACAGTGCTGTAAATATAACCAGTGTTCGGGGCGGCCGCAAGCGGGTGCGTATGCGGCTGGCCGTTCGGCCAGGGTCAGCGAGCCGGCGCAGCGGTTCGCGTGATCCGGGCAACAGGGGCTGCAGGCGCCGCGGGGGCGGCGACCCCCGTATAGCGCGCGTCGGTCAGCGTGCCGAGAAACGCGACGATGTCGTCGATTTCCGCGTCGGTCAGCGCGGGCAGCGTGCCGGGCCGGCGGTTCATCGGCGTCGAGTTGACGTTGATGTTGCCGCGATAGGCGGCCGGCACATCGTCGAACGTTCTGGCCCCGTGATACCAGAAGCCCGGGTCGGTCGAGCGCGTGTTGTAGAACGCGACCGCGTCGCGCAGCGTCGTGAACACGCCGTTGTGCATGAACGTCTGTTTGACCGCGACGTTGCGCAACCCCGGCGTGCGCAGGTAGCCGCACCATTGCGTCGGCTCGGGCCAGCGCAGCCGCCGTGCGGTGTCGCACAGGCCGTTGTCGAAATGACGCGGATCGCGGTTTGCCGGCAGCGCGCGATTGCGCGGCACCGCGATCGCGTCGTAGCCGAAATCGGTGAAAAGCGAACGCTCCGGGCGGCTCGATGTCTCCGACAGCGTGTGGCAGCTCATGCAATTGCCCTTGTCCGGATTCCGGAACAGCGCGAGGCCGCGCATCTCGGCCGGTGCGAGCGGTTTGCGCGTGCGCAGGAATGCGTCGAAACGCGACGTGAACGGCGCCATCTCGTCGCTCTGCAGATAGGCTTCGACGGCCAGGCCCAGCGCACGCACCAGTTGCTCGGGGTCGCGCCGCACCGATGCGCCGAAGCGCGCGGCGAGCTCGGGCGCGAGTTCGGTCGCGTCGACCTTGCGCAGCAGCGCGGCTGGCGACCGGTTGTTCATCTCGTTCGGATCGAACAGCGGCCCGCGGATCTGCTCGGCGAGCGTATCCGCGCGGCCGTCGCTGAACAGGCCGCCGAACGGTGACGGCGCGGGCGCGTCGTCGTCCTGGTAGAAGTGGCGGCGCGGCACGTAGCGCACATAGAGCAGCGACGGTGCGTTGCGCTGGCTGAAACGCCCGGGACGGCTGCCTTCCGGCACGCCGGGCCCCGCGAGCGAGGCGGCCGACAGCGTCGGCGCGAACGCGCGCCCCGGGTCGTGGCAGCCCGCGCACGACATGCCGCGCGGCTCGGACAGCCGCGAATCGAAGAAGATCCGGCGGCCGAGCGCGACGAGCGTCGGGTCGGGCGCGAATCTCGCGGTAGCCGCATCGATCTTGCCCGTCACTTGCGGCGTGCCGTTGCCGATCGTGTCGACCACGCGTGAAGGCGGCGCACCGGGCAGCAGGACGGTTTCGGCCGGCGCGGCTTGAGCCGCGAGCGTCAGGCCGGCGAGCACGGCAGCGGCCAGTGTGCGCAGCGTTTGCCGGCCGCGCGCATGGCGGCCGTCACATCGAACTTCCTCACTCACGGCGCAATGAACCCCGTCTTGTCGCAAGCGAGTGTCGTGCCCGACTGGTTGCACGACGCGAGCAGCTTGCCGGCCGCCGAATACGCGTGGAACACCCAGCCGGTCGCCGGGGCGGCCCGGCGTTCCATGATCAGGAAACCGAAGCTGTTGTTGTGCGACAGCCGCTCGATCACGGCGCCCGGTGCGGGCGTCAGGCCGGCCGGGAACGGGTCGGGCAGCGCGACGTCGAGATTGTCGCCGCCGTTGCCGGACACGATCGTCGCCGGGTGCCCGGACGAGAAGTTGATCGCCTGGAAATCGTGCACGTGCCCGTGCAGCGCGACGTGCACGCCGGGCGGATAGTACGCCTGCGCATTGAGGCTCGACATCACCGACTGCAGCGCGAGGTTGCCCGGCGCGGGCGTGCTGCCGGCGATCGGCGCGAACGCGAGGATCGGATGGTGGTTCGTGAAGATCGTCGTCGTCATGCCGGCCTTCGATGCGAGCGCGGCGACCGTCTGGAACTGCTTCTGGTAGATGCCGAATTGCGCGTCGGTCGTCTTGAGCGGCGTGCGGCCGACCTTCGCGGTGTCGAACACGATCACCTGCGAGCCGCCGCCGAGCGATACCGCATAGGGTTCCGAATAGTTCGCGTTGTTGTCGTTGGCCGGATCGTCGCACGAGCGCGCGGCCGCATACGGGCGCGGATCGAGGAAGCGGAACCAGCCCTGGCCCGCGCGCGCGCATTCCTCGTGGTTGCCGCGCACGACGACCCACGGTGCCTTCGCGAGCAACGGCGCGGCCGGGCGGAACAGGTCGGCCTGCCACGTATCCCAGCCATAGCCCCACGGGCTGTCCTTGCAGCCGGCGATGTCCGGCGGGCATGCGTTCTCGCGATAGTGGTAGTCGCCGATGTGCATCACCAGGTCGGGCGACAGCTTCGCGACGCTGGCCGCGATCGTGTCGAGCGGCCAGACCGTCGCGTCGTTGCACGCCTGCCATGCGTTGTCGGCTTTTTTCATGCGGCAGCCCGTGTCGGCGATGATCGCGATGCGTTGCGGCTGCGCCTTCGGCAGCGGCAGCGTGCGGCCCGCGACGGTTGCCGCCTGCGCGCCGGCCGGCAGCGTCGCCTCGCAGACGGAAACAGGGAAGCTCGACGGCTTCGAATCGGACGGGTCGCTGGCGGTCGGCCGCTGGGCGATGGTCGCGGCGCCCGCGCGCAGGGACATGCGCGACAGCTTGCCGTCGACGGCCAGTTGCGGGCACAGCGGATCGCCGGCCGACGCGGGGGTGTAGTTCGTGATGACGCGTGCGATCGCCTGGTTCGTATCGCCGATCTCGACCCATGCGGCCTGGACGTTGACCGACGCACTCGCCGGATCGGCCGGCGAATCGATGTGGTTCGAGCACGCGGACAGCGCGGCGAGGGCAACAAGAGGAGCGCAGCGGACGAGCAGGGCGCGCGGGAGGAATCGTCGCATGGAAGGCACCGTAGGAAAGTCGTCAACGATACGCAACACGAATGTAAGAAATGTGAAAAGACGGGGTGCGACGGGGCTCGCTTACGGGCCGAGCGTCGACATTGCGGCGACCGGTCGCGACCGGGGCCCTTGACCTCAAGCCGGCTTGAAGCAGCAAAGTGCGATGCACGGTCAATCAATTAGAAGGGGAATCGACGATGGAAACCAGCCGGCCCAATGACGAACAATCCGCGCTGTGGAACGGCCCGTCGGGGCGTGCCTGGGTCGATACGCAGGCGTCGATCGACCGGATGTTCGAGCCGTTGGAGAGGTTGCTTGTAGAGGCGGCGGCTACGTCGTCCGCGCGCAGCGTGCTCGACGTCGGCTGCGGCACAGGCGGGGTCACGGTTGCAATCGCGCAGCGGCTCGGTGCGCACGCGCAATGCACGGGCATCGATATCTCGGCCCGGATGATCGACGCCGCGCAGGCGCGCGCCGAACGCAGCGGTGTTCACGCCAGCTTCGTGCGCGCGGATGTGCAGACGCACGCGTTCGCGCCCGCGAGCGTCGACCTGATCGTGTCGCGCCTTGGCGTGATGTTCTTCGACGATCCGGTCCGCGCCTTCGCGAATCTTCGGCATGCGGCACTGCCGAATGCGCAGATGCGGTTCGTCGCATGGCGCAGCGCGGCAGACAATCCGTTCATGACGATCGCCGAGCGGGCCGCGGCGCCATTGCTGCCGAACCTGCCCGCGCGGCGGCCCGGCGCGCCGGGACAGTTCGGGTTCGGCGAGCGGCAGCGGATCGCATCGGTGCTGGCGGACAGCGGCTGGGCGGACATTGCGATCGAGCCGGTCGATCTGGCGTGCGCGCTGCCCGCGCCTGCGCTGGACGACTACATCACCCGGCTGGGCCCGGTCGGGCTGGCGTTGCTGGAAGTGGACGAGGCAACGCGGCGGCGCGTGGTCGACACGATGCGTGCCGCGTTCGAGCCTTACGTCGACGGTGCGGATGTGCGCTTCGACGCAGCATGCTGGCTCGTGACGGCGCGTGCACCGTCCGCGTAACGCGTTGCGGTCAGGAAGCGGACCAGGGAAGGAGCGGCCGGTTCGCCCCGCGCGTTGCCGTTCGCGCGGAACGAAACCGGGCCGCGCGACGTTCGTGCGTCAGCGTCGCCGCGCGCGCAGCATCAGCCACGCGCAACCGCCGGCGACCAATGCGAGACCGAGCAGGACGGCCTCGACGCCGAGCGCAAACCCGGGCGGCATGTCCCCGGTGTCCGGCATCGGCGACAGGTTGATGCCCATCGCGATGGCGCCGCCGGCGAGCAGCGCCGCGCAGATGATCCAGTAGACCTTGCCGCGCGGCGCCGCGGCCCGGATCCGCCATAGCGCGATGCCGGCTCCACCGAGATAGAGCACGGCGAGCGTGCCGAGCGCGATGACGTCGGAGGCGCGGCTTTGGAGGAACCCGGTCATCGTGTGGCTCCGTCGCGCGTGGCAGGCCGCCACGGCGCAATCAACGCGGCACGCGGGTTCATTCGGCCTCCGTCGCATGCCCCGGCGCGCGGCTCAGCAGATGCGTGCGCTTGTCGGCCGCGAGCGACACGTAGCGTTCGTACTGGCGCAACACGTCGGCAATCACTTCGTCGCCGCGCAGGTATTCGACGTCGTAGCCAAGCCGCCCGTCCTCGAAGAACGTGACGATCCCGTACACGTGCGCCCGTGCCGCTTCCGGCTCGGCCGCCTCGCGTACGAGGAACGCGGCCGCGGATTTCACCGTCACGCGCACGCCGTACACGAAATCGCGGTGGTCGGCGGTCGGCACGGTGAGACGCACCGCATCGTCGCTATCGCGCTGCACGTTCGCATCGACGCCGCTCGCGCGCAACTCGTCGGCGACTTTGCGCAGCGCGGGCTCGACCGTTTCGGCAACGAACTGGCGTGCTTCCGCTTCGGTCGTCTGCCGCAGGATGTGCGTCAGGCGGTGGCGCCAGTGCTGGCCGGTCCAGAAGCTCGTCGCGGGCGCGACGTCCTGCGAATAGTGCACGCGGTCGGCCGCGAGCCCGCGCCATAGCCCGTAGCAGAGCGCGATCATGATGATCGCGACCGGCAGCGCGGCGATCAGCGTCATCGCCTGCAAGGCGCCGAGCCCGCCTGCGACGAGCAGCACCGCGGCCGTCACGCCGAGCAGCGCTGCCCAGAACAGCCGTTGCCAGACCGGCGAGTGCGCGTTGCCGCGCGTCGCGATCTGGTCGATCACGAACGCGCCCGAATCGGCGGACGTGACGAAGAACACCGCGATCAGCACGATCGCGGCGATCGACAGCACTTGCGACAGCGGCAGGAAATCGAAGAAGCGGAACAGCAGCGAATCGACGTTGGTGGCCGTCTGCGCGAGCGCGCCGGCCGCACCATGCGTATCGAGCCAGATCGCGCTGTTGCCGAACACGGTCATCCACACGAGGTTGAACGCGGTCGGCACGAGCAGCACGCCGATCACGAACTGGCGGATCGTGCGGCCGCGCGAGATGCGCGCAATGAACATGCCGACGAACGGCGACCACGATACCCACCACGCCCAGTAGAGGATCGTCCAGCCGCCGAACCAGCCTTCCTCGCGCGGCGATGCGTACGCGTACGTGCGGAACGACAGGTCGACGAGGCTCGACAGGTACTGGCCGATGTTGTCGCCGAGCGCGCGCAGCAGGAACGCCGTCGGGCCCGCGACAGCCACGAACGCGAGCAGCAGGAACGCGAGCAGCAGGTTCAGCTCGGACAGCCGCCGCACGCCTTTGTCGAGGCCGCTTGCGGCTGACAGCCCGGCGAGGATCACGACGAGCGCGACGAGCCCGATGCGAAACGCATTGCTGCCCGTATCCCAGCCGGCGACCGTATGCAGGCCGGCGCTGATCTGCATCACCCCGTAGCCGAGCGTCGTTGCGATGCCGGCGACTGTGCCGACCAGCGCGAACGCGTCGACCGTGTGACCGATCCAGCCGTTGATGCGCTCGCGCAGCACCGGATACAGCCCCGAGCGCAGCGTCAGCGGCAGGTTGTAGCGGAAGCCGAAGTACGCGAGCACGAGCCCCATCAGCCCGTAGATCGCCCACGCATGGAAGCCCCAGTGGAAGAAGGTCATCAGCATCGCCTCGCGCGCGGCGGCGGGCGTGCCGGGGTCGACGGTCGGCGGCTTCAGGAAGTGCTGCATCGGCTCGCCGACGCCGAAGTACATGAGGCCGATGCCCATGCCGGCGGCGAACAGCATCGCTGTCCACGACACGAAGCTGAATTCGGGTTCGGCATCGTCGGGGCCGAGCCGGATGTTGCCGAAGTCGCTCGCGGCGATCAGCACGAGAAACACGAGGAAGCCGGTGACGGCGAGCACGTAGAACCAGTCGAAGCGCGCGATGACCCATTGCTGGCCGGCGGAGAACAGCGCGCCGGCTTCGCTCGGGCGCAGTGCGCACACGACGAGCAGTGCGCCGATGACCGCGAGCGCGGGCAGCACGACCTGTGGCTTGAATGTCGTGCGGGACGAGGGGCGGGAATCTGGCATGGCTGGCATCCAGTTGTGGGCGCAACGAGGCGCGACGCCGCCCGGCGCGCGTGTCGCGCGTCGGACCCTGATACGGCGTGCGTCGAGTGTACCGCGGTGTCAGGACTGCAAGAAGGGGTATGCAGAAGGGATAAACCTGACGAATTGTAAGGTATCGGGAGGGATCGAGAAAACCCGCGCGGTTCGTGCGACGGGCGGGCGCGGCGCTGAAAACGCCGCGGCGGCCGCGTATCGGGTGACTAGGCAACACGCGTGGCATGCGCGAAATGCGTGTCGCCCGGGGCGGGGGTAGCGTGCCGAAGGCGCTGTCGAGATGGATCAGAAGATGACGGCGATCCCGGCCATGCCGACGAACTGGCCGTGCGTCGTCGAGGGCGTGAGCTGCTGCGAATCGCCAGCGATCGGCGCCGCGTCGATCACGTGGCCGGCCCCTTGCGCACCGAGCGTCTGCCCGCTCGATTGCGTGTACGCCTGCAGCGAATCCGGTCAACGCGAAATTGCATTCGAACGAACTTACTCGGGGTTTTCCCGATGAGCGAGGGCAGTCAACGCACGTGGCGAGGTGCGGCAATCACGTGCCAAAGGCCCGTGCGGCGGGGCTGTGCGAGCGTCAGGAGATCGCATGGCGCAGGAACGGGGTGTGACAACCCTGATGAAAATTTATTTCTTTTCATGACCCGGATTGTGTAAATTCATTTCCATCATTCTTTCAACAACCCTTCGCATGACGCCTCTCGTTCCGCACGATGCCAGTCAAGACGAACCCGCGATCGCCGAGCGGATCGCGTCGGCGATGCCGTTGATGACGCCGATCCATCGGCGCATGGGCGAGTTCGTGCTCGCGAATCCGTTCCGCGCGGCGACGATGCGCATCGACGAACTCGCGCAGGCCGTAAATGCGTCGATCGCGACCGCGAACCGCTTCGCGAAGGCGCTCGGTTTCGACGGCTATCCGGCGATGCGCGCGGCGCTCGTGCGCGGCTTCGAGGCGACGCTCGGGCCGGTCGAGCGGCTGCGTTCCGCGCAGGAGCAGGAGCCCGGTGTACGCGGCGCCGTATGGATCGACGCGGTATTCGACCAGGCCGTCGCGAACATCGAGAACACGCGCGCGCAACTGGACGCAGCCGATGTCGAGGCCGCGGTCGAGGCGATCGTCGGCGCGCGGCGCGTGCTGATCCTCGGCGCGGGGTCGAGCGCGTTTCTCACCGGGCTGATGGAGCACGGGCTGTCCGTCTGTCACGACAATGTGCAGTCGCTCGCGCTGCTCGGCGGCCCGTCGCACGCGGCGCGGCGCTTATATACGGCCGACTCGCGCGATCTCGTGATCGCGCTCGCGTTTCCGCGCTATGTGAAGGACACGATCGAACTCGCCCGTCGCGCAGCAGCGCGCGGTGCACGCGTACTGGGTATCTCCGACGGTCCGAAATCGCCGCTCGCGCCGATCGCGTCGCTGAACCTGTACGTCACGGCCGAACGGCGCTTCGCGGCTACGTCGGAAGCGGCCGTGCTCGCGATGATCGAGGCGTTGATCGACGCGGTCGCGCTGCGCACGCACCGGTCCGCGAAATCCGCCGCCGAGATGACCGAATTCCTGCTGCCGTGGCTCATGCAGCCGCAAGCGACGCAGCCTGCCGCCAATCCTTCTACTCACCGTCCGAAAAAAACATGACTTCACCCGCGATCGTGGCGATTCACGGCGGCGCAGGCACGATCCTGCGCGATGCGATGGATTCCGACACCGAACGTCAGTACCGTGCCGAACTGACCGCGATCCTGACGGCCGCGCAACAGGTGCTGGCCGACGGCGGCAGCGCGCTCGATGCCGTCACCGTCGCGGTGCGAATGCTCGAGGATTGCCCGCTGTTCAACGCCGGGCGCGGTGCCGTCTATACGGCCGAAGGCAAGCACGAACTCGACGCGGCGGTCATGGATGGCGCGACGCTCGGCGCCGGTGCGATCTGCTGCGCGACGCGCGTGCGCAATCCCGTGCTCGCCGCGCGGCGCGTGATGGAGGCGAGCGAACACGTGCTGTTCGCCGGTGCGGGCGCCGATGCGTTCGCGGCCGCGCAGGGGCTCGAACTCGCAGAGCCCGGCTATTTCGACACCGAAGCGCGGCACGCGCAGTGGATCAAGGCACGCGCGGCAGCCGGCGTGATGCTCGACCATGACGCGGCGTCGTTCGCGTTCGGCGCTTCACAATCGACGCCGCAGCCGGCCGAGCCGCTTGATCCGGACCGCAAGCACGGCACGGTCGGCGCAGTCGCGTGCGACCAGCATGGCCACATCGCGGCGGCGACGTCGACGGGCGGCATCACGAACAAGCAGCCGGGGCGTGTCGGCGATTCGCCGATCATCGGCGCAGGCTGCTATGCGGACGACGCAACCTGCGCGGTGTCGTCGACCGGCACGGGCGAGATGTTCATCCGGCTCGCGACCGCGCACGACGTTGCCGCGCAGATCGCGTACCGCGGCGCGTCGCTCGCCGATGCCGCGCACGACGTCGTGATGAACAAGCTGCCGCGCCTGGCGGGCCGCGGCGGGATCATCGCGGTCGACGCGCAGGGCAACGTCGCGATGCCGTTCAACACCGAAGGGATGTACCGCGGCTATGCGCGCGTCGGCGAAGCGCCGGTGGTCGGCATCTATCGCGACGACGATACGGCCTGATCCCGGACCGCACGAGGAGGAGACCCACGATGACTTCGAGCCGTAATCCGTCCGGCCTGGTGCTGCCCGAGCAGCGCGTGGTGGCCGTCGACGACCTGTCGGTCACGTTCCGGCGCGAAGGCGCGACGTTCGACGCGGTGCGCAACGTGTCGTTTCACGTCGATCGCGGCGAGACGCTCGCGATCGTCGGCGAATCGGGCTCGGGCAAGTCGGTCACGTCGCTCGCGCTGATGCGGCTCGTCGAGCACGGCGGCGGCGCGATCACGAACGGCCGGATCGCGTTCCGCCGGCGCGGCGGCGCGCTCGTCGATCTTGCGCAGGCAAGCGGTGCGACGATGCGCGGCATTCGCGGTGCGGACATCGCGATGATTTTCCAGGAACCGATGACGTCGCTGAACCCGGTGTTTACCGTCGGCGACCAGATCAGCGAGGCGATCGCGCTGCATCAGTCGAAGAGCGCGTCGGAAGCGCGTGCGGAGACGCTGCGGCTGCTCGAACTCGTGCGCATTCCGGAGGCGCGCCGCGTGTTCGCGCGCTATCCGCACCAGCTGTCGGGCGGGATGCGGCAACGCGTGATGATCGCGATGGCGCTGTCGTGCCGGCCCGCGCTGCTGATCGCCGACGAGCCGACGACCGCGCTCGACGTGACGATCCAGGCGCAGATCCTGCAACTGGTGCGCGGGCTGCAGGACGAAATGAACATGGGCGTGATTTTCATCACGCACGACATGGGCGTGGTGGCCGAAGTGGCCGATCGCGTGCTCGTGATGTATCGCGGCGAGAAGGTCGAGGAGGGCGAATCGGATCGCATCTTCGCGGCGCCCGCGCATCGCTACACGCGCGCGCTGCTCGCGGCCGTGCCGAAACTCGGCTCGATGCAGGGCACCGACGCGCCCGAGAAATTCCCGCTGCTGAAGGTGGAGGGCGCAAACACGGCAGCACCAGCGCCCGCATCGGCGGCGAATGACGATGTGCAGCCGCCTGTCGATCATGCTGCGCCGCCGATCCTGCGCGTGAGCGATCTCGTGACGCGCTTCCCGGTGAAGAGCGGCGTGTTCGGCCGCGTATCGCAATACGTGCATGCGGTCGAACGCGTGAGCTTTGAATTGCGCGCGGGCGAGACGCTCGCACTGGTCGGCGAATCGGGCTGCGGCAAGTCGACCACCGGCCGCTCGCTGCTGCGCCTCGTCGAATCGCAGAGCGGCTCGATCGAGTTCGACGGCCGCGACATCAGCGCAATGAAGGGGCATGACCTGCAGGCGCTGCGCCGGAACATCCAGTTCATCTTCCAGGATCCGTTCGCATCGCTGAACCCGCGCCTGACGGTGGGCTTCTCGATCATGGAGCCGCTGCTCGTGCACGGCGTCGCGAGCGGCCGCGAAGCACAGGCGCGCGTCGACTGGCTGCTCGACAAGGTCGGCCTGCCGCCCGAGGCCGCACGCCGCTATCCGCACGAATTCTCGGGCGGCCAGCGCCAGCGGATCGCGATCGCGCGCGCGCTCGCGCTGAACCCGAAGGTCGTGATCGCCGACGAATCGGTGTCGGCGCTCGACGTGTCGGTGCAGGCGCAGATCGTCAACCTGATGCTCGACCTGCAGCGCGAGCTCGGCGTCGCATATCTGTTCATCTCGCACGACATGGCCGTGGTCGAGCGCATCAGCCATCGCGTCGCGGTGATGTATCTCGGCCAGATCGTCGAGATCGGCCCGCGCCGCGCGGTGTTCGAGGCGCCGCAGCATCCCTACACGAAGAAGCTGATGAGCGCGGTGCCCGTGGCCGACCCCGCGCGCCGGCACGCACCGCGTCAGCTCGCGGCGGACGAAATCCCGAGCCCGATCCGCGCGGCCGGCGACGAGCCGCTCGTCGCGCCGCTCGTCGCGGTCGGCCCCGATCACTACGTCGCGACGCACCGCGTCGGCGGCGCGTACTGAAGAACTGCATCGCCCTGGCGATGCGCGAGCTTGCAGGAAGTCGAAACCGAAACGCCCGTGAGGCGTCACCGATTCACCGATAGGAGCCCAGCAAAATGACCAAGCAGCATCCGTTCCCGATGTTTCGTCCGCGCGCGTGTTTCGCCGCGCTTGCCGGCGCGCTCGCGCTGTCGGCCGCGGTGCCCGCGTTCGCGCAGCAGACCGCGGTGATGGCGGTGGATTCGACGTTCACGACGATGGACCCGTACGACGCAAACGACACGGTGTCGCAGGCCGTCGTCAAGTCGTTCTACCAGGGGCTGTTCGGCTTCGACAAGGACATGAAGCTCGTCAACGTGCTGGCGACCAGCTACGACGCAAGCCCGGATGCGAAGGTCTACACGATCAAGCTGCGCCAGGGCGTGAAGTTCCACGACGGCACCGATTTCAACGCAGCGGCCGTGAAGGCGAACTTCGACCGCGTGACCGATCCGGCGAACCACCTGAAGCGCTACAACATGTTCCGCGTGATCGAGAAGACCGAAGTGGTCGATCCGTACACGGTGAAGATCACGCTGCGCGAGCCGTTCTCGGCGCTGATCAACACGCTCGCGCACCCGTCGGCCGTGATGATCTCGCCGGCCGCGCTGAAGAAGTGGGGCCGCGACATTGCGCTGCACCCGGTCGGGACGGGCCCGTTCGAGTTCGTCGAATGGAAGCAGACCGACGACCTGAAGGTGAAGAAGTTCGCCGGCTACTGGAAGAAGGGCTATCCGAAGATCGACGCGATCGACTGGAAGCCGGTGGTCGACAACAACACGCGTGCGGCGCTGATCAAGACGGGCGAGGCCGATTTCGCGTTCCGCATCCCGTTCGAGCAGGCGAACGACCTGAAGGGCAACCCGAAGGTCGACGTCGTGGAGCGGCCGTCGATCGTGCAGCGCTACGTGTCGCTCAACATGCAGCAGAAGCCGTTCGACAACCCGAAGGTGCGCCAGGCGCTGAACTACGCGGTGAACAAGGAAGCGCTCGCGAAGGTCGCGTTCGCTGGCTTCGCGACGCCGTCCACCGGTGTCGTGCCGCAGGGTGTGGACTACGCGACGAAGCTGGGCCCGTGGCCGTACGACCCGGCGAAGGCGCGCGCGCTGCTGAAGGAGGCCGGTTATCCGAACGGCTTCGAGACGACGCTGTGGTCCGCCTATAACAACTCGACGTCGCAGAAGGCGATCCAGTTCGTGCAGCAGCAGCTCGCGCAGGTCGGCGTGAAGGTGCAGGTGCAGGCGCTGGAAGCCGGCGAGCGCGTCGCGAAGGTCGAGAGCGCGCCGGATCCGGCGAAGGCGCCGGTGCGGATGTACTACATCGGCTGGTCGTCGTCGACCGGCGAGGCGAACTGGGCGATCACGCCGCTGCTCGCCGGCGCGTCGGCGCCGCCGAAGCTCCTGAACACCGCGTACTACAAGAACGACACGGTCGACGGCGATCTCTCGAAGGCGCTGGAGACGGTCGACCGCGCGAAGAAGACCGAGCTCTACACCGATGCGCAGAAGCAGATCTGGACCGATGCGCCGTGGATCTTCCTCGTGCAGGAGAAGATCGTGTATGCGCGCAGCAAGCGGCTGCAGGGCGCGTACGTGATGCCGGACGGCTCGTTCAACTTCGACGAAATCTCGCTGAAATGACAGTGGTGATGACGGCGGTTCGCCCGCCACGCGGTGCCGGCGGCGCAAGCCGCCGGCACACTGATTCGATCGGTGCCCCATGCTGAATTTTCTCGTCAAACGCCTGTTCGGCCTGCTGCCCACGCTCGCGATCGTCGCGGTGCTGGTGTTCCTGTTCGTCCACCTGCTCCCGGGCGACCCGGCGCGGCTCGCGGCCGGGCCCGAAGCCGACGATGCGACGGTCGCGCTGGTGCGTACCGATCTCGGCCTCGACCAGCCGCTGCCCGCGCAGTTCGTGAACTTCTTCGTGAAGATCTCGCACGGCGATTTCGGCCTGTCGACGCGCAGCAAGCGGCCGGTATCGACCGAGATCGGCGAGCGCTTCATGCCGACGCTGATGCTGACGCTCGTCAGCATGGTGTGGGCGACGGCCTTCGGCATGGCGATCGGCATCGCGTCGGCGGTGTGGCGCAACCGCTGGCCGGACCGCCTCGGCATGACGATTGCGGTGTCGGGCATCTCGTTTCCCGCGTTCGCGCTCGGCATGCTGCTGATGGAAATTTTCTCGGTGAAGCTCGGCTGGCTGCCGGTCGTGCCGGACGGTTCGTGGCGGAGCTACGTGCTGCCGTCGCTGACGCTCGGCGCGGCGGTGGCGGCCGTGATGGCGCGCTTCACGCGCGCATCGTTCGTCGAGGTGCTGAACGAGGATTTCGTGCGCACCGCGCGCGCGAAAGGCGTGCACGAGCCGATGGTGGTGCTCAAGCACTGCCTGCGCAACGCAATGATCCCGGTCGTCACGATGATGGGGCTGCAGTTCGGCTTCCTGCTCGGCGGCTCGATCGTCGTCGAGGTCGTGTTCAACTGGCCGGGCCTCGGGCGCCTGCTTGTCGATGCCGTGACGATGCGCGACTACCCTGTGATCCAGGCGATCGTGTTGCTGTTTTCGCTCGAATTCATCCTGATCAACCTGACCGTCGACGTGTTGTACGCGGTCATCAACCCGACCATCCGGTTCAAGTGAGGCGCCCATGAACGCGACTGTCCAGCCCGCGGCGCCGGCCGCACCGACCGCGATCCGCACGCCGTGGCGCGAATTCTGGCGCAAGTTCCGCAAGCAGACCGTCGCGCTCGTCGCGGGCGGCTTCGTGCTGGCGCTCGTCGTGCTGGCGTTCGTCGGCCCGCACATCGTGCCGTTCGATCCGGAGAACTATTTCGACTACGACGCGCTGAACGCTGGGCCGTCGGCCGTGCACTGGTTCGGCGTCGATTCGCTCGGCCGCGACATCTTCAGCCGGATCATCACGGGCACGCGCATCTCGCTCGCGGCCGGCTTCTTCTCGGTCGCGCTCGGCGCGGTGATCGGCACGTTCTTCGGGCTGCTCGCCGGCTACTACGAAGGCTGGTGGGACCGCATCACGATGCGCGTGGCCGACGTGCTGTTCGCGTTCCCGGGCATCCTGCTCGCGATCGGCGTGGTCGCGATCCTCGGCAACGGGATGGTCAACGTGATCTGCGCGGTCGCGATCTTCAGCATCCCGGCGTTCGCACGGCTCGTGCGCGGCAACACGCTGATGCTCAAGCACATGACCTATGTCGAGGCCGCACGCAGCATCGGCGCGTCGGACTGGACGATCATCATGCGGCACATCCTGCCGGGCACCGTGTCGTCGGTCGTCGTCTACTTCACGATGCGGATCGGCACGTCGATCATCACGGCCGCGAGCCTGTCGTTCCTCGGGCTCGGTGCGCAGCCGCCGACACCGGAGTGGGGCGCGATGCTCAACGAGGCGCGCGCGGACATGGTGACGGCGCCGCACATCGCGATCTTCCCGAGCCTCGCGATCTTCCTGACCGTGCTCGCGTTCAACCTGCTCGGCGACGGGCTGCGCGACGCGCTCGATCCGAAGCTGGAGCGCCGTTGATGGGCAGCGCACCGATGTGGACGGCGACGCTGCCGGCCGGGCCGCGCGGCACGATCGCCGACGTGCCGGGCGTGACGGTCGGCCATTGCACGCTCGATGCCGGCAGCGTGCAGACGGGCGTGACCGTCGTGAAGCCGCATCAGGGCGACGTGTACCGTAGCAAGGTGCCGGCGGGCGCCGCCGTGATCAACGGCTTCGGCAAGAGTGTCGGGCTCGTGCAGGTCGACGAGCTCGGCACGCTCGATACGCCGATCGCGCTGACCAATACGTTCGGCGTCGGCGCGGTCGCCCAGGCGCAGATCCGCGCGGCGATCGCGGCCAATCCGCAGATCGGCCGCGACTGGTCGACCGTCAACCCGCTCGTATTCGAGTGCAACGACGGCTATCTGAACGATATCCAGGCGTTCGCGGTCACGGCCGCGCATTACGACGACGCATGCCGCGCGGCATCACGTGACGTCGCGCGCGGCGCGGTGGGGGCCGGGCGCGGGATGTCGTGCTTCGACCTGAAGGGCGGGATCGGTTCGGCATCGCGCATTGCCGTCGCGGCCGGCCGGCCCTATACGGTCGGTGCACTCGTGCTCGCGAATTTCGGCCGGCTGCCGATGCTGACGCTCGGCGGCGTGCCGCTCGGGCGCATCGTCGTGCAACGGCGTGCGGCCGAGGCCGCACACGCGGCGCCACCCGAACAGGGCTCGATCATCCTGTTGCTGGCCACCGATGCGCCGCTCGACGCGCGGCAACTGTCGCGGCTCGCGCGCCGCGCGGGCGCGGGGCTGGCCCGCACGGGCTCGGTCTACGGGCACGGCAGCGGCGACCTCGCGCTCGCATTCTCCACCGCATACACGATCGCGCACGACGCATCGACTGTCGCGCTGCCGGCCCTCGTCGCCGATGCGGCGCTCGATCCGCTGTTCATGGCCGCGGCCGAAAGCGTCGAGCACGCCATCGCCGATGCATTGCTGCAGGCCGTGACGGTGGCCGGGCGCGACGGCCACGTGCGGCAATCGCTGCGCGATGCGGTGCCCGATCTCGATCGCCTGTTCAACGAAGGCCCCGAAGGACTTCTTACCCAGTCATGAAAATCCTGATTTCGACCGACATCGAAGGCGTCGCCGGTGTGTTCGCCACCGAGCAGACGCGCGCCGGCAATCCGGAATACGAGCGCGCGCGGCGCTGGATGACCGCCGAGGCGAATGCGGCGATCGAAGGCGCGTTCATGGGCGGCGCGCAGGCCGTGTGGGTCAACGATTCGCACGGCGGGTTCCGCAACCTGCTGCCCGACGGGCTCGATGCGCGTGCGCGTGTCGTGCTCGGCAAGCCGCGCACGCTCGGGATGATGGCGGGCCTCGAACAGCAGCCCGACCTCGTGTTCATGGTCGGCTATCACGCGAAATCGCAGACGCGCGGCATCCTCGCGCACACGATCAACGGCTTCGCGTTCACGCAGGTGTGGCTGAACGGCGTCGAGCTCGGCGAAGCCGGGCTGTACGGCGCGCTGGCACGTGAATATGGCGCGCACGTCGCGCTGGCCACGGGCGACGACGTGTTCGCGGAGGAAACGCAGCCGCTGTTTCCGGATGCGCATTTCGAGACGGTCAAGACGGCCGGCGGCGCATCGAGCGGCGATACGCTCACGCCCGCCGCGTCGTGTGCACGGATCGCCTCCGCTGCACGCGAAGCGGTCGCGCGGGCACTGTCGGCAGGTGTGCGCGCGGGCGCCCATCGGCCCGTGCCGGCCGCTTGCACGCTGCGCGTGCAGACGGCGGCGCTGGCCGACCTGTTCTGCGTGCTGCCGTCGCTGGAGCGCGTCGATGCGGTCACGCTGCGCTTCGACGAGCCTTCGGTCGAGCATGTGGTGCGCACGTTGAACAGCCTGTCCGCGATGTCGTTCATGCTGCGGTGATGTGTGCCGCAGCGATGTCGCAGGCGTGCGACCGGTCAATGCGCGGCGGCAGGGCTCGCTGCCACGGCAAGCAGGAACGTTTCCATTGCCGCGACCAGCGCGAGCGGCGTCTCGTTCATCGGATAGTGGCCCGCATTGCGCAACACGTCGACGGTGGCGAGCGGATAGCGCCGCAGGTAAGTGCTGGCCATCAACGCTGCGTCGAACGCCGGATCGTGCTCGCCGATCAGCACTTTCACCGGATGGATGCCGGCGATCTCGTCGCCGAAATCCGTATCGGCCCACGCGCGGAAGTACGCGCCGAACGCCGTCGGCGACGAACGGGCTGCCGAATACGCGGCTTTCCATGCGACCCAGGCGGCGGGCAGCCGGCCACCGGTGCTGCGATCGATGATGGTCCGGCGATCGGCGACGTGGTCGGCGGCGCGCTCGAATAACGCGCGTTTCTCTGCGTCGAACGGCAGGCCGCCGCAAGGCACGGGCGTGACCGGCACGAGCGCGCGCACCCGGTCGGGCTTCATGGCGGCGACTTTCTCGGCCGCCATCGCGCCCATCGAGTGGCCGACGACGCTGAAGGTCGCGAAACCGAGCGTATCGGCAAGCGCGAGCGCGTCGTCGGCGATCTCGTCGATCGTGTAGTCGCCCGCTGCGTCGCGCATGCGGCCGTAACCTCGGTAATCCATGAATACATAGCTGAAATGCTCACGCGACAGCCACGCTTCGACGGGTTCGAACGCGTGGGCGTCGCCGAACCAGCCGGGCAGTACAAGAACAGGGTGGGGGCCGTCCCCCACGCGATGAAACGTATTCGGCATGTCCGCTCCGATGCAGTGGTAATCCGGCCGATCAGGCCGACGGGTCTTGCGGCCGTGAGGTCACGCAAGGGTGGAGCGGATCGTAATTCGCGCGAAGGAGACCCGCCTTCGATATCGGGTCATTGATGATGGAATTCGGGCCGTGAGAAATACGCTGCTAGATCCCTACGAACACATTCCGCGACGCGTGGTCGTGACCGCGAACGACTACGCGGCGGGCACGACGTTTCCGGAGCACGCGCACGGGCGCGGGCAATTCGCGTTCGCGTCGCGCGGCACGATCAGCGTGTCGACGCCGCACGGGCGCTGGCTGGTGCCGCCGCAGCGCGCGTGCTGGGTGCCGGCCGGCGTGCGGCATGAAATGACGATGACCGGGCCGGTCACGATGCTCAACACGTTCGTGTCCGGCGACGCCGCGCTCGAGGCGGGCCTGCCCGAGCAGTGCGGCGTCTATGGCGTATCGGCGCTGCTGCGGCAACTGATCGACGACGCGATCGACCTGCCGGCCCTGTACGACATGGACGGGCGCGCGGGCAAGCTGATGGCGCTGCTGGTCGCGGAAATCGCGACGATGCCGCGCCTGTCGCTGCATGCGCCGCTGCCGGCCGATGCAAGGCTCGCGAAGGTGTGCCGGCACCTGCTCGCGTCGCCGTCGATCGCGGCCGATCTCGACCAGGTGGCCGCTGACGCCGGCGTGAGCCGGCGCACGTTCACGCGGCAGTTTCGCGCGCAGACGGGCGTGAGTTTTGCCGCATGGCGCCAGCAGGTGTGCATGCTCGCGGCGATCGCCCGCCTGAGCAACGGGCAACCGGTCACGCGCGTCGCGCTCGATCTCGGGTACGCGAGCGCTAGCGCGTTCACGTCGGCGTTTCGCCGCATTCTGGGCGATACGCCGAGCCGCTATCTGGAGATTCGGCGCTGACTGGAACGAATCCGCGCGCGCCACGCCGGTGCGCCGGTTACCGTCAAAAAAATACGCGCCTGCCAAGTTCGGTCAGACGCGTTTAAAGGCACTCGGTCAGAAAAAAATGCGCGCACAGCCTGCCCGGCGGTGTCGCGCATTACATGCGTAATTATTGCCGATGCTGATTTAATCCCGTTGGTGCGTTGCGGATAACGAAGGATACGCCGCATAACGCGCAAACGATATCCTGTCCGACCCACGATTGATGTGCAGTCGCAGCATGCGTTTCAATCGCGCGTTCGATACAGGGGCCGGAAGCGGCTGATATCGGATGTCTGTACCCGTGGCCCGGCGCGATGCGCCGCAGCATCGAATGATGGCGACTGACCACGAAAAACGCCGCTTGGCGCGATGCCTGTCGGTATCGCGCCAAGCGGCGATGCGGTAGCGGGCGAAGCCGGCGTGTGCCGGCACGCGCGTCACACGTCGAAGAACACCGTTTCGTCCGGCCCCTGCATGCGGATGTCGAAGCGGTAGACGACCGGGCGGCCCGGTTGCGCGTCGCGTTTCGCGACGAGCGTCGCGCGGCGCTCGGCCGGCACCGCGTTCAGCACCGGGTCGGCTGCGTTCGCGGCCGCTTCGTCGTCGAAATACACGCGCGTGAACGCATGGGTGAGGATCCCGCGCATCATCACGGTCACGTTGATGTGCGGCGCTTCACCGGCGGCGATGCGGCCGGGCTTCACCGTCTCGACGACGAAGCGCTGCTGCGCATCGGTGCCGGTGCCGACCCGCGCGAAGCCCGTGAAGCCGGATTTCGCGATGTCGTCGCGCGACGCGGGAAAGCGGCCCGCGCCGTCCACCTGCGTGAATTCGAGCACCGCGTCGCCGACGACGTTGCCGTCGCCGTCGAACACCTGGCCGACCAGCAGCACGTGCTCGCCTTCGGCGTGTGCCGCGGCGATCGTCGGCGTGAACAGGCTCTTCAGGTCGTAGTCGTACTGCTGCGGGCACAGGCCGTACGCGAAGTACGGGCCGACCGTCTGCGAAGGGGTTTGCTTCAGCGTCGTCATGGTTCAGCGCTCCATCGGGGTAGCGTCGCGGCCGCGCAGCACGATGTCGAATTCGTAGCCGAGCGCATAGCCTTCTTCGGTGATGTCCATCGAGAAGCGCGAGATCAGGCGATCGCGCGCGGCCTCGGGCGTGCCCTGGAAGATCGGGTCGTATGCGAGCAGCGGGTCGCCGGGGAAGTACATCTGCGTGACGAGACGCGAGCCGAAGTAATCGCCGAACAGCGAGAAGTGGATGTGATTCGGGCGCCACGCGTTCGGATGGTTGCCCCACGGATACGCGCCGGGCTTGATCGTCAGGAAGCGGTAGCGGCCTTCGTCGTCGGTCAGGCAGCGGCCCGCGCCGAGGAAGTTCGGGTCGAGCGGCGCGTCGTGCTGGTCGACCTTGTGCACGTAACGGCCGGCCGCGTTCGCCTGCCACACTTCGACGAGCGTGTTGCGCACGGGCTTGCCGACTTCGTCGAGCACGCGGCCCGTGACGACCATGCGCTCGCCGAGCGGCTCGCCGTTCTTCACGGCATTCTTCGTCAGGTCATGGTCGAGCGCACCGAGATCTTCCGCGCCGTAGACGGGCGCGTACTGGTCGCGCAGCTTCTCCTTCAGCGGGATGAGCGGGCGGGTCGGGCCGCGCTTCACGGACGAACGGTACTCGGGGTGGACATAGGCCGGATGCGACGGCCAGTCGCGCGGCGTGAGGATCGTGGGGGAATCCATCGGGCGTCTCCTGATAGGTATTTCGCGTAGGGGATGGCAGGACTTTAGCCAATCCGGAAAGTTATGCAAAATGACCTTTTTTCGCGAATCGCATAACCGTTCATTATGTTCGACGCACCAATGAAAATTCCGCCGGACAGGATGCCTGTCCGGCGGAAAAAGCGATCGGGCTTCGCGTCGTCGGTGACGACCCCGTGCACGGCCCTCCAGCCAGCCCGTCGCTGCTTTTTGTGTTTTCGTTCTTGTTGTTATCCGGTCCCCCTGAGCGCGCCCGTTATGACTGACGGCCGGGATCGAACACGATCCCGTCGAATTCGAGTGACAGCGTGCCGCTGCGCAGCAGCGCGGCCGGCGTCGCGTCCCGGTCGGCACCGAGCACGCCGCTCACGTAGTCCGCGCAGAACCCGCGCCGCGTCCGCAGGTTGAAGCGGTTGCCGAGCAGCGCGTCGATCCGCTGTTCCGCCGTTGCATGCACCCGGCGCTGCGCATCGGCGGTCGGTGCGGCGACGCGGCGCGCCAGTGCGATGCGCCCGGCATCGGTGCGGGAGACGAAGCGCGACAGCGGCGTGAGCTTCGTCCACGCAAACGCGGATTCGGCGATCAAGGGCTCGTCGCCCGACGTATCGACGACGATGCCGAAGCGATTGGCCCACGCGCCCGTCGTGCCTGCCGCGTCGCGCGGTGCACTGGCCGGCACGCGGATGAACACGAGATCCCCGACGTGCGCACTGGCGGCCAGCGTGCGGATCGTGGCGAGCGGCATCGTGCGATCCGTGTCGCGTGCATCGCGCGGGGCGGTGTGGTGCGATTCGTAGGCGGCGATTTCGGTTCGGGTGGTCATTTCAGCTCCGTCGTTCAGTGACAGCACGGAGCGGATTATGCAGACAAGTATCCGAAAGTGTTCATCTGAGTGCGCAGGTAGCCTAATATCTGACCTTGAGCATCATTTTTCGATACCAATATGACCGAAACCGCCCAACTCATCGAAATGCTGAAGCGCCAGTTGAAGGCGCAGGGCATGACCTACCGCGACGTCGCGCGGGCGCTCGACGTCTCCGAGACGAGCGTGAAGCGGCTGTTCGCCAGCGGCCGCTTTACGCTGGAGCGTGTCGTGGAGATCGCGCAGCTCCTCGGCTTTACGCTGGCCGAGCTCGTGCAGGAGGCTTCCGCGTCGGCGCCGAGGCTGCGCGTGCTGACCGAGCAGCAGGAGGCGCTGCTCGTGTCGGACGACAAACTGCTGCTCGTTGCTGTCTGCGCAATCAACTACTGGACCGTGCAGGACATCGTGTCGGCCTATCAGGTGACGCAGGCCGAGTGCGTGAAATACCTGCTGATGCTCGACCGGATGAACGTCGTCGCGCTGTTGCCGGGCGACCGGATTCGCGTGCGTGTCGCGCGCGATTTCGACTGGCTGCCCGGCGGGCCGATTCGCCGTTATTTCCATGCGCACGCGCTCGGCGATTTTCTCGACAGCCGCTTCGACGGGGAGGGCGAGACGATGACGTTCTCGCAGGGGATGCTGACGGCGGCCGCCTCCGCGGAGCTCGAGCTGGAATTGCGCCGGCTGCGCAGCAAGGCGGCCGCGCTGCATGCGGAATCGTCGTCTGCCCCGCTCGCACAGAAGCACGGGACGAGCTTGCTGATCGCGAAGCGCATGTGGGAGCCGGCCGGTTTCCAGGCACTGCGGCGTCGCGCGTGACACATCGTCGAATGCTTGGGGCTATCCGGAAAGTTATGCAAAATGGCATTTCATCGTCAATCGCATAACCACCCGTTATGAATAACCGTATCGCCGACGGCCGCGTCAAGTTCCGGCACCTGCAGTGCTTTCTCGCGGTCGCGCAGCTGGGCGGCGTGCAGAAGGCGGCAGAAAGCCTGTCGATCACGCAGCCGGCCGTCTCGAAGACGATCGCCGAACTGGAGGCGATCCTCGGCGTGAAGCTGTTCGAGCGCGGCCGGCAGGGCGCGCAGCCGACCCGCGAGGCGCAACTGTTCATGCCGCACGCCAATGCTTGCGTGCTGGCGCTGCGGCAGGGTGTCGGGCTGCTTGCGCGTGAGGGCGGCGCCGCCGCGGCGACACTGGAAATCGGCATGCTGCCGACCGTCGCGGCATCGCTCGCGCCCGCGTTGATGAAGGCGCTCGCCGAGCGCTGGCCGCGCATCGTCGTGCGGATCGCGACGGCCGCGAACGCGGATCTGCTCGAGCGCCTGAAGTCCGGCGCGATCGAGTGCGCAATCGGGCGGCTGTCGGAGCCGGAGCGGATGATCGGGCTCGCGTTCGAGCAGTTGTACAACGAGCCGCTCGTCGCCGTCGTGCGTGCCGGGCATCCGCTGCTTTCAAGCGCGGCGCCGGCCGCCGAGCTCGCGCGCTATCCGGTCGTGCTGCCGCCGTTCGGCACGCTGATCCGCCAGTCGGCCGAGCAGTTGCTCGGCGCCTGCGGCGTGCCGCCGCTGGATTCGTTCATCGAGGTGCTGTCGGTATCGGTCGCGCGGGCGCTGGCGCTCGAGAACGATGCGGTCTGGTTCGTGCCGCTTTATGCGGCCGAATACGACCTGTCGGCCGGGGCGCTGGCACGCCTGCCGCTGCCGTCGGCAGGTACCGACGAGCCGGTCGGGCTCGTGCTGCGCACCGATGCGCAGCCGTCGCCGGTCGCGCGGACGCTGATCGATGCGGTGCGCGATATCGCGCGATCGCGGTTCGGCGACACGCGCGCACGCGAGACGTCACGCGCGGCGCGCAAGCCGGCTCGTCGCGACAATTGATCCGGCGGATCGCGCGGCAAGCGCGGCCCGACCCATCCCCGGCTGCCGGATTGGCCATCCGGCCAGTAGCGGCCCCAGGGGTGCTTGGCATATCGTATCTTTTTTGGTACGATGGGTGTCAAGACGATGACGAGACAGCAGATCCAGGTCACGCTCGGCGTGCGGTTCTTCCAGACGGCCCGTGGCAACGAGCCGGTGCGCGAATGGCTGAAGTCGCTTGGGCAAGCGGAGCGAAGGGTGATCGGCGAGGAGATCAAGACCGTTCAACTCGGTTGGCCGCTCGGCATGCCGCTGGTCCGGAAGATGGCACAGGATCTGTGGGAGATCCGCGTGATGTTGCCGGGGCGGAGCGCCCGTGTGCTGTTTACGGTCGTCGGCGGCACCATGGTCCTGCTGCACGGTTTCTTCGAGCAGTCGCGGGCCACGCCGTCGGACGATCTCGATGTCACCGTCGCGCGTCTCAAAGCGTTGATGCGTGCCATCTGAATTTCCCGGTTGCGCCGGAACGCACCGTCCTCAACGGTCAGGCAGCCGGCAACGCCATGCAATGGAGTACCTCATGACGACCACGAACAATCCGCATATCGGCAGCGATTTCGATACCTTCCTCGAAGAGGACGGCAATCTCGAAGCGGCCACCGCCACCGCGATCAAGCGCGTGATCGCCTGGCAGATCGGGCAGGAAATGAAGGCGCAGCACATCACGAAAACCGCGATGGCCGCGCGGATGAAAACCAGCCGCGCCGCGCTCAACCGTCTGCTCGACGAAACCGACACGAGCCTTACGCTGGCGACGCTCGCAAGCGCTGCCGCCGCGCTCGGCAAACGGCTCAGCTTCGAGCTGGTGCCCGCCTGACGAGCATGAAGCATCGGTGTACGGCCGAGTCCGCGGCCCGGCGCGTGATGCGCACGGCGCCGTGGCCGGCTGCCCGGCCAGCGGTTCGGCCATGATTCGACGGCGTGTCGCCGCGAGCGCGCGAGTGTCGGCCCGCGCGCACATGCCGGGTCACTGACCTGGAGCGCGGGCGCCCGCGCGGAAAGTCGTTCGATGCTACCCGAAGGCACGTGGCAGCGCGGCCCGACGATCAGTAGTCCGTGCGGTGCCGCGGGTCAGCCGATGTCAGTAGCGGCGTGCGAGCCGCAGGCGTGCATCCTCGCGCGCGGCGGGCGACAGTTCGAGTGCGTAGTGGAACGCCCCCGCAACCAGCGATGCGACGGGCACGCCGTCACGGAACAGCACGCGATTTCCAGCCAGCGCCGGCACCTTGTCGCCGGGCAGCAGCGTGCCGGCAAGATTCAGCGGATCGGCGCCCGTCACGCAAACGTACTGTCCGTCGCCCGGTTGTCGCCGCAGTTCGCGCAGGATCGGGATCGCTTCGGGCAGCGCGAACTGTTCGCCCGCGAGCCCGGCGACGAAGCGTCCGCCGCGAATCTCGCCGCGCGCTTCGAGGCGCTGCAGCACGCGCACGAGTTCGCGCCAGTTCGGCAGCCAGTCGGCTTCGCGTTCGAGCAGGCGCCAGAACACGACGCCATAGCGGCGCAGCAGCGTCCACGCGATGTGTTCGAGCGCGTCGGGGGAGGCCGAGGCCTGGCCGCGTTTCGGCGCCGGCGCATCGTCCGGCGGCGCGTGGCGTTGTACGAGCGCCCAGCGGCCCGCGTCGTCCATTCCGCCGATCAGCGCACCGCCGCGCCGCGTGCGTGGCGCATAGGTCGCGCTGCGCTTGACGACAGGCTTCAGCAGTGCGCGCAGGCCCGCGTAGCTGTCCGCATTCACGAGGCCGGCCGACACGAGTTCGCCGAGCGCCTGTTCGAGTTCGACGGGCAGCATGTGCAGGTCGTCGAGCAGCGCATCGAAGAACATCGCGCCGTGCGCGGCGAGGGCGTCACGCACCTGGGTGGCCCGCGCAGACAGCGCCGGTTGCGCGTCGGGATCGCGTAGCGCCTGCCAGGCGGAGAGGTGGCGGCGCGGCAGCAGCACGATCGGCGTCGTCTTCACGGGCGTGCCGGCCGCGCGCGCCGGCGCGCCGATGCGCGTCCACACGAGCTTGCCGGAGCGGCACAGCTCGTCGAGCCCGCCCGCCGTGTAGTCGGTGAGCCGCGCGGGCAGCAACGCGTCTTCCCATGCGCTCGCTGCGGCCTCATACCCTTCGAGCTGTTCGAGCACGGCCGCGAGTGCATCGCGGCCCGTGCCGCGCGTGTCGGGTGTCAGGTGTTGCCAGTGGAACAGGAAGCGCATGAAGTCGGCGCGCTCCACCGGCTCGATTTCGCGGCGCAGCCGCTTCACCGTATAGCGATGAATGCGCGCAAGCAGATGGCGTTCGCACCATTCGTCCGTCGTCGTGCCCGGCGTGAACCGGCCGCGCATCACGTAGCCTTCTCGCTCCAGCGCCGCGAGTGCGGTCGCGATCGACGCAGGTGGCAGGCCGAGCGGTGTCGCGATCGCGTCGACCGCAAGCGGGCCGAAGCCGGTGAGCCGCGCACGGATCACGTCGACGAGTGCGGCATCCGCTTCCCACGGCTGCGCGCAGGCAGCCGGCACCTTGAGCGTCGGTGCGATGCGCGCGTCGGGATGCAGCGCACGCACGCACACGAGCCGTTCGACCGGCACCCACAGTGCGGCGCCGCCGGGCGTAACGAGCTTCGTCGCACGGCTGCGTTCGGCAAGTTCCGCAAGCCGGTCGGGCCAGCCTTCGTGCACGCGTGCTTCACTGTCGGCGATGCACGCGAGCGTGAGCAGCGCGTCGTGCATTTCGTCGGCGTCGCGCACGAGCGGCCATGCTTCGTCGCGCACCGCATCGATCGCGTCGGCGTCGAGCGCGCCGAGATCGTCGGCGGATTCAGGATCGCTCCAGCGGCGCGACTGCACGGCCTGCGTGCGGCGCTCTTCCAGCGGTGCGTCGTCGAGGAACGCGTAGGGTTTTGCGTTCAGGATCTCGGCCGCGAGCGGCGACGGTGCAGGCAGGTCGCGCGCGACGAGCTCGATCGCGCCGCTTTCGATCCGCCGCAGCAGCGCCAGCCAGCCATCGGTGTCCATCGCATCGTGCAGGCAGTCGTCGAGCGTCTGGTCGACGAGCGGGTGATGCGGTATCTCGCGTTCGCCGACGATGTTCTCGAGGCACGCGACCTGATCGGGAAACACGGTCGCGAGCAGGTCCTCGCTCTTCATCCGCTGCAGTTGCGGCGCGGTGCGCTTGCCGCCGGTGAAGCGCGGCAGCGCGAGCGCGGTCGTCGCGTTCCAGCGCCAGCGCACGCCGAACATCGGCGCGTCGAGCAGTGCCTGGACCAGCACGTGCTCGGCGCTGGCCGAACGCAGGTAGCGCCACACTTCATCGAGCGCGAAGCTGTGCGCGAGCGACAGCGACAGGATGATCGCGTCGTCGGTCGCGGCCGCCTGCAGTTCGAAGTTGAAACTGCGGCAGAAGCGCTTGCGCAGCGCGAGCCCCCATGCGCGGTTGATGCGGCTGCCGAACGGCGAATGGATCACGAGCTGCGTGCCGCCCGATTCGTCGAAGAAACGCTCCATCACGAGCGTATCCTGCGTCGGCAGCGCGCCGAGCGCGGCACGGGTGCGGGCGAGGTAGTCGGCGATCTGGCGGGCGGCGTCGGGCGACAAGCGAAGATCGTCGACGAGCCAGCGCAATGCCGGCGCGAGGCGGCTCTCGGCGGCGGCGACAACGGTGTCGTGCCGCGAGTCGATCGAGGCATCGGGATCGTCTTTGATCCCGGCCTTTGATTTCGCCTTCGCGCCCGCTTTGGCGCCGGTCCGGGGCATGGCCTTCTCGCCGGTCCCGTTGCCGATGCGTTCACGGTCCTTGCCGTGCGCCTGCCGGTCACCGTCCGCGAACAGCGCGTCGAGCCGCGCCCGCAGCCGGCCGACCGCCGCAGACAGCTCGTCGCTGCGCCCCGGCGCCTCGCCGAACCAGAACGGAATGTTCGGCAACTGGCCCTGCGCGTCCTCGACACGCACGCGGCCGGTTTCAACGCGAATGATCCGGTACGACTGGTTGCCGAGTTGGAACACGTCGCCCGCGAGGCTCTCGATCGCGAAATCCTCGTTGACCGTGCCGACCTGGATGCCCTGCGGTTCCAGCAGCACCGCGTAGTCGGCCATGTCGGGGATCGTGCCGCCCGACGTGGTTGCGGTCATCATCGCGTTGCGGCGCCCGCGCACGGTGCCGCCGACCACGTCGCGATGCAGGTACGCGCCGCGCACGCCGCGGCGGCTCGTGAAGCCTTCGGCGAGCATCTTCATCACTTCGTCGAAGCGCTCGCGCGTCAGCCGCGCGTACGGCGCCGCGCGCGTGAAGCTCGCATACAGCGCATCCTCCTGCCATTCCGTGCACGCCACTTCGGCGACGATCTGCTGCGCGAGCACGTCGAGCGGCGCTTCGGGAATCCGCAACGCGTCGAGCTCGCCGCGTTGCACGCAATCGAGCAGCGCCGCGCATTCGACGAGTTCGTCGCGCGACAGCGGGAAGAGGCGCCCCTTGGGCACGCCGCCGACCTGGTGCCCGGAGCGGCCGACGCGCTGCAGGAACGGCGCGATCCCGCGCGGCGAGCCGATCTGGCAGACGAGATCGACATCGCCGATATCGATGCCGAGTTCGAGCGATGCGGTGGCGACGAGCAGCTTCAGTTCGCCGCGCTTCAGGCGCTGTTCGGCGTCGAAGCGGTGCTCTTTCGCGAGACTGCCGTGATGCGCGGCGATCGCTTCCTTGCCGAGCCGGTCGGCGAGATGGCGCGCCATGCGCTCGGCGGTGCGCCGCGTGTTGACGAACACCAGCGTCGTGCGATGCGCGGCCGCGAGCCCGGCGATGCGGTCGTACACCTGCTCCCACACGTCGGTTGCCATCACGGGTTCGAGCGGCACGTTCGGCAGTTCGAGTGCGAGATCGCGCTCGCGTGTATGGCCCGTGTCGACGATCGTGCAATCGCGCGGCGCGCCTGCCGGGCCGCCGACGAGGAAGCGCGCGACCGCGTCGATCGGCTTTTGCGTGGCCGACAGCCCGATACGCGGCAGCGCATGGCCGGCCAGCGCGTCGAGACGTTCGAGCGACAACGCGAGATGGCTGCCGCGCTTGGACGACGCGAGTGCATGGATCTCGTCGACGATGACCGAGCGCACGTTCGACAGCATCTGCCGCCCCGACGTGGACGACAGCAGCACGTACAGCGATTCGGGTGTCGTGACGAGAATGTGCGGCGCGCGCTTGCGCAGCGCGGCGCGCTCGGCCTGCGTCGTGTCGCCGGTGCGCACGGCGGTGCGGATCGCCGGCACCGGCAGGCCGAGTTGCGCGAGCGATTCGGCGATGCCGGCAAGCGGCGCGTCGAGGTTCACGTGGATGTCGTTCGACAGCGCCTTCAGCGGCGACACGTACACGACGAGCGTCGCGTCGGGTAGCGTGCCGTCGTGCGCCAGCGCATCGCGCACCAGATCGTCGAGCGCGCACAGGAACGCGGTGAGCGTCTTGCCGGAGCCGGTGGGCGCGGCGACCAGCGTCGAGCGGCCGGCCTTGATGTGCGGCCACGCGAGCGCCTGCGCGCCGGTGGGCGCGGCGAACGTGCGCCGGAACCACGCGGCGACGGCCGGGTGGAACACGTCGAGCGCACGGGAGGCTGGGCGGGTAGCGGTGACGTCCATCGGAGCGTTGAAATGGGGTGCAAGCGCGCGGCAGGAGCGCGTACGAATCGAATCGTCAGTGTGCCAGACGTCACGCGTGCGTGCCGGGCACGCGTGTCGACGATCCGGATTCAGATGGGGGCCTGCACCGCACTTTCAATGGACGGAAAGTTGCATGCGCGCCGGCATGCCGAAAGCACGCCGAGTCGCGTCAAATTGCGCCGAATTGCAACTAAACGCGATGCAGCCAGCCGAGCCAGTGTTCGAGCAGCGGCGCACGCGAGCACAACGACTGCGCGAGCCACAGCGTGCCGCCCCATGCGGCGCCCACGACGATCAGGTCGCAATGCCCGCTGTTCCACAGGTTGAGCGAATGACGCCGCCAGATCCATGGCACGCCGAGCGGGTTCGGCCAGTCGGCGAGCAGGTGCATCACGCCGCCGCATGCGAAGCCGAACAGCGGCGCGGCCCACAGCGGATGCGGATGATGGATGAGCCCGTGCCAGCCGAGCGCGAGCAGGGCGATCCAGCCGATGCCCCAGTGCGTGATGGTGCGATGCGTGACCCACAGGCGGCGCTTGCGGCGCCACCATGCGACTTCGAGCCAGTCGGGCGCGGTGCCGCCCGCGACACCTGCCGCGAATGCGGCGAACATGCCCGAATGCCACGGGCCCGTGGCGCCGGTTTGTGCGACGAGGACGGCGGCGGCTACGCCGGCCGCGAAGCCGGACGCATGATGCGCGTTGTGTGATGCCATAGGAAGCGAGACGAAGAAACGTGAGGCGGCGCGTGAACGAAAAAATGATGCGGTGCGAAAGCGGGGCGCTATCTTCGCAGATCGGATCGTGCAGCGGGAGGGACGTTTGCAGATTTTTTTGCACGTGTCACGTGGCCTGCCGCGCAGTTCGCAACTTTCGGTTTTGTGCGCCGCGTGATGACGTGAACTGATGTGAACTGCGAACGCGCGCACCGTGCAATTTCAACCGATCCGCATGCCTGTCAAGAAGCCGCAGCATGACCGAACGCACACAACGAATGCGCTTTCGTTGCACGCCGCGTGTTCGACCCTTTTTGTCCCCCTATACTACGAAACCGGATATGGCCGTCGGTGCGCCGGCGGCCATGCGCGGGACAGGTGCTTTTCCTGCCTGAAGGAGATCCACATGGGGGACATGCAATGACTACGCTGAATCGCTTCAAATCATCCGCTGTCGTGCTTGCGACGGTGGCCGGCATCGGGTTCCTGCCGAACGCGCCCGCCTATGCGAAGGGGCCGCAGCCGGCAGTCCTGACGAGCTCGGCGGTCGCAGTGGCCGACAAGTACAGCGCGGATGCCGCGGAGCGGATCTTCAAGGAAGGCGGCAACGCAATCGACGCGGCCGTCGCGATCGCCTTCACGCTCGCCGTCACGTATCCGGAAGCCGGCAACATCGGCGGCGGCGGCTTCATGACGATCTACAAGGACGGCAAGCCGTACTTCATCGACTACCGCGAGCGTGCGCCGCTTGCCGCGACGAAGGACATGTATCTCGACAAGGACGGCAACGTCGTCAAGGGCATGAGCCTGTACGGCCCGCGCGCGGTCGGCGTGCCGGGCACGGTCGCGGGCATGTGGGAGGCGCAGAAGCGTTTCGGCAAGCTGAAGTGGAAGCAGGTGCTCGCGCCGGCGATCCACTATGCGCGCGACGGCTTCGTCGTCGACGAACAGCTCGCGCAGCGCGGCGTCGACGCATCGAAGGAGTTCGGCGGCAAGACCAACTTCGACAAGTATTTCTCCGGGCTGAAGGCGGGCGTGAACTTCAAGCAGCCCGATCTCGCCGATGTACTCACGCGCATCGCGAACGACGGCGCGGAAGGGTTCTACAAGGGCAAGACGGCCGAGCTGATCGCCGCGTCGATGAAGACGGGTGACGGCAACGGGCTGATCACCACCGAGGATCTCGCGCAGTACCGCGCGGTGTGGCGCCAGCCGGTGCAGGCGAAGTGGAACGGCTATGACGTGATCACGGCGCCGCCCCCGAGCTCGGGTGGCATCGGCCTCGTGCAGTTGCTGAAGATGAAGGCCGATCTCAAGCAGGACTTCGAGGGCGTGAAGCTCAACTCGCCGCAGTACATCCACCTCGTCGCGGAAATCGAGAAGCGCGTGTTCGCCGATCGTGCGCAGTATCTCGGCGATCCCGATTTCTACAAAGTGCCGATCGCGCAGCTGACCGACGACGCCTACATCGCGAAGCGCGCGGCCGAAGTCAACCCGAAGGAGCCGTCGGACACGAAGAGCGTGCAGCCGGGCCTCGGCACGACGATGCCGGAGAAGGCCGAAACGACGCACTTCTCGGTGGTCGACAAGTGGGGCAACGCGGTGTCGAACACGTACACGATCAACGGCTATTTCGGCTCGGGCGTGATCGCCGACGGCACGGGCATCGTGCTGAACGACGAGATGGACGACTTCTCCGCGAAGCCGGGTGTGGCGAACATGTTCGGCGTGGTCGGCAGCGACGCGAATGCGATCGAACCGAAGAAGCGCCCGCTGTCGTCGATGTCGCCGACGATCATGACCCGCGACGGCAAGGTGTCGCTCGTGATCGGCACGCCGGGCGGCTCGCGCATCTTCACGTCGATCTTCCAGGTGATCAACAACATCTACGACTTCAAGATGCCGTTGAAGGACGCCGTCGGCGCGATGCGCTTCCATCACCAGCTGCTGCCGCCGAACACGATCTTCTGGGAGCCGTACCACCCGATCGAAGGCGAACTCGCGAAGCAGATCGAGGCGCGCGGCTACACGCTGAAGGGGCAGGATTTCAGCGGCGACATCCAGGTGATCAAGATCGACGGCAAGACGCCGGAGGCGATGGCCGACCCGCGCGGGCGTGGCGTGACGCGGATCATCCACTGACGTGAAGCGGGGCGTGCGCGGTTGCGGAGGCGGCCGCGCACGCCGTGTTGCGCAGCCGGGCGTCGTGCAGCCCGCTGCGCAACGCACTCAGCCGGTGGTCCGGATGAATCCGGCGATGCGTGCCGCGATGGCGTCGGGCGCATCCTCGAAACAGTAATGCCCGACGCCCGCCAGCCGCTCGACGGGCGCGGATGGAAACAGTGCAGTGAAGAGCGGCAGGAAATGTTCGGCGCCGAGCGTTCGGTCGGCGTCTCCCCAGATCGCGAGCGCGGGCTTTTCACGTATCGCGCGCAGCGCCGCCGCATCGGGCGCCTCGAACCGGTGCGCGCCGGCGGCAAACCCGCGGGCCCATCCGATCGCGCCGAGACAGTCCGCCGGTTGCGCGAACGGCGCACCGTATGCGGCAATCCAGGTGTCGTCGATGATCGCGTGATTTTCGAAGCCGTTCAGCTTCAGCGTGCTCAGGATGTTGAAGCCGAGCTGCCCGAGCACCGTCTCGAGCGTATCGTCCGCGGCTGCGCGCATGATCCACTGGAACCACGGCGCATCGCGGCCGTTCGCGGTCAGTCGCTCGACAAGATCGGGCTGGCCGAACGGCGTCGGCCCGTTCGCGGACACGATGCGCCGGATACGATCCGGATGCCGCGCGGCGAGCCCCATGCCGACCGGGCCGCCGAAGTCGTGCATCACGAGCGTGAGGCGATCGAGGTCGAGCGCCAGCACGAAACGTTCCAGGTTGTCGATGTGATCCTGCAGCCAGTAGCTGCGGCCCTGCGGCGTCGCGCTTTTGCCGAAGCCCATGTGATCGGGGACGACGACGCGGTGCGTCCGACTCAGCACCGCAACCAGATGGCGAAACAGATAGCCCCACGTGGGTTCGCCATGCAGGCACAGGACGGTTTCGCCGTCGTGCGGGCCTTCGTCCACGTAATGCATCCGGAAGCCGGACGCGTCGTCGAAATGCGGGGCGAAAGGAAAGGTGCCGTCGAACGTGGCATCGGACCGGATCATCGAGCGCTCCTTCGGTAGTCGGATAGTTTGGTTTCAATTTGAAACTGAATCGAAGCGTAGGCCATTGAGTTTCAAGTTGCAACCAAAAAGATGGCCCGGCCAATCGCCGAACGACTGGGCCATAGGTGCGCAATGACGCACCAGAACGGGACAATGCCGGATTTTATCGGCTGGACGTATGAGTCGAAGTGCCAATGAGGCCCGAATCGACCATGCCGTTCGTCGGTTGCGAACAGTCGGGGCCCGTGCGATTGATCTTTTGTGTAGAGAGTTTTATATTGCAACCATTCATTTCAACGTAAACGACCGCCGTTCCATCCGCATTCCGGGAACGGCATCGCCTCATGCACCGATGAACAGACGAACCACGCACGAGGATTCCCCCTGCGGCGTTGCCCGCCCGCTGGACGCGATCGGCGACTGGTGGTCGCTGCTGATCGTCCGCGACGCGTTCGACGGGTTGCGCCGCTTCGGCGAATTCCAGAAGAACCTCGGGCTGGCCAAGAACATCCTGGCCGCGCGTCTGCGCAACCTGGTCGCGCACGGGATCATGGACATCGTGCCGGCCGCGGACGGCGGCGCGCATCACGAATACGTGCTGACCGAGAAAGGGCGCGGCCTGTTTCCGCTGCTCGTCGCATTGCGGCAGTGGGGCGAGGATTTCTTCTTCGAACCGGACGAGGCACACGTGCTGCTCGTCGACCGGAAGGCTGGGTTGCCGGTCAGGAAGCTCGAGCTGCGCTCACAGGACGGGCGCGTGCTCGGGCCGGAGGACACGGTCGTGTTGCCGCCGCCGGACTGACGCGCGGCGATTGGCGATCGCGCCCGCGTTACCGCTTCAGCAGCGCATGCGCGTGCACGATCTGCTCGGCGAGCTGGTTGATCGAGATGCGCCGTTCCATTGCCTGCGAGCGGATCTGCTGGTACGCCTCTTCCTCACTGATCGCGTTGTGCTGCATCAGCAGTGTCTTCGCTTCCTGCAGCGTGCGCGCGGACATCACGCGCTGCTCCAGTTGCGCAATGCGGCGCCGGTATTCGTCGTGCCGGCGGCTCTGGTGACACGCGAGCGCCATCGCGCTCAACAGGCCGAACGAACGCACCGGCGTCGTCACCGCGCTCTGCGCGTCGATGCGCAGCATCAGTTCGAGGATCGTCGGGCTTTCGTAGGTCGTAACGGCGATGAGCGGCGGCCGCGCGTCGTCCTCGAGCCACGGGATCGACAGGTGCAGCAGGTCGGGCCGGACCGCGAGAATCACGAGGTCGACGCTCTCCGGCAACGCGGCGGGCGGCGGCCAGCGCTGCTCGCTCGGGCAACCGATGCGCGAGAGCTGCTCGACGAGCAGCAGGCCGTTGTCGTCATCCGGGTAGTACACCATCACGCGAAGCGAGCGCAGTTCGGCGAGCAGGCGCGGCGTCGAGCGGATCGGGGTGCGGGCGCGCATCGTCGGTTACGCCTTCTGTTCGTCGGGCGCGTGCACGCGGTCGCCGAGCGAATGCGTGACGAGGTACGGATCGGGATGCACGCGCCGCGTCGCTTCGCGCACGATCGTGAAATTGCCGTCGGCCGTCGCGCAGCCGATGCGCGGGTAGAGGCACGTGTGCTGCGTGAGCCGGTCGATCTTCACACGCCCTTGCGGCGCGTCGAATTCCGCGTCGGCGAGATGCTCGACGAGCCGGTCGCGCTGGTCGGTGCCGGCGCGCGCGAGCGCATTGGCGAACAGGTGAACCTGGAAATACGCGGCTTCCCACGGCGCGGATGCGCTCGCGTCGTCGCCGAAGCGCGCCTTGAGCTGCGCGATGCAGCGCCGGTTCACGTCCGAATCGATGGTCTGGAAATAGGGCGACGACGTGTAGTGGCCGGCCGCGGCCGCGCCCATCTGGCCGAGTTCGATCTCGGACGTCGTCAGGCTCGCGATCGGCATCTTGCGTGCGTCGAGGCCGGCTTGCGCATACGCGCGGTAGAACGCGGCCGTGCTGTCGCCGACGAGCGTGCTGAACACGAAGTCGGGCGCCTTCGCGCGGATGTCCGCGACCACCGCCGCGAAATCCTGCTCGGACGCGACGAGCGGCATGTACACCTCGCCGAGGATCTGGCCTTCCGGATGCTGCGTGACGAGGTCGATCATGATGCGGTTCGACTCGTACGGGTAGATGTAGTCGGACCCGATCAGATACACGCGCGCGCCGAACTGCGCGGTCATGAACGCGGCGAGCTGCACGCTGTTCTGGTTGGGCGCCGCACCCGTGTAGATCACGTTCGGCGAGAACTCGAAGCCTTCGTAGAGCGTCGGGTAGAACAGCAGCTTGTCCCACTTCTCGACGATCGGAATCAGCGCCTTGCGGCTGCTCGACATGTACGCGCCGAACAGCACGTTCACGCGTTCGGTGGCGATCAGCTCCTCGGCGAGCCGCGCGTAGACGGCGGGATCCGAACAGGCATCGCGCACGACGGGCACGATCTCGCAGCCGTTGGCGCCGCCCGCTTCGTTGATCTCGGCGATCGCCTGCAGCGTGCCGCGCAACTGGCTCTGGCCAAGGTGCGACGTGCATCCGCTCTGCGAGAACAATACGCCAACCTTCACACTGTTCATTCGATCGTTCCTGTCTCTTCCGGGGAGGGCCGTCACGCGCTCAGGCGCCCGGCCGCGTGCGCGACGACGGCGGGCAATGCGTCGCCGTTCGCCGCGTGGACGCAGCGCGGGCCGACGCCAAGTATTGTAGACAACCCGGGCGGTGCGCCGAACGACAAACCGGCGATCGCGACACCGCGCTGCCGGCCCTGGCGTGCCGCGTGACGTGCATCCTCGACGAGGTAGCGCGGGTCGAACACGTCGATGTCGGCGGCTTCGCCATCGCCGATCATCAGCACGGCGGCCCGTGCGCTCGCGGCTTCGCGGCGCAGCAACGCCAGCGCATGCCGTAGCGCCGCGCCCGTGCGGGTGCTCATCCCGCTGTCGGCCGCCAGCAGCGCCGCACGACGCCGGGCGTCGAACGCTTCGCCGAAATCCTTGAAGCGCGCGTAGTACACGCGATGCCGGCCGTCCGACGTGTAGCCGTGCACGGCCCAGCGCCGCCGCTGCCGGTCGAACAGGTCGCCAAGCACGAACGCCGCGCGCTTCTCGAGCGTGGCGACCTGCGCGGCCGTCGACGCCGACAGGTCGAGCAGGATCAGCACGGGCCCGCGCGCGTCGTGCGCCACGCGGCGACGGAACACGCGCGGATCGGGCGCATGCCCGGCACGCCGTGAGATCCGTGCGGCGATCGCCGCATCGACGTCGAGTGCATCGCCGTCGAGCTGGCGGCCGACGCGTCGCAGCATCTCCGACGCGCGGGCGGCCGGCATCCGCTTCGCCGTGCGGCGGTCGGCTTCGATCAGCGCAGCAAGCGAACGCGGCGGCACGGACGTGGCTGGCGCACGTTCGACGATTGTCGTCCAGTCGCGGCGCTCGCGCTGCATGTGGCAATTCCACTCGGGATAGCGCGGGGCATCGGGCGCGGGTGGCGGTTCGTCGTCGGGTTCGTCGCTGTGACTGCCGGTCGAGGCCGACATCTCGACGCCGTCGGAGCCCGCCTGTTCGGCCGCCGCGGAGGCCGGCTGCGCCCACAGCCACGCGTTGTCGTCGCGATAGGGCAGCCATGCGCCGTCGTCGGGTTCGAAGCGCACGCGCATCTGGCCGAGATCGTTCGCGAGCCGTGATGCGATCGTGCGAAACGCGCGGTAATCGTCGAGCGTGTCGCGACGTTCGGTGAACAGTTGCGCGCCCTTGTCGACCCATGGGTTGCCGTCGCGGTATGACGGATCGAACAGCGCTTTCGCCAGCCGCGCGCACAAATGACCGAACGTGAGCCCTTCACGGTCGATCGGCGCGAACGCGGGCGCCCAGAAGGTCGAGATCCCCGGCCATGCGCGCGCGAGCAGCGCCTCGACACGCGCATCCTCGATCAGGCCGGCGACGGCGATGCCGATCGGCGTCAGTTTGTCGGCCGGCTCGCCGGACGGTGAATGCAGCCAGTGAGCAAGCGCGTGCGCGGCCGCCGCGATGCGCGCATCGGGTGGCAACGCACCGGGCACGCGCAGCGCGGCATGACCGAGCGTCGCGCGCAGCGCCGCATCGTCGAGCCGTACGTCGGTCTCGTGCGCGGTCATCCCGTGCAGGAAGCGGGCGAGTTGCAGCGCGCTCATGTCGCGAAGTACGCGGCGGCCATCGTCTGCAACGCGGCACGCGTGTCGGCGTCGTCGGTCGCCGCGTCGCTGATCGCGATCCGGCACGCATCGAGCGGCGCGAGCCCCGCGACGATCAGCCGGGCCGCATGCACGAGCAGGCGCGTCGACGCGCCTTCGTCGAGCCCGTTGCCCGCCTGTGCCAGCGCGCGCGTGCGCTGGGCGAGGTCGACGAGCCGGCGCGCGGTTTCGCGGTCGGTGCCGCTTTCGCGCACGACGACGTCGGCCTCGTGCGCGGCATCCGGATAGCCGAAGTCGATTGCGACGAAACGCTGCCGCGTCGACGGCTTCAGCCGCCGATGCTCGCCGTGATAGCCGGGGTTGTACGAGATCACCAGATGGAAATCCGGATGCGCATGCACGACCTCGCCGAGCCGGTCGAGCGGCAGCACGCGCCGCGAGTCGGTCAGCGGGTGGATCACGACCGTTGCGTCGGGGCGTGCCTCGACGATCTCGTCGAGATAGCAGATCGCGCCATGCCGCGCCGCGAGCGTGAGCGGCCCGTCGGCCCAGTAGGTGCCATCGGCGTCGAGCAGGTGGCGGCCGGTCAGGTCGGCCGCCGACGTGTCGTCGTTGCACGCGACCTGGATCAGCGGCAGGCCCATGCGCCACGCCATGTATTCGACGAAGCGTGTCTTGCCGCAACCGGTCGGCCCTTTCAGCAGCACCGGCAGGTGATGGCGGCAGGCCGCGTCGAACCAGTCGGCCTCGGCGCCGGCCGGCTGGTAGAACGGGGCGTCGGCGATGCGGTGCCCGGCGAGCGGATCGGTGGCAAGCGGCGTGTCGCGTGCGCTCATTACCACCTCCCCGTCATCATCAGCATGCCGGGCAGCCAGCAGGTGCCGACGCCGATCGCGATCGTGTAGCCGGGCAGGAAGCGCACGGTCCGCTTCAGCCCGAGCGCGACGAAGAACAGGAACCACAGGCTTGACCACAGCAGCCACATCGCACCGAAGCGCACGTCGTTCGACGTGCCCGCATAAACAAGGGCGCTGATCGCGACGAACAGGCAGTACCAGCCGAGGCCGGCGCCTTGCAGCCCGCGCCACTGGACGGCGGCGAGATACAGGTACGTGAACGCGAACAGCAGCCCGCCCGCGCTCGAGAAAAACTGCGGCGGCGCCGATGCCTGCACGAGGCCGGCGAGGTTGATCAGCAGCGCGAGCAGCCCGACGAGCAGGTTCAGGCCGGCCGCGTCGCGCGGTTCGATGCGGCCGGTCAGCGCGACGCCGTTGACGACCAGCACCGCGCCGATGAAGAAGAGAGCGACACCGAGCATGATGAAGGCTCCAGAGTGGGACGGAGCCGTTCGCGCACGCGGCGCGAACGGCCGGGCAGGGTGCGGGCTCAGCGATGCGCGGGCGCTTCGGACGGAATGCCTTCGATCGGGCATTCGGGCGTGCCGGGCGTCGCGCGCGTGAGCTTCTCGACGGCCTGGCGCGTGCCGTCCGGGTCGTTCACCCAGTTCGCATAGAACTCGAACGGGCATTGCGCGACGCCGTTCGGCGATTCGCCGGAACCGATCTTGCCCGTGTAGCCGCGGTGCAGCAGCTTGTACAGGTGGTTCTGCGACTGCATGTTGCGGCGCGCGTCGCGGATCAGGCTCACCGACAGCTCCGCATATTGCACGCCGTTTTCTTCCTCGCCGCATTCGCCGAGCGTGCGGCCGTCGAAGCCGACGATCGCCGAGTGGCCGAAATACGAATACACGCCGTCGAACCCGGACGCATTCGCGACCGCGACATAGCAGTTGTTCATGAACGCCATCGCCTTCGACACGAGCACCTGCTGGTCCTTCGCCGGGTACATGTAGCCCTGGCAGCGCACGACGAGTTCGGCGCCGCGCATCGCGCAGTCGCGCCAGATCTCCGGGTAGTTGCCGTCATCGCAGATGATCAGGCTGATCTTGAGCCCCTTCGGCCCTTCGGCGACATACGTGCAGTCGCCCGGATACCAGCCTTCGACCGGTACCCACGGCATGATCTTGCGGTACTTCTGCACGATCTCGCCTTTGTTGTTGATCAGCACGAGCGTGTTGTACGGCGCCTTGTTCGGGTGTTCCTCGTGGCGCTCGCCGGTCAGCGAGAACACGCCCCACACGTTCGCCTTGCGGCACGCGGCCGCGAAGATGTCTGTTTCCTCGCCGGGGATCGTCGAGGCCGTGTCGTACATCTCCTTCGCGTCGTACATGATCCCGTGTGTCGAATACTCGGGAAACACGATGAGGTCCATGCCGGGCAGGCCGCGCTTGATGCCGACCACGCGCTCCGCGATTTCGCGGGCGTTCGCGATCACGTCGGCGCGCGTGTGCAGGCGCGGCATCTTGTACTGGACGACGGCGACGCCGACGGCGTCGTTGCTGCTGGAAATATCGCCATGACGCATGGTGTGCTCCTGGTTCAGGTGAAGACGTGCGTTTTCGAAAGGCAAAAAAAAGCCCTTGCCTCGACGAGCGAGGCAAGGGCTTCTTTGCCGGTCCGTTCATCCGACAACGCTGTCGGATAACGGGAATGCGGATGGGTGGCCCGATGCGGGGCCGGCGAAGCGCGGGCTAGCGGGCGCGCGCTGCGCACGATCGTGGGACGTCTTTGTCCGCCGGATCGATGGGATGCACTCTAGGCAAAGTTCTTTTTGGACGCAACATCGCGTATACCCCTGCACGCCTTGAGGGCGCGGCGTGCGTCCGGGATGGTGTCTTGCGTCGGGTGATCGAGCGGGGTCGGACGCAAGATTGCGCGAACGACGGGGCGTTATCGCTCCGCGCCGGCTGCGATGGATCGGCAGATCGATCGGCGGGCGCATCGGCATTGGCCATCAAGGTTGCGTGTACAACCTTCTGTGAGATACCGATGCACGTCGAACCGCGCTTAACCGCGGTCGCTCGCCGCGTTGCTTTCGAGGAAGCTGTCCACCGCGATCAGCGACTGCTCGTCGAGCGTGCCCAGCACGCTTTTCAGCTTCAACTGCAGCTTCAGCGCATCGAGATAGCTGTCGAACAGTTTCTGCCGGATGCCCGAGATGTCGCGCCGCAGGTTCAGCGTTTCGTACGTCGTGCTGTAGCCGACCTGATGCGCCTTCATTGACGAATCGTACGCGAGACGTGCGGCCTGCAGCGACTGCTGCAGCGCGCGAATGCGCTTGCCGACCGATTCGAGCGCCGACAGCGCCTCGCGATGATCGGTGCCCAGTTGCTCCTCGACCTCGCGCAGCCGGTTGCGATACTGCTCCGTCACGTGCTCGGCTTCCACCTGCCGGTAGTACACGCTGCCGCCGGAGAAGATCGGGATCGTCACTTGCACGCCGACTGCGCTTTGATGGAAGTCCGAACGATCGGTGAGCCCGCGCAGGTTCGGGTTGAGCCCGCGAGAATACGACGCGAACAGGTCGACGGTTGGCAGGTGCTCGGCGCTGACGCGCTTCGCGGCGAGCCGCGCGACCTGGACGTCGCGGTACGCCTGCCGGTACGCGGGGTTGTCCTGCGGCGCGTATTCGCCCGACGGAATGCGCGGCGACGAGCCGCGCATCGCGAGCCGCGGCCAGCGCGAGAAATCGATGGTCGAACCGAGCAGCGTCTCGTAGCGCGCGCGGCGCGCGTCCACGTCGGTTTGCGCGAGGGCTTCGTCGGATTCCGCGAGACTGCGGCGCGCCTCGATTTCGGCGGTATCGCCGATCGTCTTCATCCCGAGCTGTGCCATGCGTCGCGTATCGCTTTCGAGCCGGGTGAGCGCGTTCACTTCGTCGTCGGCCGACTGCAGTTTCTCGCGCGCGCTCAGCAGGTCGAAGCACGCGTTCGCGACGCGCAGGATCAAGTCCTGCCTGGCAACCTCGAGCTTCTGTTTCGCCGATTCCTCATACTCGGTCGCGCGACGCATGTCGTACAGGTAGGGCACGTTGAACAGCGCCTGCGTGACCTGCGCGGAACCGTATGCGGCATTGCTCGATCCGCTGACGTCGATGCCGAACAGGTTTGCGTGCGTACCGTAGCGTCCCCATTCGAGTTGCGCGGCGGCCTGCGGCAACATCTGCGCACGTGCTTCGGGGAATTTTTGACGGGCCGCATCGTATTCGCTGCGCGCCTGGAGATAGCGCGGATCGTGCACGGACGCGTACTGGTAGGCCGTGTCGAGGCAGAACGCATGCGCGTTTGCCGATACGCCAGTCACTGTTACAGCGAACAATGTTATGGTTGCAAGTCGGGGATTCCCCCTAGTCGAAAAACTTGATAGGGAATTACCCGCACTCTGCGTCGCCGATCCGCGATTCGCGCGCCTCGTTTCAAACATGGCCGTCTCCGTCTCCTGCCCGTGCCGCAACGCATTGCGGCGGGATTTAAACGTATTGAAATTGAAATTCAAACAGCTTGAATGCATGCCACCCGTGGCGCATCGGAAAGCGCGCCTGTAAGAGTGTGTCCTCCATTGAATTCCGATGCGCTCGCATGATAGCCTGATTTCGGCTCGTAATCGCAGTGATTATTAGATTAACAAGTCGCTAGGGATTAAAAGCCGTTTGTCTTTCAATGAAGGTTCTTTGCATCATCTTTATTTTTTACGAGGAGAGAATGATGAAGGTCATGACGACGGAACAGGTCAGGAATGTGCATGGCGGTGGTGCGATCAGCTCGCTGGGTAGCCTCGCCGTTGACGCCGCGCCGGTGGTGACCGCGCTCGGCCAGTTCCTGCCGAGCCTCGGTAATTACCTGCAGAACCCGAAGACGTTCAATAACACCGGCAAGTAACCGCCGTGCGCGGGGAGGCGCCCCCCGCGCGAAATGCTGCGAAACAGAAGGAAAAGAATCGATCGCCGCAGTGGAAATAAAGCGAATCCGAAATGCATAGTTTTCGGTTCGGGCGATTATCAGGAGGCAGGAGTGCCGGATTATCCCCGTAATAAAGTGAACAGCCGTTGTGATTTCAATTGGCTGACGGTGGCGGGTATTCCGACAATATAAAGGCCACAACAAATGCGAGACATCACGGAAGAACAGGCCCGCCAGATTCGCGGCGGCGCGTCGCTTTACTCCAATTCGGCCGCCTATACGGTCGATCTCGTCAATCAGTCGATCGGGACCACGATCCAGGGCCTGATGACCCAGTACCAGACCCACGCCGTCGAACAGTTCCGGATGTCGCTCGGCTCGTCGCGCTGAGCGACTCGCCAAGCGGCCGGTAACACCGATCTTTTGTCGCAGCCGGCAGCGTGCCGGCTGCGCCCATGCGTATCGCGCACGACCCGCCACGGCCTGCAACGGAAGGCCCGGGGCGGCGCGTCGTCGCGCCCCGGGTGCCCGACCATGCTCTTCAATACGCGTAAAGTCCGTCCGGTCCTGCAGGACGAGGTGACGGAGTGCGGCCTGGCCTGCCTCGCGATGATCGCGTCGTGGCACGGGCGCGAAACGACGTTGCGCACGCTGCGCAACCGCTATCCGGTCCGGATCGATTCCGGGCTGTCGTTCTTCGACCTGATGGAGATCTCGAACGATCTCGGCCTGCGCGCACGCGCGCTGCAGTTCGACGCGGGCGAGCTCGACGCGCTCAAGACGCCGTGCATCCTGCACTGGGGGATGAACCACTATGTCGTGCTGACGAAGGTCGGCTACGGCAGCGTGCACATCGTCGATCCCGCGCTCGGCGAAACGAAGCTGCCGCTCGCGCAGGCGCTCACGCACATCACGGGCTACGCGCTCGAACTGAATCCAGACATCGGCTTCACGCGGGCGGGGCAGGCCGACCGGATCCGGCTGCGCGACTACCTCGAAGGGCTGACCGGCATCCGCAAGAGCCTCGCGATCGGCATCGCGGGCGGCGTCGCCGCGCAGCTCCTGCTGCTGCTCGGCCCGTCGTACGTGCAGTTGACGATCGACGAGGCGCTGAAGAAGACCGACGTCGACATCCTGTACCTGCTGACGATCCTGTTCGCGATCGTGTTCCTGTTCGACACGCTCTACGCGAACCTCGTCGGCAACATCAAGAGCTATCTGCGCAACATCGTGTCGCAGCAGTTGTCGGCGAACATGGTCGGGCATCTCGCGCGGCTGCCGATCGGCTATTTCCTGTTCCACAACACGGGTGATTCGATTTCGCGCGTGTCGTCGGTGTCGGAGGTCGGGCGGTTTCTCGTCGACGGTCTCGTGGGCGGGCTGCTCAATATCGTCACCTGCACGCTGACGCTCGTGCTGATGCTGTACTACAGCCCCGTGCTGGCCGGCATCAGCCTGGCCGGGATGGTGCTGTTCGCGCTGAGCCGGCTCGCAATCCAGCCGCAGTTGCAGGACGCGATGTCGCAGATCCTCACGCGCGGCGCCGAAGCCGATGCGCTGCTGATCGAGAACATCCGCTCCGCGCACTCGATCAAGCTGCTGTCGGCCGAGACGGCCCGCAGCAGCCTGTGGGTCAACGCGTTCACGCAGAAGCTGCAGGCGATGCGCCAGCAGGAGCGGCTGCAATTGCTGTTCGATGCGATCTCGAAGGGGATCGTGCATGTCGAGCAACTGGTGATCGTCACGTACGGCGCGTGGCTCGTGATGCACGGCCAGAGCACGATCGGCGTGATCTACGCGTTCATCCAGTACAAGAACCTGTTCGCCGACAAGTTCATCGATTCGATCCAGCTCTACGTGCGCCGCAAGGTGCTGCAGGTGCACATGGACCGCGTCGCCGACGTGCTGCAGACAGAGACCGAGGAGCCCGCGCCGGACGCGGTCGTGCGGCCGGTCGACGGGTTCGACGGCGCGCTGTCGATCCGCGCGCTGTCGTACACGCCGAAAGGCGGCAACCGCCCGATCCTGCGCGACATCGCGCTCGACGTGCCGGCCGGCAGCAAGATCGCGATCGTCGGCCGCACCGGCAGCGGCAAGACGACGCTGCTGAACCTGATCTGCGGGCTCGTGCGGCCGGACCCCGGCACGCTGTTCGTCGGTGGCGTCGATCTCGCGGAAGTGAACCTGCGGCAGTACCGCAAGCATCTCGCGGCCGTCACGCAGTCCGACCAGCTGTTTCGCGGGACGATCCGCGACAACATCACGAACTTCGCGCCCGCGCCGCGGATCGGCGCGATGTTCGACGCGGCGAAGCTCGCGTGCATCCATGACGAGATCGAGCGGCTCGACCATCGCTACGACACGCCGCTCGGCGATACGCAGAAATTCCTGTCAGCCGGCCAGATGCAGCGGCTCCTGATCGCGCGGGCGCTGTATTGCGAGCCGCGCCTGCTGATCCTCGACGAATTCTCGTCGAACCTCGATCAGGCGACGACGCACGAGATCTGTCGCAACGTGCTGACGCTGCCGTGCACGATCGTGCTCGTCACGCACGACGCGTCGATCCTGTCGATGGTCGACCGGATCTACGAGATGCAGGACGGCGTATTGACCGATGCGACCGACGCATGGCGCCTGGCCGAGGAGACGCGGTGATGCTCGGACGACTCTTTCTGCTGAATCCGTTTTCCTATGCGTTCCTGGTGCGGCGCGCGGTGCGCGCCGTCGCGCTGCGCACGTCGCCCGCGCGCGGGCTGCGGCTGATGCGCTGGTGCTCGGGCGCATGCCTGCGCTGCTTTCCGTGCATTCGCGAGTCGGTTGAGCGTGCGGTCGCGTACATGCTGAGCGCACACCTGAACGACGATCCGCGACGCGTGCGGGAAGTGTCGGCGGCGATCGTGCGCGAACTGTTCGAAGCGGAGTTCGCGGGGCTCAAGCTGCGCACGCACAGCCTCGAATCGATGAAGTCGATGATCGACGGGATGGCGTGCGAAGGCGACGCGCAGCTGCAAGCGGCGCTCGCGCGCGGCGGCCCGCTGATGCTTGCGGGGTTGCATTTCGGCAACCTGATGCTGTTCGTCACGAAGCTGCGCTTCATGATTCCCGACGACCGCAAGCTGATGGTGATCCTGCACCGGGATGCACCCGGCGCGTTCTTCGACGATGCGCTGCGGCTCGTCGCCGAATACGGCGCCGGCGAAGTCGAGTTCATCGACATCGAGGAACGCGTGCACCTGCGGCGGCTGATCACGAGCCTGCGACGCGAGGCGCCTGTGTTCCTGCTGTTCTCCGACCTGCACGGCAAGTTCGGCAAGACCAACCGCTGCCGGCTCGGCGGGCGCTGGGTGCGGATGGCCGGCGGCGGCGTGAAGCTCGCGGTCGAGCAGGGGATTCCGCTGCTCGTTGCGTACGCGACGGGCGTGCCGTTCCGCGATCGCTGCGCGGTGCATTTCACCGAACTCCCGGCCAGCCCGCTCGCGCCGATGCTCGGCGCGGACGACGACGCGTCGCCGGTGCGCGCGACGCACCAGCGCATCGTCGACCGTCTCGAGCAGGCGCTCGTGCGCCAGCCCGAGCAGTGGCATTTCTGGGAACACTTCACGCCTTACCTGATGCCGGCGCCGCTGCTCGATGCGGCCGCGCGGCGTCGCTCCTGACGAGCCCGCCCCATGCCGACCTGGAACTCCGCCCTTCGAGAACAGAAGCCGTCGCGCAAGCTCGCGCGCGGCACGACCTTCGGCACCGTGATCCATGGCGTCGTCGACGTGCCGGTGTCGATGCGGTTCTTCTGCTACCTGTCGCTCGCGATGTTCGCGATGTTCGTGATTGCGCTCGTCGAACTGAGCTATGCGAACACCGAGAGCGTGTCGGGGATGCTGACGCCGCGCTCGGGGCTGATCGGCGTCAGCGCGCCGCCGGGCTGGGCCGTGCGCGACATCTACGTCGGCAAGGACCAGCAGGTGAAGGCGGGCCAGCGGCTGCTGGCGGTGACGCGCGACACGAGCTTCGTGAGTCAGGGGAACAACGTGCAGGGGATGCGCGCGGCACTTGATCGGCAGCGTGTCGAGGTGACGCAGCAGATCGATGCGGCACGCCTCGAATACAAGTCGTCGGTGCAGCAGACCAACCAGCAGATCGCCGCGCAGGGTGAAAGCCGCGGGCTGATCGACCGGCAGATCCAGGACCAGAAGCGCATCGTCGACGAGTACGGCGAACGGCGTGCGCGCGTGAAGCAGCTGCTCGACGAACAGGTCGTGACGCTCGAGCAGTACAACCAGGTCAACACGCAGTACCTGCAGGCCGGGCAGGCATACCAGGACCTGCTGCTGCGCCGTGCCGAGCTCGCGAAGAACGCGATGAAGCTGCGCGGCGACCTCGACACGATGCAGAGCAAGTACGACGGCGCGAACGCCGAACTGAAGATCAAGCAGGAGGAGCTGAACGCGAAGGAATACAACATCGACGAGAACGTGAACCAGGTGCTGTACGCGCCGGCCGACGGGCAGATCGTGCGGCTCGACGTCGTGCAGGGCGGCGTGATCGACCCGCCGGGCACGCGCGTCGTCGAGATCCTGCCCGCCAAGGCCGACGGGCTGATCGCCGAGGTCTACATTCCGTCGTCGAAGGCCGGCTTCGTGAAGAAGGGACAGGAAGTGAAGGTGGCGTACGGAAGCTACCCGGTCGAGAAGTTCGGCACGTATCGCGGCAAGGTGCTGTCGATCTCGCCGGTCGCGTTTTCTGCGAAGGAGCTGAACCTGCCGGGCGATGCGGCCGCGCCGCAGACCTACTTCAAGACCTGGGTCGAGCTGGCCGACCGCACGCCGGCATTCGAAGGGCGGCCGCTGTCGCTGCGGGCCGGGATGATGCTGAAGGCCGACATCGTGCTGGAGCGGCGCAGCCTGCTCGAATGGCTGTTCGAGCCGCTGTACCGGATCCGTCAACGCCTGTTCGGCGTGCCGGCCTGAGCCGATGGCGAGCCGGGACAAGTACCGCCGCCGTGCGCGGCCGGGCGTCGTGCGTCCGCTGTCGCGCTGGCTCGGCGCGACGCTGTTCGCGTGCGCGGCCGCCGCGCACGGCGCGCCGCAGCCGGATGGCGACGCCGAGCCGCGCTGGCAGGCCGGCGCCGACGGGATCGGCTTCTGGCCGGGCGGCGACGCGGACGGGTTCGATGCGAGCGCGTGGGCGACCGATGCGGGGCCGGCCCGCCGCGAGCGCGGCGATGCGGTCGATGTGCCGCAACCCGACGCCATCCCGTTTTCGGCGCGCAAGATCACGCTCGGCCAGCGCACTGGTGGGGCGGGGCGCGCATGCGCGGGAGCGTCCGACGACAGCGTGGACGGCATCGGCTTCGACGATAACGGCGCAGCCGGCGGCTGCGGGCCGGCCACGTCACGCGATGCAACGGCGGATGACACACCGGCCGGCGGCGTCGTCCACGCCGACCGGATGCCGTACGAACTGCATCCCATTGACCCGTCGCGGCTGCCCGATCTGCCGGCCGCCCAGGCGCCGCCGTTGCTGACACAGCTGATGGGCGACGATCGCAACATGGTCGGTCTCGGCTGGCACTTCATCGGCACGACCGGCCGATCGACGCCCGTGACGACGCACACCGATGCACTCGGGCTGAACAGCTTCCAGAACCAGGGCTCGAGCCTGTCGCTCAGCAATACGAACACGCTGGCGTTCACCTTTACCCACTTTTTCTCGGAGAATTGGGCGGCCGAACTCGGCGGCGGCATTCCGCCGGTGCTGACGCTGCGCGGGCACGGCAGCATCGCGCTGCCGCTCGACCGGATTTTTTCCGGCGTCCAGGGGCGCTTTCCGCTGATCGACCTCGCGAACACGCAAAGCAACCCGCTCGCGACCACGCGCGCATGGCTCGGGTCCGTCGTGTTCAAGTATTACCTCGGCGAGCGCGACGATCGTTTCCGCCCGTTCGCGGGCGTCGGCATCAGCTATACGCGTTTCACGAACACGAACCTGAATCCCGTGTTCCAGCGCAAGCTCGCGTCGCTCGGCGGGCTGCTCGCGGCGGGCTCGGACATCGGCAGCCTGCAGTCGCTGCTGCTCGACCCGTCGCTGTTCCAGCGCATCTGGGATGCGGGCGGCGACCTGCTGCTGTCGGGCAAGACCAACGTGTCGGCAAAGGTGAAGAGCGTGTGGGAGCCGGTGTTCACCGTCGGCGCGAGCTACCAGATCACGCGCCAGTTCTGGATCACCGGCATGGTGACCTATATCCCGTTACGTACGAAGATTACGCTGGATATCGACCAGCCGAACCGGCAGCTCGCGTCGAACACGTTCGACATTTCCGCGAACCCCGTGCTGGCCAGCGTGCTGCTCGCGTTCCGCTTCTGACCGGCGCCGGCCCCTTTTTTCATGAATTTGACGCGCGACACTGGGATAATGTTGGAGTTTGGCTGCGTCAATGATGGAAGGAGGCCCCATGGGCGACAACGATACCCGTACCGAGACCGACGACCGCACCGATAGCGAATCGATGGAGGCGCGCCAGCGCCGCTTCGAGGAAGACCTGGTCGACGCCTACGATGAAGAGCTCGAGATGGAGCTCGACGATCGCCGCTTCGACGACAACGACGACCTGCTGTTTTCGCAGGAGCGTCGCGAAGCGCGCAAGCAGTATTTCCGCGAGCTGTTCCGGCTGCAGGGCGAACTCGTGAAGCTGCAGGACTGGGTCGTGAGCACGGGCCACCGGCTCGTCGTCATTTTCGAGGGGCGCGACGCGGCCGGCAAGGGCGGCGCGATCAAGCGCATCACGCAGCGACTGAACCCGCGCGTATGCCGCGTGGCGGCGCTGCCGGCGCCGAATAACCGCGAACGCACGCAATGGTATTTCCAGCGCTATGTCGCGCATCTGCCGGCCGGTGGCGAGATCGTGCTGTTCGACCGAAGCTGGTACAACCGCGCAGGCGTCGAGCGCGTGATGAACTTCTGTACCGAGGATGAATACGAGGAGTTTTTCCGTTCGGTGCCCGAGTTCGAGAAAATGCTGGTGCGCAGCGGGATCCAGATCGTCAAGTACTGGTTCTCGATCACCGATCACGAACAGGAAGTGCGATTCCAGAGCCGGATCGAGGATCCGCTCAAGCAATGGAAGCTGAGCCCGATGGATCTCGAGAGCCGCCGCCGCTGGGAAGCCTATACGGCCGCGAAGGAAGAGATGCTGCTGCGCACGCACATTCCGGAAGCGCCGTGGTGGGTCGTGCAGGCGGTCGACAAGAAGCGCGCGCGGTTGAACTGCATTCACCACCTGCTGCAGCAGGTGCCGTATCACGATGTGCCGCACGCACCGATCGACCTGCCGCCGCGCGAGCATCACGAGGACTACATCCGCCGGCAGGTGCCGGACAACATGATCGTGCCGGATACTTACTGAGCGGCCGTGGCGGGTTCGATGCAATGAAGGGGCGTGCCGTGCCACGCGGCGCGCGTTACTCCTGGATCAGGAACGCGGCGCGGTCGCGCCCGACGAGCCACGCCGGCACGCGGCCACGCCCGCTCCACGTCGCCCCCGTGACCGGGTCGCGATATTTCACGCCGACGGTGAACAGCTTCGCCCGATCGCTGTATCCCTGCCCGAAGATTTCCCGTGCGGTCAACGCGTAGCTCGTGACGAGTTCGCGTACCTGCCCAAGTACCGCATTGCGTTCGCGGCGCCGTGCCACCTTGATGCGCCGATCGAGTTCTGCAAGCTGGGCTTGCAGTTTCTGTACATGCTGCATGCGTCCGTTATCCCGTAGCTGATTTTGATTATTGGCGACGCGTGACGAGCCGCGTGTCCGCATTCCCGGCTCCCGGCCGGTGGTGCATCTCGCGTAGGCTGCTCCGGTTTTGCCGGCCAAACGGTTGCGGAGCGCGTCGCCGGGAACCCGGTGAGATTAAGTTCTGGCGAGCGTTTTTTCTATCGGACGTATCTGATTTTTGGGTCGAATTTACGTGAGGACGCGACGACAGCGCAGGGTGGGGAGCGGGAGGCTTGTCCTGGCTCTCTTGTGTCTGTCACAGGTCGGGGAAGCCCGACCGTCCTTGGGTCAGATCGAACAGCTCGGCTCTTGCATCGCCGACGGCGGTCTCGGGCAGCTTGATCACGAGTTTCACCGTCATCCCGTACGCACTGTCCACCAGTTCGTAACCGGCCTGTTCCATCCAGCGGCGCACGCGTGCCTCGTCCGGATAACCGAGCTCGATCGCCAGCCGCGTGTAGCGGATGCGTGCGACGCGCTCCGCGTCGAGCAGCGCCGACGCGATCGCATCCGTATAGGCGCGCACCAGCCCGCCCGCGCCGAGCTTCACGCCGCCGTAGTAGCGCACGACTGCGCCGAGCACGCCGTCGAGGTCGTGATGGCGCAGCACCTCGAGGATCGGCCGGCCGGCGGTGCCCGATGGCTCGCCGTCGTCCGACATCCCCGACTGGCCGCCCGCCAGCAGCGCCCAGCAGACGTGGGTGGCCGTCGGGTGTTCGTCGCGCAGGCGTTGCAGCGCCTGCATCGCGGCGTCGCGATCCTCGACGGGGATCGCGTATCCGATGAAGCGGCTCTTGCGGATTTCGAGTTCGCGGATGCAGGGGGTGGCGAGCGAGTAACTCATGCGTCGCGGGATGAAATGTGTAAGGAAATCAAGGTGATGACGGCCTGGCGATGCGTTTGATATCGACCCGTGCAGGCATCGGGCGGCGGCACGAGCGGGCGGGGTGAAGCGGGAATTTTACCGTGGCGCGCATCGACGCCTTTCGATGCCGTCGCAACGCGGCACCGATGCGAATGGCCAGGTGAGGGCGCGCGTGACGTCGGGCGCGACGGCGGGCAAGCGCGCACTGCAAAGTGTACGGCGCCGGCATCGGCACGGAAGCCGACGATTCGGTTTCGTAGGCAAGTCACCCACCTGATCACGGTTGTCTTGACGCCGCGGCCCCGGCGCCGATCTGGAGCGCGTAAAACTCGGAAACGTCGACCGCCTGACGGCTGCTGCGTTCGACCGATCCTTCTTTCGTCCACAGGAACGGATAGAAGCTGAAACATTGATCCGTCGTCAGGCCCTGGACATCGGCTTCCCAGCCAGGCCAGCGCATGCTCGCATAGAAGTCGTGCAGCGTGTCGCCGAGGGACCATCGCACGAAGTCGCCGTACCCGATCCCGAGTGGCTCCCATCCCAGCGTGTCGGGTGCGAAGTAGTACACGGCGCCCGTGTCCTCTCCGAGTGCACCGCCGTTCAACGCAAAGAATCCGCCGACGGCATCGTCCGCGACCAATAGAAAGCCGGAGGATCGCCCGTGATTCCAGCCGACGATGTCCCTGGGCAATGTGGGATGGCCCGAGCCGAGCAGACGAAGGTAGCCTCCGTCCACGAGCATGCCGCCGGTCGAATAGGCGATGGTTCCCAGGAGCGATCGCGTGGTGACCTGAAGGGCGGACAGAATTTCGCCGTTCCGGCCCGATGGCGGCAATATCTCGCAACGATGACTCGCTGCCGCCGACCATTCGATCAAGGACGGCAGGGCGGATTCACGTTCGTTTACCAGTTCGTCCAGCGGACGCATGTGTCTTCTCTCCGGGAGGTTTGGTTCGGCATCGGCCGAGCCGGGACGATACGGCATGCGCTGGCTCGTGCGACATCAACGCACCCCGACCGACGACCTGAGCGCCGCGCCCAGCGTGCGCAGTGCCTGCCGGGCTCGCGCATCGGTCAGGTTCGAATGGAGCACCACGTCGCGCGTCGGCAATGGCGGCAGACCGTATCGCGTACCGACGTCGACCGTGCCGGCAGGCGCCACGCGATGCCCGAGCGCCGCGACGGCCAGCCCCGCGGATACCGCCGCGCCGATCGTCGCCACGCCGCCGCCGACGAACACTTCGGTCCAGGCGACACCGGCTTCGTCGAGCGCGCCGATCGCCATGCGGCGCACGCTGCAGGGCTCGGCTTGCGTGGCCAGCCGTAGCGGTTGCGGCGGATGGTACTCGAAATCGGTCGCGGCCATCCAGCCGAACGTCTCCGACAGGATGGTTTCACCGTCGAGCCGCCGGCTGTCGTGCTGCAGCGCGACGGCGGCGTCGAGCTGGCCGCGGTCAAACGCATCGAGCACGTCGCGCGACGCGGCGACCCGGATCTCCAGCACGAGCCCCGGTTCCGCTTCGCTCATGCGCCGAAGCAACATCGGTAGATCGGCGCCGACGACATGGTGGCTCACACCGATGACCAACCGCCGCTGGCCGGCGCCGAACGCGGCGACCGCACCCTGGTGAGCGGCCATGAGCTCGCGCGCGGGTTCCAGGAACGCGGTGCCGTCGGCCGACAGGCGAACCTGCCGCGGAGTGCGTTCCAGCAGGCGGCGGCCGAGGCCGTCTTCGAGGCGCTTGATCTTCAGGCTCACGGCGGACTGCGTCGTGTCCATCGCCTCGGCGGCCCGCGTGAAGCTTTTGAGGTCGGCGGTCAGCACGAACGCCTGCACAGCTTCGATGTCGAGCGTTTTCATCGCGCACTCATCCATTGTGAAATTGAATCATTGAAATATTCTGCCATCGTCTTTTCAAATGATTCAAGGTCTTCTACGCTGTTCTCGAGCCGTTCGGAATCTCCCTTTTCCTTTCCAGGAGTCGATCATGCTGACCGCGTACTACGTGCACCGCCTGCCGGCGGACTACGACCTCGACATCATCCGCAATCGCGTGCACGAGCGCGGCACGCTCTGGGACGACACGCCGGATCTGGTGTTCAAGGGCTTCTTGCTGCGCGAGGCGGGCCGCTACGGTGCGACGGAAAACGGCTACGCGTCGCTTTATCTGTGGCGCAACGAGCAGGCGTTCGCCGGGTTCGTGACGGACGGCCGCTATCGGGTCGTGACGGACAGCTTCGGCCGCGCACCGATCGACGTGCAGGTCGCGCTCGATGCGCGCAAGGGCAGTGCGTCGACGGGACGCTTCGTTCGTCTGGAAGCCGTCGATATTCCGGCGGATGCCGACCTCGATGCGACGCTGGCACAGGAGATTGCGCGCAATCGCGAAGCGGTGGCGCGGCAGGGTACGGTCGCAGCCGCCGTCAGCCTCGATCCACTGCGGTGGCGGCTCACGCGGGTACTCGTATCGGAGCACGAGCCGGACGACGGCGGCGCGGGCACGGTGTACCAGGTACTGCATCTGGCGAAACCTTTGCTCGACACGCTCGAAGGGAGCGGAGTGCGATGACCGGCGTCGCGTCGCGATCTCGGGACCGGCCGGCGGGTGGGGCGAGCCTCGCGGCACCCGCGCGATTGCCGGCCGGCCTGGCGATCGCCGCGCATCTGGCCGGGATGGCGGCGGGGATCGCCGCGATTGCCGCGCTCGCGACGTTGCTGGCGCTGCTGTTCCGGTAAGGATCGCCAGTGCGGATGGGGGAATACGGAAGCGCCGGGCGCGATGCGCGCGGCGCTTCCGTTGGGTCATCGCCGCTCAGTGCCCCTGCAACCGGATATCCCGCGACGACGCACCGACGTACACGGTCCCGCCCGGCACGACCTGCCAGCCGTTGCGCGACGTGTTCCACACGCTCTGCATCCGCGGCGACACGGTGACGCGAACCCGCCGCGCCTCGCCCGGATTCAGCCGGATCTTCTCCCAGCCGACCAGCCGCTTCGGCGGTTCGTCCTTGTACGGCACGCCGAGATAGACCTGCGGGGTCTCCGCACCGGCGACGCGCCCGTCGTTGCGTACCGTGAACGCGACGCTCAGCGACCCGTCCCATTGCTTCGATACCGACAGCCCCGAATACGCGAAGTGCGTGTACGACAGGCCGTAGCCGAACTCGAACATCGGCTTGATGTTGCGCGCGTCATACCAGCGATAGCCCATGTTCAGCTTTTCCGCGTAGACCGGGTCGTTCTCGAACGTGCCGTTTTGCCCCCAGGTCGGCGAATCCTGATCGCGCGCGGGGAAAGTGACGGGCAGTTTGCCGGACGGGTTGACCGCACCGAACAGCACGTTCGCAATCGCCTTGCCGCCGGCTTCGCCCGGATACCATGCCTCGACGATCGCAGACACGTTGTCCTTCCACGGCATCAGTACCGGATTGCCGCTCTGGACGACGACGATCGTATGCGGATTCGCGCGCGCGACGGCTTCGACGAGCGCGTCCTGGTTCGACGGGTTCGCGAGGCTCAGGCTCTGCAGGTCGCCGAAATCCTCGCCGGCCGGCTGGGCAACCACGACGATCGCGACATCCGAGCGGCCCGCGAGCGCCGCGGCCTGGTCGATTTCCTGCTGCGTGTACGCACGGAACGGCGACTGCTGGTCGCTGTTGCCCGCGTAAGTGACCTGCGCAGCCGGTGCAAGCGCGCGGATCGCCGCGACGATCGGCACGTCGACCTTGAGCCACGGATTGCGCCACCAGCTGCATCCGGTCGATGCCCCGAACGTCAGGCCGCCGCAGCCCGCAAACGAGCCCGACACCGGGTCGCGCGTGTTGCCCGAGCCGCCGCCGGACAGCACGGCCGCGTCCGCATGGCCGCCGATCACGGCAATGCGCGACAGCGCCGATGCGGCCAGCGGCAACTGGTTGCCGTCGTTCTTCAGCAGCACGATCGACTGCTCGGAAGCGGCCTGCGCGAACCGGTTCGCGGCCGCGAAATCGATCGTGCCGCCGCCCGTGGCCGGATCGTCCATCACGCCGACGCGGATCATCACCGCGAGCTTGCGCCGCACCATGTCGTCGAGTCGTGCGGTCGACACCGAGCCGTTCGCAATCGCCTGCTTGACGGCTCCCGGCGTCAGGTAGACGGTCGGCCCGACATCTTCTTCCTCGTCGAGCCCGGCGTTGATCGCGGCGGCGGTACTGTGCGTGGCGCCCCAGTCGGACTGCACCTGGCCCTGGAAGCCCCATTCGTTCTTCAGCACGTCGTTCAGCAGGTGATTGTTTTCGCACGCGTACGCGCCGTTCAGGCGGTTGTAGCTGCACATCACGCTGCCGGGGCGACCACGCTTCGCGGCGATCTCGAACGGCAGCAGGTAGAGCTCGCGCAGCGTGCGTTCGTCGATCTGCGTGTTGCCGCCCATCCGGCCGTGCTCCTGTTCGTTACCTGCGTAATGCTTGATCGTGGCGATGACCTTTTGCCGCTGCGTGGCGAGCGTGCGTTCGGCGAGCAGGTCGCCCGCGAGCAGCGGATCTTCGCCGAGATACTCGAACAGGCGGCCGCCGCGCGGCTCGCGCGCGAGATTGGTGCCGCCGCCGAGGCCCATGCCGAATCCTTGCGCGCGCAACTGGATCGCGACCTGCTTGCCATAGTCGTACGACAGCCGGCGATCCCAGCTCGCGGCGACGGCGATCGTGGCGGGGAACGTCGTGCTGGCCTGCGAAGTGCTGCCGGAGCCGGTTGCCGAGTCGACCATGTTGAGATCGGGAATGCCGAGCCGCGGCACGCCCTGGATGTAGCCGGCGCCGCCGCCCGGCACCTTTGACATTTCGTATTGCGAATGAATGAACTGCAGTTTCTCGTCGAGGGTCATCTTGCGCACGAGCAGGTCGGCGCGCCGTTGCGCGGTGGCCGATGCGAACGCATCGGTCGCATCGCCTTGCGCGTTGAAATCGGCGTCGCCGGCGTAGGCGGTGGTGCAGAGGGTCGCTGCCAGCACGACGGCCGGCCAGAGTGTGTCCCGCATGTTGCTCTCCATGATCGTATTGCCGGTTGTTCGGATGATGTCTGGAGCTGCGCTCGTCCGATGGATTCGCACCGGACGCATTCGGCTGGCGATGCAGGGTGGTTGCGCGTCGGCATGCCAGGCCAGGCGGGGAATCGTTACGGCCGGTTGGGCTCGACCGGTCAACGCGGGCGGCGACGCGCAGGCCGCCCGGTGCTGCCGAATCGGATGTAGCGATCCTCTGCAGCGACTAATGGTATGAATGTAGTTTGACTACAGCATCGGTGTTTATACCGATATGTACGATCTTTATTTGATATGGCCGCGCGGCGGGGTGGGAAAGCGGTCATCGTTCCCGACGGTGGTTGTAGATCGGAGTAAGAAGTACCTGCGCACAAGGCGTTCGCGAGGGGGAGGCGGCGCTGAATGCGGTTCAGCTCGTTGCGTATGCATCGAAGCGGGCCGGGTTCACGGAGATCGTGCCGACCCGGCCGGCGTGTGTGGGACTACTTGGTGACGAGCGCGCCGGTCAACCCCGCGCTGATCGCCGGCAGCAGCAGGTTCAGCACGCGGCTCGCGCGCACCAGCCCGGTGTTGTCGACATAGACGATGTCCTTCGATGCGAGCGGGAATTGATTCGCGAGCAGCATCGACACCGGTGACTTCAAGTCGAGGTGATAGATGACGGGCTCGCTGTCGGCGGCCTTGCGCAGCACGAACACCTGTTTGGCATTCGAGGTCTGCTGGTTGAGCTGGCCGGCCTCCGAGAGCGCTTCGCTCAGCGTGAGCGAGCCGTCGCGTTGCGGCGGCACGGCCTGCGGCTTGTTCACTTCACCCATGACGTAGACGGGATTGTCGTCACGGGCGCCCACATGCAGCAGGTCGCCGGATTGCAGCATGATGGCGGCGGGGCTCTTGCCCGTTTTCATCATCTGCGCGACATTCACCGGATAGATCGTGCCATTGCGCGTGATCGTCACGCGACTCTGATCCGCGGTCGGCGCAAAGCCACCCGCGCGATTGACCGCTTCGACCAGCGTCATTGGAATGTCGTTGATCGTCTGCGAACCGGGTGCGCGTACTTCGCCATCGATATACACCTGCTCGGCGCGGAAAGATGCCACGCGAACCGTCACCTGGGGTTTGACAAACACCTTCCTGAGTTCGGCATCGAGTTCCCGCTGGATCTGTGCCGCGGTCTTGCCGGCTGCGTGGATCGGCCGTGTCACGTAGGGAAACTGCACGTTGCCGTCGCTATCGACAACGAAACCAGGCGCTGCGTCGGAGGACTTCGTGTTCTGCGCCGGCTGGCCGACAGCGGCGGCGAACTCCGGGTGATCCCATACCGTGATTTGCAGCACGTCGCCCGGACCCAGCTTGTAGCCGTTCGATTTGCCAAGCAGATTGCCCGGGATCGGCAACGCAGGGCGACCCGTCTGCTCCGTACGAATCTGGCTGATCAGAGTCAGATCGATCTGCCTGAGCGGAACCTTCATGTCACGGGTCACGTCACCGTCGTCGGTGGTCGTGACCGGTAGTGCGGCCGGCTCCGCCATGTGCTGCCCCGGCGCAAACGCACACGCTGAAAGCAGCGTGGCCATCGCTACGGAGATCGCAGCGTACATTCGACGCACTGCGCGGTTGTTCTTGTTCGGCACCAACGTGTCGGATTGCTGGTGGTTGTTCATGTCGTCATTCAGCATAGTTAAAATTTACGCGAAGTCCTTCAATGTTCGCCATTCTCTGGGCCACCATGGAGCGGCATCACAAGCGTTCGTTCGTGTTCCTGACATGATTGATTCCATCCCGACGATCGTCCGAGGGGCGACAGACGGGTTCAGGAAGACCTGAAGGGACGGCTGGCCTTGTCGGTGAAACATAGTGGTCACCACGGGGGGGCTGCCGCACGGGATTGAACCGAACACGCACTTCGGGCGCGAGGGCGGAACCGGTCGTTGATCGGTCACAACGCTGTGCTGTTCCATCTGCGGGCCCGCCGCCCCGCGCTCAATCAGACCGGGATCGCGTGGCGGCTATTCCCATGTCGATGGCGACGCATCATCACCCGAGCCAGGGGAATCATCGGGGCACAGTCTGACGACCTACCGGCCGGGTGCGGCACCCATTTCAATCCGATTTCCCGTGAACATTTACCGTGCCTTCTCGTACCAGGGAATTTCATTTTTATATCCTCGCATCAATGAGGAAATGCCGCTCTGTTTGATAAGAAGTGTCAAAAATGGGGCCAACGATAGATGGCATCGCGCGTCTCCATCATGGGGCCGACTTCTTCATCAGGATGTCGTATTGCCATAATCCGCTTGCTCGCGAAACGCTGTTCCCAACATAGCACGAGACGGTTTGGCAACCCAGTGATTCGCTCCTCCAGTGTCCCTTAATGTAAGCCATCGCACTTAGCACGCCGCGCATTTATCGCATAGTGGTTCGCGTAAACAGAATCATCTGTTCTCGGGGTAATGGTTCAGCGGTGCGTTGTTTGCGTGCCGCGGTCGGATACGGAACAGGTGCCGGGGCGAGGTGGCCCGGCACGCATGACGCGGCGTGCGTGACCCGACGCACGCGCTGCGACGAGAAGCCCGTCAGGGCAGAAATTTTGGAGCTTGTGCATGGCACTGGATAGGCCTTCATCGAACGGGTATCGCGACGGAGCAGGAACTGCTTCGCGCGATACGTTTAGGCTTACGCTGGCCGAATTGCTGGAAAATGTGTTTGATAACCGATACGTATTTCTTGCAGTTTTTACGGGATGTTTTCTGCTGGCGCTGATATATGCCATTGCAGCAACGCCGATATATTCCGTCGATACGTTGATACGGGTTCAGGAAAACAAGCATAGTGCGCTGGGTTCGCTCTCGGAGATTTCAAACGCACTGGACATCGAGAATTCGGCGGTGGTGGGCGAAATCGATATCGCGCGCTCGCGCACGGTTGTCACCCAGGCGATCGACGCGACCGTCGCGCAGGCCGATGTTTCGGTCAGGAACCGGATTCCGCTTGTCGGCGGGTTCCTTGCTTCGATTCTGTCAAAAGATGCGGACGGCCTCGTCGTCCCGCTGTTCAATACACCGTTCTGGGCCTGGGGCGGTGAGCAAATCGAATTCAGGAAATTCGACGTTCCGGATGCGCAGGTCGGCAAGAAGCTGGAGTTTGATTATCTCGAAGGCAACCGGTTCGTATTGAAGGACAGCAATGGCCAGGAAGTGTTGAGGGGGACGATCGGCGAGCCGAGCGCAGGTAACGGCTATCTGGTGGACGTATCGCGGGTCGTGGCGCGCGCCGGTACGGAATTTCGCGTGAGGCGGGTCCCGACGCCCGTGCGGCTCGACGCTATCCTGGAGAAGTTGAGCGGGGCGGAAACGAAGCGCCAGTCGGGCATCATGCAACTGAGTCTCGAGGACTCCGATCCCGTCTTTGCCGCACGACTGCTCAACGCGATTGCAGCGGCTTATCTGGATGCCAATGCAAGAAGGCGCTCCGAGGATGCCGAGCACAGTCTGGCGTTCCTCGACACGCAATTGCCGGTGGTGAAGGCACGGCTGGAGCAGGCGGAGCAGGCGCTGAACACGTTTCGCAACACGCAAGGGTCGATCGATTCGCAAGGCGACGTGAAGCTGCTGATTGACCAGTTGGCGCTTGTCGAGAAGTCGCGGCTCGAAGCCAAGCTCGAATATCAGGACCTGTCGTCCAAGTATGTTGCCGGACAACCCCAGCTCACTGCCGTCGCCAACAAGCTGAAGACGCTCGATCAGCAGTCGGCCGAATTGAAAAGCAAGGTTGCGCACTTGCCGTCGCAACAGCAGACGTATTTGCGCCTCGCGCGCGATGTTGAGGTCAACAATCAGCTCTATGTCGGGTTGCTGAACAACACGCAGCAGTTGCAGATCGCGAAAGCAGGAACGGTTGGCAATGCGTCCGTCATCGACAAGGCTGACGTCAGTGACAAGCCGGTTCGGCCGAAGCGCATGCTCGTGATGGTGCTGGGCGCCGCGATCGGATTGATACTGGGCGTTGCTGCCGCGCAATGGCAGGCCTTGTTTTTCCGGTACGTTCGCGATCCGAAGCATTTGGAAGCGATGGCGGGTATCCCGATGTTCGGCATTCTTCCCGCCTCGCCGCATCGGATCGATGCCGGCACGAGCGACAGGTCAGCATTCGTCGCCGTCAGGGAGCACCCCGATACGCCGCTGGCCGAAGCGTTGGAAAACCTGGCGTTGCTGTTGCGTTACAGGGTCAGCGCGGAGCACGGCAAATCAAAGACAGTTCTGATCACCGCTCCCGAGCCAGGGCAGGGCAAGTCGATGATCTCCGCCAATCTTGCTTACCTGTTCTCGGAAAGTGGCTTCAAGACCTTGCTCGTGCGTGCCGATGCAGGCGATTCGGGCATCGAGCGACGCTTGCCGGTGAAATACGAGAAGGGCCTGGCCGAGGTGTTGCAAGGCTCGCTCGAACTCAAGAACGCGATTGTCCACGTTCATGAAAATCTCGACGTGCTGCCTGCGGGAAAACCTGGCAAGCCGTTGCGGAACCTGTTCGGATCGGATCGGCTGGAGGCGTTGCTCGCGTCGCTGCGAGGCCAATACGACATGATCGTCGTTGTCTCGCCATCGGCGCGTCCGGTAGCACATGTCGCCCTGTTGTCGAGGTTTGCCGATGTCACGTTGATGGTCGCACGGCAAGGCTCGGTCAGCTACGCCGGCGTGATGGACGCGATCGAGCACTTGAACCGGGTGGGAGCGAATGTGGACGGGCTGGTGTTCAATGGGCTCGAACCTTCGCCGTTTCGTTCCGGCTATTACGCGAACGCGCGTCGGCCGGTGAAAGAACCCGGGTCCCGGGCTGATTCGGGCGGCGTCGTATCCGATACGTTCTTGCTAAGGGCATGGGGGCGGTTAAGAAAGGAGCTGCTCAGAAACGTTGCGTGATATCGGTTGGCGCGGAGCGTACCAGACAGGCAATTTTTCTGTCGCGAAACCCATGCGCAGGTCGATGCGGATGCGACGCGCGTCATGTCGTTTCTCAGGGTTTCCCGGGTTGCGATCGATGAACGACAGCGACGTGATGTGGGACAGGCTCGATACATTGACTTGATGTCGGACGTTTCCGATTTCGCCGCGAAGGCGAATGGCATCCTGGCCGGGCCGCGCTCGGTCCGACATTATCGGACGCAGCTCGCCACGTATCCACTGCGCGCGACCGCGATCGTACGCTCAGGCAGTCCGCGCGTGATCTTTCAGGAGGATGCGGCGCTCACGACACCGATACCGCCGGGTCCTGATCTGCGGATCTGCATGTCATACCAGCATCGCAAGAAGGCGTCGGAAGCACGGTGGTCGAGCGGTGCATGAGCAATGGAATGAATTTCGGATTGCAGCATGATGGATAACACGACGCGCGCGGCACGGGTTGACGAAGGTCCAATATCCGCAACTGGCGTGACGGTATCGACGCTATTTGCACTTGCGTTGCTGATCAACGCGGTGCTGCCGGCGCTCGGCATGAAGGAGTCGAGCGCCGCGTGCACGCTGCTGCTGGCGACATTGGGACTCGTCGGCCTGGTCAAGTATCGACCGGTATTTGCCGTGTCGATGCTCTACGTGCTGGCGATCGGGCTGACTGCATTCCTGGCGGGTGTGGGGTTGGAGGGCGGCGGGTATCTTCGGGAAACCGACATCTCCGGCGAAGCGACCGGCGCGTTCAGCCGGCTGCTTTCGTTCTATCTGATTTTTGTCGTCTGCGCGCTCGTTGCATTTGGCCGCTTCCTGGACGAACGTCCTGCGCGCGAGCCGATCAGGGCGCGGATAGCGTTGCAACCGATCAGCATTGCACTGGGGTTCGGACTTGCGGCCGCGATTATCGCGACCGGCGTACTCGCGGGCCTGACGTCGGGATTCTCGTTGTTTACCGGCATCAACCGCTACGCGCTGCGCAATGACGCATCGAACGGGGCGATGTTCAACCTGTTCCTGAACAACCAGACCTTCATGGGTTTCTTGTTGGGGACCATCGCCACCAGTTCCGACAAGCGCATCCGGCTGCTGGCGATCCTGACGATGGCTGTCGACCTGGGGCTCAACGTGCTGCATGGCGAACAGTTCATGGCCGTGCTGCACATCGGCCTGTGCTCGCTGGCGCCGTTCATCGCGATTCATGCGATGAACGGCAAGCCGGTCGTCCGTTACCTGGGTATCGGTGCGGGGTTGGCGCTATTGCTCGGCACCGTCTCCATCGTTTACGCATACAGAGGGCAGGGGCTGGAAGTGACCGATGTCATCTCGTCACGTTTCCTGCTGCAGGGCCAGCCGTGGTACGTGGTGGATGGCGACGCACATATGTTCGCGGCGCCGGTGCTGGGCGGTACCGCTGCATTCTGGCGTTTCGTCAGCTCTCTCGGTTCCTGGACAATGCCAACCTTTTTCAACGATGCCGAGCCGAGCGGCTTGCGCGACTTGATGATGGCGTATACCGAGCCCCAGCTCCTCAAGGCCTACATATTCGACGACGTGACCTTCACGATGGGAAACATGGCCGTGCCCGTGTATTGGTTCGGTTATGCCGGAGGGGCGGTCTTTGTCGCGATTACCGGCGTCGTGTACGGTGCGCTGGGTGCGCTGCAGATTCTGGTCGCGATGCGCGGCGGGGTCGTGATGCTTTGGCTGATGGCGAAAGTCTTTTCATATGCGACCTTCGCGGTTCAGCAAGGCGATTACTGGATGATGTTCGGATCGCGTACGGTCTTTTATGCAGTGGCTGCACTGGTCTGGTGGTATTGGGTCGACACGAAGAACGCGAAGCAGGCGAGGTAGTCCCGGACGCTTGCGTTCACGGTACACCCTGGTGCTCTGCCGGCGTGCCGCGATGGAATTCGTGTGACCCAGGGCACACAACTGATTGCAAACATTACGTATTATTTTTGAAAGCAAAACGTTCTTTGTTTTGTCGATACCGGGCAGCGGATCGTTGAATATTTGATATCGGCATCCTTGCTTATGGAGTTCTCACCGTTCCAGCCATGTCAAGAGTGAAGAATTCGGGGCATCTGCAGCATGTCGATGCGATGCGTGCCGTTGCGGTGATACTCGTCATATGGACGCATTATGCCGAGCGCTTTGCTCCCCTTGCGGGATCGCAACACGTGCTCGACACACTGCAACGCTCGATGAATTTTGGACGAGTCGGCGTTGTGATTTTCTTCGCGATCAGCGGCATGCTGATTCCTGCCAGCCTGTACGGGGAGGCCGGAGCGGGAACCAGGCGGTTTCTCGTTCGAAGATTCTTTCGGCTATACCCGGCATATTGGCTGGCGCTTCCTGCCGGATATTTTGTTCATTGGTATCTGTTCGATAAAAGAATGGGTGTCGATGGATTTTTTGCAAATGCAACCATGATTCCGGCCGCATTCGGAGAGAGCCTGATCCTGCCGCATGGCTGGACGCTGGAAACGGAATTGTATTTTTATGGATTGTGTCTGATCTTGTTCTGGTGCGGCGCGCTTCACCGGATGCGCTATCTGTGCCTTGTCAGTATCGGGCTGTGCGGTCTGTTCGTGGCGAGTCTCGCGCTGCGACTTGTTCCAGCCAGTCTGCTCAGTCAGTACAAGACCATGCCGTATCACCTTGGGATCATGTTTTGGGGGGCCTGCTTTCGTCAGGCGTACGACACTCCTTTCCAGTTGTTGCGTGTTCGGTGGAAAAAGGGCGGTACGCCGACGCAACTATCCATGACTTACAGGTCGGCGGCGGCGTGCGTGGCGATGTTGATTGCCGGCATTGCACTTGTGGGGGCCATCAGCGACTGGCGACATCACAACATGGACCATCTTCCGACTTCGTTCGCTTATGTGATCGGTATTGCGATGTTCGTGGCACTGGCGACTTTTCTGAAGCTTCGGATTCGCGTGCTGTCCTGGATCGGCGAGATCAGTTACTCAGTCTACTTGTTGCACAGTCTCCCGCTGTTTGTTGCGTTCTGGTTGTGCCAGCGCTTTCACGTCGTTGGATGGCCTCTCGGGGTTTACATGATCGTGCCGATCCTGCCTTTGATTCCATTGTCTTGGGCCGGCTATCGATGGTGTGAAGCTCCGTTCGTGCAGCTTGCGCGTACGCTCACTGCCCGACGGAGCGGGGGAGCGTTCGCGTCTGGAGGTGCTGACGGCTGATCCGTGCGCGTCGATCGCATCGGCGCTCAGGTCGGCCGGAAATGTGAAAGTCGACGCCTCGCGGATCGACGACTGCGCTCGGACAGCTTCAAATCATCAAGTTCGAGCATGACGACGCGACGCATGCCCATCGATCGCTGAAATCCTGCCCGCCAAGCAGGTTCCGGTGCTCGATGGACTTGGCAGCCGTCGCGTGATGCCGCGTCCGGAATTGCAGGGGCAATTCCGGTTCGACGCCCGTGGCCTCGCTCGGACAGTTTTTCCGGGTTTTTCAAGTGGAATATCCGGCGTGATCCTGTTGCGCAGGCAGCGTCGCGAAGTTTGTATGTAGGCCACCAGCGGCACGAGCAGGATGCCTGCAGCGACCGCGCACTCGTCGAGCCGCTTGAGCGCGGGGTATCGTGCGCGGCGTGGTTTCGGTGGCGGTAGCAACGGCTGGATCGGGGACCGCGACTCATCATCGAGTATCGATTTGCCGCGTCCTCATCGTGAGTGAAAAAACAAAGACGTTAACAGAGCCGGCGGCGGGTTCACCGCCCCTGCGACTCATCTTGTCAGATCAAGGACCAAATCATGACACCCATCCAGTTCAATGGATGCGTTGGCTGGCTTCACGAGGGGACTCGAACACATGGCATCGTAATTTGCGAGCCGCTGGGTCACGAAGCACTTTGGCTTCATAAGCTCGTACGTGCGCTCGCCGAGCATCTTTCGGACCGCGGATTTCCGGTGCTGCGCTTTCACTATCCGGCGAGCGGCGATTCGCTTGGCGACGAACGCGATCCCAACCGCTTTGACGGCATGGTCGACAGCGTCCGGCACGCGGTCCGGGCATTGCGGGAGCGCGTCGCGACGGACAGTCTGACGCTCGTCGGCGTGCGTGCCGGCGCGGCGGTTGCGCTTCTCGCCGCGGATGAAATCCCCGGGCTTACCCGCTTCGTCGCGCTTGCGCCCGTGGTGCGCGGCCGCAGCTACCTGCGCGAGCTTTCTTCCGTCGGGCAACGCTGGCTCGACAACGTGCCGCCGACCGTGCGGCACGCGGTTCGAGACGAGACGCCGCTCAATGTACTCGGTCACGTGTATCCCGACGATCTGGTCGCAGCGCTCCGGCGTATCGACCTGTGTCAATCCGCCGGTCAATTGCGCACGTTACCGGCGCGTGCGTTGCTCGTCGATGCCCCGTACGGCGATGGCGCGGCACTGTCGGATGCGCTGCAGGCGCGTGGCGTCGTGGCGAATGTCCACCCATGTGCCGACTGGGCGGTCGCAATGCGGGAACCCATCTGGTCGCGGCTACCGGATACGTTGCTCGACACGATTGCAGCCTGGATCGACGACGATCCCGACGCAACCGTTCGCGTCTCCGCGCCGGGCCCCGGCTCCGATGTGGTGCTGACCGGAAATGGCAGTGTCGAACGGGTGATTCGCGTGGGAACGCGGCAATTGATCGGAGTGCTGTGCGAGCCGACCGAAGACATCGTGCGTGCGGCCGCGCCGACGCTGCTGATCACCAATACGGCCGCGAATCCGCGCGTCGCGGACGGGCGGCTCGCGGTTCGACTCGCCCGGGCGCTGGCAGCGCGCGGTATCTGCAGTTTGCGTATCGATTCGAGCGGAATCGGTGACAGCAGCGAGCGTGTGCGCGACGACCAATTGGAGATTCCGTATTCGGATCAGATGATCGTCGACATGGTCTCGGCCGCAAACTGGCTGAAAGACACGGGTCATCATCAGGTCGTTGCGTTCGGGATTTGCTCCGGCGCGTACACGTCGCTTCATGCTGCCGCTCGCGGGCCGTTCGCGGGTGTGATCACCGTCAATCTCCCTCTGTTCGTGTGGCCGCGCGGAGAGACTCTCGCGAACGTGATCAAGAATCAGACGAATTCGATGCGCGGCTATATCGCATCGTTGCGCAGCCCCTGCAAATGGCGGCGCCTGCTGCTCGAAGGTCGTGATCTGCGTCCGGTACTGCGCGCAGTATTGCGCTTCGTTGTGGATGTCGTGTCGGTGCCGATCAGGCGCGTCGCGGAGCATGGCGGGCGAGGTCCGGGCACGGAAACCCCGCGGGGATTGCTGCGTGACCTGTCGGCGCGCGGCATCCGCACCCATCTGATCTACGGCACGTTCGATCCGGGCGTCGACGTATTGGTCCGGCATTTCGGTCCCGCATCGCGTGCGTTCGCGCACTTGCCGAACGTATCGGCTGACTTGCAGGACACTGTCGATCATTCGCTGCACGGCGGCAGCGCCGCGCAGTATGTGATCGACCGTTGCGCGGCGCTGCTTGCATGTTGGCGGAGCCCGGCGGCGCTTGCGGCGCCGACGAAAACGAGTCGCGCGATTTCGTCGCATGTGCGTAAGCGTCACACCGAATCGACGCACTGAGTCGCAGCGGGAGCCTGGTGGACAGGGCGCGTCGTATCGCTGCCGCTACCACGCTCTCCGGTTCGAGCGTCGCGGAAAAATTTTCCGCTGCACCGTGCAGTTCTTGCGAGCCCGTGTCTAAGTAACCGGGCGTACAGATTCGCCGTTCCTGAAACATTATCGTGGTCGTGTCGTGTTTCGCGTGGCCAATTTTCGAAGCGGCGCGGCAACGTGAGTCCGTTCACGTGTAGCGACGAAACGAAATTGCCAGGAATGTCGAAAATTGAGCAAACTTCATTGTCAACAAGCGGCATGCAGGATCGCGCCTGCCGCACGGCGGGGCATCGGCTTGCGACGCCGCGTCGAGACGATCGCGCGAAATCGCGAGGGCGGCGACAGGACGCCGCTCTCCCCGTTTCACGCATATCGAGGTCCGTCGTGATGCGTGTATTGGTCATCAACGACTTCGTGCGAAAAGGGGGAGCGGAGGAGGTGTACCGGGTGTCCGTCGACGTGCTGCGCGCACGCGATGACGTGATGGTCGAAACATTCGACGAGCACGCGCTGTCCGGTGTCGAAAACAATCGGCGCGCACGTGCGTGGTCGCCTGCCGCTGCACGTGCCCTCGTCGCGCTGCTCGAAAGATTTCGCCCGCAACGCATTCTCGTACACAACTACCACAACCTGCTATCGAGTGCGATCCTGCCCGTGCTAGCCCGCTACAAGCAGCGCTCGGGGTGTGGTTTGTACATGACTGCGCATGATTACCACCTGGTGTTCTACAACCCGAGCCTGCAGGTCTATTCCCGCGGATACGCGCAGCCGTTGTCGCTTGACGAGTTGCACAGGGGCAGGCGCTTCGTCTCCATCGCCAGTCCGCACGGGGTTCTCCACGATGTCGTGAAGAAGTTGCATTGGCACGTTGTCAATGCGCTTTTCGACCCGCTCGGCCTGTTCGACGAGATCCTCTGCCCAAGTCCGTTCATGCGTGACCTGATCACGCGATTCGGGCGAACACGCGCCACGCTTCTGTCGAACCCGATTGATGCAACCCTGGTTCCCCGCGCACCGAAGCCCGCGCAATCCGCGCGTCTCGATCTGGCATTCGTCGGACGTATCGAAGCGGACAAGGGTCTTGCGCAGTTTCTCGAGCTGATGGCCGGACCCGCCGGTGATGGCATTGCCTCGTTCACCGTCTATGGCGACGGGTCGGAGCGCGGCACGCTCGAGAAACGCCACGCCGACCTTGTCGACGCTGGAAGGCTGCGTTTTGCCGGTCGTCTCGATCACGCTGCGCTGTTTGCCGAACTGTCGAAGCACGACGCTCTCGTGCTGCCGTCGATCTGGGTGGAAAACGCGCCCCTCGTGATAGTCGAGGCAGCAATGCTTGGCCTGCCGGCGCTGGTGCACGACATCGGGAGTCTGTCGACATTCGGGGACGAGATCGGCAACAAGATTCTTTACCGGAACACCCCCGACGATTTCTCGCGCGCAATCGACGCGCTACGTGCACACCTCGACAACGAACGTCGCCACTACGATTGGTCTCGTTACTCGGTCGACTGCTACGCATCGACGCTGTATGCCGTGCTGGGCATCGATGCACCCGTACCGCACACGTCCGCGCATTGACAGTCGACGCACGGTTCACTATCAGCCCAGAAGGGACGATGACTGCCATTCGCAAAAATTTCGCGATGTTGTTCGCGTTGCAAATATCGACGTATGTCGTGCCGCTCGTCACGTTGCCGCTCCTGACGCGTGCGCTCGGCCCGCAGCAGTACGGACGGCTGTCGTTCGTGCTCGCGGTGACGACGTATTTCATCAATCTGGTGAACTACAGCTTCGACCTGACGGCAACGCCGCGTGTTGCGCTTGCCGGCGACCGGGTCGAGCGATCGAGAATATTCTGGACGACCGTTTGCGCTCAATGGTCGATGGCCGTCGCAGGTTTCGCCGTGCTCGTTGCGATGACGCAGCTGATTCCGTATTTTGCGGCGGAGCGCATGCCACTGTTGATCGGTTTCGGGATGGCCATCGGCGCGGCGCTGACGCCAGGCTGGTACTTTCAGGGCATTCAGAAGTTGAGCGTATACAGCTTGACGGTGGTGGTGTACCGCGCACTCAGCGTCGTTGCGTTCTTCCTCTGGGTCCGCACGCCGGACGATATCCTGCACGCGGTTGCCATCAACGCGGCGGTGCCGTTGCTGTGTGGATTGACGTTGCTCGCTTACCTGTTCATTGGCCGCGAGATTGCGAGCGTTCGCGTGCGGTTCTCCGATATCGTCGTTGCAGTGAAGGACGGCACGCAGGTCTTCCTCGCGTCGACGTCGATCTCGTTCTATGCGTCGACCAATACCGTCCTGCTGAGTATCGTTTCGGGCAACGTTGCCGCCGGCTATTTTGCGGCAGGCGACAAGCTGATCCGTGCCGCCGTCGGCCTGTTGCAGCCGCTGAGGGCAACCACCTACCCGCACGTCACCTATTTGATGCATCACGCGCGCGACGAAGCATTCGCATTCCTGCGCAAGCTGATCGTTGTGCAGGGCGCGCTGGTACTGGCGATGTCGGCAGTGATCTACGGGTTCGCGCCACTCGCGGTCCGGATCCTGTACGGTCAGACGTTCGCGCCGACGGTCGGCGTGCTGCGCTGTCTTGCACTGGTGCCGTTCATGGCATCCATGACCGATCTGTTCGGCGTTCAAACGATGCTGCCGCTCGGCATGAAGCGTGTATTCAGCACCATCCTGATCTCGTCCGGCCTTCTGAACGTAACGATACTGCCGCCGCTTGCTTCGCTATTTGCGGAGCGCGGCGCGGCAATCGCGGTATTGATGGTCGAAACGGCCGTGGCCGTGGCGCTCGTGTACGTCATCTGTCGCGAGCGGGTCGGCCTGATCAACTTGCCGGCGAGATCGAGGTAGCGCGATTGACGCACTACATGCGCAGTATTGGCGCGGGGCGATAGCGCGACCGCCCCAGGATTCCAGCGGGCCGACGTGATCGAACAGGATCGGTCGGGCCGTCATGCATGTCCACGCGCGAGGGCGATGACGAGGATGCTGCCCGCGGGGAGGGATCGTTGCGGGCCTGGTCCGAACGCTTCTGCAGGAACGTGCCGATTTGCCGGTGAACGTGCGAACGCAGTATCGTGGTCGTCGACATGACCGCCGATACGGCACGGCTGCTCCGGTCGTCGTGACGATTACGGATACGATCGACCGCGCATGTGTCGGTTTCGGCGAGGATAGGGCGCAGGCGCGGGCGTTGTCGACACGCCCGATCGTCCTACAATCCGTTGAATATCTCCGACATTATTTCCGCGCTTCTGCTCCAGCGATATTGTTCCGCATGCAGACGGCCCTTCCGCTTGAGCTCGGCTCTGAGCTCGGTGGAATCCAGCAGGTGCCGCAATTTTTCCGCAATGTCGTCCTGCGAATACGGGTCGCAGTACAGCGTCGCATCGGAACAGACCTCCGGCAGCGCCGCGGATTTCCCGACAACCGTCGGGCAGCCATATCGCATCGCTTCGAGAGGCGGTATGCCGAATCCTTCGTAAATCGACGGGTAAAGGAAGCACGCCGCGTTTTGATACAACGCCTTCAATTGCTCGTCGCTGATATAGCCGACGTACTTGATGTTCGGTTCCGCGGCCGAGACATGATCCTGTTTTCCGAACACAGTGGTGTTCCGCATCCCGACGATGACGAGGTCGACCGACGGATCGTCGATCTGACGGAACGCCGCGATGAGCCGACCGAAGTTCTTGGTGGGATTCATGCTGCTGACCGCGAGCACGAACCGGTCCGGCGTCAGCGAATGCGCGCCGAGCACACTCGTGTCGGGTTCCAGCGAGTCGAGATGATCCGCACCGAGCGGTACGACGCTGATTTTATCGATGGAAACGCCGCAGTGGTGAGCGAGGCGATCCCGTGAAAAACGGGAATTGGTCAGTACGCAAGCGGAGGTTCGTGCGAGGATCCAGAACATGATCCGGTACCAGGCCCGAAACGAACGGGAAAAGTGTGCGGGCGTGTCGAATACAGCAGCATCATGCATGTAGATGATCTGGTTGCCGACGAAAATGGACGCCGAATTGCTGAGATTGACAATGCGGCCGCGACGCGCGAAAAGGGGGAGAACCAGCTGCTCCCAGACCACGCCCTTGTAGAACCCCACCTTGACCGTCTTCGCTCCGCTCACCGCCGCGCCTGGCTGGGGAGGGACAAGGACGGTTACCGGATCGTGCGGTTGGACCCTGATCAGGGCGGCGATCAACTCGCGTGCGACGCGTTGTACCCCGGTCGTTTTCTGCGTGGTGAAGCGGCCGTTGTACACAAGTGGTTTCGGTTTCTTGAATGCGATCATGTCGGCAATTGAATATCGAAATCGGAATCAGGCTTTGACGTGATCCGGGGCAACCGGCTTGAAATCGCCGGTGTCGGCACGCGTCCCGTCGGTGTCCAGCCCGTAAAGGGCATGCCACTTCCGGTATATCGTGCTCATCGAAAACCGCCGTATCGCCAGTTCCCGGGCGGCCGCGCCCATTTTTTCGCGGAGATGCCGGTCGTCGCGAAGCATCGACAGATACCCGGCCATCTCCTCGGCGCTTGATGCGACGTATCCGCTCACGCCGTGAATCACGACGTCGCGATTGCCGATGACATCCGTTACCACGGCCGGTATGCCGGCGACCTGGGCTTCGATCAGCGCGACCGGCATGCCTTCCCAGCGAGAAGTCTGGACGTAGATATCCAGTTTCGACGTGAGCTCCAGTGCACGCGCGCGGGTTACCCAGCCGGTGCAGACGACGGCCCGGCCCTGGCGGCGATCCGGAATCTCGGCAACGTCGCCGCCGATCCAGAGGAACTCGACGTCGGCATCGTCCAGCCTGTCGGCGAGATGCACGAATGCTTCATGGTTCTTCTGGAACGACGCGCGGCCGCTCATCCCGATGACGACTTTGCGATCGTCGCGTGTGCGACGGAGCGGAATTTCCGCGACATCGACACCGTTCTCCACCAGTACCGCCGATTTCGCACGAACCTTCCGCTTGATTTCTCCGAGCTCGCTACCCGAGCACGCGACGATGGTTCCGCCGATGCGAGCCGCGATGCGTTCGAAGCTGAGATAGGTGAACTGCTTCAGGGGCGAAACGTCGCCACGCAGGAACGAGAGTCCGTGCGGCGAATAGAGGACCGTCGCATTCGGGGCGGCGATCCTGGCGGCGATCCGTCCCAGCACGCCTGCCTTCGACGAATGCAGATGAATCGTGGCCGGCTTGCAGTCGCGAAGGTTCCCGACCAGTGTGCGCAAGCTCAGGAGATCCTGTTTGACGCTGACCTCACGCGCCATGTCGACGTGGACAAGCTTCACGTCAGGCCGAAACAGCGTTGAAAAGTCGGCTGGCGTTTCCGGTCGGATCGAATGCAGTACCGTCACATCGACACCGGTTGCCGCGGCATGATTGGCGAGATGGGTCAGCATCGAAAGCACGCCGCCGCCAAACGCTTCGGCAATATGAACGATCTTTTCAGTGGTCATCTTTGAGTCTATCGATTCGATCGCACTTTCCATCGCCCACCGTGACGACGAGGGCAGGGAATCGTCAGGTCACCGGCGGGTTGTGCCGGGACAACATCAGATTCCGTTAAATACGTATTCCTGATTGATAAATGAGCGGCAATCGTGTCATTCGATTCGTTCGGTCGTGGTCAGCGTCGCGGTTGGGTGACGCGGCCGGGTTGTGCGACGGATATCGGGCCGACGTTGCGTAAAACGACGCATGACCAGACGTTGAAACAACCGGAAACGGGGTATGTCCCGGGGGCGAAGACCCGGCAGGGCGCAACGCCGTGCGCCACTTGCCGGATCGGTTCTTTCGTCCATCGGATACCGGCGCTCGACCGCGACGAATCGGGATTCCACAACCACGAATACCTGTCGTGGCGCGTGCATCAACCGGTCCTGATCATTGTGAAGCGCATGCGCGACGTGCTGGGTGCGATGGCTTACCGAAGAAGCGATTCGGCGGCGGCAGTCCCGGACCGACAGCATTCATCGGAGTCGATCTCATCGGGCGCACGGTGCACGAGCGCCGATTCCATCGCGTCGTGCAGGTGCGCGCCACGATCGTCGTTGCGGATGTCGACGGTCAGTCGTGAACGGGAACGAACGATCCGGAGGCCCGGCGTTGCTCGTTACTCATCGGCGCAACACCGGCGGGACGTGGTTGTCGGGAACCGGCATTCGCCCGATTCGTGCCATAACGTGTCGTATCGAGGCAGGTGCAGTGGCGCGTGGCTGGCTGGCGCCCACCGGGCGCGCTGGATTCACAATCGGGATCGGCCCGCGCCGATGCGGTCCGTCGATGCCGGGTATCTTGGTCTGCTGACGCACCGAAGGCCGTACGGATCAAATGATCTAATCGAAAGCGCCGTCTCGTCCGTTTCGACGGACTCGCGGACATGCGCCGCGGTCAGTGCTTGATCGTCGACGGAACGGTTGCCCGCTACGGCTGCGGGGAAATCGGTGTCGGCGCCACGGCGGTGAACCGCATTGGCCGGCGCACGCAGCGGGTCGAACCCGCGTACCTCGACGTGTGCCGAGTTATTCCAGGGAAAAGATGCGATATGCGTAGATCACAATGGCTGTCTCGCGCATGCCCCGTGATCGCCGGCATGTTCATGGCTGGCGGGTTGTCGTGGCCGTGGCTCGCGATGGCCGCATCTGGTGCGCCGGAACCGGGTGCACTGCATGCGAATCTACCGGATGCATACGTTCATCCCGCCCCCGACGCGGCCGATCAGGCCGATCAGCTGCAACGCGCGCTGGACAGGTTGCAGCCCGGCCAGCGGCTGATGTTCGCGCCGGGGCGGTATGTCGTCGGCCGTTCGCTGTTCGTGCGGCAGCCGCGTGTCGTGCTGTCGGGTTACGGCGCGACACTGATCGCGACCAATCCGGACGACCAGACGATCGAGATGCGTGGCGACGGTACGACGCTCGTCGGTTTTCAGATCACGGGAACCGGCACGACGCGCCTCGCGACACGCGAGTCGACCAAGGTCGAGGTGACGGGGCAGGACGTGCAGGTGCTCGACAACCTCATCGACGGCGGCGCCAGCGCCGGCATCTTCGTGTATGGGGGGGCGGACGTCGCGATCGTCGGCAACAAGGTGCTGTCGACACTCGCGGACGGCATTCACGTGACGCACGGCGCGCGTAACGTGCTGGTTCAGGGCAATTTCGTGCGCGGCACCGGTGACGACATGATTGCCGTGGTGAGCTATCAGGGCGACGGCGCGCTGAGCCGCAACGTGCTGATCACCGGCAACGCGCTCGAAGGCAACGCATGGGGGCGCGGGATCACGGTGGTCGGCGGGGCGGACGTGACGATCGCGAGCAACATCGTGCGTAACGTACAGGTGAGCTCGGGGATTCTCGTTGCGCAGGAAGACAGTTTCCGGACCTACGGCGCGTCCGACGTCCGGGTCGAGAGCAACGTGATCGCGAATATCCAGACGGAGGCCAGCCGGACCGATCCGCGCCCGCTGACGCAGCAGGCCGCGATCGAGGTCAGCACGGGGTCGGGCTCGGCGTCGCGCGTGGCCGTGGTCGGCAATCGCGTGTCGCAAGCGCGGTTCGACGGCATTCGCTTATGGGGAAACGTGTCCGGCGTCCGGCTCGAGGACAATCGATTGTCGGGCATCGGCGGGATGCCGGTGCGGATCGGTCCCACGCAGGATTGCGCTGCCGGCGCGGCGAAAGCCGCACCGTGTGCGGCGGTGCTTCAAGCCCGCTCGGTCCCGTCCGACGTGGCGGGGGCGGATACGTCGCTGCTACCGCGCGTACGCGAGTTTGTCAGGCAGCGTTGATGACCGCAGGGCAACGTTGAATGACGGCGGCATGCACCTGCCGAACGGTGCCGCCCGCTGCGACCGTTCGCGGGCCCGTCGGGCGGGGCCGGCATAGTCGGCGCATCGCAGGCTTGTGGCTGCGGGCTAGGTCTGTTGAGCAGGGAGCGCCTCGACCGGCCGCCCATACTGATCGTCAAATCGAACGATATCGTCCTCGCCGAGATAATCACCCGATTGCACTTCGATGATCTCAAGTGGAATCCGTCCGGGATTCTCAAGGCGATGCACTTCGCCGACCGCGATATAAGTCGACTCGTTCTCACACAGCAGGAACGTCTCGCCGCCACGCGTCACCTTCGCGGTGCCGCGTACGACGATCCAGTGCTCGGCGCGGTGATAGTGCATCTGCAGCGACAGGCGCTTGCCGGGCTCGACGACGATCCGCTTCACCTGGAAGCGCTGGCCGAGATCGATCGAATCGTAATGTCCCCACGGCCGCTGCACCTTGCGATGCTCGCTCGCCTGCGGGCGCCGGTCGGTCTTCAGGCGCGCGACGATGTTCTTCACGCGCTGCACATCATGCTTGTTCGCGACCAGCACGGCATCAGGCGTCTCGATCACGACGACGTCCTTCATCCCGACGCACGCGATCAGGCGGCCCTCCGAGCGCACCAGGCTGTCCTGCGTATCCTCGAACACGATCGGGCCGCGCGCGACGTTGCCGTGATCGTCCTTCGGCATGATTTCCCAGATCGCATCCCAGGTGCCGACGTCCGACCAGCCGGCCGCGAGCGGTACCACGATGCCTTCGATGCCGAGGTCGCCGTGTTCCGCGAGCCGTTCCATCACCGCATAGTCGATCGAGTCCGACGGGCACGCGTCGAAGGCCGCCGCATCGATCCGGAAGAACGGATCCTCGGCGATGCCTGCGCGCCATGCGGTTTCGCAGGCCGCGTGGATGTCAGGTGCGAGCGCGTTGATCGCTGCCAGCCAGACCGATGCGCGCGTCACGTAAATTCCGCTGTTCCACCAGTAGTCGCCGGACTGCAGGTAGCGCTCGGCAAGCGACGCGTCGGGCTTTTCGACGAAGCGCCCGATCGCGTAGCCGCCCTGGCCACCGTGGCGGCCGGTGCGCGGCTCGCCGACCTGGATGTAGCCGTAGCCCGTTTCCGCGCGGCGCGGCAGCACGCCGAGCGTGACGATCGCCCCTTCCTGCGCGTAGCGCGCCGCGCGCGCGACCGCGTCCTGGAACGCACCGACGTCGGTGATCACGTGATCGGCCGGCATCACCGCGAGCACGGGATCGTCCGCGAGCTGGCTCGCGTCGAGTGCCGCAAGCGTCAACGCGGGTGCGGTGTTGCGCGCGGCCGGTTCGAGCAGGATGCGGGCGGGCGCAGCGCGACCGAGTACCTGTGCTGCACTCATCACGCGATGCTGTTCGCCGCAGACCAGCAGCAGCGTGTCGCCGAGCGACGCGTTCTCGATGCCGTTCAGGCGGCGCGCCGTCGCCGAAAGCGGCGACTCGTTCGAGATCAGCTCGATCAGCTGCTTCGGATACTGCTCGCGCGACAGCGGCCACAGCCGTGTGCCGGAGCCGCCAGCGAGAATCACCGGCAGGATGCGCGGCAGGTCGGGCTCGGGAACCGGGCGAAGGGTGCGGGTCATCGATTGGCTCCGGTGTCGGCGGGCAGCCGGTTGTGCGTGCGGCTGTCGGCACGCGCGTCGTCGTTGCGCGACCGGTGGGCCGAAACGGCCCGGGACAGCAGGCTGCGCAGCGCGCCTGCAGCGCGGTCGGCCGACCGCACCAGGCCGACGAAGGGCGCACCCTGTTCGAGATACGGGCCGTAGGCCTTGCGGAATCCGAAACGCTTGTAGAACGCCTGGCGCGGCGCCGGGACGTGCGTGCGCACCGCGGCCTCGGGCCAGGCAGCCTGCGCGGCGGTGAGGGCGCGCTCGATCAGCCGCTCGAGCGTATCGTCGTCGCGTCGGCTCTCGCTCGTCAACACCTTGTCGATCACGACGTCCGGATCGATGTCGTCGCCGGGCAGGATGCGTGCGTAGGCCGCGACTTCCTTCGTGTCGGCGTCGCGCACGGTCGCATAGACATGCAGCGCGCCCGCGTCCTTGCCGTCGATGTCGAGATGCGTGTGCGCGTCCTCGACCACCAGCACGGCGTTGCGCGCGCGCAGGATTGCATAGAGATCGACGGCGCCCAGATGCTCGAATTCACAACAATGCCATTCCATGATGCTGTCCTCGCGTGATGCCTTCGGAACGCCGTGCCGCGCGGACGCGATCGTTCCGTGCAGTGCGGCGATCTTCATCATCCGGGTGCGCCGCACGCCGGTCTGTTCGAAAGCGTACTCACGCCCCGGATTCGCGCGGCAGGCGCGGCATGTACAGCAGGGAGCCTGTCGCGCGAGCGCCGCAAAGTGCGGTAGCACACACCGCAGCGGCCGCCGCTTTTCCATAATTGCCGCATCCTGGCGGCCCGCCTCGATGCGCGGCCAGTCAACATCGAATGTCAATAAAGAACCGGGGGCAGGACTTGAAGATTGCAAGCGTTCACGACGGGCCGATCGTGCATGGTGGTGCCGGGCATACACTCATGCCCGCGCTCGGCGGCATCGCGCAAGCCGACCGTGTGGAGCCTCGTCGAATTCCTTCAGGATCGGGTGTGCCCGCGCGGCGCACCCGTCCTTCATCCGCATGCCGTTGTTTGCACGCATGTGCTACCGCGGCGATCTGCTGTCGTCGCCGCATGCGCCCAGGCTGTGTTGCCTGGCCGATTGCGACAGCGAGCCGCCCGCATCCGTGCCGACGAAACGCCGCACACAGGCGTGACGTGACTGCGCGCCGCGTACCGTGCCGCCATGCTGCACTGCGGGGGACGACGGTCGGCACAATCGATTTCACGCGTGGCCACGACGATTCACCGAACAACGATCGGCGCGGTCGGCACGCGTTTCGCGACGCCTTGGCACCGCGAAACACGACGCACGACGCGGTGCGGTTGATTACGGCATGTAACGGAAGCGCGGGGGACGAGCAGGCCGTGCGCCGTCGCGATACGATGCGGCCATCCGGCGGCGCACGCGATTATGTGGCGAGTGGAATGCGGTACTGGCCGTTCCCGGGGATTTCGATGGGAATCACGCGCAATCGACTCCCCCCATCTCGCGGAAAAGTAGTATTTGCCACTGATTGACTGGAATGCTCATAGATAATCAAATCTCAGTGGTCAAACGCGTGTGGTGCGGGGCGACCGGTCGCGTAACCGGCTGATTCAGGATTATCTTTTGGTAACAAGACCATCTCGAAACGGGGTGTAAATTCAGGAGCGGATGAAATGCGGCGGTCATTCCGGAAGCGGGTTGGCGGCCATCCGGTTCAGCATCGGGCGCAACTGTCGTGTACGACGTGACGCACATGCCGACGGCATTCCCGTCTGCCGACGCGCTCCGCCTCGATGGCGGGTCGCTTCAAAGCGGGAACGTCGTGGCTCCCGCAGCCGCGCGTTCCCTTCGAGTTCGATGACAACGAGGCCGGATGACATCCGGCTCGACCTCCGGGGGCTCTCGCCGTGTGCAGTCTCGATCTTCGCCAAAGCTGCGGAAACGCAGCGCGGAAAGGCGGCCATGCGCCGCCGGCCGCAGCGCACGCGAACGGTTCGCGGAGTGGAGAAAGTGATGGTTCGTTATGAATATGCCAATAACGCGCGATAAGAGCGCCGGCGCGGGGAGCGGTAACGGGCAGCGTCCGCTGATTTACTGGACGCAGTCGCCGTCCGTCATGTTGCGAAAGGAACTGGCGCGACGCGACTGGAAAGTGTCGGTCGTCGCGCAGGCGAGCGAGTTGCGCGACACGTCCGGCGAAATCACCTGCGGCATCCTCGACCTGAGCGGCGGCCATGCCGACGCGATCGGCAGCATCGCGTCGACCTGCGCGTCGATGCGCGACGTCGTCTGGGTCGCACTCGTCGACGTCGGCCAGACCGCTTCGCCGAACGTGCGCGCGCTGTTGCGCGACTATTGCTTCGACTACGTCACGCTGCCCGCGTCGCACCAGCGGATCGCCGATACGGTCGGCCATGCGTACGGCATGGAATGCCTGTTCGCACGCGACCGCGAACGGCTCGAATCGGAAGAGAAAGGCATCGTCGGCACCTGCAGCGCGATGCTGCGGCTGTTCGATACGGTGCGGCGCTTCGCGCGCACGGATGCACCGGTGTTCGTGTTCGGCGAAACGGGGACCGGCAAGGAGTTGACGGCCGTCGCGATCCATCGCCATTCGGAGCGCCGCAACGGCCCGTTCGTCGCGGTCAACTGCGGTGCCATTCCGCCACATCTGCTGCAATCCGAATTGTTCGGCTATGAGCGCGGCGCGTTTACCGGCGCGAACGCGCGCAAGATCGGCTATGTCGAAGCGGCGAACGGCGGCACGCTGCTGCTCGACGAGATCGGCGACCTGCCGCACGAGAGCCAGGCGAGCCTGCTGCGTTTTCTGCAGGAGCGCTCGATCCATCGTCTTGGCGGCAGCGATCCGGTGCCGGTCGATGTCCGGATCGTGTCGGCGACGCACGTCGACCTGCGCGACGCGATGGAGGAAGGGCGTTTTCGGCCGGACCTGTTCCACCGTCTGTGCGTGATGCGCATCGACCAGCCGCCGCTGCGCGCGCGCGGCAAGGATATCGAACTGCTCGCGCATCACATGCTCGAACGCTTTCGCGGCGACGCGCGCCATCGCGTACGCGGTTTCTCGACGGATGCGATCACGGCGCTGTACAAGCACGACTGGCCCGGCAATGTGCGCGAACTGATCAACCGCGTGCGCCGCGCGGTCGTGATGACGGAAGGGCGCCTGATTACCGCGCAGGATCTCGAACTCGAATACTGTCTCGATGCCGCGTCACCGTCGGTGGCCGACATCCGCAAGTCGATCGAGCGCGAGGCAATCGAAACCGCACTGCTGCGCACGCGCGGGCGCGTCGCGGCTTCGGCACGCGAGCTCGGCGTGTCGCGTGCGACGCTGTACCGCTGGATGGAGGCATACGGGATCGAGCGGCCGCGCGGGACGGGCTCGTCCGACTGAGATTCGACAGGGGCGCTCGCGGCTTGTGCGGCCGCGAGCGTCACGTCAACCGGCCTGCGTTGCGCGTACCGTGCGCGCTGCGTTTACCGCCCGGATTTCCACGGCCGGCGGCCCATCCGCCGCAGCCCCATTCTTTCCTGCCATTTCCAGCGGAACGAGCGCGACGCGCGCCGGCGTGCCGGGTGCGAGATGGAACCAGTCGTCGCGCGGCACGAAGCCCGGCGCATCGATCTGCACGTGGCGCGCGACGTGTCGTGTGTCAATGTCCACGTGCCACGTGTCGCCGGTGCGCGACACACACGCCTCCAGCCCGAGTTCGCGGCGCGCCAGCACGGCCGGATGCGTGCGGGACGGGAAATGGAACGCCTGCGACAGCAGCGTGCCGTCGTCGGCGCGCAGCGTTGCGACGACGGTGTCGTGTTCGCAGGGCCCGAAGCGGTACGCGTAGGTCCAGTCGAAGAAGCGGCCGAGCAGCTCGGCCGAGCCGATCCGCACCGTGTCGTGCGCCGCGATCCGTATCGGGCAGCCCGCGCGCGCGACCGGCGTGCGGCCGTCGCGCAGTGCGACCAGCTCGAGTGCCGCCGACAGCGGCGCGGGGCGCTCGTTGACGACATGCACGTCGAGCCCGTTCAAGCCTTCGTCGACGAGCAACACCTGCACGGGCTGCAGGACCTGGCGCAGCGCATGCCACGCCGATTTCGGCCGGTGCGCGGCGTCGATCACCCCCCAGCCGGCGCCGGGCATCACGTCCTGGAACTGCCAGACGAGCGCGCCGGCGCAGCGCGAGCCGGTGCGCCGCCATTCGGAAAACGTCTCACGCATCACGTCGGCGATCACCGCGCGCGACAGCTCGAAGTAGCGGGCCGGATCTTCGCGCCGCAGCCGGTCGGGCGCGACGTCGTACAGCGTTTGCAGATAGTGGTCGCGAATGTCCTCGAAATCCCATGACGTGCCGGGGTCGCGCGGCACGGCGGCTTTCCAGCGCGGCTCGTGCACGCCGAGCCAGCCGAGCTCGGCGAGCGTGGCGTCGCACGGCAGGTTCGAGAATGCGAGGCATTCGCTCGCGAAGCGCACGTCCGCGCGGCGCGCGTCTTCGAGCGGGCGCAGGTACGCACCGACGCCGTAATAGTGCGACACGCGTTCGCGCGGCGCGAACGGCAGCACGCCGCCGTCGGGCGAGTCGGGTACATACGGGACGTCGGGCCGGCAGGCGGCCGCATGGCCGGCCAGACGGTCGGCGGTCAGCTCGAGGAAGCGCTGCTTCGGCCCGAGCCCGGACATCGCGGCCTGTTGCGCGATCTCGCTGCCGCCGCACAGTACGGCAAGCGACGGCGATGCGCTGTGACGCGAGAGGAACTGCCGGGCTTCGCGATCGATGTTGTCCGCGAACCCGGGATCGTCGAGCGCATAGTCGAAGTTCGCGAACATGAAATCCTGCCAGACCAGCAACCCGAGCCGGTCGCACCAGGCGTGAAAGGCATCGGCCTCGTAGGTCATCGTGCCGCCGACGCGGATCATGTTGAAGCCGGCGTCGCGCGCGAGCCCGAGCAGGCGGGCGTAGGCGGCGTCGTCCGCGTGCAGCGCGAGCGGTGCGGCGCTGCTCCAGCACGCGCCGCGTGCGAACACGGGCACGCCGTTGATGCGCAGCCCGAAACCCTTGCCGTCGGCGCCGGGGTCGACTTCGATCGTGCGGAAGCCCGTCGCGCCGAGCGGTCGCCGCTCGTCGCCGATATGCAGCGCAACGTCGTACAGCACCGGCTCGCCGTGCGTATGCGGCCACCAGCGGCACACGTTGGGCACCGCGACGCTTGCGCGCAGGCGGTCGGGGCCGGCACGTTCGAGCGTGGCATGGTGCTGGCCGCACGACAGCCGTGCCGCGAGCGCGTCGGGCAGCGGTGCGGCGAACCTCAGGTCCGCGTCGAGCCAGCCCGTGTCGCCTTCGATGCGCGCGTGCAGGTCGCAATCGACGAGAACGGGCCCGTCGGCCGGATCGAGCACGTCCACGGGCCGCCACGGGCCGGTCGGCACATACGGCGGAAACCAGCCCGGCATGTGCCCGAATAGCGACGTGCGGATCGTGCGCAGTGCCGCAGGCTCGGCGAGGCGCGTGCGCCATCGTGCGCGGCGCGGCGCGCGCGCCTCGCGCAGGTGCGGGGCGAGCGCACGGAAACAGAGGGTCAGCCGGCGCGACCCGTCGAGCGACACGGGCACATCGTGCGCGACGAACATGCTGTCGGAACGGAGGATCGGCGTATCGTCGAGCCACGCTTGCGCGAGCGTTGCGAGGCCGTGAAAGCGCAGCACGCGCGGCCCGTGCCCGCGCAGTTCGATCCGGTACCAGTGGTCGCGCTCGTCGAGCGATTCGGCTTCGTCGAGCCGGCCGGCGAGCGCGAGCGACTGCGCAACGGTACCGGGCACGGTCGCCGGAATCCAGCCGCCGCCGGCGGCCGGGAGGTCGCGCGGTTCCCGTGCGGCCCCCGCGGCTGTCGCCAGCATCGACCACGCGGGCAGCGCACGCGTGCGCGTCACCGCATGACCGGCACGGGTGCCGCAGTGTCGCTGCGCGCGGGCGTGATGTGCCGCAGCGGCAAGCCGATCTGCCGCGCGCACGCGACCACATCCGCGTAGGCGGCCTCGATCGCTTCGAGCGTCGAGTCACCGCGTTCCTCCTTGCCGCGTGCACAGGCACGCGCGAGCCGGAATTCCAGCACCATCGCTTCGGACGCGATGCGGTCGCACGCGGCGCGGATCTCGGCGAACGGCCCGACGCAGCCGCTGGCTTGCAGCCACCGCGCGTAATGGCCGAACAGTTCGAAATTCGCGCCGAGCTGCCGCACCGAGTTGAACGAGTACGCATGGAAGTGCTCGAGCGGCGACTCGGCGAGCGTGCGCGCGTCGGTCTGCAACTGGCGCCGGAACGCGGCGATCGGGTCGACGACCGGCAGGCGCCGCAGGTGGCGCTGCAGCGCGGCGAGCGACGTTTCGCACAGCGCGCGCTCGTCGAGCGGCGCAAACCGTCGCTTCGCGCATTCGACATAGGGGGGCAGCGTCATCGGCGAGCTGCCGCCGACGAGCCCGTTGTAGTCGAAATCCTCGGCCACGTAATAGCCGCTGTTGTGGAAGTAGCCGATCTGGCGTTTCGTGCGGTCGATCGCATCGATGCCGATCGTCGTCTTCGTGTGCTGCGTGCGGTAGCTGCTGCCGCGTGTATCGGGCAGGAACCACGCGTCGACCTCGACGATCATCAGGTGGCCGCGTGCGACCTGCGTCTCGATGTGCTGGTCGAGCGGTTCGTAGATCGAGTGCTCCTGCACGACGATGCCGTACAGCCGCTCCAGTTCGTCGTGCGGAAACTTGAAGAACGTGAACTGGTCGCCCTCGAAATCGAGTGCGATCGTAAACGGTAGCGCCGCGTACGGATTGAAGCCCCACCACCGGAGCACTTCGAGCCACATGTCGACGTAGCAGTTGGTCTGCTTCCAGACCATCTCCTGGCTGTGCAGCGGATGCGGCCGGTAGTGGCGCGCGCGGTGGCGCACATCCTCGAACGACGCGTCTTCGCCGTCGCGGGACACGAATCTCATCGCGTGCCCCACAGCACGTCGCGGACTTCACGCGGCCATGCATCGATGTCGAAGCCGTGGTGGCGGAACAGCGCGAGCGTGAGCCGTTCGAGGCCGAAGCCGACGCAGCCCGTGTGCGCGACGTCGTCCGTCGCGGTGCGGATGTTCCACAGCAGCCCGAAATGGTCCATGTGGTAGTTGAAGCTCAGGCAGGCGGTCTGGCGATCGTCGTGCTCGATCGGGATCAGCAGCTCGAATTTCAGGTTCTGCTCGCGCTGGCTGTTCGCGACGATCTTGCCGCCGCGCCCGAAGAACGGGTCGTTCGCGAGATCGATCGCGTTGGGCAGGCGCAGCGCCTCGATCATCCGCGTGCCGCGTTCGATCCAGGTCTCGCGGAATGCGACGATCTGCTCGGGCGTGCCGATCCGCACATACTCGCGCATCCGGAACAGCTGCATGCGGGTCGGATCGAGCGACGGCTCGTGGCGGAAGCAGTACGAGAATACGTCGACGATCCGGCCGTCGGCCGGCAGCGCGCCCGCGCGTGCCACGACCGGGTAGACGGGGTAGCACGCGGCCGGCGTCATCACGACGTAGGTCGGCTTCTGGCTTTCCGTCCAGTCGTCGCCGCGATCGAGGCACTGCAGCACGCGCTGGTGCCTCTGTTCGTCGCCGCAGAACGCATGCACGCTGCCCGCGAGCTGCGGGAAGCTCTTCATGTATTCGCTGCGCTCGAATTCGAGGCGGCTCATGGCCGGCGGGAAGCGCAGCACTTCGGCCTGCTGGTCGGCGCCGATGCGCGTAACGAACGCGTCGAGCGCTTCCACGACGCGCTCGAACCGTTCGCTGCGGCCGAACAGGCCCTGGATGCCGGTCGAGACCAGCAGGCCCGCGTCGATCAGTTCGTCGCGCAGCGGATTGACGCCCGCGCGGTCGAACGGTGCGTCGGCGGGAGCGGAGGCGGCGGAGGGCACGGCAAGTCGATCGTTCACGAATGTTTCTCCAGCGTCGCAGGACGCAGCGCGAGCAGCAGGTTCGAGGTGTTGGCGGCAATGCGGTCGTTGCTGATCATCAGCGGCGCCGCATGCAGGTCGCGAATGTGGCGGCCGATGCTGAACGGTGTGCCTTGCTTGTAGCCGGCCATCCCGCAGATCATCATGGCCTCGTGCGCGACTTCCAGCGCGGTCGTCGACACGTAGGTCTTCAGCGTGTTGATCTCGGCGGCCCAGGCCATGCCGGCCGACCACGAGCGTGCCGTCGCATTCGCATGGAGACGCAGCACGTTGTCGACGCGGGCCTGCATCGCCTGCATCAGCGCGAGCGATTCGGCGATGCGCCTCGACGCGGGCGACGGCGCACCGTCGGTCTGGCGTGCCTGCGCGCGGAAGAACTGGTGCGCGCGATGGAACGCGTCGCCGGCCACGCCGATCCATACCGCGGCCCACAGGATGTGCGATACCGGCACCATCGTTTCCTCGGCGATCTTCGCGAACGGTACCGGCAGGCACTGGACGGCGGCGCCTTGCGCGTCGAGCTCGAAACCGTTGCTGCAGGTGCCGCGCATCCCGAGCGTGTCCCATTCGCCGCGGCGCGTGAGCGTGTAGCCGTCGCGCAGCAGCGTGACGAGTACCTGCTCGGAAGCCGGGGCATCCGCATCGCGTCGCGCGGTCGCGAGGATGCCGTCCGCATAGTCGCCGTACGAGATCGTCGGCGCGGATTTGCGCAGCCGGAATTCGCCGCCGTCGGTTTCGAGCGCGCACTGGCTCGCGCGCAGGTTGCCGCCGACGCCGTTTTCCGACGTGGCCGATGCGAGCAGCCACTGGTGGCGCACGAGTTGCTGCAGGAACAGCTTGTGCCAGCCCTGGTCGAGCGCGTGGTTGACGATGCAGGCGACCTGGATCTGGTGCATCGCGAACACCATGGCCGACGACGCGCAGGCCTGGCCGAGAATCGAGCAGGCCGACGCGACGTCCTCCAGCGACGCGCCAGCGCCGCCAAGATGGGTCGGCACCATCGCGCCGAGCAGGCGGCGCGCGCGCATCGCCTCGATCGCCTCGACGGGGCAGCGCGCGTCGCGGTCGACCGCGTCCGCGTGCTGCGCGGCGATCTGTGCGACGGCATGCGCGGCCTCGTCGAGCCGACGCGAATCGCTGTCGGTCGCGAGTTCGGGAAGCAGCGCGCTCATGCGGAATGCTCGGTGCGTTGCAGCGTGGCGATCGTGTCCGCGAGCGCATCGATGCTGCGGAACAGGTTGCGGTTCAGCATCTCGTCGGGAATCTCGATGTTGAATTGCTTCTCGATCGCGAGCATCAGCTGGATCGTGTCGAGCGACGAAAGGCCCGCTTGGTAGAGGTCGTCCCCGTCGCCGATCGAATCGATCGCGGCTTCGAGATGGGCGACGTGCTTCAGGATGGTTCTGATTTCGTTTTTCACGTGCTGCTCCGGCGTGCGTGGTGTCGTCCGCTCGGGCAGACGCGCGATACGCGCTGACGTCCCCCCGGCAGTCCGGCATCAGTAGACCATTGGCAGACACGGCGTTCTGTTCGCCACCCTACAAACAGCTGACCCTGCGCACCGAAGTGCCGCGCCGGGTGGGCAGGCCGGTCAGGCGCGCGAAGCGGCCGGCACACCCGAGTCGGCCGACAGGATGCGCTTCATCTCGTCACGCACGATCGTGCGGCAGTCGCACGACATTTTTTCGAGGCCGTCGAGATCGGCGAGTTCGATCGAGCTCCGGTATTGCCGGATCAGGCCCAGCTTCTGGATTTCGCCGGCGGCATCGGTGACCGTTTCGCGCCGCACGCCGAGCATCTGCGCCAGCATGCTGTGTGTCACCTGGATCTCGATGCTGCGGGTCCGGTCATACGCGAGCAGGAACCATCGGCATAACTGATGTTTGAGCACGTGATGACGGCTGCAGAACGTGATCTGCGAGACCTGCGCCATCAGCAGCCGTACGCAGACGAACACGAGATGGCGAATCACCGGAGACGCGTCGAACGCGGCGGCGAACACGCGCCGGTCGAGCCGGTAGACGAAACCGTCGCGGCAGGCGACGGCCCGGCAGGGCATCCGGCCGCTGCCGCTGATCACGTCGTCGCACACCACGCTCTCGCTGCCGATCTCCGCGACTTCCAGCGTCATGCCGCCGGACGACACGTATTGCAGCGAAATCGCGGTCGTGACGGGCAGGTAGACCGCCGCGAGCATTTCGCCGGGCTCGCAGAGTACTTGCCCCGATTTCAGGTGGACGAGTTGAAGGTGGGGGGCGAACGTCGCGAGGTCGTCGCGGTCGATGGCCGCAAGAAACCGGTTCGCATCGAAGCTGTGGGAAAGCTCGATCATGCCGTTCGCGTACACGACGGCGTCAGGGGCCTGGTGAGTCACGGCGCATCCTCGTAGGGTGGCGGTCGCGCGTCGTATCGGCAATACCCCGAAAATGGGGAATTCGCACGATCGTGCGGACTTGTGTTCGTCAAAAATGGAGTGACGATACTGGCGAAAAGGCTAGCACGCCATTGATTTGAATCAATTGCATATTGCGTCATTTCACAAAGTTTGACGATTTTGGCCGGATGAAAACGTCATCCGGATTTAATGATTCATTTCGACGGAATTAATCATCCGGAGACTGAATGGCACAGCGATCATTCATTCGGTGTCGGCCGGGAATGAATCGCGCGGTGGTGGGAACCGTTCGGAGAAAGTGCCTGGCGGGCATTGAACATTATTTGACAAATAAATGGTGCTCGCAAAAATATCTATAAAAATCAAATGGATACGGATGAAGTGTGCGCTAGGTGACAAAGTGGAAAATTAGTGTCTCGATTCAAATTTGAGACAGTTTCAAACAACCGTGTGAGGCGTGGCACTGGAGCGGGGTGCTGTCCGGCACATCACCGAAACAATTGAAAATCGACTGTAAGTATATGAGCGACAAGCCTCGCAGCACCGCTGCGACTGACTTGGTTCGATGCGGGGGAAATGATCAGTCAAATGGCGTGCAGTGTCCATCGTCCGGAAGAGTGTCCGGAAATGAGACGCTTTTTTTGTTTTTGCACCGGTTATTCGGGTGATCTAAATCCGTCGTGATTCATATATTAAGGATGGGCATGTATTGGCACGTAAATCGCTTATTCGGGCTGGCGTGTCGAAACGGGACGACCGACTCAATCCGGCGGCGGCAAGCCGAGGGCAGTCGGAATCAGGGTTGTGGGCCGCAACCACTGCCAACGTCCGGGCGCGCATCGCGATAACGAGTTCCGTGCACGCGGCTGCAGGCGGCGCGGACGATAAAAGGGATACAGACATGCTTCATCTTCACTCGAGCTACTCGGCGAATGCCATCCTCGATGCCCTCCCCGAGGACAGCATCCGCACCATCGCACCGCATCTCGAACTGGTCAGGATCAAGGCCGGGATGCTCGACCGGGTCGGCGAGCCGACGCGCCACGTGCATTTCCCGACGACGTCGATGATGTCGGTGCAGCACCTGATGGAGGACGGTGCGATGGTCGAGGTAGCGCAGGTCGGCCGCGAAGGGGTGGTCGGGCTGGCGACGCTGGTGGGTGGCGCCGCCGCGTCGCACCGGGTCGAGGTCCGCATCGGCGGGATGGCCTATCGCGTGCCGAGCTGCGTGATGCGCGCCGAATTCGAGCGATCGCCGGCGACCTACCGGCTGCTGCTCAACTACTGCCAGGCGGCGATGGCGCAGATCTCGCGCAGCGCGCTGTGCAACCGGCATCACTCGGTCAGCGAGCAGTTGAGCCGCTGGCTGCTGCTCGCGCACGACCGCATCGACGGCGATGAACTGGCCGTCACGCAGCAGACGATCGCGAACATGCTTGGCGTGCGGCGCGAAGGCGTGACGGAAGCGGCGGGCAACCTGCAGGAAGCCGGGCTGATCCGGCAGCGCCGCGGCCGCATCACGGTGCTCGACCGCGACGGCCTCGAACATCACGCGTGCGAATGCTACGACCTGATTCGCGCCGACTACCGCAGGCTGCTCGGCACGCGCGGGACGGCAAGGCCGACGCCGGTTCGGCCCCGCCTGCCGGAGGGGCGCCGCGGGTTCCCGGCACATGGTGCGTGACGATGCAGTCGAGGGCCGGTGGAACGAATGCGATGCGGCGTGCCGCGATCGCAGCGACCGACGTCGTGCTCGTGCTGGCAGGCGCGCTCGCGGCGCAGGCGGCGTCGGGCCTCGCGTGGCGCGCGCTGTCCGACGCGCAGCGCGGTGCGATCGCGCTGCTGTGCGTGCTGACCGTGGCATTGCTGCCGCGCTACCTGCGCACCGTGCGCGGCAGCGTGGCGCCACAAGGCGGCGCGCATGCGCTGACGCAGACGATGGTGGCGCTCGTCTGTGCGAGTGTGCTGACGGTGGCCGGTGCGATGTGGATCATGAACCGCGGCGGCACGATCACGACACGCTGGATCGTGCGCACGGTGCTGGCCGGCGACGCCGCGCTGCTGCTCGGCCGTGCCGCGCTGCTGGCGCTTGCGCTGACGCGTGACGACCCGCGCGCGCGGCAGCGCCGCGTCGCGGTGGTCGGCGCAACCGCGTACGGGCGTGTCGCGGTCGAGCGGATGCAGCTCGACCCGCAGGGCCCGTTCGTGGCGGCGTGCGTATTCGACGACGACGCACAGGCTGCCGCCGGCGGCATCGGCGGCGTGCCGGTGATCGACGACTGGAGCGCGTTGCGCGACCTGATTCGCGGCGGCGGGATCGACGAGGTATGGCTCACGCTGCCGATGTCGCACGAGTGGCGGATCCAGCGCATCGTCCGCGAGTTGCGCGACGAGTTCGTTGAGTTGCGGTTGTTGCCCGACGTGCGGCAGATGGCGATGGTCGATCGCTCGGCGACCGACGTGCTCGGCATGCCGGCGATCAATCTCGCGACCACGCCGCGCTCGGCGCCGGAGCTGTGGGCGAAGTTCGCGTTCGACCGGCTGTTCGCAATCGGTGTGCTGATTCCGTTGTTGCCGCTGCTGTCGATGCTGGCGATCGCGGTCAAGCTGTCGTCGCCGGGGCCCGTGCTGTTCAGGCAGCGCCGCAAGGGCGTCGACGGGCGCGAGTTCGACATCCTGAAATTCCGGACGATGCGTGTGCATCGCGCACAGCCGGGTGTCGTGCGGCAGGCGTCGCGCAACGATTCGCGCATCACGCGCGTCGGCGCGTTCCTGCGGCGCACGTCGCTCGACGAGCTGCCGCAATTCTTCAACGTGCTGTTCGGGCAGATGTCGGTCGTCGGCCCGCGTCCGCATGCGATCGAACACGACGACCTGTACCGGCAACTGATCGACTGCTACATGTACCGCTACCGCGTGCGGCCCGGCATCACCGGATGGGCACAGGTGAACGGCTATCGCGGCGAGACGCGCAAGGTCGAGTCGATGGAGGCGCGCGTCAAGTTCGACCTGTTCTACATGCAGAACTGGAGCTTCTGGTTCGACATGAAGATCATCCTGCTGACGGTCGTGCGAGGCTTTATCGGCCGGAATGCCTTCTGAGGTTGCGCGGGGCGGCCAACGCGGCGGCGGCCAGCCCCGCATCAGCGCACCACGAACGCATCGGGATACGCGGAGTTTTCCGCCGTATCGCGCACGCACGCCTGCGCGATATCGAGCACGTCGCGCACGGCCGGATTGTTCTTCAGCGCATGCTGGTGAACGAGATAGAAATTGAACCACTGGCTCGAATCGAACGGGCGCGCCACCAGCTCGCGGTTCGCGCAGAGGTCGGCGGCGGTCAGCGCATTGAGCAGGCTCACGCCGTCGGTCAGCCGGATCACTTCGCCGAGCGAGCTCATGCTCACGCGCAACTCGTAGCCAAGCCGACGGCGGTCGCTCGAGTCGTCGTAGATCAGGTGGTCGGACTGGATCGGCTTGATGTACTGCTGATCGGCGAGATCGTCGTACGTCAGCAGCTTGCGCGCGGCGAGCCGGTTCTTGCGCGTCAGTAGCGCGACCATCTTCGCGCCGAACACGGGCACGAAGATCAGGCCCGGCTCATGGATCTCGTACGACACGATCGCGAGATCGAGGCGGCCGCCTTCCACATCCGATATGAGCCGCCCGCTCGCGGCGACGTCGAGCGCGACGCCCGTGCCGCTGTGCGACTGCGCATATTGCTGCGCGAGCCGCGGCCCGAACCGGTGACACAGCCCCGGTGCGCAGCCGATGCGCAGCGACGCGACACCGCTGTCCTGCAACAGCGAAATTTCCTCTTCGATACGATTCAGCCGGTCGAGCAACTGCACGGCCTCGTCGAGCATGTAGCGGCCTGCCGGCGAGATCTGAAGGCGCTGGTTCTCGCGCGCGAACAGCCGGATGCGCAGGCTGTCCTCCAGCCTCGCGAGCGCATGGCTGACGGCCGACTGCGTGATGCCGAGCTGAACCGCCGCCTGTCGCGTGGAGCCGGCCGTGGCGATCGCATGGAAGATTTCGATGTCGCGCAGGCTGAAGTCGCTCCGCATGTTCGCTCCGGTCAATCAATTGATTAAAAAAGATCATATATTGACCGAAAAATAATTCAAAGCGAGACTTCGATCCAGTCAAACAACAGGCCGATTCCTTCTACCGCAATGGCTTCCGGGCCGTCGGCAGATGATGAATCAAATCGGTCACTCATCATACGGAGACACCCTCAGTGCCGTTGCGCCGCCGCGCAGCGCGCTGGCCGCCATGCCATGTTCGATTTCCATCTCGTCTTCAAGTACCTGCCGATGCTGTTCGAAGCGGCGGCCGTCACGGTGGAGCTGACGCTGCTCGCGACCGTATTCGGCCTGGCCATCGGCCTCGGCGCCGCACTCGGCAGGTTGTCGCGCCATCGCGTGCTGCGCGACGCCACCAGCGCCTATATCTGGCTGATCCGCTCGACGCCGCTGCTCGTCCAGCTGTTCATCATCTACTTCGGGTTGCCGCAGTTCGGGCTCGAACTGTCGCCGTTCACGTCCGGCGTGATCGGTCTCGCGCTCAACGTCGGCGCCTACAACGCGGAGACGATCCGTGCCGGCATCCTCGCGATTCCGCACGGGCAGGTCGAAGCGTCCCGGTCGCTGGGCTTCGGCGCCGCGCGCACGATGCGGCTCGTCGTGCTGCCGCAGGCACTCAGGCTGATCGTGCCGCCGCTCGGCAACAACCTGATCATTCTCACCAAGGACACGTCGCTCGTGTCGACGATCACGCTCGCGGAGCTGTTCATGCGCACGCAGCAACTGGTCGGCGCGACCTTCAAGCCATTCGAACTCTACTTTGCATGCGCAATGATCTATGCATTGCTGACCACCGGGACGAGCCTGGTGCTGCGCCAGCTCGAACGGCACCTGATCCTGAAGGGAGGCCGGGCATGAACGGAACCCAGCCGCAGATCGTCCTGCGCGATATCCACAAGACCTACGGGGCGCTGGAAGTGTTGAAGGGCATTTCGCTCGACGTCCGCAAAGGCGAGGTGGTCGTGCTGATCGGCCCGAGCGGATCGGGAAAGAGCACGCTGCTGCGCTGCGTGAACCACCTGGAGACGCCGACGCGCGGCGAGGTGAGGGTGCTCGGCAGCCTCGTCAACGATCCGGGCCGCGGGCATCGAGCCCAGGAGCGTTACCTGAATGCGATGCGGATGAAGGTCGGCATGGTGTTCCAGCACTTCAACCTGTTTCCGCACCTGACCGTGCTCGACAACCTGACGCTCGCGCCGATGCAGCTGCTCGGCATGACGGCATCGCAGGCGCGGGATGAAGCGCGGGAACTGCTCGACAAGGTCGGCGTGCTCGACAAGCAGGACGTCTATCCCGGCAATCTGTCCGGCGGGCAGAAGCAGCGTGTCGCGATTGCGCGGGCACTGGCGCTCAAGCCCGACGCGATGCTGTTCGACGAACCGACGTCGGCCCTCGACCCCGAGATGGTCGGCGGCGTGCTGGCCGTCATGGAGCGGCTGGCGAAGGCCGGCATGACGATGATGGTCGTCACGCACGAGATGCGGTTCGCTGAACGCGTGGCCGATCGAGTCGTCTTCATGGCCGACGGCCGGGTTGTCGAGGACGGCTGTCCGACCGAGATCTTTCATCGGCCTTCGCACGAACGGACCCAGGCGTTCCTCGCCGATATCCGCTAACCGCGCGCTACCGAATCACCTTACGCAATCAGAAAAGGACGTCAATGAGCGACCATCTCTTTTACCAGTCCGCCGTGCAGTTGCCGACTGTCGCGCGCGCCGAAGGCATCTACGCATGGGATACGGACGGCAAGCGTCACATCGACGCGTGTTCCGGCGCCATCGTGGCGCAGCTGGGCCACGGTCATCCGGCGATCCGCGACGCGATGCTCGCGCAGCTCGACAAGGTCGCGTTCGCGTATCGGACGCAGTTCGAGAACCAGCCCGCCGTGGACCTCGCGGAGAAGCTCGTCGAGCTCGCGGGCGGCCGCTTCGATCGCGTGTTTTTCTCGAGCGGCGGCTCGGAATCGGTCGAATCGGCATTGAAGCTCGCGCGCCAGTACTGGGTGTGCAGCGGTGAGCCGGAGCGCAGCGTGTTCATCGCGCGCCAGCCGTCCTATCACGGCTCGACGATGGGTGCGCTCGCGATGACGAGCTACACGCCGCTCACGCGGCCGTTCGAGCCGATGATCCAGCTTTATCCGAAGGTCGCTTCGCCGACGCAGTATCGCGTGCCGCCCGGCAAGAGCGCGGAGCAGCACGCGCTCGACTGCGCGGACGAACTCGACGCGGCGATTCGTGAAGTCGGTGCCGGGCGGGTGGCCGCGTTCGTCGCGGAGCCGATCGGCGGCGCGAGCACGGGCGCCGAGGTGCCGCACGACGCGTATTTCGCGCGCATCCGCGAGATCTGCTCGCGCCATGGAATCCTGCTGATCCTCGACGAAGTGATGACGGGCATCGGCCGCACGGGGCGCTGGTTCGGTTTCCAGCACTGGAATGTCGAGGCCGACATCCTGTGCGTGGCGAAGGGGCTCGGCGCCGGTTACTACCCGACGTCCGCGATCGTGACGCGGGCCGGGCTGACCGACCCGATCCTCGCATCGGGCGGGTTCCAGCACGGCTATACCTACGCAGGCAATCCGCTCGCGAGCGCGACGGCGCTGGCCGTGATCGACGTGATCGAACGCGAGGGGCTGGTCGAGCATGCGGCCGAGACGGGCGACTATCTGCGCGGCCTGCTCGACAGCCTGGCGACCCGGCACGACTTCATCGGCGACGTGCGCGGGCGCGGCTTCCTGCTCGCGCTCGAGTATGTCGCGGAGCGCGACACGAAAACCCCGTTCGATCCGGCGCTCCGGTTCGGCGAGCAGGTGACGCGCGCCGCACGCGAGCAGGGGGTGATCGTCTATCCGCGCAAATCGCTGATGGGGGAAACCGGCGATCACACGCTGATCGCGCCGCCGCTGATCACGACCCGCGCGCAATGCGACGAGATCGTCGAACGGCTCGACCTCGCGTTCCGGACGATCGGGCGATGACGGGGCAACGCATGGACAAACGCATGCAGCTCGCCGACGCGGTCGCGCCGATTCCGGACGGCGCATCGATCATGGTCGGCGGTTTTGGTTCGCCGGGCACGCCGTTTTCGCTGCTGGCCGAGTTGCAACGGCAGGGCAAGCGCGACCTGACGATCATCAAGAACGATGCGAACCAGGACAACTACGGCGTGTCGAGGCTGATCGAGGCCGGTGTCGTGAGCCGGCTGCTGACGACGCATCTCGGCCTGAGCGGCCCCGCGCGGCGCGCTTACCTGTCCGGCGCACTGCAGATCGAATTCTTTTCGCAGGGGTTGTTCGCCGAACGGATCCGCTGCGCGGGCGTCGGCTTGCCGGGCATCGTGACCGATATCGAGTTGCCGCCGGAGCTGGGCGTCACGCGCGAAACGATTTCGGTCGACGGCCGGACGCTGTTTTTCGAACGCGCGCTGCGGGCCGATTTCGCGCTGCTTCGCGCGGATCGCGCGGATGCCTGCGGGAATCTCCGCTATCGCGGCGCGGCACGCAATTTCTCGCCGCTGATGGCGATGGCCGCGGATCGGGTGCTGGTCGAGGCGCGCGTCGTCGACGCGACGCCGATCGCGCCCGACGACATCCATACGCCGGGCATCCACGTGCATGGCCTGATCCAGATCGACGGAGACACCGATGAATACCAGCCCATCCAGCGCTGACCCGCGCCACGTGATCGCGCGCCGGGCCGCGCGCGAAGTGGCGCGCGGGCAACTGATCAACCTCGGTATCGGCCTGCCGACGCTGATCCCCGCGTATCTCGACGATCCGTCGGCCACCTGGATCCACTCGGAGAACGGCATCGTCGGGGTCGGCGCGCTCGCGCACGCCGCCGATCTCGACCGCGACCTGATCGACGCCGGCGGCGGTTACGTGTCGGTCGTGCCGGGCGGCGCGATCGTGGACAGCGCCGAATCGTTCGGCATGATCCGGCGCGGGCTGGTCGACATCACGTTCCTGGGGGCATTGCAGGTGTCGGCGCACGGCGATCTCGCGAACTGGCTCGTGCCGGGCAGCCTCGTGGCAGGCATCGGCGGCGGCGCGGAACTCGCGCAGAAGGCGGGGCGCGTGATCGTGACGATGCCGCACACCGACAAGAACGGCCGACCGAAGATCGTCGAGCGATGCACGCTGCCGCTCACGGCCAGCCGCCGCGTCGCGATGATCGTCACCGAACACGCGGTGTTCCGGTGTGCGGCGCATGGACTGACGCTGGTGGAGCGGCTCGGTTCGCTGAGCGTCGCCGAGATCCGCAACCTGACCGAAGCCGATTTCACGGTCGACAAGGAGGCCGTATGACAGGCACCGATCGCGACGCATGGATCGTCGGTTATGCGCGCACGCCGATCGGGCGTGCATTTCGCGGCGCGTTCAACGACACGACGTCGCCGACGCTTGCCGGGCTTTCGCTGCGTGCCGCGGTGGCGCGCAGCGGTCTCGATCCCGAACGGATCGACGACGTGATGCTCGGCTGCGCGTTGCCGGAAGGGACGCAGTACTACAACATCGGGCGGCTTGCGGCACTGGCGGCCGGCCTGCCCGTCAGCGTGCCGGGCATGACCGTCGACCGGCAATGCGCGTCGGGGCTGATGTCGGTCGCACTGGCGTCGGCGCGGATCTCGGGCGGCGAAGCCGATGCGATCCTGGCGGGCGGTGTCGAATCGATCAGCCTCGTGCAGAACGCGCACATGAATCGCCATCGCCAGCAGGACGAGCGGTTGCTCGCGCAGCACGCTGACGCCTACATGCCGATGGTCGAGACGGCCGACGTGGTCGCGCGCCGCTATCGCGTGTCGCGTCGCGCGCAGGACGACTACGCGGCGCTCAGCCAGCAACGTGCCGCGCACGCGGCGCAAGCGGGGTGGCTGCGCGACGAAATCGTCGCGGTCGACGTGCGCAAGCTCGAACGCGACAAGGCAAGCGGCGAGAGCATCGCACGCATGCTGCGCGTGAGCGAAGACGAATGCGGGCGTCCGGGGACGACCGGCGACGCGCTGGAGGCGCTCGATGCCGTGCGCGACGGCGGCACCGTGACGGCCGGCAATGCGTGCGCGCTCGCGGACGGATCGGCCGCGTGCGCGGTCGTCTCCGGCGCCATGTTGCGCACGCTCGACACGCCGCCGCTCGGACGCCTGGTCGCGTGCGCGGTGGCCGGCTGCCGGCCCGACGAAATGGGCGTCGGCCCCGTGCCTGCCGTGCGCAAGCTGCTTGCGCGTACGGGCCTGTCGGCCGCCGACATCGGCCTGTGGGAACTCAACGAGGCGTTCGCGTCGCAGGTCGTGCATTGCGTCGACACGCTTGGTTTGTCGTACGAGGTCGTCAACGTCAATGGCGGCAGCATCGCGCTCGGTCATCCCTACGGCATGACGGGTACGCGCATGGTCGGTCACGCGTTGCTCGAAGGGGCGCGGCGCGGCGTGCGCCACGTCGTCGTCACGATGTGCATCGGCGGCGGACAGGGGGCCGCCGCGCTGTTCGAAGTCGCGCGGCGTTAGGCGCCGTGTGATGCCACGTCGAGCGCATCGACGCGTTCGATTCACGATCAAGATCCTGGAGACTGGAGATGACTTTGCTGCAACGAATGACGATGGTCGCCTGCGCGGCGCTAATCGGCGCCGCGAGCGTCGCGGCACACGCTGACGATCTGGACAAGGTCCGGCAGACCGGCAACCTGACGTTCGCGCTGACCGGCAAGTATCCGCCGTTCAGCTTCATCGACGAGTCGGGCAAGCTGACCGGCTTCGACGTCGATATCGGCACCCGCGTCGCGAGCCGGCTCGGCGCGAAGCCCGTGCCGGTCATGACGGCGTGGGACGGCATCGTCGGCGGGTTGCTGGCCGGCAAGTACGATGCCGTCATCGGCAGCCTGGCGATGACCGACGAACGCCTGAAGGCCGTGGATTTCACGCAGTCCTACTATCGTTCGGGCGCGCAACTGTTTGTGCCGAAGGGCAGCAGCGTGCAGGACATTGCGCAGTTGAAGGGCAAGGTGGTCGGCGTCACGCTCGGGGAAACCTACGAGGCATGGTTGCGCAAGAACCGGCCCGACGTGCAGGTGAAAACCTACAAGGGGCTGCCCGATATCCTGATCGACATGCAGAACCGCCGTATCGAGGGATTCGTCACGGACCGCATCGCAGGCATCCTGACGATCCGGGACAAGCATGTCGATGCGAAGCCGGCAGGGCCGCTGCTGTATCCGGAGAAGATGGGGATCGCGGTGCGCAAGGATAGCCCGAAGCTGCGCGACGCGATCAACGCGGCACTCGACACGATGCTCAAGGACGGCGAGTACGGCGCGATCAGCAAGCAGTGGCTCGGCGAGGACGTGCGCTGATTACCGTCCCCGATTTCGCGTCCGTCCCCGCTTTTTTAGACGCGGTGCAGCGCTGATTCCGGTCAACACACGCGTGCTCAATGGGTTTATCCTGCGTCGAATGCGTCCGGTGCTACGTGTATCCGGGCGCACATCCGGACACGGCGGCGGCGGTGACGCCTGCCCGCCGCGCACCGGCGCGACACCGCGCGCCGCAATTTCCCGCGCGGAACCCGGAACAGGAGAGACGGCCATGGCGCTCGACCAACAACAACGGCAGACGCTGAAACAGCGGCTGAACGAGAGCGAGCAGACGTTACGTGCGGAGATCCGTACGAGCGAAGACCAGCGCGCGTCGGAATCCTATGCAGACCTCGCCGGCGCGGCGCCGGACGAGGGCGACGAGGCGAATGCGGACCTGTTCGTCGACGTCGATCACGCGTTGATCGGCATGAAGCTCACCGAACTGCGCGCGGTCGGCCGCGCGCAGCAGCGGATGCGCGACGGCAGCTACGGCGAATGCATCGACTGTGACGGTTCGGTCGGCTACGAGCGCCTGCTGGCGCGCCCGGCCGCCGAACGGTGCACGCATTGCCAGTCGATCTACGAGCGGCACTACGCCACGACGCCGCGCGCCACCCTCTGACGTCGCGGCCGCAACGGCGCTGCACGCGACGCACGGCCGGCGTACGATGACACGCGGGCGCCCGGCGGCGTCAGCATGCGGCGCCGGGCGGGCAGACACCGTCGCGCACGCGCGCGGCGCCGTCCACGTGGAAGGGAGCCACGCCGATCATGCCGATCAACAATGCCGGGTGTGCGGCCGTGTTCGCCGAGATCGCCGACATGCTCGAAATCCAGGGCGCCAATCCATTCAGGGTGCGTGCCTACCGCAACGCCGCGCGCACGATCGCCGACTACGGGCGCGATATCCCGACGATGATCGCGAACGGCGACGATCTCGGGAAGATTCCGTCGATCGGGCCCGACCTCGCGTCGAAGCTGCGCGAGATCGCCGCGACCGGCACCTGCGAACTGCAGCAAACGCTGCGCCACGCGCTGCCGGGCGCGATCGTCGAACTGCTCGACGTGCCGGGGCTCGGCGCGAAACGCGTGAAGGCGCTGCATGACGCGCTGCACGTCGATTCGCTCGAGCAGCTGCGCGCGGAAGCGAAGAACGGGCACGTGCGCGAATTGCCGGGCTTCGGCGCGAAAACCGAAGCGCATCTGCTCGAAGCGATCGACGACCGGCTGCAGCGCGACCCCCAACGCTTCCTGCTGCCGGATGCCGCACACGCGCTGCTGCCGCTGCTTGAACGCCTGCGCGCGATTGCCGGCGTCGGCAAGGCCGTGCCGGCCGGCAGTTTCCGCCGCCGCCGCGAGACGGTCGGCGATCTCGACATCCTTGTTACCGCACGCGATCCGGTGGCCGTCGCCGAAGCGTTCGTCGGCTACGGCGAGGTGGCGCGCGTGCTTGCGCACGGCAAGACGAAGTCGAGCGTCGTGCTCGCCAGCGGGTTGCAGGTCGATTTGCGTGTCGTCGATGCCGACGCGTTCGGCGCGGCGCTCGTCTACTTCACCGGATCGAAGGCGCACAACATCGCGTTGCGCAGGATCGCGCAGGCCGGCGGGCTGAAGATCAACGAATATGGCGTGTTTCGCGGCGACGAACGGATTGCCGGCGTGACCGAGGCGTCGGTCTACGCTGCGATAGGGTTGCACGAAGTCCCGCCGGAATTGCGCGAGGATCGCGGCGAGATCGACGCAGCGCGCGCGGGCACGCTGCCGGCGCTGGTCGAGCGCAAGCATCTCCACGGCGACCTGCATGCGCATACCGACGCATCGGCCGGCCGCGACAGCCTGCGTGCGATGGCCGATGCGGCCCGCGCACGCGGGTTCGCGTACCTGGCCATCACCGACCGGGCACCGGATGCCGGCAGCGGCCGCACCGGCTTCGACTGGCTTGACCGGCAACTCGACGAGATCGATCGCCTCAACGCATCGTTCGACGATTTCGTGCTGCTCAAGGGGGTAGAGGCCGGTATTCGCGAGGACGGCAGCCTCGACGTGTCCGACGCGATGCTCGGCCGGCTCGATCTCGTGATCGGTGCGGTGCGCGACGGTTTCGAGTTGTCGCGCGAAGCGCAGACCACACGCATGTTGCGCGCGATGGACCACCCGCATTTCACGATTCTCGCGCACCCGACGGGCCGCGTGCTGGGCGAGCGCGAAGCATGCGAACTCGATGTGCCGCGCGTGATCGCGCACGCCGCGGCGCGCGGCTGTTTCGTCGAACTCGATGCACAGCCGCGGCGGCTCGACCTGCCGGACATCTGGTGCCGCGAGGCCGCGAAGGCCGGCGTGCCGGTGGCGATCGGCTCGGATGCGTGCAGCACGGACGAACTCGACAATCTGGCATACGGCGTCGACCAGGCGCGACGCGGCTGGCTGACGCGGCCCGACGTGCTGAATACGCGCACGCTTGCGCAATTGAGGCCGCTGCTCGCACGCACGATGGGCGCAAGCGGCACGACCAAGCGCAGCGGATCGAAAGGAACGTGAACGCGGCCGGCGGCGTGTGCCGCCGGCCGTGCGTGAATGCGGTCACGTCATGCCAGCACGCCTGCCGCCGGCACATAGGGCAGGCCGAGCGCCAGCGCGACCGCTTCGTACGTGATGTGCCCGTCGCACACGTTCAGGCCCGCGCGCAGATGCGGATCGTCGGTCATTGCCTGCTTCCAGCCCTTGTCGGCGAGCGCGAGCGCATGCACGAGCGTCGCATTGTTCAGCGCGAAGGTCGACGTGCGCGCGACCGCGCCGGGCATGTTCGCGACGCAGTAGTGCACGACGCCGTCGACGACGAAGGTCGGGTCCGCGTGCGTCGTCGCATGCGAGGTTTCGAAGCATCCGCCCTGGTCGATCGCGACATCGACGACGACCGCCCCCGTGCGCATCGTCGCGATCATGTCACGCGTGACGAGCCGCGGCGCCGATGCGCCCGGCACGAGCACGGCGCCGATCACGACGTCGGCATCGCGCACGGCTTCGTCGATCGTGTGCGCGTTCGAGCAGACGGTCGCGATCCGGTTGGCGAACACGAGGTCGAGCTGGCGCAGCCGGTTCACGTTGGTGTCGAGCACGGTGACACGCGCGCCGAGGCCGACCGCCATCTGCAGCGCGCCGGTGCCCACCACGCCTGCGCCGAGCACGACGACGTGCGCGGCCGGCACGCCGGGCACACCGGCCATCAGCAAGCCACGCCCGCCGCGCGGGCTTTCGAGGTGGGTCGCCGCGACCTGGATCGACATGCGCCCGGCCACCTCGCTCATCGGTGCGAGCAGCGGCAGGCCGCCGCCCGGGCCCGTCACGGTTTCGTAGGCGATGCAGACGGCACCGGACTTCACGAGCGCGGCTGCCTGTTCGGGATCGGGCGCGAGATGCAGGTAGGTGTAGAGAATCTGCCCGCGCCGCAACATCGCGCATTCCACCGGCTGCGGCTCCTTGACCTTGATGATCATGTCGGCGCGCGCGAAGACTTCGTCGGCACCGTCGCAAAGCGATGCGCCCGCGGCCGTGTAGTCGTTGTCGAGCAGGCCGATCGCCGTGCCCGCGCCACGCTGCACCAGCACGCGATGGCCGTGCCGCGTCAGTTCGCGCGCGCCGGCCGGCGTGAGGCCGACACGGTATTCGTGGTTCTTGATCTCCTTCGGCACACCGATCAGCATGAGTCGCCTCCATGGCCTTCGTTATCGTTGTCGTGCAGGTGCGCAATGCGGCGAACGATGCACGTGCGGCCGATCGCGCAGGCGCGGATCGACCGCAGTACTGGAATAACAGGGTAGTAGCGCACGGAGGGAAGTCAAGCGGGCGGCCCGCGCGCGCTTGTGCGCGCACTGCGTTGCAGCATGCGTTGTGGCAGGTTGCGACCGGACGTCGCAATGCACGTGTTGCCGGGTTTCGGTATCGTCACGTGTGCCGTGGCCCGGGGCCGCGTGCCGGACCTTGGCCGGCAACACATCGAGATAACGACACAACGAGACGAGGGCACTTACGGACATGACCGGAGCGTATTTCAGCGTGCCGACGCTTTGCGCAATCGCGCTCATTCACGTCTACTGGGCGTTGGGCGGGCGGCGCGGCAAGCGTGCGGCCATTCCGGAGCAGGACGGCAAGCCGCTGCTGCGGCCGACCGCCGTCGGCACGCTTGCCGTCGCGGCGGCATTGCTGGGCGGCGCATGCGTGGTTGCCGCGCGTGCCGGCTGGCTGGGGCCGAACCCGTATCCCGGCACGATCTCGTTCGCGGTCGTTGCGTTCGCACTGATCTTCGCGGTGCGGGCCGTCGGCGATTTCCGGTACGTCGGCTTCTTCAAGCGGATACGCGGGTCGCGTTTCGCACGGATGGACACGTTGTACTATTCGCCGCTTTGCGCGGCGCTGGCGCTGTCCATCGCGTCGATGTTCTGGCCGTGGTGAACGCGCGTCTCAGCGCGCTGGCCCGTCCAGCTCCGTAAGGTATTCCGCCGGCACGGTGTCCGTCAGCCAGACGCCGTTTTCGGCGACGAAGAACGTGTGGCCTTGCCGATGCATGCGCTGCGCATCGACCTCGAGAATCACGGGCACGCCGTAGCGCGTGCCGACGGCCAGCGCCGTCCGGATGTCCGGCGACAGATGCACGTGATGACGGGCGCCGGGTTTCAGCCCTTGCGCCCGAATCGAATCCAGGAAACGTGTTGCGGTGCCGTGATAGAGGCGCTCGGGCGGCTGCGCGGCCGGATAGCTGCGCTGCACCACGGGCGTCGAATGGCCTTGTACCGCACGGATGCGCCGGCCGTCGTCGGAGAGGGCGAAGCGCTGCTTGTCGTTGGTCGCGCAGACGGTTTCGAGCGTCGCGCGATCGATCGGGTGCCCCTGGCGGGCGAGGCCGGCGATCAGTTCGTCGATGTCGGCCCAGCCTTCCGGGTCGAGCTGCAGCCCGATCGTTTCCGGCGCGTGGCGCAACAGGTAGCTGAGGGTTCGGCTGATGCGGGTCGCCTCGGGCGCCGGCAGTTCATTTTTCTGTTGTCTCATGAGACGCGGAGGCTACCAGAGCGCGATGCAAACCGGCACCCCCGGGTGCACCGCGTGGCTGGAAAGAGACAGCCTTCGGCGAGACTCGGCACACAACAATCCTCTACCTGACACCTGCGCAGGGTGGTAATCGCGCGGTCCTTGTGCGTTCCGGCTTCCGGACTTTTCAATTGTTGCGATTTTCGATGCATTGAATTGCATTGGTGTATCTCTTTATGGAACCGGTTCCATATATAATTCGCGGCACTTGTCGCCGGGCCCGAAAGAGGGTCGTGCACATCGCGCTTGCCGTCGGCAAACGCGGCGTCTAAGTTGAATGAGGGTCATGAGCGATGAGGGGCAGATGCGGGCAGATGCCGGTATTTGTCAGACGATAAGGCTCACAAAGAAGCCGAACCGTGCAACGCAGCCTGAGCCGGCGCGATGCGCGGCCGCATGAAGGCGCTGCCGCGCATTGCACGGGCGACGCCTGCATCGAGGTTGTTCGCAACAGACGAAAGAACAGGACGGCCAGCCGCGTGCGGCAAGGCTGCCATGCCGGACACGCCGCATGCGGAGTGCGCGCGTCCGGGCCCCGAGATCCCCAACGATCAACATCCGACCATGTCCACGCCACCTGACAAACCCAACTCGCGCCGCCGTTTCCTGCGCACGTCGGTCGCGCTCGTGCCGATCGCGTCGGTCGCCGGCTGCGACCTGCGTTCGTCGTCGCCTTCCGCGACGACCGGCAACGCGCCCGGTGCATCGGCCAGCGCCGAACGCGCCCCGTACAAGCCGACCTTCTTCGATGCGAAGGAATGGGCGTTCGTCCAGGCCGCCGTCGACCGGCTGATTCCGGCCGACGCCGAAGGCCCCGGCGCGCTCGAATCGGGCGTGCCCGAATTCATCGACCGCCAGATGGAGACGCCGTATGCGCACGGCGCGACCTGGTACATGCAGGGGCCGTTCCAGCAGGGCGTGCCCGAGCTCGGCTACCAGCTGAAGCTGGTGCCGCGCGACATCTACCGGCTCGGTATCGCGGCGGTCAACCGCTATTGCGAGAAGACCCACGGCAAGGCGTTCGCGGATCTCGACGCGCCGACCCGCGACACCGTGCTCGGCGCGCTGGAGAAAGGCGGCGCTCAGATCGACGACGTGCCGCCCGGCGTGTTCTTCGGCCAGTTGCTGCAGAACGCACGCGAAGGCTATTTCTGCGATCCGGTGCATGGCGGCAATCACGACATGGCGGCGTGGAAGATGATCGGTTTTCCGGGCGCGCGCGCGGACTTCATGGATTTCGTCAACCAGAACGGCAAGCCGTATCCGTACGGCCCGGTCTCGATCAACGGGGAGCGCAGCTGATGGCCGCAGAGAAAAAACCGCATGTCGATGCGGTGATCGTCGGCTTCGGCTGGACCGGCGCGATTCTTGCGAAGGAACTGACCGAAGCGGGCTTGAACGTGGTCGCGCTCGAGCGCGGCGAGTATCGCGACACCTATCCGGACGGCGCGTATCCGAACACGATCGACGAGCTGACCTACAACGTCCGCAAGAAGCTGTTCCTCGATTTGTCGAAGACGACCGTGTCGATCCGCCACGGCCTGCAGGACACCGCGCTGCCGTACCGGCAGCTCGCCGCGTTCCTGCCGGGTGAGGGCGTGGGCGGCGCGGGTCTGCACTGGTCGGGCGTGCATTTCCGGATCACGCCGGAAGAGCTGCGCCTGCGCAGCCACTATGAAGAGCGCTACGGCAAGAAGTTCATCCCCGAAGGGATGACGATCCAGGACACGGGCGTGACCTACGAGGAGCTCGAGCCGCATTTCGATTTCGCCGAGAAGGTGTTCGGCACGTCGGGGCAGGCGTACAAGGTCGGCGGCAAGGTGGTCGGCGACGGCAACGTGTTCGAAGCGAATCGCAGCGACAACTTCCCGCTGCCCGCGCAGCTCAATACGTATTCGGCGCAGCGCTTCTCGGATGCCGCGAAGTCGCTCGGCCTGCATCCGTACCGGCTGCCGTCGGCGAACACGTCGGGCCCGTACACGAACCCGTACGGCGTGCAGATGGGCCCGTGCAACTTCTGCGGCTACTGCAGCGGTTACGCGTGCTACATGTACTCGAAGGCATCGCCGAACCTGAACATCCTGCCTGCGCTGAAGCAGGCGCCGAACTTCGAGCTGCGCTCGAAGTGCCACGTACTGCGCGTCGACCTCGACGATACGAAGAAGCGCGCGACGGGCGTGACCTACGTCGACCCGGCCGGGCGTGAAGTGCACCAGCCGGCCGATCTCGTGATCGTGGCCGCGTTCCAGTACCACAACGTGCACCTGCTGCTGCTGTCGGGCATCGGCAAGCCGTACGACCCGATCTCGGGCGAAGGCGTGGTGGGCCGCAATTTCGCGTACCAGAACCTGTCGACGATCAAGGCATTCTTCGACAAGGACACCTATACGAATCCGTTCATCGGCGCGGGCGGAAACGGCGTCGCGGTGGACGATTTCAACGCGGACAACTTCGACCACGGCCCGCTCGGCTTCGTCGGCGGCTCGCCGCTGTGGGTGAACCAGGCCGGCGTGAAGCCGATCAGCGGTATCGCGACGCCGGCCGGCACGCCGCAGTGGGGCTCGGCGTGGAAGAAGTCCGTCAAGGATTACTACGCGCACACGATCTCGATGGACGCGCACGGCTCGAACATGTCGTACCGCGACGTGTATCTCGACCTCGATCCGACCTATCGCGATTCGTATGGCCAGCCGCTGTTGCGGATGACCTTCGACTGGAAGGACAACGACATCAAGATGGCGCAGTACGTGACCGGGCAGATGAAGAAGATCGCGGAAGCGATGGGGCCGAAGGCGATCGGCGTGTCGACGCGCGAGTTCGGCAAGCACTTCGATTCGCGCGCGTACCAGACAACCCACCTCGTCGGCGGCGCGATCATGGGCACCGACCCGAAGACGAGCGTGCTGAACCGCTACCTGCAGTGCTGGGACGTGCACAACGTGTTCGTGATGGGCGCATCGGCGCTGCCGCAGGGCATCGGCTACAACCCGACCGGGATCATCGCGGCGCTGGCCTACTGGTCGGCACGTGCGATCCGCGAGCAATACCTGAAAAATCCCGCCCCGCTGGTGACCGTATGAAGAGGACGATGAACCACAACGTCGCGCGCCGGATGTTGCGCGCGCTGGCGGCCGGTGCGGCCTGGGCCGCGCTCGGCTTCGCGGGCTCGACGGCGTTTGCGCAGCCTGCCGTGCCCGCGGCGGCTTCCGGCCCGGCGGCCGCACCCGCGGCGCAATCCGCCGACGCGAACCTGATCAAGCGAGGCGAATACCTCGCGCGGGCAGGCGACTGCATCGCATGCCACACCGCGAGCGGCGGCAAGCCGTTCGCGGGCGGGCTGAAATTCGACACGCCGATCGGCGGCATCTACTCGACGAACATCACGCCGGATCCGAAAACGGGCCTCGGCGGCTGGACTTACGAGGACTTCACGCGCGCGGTGCGCGAGGGTGTGCGCAAGAACGGCGACACGATGTATCCGGCCATGCCGTTCCCGTCCTACGCGCGCCTGACCGACGACGACATGAAGGCGCTGTACGCGTACTTCATGCACGGCGTCGCGCCCGTCGAGCACGAGAACCGTGCGGTCGACATCGTGTGGCCGCTGTCGATGCGCTGGCCGCTCGGGATCTGGCGCAAGATGTTCGCGCCGACGCCGAAGCCGTTCGATGCGGCGCCGTACACCGATCCGGTGGTCGCGCGCGGCGCGTATCTCGTGCAGGGTCTCGGCCACTGCGGCGCATGCCACACGCCGCGCGCGCCGACCATGCAGGAGCGCGGGCTGACCGACGCGGACGGCCTGGACTTCCTGGCCGGCGGCGCGGCGATCGACGGCTGGGTGCCGACGAGCCTGCGCGGCGAGCCGCGCACGGGCCTCGGCACGTGGAACGAAGCCGAGATCGTGCAGTTCCTGAAGACGGGCCGCACGCTGCGCACGGCTGCATTCGGCGGGATGACGGACGTGGTCGGCCACAGCATGCAGCACATGACCGACGACGACCTCAACGCAATCGCACGCTACCTGAAGACGCTGCCGCCGCGCGTGCAGGGCGAGCAGCCGCACGTGTACGACGCGGCCGCTGCCAAGGCGCTGCAGGCCGGCGACGCGAGCAAGCCCGGCGCGGCCGTCTATCGCGACAACTGCACGGCCTGCCACCGCAGCGACGGCCACGGCTACACGCGCGTGTTCCCGGCGCTCGCCGGCAACCCGGTCGTGCAGGGCGACGATCCGACCTCGCTGATCCACGTCGTGCTGGAAGGCAGCGCGCTGCAGGGTACGCGTACCGCGCCGTCGAACTTCACGATGCCGCCGTTCGGCTGGCGCCTGTCGGACCAGGAAGTTGCGGACGTGTCGAACTTCGTGCGCACGAGCTGGGGCAACACCGGTGCGCCGGTGACGGCCGCGCAGGTCGCGAAGGTGCGCAAGAGCGTGCCGTCGACCCGGCCCGAACCGCCGCCGGGCGCGCGGTTCCCGCAAGCGTCGCGCTGACGGGGGCGGCGGGGTGCCGGCCCCGCCTGTCCGATGGGCTTCAAGGCGTCGCCGCGATCCGCGCGGCGCCTTTCGTTTCGCCGGGGTTGCACCCCGCAACGGCGCGCCACCGCGTGAAATTTTCGCGGCGGCGCGCCATTCTTCCGCCTCATCCCTTATCCTTTCGATCTTGAACCTTACTAAATAGTTACAAGAACTCGGGAGGGGGGATGCCTCATGACGTCAGCCTGATTGCGTTGCTCGCGGCCGGTTTCGGTCTCGCGATGATTTTCGGTTACTTCGCGTCGCTGCTGAAAATGCCGCCGCTCGTCGGCTATCTGCTCGCCGGGATCGTGATCGGCCCCGGCACGCCCGGCTTTGTCGGCGACCTGTCGCTCGCGCAGCAGCTCGCCGAAGTGGGCGTGATGCTGCTGATGTTCGGCGTCGGCCTGCATTTCTCGCTCGGCGATCTGCTCGCGGTGCGCAAGATCGCGCTGCCGGGAGCCATTGTCCAGATTACGGTGGCCACGCTGCTCGGCGGCGGGCTCGCGCTCACCTGGGGCTGGAGCGTCGGGGCGGCGCTCGTGTTCGGGCTCGCGCTGTCGGTGGCGAGTACCGTCGTGCTGCTGCGTGCGCTCGAAGGGCGTGGGCTCGTCGAGTCGGTCAATGGGCGCATCGCGGTCGGCTGGCTCGTCGTCGAGGATCTCGTGATGGTGCTCGTGCTCGTGCTGCTGCCGCCCGTCGCGGGGCTGCTCGGCGGCACGCCGCCCGGCGACGCGCACGCGGCCGGCGGCAGCGTGTGGGGCACGCTCGGCGTCACGATGCTGAAGGTCGCGGCGTTCATCGCATTGATGCTGGTGGTCGGCAAGCGCGTGTTTCCGCGCATTCTGTGGCTCGTCGCGCGCACCGGCTCGCGCGAGCTGTTCACGCTGTGCATGATCGCGGCCGCGGTCGGCATCGCGTTCGGCGCGGCGAAGCTGTTCGACGTGTCGTTCGCGCTCGGCGCGTTCTTCGCCGGGATGATGATGCGCGAGTCGGAATTCAGCCGGCGCGCGGCCGACGAGACGCTGCCGTTGCGCGACGCGTTCTCGGTGCTGTTCTTCATTTCGGTCGGGATGCTGTTCGACCCGAAGATCCTGCTCGCGGAGCCGTTGCACGTGATCGAGGTCGCGGCGATCGTGGTGATCGGCAAGACGCTCGCCGCGGTCGCGCTCGTGATCGCGTTCCGCTATCCGCTGAACACCGCACTGACGGTCGGCGCGGGCCTCGCGCAGATCGGCGAGTTCTCGTTCATCCTCGCGGGGCTCGGCCGCGCGCTCGGGCTGCTGTCGGCCGAGGGGCAGAGCCTGATTCTGGCGGTCGCGCTGATCTCGATCGCGATGAACACGCTGCTGTTCGCGATGATCGATCCGGCGCTCGTGTGGATCCGCAAGCATTCGGCGTTCGCGCGCAAGCTCGAGGCGCGCGACGATCCGCTCGCCGCGCTGCCGATGTCGACGCCGCAGACGCACCTCACCGGGCAGGTCGTGATCGTCGGCTACGGCAAGGTCGGCACGCGGATCGCGCATGCGCTGGACGAGCGCGGGATCGCGTATGTCGTCGTCGAGCAGAACCGCGAGCTCGTCGAGAAGCTGCGCGCGGAAGGTGTCGCGGCCGTGTCGGGCGATGCGATCGAGCCGATCGTGCTCGTGCAGGCGCATATCGCGCGGGCCGGGATGCTGGTCGTCACGCTGCCCGACGTGTTCGATGTGCGGCAGATCGTCGAGATCTCGCGCACGCTCAACCCGGCGCTCGAGGTCGTGCTGTGCACGAACAGCGGCGACGAGGCCGCGCTGTTGTCGAACGAGGGCATCGGCACCGTGTTCATGGGCGAGTCCGAACTCGCGCGCGGGATGACCGAGCACGTGCTCGGCAGGATGGTGAAGCCGGTCGCGGCCGCTGCGCATTGACGGCGCGCGGCATCGCGCCGCGCTCCAGGCAGGGCGCGGCGGCCCGGGCGGCCGCCGGCCCTGCGCACTTCAGTTTCAGTAGAACGTCTCGAGCGTCAGCTCCTGCGCCATCACGCGATTGCCGGCCAGCAGGCCGCCGTCGACGGGCAGCGCGACGCCCGTGATGATCCGCGCCGCCGGCGAGCACAGGAACAGCGCGGCCTGCGCGACGTCGTCGGGTGTCGCGAAATCGTCGAGCGGATACCACTTCCTCAATTGCTCGAACACCTGCGGATTGCGCTGCACGCGTGCTTCCCACGCAGGCGTCTTCACGGTGCCCGGCAACACGATGTTCGCGCGCACGCCGTCGCGGCCGTATTCGATCGCGAGCGATTTCGTGTAGCTGATCAGCCCGGCCTTCGCCGCGCTGTACGCCGGATGTCCGAGCGCATGCACGCCGTTGACCGAACCGATGATCGCAATCGCGCCGCGCCCGCGCGCGCGCATGCCGGGCAGCACGGCTTCGACGCTCAGGTAGGTGGCCGTCAGGTTCGCATCGAGATCCGTGCGCCAGGTGGCGGGTGTCGTGTTGCGCAAGGTGGTCGACGCGGCCGTGCCCGCGTTTGCGACGAGCACGTCGGCTTGCGGATGCGATTCGAGCATCGAACGCAGCCGCTCGGCGTCGGTCAGGTCGTCGACAACCGGCGTCACGCGCGCGTCGCCGAGCGTATCGATGAAGCGGTCGAGCGCCGCGCGGTCGCGATCGAGCGCGAGCACGCGGTCGCCGGCAGCGAGGAAGGTGCGGCACAGCGCTTGGCCGATGCCGCCGGCGGCGCCCGTCACGAGGGTGGTGCGTGTCATGTCGGCTCCTTGTGCCGGCTCACAGGCCGAGCGCGGCGCGTGCCTGCTTTTCGTTGTCGCGCGTGATCAGCGTGCCGGACGTCAGCACGAGCGGCGGCGGCGCCTGGTTCTTCGTGATCCAGTCGTACATGTTGATGCTCGTCTGGTAGCCGTGCTGGCGCGGATTCAGCAGGATCGAGCCGTAGAAGCCCGTCGGTTTCGGCTTAACGAATTCGTTGAGCGCGACCTGGCTGCCGTTGATGCCGACCGCGACCATCGCGTCCGCGCCGATGCCGCGCCCCTCGGCCGCGCGCACCGCGCCGACCGTCGTGTCGTCGTTCGAGCCGAACGCGACCCAGCGCTTGAAATTCGCATGCTTGGTGAGCGCGATGTTCGCCGCGTTGAACGCACCTTCGGTGTCGGCCGTCATTTCGGGTGCGTCGATCACGTTCGCGGCCGGGAAACCGGCGGCCTTGAGCGCATCGACCGCGCCTGTCGTGCGCTCCTTCGCGGTCGGCAACTGGTCGTATGCGATCCGGATGATGCCGACCTCGGCCGGATTCCAGCCGAGCCGCTTCGTTTCGTCCGCGATTGCCTGGCCGACCTGCTGGCCGATCTTGTACGCGGAGATGCCCATGTGCGGCACGCCCTGAAGCGGTGCGCCGCGGCCGTCGACGAGCTGGTCGTCGACCGACATCAGCTTGATCCCCGCATGCTTCGCCTTCGCCGCGATGCCGGGGCCGAGCTTCACGTCGGGCGCGCAGATGATCACGCCCTGCGCCTTTTGCGCGGCGAGGCTGTCGAGTGCGGTCGATACCTTTTCGCCGCTCGGCGTCGCGATCTTGATCAGCGTGAAATGCTTTTCCTTCGCCGCTTGCTCGGCGAAGCGCCATTCGTCCTGGAACCACGGGTCGTCCGGCTGTTTGACGAGGAAGCCGATTTTCACGTCGGCGGGGTCGGCGGCATGGGCGGGCAGCCCGCCGGCCAGCACAGCACTCGCGATGGCCGGTGCGAGCGTCTTCCAGTGGAATCGCATGCGTCTCTCTCCATTTTGTAGTCGCGCACCCAGGCAGGGCTGCCCGGGGCGCGGAAAAATTGTAGGAGGAGGGAGCGGAAACGCTCAAATGATGCGCGGCATTCCTAGAAAGTGGGACGGTGCCCGATGGCTGGGAATCGCGTGGGGGCGACGGGCAGCCGGTGTGCCACGCGCGCCGGAGGCCGGCGTGTCGCGTGGGCCTGGACCGATCATCCGGCCGCGGTGACCGGCTGCACCGGCGCTTTCGACGGCGCGGCAGTCTTCAACTGCGTGGTGGCTTTCGGTGCCGCGGCCGTCCTGGCTTGTGCAGCCGCTTTCGGCGCAGCCACCGTCTTCTGCGGGGCAACGGCCTTCAGCGGCGGCGCCTTTTCGGGCTCGACCGGCGCGTCGGGCGGCACGCCGAGCAGCTGCAGCGAGCCGCTCGTGACCGACGCGAACACCGGGCCGGCCACCGTGCCGCCGTAGTAGCCCTTGCCGCGCGGCTCGTCGATCATCACCGCGACGATCAGGCGCGGGTTGCTCATCGGCGCCATCCCCGCGAACAGCGCACGGTACTTGCCCTTCGCATAGGTCGCGCCGACCTGCTTGCGCGCGGTACCCGTCTTGCCGCCGATCCGGTAGCCGTCGACGCGCGCGCGGCGCCCCGTGCCGCCTTCGCCAACCGCCATCTCGAGCATCGAGCGGATCGACGCGGCCGTTTGCGCCGACGTCACACGGTGGCCGCGATGCGCGTCGATCGTCTGCTGGTCGGTGCCGTTCTTCAGCAGCGACACCGGGTGCAGCGTGCCGTCGCCCGCATAGGCCGTATAGGTTTGCGCGATCTGCAGCAGCGACATCGACAGGCCGTAGCCATACGCCATCGTCGCCTGCTCGATCGGCCGCCAGCGCTTGTAGCCGCGCAACCGGCCCGACGCGACGCCCGGGAACGTCAGTTCCGGCGCACGGCCGATCCCGTATTCCTGGTACTTGTTCCAGATCGTTTCGGCGGGGAGGTTCAGCGCGAGCTTCGCGAGCGCGACGTTGCTCGACTTCTGCAGCGCCTGCGAGACGGTCAGCGAACCGTGGTTCGACGTGTCGTGGATCACGGCCGGGCCGATCTTGTAGGTGCCCGGCGACGTGTTGATGATCGTGTTCGGCGTGACCTTGCGCTCGTCGATCGACAGCGCGACGACGAGCGGCTTGATCGTCGAGCCCGGTTCGAACGTGTCGATCACCGCACGGTTGCGCAACTGCTGGCCGGTGAGGCGCGCGCGGTCGTTCGGGTCGAAGGTCGGGTAGTTCGCGAGCGCGAGGATTTCACCGTTCTGCGCGTCGAGCACCACGACGCTGCCGGCCAGCGCGTTGTTCTCGACCACGGCTGCCTTGAGCTGGCTGAACGCGAGCTGCTGGATGCGGCGGTCGATCGTCAGTTCGATCGTCGCGCCGTGCTGTGCCGGCACGAGCGGGCGCGTGTCCGACACGATGCGGCCGAGCCGGTCGCGGATCACCTCGCGCTGCCCGGACGTACCGACCAGGCGTGCATTCGCCGCGAGCTCGACGCCTTCCTGGCCCTTGTCCTCGACGTTCGTGAAGCCGACCACGTGCGCCGCCGATTCGCCTTCCGGGTAGAAGCGCTTCGAATCGGCGATCTGCGTGATGCCGTCGATCGCGAGCTTGTCGAGCTTGCCCGCGGTGTCGGCGTCGACCTGCCGCTTGAGCAGCACGAACGTCTTGTCGTTGCCGAGGCGCCGCTTGACCTCGACGAGCGGCATGTCGAGCAGCTTCGAGATCTGCGGGTAGTCGGTGTCGGCGACCTGCTTCGGGTTCGCCCAGATTTCATAGGTCGACAGGCTGACGGCGAGCATCGCGCCGTTGCGGTCGACGATGCGCCCGCGTGTCGCATCCAGCTCGATCGTGCGCTGGTAGCGTTTCTGGCCCTGGCCGACGTAGAACTCCTTGTTCGCGACCTGCACCCAGAAGGCGCGGCCGATCAGCGCGGCGAATGCAAGGAACACGAGGATCACGACGAACTTCGAGCGCCACATCGGCAGGCGCGACGCGAGCATGGGGTTCTTGGTCGCGGCCGCGTACGGATCGGCGGGGTGGGTCTTCTTTTTCACGCTCATGCAATGGCCGGGTCGGGCCGCCGAGGGGCGGCAAATCAGTCTGGATAATGCGATTGTAATAAATGAGTAAACACCGTGTGGGGAAAGTATGTTCCGGCCCCGTGAAAAGGCGGGTGTCGGCCGTCCGGCAACGGGCGGAACAGGGGAAGGAACGGCGGAGGGAAACGGAACATTACCGATGCAACAGGCGATGGAAGGCGAGCGATTCGGCGTGTGTCGATGCGCGGGCGCGATTTCCGCTACGGCCGATGCCGACCGTTCCCAGTGTGCGATCAATTGCCCGGGGCACGATTATTTCTTTGCACCAGAAAATGAAAAACGCCCCGAAAAGGGGCGCCGTTAATACTGAATATCGAAATGAATATCACTGAAACCGGAATAAACCCGAAAACCGCAGACGAATTATCTCGATAATCTCTATCGGGTGACGGAAATGAATTCCTGGTATTCCGGCTCGCTCGTGCAGCGATCGACAGCCTGCAGTCGCCATGCGCCGGCGTGATTGCCGGCGAGTACGGCGGAGCCCTGTTCGCGCTGCGTTGCATCGAACGACAGACCCTTCAACTGGCACACGGCATTCCCGCCATCGGCCGCGCAGAGCGCCATTGCGCCCTCGACGTCGCGGACCTTGCCCCAGGTCGGAAGATCCATGCCCTGATGTGCCTCGCGCGACCACAGGCCCTCGTCGGTATCGACCCACAGTACCGCGAAGGATTGCCGGGTTGCCGATTCGCTGCCATTAATCCGAATGGTGAGGCGCATTGTGATCGTCTCCTAAAAAAATGACACATTCGACCGTTTTGACTTGAACAGTCTAGATAGACTGGTGTGAAACGCAAGTGATAAACCGTAATAAATCCGTATTGAGTCAATTGCTGTTTCAGATGGAACGACGTCTGACGATTCATGGTCATTCCGGCTGCGCGCACAAACACGCGCACACCGGCGATCGCGGTGCCGATGAGGGCCCGGTCGATCTTCGAGACATGGGATGACCTCGCCGCGAGGCGCGTCGATCTGTCGCGTGCGACCGGCTGCGGAAATCGGGCCGACGAGGCGGCACTGCACCGCAGGAAGGTGGCCTGATCGGATGTTGCGGCGTTTTGACGGCACGGCCGGCGCGACAGACTCAGACAATCGCATACAAATCGGCACACTTTCACGAAACTTTCGGGACAGACTTGCCTGCGGTCGGGCCCCACACTGGGATCTTCCCGATCCAGTGCCGCGGACGCCCGTCCTCGGCGGCTGCCGCCGCCTCGTGCCAGAGACGCGATCGACGCGATCGCGGGCCGCACGCCCGATCGGGACTGCCGGGGCGCGCGTCAGGCCCCGGCCCGGCCGGTGAACCGTGCGCAGCCCGCAACCGCGGGCGCCGCGCCGCCCGGCCGATTCTTCGAAGGAGACTATCGTGCTGATCTGGAAAACCGCGTTGTCGCTGAACTGGCGGACGAGCCTCGTGTCGCCGGCCAGCGCACCGGTCGCGGCGGCGAACGTCGGGCGGCTGGTGCTGACCGGCGCAACCGGCTTCATCGGCAGTACCGTGCTGACGGCGCTCGTCAATGCGGGGCTGCTCGACCGCATCGTCTGTGTCGTGCGCGCGCAGGATCGCGGCCACGCCGTCGCGCGGCTGCGCGAAGCGGCGCTGCGCGCGGGGCTCGCGCCGTACTGGGCGTCGCGCCTGACCGATGCGAACGTGATCGTCGGTGCGCTCGGTAACGTGTGGCAGGGTGCCGACGCGCCGCGCCTCGCCGCCGCGACGCACGTGATTCATTGCGCCGGCCATGCGTCGCCGGCCGACGGCGTGCACCTGCAGGCAGACATCGCCGATGCGGTGCGCTTTGCCGAGCGCTTCGCACGGGCGCCGCGCCTGCAGCGCTTCGTGTACGTCGGCACGGCCTACGCGCATGCGGGCCGCGGCGGGATCGTGCAGGAAGAGGCGGCGGGCGACGCGGCGAACGACGTCGAGCGCGACGCGGAAGGCTTGCCGGGCGCGGTGCTCGCGGCGGACTATTTGCACGCGAAGGCGGAGACCGAGCAGCGCCTGCGCGCGCTCGGGCTGCCGCTCGTCGTGGTGCGGCCGTCGCATGTGGTCGGCCACACGGTACTTGGTACGCGGCCCGCGCCGAATTCGTTCTGGATGTTCCGTCTGGCGCATGCCGCGCGCCGTTTCACCGCACGGCCGATGACACGCATCGACATCGTGTCGGTGGACGACGTGGCGCGCGCGACGATGCTGCTGGCCGTCAAGCCGACGCTCGCGCACGACCTGTATCACGTGTCGGCCGGCGACGAGGCGCCGCAGGTCGCGCAGATCGTGCGTGCGATGGACGAGGCGGCGGGGATGACGGGCGCACCGCGCTACGCGGCGTGTGCACCGGCCGAATTGCCGCTCGTGGTGCGCGATGTGCTCGGGCGGACCGATCCGGCACTCGAACGCGTGATCGGCCGGGCGCTGCAGCGTTGCGGGGAATTCGCGACGGTCGATCGCGTGTTCGACAACCGCCGCGTTCGCGATGAAATCGATTTCGAGCCGTTGCCGTTCATCGATTACGTCGAGGAATGCATGCGCACGTCGCGCGGCGTGGCCGTGACCGAGCTGATGCGCGGCGCGGTGCACTGACCGCCCGCGCCGCACCGGCCCCCGTTCCCGCGTCTGGCGGGAACGGGGGCGTCATCACGTGTTGCCGCCGAGCTCGATGAGCCGGTCGAGCGCGCGATAGATGTCTTCGAGGCCGTCCTGGCCGAACCGCGATTCGAGCTGCCGGTACTGCTCGTCGATCCGCGGACCGATTTCCGTGACCAGTTTCCTGCTTTGCGGCGTCAGGCTGACCAGCAGCCGGCGCTGGTCTTCCTGCGCGCGCGTGCGGGTGATCAGGCCGTCGCGCTCCATCCGTTCCAGCACGCCCGTGAGGCTCGGGCTCAGGATGCAGCAGCGCCGCGCGATCTGTCCCGCTTCGAGCGCATGTGCCGGTTCGCCGTCGAGCACGCGGATGATCCGCCATTGCTGTTCGGTCAGCGCGAATTCCTTGAGAATGGGGCGGAACAGACCCATCAGCGTTTCGCGGGCCTCGAGCAGCAGCATGGCCAGGTTGCGATGGTCGAGCGTACGGTTCATCGGGGTGAGCAGTGGACGGGGACGCATCAATCTTAACAGCCGCAGGGAGTGAATTTCGCGTATCAGGGTAATCGAGGTTGCCAGCGCCCGATTGTTTACTTAAGATATTAACTATTGACGATGCGCCGCGACGCGCGGCAGGGGAATGACGCATGGAGCTGTCTTGCACGACCGCCGCGGCGCCGCCGTTGCCGGTCGCCATCGGTACCGTCTACGGTGCGCTGCTCAACGAGCGCGCGGCGCTCGACGCGCTCGGCGATGCCGTGAACGCACCGCCTTATGGCCGCCCGCCGCAGGCGCCGATCCTGTATATCAAGCCCGCCAACACGCATGCAGCCGACGGCTCGGCCGTCGTCGTGCCGGCCGGCGTCGACTCGCTGGAGATCGGCGCGTCGGTGGCCGTCGTGTTCGCCCGGCGGGCGACGCGCGTGCCGGTCGCGCAGGCGCTCGATTACCTTCACGGCTTCACGCTCGCCAGCGACGTGTCGGTACCGCATCCCGATTACTACCGTCCGGCCGTGCGCTTCAAGTGCCGCGACGGTTTCTGCCCGCTGGGCCCGGCCATCGTGCCGGCCGCCGCGCTTGGCGATGTCGACACGATCGGCCTGACCGTGCGGATCGACGGCGAGGTTGCCGTGTCCGCCTCCACCGCCACGCTGATTCGCCCCGTACGTGAGCTGATCGCCGACGTGACGGCCTTCATGTCGTTCGACGCGGGCGATGTATTGCTGCTCGGCGTCGCGGGCGGTGCACCGCGCGCCCGCGCGGGCAGCACGATCGAGATCGCCGCGGCCGGCATCGGCACGTTGCGGCACACGCTGATCGCGGAGGAAACACGATGAAGACGGCGCGCGTGATCTACAACGGTGCATTGCATGCGGCCGAACCGGCCGGCGACGGCGCGATCCGTCTCGATACGGGACGAGTGGTTGCCGAAGACGTGGTTGCGTGGCTGCCGCCCGTCGCGCCGCGCACGACGTTCGCGCTCGGCCTGAACTACGCCGACCACGCGAAGGAGCTCGCGTTCAAGGCGCCGAGCGAACCGCTGATCTTCCTGAAGGGGCCGAACACGTTCATCGGCCACCGGTCGCGCACCGTGCGCCCGGCGGACGCTACCCACATGCATTACGAGTGCGAGCTGGCCGTCGTGATCGGCCGGCCCGCGCGCAACGTGAGCCGCGCGCAGGCGCTCGACTACGTGGCCGGTTATACGGTCGCGAACGACTACGCGATCCGCGACTATCTCGAGAACTACTACCGTCCGAACCTGCGCGTGAAGAACCGCGACACCTGCACGCCGCTCGGGCCGTGGTTCGTCAGCCGCGACGAGATCGGCGATGCGGGCGACCTGACGCTGCGCACGACGGTGAACGGCCAGGAGACGCAGCGAGGCAGCACGCGCGACATGATCTTCGACGTGCCGGCGTTGATCGAGCACATCAGCGGCTTCATGACGCTCTCGCCGGGCGACCTGATCCTGACCGGCACGCCCGAGGGGCTGGCGGACACGAAGCCGGGCGACGAGGTCGTGACCGAGATCGAAGGGATTGGCCGGCTCGTGAACACGATCGTCGGCGAAGCAGACTACTATCGCGCCGGCTGAGCCCGTCGCCCAAGGAGAGAGCATGACCATCAAGCACTGGATCGACGGCCGCGAAGTCGAGAGCCGCGAGACGTTCACGACGCTGAATCCCGCGACCGGCGAAGTCATTACCGACGTCGCGTCGGGCGGCGAGGCCGAAGTCGATGCGGCCGTGCGCGCCGCGAAGGAAGCCTTCCCGAAATGGGCGAACACGCCTGCCAAGGAGCGCGCGAAGCTGATGCGCAAGCTCGGCGAGCTGATCGAGAAGAACGTGCCGATGCTCGCGGCGCTGGAGACGCAGGACACCGGCCTGCCGATCGCGCAGACGAGCAAGCAGCTGATTCCGCGCGCGTCCGAGAATTTCAACTTCTTCGCGGAAGTGTGCGTGCAGATGAATGGCCGCACCTATCCGGTCGACGACCAGATGCTGAACTACACGCTTTACCAGCCGGTCGGCGTGTGCGCGCTGGTGTCGCCGTGGAACGTGCCGTTCATGACCGCGACGTGGAAGACGGCGCCGTGCCTCGCACTCGGCAACACGGCGGTGCTCAAGATGTCGGAACTGTCGCCGCTGACGGCCGACCAGCTCGGCCGCCTCGCGCTCGAAGCCGGCATTCCGCCGGGCGTGCTCAACGTCGTGCAGGGCTATGGCGCGACGGCCGGCGACGCGCTGGTGCGCCATCCGGACGTGCGGGCGGTGTCGTTCACCGGCGGTACGGTGACCGGCAAGCGGATCATGGAGCGTGCGGGCCTGAAGAAGTATTCGATGGAACTCGGCGGCAAGTCGCCGGTGCTGATTTTCGACGACGCCGATTTCGACCGCGCACTCGACGCGTCGCTGTTCACGATCTTCTCGATCAACGGCGAACGCTGCACGGCCGGCTCGCGGATCTTCGTGCAGCGCACGATCTACGACCGCTTCGTGCAGGAATTCGCGCGCCGCGCGAACAACCTGGTGGTGGGCGATCCGTCCGATCCGGCCACGAATCTCGGCGCGATGATCACGCGCCAGCACTGGGAGAAGGTGACGGGCTATATCCGCATCGGCGAGCAGGAAGGCGCGCGCGTGGTCGCGGGCGGTGCGGACAAGCCGGCGGGCTTGCCCGACCATCTGCGCAACGGCAACTTCGTGCGGCCGACCGTGCTGGCCGACGTCGACAACCGGATGCGCGTCGCGCAGGAAGAGATCTTCGGGCCGGTCGCCTGCATCATCCCGTTCGAGGATGAAGACGAAGGGCTGCGGCTCGCGAACGACACGGCGTACGGTCTCGCGTCGTACATCTGGACGCAGGATGTCGGCAAGGTGCACCGCCTCGCGCGCGGCATCGAGGCCGGGATGGTGTTCGTGAACAGCCAGAACGTGCGCGACCTGCGCCAGCCGTTCGGCGGCGTGAAGGAATCGGGCACCGGGCGCGAGGGCGGCGAATACAGTTTCGAGGTGTTCGCGGAGATCAAGAACGTGTGCATCTCGATGGGTTCGCACCACATTCCGCGCTGGGGCGTGTGACGGCCGCGGGCCGTCGGTAGCACGAAAGAACCATACGGAGACTTGAACGATGGGCAAACTGTCCCTCGCCGCGAAAATCACGCACGTGCCGTCGATGTACCTGTCGGAATTGCCCGGCAGGCATCACGGTTGCCGCGAAGCGGCGATCCGCGGCCATCAATTGATCGGCGAGCGCTGCCGCGCGCTCGGCGTCGACACGATCGTCGTGTCGGACGTGCACTGGCTCGTCAACGCCGGCTATCACGTGAACTGCAATGCGCGGTTCGCGGGCACGTACACGAGCAACGAGCTGCCGCATTTCATTCGCGACATGGAATACGCGTATCCGGGCAACCCGGCGCTCGGCCGGCTGATCGCCGAGACGGCCAGCGCGCGTGGCGTCGCGACGCGCGCACACGAGATCGACAGCCTCGAACTCGAATACGGCACGCTCGTGCCGATGCGCTACATGAACGCCGACCAGCACTTCAAGGTCGTGTCGATCGCCGGCTGGTGCATGTGGCATCAGCTCGACGAAAGCCGGCGCTTCGGCGAGGCGCTGCTCGAAGCGATCGAGAAGAGCGATTCGAACGTTGCGTTTCTCGCGAGCGGTTCGCTGTCGCACCGCTTCAACGACAACGGCAGCCCCGAGGAATCGATTCACCAGATCAGCCGCGAATTCTTCCGGCAGGTCGACCTGCGCGTGGTCGAGCTGTGGAAGCAGGGGGATTTCAAGACCTTCTGCGCGATGCTGCCGGAGTACAACACGCATTGCCACGGCGAAGGCGGGATGCACGACACGGCGATGCTGCTCGGCCTGCTGGGCTGGGATCGTTACGACAAGCCGGTCGAGATCGTCACCGACTATTTCGCGAGTTCGGGTACCGGGCAGATCAATGCGATCTTCCCGCTGGCCTGAGCGCCGCGCCACGCATTCGACTGGAGACTTGCCATGCCACATATCGTCGTCGAATACACCGCGAACATCCGCGACGACGCGCGCATTCCCGCGCTGCTGCGCACGATCAACGCGACGCTGATAGCACAGGGCGGCGTGTTCCCGACGGGCGGCATCCGCTCGCGGGCGATCGAACTGCAGGACTACTGCGTGGCCGACGGCACGGAAGACGACGCGTTCGTGCACGTGACGCTGAAGATCGGCTCGGGCCGCAGCGACGCGCAGAAAAAGGCCGCGTGCGACGCGCTGTTCGACGCGATCAAGGCGCATTTCGCGGAGCTGTATGCGAAACGCTACCTCGCGCTGTCGATGGAACTGACCGAGTTCAGCGAAAGCGGCTCGTACAAGCACAACAACATCCACGCCCGCTACAAGCGGGCCGGCTGAACCCCATTCCCGATACGACCATGCTCGAACCCGCCCTCATCGACCAGCTCGCGCAGCGTCTGCACGACGCCGAGCGCGAGCGCAAGCAGATCCGCCAGATCTCGCTCGACCATCCCGACATCACGATCGACGACGCGTACGCGATCCAGCGCGCGTGGGTCGCCCTCAAGCTCGCCGAAGGCCGCACGCTGAAGGGCCACAAGATCGGCCTCACGTCGAAGGCGATGCAGAACACGTCGCAGATCGACGAGCCCGACTACGGCGCGCTGCTCGACGACATGTTCTTCGCCGACGGCGGCACGATCCCCACCGGGCGCTTCATCGTGCCGCGCGTCGAGGTCGAACTCGCGTTCGTGCTCGGCAAGCGGCTCACCGGCCCGGACTGCACGATCTTCGACGTGTACGACGCGGTCGACTACGTGGTGCCTGCGCTCGAGATCATCGACGCGCGCAGCCAGTCGATCGACCCCGATACGAAACGGCCGCGCAAGGTATTCGACACGATCGCCGACAACGCGGCGAATGCAGGCGTCGTGATCGGCGGGCGGCCCGTGAAACCGCAGGACGTCGACCTGCGCTGGGTCGCGGCGATCATGTCGCGCAACGGCGTGGTCGAGGAAACGGGCGTCGCGGCCGGCGTGCTGAACCATCCGGCGAACGGCGTGGCGTGGCTCGCGAACCGGTTGGCGCGCTTCGATGTCGCGCTGGAGCCGGGGCAGATCGTGCTCGGCGGCTCGTTCACACGGCCATGCGCGGCGCGGCCGGGCGACACGTTCAGTGTCGACTACGGCCCGCTCGGGACGATCCAGTGCTACTTCGAGTGAGGTGAGCGAACGATGCAGATTCCTACCAATGTCTTCAAGGCCGCGCTCGCGCGCGGCGACGCGCAGGTCGGGCTGTGGCTCGGGCTCGCGAATCCGTACAGCGCGGAAGTCGTCGCGGGCGCAGGGTTCGACTGGCTGCTGATCGACGGCGAGCATGCGCCGAACACGGTGCCGTCGATCCTCGCGCAACTGCAGGCGATCGCGCCGTACCCGTCGCAGCCGGTGGTGCGCGTGCCGTGGAACGATCCGGTGATCGTCAAGCAGGTGCTCGATCTCGGCGCGCAGACGCTGCTCGTGCCCATGGTGCAGAGCGCGGACGAAGCGCGCGCGGCGGTGGCGGCGACGCGTTATCCGCCGCATGGCATTCGTGGTGTCGGCAGTGCGCTGGCGCGTGCATCGCGATGGAATCGGGTGGGCGACTACCTGCATCGCGCGAACGACGAGATGGCCGTGCTCGTGCAGGTCGAGACGCGCGCGGGGCTCGACGCGATCGACGAGATTGCGCGGGTCGAGGGCGTGGACGGCGTGTTCATCGGACCGGCGGATCTCGCAGCCGATCTCGGGCATCTCGGCAATCCGGGGCACCCGGACGTGCAGGCCGCGATCGACGGTGCGATCCGCACGATCAAGGCTGCCGGCAAGGCGCCGGGCATTCTGAGTGCGGATGAAGCGGCCGCGCGGCGCTATCTGGAAGCGGGAGCGCTGTTTGTCGCAGTCGGGGTCGATACGACGTTGCTGGCGAGGGGGGCGGAGCGGTTGGCTGCGCAGTTCAAGGGGAATGGCGGCGATGCGGTGAAGAAGGGCGACGGGACGTATTGAACGAAACGGAGATACGGCTTTATAAAGGGGAACATCGATTTTCGTTTATTGCGATTTTCGTTTGTTTCGAATAAAATCGCGCCTTCTAGACCCCCCGTTTGGAGCGCGCGATGCCTCACACCACGATGTCCGAAACGATCTTGCCCGTCGAGCGCGAGATGCGGGCGGCTGTCGAAGGGCAGCGTGCGCTTGCTGCATACCTGGCGACGCGAACAGAAATACAGCATATCCAGATCTTCGACGATGAAAATCGCGCGCATCAGGTCGAACTTCCGACTTCCGCGCTGCGTCTGCTGGTCGATATCCTCGCCGAGTTGGCCGATGGCAATGCGGTCAAGGTCGTGCCGGTCCATGCGGAGCTGACGACACAGGAAGCGGCCGACCTGTTGAACGTTTCTCGTCCGCACCTGATCAAGCTGCTCGAATCGAATGCGCTTCCGCACCACAAGACCGGCAAGCATCGCCGCGTACGATTTTCCGATCTGATGCGTTACAAGGCGGAACGCGATCAGGCAAGCGCGGACGCGATGGAGGAATTGAGCCGGCAGGCGCAAGAGCACGGGATGGGGTACGAATGACGAGTTCGCCATTCACGGCGGTCTACGATGCGTGCGTGCTTTATCCCGCGCCGCTGCGCGATTTCCTGATGTGGCTCGCGTTGAGCGGCTGCTTTAGGGCGCGCTGGAGCAGTCGGATTCACGACGAGTGGAAGCGGAATCTGCTGCGTAACCGGGCCGACCTGACCGCCGCGCAACTCGACCGGACGGCAAGCCTGATGGATCGTGCGATACCCGACGCGCTAGTGACCGGATACGAAACGTTGATCGAAGGGCTAACGCTGCCGGATCCGGGCGATCGACACGTGCTTGCTGCCGCGATCCGCTGTAACGCCAGCGTGATCGTGACGTTTAATCAAAAGGATTTTCCCGACGAGGTGCTGTCGACCTACGGTGTCGAAGCACAGCACCCGGATGTGTTTGCCGACAATCTCTTCGATCTCGAGCCGGCCGCAGTTGTCACTGCCGCCCGACGGCAGCGCGAAACGCTCAAGCATCCGCCAATGTTGGTGGATCGCTATCTCGAGATCCTGCAGCGTCTGGGTATGGTTCAGACCTGCAAGGCACTCGAAGCCTATCGGATGATCATTTGAATTGCCCCGGATACGGCAAGCCGGTTCGAGTTTCTTGCCCGGCGCGCGTTGTCACCGCGCATCGTTCTTCGATTTCCCCCCGTCTTCCATATATTTCCCCGGCGTCGTCCCCAACGCCCGCCGGAACATGTCGATGAACGCGCTCACGTTGTCGTACCCGAGATCGAGCGCGATCGTCGTCACCGGCACGCCGTCGGCAATTCTCTCCAGCGCCCGCAGCAGCCTGGCCTGCTGACGCCACTGCGCGAACGTCAGCCCCGTCTCGGCGACGAAGCGACGGCTCATCGTCCGCGCGCTGATGCCGGCCCATTCGGCCCATTCCTCCAACCGCCGGTTGTCCGCGAGATCCGCGGCCAGCGCGTCGGTAATCCGCATCAGCCGCGGGTCCTGCGGCCGCACCAGCCCCAACGCCTCGACTTCCGACGATGCGATTTCATCGAGGATCACGTTGGCGATCCGGGTTCGCGCGGCATCCAGTTCCGAGCCATCCCAACTCGCCGCGCGCTGCACGGCTTCGCGCAGCAGAGGCGTCGTCCGGATCGCGCGCGGGGTATCCGGCAGCGCCGCGCAGCGCGCTTCGGCGACGAACGCCGACCAACCGGAAATCGGCCCGAACGAGTTCAGCGAATGCCGGCAATGCGGCGGAATCCAGATCGCATGGATCGCCGGCACGACCCAGTCCTGATCGTCGAGGCCGATCGTCAGCAACCCGCTCAGCGCGCCGACGAGCTGGCCGCGCGCATGCGAATGGGGTGGCGTCACGCGCGGGTCGCGTTGCGACAGCACGGCGGCGACCACGAACGGGCCATCGTCGGACGCGATGAAGCGGGCGGGCAGGAGCGGATCGGACATGGCCGGATATCGGTATCGAATGGCGGTTATACCGGAGATCGGCCGGATTTGCACGCCTACACTGCGTCCATCGATGACAACCGGAGTGCGACACGATGCGAGCCGAACAGATGCTTCCCGACCAGACCGACCGGATCACGATCGGCGATACGACGATCCGCAAAGGGACCGTCGGCGCGTTCCTGGTCAACGCGCGAGTGCTGACCGACCCGAACGCCGCGCCGGCCGACCGGGCGCGTGCGGAGGCCGACGCGATCGATGCGTTGCCCGCGCTGCGGGCGCTCGGCCTGTTCGACGTGCTGGAAGTGCGTGATCCCGCGCTGCGCGCGTGGCTCGACGCACGCTGATGCGCACCGGAACGGTCGATCGAGATCCCCGAATCAAGGAGTCACCATGAAAGCAGCAGTCGTGACGGGCGCCGGCGAGCGTCCCGTTCATATGGAATTCGATGCGCCGAGCGCGATGCCGGGCCACAGCCTGATCGACGTGACGGCGTCCGCATTGAGCCGGATCGCGCAGGCGCGTGCGTCCGGCAAGCATTACTCGTCGGATGCACGCTATCCGTTCGTCGTTGGCGTCGACGGTGTCGGCCGTCTCGACGATGGTCGACGCGTCTACTTCTTCGGTGCGCCTGCGCCGTTCGGAGCGATGGCCGAACGCACGATCGCGCCCGATACGCAGTGCGTGCCGCTGCCGGATACGCTCGACGATGTCACGGCTGCCGCGATCGCGATTCCGGGGATGTCGTCGTGGGCGGCGCTGACCGAGCGTGCCCGGCTCGTCGCGGGTGAGACGGTGCTCGTCAACGGTGCGACGGGCGCGTCAGGGCGGCTGGCAGTGCGGATCGCGAAACATCTCGGCGCCGCGAAGGTAATCGCGACGGGGCGCAACGCGGCTGCGTTGCAGGCCTTGCTTAACGCCGGCGCGGATGCCGTCGTGTCGCTGCAGCAGGACGACGCGCATCTGGCGCGTGCGCTCGAACCGCATTTCCGCGAAGGCGTGGATGTCGTGCTCGATTATCTGTGGGGGGCCAGCGCGCAGACGCTGCTGGTGGCCGCCGCGAAGGCGACGCCGGATGGCCGCCGGCTGCGTTTCGTGCAGATCGGCTCGATCGGCGGCGCGGACGTGCTGTTGCCGGGTGCCGTATTGCGGGCAACCGCGATCGAACTGATGGGCAGTGGCATCGGCAGCGTGTCCCTCCAGCGTTTGCTGGCGTCGGTGCGCGGCGTGTTCGACGCGGCCGGCCCGGCGGGGCTGGCACTCGAAACGCGCACGGTACCGCTGTCGGCGGTCGGTGAACACTGGAGCGATGTGAACAGTCTGGTGCGCCCGGTGTTCACGATGCACGGTGAGTGACCGGCCAAGGGCCGCGGAGGGGGCGTCGTGTGCGCTGGCGAAGGCAGCCGAGCATCCGTCGTCACGCTGACGTGTGCGACGGATGCGAAGCAGGGTGGCACATGCGCAATTGACCGCGAAAAACGGGTGGCGCGACGCGAAGATCGCCCGCCGCCCGCCGCGCCAAACTCAGAACCGCTGCTGAATCCCTGCCGTGACACCGACCTGCGTGGTGCCGTAGCCCGCGAAATCACGCGACACGCCGACCTTCTGGTCGTGCTTCGCGATCGCGAACGCGCCGGCTGCATACAGCACCGTGCGCTTCGACAGCGCGTAGTTCGCACGCATCGACACCAGCGTCGGATCGGCATCGCTGCCGCCCTTGACGTTCTGGTGATAGACGGCCGCGATCAACGAGAACGCCGGCGTGAACTGATACGACCCGCCGACCCAGTAAGTGTCGCTCAACTGGTTCGCCGCCGTGGTGCGGAACGTGCGCTTGTAGTTGCGATAGCCGGCCATCGTCTTCAGGTTGCCGAAGTCGTAGCTCAGGCCCGCGTGGATGCCCTGGATATAGTTGACGGTATCGACCGGCGTGATGCTGTCGGCCGCGCCGTTCTGCCGGTCGAACGTGACCACCGCCGCGAACGGGCCTTTCTCGTAGCCGAGTGCGAAGTCGTATTTCGAGCTGGTCTTCACGCTGCCCGGCACGTTGCCGAAGCCGTACATCGCGCCGAACTTGACGCCGCTGAATTCGCCGTCATAGCGCACGGCGTTCGACGAGCGCGTGAACATGCCGTCCTTGCGGCCGCCGGTGGCCATCGACGACGTCGCCCACGAGTAGTTCTGCGCGTAACCCATCGGGTCGAACGGCAGCATGTAGTCGTACGTGACGGTGTAGTTGCGGCCGAGCGTCAGTTCGCCCCATTTGCCTTTCAGGCCGACCGTCGCGCGGCGCGCGAAGATCGAGTCGGGGCCGTCGTCGAATGCGCCGTTCGCGAGATCGATCCCGCTTTCGAGGCGGAACACGGCCTTCAGCCCGCCGCCGAGATCCTCGACGCCACGCAGACCCCAGCGCGACGTATTCTTGTTGCCCGACTTCAGCTTGACCGAACTGCCGCCCTCCGGCGCCGCGTGGTTCGTGTACTCGATGCCGGCATCCATGATCCCGTACATCGTGACCGACGACTGCGCGTGCGCGGCGCCCGCCGCGAGGCCGGCGACGGCCGCCGATCCGGTCAGGACGGCGGTGCGAAGGGTACGTTCTGCGCGTGACTTCATTGACGGTGTCTCCTTGGTTCTTGTGGGTTGGGTGAAACGGATACGCAGCGCGCAGCACGCCACGGCGGACGCCGTGAAGCGCCCGCCGAACCAGGTGCGAAATCGAAACGGGATACGCGCTGAAATGCCTGCGCGGCGGCGCGTGGGCCGCCGCGCGCCGGTCAGCCCGCTTTCGCGAACGCCCAGCAGTCGTTGGTCGGGAATTCGATCCAGTGCTTGCCCGCTGCGCGCGGCACGTGGCCGAACGCGCGCAGGCGCATCTCGCCGCAATGGAACAGGTATTCCCAACGGTCGCCGAGATACATCGACGTGACGAGATCGGCCTGCAGCCGGTTCGCGCCCGGGCCGTCGGCAACCTGCACGCGTTCGAGGCGGATCACGGCCTGCGCGTCCTGACCGGGCGCGAACGTGTCGCGGGCGAGCGCCTGCAGTTCCCAGCCGTCGCCGGCGAGCGTCACGCGTTCGCCGTCGACGGCAGCGACGCGCGCGTCGATCCGGTTGTTGCTGCCCATGAACTCGGCCGTGTACAGCGAGCGAGGCGCGCCGTACAACTCGGCCGGCGTGCCTTCCTGCTCGATGCGGCCATTGCGCAGCAGCAGGATGCGATCGGACATCGCCATCGCCTCGGTCTGGTCGTGCGTCACGCACAGGGCGGACAACCCGAGCGACACGATCAGCTCGCGCAGCCACGCACGCGCTTCCTCGCGCAGCTTCGCGTCGAGGTTCGACAGCGGCTCGTCGAGCAGGATCACCGGCGGGTTGTAGACGAGCGCGCGCGCAATCGCGACGCGCTGCTGCTGGCCGCCCGACAGCTGATGCGGGAAGCGTTCCGCGAGATGGCCGAGGCCGAGCTGGTCGAGCGCGGTCTGCACGCGGCGCTTCTGTTCGGCCGGCGCTACGCGGCGCAGCTTCAGCCCGTAGCCGACGTTCTCGGCGACGGTGCGGTGCGGCCACAGCGCGTACGACTGGAACACGAGGCCGAGCGAGCGCTGCTCGACGGGCAGGTCGACGCGCTGCGCGCCGTCGAAGAACACGCGGTCGTCGAGCTGGATGCGGCCGTCGGACGGCTGTTCGAGGCCGGCCACTGCGCGCAGCAGCGTGGTCTTGCCGCTGCCCGACGCGCCGAGCAGGCACACGACTTCGCCGGCCTTCAGTTCGAACGACACGCCCTTGAGGATCGGATTGGCGCCGTAGCTGAGGTGCAGGTCGTCGACGATGAGCTTATCCATGAAGTTTCACTCCGAAACGCAGGGCCACGCCGAGACCGGCGCCGACCATCGCGATGTTGATGACAGAAAGCGCGGCGACCTGGTCGACGGCGCCGGTCGCCCACAGCGACACGAGCAGCGCGCCAATCACTTCGGTGCCGGGCGACAGCAGGTAGACGGCCGTCGAGTATTCGCGCTCGAAGATCATGAAGATCAGGAGCCACGCGGCGAGCAGGCCGAAGCGCACGAGCGGCAGCGTCACGTCGAGCGACACGCGGCTGCGGGTCGCCCCGACGCTGCGGCCGGCTTCCTCGAGCTCGGGGCCGACCTGCAGCAGCGCGCTCTGGATGAGCCGCATCCCGTACGCGAGCCACACGACCGTGTACGCGATCCAGATGCTCCACATCGAGTTCTTCAGTTCGCGCAGGCCGGGCACGAACAGGAAGATCCACAGGAACGCGAGGCCGGCGAGCAGGCCGGGCACCGCGCGCGGCAGCAGCACGAGGTAGTCGAGCAGCTTGGTGGCCCAGTCGGGGCGGCGGTGGCCGGCGAACGCGACGAGCGAGTAGAAGCCGACCGCGAGCGCACCGCCGATCACGCCGATGCCGAGCGTGTTGACGATCGCGCGCACCAGGTTGTCCTGCTCGAACAGCTCGATGAAGTTCGACAGCGTCAGCACTTCGGCGAGCGCGACGCCTTCGCCCCAGTTGGTCACGAACGCGCGCAGCACGATGCCCGAGATCGGCACGATCACGGTCAGCATCAGCCACAGCGCGACGATCGCGAGCGCGACCCAGCGCCACACGCCGAGCGGTAGCACCGTCGCGCGGCCGGCCTTGCCCTTCACGGTGACGAAGCGGTTCGCGGTCTTCAGCAGCCGGCGCTGCAGCAGCACGAGCGGGAACGTGATCGCGACGATGCACACGGCGACCGCGGCCATCAGGTGATACGACGGCACGCCGAGCTTGTTGGTCAGCTTGTACAGGTAGGTCGCGAGCACGAGGTGGCCTTCCGGATCGCCGAGCACGAGCGGCAGCCCGAACACCTCGAAGCCAAGGAAGAACACGAGCACGCCGGCGAACAGCAGCGCGGGCATCGTCATCGGCAGGCTCACGTCGAGCGCGACGCGGAACGGGCGGGCGCCCGCCACGCGCGCGGCTTCCTCGACGTCCGAGCCGAGGTTGCGCAGCGCGGCCGACGAATACAGGTACACGTGCGGCACGTGCGTGAGGCCGACGATCACCGTGATCGCGAAGATCGAGTAGACGTTCCATGGAACGTTCTGCACCCCGAACAGTTCCTTGAACCACACCGAGTAGAAGCCGACCGGGCCGGCCGCGACCACGTAGCCGAACGCGAGCACCATCGGCGACACGAACACGGGCGTGAGCAGCAGCGGTTCGAGCCAGCGGCGGCCGGGCAGGTCGGTGCGCACCATCAGGAACGCGAGGATGCCGCCGAGCGGGATCGAGATGAACAGCATCCCGCCGGCGATGATGAACGAGTTCTTCACGGCCGACCAGAAGTCGGGGTCGTTGAAGATGAAGCGGAAACCTTCGATGCCGAGTGCCTTGTTCACATCGAAGAACGGCGCGGACAGCAGGCTCTGGAACAGGATGAAGCCGAGCGGCAGCGCGACCGCGATGGTCAGCACCGCGACGACGATCCAGCGCAGCATGCCGGCCAGCGGCTGCAGGCTGTTGACCGGCAACGCGGGAATCGCGCTGCCCTGGCCGGTAGAGGGCGGAACGGCCGGCGCCGTTCCGCGTGTACTGGTTGAAAGCATGAGTTCGCCCCTGCGGCCATCCGGATGGCCGCCTCTAGGAAGTCGGTAAGGGGAAGGGGCCGCCCGCGCGGTGTGTGGCGGGCGCCCGAGGGTCAACCGATCAGCTGCTCAGCGGATCAGCGCTTGATCGACTGCTGCCATTGCTTCAGGAAGGCAAGCCGCTTCGACTGGTCGAGATAGACGAGCAGGCCGGTGCCGATCTGGATCGGCTTCAGCGAATCGCCGAGTTCCTTCGAGAGGCTCGCGGCCGACGTTTCGCCCGTCACGTCCGCGCGGATCGCGTACAGGTTGGCCTGGTTCGCGATCAGCGTCTGGCCGCGCTTCGACAGCAGGTAGTCGACCCACAGCTTCGCGGCGTTCGGGTTCTTCGCCTTCTTCGACACCGTGGCGAGGCGGCTCACGACCTGTGTGTAGTCCTTCGGAAACACATAGCCGATCGACTTGTCCTTCTTCGCCTTTGCGTACGCATACGAACCGATGATGTTGTAGCCGATCAGGTTCTCGCCCGACGAGATCCGCTCCATCATCGCGCCCGTGCTCGACTGCAGCTTCGGGCCGGTCGCGCCGATCGCCTTCACGAGCTCCCACGTGACCTTCTCGTTCACGTGCGCGTCCTGCGTCAGGTAGTTGAAGCCGACGCCCGATTTCTCGATGTCGTAGGTCGTGACCTTGCCCTTGAACTTGTCGGCCTGGGAGGTGAGCAGCTTGATCAGCTCGGCGCGCGTAGTCGGCGCTTCGTTCTCGGGGATCAGGCGCTTGTTGTAGACGATCGCAAGCGGCTCGAACGTGGTGCCGTACGCCTGCTTCTGGTATTGCGACCATTGCGGCAGGTTCGGGCTTTCCGGCGAATCGTACGACGCCATCAGGCCGTCGTTGACGAGCTTGACCTGCAGGTCCATCGCCGAGCTCCACAGCACGTCGGCGCTGGTGCTGCTCGCCGCGTTCTCGCTGATGTAGCGGTTGTACAGCTCGGTGCTGTTCATGTCGTTGTACTCGACCTTGACGCCGTACAGGCTTTCGAAGTCCTTGATCAGCGGGCGCACGAGGCCCGTGTCGGTCGTCGAGTAGACGATCAGCTTGCCTTCCTTCTTCGCGGCGTCGATCACGCCCTGGTAACTCCCCGGATACCCGGCCGGAACCTGCGCGGCGGCGCTGCCGGCGGCAGTGCCCAGAACGACCGCCAGCGCGGCGGCGAGGTGCTTCGGTGCAAACGGCATGTCTTCCTCCAGTTACGTCTAGGTGTTGTTCGAGTGGAGCGGATGTTAATTGCGGCGCACTTTCAGCCTGCTTTCATTTCGATTCACAATCGCGTCCTTTGTGTCATGGATTTCCCGAGGTCGAAGCGGCGGCGGCCGCGCGTTTCGCGGCGCGCGGCACGATCTGGCAAGGGCGGGAAGCGGGTTGCCGGCGGGTGCGGCAAGGATGGCTGGGGCGGCTAGGGGCTGTTCACGCGTAGAGCAAATAATTCCGTCACTCCAGAATCCTCGTGGATCAAGGCTTCCGGCCCGCGAATTGACGACTTTATCGACAAACTCACCGAATTAATGTCGTCACTTCGTCTATGTCCGAAGCAAAATCGTCAATTCGCGTCGTACACTCCCCAGCACGACCGTAGAGCTATGATTTATATGCGATTCGCGGTTTGCGAATCGTTCGGTAGCGACGCCTCACCCGGGATACGCGCTGGAGGACTGTATGGCCGGTGGCGGCTCGGCTGCTACAGACGGCTTCCGGCCAACAAGAGTCCATCGATCGGCCAGATTAAGCGACAGTCATGCGACGCCTTTTAACTTTGAAACGGTCATTCAGAATTAAGCAGACAGAATGACGGTATCAAGAGTGTTCTCCGTCGTCTCCGGGACTCTGCTCGCGACGTGCTTGGGCGGCAGAAGAGCGTAATACGGGTGTCCGCGCTCTTCCCGAAGAAGAAAACATGCCTGTAATAAGAATCGCTTCTGGTGATGACGACCCAGAATCTCACAACCCAGCTGCTGCTGTAATGGCTCACATGCTCGCGAGGGCATCCGGGGCGGTCACACGGATTCCAGCGACGGGGAAAATTGCTAAACCTGAAAAGACGCGACCGGGAAATCCAAATCAGCTGACAGTCAAACAGCATGTGTTCCCCGTGCGGAGCATGCTCCCGTTTGTCGATTTGTGTGGCAACTCCTGCAACGCCGGGCGTAAATGGGTCAATACTGGATAGGGTGAAGGTCACTACGACACTTGCACGAGATGTGGTTGCACCGGATACATCGGATGTTCCGCGTGTAGTGGAACGGGCACTGTTCCATACCGTAATTGCCAGGGCAGGGGGCGATGGGTGGAGCGCCAATGGTTTTAAATCTGCGAGCGCATTATGAAGGGAACTCGTCGAGGAAGCCTTTCCTTTTATCTATTAGATGCGCCTCGTTTGATCGATAACTAACTTGTAATCTCAGCGAATGACGGCTCAACCCTCAGAAGCCGTCGTTACCGTGTTGCCAGATCGTAAGTCGCAAGGAGCCCTTCGGGCGGCTCCACAACGGGTGCCGAACTGGATATCCTGCTGCAGAAGCGGCGCGACAAGGTCGCAGCCAAGCGCTTTTTCCAGCGTGTGCTGCGTTCCTGTCCGGCACCGCGCAAGATCGTCACCGACCAGTTACGCAGCTACCCGGCTGCCAAGGCTGGCATCCCCGAGCTCGCCAACGTCAAGCACGTGTTCGTGAAGGCCGCTGCCCGCGTGAACAACCGCGCCGAGAACAGTCATCAGCCGACCCGCGAACGCGAGCGGCGCTTCAAGGGCTTTCGCGACCCGAAACGCACTCAGGCCTTCCTGTCGAACTTCGGGCCGATCCGCCAGCACTTCGCCCTGAAGCGGCATCTGCTGCGCGCATCGCTCTACCGCAAACAGCTTGCCGCACGCTTCGCAATCTGGTGAGAATTCACCAGTGACGCCCGGAGTCCACCTGCAGTCTGAGGGAATCATTTACGTTCTCACCAAGCGCTACTTGCAGCCGCCAAGTTGACAGTGCCGTTCAAGGCGCTGCCGCTCGCGAAAGCCGCCGACGACTACGAAGCAGTGCTGCCATGGAAGCTCGGCAAGCCCGCCGGGAAACCGAAGACGTGATCGCTAGCCGATCGGGCGCGACGGCGCACCGTGCGGGTTTATCGATCGCTTACCCTAAACCCAAGCAGATTACTGCCGTTAATGAACATTACAAAATGCATTCATAATCACGGCGGCAGGCTTCGCGTTGTCCTTCAGGTGCCACCGCCAGACGACGAGGGTTACATGGCGATCAAGGCCACCAGCTATTCCAGCGGCACCTACACCTACCCCGTTCGCGAGCGCGACGGTTCCAGGAAAGCAGGCGGTTCGGCGGGCACGGGGCTTGCGCTGGGCGACTTGCTCAAGCGGAACGAGGAGGCTCTTGTCGCATTGAGCGACCTTGGGCGGTCGTCGGCGCAAAGCGCGAAGGAGTATGCGCGCTGGCGCCTGGAAGAGCTCGAGGAGATGCTGCGACAACTGGCCATGCTCGGGCTGTCGCCCAAGCAGCTCGCGGTGATGATCAAGGAAGTGAAAGGCCTCGTGGCGCAATACCAGGAGGCAGGAAAAGGGCTGGGCGCCGATGTGTCCGGCGCTTCCCCGACCGCATCGAGAGACGCTGGAAGCGCGAACGGCATGGCGGCGGGCGGTGGTTCATCGGAGGCCGCTGCGTCGATGGATGCCGTGACAGCGGTGACGGGTGTTGCAGCCGGGGATGCATCGGCCGCAAGCGACGCAATATCGTCGTCGGGCGCCCTTTTGCAATCGGGTGTTGGCCGCCAGGATAGCCGCGCAAACGCCTATCTCGCGATGGCCGGCAACCCTTCCCGCGCCAGCGATGCCGACACTGCCGACGCGAGATTCATGGCGCATGCGAACAGCCTGCTGGAACGGCTTAAATCGATGCTGAAGCATGCGCGGCATGAGGCCGATCACGCCGGTCCGCGATGAGCAAAAAAAGGTTCTTCGGGGAACGCGGGGTAGAGTGTCGGCGATCCAACCGCAGTCATTCAACCGAGCGAAGACGGACACCGTTCGCGCGCGTCGCGCCCACTCAAAATTGCGTGCTGTTTGAACGGCACTGTCAACTTGGCGGCTGCAAGTAGCGCTTCGTGAGAACATAAATGATTCCCTCAGACTGCAGGTGGATTCTGCGCTAGCCTCACCGAACGCAAGGATTGCGACAACCAACGGAAGTCCCTGTGGGACGAAGCGAATACTCGACGTATTCGCGAGGAGCATGACGCGGCGATCGGCCCTTCTGGTGGCCAGCCCCACGAATGCATTTTTCCAGACAGGGGAACGTGCCTTGCCGGCCGTATTGCGGCGTCGATCGTCGCTTGTCCCCCAAGGGGACTTCCTTCGGCGCGTTTGGCTCGGGCAAACGGCGCTCCTCACTCCTTGCACTACGACCGGCAACGCACGTTCGCAAGCCCGTTAATAGCGTGAACAGCCCCTAGGCGGGTTGCGCGAGCAGCTTTCCGAGGAGCCGGCCGCCATGCCGCGCGTGCGCGGCCGTCAGCGCGGAATACCCGACGACGACGCCCGCCTCGCACCGGGCGCTGCGACAGAAGCCGCGGATCGGCTGCAATTCGACGCCGTCCGCCTGGGCTTGCGCGACATACGTTGCGTCGTCCATCCCGGGCGGCAGCCACAGCACGAAATGAAAGCCCGCGTGTTCGCCGGACACCGTGTACCGTCCGCCGGCGTGTTTCGCCAGTTGGTCGAGCACGATGTCGCGCCGCTGGCGGTACGCGTGACGCGCGGCGCGCAGGTGCTTCGCAAAATCGCCGTGCGCGATGAAGCGGGCCAGCGCCAGCTGGGGCGCCACGCCGACCGAGCGCGCGGTCGCATGCCACACGGCCGACAGCGCCGGCCGAAGTTCCGCCGGCACGACCATGAAGCCGATGCGCAGCCCCGAGAACAGCGTCTTGTTGAACGAGCCGCAGTAGATCACGCGATCGCACGCGTCGAGCGATTTCAGCGCGGGCAGCGGGGCGGTCTGGTAGCTGAATTCGCCGTCGTAGTCGTCCTCGATGATCCACGCGCGGTTGCGCTGCGCCCAGTCGAGCAGTTCGAGCCGGCGCGACACCGACATCGTGACGCCAAGGGGCGCCTGATGGGCGGGCGTCACGTAGACCGCGCGTGCATCGGGATGCCGGTCCAGCGACGCGGTGTCGATGCCTTCCCTATCGACCGGCACGTCGATCACGGTCGCACCCGCGATCGTGAAGATCTGCCAGGCCGACGCGTAGCCGGGATCCTCCATCAGCACCGTCGAGCCGGGTGTGAGCAGCGTGCGTGCGACGAGATCGATCGAATGGCGGATGCCGGTCGTGATGAAGATGTCGCCGGCGTTGCACGGGATGCCGCGGTATTCCCGCAGGTACGCGGCGATTTCGTCGCGCAGGCCCTCGACGCCTTGCGCCGGCGTCGCCCCGAGGTCGTTCGCCGTGGCGGCAAGCAGGCTTGCCCCGAGCGCCTTCTTCCATTGCTGCATCGGCAGCAGGCCGGGATCGGCAAGCCGCGCGACGAACGGGATGCCCGGGCGCACGCCTTGTTCCGGCGCGGCGGTGCCGGACGTGCGCGCCGGCGTGGGGGGCGCGCCGGAAGGGGGCGAGCCGTTCTCGCGCGACTGCGCGGCCGCGCGCAGATAGCTGTCCGGTACCACCGCGCAGACCCGCGACCCCGACCCTTGCGCGCGGGCGATGTAGCCCTCCGAGCACAGCCGGTCGTACGCCGCTTCGACCGTCCCCCGGGCGACGCCCCAGCGTGTCGCGAGGGTGCGGCTGGACGGCAGCGGGCTGTCGCCGGGAAGCAGGCGCTTCAGGATCGCGTCGCGCAGCGCGTCGGCAATGCACTCCTGCTTCGACTGCGGACTGCCCGTGGACAACCCGGCAGGGCACGGCAGATCGAGCGGAATCGCGGCTTTGCCTCGCGGCATAGTGGTCCAGTCAATGTCGGATTTAATGGCCCTTCAGCTTATATCACTTTGACCTTAGATTGCTGTCGACCACATCAATCCGACCGGAGACGGGCTCACCGCATGAAAACGCGTTCATTACCCCAGTGGGGCTGGCTGTTCCTGTTGATGCTCGTCGTGTGCCTGCCGCGGGTCACGATCGATGCGTACCTGCCGTCGCTGCCGGCGATGGCGGACGCGCTGCACGGCACCGACGCCCAGTTGCAGCTCACGCTGACCCTCTACATGGTCGGCTATGCGTTGTCGATGCTGGTGTCGGGGCCGTTGTCCGACCGTTACGGACGTCGTCCTGTCCTGCTCGGCGGCTTGTGCCTCTACGTGGTCGCGAGCGTCGCCTGCGCGTGGTCGACCAGCATCGCGGCGATCGTCGCCGCCCGCATCTTCCAGGCTTTGGGCGGCTGCTGCGGCACGGTGATCGGGCGGGTGATCGTGCGCGAGCGCTTCCCGGCCTCAATGCAGGCCGCGATGCTGGGCCGGATTTCGGCCGGCATGGCGCTGTCGCCCGTGATTGCGCCGCTGGCCGGCAGCGCGGTCGCCGGGTGGCTCGGATGGCGCGGCGTGTTCGGAGCGCTGGCGGCGGGCGGGCTGGTCGCGACGGCGATGGTGCTGCGCTACCTGCCGGAGACCCGCGAAAGCGCCGCGCGGCCGGTGCCGGGCGCGGGGCTCCTGCGGACGTACACCGGCCTGTTGCGCGAGCGCCGTTTCCTGCGCTACTCGCTCGCCATCGGCTTCGCGTACTGCACGTACTACCCGTTCATTGCGGAATCGTCGACGCTGTTCCAGCGGCAACGGGGCGTATCCGGCCCGGTGTATGCCGCGATCTTCGGCTTGACCGTGCTCGGCTACCTGATCGGCTCGAACGTGTTCGCGCGGACCGGCACCCGCTGGAAGGCCGATTCGGTCATCTCGGCGGCGGCTTGCGTCAATCTGGCCGGCGCCGCCGCGTTGTGGATCGGCGGGGCGATCGCGCCGACGGCTGTGGCGGCGCTCGTCGTGCCGATGTTCTTCGTGATGATCGCCGTCGGGGTCGCGATCCCGGCCTGCCAGTTCGCGGTGATGCAGCCGTACACGACGATCGCCGGGACCGCGTCCGGGCTGTTCTTCTTTATCCAGATGGCGATCACGGCCGCGTGCGGCGGCGTGCTGGCGTGGCTGTCGGACGGCACCGCGCGCCCGATGATCGTCGTCACAGCCGGTGCGAGCGTCGCGTTCCTGGCGGTGGTGGTCGGCCTGCGCGAGCGGCAGCGCGCAGGCGAAGGTTCGCGCTTGGCGGCGCGCAACCGCGCCGCTGCCGAGCGCTGAGCGACGATCGGCGAGCCGGCCGACGCGCGAGCGGGCCGGCGGCGCAACCGGTGTTTGCGCGAGGCGTCGCGATGGAAAGGATCATGTAATGTAGCGGCCTGTCGCTGACCTTACCGGAATCCCCATGCGCGTGCTGCTCGTCGAAGACAATCCGAACCTCGCCCAGTCGCTGAACGACGCGCTGAGCGCGGCGCGCTTCGCGGTCGATCACATGGCGGACGGCGAGGCGGCCGACCACGTGCTGCGCACGCAGGATTACGCACTGGTGATCCTCGATCTCGGGCTGCCGAAGCTCGACGGGCTGGAAGTGCTGCGGCGGCTGCGCGCGCGGCGCAATCCGGTGCCGGTGCTGATCCTGACCGCGCACGGGTCGGTCGAGGATCGCGTGAAGGGGCTCGATCTCGGCGCCGACGACTATCTCGCGAAGCCGTTCGAACTGACCGAACTGGAAGCGCGCGCCCGCGCGCTGATCCGCCGCAGCCTCGGCCACGAGCATTCGCGGGTCGAATGCGGGCCGCTTTCGTACGACAGTATCGATCGCAGCTTCCATCTCGCGGGCGAGCCGCTGTCGCTCACGCCGCGCGAGCGTTCGGTGCTCGAGGTGCTGATCCTGCGCAATGGCCGCGCGATCAACAAGGAAACGCTGTCGGAGAAGATTTTCGGGCTCGACGAGTCGGTCAACGCCGATGCGATCGAGATCTACGTGTACCGGCTTCGCAAGAAGCTCGAGAACACGGGGGTTGCGATCGTCACGCTGCGCGGGCTCGGTTATCTGCTGGAAGCGAAGGCGGAGACGGCCGAGTGAACCGCTCCCACGCGCACTTGCTTTGGATGGGACTGGAGTACGCGCCAAGGCGTTGCTCCGGATCGACACGTTCGCGGCCCCCCGAGGGGGCGCATGCCGTCCACGGCTCGTTTTGCAAAGCCGACCGGCTGTGCGGGCGCAAAGCGATGCGCCGCGAAGGCCCTGCTGCGCCCTTTGGGGCAGCCCGGCGGGACGCATGATGCCTCGCCCGAACCTTCGCACCCAGGTCGCGCTGTGGCTGCTGCTGCCGCTGCTCGGCCTGCTCGCGCTCGACTCGTGGCTCACGTACCAGCGCGCGATGAGCGCCGCGCACGCCGCGTTCGACCGCACGCTGTCGTCGTCGCTGAAGTCGATCCGCGAAGGCGTGCGGCTCAACGACGGCGAGGTCGAGGTCGACTTGCCGTATCTCGCGCTCGAAATGCTCGAATCGAGCGACGGCGGCAAGATCTACTACCTGATCCGCGAGGACAACGGCCACACGATCACCGGCTACCCGGACCTGCCGCTGCCGCAAGGGCGTGACGCGGGCGACGGCGCGCTGTTCGTCACGCGCTACTACGACGTCGTCTATCGCGGCGAGCAGTTGCGGATGGCCGCGCTGCGCATCCCGGTGCACGACGTGCCGACCGCGCAGTCGCGCATCGTGTGGGTGATGGTCGGCGAGACGATCGAGGCACGCCAGGCGCTCGCGCGCGAGATCCTCGTGGGGTCGCTGCTGCAGGAAGGGTTGCTGGTCGTGCTCGCGCTCGGCATCGTGTGGCTCGGCGTCGGGCGCGGGCTGCGGCCGCTGAACCGGCTGTCGGCGACGGTCGCCGCGCGCAGCGAGGACGATACGACGCCGCTCGATACCGGCGCGATGCCGAGCGAACTCGCGCCGCTCGTCGAGTCGATCAACCAGTACATCGGCCGCACGCAACGGATGCAGGTCGCGCGGCGCCGCTTCTTCGCGGACGCGGCCCATCAACTGAAGACGCCGCTCGCGGCCGTGCAGGCGGGCGTCGAGCTCGCGCTGCGGCCCGACGAACAGCCGCGCGCGAACGGGCACCTGCGGCGCGCGAACGGTGCGGTGCGGCAGGCCGCGAAGATCGTCCAGCAACTGCTGTCGCTGTCGCGGCTCGATTCGGATAGCGGCCATGCTATTGCCCAAAAGCCGGTCGCGCTGCACCGCCTTGCGCGCAGCGTGACGCTCGACTGGTCGCCGGTCGCACGCGCGCGCGATATCGATCTCGGTTTCGAGCACGAAGCCGACATCGACGTGCACGGGCAGCCCGACCTGCTCGGCGAGATGGTCGGCAACCTGATCGACAACGCGATCCGCTATGCGGGCGATCGCGCCGTGATTACGGTGCGCGTGTCGCGCGACGGGGCGCATGCGCGGCTCGACGTCATCGACAACGGGCCGGGCATTCCGGCGGACGAGCGCGACGCGGTGTTCGAGCGATTCCATCGCGGCAGCAAGACGCAGACGGTCGAAGGGACGGGGCTCGGGCTGTCGATCGTGCGCGAGATCGCGCGCGTGCATCAGGGCAGCGTGACCCTTGCCGATGCGGCCGGCGGCGGTCTGGTCGTGACGATCCGGTTGCCGGCGGCGAACGACGCGGGGCTGCACGCCGCGTGATGGCGAGTGGGGAGGAGGGAGTAGGGAGGCGGGAAGCGGGAAGCGGCTCGGGTGACTACCGGGTGACTACCGCACGACTACCGCACGACTACCGCACGACTACCGCACGACTACCGCACGACTACCGCACGATGAAGACTATGTGATCGGGTGAGCAGTTCCGTGCGTGCGACTCAATCGCCGAACCCGATCTCCGCTTCCAGCGACTGGCCGATTTCGAGCCACGTGCCCGCACCTTCGACGACGATCGCGTTGATGCCGAACGTCAGCTCGCCGTTGAAGCTCGGGTTCGCGCGATAGGTCTGCATCGTGTCGGTCGGCTCGTGCGGCCACGCGGGATCGGGCGCGCCGGTGACCTGGTCGATCGTCGGCATCGGGCAGCGCGTGCACAGCTTCACGAGCCGCAGCCGCACGGGCGCCGCGCCTTCGGTGTCGAGGTGCTCGATGAAATCCTCTTCGTATGCGTCGAGATCCGACACGACGATGTTCGGGCGGAAGCGGTTCATCGGAATCGCCGGCGCGCCCTTGGCAGTGAGCCGCGCGTTCAGGTCGTCGAGCGACGACTGGCCGATCACGAGCAGCGGGTAGCCGTCCGCGAACTGCGTGTGCGTATCGATCTCGCCGGTCCATTTGCGGTTGCAGCCGCGGCGCGCGTCGGGCCCGAAGCGTGCGAGCTTCGCGGGCATGCCGAGGAATTCGGTGAGCCACGCGGCGGTTTCGGCGCCCGTGTCGATCGCGTCGACGGTGTCGCGCCACACGGTCGCGGCCATCTTCGGCGTGGCGGGCGAGACGTCGCCGTCGAGCGGCGTGCGAATCTCGCGCATGCCCGGCGCGTTCAGCACGAGCGCATCGTTGCCCAGTGCGGTGCGGATCAGTGCGAGGCGCGGGTGCGTGCGCTGCGTGATCATCTGCCCGGCGGGGTCGGTGATCAGCCAGTGGCGGTCGTACGCCAGGCCCGTTTCGAGCAGTTGCGCGCGTGTCAGCGCGATGCCGGCGCAGGATTTGATCGGGTAGACGAAGAGTTCGGCGATGGCTGGCATGACGCTGGCTGAAGGCGGATGGCGAGACTGCGATTGTGCCAGATCGCGCCGCAGCCGTTTGGACGGTTGCGCGCCGTCGCGCGGCCGGTCATGCGAGCGGGAAGCCCGGGACGAACGTCGCGCGCACGTCGAGCGGCTGGCGCAACAGTCCAGCCCTCAGGTAGAAGTCGGCCGTGCGCTGTTGTTCGGCGATGATCGTCGCGTCGATCGGCAACCAGCGCGTGTTGCGGCGCTCGAACTGCAGCTTCGCGGCCGCCGGAGGAATGCCGATGATGCGCGCGAGTGCCGCCGAATACGCGTCGGCATGCCGGTACGACCACGCCTGCGCGCGCACGACGCGCTGCAGGAAATCGTGCAGCACATCGCGCTTCGATGCGATCGCCGCGTCGGTCGCCGCGAGATAGCTGAGGCCCGACCACAGCCCGCGGCCGTTGACGAGCACACGCGCGCGGCCGCTCGTTTCCGCGAGCGCGGTATAGGGCTCCCAGGTCGCCCACGCATCGATCGAACCGGTTGCGAGCGCAAGCATCGTGTCGGCCGGCGGCAGGAAGCGGAACGATACGGCATCGGGCGGCAGGCCGGCCGCGTCGAGCGCCTTCAGCGTGACGAAATGGCCGATCGAGCCGCGCGTGGTGCCGATGCGCTTGCCTTTCAGGTCGGCCGGGGTTTTCAGCGCGGCATCGGGGCGCACGAGCACCGCCGTGCCGTACGGATCGGAGCGGTTCGCGCCGATCACCTTGATGCGTGCGCCCGACGCGAGCGCGAAGATCACCGGCGCGTCGCCGATCGGCCCGCAGTCGACGGCGGCCGCGTTCAGCGCTTCGGCGAGCGGCGCGGCGGCCGGGAACTCGGTCCACGCAATGTCATACGCAAGGCCGTTCAGTTCGCCGGCCGCTTCGAGCAGCGCGCGCAGCCCGCCTTTCTGGTCGCCGGCGCGCAGCAGCGGCCGCGTGCCCGATTGCGCGCGCAGGGCCACCGGGGCGGCCGCGATCGTGGCGAGGGCGCCCGCTTGAGAGAGGAAAAGGCGTCGGGTCGGATTCATCGTGAAGCTCGGTCGAAAGAGGGGTTCAGGGATTCATTCAATGCGGGAGTCCGGCCTGCACGTCGCGCACGGGCTCCGTATCGACGCGCAGCAGCAGTGCGGTCAGCGGATCGCCGGTCGCTGCCGGTCCGGCCGATCGTGCGGTGGCGTCGGAACGGCACAGCAGGTCGGCATCCGACCAGCCGGCGCTGCCCGGCAACGCGCGCGCTCTCAGCCAGCCACGGCGATCGACAAGGAGCTGCGTGCCGCCGAGTGCGTCGGGCGCCACGCCGGCGATCGTCGCGAATGCGAGCCACGCATCGGGCGTCGACGCGACGCAATCGGCTCGCGCCGCACCGGTGGCCTGCGCCACGGGCGCGCCGCGCGCGGTGACGAGCAAGGTTTGCCAGCGTGCGTCTTCCGGCGGGGGCGTCGCGCCCGGCGGGAGGGCGACGATGCGCACACGCTGGCCTGCACGCCAGCGATCGAGCGGCTGGGGCGCGGCGGCGCCGCAGCGCACGTCGAGCGCCGGCAGCGGGACGGGCACGGGCCACGCGCCTTCTGCCTGCGCGCCGCTGCCTGCGGCGAGCGCTTTCAGGTAGTCGAGCACGGCCCAGGTGTCCCGGGGCCCGAGTGTTGCGGCGAAGCCGGGCATCGTCGGCACGCCGTGTTCGTCGCGCGTGCCGTGGCGCACGCGCCAGAACAGCTCGCCGTCGAGACGTCGGGCGAGCAGCGCGCCGGCAAAGGTCGGCGGCCAGTGAGAGAGCGTAGCCGCGAGCGGCCCTTCTCCGCGTCCGTCCACGCCGTGGCACGCCGCGCAGTGTTGCGCATACACGTGCGCGCCGCGCATCACGTTCGATACGGAAAACGGCGCGGGATCGCGCTGGAAACTCGTCGGCACGGCCGGCGAGAGCCAAAGCGAAGCCGGAGGCCACGGCGCGAACCACGCAACGGCCAGCGCGGCGAGCACCGACGCGACACGCCACTTGCGCGACGCGAGCGCGATGCACGCGAGCCCGGCGGCCAGCGCCGTCGCCGCGACGGCGAACGCGAGTTGCCGCGTGAGTCCCGCGTCGATGCGCAGCGTTTCGAGCGCGATGCGATGGGCCCACGGCCATGCAGGCTGACCGTCGGCGTCGCCCGTCAGCCCGATCGCATGCAGCACACGCGACAGCACGACTTGCGCGCGATACAGCCCTTGCAGAAACATCAGCGCCCAGTCGGCGAACGTCGGCGCATTCATCGGCTACGTTCCCGCCGCGCGGCGGCCCATCGTCGAACGGTACCGCGCATCTACCAGCTCGCATCGAGCCCGAGATGCCGCAACGCGTCGTGACGCAGTGCGGCGAGGCGCGGGTCGCCGCGATGGCGCGGGTAGGGCAGGTCGACGTGCAATTCGGCGACGATCCGTGCCGGGCGCGGCCCGAATACGATCACGCGCTGCGCAAGGAACAGCGCTTCCTCGACATCGTGCGTGACGAGCAGCGCGGAGAAACCGTCGCGTTGCCACAGCGCGGTCAGCTCGGCCTGCATCGTGAGCCGCGTCAGCGAATCGAGCTTGCCGAGCGGCTCGTCGAGAATCAGCAGGCGCGGATCGTTGACGAGCGCGCGGGCCAGTGCGACGCGCTGCGCCATCCCGCCGGACAACTGATGCGGGAACACGTTCGAGAAGTCCTGCAGTCCGACGCGCGCGAGCGCATCGTCGACGCGATGCTGCGAGGTACGCGCCACGCCGCGCGCTTCGAGGCCGAGCGCGACGTTCGCGCGCACGCGTCGCCACGGGTACAGCGTCGGGTCCTGGAACACGACGATGCGCGACGGATCGGGTTGCTCGATCGGCACGCCATCCTGCGCGATCGTGCCTTGCCGGGCGGCGTCGAGGCCCGCGACGAGGCGCAGCAGCGTCGATTTCCCGCAGCCGCTCGGGCCGAGCAGCGCGACGAATTCGCCGGCCGCGACCGACAGCGTGACGTCGTCGAGCACCGGCAGCGGGCCGCCGGGGCCGTCGAACGCATGGCTCACGCGGCGGATGTCGATGCGCGCGCCACGCGGCGCCGTGGCGGCAGACGACGTGGCGGGCGCAGCGGCCGCGGGCGATTCGAGTACGGCGGCGTTCACCATTTGACGGTTCCTTTTTGCCACGCGAGCACGCGGTCGCGCACCGCGAACAGCAGCGCGATCAGCCCGGAAAACAGCAGCGCCATCACGATCAGCGCCGCATACATGTTCACGTACGATGCCCAGCCCTGCGCCCAGCTCAGGTACCAGCCGAGCCCCGACTTGACCCCCATCATCTCGGCGACGACCAGTACCGTGAACGACGCGCTCAGCCCCATGAAGATGCCGACGAACACGTGCGGCAGCGCGGCCGGAATCGCGACGCGCAGCACGAGGAAGCGCGCGTTCGCGCCGAGCGTGCGCGCGACGTCGTAATACTGCTTGTTGACGCTCGCGACGCCGGACCACGTGAGCACCGCGACCGGGAAGCCGGTTGCGAGCGCGATCAGGAACGCGGCCGCGGAATAGCTCGACGGGAAGAAGTAGAAGGTGAGCGGCAACAGCGCGGTGGCCGGCACGGGGCCGAGCACGCGCAGCACCGGATGCACCCAGTAGCCGATCCGGCGCGACCAGCCGATCGACACGCCGACCGCGAAACCGACCGCGACGCCGTACGCGAAGCCGAGCGCGAGCAGCTTCAGCGTGTTGCCGGCGCTGCCGAGGAGGCGCGGCCAGTCGTCGACGTAGACCTCGATCAGTGCCTGCGGCGGCGCGAAGAACGGCGTGGGCAGCCAGCCGGTTTTCGCGGTGAGTGTTTCCCATGCGGCGAGCACGAGCGGCAGCGCGACGAGCCACGGGCCGGCCGGGCGCACGCGCGCGAGCCGCGTGCGCGTCGCCGGCACGAGATGGCCGAGCGTCGCAGCGGCGAGCAGCAATGCGGCGATCGTCCACGCGGCCGTGCCGAACGTGTCCGTGTACGCCCAGTCGCTGAAGCCGACGACGCGGTTCGGCCACAGATGCGTGAGCGCGCCGAGCGCGGCCCATGCGAGCGCGGCGGCGATGCCGGTCGGCCAGGTACGCGCGCGGCGTGCTTTGGCCGCGAGCGTCGCTTCGCAGGCCGTGCAGGCCACGCGTGCGGACGCAGCGGAAGCCGGTGCACCGCCGGCCGGTGACGGTGCGGTGCGTGCGGTGGAAACGTGTTCGATCGTCGACATCGCGTTATCCCAGCACGTTCGCATAGACCTGCTGCGCGAAGCGCTGCGGGTCGGTGCTCTTCTTCAGCACGCTGATGCGGCGGAAATCGTCCGCGTAGAACGCGATTTCCTGCTGCAGGTCGACGTTGGTCGGGTGGTGCGTATAGGTGAGCGTCGCGTAGAGCTTGCGCAGGTCCTCGGGGCTGATCTTCGGCGAATACTTCGCGAACACCTTCGCGGCTTCGTTCGGGTTGTCGTGCGTGAACTCGGTGGCCTGCACGATCGAGCGCGCGAGCGCGGCGGCCGACGGCCGGTCGTTGCGCACGAGGTCGCCGCGCGCGCCGATCACGCAGCACACCTTGCGCGCGTATTCGCCGGACAGGTTCGTCGCCAGTTCGGCATACGCGCCGTTGCTGCGCTTCTCGAGCAGGTAGAGGTTCGGGTCGCCGTCGGCGATCGCGTGGATCTCGCCCTTGTCGACCGCGACGCCGAGCAGGTCGGCCGGATACTGCCGCCACGTGATGTCGCGCTCGGGATCGATCCCGTTCTTCGCGAGCAGGATCGAGAAGAAATGCTTGCCGGGCGCGGCCAGGTCGCTGACGCCGACCGTCTTGCCCTTCAGCGCCTGCAGCGTCGTGACGCCGGCCGCCTTCGCGCCGAGCAGCCGCACGCAGCCGCCGTGCGAGCTGCCGATGATCTTTACGTCGAAACCGGCTTCGAGCGGCTTCAGCCAGCGGTGGATCATGCCGACCGCCGCGTCGGCCTTGCCGGTCGCGATCGATTCGAGCAACTGGTCGGTCGAGCCGCTGTAGTTGATCAGCTCGACCTTCAGGCCGTTCTTCTCGAAGAAACCGCGCTCCTGCGCGACGACGATCGGCGTCAGGCAGAACGCGTTCTGGTTCCACGCGAACGTGAGCTTTTTCAGCGGCGGCGCGGACCAGGCCTTGCGGCCGAGCGTGATCGCGGGCGCGGCGAGCGCGGCGGCGCCGGCTGCGCGCAGCAGCTTGCGGCGCTTGTCGTCGTGCGCGTCGTGCGCCTTGGCGGGCGCGGGGGCAGCGGTTCGGGTCATGTGGTCGGGTCTCCGGTCGTGCGGAAAGGCGCTCAGTCGAGCAGGTCGGGTTCGTCGGCGACGACGCGCGCGAACAGGCTGTCGAACGCGTGCAGCGCGCCTTCGGGGCCGCCGATCTGGCCGTGCGTGTGGCGCGCGGTGGCGTGATCGATCGGTTGCGGCGTGCCGGCCGCCTCGGCCAGCAACTGCGTGTGCGCGGCGTTGTCGAGCGCGATGTACCACCATGCGGCGGCCTCGACCGTCGGGCCGGCGGTCAGGATTCCGTGGTTCTTCAGGATCGCGCCCTTGTGCGTGGTGCCGTCCGGCTTCGCTAGCGCATCGGCGATTCGTGCGCCTTCGCTCGTGTCGACGACCATCCCCGTGAAGTCGTCGAACAGCGCGTGGTCTTCATAGAACACGCATGCGTCCTGCGTGAGCGGATCGAGCGGGCGGCCGAGCGTCGACCACGCCTTGCCGTACGTCGAATGCGTGTGCGCGGCGGCGACGATGTGCGGATGCGCGTCGTGGATCGCCGCATGGATCGCGAACGCGGCCTTGTTCAGCGGCCGCGTGCCGATCGCGGTTTCGCCGCGTGCGTTGACGAGCAGCAGGTCGGACACCTTGATCTGCGAGAAATGCACGCCGAGCGGATTCACCCAGAAGTGGTCGGGCAGTTCGGGGTCGCGTGCGGTGATGTGGCCGGCGAGCCCCTGTGCGAAGCCGAAGCGTGCAAACAGGCGGAACGCGGCCGCGAGCCGTTCCTGACGGTGACGGCGCTCTGCGGCGACGTCGATGCGCGGCGCGGGCGGATCGAACCAGAAATGCTGGCGCGGCGACGCGGCGAGCGCGAGGCCCGACGCGGTGCGTTCGGGCGTGGACAGAACGGCGGACATTGTAGGGGTCTCCCTGGTTGCGTCAGGCCGCGCGGCGCGCGGCGTCGCGTGCGGCGACGGCGCTGCGCACGCGCGGAATCAGTTCGCGGCCGTAGTCGATCGCGTCTTCCAGCGGATCGAAGCCGCGGATCAGGAACGTCGTGACGCCGAGGTCGTAGTAGTCGAGCAGCGCATCGGCGACCTGTTCGGGCGTGCCGACCAGTGCCGTCGAGTTCGAACGCGCGCCAGTGAGCGTGGCGATCTCGGTCCACAGTCGCTTGTCGACGCGCGAGCCGCGTTCGGCCGCGGCCAGCAGGCGACGTGCACCTTCGCTCTGCTGCGGGCCGCCGGCGCCGAGGCCGGCCGCTTCGCGCAGCCGGCGTGTTTCATCGAGGATGCGATGCGCACGCGCCCACGCTTCGTCCTCGGTCGCGGCGAGGATCGGGCGGAACGACACGGAGAACCGCACCTGCCGGCCGTGCTTCGCGGCTTCGGCGCGCACACGCGTCGTCAGGTCGCGCACCTGGTCGAGCGATTCGCCCCACAGCGCGTAGACGTCCGCGTGCTTGCCGGCCACGGCGAGCGCGGCTTCCGATGCGCCGCCGAAATAGATCGGCACATGCGGCTGCTGGAACGGCTTCACTTCCGAAAACCCCTGTTTGAACCGGTAGTGCGTGCCGTCGTGATCGAACGGCTGCGCTTCGGTCCAGATCCGCCGCAGGATGCCGAGGTATTCGTCGGTTCGCGCATAACGTGCGTCGTGGTCGAGGAAATCGCCATCGCGCTGCTGCTCGCTGTCCGAGCCGCCGGAGATGAAGTGCACGGCGAGCCGGCCGCGGCTGAACTGGTCGAGCGTCGCGATCTGCCGAGCCGCGAGCGTCGGCGCGGTGAAGCCCGGGCGATGCGCGAGCATGAAGTGGATGCGCTCGGTCGCGGCCGCCGCGAACGCGATCGTCAGCGTCGCCGACGGGCCGGTCGAGTGGTGCGGCACGAGGATCCGGTCGAAACCGGCCGTTTCGTGGGCGCGCGCAAAGTCGCGCACATAGTCGGGATCGACCACGGGGCCGGACGGCGGATGGATTTCCGACTGCTTCTGGCTCTGGATCATGCCGATGAATTCGACGCTCATCTGGGTCTCCGGTGCAGGGACGGCCCGGCGCGCGGCCGGGCAGGAATGGAGCGCAGGTTAACGCCGGGATCATGCGGAATGGAAATAATCAATCCCGATTTGAATATCAGATTTGCATGGTTTGGGCGCGTGTGCGCTGCGCATACGCTGTGGGCTCAAGAACGATCGGGCGCGCGGGCGCGAGCGAATCCGGCGCGGCGCGTTCCGGATCGCCCGCTTCACGAGAAGCCGCGCGGCTTCGCGATCGATTGCCGCGCGTGCCGTCTTTCCGTCGCGCTTGCCGCCTGTCCGTATTACCCAGGGAATCCGTTTCGATGTCCGCCAGCCTTGCCGCTTCCTCGCCGTTACCGCAGCCGCCTTCGCTGCGCCTCCTGCCCACCGACGATGCCGACGACGCACGCGTCGCCGCGCTGCTCGAGCGTCTCGCGCCTGACCTTGCCGCCGATGCGGCGCGCAACGACGTCGACGGCCGCTTTCCGCACGAGAACTTTGCGCGGCTGCATCGCGCGGGGCTGATCGCGCAGGTCGTGCCGCGCGAGCACGGCGGCGCCGGTGCGACGCTCGCGCAGGCGAGCCGGATCGTCGCCGCCGTCGCGCGGGCCGATCCGGCCACCGCGCTGGTGCTGACGATGACGTATCTGCAACATCGCGCGCTCGGCCGCGCGGATAACCGCTGGCCTGCGCAGGTACGGCGAGCGGTGTTCGACAGCGCGGTCACGCACGGTGCGCTGATCAACGCGCTGCGGGTCGAGCCCGCGCTTGGCTCGCCGTCGCGCGGCGGCCTGCCGGAAACCGTTGCACGGCGCGACGGCGATGGCTGGCGCCTGTCCGGCCACAAGCTGTACAGCACCGGGATTCCGGCGCTGCGCTGGCTGGCCGTATGGGCGCGCACCGACGAACCGGCGCCGCGGGTCGGCGTGTTTCTCGTGCCGCGCGACCGCGATGCGGATGGCGATCGTATCCGCGTGATCGAGAGCTGGAATCACCTCGGCCTGCGTGCGTCGGGCAGCCACGAAGTCGTGTTCGATGACGTCCGGCTGCCGGCCGATTACGCGGTCGACGTACGCGCGCCCGAGGCATGGGCCGTGTCGGCCGCGACCCATGCGGATGCCGACGCGCAGGCCGACCAGCAGGCGTGGATGGTCGCGCTGCTCGGCAGCCTGTACGACGCGGTGGCGCGCGCGTCGCGCGACTGGCTGGTCGGGTTCGCGACGACGCGTGCGCCGAGCGGGCTGGGCGCACCGCTCGCGACGCTGCCGCGCGTGCAGGAAGCGGTCGGCGAAATCGAGGGCTGGCTGCATGCGAACCGCGTGCTGCTCGACGATCACATCGTGCGCACCGACGCGGGCAACGCGCCGCCGGTTACGACGAGCGGACTCGTCAAGCGGACCGTGACCGAGCACGCGATCCGTGCGGTCGAGCAGGCGCTGAGGCTGTCGGGCAATCACGGGCTGAGCCGCGCCAATCCGCTCGAACGCCACTATCGCGACGTGCTGTGCAGCCGTGTGCATACGCCGCAGGACGACGCGATCGCGGTGGCGGCTGGGCGTGCGGTGCTCGAAGCGGCGAGCCGGGGCGAAACGAAGGGCGAAGCGAAGGACGAAGCGAAGGACGAAGCGAAGGACGAAGCGAAGGACGAAGCGAAGGACGAAGCGAAGAGCGAAACGAAGAGCGAGACGGAGAGCGAGACGGAGAGCGAGACGGAGACGGGCGCGGCGTCGGTCAACAAGACCGAACGCAGCCGCAGCAATGCGTGAGCGAAACTGGGCTCGCGCGAGCATCGATCGGGCGGCGCGACGTCGCGGCCGCCCAGTACGGTCAAGCAGCCTTGCCGTGCGCCGGCTCGGGCAGCGCGAATGCCGTGCGCGCATGCGCGGCAACGGCCGCGAGCGGTGCGCCGAAGCGGGCCGCATCGTGCCGGCGCAGCAACCACAGATCGATGTGCGGCTTGAAATCGGCGAGCGGCACGATGTCGAGCGCGTCGCGCAGCGGGCTGCCTTCGACGAGCGGCAGCGGCATCAGCCCGATGCCGAAGCCGTTCGCGACGCTCTGCAGTTGCAGGTCGCGGCCGTAGGTGTCGAGCGTGACCGGCATCGGCAGGCCCTGGGCGTCGAGCGCGCGTCGCAGGCCCGCGCGAAAGCCGCAGCCGTCGGGATTGAGCACCCAGCCGTGTGCGTGGCAATCGGCGAGCCGGTAGCTGCGGCGCGGCCAGTCACCCTTGCGGCCGACCGCGACGAGCCGCGTGGCCAGCAGCCGTTCGCCCTCGACCTGTGCCGGCAGCACTATCTCGCGCGCGAGGAACACGAGCGCCGCATCGAGTTCGCGGCGGGCGACACGCTCGACGAGCATGCCGCCCCACGCGGTCGTGACCTGCGTCGCGAGCGCGGGCCACTGCGCGGCGAGTTCGGCGATCAGCGCGGGCAGCATCAGCTCGCCGAGGCCCTGCGTGAGCCCGATCCGGAACTCACCCGCGGGAGGCTGCTCGCCGGCCGTCAGCTCCCGCAGCGCATCGACTTCGCGCAGGATCGCGCGACACTGCTCGAACACCTGCCGGCCGATGTCGGTCGGGCGCGGCGGCTTCGTGTTGCGATCGAGCAGGGTCACGCCGAGCGCTTCCTCGAGATTCTGGACGCGCCGCGTGATCGCGGGCTGCGTCATCCCGAGCTCGGCTGCGGCCTGGCTCAGGGTCTGGCAGCGGACGACCGCTGCAAAAGCGTCGATATCGCTAATTTTCATGTTTGTTCTGCATGGTCTTTCGGGTGCATCATGACGATCCATCATATTCGGCATCATATTCGAGGAGCCAGCCGATGAGTACGCTTTCGTTGCAGCAGACGCCGCTGCGTCCGTTCGTCGACGGTCTGGGCGCGCTGCTCGCGTCCGGCGCGAACGAGGCGCGCATCCTCGACGAGGGCGGGGCGCTGCTCGCCGCCCTCGTCGAACACGACGACTGGTTGCCCGACGCGTTCGCGCAGCCCGACCCCGCGCGCTATCGGCAGTACCTGCTGCATCTCGACCCGGACGAGCGGTTCTCGGTCGTCAGCTTCGTGTGGGGGCCCGGCCAGACGACGCCGATCCACAACCACACGGTGTGGGGGCTGATCGGGATGCTGCGCGGCGGCGAATTCTCGCAGCCGTACCGGTTCGACGCAGCGGGCCGGCCCGTGCCGTCCGGCGAAGCCGTGAGGCTGGAGCCGGGCGAGATCGAGGCCGTGTCGCCGCGCATTGGCGACGTCCATCGCGTGACCAACGCGTTCGCCGATCAGGTATCGATCAGCATCCACGTGTACGGCGCGAACATCGGCAAGGTCGAGCGCGCGGTATACCTCGACGACGGCACCGTGAAGCCCTTCGTGTCGGGCTATTCGAACGCCTGATGCATCGCCCGCTGGTGCCGCTGGCTGCAAGCGACCGGCGGCGGGCGACCGGTTGCCTGCACGCGCCGGCGGGCCCAGGATTCATCCGTTCCGCTTTTTTCACCGACTTCAACACATTCAACACAGAGACATCGTGACGCAATCCGCCGATTCCACTTCCCGCTTTCCCGTCGCGTCGTACCAGGATGTGCGCGCACGCCTGCTTGCCCGTGACGAGATCGCGCTGATCGACGTACGCGAGGAAGATCCGTACGCGCAGGGCCACCCGCTGTGGGCCGCCAACTTTCCGCTGTCGAAACTCGAACTCGACGCGTGGACGCGGATTCCGCGCCGCGACACGCCGATCGTCGTGTTCGGCGAAGCGGGTGGCGAGGATCTCGCGCCGCGCGCGGCCGCGAAGCTCGCGCAACTCGGCTACACCGACGTGCGGCTGCTCGACGGCGGCCTCGCGGGCTGGCTCGCCGCGGGCGGCGAACTGTTCATCGACGTGAACGTGCCGAGCAAGTCGTTCGGCGAATGGGTCGAGGCCGAACGGCATACGCCGTCGTTGTCCGCGCAGGAGGTGCAGGCGCTGATCGACGCGAAGGCCGATGTCGTGATCGTCGACGCGCGCCGTTTCGACGAATACCAGACGATGAACATCCCGACCTCGACGAGCGTGCCGGGCGCGGAACTCGTGCTGCGCGTGCGCGCGCTTGCGCCGAACCCGGCGACGCAGGTCGTCGTCAACTGCGCGGGCCGCACGCGCAGCATCATCGGCACGCAGTCGCTCGTCAACGCGGGGCTGCCGAATCCGGTCGCGGCGCTGCGCAACGGCACGATCGGCTGGACGCTCGCGGGCCAGACGCTCGAGCGGGGTGCCGCACGACGCTTTCCGGATGACATCAACGCAACGCAGCGTGCCGACGCACGTCATGCGGCGCGCGCGGTGGCCGAACGGGCGGGCGTGCCGCGCATCGCACTCGTGGACGTCGCCGCGCTCGACGAACCCGGCCGCACGCTGTACCGCTTCGACGTGCGCACGCCGGAGGAATACGAAGCCGGCCATCTGCCGGGCTTCCTGAGCACGCCGGGCGGCCAGCTCGTGCAGGAGACCGACCATCACGCGGCCGTGCGCGGCGCGCGGATCGTACTTGCCGACGACGACGGCGTGCGCGCCGACATGACCGCGTCGTGGCTCGCGCAAATGGGCTGGGACGTGCGTGTCGTCGAACCGGCTGGCGCGACGGCGTTCGGCGAGCGCGGCCAGCCGCCGCGCGACGTGCCGGTGACGCCGGCCGTGACCGACGTATCGCCCGCGACGCTCGCGGGCTGGCTGAAGGAGGCGGCGCCCGGCGAGCTGGCGATCGTCGACGTGACGGCCAGCGTGAACTACGTGAAGCGCCATATCCCGGGCGCGTGGTTCGCCGTGCGCGCGCAGTTGCGCGACGCGCTCGCGGCGATTCCGGCCGCGAAGCGCTATGTGTTCACGTGCGGGTCGAGCCTGCTGGCGCGGTTTGCGGCGGACGACGCGCGTGCGCTGCTGCCCGCTTCGGCCGACATCTCGGTGCTGACCGGCGGCACGGCCGCCTGGATCGCGGCCGGGCTGCCGCTCGAAAGCGGCGAGACGCATCTCGCGTCACCGCGTGTCGATCGCTACCGGCGGCCGTACGAGGGCACCGACAACGCGGCGGCCGCGATGCAGGCGTATCTCGACTGGGAATACGGACTGGTCGACCAGTTGAAGCGGGACGGCACCCATCACTTCAACGTGATCTGACCGAAGCGGTGCGACCGGGCGCGGCGTGTCGTGCGTCGCGCCCGGTCAGCGTGCGTGTTAGCGCTTGAACGTATCGACTGCCGTGCGGCCGACGGCCGGATCGTCGGTGAAGAACCCGTCGATGCCCGCGCGCAGGTACGCCTGGATCTCGCGCACCGAGCCGGCCGTGTTGCGCGTGGCCGCCGTGCCGCCGTCCTTCAACGACGCGGGCAGGAAGTTGTTCTCCGGGCGGAACGTGTACGGATGCACGACGAGGCCGGCCTCGTGTGCGTAGCGCACGTACGGCGTCGGCTGCTGCAGCGTGCCGTCCGCGGCGACCGTGATGATCGACGTCTTGTACGGGCCGACGCCGTTCGCATAGGTCGCGATCTCGCGCATGCCGTCACGCGTCGACAGGTCGCCGTAGGTGCGCTTGTCGTTCGCCTTCACGAAGTCGTACGGGCGCTGGCCGGCTTCGTCCATTAGCTGCACGAGCTTCCAGTTCGGCTGGCTCGACTTGATCCGGTTGCGGATCGTCTTCAGGTTCGCGACCTCGAACGACTGGATGTAGACGGTCGCCGTGCGTGCCGTGTACGAATCCTTCAGCAGCGCATCGACGAGACGGTCCTCGAGCGGCAGGCCGATCGACTGGAAGTAGGTCGGATGCTTGGTTTCCGGATACAGGTGGATCGTGCGGCCGGTCTGCGCGGACATCTGCTTCGCGAGCGCGACGATCTCGTCGAACGTCGGAATCTCGAACTGGTCGTTGTACGCGGTGTTCGCGGGGCGGACCTGCGGAATGCGCTCGCGGGCGCGCAGCGTCTTCAGCTCGGCGAGCGTGAAATCCTCGGTGAACCAGCCCGTCAGCTCCGCGCCGTCGATCGTCCTGGTCGCCTTGCGGCTCGCGAACTGCGGCAGCGTCGACACGTTCGTCGTGCCCGAGATTTCGTTCTCGTGACGCGCGACGAGCACGCCGTCGCGGGTCGACACGAGATCGGGCTCGATCACGTCCGCGCCGTCCTCGATCGCCTTGCGGTACGACGCGAGGGTGTGTTCGGGGCGCAGCGCGCTCGCGCCGCGATGGCCGACCACCTGGACCTTTGCGGAAATCGGCTGGGTGGGATCGGACGCGACGTCGTCGTCGCCGCCGCACGCGGCGAGCAGGAACGCGGCGGCACAGGCGAACGGGACGTAGCGCAGGGAGGTCGGGCGCTTGAAGAGCATGTCGATGAACCTTTGAAACGAGAGTCGGAAAGGGGCGGTCGCTCCGGCGGTGCGGCTGTCGTGCCGTGTCGCACGGAGTCGAATGGGACGCGATCGTCGCACCGAATAATTACATATGTATTACTTGCGCCTTTCCATTTCGTATTTCTAGGGCGCGATGCGCGCGGCAGCCGGTTGACGGCGGCCCGATGTGTGACGCATTCCGGCCATCTCGGGCAGGCTGTGCGCCGGATGCACTAAACTTGCGGGAATTTTGCATCGCCGCGCCGGGGCCGACGCCCGCCTGGTGCGACGATGCGGCGACTCGCGGGCCGGCGCGGGCGCCCGGCGCCCGTGTGCGTCCGGGGCCCGCGCCGGCCGATTTTTCCCGACCCATGACGACTCGAACCGATTCCGCCTACCTGCTCGGCGACCTGCTGAAGAACGTTTCCCGCTCCTTTTACCTGACGCTGCGCGTGCTGCCCGACGGCATGCGCGACCCGGTCGGCCTTGCGTACCTGCTCGCGCGCGCGGCCGACACGATCGCCGACACGGCGCTCGTCGCGCCCGATCGCCGGGCGGCGTTGCTGACCGAGCTGCGCGACGAGGTCGAGCAACTCGGCGACGGCGTCGCGCTGTCGCGTGCGCTCGAAGACGTGACGCGGATGCAGACCGATTCGCACGAACACGTGCTGCTCGGCTCGATGGCGCCGATGCTCGCACTGCTGCGCGCGCAGCCGGACGCCGATCGCGCATCGATCCGCAAGGTCGTCGCGACGCTGACGGCGGGGATGGTATTCGACCTGCGCACATTCCCCGACGAGCAATCGGGGCAGGTCGCGTCGCTGCCGACGCGCGACGAACTCGACCGCTACACGTATCTCGTCGCCGGCTGCGTGGGCGAGTTCTGGACCGACATGACGGGCATGCACACGCCGGCCGCGCGCGGCTGGAACCTGCCTGACATGGGCGAGAAGGGCATCCGCTTCGGCAAGGCGCTGCAGATGACCAACATCCTGCGCGACTGCGCGAAGGATCTGCGCATCGGCCGCTGCTACCTGCCCGACGACGTGCTGGGCGCGCACGGGCTCGGCGTCGCCGACCTGATGTCGCCCGATGCGTCGGCGCGTGCACGCGGCGTGCTGGTCGACCTGCTGCGCGTGACGCTGGACCAGTATCGCGACGCGTGCCTGTATACGCTCGCGATCCCGCGCCGCTTCGTGCGGCTGCGGCTCGCGTGCCTGTGGCCGATCATGATCGGCCTCGAAACGCTGGAGCTGCTGGCCGGTCACGCGGCGTGGCTCGATCCGGCGAAGCCGGCCAAGGTGCCGAGAAAACGCATCTACCGGATCATGGCGTCGTCGCTCGCGCTGGTCGGCTCGAATGCGGCGATTCGCGCGCGCATGACCGCGCTCGCCGATGCCGTGAGCGCGCATCTCGTGCAGCCGCCCACGCGCTGAAGTGCACTGAACGACGCCGGCACGACAGGCGCCGGCGTCACCCATCGGCCCGCGTTCGCCGGGCCATCTCCCTGGCATCGACTAAAAACGTTTTCATTATTTCGTTTCGCGAAACGTGGGTGTCATGAACGTCAGCGATCCTTCGCGGCGGCGTGAATCGTGGCGTCAGCCGCGGTCGCGCATTTGTAAGATGTATTTCGTCGAAGGCATCTGACGACATCCGACGGTCGCGTTGCACCCGTAAAAATGTAAAGCTAGGGTTTTCACCGGTAAATGCCGGAAAGGCCCGCCGCGTAAGCGTTTCAAGGTGTTATGTAACCGTTTGGTGAACCCGTGCGTTGCGTCGATCATACGATGACCGACTGCACATATTGGGAAACAATTGGTAATCCGTCAGAATCGCGTCGGCATGTACTCGCACATGTGTCAGTCATAAAACCACACCAGAAAAGAAACATTCTTTGAGGACGGAGAATCAATGAAAAAGCGCGTCGCTGTTGCCATGACGGCAGCTGGCCTTGCAGCCGCTACCGCCGCCCACGCTCAAAGCAGCGTGACCCTGTACGGTATCGTCGATAACGGTATCGCTTGGCAGAACAACTCGTCGGGCACGGGTGCGACCTCGGGTGGTCACTCGAAGGTGCAGATGTCCACCGGCGTGTGGGCAGGCAGCCGCTTCGGCCTGAAGGGCAGCGAAGATCTCGGCGGCGGCACGAAGGCGATTTTCCAGTTGGAAGCCGGCGTCAACACGGCTAACGGCTCGTCGCAGTGGACCAACGGCATCTTCACGCGTCAGGCATGGGTCGGTATGACCAACGCCACGTACGGTACGCTGACGGCCGGCCGCCAGTACACCGCGTACTACACGCTGCTGTCGCCGTACAGCCCGACGACCTGGCTGACGGGTTACTACGGCGCGCACCCGGGCGACATCGATTCGCTGGATACCAGCTACCGCGCGAACAACTCGCTCGTCTACATGTCGCCGAAGTTCTACGGCTTCACGGTCGGCGGTTCGTACTCGTTCGGCGGCGTCGCAGGCGCGACGAACCGTGGCTCGACGTGGAGCGCGGCGATCCAGTACCTGAACGGCCCGGCAGGCATCGCGGTCGGCTATCAGAAGGTCAACAACTCGACGCTCGGCGGCGGCCTTTGGGGCGCGAATTCGACGGTGCAGAACGGTTTGAATACGGCCGGCACCAACGGCGTCGAACCGGCAGTGTCGTCGATCAACAACGGCTACCAGTACGCGCAGTCGCAGCAGCGTATCGCCGTGACGGCTGGCTACCAGTTCACCCCGTCGTGGGACATTTCGGCTTCGTACTCGAACGTTCAGTACATCCCGGGTACGGGTTCGGGTTTCAAGAACACGGCGATCTTCAACACGGCAGGCGCAGTGCTGCACTGGAAGGCGTCGGCTCAGTGGGACTTCGCGGCGGGCTATTCGTACACGGCGGCAACGCAGTCGAACGGTATCGCGAGCTCGGCCAAGTACCACCAGGTCACGGTGTCGCAGTACTACAGCCTGTCGAAGCGCACGGGCCTGTACGCAGTTGAAGCTTGGCAGCACGCAAGCGGCAACACGCTGACCCCGACCGGCGGCATCCAGGCAGCAACGACCTCGATCGGCGACGGCGTGGGCGCAGGTTCGAAGCAGAACCAGATCGCTGCCGGCGTCGGCATGATCCACCGCTTCTGATGTCGCGCGGCGCGCGAGCGCCGCTTACGACATGCGGTATGAAGAAACCGGCCTTCGGGCCGGTTTTTTATTGGCGGTACGCGTTGTACGTGGTGCGGGTTCCGTCACCGGCGGGCATCGAATGGAAGCGGGCGGCGACCGCAGTCGAGCCTGACAGGCGCGCCGCATCCTGCGATGCGTGGCGTGCAGGCAGGCACCGTTCGGCCAGTGTCAACGCCGTTCTGCCCGTCACTGCGCAGCCTCATCCGTCCAGCTTCCCGCCAGCGCCTGGAACAGCGCCGCCGTATCGGCAAGCCGGTCGGCCTGCGCCCGGGTACGGTCGAGCGCCGTCTGCAGCGTCTGCCGCTGCGCGTCGAGCAGGTCGAACGTGCTGATCCCGCCCACTGCGTAGCGGTCGCCGGCAATCCTGTTGCTTGCCGCCGCTTCCTGCGCGGCGGTGTCTCTCGCCTGCAGTTCGGCTGCGTCGTGTTCGACCGCGCGCATCGCGCCGGCCACCTGCTGCAGCGCTTCGAGCACGGTTTCCCGGTAACTCGCGAACGCGGCGTCGTACGCTGCTTCGGCCGCCCGTTTTTTCGCGCGCAGTTCACCGCCGTGAAAGAGCGGTTGCGTCAGGCCGAGGCCGACGTTCCACACATTGAGCCCGCTCACGAGATCCGCGATGCGTGTGCGCTCCGAGCCGATTCCCGCCGAAATCGACAAGCGCGGATACAGGTTCGCGGCGGCCACGCCGACGTTCGCGCTCGCCTGGTGCAGCACGGCTTCGGCTGCGCGGATGTCGGGTCGCTCTCGCGCGAGCGTCGAAGGCAGCGCGACGGGCAGCGTGCGAGGCAGCGCGAGCGCATCGAGCGTGAGGTCGGGCAGCAGCGCGTCGGACGGTGGCGCGCCGAGCAGGATCGCGAGCCGGTGGCCGGACTGCGCGAGGCGGGCCGCGAGCGGCGGCAGCGACGCCTGCGTCTGCGCGAGCAGCGCGCGCTGCGCATGTACATCGGCCTGCGATACGCCCCCCGCCGCGAAACGCGCTTCGACGATGCGCAACTGCTGCGTCTGCGCGTCGATCAGCTGCCGCGTGAGCGCGACCTGTTGCGCGAGCGACGCACGCAGGATCGCGGTGGCGACGACGTTGCCCGCGAGCGTCAGGCGCGCGGCGTCGAGCGTGTACGCCTGGTAGTCGACCTGCGCGCGCAGCGCCTCGAGCGCGCGCCGGTTGCCGCCGAACACGTCGAGCACGTACGACACGCTCACCGACGCGTCATAAAGCGTGAACGGCCCCGGGCTGGGCACGCTGGCGGGCAGGCCGAACGCGGTCGTGTCGACCTGCTCGCGCGTGGCGGACAGGCTCGCATCGACTTTCGGCAACATCGTCGCGCCGGCTTCGGCTGCATGGTTCTGCCGCGCTTCGTCGAGCCGCGCGCGGGCCTCGGCAAGCGTCGGGCTGTTCCGCCACGCGGTATCGACGAGCCGGTTCAGCAGTTCGGAGCCGAACTGCGTCCACCAGTGCTGCGGGGTGTGCCCGGCCGATGCGAACGTCTGACCGTCGCCTGCCGGGCCGGTGGCGGTGGCCGTTGTCGCTGGCGGGTCGCCGCGCGTGTAGCGCTGCGTGGCGGGCGCGTCCGGCGCGTGGAAATCCGGCCCGACCGCGCATCCGGCGACGAGCAGTGCGACGAGCAGCGCGGCGGCGGCCAGCGTGCAGCCGCGGGCGGCGAGGGCGGGGCGACGCGAAGCCGGTTTCATCGTGCGGGGCCTAGTCGAGCGTACGCCGGTAGAAGCGCAACGCGATGCCCATCACGACGACGGTGAACAGCGCGACCGGCCACACGGATGGCCACAGGTCGCTCCAGCCGTTGCCTTTCAGCAGGATGCCGCGCACGAGGCGGTTGAAGTAGGTGAGCGGCAGCAGGTTGCCGACGAACTGCGCCCACTTCGGCATCCCGGCGAACGGGAACATGAAGCCCGACAGCAGGATGTTCGGCAGGAAGTAAAACACCGCGAGCTGCATCGCCTGCAACTGGTTCTGCGCGAGCGACGACAGCGTGATGCCGACGGTCAGGTTCGCGGCGATGAACAGCAGCGCGGACAGGTAGATCGCGAGCACGCCGCCGACGAACGGCACCTCGAACACGAAGCGGGCGGCCGCGAGAATGATCGACACCTGGATCAGCCCGATCAGCACGTACGGGACGATCTTGCCCGTCATCACCTCGAGCGGCCGCACGGGCGTCGCGAGCAGGTTCTCCATCGTGCCGCGCTCTCGTTCGCGCGTGATCGCGAGGCCCGTCATCATCACCATCGTCATCGTCAGGATCACGCCCATCAGGCCTGGCACGACGTTGTATTGCGTGATGCCCTCGGGGTTGTACAGCCGGTGCAGCACGACGTCGAACGCGGCCGGGCGGCCGTTCAGGTGGGCGAGCGGGCCGGTCAGGTCCTTGTCCGCGACCGGCTGTACGAGGCCGGACAGCGCGCCGATCGCCGACGCAGTCGCGACGGGATCGGTCGCGTCCGCCTCGACGAGCAGCGACGGACGTTCGCCGCGCAGCAGCCGGCGCGAGAAATCGGCCGGCACGCTCAGGACGAACAGCACGTCGCCGCGTGCGAGTGCACGCTGGCCGGCCGCTTCGTCGGGCAGCGTCTCGACGATGTCGAAGTACGCGGAATTGCGCATCGCGGCGACGAAGCTCCGCGCGAACGGGCTCGCGTCGGCGACGATCACCGCGGTCGGCAGGTGTTTCGGATCGGTGTTGATCGCGAAGCCGAACAGCGAGAGCTGGATGATCGGCACGCCGACGATCATCGCGAACGTCACGCGGTCGCGGCGCAACTGCAGGAATTCCTTCAGCACGATGCTCCACCAGCGCGCGACCGAGAACGCATCGCGCAAGCGCGCCCACGCGTTCATGACGACGCTCCGCCGGGCGGCGCGGATGCGCGGCCCATCATGTAGATGAAGACGTCCTCGAGCCCGGTGTCGATCGGCGTGACCTGCAGCGCGGCATGCCCGCCGGCCTGCGCCGCGACCTGTGCGAGCGTCGCGTCGAGCCGCGCGTGATCGCGGCCGCTCACATGCAGCGCCGAACCGAACACGACCGTCTGGTCGATGCCTGGCATCTCGCGCAGCCGGGCAGACAGTTCGGCCAGGCGCTCGCCGGTGATCGCGCGGGTCGCGAGCCCCTGCGACGCGACGATCTCCGCCGACGTGCCCTGCGCGAGCAGCTCGCCATACGCGATGTACGCGAGCTTGTGGCAACGTTCGGCTTCGTCCATGTAGTGCGTGCTGACGAGCACCGAGATCCCCTGTGCGGCCAGCCGGTGCAGTTCTTCCCAGAAGTCGCGGCGCGCGGCCGGATCGACGCCGGCTGTGGGTTCGTCGAGCAGCAGCAGGGCCGGCTCGTGCAGCATGCAGGCGGCCAGCGCGAGGCGCTGCTTCCAGCCGCCCGACAGCGCGCCCGTGAGCTGGTCCGCGCGGCTCGCGAGGCCGAGCCCGTCGAGTGCGCGCGCGACGGCCGCCTTGCGGTCGGGCATCCCGTACACGCGCGCGACGAAGTCGAGGTTCTCGCGGATCGACAGGTCTTCCCAGTACGAGAAGCGCTGCGTCATGTAGCCGACGCGCCGCTTGATCTGCGCGCTGTCGCGCACGATGTCGTAGCCGAGGCAGGTGCCGCTGCCCGAGTCGGGCGTGAGCAACCCGCACATCATCCGGATCGACGTGGTCTTGCCGCTGCCGTTCGGCCCGAGAAAGCCGAAGATCTCGCCGCGCGCGACGCGCAGCGACACGTCCTTCACGACATGCTTGTCGCCGAAACGCTTGTTCAGTCGATCGACGTCGATCGCGTACGGTGCGGGCGGCGCGTTCACGGCACCCTCACGGCGACGGGCTGGCCCGGATGCAGCTTCGGCGCGTCGGCGACGGCCGGGCGCGCCTCGACCATGAACACGAGCTTGGTCCGGCTCTCGTTGCTGTAGATCACGGGCGGCGTGTATTCGGCCTCGCTCGACACGTAGGTGATGCGCGCGGGCACGTCGGCCGCACAGCCGTCGCAGTGAATCTCGACGGTGCGGCCCGGTGCGAGCGATGCGATGGCGGCCTCGGGCACGAAGAAGCGCACCTTCAGGTTTTGCGGCGGCAGCATCTGCACGACCGGATTGCCGGCCTGCACCCATTCGCCGACGCGATACAGCGTGTCGTACACGCGCCCGGCGGCGGGCGCGGCGACGCGCTTCTGGTCGAGTTTCCACTGCGCTTCGGCCACGGCCGCCTGCGCGGCGTCGACCTGCGCGGCCTGCGCGGAGACCTGCTGCGCGCGGCCCGGCAGGCGCGCGACGTCGACCTGTTTCTGCAGTTCGCGCATCTGCGCGGCGGTGGTTTGCGCGGACGTGCGCGAATCGTCGAGTTGCTGCTTCGACAGGCCGCCGGCCGCGTACTGGCGTTCGTCGCGCGCGAGTTGCGCGCCCGCCCGCGCAGCCTGCGCGGTAGCCTGGGCGAGCTGCGCCTGCGTGACGGCGATTTCCGGCGGGCGCTTGCCCGTCTGCAGGTCGGCAAGCTGCGCGCGGGCGGCCGCGAGCTGGTGCTGTGCCTGCAGCAGCGCGGCGGTTTCGCTGACGGACTCGAGCGAGAAGGCCGGCGCGCCGGCGGTGAGAGTCTGGCCGCGTGCGACCGGCAACTGCGTCAGCGTGCCCGATTGTGACGACGACAGGTACACGAATTCGCCTTCGACGTAGCCCTGGTAGGTCGTGCCGTTGCCGGCCGGCCGTCCGCAGCCGGCGAGCAGCGCGACCGCGGCGGCCAGCGCCAGCGACAGTGCGCGGGCCGGGTTCATGACGGCCTCCGTGGCGAGCGGGCCCGCACGCGACGCGCGGTGGCCGGCGGCTGCATGCCCGAACCGAGCAGCGCGCGGACGTGGCGGTGCAGCACGTCGCGGTCGATCGGCGGCAGGCCGCGTGCGCTTTGCCACAGTTTCGCGGTCGCGAGCGGCAGCATTACCAGCGCGATGATCGAATGGAACAGGAACGTTGGTTCGAGCGCAGGGTTCAGCGTGCCGGCCTGCTGCGCGCCGCGGATGCGTTCGGCGAAGCGCCCGACATGGTCGAGCGGAATGCGCCGGACCATCCGTTCGCGCAGCAGCCCGCCTTCGTGGACGATTTCGCGCAGCCAGATCGACGGCAGCCACGGCATGCGGCGCGTGACGTCGAAGAAGCGGTCGACGAGTTCGCTGACGAGCGCGAACGGATCGTTTTCGATCTGCGGCTCGGTCGGCCGCCACACGAACGCGATGGCTTGTGCGAGCCGTTCCTCGACGATCGCGTCGAGCAACTGCTCGCGATTCGTGAAGTAGTAGTGGACCATCGCCGACGTGACGCCTGCTGCAGCGGCGATCTGCGCGACCGTCGTCGCGGCGATGCCGCGCTCGGCGAACAACTGCATCGCGACGTCGAGCATGTGGTCGCGCAGGTCGAAATCGTCCACCGACGGGCGGCGCCCGCGCGGCCTGGCGATGGTGGATTTCGCGTTCATGAAATCGACGCTAATTGATGAGTTAGTTAATTTCAAGGAAGGGTTTTCGACCGAGTTGATCTCGATCAGGCGAGCGTCGAATGGTGACGCGGGCGGGAAGAGATGCGACGCGGCGCGGTGCAGCAAGCCGGCAGCGGAGTGTAGGGAGCGGCTAATGGGGAAACGGCGGGGATACGGGGATGGAAGCGGCGGTGTAAACGCCGAAGGAAAACCGGCGGGGGCGGCGGGGCCAAAGCATGAAACCGGCTGGAACCCGCTCGCGAAGGGGGCGCGTGCGTCGACAATGGCACGCGCCCCGGAAAGCGCTTACTGATCGATCGGCGACGTCAGCGGCACGTGTTCGCCGGTCAGGCCGAACACGACGAGCTGCGCGGGCTCGGTCGCGCTCGCGTTGCGCGACACCTGGTGGCGCGAGCCGGGCGCCTCGTACCAGCCTTCGCCGGCGCGGTAGCGGTGCAGCGGGCCGCCGTTCACCTGCGACAGCACTTCGCCTTTCGACACGACCGCGAACACCGAGCCGAGGTGCCGATGGGCTTCGGAAGCCTGGCCGGGCGCATAGTCGACGGTCGCGACGACCGCGAGCTTGCCGGGCGCTTCGGGCACGGCCTGCTGCATGATCGTGTGCACGTTGTCGCCGGTGTCGTGCGCACGGGCAGCGGCCGGCAGCAGCGTGAAACCGGCCGCGAGCCATATGCCGAGGGTGGCGCGACGGAGCGTAGCGTAGGTCATCGTCGCCTCCTTACTCGGGCATCTTGCGGAACGCGATCGCGAAGCGATTCCACGAGTTGATGGTCGCGATCAGCATCGACAGGTCGAACAGCTCTTCGTCGGTGAAGTGCGGCTTCACGGCTTCCCAGACGGCGTCGGGCACATGGTTGCTGGCGACCAGCGTCAGCGCCTCGGTCCATTCCAGCGCCGCGCGTTCGCGCTCCGTGAAGAACGGCGTCTCGCGCCACGTGACGACGGTGGCCAGGCGGCGGTCGGTCTCGCCGCCCTTGCGTGCGTCGGTCGTGTGCATGTCGACGCAGAACGCGCAGCCGTTGATCTGCGACGCGCGCAGGCGGACGAGTTCGGCGAGCGGCTTCTCGATCGAGCTCTTCGCGAGGAATTCCTCGGCGTTGCGCATCACCTTGATCGCATTCGGGCTGGCGGCATAGAAATTCAGGCGCGGTTGCATGACAGGTCCTCTTTCGGTTGGAGCGCACGGTGGCGCGACAGGACCCACTTTAAGACGCATGCTGGCCTGCTTGAATGGCCAATTTCCGGAAAATTCAGGTAACCAGTGCCGAACCGCCGAGGGTGCCCGAACCCAGCAGGCCGGCCAGCTTCGCGAGCGCCGTGTCGATGCGCAGCGCGTCGATCCCGCCATAGCCGAACAGCAGCCCCGCACTGACCGGCACGCCGACGTGGAATGCCGAGATGCCGTACAGGCCGATGTCCTGCGCGCGGGCCGCGCGGACGAGCGCCGCCTCGTCGAGCCCCGGCTTCAGGCGGGCGGCGAGGTGGATGCCGGCGGTCGGCACGATCGCGTCGAACCACGGCGCGAGTTCGCCGCGCAGATGCGCGATCAGCATCTTGCGGCGCGCATCGTAGTGCTTCTGTACGCGCTTCAGGTGCCGTGCGAAGTCGCCTTCGAGCATGAAGCGTGCGAGCGCCGCCTGCGTCAGCGTGCAGGTGTGCCAGTCGACGATCTGCTTCGCCTTGGCCAGCGCGCCGCGCAGCGCGCGCGGCGGAATCGCGTAACCGATCCGCAATTCGGGAAAGATCGTCTTCGAGAACGTGCCGACGTACGCGACGAGGCCCGTGCGGTCGAGGCTCTTTAGCGATTCGACCGGGCGGCCTTCGAAGCGGAACTCGCCGTCGTAATCGTCCTCGATGATCACCGCGCGGCGGCGCTGCGCCCATTCGAGCAGCGCGACGCGCCGGTCCAGCGTCATCGGCATCCCGAGCGGGAACTGATGCGACGGTGTCACGTAGACCAGCCGGGCTTCGTCGGGCAGCCGTTCGGTGACGAGGCCGTGCGCGTCGACCGGCACGCCGATCACCGTCGCACCGAGCGACGCGAACGCGGCACGCGCGGGCGGATAGCCGGGATCCTCGACCGCGACCACATCGCCGGGCCGCACGACGACGCGGGCGAGCAGGTCGAGCGCCTGTTGCGCGCCTTGCGTGACGAGCACGTCGTCCCAGCCGCACGCGACCGCGCGGCTGAACGCGACGTAGCGCGCGATCGCGCCGCGCAACTGCGGATCGCCGGCCGGGTCGTGATACTGGGCGGGGCCGCGCATCTGCTGGCGCAGCGCGTGATGCAGGCAGCGCCGCCACGCGTCGAACGGGAACAGCGTCTTGTCGGTCACGCCGCCGCGGAAGTCGAAACCGGGCGAATCCTGCGGCGTGGGCATCGCGAGCGCGTCGGGCAGGTCGTTCCACAGCGCGCGCGCATCGACCGCGTCGACGCGCGGCGTGCCGTCGACGAGCGACGGCGCCGACATGGCTGCGGCGTGCGGCACGCGCGCGAGGCCGTCCGCGACGAACGTGCCGTCGCCCGCGCGCGTATTCAGGTAGCCCTCGGCGACCAGACGCTCGAACGCGTCGAGCGTCGTCTTGCGCGATACGCCGAGCTGTTTCGCGAGGTCGCGCGTCGACGGCAGCCGCGCGCCGCCCGCGAGACGCCCGTCGACGATCGCGGTGCGCAGTTGCCGGAAGATCTGCCCCGTCAGGTCGTGACGGCCTTCGATACGGATGGCGATGTCCATCGCAGTGGTTACCTCGATTGCTGGAATTTCACGTCGATCAGCATACCGGAAGCCGACCGCGCCGGCGGGGCGGACCGACCGAGCGGGACACACCCGTGACGGGCGCTATTGGCCCGCATCGCCCGATTGGACCGCGGCCCGCCGCTGCCTTACGATCCACGACAACCCCACACCGGAGCGTGCCCATGCTGTCCGAAGACGAACTTGCGCTGCTCGACGCGATCCGCGCCACCGGCAGCCTGTCGCGCGCGGCCGCGCGGCTCGGCAAGGCGCCGTCGACGGTGTCGCACGCGGCGCGCCAGCTCGAAACGCGCTTCGACGCGCTGCTGTTCGACCGGCGCGGCTACCGGCTGCAGCTCACGCCGGCCGGACAGTTGCTGACCGACGAGGCGGCACGGCTGGCACTGGACGTCGCGCGGCTGACGCAGCGCGTGCGGCAGGTCGCGAGCGGCTGGGAAGACCGGCTGTGGATCGTCAGCGACGAGGTGCTGGAGTTCGACACGCTGCTGCCGGTCGTCCACGCGTTCGATGCGCTCGACTCGGGCGTGTCGTTGCGTTTCACGCACGAAGTGCTCGGTGGGACCTGGGAAGCACTGCGCGACGGCCGCGCGGATCTGGTGGTCGGCGCGACCAACGAGCCGCCGGCGATTCCCGGCTTCAAGTGGTTCGAGCTGGGGGCGATGGAGTGGGTGTTCGCGGTGTCGCCGCGCCATCCGCTGGCCGCCGCGCGCGGCGCGCTGACGCGGGATGCGATCGGCGCGCACCGGGCGGTCGTCGTCGCCGATTCGTCGCGTCGCGCGACCGGCCGCGCGTATGGCCTGCTCGGCGGACAGGCCGTGCTGGCGGTGCCGTCGATGCGCGCGAAGATCCTCGCGCAGCGCGACGGGCTCGGCGTCGGCTGGGTGCCGCGCCGGCGTGTGGCGTCGCTGCTCGCGCGCGGCGAACTCGTCGAAAAACAGACGGCCGATCCGCGCGAGCCGAACCTGCTGTATGTCGCGTGGCACGGCGACCGGGACGGCCGTGCGCTGCAATGGTGGCTCGAGCAATTGCGCGAACCGAGGCTCGCGCAGCGCCTGCTCGACGGCATCGACGTGGCCGGCTGACGCGGCGGGGAACCGGGCAATCGAACCCGTCCGTTCAAACACGTTCGACAATTTCGAACGTGTTCGTCGCGCACGTCGTACGGCAAGGCCGGGCGCGGCGCGCAATCTGTGTTCACGGTCAACTCACCGGTTCACAGGAGAACATCATGCAACGCTTCGAAGGAAAGACGGTCCTCGTCACGGGCGGCAACAGCGGCATCGGCCTGGCGGCCGCCCAGGCATTCGCGGCCGAAGGCGCGCGCGTCATCATCACCGGGCGCGATGCGCAGACGCTCGAGGCCGCGCGGCAAACGCTCGGCGCAGGCGCGCTCGCGATCCGCAACGAGGCTGGCAGCGTCGCGTCGGCCCGCGCGCTGGCCGATGCGATCGCGTCGGCGGGGGCGCGGCTCGACGCCGTGTTCATCAACGCGGGCGTCGCGAAACTCGCGCCGTTCGCCGACAGCGACGAGGCCATGTGGGATCTCGTGTTCAACACCAACGTGAAGGGCGCGTATTTCCAGATCCAGTCGCTGGTGCCGCTGCTGAACCGCGGCGCGTCGATCGTGATCAACGGCTCGATCAACGCGCACATCGGGATGCCCGGCTCGTCGGTGTACGCGGCGAGCAAGGCGGCCGTCAATTCGTTCGCGAAGACGCTGTCGACGGAACTGCTGCCGCACGGCGTGCGCGTGAACGTCGTGAGCCCGGGGCCCGTGCAGACGCCGCTTTACGGCAAGCTCGGGCTCGATGCGGCCACGCTCGACGAGACGGCCGACAAGATCAAGGGCCTCGTCCCGATCGGCCGGTTCGGCACGCCGGACGAGATCGCGTCGACGGTGCTGCACCTCAGCGCGCCGGAATCCGCGTTCATCGTCGGCGCGGAGATCATCGCGTCGGGCGGGATGGGGTTGCTCTGATCGGCGAGGCCCCGGCGGGGACGGCAGCCGGCCGGCGTTGCGCCGGGCGGGCTGCCCCCGTCACATGCGGACGGGTGGCGCCGCGCATCGCATCTATCGCGCCGCACAGGCGCCAGGCATGTCGCCGCCCGCTGCTGGCGCGCGGGACGCGGTGCGCCGGCTGTCGGGTTAAGGGAACCGGCGCATCGCAATGATCAACGCTTCGCTTGCACTGAATTTCGCCGCGCCACGCCGCGCCGTGCAGGCTATCTGTCAGCGCTGCGCGAAGCCGGCATCGAGCCGAATCCGGCGCGGTTCGTCGAGTGTCCGTTCACGCACGATGGCGTGCGCGAGCATCGGCTCCAGGCGCCGGCAATCGAGGCGGGCGACAGGACGGCCCGGTGCGCGACCAGCCGGCGCAGGGAACGTGAGGGGCGCGAGCGACAGCGAGCACAGACGGATCGCGCACCTCGGGAATGGCCATGACGATCGAAGGGGCGATTCTCCGTTTACTAGACGACCGGTCTAATCAAAAGCTATCATCCGGCCTCATGAATGCGGCGACGTCCGCGGTGCATGCAGCACAGACGCGAAAATGCCATTTCGCGCTGCGATGCTGGTGGTGCAGCGAGACGCCGTCGTTTTATTTTCGAAAGTCCTAGACGACTGGTCTAATAGGCGCATGTCGCATTCGGATACGTGGGTCGCACGATAACGCGTCACAGCTGACTAACCGACAGGCGTGCCGCGCCGGCCGGGTTTTCCGGTTGTGCGGCCCCGTTCCCATCCATTTTCGAAGGAGTGTCCGATCATGAAGATTCTGGTTGTCCTGACCTCGCACGACACGCTCGGCGACACCGGCAAGAAGACCGGCTTCTGGCTGGAGGAACTGGCCGCGCCGTACTACACGTTCAAGGATGCGGGCGTCGAGCTGACGCTCGCATCGCCGAAGGGCGGCCAGCCGCCGCTCGACCCGAAAAGCAACGATCCGACCGCCCAGACCGACGCGACGCGCCGCTTCGAAGCCGATGCGGCGGCCAAGGCCGAACTGGCTTCGACGCGCAAGCTGGCCGACGTGTCCGTGGACGACTACGACGCCGTGTTCTACCCGGGCGGCCATGGCCCGCTGTGGGATCTCGCCGAGGATCTGCATTCGATCGGCCTGATCGAGCGCGCGCTGGCGGCCGGCAAGCCGGTCGCGGCCGTCTGCCACGCGCCGGGCGTGCTGCGTCACGTGAAGAACCCGCAGACCGGCGAATCGGTCGTGCGCGGCAAGCGCGTGACGGGCTTCACCAACAGCGAGGAAGCGGCCGTCGAACTGACCGCAGTCGTGCCGTTCCTCGTCGAAGACATGCTGAAGACCAACGGCGGTGAATTCGAGCGCAGCGCCGACTGGGCGCCGCATGTCGTCACCGACGGGCTGCTGATCACGGGGCAGAACCCCGCGTCATCGGAGCCTGCTGCCGAGGCGCTGCTCGCGCAGCTCGGCCACCGTTAAGCCGATGGCGCCGGCCGGGCCGGCGCCGCACCGTATCCGTCGCCGGGCGCAAGCCGCACGGCGACGCCCCAATCGTTCCGTCGTGCGCACTGCACGGCGCGTTTCCAGTCGTTTTGCAGAACCAAGCAAAGGAGCCGTGGATGTCTGCCCTGTTCGAACCGTTCAAACTCAAGGATGTCACGCTGCGCAACCGCATCGCGGTGCCGCCGATGTGCCAGTACGTCGCCGAGGACGGCGTCGTCAACGACTGGCATCACGTGCATCTGGCCGGCATCGCGCGCGGCGGCGCGGGCCTCGTGATCGCCGAGGCGACGGCCGTGTCGCCGGAAGGGCGCATCACGCCGGGTTGCGCGGGGCTGTGGACCGATGCGCAGGCCGAAGCATTCGCGCCGTCGGTCGCGGCGATCAAGGCGGCCGGCGCGGTGCCCGGCATCCAGCTCGCGCATGCGGGCCGCAAGGCGAGCGCGAATCGTCCGTGGGAAGGCGACGACCATATCGCCGACGGCGATCCGCGCGGCTGGCAGACCATCGCGCCGTCGGCGGTGCCGTTCGGTGCGCATCTGCCGAAGACGCCGCGCGCCATGACGCGCGACGACATCGCTCGCGTGCAGGCCGACTTCGTGGCGTCCGCGAAGCGCGCGCGCGACCTGGGCTTCGAATGGCTCGAACTGCACTTCGCGCATGGCTATCTTGGCCAGAGCTTCTTCTCGGTGCATGCGAACCAGCGCGACGACGAATACGGCGGTTCGGCCGAGAACCGCGGGCGCTTCCTCGTCGAAACGCTGGCGGCCGTTCGCAAGGTGTGGCCCGAGCATCTGCCGCTGACCGCGCGCCTGGGCGTGATCGAATACGACGGCCGCGACGAAGAGACGCTCGCCGAATCGATCGCGCTCACGCAGCGGCTGAAGCAGGAAGGGCTCGACATGCTGAGCGTGTCGGTCGGTTTCTCGACGCCCGCCGCGCAGATTCCGTGGGGCCCGGCGTTCCTCGCGCCGGTCGCCGAGCGCGTGCGCCGCGAGGCCGGGCTGCCGGTGTCGTCCGCGTGGGGGATCGACACGCCGCAACTGGCGAACCGCGTGGTGGCGGAAGAGCAGCTCGATCTCGTGATGGTCGGCCGCGCGCACCTGGCCGACCCGCACTGGCCGTACTACGCGGCCAAGCAGCTCGGTGTCGAGCGTCCGTCGTGGACGCTGCCCGCGCCTTACGCGCACTGGCTCGAGCGTTACCGGACCGCCGACAAGGTGGCCTGAGCGGGCGTGGCACCGGGGCGGCGCGAGCATGACATGCGCCGCCGATCCGGCGCCGATGGATAGAATGGCGGTTCGCGCACGCCGGTGGCTTGCGCGAACCGCCATTTTTTCATTCAGAGGTGCCATGGGCGCACATGTCCCGTCGTCTCACGATCCCGCCGCACGCCCGCGCGTGCAGCAGGTCGCCCGCGCCGTGCTGTATGCGGCGCTGCTGGTGATCGCGCTGTGGGTGATCCACGATTTCATTCCCGCCATCGCGTGGGCCTGCGTGACTGCCATCGCGATGTGGCCGATGCTGAAACGCTTCGAATCGCACCGGCTGTTCCGCAATCGCCCGACGCTCATCGCGCTCGTCATCACGGCGGGGATCTCGTTGCTGGTCGTGCTGCCGGTGGCCGTCGCGGCGACCCAGGCGATCGGGCAGGCGCATGACCTGCGCGAGTGGCTGCGCACGATCCAGGACAACGGCATCCCGGTGCCGGACGTGGTCGGCCGGCTGCCTTATGGCGCTGCGCAGGTCACCGAATGGTGGCAGGCCAACCTTGGCCATCCGCTGCATGCGGCCAGCGCGATGCACGGCGTCAACAGCGAGAAATTCCTGGCGTTCGGCCGGCAGTTCGGCACGAAGCTCGCGCACGCGCTGCTCGAATTCGGCTTCATGCTCGTCACGCTGTTCGTGATCCTGCGCGCCGGCCACAAGCTGTCGGGGGCCTTGCTGCAGGGCGCGCGGCGCGCGTTCGGGCACAACGGCGCGGAGCTGATCGAGCGGATGGTCGCGGCCGTGTTCGGCACGGTGACGGGGCTCGTCGTCGTCGGGCTCGGCGAGGGCGCGCTGCTCGGCGTCGCGTATGCGCTGGCCGGTGTCCCGCATGCGGCACTGCTCGGCCTCGTCACGGCGATCGCTGCGATGCTGCCGTTCTGCGCGCCGGTCGTGTTCTGCGGCGCGGCGCTCTGGCTGTTCGTGCAGGGCGCGACCGTGTGGGCCGTCGCGGTGGCCGTGCTCGGGTTCGTCGTCGTGTTCGTCGCCGAGCACTTCGTGCGGCCGGTGCTGATTGGAAGCTCCGCACGGTTGCCGTTCCTGCTCGTGCTGTTCGGCATCCTCGGCGGCGCCGAGACGTTCGGCCTGATCGGGCTGTTCGTCGGCCCCGCGCTGATGACGGTGCTGACGATGCTGTGGGCCGAATGGATTGCGTGACGAGCGCCGCGCCACCGGTTGACGCCGCGGCGCGGATGCGCGTGCGAACGCGCGGCGGCCGCCGCGACGGGCGGCGAGCGGGCCGGTACACGGTCATGCAATGCAGCGATTGCGATAAAGATCTCTACATTTCTTTTCGATCCGGACCCAAAGGTCTAGTAGCATGAGGCTTTCGATCGCGCCGGCACGGCGCAGCAGATTTCCTCAAGCATGCGATTGATTCCGATGGCCCGTCCCGCAGCGACGCTGTCCCTGGCCGCCAGCTGCCTGATGTTGCACGGCTGCGCGTGGTTCGACGCGTGGCTGCCATTCTCGTATTCGCGCACGCCGCTCGCGAGGGCCGCGTCGCGGCACGGCGCGACGCGCGCCGACGTCGTCCGTGCCGGCGGCAATCCGCGCAGCGTGTGGATGGTCCGCAACGGCAGCGGCGTCTGCTACAACTACTTCATCGAGCACGGCAACGACCACCGCGAGTATTTCGTCGTGTTCGACAGGGCCGGCGTCGTCACGCAATACGGCTTCGATTCCTGCATGAACGCTGACCGCAAGGGCACGCTGCAGCAGGGCAAGGCCGCGTCGCGCTAGCGCGGCGGCCGTGCCCGCCCGCCGTCACGCGATCGTGTCGACCACGCCGCCGTCCACCCGCAACGCGGCACCCGTCGTCGCCGAAGCGAGCGGCGAGCACACGTAGACGACCAGGTTCGCGACTTCCTCCGGCGTCGCGGGCCGCTGGATGATCGAGCTCGAGCGATGGTTGCGCACGAAATCCACGGCCACGTCTTCGACGCTGCGGCCGGTTTCGTCGGCCGTTTCCTTCAGCAGCGCCCGCACGCCGTCCGACATCGTCGGCCCCGGCAGCACCGAGTTGACGGTCACGTTGGTGCCGGCCGCGAGCTTCGCGAGCCCGCGTGCGATCGACAGCTGCGCGGTTTTCGTGAATCCGTAATGAATCATGTCGACCGGGATATTCAGGCCGGATTCCGACGAAATGAACACGATGCGACCGGCGTTGCGTTCGATCATCCCCTTCAGGTAATGCCGTGCGAGGCGCACGCCGGACATCACGTTGGTCTGGAAATAATGGTCCCACTCGGCGTCGTCGATGTCGAAGAACGCCTTCAGGCCGTAGATGCCCGCGTTGTTGACGAGGATGTCGGCCGCGGGCGTGTGCTGCGTGATGCGCGCGACACCGGCGGCATCGGAGAGATCGGCCGCGATGCCGTCGAAGCCCGCACCGGGGACGGCCGCGCGCAAGTGTGCGAGCGCGGACTGCACCGACGCGTCGCTGCGGCCGTTGACGACGACGCGCGCACCGGCGCGCGCCAGCCCTTCGGCAATCGCGAGCCCGATGCCGGCGGTGGAGGCGGTGACGACCGCGGTCTTGCCTTTCAGATCGATATGCATGAGCGTGACGGGAGAAGAGTGAACGGGATCCGGCGCGGGTGTCGCGGCGGACGGAATTCAAAGCTTAGGCGAAACGGCGCAATCCGGTATCGAAGCCAGTGGTTCGGTGAGTGATCCGGCGATTCGGCGATCCGGCGATCCGGCGATCCAGCGATCCAGCGATCCAGCGATCCAGCGATCCAGCGATCCAGCGATCCGGTTGCGCGGCGCCGCACAGTCTTGTACGGTGAGCGTTCGCCGTCCGAACCGGGAGCCCGCCGCGTGAGCCGTACCGCCAACCGATCCGTCGTACCGTCGCCGTTCTGGCGCGACGCCGCGCTGCCGTTCATCGAGGCGCGTACCGTCGACGACGGTCGCGCGATCTGCTACGCGAAGCACACGCACGACACGTTTTCGGTGGGCGCGATCGTCGGCGGCACGAGCACCTACGTGAACGGCGCGACGAACGAGCACGTCGGGCGCGGCGTGCTCGTGATCATCGATCCGGAACAGGTGCATGCGTGCAATCCATACGGCCCCGACGCATGGGCATACCGGATGGTCTATGTCGACGTGCCATGGCTCGCGCGGCTGCAGCATTCGCTGGGCCGCGATCCGAACCGCGATTTTCACGGCTTTTCATCGAAGTTGACCGAGCGGCACGACCTGTTCGCGCAATTTGGCGGGTTCTATCGCACGCTCGTCGCACCCGGCATCGATTCGCTCGGCAAGGAGAGCGCGGCGGTCGAGTTCTTCACGGCGCTGCACGGCGCGCTCGATCGCGAGCTGCCCGGCCCGCGCGCCGGGGACGACAACGCCAAACTCGCGCGCGCGGCCGACTACATCGCCGCGCATTGCCGTGAGGGCGTCACGCTCGATGCGATCTGCGCGGCGGCCGATTTGTCGCCGTCCTACCTGATCCGCGCATTCAACGCGCGCTACGGCATGACACCGCATGCGTTCCTGATCGATCGCCGCGTGCAGTACGGCCGCACGGAGCTGCGCCGCGGCCGGCCGATCGCCGATGTCGCGCTCGACGCGGGCTTTGCCGACCAGGCGCATTTCCAGCGCGCGTTCCGGCGGATCGCGGCTGCAACCCCCGGCCAGTACCGCAGCGCGACGAGCTGAAAGACGAGCTGAGCGGCGAGCCTTAGACGTCGAGCAGGAAGAGTGCGCTGCCCGCGAGCAGCAGCGCCATCAGCCGGTTGAACACGCGCATGCGCCGCGCGTTCGCGAGGCGGTGCCGCAGCGACGCGCCCGCATACGCCCAGCACGCGATCGACGCGAAACAGATCACGAGATACAGCGCGGCGAACTGCCAGACCTGCGCGCGGTCGCCGTCGGCCGCATATGCGCCCATCGCGGCCACGCATGCGAGCCACGCCTTCGGATTCAGCCACTGCATCGCCGCGCCGGCCGCCGCCGACGGGCCGGCCACGTCCGGGTCGGCCGACAGCCGGCCGTCATCGAGCGCGAGCCGCAGCGCCATGTACAGCAGGAATGCGATCCCCGACCACTGCGTGGCGGTCGTCAGCACGGGCCAGCGCGCGAGCGCCGCGTGCAGCCCGAGGCCGATCAGCAGGAACAGCGCGACGAAGCCGAGCGTCGCGCCGGCCGCATAGCGCAGGCTCGCGCCGAGGCCGTGGCGGGCGCCCGCGCTGAGCGCGACGATGTTGACGGGGCCGGGGGTGATCGACGAGGCGAGCGCGAACGCCGCCATTGAAACCAGCATGCTCATTGGATGTCTCCATGCGAAATGTCGAAAGTCGCATCGAGACTACGGGAGCCGCATCGGCCCGTATTGAAGAAAACTGCCCTCGGCCGCGCGCGGCGGCCGTCAGTGCAATGCGCGCGGCGTGTGCGCCGGTTGCGCGTCGTGCGTACCGACGGGGCCGTTTGCATCGGCCGGGCGCAGCGGGCCGCCCGCGCAAGGTTGCGTCGATACCGAGAAGCCGAACGTATTGACGCCGCCCGCGCATGCGACGAACACGCCGCCACCGTGCATCTCGGCCACGGCCTTGACGATCGACAGCCCGAGCCCGTGGTTCTCCTTGCTGTTCGCGCGGGCTTCCTCGAGCCGGTAGAAGCGCTCGAACACGTGCGAGCGTTGGGCGGGGTCGATTGGTTCGCCGGGGTTCGCGACGGCCATTTCGACGAGCGCGTCGCGGCGCGTGATCGTCACGTTCAGTGTCGCGCCGGGCACCGAATGCTGGATCGCGTTGATCAGCAGGTTCGTCATCGCGCGGCGGAACAGCGACGGGTCGACGGCCGCGCGCGCATCGCCGTGCAGTTCGGCGTGCAGTTGCGCCTCGTCAAGCGGGATTTCGAGGAAGTCGAGCATGCGCCGCACCTCGTCGGCGAGCGACACGTCTTTCAGGTCGGTCGCGCGTTCGCCGCGGTCGCTGCGCGACAGGAACAGCATGTCGTTGATGATCACGCGCAGCCGCTCGAATTCCTCGAGGTTCGACTGCAGCGTCTGCTGCATCCGCTCGACCGTGCGGTCGCGGCTGGTCAGCGCGACCTGGGTCTGGCCGATCAGGATGCTGACCGGCGTGCGCAGCTCGTGCGCGACGTCCGCGTTGAATGCCTCGAGCCGCGCGTAGGTTTGCTGGATGCGGTCGAGCGCGCCGTTGAACGACGCGGCGAGGTCGCGCAGCTCGGCCGGCAGCGCGTCGGTCTGCAAGCGCTGGCGTCGGTTCGTGGCGCTCACGGTTGCCGCATCCTGCGACAGCCGGTCGAGCGGGGCGAGCCCGAAGCGCGCGACGGCGCGGCTCAGCAGCAGCGTGATGACGGTGGCTGTCGCGATCAGCGCGGCGAGGGTCCAGCCGAAACGGCGCAGCATCCGCTGCGTGCGCTCGCACGAACTGGCGACGATCAGCTGGAGTGTCGGCCGCTCGCCGCTGCCGGCTACGGTGACGGTTTTCGTCATCACGTCGTAGCTGCTGTCGTTCAGCGCGTAGCGCTGGAATGCGCCGTTCGGCGGCTCGATGGGCACGCCGTTCACCGGGCTACCGAAGCGGAAGGCGGGATCCGGGCTGACGATCTGGTAGTGCGTCGAGCCGTCGGGCGGTTCGAAATCGCTGAGCTTCTCCTGCAGCAGGCGCCCGCGCGCAGCGGTGGTGGCATGCGACACGATCAGTTCGGCGACCTTGGAACGCGTGTCGAGCGTCGCGCGCAGCTCGGCGAACAGCTGGCGCTCCATCATCACGAACAGCCCGCAGCCCACCAGCGTGAACACGAGCAGCGACACGATGCCGAACATCGCCGACAGCCGCAGGACGATCGAGCGTTTCATGCCGGCCTCTCGGTATCGCCGTCCTCGCGGGCTTCGAGCACGTAGCCCATGCCGCGGATCGTGTGCAGCAGCTTGTCCGTGAACGGGCCGTCGAGTTTCGCCCGCAGGCGCTTGATCGCCGTTTCGACGACGTTCGCGTTGCTGTCGAAGTTCACGTCCCACACGAGTTCGGCGATGGTCGTCTTCGACAGCACCTCGCCGCTGCGCCGCGCGAGCACGCCGAGCAGCTGGAATTCCTGCGCGGTCAGGTCGAGCCGCGTGCCGTCGCGGGTCGCGCGGCGGCCGATCAGGTCGACGCGCAGGTCGCCGATCGAGATCAGCGTCGATTCCTGCACGCGCGCGCGGCGCGTCAGCGCACGCAGCCGCTCGATCAGTTCGAGGAACGAGAACGGCTTGGTCAGGTAGTCGTCGGCGCCGCCGCGCAGCCCGCGCACGCGGTCGTCGACGCGGTCGCGCGCGGTCAGCATGATGACGGGCGTCTGTTTCTGCGCGCGCAACGCGCGCAGCACGCCGAAGCCGTCCAGCTTCGGCAGCATCACGTCGAGCACGACGACGTCGTAGTCGAATTCGACGGCTTTCCACGCGCCGTCCTCGCCGTCGAGCGCGGTGTCGACGACCCAGCCTTCCTCGGTCAGGCCGCTCTTCAGGTATTCGACGACTTTCGGTTCGTCTTCGACGATCAGGACTTTCATGTTCGAATCCGTTGTCCGCGTGATCCGGTTAAGGGCCCGGTTGCGCCGGTGCCGGCGCCGGGGCTGCAGTGGCGACCTCGGCCGGCGCCGGGTCGCCCGTGGCATGGCCGTCCCAGCCGCCGCCCAGCGCCTTCGCAAGAAACACGACGAGCGCCGCGCGCTGGCCCTGGATCTGCACGGCCTGCCGCTCGCTCGTCAGCAACTGCTGCTCGGCCGTCAGCACGTCGATGAACGGCGTCAGGCCGCCCGCGTAGCGATCCTGCGCGAGAGACACGAGCTTGCGTGCGTCGTCGACGGCTGCGGCGGCCTGCTGCGCGGCCTCGGCGAGCACCGACAATCCCGTGACCGCATTCTGCACCTCCTGGAACGCGGTGAGCACGGTCTGCCGGTAGCCGGCCTGCGCGGCGACATAGCCGGCCTGTGCGAAATCGACGCCGGCCTTCAGCTTGCCGCCTTCGAACAGCGGCTGGCTGAGCGACCCGCCGACCGACCACAGCAACGCCGGCACGGTGAACAGGCCGGCGAAGCGCGTCGCGTCCCAGCCGATATCGGGCGACAGCATGATGCGCGGGAAATACGCGGCCCGCGCGACGCCGATCTGCGCATTCGCGGCGGCCATCGCGCGCTCGGCCGACGCGACGTCGGGGCGCCGCTGCAGCACGTCGCTCGGCAGGCCGGTCGGCAGCGCCGGCGCGTTGATCGGCACGACGCGCGGCGCGATCGAGAAGGCGGGGGCCGGCGTGCCGACCAGCGTCGCGATCGCGGTTTCGACCTGCACGCGCTGCTGGAGCAGCAACTGCGCCTGGGTGCGCGTCGCGTCGAGCTGCGCGCGCTGCTGCAGCAGGTCGAGTCCCGACACCGCGCCGAGGTCGTGGCGCGCGCTCACGTAGTCGAGCGCTTTCTGCTGCAGGTCGATCGAGCGCCTGACGACGTCGATCTCGGTATCGAATTCGCGCAACGCGAAATAGCTCGACGCGAGATCGGCGGTCAGCACCAGGCGCGCGTTCGCGAAATCGTCGCGGGCCTGTTCGGTCGTGGCCTGCGCGGATTCGACGCTGCGCCGCACGCGGCCGAACAGGTCGAGCTCGTAGCTGACGCTCGCGCCGACCTGGATGTCGTTCTGCACGGTCGACGTGTTCAGCGTCGCGTAATTGGTCTGCGGCCGGTCGGCCGAGATCTTGAAGCGCTGGCCGCTCGCGTTCAGGCCGACGGCCGGATACTGCGCCGAGGCCACCGACGCGAGCGTCGCCTTCGCCTGGTCGTAGCGCGCGGCGACGGCCTTCAGGTTCTGGTTGTTGCGCAACGCTTCGGCTTCCAGCGCATCGAGCTGCGGATCGCCGAACGCGATCCACCATGCCGGGTCGAGCGGCGCGCGGGCCGGCGCGGCCGGATGCCAGTACGCATCGGCCGGATCGAGCCGCCACGCGGCCGGCGTGGCGACGTCGGGCCGCTGGTAATCGGGGCCGACCGTGCAGCCGGCGAGGGCGGCGGCGAGCGCAACGGCAGTGGCGGAGACGGCGGCGGGCCGCCGGCGGATGCGCATCGCGATCACGACTTCGCCTCCGCGGCGCCGGATGCCGGCTTCGCGGCCGGCGCCGAGACGATCACCTGATCGCCGTTGGCGAGCGCGTCGCTCGGGTTCGTGACGAGGCGGTCGTTCGGCGTGAGCGGGCCGTCGACTTCGAGCGTCTGCCCGATCGTGCGCACGACCGTCACCTGTTTCAGGCGCACCTGGCCGTTCGCGTCGACCGTCGCGACCGTCGGGCCTTCGGCGCGGAACAGCAACGTATTGGCCGGCACCTGCAGCCGGCCGACCGGCGTCATCGGCAGCGTCGCCTGCACGTAGGCGCCGGGCAGCAGCCGCCCGTCCGGGTTCGGCAGCGTGATCTCGATCTGCAGCGAACGCGTCGCGACGTCGATCGCCTCGGACGTGCGCGTGATCGTGCCGTCGAAGGTCGTGCCCGGCAGCTCGGCCTGCGCGACGCTCACGTGCTGGCCGACCTTCACCTGCTGCGCGTACGCCTGCGGCACCTGCACGTAGAGGCGCAGCCGGTCGGCCTGCACGACCGTGAACAGCGAACGGCCCGCGTTGCCGGAACTGACGAGATCGCCGACGTCGACGTTGCGCTGCGTGACGATCCCGTCGATCGGGGCGACGATCCGCTGGAAGCCTTTCAGCTCGGTGAGGCGGCGCATGTTCGCATCGGCCGCGGCGAGGTTCGCGGTGCCCTGGTTGAACGCGCCTTGCCGGTCGTCGAGTTCCTGCTGCGAGACGGCATCGCGCTGGCGCAGCTGCTGCGCGCGGTCGAACGACGTCTTCGCGAGCGCGAGCGCGGCTTGCGCCTGCTGGCGCTGCGCGGTGGCCTGTGCGAGTTCCTGGTTCAGCTCGGGCGTGTCGAGTTCGGCGAGCACCTGGCCCTGCTTCACGTGCGCGCCGATGTCGGCTTGCCAGCGCAGCACGTAGCCGCTCGCGCGCGCGTAGATCGGCGCCTCGACGAAGCCGCGCAGCGTGCCGGGCAGCGACAGCTTGCCGCCGGTGGCCGCATCGACCGGATGCGCGACGCTCACGTATTGGCGCGTGTTCTGCTCGGCGACCGCGTCGAGCCGGTTGCGGTTCAGCACGTTGACGAAGACCGTGCGCGCGGCGCCCGCAGCCAGCAGCACGCCGATCACGATCAGGACGATTCGACCGCGCCGCGACACCGATGTGCGCGTCGGCAGGTGCATGCCGTGTTCGTCCACCTGGATGCCGACGGCGCTGTGATGTTTCTCTTCCATGAATTCAACCAAATCAACCGGGTAGTGGGACGAAAGTCAGTGTCCGGCGTGGCGCGCGCGCCGGCGGGCCAGCCGCGCATGCACGCCGCCGAACACGAGCGGCACGAACAGCAACGTCGAAACGGTCGCGAACAGCAGCCCGCCGATCACCGCGCGGCCGAGCGGCGCGTTCTGCTCGGCGCCTTCGCCGAGACCGAGCGCCATCGGCACCATCCCGATGATCATCGCGAGCGCCGTCATCAGCACCGGCCGGATCCGCGTCGCGCCGGCCTCCAGCGCGGCCGTGAGCGGCGGCGCGCCGGCCGCGAGACGCTGGCGCGCGAACGACACGACCAGGATGCTGTTCGCGGTCGCGACGCCCACCGTCATGATCGCGCCCGTCAGCGCGGGCACGCTCAGGTGCGTGCCGGTGATGAACAGCATCCAGACGATGCCCGCGAGCGCGGCCGGCATCGCGCTGATGATGATCAGCGGGTCGAGCCACGACTGGAAATTGACGACGATCAGCAGGTAGACGAGCACGATCGCCATCGCGACGCCCGCGCCGAGGCCGATATACGACGTGCGCATCGTCTCGACCTGGCCGCGCATCGTCAGCTCGGTGCCGCGCGGCAGCGTCGCGCGCGCATCGGACACGATGCGGTCGATCTCGCCCGCGACCGCGCCGAGGTCGCGGCCTTCGACGCTCACGTATACGTCGATCGCCGGGCGGATGTTGTAGTGCGTGATCACGGCCGGGTTCGCGGTGCTGCGCACCTGCACGAGGTTGCCGAGCAGTTGCAGCGGCATGCCGGTGCGGCCGCTCGCCGAGATCGGCGTGCCGAGCAGGTCGTCGACCGACGCGATGTTGTATTGCGGGGTCTGGATCTGCAGCGGGTACTGGACGCCGGTGCGCGGGTTGATCCAGAACGATGGGGTCGTCTGCGAACTGCCGGATAGCGAGATCAGCATGTTCTGCGCGACGTTCTGCGCGGAGAGATTGAGCTGCTGCATGCGCGTACGGTCCATGTCGGCCAGCAGGGTCGGCTCGTCGTTGCGTTGCAGCACGTGCACGTCGACGGCACCGGGGATTTGCCTGAACTTTTTCATCAGGCTGCTCGCGATAGTCATGTTACTCGCGAGATCGTTGCCGAGCACCTGCAGGTCGATTGCGGCCGGTTGGCCGAAGTTGAGGATCTGCGTGATGATGTCCGACGGCTGGAAGAAGAACTCGACACCCGGGAAGCGCTCCGGCAGCACCGTGCGCAGTGCCTGCACGTAGTGCTGGGTCGCGCGGTGGCCGGGCTTCAGCGCGATCAGCAGCTCGCCGTCGAGCGTGCCGATCGTGCCCGCGTTGCTGTACGACAGGTTGATGCCGCTCACCGGCAGGCCGAGGTTGTCGACGATCGCACCGAGCTCGTCGGGCGGCACGGTTTCGCGGATCACGCGCTCGACCTGATCGGCGAGGCGCGCGGTTTCCTCGATCCGGTAGCCGGTCGGCGCACGCATGTGCAGCCGGATGTTGCCCGAATCGGCATTCGGGAAGAAGTCGCGGCCGAGCACGAACACGAGGCCCGTCGACAGCACGCAGAAGCCGAGGAAGCACATCGCGTAGAAGCGGCGGCGTACCAGCAGGATGCTGAGCAGCACGATGTACCACGCGCGCAGCCGCTCGAACGCTTCGTTGAACGCGTGATGGATGCGCGCGAAGCGCGACGTCGAATGGTCCGGGCCGGTGCTCGCCTGCTGAGGGCGGAACAGCAGCATCGCGAGCGTCGGCACCAGCGTGCGCGACAGCACGTACGACGCGAGCATCGCGAACACGACGGCTTCCGCGAGCGGCACGAACAGGAAGCGCGCGACGCCCGTGAGGAAGAACATCGGCACGAACACGATGCAGATGCACAGCGTCGACACGAACGCGGGCACCGCGATCTCGCCCGCGCCTTCGAGGATTGCTTCGTGCAGGTTCGTGCCGAGATGCAGGTGCCGCTCGATGTTCTCGATCGTCACCGTCGCATCGTCCACCAGGATCCCGACCGCGAGCGCGAGCCCGCCGAGCGTCATGATGTTGATGGTTTCGCCGAGCGCGGCGAGCGCGATCAGCGACGTGAAGATCGACAGCGGGATCGAGATCGCGATGATCAGCGTGCTGCGCCAGTTGCCGAGGAACAGCAGGATCATCATCGCGGTCAGCACGGCGGCGATCAGCGCTTCGTGAATCACGCCCTGGACGGCCGCGTCGACGAACACCGACTGGTCGAACAGCGGCGTAATCGTGAGCCCTTCGGGCAGTGTCGGGATCACTTTCGGCAGCAGCGCCTTCAGGTCGGACACGACCTTGAGCGTCGACGCGTCGCCGCTTTTCAGGATCGAGATGAGCACGCCGCGCTGGCCGTTCTGGCGCACGACGTTGGTCTGTGGCGCGAAGCCGTCGCGTACCGATGCCACCTCGCGCAGGTAGGTCGTCGCGCCGTTGACCGTCTGGATCGGCAGGTTGTTGATGTCGGCGACGGTATCGGCCGACGCGTTGGTGTCGATCCGGTATTCGGTCTGGCCCATCTTCGCGGTGCCGGTCGGCAGCACGAGGTTCTGCGCGTTGACCGCGTTGACGATGTCGGCGGGTGTGAGGCCCTTCGCTAGCAGCGCCTGCGGATCGAGGTCGATCGCGACCACCCGCGTGCGGCCGCCGTACGGGAACGGGATCTGCACGCCCGGCACCGTGATCAGCTGCGGGCGCAGGAAGTTGAGCGCGATGTCGGCGAGCGACTGTTCGCTGAGCGTCTTGCTCGACAGCCCGAGCTGGATCACCGGAATGCTCGAGGCCGAATAGGTGATCACGAGCGGCGGCGTCGCGCCCTGCGGCATCTGCCGCACGATCGCCTGTGCGGACGAGACCGTCTGCGCGATCGCCGTCTGCACGTTCGCGCCCGGTTGCAGGAACACCTTCACGACCGCGATGCCGGGCAGCGACGTCGATTCGACGTGCTGGATGTTGTTGACGGTCGTCGTCAGGATCCGCTCATGCACGGACGTGATGCGGTTCGTCATCTCCGTCGCGGAGAAGCCGCTGTAATTCCAGATGACGCTGATCACGGGGATGTTGATCGCGGGCAGCACGTCGACCGGCGTGCGCATCAGCGCAAGCGGGGTGGCCAGCACGATCATGATGGCCATGACGATGAACGTGTAGGGGCGCCTGAGCGCGAGATTGACAATCCACATGGAGGCAGCGGGACAGGCGGTGATCAGGCGTGGGTAAAGGGAACCCGAATGATAGGCGTCGGCATGGAACGGGTTACTGTCGCGAAACTGGCGGAATTGTCAGGTTGGGGCGGGGTGGCCCGGTGCCGATTCAGCAGAGGAAACGCGGCGGGGTGCTGCGGCCGGAAAACGGCCGTGATACCGGACGGGCCGGCCGCGTTTGCAGCGCTTCCGTTCATGGGCCCGCGCTCAGATCTGCTCCATCCCGACGCGCGCGAGCGCCCCCAGGTCGACGACGTCGATCTGGTTGTACGCGAGCCGCAGCGCGCCGAGCTTCTCGAGTTGCTGCAGCGCCTGGTTGATGCGCTGCCGGGATACGCCGACGAGCATTCCCAGTTCCTCCTGCGAGATCGACAGCGACGGGCCGGTGTCCGGGTACAGGTCGGGATTGAAAAGCTGCGCGAGCGCCTGCGCGACGCGTGCGTCGACGTCCAGCAGCCGGCTGTTCTGGATCGATGCGATGAACTCGCCCATCCGGTTGTTCAACTGGTGGATCACGAAGCGCGTGAACGGCAGGCTCGTGTCGAGCAGCGCGTGGAACGTGTCGACCGGCACGAACAGCACGGTCGAGCGCTGGATCGCGACGACCTCGTACTTGCGCAGTTCGCGCTTGATCACGCTGCCTTCGCCGAACCAGCCGCCCGACGGTACGCCCGAGAACGTGCAGCCGCGCCCCGATGCATTGAAGATCGCGAGCTTAAGCAACCCGCGGTGCACGCCGATCCAGTATTCGGACGGCGCGAGCCGATGGGCGATCACATCGCCGGCCTCGCACTGCTCGACGCGCGACTGCGCGAGCACGAGCGCCTGGTGCTCGGGCGCGAGCGTGCGGAACCAGGCGCACTGGCCGAACAGCGTGGCCAGCGCCGGCGGCGGGCCCGGTTCGGAAGGGGCGTCGGCCGGGTGGGCGGGCGCGTCGGACAGTGCGGCGAGCGGGTCGTGCATGGGTGCGGGTTTGCGAGGATAGGGATAACGCGCAGCGCGTGAAAGGCACTCTGTCGTTTCGATGACAGACGGCTCACAATAGCGCCCGTTAGGCTGTCGGCAATTGAACCACATCAAAACGATCCGGGGTGGATGCGCCCCGGTCGACAGGACACGGGAGACAGGATCATGACGCAGATGTTCGAGGCCGGACTCGGCCGCCGCGACGCCAATTTCGTGCCGCTCACCCCGATCGACTTCCTGGTCAGGACGGCCGAAGTCTACGGCGAGCGCCTCGCGATCGTGCACGGCGACGTGCGGCGCACCTGGGGCGAAACCTACACGCGTGCGAAGCAGCTGGCGAGCGCGCTCGCGCGGCTCGGCGTCGAGCGTGGCGACACGGTCGCGGCGATGCTGCCGAACATCCCGGCGATGGTCGAGGCGCACTTCGGCGTGCCGATGGCCGGCGCCGTGCTGAACACGATCAACACGCGGTTGGACGTGTCGTCGGTGCTGTTCATGCTGCGTCATGGCGAGGCGAAGGTACTGATCGTCGACACCGAGTATGCGGAATTCGCGCATCGCGCGGCGCTCGAGGTGCCGGGCCTGAAGATCGTCAGCGTGGCCGATGCGATGCCGGCAGACCCCGCGCGCTTCGCGGGCGCGACCGATTACGAGGCGCTCGTGGCAAGCGGCGACGCCGACTACGCGTGGACGCCGCCCGCCGACGAATGGGACGCGATTGCGCTGAACTACACGTCCGGCACGACCGGCGATCCGAAGGGCGTCGTCTATCACCATCGCGGCGCGTATCTCGCGGCGATCAGCAATATCCTCGAATGGGACATGCCGAAGCATGCCGTCTACCTGTGGACGCTGCCGCTGTTCCACTGCAACGGCTGGTGCTTCCCGTGGGCGCTCGCGGCACGGGCGGGCGTGAACGTCTGCCTGCGCAAGTTCGATGCGAAGACGGTGTTCGACCTGATCCGCCGCGAACGCATCACGCACTACTGCGGTGCGCCGATTGTGCAGAGCGCGATCGCGAACGCGCCGGCCGAATTCCGCGCCGGCATCGACCACACGGTGCATGCGATGGTGGCGGGCGCGGCGCCCGCGCCGGCCGTGATCGCGAAGATGAAGGAGATCGGCTTCGACCTGCTGCACGTGTACGGGCTGACCGAGGTTTACGGCCCGGCGACCGTGTGCGCGAAGCAGGCGCACTGGGAGGCACTGCCCGATGAAGAGCGTGCGCGGCTCAATGCGCGGCAGGGCGTGCGCTACCACCTCGAAGCGGGCGCGACGGTGCTCGATCCCGACACGATGGCGCCGGTGCCGGCCGACGGCGAGACGCTCGGCGAGATCATGTTCCGCGGCAACATCTGCATGAAGGGCTACCTGAAGAACCCGAAAGCGACCGACGACGCGTTCCACGGCGGCTGGTTCCATACCGGCGATCTTGCGGTGCTGACGCCGGACGGCTATATCCGGATCAAGGATCGCAAGAAGGACATCATCATCTCGGGCGGCGAGAACATCTCGAGCATCGAGGTCGAGGATGCGCTGTACCGGCATCCGGCCGTGGCGGTCGCCGCCGTCGTCGCGATGCCCGATCCGAAATGGGGCGAAGTGCCGTGCGCGTTCGTCGAACTGCGCGAAGGCGCGAGCGCGACCGAAGAGGAGATCGTCGCGCATTGCAGGCAGTTGCTCGCGGGCTTCAAGGTGCCGAAGGCCGTGCGGTTCGGCGAGCTGCCGAAAACGTCGACCGGCAAGATCCAGAAATTCCAGCTGCGCAACGCGGTCGGCTCGGACAAGGCGATCGACCTGGCGGGCAGCGACGCGCCGGGCCCGAAGACGCGGTAAACCGCCCGCGCGCGCCGCACGCGCGCTGGCGGGCAGGCATGGGTCAGGCGCGGATCGTCATCAGCGCGGGCAGCGTCGAGACGTCAGGCTGAGCGTCGAGGTGCCACAGCCAGTCGAGCGTGCGGCGGGTTTGCGCCGCTTTCCAGTGGGGCCGGACGCACCGCGTGAACTTGGTTTCGAAATCGGCGCGCGTCATCGGATGGTGCGGAAAACCCGGCAGGTCGTCGACTTCGCGGGTGAACTTGCGCCCGTCGTCGGTCACGGCGGTCACGCGGTTCGGCGCGTACTGCGGATAGCGCGCCGTCAACGCCGGGTCTTCCACGACCGTGATCCGTTCGATCAGCGCATGCAGCTTCGGGTCGCGCAGCGCTGCCGGCGTGTAGCTCGCGGTCGTGATGTCGCCGTCGAGCATCGCGCGCGCGACGATGTACGGCAGGCTGTGATCGGCGGTCTCGCTGGTCTCGGGCGCCCATTTCTGCCGATCCTTGCCCGCGGTGACGTAGCCGACCTGCGTCGTCGCGATCTCGATGCTGCGAATGCGGCCGAGGTCGCCGACTTGCGCGGCGACTTCGATCGCCGCCGGAATCGACGTCTGCGTGAGCCCCTGGGCCGGGTAGTACTTCACGATGCAGTCGTTGATGCGGAATCGCCCGCCGCGTCCGCCGAACTGCGCCAGATCGACGTCGAATGCCCCCGAGATCTGCTTGAAGAAACCGGCTCTGCCCTCGAAGATCGGCGACGGGCCGGTCAATCCCTCGCGCGCCAGGCGTGTTGCGAAGATCGCGTTGCGCGCGGCGTCCGCATCGGCCAGCGCCTTCCAGTTCGACAGTTCCTGGATGCGCGTCTGGTTGAGCGCCATGTGCCCGTTGATCGCGAGATTCACGGCCTGCACGAGCTGTGGCCTCGTCAGCCCCATCAGCCGGCCGGTCGCGAGCGCGACGGCCGGCAGGCTGTAGCAGGTGTGGTCCCAGCCGCGCGGGCTGATCGCGGCCGCGTCCATCAGGCGGCAATTGACCTCGTAGGCCAGCGCGATCGCGAGGATCAGGTCGCGGCCGCTGCTGCGCCCCGATTCCGCCACGGCCAGGCACGGCGCGACGTTATCGCTCGGGTGGCCGGTTTCCTTGCCCGCGTACGCGTCGTTCAGGTCGAAATAGCGCAGCGCGGCGCCGTTGGCGAACGCCGCGAGATCGGGCGTCGTGCGTTGTGTGGTGCCGAGCAGGGTCGCCGTGCCGCCGCCTGTTGCAAGCGCAACCTGCCGGGCGATGCGCACCGGCCCTTCGTCGTGGGCGGCGATTGCACAGCCGAGCGCGTCGATGAAGTGCGATTTGACGGTCTCGACGGTGGTCGCGTCGAGATCCTCGTAACGCAGCGATGCGGCGTAGTCGGCCAGCCGATGGGCGAGGGTGTCGGGCGACGCGGGCGTCTGCGCGCGGGCGTGCAAGGGCACGGCGGCCGCGACGGCGGCGCTCGTCAGGGTGGACAGGAAGTGGCGTCGATTCATGGTGTGGATCATCGGGAAGAAAAGTCGTAGAACGTGCGGGCGGAAGCCGGGCGGCGCTAGAACAGCTTGCGCATGCCGACGGCGATGCCCAGCGAACTGCCGCGGTTGCTGGCGAGCGAATAGTTGAGGATGCGGTAGTTGTAGTCGTCGAAATCGAGCGCGGCGCGCCATGCGTAGCCGCCGGTGAGATAGAGCGTGGTGGCCTTCGACAGCGCGTAGTTGAATTGCACCGTGATCTGCTTCGGGTTGTCGGGATCGGGCACCGGCTGGCCGGCCGCGGGATTCTGCTTGCCGATGTCCTCGTAGTAGAACGCGCCGATCACCTGCAGCGCGGGCGTGACCATGTAACGCGTGCCGAGCCAGTAGAAATTGAAGCGCGTGACGACGCCGGGCGTGGTGACGCTGCCGTTCGCATGGGCGATGCCCGCGATCAGTTGCGCGGCGCCCACCGTGTAGATCGCGGAGGCCGCGTAGCGCCGGAAATGGGTGATGTCGGCGGGCTGCGTGCCGTTGACGTTGTCGTAGGCGGCGGCCACCGACAGCGCCGGCCCCGTGTACTCGAAGCCGATCCCCGATGCCGCGCCGCTGCGAAACGATCCCGGCGTACCGCCGAACGCGTAGTGCGCCTGGATCGCGATCGGCCCGTAGGTCACGCGATATTTCGCCATGTTGTTCTCGCGGAAGTTCAGCCCGACGATCGCGCCGGCCGGCTCGTAGATCGTCGAGTACGCGACGGTCGGCGAGTAGTGTTCCATCACGTCGAAGAGCGTCGTGTACTGGCGGCCCAGGCGCAGCGTGCCCCATGCGTCGTGCTGGAAGCCGACCCAGGCGGCGCGGTCGAAACCGCCGGAGTTGGTGCCGCTGTTGAGGTTGATCGTGCTTTCCAGCCGGAACACGGCCTGCCAGCCGCCACCGAGCGCTTCCCCGCCCTTGATGCCCCAGCGCGAGCCGCTCTTGCCGCCCGAACCCATCCGCACGAGCGAACCGGAGCCGCCCGGCGTGGCGGTGCTCTGGTGCGTGAGGTATTCCGTGTAGATATCGGCGACGCCGTACAGCGTCAGGCTGCCTTGCGCGCTGGCGGTGGCGGATGCCACGCCGAGGCCGCAGAGCGCGACCAGCTTCTTCTTCATCGTTGTCTCCTGTCTTTCGGTGTTGTTGTGTTTGTGTCGGTCATGCGAATCGATGTGACAGTCGGCGCGTGAGGGGGCGACGCGCCGAGCCGGGCCCGCGTAGCGCGGCGCCGCACGGCAGCCGGCCACGCAAGGCGGCACAGCTGCAAGCCCGTGCCGCGCGCGAACCGGCGCTAGCGCGGCACGGCCTGTGCGCGGCTCATGACCGCCTGGCGCCGCGCAAGCACGCGCCGCGCGCGCTCGACCGCCGGCGCGTCGACCATCTTTCCGTCGACGCGCAGCGCGCCGAGCCCGTCCGTACGCGCGGCTTCGTACGCGTCGACCAGCGTCTGCGCGGCCCGGGTTTCGTCGTCCGTCGGGGCGAATGCGCGGTTCAGGATCGGCACCTGCGCGGGATGGATGCAGGTGGCGCCGGCGAACCCCATCGCCTTCGAGCGTTGCGCCATGCGTGCGAACGCATCGAGATCGTCGAGCGAGTCGGGCGTGCCGGCGAGGCCCAGCGGCAGCACGCCGGCCGCGCGCGCGGCGATGACCAGCAACTGCTTGGGCACGTTCAGCACGTCCGCACTCGCGTCACTCTCGCAGTGCAGCGCGAAGTCGCCGCCGCCGAGCATCAGCGCGGCGATGCGCGGCGATGCGCGGGCGATCCGCGCTCTCGCCTCGAACGCGCCCGGGGTCTCGACCAACGCGATCACGCGGGTCACGCCGTGCGCGACGCCATGTTCGTCCTCCAGTTCGCCGAGCAGCGCGTCGATGGCCTCGAGGTGCGACGCGCCGAGGACTTTCGGGATCGCGACGCCACCGACCCCGGCGGCCACGGCGGCGCGCAGGTCGAGCGCCAGCCATTGCAGCGAGCTGTTGACCCGGACGAGCACGTCGCTGCCCGCCGCCTTCAGGCGCGGCACGGCCGCCGCCAGCGCGTCGCGCGCGAGCGCTTTCCGGTCCGCCGGCACGCTGTCTTCGAGGTCGAGCAGCAGCGCGTCCGCGCCGCACGTCGCGGCCTTGTCGACGAAGCGCGGGATGTGAGCCGGTACGTACAGCAGCGAGCGCCAGTCGGGTGCGTGGATGGCATGGGTTTTCATGTTGAATCTATAAAAATGAAAGTGACTTTCATTTTTGTGTGAATCACGAGGATTCGTCAATATCGATGTTTACCCGATAAAACAAAGGGGATTGAAGATTGTTCAGAGGGAGGTCGAATACGTTCCCTGTTGACAGGATGAGCGCCATCCATAAAAATGAAAGTCACTTTTGTTTTTGTGTGGGCGTGCCGCGGTGCGCGTCCGGCCCGGTTTTTCTTTGCGAGGTAGGTATGAATGCTCAGGCAGATGGCGGCGTCTCGGCCGTCAATCGTGCGTTGTCGGCGCTGCTGGCGTTCGGCGATGCGCCGAACGGGTTGATGCTCGCGCAGGTCAGCGACGCGACGGGGCTCAACATGAGCACGTTGCTGCGCCTGTTCGAATCGCTCGAGATGTTCCAGTTCGTCAAGCGCATGCCCGACGGCCGCTATGTGCTGGGGCCGGCCACGTTCCATCTCGGCATGATGTACCGCGAGTCGTTCCATCTGCGCGAACACGCGGTGCCGCTGCTGGCGCGGCTGTCGGAGGAAACCGCCGAGACCTCGGCGTTCTATGTGCGCGACGGCGACGAGCGCGTATGCCTGTTCCGCGCGTTTGCGCAGCGCGCCGTCCACACCAACGTGCGCGAAGGCGACCGTTTTCCGCTGGAGGCCGGGGCGGCCGGCCGGGTCCTGCTCGCGTTCTCGGGCACGCGCGGCGGCGATTACGACAAGGTTGCCGAGCAGGGCTACGCGGTGTCGATCGCCGAGCGCGACCCGGAGAGCGCGGCGATCGCCTGCCCGGTGTTCGGCGTGGGCCGTTCGCTGGCCGGCGCGATCTCGCTGGGCGTGCCGCGCTATCGCTTCAACAAGAAGGTGCTCGCCGATTACCTGCCGCGCGTGCAGGCCGCGGCGAGCGAACTGACCCATACGCTGGGCGGCGACTTGCCGGTATCGGGCAGCGTGCCCGCGGTGATCGGCCCGCAGGGCGAACTGCAGGATTAATCCACCAGGAGAATCGTAATGTCGGAACCCTTGGCGCAAGCCGGAACCGAACCAGACGGCCACGCGGGCCGGATCGGGCCGCTCCACGGCCGCCAGTTCGACGTGAACGCCGCCGGCCCGCTGGCGGGTGTGCGCGTGGTCGACCTGTCGCGGCTGATGGCCGGCAACATGCTGAGCGTGCAGCTCGCGGATTTCGGTGCGGACGTCATCAAGGTCGAGCCGGTGCAGGGCGATACGCTGCGCGCGGTCGGTGCCGGCGGCATCAGCACGAACTGGAAAGTGTACGGGCGCAACAAGCGCAGCGTGTGCGTCGATCTGCACACGCCCGAAGGCATCGACATCGTGCTCGCGCTGGTGAGCGAGGCCGACGTGTTCATCGAGAGCTTCAAGCCCGGCGTGCTCGAGCAGATGGGCCTCGGCCCCGACGTGCTGCTGGCGATCCGGCCGAAGCTCGTGATCGCGCGCATTTCCGGGTGGGGGCAGACGGGGCCGTACCGCCACAAGCCGGGTTTCGGCACGCTCGCGGAGGGTTACTCGGGTTTCGCGGCGATCAACGGCTTCGCCGATCGCGAACCGGTGCTGCCGCCGATGTTTCTCGGCGACATGACGGCCGGTTTGTCCGGCGCGATCGCCGTGATGGTCGGATTGTGGGCGCGCGAGGCGAACGACGCGCCGGGCCAGGTGATCGACGTGTCGTTGTTCGAGCCGCTGCTGTCGATCCTCGGGCCTTCCGCGGCGAACTATGCGATGACCGGCAAGGTCAAGCCGCGCACGGGCAGCCGCTCCACCAACACGGCGCCGCGCAACGCGTATCGCACGCGCGACGACCGGTGGCTGTGCCTGTCGAGCTCGACGCAGACGATGGCGGAGCGCCTGTTTCGCGCGATCGGGCGACCCGATCTCGTGGACGATCCGCGCTATCGCACCAACGTGTTGCGCGTGCAGCACGCGCAGCAGCTCGACGAGATCGTCGGCGGCTTCATTGCCGCGCGCGACCTGGCCGACAATCTCGCGTTCTTCGAGGAAGCGGGCGTGACGGCCGGACCGATCCACGATATTAGCCAGGTTGTTCAGGATCACTATGTGATCGAGCGGGAAGCGCTGGTGAACGTGCCGGACGAGGACGTCGGCACGCTGCCGATGCACAACATCGCGCCACGCTTCTCCCAGACGCCGGGCACGTTCCGGCGGCCGGCGCCGCGGCTCGGCGAGAACAACCGCGACATCCTCGAGCCGTTGCTGGGCGAGCGTGAATTCGCGCGCCTCGCCGAACGCGGGGTGATCCGTCACGGATGACGGGGGCGGGCACGCGCATCCGCGGCCCGCGACAACGACAATCAAGGAGACATCCGACATGAAACCGCGCTGGACACACCGGCCCCCCGGCTCGAACTGGGGCGATTTTGGCGACGACGACCAGAAGGGGCGCCTGAACTGGCTCACGCCGCAGAAGACGCTGGAGGGCGTGCGCGAGGTGCGCGAGGGGCGAGTGTTCTCGCTCAGCCTGCCGCTCGACGTGCCGCACGGCGGGGGGCTCAACGCGCGGCGGCTGCCGCCCGCGATCATGCCCGCGTTGCTGCACGGCAAGCCGTACTTCGGCTATCGCGCGGACGAGCAGGTCGCGCATGCGACGGACGTCGTATGCGACGATGCATTCTGCCTGCACTCGCAATTCTCGACCCAATGGGATGCGCTGTCGCACGTCGGCGGCTTGTTCGACGCGGATGGCGACGGCGATGCGGAAGCCGTGTTCTACAACGGCTACCGGATGGGCGAGCACGTGCGGGTGCCGGAGGCCGGCGCGCAGGTCGGCGGCGCCCGTGCGCTCGGCATCGAGCACATGGCGGCGACCGGCGTGCAGGGGCGCGGCGTGATGATCGACCTGCGGCATCACTTCGGCGATGCGCGCCGCAAGGTCGGCTACGCGGATCTCATGGCGGTGATGCGGGCCGATGAAGTCGTGGTCGAGCGCGGCGACATCGTCTGCCTGCATACCGGCTTCGCCGACCTGCTGCTCGAAGCCGAGGTGCCGGGGCACGCGCCGGACGTGCACGCCGCCTGCTGCGTGCTCGACGGCGACGATCCGCGGCTGCTCGAATGGATCGACGTGTCCGGACTCGCGGCGCTGGTCGCCGACAACCATGCGGTCGAAGAGCGTCCGCGGGCGCCGCTGCCGCGCGCCGAACGCGGGCCGCTGATGCCGCTGCACGCGCTGTGCCTCTTCAAGCTCGGCATCCATCTCGGCGAGCTGTGGCACCTCACGCCGCTCGCGCGCTGGCTGCGCGAGCACCGGCGCAATCGCTTCCTGTTGACGGCGCCGCCACTGCACCTGCGCGGCCTTGTCGGCTCGCCGGTCAATCCGGTCGCGACCGTCTGAGCGCGGCGCGACGCCCGAATTCCTTTCCGGAGACAGCAGCATGTCCAACTCAACCGCGCTTGCCGTGACGGCGCGCATCGACCGTCTGCCGCCGACGGCCAGCATCTGGGGCCTCGTGCTGATGCTGAGCGTCGGTGGCTTCTTCGAGGTCTACGACCTGTTCCAGATGACGTACCTGCCGGCCGGCCTCGTCAGCGACGGGATCTTTCACGTCGGCGCGAAGGGCCTGTTCGGCCTGTCCGACCAGGCGACGCTCGGCGCGGCGACGTTCATCGGCCTGTTCATCGGCGAAATCGCCGTGGCGCGGCTTGCCGACCGTTTCGGGCGGCGCGCCGTCTTCACCGGCTCGCTGCTGCTCTATACGCTCGCCAGTCTCGCGATGTGCATGCAGCAAACGGCGGCCGGCATCCACCTGTGCCGGCTGGTCGCGGGTATCGGCGTGGGTGCCGAGCTGATCACCATCGGCGCGTACCTCACCGAACTCGTGCCGAAGGGCATGCGCGGTCGCGCATTCGCCGTATGTTTCGCGATCGGCTATCTCGCGATGCCGGTGCTCGCGCTCGCGTCATGGCTGCTCATCCCGCGCGCGCCGCTCGGCCTGTCCGGCTGGCGCTGGGTGATTCTCCTGGGCGGCAGCGGCGCGGTGATCGTCTGGTGGCTGCAATCGCGGATTCCGGAATCGCCGCGCTGGCTCGCGATGCACGGCCGCGCGGACGAAGCCGAGGCGGTGCTGGGGGCGATCGAGGCACGCGTCGCGCGTGAATACGGCCGGCCGCTGCCCGATGTGCCGCCCGTGGCGGCCAGCGAAGCGGAAACCGTGCGCGCGGTGTCGATGTGGGATGCCGGCCTGCGGGGCCGGACGCTGATGCTGATCGCGTTCAACGCGTGCCTGAGCATCGGCTTCTTCGGCTTCAGCCAGTGGCTGCCGAGCCTGCTGGCCGCGCGGGGCACGCCCGTGACGCAGAGCCTGCTCTACGCGTTCCTGATCGCGTTCGCGTATCCGCTCTCGCCGCTCGCGGCAGGCCTGTTTTCCGATCGCATCGAGCGCAAGTGGCTGATCGTGGCGGCGGCGTTCGGCGTCGCGCTGTTCGGGACGGCATTCGCGATGTCGTCGTCGGTGGCCGCCGTAATCCTGTTCGGCATCCTGATCACGTTCTGCAACACGACGCTCGCGAGCAATGCGACCGCGTACCAGGCGGAAGTCTTCCCGACGGCGATCCGCAGCCGCGCGCTGGGGTTCGTCCATTCGTTCGGCCGGCTGACCGGGGTGGCGAGCAGCTATTTGATCGCGCTGATCCTCGCGCATCTCGGGGTGCCGGCGGTGTTCGCGCTGATCGGTGCGAGCATGCTGGTCGTGATGCTGTCGATCGGGATCTTCGGGCCGCGCACCAACCACCGCTCGCTCGACGAAATCGCAGCGCCGGCGGCCATACCGGCCGAGGCGTCCGGTGCGCCGGACCGGTATCGCGGCCCGGCCGTGCGCGCGCGGCAACGGTAGTCCGGCCGGGGCGGCTTGCGTGCGGGCGTCGCGGGTTCAGGGGCGGCGCGTCAACCGCGTCAACCGGGAACGAGCCACACGATCACGAGATACCGGGCGACTTTCGCGACGGTGACGATCGCGAGGAACGACGGCAGCGGCTCGCGCAGCACGCCGGCGATCATCGTCAGCGGATCGCCGATCACGGGCGCCCAGCTCAGCAGCAGCGACCAGCGGCCGTAGCGCCCATACCAACGCTCGGCGCGCGCGAGCGCCGCGGGCTTGACGGGAAACCAGCGGCGCTCGCGGAAGTGTTCGATGCCGCGCCCGAGCGCCCAGTTGATCACGGAGCCGGCGACGTTGCCGATGCTCGCGACGAGCACCAGCGCCCACGCGGGTTCGCGTCCGGCGAGCAGCAGGCCGGCGAGCACGGCTTCGGACTGGAGCGGGAACAGGGTCGCGGCAACCATCGACACGGCGAACAGGCCGCCGTAAGTGAGCAATTCGGACATCGCGCGATTGTACCGGGCGCGCCGCGCCGTTCTCACGCGGAATGAGCGCAACAACGGACCGGTTTCGGGTGAAAATCGGCGCTTTGGGGAGCGCGTGAGAGCGTCGACATATGCACGATCAGGCAAGCAACGAGGCGATGGAGCTGGATCTCGAGCGGCGGCTGCAGGCGGCTTTTGGCCGGTACGGGCACGACTGGCGGAATCCGGTGATCCTGCGCGAGATCTGCGAACTGTTGATTGCCCTCCGGCGCGAGGACGAACTCGTGCCGTGGGCGGAGCGGGCCGAGGCGCTCGATCCCGCGGCTGCCGATTTTCTGGTCATGCAGGCGCTTGCGCTGAATCTGCAGGGGCATCACGGCGAGGCGGCCGCGGTCTGGGTACGTCATGCGGCGCTGGCCGGCGACCCGTTGCTGGACCGGCTGCGGCTCGGCTACAGCCTGATGATGGCCGGCGACCTGGCGCGCGCGATCACGCTGCTGAGCGAAGCGCGGCACCTGGCGGCATCGGGCAACCCGCAGATTCGGGTCGTCGCCGAACACCTGCTCGGCGAGTCGATGCTCAAGGCCGGGGATCCGGGCGGATTCACACAATGGCAGAAGCGCAATGCGCCCGGCGGCGACTGCGGCAGCTATCAACCGGCCGGGGTTCCCGACTGGGCCGGCGAGGCCGACTTGCAGGGCCGGCGGGTGCTGGTCACGCACCAGCTGGGCTTCGGCGACAACTTCCTGCTGGCGGCGTGCGTGGCCGACTGGCAGGCGGCCGGCGCGCGCGTGATGCTCATCTGCGCCCCCCAGATTCTCGCGCTCATGCAGGCATCGCTGCCGGGTTGCGAAGTCGTGAGCGCCGCGCGCCCGCTGCACGTGCGGGAGCCGTTGCCCGATGACGTCCAGGCGCGCGTCGACGCATTCGCGCCGCACCTGCACGCCCAGCTGCTGCAACTCCCGCTGCTGAAGATGACGACGGGGCAGTCGATCGCGGCACACCGTTTTCGTCCGTACCTGAAGGCGCCCGACGACAAGCGGCGTGCGGCGCAGGCCTGGGCGCAGCAGCTGCGCGCGCAACATCCGGGGAAGCGACTGGTCGGGCTGTTCTGGGATTGCAACCAGCGCCATGAGCCTGAGCTGGGCGCCGCGATGCGTTGCTGGGCCAGACGCCGCAGCATGCCGATCGGGGAGATCGAACGAATCGTCGCGGCGCGCCCGGTCGCCGACCGGGTCCACTTCGTCACGCTTCACCATCCGATAGTCGAGGAGCGGGCCGGCGGCATGCCGGCGGTCAACGTCAGCCGGTATCTCCCCGGCATCTACCATTTCGACGATACGGCCGCCTGCATCGGTGAGCTCGATGCGGTATTCGCGGTCGATTCGGCGGTTTCCAACCTGGCCGCGATGATGGGCAAGCCGGTGTGCGTGCCGGTCAATACGTCGGGCGACTGGCGCTGGGGGCACGAGGGGCGCTCGACGCCATGGGTCGCGGAAGCGACGGTGCTCCGGCAGGCGCGCGAAGGCGACTGGGATCCGGTCGTGACGGACGCGATCGCGTGGCTGTCGTCGCATTGAACCGTGCGCGAGCCGAAGCGCCGCCACGCCCGCGGCGCGGCCGATACGTACCGAAGCGGCCGCGCCGCACGGCCAATCCAATCAGTTCCAGCCGACCATGATCGCGCCCATCCCGACGAGCAGCCCGCCCGTCACGCGGTTCATCGCGCGCATCCGCGCGGGCCGCTGCAGTGCGCGGCTCAGCCGGTGCGAGAACAGCGCCATCGACGCGACGCCGCCCGCGAACAGCACCGCGAACGTCGCGGCGAGCAGCAGGAACTGCTGGTTCAGGCTCCAGTCGGCGCTCGGGACGATGAACTGCGGGAAGAACGACGGGAAGAACAGCAGCGTCTTCGGATTCAGGCCCGAGGTCGCAAGGCCGCGCCAGAACAGCGCGCGATGCGAGTCGGTCTCCGACGTTGCTGCCATGGCGGGCCCGGTCGACACGGCGGGCGCGCCGGCCGGCGCGCGGCTGAGCCATTGTTTGCAGCCGAGCCAGACGAGGTAGGCTGCGCCGGCCCAGCGCAGCACGGTCAGCGCGCGCTCGTCGAGATGCACGAGCGAATTCAGGCACAGCGCGGTCAGCGCGAGTTGCAGCAGCACGGCGAGCGTGCCGCCCCAGACGCATGGCAGCGCGCGGCGCCAACCGGTGCGCAGCGCCTGGTTCATCGTGAGCAGGTTGACGGGGCCGGGGGCGTAGACGAGAACGGCGGAAGCAGCGAGAAACGAGAGGTAAAGCCTGAACGACATGACGGATAGGGCAGGAACAGGAACACGGGCGCCGAAGCCGCGCGGCCGGATAGGCGCGCGGGCGGCGGGGAATCGCATGCCTGCTGGCCGGCACCGCAACTCGTGATTGCGGCCGTGCGTCCCGGTGCGAAGGGGTTGTCGCGGGGAGCGTGCCGGACAACAGGCATGGGGAAAAATATATCAAGGGGCCGGATTAAAAGGCTTCCGCTTTTCCACACAAACCGACACAAATCCGGAATGTCGTTCAGATAGAATCCCGGTTTTCAGTAGAAGATTCTTCCTGCCATGGCCACACGTGAACGCTCGCCGAAAACGCTCGACAGCCAGGACCGCAAGATCCTCGGTGCACTGCAGAAAAATGCGCGTCTGTCGAATGCCGAACTGGCCGAACAGATCGGCATGTCGACCACCGCGTGCTGGAACCGCACGCGGCAACTCGAGGTGGATGGGTACATCGACGGGTATGTCGCGCTCGTCAACCAGCGGAAGCTGGGCTATGCGGACATCGTGATCCTCGAAGTCACGCTCGATCGCCATGAGGACGACGCGCTCGCCCGTTTCGGCGAGGAGCTCGCGGCGCTGCCCGAGGTGCTCGAGGCGTATCTCGTGTCGGGCGAGTACGACTACTGGATCAAGGTCGCGGTGGACGGCACGGCCGGCTACGAGCGTTTCCTGCGCGAAAAGCTGTACAAGATTTCGAGTATCCGTCACAGCCGCTCGATGTTTGCGCTGCGCTGCATGAAGGACGTGCCGTCGATTCAGGTGTGAGGAAGGCGGGATGAGAGGCGGCCGTCGTTGAAACGACGGCGCATGCAACTGCGCGTATGCGCGGAGAAAGCCGGCAATCGGGCGGGGGCAAGGCGTGTGGCGCGGTCCGGTACCCGGGCCGGCAACGCGGATGAATCTTCCGTCCGCGACGATCCGGCGTAAGCGTGTGCTGGCTGGATAACGGCTGCCCGCCCGGGCAACCGTCAGACAAAACCGCGCTGATGCCGATTCGATATCGAGTCGATGCAGATTGGCGCCGGCATCGGCTTTAAAGCGACCTCGACACGCTCCCGACGCAGGGAGCGCATTCAACCGGAACAACGCCGGCCGGGTTCCACGTTGCTCGCCTCACCGGACGTTGCCCGGCGCCGCGGCCTCGTGGCGCGCTTCCGGGCAAGCGGATCAGGCACTGCATCGTGCCGCCGGCTGGCGGGTGGTCACGCCATTTAGTGCGGCAGACGTGCGTGTGCTTCAGCGATGACTTCGCAGGTCTCGAGGTGGAGTGCCCAAGCTTCTGCAATCAGCTCGCCCATACGTGCGAGCCAGCCAGCGGATTCGGTGGAACGGTCGGAGATGTTAGACGTTTGCATGACGAAGCCCCGTATAGGTGGCGAGTTAGGGATAACCCTAATCATAGCGAAACGCCTCCGCTTTGTGAAATGCGATTTCGTTATATGAGAATTACTGACAATTTGTGTTGCTGCTTCGCAACATGAATATCGGGCACCTTTGCGTGGCGCATCGGCGTGGCCCACCGGCGCGGCGAGGCCGCGCAGGCACGGCCTCGCATGGAAGCGGAACCAGGAGCGGGAATTCGGGCAGCGGGGAGGATGGCGGAAGCGGCGGGCGGCGGCTTACCGGCCGATCCACCCGAACCGCCACGACAGCCGCCGCGTCGCGGCGAGCAACGCCTGCGCGAGATCGCTGTCCGGCCCGCGCGGGAAGCCGCGCGACGAACCGATGATCGCGATCACGAGCCGGATGCTGCCGGTGTGATCGAACACGGGCGCGGCGACCGTCCCGATGCCTGGCACCGGCGCGTCGAACGCGAAATCGAGCGCGTCCGCGCGGATCGTCGCGAGCCGCGCGCGGAATGCGTCGTCGGCCGGCGTGGCGATGCGGCCCGCGAGGCGCACGGGTTCGTCGGCGAGCAGGTCGGCCAGCACGTCGTCGGACATGCCGGCCGCGAAGATCCGTCCGATCGCCGTATTGACGAGCGACATCACGGTGCCGACCTGAAGGCTCACGTGCTGCGGCCGCGCCGATTCCTCGAGGCGGATCACGGTCGGGCCGAGCGGGCCGAGCGTCGCGGCCGCCACGCTCATGTCGGTCGCGCCGGCCAGCGCGACGATCTCGGCTTCCGCGTCGCGAGTCGGCGACACGCGTTGCATCGCGATCAGGCCGAGCGCCTGCCCGAGCGGGCCGCCGCCGAAGCAGCCCGCGTCGTCGCGGCTCAGCAGGCCGATCTTCTGCAGGCTGACTAGATGCGGAAAGGCCTTCGCGGCCGGCATGCCGGCCGCCGCCGCGAGATCGCGCAGCGGCAGCGCGCGGCCAGCCGACACCAGCGCGAGCAGCAGCTCGCCGGTGCTGTCGAGCGCGTTGATCCCGCGCTGGGCCTTCGCGTCGTCGGCCAGCGCGGGCGGCACGTGCGGGGCGACCGGGGCCGGGCCGGATGCGGGCGGCGGTGCGTCGTGCGCCGCGTCGAGCGACGCGCTCGCCTGCCGTGCCGCGTCGCGCAGTGCCGCCGCGATCGGGCCGTCCCAGGCGACATCGATCGAGCCCGTCGAACCGATCACCGTCAACGCGAGTTGCAGCTTGCCCGCCGCGTCGAACACCGGCACGCACATCGCGCTGACGCCGGGGCTCGGCAGGTCGACGCCGCGCTCGATCCCGCGTGCGCGGATCGCATCGAGTTCGGCCTGCGGCACGCCGGTATCGGGCACCGGCTGCTCGGCGCCCGCCAGCGTATCGCCCGCGCCGGCCTGGCTGGCCGCCATCGCGTCGAGTTGCGCGGGGTCGCCGAACGCGCGGAACACGCGGCCGGTGGCCGTCGTGTCGAGCGACATTACCGAGCCGACGTGCAGGTTCACGTGCAGCGGATAGCCGCCGTGCTCGATGCGCACGATCGTCGGCCCGAGCGCGCCCGGCACCGACAGCGCAACGCTCAGGCCGACCGCTTCCGCGAGCCGCGCTGCATGCGGCAGCGCCGCGCGATAGGCCGGCTGGCGCTCGATCGACATCAGCCCGAGCCGCAGCGACAGCGGGCCCGGCTCGTAGTTGCCGGTGATCGCGTCGCGCTTCACGAGCGCGAGCCGCGTCAGGCTGACGAGATAGGTGTGCGCCTGCGCGGTCGACAGGTCGGCCGCCGCGGCCAGCTCGGACAGCCCGAGCGGCTTGCGCCGGCGCGCGAGCGCGTCGAGCAGCCGGCCGCCGACCTCGACGCTCTGGATCCCGCGCTGCGCCTTGGGCGGCGCGTCGTCTGCGCTGACTTCGTGGTTCTGCACGCGATGATTCTTCCGTTGACGAAACCCCGCATGGTATCCGACGCCATTTATCGCGCCAGCCCGCAGGTTTACCCGTATTAAACAATAGCAAGCGACTTTGTCATTGACAAATATTTGACGCGGGAAGATGATCCGCTCACTCCCCTCAACACATGGCTCGCAGCCACGGAACGCAACATGGCCAAAGCATTCGCCTCCCAAGCCGATCTGGAAGAGAAGAAAGTCACCTGGACGAAGCTGTCCGAGAACGCGTACGCGTACACCGCCGAAGGCGACCCGAACTCGGGCGTGATCATCGGCGACGACAGTGTGCTGATCGTCGACACGACCGCGACGCCCGCGATGGCGCAGGACCTGATCGCGAAGATCCGCAGCGTGACCGACAAGCCGATCAAGCACGTCGTGCTGTCGCACTACCACGCGGTGCGCGTGCTCGGCGCGTCCGCGTATTTCGACGAAGGCGCGCAGCACGTGATCGCGAGCCGTGGCACGTACGAGATGATCGTCGAGCGCGGCGAGGCCGACATGAAGTCGGAGATCGAGCGTTTCCCGCGCCTGTTCGCCGGTGTCGAGACGGTGCCCGGCCTGACCTGGCCGACGCTCGTGTTCGAGCGCGAGATCACGCTGTTCCTCGGCAAGCTCGAAGTGAAGATCATGCACGTCGGCTCGGGCCACACGAAGGGCGACACGATCGTCTGGTTGCCGTCGCAGAAAGTGCTGTTCTCGGGCGACCTCGTCGAATACGACGCCGCGTGCTACTGCGGCGACGCCCAGCTCGAGCAGTGGCCGGCCACGCTCGAGGCGCTGCGCGCGCTGAACGCCGAGAAGCTCGTGCCGGGCCGTGGCCCCGCGCTGCTGAACCCGGCCGAAGTGAACAAGGGCCTCGACTACACGAAGGATTTCGTCACGACGCTGCTCGCGCAGGGCCGCAAGGCCGTCGAGCAGAAGCTCGACCTGAAGGCGTCGATGGCGCTCACGCGTGAAGCGATGGACCCGAAGTTCGGCAATGTGTTCATCTACGAGCACTGCCTGCCGTTCGACGTGTCGCGCGCGTTCGACGAAGCGAGCGGCATCACGCATCCGCGCATCTGGACGGCACAGCGCGACAAGGAAATGTGGGCCGCGCTGCAGGACTGAGCGGCTTGCGCAGGCGGGGTGTCCGACAGGGCGCTCCGCCTTTTTTCTGAAGCGGCGACCGGCCGCGGCGTTCCGCCGTCTTTCCGTCTGCCGTCATCCGAGCTCACAAGAAAGCAGGGCGCACGTACGCCCTGGGAGACGGCTGCGCGCTCGAATCGCGCAGCCTGTTTGGAGAGAGACATGCCCCAATCGCTTCCTGCCGAAGCGACGCTCGCGCACGCGAGCGCTTCGGCTTCCGTATCCGCCGCCACGGACGACGCGCTGCTGTTCCGCAAGATTGCATGGCGGATCGTGCCGTTCCTGTTCCTCTGCTACGTCGTATCGTTCCTCGACCGCATCAACATCGGCTTCGCGCAGTTGCAGATGAAGCACGACCTCGGCTTCAGCGACGCGATGTACGGCCTCGGCGCCGCGGTGTTCTACGTCGGCTACGTGTTCTGCGAAGTGCCGAGCAACCTGCTGCTCGCGCGTTTCGGCGCGCGCCGCACCTTCACGCGGATCATGTTGCTGTGGGGCATCGCGTCGACCGGGATGATGTTCGTGTCGCAGCCGTCGCATTTCTATGTGCTGCGGTTCCTGCTCGGCGTGTTCGAAGCGGGCTTCTTTCCCGGCATCGTGCTGTACCTGACCTACTGGTTCCCCGCGAACCGGCGCGCGGCCGCGATCTCGGTGTTCTTCGCGGGCGTCGCGGTGGCCGGCGTGCTCGGTGGCCTGATGTCGGGCTGGATCATGCGCGACATGAGCGGCGTGCTGGGTCTGCACGGCTGGCAGTGGATGTTCGCGATCGAAGGCGCGCCGGCGATCCTGCTCGCGTTCGTCGCGTTCACGCGCCTGGTCGACCGGCCGCAGGACGCCGCGTGGCTCACGTCCGATGAAAAGGCGCGGGTCGCCGCGCTGTGCGCCGACGGCCGCAGCCACGGCAACGCGCACGATACGCGCAGCCTCCGGGCCGCGCTCGCGAACCCGCGCGTGTACCTGTTCGCGTTCATCTATTTCTCGCTGACCTGCGCGTCGCTGACGCTCAACTTCTGGATGCCGCTGATGATCCGCGACTTCGGCGTGACCGACGTCGTGGCCGTGAGCCTGTACACGGTCGTGCCGAACGCGGTCGGCGCGGTGGGGCTGATCCTGATCGCGCGCCGTTCGGACCGGACCGGCGAGCGCCGCAAGCACTTCGCGTGCTGCACGATCGGCGGCGGGCTCGCACTCGCGGCGCTGACGCTGCACCTTCACAGCTTCGCGGCGATGCTCGCATGCCTGTCGATCGCGGCGACGCTGATCTTCGCCGCGCTGCCGATCTTCTGGGCCGTGCCGACCCGCTACCTGTCGGGCAACGCGGCCGCGGCCGGGATCGCGCTGATCAGCAGCATCGGGATCACGAGCGGCATCGTCAGCCCGTGGGTGATCGGGATGATCCGCACACGCACCGGCAGCATGGATCTCGCCGTGTATCTGCTGGCCGCGCTGCTGGTGGCGAGCGGCGTCGCGCTGATGCTCGGCGTGAAACGCGAAGCCGCGCCGCGCGACTGAGCGGGCAACGGCCGGTCGCTGCTCGCGGGCGGCGGCGACCGGCGCCACGTGTTCGCCCCGTACCTGAATCCATCGTGGAGACGATCGATGTCAGCCCCTCTTCAAGCCGACGCCGCGCGTGCCGTCGCGTCCGGCGCCGCTTCCACCGACGACGACGCGCTGTACCGACGCATCGGCGCGCGGATCATCCCGTTCCTGTTCATCTGCTACATCGTGTCGATCCTCGATCGCAGCAACATCGGCTTCGCGCAGTTGCAGATGCGGCAGGACCTCGGCCTGACCGATGCGATGTACAGCCTCGGCGCGGTGCTGTTCTTCGTCGGCTACGTGCTGTTCGAGGTGCCGAGCAACGCGCTGCTGCGCCGCTTCGGTGCGCGCCGGACGTTCGCGCGGATCATGTTCCTGTGGGGCGCGGTGTCGGTCGCGATGATCACCGTCGACAGCGCGAAGCATTTCTACGTGCTGCGCTTCCTGCTCGGGCTGTTCGAGGCCGGGTTCTTTCCGGGCGTGGTGTTCTACCTGACGTACTGGTATCCGGCACGGCGACGCGCGTCGGTGCTGTCGATCTTCTACGCGGGCGTCGCGGTGGCGGGGATGGTCGGCGGGCTGCTGTCGGGCTGGCTGATGCGCGGGATGTCGGGCGTGCTCGGGCTGCACGGCTGGCAATGGATGTTCGCGATCGAGGGCGCGCCCGCGATCCTGCTCGGCGTGATCGCGTGGTTCTGGCTGTGCGATCGTCCCGAGCAGGCGCACTGGCTGTCCGACGCCGATCGCCAGCGGCTGGCGGCCGACCTGGCCGCCGACCGCGCCGGTGCCGGTGCCGATACGCCGGCGCCGCATTCGCTGCGGCAGGTGCTGGCCGAGCCGCGCACGTACCTGTTCGCGTTCATCTATTTCTCGCTGACCACCGCGCTTCTGATGCTGCTGTTCTGGATGCCGCTGATGATCCGCGAATTCGGCATCCACGACGTCGTGCAGATCAGCCTGTTGTCGGTCGTGCCGAATGCGATCGGCGCGGCCGGCCTGATCGCGATCGCGCGGCGCTCCGATCGCAAGCGCGAACGGCGCTGGCACTTCGCGGCATGCGCGTTCGGCGGCGCGGTGGCGCTCGTGCTGCTGACGCTGCATCTGCCGAGCATCGTCGCGATGATGGCGCTGCTGTCGGTCGCGGCGATGCTGATCTTCGCCGCGCATCCGGTGTTCTGGGCCGTGCCGTCCGCGTATTTCTCGGGTGCCGGCGCGGCGGGCGGGATCGCGCTGATCAGCAGCATCGGCGTGTCGAGCGGCATGATCACCCCCTGGCTCGTCGGGCTGATCCGCACGCGAACCGGCAGCATGGATCCGGCGATGCTGATGATCGCGGCGCTGTTGGCCGCGTGTGCGGTCGCGATGCTGCTGGGCGTGCGGGCGGTGCCGCGTGCGGAGGCGGCGTGACGCCCGCGGCTACGGTGCGATTCAGTGGAAATACAGAAACAGCCCGGGCAGGACCAGCAGGCCGTGCAGCACCAGCGCCCCGTAGATCATGCCGCCGCGCGCCTGCAGGTCGATCGACAGGCAGGCGACCGCCGCGATGACCCCGATGACCGAGATGCCTGCCGCCCAGAAGAGCGCGGTAATGAGCACGCGAACGCCGGTGTACGGATCTTCCATCGAATTGGCGAACCCGTAGCCGATCAGAAGCGCCAGCAGCTCGACGAGCGCGACGACGAGAAGACCTGACGCGATTCGCTTGGTGCGTTTGGCATTGTCCATGGCAAGTCGTGGTGAGTAGGGGCAGGGGCGCTAGCCTACACGATCGGTCCCGAATATGTCGCGCAACGGGGGAAGTTGGAAGTGGGAAGTGGGAAGCCGGACGGCGGGTGGCGGACGCGGCACTCCCGATGCCCTAGCCCTACGCCCGATGCCTGATGCCCGTCGCCCGGCGCGAAATCGCGCCCGCTACGCCCGATACACCTCGATCCGGTTGCGGCCGCGCTCCTTCGCGAGATAGAGCGCCTTGTCGGCGCGCGACAGCGGCTGGTACGCGCCGAAGTCCGACGCCCGCATCGCGTCGATGCCGATGCTGACGGTCAGCGTGACCTGCTGGTCCTCGTGCATGAGCCGCGCCTCTATCGCGCGTCGCTGCACGCGCTGCGCGAACGCCAGCGCGGTGTCGAGATCCGCCCTCGGCAGCACGATCGCGAATTCCTCGCCGCCGACCCGGCCGACGATGCCGTCGGGCCCGGTTTCCGCGAGCAGCAGCCGCGCGAAATGCCGGAGCGCGCGATCGCCGACCGGGTGGCCCCAGCGGTCGTTCAGCGCCTTGAAGTGATCGAGATCGAGCATCAGCACCGCGGCGGCCAGGCCGGTCGTGCGCACGTTGCGCAGCGCGGCTTCGCTTTGCCGCATGAACGCGTGGCGGTTCGACAGTTGCGTCAGGTGGTCGGTCGTGGCCATCCGGTGCAGTTCGGCCTCGATGTGCTTGCGGTCGGTCGCGTCGGTGATGAAGCCGTGCCACACGGTGCCGCCGTCGGCCATGCGCTGCGGGCGCGCATCGCCTTCGCGCCAGCGCAGGCCCTGGCCGGGCAGCAGCACGCGATACTCGAGCCGCCACGGCGTCAGTCGCACCGACGAGTCGTGCAGCGACTGCCGATAGGCGAGCAGGTCGGCCGGGTGGATCCGCGCCTCGACCGCCCCCGCGCTGCGGGCGATCTGCTCGGGCGTCAGTTCATAGATGTCGCTGACACCCGCGCTCGCGTATGAAAAGAAGCGGCGGCCATCGGCCGTCTGCCGCAGCTGGAACACGAGCCCGGGAACCTGGTCGGTGAGATCCGTGACGAGCGCGGCCGAGTCGCGCAACCGCGCGGCGAGCTCGCGCAGCGCGGTGATGTCCGTGGTCGTCCCGACCATCCGGAGCGCACGGCCGTAGACGTCGCGGGTAATCACCTTGCCGCGGCTGCAGATCCATTTGTATGTGCCGTCCTTGCAGCGGATACGGTGCTCGACTGCGTAGCAATCGGTGCGGCGCTCGAAGTGCGCGAGCATCGCGGCCTTCACGTCGTCGACGTCGTCCGGATGCAGCCGTTCGTACGCATCCTCGATCCGGGTGCTGAGCTCGTGCGGCGCGTAGCCGAGCATCGCCTTCCAGGCCGGCGAGTAGTGGATCTCGCCGGTTTCCACATTGCGATCCCACACGCCGGTGCCGCTTTCGGTGAGCGCGAGCGTGGTCAGCGTGCTGTGTTCCTCGACGATGCCGAGCCGATCGCGCAACGCGGTTGCTTCGATCGCGCGGGCAAGCGCGCTTGCCGCCAGCGTGGCGAGGTCGCGCAGCAGCACGCGTTGGGCGGTGTCGAGCGCGAGGCGCGCGTCGCCGACGACGCACAGCATGCCGAGTGTCGCGCCATCGGGCGCGGCCAGTTCGCAGGCCGCGACGATGCGCAGCGCGTGAGGCGGGCCGTCGTCGCGTTGCCCGGTCGGGTTCGCGTCGGGCAGGGCGAACCGGGCCTCGGCAGCCGGGTCCGGCTCGGCCTGGGGCGGCAAGCAAGCGGCGGAAAGGGGCTCGGGCAGCGCGCCGTCGCTGGCGAGCACGCGTGGCACATCGGCTTCGGCGTGCGCAATGAACGCGCCGGCGGCACCGAAATGCGCCCGCGCGACACGGCAGACGGTGGCCAGTTCCGGCAGGGGCGGGAGCGCGGGCTGAAGGTTGGCCGAACCGCGCGCGGAGGCCGGCGCGTCGCCGGTCTCAGTGATGAACATACGGACCCGCATGGTCGAATTCCGCAACGGACGATTGCCCTCGTGATCGGACGAATGCCGGTCGAACGAGGTCGCTTGGGGACTGCAATCGCAGAGCTTACTGTTGCGCCGAATGCATGGCAAGTGAGCCGGAATCATCAGTCGGTATGCGCTATTTGCGCTTGTCGGGAAAGAATTCGGTGCGTGTTTCCGCAGACGAATCCATCGATCGGCACGTGCCCGGAAACGTGCCGCGGAATCCCGGATGACTGTCGGCGATTCGCCGCGTATCACCGTGTTCCGCAGCGCGTCCCGGGGTTCGAAGCGCTTGCTGCCTTCGACCCGCGGGATCTCGATGGGTCAGCGTGCCGTCGCGTAGCGCGGCGCGGGCGTATCGGCCGACAGGTGCGGGGCCATCGTGCGGCGCGCGGCCTCGTAGGCGGCCCATTCGTCACCCGCATGCAGCGACGGGATCGTCACGAGCTCGCCGCGCTCGAAGCCGACCAGCGCCGCGTCGACCATGTCTGGCGCCGGCATCACGATTTCCTTCGGCAGATGCTCGAGCGGCAGGCCGCCCGTCTGCCAGAAATCGGTGGCGGTCGCGCCGGGCAGCACGGCCTGCACCTGCACGCCCTTGCCGGCGAGTTCGTGATGCAGCGACTGGCTGAACGCGAGCACGAACGCCTTCGTGCCGCCGTACACGCCGTTCAGCGTTTCCGGCGAGATCGCGACGATCGACGAGATATTGATCACCGCACCGCGGCCGCGGGCGACGAAGCCGGGCACGGCCGCATAGGTGAGGCGCGTGAGCGCTGTCACGTTCAGGTCGATCATCCGTGTCATTGCGTCGACGTCGCTGTCGAGCAGCGGCGCGTGCGTGCCGATGCCGGCATTGTTCACGAGCAGCGTGATGCTCGCATCCTGCTTCAGCTTCGCCTCGACGGCGGCGAGTGCCGCGCGGTCGTTGAGGTCGGCGTCGACGATCTCGACGCTGCGCTGCGTGTCGTTCGTGATGCGCTCGGCGAGGGCGGCCAGCCGGTCGCGGTTGCGCGCGACCAGGATCAGGTCGTAACCGCGGCGCGCGAGGCGGTCCGCGTAGACGGCGCCGATGCCCGACGAGGCGCCGGTAATGAGGGCGGTACCGAGGTGTGCTTGCGTCATGATGTGCTCCGTTTCGATGGGATTGGCCGGATGGCGTGAAGCCATTCTGGCCTCGAATCGCTGCGACACAAATGACGTAGATGGGTATGATTCAGGACATCGGGTCAACCCACTCGCCCGGGATGGGAGAACGCACATGCACCGCATCGGCTTTCTGATCAGCGACGGCTTCCAGATCATGGCGCTCGCCGCGCAGTCGGTGTTCGAGTACGCGAACATGGGGATGAGCGAGCCGTTCTACGTGATGGGCAACTATTCGGTCGACGGTGGCGACGTGCGTTCGTCGCTCGGGCTGCCGGTTGCCACGCACGCGCTGCGCGGGCGAATCGCCGTCGATACGTGGATCGTCGCGGGCGTCAACGATCCGGTCGCTTCGCCGGCGCCGGCCGGCGTCGTCACCTACCTGCGGCGAGCGAATGCGCGTGCGCGGCGGATCGCAGGCATTTGCACGGGCGCGTTCGTGCTGGCCGAGGCCGGGCTGCTCGCGCAGCGCCGCGCAACCACGCACTGGGCGTTCGGCCGCGACATGCAGCGGCAGTACCCGGAGATTCGCGTCGAGGAAGACCGGATCTACATCGTCGACGGTCCGATCTGGACGTCGGCCGGGATGACGGCCGGGCTGGACCTTGCGCTCGCGATGGTGGAAAAGGATCTGGGCGCCGATGCCGCGCGCTCGGTCGCGCACAAGCTCGTGATGCACCAGCGGCGGGCCGGCGGCCAGTCGCAGCATTCGGAAATGCTGGATCTCGCGCCGAAATCCGACCGCATCCAGAACGCGCTGAACTACGCGCGGCAGAATCTCGGCCGCGCGCTGACCGTCGAGGATCTCGCCGAAGCCGTGCACCTGAGCCCGCGCCAGTTCAGCCGCGTGTTCACGCTCGAAACGGGGCAGTCGCCCGCGAAGGCGATCGAGCGGCTGCGGCTGGAGTCTGCGCGACTGATGATCGAGCAGAGCCGCCATTCGCTCGACGTGATTGCGAAGGAAAACGGCTTTCGCGACCGGCGGCACATGCGCGAGGCGTTCGTGCGCGGGTTCGGCGTGCCGCCGCAGGCGGTGCGACGCGACGCACGGTCGGGCGAGCGGTCGGGCGAGCGGGAAGCGGTCTGACGCGGGTGCGCGAGCCGTTCGGCGCGGGCCGGGAAAATCGCGCAGAATCTCGTCGACATGCTTTGCGAGGAGACACGATGCACGCCGCCCCGTTCGACATTGCGATTCCCGATCACGCGCTCGATGACCTGCGCCGGCGCCTGCGCGACATGCGCGCACCGACGCTGACACCCGCAGGGCCGTGGCAGCAGGGCGTCGATGGCGCGTGGCTGCGCGAGTTGACCGCGTACTGGGCCGAACGCTTCGACTGGCGTGCGGTGGAGCGGGCGCTGAACCGGCTGCCGCAATTCGTCGTAGACGTCGGCGGGCAGCGCGTGCATTTCATCCATCGACGCGGCGTCGGGCCGAGGCCTTATCCGCTCGTCATCACACACGGCTGGCCGGGCACCGTATTCGAATTCGACGCGCTGCTCGATCGCCTCTGCGACCCGGCGGCGTTCGGCGGCGATCCGGACGACGCGTTCGACGTCGTCGTGCCGTCACTGCCCGGCTTCCTGTTCTCGCCGGCGCCCGCGGCAGCCGGCATGTCGGCATTTCAGGTCGCCGACTGCTGGGCGGCGCTGATGTCCGGTCTCGGATATCGACGCTTCGGCGCGCAAGGCGGCGATCTCGGCGCAGGCGTGTCGATTGCGCTCGGCGCGCGGCATGCCGATGTGGTGGACGGCATCCATCTGAACTACTTGCCCGGCAGCTACGAGCCTCCGACCGACGCGGCTTCACCGCTGACCGGGGACGAACAGGCCTTCGTGACGCAGCGCGGCGAGTGGGCCGCACTGGAAGGCGGATACGCGCACGTGCATATGACGAAGCCGCAGACGCTGGCCGTTGCGCTCAACGATTCGCCGGCCGGGCTCGCCGCGTGGATCGCCGAGAAATTCCGCGCGTGGAGCGATTGCGACGGCGACCTGGCGCGGCGGTTTTCGTACGACACGCTGCTGACCGGAATCTCGCTGTACTGGTTCACCGGCTGCATCGGCTCGTCCATGCAGATGTATTGGGAAAACCGGCTGCAACCCATGCGTTTCGCGGCCGGGCAGCGCGTGGCGGTGCCCGTCGCGTTTGCGCGTTTTCCGAAGGAAATCAGCAGCCCGCCGCGTAGCTGGCTCGAACGGGTGTTCGATGTCGTGCAGTGGACCGACATGCCGAGCGGCGGCCATTTTGCGGCGATGGAAGAGCCGGATCTGCTGGCCGGCGATATCCGGCGATTTTTCCGGCGTTTTCGGTAACGCGCGGGCAGGCCGGGGACGCTGCCGAAGTGCGTCGGCTGGGATCCGCGCATGAGCGCGAGCCGGGCACCATGCGGATCGCGACGCGACGATGCCGCCTGTCTTACCGCGTAACGAACGCCACGGCGTCATCCGGCGCCGTGCGCGCATGCTTGCGCTGGCGCAGCAGCGCGACGCGGCAGTTCTCGCGTGCGGTCTCGCGGCCTTCGTCGTCGAGCAGCACGAGGTCGCCGCGCATCACGTTGAGCGTGATCACGTCCTCGCCCGGCGCGCCGAGCGTTTCCGGCGTATGCACCGAGCCGGCCGGTTCGAGCACCGTCGAGCCGGCTTGCGCGATCCAGTCGTATTCGACGTAGCGCCACGCACCCTGCAGCGTATGGACGAATACCTCGCCGTCGTGGCGATGGCGCGGCAGCGTACCGCCGGCCGGCATCTTCAGCAGCGCAGTCAGCGTGTCCTCGGCCGCATTGATGTGCAGGTACTTGATCGCGAGCCCCGGCAGGTCGGCGCTCATCGGCAGCCACGGCAGCGATTCGCCGGGCAGGCACGAAATCGGCGGCAGGTCGGTGGAGAGCGGAGCGGGCGGCTGCGTCATGGCGGGAGGCGGAGCGGAAATGGGGAGCCCGCATTATCGCAGAGCCGGCTCGCGCGGCCGAACGGGACGTTTCTCAGCGGCTCGAGCACAGGCGAAGCGGCGATCCTTACAGCCTGAAATGTGCAGTTAAACTGTACAGTTTGACTGTACATCTGCTATCTTGAATTCATGAACCCGCCATTACCTCCCTCCGACGCGCTCCCACTGGCCGGTCTCGCCGGCGAACTCCGCATCTCGGTCGGCAAGCTGATGCGGCGGATGCGGGAGCAGATCCACCCGCACGACCTCACGTCATCGCAGAAGTCGGTGCTGTTGCGGCTCGACCGCGACGGCCCTGCGACCGTGTCGGCCCTCGCGCGCGCCGAAAGCGTGCGGCCGCAGTCGATGCGCGTGACGGTCGCGACGCTCGAGACGCTCGGCGCCGTCAGCGGCGAGCCCGATCCCACCGACGGCCGGCAGACGCTGATCGCGCTCACGCCCGGTTTCCGGAAGGTGCTGCAGGCCAACCGCGCGGCCAAGGATGACTGGCTGTTCCGCGCGCTGCACGCGCAACTGTCGGCGGCAGAGCAGGCCGAGCTCGCGTCGGCCGTGAAGCTGCTGCAGCGGCTCGCCGAATTCCAGGAAACGGCGCGTCCTTGAACCGTATCGACCCGCTTGCCGAAAGGACCACCTGAACATGAACTTCCCGCATCTCGTGTCGTATTTCTTCGGCGGCGCGTTTCTCGCGAACGTCGTGCCGCATCTCGTCAGCGGGTTGCGCGGCGAGCCGTTCCAGACCCCGTTCGCGAATCCGCCCGGGCGCGGATTGTCGTCGTCCACCGTGAATATCGTGTGGGGCGTCGTGAACCTCGTGATTGCTTATGTGCTGGTGTGCCGGGTCGGGGATTTCGACCTCCGGGTCACGGCTGATGCCGCGGCGCTCGGCCTCGGCATCCTCGCGCTCGGCCTGTTCCTCGCGCGGCGCTTCGGCGAGCTGCACGGCGGCAACGAGCCCGACCGGGAGCGGCCATGAGCGTGCCGGCGGCGGGCGTGTTCCGTTCGCTTCGCAGTTTCAACTATCGCGTGTGGGCGATCGGATCGCTGGTGTCGAACATCGGCACCTGGGTCCAGCGCACCGCGCAGGACTGGCTCGTTCTCACGCAGCTCACGCATCACGACGCATCGGCCGTCGGCACGGTGATGGCGTTGCAGTTCGGTCCACAGCTCCTGCTGTTGCCGTGGACCGGCTACGCGGCCGATCGCTTCGACCAGCGCAAGCTGCTGATGGTGACGCAGGCGCTGATGGGCGTGCTGGCGCTGGTGCTCGGCGCGCTGACGGTCACGGGCGTCGCGCGGCTCGAACATGTCTACGTGTTCGCGTTCCTGTTCGGCTGCGCGGCGGCGTTCGACGCGCCCGTGCGGCAGACCTTCGTCGCGGAACTGGTCGGCGATCGCGAACTCGCGAACGCGGTCGCGCTCAATTCGACGTCGTTCAACGCCGCGCGGATGATTGGCCCGGCGGCGGCCGGTTTCATGATCGCGTCGGTCGGCACGGGCTGGGCGTTTGTCGCCAACGGGCTCAGTTTCTTCGCGGTGCTCGTCTCGCTGCGGCTGCTCCGCGAAGACGAACTGCGTCCGAACCTGCGGGCGGGCCGCTCGCGCGGCGGCTTGCTCGACGGGTTCCGCTATGTGTGGCGGCGCGACGACCTGAAGGCGATCCTCGTGATGCTGTTCCTGATCGGCACGTTCGGGCTCAATTTCCAGCTGTTCATCTCGACGATGGCGGCCAGCGTGTTCCACGTCGATGCGCGCGGCTTCGGCGTGCTGTCGTCGATGATGGCGGTCGGCACGGTGTCCGGCGCGCTGCTTGCGGCACGCCGCGAGCAGCCGCGTTTCCGGCACCTGTGGTTCGGCGCGGCGCTGTTCGGGCTCGGCTGTACGCTCGCCGCGCTGGCGCCGGGCTATTGGCTGTTCGCCGCCGCGCTCGTGCTGACCGGGATTGCCGCGATCACCTTCATGAACTCGACCAACAGCCTGATGCAGCTGTCCACCGAGCCGGCGATGCGCGGCCGCGTGATGGCGCTGCGCCTCGCGGTCGCGCTCGGCGGCACGCCGATCGGCGCGCCGGTCGCGGGCTGGGTTGCAAACCATCTCGGCCCGCGCTGGGCGCTCGGCGTCGGCGCGATGTCCGGTTTTGCCGCAGCGCTCGTCGCGACGCATTTCGTGAAGCGCAGCCGCGCGCAAGCGCAAGCGCAAGCCGACGGCGCGCTCGACCGATACGACGGCGTGTGACCTGGGGCCGGGCGGGGCGCTGGTGTAGCCGCTGTGCTTGTCCGTCCCGCAACCGCCGCACGCTGCCGCACCGCGCGCGGCCGGAAGCCGGACTCTTCGCGTGAATCGACTACACGGCCGGCCGCGCCGCCGTCGCATGCGCGGCTTCCAGACACGACTGGAACAGCAGCGCGGCCCGCGACGGCCGCGGCGAGCGCCGCAGCAGGCTCACGAACCGGCACCGGTAATTGAACCGGTGCGGCGCGATCGGCTGCATCAGCCCCTTGTTTTCGAAACTCTCCGCATAGTGATCGGGCAGGAAGCCGAGATAGCGGCCGGACAGGATCAGCGTCGCGATCGACTCCTGGTCCGATGCGGTCGCGCTGCGCGTGAGCTTCGCGCGGTGGCTCAGCTCCATGTTCGGCGAATGAAAGCCGAGTCCCGCGAACGCATGGTTGCGGATCGTCGTCCAAGTGAGCTTGCCGTGCGGCGCGTCGTACAGCGGATGCTGGCGGCCGCAGTACAGCAGCATCCGTTCGTCGAACAGTTCCGAATACACGAGGCTGCCGGAGTTGCGGTGCGCGGGAATGATCCCGACCTGATAGCTGCCGTCGATGATCCCGCGCTCGACCTCGTTGATCGATGCCACATGCAGGTTCAGCGCGACGTCGGGGGCTTCGTCGGCGAACTGGCGGATCGCGTCGCCAAGGCGCGCGTTCGCGTTGGTGGCCGTCTTGTCGAACACCGCGATGTGCAATTCGCCACCCATCCGGTCGTGAATGCCGTCTATCCTGCTTCTAAATGCTTCCATCGACGCGAGCAGCCGCAACGTCTCCTCGTACACCGTCTGGCCCTCGGGCGTCAGCGTGAAGCCCGCGCGGCCGCGCCGGCACAGCACGAGACCGAGGCGCGTCTCGAGATCCTTCACGTGCCGGCTGATCGTCGAGATGCCGATATTCAGTTCCAGTTCGGCCGCGGCCATCCCGCCGCACTGCACGACGCCCTTGAAGACCCGCAGCAGGCGGAGATCCATGTCGCTGAGCTGCCCGAGCAGCGCGCGGCTCTTCGGTTTCTTTGCTTGCATAGTTGCGCAAGTGAACATTGATATTGCGATATTGAAGAGACTAATTGGCCTCCCGACAATGCGCAACATCATCACAAGAAGGAGGGGCGCGCCGCGCCGACCGACATGACCGACATCATCACCGCAGCGCAGGACGACACGAACCTCCGCACCGACGCCGCGTGGCTCGACGCGCACTGGATGCCGTTCACGGCCAACCGCCAGTTCAAGGCCGACCCGCGCATGATCGTGTCGGGCCAGGGTGCGTATTACACGGATGGCGAAGGCCGCAAGATCTTCGACGGCCTGTCCGGCCTCTGGTGCACGGGCCTCGGTCACGGCCGCACGGAAATCGTCGAAGCCGTGAGCCGCCAGGTCGCGCAGCTCGACTACGCGCCGGCGTTCCAGTTCGGTCATCCCAAATCGTTCGAGCTCGCCAACAAGATCAAGGAACTGACGCCGGCCGGCCTCGACTACGTGTTCTTCACGGGCTCGGGCTCGGAAGCGGCCGATACCTCGCTGAAGCTGGCCCGCGCGTACTGGCGCGCGAAGGGCAAGGGCACGAAGACGCGACTGATCGGCCGCGAGAAGGGTTATCACGGCGTGAACTACGGCGGTATCTCGGTCGGCGGGATCGGGCCGAACCGCAAGCTGTTCGGCCAGGGCCTCGACGCCGACTTCCTGCCGCACACGCAACTCGCCGAGAACAAGTTCTCGCGCGGGATGCCCGAGCACGGCGCCGAGCTGGCCGACCGCCTGCTCGAGCTGATCGCGCTGCACGACGCATCGAACATCGCGGCCGTGATCGTCGAGCCGTTCTCCGGTTCGGCGGGCGTGGTCGTGCCGCCGAAGGGCTACCTGAAGCGCCTGCGCGACATCTGTACCGCGCACGACATCCTGCTGATTTTCGACGAAGTCATCACGGGCTTCGGCCGTGCCGGCGCGATGACGGGCGCCGACGCATTCGGCGTGGTACCGGACATCCTGAACTTCGCGAAGCAGGTGACGAACGGCGTGCAGCCGCTCGGCGGCGTGATCGCGACGAAGGAAATCTACGACACGTTCATGGCCGCGGGCGGCCCCGAGTACATGCTCGAGTTCCCGCACGGCTACACGTATTCGGCGCATCCGGTGGCATGCGCGGCCGGCGTCGCGGCGCTCGACCTGCTGGTGAAGGAAGACGCGGTGGCCCGCGTGCGCGATCTCGCACCGCATTTCGAGGCCGCGGTGCACGGGCTGAAGGGGCAGCGCCACATTACGGACATTCGCAACTACGGACTGGCCGCCGGCCTGACGATCGCGGCGCTGCCGGGCGAGCCGGCACGGCGCCCGTACGAGATCGCGATGCGCTGCTGGGCGAAGGGTTTCTACGTGCGCTACGGCGGCGACACGATCCAGCTGGCGCCCCCGTTCATCTCGGAGAAGCGCGAGATCGACAACCTGGTCAACGCGCTGTCCGACGCGCTGAACGAAGTGGACTGAGCCGCGGCTTGCCCTGAGCGATAACCGAATTCACGAAAGAGCCTCAACGATGAAACACGACAGCAATGTGACCTCCACCATCGGCCACCTGATCGACGGCAAGCGCGTCGACGGCGGCAGCCGCGTCCAGCCGGTATTCGACCCGGCCACCGGCGAATCGAACAAGAGCGTCGCGCTCGCCGACAAGCTGACCGTCGAAGCCGCGATCGCGTCCGCGCAGGCCGCGTTCCCGGCGTGGCGCAATACGCCGCCGCTGAAGCGCGCCCGCGTGATGAGCCGCTTCAAGACGCTGCTCGAAGAGCACGCCGACGAGCTGTGCGCGCTGATCACGGCCGAGCACGGCAAGGTGCTCGCCGATGCGATGGGCGAACTGCAGCGCGGGATCGAGAACGTCGAATACGCGACCTATGTGCCCGAGCTGCTGAAGGGCGAGCACAGCAAGAACGTCGGCCCCGCGATCGATTCGTGGAGCGAGTTCCAGGCGCTCGGCGTCGCGGCCGGCATCACGCCGTTCAACTTCCCGGTGATGGTGCCGCTGTGGATGTGGCCGATGGCCGTCGCGTGCGGCAACACGTTCGTGTTGAAGCCGTCCGAGCGCACGCCGTCGTCGACGCTGCGCATGGCCGAGCTCGCGCTCGAAGCCGGCCTGCCGCCGGGCGTGCTGAACGTCGTGAACGGCGACAAGGAAGCGGTCGACACGCTGCTGACCGACCCGCGCGTGAAGGCCGTGAGCTTCGTCGGCTCGACGCCGATCGCCGAGTACATCTACTCGACCGGCTGCGCGCACGGCAAGCGCGTGCAGGCGCTCGGCGGCGCGAAGAACTTCGCGGTCGTGATGCCCGACGCCGACATCGGCAACGCGGTGAACGCGCTGATGGGCGCCGCATACGGCTCGTGCGGCGAACGCTGCATGGCGATTCCGCTGGTCGTCGCGATCGGCGACGAGACGGGCGACAAGGTCGTCGCGGGGCTGAAGGCCGAGATCGGGAAGATGAAGGTCGGCCCGGGCAACGGCGCGGGCGTCGACATGGGCCCGCTCGTCACGCAGCAGCATTTCGAGAAGGTGACGGGCTTCGTCGAAGCGGGCGTGGCAGCGGGCGCGACGCTCGTCGTCGACGGCCGCAGCGTGAAGGTCGACGGCCACGACGGCGGCTATTACCTCGGCCCGTGCCTGTTCGACAACGTGAAGCCCGGCATGCCGATCTACCAGCACGAGATCTTCGGGCCCGTGCTCGGCGTGATCCGCCTGAAGTCGCTCGACGAGGCGATGGCGCTGATCGACGCGCACGAATACGGCAACGGCACGTGCCTGTTCACGCGCGACGGCGAGGCGGCGCGCTACTTCAGCGACAACATCCAGATCGGCATGGTCGGCATCAACGTGCCGCTGCCGGTGCCGGTGGCCTACCACTCGTTCGGCGGCTGGAAGCGTTCGCTGTTCGGCGACCTGCATGCGTACGGCCCGGACGCCGTGCGCTTCTACACGAAGCGCAAGACGATCACGCAGCGCTGGCCGTCGGCCGGCGTGCGCGAAGGGACGGTGTTCAGCTTCCCGTCGAACCGCTGACGCGCTGCCCGGTTGCATGCGTCGCCCGCCTGCCGGCGGCCGGCGCGATCGCGAACAGGCCCGCCCGGATCGACGATCCGGGCGGGCTTTTTTACGTCCGCGCGGCGTGCGCGGAAGACGGCGGAACGACGCCTACGGCGCGGCCACGTGCCACATGTCCTTGAAGTTGTCGCCGTTGCGATCGCCCTGTTTCATGTCCTTCGAGAAGAAGTACAGCGGCTTGCCCTTGTACGCCCATTGCGGGCTCCCGTCGTCGCGCTTGACGATCGTGTAGGGCCCGACCGGAACGTCGGTCGCACTGGCCTTGTAGGGCGGCCAGAAGGATTCGCACTGGCCCGTGCACGCGCTGGTGCCGGCGTTGGCCTTGTCCTTGTCGAACGTGTAGACGGTCATCCCGTTCGCGGCGACGAGCGAACCGTTTTCGACTTTCGTGATCGAGCCTTGAGCCGACGCCGAAGCGGATGCAATGGCGAGCAGGGCGGTGCTGACGAGCAGCGCGGCTTTCATGAGGGCCTCCTGTAATCCGGTGGGCGGCCGCGATCGTGCACGGGCGAGCGTGCGCCAGGATCGCGATGAATGGTGCCGGAACGCGGTGCCGTTGCCGCCGGTGCGAGCGACGCAGGGTCGAATGGCGGCGAACGGAGCGCTCCATTCACGATAGGCGGTTTTTGCCGGGGCTGCGAGAACATCGGGGGCGTATCGGCCGCGCGAAGGCGTCACGCAACGAGGTGGCGATTGCCGCCGTGATCTGCGCCGGCAATCGACATCCGTCCCCAAGTGCGCGGCGCGCACGCCCCCTGCATCAGCGTCTCGCGCGATTGGTCAGCGCGACACCCGCGATCACGAGCGCACCGCCCGCCAGCATCGACGGCGACAACGGTTCGCCGAGCAGCGCGACCGACAGCAGCACGCCGAATACGGGCACCAGGTTGGTGAAGACGGCCGCGCGGGCCGGCCCGAGTTCGCGAATTCCCTGCGAATACCAGACGAATGCGACTACCGTGCCGATCGCGCCGAGGTAGAGCATCGACGCGACGGCCTGCCAGGTCAGCGGCGTACCGCTGCCGGCGGGTGAGCCGAACAGGTGCGCGACGATCAGCAGCGCGAGGCCCCACAGCGCGGCATACGTCGTGGCCGCCAGCGGCGACAGCCCGTCGAGCGCGCGCCGGCCGATCACCGTATAGGCGGCCCAGCTCAGCACCGCGCACAGCATGAAGCGTTCGCCCGCACCGAACGTGTTGCCGAGATCGGTCAGCACCCGCAGCAATTCGCCGCGGCTGATCACGACCAGCGCGCCGAATAGCGCGACGCCGATGCCGGCCCAGCGCGACAGCGACAGGCGTTCCCCGCGCACGACGATCGACAGCAGCACGGCGGTGGCGACCGGGTTCAACGCGACGAACAGCGCGGTGCGGCCCGCCGGCATCCGCGCGAGCGCCGCGAAAAAGCACACGTTGTACAGGAAGATGCCGGTCGCGCCGAGCCCGAAGGTCGTCACGATCTGGCGGCCGCTCAGCTTCGGCAGCCCGCCTTCGATCTTCCACGTCAGCACGACCAGCAGCAGCGCGGCGATGGCGAAGCGGCCGGTGGCCGCGGAGGTCGCGGACATCGTCGCGGCCAGGATCCGGCCCGCGATGAACGTCCCACCCCAGAACAGCGCGACGAGCGTGAGCTTCACGTAGATGGCCGCGTGCGGCCGGGTGGCGGCGATGGCGGCGGGTGGGGCGGGAGCGTTCATGTGACGGGTTTTCTCGGTGAGCGCCTGCGGCAACGCATGAGCGACCGCACGCGGCCGGCGATGCCGAATCGCGCGATGGCACGCTTGGCAGGCTGGATTCAGGGGAATCGGGGCGGTCGTTGCGTCGTCAGCGAAACGCGGGTGCCGACGCGAGCGCGGTCAGCACGACGGGCATCGCGAGCGCCGCCGCGATCGTCTGGAACGCGGTGATGCCGGCCATCAGCGACGCGTCGCCGCCGAGCTGGCGCGCCATGATGTAGGACGCCGACGAGGTCGGCAGCGCCTGGAACAGCAGTGCGACCGTCAGCGCCGCATCGCCGAGCCCGAACAGCCGGCCGGCGGCGAGCGTAATGAGCGGCATCGCCATGAACTTGAACGCCGATGCGATGCAGACCGGCTGCAGCCACGCACGCGCCGCATCGAATTTCAACGCCGCGCCCACGCACAGCAGACCGAGCGGCATCGACGCGACGCCGAGCGCGCGCACGGCCGGCTCGACGGCCGCCGGGAACGTGACACCGCCGGTTTGCATCGCGATCCCGAGTGCACACGCGACGACGAGCGGATTCGACAGGATCTGGCGCGCGAGCGCCGCCGAGCCGAGCCGCGTGTCGCCGTAGCGCGCGAACACGAGTACGCACATCAGGTTGACGGTCGGGACGATCGCCGCGACGCACACGGCCGCGAGCGCGATGCCTTTTGCGCCGAACAACCCGGCCGCCAGCGCGGTGCCGACATAGTTGTTGAAGCGCACGGCGCCCTGAAACACCGACGTGAAGCCGGCGCCGTCGACCCGCACGAACCGGCGGACCAGCAGGAGAAGCGCCGCGGCGAGTGCGGTCGAACCGACCAGCGCTGCCGCGAGCGGTAAAACGGGCAGCGATTGCAGCCGCGCGTTCGCGAGGCCGTCCGCGAACAGCGCGGGCAGCAGCACGTAGTAGCACAGGCGCTCGGCCTGCGGCCAGAACGCGTCGGCGATGAAGCCCGTGCGCCGCAGGCCGTGGCCGAACGCGACCAGCAGCGCGACCGGCGCCAGCGCGAGCAGGATCGGGCCGATCATCGGCGCGCCTCTACACGAGCCATGCAGGCCATGCGGGCCGCCGCGAGCGGCTGGCGCGCAAAGCGGCGGAACGAGGCGGGCATCCATCCGGCGGGCAACATGGCGACACGCAATCGAAAGAGTGGCGATGCCGCCAAGTTAACACGCACAAGCAACAGGAATAATTGTTAATTATCGGGTGTTCAATGAGAAATTCTCATTGATGACGCGGTGACTTCGGCAGCCAGCGCACGCGCGAATCGTTCGGCCGGACGCGACTGGTGTTCGAGCAGGACGACCGCGCGCCCCATCTGCGGCTGGCCGAACGGCAAACGCGTGACGGGCGGTAGGCGCGCGAGCGTCGAATCGGGGAGCGCTACGATCGCCGCGCCGAGCCCTCTGGCCACCATGCGCGCGATCGTCTCCGCGCTGTCCAGCACCATTTCCTCGCGCACGCGCACGCCGATGCGGCGCAGCTCGGCGGCGATCATGCGGCCGGCCCATGCCTGCGCATCGAAGCGAATGAACGGCAGCGCGTCGAGCAGCGTGCCGGCATCGCGTTCCGCATGGTCCGGCGGCGCGAGCAGCCAGAAGCGATCCTCGTAGAGCGTGGTCCACGTCAGCTCCGCCGGATGCGGGCGCACGGGGTTCGTCGTGATCGCCGCATCGAGTTCGCCGGCCGCGACGCGGTTCGCGAGTTCAGCGGACATCCCGGCCGACACGTGCACGCGCAGCCCCGGGTGCGCCGCGCGCAGCGCGAGCAGCGCGTCGGGCAGCGGGCCGGACAGCGCGGTCTGGATCGCGCCGATCCGCAGGCGGCCGACGAGCTTCTTCTCGTCGCTGAGCGCATCGGGAATCCGGTCGACCATCGCGAGCACCTGCTCGGCCTGCGCAAGCAGGATGTTGCCGGCCTCGGTGAGCACCGGCTGCCGGCGCGATCGATCGAACAACTGCACGTTGTATTCGCTTTCCAGCGTCTTGATCTGCAGGCTCACCGCCGATTGAGTGAGGCCGATGGCTTCGCCGGCGCGTGCGAAAGTCCGGTATCGGGCGATGGCGACCAGCGTTCTGAATGCGCGGAGTGACATGGGTGGAGTGGCATGAGCGGCAGCGCCGGTATGCGGATTGCTCGCGTGACGGGCCGCATGGAAGCGGTGAACCTGGCGGTGAACCCGGCGGGATACGCAAGCGGGCAATACAACCGGCAAGTTCGCGGACATCATGCCCGTGGCCGCCGAATCGGGCAACCGTGGCATCGTGCGGCGTGTGACGGCACGCGCGGGCTGCCCGCGGCGACGCTTGTCGGGGTGGTTGCCGCCAGGCGTGTTCCGCCGCACTATCCGAAGCGACGCGAGCGACGCTTGCGTCGATCGTTGAAGGAGGGCCCGACGATGCTGCCGAATCCCGGCGACGTGGCGCGTGCGTGCTACCGCGCATACGCCGACAAGGACCGCGACGCGATTGAAGCGCTGATTGCGCCGGACTTTCATTTCACGAGCCCGCTCGACAACCGGCTCGACCGCGACACTTATTTCGCGCGCTGCTGGCCGAACAGCGCGATGCTCACGGGCTTCGACTTCATCGACGTCGTCGCGCACGGCGAATACGTATTCGTCATGTACGAGGCTGAAACGCGTGACGGCAAGCGGTTCCGGAATGCGGAGCGGTTGCGTGTCCGCGATGGCCGGATCGTCGAGGCCGAGGTGTATTTCGGCTGGAATGTGCCGCACGCTGCGCGTGACGGCGAGTTCGTCGAACCACGCGGTTGAGTGCGGGCTACACCCACAGCCGGTACATCCAGAACGATTCGTCGTCGATGAAGCGCTGCGTGAATTCGCTCGGCGAGAATCCCGTGATGCGCTTGACCTCGCGGCTCAGGTGCGCCTGGTCGGCGAATCCTTCGTCCAGCGCCAGCGTGGCCCAGTTGAACGCGTCGCCGGCTTCGAACCGGTCGCGCGCCGCGAAGAACGCGCTTTCCGTCCTGACGAGCGCCTGCCATTCGCGCAGCGATCGGCCGCTGTAGGTCTTGATGCGCCGTTCGACCTGACGCGGGCTGTGCGTGCCGCGCCATTCGCGCGCCTGCAGCGCGAGGCGCCCGACCCAGCTGCGTCCCGCGTTGCGGAGCGACGACAGCGCGGTCGCGGGCCGCAGCGCCTGCCAGCGAGGCGCCAGATGGCGATCGATTGCCGCCAGCACGTCGGCGTCGCGATCCGCACCGATCAGTGCATCGAGCAGCGGGTGCCAGTCGTGGCCGAGGCACGCGTGCGCGTCGAGCACGCGGTCGTGGATGTCCGGCAGCGCGATGCCGAACAATGTTCGCGCGGCATCGGCGGTGAAACAGATCATGCCGATCAGCCCGCCCGTCGGCGCCCACGCGACCGTGGGGGCCGAATGGCTGCCCGACAGCGTCGCCGTCGCGCCGAAGGGGCGCCATTGCGGGCCGTCGGGGGTGGGTTCGATGAAGCCTACGTCGAGATCCCGGTACCACGACACGCAGACGAGCGGTGTCGCCGGAAAGTGCGAAAGCCGTTGCGCGTCGCTCAACGCGACACCGCGCGTGTCGCACAGGACGATCGCGACCACCGCGCCCTGCAGCGCGCCCGGTGCGGGATGCAGACGCGCATGCGGCGACCGCCCGCCGCCCGCCACGCGGGGCGCGCGTGCAAGCGGATCGGGACATGACAGCGGAATCGATGGCGGGCCGGAGAACATGACGCCGCAGTATAGGCACCGGCCCGACGCATGTCGATGTCGTTTGCGTTCAAGACCGCCGGCGCGCCGATGCGGACAATCCGGCACATGAACACACGATCCTCTTCCCAATGCCCATTCCACGCGGACACCGCTGCGCCGGCGCCCGTACTTCACCCGCCCGGCGTATGGCCGCCGGGGCCGCCCGCCGGCCTGACGGGTTGGGGGTTGCTGCGCACGATGTCGCGCGACCTGATCGGCACGCTCGCGGGCTGGCAGCGCACTTACGGCGACGTCGTGCACTTGCGCGTGCGGCCCGAGCACGCCGTAACCGTGACCGATCCGGCGCTCGTGCGCGAGCTGCTGGTCACGCATCACGATGCGCTCGGGCGCTGGGAGCGCGCCATCCGCGTATTCGGGGAGGTCCACGGCCACAGCGTGCTGGTCGCGGAAGGCGACGCGTGGCGCGACAAGCGGCAGGCGATGCAGCCGAATTTCATGCCGAAACCGGTTCAGGCGTTCGTGCCGGCGATCGCGGCGACAGCCGGTCACACCCTCGCGCAATGGCCCGCACGCGATCCGGACTGGCCGATCGAAAGCGCGCTGACGTCGCTGGCGATGGACGTGATCATGCGCACGATGTTCTCCGATACGATCGGCGACGATTCACGCGCAGCCGAGGAGGCGGTGCGCGTGGTGAGCGCCGCGGCCAACGCGGCGTTCTACCAGCCGGTGAACATGCCGAACTGGGTACCGTGGAAGCGCCGCACGGCACGCGCGATGGCGGTGCTGAAGGGGCTGATCGACCGGCAGCTGCATGCGCGCCTCGACCGGCCCGAGCATGCCTGGCCCGACGATCTGCTGTCGCGCCTGTTGCGGCTGCATCGGGCCGATCCGCGAAAATGGCCGCTGCAGGCCGTGCACGACGAATGCGTGACGGCGTTCATGGCCGGCCACGAGACCACCGCCGGGACGCTGACCTGGTGGGCCTGGTGCATGGCCGCGAATCCGGCCGTGCAGGCGGCCGCGCGCGACGAGGTGTCCCGCGTGCTGGGCGGTCACGCGCCGTCGGCCGAGACGCGCTCGTCGTTGCGTTATCTGTCGCAGACACTTGACGAAACGCTGCGCCTGTATCCGGCCGCGCCGATCCTGATCAGCCGTCGCGCATCGCGGCCGATCGCGCTGGGCGCGTGGCAGTTTCCCGCGCGCACACTGTTCATGCTGCCGCTGCAACTGATGCAACGCGATCCGCGATGGTTCCCGGAGCCCGATACGTTCCGCCCGGAGCGCTTCGCCGACGATGCGCCGGCGCTGCCGCGCGGCGCCTTCATGCCGTTCGGAACCGGCCCGCGCGTGTGCCTCGGGCAGCATCTGGCGATGACGGAGATGACGGTCGTGGCCGCCATGGTCCTGCAGCGCTACGTGTTGTCGGTGCCGCCCGGCATGACGCCGCCGCGTGCGGTGCTGAACGTGACGCTGCGGCCGCAGCAGGCGTTGCATCTGGCAATCGCGCCGACGGGGTTGGCGGCCGATACGGTCTCCGAATGATGGAGGCATGAACGGTCGATTCGACCCGGCCTGCATCGCGCGAGCGATTGCCGTTCGCGCGATGCGGTGTCATCGAATCGTCGGAATGTGAATGCGTGCCGGCAACGGCTTGCCGTGTCACTCGCGCGCCATCGCGCAGCACCTATGCTTGAAGGGCCCACGCCGGGCGGAGCCCAAGGAGGATGGTCATGCGCATGCTTCTCAACATACGAATCCCTCACGAGCCGTTCAACACGCTGGTGCGCGACGGCAGCGTCGGCGACGTGATCTCGCGAATACTCGATGCGGTCAAGCCGGAGGCCGTGTATTTCACGGAGCAGAACGGCGGGCGCGGGGCGGTCGTGATCGTCAATCTGGATGACCCGTCGCAGATCCCGGCGCTCGCGGAGCCGTGGTTCCTCATGTTGAATGCGGACTGCGAGTTCCGTGTGGTGATGCTGCCGGACGATCTCCGCAACGCCGGGCTCGCGCAGATCGGCGCGAAGTGGAAGTAGCGGGAAGGAGCGGGAAGCAGCGCATGACCGTGCCCGTGCCCGAAAACCGGGCGCGCGGCATGGCGCGGCGTTCGTGTGCCGGCTATCGCACAGCCTGCGGCGGCTCCACGTTCGCGGTTTGCCTGTCTTTCGGTCGCAATATCAACAGCAGGCCGCTCACTGCCGCCGCGGCAACGAACACGAAAAAGAACCGTTCGTTCCATTGAACCTCGGCGTCGGACGCCACGCCGCCGGCATTCCCGGCCGCGGCGCCGGCTTCCAGCAGGAACGTGAAGACCGCCGGCACCGGCGCGGAACCCAGATAGGCCAGGAACGCGAACTGCAGCCGGCCGCGGGTCAGGATCGACCAGACGTTCTTCCCCATCAGGCAGGCGACCAGCACCACCGGCGGCACGAGCACGAGCGACGCGGCGCTGATCGCGCACAGAAACAGCCAGCCAATTCCCAGGATCGGAATGAGTGACATGAGTCGGGATTCCTGTTTTCGGGCAGTCTTGTTGTCGACGGAGCATCCGCATCGGCGTCACCCGATAACTACGGCATGCGGCACTTCACGGATAGTGCCCGATTCCGCGCCGGTTGCCATCCGTCCGGATCGACGCATTCATCCGGCCGCGTCTTCCCCCAGCGCCTGGATGAAGCGCGAGAACAGCTCGGGCTGCGAAGAAATCCCGAGTTTCGCGTACAGGTGCCGCCGGTGCACCTTCACCGTTTCCGGTGAAATCGCGAGCCGCTCGGCAATCGCCTTCGACGAATTGCCGCGCAGCACCATTCGCGCGATTGACATTTCGCGATCGGTCAGCACGCCCGCGCCGAAGCGGGCGAGCGCCTGCTCGACCCGCGCGCCGAGATCGGCGTCGGGCGTCACGCGTGCCGCGTCGCCCACCAGCCGCCAGTGCTGCCGGATCGCCGCGAGCACCCACGGCATCGCGGCCGTCAGCTTGCCGAGCGGCTCGACGTCGAAACGCGTGCCCGTGCCGAGCGACAACGACAACAGCATGTCGGCGTTCGGCCGCACGAGGATCTGGATCTCGTCGTCGCCCACCGCGTCGCGGAAGTAGCTCAGGAAATATTCACTCTGCCGGAACAGGTCGGGCGCGACTTCCTCGAGCCGGTAACAGCCGTCGGCGAGCCCGTCGTGCGCGGCCTGCAGGAACGGGTCGAGCAGATACACGCCGTTCAGGTAGAGCGGCACGGGCGACGCTGCATCGGTGCCGCCCGTGTCGTACTCTTCGAGCACGAGCGGCACCCCGTCGCGGCCGATCGCGGTCGCGAGCGCGTTGTCGAACGGCACCATTTCATTGAGCAGCAGCACCAGGAACCGCCAGAAGCGCGGTTGGCCGAGATGATCGATTGCGCGGCCGAGCGCCTGGTGCATCGCGATTTCGGAAAAGAGACGATCCATACCACCACCGGAAGGGCGTAACACGAAGGGGGAATAGCGGTCCTGAAATTGGCTTCCTAGACTGCCACGCAATCAGTCGGGCCCGAGTATGGGCGTTCAAAAAACAGCGGGATAGGAGGAACGAAATGGCGATGATGTCGGAATCGACTGGCACCGTGCAAGCGGCGCCTGCCACGGAAGACGCGCCGCGCGCGCTGTCGCAGACGCTCAGCGTGCGCGATGCGGTGATGATCACCGTATCGGGCGTGACGCCCGCGAGCTCGATCTTCGTGATCGCGCCGTTCGCGATCCAGCAGGCCGGCAGCGGAGCGGTGCTGTCGTTCCTGCTCGGCGGCGTGCTCGCGCTCGCGTTCGCGCTCTGCTATGCGGAACTCAGCGCCGCGCACCGCAGCGCGGGCGGCGAGTACGTGATGGCCAAGCGCGTGTTCGGCACGCTGCCCGGCTACCTGACCTTCATCACGGTGCTGTCCGTCAGCGTATTCATCCCCGCCGTGCTTGCGAGCGGCGCCGCGCCTTACCTGAACAATGCGCTCGGCACGCACTTCAGCAACCAGTCGGTCGCGTTGACGATCGTGCTGCTCAGCTACTTGCTCGGCATGCTGAACATCAAGACGAACGCGTGGATCACGGGCGCGTTCCTGGTGGTCGAGATCGGCGTGCTGATGCTGATCGCGGGGCTCGGTTTCGGCTCGCTGCATCGCGGCGCCGATGTGCTGGTCGCGCCGGTCGTCGCGAGCGGCAACGCGCTCGTGCCGGCGACGCTCGCCGCCATCGTGCCCGCGATCGGCACCGCGATCTTCTGCTACAACGGCTTCGGCTCCGCGGCATATCTCGCCGAAGACCTGCGCGGCGGCAACCGCAACGTCGCGAAGGCCGTGATCTATTCGCTGCTCGTGATCCTCGTCGTCGAACTGGTACCGCTCACGGCAATCGTGCTCGGCGCGCCGTCGCTGACGGAGCTGACCAAGAGTGCCGACCCGATCGGTTATGTCGTGCGCTCGCTGAGCAATCCGGCCGTGTCGCGCGTGGTCAGCGCCGGGATCTTCCTGTCGGTGTTCAACGCGATCATCGCGATCGTGATCACGATGGGTCGCCTGCTGTACAGCAGCGGCCGGCACGCGCTCTGGTCGCGTACCTGCAACCGCGCGTTCTCGACAATTCATCCGCGCCTCGAATCGCCGTGGCTCGCGACGATCGCGCTCGCGATACCGTCGGCGGGACTCGTGTTCGTGTCGAGCCTCGACGAACTGACCGCGTTCACGGTCGACCTGCTGCTGCTGATCTATCTGGTCGTCGGGCTGGCCGCGCTCGCGAGCCGGTTCGTGCGCCGTGACGTCGAGCATCATTACCGGATGCCGTTGTGGCCCGTGACGCCGCTCGTCGCGGTGGCAGGCGCCGGGTACACGCTCTACACGACGCTGGCCACGGCCACGAAACCGACCGACCTGATCATCATCGCCGGGCTGCTGATTGCCGCACTCGTGATGTACGTTGTCTGGGCGCGCCACAGCGAAGCATTCCGCGCGCTCTGAGCGCCGGATCGAAGCCTTGCCGTAACGAAACACCGAAACACCGAAACACCGAAACACCGAACCATTGAAACACTGGAGGAATTGCATCATGCGCACGAGGGATCTCGGCATCCGCATCGGACTCGGCACACCGGGCCGCTTCAACGCGATCACGGACGTTCCGGGTGTGCGGGTCGGACATTGCACGCTGAACGTCGAGAACGGCGACGCGTCGATCCGCACCGGCGTCACCGTCATCGAGCCGCGCGCGGGCGCCGCGCACGATTCGCCGTGTTTCGCGGGCGTGCACGTGCTGAACGGCAACGGTGACGCGACGGGGCTCGAATGGATCCGCGAAGCCGGCCTGCTCACCACGCCGATCGCCTATACGAACACGCACAGCGTCGGCGCGGTGCGCGATGCGCTCGTCGCGAACGAGCGCGAAGCCGCGGCAGGCCGCGTGTACTGGTGCATGCCGGTCGTGATGGAAACCTACGACGGCCTGCTGAACGACATCTGGGGGCAGCACGTGAGCGCCGCGCACGTGCTGCGCGCGCTGGCCGCTGCGCAATCGGGGCCGGTTGCCGAAGGCGGCGTGGGCGGCGGCACCGGCATGATCTGCCACGAGTTCAAGGGCGGCATCGGCTCCGCGTCGCGCGTGCTCGCGGCCGATGCGGGCGGCTGGACCGTCGGCGCGCTCGTCCAGGCGAACTACGGCGTGCGCGAGATGCTGCGTGTGGCCGGCTATCCGGTCGGCGAGGTACTGCGGCACGTGCCTTCTCCGTTCCGCGCGCCGGACGCGCAGGGCGAGGCCGGGATGGGCTCGATCGTCGTGACGATCGCGACCGACGCGCCGTTGCTGCCGCATCAATGCACGCGCCTCGCGCAGCGTGCCAGTGTCGGGCTCGCGCGGGTCGGCGGCGGCACGGAGGATTCGAGCGGCGACATCTTCCTTGCGTTCGCAACGGGCAACGACGGCCTGCCGGCGGCGAACTACGGCAGCAAGGGTGCGCCGACCACCGGCGTGAAGATGGTCAACAACGACCATATTTCCGCGCTGTTCGTCGCGGCGGCGGAAGCAGTGGAGGAAGCGATCGTGAACGCGCTCGTCGCGGGCGGCGACGTCGAGTCGCGCGGTGCGCGAGTCGAAGGGCTGGGGCAGGCGCGCTTGCTCGATGCGTTGCGCGAGGTGGGCTGGCGGCCGGGGCGCGGCGCCTGAAACGGCATGCGCCGCTTCAATCGAAGCGGCGTGGGGTGGAGCGGCGATGCGGCGATCGGCCGGGGCGCCGCTCGCCCGCGCATTCAACGCGGGCGGTGCGGGCCTGGCCGTGACGACGCGGCGTCATGCTCAGCTGCCGAAGTAGATGTTGCAGAAGCTGACGGGGCCGACACAGGCGTTCGGGTCTTCCTGCTTCGATTGCGAACGATCGACGCGGCCGGCGGCCTTCACGGCTTCAGCGCGGTTCGCCTGTTGCGGTGCGACGTCTGCCGGTGCCGGCTGTGCGTGAGCAACAGCAGCGGTGAGCGACAGGGCAACGAGGGCGAGGTGCAGCGGCTTCATTTGGGTTTCTCCTGGGTGAGTGCCAGTCTCGCTGGCAGTGAGGAAACTATAGGCTCGTACTGCTTAAAGATTAATCACCGTGGCTGTAGAGCTTATTTCCATCCGGCACAAGGATCCCGTTGCGCGCGCACCGATCGTCGATGGCGTCAATGGCCTCAATGACGATGCCGGTTGAACGGCGCATCCTTGTCCAGCAGTGCGCTGCGCATGAAGTGCAGACAGCCGACGATGCGCTGCATGCGGTGCCGCTCGTTGGGCACCGCATACCACGCCTGCAGCGTGTGCTGCGCCGCGCGGATCGCGAGATTCACCGATTTCAGCGTGCGTGCGTGATGGCCGGGTGTCGGATCGTCGAAGAAGCGCGGCAGCTCGTGCAGCACCGCGTCGATCGAGCCGGTCCAGCGCAGCGTTTGCGGCGGTTTCGATGCGCAGAACGCGTTCAGTTCGTCGCGCAGGTCGATCACTGCGTGGCCGACTTCGAGCGTTGACAGCATCCAGCGCAGCGCGTCGCGATGCTGTCGCGTGCGCCGTACGAGCAGCGTGCGCAGTTGCGCCATCAGGTCGTGCGTGCTCGACTGGAAGCGCTGCGCGAGGCCGTCCGTTGCGCCTGTGCACGCCAGCGTGACCTGGCGGCGCAGGTCGTGCGCGATGCGGCCCGTGAGCCACGGCATCTGCGTCGGGAATACGACCGCGAACACGAGCGAGCACGCGAGCATCGCGATGACGATGGCCAGGCCGTTGTTGATCAGCACCTCGGGCGTATACGCGATCACGTTGTCGGGCCCCGCGAGCAGGCAGAAGAACACCGCGAAGCCGATCCCGTAGCCGGACAATCCCGGCCGCATCGCGAGAAACGCGCCGAGGCCGAGCACCGGCGCGAGCGCGGCGCACAGCAGCGGGAAGCCGTCGATGTTCGGATACACGTAGCACAGGAACACGTAGCCGACGGCGGTCGCGAATGCCGCGCCGACGCTCATCTGCGCCACGAACTTCGGCGCGCGCGGCGACGTCGAGCTGAGCGCGCACGCGATCGCGGTGGCGATCACGGCGAGCGGGCCGCTCGGCCATTCGGAGGCAAGCCAGAACGCGCTCATCGCGCCGACGGCGACGATCGTGCGCAGGAACGCGAAACCGACGAAGAACGAATTGGTCTTCACCGCGTAATGCGTGACCGAGCGCTCGAACGCATGATCGTCCTGGTCGAGCGATGCATAGGTGTCGGCGTAGCCGAGATATTCGCCGATGAAGCGGTAGAGCAATTCGATCGCGGTATCGAAGTCGAGCAGGCCGCCGGCTGCATGTTCCTCGATGTTTCGTCGCGATGCGCGCGCGGCTTTCGGCAACGCGCTGTGGAAGCGCCGCAGTTCGAGCAGCGCACCGGTGGCCGGCGCGATGCCGCGCTGCCGCTCGTCGCGTAGTGCGGCGAAGCGCTGCGCGAGCGCATCGACATGCGGCGCCAGCGCATCGAGCACCGCGTCCGAGCCATTCGCGCGCAGCCGTTTGACGAGCTGGTGCAGCGCATGCAGCCGCGTGCACGCGTTCATGAACTCGCTGTTCAGCCGCGCGAGCCGGCGGCTGCGTGCGCGAATGTGCGGATCCTCGAACGACGCGAACGCGCGGTTGGCCTCGAAGCCGACGATGTCGTCGACGAAATCGGCGAAGCGCCGCTCGAAATCGCCGCGTGCGACGTCGCCCGCGAGCGCGCCGGCCGTGAACGCCGCGAAGGTCGCATGGCGGGTGCCCAGCGAGCGCATCAGCGCCTTCGCGGAACTGAGCGGCAGGATCAGCGCGCTGACCGCGCCCGAGCAGGCGATGCCGAGCGCGACTTCCGCGGCGCGCGTGAGCGCGGACTGGAACAGCGTCTGCGGGGTCATCACGGCCGGCAGGCCGATCAGCGCGGCCGTATAGCCGGCGAGCACGAAGCCGTACCAGCGGAAGTGACGGTTGCGCACGGCGAGCGCGATACAGGTGCCGATCCACAGCGTGATGCCGGCCATGTACAGCTCGGGCTGCTGCGCGAACAGCCCGCCGAGCGCGAGCGCGGCGACGAGGCCGGCCGCCGTGCCGAGCACGCGGTAGAAACTCTTCGCGAACACCATTCCCGACAGCGGCTGCATCAGCACGAACACGGTCGTCATCGCCGTGCGCGGCTGCGACATTTCCAGGCGCATCGCGATGCCCATTGCGAGGAGCGCCGCGAACACGGTTTTCGCGAGGTGCAGCCAGATCAGCCCGTCGCTCGCAGCCCAGTCGCGCGCCGCGTCGCCGAGTGGATCGAGCCATGTCCTCCATCGTGCCGGTTCGATGGAAGGTCGCTCGATCGCAGGTTGTGGCTTCATGAAAAGAGGGGGCCCGAGCGGGGCCGGGCACGGTGCCGCGGCGCGTCCGAACGGGTCTGTTCGACTGGTGAGGCGCCGATTGTAGGAGCGCGGCGCCCGCGCATTAACGCAGCTACGGGGAAACGATAGTTGCAGCTGGAGTAACAATCTGTCGCATCCAGTGGAGGAAAATAGCGGCTCCGCTACAGGTTGCTCACAGGAATGGATACCCTACAAAACATGCGGGTGTTTTCGCGCGTCGTCGAGACGGGCAGTTTCACCGCCGCGGCGCAATCGCTGAATTCGACGACGGGCGCGATGTCGCGCGCGGTGTCGGAGCTCGAGGCACGCCTGCGCACCCGTCTGATGAATCGTTCGACGCGCCGTCTCGCGCTCACGTCGGCCGGCGAAAGCTATCTGCGGCGCTGTCGCCAGATCCTCGCCGACGTCGACCGCGCGGAAGAAGAGGCGAGCTGCGCGCACGAACGGCCCGCCGGCGTACTGCGCATGCACAGCTTCGCGAGCGTCGGTCATCACTATGTGTTGCCCGCACTGACGCGCTATCACGCGCAGTTTCCGGACGTGTCGATCGAGCTGTCGCTGTCGCAGCGCATGCCCGACCTGTTCGACGGGACGAGCGACATGGCCGTCGTGACCGCGTCGTCGCTGCCCGATTCGGAACTCGTGTCGCACCTGCTCGGCTCGACCTTCAGCATCCTGTGCGCGTCGCCCGACTACGTGAAACGCCATGGCGCGCCGGCCCGTCCGCAGGATCTCGCCGCGCACGCGTGCCTGACGCTGTGCACGCCGGCGTTCCCGACGCACGAATGGGTGCTCGAAGGGCCCGAAGGCGTCGAGCAGATCCACGTCGCGGGGCCGGTGCAGACCAATACCGCCGAATCGCTCGCCCTCGCGATTCGCGACGGTATCGGGATCGGCATGCTGCCGTTGTACTCGGCGATCGACGCGCTGCGCGACGGCACGCTCGTACGCGTGCTGCCCGCGCACATCCTGCAGAAGATGAACGTCTATGCGCTGTATCCGTCGCGCCGCTTCGTCGATGCGAAGGTGCGGACGTGGGTCGAGATGCTGCGTGCCCAGGTGCCGGGGATGATCGCGCGCGACGTCGAGATGCTGAACGCGATCGACCGCGAACCGCAGGCCGCCTGAGCGGCCAACGCGCGTCGGCACACCGCCGGCTTCTTCTCTTCACGCGAACGACGCGAACGACGCGAGCTACGCCAACGCGACCCGCCGCGCCCACGCTACATCGTTCACGCGGGCGGAGCGCATCGTCATGCCGTTACTGCGCGGGCTTGGCCGCCGCGCCCGATTCCGTTGCCGGTTCGCCGGCCGGGCCGTATGCGTCTCGCGCAGCCTTGTGTTGCGCGAGACGCTTTTCGTGAAGCCGCTCCTGCGCCGCCAGGATGTCGTCCGGATAGTTGACGGATTCGCCGCGCGCCGGGTTGAAGCCGACCGATTCGAGATCGATCAGCTCCTGCAGCACTTGCGCGCGCGTGACGGGCGACTGTGCCGACTGGGCGAACGACAGGGCCGGTGCAGCGAGCAGGACGGCAGCGGCGGCGGTAGCGACGAGCGATTTCACGAGGTTCTCCTGGGTACGGGGTAGGCGGCCGGGTCAACGCGCGATGCGTGACCCTGACCTTCGCTGGCAGTCTACGCAGCGCCCGCGCGCGTAAAAACCCCGATTCCAGGCAGGCTGCCTTCCAGATGGAACAACATTGCTGCAAGCCGCCCGCGGCGAACGAACCCGCGTGCGAACGCGGGTGCGTGGTCGTCGGGCGACGAGGCATCGCGCCGGTCAGAAGCGCGTGCGCATGCCGATCGTGCCGACGATCTGGTTCGCCGTGCTCGATGCGCCGCCCGAGCCGTTGATGAACGCCTGGTAGCCGCGGCCCGAGGCGTGCTGATACATCGCTTCCGCGTAGACGTCCGTGCGACGCGACAGCTTGTAGACGGCCTGCAGGTCGACCTGGTGCCACTTCGGATCGGTGCCGTGCTTGCTGTCGGGGTTCGACACGCTGGCGTCCGTGTACACGTAGGCTGCGCCGAGGCTGACGGCCGGCGTCACCGCATAGCGCACGTTCACGTCGTAGTTGTTGAACGCGACCTGGCCGGTCGAGCCGAACGAGCCCGTGTTGTCGTACTGCGAGCGCGTATAGACGAAGCCGACGGTGGCCGGGCCGAACCCGTAGCTGACGCCGCCGCCGTACGAACGCATGCGGTCCGAGCCGATCGACCAGCCGCCCTGGTTCAGGCTCTTCGCTTCGGCCGCATCGGTCGCGCCCGGGCTCGCGCTCGTGGAGCCCTTCGTGCCGTTCATCTGCAGGTACGCGCCGGCCAGCTTCAGCGGGCCGTTCGTGTAGCTCGCCGCGACGCTGTACGCGCGGTTCGCGCCGAAGCTGGTCGCGTTCGAGAAGGCGTACATCGCACCGACCTTGAAGCCCGCAAAGGTCTCGCTCGTGTACTTGACCGCGTTGTTGATGCGCAGCGAGTGGTTCAGGTTGTCGTTGTCGAACGGATGCGCGAAGCTCGTGTCGCCGAAGTCGCCGGACGTGGCGGACAGCGGCGCGACGAAATCGACCATCGTGTCGTATTGGCGGCCGAGCGTCAGCGTGCCGTAGCCGTTCTGGCTCAGGCCGACGTATGCGTGGCGGCCGAACAGCTTGCCGTCCTGCCCGAGGCCGCCGTTGTTCACGTTGAAGCCGTTCTCGAGCACGAACAGGGCCTTCAGGCCGCCGCCGAGATCCTCGGTGCCGCGAAACCCGACGCGGCTGCCGTTGACGGTGCCGCTGTTCAGGCGCCACAGCGACGCACCGTTGGCGTTGTTGGTGTAGACGATGCCGGCATCGATCAGGCCGTACAGCGTGACCGAACTCTGTGCGTGAGCGAGCGGGGCGAACAGTGCGGCGGTGCATGCGCCGGCGATGAGGGTCTTTTTCAAGTGAAGGCTCCTACGTGTGGGAGGGGGAACAAAAGTGCGGCGCAAGTATAGGAACGCAACGCGTGCGCAAGCCCGCCGGGGGCGGCGAGCGCACCTTTCCGGATCCGGCAAGAGTCCTTCACAAAACTGACACGACGCGCCGTACGCGTGGGACGCTGGCGGTTTGTGCGCAGTCGCACGCGGGCGGCATCCCGCCGTCGCGAGCGTGCTGTCGCGTCGTTGCAACATGCGCGGGGCGCGGCACGGCTGTGGAGCGGCGCGACCGGCGCGCAGAGAATGGATCGTTCGCGCCCACGCCCACGACCGGCATCACGCGTGTCGCGGAATTCGATCGCGCGGGCATCAACGTGTGCTTGGCAGGATTCGATCAAGGCGCCGTGGTATCCGCTCGCCAACGGCAACATCCTGCTCGTGCTCGATGCGGGCCTCCATGTCTGCCACATGATCGGCTCCCAGGTCCTGCAGCAATCCGTCGACTTCGTGGCCGACCGCAGCGCGACGCCGATGCATCTCGGCGACGGCTACGGCGTCGCGGCCGGGCGTCCGGCGAATCTCGTCATGCTCGACGTGGAGCGATTACGAAGCGGTACGTCGGCGGGCAAAGGCCACGCTGTCGATCCGTCACGGGAAGGTGATCCCGCGGCGCGAACCGGAGCGCATCACGTATCCGGATTGAGGTGAACGGTGAGCTGCAGGCGGCCACGGCGTCTCAGTACTCATCCATTCACGAAATGCATGAGTCGATTCGAAAAATACGTTTGTCTCATGATGGGCGGCGGCCTACGATGCGGTCCTGACGACGGCGCGCATGTCGCGCGCCGTCCTTTCGATCCCATTCGCCGACCCCATGCGCCCCGATCTCCCGTCCGCCCCCGCATCCTCTTCGCCGGCCGCCAGCCCGTTTGCGCGCGTGGCCGTCGTCACGATCCTGACCGGTGTCGGCGCGGGCCTCGGCGGCATGCTGCTCGCGCTGCTGCTGCATGCGATCCAGCACGTCGCGTTCGGCTACAGCGTCGCGCACGTGATCGGCACCGAGAGCTTCCTCACCGGCGTGACCGGCGCCGATTCGCTGCGCCGGCTCCTGGTGCTGATCGTCTGCGGTTTCGTCGCCGGCGGCGGCTGGTGGGCGCTGTACCGGTATGGCCGGCCGCTCGTCAGCATCCGCCGCGCGGTGCGCGCGGCCGATCCGCGGATGCCGGTCGTCAGCACGACGATTCACGCGCTGCTGCAGATCGTCACCGTCGCGCTCGGCTCGCCGCTCGGCCGTGAAGTCGCGCCGCGCGAGATCGGTTCGCTGCTCGCCGGGCAGCTTGCTCACCGTGCGGGGCTCACTCCGGACGATTGCCGGTTGATGGTCGCGTGCGGTGCCGGCGCAGGCCTCGCGGCCGTCTATAACGTGCCGCTCGGCGGCGCGATCTTCGTGCTCGAAGTGCTGCTCGGCACGTTCGAACTGCGAGCGCTGGTCGTGGCGGTCGCGACGTCGGCGATCGCGGCGGCCGTTGCGTGGATCGGCCTCGGCAACGAGCACCAGTACACGGTGCCGCCATTCGTGCTGAGCACGCCGCTGGTGGCGTGGTCGATCGTCTGCGGGCCGCTGTTCGGCTTCGCCGCGTACGGCTTCGTGCGGCTCACGACGCGCGCCCGGGCGAATGCGCCGAAAGACGGGCGGCTGCCCGTGCTCGCACTGATCAACTTCGCGGTGATCGGCGTGCTCGCGATGCGGTTGCCGCAATTGCTCGGCAACGGCAAGGGCCCGGCGTCGCTGGGTTTCGACGGCACGCTGACGATCGGCCTCGCCGCCGCGCTGCTCGTGCTGAAGGTGCTGATCGAGGCCGGCAGCCTGCGGGCCGGCGCGGAAGGCGGCCTGCTGACGCCCGGCCTCGCGAACGGCACGCTGCTCGGCGTCGTGCTCGGCGGGCTGTGGAGCCTCGTGTGGCCGGGTGCGTCGATCGGCGCTTGCGCGCTCGTCGGCGCGACCGCGTTTCTCGCCGCGTCGATGCAGATGCCGATCACGGCGGTCGTGTTGTTGCTCGAGTTCACCCGCGTCGATCACGACAGCCTCGTGCCGATGCTGCTTGCCGTGGCCGGCTCGCTTGTCGCGTACCGGTTTGCGCAGCGGCTGGCCGAGCGGAAGGTGAATCCGGTTGCAACCGTGAGCACACCCGCGACTGCCGTTCGTTAACGCACGCGCATCCGTCCTTTTCACCGGCGGCGCCGATTGCACCGCCGGCCGCCGTTTCTCTCCCCGTTTCCACGATCGCGTCAGCACGCAATCGCAGCCGCGCAATCCAGAGCGCGTCCTCCGGTTCTGTGCAAGAATCCGCGCGACCCGCGCACCAACCAACAACGACACGCGCGGACGTCCCTATCAGGAAACGAGGAGCTCAAGTTGATTCAGCGCATTTCCCGCTTTTTCACGCAGGTGGTCCACCGCGTGTTGCCCGACCCGTTGATTTTCGCCATCCTGCTGACGGTCGTCACGTTCGCGCTCGCGTTCGGCCTCACGCCGAATTCGCCCGCGCAGCTCACGACGATGTGGGGTTCGGGCTTCTGGAACCTGCTCGCCTTCTCGATGCAGATGGTGATGATTCTCGTCACCGGTCACGCACTCGCGAGCTCACCGCCCGTGAAGCGCATGCTCGTCGCACTCGCGAGCACCGCGCGCACGCCGGGGCAGGGCGTGATGCTCGTCGCGTTCGTCGGCGCGCTCGCGTGCGCGATCAACTGGGGCTTCGGCCTCGTGCTCGGTGCGATGCTCGCGCGCGAAGTGGCGCGTCGTGTCGCCGGCAGCGATTACCGGCTGCTCGTCGCGTCCGCGTATATGGGCTTCCTGAGCTGGCATGGTGGATTGTCGGGTTCGGTCCCGCTCGTCGCGGCCACGAAGGGCAATCCGATGGAGAAGACCATCGGGCTGATTCCCGTGTCGCAGACGATCTTCACCGGTTACAACGCGTTCATCACGATCGGCCTGATCGTGATGCTGCCGTTCCTCGCGCGCATGATGATGCCGAAGCCCGGCGACGTGGTCAGCGTCGATCCGGCACTGCTCGCCGAACCGCCGAGCGTCGAGCGCCAGCTCGGGCCCGACGCGACGTTCGCGGAGCGGATGGAGGAGAGCCGAGCGCTGTCGGTCCTTGTCGCGGCGCTGTGCGCGGCGTTCCTCGTGCTGAAGTTCGTGCAGAAGGGCTTCGCGCTCGACATCGACACCGTGAACCTCGCATTCCTCGCAGCCGGCATCCTGCTGCACCGTACGCCGATGGCCTATGCGCGCGCGGTGGCGGGCGCTGCGCGCGGCGCGTCCGGGATCATGATCCAGTTCCCGTTCTACGCGGGCATCCAGGCGCTGATGGACCATTCGGGGCTCGCGGGCGTGATCACGAAGTGGTTCGTCGATATCGCGAACGTGCACACGTTCCCGCTGCTGGCATTCCTGAGCTCGGCCGTGATCAATTTCGCGGTGCCGTCGGGCGGCGGCCACTGGGTCGTGCAGGGCCCGTTCGTGATGCCGGCGGCTCAAGCGCTCGGCGCCGATCTCGGCAAGGCCGCGATGGCGATCGCGTACGGCGAGGCCTGGACCAACATGGCGCAGCCGTTCTGGGCGCTGCCCGCGCTGGCGATCGCCGGGCTCGGCGTGCGCGACATCATGGGCTATTGCGTGACGACGCTGCTGTTCTCGGGCGTCGTGTTCGTCGCGGGGATGTATCTGTTCTGATGGAGCGGGCGCGATGCGGGGAGTCCGCGTTGCGCGGCTTGCATCATGCCGACTGTCTAGCGTGCGACCGCGTATCGGGCCGCTCGTGTCCGCGACGCAATGCGAGGCTCGCGAACGCCGGACGACGAACGCGGCCACGAGCAGCGTCAGCCCGTTTTCGCGTTGCCGGTAGCCCGTTCGATCGCACCGTCTCCGATCCGCCGATTCCGTTTCACCGCTTGCAGCGTTTCCGTATCGCGGCCGGGGGCGCGTGATACCGGTTGCTCGACAGCCTTTCGTCATGCAGGGGCGCGGGCCGCTCGCCATCCGTTGTCCGATCGCGCAGAATCATCCCCTGTTCACCTCGATGGAGGCCGCATGCACGATCCACACGAACCTCCCGGTCGCCGCGCGTACGCGGCGCTTGCGCAACGCTACGCGGACATCGCGCCGACGAAGGCGCACAACGCACTGTACGAGCGGCCCGCGACGATGGCGCTGCTCGGCGACGTCGACGGCCTGGCCGTGCTCGACGCGGGCTGCGGCCCGGGCATTTGCAGCGCGCACCTTGCACGACACGGCGCGACCGTGCACGCGTTCGACGTGGTACCGGAAATGGTCGCGCTGGCGAGAACCCGCTGCGCGGGCCTGGCGGTCGACGTCGTCGAAGGCGATCTCGCGGCGCCGCTCGCATGGCTGCCCGATCACGCTTTCGACAAGATCGTGTGTTCGCTGGCGTTCGACTACGTACGCGATCTAACGCCGACGCTGCGCGAATTCAAACGCGTCGCGAGGCCGGGTGCGACGCTGGTGTTTTCGATGGCGCATCCGATGCGCGACTGGATGGACGAGCGGACGCGCGGGGAGGGTACGTACTTCGATACGTCGCGCTTCGGCTTCCACTGGTCGGGTTTCGGCGAGCCGAAACCCTTTGTCGAAGCCTACCGGCGGCCGCTCGGCGACATCCTGAACGCAGTGGCCGATGCCGGTTGGCGGCTCGAGCGCTTCGTCGAGCCGCTGCCGCTGGCGGAGATGAAGGCCGAGTCGGAACGGCTTCACGCGGAATTGTCGCAGGCGCCGGCGTTTCTCTGCATCCGCGCGCGCAGCTGACGCCGCGCGGCGGGCGAGCGGCGCTCAGCGCACCGGCTCGTCGTTCAACGTCCCCAGAAACGCTTCGATATCCTTGATGTCCTGCGCGGTCATCGCCGGCTTGTCGCCCGCCTTGCGATCGAACGGCGCGTCGGTCACGTCGACGTTCGCGCGGTATTTCGGCGGAATGTCGTCGTACTCGTCGACCTTGCCGTCCGCGCCGCGCGAATAGAACTTCTGCGGGGAGATGCTGCGCTCGTTGTAGAACGCCATCACCTGGTCAAGCGTATGGAACACGCCGTTGTGGAAGAACACGTGGCGCGTCGCCGAGTTGCGCAGCGTCGGCGTGAGGAACATCGCGCAATACTGCGTCTGGTCCTTCAGGTCGTCGCGGAACGGCCCGCACACGCCGAGATCGTAGAACGCCGGGTTGCGGTTCTGCGCCAGTTCCTTGTTGCGCGGTGCGCCGAGCGCCTCGTACTGGTAGTCGGTAAACATCGGTGGCAACCCGTCCTTGCCGGCCTTCGACAGATGGCAGCCCGCGCAATTCGCCTTGTCCGGATCGTTGAACAGGCGCAGCCCGCGCAGTTCGGCCTGCGTGAGACGCGCACGGCCTTCGAGCCAGCGGTCGTACTTGCTGTTGTACGGGTGGAACGACGGATCCTCCACCTGGTAGCGCGCGATCGCGAACATCGCTTCCGACACCACGAGCTGCGGGCTGTCGAACACGCGCGCGCCGAACAGTTGCTCGAGCTGCGCGCGGTGCGACGACTGCGCGAGCTTGCGCGCGACGTCGTCGATGCTCGCGTTCGCCATCTCGACCGGATTCAGCAGCGGGCCGAACGCCTGCTGCTGCAGCGTATCGGCGCGGCCGTCCCAGAACATCCCGCCTTGCGGCACGAGCTGCGGCGCGGCCGACGTGCCGGCCACCTTCTGCGCCTTCACTACGCCGGCGGCCGAAGCGGCCTGCTGCGCGACGGTCGGTGCGGCGTCGTTTTCACCGGCATCGGGGCCGATGCTGAAGTTCGGCTGGCGGTACAGGTACATCAGCGACGGCGGCGGACGATAGCCCTGCTGCGTCATCGCGAGGCCGCCCGGCTGCACGTCGAGCGCGTTCGGCGGGCCGTACGCATGATCGGGGCTGTGGCACGACGCACACGACTGCTTGCCCGACGCGGACAGCGACGGATCGGCGAACAGCGCACGGCCGAGCTGCGCGACCGCCGACAGCGGCTGCGCGGCGGGCCGCTGCAGCACGACCGGATGCGGGTTCGCGCCCGTCCAGTCGGCGACGACGGTGCCGATCGCCGCCGGTACCTGCGCAGGGAACGCGATCGCGAACGCGCCATAGCCGAGCACGGCGGCGCCGATCACGAAGGCCGCGCGGCGCAGAAGGCGGGAAGGGGAGCGCGGCGCGGAGGTGCCGGAGGCGTCGGGAGACGGGAACGCAGGGCGAGCTGTCATGCTGTCGGTCGGAAATCGGGCGCCGCACGAAGCGGCGCGTTAAACGGAAACGGCCGGCGCGTGAGGCGCCGGCCATGCGGTCATGCAATACCGGTCAGATTGCCGGTGCCGCGCTCAATGCAGTGCCGAGCGTCGGGTCGAGGTACAGCGGCGCCGTGTTCGGCTTCGACGTGAAGTCGAACAGGTTGCGCAGGTCGCCTGCCGTCGCATCGAACGAACCGCCGCCGATGCGCTGGCCGCCGAGCCAGTTGTCCTCGATGAAGCGCACGACGGACGACTGGTCGATCATCGTGTGGTCGACGTAGTTCTGCTTCGCATACGGCGAGATCACGATCAGCGGAATCCGCACGCCCGGGCCGCAGCGGCCGTTGACGGTCGAGCCGTTCACGCCGGTGGTGCCGCCCGTGCCGCACTTGCCGTTGCCGTTGACCTGGTCGACCGGGTCGGACGACGCGCGCGTCGGTGCCGTGTACACGTGGTCGTACCAGCCGTCCGAATCGTCATAGGTGACGATCACGGCCGTGTTCTGCCAGTCCGGCTGCTGCTGCAGGAAGTTGACGACCTTCGTCACGAACGCCTGCTCGTCGAGCGGATCCGAATAGCCCGCGTGCGCATCCTGCGCGGCCGGGGCCTTCAGGTAGCTGACCGACGGGAAGTTGCCGGCCTTCACGGCGGCGAAGAAGTCGTCCGTGTCGTACTGGTGGTTCGCGGGCTCGGCGGTCTTGCCGTCGGTCTGGAGGCTCGAGCCGATCGCCGCGACCGAGCTCGGGCGCGTGTGCTGCGGGTTCGACGTCGACGCGTAGTACTGGAACCAGTTGTGGTGCGGGATGTAGTCGGACGTCGCGGCGTTCACGGCGGTGGCGACCGTGCTGCGCGCGCAGCCCGTCGTGCCGTTGCTGTTGGTCGTCGACAGGTTGAAGCCGCCCATGAAGCCGCCCCACGTGATCTTCGCGCCGTTCAGCAGGTCGCCGATGTTCTTGCCGCTCATCAACGCCTGGTCGGTCGTGCTCGAGCACACGTCGTTGCCCGGGTCGACGTCGTTGATCATCGTGAGGCCGCCCGCGCCGTCATTGATGTAGTACGAGCTCTTCGCGAGCGTCGACGGCTGTGCCGACGTCTTGACGATCTGCATCCCGTTGGTCTGGCCCGACACGACGTTCAGCGCGCCCGGCGTCGACGGGCCGTACGACGTCGTGTACATGTTGTCGCTCATCGCGAAGCGCTGCGCGTAGTTCCACAGCGCCGTCACGGTGTTGCCGTCGAAGTAGCCCATCACCTGGCCCTTCGTGCCGAACGCACCGGCGCCGCCGGACGAGCCCTTGCCGGTGTATTTCGGGAACAGGTCGGCGAGGCCGTTGTCCTCGGCCTGCTGCTCGGCCGTGTACGCGTGGTTCTGGTCGGCGGTCGCGGCCTGCGTGCGGTCGAGGCGGAACGGGTTGGCCGCGTCGGTGCCGTTGGCCGTGTTCGTGAAGTTCGGGTTCGCGGTGAGCAGCGTGCCCGTCAGGCCGTTGGGCGTCGACGTGCCGGCCTTCGCGGTGAACGCCGGTTCGCCCGACGGGTTCGTCGCGTTCGGGTAGGTGCCGAAGTAGTGGTCGAACGAGATGTTTTCGCCATAGATCACGACGACGTGCTTGATCGGCGTGGCGGTCTGCAGCGCATCCTGCGACGACACGGCAGGCGTCGACGTGGGATCGTCGCTGCCGCCGCAGGCGAACAGCGCCAGCGCCGCGGCTGCGCAGGCGGTGACGAGCAAGGCTTGACGGAACATCGGGAAACTCCAGGTAAGGTCTTCGATGGTGGAGAGCGGCCCCGTCTCCGTGTCGGTTCGGCGCGGGGCTCGTGAGAGAGCACGCGCATTGAAACAGTCCCGTATGAAGATATGGGGACGGAGTTATTTCGTGTCGATTGCGCTGCGGTATCGATTTCATTACGGCGGAACGCGAGTCGAAAGAGAACGGAAAGGGGCGGACCGCCTGCCACCTTTGCGTCACATCCCGCGACGCGCGGGGCCACGGCCGCGGATGCCGCGCGGGGCGGGCGAAGCCGGCGAATGGGCGCCGCTGCGCGGTTTGCGCAGGGTGCTGCGCAGCGCAGGCTTTTTGACAATCGGATGACGTATTCATACGATGAACGCCCTGCGGCGACGATTTCACGTGGCCGCGCGTCAGGGAGTATTCAGCGTGCCGATCCCCGTTCTGTTTGCCGTTCTGTGCGCGGCGTTCCTGCATGCGTCATGGAACGCGCTCGTCCGCAGCAGCGGCGACCGGCTGCGGTCGGCCACGGTGCTGCAGATCGCGATCGGGCTGTTCGCGTTGCTGTTCCTGCCGGCCGCGGCGCCGATCACGCCGGCGAGCTGGCTCTATGTCGTCGCATCGGCCGTGCTCCACGTCGTCTATACGCTGCTGCTGGTGCGCGCGTACGAGCACGGCGACCTGACCGTCGCGTATCCGGTCGCGCGCGGCACCGCGCCGCTGCTCGTCACGCTCGGTGCGGCGGCGTTTGCGGGCGAGCACCTGAATGTCGGCGCGCAAGGCGGGCTCGTGCTGATCTGCGCGGGCATCATGGCGATCGGCCTGGAGCGCGGACGCGACGCGAAGCACCGGATGATGCAGGTCCTGCCGACGGCGTTCGCGACCGGCGTGTCGATCGCGGCCTACAGCGTGGTCGATGGAATCGGCGTGCGGGAAAGCGGCAACACGGTCGGCTATACCGCGTGGATGTTCGTGCTGACGGGCGCGATGATGGCCGCGTACTACCGGCTGCGTGCGGGGCCGTTGCGGCTCACGCAGGATGTCGGCGAAACGGCGAAGGCCGCGTGCGGCGGCGTGTTCGCGGCGCTCGCGTACGGCATCGTGATCTGGGCGATGGATCGCGCGCCGATGGGGCCGGTGTCGGCGCTGCGTGAAACGAGCGTGGTGTTCGCGGCGCTGATCGCACGCGTGTATCTCGGCGAGCGGCTGACGCCGCGACGGGCGGCCGGGTGCGTGGTGATCGCGGCGGGGGCGTTGCTGATCAGTGCGTTTGAAGCGGTGCGGTGAACGGGCCGGCCGGACGTGCGGCCCGCGGCCTCAGCTTTCCACCGGCATCGCACTCGTGCACTTGATCTCGTCGAGGCACACGCTCGAATGCACGCCGCTCACGCCGGGAATCCGCATCAGCGTTTCGAGCAGGAACGTGGACAGCCCCTTCAGGTCGCGCGCGACGACCTTCAACACGTAGTCGATATCGCCCGTCACCGAGAAACACTCCTGGATCTGCGCGAGATCCGACACGAGTTTCTGGAACTTCGACAGGTCGCGGATATGCCCGCGCTCCATCGTCACGTGCACGAAAGCGGTGACGCCAAAACCGAGCGTGTCGGGGCACAGCCGGGTTTCGTAGCGGCGGATCGCGCCGATCTCCTCCAGCCGCCGGTGGCGGCGCAGTGTCTGCGCGGGCGACAGGCCGACGGCCTTCGCCAGATCGAGGTTCGACGCGCGGCCGTTCTCCTGCAGGATCGCGAGCAAGTGGCGATCCAGGCGATCCAGAACCGGTTCATGCATTTTTATTTCCTCATCTGTCTCCCGGATGCAATCTTATCTCATAATGTAGGGTTTGCATGAACGGGTTACGAAACCCGATTTCGCCGTCGCGACGCTAAACTGACGCCGGATTTTCGTGTGCGAACGCAGCAGTGCGGGCGCGGCGACGGTCGGCGGCCGGTCTGGCGGGCACGCCGACGCGAATCGGGCGCCGCCACGCGAAGATTGCAGTCCCCAACCCGGCGGCTCCACGAACGGCCCCGGCACAGCAAAACAGCGCCCGGCACACCGAGGCGCGCCGCACCGCTTCAGGCGGAGGCGGACAGAGTGGAGAAGACATGGTTTCTGGAAACGAGAGCGACGGCCTGAAGCGCGGGCTGAAGAACCGGCACATCCAGCTGATTGCGCTCGGCGGCGCGCTCGGCACGGGGCTGTTCCTCGGCATCGCGCAGACGATCAAGATGGCGGGCCCGTCCGTGCTGCTCGGCTACGGGGTGGCTGGCATCATCGCGTTCTTCATCATGCGCCAGCTCGGCGAGATGGTCGTCGACGAGCCCGTCGCCGGCTCGTTCAGCTACTTCGCCAACAAGTACGTCGGCCACTTCACCGGCTTCCTGTCGGGCTGGAACTACTGGGTGCTGTACATCCTCGTCAGCATGGCCGAGCTGTCGGCTGTCGGGATCTACGTGCAGTACTGGTGGCCGGGCGTGCCGACCTGGGTGTCGGCGCTGGTGTTCTTCGTCGCGATCAACCTGCTCAACCTGGCGAGCGTGAAGTCGTACGGCGAGACGGAATTCTGGTTCTCGATCATCAAGGTCGCCGCGATCGTCGGCATGATCGGCTTCGGCGGCTGGCTGCTCGCGAGCGGCCATGCGGGGCCGGAGGCGAGTGTCCGGAACCTGTGGCAGCACGGCGGCTTCTTCCCGAACGGCGTGTCGGGGCTCGTGATGTCGATGGCCGCCATCATGTTCTCGTTCGGCGGGCTGGAGCTGATCGGCATCACCGCGGCCGAGGCCGACGATCCGAAGCGCAGCATTCCGCGCGCAACCAACCAGGTGATCTACCGGATCCTGATTTTCTACATCGGCGCGCTCGCGGTCCTGCTGTCGCTGTATCCGTGGGAAAAGGTCGTCACCGGCGGCAGCCCGTTCGTGCTGATCTTCCACGCGCTGAGCAGCAACATGGTGGCCAACGTGCTGAACGTGGTCGTGCTGACGGCCGCGCTGTCGGTCTACAACAGCGGCGTGTACAGCAACAGCCGGATGCTGTTCGGCCTCGCGCGGCAGGGCAACGCGCCGAAGGTGCTGTGCTCGGTGAACAAGCGCGGCATTCCGCTCGCCGCGCTCGGCGCGTCGGCACTCGCGACCGGCGTGTGCGTGCTGGTCAACTACTTCATGCCGGGCAAGGCGTTCGAGGTGCTGATGGGCCTCGTCGTGTCGGCGCTGATCATCAACTGGGCGATGATCACCCTGATCCACCTGAAGTTCCGCCAGGCGAAGCGCGCGGCCGGGGAGGAGACTTCCTTCCGCAGTCTGGGCTATCCTTTCACGAATTACCTGTGCCTGGCATTCATGGCCGGCATTCTCGTCGTGATGTACCTGACGCCGGATCTCCGCCTGTCGGTGTACCTGATCCCGGTATGGCTCGCGGTGCTCGCGGTCGGGTATCGCTTCCGTCAGAAGAATGCAGGCTATGCGGTGCACGACAGCGCATCCGCACGCTGACGCAGGCCGGCCCCGATCATTCTTCCAAACGAGACAGACTCAAGCCATGTTCGAACACATCGACGCGTACCCGGGCGATCCGATCCTGACGCTCAACGAGAACTTCCAGAAAGATCCGCGCGACCAGAAGGTCAACCTGAGCATCGGCATCTATTTCGATGCCGAAGGCCGGATTCCGGTGATGGGCGCCGTGCGCGAAGCCGAAACCGCGCTGCAGCGCGACAGCGGCGCGAAGCCGTACCTGCCGATGGTCGGCCTGCCCGCATATCGCGACGCCGTGCAGGCGCTCGTGTTCGGCGCCGATCATCCGGCCCGCGCGGCCGGCCGCATCGCGACGCTGCAGACGCTCGGCGGCTCCGGCGCACTGAAGGTCGGTGCCGATTTCCTGAAGCGCTATTTCCCGGATTCACAGGTATGGCTCAGCGATCCGAGCTGGGAAAACCACCGCTTCATCTTCGAGCGCGCCGGCTTCACGGTGAACACGTACCCGTACTACGACGAGGCGACGGGCGGCCTGAAGTTCGACGCGATGCTCGCGGCGATCGACGCGCTGCCGGCGCGCAGCATCGTGCTGCTGCATGCGTGCTGCCATAACCCGACCGGTGTCGACCTCGACGAAGGTCAGTGGGAGAAGCTGATCGACGTGATCGAGGCGCGCGGGCTGCTGCCGTTCGTCGACATGGCCTACCAGGGCTTCGGCGCGGGCCTCGACGCGGATGCATTCGCGGTGCGCGAACTGGCCCGCCGCGGCGTGCCGGCGCTGGTCGCGAACTCGTTCTCGAAGAACTTCTCGCTGTACGGCGAGCGCGTGGGCGGCCTGAGCGTCGTCTGCGAGGATGCCGCCGCGGCCGACCGCGTGCTCGGCCAGCTGGCCGGCGCAGTGCGCTCGAACTACAGCAACCCGCAAACCTACGGCGCGAAGGTCGTGGCGGCCGTGCTCGGCACGCCGGCGCTGCGCAAGCAGTGGGAAGAGGAACTGGCGGCGATGTGCCGCCGCATCGCGCGGATGCGCCAGTCGATCCATGACGGCCTGCGCGATCACGTCAGCGGCGAGGCACTGACGCGCTACGTGAAGCAGCGCGGAATGTTCACGTACACGGGCCTGACGGAATCGCAGGTCGACGCGCTGCGCGAAGTGCACGGCGTGTACGTCCTGCGTTCGGGCCGGATGTGCGTCGCGGGCCTGAACGACTCGAACGTCGCCATCGTCGCCGATGCAATCGGCAAGGTGCTGAAGAGCGGCGTCTGATCGCGGCGCGCCCCGGCGCGCAACGCGGTTGGCCGAACCGGCTGTCTCCCGCGAGGGGGCAGCCGGTTTTTTCTTGTGCGGACGCAATGTGCGCCACCCGGCTGACGCGGGCGCAGGCGCGGCGGTACGATCACGGAATCGAACGCAACATGGAAGGAGCGACATGGGCATCCGGATCATCCAGCTCGGCACGCCGCGCGCGGCCGGCGAGGGCCTGCGGATCGGCACGGTGCGGCGGCCGCCGCGCGGTGTGCCGAAGGCGGAATTCGCGTCGCGCAACTACTATGATGTATGGCTGCCGACGCTGTCGCCGAGCCCCGAACTCGTCGCGCAGGCGCAGGCCGCCGAAACGGACGCCGAATGGAACGCGTTCCGGCGTCACTTCCGCGCGGAGATGGCGCATGGCGATGCGCCGAAGGTGCTCGACCTGCTGGCGGCACTGTCGGCGACCACCGCGTTCTCGATCGGCTGCTATTGCGACGACGAACGCCACTGCCACCGGAGCGTGCTGCGCGAGCTGCTCGCGGAGCGCGGCGCGGCGATCGAGCCCGACGCGGGTTGAAAGCGCGCTGAAAGCGGACTCGAGCGGCGTCTCGCAGCCGCGCCGGCACGCTGTTGCGCCGTCATCGTGCGGCGCAGCGAACCGGTTGACGTGGGTCAAGCGTGCGGGCGCGCGCGCCACTATGCTCTTGTCATGGAGCCATCACGACGATGACAGACGGACAGATGCAGATTGTCTTCCCGCCGGAACCGCCCGAATATTGCGCACGCGACCTGGTCGTTGCGTTTTCGGCGCTGGTCGACGGACGTTGCGTACAGTGCGCGGTCACGGCCGAGGCGCTGGAAGATCACTTCGGCGCGCCGTCGCTGCTCGAACGCGACCTGCTGGCCGCATTCGAAGCGCACCGGTCCGCGATCGAGGCGATGGCGCGACGCATGCTCGAGGAAATCGGCGGCCGGCCGGTGCTGCTGCACAGCGGCCACTTCCGGCTCTGAGACGGATACCGCAGGAGGGCGCATGACACTGCAGGGCAACATTCACGAACGCGACTGGTCCGTCGAAGTCGAGACGCGCCCGTGCGAATCGGGCGAATACCGCTGCCGCGTGTCGGTCGAGCATGGCACCGGTGCCGCGCGTTTTCACCACACGTTCGAGCACAGCCATGCGTATCCGACCGAACGCGAGGCGATGATCGAAGGGCTGCGGGCCGGCATGACGTGGATCGAGATGAAGACGTCGCAGACCTTCAACGTATGAACGGTCCCGCGCCAGCAAAGGCGCGGGCAGACTATCGGCCGGGCAGCGATCGAAGAAATCGCGCCGTGCCGCGGGCAACACGCGCCGCCGCATTTCAATGCGGGCGGTGCACGCAAGGCGGTCGACGAGCGGGCGGCCCCGTCAGGAGACACGACATGGGCGTGGGCATGCAGATCGCCTGCCACGGATTCGCGGGTTCCGCCGCGATCGAAGCCGAGGCCGGCGCGCAGCTGGTGCGGCTCGAACGGTTTCGCGCGCGGATCGGCGGTTGCCACCTCGCCATCGAAGCGCATGGCGCCGTCGATGGCGCACGCCGGTACGACGTACGGCTCGACCTCGTGATGCGCGACACGGCGCTGTGGCCGCTGCCGCCGTGCGTCGGGGACGATGTGAACGACGCGCTGCGCCGCGCGTTCGTGCAGGCCGAACAGGCGCTGATCGCGAGCCAGGCGGGCGGTGCAAGGGTGGGGTTGCGCGACGCGGCGGCCGGCGGCGCGGTGCAATGAGGCATCGCACGCGATGCCGCGCGGGCGGCCGGGCGTCGCCCCGGTCCGTCAGACCCGGGCGAGCGCTTGCGAGTCGATGATGCGCACGCGCTTGCCGCGCGTTTCGACCAGCGCTTCACGATGGAACCGCGAGAACATCCGGCTGACGGTTTCGAGCTTCATCCCGAGATAGCAGCCGATTTCCTCGCGCGTCATCCGCAGGTTGAATTCCGTCGCCGAATAGCCGCGTGCCTCGAACCGCGACGACAGGTTCAGCAGGAAATGCGCGACGCGTTGCTCGGCCGACATCGTCCCGAGCAGCAGCATCTGGCTCGATTCGCGGACGATCTCGCTGCTCAGCATCTGGTACAGGAAGTGCTGCATCGGCTTGATCTCGCGGCACGCCGCTTCGAGCGCGCCGAACGGGATGATGCACACGACGCTGTCTTCGAGCGCGATCGCGTCGCAGCAGTGCTGGCCGCCGCCGATGCCGTCCATCCCGAGCGTTTCACCGGCAATCTGGAAGCCCGTCACGTGCTCGCGGCCGTCGCGATGCATCAACACCGTCTTGAAGGAACCCGCGCGCACCGCATAGATGCTCTGGAACGGATCTTCGGTGCGGAACAGCGCGTCGCCCTGGCGCACCTGCCGGGTCGTGCAGATGATCGCGTCGAGGCGGCCGTATTCGGCGGCGGTCAGTTGCGGCGGCAGGCACATCGAGCGCATCGCACACGCCGAGCAGCGTGCGGCGGGATGTTTGGCGGCGTCGGCGCGCGTGACCGCGCGAAGCGGAATCGTCGGCCGGGGCGTGATGGCTAGGTCGGCGGCGCAGGCGGTGGCTGTGGACATGAGTCACTCCGGCTCGTCAGGGGCGGTGCGCGTGAGCGTGCACCAGGGATTCGATGACACGGCATGCGGCGTCGAATTCGACGGTCTTGTCGAAGAAGTAGTCGGCTCCGGCCGACGCGCATGCCTCTCTGAATGCCGGCGCCGAGTGATTCGTCAGGACGATCGTGACGATGCGCGGCGCCGCCTTCGACAGCGTCCCGATCAGGTCGAGGCCGCTGCCGTCCGCCAGCCGCAGGTCGACGATCACCACATCCGCCTGGCTGCTGCGGATATGCGTCCACGCGTCCTGGCCGTCTTCCGCCTCGCCCACGACGGCGACGCCGCGGATCGCGCCGACGAGCAGCGCGATCCGCTGCCGGACGGCGACGGCGTGATCGACGAGAAACACCCGGAGCGTGGCGGGCAACTGGCTGGCATTCATGCCGGCAGTATCGTGTTGCGCCGCCGAAAATGAAATCGGCCGAATTGGAAGTTGATGTAGGCCGCTGCGACGCGTTGTAGGGCGATTCCTACAACGCGTACGGGAAACCGCCGGAGCGGCCTCCGTGTGACGTGCCGCGTGTGCGGCAGGCGGGCCGTGCTGCCGGATCAGCCGGCCCGGCGTGCGTCCAGCGCATCGCGCGCGGTGCGGCACGCGGCCAGATCCCACGCGGCGCAGCCGACGCTCTTGAACAGCAGCGGCCCGGTGCGGTCGAATGCGCCGCCCAGCACGTCGGCGAGCGACGCGACGTGCTGCCAGTCGACCTGCGCGACGATCAGGTCGCCGGCTTCGTGGCGGGCGCCGGCCGGATCGTCGACCACCAGCCGGCTGGCGCGCACCGTGTTCGCATCGATTTCCGCGGCGTCCGCGGTGAATGCGCCGACCCCGACCACGAGCCGGCTTTCGCGCGCGGCTTCGCGATAGACGGGCGTGCGGCTCGTCGTCAGCGTCACGACGACATCGATCGCATCGGGAATCGAGTCGCCGTCGAGCGGCACGAGACGCGGCGCGTGCGCACGGTGCGCGGCGCAGAATGCGGCCGCGCTGTCGGCACGATTGCCGCGCACGTGCAGGCGCGCTTCGGGAAAGATCGCTGCGAGCGCTTCCGCGTGATTGGCCGCCTGCTTGCCGGTGCCGATCAGCAGGATGTCGCGCGGCGCGGCGCCGTGCAGTGCCTGGATGCCGAGCGCGGTGATGGCCGCCGTGCGGCGCCCGGTGACCGTCGGGCCGTCGAGCGCGAAGCGCATCTCGCCGGTGGTCGCGTCATAGGCGGTCACCTGGCCGAGGATCGTCGGCAGCCCGCGCGCGCCGTTGCCCGGACACACGTTCACGAGCTTGTGGGTCGCGAGGTCACGCGCGCTCGACGGCATCGACAGCATCACGCCGCCGGCCTGCAGCGGCACGACCAGGCGTTCGGGGCTGACGATCTCGCCCGCCGCATAGTCGGCGACGGCCTGCCTGAGCGTGGCGAGCAGCGCCGGGTAGTCGAGCAGCGCGGCCGTGTCGGCCGCGTCGAAAACAGGAATCGAGGAAAGAGCGGTCATCGTGTACGTCGTATGCGTCGGTGAGCGTGGACGACGGGCGCATGCCGCGCCCGCCACAGGGCTGCCGGATACCGTGACACAGGGCAGTGTGGATCAAATCTATACCACTTGCTGGCCCACCCGCAACCCAGAAAATAAAGCACCTCGCCAGTTTTGGTTCTAATATCTGTCCAGAAGGGCCTTCATGGCCTCGATGCCGGCGCGCTCCGGTATAGTGCGAACCCATTCCAGATTCACGCCCGCGACCGGGCAGGAGCCACACGATGATGTCCGCGCGTCCCGACTTACTCGAAGGCGGTTTCAAGCCGCTGCAGATCTACGAGCAGGTGGCCGAGAAGATCCGCGACGAGATCCGCGCGGGGCGCTACGCCGCCGAGTCGCGGCTGCCGTCCGAGCGCGAACTTGCGGGGCTGTTCCAGGTCGGCCGGCCGGCCGTTCGCGAAGCGCTCGGCGCGCTGCAGAACGAGGGGCTCGTGTTCACCAAGCGCAATTCGGGCACCTACGTCGTCGCGTCGCCGCTCGACGTGCTCGCGCAGCGCGGCGACATGCACAGGGCGTCCGAAGCCGATTTCAGCCCGACGTCGACGCTCGACGTGCGCTTGATCCTCGAGCCTGCGATTGCGCGCCTCGCGGCCGAGCACGGCCGGGCCGACCCGGGCGCCGAACGCTATCTGGCGCAGATGGAAACCATCACCGACGTCGACGATCCGCATCAGCGCGCGCTGTGGAACGAAAGCGACCGGCTGTTTCACCGGCAGCTCGCGCTGATGACCGGCGATGCGCTGATCGTGAAGATCGCGGACGAAGTCGCGAAGACGATGGACCAGCCGCTGTGGAAGCGGCTGAAGGACGACGGCATCTACGATGCGGGCCGGATCCGGCTCTACGTGTCCGAACACCGGCTGATCTACGAGGCGATCGTATCGGGCGACGCCGATGCGGCGGCGTTCTATGTCGAGCAGCACATCCGCCGTGTGCGGCGCGACATTGCGCCGAAGTGACCGCGTCGGCGTCGTTCTGGTCTGAAAATTGACCAGAATCGAAGATTTTATTTTGAAATTGCTTGCATGGTGACCACGCGTATCCTACATTGGTTTCACACAAAACCAATCAGGAGACATCATGCGACACCTCGTTACCGCGCTCTCGGTGGCCATTGCCGCCGGCGCGCTGATTTCCGCGCACGCGCAGGAAGTCGTGATGATCGGCCATTCGGCGCCGCTGACCGGCCCGCAGGCCGCGAACGGCAAGGACAATGAAAACGGCGCGCGCCTGGCCGTCGACGAACTCAACAAGGCCGGCGTCAAGGTCGCCGGCAAGACCGTCACGTTCAAACTGGTTTCCGACGACGACCAGGCCGACCCGAAGGCAGGCGTGCAGGTGGCACAGAACCTCGTCGACAAGGGCGTCGTCGCGGTGCTCGGGCCGTACAACTCGGGCGTCGCGATTCCCGCATCGCGCGTGTACTCGACTGCCGGCGTGCCGATGCTGCCGGTCGCGTCGAACCCGGCGCTGACCAAGCAGGGCTTCAAGAACATCTTCCGGATCGGCGCGAGCGACGAGCAGCTCGGCGGCACGATGGCCACGTTCGCCGCAAAGACGCTGAATGCGAAGACCGCCGCCGTGATCGACGACCGCACCGCGTACGGGCAGGGCGTTGCCGAACAGTTCATGAACGTCGCGAAGGCGAACGGGATCAAGATCGTCGACCAGGAGTACACGAGTTCGTCGGCCACCGATTTCCTCGGCATTCTCACCAAGATCAAGGCCAGCAACCCCGACGTGATCTTCCTCGGCGGCTATGCGGCACAGGGCGCGCCGATGGCCAAGCAGATGAAGCAGCGCGGCCTGCGCGCGAAGCTGCTCGGCGGCGACGGCATCTGCTCGGCGGACATGGGCAAGGTCGCGGGCGACGCGGCGTCGATCGTCTACTGCGCGCAGGGCGGTGTCGCGCTCGAGAAGACGGCGGCCGGCCGCGAATTCCTGAAGAAGTACCACGACACGTATCACACCGATACGCAGGTCTACGGCGTGAACTACTACGACGGGATGAAGTTGCTCGCCGATGCGATGGTCAAGGCCGGGACGACCACCGACAAGGCGAAGCTGATCGCGCAGCTCGCGAAGTCGAACTATGCGGGCGTCGCGGGCACCTATTCGTTCGACGCGAACGGCGACCTGAAGGGCGCGCCGACCACCGTCTACGTGATCCGCAACGGCCTGCCCGAGCCGTATGCGAAGTAATCGCCGCACCAGCCTGTCACCGGACGGCGGCGCGACCGCCGTCCTTCGTTTCCACGCATCCGATCGACCATGAAAATTTCCCGATCCCTTTCCACCGTCGAAGTGCATACGGGCGGCGAAGCGTTTCGCATCGTCACGAGCGGGCTGCCGAGGCTGCCGGGCGACACGATCGTCCAGCGCCGCGCGTGGCTCAAGGAGAACGCCGACGAGATTCGCCGCGCGCTGATGTTCGAACCGCGCGGCCACGCCGACATGTACGGCGGCTACCTGACCGAGCCGGTCTCGCCGAATGCCGATTTCGGCGTGATCTTCGTGCACAACGAAGGCTACAGCGACCATTGCGGGCACGGCGTGATCGCCCTGTCGACCGCCGCGGTCGAACTCGGCTGGGTGCAGCGCACGGTGCCGGAAACGCGGGTCGGCATCGACGCGCCGTGCGGCTTCATCGAGGCTTTCGTCAAGTGGGATGGCGAGCATGCGGGGCCGGTGCGCTTCGTCAACGTACCGTCGTTCATCTGGCAACGCGACGTGTCGGTCGAGACACCGTCGTTCGGCACCGTGACCGGCGACATCGCGTACGGCGGCGCGTTCTACTTCTACGTCGACGGCGCGCCGTTCGACCTGCCGGTGCGCGAAGCGGCGGTGGAAAAGCTGATCCGCTTCGGCGCGGAAGTGAAGGCCGCCGCGAACGCGAAGTATCCGGTCGTGCATCCGGAGATTCCGGAGATCAACCATATCTACGGCACGATCATCGCGAACGCGCCGCGCCATCCGGGCTCGACTCAGGCGAACTGCTGCGTGTTCGCCGATCGTGAGGTCGACCGCTCGCCCACGGGCTCCGGCACCGGCGGGCGCGTCGCGCAGCTCTACCAGCGCGGGCTGCTCGCGGCCGGCGACACGCTCGTCAACGAATCGATCGTCGGCACGGTCTTCAAGGGGCGCGTGCTGCGCGAAACGACGGTCGGCGAGATCCCGGCCGTGATTCCGGAAGTGGAGGGCAGCGCGCATATCTGCGGATTCGCGAACTGGATCGTCGACGAACGCGATCCGCTCACCTACGGTTTCCTCGTGCGCTGAGCTGCCGCGCCGATTGGCCGCCCTCGCGCGGTTTCCCGGTTGTAGTACCAGGTTTGGCGCGTCGTTCCCGTTACTGGGCACGCGCCTTTTTTGCGTGCGAAACGCCGGCAAGGCCACGCGGTGCATGCTCGCGCAACGCCGCCGCGGTTCGGCGGGCCCCGCGAGTTTGGTACGATGCACCCTTTTCAGCCGAGCTCCACCCGCGTGAATCGCCGAAACGTGTCGTCAGTGCGTGACTTCTGTGCCAGATGGGTCGCGCGCGCCCAACCCGTCGCGGCTGCCGCCGTCGCGAGGGTCAAGCCTCTCGCCGCCGTTGCGTGGCACCATGTCCGCCACCCGACGCGCCGCGGCGTGCTGCTCACGGCTGCCGCCGTACCGGCGCTGTTCGTGGTGTACGTGGTCGTGCTGATTCCGTTCACGCCGGGCATCGGCGACATCCGCAAGGCGCGCGTCGACCAGCCCGCGCAAGTGCTCTCCGCCGACGGCAAGCTGCTGGCCGAATTCAAGCCGTCGAACCGCGAGTGGGTGCCGCTCAAGCAGATCTCGCCGCACATGGTCGACGCGCTGATCGCGACCGAGGATCACCGCTTCTACGAGCATCACGGCCTCGACTGGAAGCGCACGGCGTCGGCCGCGCTCCATACCTTCTCGGGCAGCCGCCAGGGCGGCTCGACGATCACGCAGCAGCTCGCCCGCAACCTGTATCCGGACGAGATCGGCCGCGCGCCGACGCTCACGCGCAAGGTGAAGGAGGCGATCACCGCGCTGAAGATCGAGGCGGTCTATAGCAAGGACCAGATCCTTGAGACCTACCTGAACACGGTGCCGTTCCTGTACAACGCGTACGGCGTCGAGATGGCCGCGCGTACCTATTTCGACAAGTCGGCCGACGAGCTCGACGTGCTCGACAGCGCGACGCTGGTCGGGATGCTGAAGGGCAACAGCTACTACAACCCGGTGCTGAACCCCGAGCGCGCGCTGCAGCGACGCAATACGGTGCTCGGCCAGATGGTGAAGTACGGCAAGCTGTCGCAAGCGCAGTTCGCGCAGCTGCAGCGCCGGCCGCTGCGGATCGACTTCGAGCGCCAGAAGGAGCCGCCGGGCCCGGCGCCGCATTTCGCGCAGCAGTTGCGCAAATGGCTGATCGCGTGGGCCGACCGCAACGACTACAACATCTACTCGGACGGGTTGATCGTGCGCACGACGATCGACTCGCGGCTGCAGCAGATGGCGACGCAGGCGCTCATGCTGCAGGGTAACCAGTTGCAGGGCATCGCGAATAACGCGTGGAGCGGCCGCGACGGCTGCGGTACCGACAACGAGGTATTCCGCACCTTCATGCGCGAGTCGCCGGAGTACAAGGCCGCGCAGGACGCCGGCAAGGACGATGCGGCCGCGATGAAGCTGCTCGCGGCCGACCGCGGCTTCATGCGCGCGCTGTGCAAGACGAAGACCGACGTGCAGGCCGGTTTCCTCGCCGTCGATCCGCGCAACGGGCAGATCCGCGCGTGGGTCGGCAGCCGCGACTTCACCAACGAGCCGTTCGACCACGTTGCGCAGGCGCGACGCCAGCCGGGCTCGACGTTCAAGCCATTCGTCTATGGCGTCGCGTTCGCGAACGGGATGAAGCCGGACGACACGTTCATCGACCAGCCGGTCGAGATCCCGCTGAAGGGCGGCGAGATCTGGCGGCCGAACGACGACGTGCCGCCGACGGGCAAGCCGATGACGCTGCGCGACGCGGTCGCGCTGTCGCGCAACCGGATTACCGCGCAGGTGATGGAGAAGGTCGGGCCGGCTTCGGTAGCAAGGCTCGCGCGCGACATGGGCGTGCGCGACAGCCCGCTCGAACGCGTGCCGTCGCTCGCGCTCGGCACGAGCCCGGTCACGCTGAAAGAGATGGTCGCGTCGTACGCGACAATCGCGAACGGCGGGCTGTATGTCGAGCCGCAGATGGTGACGCGCATCGAGAACCGCCAGGGCGACGTACTTGCCGAATACGCGCCGGCGCCGCCCGAGCGCGCGCTCGACGCCGAAACCGACAAGACGCTGCTCAGCGTGATGCGCGATGTCGTGACGCGGGGCACGGGCGGCAGCATCCGCACGCGCTTCGGCATTCGCGGCGACGTGGCCGGCAAGACGGGCACCACGCAGGACAACGCGGACGGCTGGTTCATCCTGATGCAGCCCGGTCTCGTGGCCGGTGCGTGGGTCGGTTTCGACGACGGCCGCGTGACGTTGCGCAGCGATTACTGGGGGCAGGGCGCGCACAGTGCGCTGCCGATCGTCGGCGATTTCTTCCAGCGTGCGCAGCGCGCCCGGATCGTCGACACGAAGGCGAAATTCGACACCGAGCCGTCGCCGGGCTGGTTCGCTTCGCTGCGCGAGCGCGTGACGGACCTGTTCGACACGTGGTTCCCGCCCAAGCCCGAGAAGGCGCCCACGCCGGTCAGGACGCAGCGGGTGGAGCGCGCGCCCGAGGCTGACGCAGGTGCGGCGTCGGATGCCCTCGCGGCATCGGCGCCCGAAGCGGCGTCCGGCGGGATCGTCGAGGAATGGGTGCCGGCGTCCGAAGTGGCCGCTTCGGCCGCCGCGCTGTCGGCCGGCGTATCGCAGCCGCAGCCGCAGCCCGCGCAGCCGCCAACGGGGGCGAGTCCGGCGAGCGGCGGCAGCGCGGGCCTCGGTGCCGCACCGGCCGCCGCCCCTTCGGCGGCACCGGCCCAGCCGCCCGTGCCGGTCGCTCCCGACGCGACGGGGGCTTCGCAGTAACGGAGCCGTTCAGATTTCGCGCGACGCTGCCGTAATCATGTTGTCATGACAGCTCGCGCGGTCGCTCCGCGCCTCTCCGATGAGGCTATCTTCCGACTACGTCCCGCTCGCGCGCGACGATCTCGCCGCCGGCGTCCCGCTCGGCTTCGATCTCTACGATGCCGACGGCGCCGCATTGCTGCCGGCCGGCACGACGCTGCGCGATGCCGCGCAGCATGCGTTCCTGTTCGACCATTTCCGGCCGGTACGCCGGCGCGACGACGCCGAAGCCGAACCGCGCGTGCCTGACGCGGTGCCGCACGCCACGCAGATGGGGTTGTCGGCAGGCGCCGCGATCGGCATCCGCCGACGGGTCGGCACGACCCGCGGGCTGCAGCGCTACCGGCTGATCGGCATCGCCGCATCGGGTGCACTGTTCGTCGAGCCGCAGCCCGCGGCCGCGTTCGACTTCGCGCATGGCGACGACATCGAGGCCGTGGCGATCGGCCGTGCCGCGGTGTCGCGTTTCGGCGCGACGGTCGAGTCGGTGCAGGCATCGGGCGGCGCGCGGTTCCTGATCCTGTCGCCGCCCGGCTTCGTCGACCGGCTGCGCACGCGCGCGGAGCCGCGCGTGCCGGTGCGGATCGCCGCCTGCTGCGCAGGCGGAGCGGAGGGCGCGGAAGGCATCGGGATGGTGCACGACATCAGCGTGAGCGGACTGTCGATTGCCGTCGACCGGCCGATCGCCGCAACCGGCGAGCCCCTGCGCGTGCAGCTGCCGTACGCGGCGGGCGACCGGGTCGAACTGCTGGCCCTCGACGGCACGGTGCGGGCCGTCCATGCCGATCCGGCGGCGCCCGCGCTGACGCTTCATCACGCCGCGTTCGGCGCGACCGGCGCCGACGACCTGATTCGCCTCAAGGCGCTGCTGTTCGACCGGCTGATGCCGTCGCCGGGGCGCTGATGCGCGGCGGGCGCGCCGGGTGTCGTATCGCGGCATTCGGTGCGCGAACGCCGATAATCATCTGATGATTCAGCGGATTCCGCGACGATTGTATGTTTTCCGTCAACAGTGAATTCGCGATTTAAGTATTTACCCTGATATCGCAGCCTCCTAGACTTCTACTCATGCGCAACGACCCCGAGTCCGAAGCGCCTGACAAAACAATCCTGGAGGTAACGCATCATGAAATCACTGATCAAGGCAGTTGCACTGGCCGCCCTCGTGGCCGCACCGGTCGTCTCGTTCGCCCAATCGAACCAGCAGCCGCTGACGCGCGCGCAAGTGCGCGCCGAGCTGGTCCAGCTCGAAAAGGCCGGCTACAACCCGAACGACTGGATCAACTACCCGGAAAACATCCAGGCCGCACAGGCAAAGATCGCCGCCGCTCAGAACACCGGCGCGCAAGCCGATGCAACGGGCTACGGTTCGAACCCTGTCGGGACGTCGCAGTCGGGCCAGCGCGTGCTCGTGCCGGCCGCAACCGACCGTTCGTCGGTGTTCTTCGGCCACTAAGCGTGGCAGCGCCCGCAAGGGCGCCCGGCTTGGCGTCTTTTCTGAAACCCGTGCACGATATCCGTGTACGGGTTTTGCATTTTGGCTGCCCGGACGGGGGCCGCGCGAGCGCGCATCACCGGCTGCTATCCGTCTGGCGGGCCCGCGTCGCCAGCACGGCCGCGACACCGCCGAGGATCGCGGCCGATGCGAGCGCGAGCCGCCAGGTCGGTTGTTCCGACAGGAACAGCACGGCGCCGCACGCGGCGATGGGCGGGACGGAGAGCTGAACCGCCGCGGCGCGCATCGCCGTGAGGTGCCGCAGCGCGGCGTACCAGAGCACGTAGCCGAGGCCCGAGGTCAGCGCGCCGGAAAGCACGGCGAGCACGACGCCGGCCGGCGTGACGTGAAAGCGGGCGGCGAGCGCGACGCTCAGCGCGAGTGCCAGCGGCGCGGCACGCAGGAAATTGCCGGTGGTCGCCGCAACCGGATCGACCGGCCGACGGCCCCGTATCGAATAGATGCCCCATGCAATGCCCGCGGCCGTCATCAGCGCGGCGCCGCGCGGCGTCGGCGCGGCGAGCCCGGGCGACACGAGATACACCAGCCCGCCGAGCGCCGCACCGAACCCGGCCCAGCCGGCCGCCGCGAACCGTTCGCCGGCGTGCCATCCCGCCGCAAACATCGTCAGTTGCACCGCGCCGAACAGGATCAGCGCGCCGGTGGCCGCGCTGACGGTCAGGTACGCAAACGAGAAACACGTGACGTACACGAACAGCATCGCCGCGGCGGGCCAGTCCGCAGGCGGGGCGGGCCGGCGCGCCCCCACGCGTGCGACGATCGCGAGCATCAGCGCGCCGGATACGAGGCGCAGGCTGCCGAAGCTGGCCGCGTCGATCCGTCCGGCCTGCAGCGCGAGCCGGCATAGCAGTGAATTCGACGCGAACGCGAGCATCGCGATCGACGTCAGCGCGGCGACGCGCGCGCCTGGCCGGACATGCAGCGCGAAAGTGGAGGCAGGCGGGCGCATCGCGGGCCTCACGCGTGGCTGGCGACGATCAGCACGGCCGCGCCGAACAACGCGACGCCGAGCGGCGCGGTGAGCGCCTGCCCCCACGACGCATTCTTCTCGAGGGCCATCAACGCGGCGAGCGACAGCATCCAGCCAAGACTGCCGGCGCCGACGACGAACATCAGCAGCATCAGCGCCCAGCAGCAGCCGACGCAGAAGAGCCCGTGGCTGACGCCGAGCGCGAACGCGTGACGCATCGGCGTGCGCCCGCGCCAGCGGCTGATCACGAAACTGAAGGGCGTGCGGCAACGGTCGAGACAGTGCGTCTTCAGTCCGCTGAACTGGAACGCGCCGGCGAGCGCGAATACGGCCGCGCCGATCAGCCAGCCGCGCCACACGAGCGCCGGCACCCGCGCGACGCCTGTCAGCAGCAGCCCGTGCAGACCGTGCGCGATGAGGCCGAAGCCGCTCCACGTGGCAACGTAGCCGATGCCGACGAGCACGAGCAGGCGCGTCTGGTCGGGTCGGCTCGCGACGACGCGGGCGAACGCATCGAACAGCGACAGCGTCGTCGGCAGCATCATCGCGAGGATCATCAGCGTCCAGCCGGCCGCGTCGAATGCGGCCGGCAGCCACAGCGTGCCGCCCGGCAGCGCGCGGCAAAGCGTGCCGAACGGTGCGGACAATGTGCTGTCGCCGTGGTCGAGATACCGCCCGTACGGACTGCGTGTCCACGCCCACAGGGTGAGCCACGCGAATGCGGCGAGACTCGCGAGCACGAGCGGAAACAAGCGCCGATGCAGCGACGCGGCCATGACCGTTGGCGTGCGATCGCGTTTCACGCGTCGAACAGGAACGTGCTCTGCAGCGCGTTGTGATTCTTCAGATCGACGTCGATGCCGATCGCCGCATTCTTCGACCGGTAGACGGGCGCCTTGCCGACGAACACCGGTGCGCCCGGCACCGTCGAGAACACGGTGTCGGTCAGCGTCGTCTGCGCGCCGCTCGGGCCGAGGTACGGTTCGAGTTCCGCGTGGTAGTCGGTGCCGATCGACAGGGTGCCGCGTGCCCCTTCGACATTGAAGGTGATGGGCGCGCGTTCGATCGACACGACCGTGCCGATCAGCTTCGCGAGTTCGGCGATCGGGCCGCCGGCCTGGCCCGTGTAGACCTTGAGCAGCGCCTGCTCCTGCACGTCGGACGCCTTGTCGCTCACATAGATCGCAGCCGTCCAGTTGCCTTGCAGGATGTTGCCCGGCACGCGGCACACGGCGGCGATCGTGTTGCCGCTGACGTCGACACCGTCGATGGTGCCCTTGTCGACATGCCAGGCGACGATCGTGTCGCAGACGCCGAAATCCGGGTCCTCGCCGATCCAGCACGGGCAGAGTACGCGGCAGTTGCAGACCTCGAGCAGACGGCCTTCAAGGTGATAGCTCATGATTCCCTCCAGGGGGCGACGGTGATTGCACGTTGGGCCGGGTGGAGGAATCTGACCGACGAATCGTCACCCCGCTCGGCGATGCGAACGCGAAATGCGCTGAGGAATGCGCGGAAGCGGAGACGGGATGGATGCGATAGCGCGGGCCTGAAGCGGCGTATCGATTTTCAAGTGTAGGTTCGGAAGGCCGATATGCAAGGCATCGCATGGGTTGCGATGCCGGCTGACAAGCCGGCGCGCGTGCGCTAGCATCGCGATCGGTGTCGCCGCCTGGGCACGGCGGCCGATGCGCGACAGCGCGGCAAGCCCGGCACCGGGTTCCACGATTTCAACGAACAACAAGGAGCATCCATGCGTGTCTTGACCGGTCTGCTGTGCGCGCTGGCGCTGACGGCGAGCGTCGCCCATGCGCAGGCGAATTGTGCCGACGCGACGGATCAGGCGGCGATGACGGCATGCGCCGACCGCGCGTACAAGAAATCCGACGGGGAACTGAACCGGACCTACCAGGCCGTCACCGCGCGCCTGCGCGATGCGCGGCCGCTCGCCGACAAACTCGTGAATGCGCAGCGTGCATGGATTGCGTACCGCGATGCCGAATGCAACTTCTCCAGCGCGAACGCCGAGGGCGGCAGCGCGTATCCGATGGTCGTGTCGACCTGCCTCGACGATCTGACGAAAGCGCGCACCGAAACGCTGAAGGGCTACCTGTCCTGCGAGGAAGGCGATCTCGCGTGCCCGGTGCCCGCCCGGTAAGCGGGGTGCGCCGCCCGGTCGGGCGCATGCCGCGCGGGCGGGCGGCGTAGGCCATTCGCTGCCAGACGTCGTCCGTTACACGTCGTCCGTTTCGTCGAGCAGCTTGTGCCGCATCGCGTAACGCACCAGCGCCGCTTCGTGCGGCATCTGCATCTTTTCCAGGATCCGCGTCTTGTACGTGCTGACCGTCTTCGCGCTCACGCACAGCGCGTTGGCGATCTCGGTCAGCGTCTGGCCGGCGGCGATCCGCCGGAACACGTCGAATTCGCGGTCGGACAGCCGCTGGTGCGGCAGCGTCTCGGCCGGCTCGTTCAGGCTTTGCGCGAACTGCTCGGCCATCGCCAGGCTCACGTAGACGCCGCCCGACGCCACCTTCGTGACCGCGCCGACCAGCTCGGCGCTCGCGCTTTCCTTCGTCAGATACCCCGACGCGCCCGCGCGGAACGCGCGCACCGCGTATTGCTGCTCGGCGTGCATGGTCAGCACGAGTACGCGCAGCGCGGGCTTCTCGTCCTTGATCTGCTTGATCAGTTCGACGCCGTTGCGGCCCGGCATCGACAGGTCGAGCACGAGCACCTGGGCGGGCGTGGCGCGCACGAGCGCGATCGTCGACGGGCCGTCGCAGGCTTCGCCGGCCACCTCGAATCCGGTGGCGTTCTGGAGGATGTGCCGCAGACCGTCGCGTACGAGCGTATGGTCGTCGGCAATGAGCACCTTGATCATGTGATGAGCGTTTCCTGTTGTACTGTGCCGAGCGGTAATGCGACCGTAATCGAGAAACCGCGCGCGAGCGCTGTGTCGATCGTCACGGTGCCGCCCAGCATGTGGGCGCGTTCGCGAATGCCGATCAGGCCGAACGATTTGTCTTCGTGGGCCGGGCCGCCGGGCGCCGAGCCGCGGCCGTTGTCCGCGACGCGCAACACGCAGAAGCCTTCCTCGACGTCGAGCCGCAGCGCAACGCGCGTCGCATCCGCATGGCGCGCGACGTTCGTCAGCGCTTCCTGGACGATCCGGAACAACGTGGTCGCGCCTGCGCTGGTGAAGGTGAGGCCGCCCGTTTCGATGTGTCGCTCGACATCGATCCCGTAGCGGTTCGTGAAATCGTTCGCGAGCCATTCGATCGCGGGCACGAGGCCGAGATCGTCGAGCATCACGGGCCGCAGGTCGGCCGCGATGCGCCGCACCGAGGCAACTGTCGCGTCGATCAACCGCCGCATGCCCTGCAGGTGCGACTGCACGCCCTCGTCGGGCGCGCGGCCGGGCACGCGCAGCTGCTGCTCGACCACCGACAGATCCATCTTCAGCGCGGTGAGCTGCTGGCCGAGGTCGTCGTGCAGTTCGCGCGCGATGCGGGTCTTTTCCTCTTCGCGCACGTTCTGCAGGTTCGCCGACAGTTCGCGCAACTCCTCGCGCGACAGCTTCAGCGCGTTCTCCGCGCGCAGCCGCTCGGTGATGTCGCGCAGCATCACCGTATAGAGCTTGCCAGACGCGTCGCGGATCTGCGAGATCGATGCCTCGATCGGGAACTCCTCGCCATTCGCGCGCAGCCCGAACAGCACCCGCTGGCGGCCCATCTGCCGCTCGGACACGCCCGTCACGCCGAACTGGTCGACGTGCTTCGCGTGCGCGGCGCGGAACCGTTCGGGGATGAAGCGCGACAGCGGCGCACCGATCGCCTCCATCGCGGACACGCCGAACACCTGCTCGGCCATCGGATTAAAGATCACGACCGTCTGTTTTTCGTCGATCGTGATGATCGCTTCCATCGACGAACGGATGATGCCCATCATCCGTGCCTCGTTGAGGATACCGCGGCTGCTCGCGCCGGAATCGGCGGCGCCGGTGCGGCCGCGCAGCAGCGCATGGACGAGCACCGCGAACGCGATCGACGCGATCAGCCCCGCCGCGAGCACGGTGCCGGCCGCACGCTGCGCGCCGGTCGCGCTCGGGCGGCCGTCCGCGGAATAGGCGAGCGTCAGTACGGTGCCGCCGAAATTCAGCTCGTCGGTGCGCCGCATCAGGTCGGGCGATGCCGACGCCTCGTCGGTCGTCGTTTCGACGCTGACGATCGCACGCCGGTCGCCGCCGGCGGTCATCCACACGTCGATTCCGCGTTCCGCGTCGAGCGCGCGCTCGATCAGGCGCCGCGGGCTCAACGCCGCGAACAGCACGCCGTCGGCGGCGCCTTCGCGTGTGCCGGACGGCGGGGCGGCTGCATGCGGCGACCCCGCGACCGGCAGGAACAGCGTGAGGGTGCGGGCGTCGCGGGACGTGTCGTCGTCGGCCGGGTGGACGCCGAGCGCGATGTCGCCGGTCTGCAGCGCGCGCGCGAGCGGCGCCGCGTCGGATGCGCCGAAGCGCACGACGGGTGAATTCGACGCCGGCGCGCTGAGCGCGGCGGCCGCGAGTGTGCCGGCCGGCATCGGTTTGGCGGCGGCGAGCGCGGTGCGTGTCGCGGGCGGCAGCGGCGCATAGCCGATCTGGCGAACCGGCGAGCGGCCGCTGTCGAGATCGAGCTGGTCCGCATACCGGCGCCATTGCTCGGGCGTCATGCCCGGGACGAGGCTGAACGCGCCGCGCGCGCCTTCGAGCACGGCAACGCCGGACTGCAGCTCGTGGCGGAGCATCGCGGTCACGTGCGTCGTGCGGCGTTCGAAACGCGTATGGACAGCGCCTTGCCATTGCTCGCGCACGAGCAACGCGACGCCGAGCGACAGCGCCGCGCCGGCGCACAGCACAACAACGCCGGCCGCGAGCGGCTGGCGTAACATGATCTGGAGGCGCGTGGGCCCTCGGGCGTCACGCGTCGGGGTTCCACTTGCGGTCATTCGATGGCCATTCTGTTGTCGGGGGCCGCCCCGTGGCACGGGGGCAGCGCAGCAAAACCAGGCAAAACTCGCACCGGCTGCACGCAACGTCTATTTTCAAGATGAAATTGTGCGCGATTTACACGTTTTTTGTAATGGGGTCACTAGAAATTGCGGCAACTGGCGCGCAGCAGCGGGCGCATCGGCCGCACTTGACGCGCATCAACGGGCGCGTCGGCACGTGGGGCAGACTGTTCGGCAGGCCAGCCGGCACCGGGCCGGGTGGCGATAACGGGCCGTCGTCGCGCAACGCGCGATGCGTGCCCGGTCGGAGGGACGGACCATGTACAAGCGGATTTTCGTCGGGCTGGACGGCAGCCCGAGCGCGCGTCTCGCGCTGAACGAGGCGATCCGGATCGCGGCGGCGTCCGGCGGCGAAGTCACCTGCGCGTATGTCGTCGAGCACCGGCCGCAGCTCGTCGACGTCGATGCGGGCTTCGCGGCCGAGCGCGATGGCGATGCAGCTGCGACCGCTGCCGCGACACCGGTGCTCGACGATGCGAAAGCGGTGCTCGCCCAGGAGCATGTGCCAGGCACCGTGCGCGCGCTCGACGCCTACGGCGAGGATGTCGCCACGGTGCTGATGCGCACGGCGGCCGAAGCCGATGCCGACCTGATCGTGATGGGCACGAGCGGGCGGCACGGCCTGCGCCGGCTGCTGCTCGGCAGCGTCGCCGAATCGCTGCTGCGCGCGGCCGACCGGCCCGTGCTGCTGGTGCGGCACAGCGAGCCCGGCGCGCCGTCGACTGCGTGACGCACGCAGCAAGGCGCTGACGCTGATGCACGGGCGGTCGCGGGCGGCGACCGTCTCGCGCATTCGTCGGATGATGGCCTGAGAAAGCGGAAACGCACGACACGCCGGTCGACGCTCGGCGTGTGAGCGCGGCTATCGCTTCTGTCCCATCGGGGCCGGGCGAGGGCTGCACGCCCGACGTACCGTCACGGGCGCAATCGCGTGGCCACAGTTGCATCCCGACACGCAGTTCTGGCAGCATCGGTCGGTATCCGCTTGTTCGCCGCGCGCATGGCCGCGGCGTTCGACGCAGCGGCATCCGGCGGCATGCGATCGCGTTCGCGACGAGCGAAGCGAGCCGCCGCGCCGGGTGCCCGGTTCCTCACCTTACCGACGTCATCCGCCATGCCGATTTCCGCTACCGACCTGATTCGCCAGTTCGACCTGCAGCCGCATCCGGAAGGCGGCTATTTCCGCGAAACCTACCGTGCGACCGATTCGGTCGTGCGTCCGGCCGACGGCGCGCCACGCGCCGCGTCGACGGCGATCTACTACCTGTTGTGCGATGGCGCGTACTCGTCATGGCACCGGATCCGTTCCGACGAAGTCTGGCATTTCTATGCGGGCGATCCGATCGAGGTGTGGGTACTCGACGAGCGCGACGGGTTGACGATCCACCGGCTCGGCAACCCGCTCACGCATCCGGGCACCGTGTTCCAGGCGGTCGTGCGGGGCGGGAGCTGGTTCGGCGCGCGCTGCGCGGCGCCGGAGCACGTCGCGCTCGTCGGCTGTACGGTGGCGCCGGGCTTCGAGTTCGCGGAATTCGAACTGGCCGACGCGGCCGCGCTGGCCGCCGCGTTTCCCGACTACGCGCAACACGTCGCCCGGCTCGCGCCGCGCCCGGACGCGTGAGCGCGATGGCGGTGCAGACCACTGCCGGAAGCCCGCGCCGACGGTGCGTGTTCCGCGCGATCGCGGCCAAACCCGTTTAGAATGCCCGTCATGCACAGGTCGGCTGCGGACGTGCCGCGGCGGCCGTTGCCCAGCCGTACCGACGGCCCTCGTCGCGCGGCCGCATGTCTTCCAGGAGCGCCGCCGTGTGGCACTTTCCCATCGCTATTCCATCGTCGCTCGGCCCGTGGGCCGTGTTCGCGAGCGTGTTGATCACGCAGCTCGGCGTGCCGGTGCCGGCCGTGCCGATGCTGATTCTCGGCGGCACGATGGCGGCAATGGGGCAGGCGTCCTGGGTCAGCATGTTCGCGGCGGCGATCGGCGCGACGATGCTGGCCGATTCGCTGTGGTTCTTCATGGGCCGCACGCGCGGCCGGCGCCTGCTGAACGGCCTCGTGCGCTTCTCGCTGTCGCTCGACACCACGCTGCGTTTCGCGCGTAACGTATTCGAAAGATACGGCGCGCCGCTGCTCGTGCTGTCCAAGTTCCTGCCGGGCCTCGGCCTCGTGTCGGCGCCGCTGCTCGGCACGACCGCGATCGGTGTCGGCGTGTTCCTGTTCTGGGATCTGGCCGGCGCGTCGCTGTGGGCGGCGTTCTGGCTGGTCGGCGGCGCGGCCATTCACGACCAGATCGTCCAGTTCGTGCTGTGGGTGCGCGCGAGCGGCGGCACGATCCTCGACGCGTTCCTCGCCATCTTCATCACCTTCCTGCTGTACCGCTGGGTGCGTCGCGTGCAGTTCCGCCGCTATCTCGCGCAGGTGCGCATCTCGCCGCCGCAGCTCGTCGAGATGATGACGTCGGACGAGCCGCCGCTGATCTTCGACGCACGACCGAAAGCGATTCGCGAGCGCGAACCTTACCGGATCGCCGGCGCGGTGCCGGTCGATCTCGATTCGCCCGACCTGCTCGACCCGGAACTGCTGAAGCGGCCGATCGTCGTTTATTGCGTGTGCCCGAACGAGGCCACCGCGAAGCGCCTGATCGCGAAGATGCAGCGCAAGAAGATGATCCACAACATCCGGGCGCTGAAGGGCGGCCTCGATGCGTGGGAGAAGCACGGCTTCCCGGTCGAGCCGCTGCCGGCGGATCTCGACGCGTCGCGTTATTTCGTGCGGCCGGAACACGGTGCGCTCGAAGGTGAATATACGGTGCGCGCGACGTTGTCGAAGTGATGGCGGGTGGCTGTTCCTGTTTCAGATCATCGGGTACGAGGAACGTGGCTTCCAGACGCTTTCGAAACTCGCGCAGTTGCTATCGTGCAGTCCGTGCCGAACCGTTGCTGTGGTGACGCGGCCACGACGCCCGACAAGGCCGCCGAGCGCTACCTGCCGCGCACCGGCCGGATGTGCGATCTCAGGTGCAAACTGCGCCGCCCCGTCCTAGACAAACGCTCCGAAACCTCAACGCCGATTCAGTAAAAGCGGCGTTGCAGGGAGGGGCGGGGGAGCATGCGGCACTGCCTACGCTCCCCCGCCCCGGTGATACCCGTTGCTCGGTCCGGCAGGCCACGCGGAGCCACGCGACAACCGCCACGACTCCGCGTCAAGACGGTCGCTCTACGTCGTCCTGGTGATGGCCGGGCACGCCTGACGCGCGACGCGCGGAGCAGAGCAATCAGTCGATGTCTTCACCCCAGTTGATCGAATTCAGAATATTGTCGTCAAGGAGATTGATCTTCTTGGGATTGAAAGAAAAATTCTCGAATGTGGCTTCATCCGGAATCAAACGCTTCTGACCGTTCGTCACCAAATATTTCGATCCGCTCGTTTTTCCTTGGGCGAGATAGGCTCCGTTGGACAGCGCCCCGACCAATGGGATGCGGGAAACGAGAGAATTGTTGGTTTTGATGGGGCTCCCCGGAATGAACAAGTTTTCGTATGTGGTCCAATCCGGAATGGTGTGGCGCGCCCCATTAATCACGAGGTAGATGATGGGGCCGTCGGTCCCCTTGATGCGCTGTCCATCATATTGCCTGGAATCGGTGTAGCCTGCCTTCGCCTCCGCCTCGGAGATGGGGGGAAGGTCATTTTCGGAGTATGCGGCTTGCGTGCTCATATCAATCTCCATTTTTCCTGATTAATGAAAATCCCAATTAAAGAATGAAAATACCGGCCTCGATGAAATTGGGCTGCCTTTCGATTCTCGCTGAATCTATCGGGCAGCCTTATTCTATGTGGCGACTGCATTAACTCAAAGAATATTTTGTCAGATATTGTGAAGCATCAAATTGAAATAGTTTTCTCGTTATTAATACTTGAGGATTGCTGTAATAATTTACTTTTTTGGTGTAATAATTTAATTTGAGTGACTGGAAGCGAAAATTGTTCAAGGTATTTGCATGTCCTGCCGATTAAGGGGCAGATTTTTGTGACCTGCAGGGCAAGCACGATTTCGGCGCTATCGTTCGTATCGTTGCGGCCGCCAATCCGCCTTGGAAGGACGGTCATCGCCCCCGGAGATACCCGCTGCTCGGTCCGGCGGGCTGTGCCAAGCCGCGCGACAACCGCCGCGACTCCGCATCTCCCGGACACCTCAGCCAAGCTGATGTAATCCGACGGGGACGAAATGAGCAGAACAAAAGGGCACTTCACCGACGAAATCAAGCGAGAAGCCGTGCGGCCGTGTAACGAGCCTGGCGCAAACGTCGCGCAGATTGCGCACGGCCTCGACATCGACGATAACGTGTTGCGCCGCTGGGTCAGGCTGGCGCGTGACGGCGCGTTGGAAATGGACACCGCGTGCGCCTTTGCGCTTGGCGATGGTTGCCATTGCATGAGAAGTGTCCCTGATACAGCTTGGTTGATGGGTACACTTCCCGTCGGGCTTGGCGTTCCGGTCCTGCTGGCGTGCCCGAACGACGCAACGGCGAAGCGCCTGATCGCGAAGATGCAGTGCAAGAAGATGATTCACAATATCCGCGCGCTGAAGGGCGATCTCGACGCATGGGAGAAGCACGGCTTCCCGGTCGAGCCGCTGCCGGCGGATCTCGATGCGTCGCGGGATTTTGTGCGGCCGGAACATGGTGCGATTGAAGGCGAATATACGGTGCGCGCGATGCTGTCCAGATAAATCCGTGCGAGATCCGCACGCATTCGAATTCCGCCGCCAGTTTCATCCACCGCGATTTCCACGAAAATCGACTGGCGTGAAACCGCTGATCCTCCATATAATCCCGCCTGCATATTGCGTGCGCCTGATAGCGCACATTCGACGCGCGTTCGTTCGCGCCGAAAGCGATTGATCCCGTTGTCGTCCGTCACGCGCACAGCCGCGTCACACGGGCCACACGGGCGTATTCCGTGAAAGGCCCGATCCGTATTCCGGATTGTTCCGGAAAATACGGTTAATCCGCGGCGATTCCCATCGGATTGACGCAGTATTCATGTCGTTTCCAAATCGGAAAACGACGGCGGAGATTATTTCGTTTTCGGCATGCCAGGATCGGCATGAACGGTCGCGCATTGACATCGACAATGACGGCGGCCCGTTCGCGGGTGCCAGGAGACGGACTTGAAACAACCAGAAGACCAATTGCACCGCGGGCTGGAAGAGCGGCACATCAACCTGATGGCGCTCGGCGCGACGATCGGCGTCGGCCTGTTCCTCGGCTCGGCCACCGCGATCCGCGTCGCCGGCCCGGCCATCCTGCTGACCTACCTGCTGGGCGGCATCGCCATTTTCCTGATCATGCGCGCACTGGGCGAAATGGCGATCGCCAACCCGGTCGCCGGCGCGTTCAGCCGCTACGCACGCGACTACCTCGGGCCCCTGGCCGGCTACCTGACCGGCTGGACTTACTGGTTTGTGTGGATCGTCACCTGCATGGCTGAAATCACGGCGGTCGGCGTCTACATGCACATGTGGTTCCCCGGCGTGCCGAACTGGATCTGGGCGCTCGCCGCGCTCATGGCAATGGGCTCGGTGAACTTCATCGCGGTCAAGCTGTACGGTGAATTCGAGTTCTGGTTCGCGCTGATCAAGATCGTCACGATCGTGCTGATGATCATCGGCGGCGGGCTGATGATCGCGTTCGGCATCGGCAACGGCGGTGTCGCGATCGGCCTCTCGAACCTGTGGGCGCACGGCGGTTTCATGCCGAACGGCATCAACGGCGTGATCGCCGCGCTGCCGATCGTGATGTTCGCGTATCTCGGCGTCGAGATGCTCGGCCTCACGGCCGGCGAGGCGCGCAACCCGGAGAAGTCGCTGACGAAGGCCGTGAACTCGGTGTTCTGGCGCGTGCTGATTTTCTACATCGGCGCGCTGTTCGTGATCATGTCGCTCTACCCGTGGGACCAGATCGGCACGCAGGGCAGCCCGTTCGTGATGACGTTCTCGCGGCTCGGCATCCCGGCTGCCGCCGGCATCATCAACTTCGTCGTGCTCACCGCGGCGCTGTCGTCGTGCAACAGCGGCCTGTTCAGCACCGCGCGCATGCTCTACAACCTCGCGCAGCAGGGCCAGGCGCCGAGCAAGCTCGGCAAGGTCAACCGCAACGGCGTGCCGGTGTACGGCGTGATCCTGTCGGTCGCGCTGCTGCTGATCGGCGTGCTGCTCAACTATCTCGCGCCGCAGCACGTGTTCACGTGGCTCACGTCGGTGTCGACGTTCGGCGCGATCTGGACGTGGTGCGTGATCCTGATTGCACAGATGCGCTTTCGCCGCACGCTGTCGGCCGACAAGATCGCGCGCCTGCCGATCCGCGTGCCGTTCTATCCGCTCGGTTCGTTCGTCGCACTCGGTTTTCTGGTGCTGGTCGTCGTGCTGATGGCGTTCACGCCCGACACGCGCGTCGCGCTCGTGATCGGGCCGGTATGGATCGTGCTGCTCGGGATCGCGTATGCGCTGTTCTACGCGAACCGTCCGGCGGCATCGGTACCGACGAAGTCGTAAGCGGCACGGGCAGGGGCCCGCGCGACCCTTGATCGCGATCATGCGCGCGCGGGCCGGACGTCCTATGCTGAACGCATCGATTGTCCGCGCTTCGCGTGGCACCCCGCCGGTCCTCGCGGCCGCTGCGGCTGTCCAGCCGCCGCGCGCCGCTTCCGCGCGAAGCCCCCGTCGTCGTTCCACGACGCCCCGCCCGCACGGAGGCCTTCGCCATGCAGCCTGCCCAGCCCATCCCGACACTTGCGCGGATCGCGCTGGCCGTCGATCCGACGCCCGAATCGCTGTCCGCCGCACGCTACGCGCGCACGCTGCTGCGTCCCGGCATGCGATTGCGTATCGTCTGCGCCATCGACAACCCGCGCCTCGTCCTGCCCGATATCCCGCGCATCGACGCGCTGCTGACGTCCGCGCGCGAGGACATGATGCGCGAAGCGCAAGCCGTCAACGAGCGGATCGCGGCGCTGTTCGCCGATAGCGGCATCGAAGTCGAGCAGGCCATCGTCGATACGTCGGTGACGGGCGGCTCGGTGGCCGATGCGCTGGTGAGCGATACGTCGGCATGGCGTGCGGACGTGCTGGTGGTCGGCGCGAATCCGCATCACGGGCTGCTGCGCCTCGTCGAAGGCGCGATGTCGGACACGCTGACGACGCGCGCGCGCTGCGCGCTGCTGATCGTGCCGGCCGCCTATGCGCTGCCGTCGGACGGCGGCCTGCAGCGGCTGATGTTCGCGGTCGACGGCAGCGAGCCGTCGCTGCACGCGGTGCGCGTCGGGCTCGGCTTCGCAACGCCGACGACGCTGCTGTACGCGGCATACGTGATCGATCGCGCGGTTCGTCTGACGGATATCGTGCCGGTGCGCGCGCTCGAGGATGCCTATCGCGCGGAAGGCGAGGATGCACTCGCGAAGATCGGCCCGCTGTTCCATGCGACCGGGAACCCGACCAAGCGCAGTGTCGTCGAAACCCGCCCGACCAGCGACGACGTGGCCCACGCGCTGATGCGCGATGCCGTGCACTGGCGTGCCGAACTACTGGTGGTCGGCACGCACGGCCGGCGCGGTATCGCCGCCTGGCTGATCGGCAGCGTCGCGCGCCGCGTTGCGCATCTCGCGCAGGTGCCCGTGCTGCTCGTGCGCGGTACCGAGTAAATCGCGCGCTGTCGAGATCGAAACCGGCCTGGGTTGATCTGCATCAGAAACGGCGCGCATATCGCGTGAGACATTGACGGAACATCCGGCCACGCAGCCGGTCTGTCGTGCATGTACCGCGCAACCACGCGAGCGTCGAAGGCAGCGAGCGACGGTACATTCACCGGCGTCACGTCATTTTCCGGAGCCGCGACGTGCGATGCACGGCGCGTCATCCGACCGAGAACTCTCTGGCACGAGGGTAGGCAGCCGACGGCTGCCTTGGAGGACGGGCGGGGTGCAAGTCACCCCGTCCGCTTTCCGCGTTCGTGTTGTAGTTGGCCCCGTCTGGATGGCATTCCCCGCAGGAATCGTTGTCATGGCGCCCGTGTGAAACGGCGCGTCGTGATGCGTGATGGCGCGCGGTTGCGCCGATGTGAACCGGTGATGGTCGCGGCAAGCGCGCCGTTGTCGTACAGGCACGGCGAGCGGCAGGCGCTGCCGACGTTACGCGATGTGCAGCCGTTGCACGGCCCCCGAGCCGTGCCGTGCCGGCTGCCGGCACGCTCAGCCGGTGCGAAGCATCGACCGCAAGTCGTGTCGCCGGCCCGCGCCGCGCCGCACCCGCGGGCGCTGGCGCGCGTCATGCAGCGGCGCGCACACGCTGCACGTGCGGTTGCGCAGGCGGTTGGCATGCGGCCAGCCGGGGCGCGCCTTGCGGCGAGGCTCGGCAACGGCCGGCGCGTCGGGTGCGGCCCGCGCGCACAGCGCCGCGGCAAACCGTTGCAGCGCGAGAACCGAGCCCGCGACGCTCTGGTACTTTTCGCGGCCGATCTGCCCGTCGAGGGTGACGAGCAACCCGGCTTCGCGAGCGAGCGCAAGCAAGGTGTCGATATCGTCGGACGGACGGTTGCCGCCCGACGCGGCCCGGGCGGGCAGGGCGCGTGCGTTGCCCGCCGCGCGCCGTTGGCCGTCCCGGCCCGGTAAGTTGCGATGTCCCATGGTTGGTCTCCTGCGCCAGGCCCCGCATGCCGGCTCGACGGCCGGCTGAGCGATGACCCGTATGAACCTTTCGTCCATGTCACCAGTATCGTGTCGCGCCAGTGCGCTGCCAAGCAGCGCGCGCTGAAGTCGCTGTCAGGTATTGCGCGGCACGTATCGGAATCCGCTGACACGCAGGGCGACCGATCGGCCGTCCCGGCGACGATCCGGCCCGTTCGTTCCGACGAATGGGCAGCACGTGGCGGACGTCGCTTGACGCATGTTTTCGGCCGGTCTAAGTTCGCCACTGCATCGGCGTCGAGCAGCGTTCCATCGTTCGCCCGCCAGCCGGTGCCGCGCCCCGGGGTGGCGTGGCAGGGCTTCCAGTCTCGTTCGCGGGCAGTTTGCGCCGCGGATCATGCGCGGCCGGTTCGGGGACGGATCGGCACGGCGGCACGCAACGTGCCGTTGATCGCGCGCAAACACGCGCCGGCGCATCGCACGCCGCGCGACCGTTCCGTCTTTAAGCTTCCGGTACCTTCTTCTTTTCGTTCCTCGACCGTCAGGAGTCCGTCGATGTCCAAGGACAATTTGCTCGATTCACTCAAGGAAGCCGCCAAACAGCGCGCGATCGGTTCGGATCAGTTGCGTGCGATGCTCGACGACGAGGTGCGCGCTTTGTCGTCCGACGCGCGGGTGCACGACTACATCCACGTGTTCGCGATCCGGCACCTGCGCGAACGGATGCGCCAGCAGGACGATCTCGACCACGACACGCGGGCCGACGCGCCGCCCGCGGAAGCCGATCCGCGTCCGAGCCATCGCCTGTGACGGGCGCGCGCCGCGGCTGACGCCGCGGACGCGACGCGATCCGTTGCCGGGCCACGGCCGGATCCTGATCGACATCCATGCATGCGTCGACCGCGAACCGGCCTGTTTCTCTCCCTTTTTGATCCCCGTGCCGCAGATCTCGGGTACCGGCTTCGCGCCGTGGTCGCCTCCGGGCGGCGTGCGCGCGCGTCGCGGGGCGGCTCGGCCATCCCGGCGATTCACTGCCAACCGGCGTTGCGTTTCGTCATACGTTTCACTGAATTGTCACAGCGGCCTCAAGTAACTGGCGCGATTGCCGTTTACCCGGTGAATTCGTCCACCGGGCGTTCGCGCTCCCTTACCGAGTCGTTGCCATGTTCTCGTCCATCCGCGCCCGCATCCTCGCCGCGTGCGTCGCCATCGTCGTATTCGCGCTCGTCGCCACCACGCTCATCAATTACTTCATCGCGCGCTCGTACAACGACGACGCGATCGACCGCAACCTGACCTCCGTCGCAAGCGGACACGTGGTCGGGATCGCCGACTGGGTCGCCACCCGGAGCCGGATGATCGCGTCGCTGCAGGATGCCGCGCTGACGCCCGATCCGCTGCCGGTGTTCAAGCAGATGGCCACGGCCGGCGGTTTCACGAACGTCTACGCGGGCTACGCCGACAAGGCGTTCCACTTCTCCGACCCGACCGGCATTCCGCCCGACTACGATCCGACCGGCCGCCCGTGGTACAAGCAGGCCGCGCAGGCCGGCAAGCCGGTCGTCACGCCGCCTTACGTCGACGCCGGCACGGGCAACCTCGTCGTCACGTTCGCGGTGCCGATCCTGCGCGACGGCGCGCTGAAGGGCGTCGTCGCCGCGGACGTCGCGATGGATACCGTGATCGCGAACGTGAAGTCGATCCACCCGACGCCCGCGAGCTTCGGGATGTTGATCGACAGCAACGGCCATGTGGTCGCGCACCCGGACCCGAAGCTCACGCTGAAGCAGGTCGCCGACGTGTCGCCCGAACTCGGCGCAACCAACGGCGCGACGATCGCGGCCGCGACCGCGCCCGTCGAGGTGAGCGTGGGCGGCGACGCGAAGCTGGTGCGCGCGCGCCCCGTGCCGGGCACCGACTGGTACGCACTGGTGCTGCTCGACAAGAACGAGGCGACGGCCGGGATGCGTTCGCTGCTGACCGCTTCGCTGATCACGCTGCTTGTGATCGTCGGCGTCGCGTCGCTGATCATCGGCGCGATCACCGCGACCTCGTTCCGCCGCCTGTCGCAAGTGCGCCAGGCCATGGCCGCGATCGGCTCGGGCGCCGGCGACCTGACGCAGCGGCTGCCGGCCGACGGCCGTGACGAAGTGGCCGACATCGCACGCTCGTTCAACAGCTTCGTCGACAAGCTGAACGACGTGATGCGCGAGATCCGCGATGCGAGCGAATCGGTCCGCACGGCCGCGAACGAGATCGCGGCGGGCAACCAGGACCTGTCGTCGCGCACCGAATCGGCGGCGGCGAGCCTCGAGGAAACGGCCGCGTCGATGGAAGAGATCACCGCGACCGTCGGCCAGTCGGCGTCGGCCGCCGGCCAGGCCGACGAACGCGCGGCGGCCGCGTCGCGGATCGCATCGCACGGCGGCGTGGTCGTGTCGGACGTGGTCGCGACGATGGAGAAGATCGAGGAAGCATCGGGCCGGATCGGCGACATCATCGGCGTGATCGACGGGATCGCGTTCCAGACCAACATCCTCGCGCTGAACGCGGCCGTCGAAGCGGCGCGTGCCGGCGAGCAGGGCCGCGGCTTCGCGGTCGTCGCACAGGAAGTGCGCAGCCTCGCGCAACGCAGCGCGCAGGCCGCGCGCGAAGTGAAGGTGCTGGTCGAATCGACGGTCGCGAGCGTGTCGGCAGGGTCAGGGCAAGTGCGTCAGGCCGGCGATACGATGCGCGAAATCGTCTCCAACGTGTCGAACGTGACGACGATCATCTCCGAGATCACGCACGCGGCGAACGAGCAGACGCGCGGTATCCAGGAAGTGAATCGCGCGGTCACGCAGCTCGACGAAATGGTGCAGCAGAACGCGGCGCTCGTCGAACAGTCGACCGCCGCCGCGACCGCGCTGCAGTCGCAGGCGAACGCGCTGGCGACCACGGTCGGGCGGTTCAAGGTCGCATGACGCGGTGCGCGGCAGACACGGCCGCGCTGCTCAGGAGCGGCCGTTGTCGCGCATCAGCTCCGGATTGCGCCGGCGCGCGACCGCGCAGCGCGAGCCGGGTGCCGCCGTCAGCCGTGATCGCGGGGCGGGGAAGGGACATGCGGCGCGCGGCGCTTGTGCTCTCCGGACGGCTCGGCGGGGTCGATACGGGTCGCGCCGCCAACGGCGGGCGGGTCGCTGGCCGGAAACGTCTCCTCGAGTCCCTCGTCGATGCGTTCCTCCGTCTTGTCTGCGGGCGGTGGGCGCGACGTGGCGAGCCAGAGCAGTCCGGCAGCCGGTGACACGGCCTCGTGGCGGCCAGTGGCGTGAACGGTCATGATCGAACCTCCTTGGTCATTGATGCGGGCGCAAGCGCGGTGCCGGCGGCACGACGCTTGCTGCGTCGGCGTGGACGAGCGCGCATCGTGATGAATGCATCCAGGAAAAGGATACGTTACGACGCGAACGGATGCGGTGGCGATTTCTCCCACGTGCACGAGCGTTTTGACACATGGAAGCGCGAATCGCTGGTCTATCGGCCCGAGCGGCGTATGTTCGGCGGCAAGGACGAGGTACGCGTACTGAATGACACCGTCCACGACGGCCCCGCGCGCACGGTCGACGATGCCGCGTACGCCACCTATACGCACCGGGATGCGAGCCAGCAGCAGCTCGCGCTCGGACGGCTCGCCGACGGCTTCTCGCGGATGATGTCCAAGCGCAATCCGGCCGCACTGGCCGGCGACTATCACGTCGAGCGATTCTGATTCCACTACGCTTCACCGGTCGATCCAGGCGGACGGCAAAGTGCCCGCGCGCAGCGGGCGCTTTGCGTCTGCGTGTGTGTCGCGTAGGATGTCCGTTAATTCAGCGCGCGCTACGTTCGCGCCGCAGCCTGGTAGCCGCTGCAGCCGAAGGGGCGCAAAACGCTTTCCTTCAGGTTCGTTTCGCGCAACCGACGGGGACCGCCTTGATGACTGTTGCTCGCCCTTTGCTGTCGCCCGGCGCACGCCGGTTCGTTTCCGGCGTGTCGGCCTGCGCGGCGCTCGCCGCGGCCGGCGCCCGCGATGCGTCGGCCCAGACGCCTTCGCCGCTCGGCGAGTGGCAATACTCGGCGGGTGTGCCGCTCGAAAAACTGTACGACCCGAACATTTCCACCTGGGATATCAGCGTGGGCGCCGCGATGACGCTGCAGCCGCGCTATGCGGGCTCCGACCGTTATCGCGTGCTGGGTGGCCCGAATCTCGACGTCCGCTATCGCGACCTGTTCTTCCTGTCGACGGGCGAGGGGCTCGGCGCGAACGTGCTGCGCGGGCCGAACTGGCGCGTGAGCCTGTCCGTCGGTTACGACCTCGGGCGTCGTTCTGCCGACGATACCGAGCACCTGAACGGCCTCGACAACATCAACGCGGCGCCGGTGATGAAACTGGCGGCCGATTACGTGATCTCGAAGGAGTTTCCGCTCGTGCTGCGCGCGGATATCCGCCGCAGCATCGGTGGCTCGAACGGCTGGGTCGGCGATTTCTCCGCGTACATGCCGCTGCCGGGCAGCAACGAGCATTTCTTCTGGTTTGCGGGGCCGACCGTGTCGTTCGCCGATTCGCGCTACATGAACAGCTGGTTCGGCGTGAGCCAGGGCGCCGCCGCGCGCTCGGGGCTGCCGGCCTATTCGTCGGGAGCCGGGCTCAAGTCGTTCGGCGCGGGCGTGACCATGGCCTGGTTCGTGAACAAGCACTGGTTCGTCACGATCGACGGCGCGATCGAGCAGCTCGTCGGCCGCGCCGCGCGCAGCCCGATCACGCAGCAGTCGACCAACGGCGTGTTCGACATGTCGGTGAATTACCAGTTCTGACCGCGGCCGGGCAGCAGGGCGCCGATCGAGCATGGGGCATTTCCCGTCACATTTGATATGATTCCGACCTGTACAAATGTACAGTGATCAATCCCCGTGACGCCTGCTTCGCCGACGCCCCCGGCGTTTTACTACCTGACCAATTTCGAACGCGCGCTGGCCTGGCTCGGCGCGCGTTACGACGACCTGTTCGACGCGCACGAGCACGCGTTCGTACGGCAGTTTGCCGCGCTGCCGCAAACGTCGCGCGCGCTGCTCGTCCGGATGCTGATGCGCAACGGGTCCGACTTCCGCGCCAGCAAGCTCGTGTACGACGAAATCGGCTGCGCACTCGAAGCAGCCGCGCCGCTCGTCGAACTCGGCTGGGTCGATCCGGCGCCTGCGCTGACGCTCGACGAACTGTTCGCGCTGTCGACCAAGGCCGATCTGCTGCGGATCTTCCCGGCACTCGCCGCGCATGCGGGCGAGCGCAAGCCCGAATGGCTCGAACGGCTGCGGCCCGGGCACGACCTCGCGCAACCGCTCGACGCGTGGTGCGCGCAGGCCGGCGACCGCGTGCTGCGCGTGACGGTCGGCGCTCTGTGCGACCGGCTGCGCCTGATGTTCTTCGGCAATCTCCACCAGGACTGGAGCGAGTTCGTGCTCGCCGATCTCGGCGTGTTCCAGTACGAAAGCGTGCCGATCGCACCGTCGTCGCGCGCGTTCCAGCAGCGCGGCGACGTCGACGCGTATCTCGCGCTGCAGACGTGCCGCGAAGCGCTCGACGCATGGCCCGACGATCTGCCGTTCGACGAGCTGGTGCGCGCGATCGACGCGGTCGGCTGTGCGCAGCCGTGGCTCGCGACGCGTCGCGCGAAGCTGCTGTTCGCGCTCGGGCAGACGTGCGAGCGCCGGGCCGACTGGGCCGGCGCGCTCGACGCGTATGTGCGCAGCGCATGGCCCGGCAGTCGCCATCGGCGCATCCGCGTGCTCGAACGCTGCGGGCGTGACGACGATGCGCTCGCGCTGGCGCTCGATGCGCGCGGTGCTTTCGAGAGCGACGAGGAGCGCCAGCGTGTCGAGCGCATGCTGCCGCGCCTGCAGCGCCGGCTCGGCCAGCGCGTCGAACGCGCGGCCGCGACGGCGGACGTGCCGCGTGAAACACTCGTGCTCGCGCGCCCCGAAGCGTTCGTCAATGTCGAATTCGCGGTGCGAGACCATCTCGCGCAACCGGCTTCGCCGGTCCATTACGTCGAAAACACGCTGATCAATTCGCTGTTCGGGCTGCTGTGCTGGGAACCCGTGTTCGCCGCGGTACCGGGCGCATTCTTCCATCCGTTCCAGCGCGGCCCGGCCGACCTGCACGCGCCCGATTTCGCCGCGCGCCGTGCGGACGCGTTCGCCGCGTGCTTCGCGCAACTCGATTCGGGCGCCTATCGCGACACGATCCGCCGGCATTTCGCGACGAAGGCGGGGCTGCAATCCCCGTTCGTGTTCTGGGGCGTGCTAACCGACGAACTGCTCGATGAGGCGCTTGCCTGCCTGCCGCCCGCGCATTTGCGGCTGTGGTTCACGCGCCTGCTCGCGGATATCCGCAGCAACCGTTCGGGGCTCCCCGATCTCGTCCGCTTCTGGCCCGGCGAGCGCCGCTACGAACTCGTCGAGGTGAAAGGCCCCGGCGACCGCCTGCAGGACAACCAGACGCGCTGGCTCGCGTACTGCGTCGCGCATGGCATTCCGGTGCGCGTGATCGATGTCGAGTGGGCCAGTGCGGACGTCGCGCACGCCGAAGCGGCAGGCCTGTCCGCATGAGCTACGTCGTCGCGGTGCGGGCGATGTGCGAGTTCACCGCGCGGCGCGGCGATCTCGACTTGCGCTTCACGCCCGCGCCGACCGCGCTCGAAGGGATCGCCGGCCACGGAGCGGTCACCTCGAACCGCGGCGCACGCTATGAAACCGAGATTGCGCTGACGGGCACGTGGGGCACGCTCACTGTGCGCGGTCGCGCGGACGGCTACGATCCGGTGGCGAACCGCCTCGAGGAAATCAAGACCTTTCGCGGCAGCCTCGACGCGATGCCGGCCAACCACCGCGCGCTGCACTGGGCGCAGGCGAAGGTCTACGCGCACCTGATGTGCGACGCGCGCGGCCTCCCGGAAATCGACGTCGCGCTCGTCTACTTCGACATCGTGTCCGAGCGCGAGACGGTGCTGACGCAAACGCTGGGGGCGGCCGAGCTTGCGGCGTTCTTCGCCGAGCAGTGCGCGTGCTTCGTCGGCTGGGCCGAGCGCGAGACGGCCCACCGTGCGGCACGTGATGCGGCACTGCGCGCGCTCGCGTTTCCGCACGGGCAGTTCCGCAGCGGCCAGCGCGAGCTGGCGGTCGCCGTCTATCGCGCGGCCCGCGACGATCGTTGCCTGATGGCGCAGGCGCCGACCGGCATCGGCAAGACGCTTGGCACCGTGTTTCCGTTGCTGAAAGCGTGCGGCGAAGGCGAGCTCGACCACGTGTACTTCCTCACCGCGAAAACGCCCGGCCGCGCGCTCGCGCTCGAAGCGGCGGCGACACTCGGCGCCGGCACGCCCGCGCTGCCGCTGCGCGTGCTGGAACTCGTCGCGCGCGACAAGGCGTGCGAGCATCCCGACAGCGCGTGCCACGGCGAATCGTGTCCGCTCGCGAAAGGTTTCTACGACCGCCTGCCGGCCGCACGCGACGCGGCGATCGAGGCCGGGCTGCTCGACCGCGACACGGTGCGCGCGGCCGCGCTCGCGCACGACGTCTGCCCGTACTACCTGTCGCAAGAGCTCGCGCGCTGGTCCGACATGGTGATCGGCGACTACAACTACTACTACGACGGCAGCGCGATGCTGCACACGCTCGCGCAGCAGAACCAGTGGCGCGTCGGCGTGCTCGTCGACGAAGCGCACAACCTGCTCGATCGTGCGCGCAAGATGTACAGCGCATCGCTCGATCCGTTCGCATTCGCGGCCGCGCGCGAAGCCGCACCCGCGGCGCTGCGCAAGGCCTTCGACCGGCTCGCCCGCGCATGGGGCACGGTCAATCGCGCGCAGGCCGAGCGTTATGTCGCGTATCCGGAGATACCGGGCCCGATCGTGTCGGCCGTGCAGAACCTCGTCGCGGCGATCGGCGAACACCTGGCCGATGCGCCGCGCGCGAACGGCGACGCGCTGCTGCGGTTTCATTTCGAGGCGATCCAGTTCGGCGTGCTCGCCGAAGCGTTCGACAGCGCGTCGATCTTCGACGCGACGCTGCACGGCGAACCGATGCCGCGCCAGCCGGCGCTCGACGGCGTTGCTTCGACCGGCCGCCGGCGCCGCGTCCAGTCGACGCTCTGCGTGCGCAACGTGATTCCGGCCGGCTTTCTCGCACCGCGCTACGCAGCCGCGTGCGCGACCGTGCTGTTCTCGGGCACGCTGAGTCCGTTTCATTTCTACCGCGACACGCTCGGGCTGCCCGGCGACACGGGCTGGCTCGACGTCGACGGGCCGTTCCGCGCCGAGCAGCTGACGGTGCGCGTCGCGAGCCACGTGTCGACGCGCTGGCGCGACCGCGACCGTTCGCTCGAACCGATCGTGGACCTGATCGCCGCGCAATACGCGACGCGGCCCGGCAACTATCTCGGTTTCCTGAGCAGCTTCGACTATCTGGGGCGCGTGGTCGCGCTGATGCAGGCGCGGCACCCGGACGTGCCCGTCTGGGCGCAGGCGCCCGGCATGACCGAAAGCGAGCGCGACGCGTTTCTCGCGCGCTTCGACGCGGGCGGGCGCGGCGTCGGCTTCGCGGTGCTGGGCGGGGCGTTCTCGGAAGGTGTGGACCTGGTTGGCGAGCGGCTGATCGGCGCGTTCATCGCGACGCTCGGACTGCCGCAGGTCAACGACGTCAACGAGCAGATGCGGCGTGCGATGGACGCGCGCTTCGGCAACGGCTACGACTACATATACCTGTATCCGGGCTTGCAGAAGGTCGTGCAGGCGGCCGGGCGCGTGATCCGCACCGAGCACGACGAGGGCGTCGTGCATCTGATCGACGACCGTTACCGGCGGCGGGAGGTGCGGGATCTGCTGCCGCGGTGGTGGCGAATCGGGTAAGGGGAAAATCCCCGCGCGAGGATTACCGGTTTCGGCGCCGGGGCGTGACCCGTCGCGTAGCAATGAAGCGGCGCAGCAAGCATCGTCGAGCCCGTCCGGGGTGGGCGGCACACCAGCGCTACAGCACGTTCAACATCGCCAGCGCGGCTTCCTGCAGGTGCGGCAGTACGCGCCGCACGGCCGCGTCGGTCGTCTCCGCGCCGATCGGCATGTTCGTGCTCAGCGCGGCGACGACTTCGCCGTGACGGTTCTTCAGCGGCACCGCGATCCCGCGCACGCCGACCTGCAATTGCTGTTCGATCGCCGCGAAACCGGCGTCGCGTGCCTGGTCGACCTGTTCGAGCAGGCGCACCTTGTTGGTGATCGTGTGCGGCGTGAACGGCGGCAGTTCGGTGTCGTCGAGCCACGCGCGCACGGCTTCGCGATCGGGATGATGGGCGAGCAGCACGACGCCCGGCGACGTGAGCGGCGCCGGCACGCGCGCGCCGAGCACGAAGCCGGTCGTCATCACGCGCGACACGCCGTTGCGCGCAATGAACACGAGTTCCCAGCCGTCGAGCACGCTCACATACGCCGACTCGTTCAGCGACGCGCTCAATTGCTGCAGATAGGGCTGGACCGAGCGCGGCAGGCGCGCCGAATCGAAGTACGACCAGCCGACCCGCAGCACGCGCGGGGTGAGGCCGTACAGCTTGCCGTCGGTGTACACGTAGCCGAGCGATTCCAGCGTCAGCAGGTAGCGCCGCGCGGCCGTGCGCGTAAGGCCGGTGCGCGCGGCGGCCTGCGTGGGCGTCATGCGGGCGTGCTGGCTGTCGAACGCCTCGAGGATCGCAAGACCTTTTTCGAGGCCGGCGATCCAGTCGCGTCGATCGAGTTCGGGCTTTTTCATCGTCGGGGAAGGTGGCGCCTCGGTGCGCGGCAATCGCGCACGAATGGGCGATTATCGCGCAAATCGGATTGGCCGCGGCGCATGGCCGGGGCTTGTATGATTCGACGCTGGATGCGTGCCGCGAGCCTGGAACATGACCGTCTACGACAACCGATATCTCCTCGTGCCAATTGGCCGCCGTATTGCTCGCGGGGTTGCCCGCTGCGCCGTGTTGCTGGCGTTGGCGTCGCTGCCGGCGGCGCAGGCTTGGTCGGAGGCGCCGGCAACGCAGGACGCATGGACCGTGGCGGCAAGGCAGACGATCCTGCAGCGACTGCAAATGCCGGCCGGGTCGGGCCATCCGTCGTCCGGAACGGTCACGGCGCGCGTGCGTGCGCGGATTGGCCGCGACGGCGCGGTGACGCAGGTGGAAATCCTGCAGTCGTCGGGCCATGCGGATCTGGATCAGGCGGCGATGGCCGCGCTCCGGCGCGGGAACGTGCCCGCGTTCTCGCCGGACATGCCCGAGGATTCGATGCTGCTCAGTGTGCCGATCGTCTTCGATCTCGGCCCGGCACAACCGGATGCCGGCAACGGGCGGCGGTTCAGCGATGCCATGACGGGGCTGTCGTTCTCCGTACCGGCGCCGCTGCAGGTGGGAGAACGGCGTACGCGGCCGTCGATGCCATTGATCGTCGACGTGACGAATCCCGAACCGGTACCGCGCTATGCGGAGAAATCGGACAGCCTGTGCGCGGTGGCACTGAAGTCGCAATCCGCCGCGCTGGCTGACGTATCGCAGCGCGATCTGAATTCACCGGAGGCGATCGCCAACCTGAAGGCGTCGATCGAGTCGACGATTTCGATCTTCGGCGTGATCGAGCGCGTGACGCCGATCGACCTCGGCGGTGGCGTGAAGGGACAGGAAACCGTGTATTCGCCGAAGATCGGGCCCAATCATGAGCGCGTCAGGCTGTACATGGCGCTCGGCGATACACCGAACTACCGGATCAGCCTGACGTGCGCGACCTACGTGGAAGACATGCCGAAAGCGTTGCCGCTGTTCCGCAGCATCGCAGGGACGATTTCGCTGGCGAAGCCGCGCTAGAATCGCCGCCTCGACTGGAATACAACAATGAAAATTCGCGAATCCGTGTTGGCCGTGCTCGTCGCGGCCGTGCCGCTGCTTGCCGCGGCGAATCCTTCGTCCGGCACTATGCTCCCGAAGCCAACCGTCGACGTGCGAGCGTGGCCGCGCATGACGTCGCCGAAATTCGGCTGCTACGTCGAAACGACCTTCGGCTACCGTGACAAGCGCTTCAATTGCGCGCTGAAGAAGTACAGGAATACCGGCGATGCGTGCGGCAACACGAAGGCCTACAACGAAGGCCCGGCGTTCCCCGACCGGCTCGCGGCCAGCGTGCATCCGCTCGCGACGAAGGTCGAGCTGGACTGGGAGCACGGCGACCTGCAGATGGTCACCGTCACGCTCAAGGGGACGTGGAACGAAGCGGACGTGCGCAAGGCGTTCGGGCTGCCGCGCGCGGAAGGGCGCAAGCTGACCGAAGCAGAGTTGCGCTCGGCGCCGGACAACCTGATGGACACGAGTGTCCAGTATCCGTCGGCCCCGCTCGACGAAAGCCTGGCGAAGCGCCCGAGCAACCCCGCGCGCGGCACGACGGCCGTGATGCTCTACGGGTTCGACCACATGGGCGCCGGCGATGCCGATTGCGGGGGCGGTGAGTAACGCGGGAGAGGGCGGCGGGAGGAGGCGGCTGGTGTAGCCGCCAACCGGGTGCGGGTGGCGGTACGGCGCTCGTGTGGCGTGTGCCGTACCGTCAGGGTCTTACTCGCTGCTCGTCCATTCGACGTTCGCGCCGACCGAGCGCAGGTTCTCGACGAAATGCGGATGCGCGCGGCGGATCGGCAGCGCGTTCATGATTTCCGAGCGGCCTTCGATACTCGCGGCCACCATCAGCAGCGCGATTGCGACGCGGATGATGTACGGGCTCTCGACGCGAGCCGGCGTCAGTTGCAGCCCGCCGAACGTGATCAGCCGGTGTGGATCGGACAGCAGCACGTGCGCGCCGAACTTCGACAGTTCGCCGGACCAGCCGAGCGCACCGTCGTAGACCTTGTTCCAGAACATCGCGCTGCCTTCCGCGCGCACGCCGAGCGCGATGAAGATCGGCAGCAGGTCGACCGGCAGGTACGGCCACGGCGCGGCTTCGACCTTGGTGAGGATGTTCTGCGTGAACGGCCGGCGCACGCGCAGCGGGCCGTCGCGTTCCGCGCGCGACCAGCCGTCGCGGTGCGTGACGTTGACGCCGAACTTCGCGAACGTGCGGTCGATCAGCGGGAAGTGTTCGGGCGACGAGTTGCGCACCGTGATGTCGCCGCCCGTGATCGCGCCGAGCGCGAGGAACGTCGCGATCTCGTGGAAATCCTCGGCGAAGCGGAACTCGCCGCCGCCGAGCTTGCGGCCGCCCGTCACGCAGAGCCGCGATGTGCCGATACCCTCGATCGCGACGCCGATCATCGCGAGGAACTGGCAGAACTCCTGCACGTGCGGCTCGGACGCGGCGTTCATCAGCGTCGACGTGCCGTTCGCGGTGGTCGCGCACAGCGCGAAGTTCTCGGTGGTCGTCACCGACGCGTAGTCGAGCCAGTGATCATTGGCCGTCAGCGGGCCGTCGGTGCGGACGATCAGCGAATCGGGCGTGCGCTCGATGTGCGCGCCGAAGCGCTCGAACACCTCGACGTGCGGATCGATCTCGCGCACGCCGAGCGTGCAGCCTTTCACGTCGTTCTCGAGGCGCGCGACGCCGAAGCGCGCGAGCAGCGGCGGGATCAGCATGATCGACGAGCGCATCGCTTCCGGCAGCCGGTGGACGGCCGGATCGAATTTGGTGTTGCGATGGTGGAGTTCGAGCAGGCCCGTCGTGAAGTCGACCGACACGTCGCTGCCGAGCGTGCGGAAGATGTCGAGGATCTTGCGCACGTCGGTGATATCCGGCACGCCGATGAGGCGCAGCGGCTGATCGGTCAACAGGGTGGCGCACAGAATCGGCAGGACGGCGTTCTTGTTCGCGGACGGCTTGATGTCCCCGCGCAGCGGAGTGCCGCCGTGGACGATGAGATTCGACATGATATGGGGGCGTATCGGTGACTGACGTAGGCCCATATGATGCCATTGGTCGGCGGGCGGCGTGGAATGTTCAGAGGGGAGAAGGGGGAATCGGGGCGTGTGATTGACGGTGTTTGACGTTGGACGCGGGCGATATCGACAATCCACCCGTGAGACTGGCACGCAAAAATGAAAACAGCCAGCCGCGACGACTAGGATCGGATCGGTTTCTTATCTCGTAAAATCGAGACCGGACTCCCGAATGCGGCCCTTCATGTCGACACCAACACCAAAATCCCCCGTACCTGACAACGTTTCTGCAAATGCCGACGGGCGGCCGTGGACGCACGAGGAACTCCGTGCTTCAGTCGACGAATATCTCAAAATGCTCGAAAGCGAGCGCGCTGGGCAGCCCTACGTCAAGAAGGTCGTGTACGACAGGCTGGCCGGGCAGTTCAATCGCACGGCGAAAGCGTTCGAGTATCGGATGCAGAACATTTCGTATGTGCTGGCGCTGATGGGCCGCCAATGGCTTCCCGGACTCAAGCCCGCGAAAAACGTCGGCTCGCACGGCGTGCTGATCGAGCAATTCATCAACGAACTGGGGCAGCGGCCGGCTGCTCCGGCCGTTAAATTCGAACTCGACGTGCGCGACGCGTTGAAAAAGGCGCAGATTGCACCGCCGCCGGGAAACGCGAATCCTGCCGCCACCAGTGCGACCGTGACCCAAATTCGCCGCGACCCATTGGTCAAGGCTTGGGTACTGACGCAAGCGAACGGGACTTGCGAATGCTGTAGCGAGCCCGCGCCGTTCAAGGGAGCGGATGGGCTGCCGTACTTGGAAGTGCACCATGTCCGCAAGCTGGCGGAGCTGGGCCCCGATCTTGTGTCGAATACGGTGGCCGTTTGCCCAAACTGCCACCGTGAGCTGCATTACGGCGAGAACGCCAGACAACTCGTCGAACGCCTTTACGCACGTTTGCCGCGCCTGGTTCGCGCGTAACGGGCGACGCGCGTGACCAGTGTTACTGCGCTGCCCGCATCCGCGCGGCGACGACCAGCGAGATCAGGCAGCCCACCGCGAGATAACCGGCTACGAGGTGCCACGAGCCGCCGGCGACACTGACGAGGCCGACCGCGATGAACGGCGTGAACCCGCCGCCGACCACGCTCGCGAACTGGTAGCCGACGCCCGCGCCGCTATAGCGGTATTCGGCGCCGAACAGCTCGGTGAACAGCGGCTGCTGGACGCTCACGACCATGTCGTGCGCAGCGTTCGCCAGCAGGATCGAGAAGATCACGATCCACGCGATCGACCGCGCCTCCAGCGCGAGGAAGAACGGCACCGCGGACGCGACGCCGATCAGCGCGCCGATCAGGTAGATGCGGCGCAGGCCGTAGCGGTCGGCCAGCCACGCGAAACACGGGATCGTCACGCAGCTCACCGCGCCCACCAGCAGCCCGATGTTCAGGAACAGGTCGCGCGACATGCCGAGGTTCGTCGTCGAATAGCTGAGTGCGAACGCGGTGACGATATACATCGTGAACAGTTCGGCGAGGCGCAGCGCAATGATCAGCAGGAACGCCTTCGGATGGCGCGTCAGTGCCTCCAGCACCGGCAGGCGCAGCTTGCGGTTGCCGTGCTCGACCTTCTCGACGAACTCCTGCGATTCGTCCATGTTCTTGCGCACCCACAGCCCGATCAACACGAGCACGATGCTGAACACGAACGGCAGGCGCCAGCCCCACGACTTGAACGCGGCCTCGCCGAGCGTGTGGCTCAGGATCGACACGATGCCCGTGGCCAGCACGAGGCCGACGCCGTAGCCGACCTGCACGCCGCTGCTGTAGAACGCCTTTTTGTGCTTCGGCGCGCTTTCGACGGCCATCAGTGCCGCGCCGCCCCATTCGCCGCCGACCGCGAAACCCTGGATCGCGCGCATCAGCACCAGCAGCACGGGCGCCCACCAGCCGATCGTCGAGAACGCCGGCAGCAGGCCGATCGCGACCGTCGACAGCCCCATCAGCATCACCGTGAGGACCAGCATCCGCTTGCGGCCGAGCCGATCGCCGTAGTGGCCGAACACGACGCCGCCAAGCGGCCGGAACAGGAAGCCGACGCCGAAGGTCGCGAACGCCGCGAGCGTGCCCATCGTCGGGCTGACTTTCGGGAAGAACTCGGAATTGAATACCAGCGCGGCGACGATCCCGTACAGCAGGAAGTCGTACCAGTCGACAACGGCGCCGACGAAGCTGCCGATCGCGGCCTTGCGCGCCTGGCTGCGTATGCGGGCACTGGCGGCGGCATCGAGGGTGTCGAAGGTTGGGGTCATGACGGTGTCTCCTGGCACGGCGCATCGAGGAATCGTGGCGGCGCCGCGTCCGATGCTGCATTGAAATCGATGAGTGAACGGAGAATAGGGCGCGCGCCGCATGGCGGCAATTGGCCAATCGGATAAAGTGCGCGATTATCGTTCAAATCCGTGCGATTATCGGACGCTTTTCGGGTTTGCACTAAGCGGCGTGGCGATATCCCGTTCGGTCAGGGTGTGCCGCCGTGAACGATCTGGTTAAAATCTGCAGCATTGATAACTCGCCCGTTCGGGGCGGATGCGCGGTCGCCACGTTGGCCGCGCATGCCGCACGCAGCGGGCGCCGTCCCCATCGAACGCATGCCCCCGGAGACTGGAATGCCCGGCAATTCCCACCCCCTGTCCAGCGATACGCCGCCCGTTGCCGATCCGGCTGCCAATCCGCTCGGGATGGCCGGCCTCGAATTCGTCGAATTCGCGGCGCCCGTGCCCGAGGCGCTCGCGCAGCGCTTCGAGCAGCTCGGGTTCAAGGCAATCGCACGGCATGTCAGCAAGAACGTCACGCTCTATCGGCAAGGGCAGATGCATTTCCTGATCAACGCCGAGCCCGATTCGTTCGCCGCGCGCTATGCGGAGGAATACGGGATGGGCGTCTGCGCGATCGGGCTGCGCGTGGCCAGCGCCCGGCGCGCGTTCGAGCGTGCGATCGAGCTCGGCGCGTGGGCGTTCGAAGGCGAGAAGGTCGGGGTCGGCGAGCTGAAGATCCCGGCGATCCAGGGCATCGGCGATTCGCACCTCTATTTCGTCGACCGCTGGCGCGGGCGCGACGGCCAGCGGGGCGGCGTCGGCGACATCTCGATCTTCGACATCGATTTCCGGCCCATCGACATCGCGACCGCGCATACCGATCTCGATTGCGTGGGCGTCGGCCTGCAGCAGGTCGATCATTTCACGCAGACCGTCGGCGCGGGGCGCATGCGGGAGTGGCTGGATTTCTACCACGACCTGCTGCATTTTCGCGAGATCCACGAAATCGACGCGCACTGGCATGTGTCGGAGGAATCGCGCGTGATGGTGTCGCCGTGCGGCGCAGTGCGGATTCCGGTCTACGAGGAAGGCACGCGGCGCACCGAGCTGATGCACGCGTACCTGCCCGATCATCCGGGCGAGGGCGTGCAGCACGTCGCCCTGGCCACCGACGACATCCTGTCGTGCGTCGATGCGCTGCGTGTGAACGGCGTCGAATTCATCGAGCCGCCGGCTCGCTATTACGACGACGTCGACGCGCGGCTGCCGGGGCACGGTGTCGATCTCGACGCGCTGCGCCGCCGCGCGGTGCTGGTCGACGGCGAGATCGGCAGCGACGGCGTGCCGAGGCTGTTCTTCCAGACCTTCGTCAAGCGCCGGCCCGGCGAGATCTTCTTCGAAATCGTGCAGCGCAAGGGGCACCACGGGTTCGGGGAAGGGAATCTCGCGGCGCTCGCCCGCGCACGCGACGCCGGCTGAGCGGCGCTGGCGCCCGCATCCTGCGTCATACGTCCCGCGCCCCACGTCCCGCGCTAACCCTCACGCGCCGGCGGCCGGCATTCGGTTCGGCGCGGGGTCGTTCGGCTCACGCAGGATGCACGCGGTGCCGCCCGGCGTGTACATCGACACGACACAGCGGTTGCACGACGTGCAGCCCGACTGCGCGAGCCGGCCGTCGCGCAGCCCGTTGACGAAATCCGGCTCGAACACGAGCGCGCGGGCGAGCGCGACCGCATCGAACCCTTCGCGCATCGCCAGCTCGACGTTCCCGCGCGAGCGTACGCCGCCGAGGTAAGCGAGCGGCATCCTGACGGACGCGCGCACCTTCCTCGAGTGCTCGAGGAAATACATCTCGCGAAAGGCGCCCATCTTCGGCTCGGTGAGTTTCTGCAGCGCCATCGCCGCGCGCACGATCGCGTTGTCGGCGTTCGCGCGCGCGTCGCCGGGCAACGGGCTGCCGAACAGCTGCCACACCGATTCGACGTTCATCCCGCCACTGAGCACGAGCAGGTGCGCGCCTTCGGCTTCGAGCCGCCGCGCGATTTCGCATGCGTCGTCGGCCGTTCCGCCGCCGCGCACGCCTTCGGTTACACCGATCTTGCAGACGACGGCGAGATCGCGGCCCACCGCGTCGAGCACGCGGCGCAGCACATCGACCGGGAAAGCGGCGCGCCGTGCCGCGTTGCCGCCGTACGCATCACGGCGGCGGTTGTACAGCGGTGACAGGAACTGGCTGAGCAGATAGCCGTGCCCCATGTGGATCTCGACCGCATCGAAGCCGGCGTCGCGCGCATGGCGTGCGGCCTGCGCAAATTCGTCGGCGACGGCCGACATCTGGTCGCGCGTCATCGCCTGCTTCAGAAAGCGGCCGCTCATCACGCCGACCTTGTTGAAACCGCCCGATGCGCTCAACGGCCGCTTGGTCGACAGTGACGGCAGGAACGTGAAGCAGCCGCCGTGTGTGATCTGAGCGGATGCGGCTGCGCCATGGCGATGGACGGCGTCGGTCAGCGCGCGGAACTGGCGAACCGTCGGCACGTCGAGCCGCGCCTGGTCGACGAACGTGCGGCCGTCGTCGCTGATCGCGCAGTACGCGACGGTCGTCAGCGCGGCGCCGCCTTCGGCGATGCGTTCGTGAAAGCGGACGAGCGCGCGCGACGGCACGCCGTTCGGCGTCATGCCCTCGTTGGTCGCAGACTTGATCAGGCGGTTGCGCAACGTCAGCGGGCCGATCTGCAGCGGGCTGAACGCGGTCGTGAGGTTGGCGGATTCCATGAGGGGGCGGGCGTCGGGAATGGGCACGGCGACCATTGTGCGACGGTGGTGCAGGCGCGCATCGTCCGGGTGGACGAGCCGACGGCGGCGATGGCGAGCCGGTGTGCAGACTGGGGGCTCCTCGGGGTCGGCCTCACGCCCCGCGAACTTCGTCATCCGGCAGGACGCGTTGCTGGCTGCGTCCGCTTCGGCGTCGCCAGCGAGGCGGCCTCACGCCCCGCGAACTTCGTCATCCGGCGGGACGCGTTGCCGTCTGCGTCCGCTTCGGCGTCGCCAGCGGGGCGGCCTCACGCCCCGCGAACTCCGTCATCCGGCAGGACGCGTTGCTGGCTACGTCCGCTTCGGCGTCGCCGGGCCGGGCCGGACGATCCGTCGAATCCGCGCATTGAAGCGCCGAATCGGGCTCTCAATCCTGGCCAGTGCTGGCCAATGCGCCAGCGCAACCCGTTCCTGACGAGATCCCGATTCAGTGCTTCGAAGCGATTCATCAGACGCTCGAGTCAAGCCCGCCCCAAACCCGACCGCACCCCATCGACCCGTCACGCGAGATCGCCTGCCCGGAGCTTGCGAACCTGCCGACGCATGCCATCGAAGATCGCATCCGCCACATCCATCGGAAAATCCGCCGGGATCTGCGCCGCGGCTTCGGCGATCGCGGGTTCCGTGCGTGCGACGACGGCCGCCATCGCGGCGCGCACGTCGTCTTCGGTCAGGCCGACGCGCCGGCCCTGCGCGATCCAGTGGCGCGGCTGGATCTCGCCGATCACGTAGTGCCGGTTCTTCCCGCACACGGCCATCGCCAGCCGCGCGCGGCGCGGCGGAAGCTGGTTGCGGCGCGTGCCGATGATCGGGTGCGCGGACAGCACGTCGTACAGCGGCGTGCTGCGATACGTGTTGCCGGGCAAGTGCGCGATGCTGAAGTTCTTCGCATGCCCGTCGATCGCCGCGAGCACCCAGAACACGAGCTGCGCGACGAAGAAATTCAGCCGGTCGTGCGCGGCGTCGGCCGAATTCGCGAGGATGCCCATGATCGTGTCGATGCCCGGGCCGCCGTCGGACTCGTATTTCGCGCCCGACGGCGTGCCGGTCGCCTGGCACATGTCCTCCTGCGGCAACCGCAGGATCCACGTACGGTCGCGCGAAGCACGCCGGTCGAAACGCTCGACGATCAGCGCCTTCTGGTCGTCGAACCGGCCGATTTCGCACGGCGCGACCGGCAAACCGTACGCGGCGACGAGCTTCGAGCACAGCCATTCGTTTTCGACGGACGTCCGCATGTCGGCCTGCATGTTCCCGACACGCCCGAGCGGCAGCTTGAAGATGTGCGTCGTCGGCGTGCTGCCCGACGGCCGCAGCCAGCGGCTGCCCTGACGCAGCAACGCGGTCTTTTCCTGCGCGCCGGCAATCGACAGGCGCAGGTCGCCTTCCGGCTCCGCGCGGCCGGGCATCGGTGCGGCGGTTGCGTGGCGAAGAACATCGGCGACGGCGGCGTCGTCGAGCGTCACGCCGTCGATCGTCTCGAGATCGATGGGCGTTTCGTCGGGCGGCAGCATCTGGATCGCGCCGACGCAATCGCGGCCGATCGACGCGAGCAGTTCGAACGGCGCCGTCGACCGGAGCCGGTAACGCTGCGCGATGCGGCGGCGGATCGGCTCGCTGTCCGGCAGCAGGTTGTCGAAGTAGTCGGCGACGATCGTGCCCTGGTGCGGCTGGTTGCCGGGCGTGAAGGGCAGCGACAGCGACAGCGGCCGCCCCTGTGGATCGTCGAGCCAGGCCGGCAGGTAGACGAGCCGCTCGACGCCGCGCCGGATTTCCCAGTAGCCGACCGGAATGCCGTTCATCCACAGGTCGAGCCGGTCGTGACGGGCACGCGTGGCCATCGTCACCAGTCCTCCCGCTTCGACACCCGTGGCTTGCCGGGTGCTGCCGACGCGGGCCGCTTGCGCGCGGCGCCGGCCGTGGGTTGGACTGGATTTTTGGCGGCCGTGGTGCTGCGCGCCGCATCCGGCTTGCGTTTGCTCGCGGCGGGTTTGCGAACCGCCGGCACCGCATCGGGAGCGGGAGCAGGATCGGCCGATTCCGCCGATTCGTCCTGCGTGCCCAGCGCGAGCGTCATGCGAACGCCGAGCGTGTTCAGCACCTTGAAGAGCCGCTCGATGCTGACCGCCGACGGATTGGCTTCGAGCTGCGCGTAGGATTGCTGCGTGACGCCCAGGCGGGCGGCCAGTTGCGCCTGCGTGAGCCCCGCGGATTTCCGGAAACCGACGAGTATCGGACGCAGCTGGGTCAAGGTCTGGACAGGAAAGGCCATCGGGCGCTCCGCGGGATGACAGGCGATCGTTTGTAATCTGAAAATACAATCTACAGCATGTATTGTCAAAATACAAACCTGAGACTGTATTCAACAAAAACAAACGATAGCCTGTCAAGCAGGCAACCCGCCAGCCATCCCGCGGCAACGCGTCACGCCGCCCGCAGCGGGTTCGCGTGCGCGCCTCGCGCGCTTTCCGGATCGTCGTCGCCGAGCGGAATGAACGCCATGATCTCCAGGTCGTGCCCCGACAGCGCGGGCAGCCGGAACGGGCTCGACAGCACGTTCAGCCGCCGCACGCCGAGCTCGCGCAGGATCTGCGAGCCGATCCCCGTCACGCGCCCGTCGCGGCGCGCATTGCCGGCCGGCACCCGCATCGCGTCGCCGCGCATGTCGCAGTCGAGCAATACCGCCACCCCGCAGCCGGCCGCGTCGATCCGTTGCAGCGCGGCATGCAGGGGCCACGAATGCGCGGACGGCTCCGCATCGAGCAGGTCGAGCAGCGAGTGGCATTCGTGCACGCGCGTCAGCACCGGCGTTGACGGATCGGGCTCGCCGCGCACGAGCGCGAGATGCGGCGCGCCGTGCACGGTGTCGCGATACTCGATCGCGCGAAAGCGTCCCCACGGCGTATGCAGCGGCCGCTCGCCGATGCGTTCGACGAGCGATTCGTGTTCGCGCCGGTAATGGATCAGGTCGGCGATCGTGCCGATCTTCAGCCCGTGATGCGCGGCGAACGCCTTCAGCTCGGGCAGCCGCGCCATCGTGCCGTCGTCGTTCATCACCTCGCAGATCACCGATGCGGGCGTGAGCCCGGCGAGCGCCGCGAGATCGCAGCCGGCCTCGGTGTGCCCCGCGCGCACGAGCACGCCGCCCGGGCGTGCGGCGATCGGAAACACGTGGCCCGGTTGCACGAGATCGTCGGGGCGCGCGCCGGATCGCACCGCCGCGCGAATCGTATGCGCGCGATCGGCCGCCGAAATGCCGGTCGTCACGCCTTCGGCTGCCTCGATGCTGACGGTGAACGCGGTGCCGAACGGCGTGCCGTTGTGATCGGCCATCGGCGGCAGCCTCAGTTGCTGGCAGCGCTCGGCGGTCAGCGTCAGGCAGATCAGCCCGCGCCCGAAACGCGCCATGAAATTGATCGCTTCCGGCGTCACGTGATCGGCCGCGATCACGAGATCGCCTTCATTCTCGCGATCCTCTTCGTCGACGAGCAGGACCATCCGGCCCGCACGCAGCTCGTCGACGATCTCCAGCGTGCCGGCGAGTGTCATGGTGCCTCCGTCGCGTCGAACGCGCGGCGCAGTGCGTCGGCGCCGAAGGTCAACACGCTTTCGGCCGCATCGACCGCACCGAGCATGCTCGCGAAACCGTGAAGCTGGCCCGGCCAGCGCACGAGGGTCACCGGCGTGCCGGCCTGTGCGAGACGCAACGCATACGCTTCGGCCTCGTCGCGCAGCGGATCGAATTCGGCGCTGACGATCGTCGCCGGCGCCGCGCCCGCGAGGTCGGGCGCGGCGAGCGGGCTTGCAAGCGGCGACGCGCGATCGGCGCCGTCGTCGAAATAGTGGTGCTTGAACCAGCGCATCATGTCCGCCGTCAGGAAATAGCCGTTGCCGAGCGTTTCGTACGACGGATGCTCGGTCGCGCAATCGACGACCGGATACAGCAGCAACTGGTGCGCGATCGCGAGGCCCGAGCCACGCAACTGCAGCGCGGCGACCGCCGCAAGATTACCGCCGGCGCTGTCGCCGGCGACCGCCAGCGCGCCGGCGCGTGCGCCCAGATCGCGCGCACTGGCGGCGGCCCAGCGCACGGCGTCGCATGCGTCGTGCGCGGCGGCCGGGAAACGCGCCTCGGGCGCGAGCCGGTAGTCGACCGACAGCACGAGCGTGCGCGCACGGGCCGCGAGGCTGCGACACAGGTTCGCGTGCGAATCGATGCCGCACGACACGAAGCCGCCGCCGTGGAAGAACACGGTCAGCGGCAACGGCCCGTCGGCCACGGGGCGATACAGCCGTGCGGACAACTGACGGCCCGCTGCGGGAATCTGCCAGTCCTCTTCGGCGGCGACGGCATCGCCCGGGGCGAACGCGCCGCCGGCGGCAAGACTCGCGCGATACGCGGGAACGGTGAGCTGCGCGAAATCGATCGCGGGTGCCTGGGCGAACGCGGCGAGCAGCGCCTGCGCCTGTGGGTCGAGCGGCATGGGAACTCCTGTCTGAATCGGATTCGGTTTGAATCAGGTAAACCCGTGTCACGGTTTTCCCTGAGTCCGCGCCGGACGCTTGCCGGCACGGCCTGACGGGCATTCCAGCGCAGCGGGCAGGGCGCCACATCATCCGATCGGACGATGGTTGGTTCGCACGGATGGCCAATTCTCACCATTCAGTGAATCTCCCGATGACGCCGGAATTTAGACGCGTCTTAATCATGGCGGCGCGGTTGAGTCGCGCCGGAAACATGTCGTATGGAGGATGGAGCGTGCTGATGGAGACGAGATGGGCTCCGCAAGAGAGCCAGGCAACCAGTGACGAGGCCGATATCGGCGTCGCGGATTTCAGCGAGCTGATGGCGCGCATCTACCAGGGGCCGCTGGAGACGCCGCCGTGGGCCGGTGCGCTCGAACTGGTCCGCCGCTGGCTGCACGCGAACTACGTGACGCTGATCCTGCGCGCGGCCGCGAGCGACCGCCGCGCGCCGCTGTCGGTGCATGCATCGGAGTTCGGCCCGGTCGTCCCGGGCGACGGCCAGGCGGCTTACAACGATTACTACTATTCGCTCGACCCGTTCGTCGGCCTGCCGGCCGATCGCGTTGTCACGGTCGACGACGTGTTCGGCGACACCGGCTGGCTGTCGAGCGAGTTGTACAAGCAGTTCCTGAAGCCGCAGGACGTGCGCTATATCCTCGGCGCCGACCTGCGCACGCCGTCGGGCGTCGAGTGCCGGTTCCGCGTGTGCCGCAACCATGCGTCGAAGCAGTTCTCCGCACGCGACAAGGCGATCTGCGCGCTGCTGCTGCCGCACCTGAAGCGTGCGATCGAACTGCATTCGCGGCTCGACTCGGCCGAGGTCGAACGGTCGATCTATGCGAACGCGATCGACCGGATGCAGGTCGGCACGATCGCGCTCGACGAGAACGGCACGATCATCGACATGAACAGCGTCGCCGACGAGATCCTCAAGCAGAACAACGGTCTGACGATTGCGCGCGGCACGATCGAGGCGACCGACGCGCAGGAGAACCGCACGCTCAAGCGGCTGATCCGCCACGCGGTGATGGGGCACCACGGCACGGCCGCGGCGACCGTCGAGGCGATGCCGATCACGCGCAGCTTCGACAAGCCGCGCCTCGGGCTGCTGGTGCGCACGGTGCTGCTGTCCGACTGGTCGGAGGACAACAAGCGGCGCCCGGCCGTCACGCTGTTCCTGCGCGACCCCGACCGCAAGCCGGAGGGCGCACAGGAAATCATCCGCAAGCTGTTCGACCTGACGCCCGCCGAGACGTCGCTCGCGCTGCTGCTGACGAACGGGCTGACGCTCGAGGAGGCTGCGGAGGAATCGGGGATCAGCAAGAACACGGCGCGCACGCACCTGCGCGCGATCTTCTCGAAGACAGGCGTCACGCGCCAGGCGACGCTCGTGCGGATTCTGCTCGGGAGCGTCGTGCCGCTGGGGTAAGCGACAGCCGACGCAGATCCATCGGAACCGGCCGCATTCGTCTGGCGATACATCGGCAACGGTCGACGTGGCACGTGGCACGTGTCACTTGCCGCGCGGCGGAGACGACATCATGCAAAAGAGGCTCGCACCCGCGCGAGCCTCTTCTTCATTCAACGCAGCAGCCTGCGGAGACCGGATGCCCGACACACGGCGATGCCGGGCGCGTTCACGACCCGCGCGTGGAGCGATCCGCCCATGACGCCAGCGCCGGCCACTGCGCGCAACCGCGCCGGATGAAACCGGCGCCCGTGCGGATCACCAGTGCGCCGATCGCGAGCGCGGCCAGATCGTCAAGACGGCCGAACCCGACCCATGCCGCGCTCATCGCGAGCGCCGCCAGCAACGACGACAGCGCATCGGTCCGGACATGCCAGCCGCTCGCCTCGAGCAGCGCGGAGCCCGTTTCGCGCGCCTTGCGCAGCATCCAGTGCGACAGCACGGCCTTGCCGGCGAGCGTAACGGTAACGAGCGCGAGCGTCGTCGCGCCCGGCTGCACGGCGGGCGGCGTAGCGAACCGGTTCATCGCGTGCCAGATCATCTGCGCGCCGGTCGCAACGAGCAACGCGCCGAGGCCCGCGAGCGCAAGCGGCTCGTAGGTCGGGCGCCGCTCCGGCGGCAGGCGTGCGTCGAGCCGGCACGCAACGAGGATCAGCGCATCGGCCGCGAGATCGATCGCCGCGTGCGCGACATCCGCGAGCAGCCCCGACGAATGTGCGGACCACGCCGCGACCGTCTCGACGGCGAGCAGCAGCAGGTTGATCGCGAGGCTGACGGCGAGGGCGCGGGACGTGGCCGTATAAACGTGGGGCGTGGCGCGCGACGTGCGCTGCATGGCGGATTCGTCTGTCGATAGCGTGGGTCAGACCCGAACGCTACCGGGCGACGGTGGCAGATCGGTGACACGGGCGGAATCGCCGAATCCGCGCGGGATGCGTATGCACGTGTCCGGGCCGCCCGCCGAAATGGCGACGCGCCGCGAAGGCGACTGGCCGCACCGTGTCCCGCGCAACCTGCCAACCTCCACCGCGCCCCCCATCGTCCGCGGCTTCTCCCTTTCGTCGAAATCGTCGATGCGGCCGCGCCCGTTTCAGCTCAAAGCGTCTCGATCGCCAGCGCGATGCCCTGGCCGCCGCCGATGCACAGCGTGACGATGCCGCGCTTGATGCCATCGCGCCGCATCGAGTGGATCAGGCGCGTCGTCAGCACCGCGCCCGTCGCGCCGATCGCATGGCCGTGCGCGATCGCGCCGCCTTCGACGTTGACGATTTCCTCGGCGATGCCGAGCTGGCCGGCCACCGCGATCGGCACGACCGCGAACGCTTCGTTGATCTCGAAACGCTCGACGTCGGCCACCGCCCAGCCCGCCCGCTCCAGCGCGATCTTCACGGCCGGCACCGGGCCGAGCCCGAACATGCCGGGCTCGACCGCGGCCACGCCGAACGCAACCAGCCGGGCGCTCGGCGCGATGCCGTGCGCATCGGCGAACGCACGATCGGCCACCAGCATCGCGGCTGCGCCGCTGTTCAGGCCCGGCGCATTGCCCGCGGTAATCGTGCCGTCCGGGCGGAACGCGGGCTTCAGTTTCGCGAGCGCTTCGAGCGTCGTGTCGGGGCGCGGCGTCTCGTCGCGCGCAAACGCGACGCGCGCCTTGCGCTGCAGGACCTCGACCGGCACGAGTTCGGCGTCGAACTTGCCGTCCGCCAGCGCGGTGGAAAAGCGCTGCTGCGAGCGGAGCGCCCAGCGATCCTGGCGGTCCCGCGAGATGTCGAGCTGGCTCGCGAGATCCTCGGTATGCCAACCCGAATGCTGGTCGGAAAACGCATCGACGAGGCCGTCGCGCAGCATGCTGTCGCGGATCGGCGCGTCGCCCATCCGGTACCCCCAGCGTGCGCCGTCGAGCAGGTACGGCGCGCGCTCCATGCTTTCCATGCCGCCGGCGATCGCTGCGTTCGCGTAACCCAGCAGGATCTCCTGCGCGGCATTGACGACCGCCTGCGCGCCGGAGCCGCAGACACGGTTGACCGTCAGCGCCGGCACCTTGACCGGCAGGCCCGCGCCGATGGCGGCTTGCCGGGCGGGGTTCATCTTGTTGCCGGCCTGGATCACGTTGCCCAGCACGACCGTGTCGATCGCCGCGCCGTCGAGGCCGCTGCGCCGCAAGGTTTCGCGCACGGCAATCGCCCCGAGTTCGGTGGCCGGGGTGTCCTTCAGGGCGCCGTTGAACGTGCCAATCGGTGTCCGGACGGGATGGCAGATGACGATTTCGCGTGTACTCATGATGCATTCCTGGATCGCGTTGCAAGCTGCGCGGACGAGTCAATTGCGAACGGGGCACGCCGCGCCATTCGCGTCGCCGGTTCGATTGCGCCGTGACGCCGGCAGGACCGCCGACGCCGCGCAACGCGGCCGCCTCCGATGCCCGGATCACGCGCCGCCATGTGACTGAACGGTATCTATGCATATGCATACTGTCAACGGGGGCTTTGCGCGCGAGATGAAGGGACAGGGCGTGTGGAGCAGGCGGAACGGCGCGTTCGCCCGTTGCCGCCGGTCGACGGCGGCAGGGCGATGTCAGTCGCCTGACGTGGCGCGGCCGGTCAGCGCTGCGCGTCCGCCGACGGCAGCAGCGCGGCGAAGCGATCCGCGAGCGTCGGGCGCGACCGCGCGGGCCAGATCGCGCTGAGTTCGAACCGCGGCAGCGCTCCGCCATCGCGGATGGTGCTGTAGGCGACGCCTTCGAACGCGAAGGTATGGATCGAATGCGGCAGCAGCGACACGCCGCACCCGGCGGCGACGCACGAGATCACGGTCAGCGTGCGGTTCACGTCGAGCACGATGTCGACCGGGTGTCCGGCCTGCCGGAATGCACTCAGGATGCCCGCGCGGATCAGCGGCAGCTGGTCGTGCGGAAACCATACGAGACCGGTGCCGGCGAGGTCCTGCAGCGTGACCGTGCCGTCGGGCTGGCGCCGGAAATCCTTCGGCAACACGGCGACGAGCGGGTCGCGCCGGATCAGCTTCTCGCGCATCCGGCCATTGACCGCGACCGGCGTATGCAGCAAGCCGATGTCGATCTCGCCGCGCTCGAGCGCGATCGCCTGTTCGGCATTGCTCATTTCGCGCATCACGAGCTCGACGTCGGGCGTGTTTTCGCGCAGCGCGCGGATCGCGCGCGGCAGCGTGTCGAACAGCGCGGCGCTGACAAACCCGATCGTCAGGCGCCCGGCGCGCTGCGCGCCGATCTCGCCGGCCCGGTGTGCGGCTGCGTCGAGGCGCGCGAGGCTCAGGCGCAGGTCGTCGACCATCGCCAGGCCGGCCGCCGTCAGCGTGGCCCCGCGCCGCGAGCGGTCGAACAGCCGCACGCCCAGCTCCTTCTCCATCCGGTTCAGCGCCTGGCTGAGCGCCGGCTGCGCAATGCCGAGCTCGTTGGCCGCGCGCGTGAAGCTACCCGTATCGACGATCGCGAGGAAGTAGCGAACGTGCCTGATTTCCATAAGCTCACGTTATGAATAATTATTCAAAACATGGTAGCGAATTATCGCCACGCTTCATAGGATGCTCATCGGGCCACAACATCCGGCGCATGACGACGGAACGACCACACGAGGAGACCTGCATTGAACTGGACCCGCGAGCTCTCGACGACCGAACGGCGCACGTTGCGCGGCTGCTTTGCCGGCTGGGCGCTCGACGGGCTCGACACGCAGATGTTCAGCCTCGTGATCCCCGCGCTGCTCACGACCTGGGGCATCGGCAAGGGGCAGGCCGGCCTGATCGGCGGCGCGACGCTCGTGGCGGGCGCGCTCGGCGGGCTGCTGGCCGGCGTGATCGCCGACCGCTACGGGCGCGTGCGTGCGCTGCAGATCACCGTGTGCTGGTTCTCGCTGTTCACGTTCCTGAGCGCATTCGCGCAAAACTTCGAGCAGTTGCTGGTGCTGAAGGCGCTGCAGGGGCTCGGGTTCGGCGGAGAGTGGACCGCCGGCGCGGTGCTGCTCGCCGAAACGGTCGGCGCGCGCCATCGCGGCAAGGCGATGGGCATCGTGCAGAGTGCCTGGGGCTTCGGCTGGGGCGGCGCCGTGCTGCTGTACATGCTGGTGTTCGCCTGGCTGCCGGCCGAATGGGCGTGGCGCGTGCTGTTCGCGATCGGCGCGCTGCCCGCGCTGCTGGTGCTGTATATCCGTCGCGCGATTCCGGAGCCGCCGCGCGCGACGCCGGCCGACGCGACGGCGCAGGCAAAGGCGAGCGCAGACGAAGGGCCGACGATCGGCATCTTCGACCGCTCCGTCGTGCGCGCGACGGTCGTCGGCGGGCTGATCGGCGTCGGTGCGCATGGCGGCTATCACGCGATTACGATCTGGCTGCCGACCTACCTGAAGACCGAGCGGCATCTGTCGGTGCTGGGCACCGGCGCGTATCTCGCGGTCGTGATCGTCGCGTTCATCTGCGGCTGCTTCCTCAGCGCGTACCTGCAGGACCGGATCGGCCGCCGCCGCAACGTGATGCTGTTCGCCGCGTGCTGCGCGGTGATGGTGAACCTGTATGTGTTCCTGCCGCTGAACGACATCGCGATGCTGCTGCTCGGTTTTCCGCTCGGGCTGTTCTCGGCCGGCATCCCGGCGACGCTCGGCACGCTCTTCAACGAGCTTTACCCGCGCAACGTGCGCGGCCGCGGCGTCGGCTTTTGCTACAACTTCGGCCGCATCGCGTCGGCCGGCTTCCCGGTGCTGGTCGGGCGGATGGGCGAGTCGCTGCCGCTCGGCACGGCACTCGGCATCGACGCGGGCATCGCGTACGGGCTGGTCGTGATCGCGGTGTGGTTCCTGCCCGAAACGCGCAGCCGGCGGCTGTCCGACGCGGCGCCGGGCGGCGAAGCGGATGCCGAAACCCGGCCGCGCGCCGAGGCGTCGCTGTAGGGTTCACCGCCTCCCGTCATCGAATCGCCCGGCGCAGCGGCCGGGCGCCTCTTGCAGACTCGTCATGGATCGCCTCGTGAATCACCTCGTCGAACAGGTTCCGGCCGCGCCGTCAGTGGACGCGTGGTACGCCGGGAACCCTGCCGTCGCCGCCATCGATGCGCATGCGCACGTGTTCACGCACGGCCTGCCGCTCGCGCCCGTGGTCCGGCATGCACCCGACTACGATGCGTCGCTCGACGCGTACGTCGCGCACCTCTCCGCGCACGGCATCACGCACGCGGTGCTGGTGCAGCCGAGCTTCCTCGGCACCGACAACACGTACTTCGTCGACGTGCTGCGCCGCTACCCGCGCCGCTTCCGCGGTGTCGCGGTGGTCGATCCGGAAATTTCGGACGGCGATCTCGACGCACTCGACCGGGCGGGCGTGGTGGGGATACGGCTGAACCTCGTCGGGCTGCCGATCCCGGATTTCTGCGCGCCCGCGTGGCGTGCGCTGTTCTCCCGCATCAATGCGCTCCGCTGGCATGTCGAGATCCATCGCGGCATCGAGGATCTGCATGCGATCACCGCGCCGTTGCTCGCGCAGTCGTGCACGCTCGTGATCGACCATTTCGGCCGCCCGTCGCCCGCGCTCGGCGAGCGCGCGCCGAGCTTCCGCCGCCTGCTGCTGCTCGCGGATACCGGCCGCGTCTGGGTCAAGCTGTCGGCCGCGTATCGCAACAGCGTGGCCGGCGACGGCGCGATCGACGCGTTCGGTGCCGCACGCGCGCTGCGCACCGCGTTCACGGCCGAGCGGCTGGTGTGGGGCAGCGACTGGCCGCACACGCAGCACCGCGAGCGCGTCGATTTCGATGCCGCGTATGCGGCGCTCGTGCGCTGGCTGCCCGACACCGGCGAGCGCATGCGCGTGTTGCGCGATGCGCCGCGAACCCTGTTTCGTTTCGACCAATGAGGCCCACTATGTCCGATCACACCGCACTTCGTCGCGCCGGCTTCCGGCGCAGCATCGCCGCCCGCCAGGGGCTGCTCGTCGCCGGCACGTTCAATGCGCTCAGCGCCCGGGTCGCGGCCGATCTCGGCTTCGGCGCGCTGTACCTGAGCGGCGCCGGCGTCACCAACATGTCGCTCGGCTTGCCCGATCTCGGCTTCGTCGGGCTCGGCGAGCTGGCCGAGCACACCGCGCGCGTGCGCGATGCGGTGGAGCTGCCGTTGATGGTCGATGCCGATACGGGTTTCGGCAATGCGCTGAACGTGCTGCACACCGTGCGCACGCTCGAGCGCAGCGGCGCCGACGCGATCCAGCTCGAGGATCAGGTGCTGCCGAAGAAATGCGGCCATTTCGCGGGCAAGGAGGTGATTCCGGCCGGCGAGATGGTCGGCAAGCTGAAGGCGGCCGTCGACGCGCGCGTGGATCCGAACCTGCTGATCGTCGCGCGCACGGATGCGGCCGCCGTCCACGGCATCGACGACGCGATCGAGCGCGCGCACCGCTACGCGGAAGCCGGCGCGGACGTGCTGTTCATCGAGGCAATGGAAACGCCGGAGGACGTCGAGCGGCTGCCGGCGCTGTTCGATACGCCGCAGCTCATCAACATCGTGATCGGCGGCAAGACCCCGACGCGCTCGCGCGACGAGCTGGCTCGCCTCGGCTACGGCGTGGTGCTGTACGCGAACGCGGCGCTGCAGGGCGCGGTGCGCGGGATGCAGGCCGCGTTGACCACGCTGCGTGATACGGGCCGGCTCGACGAGGATCCCGCACTCGTCGCGCCGTTCGCCGAACGGCAGCGGCTCGTCGACAAGGCGCGCTTCGACGCGCTCGACGCCCGCTACGGGGCCGATCGCGCGTAAGCGCGCCGGTACACGGGTACTCAGGCGGCAAGGACGGCCGCCCGACCCGTACACGCCAGAACAGAACAGGACAGGAGACAACCCGTGGCAATTTCCCCTACCGGAGCGGCCGGCGAGCCGCCGCGCATTGGTTCGATCGTCGGCGGGCTCGCCGGCAACCTGATCGAGTGGTACGACTTTCTCGCATACAGCATCTTCTCGATCTACTTCGCGCCGGCGTTCTTTCCGGCCGACCGGCCGACCGTGCAACTGATGAACACGGCGGCCATCGCGGCCGTCGGGTACATCGCGCGGCCGGCGGGGAGCTGGCTCATCGGCGTCTATGCGGACCGGCGCGGACGCAAGGCCGCGTTGACGAAGTCGGTGCTCGCGATGTGCGCGGGATCGATGCTGATCGCCGTCACGCCCGGGTATGCGACGATCGGCGTGCTCGCACCGGCGCTGCTCGTCGCCGCGCGGCTGCTGCAGGGGCTCAGCATGGGCGGCGAATACGGCACCAGCGCGACCTACCTGAGCGAGATCGCGCCGCCGAACCGGCGCGGGTTCTATGTCGGCTTCCTGCAGGTGAGCGTGGTCGCCGGCCAGCTCGTCGCGCTCGGCCTGATGCTCGCGATGCAGCGCATCTTCGCCGGCACGCACGACCTCGAGCGCTGGGGCTGGCGGATTCCGTTTTTCGTCGGCGGCTTGCTCGCGCTGTTCGCGCTCTACATGCGCCGCAACGTCGTGGAGAGCGACGCGTTCATCGCCAGCCGGGCGCGCGCGGCGAAGATACGCATGACGGCCGACCTCGCGGCCCACTGGCGCGAACTGCTGCTCGCGATCGGCATCACGGTCGGCGGCACCGTGGCGTTCTACACGTACACGGTCTACATGCAGAAATATCTCGTCAACTCGGTCGGGCTGCACAAGGAAACGGCAACGTGGATCTGCACCGCCGCACTGCTGCTGTACATGCCGCTGCAGCCGCTGTTCGGCCTCGTGTCGGACCGCGTCGGCCGCCGGCCGGTGCTGCTGTGGTTCGGGATCGGCGGCACGCTGCTGTCCGTGCCGATCTTCACGACGCTCGGGCACGTGCACGAACCGCTCGCCGCGTTCGCGCTCGTGTTCGCTGGGCTGGTCGTGCTCAGCGGCTTCACGTCGGTGCACATGCTGGTCAAGGCCGAGCTGTTTCCGCCGCAGATCCGCGCGCTGGCGGTCGGGCTGCCTTATGCGCTGACGACGGCGATCCTCGGCGGCACGACCGAATTCGTCGCGCTGCGGCTGAAGGCGAGCGGCAACGAGACGATGTTCTTCTGGTACGTCGCCGCGTGCGCGGCGATTTCGCTGCTCGTGTACTGGCGGATGCCGGAGACACACCCGGCGAAGCGCGGACGCCCGTCCCGGGCGGCAGTCGCCGCGCCGGCCCCGCGCTGAACCGCGCGGGCGCGTTACTGCGCCCGTTGCGCCACGACTGGCGCGGCAGGTGTCACAGCGTGGGCCGCGCCCGTTTCCGGCGTGCCGTCCGGCCAGGACGCGGCGCACTGCATTCCGGGTGGCGGCGCCGGCAAGCCGCCGGGCATGACGGGTTCGTTGCCGTCACGCCCGCAGCCGGGCAGCCAGCCGGACACACCGAGGCTCCAGATCAGGGTCGCGAAGAGGCGCATCGTCACGCTCCGGTGCCGGGGCAGCGATAGACGCTGCCGGTCAGCGTGACGCCGGTCTGCCGCAGGTAACCGCCTTCGCCGCCGTCGAAACTGCCGCTTTGCGCGGCGCGCTGCGTGAGGAGCACCACGACATTGCCACCGAGCGCGGCGGCGCGGTTCTTCAGGTCGTTGCGCGCGCCTGTCTCGAGCGATGTGTCCGGGATGAAACCGCCGGTCAGGAAGTTGCCCTGGCTGCCGGTCACGTCGCCAAGATGGCGGCACGTGCCGCCGGGGTCGGTCGTGACGATGCGCACGCCGCTGCCCGCGGACGAGAGCGCGAGCGGCACGCATGCCGCCAGCGCGACAGGAAGGAACAGCAGGCAGGCAGGTCTCATGTTTCCGCCGTCTCGAATGCGCACGATCGCGCGACAGCGCCACTTTAGGGACGCCGCCGCGTCGGCACATCGGGCGAAGGTCGTGCTGGAAACGCGGAAAGAATGCGACCAAAGTCGCAGACGTGGCGTATCGGTTCGGCGAAGCGTGCGCCGCGTGCGAAGCGGGAATGCGACGCGACGAGGGCGGACAGCGTGGGCGACGCCGGCCGTGCGTGGATATCAGGATTTCGGCGCCATCAGTCCTTCCCGCCACGCGAGCGCGACGGCCTGCGTGCGGTCGGACAGATGCAGCTTCGACATCACGTTGCCGAGATGCGTCTTGACGGTCTTTTCCGTAATGCCGAGCGTCGCGGCGATGCGCGCATTGCTGCCGCCTTCGGCCAGGCAGCGCAGCACTTCCAGTTCGCGCGCGGTCAGTGCGGCGAACGGGCTGCGCGGCGGCTTGCGCCACGCGCCGATCATGCGCTGCGCGATGCCGGGGTGCAGCGTCGGTTCACCGTGGACGGCCGCGTGGATCGCCTGCAGCAGACGCTCGCCGCGCATCGATTTCAGCAGGAACGAATCGGCGCCGGCATCGATCGCGGCGAGTGCAAGCGCATCGTCGTCCGACGAAGTCAGCACCATGATGTGCGTTTCGGCGCTGGCCGCCCGGATCGCACGAATGACGGCGGGCACGCCGGCGTGCCCCATGCCGGGCATCATCAGGTCGAGCAGCAGCACGTCCGGACGATGCACGCGCACCTGCTCGACCGTCGACGCGCCGTCGTCGGTTTCCGCGACGATCTCGAACGACGCATCGAGCCGCAACAGCCCGCGGATGCCTTCGCGCACGACCGCGTGATCGTCGGCAATCAGGATCGTGGTCATGCCGTCTCCATCGGATTGAAATGGACGGTCACGCGCGTGCCGTCCGCGCCCGACGCAATGTCGAGCATGCCGCCGGGCAGCGCGTCGGCGCGCCAGCGCAGGTTACCGAGCCCCATGCCGACGGGCACGGCAACCGGATCGAAACCGGTGCCGTCGTCGCGTACGGTCCATCGCCAGCGCGACGTCGACGAGCCGGACGCCGCGTGCGCGGCGCTGCCCGGTTCGCACGCGATGTCGATCCGGCGGCAGCCGCTGTGGCGCAGCGCATTCGCGGTCGCCTCGTGGGTGATCATCAGCAGTTCGTGTGCGGCCGCCGGGTGGGCGTCGAGCGCGCGCTCCGCGACTTCCGGCAGATCGAGCGACCAGTCGATGCCCGATCCGGCCAGCAGGTCGTGCACCGCCTGCGAAACGGCGGCGTGCAAGCCGTCCTCGGCAATCGCGGGCAGGCTGAAACCGGTCACCACGTTGTCGAGATCCTGCTGCAGATGATCGGCCAGGCGCCGCGCGGCGCCGACAGTCGGCAACAGATCGGGATGGCGCCGCGCCTCGTATTCCAGTTCGGTCAGCTTGAGGCCGAGCACGAAGCTGCGCTGCTTCGCGGTGTCGTGCAGGTCGCGCGCGATGCGGGTGCGCTCGACCGACACCGCGAGGGCCTTCTGCGTGCCGAACGCGCGCGCAAGCGCATCGGCCATCCGGTTGAAATGCGCGGCCAGCGCGCCGAGTTCATCGCACGAGGTATCGGCGATCCGGGCCGACAGGTCGCCGGCCGCCCAGCGGTCGGCCGCGGCCGTCATCCGCCGGACGCGGCGCACCAGCAACCAGACCAGCAGCCCCGCGAAGCTCGCGCCCATCGCGCCGAGATACAGCACGGTGCGGATCAGGTCGTAGGCCGACGCATCGTCCGCGATCTCGTAGTGGAGTTGCCAGCCGGGCCAGTAATGGACGCCGATCCGCGCGATCGCGCCGCCGGGCATCACGACGCGCGTGACGATGGCCCAGTCGTCGTCACGGCGCAGCATCGTGTCGGGTGCCGACGGATCGGCCGGCGTCGCCGCGAATGCATCGGACAGCAACGGCGACGCGGCGGGCGACGTTTCACATCCGGCGCCGTCAGGTCGCGCAATGCGCACCTGCAGCCGGCCGGCGGCGAAGAAGCCCATCATCGGCGCGAAATCCATCACGTCGCGCGCACCGATTCGCGCGATCTGCCAGAACATGGCGTCGGCCGCGGCGCGGCAGGCAACCGGGTCGCGCCAGTCGACGGCGCCGGTCGCAGCGGCGAGTGCAGGGCGGTCGACGTTGCCGAGAAAACGGCGGATATCGCTTTCGGCATGCGAGCGCCACAGCACACTCGTCAGCACCGACGACAGCACCATCGCCACGAACCCCACGACGATGAACGTCGGCACGAGCTTGACGAACAAGCCGCGGAAGGGGATCCGGAATGTGCGCAACGCGGGCTCCTCGTTCTGCTGTTTTCGTCACGGATACGCCGGATGGATGCCGACGACGCGGCAAGGCAGCCGGCTTTCAATTCCGCAATGGTGACGGTTTTCCGAGGCGGTTGCAGGGGCGTTTCTGCAGGGGGAGGATGGACGCCCGCGACGGCATTCAATAACGGTGCGGCCCCTTCACCAGCAGTCCGTCGGGTGTCCGCCGTCCGGCGTCAAGAGTCCCCAGAAGCATCGTGCGCGCGGGCGGCCCCTCCGGGTCGTTGTAATGAACGATGCGTTGCTGGATGCCCGTGATGACGATCACGTGACCGATTTCAGGCTGGTCCGGCCTGTCCAGGAAATGCCCCGCGGCCCAGATCGGACCGAAGTCCGTCAGTACCGCGGCGAGCCACTCGGGCGTAATGACCGTCGGCTGATTGAGCGGCACGAGACCTTCGACCGCGCACAAGTCGGGGATCCTTGACGGGAGAAGCCCCTGGTCGGCCCGCCATAGCTCCGGAATGCCCAGACGCGGCCCGGGGCGGTGGAAGTACGAAACCATGCACGCCGCCGCATACCAGCATGCGTTTTTCAGTGCCTTGGATCCTGACTTGGTCTTCCTGATGCCGCTCTGATCGACCATCGGCACGTTCAATCTGACGTCCACCATTTCGGGTCTCCGGGCAGGAGTGATCCCTAAGCGTATGAAGAATCGGGCACGACGACAACCATCCTGACGGGAGATTGCATCAACACAGCCGGCGTGCGCGGGGAATGCGGAAGGGGCAAACGGACGGCTGCGATTCACACGCCGTCCCGACACACATCGATCTCGACATTATAGAAATAATGTCAAATCAAAGAATAGGGATAATTGGATATCTAACGGTTTACGTTATATTATTTACGAAATCACCAACGAAACCCGCCATGTCCGATCTCGCCGCCGACGAATCCCGCCTGACCGCCGAAATCGAGCGCCTCAAGGCCGACTTCCCGAAAACCCGCGAGCTGTATCGCGAAGCGTGCGCGCTGCTGTTCTTCCGTTTCGGCATCACGCCCACCGCGAACCGGCTGTACCAGCTCGTTCGCAAGGGCAGCATGAGCACGCCGACGGCCGTCCTCGGCGAGTTCTGGGCCGAGTTGCGGGAAAAGAGTCGCGTCCGCATCGAGCATCCCGACCTGCCGGCCGATCTGCAGGCGGCCGCCGGCGAACTGGTTGCGGCGCTTTGGAATCGGTCGAGCACCGATGCGGCCGCCGCGCTCGACGCATTGCGCGCGGAAGTCGAAGCCGAACGGGCGACGGCAAAGGCGGAAGTCTCGGCGCTACAGGCTGAGCTGGCCCGCACCGAAACCGCGCTGGAGCAACGCACGGCCGCACTGCTGGCCGCGCAGGTGCGCATTCAGGAACTGGAACAGGCGAGGGCGGCCGACGACGCATCGCGGCAAGCGCTGCAAGCGGATATCGAGCGCCTGACGGCCGACAACGCGGAAGGCGACCGCGCACTCGCGCAGGCCCGCGCGGATTTCACCACCCAGCTCGACCGGCTGCGCGACGACGCCGGCCGGGCCGAGGAACGCTTGCGTGCGTCGGAGAAGCGGGCGCTTCAAGAGATCGATCGCGAGCGGCTCGCGGCCGCGCGACTGCAAAAGGAGCTCGATGCAATGACATCGCGCACGGAGCAGCGCGATGCGCAGCAGCGGAAAGACACAGCCGCGCTGCAGGCGCAACTGGGCGACGCGCTGCATCGATGCGGCATGCTTCAGGGGCAGCTCGACGGCGCGCAGACGACCGATGCGGCGCGCGGCAAGGAACTCGACGCGCTGCGGCGCGAGATGACGGTGCTCGCGCGCAGGGCGCCGCTGCGCGGTGCCAAGGCGGCACCGGCCGCGCAACGTGACGAGCGAAGGGCGCGTACGCGAAAGCGCGCAGACGAAGCGCCGCGCTGACGGCGAAACCGCAAGCGTGCTTCAGCCGATGGCAACGCACGCCGTAAGCCTTGACAGGCTGTTGAAGTTCTCCCGCGAGGGCCACCGCAGAAAATAGTCGATCTCGTAGAACGCTCTATAAGCCGCTCACGCGACCTCGGCAGGGGGCAGACGCCCCCTTGAACCGTCTGTGAGCACCCCGCGGATCAGTTTTCCACAGCCTCCCAAGCAGGCAAGCAACCGAGACCGCTATACCCCCGATCGCTCGCCCGCCCACCGACACAGATCAACTCGACACATACCGCGACGGCAGCGCCGGCGCGTCCGCCGGAATCGTGACGAGCGACGTGTTCAGCCAACCCTGCGGCGTACCGTTCGACTGCGCATAGGCACCGACGTACGGCATCATCCGCGTCGTCTGATAGACCTGCGGCGTCCACCCGGCGGGCGCGAGGAAGATCGACGTCGCGCGCTTTTCGCTATATGCGGACGCGCCGTACGTCGAGATGTTCCACAGCGTCTGCTGATACGTCGCATAGTCGGCGTTGTGCCGCGAACCGCCGGCCTGCCAGCCTTCGAGCTGGATGAACGTGTTGTACGTGCCGGCGCCCGCGAGCAGGTTGTTCACCGTGCGTCCGTACAGGAACGACAGGATCAGCCCGCAGTTCGCCGGCGCGAAATCGCTGCCGACGCTCAGGTAATAGCGACCCGTCGTGTTCAGGACCGACGCGTAGTGCGAGTTGCCGATATCCGTCGACGTCGTCAGCCCGCTCGCGCCCATGAAGCTGTCGAACGCCTGCATCGTGACACCCGCCGGCAGGTCGCTCGTCGCGCTGATCGCGACGATATGCGAGCCGGCCGCCAGCAGCGTCAGGAACGCTGAGAGTGAGCCCGCGATCCAGTTGCCCTGCGCGTCGACGAACGGAAACGCGCGATAGCCCGTCAGCGCGAACACCGCTGGATCGGAGCCCGCCTGCCACGCGATCTGCGGCACCCACATCGTCAGCGGGCCGGCGTTCGATGCGCCGGACACATACTGCTTCAGCGCATCGATCAACTGCGCATCGGCAGCGGGCAGCACGCCATACGCCGAGCCGTTCTGCCAGCGCTGCACCCATTGCGCGACGAAGCCAGCGAGCTGGCCGCCGGTGAAGTCGGCAGGCGGCACGTAGCCGAGCGGGCCCGTACTTTGGTAAGCAGACTGGATCGCCGCGGCCGTGCGCACGTTGCTGCCGAACATGCTGTTCGCGAAATCCTGGCCGTTGTTGCCCGGCGGCGTCGCGAGTTGCGCGAGCGGGACGACCCAGGCGCCGTTCGCGGTAGCGACGCCGCGATACAGCGTGAGATTCGCGACCGAATCGTGACCGGGAAACGTGGCGGCGTCGGCGCCCGACACGTAGCCGGCCGACGGCGTGACGCTGACGGTGGTCGGTTGCGACCCGAACGGATGCGTGTACGCGATCGCAAACGACGCGTCGCCGCCGGCAAGGCCGAACGATCCGGTGCAATCGCCCCAGCTGTTCGACGCGCTGACGGCGGTCGATTGCCCGGTCGAAACCTGCGATTGCGACGCCTGCGGCAGGGAGCCGCTCTGGCTCGCTGCATTGCCGTACGCAAGCGTCGTCGACGGAATCGCATTGACGACGTTGATCGTGATCGAGCGGTCGGCGATGCCGTAGCTGCGTGTGGCGGCATTTGCAGCGCCGGCGGCGGCGAACGACGACGCCGCAGTCGGGTTGCCGTCACCGCCGCAGGCAGCCAGGGTGCCGACGAGCGGCGACAGGGTCAGCGCGGCGCCGCGCTGGATGAAGCGCCGGCGGTTCGGCGCGGACGGGCGTTCGGGTTTCGAAGCGGTCATGGGCGTTCCTGGTCTCGGTTTCGGGAGGCGACAACGACGATCCGGCGTAATGCACACGTGTGCAATGCCGGTCGAAAGTGCGCAGTCGCCGGCGCATGCGCCGCGCGTATTTATGCGGGAGATCGATGAAACGCCCGCGACGAAACAAAGTCGTGCGTGTGACGCCGCGGGGAACAGGAGCGAGGAGCGCCGGCGCAACGTTTGGGCGCCTGGCGGGGATCGGGTAAAGTGCCGCTCAACATGCCGGATCGACGTTACTAGACGACCGGTCTAATCGTTGCTAACATACGCCACCATGAATGCATCTTCAGGCGCGGAAGTCCGCCAGCACATCCTGAATATCGCCAAGCCGATCATGCTCCACAAGGGGTTTTCGGCGGTCGGCCTGAACGAGATACTCGCTGCGGCGGGCATCCCGAAAGGCTCGTTCTACCATTACTTCGGTTCGAAAGAGGCATTCGGCGAAGCGCTGCTCGAATCCTATTTCGACGGCTATCTCGCGCATCTCGACAACCTGCTCAAGCTTCAGGCCGGCACGGGCGCCGAGCGCCTGATGACGTACTGGCGCAACTGGCTGCACACGCAATGCGCGGACGATCCGGAAGGCAAGTGCCTCGCGGTGAAGCTCGGCGCGGAAGTGTCGGACCTGTCTGAAGCGATGCGCGCGGTACTGCGGCACGGCACGGGCCAGATCATCGAGCGCCTCGCGGGCGGCATCGAGGCAGGTCTGACCGACGGTTCGCTGAACGGAGTCGCCGATCCGTCGCACACGGCCGCGATCCTCTACGAGCTGTGGCTCGGTGCGACGCTGCTGGAAAAGATTCACCGCAACCGCAAGCCGCTCGAAAGAGCGATGGTCGAAACGAGACGCATGCTGAACCTGCCGCCGGCCGAGCATGGCGGCGCACAGTCGTAACCCGGGCGCGCATCGGCGCGCCTTGTTTTTACCCTGACTCTAGACGACTGGTCTACTCAAACCCGCATGACGAACGTGCCACGCCGCGTTACGCTGTTCCCGATTGTTTCAAGCGCACGCACGCAGCTGCGACGGCCTGACCGCCGACGTTGCCGTGCGCGCGTCTCCCGCTGGTCCATCCCTGATCCGATCGTGCCCACGAAGCACGTCCATTCCTGTTGACGGAGGCTCACATGCCGCAAAGCAAGACCGCAAATCGCCAGATCATCCTGAATTCGCGCCCGGTCGGCGCGCCGACGCCGGGCAACTTCCGCAGCGAATCCGGTGACGTGCCGACGCCCGGCGCCGGCCAGGTGCTGCTGCGCACGGTCTGGTTGTCGCTCGACCCGTACATGCGCGGCCGGATGAGCGACGCACCGTCCTATGCGCCGCCCGCCGAGCTAGGCCAGCCGATGGTCGGCGGCACCGTCAGCCAGGTCGTCTCGTCGAACCTGCCCGCGTTCCGCGAAGGCGACCTCGTGGTCGCGGGTGCCGGCTGGCAGGACTACGCACTGTCCGACGGACGCGACCTGATTCCGCTCGGCCGCGACGTCGCGCATCCGTCGTACGCACTCGGCGTGCTCGGCATGCCGGGCTTCACCGCCTATACGGGGTTGCTGAAAATCGGCGAGCCGAAGGCCGGCGAAACAGTGGTCGTCGCGGCCGCGAGCGGCGCGGTCGGCGCGGTGGTCGGCCAGATCGCCAAGCTGAAGGGCTGCCGTGTGATCGGCGTCGCGGGCGGCGCCGACAAGTGCGCATACGTGACCGATACGCTTGGTTTCGACGCGTGCGTCGATCACCGCGACCCGGCATTCGCCGCGAAGCTGAAGGACGCGTGCCCGAACGGCATCGACGTCTATTTCGAGAACGTCGGCGGGGCCGTGTTCGACGCGGTGTGGCCGCTGCTCAACGATCACGCGCGCGTGCCGGTGTGCGGGATCATCGCGCATTACAACGACGCGGCATACGACGACACCGCTGTGTCGACCGGCCGTGACCGCGTGCCGGCGCTGATGGGCACGATCCTGCGCAAGCGCATCCGGATCCAGGGTTTCATCATCCTCGACCACTATGCGACCGGTTATGCGCCGTTCCTGAAGGAGATGAGCGAATGGGTCGCGCAGGGCAAGGTGAAGACGCTCGAGGATGTCGTTCCCGACCTGGCCGACGCGCCGCAAGCGCTGATCGGCCTGCTGGCCGGCAAGAACTTCGGCAAGGTCGTCGTGCGCGTGGGCCCGGACGAACTGGCCTGATCTCGCGGCACTGCAACACATGACGCTTGCACGCCGGCGCCGCGCGACGCCGGCTTGTGGCATGCTCGATTTCGATTCAAAAGGAGTGACAAGATGGCGCTTCACGTGATTGCTTCGCTGTTCCTGAAACCCGAACACGCGGAGGCGGCCGAGGCCGAACTGCGCAGCATGGTCGCGAAGACGCGCGCCGAGCCGGGCAACCGGCGCTACGACCTGTTCCGCGAACAGGACGGCTCGCCGAACCTGCACCTGTACGAGATCTACGACGATCAGGCCGCAGTCGACGCGCATCTCGCCAGCCCGTATTTCGGCGAATTCCGCGTGAAATCGGCGGACTGGTTCGCGTCGCCGCCGGTCATCAAGGTGCTGTCCGGCATCGACGTGGCCGAGTAACGCAGCAGAACCCACGCCGCGGCCCGCGCCGACCCGGGCCGCGCGGCACCCGTCGCATCCGGCGACGGCGACGACAACGAAAAACCCGCGCGGCGTGCGATGCGCGCCGCTTCCCCAATACACCGGCCCCGGAGGCTGAATGGTCACCCTCAACATCAACGGCGAAACCCGCTCGGTCGACGCCCCCGACGACATGCCCTTGCTCTGGGTGCTGCGCGACATCGTCGGCCTCACCGGCACGAAGTTCGGTTGCGGGATCGCGCAGTGCGGCGCATGCACCGTGCATCTCGACGGCGTCGCCGCGCGCTCGTGCGTGCTGCCGGTCGCGGCCGTCGCGGGCCGCAAGATCACGACGATCGAAGCCGTCGGCGCGACGCCGGCCGGCCACAAGGTCCAGCAGGCGTGGCGCGAGCTCGACGTCGTCCAGTGCGGCTACTGCCAGTCGGGGCAGGTGATGGCCGCCACCGCGCTGATCGCGTCGAACCCGAACCCGAGCGACGCCGACATCGACGCGGCAATGGCCGGCAACATCTGCCGCTGCGGCACGTACAACCGGATTCGCGCGGCCGTCAAGCAAGCCGCGAAGGGAGCCTGAGATGAAACAGCCCCCACGCTCACTTCGTTCGCTGCCCCTCACAGAGGTGGTCAGCTTCCTTGAAACGACTCTGCGGAGGCTGACATGTCACGCGGACTGATCGAAGCAGGTCGGGCCGGCGCGGGCGTGTCGCGCCGTTCGTTCCTCAAGTTAGGCATGTCGCTGGGCGCGGCGGCGGGCGGTGGCCTGCTGCTCGGCTTCAGCCTGCCGGCCGTCGGCGACGATGCGCGCCGTTCGGTGATCGGCGGCGACGGCGATGAAACCGCACGCGCAGGCGTGTTCGCGCCGAACGCGTTCGTGCAGATCGACCGTGCCGGCAAGGTCACGCTGGTGATGCCGAAGGTCGAGATGGGGCAAGGCGTCTACACGGCGCTGCCGATGCTGATCGCCGAGGAACTCGAAGTGCCGCTGTCGAGCGTGACGCTCGACCATGCGCCGCCGAACGAGAAGCTGTTCCTCGATCCGCTGCTCGGCGGCCAGCTCACCGGCGGCTCGACGTCGGTGCGCTACGCATGGGAACCGCTGCGCCGCGCGGGCGCGACCGCGCGCACGCTGCTGGTCGCGGCCGCCGCGAAGCAATGGAATGTCGATCCGGCATCCTGCCGCGCGGCGAACGGTGAAGTGCAGCATCCGCCGAGCGGCCGGCGTGCGTCGTACGGCCAGCTCGCCGACGCCGCGGCGAAGCTGCCCGTGCCGAAGGATGTCGCGCTGAAGAAGCCGGCGGATTTCAAGCTGATCGGCACGCCCGCGAAGCGGCTCGATTCGCCGGAGAAGGTCGACGGCACCGCGCAGTTCGGGCTCGACGTGCGCCTGCCCGGCATGCTGTACGCGGTGATCGTGAACAGCCCGGTGTTCGGCGGTACGGTCGCGAGCGTCGACGATACCGCCGCGAAGAAGATTCCCGGCGTGCGCCAGGTCGTGCGCGCGGACAACGCGGTAGCGGTGGTCGGCGATCACACCTGGGCGGCGAAGCGCGGCGCGTCGGCGCTCGTCGTGAAGTGGAACGAAGGTGCGGATGCGAAGGTGTCGATGAAGGACATCGTCGCCGATCTCGCGCAGGCCGCGGCGAACGGCAAGGGCGCGGTCGCGCGCAAGGACGGCGACGTCGGCAAGGGTTTCGCGAATGCGAAGACGCGCGTCGACGCGGTGTACGAACAGCCGTTCCTCGCGCACGCGACGATAGAGCCGGTGAACTGCACGGTGCATGTGCGCAGCGACGGTTGCGAAATCTGGGTCGGCACGCAGGTGCCGACGCGCGCGGTCGATACCGTGCAGCGGCTCACGAGCTTTCCGCCGGAGAAGATCGTCGTGCACAACCACCTGCTCGGCGGCGGCTTCGGCCGGCGCCTCGAGACGGACATGATCGGCCAGGCGGTGAAGATCGCGAAGCAGGTCAACGCGCCCGTGAAGGTGATCTGGACCCGCGAGGAAGACATCCAGCACGACATGTACCGGCCGTACTACTACGACCGGATCTCGGCCGGCCTCGACGCGAACGGCAAGCCGATCGCGTGGCAGCACCGGATCGTCGGCTCGTCGATCCTCGCGCGCTTCGCGCCGCCCGCGTTCCAGCACGGCGTCGATCCCGACGCGGTCGAGGTCGCCACCGACCTGCCGTACGACCTGCCGAACCAGCTGATCGACTACGTGCGCCAGGAGCCGCGCCACGTGCCGACCGCGTTCTGGCGCGGCGTCGGCCCGACGCGCAGCACCTTCGTGGTCGAGAGCTTCATAGACGAACTGGCTGCGCAGACCAAGACCGACCCCGTGCAATACCGCCGCGCGCTGCTGGGCAAGACGCCGCGCGCGCTCAACGTGCTCGACGTCGCGACGAAGGCGGCCGGCTGGGGTGCGTCGCTGCCGACGGGGCAAGGGCGCGGCGTATCGGTGATGCACGCGTTCGGCAGCTTCTTCTCGATCGTCGTCGACGTCGCGGTGGACGGCGGTGAGGTGCAGGTCAAGCGTGTCGTGTGCGCGGTCGATTGCGGGATGGTCGTCAACCCGAACACGATCGAGGCACAAGTGCAGGGCGGCATCATCTTCGGGATCACGGGCGCGCTGTACGGCGAGATCACGATCGAGGACGGCCGTGTCGTGCAAAGCAACTTCACCGACTACCGGATGCTGCGGATCAACGAGACGCCGCCGATCGAGGTCCATCTGGTGAAAAGCGGCGAAGCGCCGGGCGGGATCGGCGAACCAGGCACGGCCGCGACGGCCGCGGCGCTGTCGAACGCGATCTTCGCGGCGACCGGCAAGCGGCTGCGCAAGCTGCCGGTCGGCGACCAGTTGAAGACGGCTTGAGGGGAGGCGACGATCATGCGAAACCTCACCCTGACTACGCTCCGCGCGTCGCTGCTCGCGCTGTCCGCCATGCTGGCCGGCCCGACCGCGCATGCCGCGCAGGCTGCACCGGCCGACAGCGCGCTCGTCGCGCGCGGCGCGTATCTCGCGAAAGCCGGCGACTGCGTCGCGTGCCACACCGCGCCGCGTGGCACACCGTTCGCCGGCGGCCTGAAGATGGTCACGCCGATGGGCGCGATCTACACGACCAACATCACGCCCGACCCCGAGACAGGCATCGGCGGCTATACGGAAGCAGAATTCGCGAGCGCGCTGCGCGCGGGCGTCGCGAAGGACGGCCATCATCTGTATCCGGCCATGCCGTACCCGTCGTACGCGAAGCTGAAGGACGACGACGTGAAGGCGCTGTACGCGTACTTCATGCACGGCGTCGAACCGGTGAAGCAGGCGAACCGGCCGTCCGACATCCCGTGGCCGCTCAACATGCGCTGGCCGCTCGCGTTGTGGAACGCGGTGTTCCTCGATACGACGCCTTATGCCGACAAGCCGGCCAAGGACGCGATGTGGAACCGCGGCGCGTATCTCGTGCAGGGGCTCGGGCACTGCGGGTCGTGCCACACGCCGCGCGGCGTGGGCTTCCAGGAGAAGGCGCTCGACGAAGGCGGCGCGGCGTTCCTGTCGGGTGCGCCGATCGACAACTGGTTCGCATCGAACCTGACCGGCGAGCCCAACACGGGGCTCGGCCGCTGGAACGAGGCGGAAGTCGCGCAGTTCCTGAAAACCGGCGCGAACCGGCACGCCACGGCATTCGGCTCGATGGTGAGCGTGATCAACCACAGCACGCAGGCATTGACCGACGACGATCTGGCAGCGATTTCCCGTTACCTGAAATCGCTGCCGGCTGCGGGCGGCACGGGCGCGCCGCCGTACAGCTATGATCCGAAGGCGACGCAGGTGGTGCTGGGCCGGCCGGCGGCCGATCCGGGCGCGAAGGTGTATAACGCTTACTGCCTGCATTGCCACGGCGCGGACGGGCGCGGCTACGCGCCGCTGCTTGCGCCGCTCGCCGGCAATCCGAACGTGCTCGAAGCCGATGCCGCATCGCTGATCAACGTGACGCTGAACGGCAGCGAGACGCTCGTGATCGATGGCGTGCCGTCGGCGTATCCGATGCCGGCGTTCTCGAACCAGTTGAACGACCGGCAGATCGCCGACGTGCTGACGTTCATGCGCGCCGGCTGGAACAACGGCGCGCCGGCCGTGCAGGCGGCGGACGTCGCGAAACTCCGCAAGGCGACGGCGGCCGCGCGCTGAGCGCGGCCCCATGCGGAACGATGGCGGGCCGGCGTGCCTGCCGTCGACGCCGCCGGGCGCGTGCCTGCCCCGGCGGTGTGGCTTTTTCTGTCAACCGGCGCGCGGCCGTTCGCGGCAGCGCGCGTTTATCGACGCAATGTAGGGGTGTCTGGATGGCTAACGTGACTTATACGGATACGCAACTGCTGATCGACGGCGAGTGGGTCGACGCCGCGAGCGGCAAGACGATCGACGTCGTGAACCCGGCGACCGGCAAGGTAATCGGCAAGGTGGCCCACGCGGGCATCGCCGATCTCGACCGTGCGCTCGCCGCCGCGCAACGCGGCTTCGAAGCGTGGCGCAAGGTGCCCGCGCACGAACGCGCGGCGACGATGCGCAAGGCGGCCGCGCTGGTGCGCGAACGCGCCGACGCGATCGCGCAGCTGATGACGCAGGAACAGGGCAAGCCGCTCACCGAAGCGCGCGTCGAAGTGCTGTCGGCGGCGGACATCATCGAATGGTTCGCGGACGAAGGCCGCCGCGTGTACGGCCGGATCGTGCCGCCGCGCAACCTCGGCGCGCAGCAGACCGTCGTGAAGGAGCCGGTCGGCCCGGTCGCCGCCTTCACGCCGTGGAATTTCCCGGTCAACCAGGTCGTGCGCAAGCTGAGCGCCGCGCTGGCAACCGGCTGCTCGTTCCTCGTGAAGGCACCCGAAGAAACCCCGGCGTCGCCGGCCGCGCTGCTGCGCGCGTTCGTCGACGCGGGCGTGCCGTCCGGCGTGATCGGCCTCGTGTACGGCGATCCGGCGGAAATCTCGTCGTACCTGATCCCGCACCCGGTGATCCGCAAGGTCACGTTCACGGGTTCGACGCCGGTCGGCAAGCAACTCGCCGCGATGGCCGGCCTGCACATGAAGCGCGCGACGATGGAGCTGGGCGGCCACGCACCGGTGATCGTCGCCGAGGACGCCGACGTCGCGCTCGCGGTGAAGGCTGCCGGCGGCGCGAAGTTCCGCAACGCGGGGCAGGTCTGCATTTCGCCGACGCGCTTTCTCGTGCACAACAGCATCCGCGACGAATTCACGCGCGCGCTGGTCAAGCATGCGGAAAGCCTGAAGGTCGGCAACGGCCTCGAGGAAGGCACGGCGCTCGGCGCGCTCGCGAACCCGCGCCGCCTCACCGCGATGGCGTCGGTCGTCGACAACGCGCGCAAGGTCGGTGCGAGCATCGAAACCGGCGGCGAGCGGATCGGCTCGGAAGGCAACTTCTTCGCGCCGACCGTGATCGCGAACGTGCCGCTCGAAGCCGACGTGTTCAACAACGAGCCGTTCGGCCCGGTCGCGGCGATCCGCGGCTTCGACAAGCTCGAAGATGCGATCGCGGAAGCGAACCGTCTGCCGTTCGGTCTCGCCGGCTACGCGTTCACGCGTTCGTTCGCGAACGTGCACCTGCTCACGCAGCGCCTCGAAGTCGGGATGCTGTGGATCAACCAGCCGGCGACGCCGTGGCCGGAAATGCCGTTCGGCGGCGTGAAGGACTCGGGCTACGGCTCGGAAGGCGGGCCGGAAGCGCTCGAACCGTACCTCGTCACGAAGTCGGTGACGGTGATGGCCGTCTGACGGCCGATCGATCGCGTGCGCGACGCCGTCGGTGTCGTGCGCGCGATCGGTGCGGGCCGGGCCGCACTCACGTTGCGCAACCCGCAACGGCGCGCCCGGTCTCCCGCCAGCTTTTACCGTCGGCCGTGCATTCGCATGGCAACCGGACGGGAATTTCAATGCGCGTACCACTGCGAACGGATTGTTTCGATTCCGTCATCGGCAGCGACGCACGTCACACCACGCGACGCCCCCCCGGTGAACGAGCGCCGGCACCCGCTGCCGGCCCGAGCGAAACACGATTCGCTCGACACCGTTCAGGCCACGTCGTCAGCCACCTGGCAAGTACGGACTGCACCTCGTACCCGGATGTCACACTTTTTGGTATAGGTTATTCAGAACAAACCATAACAACCGGTGCGTCAGCGCCGGGCCAATCTGAGAGGACACGGATGCATCCGCGGTCGGCAGCGCCGTACTACGTTGTGCTGGCGGGGACCTTGATAGCGTGCGCGCTGATGGGCCTCTGCGTGTTGCAGTTGTTTCAGAGCCGTCACGATGCGCTCGATCGCGCGCGCGACACGTCGCGGAATCTGGCGCTCGTCGCCGAGCGCGACATCGAACGCAACATCGAGCTGTACGGCCTGTCGCTGGAGGCGGTGATCCAGGGTCTCCAGCGGCCGGACGTCATGGCGGCCTCGCCGGCCTTGCGGCGCGGCGTCCTGTTCGATCACGCGATGACGGCGAAATTTCTCGGCTCGATGCTCGTGCTGGATTCGGCCGGCAACATCATCCTCGATTCGGCGAACGACGTGCCGCGACAGGGCAATTTCGGCGACCGCAAGTACTTTACGGTTCACCGGGACAATCCGGACGCCGGGCTGTTCATCAGCGATCCCTATGCGTCGCGCCTGCGTGGCGGCTCGCTCAGCGTTGCGCTGACGCGCCGCGTGTCGAATCCGGACGGCTCGTTCGGCGGCATCGTGATGATCGCGGTCAATCTCGAGTATTTCCACACGCTGTTCGCCGGCCTCGCGCTCGGCTCGCACGGCGCGATTTCGCTGGTCGGCACGAACGGCATCATGTTCATGCGCCAGCCGTACGACGTGCACACCATCGGTCGCGACATCAGCAAGGCGGCGACGTTTCGCCACTTCCTGACGGCGCCGGAAGGCTCGTTCGTCGACACCTCGACGATCGACAACGTGCGCCGCCTTTACTACTTCAAGACGCTGCCGCACCTGCCGCTGATCATCATGGTCGCCGAGGCGGAGCAGGACATCTACGCCGCGTGGCGGCGCCGGGCCATCACGATCGGCGCGCTGGTGGCGACCTTCGGCGCGGCGTTCATCGTGCTGTCCTTTTTGCTGGGCTCACAGCTGCGGCGCAGGATGCGGGCCGAATCCGAGCTGGTCATGCTCGCGCGCACCGACGGCCTCACCGGGCTCAACAACCGCCGCTCGTTCGGGGAGGTGCTGGACCTCGAATGGCGCCGCGCACGCCGGGCCCGGTCGGTGTTTTCGCTGCTGTTCGTCGACGTCGACCGCTTCAAGTCCTACAACGACACGTATGGCCACCAGGCCGGCGACGACGCGCTGGCGGCGGTTGCGCGATGCATCGGCGACAACATCCGGCGCCCCGCGGACACCGCGGCCCGCTATGGCGGCGAGGAATTCGTCGTGATCCTGCCCGATACGCCGGCCACAGGCGCGACCGAGATCGCCGAAAGGATTCGTGCGGCCATCGACGGGCTGGCGATCGAACATGCGGAAAGCGAATTCGGGCGCGTGACCGCGAGCATCGGCGTGGCAAGCTGGGCGCCAGAGCAGGAAGGAGAGGTGGAGTCGGTGATCAAGGCGGCCGACGAAGCGTTGTACCACGCGAAGGAAACGGGGCGAAACAAGGTCGCCTCGCATGACACCTGACACCTGACACCTGACACCTGACGCCACCGCCGGCACGCATCGCCCGCTACCGGCGGCGGGCGTGACGTTCGACGCTCAATGCCGGCCGCTGCCGCGATAGCTTTCCACCTCGGCGTCGTACGCCGCCAGAAACGCCTTGCCGAACACCGACGCGAAATCGTCCTCGATCGCGAACACCGTGTCGCGATGGGTCGCCGCGTAGCGATCCCACATCCTCGCCTTGTACAGCACGGGCACGCGCTTCTCGTACCAGCGCATCGCGTCGCCGCGCTCGCGCAGGCGTTGCGGTGAAAAGCGCGTCAGCAGGTCCATCAACGCGGCGCGCATGCCGGCGACCATGCCGATCTGGTGCGCATGCAGATCCTGGAATGCATCGCTGACCGCGCTCTGCGGCGACATGAAGCCCGGCAGCGGCAGCCCGAACATCTGGCGCAGCACCGCGCCGCCGTCGGGCAGCAGCTTCAGCGGGTTGTTCTCGCGATCGAGCAGCATCGTCATGTGCGCCTTCACCTCGCGCTTCAGGATGCTGCGCGATGACAGCAGCTCGACCGTGCCGTTCGCGAACAGCGCCAGCAACTGGCCCGCGATGTACAACTGCTCGGCCGACCACTGATGCGATTCGGCGGCCGTATCGAGCCCCGCGCCTTCGAAGAACGCGCTCAGCAGTTCCTCCGGCGTCGGCGCGCGCGCCGCATGCTGCGCCGGTTCGTCGGCCGGCCGCGACTCGGTGCGCGCGGCGGCCGGTTGCACGCGCACGTGCTGCGTCCACTCGGGGGCATGGTCGGCCTGCGTCGCGGACGACGCTTCGCGATCCGCGTTGCCGCGATCTGCGTGCGCCGCCGTGCCCGCTGCGCCGATATCGCCCGACGACTGCGCGAACAGGTCGAGCGGATCGGTCGACAGCTGGTTCAGGTCGCGCTGCGACGGCGCGGTCGGTGCAGCGTGCGCAGGGGCGGGGCCGCCTGGCCGTGTAGCGGCGTCCGCCGCCTTGCCGCGCGGCGCGAGGCGATCCTGGAGGAGGCCCCACAGCCGGTTGCCGGCGCCTTTCGTATCGACATGCGAAGATGATGCGTGCGCGGGTGCCGCTGTCGCTGCCGCCCGAGCCTGCGCTGGTGCGTCGACGTGCTTGCCGGCATCGGTCGCCATGTCGATGACCGATGCATCGCCACCGTCGCCGCCGTCGTCACGTTCGGCGCGCAGCACGTACGGCCCGATCCGGATGATGTCGCCGGTGTTGAGCGGGCGCTCCTGCGCATAGCCGACGGGCTCGCGATTCACCTCGATCGTCGATACGCTGCTCAGGTTCTTCAGCAGGCAGGCGTCGTCGCCGACCTGCAGCAGTGCCTGCAGCCGCGAAATCTGCCGCGTGTCGTCGCGCAACACGAGATGGTTGTCGCTGGCCCGGCCGATGGTGCCGCCCGGCGGATGAAACACGACGGCGTCGTAGGAGTCGTTTTCGACCGGCTCGCCGGCATGTTCGATCACGATCAGTTGCATGTCATACGTCGCTCGGTGAAGCGCTCGCGTGGAAACCGGTTCGTTCAGGATGACGACGCATGCCTGCGGCGCGCGAATTCGAACGCGGGCCCCCAGATCGGATGCCCCTTCTCGGCAGGGGACAAGTCGAAGCGCGGGTTGAGGTCGAGAATTTTCGAGAACTCGGCGCGGCACGGCGTGATGCGGTTCGTCACGCAATAGCTGAACGCGAGGAGCTTGTGCGCGGCCACCTGCGTGTCGGTGTCGGCGCCGTCGATCTCCTTCGCGTGGCTCAGCAGCGCGATCGTGCGCCCGTAGTCGCCGCTGTCGTACGCGGTGCGCGCGCTATCGATCGTCGCGCGTGCAGCCGACTGTGTCGGGGACGTACTGCACCCGCCGGCCCCCAGCAACAAGGCGCCGAGGCAAATAACGAGCGATGAACGACCTTTCATTATTGAAATTAAAAATTGGCGTAATTGGAAGGTGGCACACAAGCGCTGTTGGATTCTAGTGCCAATCATCGACACCGAACCGCCTGTTACTTTTTGTTTCATTTAGTCGATCCATTTCCACCTGAATGCCGAATCGACTACGAATTTCAGTGCTTGAGAATCCGTAAAAACGGCCTATAGTTCGCTGTGTTTTTCGGATTCGTCAGTTGTTTGGTCAGCGCGCGTCAATGCACGAAAAACCGGATCGTCCGTTCGTGCAAAACGAATAGCCTGGCACACCATCAGCGTCGCGAGCGTCCCTTGCTCGGTGGCCGGCCGGCTTGCGCCCCGGGCCCGTCCGACAGGTGTCCACGCCACAGAACCGGGCCGCCAGCGGCGCGCCGGTCGGATTAACTTTTGCCATTAATTTACCAATCAAAATTCAATTGCCCATCATCTCGCCAAATCTACTTTCAAAAACCCTGAATGATACGACCCGGCTTTTCACAAGAATAATTTGCCGACATTGATTGCGATGGATGGATATGCTGGTTACACAATTACCGATCAATTAATTGTCCCTTTTTTCAATCAGATCATCCGGTTTCGCAGTCGAAAACCGGCGAGTGGTTATTGGGTGGCGAGGGTGGAATATGCAATGGCGGTCGAGCAGTTTCATCGTATGGGGATGCGTGATGCTGTTGCCGGGATGCGGCGCGACGGAGCACGCCGCGGCGGTACCGTATGCGATCACGGTTGACGTCGCGCCCGACGTCAACCCTGACATGAACCGCAAGCCGTCGCCGATCGTGCTGAAGGTGTTCCAGCTCCGCGCGGCGGCGTCGTTCGACAGCGCGGATTTCTTCTCGCTGCAGGACAAGCCGGAGAACGTGCTCGGCGCGGACCTGCTCGGCACCGACCGTGTGATCCTGCGGCCGGGCGAGTCGCGCACGCTGCACTATCGCGGCAACGTCGAGGCCGGCGCGATCGGCGTGGTCGCCGAATACCGCATGCTCGAAAAGAACCGCTGGCGTCTGACGGTGCCGCTGCCGCGCGCGAAGCAACTCAATCTCTACAAGTTCTGGCAAACGTCGCCGGGCGAGCTGAAGCTGTCGATCGCCGTACGGAATGGCGGCCTCGCACTGAACGATGCGAAGGGGCGCCCATGACCGAACCGACGATGTCCGCGACACCGGTCGCGGCGCTCCGCCAGCGGGTGGTGTGGACCGAGGGGATGTTCCTGCGGCCGCAGCATTTCCAGCAACTCGAACGGCACTGGGAACGCTACGTCGCGCTGCGCTGCCTGCCGCTGCAAGGCTTCTACTGGGGCTTCGACACGCTGGAGCTCGATCGCGAGCAACTGGCGCTCGGCAAGGTCGCGCTGCGCACCGCGTCGGGCGTGATGCGCGACGGCACGCCGTTCGACCTGTCCCATCCGGACGATCTCCCCGAACCGCTCGACGTGCCGGCCGATGCGAAGGACCAGCTCGTCGTGCTCGCGCTGCCGCTGTGGCGCGGCGGCGGCGAGGAGGTGTCGTTCGGTGCAGGCGGCGTCAATGCCGCGAACGGCGCGAACGGCAATGGCGAGGTCGCGCGCTACGTCGTGCGCGAATACGAAGTGGCCGACGCGAACGCGGTCGCGCTCGGTCCCGCACTGCTGCAGACGGGGCGCCTGAACGTACGGCTGATGCTCGAAGCCGAGCTGACCGGCGACTGGCACGCACTCGGTGTCGCACGGATCGTCGAGCGGCGCACCGATGCACGGCTGCTCGTCGACGACGGCTACATTCCGCCGCGTCTCGTCGCACAGCGCGACGCCGTGCTGCTGGCCTACGCGCGCGAGCTGCACGGACTGCTCACGCAACGCAGCGAAGCGCTCGCGGAACGGCTGTCGGAGCCCGGCCGCGGCGGCGTGTCGGAAGTGGCGGACTTCCTGCTGCTGCAGCTCGTGAACCGCTATCTCGCGCTGACCTGGCATGCGCAGCAGCACGTGTCGACGCACCCGGAAGCGCTGTTCTGCGACTGGCTGAAGCTCGCGTGCGACCTGAGCACGTTCACGGCGGCCGGACGGCGCCCGCAGTCGCTCGCCGTCTACGTGCACGACGACCTGCGCACGAGCTTCGCGGCGCTGATGACCGAACTGCGGCGGTCGCTGTCGACGGTGCTCGAGCAAAACGCGATCCAGATCGAGCTGCGCGATGCGGGCAACGGCATCCGCGTCGCGACGCTGGCCGACCCGGCGCTGCGCGACACGGCCGGCTTCGTGCTCGCGGTGCGCGCGGACGTGCCGGCCGACAGCCTGCGCGCGCGTTTTCCCGCGCAGGCGAAGCTCGGGCCGGTCGAGCGGATCCGCGATCTCGTGCAGTTGCAGCTGCCGGGCATCACGATGCGCCAGCTGCCGGTCGCGCCGCGGCAGATCCCGTATCACGCGGGCCATACGTACTTCGAGATCGACAAGGGCAGCGACCTGTGGAAGCAGCTGGCGCGCTCCGGCGGTCTCGCTTTTCATTTCGCCGGCGAATTCCCTGGACTCTCGATGGAGTTCTGGGCGATACGCGGGTGAGGGCGGGGCGACGCGATGAATTCCACCTCCGATTCGATCTCCCCCGGCGCAGGCGGTTTCGTGCCGCCGAATCCGGGCGGCATGCATCCGGCCGCGGCGGGCGCGGCCGGCCCGACCGCGACGCAGCCGCGCCCCGGGCGCTGGGCCGCGAGCGGCACGAACCCGCTCGTCGCGGCGGCGAATCCCTTGCTCAACCTCGTGCCGCAGATCCGCTCGACCGTCCATCACCCGAATCCGGCGTGGCTGCGCGAGCATCTCGTCGTCGAGATCCGGCAGTTCGAGGCACGCGCGCAGGAGGCCGGCGTGCCGTCGGAAGCGATCATCGGCGCGCGCTACTGCCTGTGCACGGCGCTCGACGAGGCGGCCGCGCTGACGCCTTGGGGCGGCAGCGTGTGGTCGTCGCACAGCCTGCTCGTGTCGTTCCACAACGAGACCTGGGGCGGAGAGAAATTCTTCCACCTGCTCGAACGCCTGTCGCAGCAGCCGCGCCAGCATCTCGACCTGCTCGAGCTGCTGTATTTCTGTCTCGCGCTCGGCTTCGAGGGCCGCTATCGCGTGCTCGACAACGGTCACGCACAGCTCGACGCGCTGCGCCACCAGCTCGCGTTGACGATCCGTTCCGTGCGCGGCGAATTCGAACCGGCGCTGTCGCCGCACTGGCGCGACATCGTCACGCGCGACGTTGCGCGCCGGTTCGTCGTGCCGCTGTGGGTGTGCCTGGTGCTCGCGCTGCTGATCGGCTTCGGCGTGTTCGTCGGGCTGCGGATCGCGCTCGCCGGGCATTCGGACCGGCTGTTCGCGTCGATCGACGCGCTGCACGTGCCGAAGCTGCAGCCCGCGCAAGCGCCGCCGCGCCCGGCGCCGGCGCCGCGCATCGCGAAGTTCCTGGAACCGGAGATCGCGGCCGGCCTCGTATCGGTGCGCGACGACGCCGATCGCAGCGTGATCGTGCTGCGCGGCGACGGGTTGTTCAAGTCCGGCTCGACGTCGGTGATCGACCGCTACGTGCCGGTGCTCGCCCGCGTGGCCGATGCGCTGAACAAGGTGCCCGGCAACGTGCGCGTGACCGGCTATACGGACGACACGCCCGTGCATACGGCGCGCTTCGCGTCGAACTGGGATCTGTCGCGCGAACGTGCGGAAGCCGTGCGCGGCATGATCGCCGCGCGGCTCGACCATCCGGAACGGCTCGCGGCGGAAGGGCGCGGCACGCTCGATCCGGTCGCGCCGAACGATTCGCCCGCGAACCGCGCGCTGAACCGGCGCGTCGAGATCACGCTGCTGCCGGCGCCCGGCAGTGCCGCCGTCGGTGCGAGCGCAACGCAGGGGGCCAACTGATATGAACCAGGCTGTCGCGCGTTTCGTCCGGCCATTGCCGTCGCGGGAGATCTGGACCTTCGCGGGTCTCGTCGTGCTCGCATGCTTCGTGTGGCTCGCGGGCCCGCTGTTCGCGTTCGCCGAAGTCCGGCCGCTCGAAAGCGGCTGGGCGCGCGGGCTGACGATCGCGGTGCTGTTCATCGTGTGGGGCGCGCGTGTCGCGTGGCGCAGCTGGCGCGCCGGCCGGCTCAATGCGCAGTTGCTGAACCAGCTGCGCGAAGCGGCGCCCGGGCCCGCCACCGCCGACGATCCGGCAAAAGCGCAGCTCGACGAGTTGCGCAGCCGCTTCGATGAAGCCGCAACGCTGCTGAAGAAGGTTCGCTTCGGGCAGGCCGACACCGTGCGCAAGGGCCTGCCGCGCTGGTTCGACCGGATGTCGCGCCAGTATCTGTATCAGTTGCCGTGGTACGTATTTATCGGCGCGCCGGGCTCGGGCAAGACCACCGCGCTCGTGAATTCCGGGCTCAGCTTTCCGCTCGCCGAGCAGTTCGGCCGCGCGGCGATTCGCGGTGTGGGCGGCACGCGGCATTGCGACTGGTGGTTCACGAACGACGCGGTACTGATCGACACGGCCGGCCGCTATACGACGCACGAGGGCAACCGTGCACTCGATGAAGCCGAGTGGAAAGGCTTCGTCGACCTGCTGAAGAGATACCGTACGCGCCAGCCGCTGAACGGCGCGATGCTGACGATCAGCGTCGCCGACCTGCTCGGCGCGTCGGAGACCGAACGCACACAGCACGCGATGGTGCTGCGCAAGCGGCTGCTCGAACTGCGCGCGCAGCTCGGCATCCGCTTTCCCGTGTACCTGCTCGTGACGAAGGCCGACCTGCTCGCGGGCTTCGCCGAGTATTTCAGCAGCTACGGCCGCACGGAATGCGCGCAGGTGTGGGGTTTCACGTTCCCGCTCGCGCAAAGCGAGGCGCCGGGTTTCGACCTGCGCGCGGCGTTCGACCGCGAATACCGGTTGCTGCACCAGCGGCTGAACGACGGGCTGCCCGAACTGCTCGCCGCGCAGACCGACGCGCGCCAGCGCGAGATGACGTACTTGTTGCCGCAGCAGATCGCCGACCTGCAGGACATGCTCGGCCAGTTCGTCGCCGAGGTGTTTTCCGTATCGAGTTACGAGCCGATGCCGATGCTGCGCGGCGTCTACCTGACGAGCGGTACGCAGGAGGGCACCGCGTTCGATCGCGTGATGAGCGGCATCAAGCGCTTCCTGAAGATCGAGGGCGTGCCGCCGGTCGCGCAGGTCGGCTCGACCGGCCGCAGCTTCTTCCTGAAGTCGCTGCTGCAGGAACACATCTTCCGCGAGGCCGCGCTCGCCGGCAGCGACCTGCGCTGGCATCAGAAGCGGCGCGTGCTGCAGATCGCCGGCTACGTGCTGCTCGCGCTGGCATGCGTGGCCGTGCTGGCCGCGTGGCTGCGCAGCTATTCGAACAATCGCGCATATCTCGACCAGATCGCCGCGCGCGTGCCGGCCGTCGATGCGCAGATCGCCGGGGCGAAATTCTCCGACGCGGCCGACGTCGCCCGCCTGCTGCCCGTGCTCGACGCACTCGGCGGCCTCGCGAATACCGGCGGCGTCGACCTGCAGCATCCGCCGCTCGCGTACCGGTGGGGGCTGTTCCAGGGAGAGAAGATCGACGAAGCCGTCGACGCCGTGTACCGGCGCGCACTCGAAGACGTGCTGCTGCCGATCGCCGCGAGCCGGATGGAGGCCGCGCTGCGCGACGCGCGGCCCGACGAGACCGAATTCGCGTATGCGGCGCTGAAGGCGTACCTGATGCTGTACGACAGCGCGCACTACGATCCGGCCTTCGTGCAGGCCGTCGTCGATCTCGAAATGGAACGCGCGCTGCCGCCCGATTTCTCGCCGGCCGAACGCACCGCGCTGCGCGCGCATCTCGCCGCGCTGTTCGGCAATCGCGTCGCGGTGTCACCGTATCCGATGAACGAGCGGCTCGTGGCCGACGTGCGCGACCGGCTGCGGCAGGTGCCGTTCTCGCAGCGGCTGTACCGGCAGCTCACGCTCACGCTGCGGCCGGCCACTTCCGCGTTCGACTTCAGCGTCGCGCGGGCAGTCGGCCCCGACGCGTCGCTGGTGTTCCGCCGCCAGGGCGGCAAGCCGCTGTCGGAAGGCGTGCCGGGCCTCTATACGCGCAACGGCTATCGCAACGTGTTCGCGCCGCGCCTGGCCAGCGAGGTCGACGCGTACGGGCGCGAGGAAGTGTGGGTGCTGAACCTCGGGCTCTCCGAGATTCCCGGGCCGAACGACGCGGCCGCGTGGGCGCGCGATATCCGCCAGCTGTACCTGAACGACTACCTGAAGATCTGGGATGACTATCTCGCAGACATCAAGCTGCAGCGCACCGCGACGCTCGCGCAGAGCATCCAGGTGGCGCGCGCGCTGTCGTCCGCCGATTCGCCGCTCACGCGGCTGATGGTCGCGCTCGCCCGCGACACGGCGCTCGGCGATGCGCCGGGCGGGGCGCGCAATCTCGCCGGGCGCGCGCAGGACAAGGTCGACGAGGCGCGCAGCTCGCTGTCGCAGATCTTCGCGAGCCAGGGCAGCGATGCGAACGCGTCCGCGGCGGCGCCCGCGAGCCCCGAGCAGATCGTCGACAGCCACTTCGCCGGGCTGCGCACGTTCGCGCCGGGCAGCGGCGACCAGGCCCAGGCGTTCAATGAGGTGCTGAAGTCGATCGATGCGCTGTACACGTACCTGACGGCCACCGACGACGCGCTGCGGAGCGGCGCACAGCCGCCGCCGTCCGACGCGCCTGCCAAGCTGCGCGCCCAGGCCGGCCGTCTGCCGACGCCGTTCCGCGAAGTGCTCGACGACCTGTCGAACGTCGCGAACGGCAGCGTGGCGACCGTCGAACAGCGCAGCGTCGCGACGCGGGCCGGCGCGAATGTGGGCGACTTCTGCCGGCAGGCGATCGCGGGGCGTTATCCGTTCGCACGCGGCTCGTCGCGTGACGTCGCGCCGGCGGATTTCGCGCAGATGTTCGCGCCCGGCGGCCTGATGGACGACTTCTTCCAGAAGAACCTGCAGTCGATCGTCGATACGACGTCGCACCCGTGGCGCTTCGCGAACCGCAATGCCGATGCCGATCCGTCGGCGGCCGCGATGCTCGCGTCGTTCGAGAAGGCCGCGGTGATCCGCGACGTCTATTTCGGCGGCGGTGCCCGCACCGCGCAGTTGAAGGTGCAGGTCCAGCCGCTCGACATGGACCCGTCGATCACGGAGATGGTGCTCGACGTCGACGGGCAGATCGTCCGCTACGCGCATGGCCCGCTCGTGCAGAGCGCGGTGGACTGGCCGGGCCCGCGCGGCAGCAACCAGGTGCGGCTGCAGGTGTCGGGGCAGGCCGGCACGACCGACGGCTTCACGACCGACGGGCCGTGGGCGCTGCACCGGCTGTTCGACCGCGCGGGCGTATCGGCCGGGCGCGGCTCCGACCAGATGATTGCGCGCTTCACGGTCGACGGCAAACCGATCGTGCTGCAAGTGAATGCGGGCAGTGTCCGCAACCCGTTCAGGCTGCCCCAGATGGAGTCCTTTACATGCCCTCCGAAGCCATGAGCCCGACACCGCCGTTCACGCGTACCGACGGCGATGCGCCGGCCTGGTACGGGAAGATTCCCGGCGCCGGCGACTTCGTGAACAGCCGGCTGCCGCATGCGCTCGCGCTGTGGTGGGAGCGCTGGCTCCAGCAGGGAATGGCCGCGATGCGCCAGCGCGGCGCGGACGAGATCGAGCGCCATTACACGGTCGCGCCGGTCTGGAATTTCCTGATCCCGGCAGGCGCCGGCGCGTCGTGCGTGCAGCCGGGCTGCCTCGCGCCGAGCTGCGACCGCGTGGGGCGCTACTACCCGGTGATCGTCACGCTGCCGATGCGCGCGGCCGATTACTGGAGCGGGCTGCCGGACGCCGCCGACACGTTCTACTGGGAGGTCGGCCAGGCGCTGCTCGACGCGATCCGCCATGCGCGCGCGCCGGGCGATCTCGAGCGGACCCTCGAACGCGTGCGGCTCGCGCCGGGTCACGACAACCACGCGGACCTCGCCGACGGCACGCCGACGCCGCTGCCGGAGCGGCCGGCACCGGCCGCGTGGCCGGGGCTGTCCGGTTACTTCGACCCGCATGGCGGCACCAGCTTCTGGTGGACCAACCGCGCGGACGGATCGCCGCTGCGCACCCACGCGCACACGGGCTCGCCCGACAACGCGCTGTTCCTGACGCTGTTCGGCGGCGGCTAGCGGCCTGGCTGAAGGACGGCGGGCCGCCGGGCGCGGCGGGCGGAAAGGACGCGGTTTCGAGAGGTGGTGGAGATGAAGGACGCTGGATCGAGAGACAACGAGCACGACACGGCGACACGCGGCGACGCATCCGAATTCACGGTGCGGCCGCTGCCGCTCGGCCATCGCCTGGGCGAACTGCAGCTCGACGAGGTGCTGGGCATCGGCGGCTTCGGGATCGTCTATCGCGCGTTCGACCGCACGTTGCGGCGCGCGGTCGCGATCAAGGAGTACATGCCGTCGATGCTGGCCACGCGCGGCGGCGACTATACGGTGTCGCTGCGCTCCGAGCGGTTCGCGCAGGCCTTCGACGCAGGGCGCGGCGCGTTCCTCAACGAGGCGCGCCTGCTCGCGCAATTCGACCATCCGGGGCTCGTCAAGGTCCTGCACTTCTGGGAAAGCCACGGCACTGCGTACATGGTGATGCCGTTCTACGAAGGGCGCACGCTCAAGCAGCTGCTCGACGGCGGGATGCGGATCAGCGAGACGCAGTTGCGCCACATCGTCGGCGCGCTGCTCGGCGCGCTCGACACGCTGCATCGCGCGCAATGCTTCCATCGCGACGTCGCGCTCGACAACGTGCTGATCCGCCCGAACGGCAGCGCGATCCTGCTCGACTTCGGTGCGGCGCGCAAACGGATCGGCGATCTGGTCGACGACGGCGCGATGATGATCAAGCCCGGTTACGCGCCGATCGAGCAGTACACCGACGATCCCGCGTTCAGCCAGGGGCCCTGGACGGATCTCTATGCGCTCGGCGCGGTGATGCACGCGATGATCACCGGCGAGTTGCCGCCCGCGGCCGTCGTGCGCAGCATCAAGGACACCTACCGGCCACTCGCGTCGCGTGAGCTGCCGGCCGGCGAGGTGTACAGCCCGGCCTTTCTCGCGGCCGTCGACCATGCGCTGCAGTTGCGGATTCCGGACCGACCCGAATCGGTCGCGGCATTCGCGGCGGAGCTCGGGTTGCGGGATTTCGACCGGACGGGTGGCGGGTATGGCGCGGCCGCCGTGCCGCGCGTGAGCGATGCGGGCAGGGGCGGGGAAAGGAAAGGGGAGGCTTCTGCCGGGGCTGGGGCTGGGGCCGGGGCTGGGGCTGGGGCCGGGGCTGGGGCCGGGGCCGGGGCTGGGGCTGGGGCCGCGTCGGCTGTCGCCGCGACTTCGACCGGCGCGGGCGGGGCTGCTTCGGGCAGCGCTGTGCCGGGTGGTCGGCCGCCGATTCAGGCAGGTGCGAGCCATGTGTCGACGCCCACGGACACGGCATCCGCATCGTCTGGTGTGTCCGGCACCAAGCTTGAAGCCGATGAGGCGTCTTCAACGTTCAACGCGGCCACGCAAGGCGCCGCCATGGCGGCTGCGGGGACGCTCGCAGCGTCTGCATCACATGGGCCCCAGCCGACTGCGAAACCGGTTGAATCCGATGCACCGAATGGAAACGTCGAACGCGCGACAGAAACGGCCGCTGCACGAACTGACTCCCACGACGAAGCCGGTATGCGATCCGCAAGTACCGACACGGACATCGGTGCGCGTGGTGCAGCAGATTCCGGCAATGCGAACGCGTCCGCGGCTGCTGGTGCTGGTGCTGGTGCTGGTGCTGGTGCTGGTGCTGGTGCTGGTGCCAGCGCTGCCAGTACGACCGCGCCGTATCCCGCCGCATCGTCATCAGGTGGTGCGTCCGTGCCGACCGGCGCCCAACGCGGCCAGGCACCCGCCGGATCGCGCAAGCGCCGGCTGCCTGTCTACGCTGGTAGCGCGGCCGTCGTGCTGATCGCCGTCGGCCTCGCCGCGACCTACCTGTCGCGTCCCGCCCGCGTGCCCGACGAACCCGCGCCCGTCGCGAGCACGCCGCAGGCCGGCACGACGCCGCCCGCGAACACGCCGGCTGCCGCGCTGGCCCAGCAGGGGCCGACACCGACCGTCGTGCCGCCGTCCAGCCTGCCGGCCGGATCGTCCGCGCAGGTGCCGCCGCCCGTCGCCGCCGAGCCTGCCAGCGCGCCCGACGTCGGGGCCGCCGCGCCCGCACCGCAGGTTGAGACCACCGTGACGAACACGGCCCCGCCGCCGGCCGGCTCCCGTTCCGCCATCGCGCCCGCCGGCAGCCTCGACGCGTCGGAGCGCGTCGTCAACGTACCGCCGTCGGAAGCCGCCGCAGCGCCGCTTTCGACACCATCCCCGGCGCCGAAGCCGCCGGAAAGCCAGACGGCCATCGCCGCCGTGAACGTGCTGCCTGCCGAGCAACAGCCGCGTCCGCCGAAGGCGCAGGAAACCGTGCAGGTGCGTTTCAACGTGCGGCCATGGGGCGACGTCTACGTGAACGGCGCGCGGCGCGGCGCGAGCCCGCCGCTGCGTTCGGTATCGCTGACACCAGGCGTCTACGTGATCGAAATCCGCAACGGCACGCTGCCGCCGTTGCACCGCACCGTGGCGATCGACTTCGGCAGCAAACCGGTCAACATCGACTATGCATTCGAATGACGTCAGCCAGGCGGCGCTGGCCGCCGCCGCATTGTCCGCGGTGCCCCCCGGCATGCCGGCGACACCGCGCGCCGGCCTGATCGGCCAGCTACTCGCGGATGTCGCGCCCGATGCGCCGTGCGGCGCGAACCTCGAATACGACGCCGAGTTCCTGCAGTTGCAGGAGCGTGCGACGCCGCGCGCCGAGCAGCAATACGGCGACACCGTGATCCCGGCCGAAGCGCCCGACTGGCGTGCGGTCGAGCGGCTCGCGCTTGCGCTGTCCGCGCGCACGAAGGACCTGCGTGTGATCGCCTGTCTCGCGCGAAGCTGGACCGAGCAGCACGGCATTCCGGGCTATGCGGATGCGCTCGCGCTCGTCGCGAACCTGCTCGAGCGCCGCTGGGAAGCCCTGCATCCGCGGCTCGACGCGGACGGCGAAGCGGACCCGACGCCACGGATGAACGCGCTCGCCGACGTGGCCGGCGCGCACGACTGCGCGCGCGCGGCGCGCCGCCAGCCGCTGTTCGAAGGCGGGCCGAGCGTGCGCGACGCCGAACGGCTGCTCGACGGCCGCGACGACACCGGCAATCCCGTGGCCGGAAACCGCGAAAGCCTGCTGGTCGCGCTGTCGGCCGCAAGCAGTGACGGCACGACGCCGCTCGACGCGGCGCGCGCGGCACTGCACGCGCTGAATGCGATCCGCGTGTGCGTGACGGACCAGTTGGGCCGCGAATGGGCACCCGACGAAGGCGATGCGGAGAAGGCGCTGCAGCGGATCGTGCGCGAAGTACCGCTGCCCGAGCCGCAACCGTTCTCCCCCGCCATGCAGCAGGCCGTTCCCGGCGACGCATCGCAGGCCGGCCCCGCACCGATCGCGCCGGCGGCGATGCCGAACGCGCACGCATGGCGCGATGCCGAGCTCACGAGCCGCGACGACGTGCGCATCGGTCTCGACAAGATGTGCCGCTATTTCGAGCAGCACGAGCCGAGCCATCCAGCGCCGCTGCTGCTGCGGCGCGCCCAGCGGCTGCTCGCGCTCGACTTCTACGAAATCATCCGCGATCTCGCGCCGGAGAGCCTGGCGAAGCTGGACCTGCTGAGCGGAGAGCGGAGCGAATGAACCAAACGGAACCAACGAAAGGCGCCGCCATGCAGGCGGCGACGGACTGCGCAACCTGATCGATGTGAAGGAGTGGACGATGACGGACAGAACCAAGGCGGCGGGCAGCGGACAGAAGTTCATCGCGCGCAATCGGGCGCCGCGCGTGCAGATCGAGTACGACGTCGAGACCTACGGCGCCGAACGCAAGGTGCAGTTGCCGTTCGTGATGGGCGTGATTTCGGACCTGGCGGGCAAGCGTGCCGAGCCGCTGCCGGACCTGCCGGAGCGCAAGTTTCTCGAGATCGATGTCGACAACTTCGACGAGCGGATGAAATCGGTCGCGCCGCGCGTCGCGTTCCAGGTGCCGAACACGCTGACGGGCGAAGGGATGCTCAACGTCGACATGACGTTCGAGCAGATCGACGATTTCTCGCCGGCCGCGATCGCGCGCAACGTCGACGCGCTGCGCCGGCTGCTGGAGGCGCGCACCGAGCTGTCGAACCTGCTGTCGTACATGGACGGCAAACACGGCGCCGAGCAGTTGATCGAGCGCGCGATCAACGATCCCGACCTGCTGAAGACGCTCGTGCGCGAACCGCACGCGCAACGGCAGGGCGGCGTCGCGACCGAACCGGAGACCCGCGATGAATGAGCCCGCCCAATCCCGCACCGACGCGCGCGAGGCCGCGCAGCCCGAGATCGCGCACGACGCGTTCGCCGCGCTGCTGCAGAAGGAGTTCAAGCCGAAGACCGCCGAGGCGCGCGAGTCGGTCGAGCGCGCGGTGCGCACGCTCGCGCAGCAGGCGCTCGAACACTCGACCGGCATGACGACCGATGCGTACGGCAGCGTCAAGCAGATCATCGCGGAGATCGACCGCAAGCTGTCCGAGCAGATCAACCAGATCCTGCATCACAACGAGTTCCAGACGCTCGAAGGCGCGTGGCGCGGGCTGCATTACCTCGTCACGCACACCGAGACCGACGAGCTGCTGAAGATCAAGGCACTGCCGGCGTCGCGCAACGAGGTCGCGCGGATGCTGAAACGCTACAAGGGCGTCGCGTGGGACCAGAGCCCGCTGTTCCGCAAGATCTACGAAGAGGAATACGGGCAGTTCGGCGGCGAGCCGTTCGGCTGCCTCGTCGGCGATTTCCATTTCAACCACAGCCCGCCCGATGTCGAGATGCTCGGCGAGTTGTCGAAGATTGCGGCGGCCGCGCATGCACCGTTCATCGCCGGCGCGTCGCCGGAGCTGATGCAGATGGATTCGTGGCAGGAACTGTCGAACCCGCGCGACCTGACGAAGATCTTCCAGAACACCGAATATGCGGCGTGGCGCAGCCTGCGGCAGTCGGAGGATTCGCGCTACATCGGGCTCGCGATGCCGCGCTTTCTCGCGCGGCTGCCGTACGGCGCGCGCACCAATCCGGTTGACGAATTCGACTTCGAGGAAGACACCGACGCGGCGAACCACGACCGCTACACGTGGGCGAACTCGGCGTACGCGATGGCCGCGAACATCAACCGCTCGTTCAAGCAGTACGGCTGGTGCTCGTCGATCCGCGGCGTCGAATCGGGCGGGGCGGTCGAAGGGCTGCCGAGCCACACGTTCCCGACCGACGACGGCGGCGTCGACCAGAAATGCCCGACCGAGATCGCGATCAGCGACCGCCGCGAGGCCGAGCTCGCGAAAAATGGCTTCATGCCGTTCGTACACCGGAAGAACTCGGATTTCGCGGCGTTCATCGGCGCGCAGTCGCTGTACCAGCCGGCCGAGTACCACGATCCCGACGCGACCGCGAACGCACGCCTGTCCGGCCGCCTGCCGTACCTGTTCGCGTGCTGCCGCTTCGCGCATTACCTGAAGTGCATCGTGCGCGACAAGATCGGCTCGTTCCGCGAACGCGACGACATGGAGCGCTGGCTGAACGACTGGATCATGAACTACGTCGACGGCGACCCCATCAACTCGTCGCAGGAAACCAAGGCGCGCAAACCGCTCGCAGCCGCGCAGGTGGTCGTCGACGCGGTCGAGGACAACCCCGGCTACTACACGTCGAAATTCTTCCTGCGCCCGCACTACCAGCTCGAAGGGCTCACCGTGTCGCTGCGGCTCATTTCGCGGCTGCCGACCGCGAAGGCGGCCAACGAGTGAGCGGCGGAGCACACGACGATCGGCATTCAACGCGGCATTCATCCTGACATCGCACTGAAACGGAGACGGCAATGGGCGTGGCAATGTTTATGAAGGTGGACGGCGTGACCGGCGAATCGGCGGACGCGCAGCACAAGGGCTGGACCGACATCCAGTCGTTCACGTGGGGCGCGAGCCAGCCGGGCGCGATGGCGAGCGGCAGCGGCGGCAACGCGGGCAAGGCGAGCTTCAACGACCTTGTCGTCGCCGCGTACATGGACAAGGGCGCGCCCGCGATCATCAAGAACTGCGCGAACGGCAAGCATCTTTCGTCGGTCGAGATCTCCGCGTGCAAGACGGGCGGCACGCAGGTCGAGTTCATGCGCGTGACGCTGCAGGAGGTACTCGTCACGTCCGCGCAGGTCGCGGGCATCGATCCGGGCGACGTCGCCGACCGGCTGATGATGCACTACGGCTTCCAGGCCGCGAAGGTGAAGAAGCAGTACTGGCAGCAGAACGACAACGGCGGCAAGGGCGCGGAGGTGACCGTCGGCTGGAACATCAAGGAAAACACCGAGATGTGACCGCGCGGAGATGACCATGGACGACCCGCGAACCCGCGACGGCCGGGAGGGCAGCCTGCGCGACCGGCTCCAGCCCGCGCTGCTCGATCGGCTCACCGACGACACGCCGCAGCGAGCGAGCGAAGCGCCCGGTGCGCAGTGGATCGGCACCGAACGCCTGCGCGCGGCCGTGCTGCGCGATCTTGCGTGGCTGCTCAATACACGCAACGCCGAGGACGGCTTCGTCGACTGGTCGGCGTTCGCGCACGCGCAGGCGTCGGTGCTCAACTACGGGATGCGGCCGCTCGTCGGCAAGCCGATGTCGGGCGTCGAGCGGATGTCGGTCGAGGCATCGATCCGCGACGCGATCGTCCGCTTCGAGCCGCGCATCGCGCCCGACAGCGTCGATGTCCGCAGCGTCATCGATGCGCCCGGCGGCCGCGCCGGCGAACGGCGCCACAACGTGTTGCTGTTCGAGATCCGCGGCACGCTGTGGTCGATCCCGCATCCGCTCGAATTCGTGCTGCGCTCCGACCTCGATCTCGAGACGGGCGCGATGTCGCTGCAATCCGTGGCGGGGGCCTGACGCGATGGATACACGCCTGCTCGACTACTACAACCGCGAACTCACGTACCTGCGCGAGCTCGGCGGTGAATTCGCACAGCAGTTCCCGAAAGTGGCCGCGCGGCTGCGGCTCAACGAATCGGGGCCGCCCGACCCGTACGTCGAGCGGCTGCTCGAAGGTTTCAGCTTTCTCACCGCACGCGTGCAGCTCAAGATGGACGCCGAGTTTCCGCGCTTCACGCAGGCTCTGCTCGATGCCGTGTATCCCGGCTATATCGCGCCGCTGCCGTCGATGGCGATCGTGCGGTTCGCGCCGATGCTGAACGAAGGCAGCCTCGCGCAAGGCTGGCGGCTGCCGGCGGGCACGGCGCTGCGCGCGCGTCCGGCGGCGTCCGAGCAAACCGCGTGCGAATTCCGCACCGCACACGACCTGACGCTGTGGCCGCTCGAACTGACCGATGCGACCGTCACCGGTGCGCCGTCGTGGCTGCCGCGTGGCGCCTTCGCCGCGCGACAGGACGTGCGCGGCGCGCTGCGCATCCGGCTGAAGGCGCGCGGCGGCGCCAAACTCTCCCAGTTGCCGCTCGAGCGCCTGACCTTCCATCTCGCGGGCCCCGAGCGCGACGCGCTGCATCTGCTCGAACTGATCGCCGCGCACGCGCTCGGCGTCGTGTGCCACGATCCGGCGCAGCCGCCGCGCTGGCTGCATACGCTCGATGCCGACGCGATCGTCCACGAGGGATTCGACCCGGCGCAGGCGATCCTGCCCGACGACGGCCGCAGCTTCCACGGCTACCGGCTGCTGCGCGAGTATTTCGCGTTTCCTGCGCGCTTCCTGTTCTTCAGCATCGGCGGACTGCGTGCCGCGCTCGCACGTGCGACCGGGGACGAGTTCGAATTGACGGTGCTGTTCGACCGCCACGATGCGGCGCTCGAAGCGGCCGTCAGCGCGCGCCACCTCGCGCTGAACTGCACGCCGGCCGTGAACCTGTTCGCGCGCCGAGCCGATCGCATTGCGCTGCAGCCGGGCGCCCGTGAACACCATGTCGTCGTCGATCGTAGCCGGCCGCTCGACTACGAGGTCTATGCGGTGCAGCGGCTCGCGAGCGAGCAGCGCGACGACGGCCAGTCACGCGAATTCCGGCCGTTTCACGCGTCGTTCGCCAGCGACGACGGCAATCATGGCGCGTACTACACGGTGCGGCGCGAGCCGAGGCTCGTCTCCGCCCAGGCGCGCGCGAACGGCACGCGCACCGGCTACGTCGGCAGCGAGACCTACGTGTCGCTCGTCGACAGCCAATGTGCACCGTACGACGAGACGATGCGCTACCTGGCCGCCGACACGCTGTGCACGAACCGCGATCTCGTGCTGCTGCAGCCGCCCGGCGACGCGAACACGTTCACGCTGCGCGTGTCGGCCCCGGTCGACAGCATCGTCGCGATTCGCGGGCCGTCGCGGCCGCGCCCGCCGATCGCCGACGCGCAAACCGCGTGGCGGCTGATCCGCCATCTTGGGCTGGCCCGCCACACGCTGACCGATCTCGACGACGACGAGGGCGCGCATGCGCTGCGCGAACTGCTCGGCCTGCATGCCGACCCGGCCGATGCCGCGATGCGCCGGCAGATCGACGGCGTGCTGCGCGTGGCGTTCTCGCCGGTGTTCCGCCGGCTGCCGGCGTCCGGCCCGCTGATGTTCGGGCGTGGCGTGCAAGTCGACGTAACCGTCGACGACCATGCGTTCTCCGGCGACAGTCCGTTCCTGCTCGGCGCGGTGCTCGAACAGTTCTTCGCGCGCCACGTGTCGATCAACGCGTTTGCCGAATGCGTGCTGACCAGCGCGCAGCGCGGCACGCTCGCACACTGGCCGGCGCGCATCGGCAGGCGGCCCGCGATATGACGCGCGACACGTCTCCGGGCGCAGGGCCGGCCGCCGAAGCCGCACGCCGCGACGCGTGGTGGGCGCGCCTGCGTGCCGCGCCGCACGGTTACGACCTGTTCCAGGCGCTGCGCTGGCTCGATGCGCTGTCGCCCGGCCGCGCGCCGCTCGGCCATGCCACGCGGCCGCGCGACGAGCCGGTGCGGCTCGGGCAGCAACCATCGCTCGCGTTCGCCGCGTCGATGCTGGCCGGCGTGAGCGACGAGGGCAGTGGCATGCCGCCGCGCATCGCGATCCACGGGTTCGGGCTGTTCGGCCCGAACGGGCCACTACCGACACACCTGACCGAATACGCGCACGAACGCGCGGCGCAGTACGACGACCCGACGTTTGCCGCGTTCGCCGACCTGTTTCATCACCGGCTGATCCTGCTGTTCTACCGCGCGTGGGCCGACGCGCAGCCGACGGTGAGCCTCGATCGCCCGGAACGTGCGCGGTTCGACGGTTATGTCGCGAGCCTGATCGGGCGGGCGGCACATGGCGACAAACCGGCCGCGCAGGCCAACGCCGACACCGACACGCTTGCACCGCATGCGCGCTATTTCCATGCGGGCCATCTGGTGCGGCACACGCGCAACCCGGAAGGGCTCGTGCAGATCCTGCGCCGGCATTTCGGTGTCGAGGCCCGCATCGTCGAGCACGTGCCGCAGTGGGTCGCGATCGAACGGTCGCAGCGCTGCACGATCCGCGCGACGCGGCCGACCTTGCGAGTGGGCGCTGTCGCGCTCGGCATCGCGGTGCGCGATGCCCAGTCGCGCTTCCGGATCGTGCTCGGCCCGCTGTCGCTCGACGCGTACCGCCGTTTCCTGCCGGGCGGCCCGCATGCCCGGCAGCTCGCGCAATGGGTGCGCGAATACGTCGGCATCGAGTTCGACTGGGACGTGCAGCTCGAACTGGCGGCCGATGCGGTACCGGCGATCGCGCTCGGCGCGCCGCAGGGCATCGGCCGCACCGCGTGGCTCGGGCAGCGGCTCGAGCCGGGCCCCGCGCGTGACCTTGTCGTCCGCTACGACGTGCGGCGCGCCGGCGCACCCCTTCATCGCGAAACCGCCTAACCGGGAACCGTCATGTCCGATATCGGCCGCGTCAACCTGTTCGGAAAGCTGAATCCGTTCCTCTACGAGACGCTCGAGCAGGCGACCGGCTTCTGCCGGCTGCGCGGCAATCCGTACGTCGAGCTCGCGCACTGGTTCAAGCAGATGCTGCAGCGGCCCGACGGCGACCTGCAGCGCGTGCTGCGCCACTTCGGGATCGACGATGCCGCGATCGACCGCGGGCTCGTTGCCGCGCTCGACAAGCTACCGCGCGGCGCGGGCTCGGTGTCGGATCTGTCCGTGCATATCGACGATGCGGTCGAACGCGCATGGGTCTATTCGACGTTGAAGTACGACGCGACGCGCATTCGCGGCGCGGTGCTGCTACTCGCGATCCTGAAGACGCCGCAATTGCGCAACGTGCTGGTGGCGATCACGCGCGAATTCGAACGCATCGTGCCGGACGTGCTCGCCGACGCGCTCGAATCGATCGTCGAAGGCTCGCCGGAAGCGCCACCGGCCGGGCAGGCTGCGCCGGGCGGCGACACGGCGATGCGCGGCGCGGCAGCCGCCGCCGACGGCTCCGCGCTCGCGCGCTTCGCCGTCGACCTGACTGCCCGCGCGCGGGCCGGCGAGATCGACCCGGTCGTCGGGCGCGACGCCGAGATTCGCCAGATCGTCGACATCCTGCTGCGGCGCCGACAGAACAACCCGCTGCTGGTCGGTGAGGCAGGCGTCGGCAAGACGGCCGTAGCGGAAGGTTTCGCGCTGCGGATCGCCGCCGGCGACGTGCCGCCGTCGCTGCGCGACGTCGCGCTGTACCTGCTCGACATCGGGCTGCTGCAGGCCGGCGCAAGCGTGAAGGGCGAGTTCGAGAGCCGGCTGCGCGGCGTGATCGACGAGGCGATGTCGTCCGAGCGGCCGGCGATCCTGTTCATCGACGAAGTCCACACGCTCGTCGGCGCGGGCGGGGCCGCCGGCACCGGCGACGCCGCGAACCTGCTGAAGCCCGCGCTCGCCCGCGGCCTGCTGCGCACCATCGGCGCAACCACGTGGTCCGAGTACAAGCAGTACATCGAGAAGGATCCGGCGCTGACGCGGCGCTTCCAGCTCGTGCACGTGCATGAACCGGAAGAAGCGGCCGCGCTGACGATGCTGCGCGGCCTGGCCGGGAAGCTCGAGGCTCACCACCGCGTGCTCGTGCTCGACGACGCGTTGCAGGCCGCCGTCACGCTGTCGCACCGTTACATTCCCGCCCGCCAGTTGCCGGACAAGGCGATCAGCCTGCTCGATACGGCCTGCGCACGCGTCGCCGTCAGCCAGCACGCGGTGCCTGCGCCGATCGAAGACGCGCGCCGCCGCATCGACAGCCTGTGCGTCGAGCAGGAGCGGATCGGACGCGAATGCGCGCTCGGCACCGGCGATATCGCGCGACGCGATGCAATCGAGCACGACATTGCCGCCGCCCGAACCGAACTCGACCGTCTCGACACCCGCTGGCAAACCGAACGCGACGCATTGACGGCGATTGTCGATGCCCGCGCGTTGCTGCTCGACGACGATCCCTCGCATGTGCTCGACGCCGATGCACGTACCGCGGCACAGACCCGTCTGTCGGCCGCGCAGCAGGCGCTGGCCGACCTGCAGGGCGATGCGCCGCTCGTGCTCCCCGCCGTCGACACGCACGCCGTGGCTGCCGTCGTCGCCGACTGGACCGGCATTCCGCTCGGCCGGATGGTGCGCGACGAAACGCAGGCCGTGCTGAAGCTCGCCGATACGCTCGGCGAACGCGTCGTCGGCCAGAAGCACGCGGTCGAACTGATCGCCGAGCGCATTCAAACCGCGCGCGCCAGGCTCGACGATCCGAAGAAGCCGCATGGCGTGTTCCTGCTGTGCGGGCCGTCCGGCGTCGGCAAGACCGAGACCGCGCTCGCGCTTGCCGACACGCTCTACGGCGGCGAACACAACGCGATCACGATCAACATGAGCGAGTTCCAGGAGGCGCATACCGTGTCGACGCTGAAGGGCGCGCCGCCCGGCTATGTCGGCTACGGGCAGGGTGGCGTGCTCACCGAGGCTGTGCGCCGGCGCCCGTACAGCGTCGTGCTGCTCGACGAGATCGAGAAGGCGCACCGCGACGTGCACGAGATTTTCTTCCAGGTGTTCGACAAGGGCTGGATGGAGGACGGCGAAGGGCGCGACATCGATTTCCGGCATACGGTGATCCTGCTGACGTCGAATGTCGGCGCCGATCGCGTGATGCAGCTGTGCCGTGACCCCGAGCGCCTGCCTGACGTGCAGACGCTCGCCGATGCACTGCGCGCGCCGCTGCTCGACGTGTTTCCCGCTGCGCTGCTCGGCCGGTTGACCGTCGTGCCGTACTACCCGCTCACCGATGCGACGCTTGCGCGGATCGTCGCATTGCAGCTGCGGCGGATCGAGCAGCGGATCGATGTACATCACGGCATCCGGCTGCATTGCACCGACGCAGCGAGCGCGCTGGTCGTCGAACGCTGCCGGACGATCGAGTCAGGCGGCCGGATGGTCGACGCGATCCTCACGCATACCGTGATGCCGCGCATCGGCCGCGCGATCCTGCAGGCTACGCTCGAAGGCCGCACGCTGTCGTCGATCGAGCTGAGCGCGGCCGGCGGCGAATTCTCATACCGGTTCGACGGGGAGGAAACGACTTGAATCGCGTATTCACACTCGACAGCCCGCACGGCGACGATCTCAAGTTCCATACGCTCGACGGCAGCGACGAACTCGGCCGCCTGTTCGAATTCCGGATCGAGGCGCTCGCCGACAGCCACAGCCTGTCGCTGAAGGACATGCTCGGCAAGCCGGTGACGGTGCGGATCGAACAGCAGGACTTGTCCACGCGCTACCTGAACGGCATCGTTGCGCGCGCGTCCTTGGCCGGCCGGCGCGCCGAGCGGTACTACGGCTACGAGTTGATCGTGCGGCCATGGTTGTGGCTCGCGACGAGACGCTCCGATTGCCGGATCTTCCAGAACAAGACCGTGCCGGAGATCGTGCAGGACGTACTGTCGACGTACGGCTTTCCGATCGAGAACCACCTCGCCGAATCATATGTGCCGCGCGACTACTGCGTGCAATATAACGAGACCGATGCCGCGTTCGTGTCCCGGCTGATGGAGTTCGAGGGGATCTACTTCTGGTTCCGGCATGCCGAGGATACGCATACGCTGATGCTGGGCGACGCAATGTCGTCGCACACCGTGCTGCCCGGCTACGAGACGATTCCGTACATCGCGCGCGACCGCACCGCGATCGCCGACGAGGAGCACATCGACGGCTGGCTGCCCGCGCAGGAAGTGAGCATCGGCCGGCACCAGACCACCGACTACGACTATACGAAGCCGCGCGCCGATCTTTCGTCGCAGAAGGTCGATCCGCGCGGGCACGATCACGACGGTTTCGCGTCGTTCGAGTGGCCCGGTGGCTATCGCGACGATGCGCCCGGTGCGCATTACAGCCGCGTGCGGCTCGAGGAACAGCAGGCTGAACATGAGCGGGCGAGTGCAGATACCGACGTGCGCGGTGTCGCGCCCGGTTACCTGTTCACGCTCGAACATTGCCCGCGCGCCGACCAGAACCGCGAGTACCTGATCGTGCGGTGCCAGTACCGCTTTCAGGAGAACGCGTATGCGAGCGACCCGGGCGCGGAGGCTGTGGTCCATCAGACGATGATGCTCGTGCAACCGTCGAGCCTGCCTTACCGGTCGCCGCGCGATACGCCGCGGCCACGGACCAACGGGCCGCAGACGGCCACTGTGGTCGGGCCGCCGGGGGAGGAAATCTGGACCGACCAGTATGGGCGCATAAAGCTGCAATTCCGCTGGGATCGGTATGGGCAAAGCAACCAGGATTCGTCGTGCTGGGTGCGGGTGTCGAGTCCTTGGGCCGGAGGTGGATTCGGGGGCGTGCAGATTCCGCGGGTGGGCGATGAGGTTGTCGTGGATTTTCTGAACGGCGATCCGGATGAGCCGATCGTCACCGGGCGGGTTTACAACGGCGAAAAGATGCCGCCGTGGGGGCTGCCGGGGAGTGCGACACAGAGCGGATTGTTGTCGCGGTCGTCACCGGGCGGGACGACTGACCATGCCAATGCGTTCCGGTTCGAGGACAAGAAGGGCGCCGAGCAACTCTGGATGCACGCGGAAAGGAATTTCGATGCGGAGACGGAGCTCGATCATTCGCTTTCGGTCGGGAACAACCACATGCATACCGTCGGGAACGACGAGACGATGCAGGTGAAGAACAACCGGCTACGGAGTGTGGGGCAGAACGAGACGGTGAATATCGGGCAGAACCGGGTCGCGCAGATCGGGGCGAACGAGACGCATGGGGTGACGGGGAATCGCAGCGTGTCTGTCGATGGCAACAGTTCGCATACGGTGACGAAGGGGAATCACAACCTGGCGGTGGTTACCGGCACGCATGACGTCTTCGTCGAGGGGAACAGCACGCACGTCGTCGGTACCGGGTCGTATGCGACGAAGGTCAATACGGGAAGCCATTCCGTCGACGTGGCCCAGGTCGCGTCATTGGCGGCAGGGAAATATATCGACTTGGGGGCGGGGGAAAGTGGCGTGTCGATCAACAAGGAGAACGTCGGGGTTTCGGTTATCGGTGAAGGCGGCGATATCGGTGTTGGCGTGACAGGTTATGGTGGTGGCGTAGCCATAGCCGGATACAACAAGGGCGTGGGAATAGTCGGCTATGTCGAAGGTGTCTCGATCTACGGCGAAAACGATCTGAATCTCGCGGGAAAAACCACTGCGAATCTTCAAGCGCCGACGGTGAACATTAATAACGGTCAGAGCAGTTGCATCGTCAATATCGATGCGACAAAGATCGTTCTGGCGACCGGTGGCGGCTCGATCACGCTCGACGGATCAGGTGTGACGATCCAAGGGACGATCGCTCACATCAATTGATTTCGACCCGCGGCCTTTCGGCTGCCCGATGGCATTCGAAGCATGGGAGACATTCGATGGAAAACGAATCGGATCAGATGATGGCTGATGAAACGCTCGAAGCGGAAACGGTCGAGGCGTTGCGCCGGTTGTTCGCCAACGATGCGACGGCGGATCGCACGCTGCCTGCAGAACGCCGTGAATCGTTGACGATGATCGGCGAAGTGACCGATACGCACCATCCCGACGCGATGGGACTTATTCGCGTGAAGTGGACATTGCAGGACGACACCCCATGCGAACGCTGGCTCGAATGCGTGGATGGCGTGAAGCCCCGCATCGGCGATCGCGTGCTGCTGCAATCGCCGGCAAACTGGCCCGAGTATCTGATCGCCGGGCTGCTGACGCGGACAGGGCATGGTGAACCGGTCGAGCCGGTGGTCGAGCCCGCGATGGCGATTTCGCTTGAGGCCGACAAGTGCGTGCAGATCGCGGATGCATCGGGCTGCCCGCTGCTGCAGGTGCGGGCCTCGCCTGACGGACCTGTCGTGACGCTGCTGAACCGGAACGTGAACATCGAAGTCGCCGGCAAGCTGCGGTTGAGTGCACAGACGCTCGAACTGGAAGGCGGGCGAGGCGGTGTCGATATCCGGACCGAAGCTGACACCGTCGTGCGCAGCCGGTACGTTCGCCTGAACTGAGAGGCAGTCGCACGCCATGCATCGCGAATTCGCCGCCATCGAATTGTCGATCGAAGCGTTCATCGATCAACCCGACGATCCAACGCTGTTGATCGAAGCAACTGACAACGACGTCGTGCCTGTTCTAAAGATGATGCAATCGCTCGACGAACGCGTCGGAGATGCGGTTTTCCTGAATTTCCCGTTTCCGTGCGACTCTGTCGATGCGTATTTGCAGACATGCATGGAGGCGCTTGCACGTCAGATCGACGAGGCAAGCAGCGCGCGTGTCGAGCGTGGCGAAACAGGCTGGCCGCCGTTGCCGTTGACATGCGTCGACCCGAGGCTCGCGCCGGCGACACGGCTGCGCGATGCCGTCATGCACGTACGCACGCTGATGCCGGAGGGCACCAAGGTCGTCTGGGCATGGTTGCCGTCACCGGTTGGCGATTTCGGCGGCTTCGCGAAGCTGGTGCTGCAATGCCTGGCGCTGAACGGCTTTGAGGAATGGATGGAAGGACATCGATTCTGTATCCGCGATGACCGGAAACATCCGTGCCTGATTCCGCTTGCGCGCGACAGAAAGGCCGAGCATGTACTAATTCTTCCAGTCGATTTCTCGTCAGAGAAGGCGATCCGCCATCTGGTCGACATTGCGAACGATGCGGCCCATCCGATCGAGCAGCGCATGGACGCCTTGATGCAGATTGCCGGGATCGACCTTGCGCACGGCAGGCTGCCCGACGCGCAGCGCAAGTACTACGCGCTCTTTTCATTTCATGCGGAGCGGAAGGATTCGACCGGTTGCGCGGTCGCATTGCACGGCCTGGGTGACGTGGCGCTGCGTCACGGGTCGCCGCGTGATGCAAAGGACTGGTACCTGCGCGCACTGCCTGCCGCGCTCGATGGCCGGAATCTGCTGGTCGTGCTCAATGCGCTGATGGCGACGGGTGGCTGTTGCAACACGCTCGGCGAGCATGCAAAGGCGACGACTTATTTCGATCTGGCGAGCGGGGCGGCAGGCAGGCTGATGCTCGTGCATACGAAGATCGAGGCGATGGAGAAGGGCGGTGTCGCGTTGCTGGCATGTGGGCAAGCGGCGGAAGCCGCGAAAAGCTGGATCGCCGCGAAGGGATTGTGCGAGCAGTTTGGCTGCGAGCGGCAGCGCATCAGCATTCTGGATCGACTCGTGTCGCTTTATGGAAATGCCGGGCTGAAAACCGAGGCGAGGGCGTATGAGCTGGAAAAGGATCCGCAGTACGTGGCCCGGTTGCGGGGAGCCATTGCGCCGGGCATACGCGACGCGACGGCTGGATACGAGAAAGTACGACCATGAGTGAAACGGTAAGCCGTTTGACGCGTGCGTCCGAACCCATCGAGACTCATACCGCGTCGTCTGAATCGAAGACGGACACAGCGTGCGATTCGCTGCTCGGTACGGTCAAGTCGACCTTCGATCCGTTCAAGCAGACGTTCTCATCGGAAGGTGGCGCATTCCACCACGTCAGTGAAGCGGTGAATGCGCTTGCTTCCGTACAGGGCATGCCGTCGCAGTTACTGAATACCGGTATTGCGAAGATCCCGCTTCTCGACAAGATGCCGGGGATGCCAGCGGCGACGATCGGCGTTCCCCATCTCGGCACGCCGCATGCGCATGCCCATCCGCCGAGCAACGGCTTTCCGTTGCCCAGTGTCGGCCTGACGATCGGCAGCGGTTGCCTGAGCGTGTTGATCGGCGGTATTCCGGCCGCCCGCGTGCTGGATATCGGCTATGCACCGACTTGCGGCGGGTTGACGCCTTATTTCGACATTCAGACGGGATCGAGCAATACGTTCATCGGCGGAATGCGTGCCGCGCGCATGGGCATCGACATGACACGGCACTGCAACCCGATGGGGCATGTCGGGAAGTCCGGTGGTGAGGCGGCGAGTGCTGCAGAGAAAAGCGAGGAGGTAGCGAGCGAGGCGACGCAGGTGACTGGCCGGGCGAAAGCGTTGGGGAGAGCAAGGAAGGCTTGGTCGGTTGGTAACGCGGCGCTCGGACCTGCGTCGGGGGTGACGACTGCGGCCGATGACGCATCGCAAGGAGAGATCGCCACGGCGGCGATGATGGCCGCGCAGACGGCCGCAGATCTCGTGTTCATGATGCTCAGCAATCTGATGGGCAAGGATCCCGGTGTCGAGCCGAGTATGGGGACATTACTGCTGGGGAATCCGACGGTGTTGATCGGTGGGTTTCCGCTGCCAGACTCCCAGATGATGTGGCATGGAGCCAAGCACGGGATCGCGAAGAAAGTCAAAACTCGAATCGCAACCAGACGAAAAGCGGCTGCTCCATGCAGGAATGGTCATCCTGTTGACGTCGTCAGAGGCACGTCGGAAAACGAATTCGTCGACTATCAAGAATCCACGCCCCCCGGATTCAGTTGGGAGCGCTTTTACTGCAGTGGTTGGCGCAACCAGAACGGTGCCATTGGTTTTGGCTTTCGCCACAGCTTCCAACATGAGTTGTACCTGTTTCGCACGCGAGCCGTGTATGTCGACTCACTGAATCGGGAATATCAGTTTCCGAGAAATCCAGATGGACACTATTCAGGCGATTCTGGAGGCTACAGGCTGGCGCAGCGGGATGACCGCAGATTTACGATATGGCATGAAGCGGCCGGAGTCCTGGACTTCGAGCGCCATGGCGCAACGGGCTCGTTGGTTCGACTGGTCAGCCATGCCAGAGGACGCGTCAGGAGCGAACACCACTACGACGTGACGGGTGTATTGAACAGCATTTCACTGACCGACGAAGACGGACAGGCATTGCGTCTGATTCGTTTCGTGTACGACGATCACGGCCACATCGTACAGATCGTGATGACGGGTACCGATGGCGTTCGTCGATGCATCACCCGGTATGCATACGATTCCCATGGGTGCCTGTCCGCGGCAACGGACCCGCTTGATGCAGCGATGTTTTACGAGTATGACAACCGGCGAAGGATGGTTCGCGAAACGGATCGAAACGGCTTTTCCTTTATCTACCGATACGATGTCGAAGATCGCTGCATCGAGACGGCAGCGCAAGACGGTTTGTGGCGGGTTACCTTCGATTATCAACCTGGACGAACCATTGCCACTCATCCGGACGGCGGAATCTGGACGTTTCAATACGACGATTCGCAAACTGTGACCTGCATCGTGGACCCCTATGGTCACGCGGTAGATCGTGTAACTGGCGCCGATGGACGCATTCTGCTCGATGTCGATGCCGTTGGACGCGAACTAAGGTGGGTCTACGACAACCTTGGTCGTAGCATAGGTCGCGTCGATCACTGGGGTAACTGCTGGCCCCCCAACTCGCAGGTACCGGTGAGGCAGAGCCCCAAAGAGCATGTGCTACCTGCCACATCGCTAGATCAGCAGTGGGGGGCAGTTGAACCTCACCGCCTGCCGGCGACGTTGCTCTTGCCGATCAGCATCGAGCGATATGCCGCGTTGCTGTTCAGAGCAACTGCATCCGATCGGGCGAGTCTCCCTGAAGAGCACGATACTGCCGGGCGAGTCATGATTCGCAGGGCGGCAACCGGTGGCATCAACCACCTGGCTCGCGATGCAGTCGGCAACGTCGTTCGGAGGCGCGATAACGGCGGTAGCGAATATCGCTACGCCATAACGTCGTGGAATCTGTACGAGAGCACAACTGACCCGCTCGGCCAAGTCACCCGGTACCGCTATACAAGCAAGGCCCAAATTTCAGCGGTCATCGATCCTGTCGGCAACGAAAGCAGATATGACCACGATTTGCGAGGGCGACTCGTTCGTGTTATCCGTCACGGCGCCATACGCGAAACCTACAAGTACGATGGCGGGGACCGGCTCGTTGAAAAGTGCGATGCAACTGGCGAATGGCTGTTGCGCTTTGAGTTCGGCGACAACGGGTTACCGAGTAAACGGCTGTTGAGAAGCGGCGAAACGCATTACTACCAGCACGATACTCAGGGGAATTTCACAAATGCATCCACCGATCGGTTCGAGGTAACCCTGAAATGGGACTCGTTCGGTCGAATGGTTTCCGACAAACGTGACGGCTTCGGTATCGAGCATCAGTACGCGAACACGAAGCGCTTAAGCACGACCTGGTTTGAACGATTTTCTGTCTCTTACGGGTCGGATGGTGCTGGCGAAACCGTGATCCGCACTCCGACGGGCAGCACACACCGGATCGCCCGTTCATCAGATGGTGATGTACTCGTGCAGTTAGGAAATGGAACAAACGTGCTGCGTCGATTCGACGCCAATGGCAAGTGTGAAGGTCGTATCGTGTGGCGTGACGAGGCTCATGAGACCATTGATGCAACACAATACACATACAGTGCGACTGGCGAGCTGCTCACTGTCACAAGCACGTCAGGGGATGCGATTGAATACCAGTACGATGCTGCACATCGACTAATCCACGAGAAGCGAGCAGGGTGGCCGGCACGCCGATTCGCTTACGATCCGTCAGGAAATCTGATATCGACTCCGGAATGTGCGTCGATCCGTTATGGCGAAGGGAACCGCCTCGCTACCGCGTCAGCAATGCAGTTTCACCATGACAACCGAAATCACATTGCTAGGCAAGTCGACGAGGGCGGCAACCACACGAACTACGCCTACAACAGCATGGATCTGTTGACACTTGTCGAGTGGAGCAACCGAGCCGACACGTGGACAGCAGACTACGATGGCCTTTGCAGGAGACTCTATCAAGCCTACGGAGGAACATGCACATTTTACTATTGGGACAATGATCGTCTGGCGGCTGAAATACAATCCGATGGGTCGGTTCGCCTCTATATTTACGGAGATGAATCGGCGATTTTGCCTTTCATGTTCATCGATTATGTTTCGATAGACGAAAAACCGGAAAATGGCGCCGAGTATTTCGTGATTTCAAACCAGGTCGGCATGCCGGAATGGATCGAAAGCGATACGGGTGAAGTCGTGTGGTACGCGGAAAGCATCGACCCATATGGCCAAATCGAAGTAAGGCCCGGAAATTCGCTTACCTATGACTTGCGGTTTGCCGGCCACCAGTATGACCAGGTAACGGGATTGCATTACAACCGGTTCCGTACTTACAGTCCAGCCTTGCGGCGTTACCTGCAATCCGACCCTATCGGTCAAGCAGGAGGGGTGAATGTCTACGCTTACACTGCGAATCCTCTTGTGCAGGTCGATGTACTCGGATTGTCATGCGATCCGTCCGCCGGAAAAGCTTCGGAAGGCCCCGAAGGTCACGCCGTAGAAGATGAGCCGGTCATCGTTGAAAAAGATGAACACGGGCAATATAAATCAACGGGAGAATTGTTCCCGAGATATCCAATACGGCCCGGTGCCTTTTTCCCAAAGGACCTCATCAATGTTCCAGAAAATGAGCGCCCCGAATTCGACAAAGTACGCAAAGAAGCAAACAAGATGAGCGAAGATTTTCACAATGCCATGGGCGAATACGACAGAAGAAATGTGACTCTTTTACCATTTATTTTTAAAAAGAAAGACGGCTCATACCACATAGGTGTTGCCGCGAGCCAGGAATGGTCAGAATTGCAGAAAGGGTTAGATAAGGATGTATTTAGCAAATTGGAAAGCATCTCCAAGGGGCATGTTATTGCATCCGGCACTGGGGATATCCCTGCGCCAGAGTCCTACTATCGAGTCGTCAACTACAAGGAACCGGAGACAACCGACCACCACGCGGAACAACGAGCACTCCGCTGGGCGGATTCGCAACCGGACATCGCAGGATGTGCTTATTTCGCGCCGACCTTGCCCGTGTGTGAGGGATGCCTGCAAGCCATCTATAACCGGATCCCCCCCGGGAAAGAACGTTTTGACCCTGACGATCCCAGCACTCCTGCCATTTCGGATAAGGGACAGAAGAGTGTTTTTTATAAAAACGATCCTCATCCCAGCAAAATCAAAAAGAACGAACCCAGCAAAAACAAGAAAAATGCCTTGCCACGGGGGATCATCGATGACAACGCCAAGGAGGAGGCTATCAATGACGTCTTTGCGGGAAATCTCGACAACAACGGGAAACCGGACAAGTCAAAGGTGCTCGATCCAACCAGACTGGGGGATATCGCAAAGAAGTGGGATCTACGAAAACCTGCGCTGAAAAACTGGGCTCAACGGGAGGGAGCGGCCCTGGAGGCTCTCGCGGGACGGACGGATGAAGAAAAGCAAAAGAAGAAGATGCCTGACAACAACGCACTTAAAGCAGCCGCAAAGACGTGGGAGGTCAAGGAAGAACAGTTGAAGACTGTAGTAAAAAAATTTCTGAAAAAACTATGATCCGATACAAACCCCTTACGGCAGCCGCAGGATGTCCAGGTCGGATGAGCCAGTCGATTCGACGGAAGCCCAGTGAAGATCGATCACCCACGCATGTTATTTTACATAACGTGAATTATCGATATGACTGGTACATTTGGAGGTGTTGCGTCCCGCGCCGCAGATCAGCCGATTCAGCGCAACACTGAACTCTGTAAATGGTACTTATCGGCGTTGCGCTAAGGTTCTATCGACATACGGCAGTCTCGTTAGAGTCATGAAGTCCAGCCGCACCGTCTTCACTCCGCCCAGAGTCTTGACGCAGTCTGAGTTACCGATTGCCCCAACGGTTGGAAGCCATGCGCAACAGCGCTGCATTGGCAGCACGCAAATCGAACAATTCCGCGTCGAAGCCGGACCCGATCCAGTTTCGACAACGCTCTGCCTTTTCACTGTCCGGCTCGTTGGATAGCGTATTCAGGAACCTCTCATAACCCGATGGCCCGCCAACGTCCTCCGGCGGACAAGCACGGGCGCCGCCAATGACTTGGGCTTCTCCCCAAGGTTGGCCCTCGATTGTTTCCATCTTCTCGACGGCGACGCTGTGATTCCAGCCGTCCCCAAAGTCGTATCGGTAAACGAAGTGCGAACCTGGCTTCAGGACCGCCTGCAGACGAATCTTTCGGTCATCCGCAGTCGTGCCCGCGTCAGCAAAGTCCACCACATCGTCGATCTCGAACATGGCGTAGGTCATGCCGTCGATCAGGAAGTCGTGGAGATGGGCGTCTTCCCACCCGAAAGCTGCTTGCAGAATGTGATGCAGCTTGCGCAGCGATTCAGTTCCTTCGACCTCGATCCGACGCCAGATGGGCGGATCGAGGTGCTGAAGCGCCACTTTGAGGGTGAAGCGCTGGAACGATTTCGGCATTCGATCTCCGGAGAACGAGAATCTGCACTATTATCGCCCTAGGATGATTCGCCAGGATCTACTTGCGAGCGAGAATCCAACATCGTTTCGGTTCGGCTTGGTTTCCGAGAATCGCTTAATTCGTTAGATTCTCTTATGTAAAATAGAAAAAGATATCTGTTCGATACCCACTCGCTCGAAATTGCCAGCTTGGCTCGCAGCACGGGCAATCAGGACATGGTCTGATCTGTCCACCGGTCAGAGCAATCTGGCCTCTCACTCCGACCAACCGTCAGGTCCAGGCGCACTGAGACCAAGCGACATTCCGGGGAGAAATCCGCCTATATGGCCGATGTCTCGGCAAAGATCAAATCCGACAAAAGGCCAGCGACATTCTCCCGTTACAGTAATCGGCAGGTGCCTGACATCATAATGGGACGCTGCGCATAGCTGCAGATATCCACCGATTGAATCGATTTCGTCCTCACGAAGAACTGCTGCAAGCGTCGTAATTGGTGCTCTCCGCCAGTTTGGGGAACCGACTTGGAATTTTTCTCGCAGCGAGAGAATGTGCTCACGGATAAATACTCTTTGATCTCCGAGAACCACGAATTTGCTGTCGCTGACGGGACACTCAGCGACATTTACAGATGCCGGGGTTTCAGGGCTGTTGAGTATCTTAAATATTCTAAATTTTTCACTCTTTATACAGAAACCAAAGATGATCAGTTCACATTTCGCGTTGGTCGGGTAATGGACGCCGATGCTCTGGATGTATTTCTCGGCCAACTTCCGTGCCAGCTCCGCGATATCGGCCAGTGTGGGCCTTCGTTCTTCGAACGTATAGTTGGGTGCATCGTAGTAATGTAACTCCTGGAGATCACCCAAAACAGTTGCAAGCATCTCCTTGACGTTGGCGCCTACAAGTGTACTGCCCGCGAACCCGAAACCGAAAGAGAGGACGCGCTTCGGTCGCCTACGTGAATAGTCACTCTTGGAGTCAAAGCAGTTGGCATGTATTGAAAAAAGCTTGGGACAATTGTCTGTCCAAACACCTCCCGCACCGGACACTCGAGAGTCGCTTACGGCCCACACACCACTGAAAAAATCTTCCTGATTCAGCCAACACACTATTGACGTCAAATCTCCCCCTCCCCTATAGCCCTATGTCCCGACGAAATCGAATCCAATCTAATGCTTGCTCATTCGATTACGACGTAGAACGGCGCTGATTTTCCATACAACCTTCCATCGCTCTTTCCAACGAGGAAAGCTTCGACGAAATGCACTCCGCGATAGCGCAGATCTTCCGTTCTGGAAAAACCTGCATCGCTACTATAGAAACCTCCACGCAACGAGTTCGCGTTATACGCTGCTTTGTCGGTATTGGTGATCCGCCATTCGACCTTATAGTTGCTCGGAAACGGAACACCGACGCTGTTCGTCGCGGTAAACCGAATGGCACGGCCGGACGTCAACGGGTCGAGTGATGTGACCTGGCCGAGATTCGTTCCGTTCCTTGATGTCAACAGTTCGGCCCCTACCTTGATGGTGATCTGCTGGGTTGCCGTACGCCACTTAGGCCGTTGTACATAAGGCAAACTAGCCATGCGTCCCGGGAGGGCTGCGTGACCTTTTTGCTTAATCAGATCAACTAGGTCGCGAATCTGGCCGGCAACGACAACGGCTGTGCTTTTTGCAACAACGGATTCGCTTATGCGTGCCGATTCCTTGGCCTCGGCGGCGGCAAACTCGTCACCGAAGACACGACGCCACTTACCGATAGACTCATCGCGATCTGCCTCGTCATATGCGTCATCGATCCAGCCGCGATAGAGATTGATTTTTTCGCGAAAGTTGGAGTACTGCGTTTGGTCCCAGACACGACTCTGCACCTCCGAGCTCAGTACGGGATTACGAATTTCGGGTAACACCTCGCGCTGCTGAAGCCAGTTATCGAGGCGGCCGACGACCGTTCTCAAGCACGTCGGCGTGTCCGCGAATGCTGCGCTGTCCTTGTCCCCATCAAAAATATGCGAACCAACCAGCGTAGTAAAAAGGAAGGACGGGCAGGTAAAGTTCGTCTTAATGTCCCGCAGATACTTCAGCAATCGTGTGACCTTCTTGAGATCGTTACCACCAGCGACGGCGTTTCGGCCCGTTACCCAGGTTGTGTACGCCAATGGCGAAGACGCCTCAAAAGTGTTCGATCCCCGATTGCAGACTTCATAAGTATTCCCACCGAGTCGCCCCTTTACACACGGAGCGATATCGATGCGACGATCGCCCGCATATTCGATGGTCACGCAGTGTGAATAGCGACGCACTTTGTCCTTGTAGGTGCTGTGCCCATCGAATAAGCCTCCCAACTTGTTAACGTAGTCTTTCGCTTCCCAGCCGGAAACGGGCTCAACGAAAACCACCAAATCAGCATCGAATTCGTCGCCCGAAAGAGGCTTGATGATGGTCCCGTGAGCCCAGGAGCCGTGCGCTGCGAAGCTTACGATCTTGGGCCCCCAGGCTGAGCCCTTGATGGCCATTTTCACCGCCTCAACACTGCCTTCAAGCAGGTCGACGCGAGTCTGATTGAGGTTGACCTCGTCGCGAAGGAAAGTATTGAATAGGTCTATGAGTTTCATGTTTTTGCTCCCTTCTCGATCACCATCTTGGCACCCTCCACCACGTTCCTGGCCGCGTGATGCGCTTGGTCTTCGCTCACTGCTCTCATGCGTTCGTACGCCCACCTGCACACAAGAGGAATTCGCCCTCTGTGCTGGTAGATGGTGTTTTACTCAACTCGACGAACGAAAGCTCAACTCCGAAAAACACCGTGATGAATAAGAGCGCCTACCATACTTGCGGCATAGGCATGCGCCCCCTCTCCTGTCAACCACATGTATCGAAACGCAATCTGCAGATGCCGGTTTCATATCTGCGCTCAAGTGGCTCGATGCGTACTGGAGGGCTACAGCCCATATACTCTGTGATGGACTTGCGACATTAGATATTCAGAGCACGACGCCGCGCTTCCCATTCAATGGTCAACGCATCATTCATTTTACTGAAAATTCGACTGGAAAGCGTAACCGCTGCAACAGACTTGGTTGATTCATACACATTGAATTGCTCTATCGCAGTTGCGTTAAAAATCGTATCACCAGGTTTATTTAAAAATAGCGAATAAAGTCTTTCGTACACCATTTCGCACCGCGATCTAAAATACTCGAGTCGAATACAGCGGACGACGATCTGCTCACCAAAGATCGTAGCCGCGGCGATTGCCGCGAAAGCCAAATCATCCTCTCTGAGCATGAAAATAAAAACAACTATCGCCGCCAAAGCTTGAACCCGCGTCCACAAACACATTTCTTTCACAATTTCCATGCTAAAAAAGCAATTTTCAAGCGTGGTAGCCGCCAATCTACTATGCCCATTAGCAAGTGGATTGTTGTAATATCCCGTGGTCGAATGCTGAGCTAGCGGCACCCCAAAACTATTCGAAAGCTGGTCTGCCGCTCGCGCCTGCGTCGCACGCGGGAAAAAATACAACCTTGCAACGACGCCTATTGAAAAACTAACAAACGCTAATACAACCAGCATCATCTGAAGAAGATTGTATAATTTAATATTACTCTCTCGACTCACCGTGACAAGGAAAATGGAAATCCCTGTCGCAAAAATAAAAATTAAATTACCCCAAAATTCCGCTCGCTCCAGGGGGCTATAATATCGCTCGCGAATAGGGTCCTGCCGATTTACGTTAGCCATACGATGGAAATTGACTCCAAAAAATGCTACGCCATTGACTTATTGCTTGATCAGCAGCCCCCAACACCCCCATAAGCCAGGCAGTATTGGCAGCATCCCGAGCCTGCACAAGTTTTCTGTAGAGTATCAAGCGATTCTCAAGGGTGACATAGTCATCGACTTGATCACCACGGTAATAGTATGGCGACAGCACTGTGCTGGACAGTACTCGAAAAAAATTTGCCAGCGCCTGCGGCAACGTCGCCAAATCTCCAGGCGCAAGTTGCTGCAGTGCGACGCACTCAATATAGTAATTGCGAAGCAAGTGCCCGTGATGCGCATTCCAGTGCTTCAAAATCTTTACAGCCTTTCTAAAGTTTTGCCCACAACTCACTGCCTGTGCGTCAATGGCATCAACATGATCCTTTGGACGAGATTTTATCCATGTCTCGGTGTTCATATCCGGAACATTCAGAAACTGAGCCTCATCGTACCTCATCCCGTCGTGGCTCGTAAAGAATACCGGCACCACGTCTACGTCGGGAAACGAAGTATATTTCAACGTGACGGCTTGGCCGTTTCGTCGAACGCTAGGCTTCGCATTCAACGCCTGACGCACCGCAAGAAGAACCTCTGACGGAAGCTTGTTATAGCAGTGCTTTCTAAAATGTAGCACCACGAATATGTCAAGATCCGCCTTCTTTAAAGCCGTGAATTTTGGAATCGATCCGCCCGCAAAGCTATCAATCACGTCAAATCGCTTTCCAAGCAATCCGACAATGTGATTCCGCCGAATTGCCGCCAACGCACGAAAATCACCTGGGAGATTGATCGTTTGATAGAAATCCGAGAACGCACCATCTACCGTGTATGTCACGCTTTCCCCACCCTTGGTGTGATTTCACCCCTTCTGTGCTGTCACCGTTCGCCCACCGCCGCACGTGTACGCCATCCTCTAGCAATTGATGCACGTGCACATATTTGTTGAGAGCGTGTAGTTCGGACCGGATGGGTCCCCCCGCCGGCCCACTCCCCAGTCAGCAACCACTCTTCGAAATATCCAAGCCACTCTACCGCCCACGCGACGTGAGTTCCTGCTAGGTCCATCTGAGGCGCCCACTCGCGGTACTGGGGCGAAAACAGACAAAGGTGGGTACCACGACCTTTGTGTCGGTAAGTGTGCGGTAGACGGCGACCAGAGGCCAAGATCGACAAATCCGGCTGCAGCACGAATACGTCTGGCGCGACATATCCTTTCCGAACCGTGAGTAAACACCGATAGAAACGTGAGAATTCGCCCGGCGCAACGGAAAAGCAATACCGCAGTTCACGCCCGGAAAAAATTTCGACGACAGCATCTGGCAACGCGAGGCGCTCAAGCTCCATTCGCCTCTGGGTGAGCGATGGGATAATCACCTGTCCGGGTCGCATCAATCACCATGGAAATTGTGGGCTCGTGCCGGCAACGTCCGCGTCGCTGCCGTCGCCGTCACTAGAGCAACCCGTCCTGCCACACGATTACTCTCTCGCGCGCTCGTCAGTTCAGCTTTCAACGTGCTCGCAGACCGTGCGCCGAACGCACTACCGACGATGCTAATCAGTACATCGTTGCCCAAGTTGCGGTCGACCGCCTCATGCAGTTTGCCCAGGTCGTGCGCCAGGACACCTATCCAACCTTCGAACGCCTCTTGCTTGCCTTGATTGTTCATAGCGCTCGCCAAGTTGTCCTTGGGGGCCGACGGATTAGGCAAATTCCACTCTTCCGCGCCATTCAGTAACGTGGTTCGATGAAACAAGTTCGGCATCATCTTGACCATATCAAGGAGCAGGTCCAGCGGACTATCGTGCTGAACCGGTGCAAGCCGCGCGTAGGCCAACGCCGCCAAGGTCGTGACGAACACCGATGTCGGTGTAAGCTTCTTCAGTTCTGCGCTGACCGAGAATTTGCTGTTCCGGTGCAGCTTGAGCAGTTGCACGAAACGACAAAGCAGCCGATTAAACACTTCGTCGGCGTTTGCGAGTGGCACAACCTCCGCCCTATCAGCAGAATCCATTGCTTTCGCGACTACGATGCGCTCTCGGAAGACTGGTGAAATCGCGGCTGCCTGATCGAAATGTTTTGCATATCCCTGCGGATTAGTCGACTCGTACTTCATCACCGCGCGATCCGGGATCAGTGCATGGGTGTCGCCAAACGGTGCCGACAAAAGCGGCGCCTCAATCACCGGCGCGATATCTGCACTCATGCCATCCGCATACCCCAACGTGACACACCTCTCCCATCGTCGGATCGTCATACCATGGTAGTCGGCATAGCCTTTTAAGGCCCAGTAAAAATCGTTGATGAGTGAAGCCGGGCCGCCGTGCGTCAAATACCGACCACGAGCGTCGGAGCTCAACAACGCAATCAGATCGACGTCGAAGCCGTCAGTTGAGGTTCGCAGCGGGCGCACCATAGTGCCAAGCTGTCGAGAACCATGCGGATGGATTTTGATCAGCAAGTCGGCAAATTCATCCCGGCTCGCGAGGAAATCGGCGGTGCCTTCGTAGGAAGACGCCAGTCGCTCAAGTTGGGTCGCAGTGGGCTCATGGTCACGCGCAATCGCATCGACCAGAAAGAAAAAGCGCCGAGACAGATCGGATGCCGCGGGACGGTGAAATCGCGCTGCCAGGGAATCGGAAATTGCGGTAGACCCAGCCATCTTCTCTCCATTTCCTTAAAAAGAGCCGGCACCCCAAAAAAATACTAGATCTAGTGTCGACTAGAATGATTCACCCCAAGTGTAGTGCCTTTTCTGGGGAGCACCATTCCAACTAAACACGAGCGGCAGTATTTTTTGTAACAAAACAACAAGCAATCGTTTGCGCGTGGTAGCCCGTGATTTCTCGTGCAAAGAGGCGGGATGAACAGGGTAAGTGCAATTTCCCACCATAATCCTTGTGGTTATGAAGGGTGGTCGACTTATGCTTGGATCGCTATAAGCGTTTAGCCGCCTAAATGCCAGGACACCATGGCAATCCCAGTGCTTCCTCGTCAATAGCTTGAATCAAAGCGGGTGTTGGCGTCCATTGACGGCGTTTTATGGCAAAGCCGGCCGACGCATCGACAACCTTCGCAGCGCCTTCCTTGTCGTCACGGTGGTCTGAGGAACCGGTACACGCGCATGCCGCTGCGCCCCGATTCCGTCGGAGACGGCGTAAATGCTCACCGTCTGAATGGCAGACCGCGCTGATGGGATCTCCCGCCGTTCGACTGCCACATCAGCCGACGGCACCACCCGCCGACGAGGACGCAGCGGTTCGACTGCCCTACCTGAATCCACGCTGGCGTGTATCGCTCCCCGTCGTGCAATTGACGGTGTCTGCAATCCAGACAGGCGGCACGGCCGATTCATCGGCGTTCGACGCACTATTGATGACCGGAGCGCACGAAGGTGCGGAGGCTAGGCGCATTTTCCAGTCGATCAGTTTTGCGAATAAATCATGCTATAGTGATAAGATTAATTATCTTTCCACATTGATAAGACGCTACAGGTACGAGGAATTTGGGAACTCTTACTTCGCGCTGCGCACTGATTGCATCATGTCCAGAGCGGTCCGGAGCGCCCTGAGACGGGCTAGCGGCGTTGACGCCGGAAGACTTTCAACACAGCGGCGACCACGCTTCCGGCAAGCAAATCGTCGAGGTCGCCTGCTCGATCTGTTGCGGGCCGCCCTTGGGCGGCCACAGTCCTTCGGCGTAGTGGCGTGCCCTCAATGTCATGCGTTCCTCGAGGCTCGCGAATCCCCAGATATGCGTGATTCGCGGCAGGCCGTCGATCGCGTACATGTTCGCGACGAGGTGAGACGTGTAGGCTTCGGCAGGCCCGACAGCTTCCTTCCATGCAGCGATCGTCGGCGCCAGCCCTGCTGGTTTGAGCCAGTAGCGGCGAAGCTCGTAGAAGCGGCCCAGTTTCATTGGCGTGATTTCGCGCAGAAAGGGAAACAGCGCGTGGCTTTCCATCGTGATGCCGACGTCGTGGCCGCCGATATTGAATGGCCCGTCACTCATCAACGCGCGACGGCGTTCCTGCTGCAACTCATCGGCATGCTCGAAGCCGCGCAACACGACGATCCGCCCCAGTTCGCCGATCTCCGAGCGCCAAGCGCCAAGGAGGCGACCCGCGGCGCCTGCATCCGACACCCAGCGATGCGCGCCAGCGGAGATGGCGTCTTGCTCCAGCAGCGGACATGACAAGGTCGTCAGCTCATATAGCATTTCGATACTCCTTCGTCCCGTGAATGAGACCCGGCCGCTTCGATGCAACGCGTCCGGCCCGCGTGCCGCATTCGAAGAATGCGCCGCTTCTGCGCAGCCCCGGAAGAGAAGCGTTCGTTGATGTACGTAGTCAACCCGCCCCAGGGAAAAGTGACCAGGAGAGGGCGGTTCGCTTAACCCCTGCTCCGGCCGTAGCAATCAGCGGGCCAAACCAGGCTGAAAATTCGATTTGACAACCGCCGCTTGCACATCGCTCGCCTACCTAAAGATTCTTTGAGCGTGGCCAAAACCTCCACTGTTCCTCGCCTCCAGAACTGGTTACCTACACCATCGGTAGCTGCCGGACCGACTTGCCGGTGAGTTGAGCGACGGCGTGTGCCACGGCTGGCGCGACCGGAGGCACGGTAATTTCACCGACTCCGGTCGGTTCGGCTGTGCTCGGGACGACATGGGTTTCGATCACTGGCGCCTCCGCCATCTTCAGCACCGGATAGTCGGGGAAGTTGGATTGAATGACCCTTCCGTCCTTGATCTCAATCTGGCTGTACAAGGCTGCGCTCAGCCCGAAGATGATCCCGCTTTCCATCTGCTGCGCGACGATACCGGGGTTGACCACCGTTCCGCAGTCCGCCACGCAGACGACGCGATGCACGCGTGGCTTGCCATCCTTGAGCGACACCTCCACCACCTGTGCCACCACTGAGCCGAATGAGTTGTGCAGCGCCAGCCCGCGCGCACGCGGTGCGCCATCGGCGGCGGGCGCGAGCGGCTGGCCCCAGCCTGCCGCCTGCGCCGCGATGTCGAGCACGTTCAGCTCACGCGGATGCGCTTTGAGCAGGTCGCGCCGCATCGCCAGCGGATCGAGCTTGGCGGCAGCCGCCACGTCGTTCAGGAAGCCTTCCAGGAAGAACCCCGCGTAGGAGTGGCCGACGCTGCGCCAGAATCCGATCGGCACCGGCAAGTCAACCACCAGATGCGCAATGTGTTCGTGCTCGATCTCGTACGGCTGGTCGAACAAGCCTTCGGCCGTATAGCGGTCGATGCCGAGCGACGGCGCACCGAACAGGCGCTCCAACTCGCCGGCCAGGATCGACTGGCCGGCACTTCGCGAGGCGATGGCCGTCACCTTGCCATTCTCGACGCGGGCCTTCAGCCGCGCGATGGCCTGTGGGCGGTAGAAGTCGTGCTTGATGTCATCTTCGCGCGCCCAGATCACCTGCACCGGGCGGCCTTCCGTCCTGGCGGCGATCGTCACCGCCTGGCCGACAAAGTCCGACTCCAACCGCCGCCCGAAACCGCCGCCGATGAGCGGGATATCGATGTGCACCTTGTCCCGGCTCACGCCTGCCGCCCGGGCCGCGACCAGTTGGGCCAGCGTGGCGACCTGCGTGGGCGCCCAAAGCTGCACCCGATCCTTGGTCACCTGCGCCGTGCAGTTGATAGGCTCCATGGCGGCATGCGCAAGGTACGGCGCACTGTATTCGGCCTCGACAATGGTCGCACCCTGTGCATTCTCAAAGGCCTTCAGCCCATCACCCGTCGAACGGTAGGTGAAGCCACCCTTGTCACTGTCCAGTGCACCGACAAGCTGTTGGTGGATGCCAGCCGAATCGAGGGTGGCATGCGGCCCGTTGTCCCACTCGGGTTCGAGCGTCACCAGGGCCTGACGTGCCTGCCAGTAATGGTCCGCGACCACGGCGACGCCAGGAGCGCCGCCCGTCGAGCCCTCAAACGGCACGACATACCGCACGCCGGGCATCACAAGGGCTGCTTTCGACTGGAAGGTCTTGAGCTTGCCGCCAAATACCGGACACATGACGACGGCCGCATACAGCATGCCGGGTGGCCTCATGTCGATGGCAAAGCGGGCACTGCCATCCGTCTTGGCGGCGATGTCGTTGCGCGGCGCAGGCTTGCCCACCAACTGGTATTGCGAAGCGGGCTTGAGCGTGACATTGGACGGCGGAGCAATCTCGCGCGCCTTCTGCGCGACGGCGCTGAAAGGCATCTGCTTGCCGCCCGGGCCAATAAGTTGCCCTTCCCGCACCGTCACCAGCGTTGACTGCACGCCCCATTCTCGCGCGGCCGCCTCCACTAGCGTGGCGCGCGCGGTTGCGGCGGCCTCGCGCACCGGTTGCCAGCCGTCGGCCATGCTGCTGCTGCCACCGGTGATGATGAGGCCGATCTCGCGCGCACTCTTGGCCATGATCCAATGCAGTGCGCGCGCCCAGATCTTGTCCGCGTCGTCCGGATGCAGCGGCAGCGAGCTGTCACCCATGGCAACGACATTACCGTAGATGCGTTCGATGGGCGACGACTCGATGCTCACCCGCGCCAGCGGAATATCAAGCTCCTCTGCGGCCAACATCGACAGCCCCGTGTGGATACCCTGCCCCATCTCGACACGCGGCATTGCCAGGATCACATTGCCTTCCGACGTGATCTTGATCCAGCCATTCAGGGCAATCTGATCAGACGTTTCGGGAAACACCGCGGGATCACCGAGCCGGCTGCGCGGAGGCATCACACCCCAGCCCACCACCAGCGCACCGCCAAGGCCAATCGCCCCCAGCAGAAATCGGCGCCGCCCGGGGCGTGCAATCGTGGTGTCGGCACTCATGCGTGACCCTCCCGCAGCGCTTTCGCCGCACGCTTGATGGCGATGCGCACGCGCGGATACGTCCCGCAACGACACAGGTTCGTGATGGCCGTGTCGATATCCGCATCACTCGGGTCAGGTTGCCTCGTCAACAAATCTGCCGCCGCCATTAGCATGCCCGACTGGCAATAGCCGCACTGCGGTACCTGTTCGTCAACCCATGCCTGCTGCAACGCATGGCGCTTGCCCGAGGATTCGGCCAGCCCTTCGATCGTGGTGATGCGCTTGCCTGCGACCGCTGCCACGGGCAGGACACAAGATCGCACCGCCGTACCATCCAAATGCACGGTACACGCGCCGCAAGCAGCGACGCCGCAGCCGAATTTCGTGCCCGTCAGGTTCAGGTGGTCACGCAGCACCCACAGCAACGGGGTGGCCGGGTCGCAATCGATGTTGACCCGTTGGTGGTTGACGTCAAGATCCATGTATTGCTTCCTTGCCTCATATCACGATGGCTTAGCCGACTACCCGCACCTTAAGGTCAAACCAAACTTTAATGTCAAGCACCCGGATGCGAATAACCTGGGTTGGCTGTCTGGTGACCAGTCAGAATACGCAATCCGCGAGAACAGCAGCCGAGCAGGCTGCGGCTCCTCTGTAACGGCAGGCCAAAGCCGGCACTGCGCGTCCCGGAAGGCGACTGTTGCGTCCAGTGTCCCTGTCACGGACAAAGCGCGTCTATCGAACACTCGGCCGATCCAAGAGAGGTTGCATAAATTTTGCTCTTTCTCCCGGTCGAGCAGTCCAATCCGAAATTCGCACGCAATCAGCGCGCAAATTTCTCCTGTGTCGCACTGCCATATACGGCATACACCGAGGCGATCAATACCGAGGTGATCAGGCCGACGGTCAGGGCAACGCGATAGAGACTGGCGATTTCGATGTAATGCTGTAGGTACGGGACGGCAAGAACACCATAGAGCCAACCGAACACCGGCAAGAAGCCGTAGAAGCTCGGTAACGCCAGAACACAGGCAATTGCAAACACGCTCCACTCCTTGACCAGCACGTCGCGCTGACGAAGCACCGCGCTTAGCAGCAGCACGGCGAAGAAAAGCTCGGAAGCGCCGTTCATCATATAGGGCGCCCCACCAGAAACGGACGTGGTTGTCGGCCCACCAAGCAGCACACTCCAGTGCAGCAGCGTCAGACCATTCACTGCTGCAAACAAGCCAAGAAGTGTGGCCAGAGCGAATACCCGATTGCGCTTATATGCCTGCCCGGACCAGAAAGCCAGATAGAACAGGATCGGCGTGATCACGCAGGCACCAATGGCTGTGATTGCATAGATCCAGCGGGAAGCGAATGCGTGACCAAGTACCCTGCTCTGGAATGCGATCAGACCTTGCGGAAGCAACGCTTTTCCGGCGGCGTATTGATCCAGCCCAGGCGCTACCAGATAGTGATTCGCCACGGTGAGTAAACCAGCAACACAGAGTGCGCCCAATGCTACGACGCCGGTGCGGGAAATCGCTCGTCCAAGTGTCGGCGGCAGCGCGGGGCGCACTTGCGTGACGGGACGCGATTGCTGCAACCACCGATTCATGCAAAGCAGCAGATACCCGAGCAGGAGGCACTGTGCGATTAATACTGCCGTCGCCGCATAGTTCGAAGTATCCTGACTGATCCCCGGATAGGTCAACGCGGCCCAGGTCCAGTCGATGCGAGTGAACGGCGCCGTCAACAAGAGACCATAGTTGATGCTCATATAGGCTTGGTGCTGCGCATATTCCCGACGGACCAGATGGAAAATCGACATCCACAAGGTAAGCGTCACTCCGATCGCGAGGAACCACAGGCCCGTTACGAAGGTGATGGTGTCGTAGATGCGCGCGACAGGTGTGCGCGCCATGTAAATCATCGACATGATCATCGCGAGCTGTGCCGTGATCATATAAAACAGGCCGGCACCACGATGCCAACGCGGATAGTTGCGACGCAGGGCTGGCCAGAATTGCAGAGCACCGAACGTCATGCACATGCCGCCCAGCATACTGTGGAACGAGAGGATGACGTTGTTGCTCCTCGGCATCTGGGCGTAGTAAACCATCGTTTCCCAGAAGCTGTTGCTGCCAAAGACGGATCGCTGTCCGGTCACGGCGGCCATCAGGTACATCCACCAACCGCTAACCGAGAACGCCTGATGCAGACTGACCACCTGTCCTGCGTCGACGGTTTGCTGAATGGCGAGCCTCTGCGACAGAAGCGACGAACTCGAGGTCGTGATCAGGTTCAGGTGCCCGGTTTCGACTGCGATCAGGCCGAAGAGGCCCATCGCAATCGCAAACAGTGTAAACAGGCCGATTACTCCGGTACGCAGCCGGCTCGAGGTGCCCGACGATTGCGCGCTGCGCGGCAGTGTTCTCGGGTAGGTTGGATTCTTCATCAATCACTCCTTTGCGGCACGGCTTGCGTGCCCGAATTCATCGTTGGGTTCAAAGCCAAGCCATGCCCTCACGCACAAGCGCGCGGGCGTCATGAAGCAAAGGTTCGCCGTGAGCGATCACCACGCGCTCGAACGGCCACTCCAGCAGCCTGTCCACGCTGGCTCGGGCTGCTGCGCGATCGCGGTACACGACGCGCAGCAGCGGATGCCAGCCGACCTGACCGAGCAGTCCGCCGAGCCGAAGGTACTGACGTGTGAGCCAGTGCGACGCCTGGTGAAAGTTCTCGACTAGATCGCTGGTAATCAGCGTGCGGGTGGCGGGATGAAAGAACACCGTCTCCCGCAGCAGGCATCCCTGGATAGTCAATGGCAGCAGTACCCCCTTCCAGTCCGGGTGCGGCGTCTCCGACAACTCGGCGCCAAACGGCAGGTCACGTCGCTTGCGCCACAAGTCGGCCGGGCCGTGTAGCAAGGCGGCAGGAAACGCGGCAACGGCTTCCGCCGCATACATGTGATGAAACAGGTTCGGGCAAACGATATGCGCGACGGGCCCCAACTCAGCAATCGCAGCTCGCGTTGCTATCGACGTCGGTACTGGCGAATGGAGCACGAGTTTTCCCGATGGCAGGCGAATCACGGTCATGCGCGTGCCGACATGAAGCCCCAGAAAGCTGTGCGGCGCCGATACAATCCAGATGCCTTCTACAAATTCCTGAAGATCGTCGTCCATGGCGAATCGATAATGTTTCCAGTGATAACATCATCGACCGTTACATCAACCAATGTAAATGAGTGTGAACCCTAGGAATCCATCATCTTCCAGCTACCACCATGGCAACCTTCGTCAGGTCGTGCTGGAAACCGGGCTGTCACTAATTGAACAAAGCGGGGAACCGGATTTTTCGGTTCGGGAACTGGCAAGCCTGATTGGCGTGACGCCTCCTGCCGTCTACCGTCATTTCGAGAACAAGGACGCGTTATTGGTCGCGCTGGCCGTTGAAGGATTCAGCCGGCTGACCGCAGCTCAAGCCGACGCCTATCGCGCCGTTACAAAGCGCGAGCGCTCGCCACGGGCAGCGTTTGTCGCAGGGGGCTCTGCCTATGTGGAGTTTGCAAAGGCGCATCCGGCGCTATTCAAACTGATGTTTGGAAAACTTGCGCTGGATCACCGCGGCGACGGACTGCTCAAAATGGCTCGGCAGGCAAACCTCGACGCGACGATTGCGGGCATCCGTGTGGTACTGGGATCCACCTCCACGGAACGGCAAGTCCGTGAATATGCGATCGCGGCATGGAGTACGGTTCATGGGCTGAGTATGCTCATGATCGATCGCCAGCTGGATGTACTTGATGGAAATGAAAGCTCGGCAAGCGCGGTAATCGAATGGGCGATGCAAGGTCTACATTCGCTCTCGATAGGCAAATAAGGAAACCTTAACAATCTGCAAAAGGTATGGTATCTCCATCGAGTTTTAGCCTCGGAAGCACTTACACCAATTGTCGGTTCACCACTACGTCGTTATATCCCAGACATTGAGTGTGTGACCCAGCTGAGCCGCGAGGTAAATGACGGTGTCAACTTCGCGGCGCCCCACGGCGATTGCATCGCGAACAACCAGTACACGCTAGGCCTCGCCGAAAAGGCGCCGGTCGCAGATGACGCCGATCTGTTCAGCATCGGCCGGCCGTTCATCGCCAACCCTGACTTGATCGACCGGCTTCGCACCGGAGCGCCGCTGTCGGCCACGACGGCGCGACAATCTCCACTACCGATCGTCGCACCCATTGGGTACATTGCAGTTTGCGCGGACTGTATCTGGGTTGAGCTCATACAGAGCTACACTCCTCGACCCAGCTCGAAATTCGAGAGGGCGGCAGATCGCGTGACCAACCGGCCAAAGCAACCGCCGCCTTGTCATGGACGAAATCCGGCACCAACCCGCACTTCCGCGTCGGCGCCTACCGCACGATCGCCGCCATCGGGACGCCCATCGTCATTTCGTCCATGATGAACGACCTAGTGTGACGTCGGGGCACTTGCGCCGACACCAGTCTGGCTGCGTACATACAGATCAAAAAACCGCTGGCGCTCCGACAAGGCCGAGTCGCTGCGATCCAACCACGAAACGACAATGGCGACGGCGAATGCGAGCGGCATCGAGAACAACGCCGGTTGCGAGTACGGAAAGATCGCATTGGCGTGCCCCAAGACATCGACCCACACAGACTTCGAGGCACAGACCAGCGCAACAGCGGATGCAAGACCTACATACCCCCCCGCCAGCGCTCCCTTCGTCGTAAGCCCTCGCCAGAACATCGAAAGAAACAGGACGGGGAAATTGGCCGAGGCCGCCACGCCGAATGCGATGGCCACCATAAACGCAACGTTCACCTTTTGGAAGACCATGCCGAGCAAGATTGCCACGATACCAAGTGCTAGCGTCGCGAGCTTCGTAAGACGCAGCTCCGTGGACTCGTCCGCTTGCCCTCGACGGATGACGTGAACATAGAAGTCACGTGCTATCGCGGACGCGCCTGCAAGCGCCAAGCCCGACACAACAGCGAGGATGGTTGCGAACGTAATCGCCGCGAGGAAGCCGAACATCAAGTCGCCGCCGACTGCATGTGCGAGATGCATCGCCACCATATTGCTACCACCCAACAACTTCCCATTGATATCGCCAGCCTCGAAAAACCTCGGATCCTTGCTAACAATAACAATCGACGCCAACCCCAATATCAACAGCACGTTGAAGAAATATCCGATGAATCCACTGGCATACAGGACGGACTTCCTCGCCTCCTTGGCATCCTTCACCGTAAAGAAGCGCATCAAAATATGAGGCATTCCCGCCGTGCCGAATATAAGGCCGAGACTTAATGAAATTGCGGCCACCGGATCTCCCAGCAATTTACCAGGCATCAACAATGCCGCTCCGCGCTTGTGAACTTCCATCGCACGAGAAACAAGCGTCTCAAAACTAAAATGGAAGCTGGAAAACGCGAGCAATGCCACTATCGTGCCCCCTATCAGCAGGAGAAATGCCTTCGTTATTTGCACCCACGTCGTAGCCACCATTCCACCGAAAATGACATACGCCATCATCAGAAAGCCAACAATGATCAGCGCCCAGTTGTAATCTAGCCCGAACAGGAGCTTGATTAATTGCCCGGCACCAACCATTTGAGCAATCAAATAGAAACAGACCACCACCAGGGATCCAATCGCGGACATGGCGCGAATCGGGCGCTGTGCGAGACGGTACGACGTCACATCGGCAAACGTAAACTTCCCGAGATTTCTCAACCGATCGGTCATCAACAGCAAGAGCACCGGCCAACCAGTAAAGAATGCGATCAAATAAATATATCCGTCGATTCCGTCCGCGTAGATGATTGCGGTGATTCCCAAAAGGGTCGATGCGGACATATAATCGCCCGCGAGCGCGAGCCCGTTCTGCAGACTGGTGATACCGCCGCCGGCACTATAGAACTCGGATGCAGATCGGGTTCGCTTCGCGGCCCATACAGTAATCGCCAGGGTAACCAGAACAAAGCAGAAAAACAACGCGATTGCGTGAACATTGAGGGGTTGGCGCGATGTTGTTCCGATTGTGACATCGGCCCAGGCTAAACGAGATGCCACGGCTCCCAGAAACAATGGGGCCATGAGTTTGACAGCGCGATTCATTGCCTTCCCCCTTTGTTCGCCTTCTCTACAATATCTCTGAGCACGGGATCGAACTTACCATTCGCAAACGATACGTAGATCGCCGAGATGATCAAAAACAGCAGAAACAAGACCAACTCGGCAGCAATCCCAAGCGTCAGTCCGGTTCCGTTGAGAAATGGTTTGGCGGCGATTGCCGGGGTAAAGCACACCACACCTATAAATCCAAAGTATCCAGTAAAAATAACAAACAGCAACAAACCGACCAGACGATTTCGACTAGAAATCAATCTTGAGAAATTTCGATTCGTGTAAATTTTCCTGAACTGCAGCGCTGTTTCCGCCGCAGAGTGACTCGCCTGGATAGGCACAAAATTGCTATCAGACACAAGTGTCTCCTGTGTTTTCAATCGACCACGAAAATATTAATCGCTCGTCGCTGCGTTCGTTTATTTTTATTATTCTATTGGACCGAATTTTCCGTCTCAGGTGAATTTCGATAGTCGCAATTCGACCGCCCTCCATCGGCCATTTCTCTGGAAAATTTCGAGTTATTTAACTTTTATTTTATACAGTGATGCCCCATCAAAGGACATCACTGCCTGCATCAGTTCGCTTCCTTCGCTTTCGCCAATTCTTTCAGGTACGTATCCTGAATATATCGCGTATGAATCTTGGCTTCTGCAAAGTCGGCGCTGCCGATCAACTGAAGGTGGAATTCACGAGTCGTTTGAACACCATCGATTTCCAGTTCGTGAAGCGCACGCTGCATCCGTGCAATCGCTTCCGCTCTGGTTTCCCCCCAACAGATGACCTTGCCCAAGAGCGAGTCGTAATATGGCGGTACGACGTAGCCGGAGAAGAGATGACTATCCATCCGAACACCGATGCCACCGGGCGGAGCATACCGCTGGATTTTTCCGGGCTTGGGCTGGAAATCCTGTGCAGGGTCTTCGGCATTGATCCGACATTCGATGGCGTGACCAGTCAGCCGCACCTCGGCCTGGAGGTGTTCGATACGCTCGCCGGACGCGATGCGAATCTGAGCCTTGACGAGGTCAATTCCGGACACCATTTCAGTGACAGGGTGCTCGACCTGGATCCGCGTGTTCATCTCCATGAAATAGAAGCTTTGCGACGCCGGATCGAGGATGCACTCGATCGTGCCCGCACTTCGATATTGCACGTGCTTGCACAAGCTGACTGCGGCATCGCCAATCTTCGCGCGCAGTGCTGCGCTTAGTACCGGAGACGGACTTTCCTCGACAAGCTTCTGATTTCGACGTTGCGTGGAACAGTCGCGCTCGCCGAGATGCAGGACGTTTTGACCATCCCCAAGCACCTGAATCTCGATATGTCGAATATCGGTCAGAAACTTTTCCAGGTACATCGCGCCATTACCGAACGCAACGGTGGCTTCACGCGACGCCTCGAGAAAAGCCTTCTCGATCATCGACGCATCGTTGACGACGCGCATTCCGCGACCGCCCCCACCCGCCGAGGCCTTCAACAGCACGGGATAACCGATCTTTTCGGCGATCGTCGCTGCTTCCGCGGCGTCGGTTACGATGCCCTTGGAACCTGGAGTGGTCGGCACACCGGCCTCCTCGGCGAGTTTCCGCGCCATTGCCTTGTCGCCCATCGCGCGAATCGAGGCGCCGGTCGGCCCCACGAAAATGAAGCCCTCCGCCTCGACGAGATCGGCAAAATCCGCGTTCTCCGAGAGAAATCCATATCCAGGGTGAATCGCATCGACATCAAGGGCCGATGCCGCCGCGAGTATGCGCTGCGGGTTCAAGTAGCTCTCTTGCGGTTTGGGGCCACCGATACACACTGCACGGTCCGCCATGCGAACTGCGAGCGAGTCTCTGTCGGCTTCGGAGAAAACCTGAACGGTTTCAATGCCCAACTCCCGACACGCTCGTATGACACGAACGGCAATTTCGCCTCGATTTGCAATCAGCAGGCGCTTGATCTTCGAACTCATTTGTGCCCTCTCAGCTCGCAGGTTCAATCACGATGAGCGGCTGCCCGTATTCGACCGTGTCACCGTCGGAGACCAGGATTTCCCGAACGACGCCCCCCGCCTCCGCGGAAAGTGCGTTCATCAACTTCATCACTTCGATGATGCACACCGTGTCATGCGCAGCAACTGCATCTCCGACGGATACGAAGGGTTTTGCGCCAGGTTCCGGTGCGCAATAAAACGTCCCGACCATTGGCGCGCGTACCGTGACGAAATGAGCAGGCCATTCGCTGCGAGCACTGGAGGCGGTGGGCGATACCGCTTTCGAAACCGCTGCGGGGACTTCGATTGCAGCTTGCCGTGTCGGCTCGACGAGCACGACCGCAGGTTCCGCGCCGAACGCCGACGATTGTGCTTGGGCGGCAACGTTCGAAAGCGGAACGGTCTTGCTCAAGGAAATTTCGATGTCGTTGTACCGCAGTCTGAACTCGCCAAACTTGTCGGCTTCCTCAACGAGCTTGATGATTTCCCTGACGTCTTCGTAAGTAAGTTGTTTATCGCTCATGTCATTTTCCTTGAGTTACTTTAGATATATCAGGATCCCGAAATATCCAATTTAAAATCGCCACGCGAAATGTGCACGCGACCAATCTTGGGACGGCGCGAAAGATTCTTGAGCAAGGCGACGATGGAGTGCTCATGCTGGTACTCGTAGGTCATCGATCCCTTCTCGCGAAGCATCTCGTCAACCTGGGAGCCGGCGAACATATAGCGCAGAAGTCGCTCATCGTCCGATGCGGACGGATACTTTTTACGAAGCGCGGCGACCGCTGGCTCCGGCGCGACCGGCTTCAATGCAATCTGCTTCGAGCCGTTCTCCACAATGCGATCGATCACGTCGGGCGCAACGGGTGCCAGAAGCTTCCCGTAGTAACCCAACGCATATTTCTTGATCTCGTTCGGCACGACACGATACCGTTCACCGTGAACGACGTTGAGCACCGCCTGAGTCCCGACCAGTTGCGCGAAAGGCGTGATCATGATCGGGTAGCCCAGTTCCTCACGGACTCTGGCGACCTCCTCGAGCAGTTGATCGAACCGATCGGAAAGCCCAGCCTCGGCCAATTGCGACTTGAAATTGCTCAGCATGCCGCCCGGCATTTGGTGCTGGTAATGAAACGCGTCGTATTCCAGTACCTCGCCGAGAGGTTTTCCTTCTGCTTCGGCGATACGCCTGAAATGCTCACCGACATGATCGACGGTAAGGTCGTCAATTGGCACGTCGAAACCCATCAACCGCAAGTTTCTCGAAACGCTTTGCGTGGCCGGTTGAGCCGCACCGTTCGCCAGTGGTGCGATCGAGGTATGCAGAAGATCCGCGCCGCACTTCACTGCTTCCAGATACACGAGCGGTGCGAGTCCGGTAAGGCAGTGGCTGTGAATTTCCAGCGGCATATCGCCGATAACCTGCTTGATCGCGGGAACAAGCGTTCGGATGCGATCCACCGTCAGAAGACCAGCTGCGTCCTTGAGCATGATCCCGTCGATGGCTTTGCTTTGGACAAGCTCGCGAGCGGTTTTAACGTACAGCTCGTCCGTATGGACCGGGCTGAGCGAGTACGACAAGGCGCCGAATGTCGTGACCCCCAAGCGTTTGGCGACGCGCGTGGACGCCAGGATGTTCTCGACGTCGTTCAGCCCGTCGAATGCGCCGACGATGCGAAAACCGTTGGCCACGGCCCGCTCGACCCAAAGCTCCAGGATATCGTCCGGCAGCGTATCGAACGTCATCAGGTTTTTGCTTCGAACGAGAAAGCGAAGCGGCGTTTGCTGGACCTTGCTACGCATCAAACGCACTCGCTCCCAGGGGTCTTCCTTGAGATAGCGCACGCTGACGTCGAATTGAATCGGGGCGACGAGGTCGATCTGAGCGAAGCCGGCCTTGTCCATGGCTTCCGCGACCGGAAGCATGTGCGCGGTCTTCATGCGCGTTGCCCAAAGGCACTGATGAGCATCACGAAGCGTGGTGTCGATGATGCCGATTTTCTTGCGTTGCACGTCCATAGCTTCCTCCGGGTTGCTCCAATTACTACATAGTAACAGCGCACGATCACGGCAATCGGTAGTGTTTTCCCTGATTCATGGAAACGTTGAATTTGACGTTAACTAAGCGATACAAGATCACATACCACGTCAATGAAATTTTATTTCACATCAAATACTATGATGTAACTGATATTTACCCAGGTGAACGTGGATTGCTTCTTGCCGACGATCGCGTGGTCGCCAAGGCACGGGCATGAGCGGGACATGGATGAAGTACAGATCGACATTACGACGCTCGGAACACGCCAACAAAGCGCTCCGTGAATCTCTCGCCGCATGTCTTTCGTTCAAGACGGCGTGGCTCATCGATCATGAGGAGTTAAGCAACCGGATTCGGCTCGGTACCGTCAAACAAGTACTGCCTCGGATCCGAAGGCACTGCGTAATCGCGCGCTTCACTGACAGGGGCGCGCCTCTCAGCGCATTGGTTGTGTTCGAAGGGGCGGCCCGTGCTCGCTGTTTTCGCGCAAGCCGGCCGCGGTCGCCCTGGGAGAATTGCGCAACGGACGCCGAATCAGATGGAGGTCGATACCTTGCATGTCGCCTCACCGAAAGGCTCTCGCATCGCCGGCATACGCGGATTCTCACGATTTGCACGTCGAGTTGTCGTACGTTCAGTGCACGTATCCCCCCCAGGTTTCTTCTCCCGGAGGGATACATGTCATTCGCCAGCGAATCCCGCTCTCTGCGTCACTGCCCGCCTTCCAGATGCAACTGAAGCTTGCTGGTCACCGACGTCACGCCCGGTACCTGACGGGCTGCATCCACTGCGGCCTTGTCTTGTGACTCGTCCGTGATCTGCCCGGCCAGCGTGACTGCTCCCGTTTTTGCGTTGGCGAACACGACAACCTGCTGGTTGCCGGCCCCGGAATTTTTCACGATCGCCTGACGAACCTTTTTCGCGAATGCCCGGTTCGCGATTCGATCGGCCTTCTTGACCGCCTTCGGCGACGTCGCCGCCGGCGCGGTTGCTTGTGCTTCAGGCGCGCTGGATTGCGCATAGCTCATTGCGGAACACAATGCGAACATGCTTGCAACGATAGTCATGCGATACGTCTTCATCACTCTCTCCTCGACAACGACAAATGAAAAAACTACGGGTTGACGAACGTCCATGTCAGACGTTCGATACTGCTGACCGATTGCATACGTACCCCCTGCGCGACAACCGGCTGCCTACATATCGGTCAAGCTCAGTGCATCTTCACTCGTCTTCAGCGCTGGCGAGAGCGTCATGCGCAAAGAATCGAGAAACGTTTTAACCTTCGCGTCCACGAACTGTCTTGACGGGTACATTGCGTAAATGCTCAGCATTGCGAGCCGATATTCCGGCAACACTCGTACCAGACGCCCGCCTCTCAGATCCTCGGCCACCGAGTACATCGCCAACGGCCCAATGCCCAAACCCGCCTTCAATGCAATCGTCATCGCTTCGGGTGAATTCGCCTGAAACGGTGCCGAAAGAATCGAATGTGTTACGACCTGACCACCCGCCCCGTGAAGCAGCCATTCGTTGCTCGGTCCCTCGAGGGTATCGAGGCACAAGCAGGTGTGATCTGCAAGATCAGCCGGTTTCGACGGGATGCCTCGCCGCGCGAGGTAGGCTTTCGACGCAACCAAAACGCTATGGCTTTCTCCGTAGCTATGCGCTACGTACGTAGAATCCGGGAGACTCGATGCGGCGACAATCGAAACGTCATACCCCTCTTCCACCAGGTTCGGTATCCGCTGCGAGTATGTGACGGTAACCGCGACCTCCGGAAAAGCTGCCTGATACGCAACGATCGATTCGACTACGTGACTCTGGCCGAGCCCCGGCATCGTATGCACTCGAAGGCGCCCGTAGGGCTGAACCAACGCATTTCGGGCCTCGGCGTTAGCCTGGTCGACATCACCGAGGATCGACAACAAGCGTTCAAAGTATCGCCGCCCACTATCGGTCAATGCGATTCTCCGGGTCGTTCGGTGCAGCAAGCGGATTTGCGTGTACTCCTCGAGACCGGATACCGCTCTCGACACCTGTGCGATAGCAACATTGGTTTGCCTGGCTACCGCAGTAAAGCTACCGGCCTGGACAACTCGCACAAATGTCCGCATGTTTTCAAGCATGTCCATTTTGATCCGTCGTCAATCACGATCTCCGCACCGGACATGAACAAGCGGCCGGCAATTCATCGCGCATTTCGATTCCGACGTTATTCCTCGCACTCGGCCGGAGCGCATACGAGCGCTCTCCCGCCTTGTCACGCGCGCGACTTGATCCGCCCCATTCCTATCGAGATCAGGTATTCAGGCGGCGCGGTAGGCTTGCCCTTCATTCGACGGGATTTCCGACGCATCGCCTCATGGCGTTGACGCGCGGACCTTATTGCGCCGTCAAAGTCACAATCTGTTGCCAGGTGCTTTTGATCGACAGATACGAACCAGTGGATCCCGGAAACACGCCATATCAATCGACCTTCTTCATACATCCGGCAAAACCATCGCCATACTTCGGCATCCTGCCTGTTTGCCAGAACGGCAGCCTGTGATCTGACTGCCTCTCCGTCGCTCGCAATCAATTACCACTCCTCGATCACTCGATCAGAAGATCCGATTTTTCTGTCGAGCATACGTCCCTATTCCAAGGCAGCATCTTCGCCGTCCGAGGCCGCCCCCCCTGGCTTGCGCCTCTCATGGACGCCGAGGGCACGACATCCGCGCCGACGCGGGCTGTTATTCATTCAGGATGAGACACCAATACACTACAGTAATGATCGAAGTAACCGGCACCCGTCGATTCGCTCGGAACGCACGCCTACATTCGTACCTTCAGGAAAGTTACCACCTCAATCCAACTTGATAGATATAGGTGGAAACACTACATCGGCAGGCCTTGATATTTTTATTACTACATAGTATTTGCGGCACTTTGCTGAGTTGTTGGCACGACATGCGATGACGTATCCGTGCATGCATCGACGAATGATGCATTTCTGGACTCACGGATTCGATAGCGGGCCATCGGGATCGCGCAGCGTTTAAGGTACCGCCCTGCAACGATTCACCTTCCCGTTTTGTCGGACATAACCAGGTCCAATGTGTGTATCGCAGACGAGCCGAAATAACCTGAAGGTTGGCGTTGATGCAGCGCCCGACAGATGGCCCGTGTTCCGCGGGTAACCGGCCTGCGCCGAAGTTTCGTCACCACCCCCTCATGAGCAGACTGGGCTTGCGGAAATGCATCGACGTGCGTACTGCTGCGATGAAACCGCTCGGCGGCGCCCTCCTGAGCGTAGCAAGATGGACGGACGAACTGGGAAATGAGATTTGAAAAGTATGGAGGAAAGGTAGATGCGGATGTCAGAAGGCCGGGTACCTCGACCGTCTCGCCAGCATATAATAATGCTACGCCCGCCAATCGAACTCAAATATATAAGCGCGGCCCGCCCGCCGGCAAATACAATTGCTGGTAGAAAATGGGCTGCCCGGTAGACGTACTGCCCATTATCTCGACATGAGTCCCATACGTTCTGTTAGAAACATCGAGATCACCTGCGATATTTTTAGGAAGTACAATCGTCCTCACCGTGTGAACCACCTTAGATGCGGATACTTTATATATGTTCTTGGTAAGTTTCACGAAATTTTCGCTTCGGAGATCATCCAGCGAAACGTTCATGAAATATGGAAAGCGGGTGACATCAGTAAAATACTGGCTGATGAATGAATACTCTTCAGCATCGATTTTTCTATCGAGGCGGACAATTACACAATCGCTGGCATCGCCAGACAACCAGCGTGCCCACGGCGCATCTGATTCGACCTGAATCCGACGCAACACGGTACTCGTCATTGGAATGAACCTGGTTCCGTCAGACGAAAGCACTTGGTAGATCCACGGCTCTCCCAAGCGCTTCTCCCTAGGGATGATAAATGTCCCCGATCCCCTCTTTCTCTGGACGAAGCCTTCGCTAACCAAAGAGCCAACCGCTTTTTGAATCGTGCCAAGGCTGAAAGGCACGGCTTCCGCCATTTCCTGCTCGGTAGGAAATTTGTCCCCGTCCTGCCAATACCCCCCTTCAATCGCGGCAACCAGGACTTCTTTCAAATATTCGTGTTTCACCGGGTTTTCGGATACCCGAGCCCGGTATAATTCGAAGAAATTATCAGATTTCATATCAACAAAACACCTCTCGCACCCGTTCCGCGCCGCAATTTATAACTCGAAATCAGCAGGTCGAAATTCCCAGGTGCCCCAGGATGGTTGATCCAGGCCGGCGTCATGGACTCTTTCATGGGCCAAATATCGATGCAGATACGTCCGATTATAGCCTCGATCATCGTTCGATCGGGGCCGAAATCCTGACGACGTCAGCAATGATGTGCAGCAGCGCCGGGTTGATCTATTGAGTTGGCAGGCTGGCACAAAAGCGGTGACCGGCCGAAAAAAACACGCTCGATCGCTTCACCTGCCACCGCGTACGATGCATGGTAGATCGGGGGCCATGTAGAAGGCCGATCCCCGCGGAGTGTTCCGAGCGGATCGTACCGCTTGACCAGGAGCCACTGTCGATACCGTCGAATGATGTAGTCCGCACGAAGCCCTGCTCAACAGAAGGAACGCAAAAAGAGCTTGACCATGGACTTAACCTGAAGGTTATGGTTTGCCATGGCTGGCGCTTCGAGCCCATAGGCAAGTTTGTGCCGCCAGGCAATGGGCGACGTCCACGGCTGTCGCTCGTGACCAATGAAGGGGTATCCAACATGACCAAACGCATACTTCACGTCGTCAGCAATGTCGCCAACTATGCGGATCAATCCGAGCCGACGGGCCTGTGGTTGTCGGAACTGACCCATGCCTGGCACGTCTTCGCCGAACATGGGTACGACCAGCGCCTCGTCAGCCCCAAGGGTGGCGAGTCCCCGCTGGAGCCCCGCTCGCTGAAATGGCCGCTCGCTGACGCCTCGGTAAAGGAATGGCTGAACGACAAGGATCGCCAGAAGCTTTTGGCGACCACGGCACGCCCCGATCAGGTCGATCCGGCGGATTTCGATGCGATCTATTTCACGGGCGGGCACGCCGTCATGTGGGACTTTCCCGACGATGCAGGGCTGCAACGGCTCACTCGAGACATCTACGAGCGCGGCGGGATCGTGTCGTCCGTGTGCCATGGCTACTGCGGCTTGCTGAATACGAGACTCACCGACGGCACCCTGCTCGTCGCCGGCCGCCGCCTCACTGGCTACTCATGGGTGGAAGAGGTGCTGGCGGGCGTCGCGAAGAAGGTGCCCTACAACGCCGAGGAAGAGATGGTGCAGCGCGGCGCACTTTACGAAAAAGCGTTGCTGCCATTCACCTCGAAAGTCGTTACTGATGGCCGCTTGGTAACAGGGCAGAATCCCCAATCCGCCAAAGCAACGGCCGAGCAGGTTGCGACTTTCCTGTAACAGCAAGCAGGCCCGGAACGCCAGCAGGCATCCTCGCCTAGCCTTTCCCGTTCGGTCGGCGGCGTCCGGCCTTGCCGGCGCCCTTCGTTCGGGCCGCGCTGTCCAGTTCCCTCGACTGCATTTGCGACAACAGGCGCGTTGCATTGGCGGTGCAATCGATCTCGTCGGGCTTGGCCTCGATCTCGGCTATCAACGAGACGAGATGCACCCTGTTCTGCGCCAGCTTGACCTGCATGACCTCGATATCCCGCACCTTGTGACGGAGCGCTTCGAGCAGCGCACCGCGCTGCCACTGCACAAGGTCGGGCGGCAGCAACATCCGGATCTCGTCCAGGCTGAAGCCGGCCTTTTGCGCTGTCGCGACCAGGCCGAGCACCACCACGGCATCCGGCGAATAGATCCGATAGCCGTTGGGTTGCCGCTCGACGGCCGTCAACAGGCCGATGCGTTCATAGAAGCGGATGCGCGACGGCGTCAGGCCGGTGCGCTCCGCCAGATCCCCTATCTTCATGTCCTGGGTGCGAAAGTGTCCAACCGGGTCGGCATGTTCAGAACCAGCTGCGCGTCCTTGACTACGTCCATGCGAAGCACGGTGGACGCCCCGAGTCCGTCAAGCAGCTGACTCAACGGCCCGCCGCGCCGCGACAGTTCGATGTCCCGCGGAAAGAGGCGCTGCGCGAACGACAGCATGTTGGTCTGCACCAGTGTCTGGTGCCACTCGCCGTCGATCCGGTTGATCATGGTTGCCGTTGCCATATGCGACTGGGACGGGACATTGCGCAACACGGGAAGCGGCGCACGCAGGGTCAGGTCCGGCTTGCCGCCGGGACCGGCGATGCTGGCATTTACGTCGGCGCCGATGTTCACGCCGATCTCCGTGCGCCATTTCGGCAACTGATATCCGTACAGTCCGCGCACTCGCGCGATTTCCGTGGTCACCGGCAGCGCAAGAACATGCGCGTGGAAGCTGCGGCGTCGCATGGAAGCGAGCAGTTCCGGAGCATGGGGCCCCCGCGCCCCCGGCCGGCGGATCACCACCGCCACGGAAACTTCGTCGTAGGGGTCGTTATCGCAAACGGAATACGAGAAGAAGGTCAACGCCACCAGTCCATGGCCCGGATACGCGTGCAGTGGCTCGAGAGGCGACGGCAACATTGCACGCAATCGATCGGCAGGCGCCAGGAACAGCAGCTGAACGTTACTGGAGCGGTAGTAGAAGTTCGGCGCCCACGTCGGACCGACTGTGGACGTGACGAGTCGCTTCGGAATCCTGCGAAAAAAGTCGATATTCCCTGCGGCAGGATCTCGCGCCACTTCGTCGAGGTCCGGGTTCATCCGGTAACGGTCGTAGTAACCGCCGGCAGGGACCTCGACCTTGTGCTCCCCAAACTCGACCTGTGTGAACCGCTTATCCATATTCGTTGACCTTTCTCGGTGATTGAACCGGCAGGCGGGCCTCGAGAGGCATACCGATTAACAGCCGGCAACAATCACTCTAAGATTGAATATGACTTTAAGGTCAAGCACTTCGCAACGAATCGGAATGAATCGATACGATTGGTCTATGCTGCGGCCACTGACTCATGCGAATCCCGAACCGAATCGGACAACGGGGGGCAGGCGCGGCGGTTGGTCAAGCCACTGACGGATCTGGAGCGGATATCCTCATCGAAGCTCTGGAAGGCAAGCACGCTTGCCGCATGGCGCGCTTTCTCGGCAGGCGCGGGGATCAGCCGGTGGGGGTACCATCGAGTTTGCCTAGATCCGGCGCAATTCCTGCTTCCCGGAGACGGTCCAGCACGCGCTTCTTATTGTCGACACATTCAATTCCGTCCGGCCTGCCCTCGATACTCTCGATCGCGACGACAAGCTGGGCCCGGGTATGGTCGAGACGCTTGCGAATGCTATCGATCTCATCCACCTTCTGCTTGAGTGCGTCCAGCAATGCGCGGTGATCCCATGCGCCCGGACCGACCGGCAGCAGCTGCCGAATCTGCTCGAGCGTAAACCCGGCCTGCTGCGCGATCGAGATCAACCCCAGGAGAATTTCCGCCTCCGGGGGATACTCCCGATAGCCATTCGCTTGGCGCTCCACCACCCTGATCAAGCCCTCTGCCTCATAGAAACGAATACGTGAGGCCGTCAGACCACTGCGCTTCGCCAACTCTCCGATTCTCACGCCACACCCCAAAAAACTATTGACATTAACGTTGACTTTAATCCTAAAGTTGGTCCATGACTACATGGCGCAGCACGATGGATTTCTGCGTACGCGGCCGCATCACGGCCGACCGCGCATCTCATATTGTCTCAATAAAAGGAGAGCGTTGTCTCACCCAGGCCCGAGCAAATGGTGACGCCGGCCTGCGCATCGACGGCAACGTGGCTGGATGCCTGCTCCATAGTCACGTTGCCGTCTCTCGTTTGTCACCATTATGAAAGGAGTCGCCCGTTACCGAGCAGCAACGATCGCCGTACACGTCACTGGTTGTCAACTTGAATATTGAAAAGGAGTGCTGATCATGGGATACGTCACAACGAAAGATGGCGTTCAGATCTTCTACAAGGACTGGGGGCCGCGCGACGCGCAGGTCATCTTCTTCCATCACGGTTGGCCGCTCAGTGCGGACGACTGGGACGCCCAGATGCTCTTTTTCCTCTCGCACGGGTACCGGGTCATCGCGCATGACCGCCGCGGTCACGGACGCTCCAGCCAGGTGTGGGACGGTCATGACATGGACCACTATGCCGATGACGTGGCGGCGGTGGTCAACCACCTCGGCGTGCAAGGCGCAGTTCATGTCGGCCACTCCACCGGCGGCGGCGAAGTCATCCACTACGTCGCTCGTCATGGCGAAGACCGTGTGTCGAAGGCCGTGCTGATCAGCGCCGTGCCGCCGCTGATGGTCAAGACCGACAAAAACCCCGGCGGCCTGCCGAAGGCCGTGTTCGACGACCTCCAGGCGCAGCTCGCAGCGAACCGCGCGCAGTTCTACTATGACGTGCCGGCCGGCCCGTTCTACGGCTACAACCGCGAAGGCTCGAAGCCGTCGCAAGGCGTGATCTGGAACTGGTGGCGCCAAGGCATGATGGGTAGCGCCAAGGCGCATTACGACGGCATCGTCGCATTCTCGCAGACCGACTTCACCGAGGACCTGAAAAGCACCACGATTCCGGTGCTCGTGATGCACGGCGAGGATGACCAGATCGTTCCTTATGAGGATGCTGGCGTCCTGTCGGCGAAGCTGGCCAGGAATAGCACGCTGAAGCTCTACAAGGGCTTCCCGCACGGCATGCCCACGTCCAACGCCGAAACGATCAACGCCGATCTGCTCGCGTTCGTGCGAGGGTAATCGCGACGAGTGCCGGGAGAGACAGACTCCCGGCACCCGCCCGCCCCCTTCCGGGGAGGCATGCTGCCTCCCCGAGAAACACCCACACATTGTTCAAGCGTCCGTTTGCACGGCGCGCCGCACACGGGATGGTTGTCCCCGGCGAGTCCTCCGTGCACGGCGTCGAACCCTCACGTCCTCACACAGAGGTGCTTATGTCGAACGAAGGGCAGTGCCCGTTCAATCACGCTGCCGGCGGCGGCACGACCAATCGCGACTGGTGGCCGAAGGAGTTGCGACTGGATCTGCTCAGCCAGCACTCGAGCAAAACCGACCCGCTCGACCCTGGCTTCAACTATGCCGAAGCCTTCCACAGCCTTGACCTCGCTGCGCTCAGAAAGGATTTGACCGCCCTGATGACCGACTCGCAGGACTGGTGGCCAGCGGACTTCGGCCACTACGGCCCGTTGTTCGTGCGGATGGCGTGGCACAGTGCCGGCACCTACCGCATGGGTGACGGCCGCGGCGGCGCCGGGCGCGGCCAGCAGCGCTTCGCGCCGCTCAACAGCTGGCCGGACAACGTGAGCCTCGACAAGGCCCGGCGCCTGCTGTGGCCGATCAAGCAGAAGTATGGCCAGAAGATCTCGTGGGCCGATCTGCTGATTCTCACCGGCGACGTTGCGCTCACTACGATGGGATTCAAGACCTTCGGCTACGCCGGTGGCCGCGAAGATACGTGGGAGCCGGATCGCGACGTGTACTGGGGCAGCGAGAAGACCTGGCTCGGCGGCGACATGCGCTACGGCAAGGGCGGTGCCTGCGAACCGCAACACGGTAGCGATTCCGGGCGCAACCTCGAGAATCCGCTTGCCGCGGTACAGATGGGCCTCATTTACGTGAATCCTGAAGGTCCGGACGGCAATCCCGATCCTGTCGCAGCGGCGTACGACATCCGCGAGGTTTTCGGACGCATGGCGATGAACGATGAAGAAACCGTGGCGCTGATTGCCGGTGGTCATGCCTTCGGCAAGACGCACGGCGCGGGCCCGGCCGACAACGTCGGTCCCGAACCCGAAGCGGCAGGTCTCGAGCAGCAAGGGCTCGGCTGGAAGAACAGCTTCGGCACCGGCAAAGGCGCGGATACGATCACGAGCGGCCTCGAAGTCACGTGGAGCGACACGCCCACGCAGTGGGGCATGGGCTTTTTCAAGAACCTTTTCGGCTACGAATGGGAGCTCACGAAAAGCCCCGCGGGCGCTCACCAGTGGGTGGCGAAAAACGCCCAACCGACGATCCCGCACGCACACGATCCGTCGAAAAAGCTGCTGCCCACGATGCTGACCACGGATCTCTCGCTGCGCTTCGACCCCGTGTACGAGAAGATCTCGCGCCACTTCATGGACAACCCCGACGTGTTCGCCGACGCGTTCGCGCGCGCGTGGTTCAAGCTCACGCACCGCGACATGGGACCGCGCGCCCGCTACCTCGGACCGGACGTACCGACCGAGGAACTGATCTGGCAGGACCCGATTCCCGCCGTCGATCACGCGCTCGTCGACGACACTGACGTTGCAGCGCTCAAGGCGAAGATCCTGACCTCGGGGCTTTCGGTGGCCGACCTCGTGTCCACCGCATGGGCCTCGGCGTCGACATTCCGCGGCTCGGACAAGCGTGGCGGCGCCAACGGCGCACGCATCCGCCTCGCGCCGCAGAAGGACTGGCCCGCCAATGAGCCCGCACAACTGTCCAAGGTTCTGAAGGTTCTCGAGCGCATTCAGGGCGAGTTCAACAGCACGCAGCCTGGCGGCAAGAAGATCTCGCTGGCCGATCTGATCGTACTGGCCGGCAGTGCCGGCATCGAGCAGGCGGCGAAGCGCGCTGGCCACGACGTGGTTGTGCCGTTCGCGCCCGGCCGTATGGACGCCTCGCAGGAACAGACCGATGCGCATTCCTTCGCCGTGCTCGAGCCGGTCGCAGACGGTTTCCGTAACTTCGTCAAGGGCAAATTCGCCGTGCCTGCCGAAGCGCTGCTGATCGACAAGGCGCAATTGCTGACGCTGACCGCCCCCGAGATGACGGCGCTCGTCGGTGGGCTGCGCGTCTTGAACGTCCACACCGGCGACGAGAAACACGGTGTTTTCACCGACCACCCCGAAACGCTGTCCGTCGATTTCTATCGCAACCTGCTCGACATGGCCACCGAATGGAAGCCGATCACCGGTGACGACACATTTGAAGGGCGTGACCGTCAGACCGGTGAACTGAAGTGGACCGGCACGCGTGTGGATCTGGTGTTTGGTTCGAATGCCGTGCTGCGGGCGTTGTCGGAAGTCTATGCGAGCGCAGACGGCGAGGCGAAGTTCATTCGTGACTTCGTTGCGGCCTGGGTCAAGGTGATGAATCTCGATCGATTCGATCTCGCCTGACAAATAGCGGTAGTACATCGATGCGAGCGGACTGCCGGGGGCAACTGGCCTGTCCGCTCGCATCCGGGGCGATGACTATCGCTGCTCGGCCCGACATGGCAAGTGCCTGGCCGTGAAGTTCGTACGCGAAGGTACAACCCGGCAATGTCGCTCTTCTGAATCAAGGTGTTGCTTCCGGCCCGGAGTCGGGCCGGCATGCAGTCGTCGGTTCTGTCCAGTCAAAAAGTGTATTGACATTCAACTTCACTTTAACCTTAAAGTCGAAACACGATCAAATGAGGTAGTTCCCATGAACGTGTTCGACAAGCTGACCCTGCCCAATGGTTCGATCATTCCGAACCGCATTGCCAAGGCCGCAATGGAAGAGAACATGGCCGACGCGGAACACGCGCCGTCCGAAAAACTGATGCGCCTTTACCAGGCGTGGGCTGACGGAGGTACCGGGCTACTCATCAGCGGCAACGTGATGGTTGACAGTCGAGCGATGACGGACGCAGGCGGCGTGGTGCTGGAAGACGACACGCAACTCGACAAGTTTCGGCGCTGGGCGAAAATCGGTCGATCCAAAGGCGCGCAATTCTGGTTGCAAATCAATCACCCCGGTCGCCAGATGCCCGCGAATCTCGGCCAACAGACGTGGGCGCCTTCGGCTATTGCGCTCGACCTGGGCAAGATGTCGAAGCATTTCGATACGCCGGGTGCGATGACGCCGCAGATCATTCACGACGTAATCCAGCGTTTTGCCCGCACCGCGCGGCTCGCGGAGCAAGCCGGGTTCACTGGCGTGGAGATCCATGCGGCTCACGGTTACCTGCTGAGCCAGTTTCTTTCGCCGCTCGCGAATCGCAGAACGGATGAATGGGGAGGTTCGCTGGAGAACCGGGCGCGCCTGCTCATCGAGATCGTCAAGGCGGTACGCGCCATGGTGTCGCCCGGATTCGCGGTGGCGGTCAAACTCAATTCCGCGGACTTCCAGCGCGGCGGCTTCAGCGCCAGCGATGCCCGGCAGGTGGTGAAGCGACTCAACGAACTGTCCGTCGATCTCGTCGAACTGTCGGGCGGGAGCTATGAAGCACCCGCCATGCAAGGCGATGCGCGTGACGGCAGAACGCTTGCCCGCGAAGCGTACTTTGTCGAGTTCGCCCGTGACATTCAGAAAGTGGCGAAGATGCCCGTGATGGTGACAGGTGGCATTCGCCGCAGGCTGGTCGCCGAGCAGGTGATCAAGCGCGGGGTGGACATGGTCGGCATCGGTACCGCGCTGGCGATCGACCCGAATTTGCCACGTGATTGGCGTCTTGGCAAAAGCAATGCGCCAGCATTGTCGCCGATCACGTGGAAGAACAAGCCACTGGCGTCCCTCGCCAACATGGCCACCGTCAAGTTTCAGTTGCGAAAACTCAGTGCGGGAAAAACAACCAACCCGAAGGTATCGCCGTTGCGTGCACTGATCCTGCAGCAGGTGACCAATCTGTTCCAAATCCGTCAGTACCGACGCTGGGTTTCGCGACGGGTGAGTGCTCGGTAGTCAGTATCCGGGGGGCGCGCCAGCATGCCCCCCATGCACGTTGCTCCTCGCTTCACCAGGAATCGATTACAGAATGGACCAGCATATGCCCCCCTCCTTCCCCGCTGCAAGACCACGGCGCATGCGTAGAAACGCTGCGCTTCGCGCGTTGATCCGCGAAACCGAAGTCAACTTGGACGACCTTGTTCTCCCGATTTTCGTCGACGAGGGAATTGACGATTACGTCGCGATCACCAGCATGCCGGGAGTCTTGCGCATTCCGGAAAACAAGCTGCCCTACGAAATTGAACGCTATGCGAATCTCGGTATTCGCGCCGTCATGACGTTCGGCATATCGCACCACAAGGATGAGGTTGGTAGCGATACCTGGCACGAAGATGGCCTAGTTACGCGTATGGTTCGCGCGTGCAAGGATACGGCTCCGGAGATGATCGTCATGTCCGACACCTGTTTCTGCGAATACACCGACCACGGTCACTGCGGTGTGCTGCACGATCATACGGTCGACAACGACACGACGCTCACGAATCTCGGCCGACAGGCGGTTCAGGCGGCTCGTGCAGGCGCCGATTTCATTGCGCCTTCGGCAGCCATGGATGGTCAGGTCATTGCGATCCGTAGTGCGCTCGACGCTGCCGGGTTTCAGGATACGTCGATCCTGTCGTATTCGACAAAGATCGCGTCAGCGCTCTATGGCCCTTTCCGCGAAGCCGGTGGATCGTCTCTGAATGGCGACCGAAAGACCTATCAGATGGATCCGATGAACCGGCGCGAAGCGCTTCGCGAGTCGCTGCTCGACGAAGCCGAAGGCGCCGACATGTTGATGGTCAAACCGGCCGGCATGAATCTCGACCTGATCCGCGATATTCGCAACGCATCGCGCTTGCCGCTTGCGTCCTATCAGGTCAGCGGTGAGTACGCGATGATCAAGTTCGCGGCGCAAGCCGGCGCGATCGACGAAGCCAAGGTGGTCCGCGAAAGCCTCGGGGCCATCAAGCGGGCCGGTGCCGACCTGATCCTGACGTATTTCGCATCTGACATTGCACAGCAAGGCTTCTGACCGGAAACACAATACTGCGCGAGTCGGTTGCATTGCCCATCAGCTACGAGGCAGCGCAACCCAACTATCCAAGGAACTGCGGCTTTTCTTTTCTTCAGCTCCCAATGCAACCGGATACCCGAATTGAAGTAGAAGGCGGTGCGACCTCATCCGCGCACGGGTATTTCCGCTCGACGTTGCGACGCGCGGCCTTCTACTCGATACGTGCAATCACTCCATATCCTTCCGAGGAATGCAATGTCTACTGACGCTTTCACACCTCCCACCGAAATGACCGCGATCGAAATCGTCCATCCCGGCGGTCCCGAGGTACTCGTTCCAACCCAACGTCCGGTGCCGCGCCCCACTGACGAACAGATCCTGATCCGCGTTCACGCCGCTGGCGTCAACGGTCCCGATGTCTTCCAGCGCAAAGGTTTCTACAATCCGCCGCCGGGTGCTTCAGACATCCCGGGCCTCGAGATCGCGGGCGAGGTCATCGACGTGGGGAGCGCCGTGAAGCGCTTCAAGAGCGGCGATGTCGTGTGCGCACTTGTTACCGGTGGTGGTTATGCGGAGTATGCCGTGGCCGACCACCGGGTCACCATGCTTCTCCCGAAAGGACTTGGCGTCGTCGAAGCCGCAGCAATGCCGGAAACGTTCATGACGGTCTGGCTCAATCTTTTTCAGCGCGGCAAACTACAAGCCGGCGAGTCGGTTCTCATCCATGGTGGCGCTTCAGGTATCGGTACCACGGCGACAATGCTTGCCAAGGCATTCGGTGCATCAAAGGTCATGACCACCGTCGGGTCGGAGCCTCATCGCGAGGCCAGCCTGCGCCTCGGGGCCAATCACGCAATCAATTACCGGGACGAGGATTTCGTCGAAAAGGTCAACGAGTTCACGAATGGAAACGGCGTCGACGTCATTCTCGACATCATCGCGGGCGATTACGTCGCACGTAACTACAAGATCGCTGCAATGAACGCCCGCATCCTGCAGGTGAGTGTATTGAAGGGCCCCGCCAAAGAGCTTGATCTGTGGCCAATGATGACGAAACGCCTAACGCACATCGGTTCGACGCTGCGCTCCCGAACGCCCAACGAGAAAGCGGAAATCATTCGTGAACTGGAGATGCATGTCTGGCCGTTGATCGAGGCCGGAATGGTCAAACCCCAGGTTTATAAGACATTCCCGTTGAAGGACGCACGCGAAGCTCACGAGTTGATCGATTCCGGCGTGCACATCGGCAAGATCGTTCTCACCACCGACGCGCTCCCGGCAGAGTGAACCCAATCGACAGATCGGGTCGATATCGGAATCGCGTTGCCATGTGGCAACGCGACGACGGCCCGAGTTCCAAAGGCCGTTTCACTGGAGTCGCAAACTGAAGGGAGTTGACGCGAGGAAAGGCGGCCTCTCGCTGGAGAGGCCGCCTCAAACTTCAGCTCTTGATGAACTTCAGAATGTCCGCATTGATGACATCCGCATTGGTCGTCAGCATCCCGTGCGGATAGCCCGGGTAGATCTTCAGCGCCGCGTTCTTGAGCAGCTTTGCGGACAGCACGCCGGCATCCTTGTATGGCACGACCTGGTCGTCATCGCCATGCAGGACCAGCGCTGGTTGCGTGATCTTCTTCAAGTCTTCGGTGAAATCCGTTTCCGAGAAAGCCTTGATGCAGTCGTACTGAGCCTTCATTCCGCCCATCATGCCCTGACGCCACCAATTACGGATGACGCCTTCGGACACCTTCGCGCCCGTCCGGTTGAAGCCGTAAAACGGGCCCGACGGAACATCGAGGTAGAACTGCGCCCGGTTGGCGGCAAGCTGCCTCCTGAAGCCGTCGAAGACTTCAATCGGCGTTCCGCCGGGGTTGCGCTCGCTCTTCACCATGACCGGCGGCACTGCGCTGACCAGAACGATCTTTGAAGTCCGTTTCATGCCATGACGCGCCACGTAGGCAGCGACTTCCCCTCCCCCGGTCGAGTGCCCGATGTGGATGGCATTTCTGATATCGAGCGCCTCGGTCAAGGCCGCAAGGTCGGCGGCGTAGTGATGCATATCATTGCCATCGGCTGTTTGCGTCGATCGTCCATGCCCACGTCGATCATGGGCAATCACTCGATATCCGTGCTCGACGAAGAACAGCATTTGAGCGTCCCAGTCATCCGCGGACAAGGGCCAACCATGACTGAAGACAATCGGCTGACCTTTTCCCCAGTCTTTGTAGAAAATCTCGACACCATCCTTCGTCGCGATCTTGTTACCCCGATCCGGGTCTCCCATCGATGGATAGAACGGATGCTTGGTTGTCGCAGCGCTCGCCGCACCGGTCGAAGAAAATAAAGGCAACGCCATCGAAGCAGCGGCTACCGCACCGGCCCCGAGCATCAGTTCACGACGTGATTGGTTGACGACGTCGACTTCTTCCTTACCGCTCATGACAGCCTCCTTTGGTAATCGAAAGCGGTTACATCGGACCACGCGATACTCGGACCGCGAACGATCGCGCTCTCCGTACCCCAGTTGCGCGGACTCATCGACAACGCGCCCCGTTCTGCTGCTTGACCTGCCCCTATCGGCTGCCGATCAATTCATCTCGTTCAGTCGCTTGACCACCGCCTCAGCAATTTCCTTGCTCGATTGCGGGTTCTGCCCGGTAATGATCCGATCAGAACTCACGACATAAGACGTAAAGGGAAGAAACGCCTTCTTGTAGAGAGCACCACGACTTACAAGCGAATCCTGCAAAAAGAAGGGCACCTGGGACTTCATACCGGATAGCGTTTCTTCCATATCGGAGAAGCCCGTGACAGGTACGCCATCGACGAGCGACTTCCCCGCCTCATCCTGCAGCGGCAATAGTGCGGAGACCCCGTGACAAACCGCCGAGACAATGCCGCCTTGGCGATAGATCTGCTCGCTGACGGACTTCAATGCCGCGCTATCCGCAAAGTCCCACAACGTTCCGTGCCCGCCGGTGAAGTAGATCGCCTTGTAGTTGGACGGGGTAACGGAGGCGGCCGGCAACGTTGCCTTCAATCGCGCCATGAAAGCGGGATCTGCCAAATGTGCGCGTGCCGAATCGTCCAGGTAGAAAGACTTCAGGCTGCGCTGGTCAATCGGAACTTCGCCGCCTGCCGGGCTCGCAAAATCCATCTGCAGTCCGGCTGCCTGGGCGACGTCGTAGAAGTGCGTCAGTTCAGTGAACCAAAGCCCGGTCGTATCCGATCGAGATGGATACTTGGCGTGATTGGTCATCACGACCAGAATCTTGCTACCCGGCTGCGCAGCACCCTCGCTCCCTCCAGAGTCTGCTGCGTAGGCGTATCCGCCAGTCAACATTGAGACGACGATGGCCAGTAGCCAGTGCCTGGTGAACCAACGCTTGAACATTTCCTAATTCCTCATATGAGTCGGTGCTGTTTCACAACACCAGTTAACCCGGGCAGCGCACACATAACAACGGCGCGAAACGTCACTGACGAAATCCTAGGATTGAAGTTAAGTTGAATGTCAAGCGCAGTTTTGACGTCGCAGATCTGCGTCGATGAGGATGTCGCTGGCTTGAGACCCATCAGGCGTTCGTCCTGTTGAATCCGTTGCACGCTTGCCACGCAAGCGTCAGACGACAATCAGAATTTAATTTAGTTAAACCAAATATTTATTTGATCCTGCGATCTACTATCACCCAATTAGAGAGATTCAATTGGCTTATCGCGCGTCGACGAGATTACATTTCGTCGGCATTTCCCCTCAGCCAAGGAACCTCATCGATATGTCACACACCGCGAATCGCTTTCTGAAGAGCATGATTGCCGCGGCCTGCGTCGCTCTGGCCTCTTCTTCGCATGCTGCTGAACTGACGCGCGACAACGGCTCGCCCGTCGGCGACAACCAGAATTCGCAGACAGCCGGACCGAACGGGCCGGTGCTTCTGCAAGACTCGCATCTCATCGAAAAGCTCCAGCGCTTCGATCGCGAACGTATCCCCGAGCGTGTCGTGCACGCCCGAGGCACCGGCGCGTTCGGTGAATTCGTGCCGAGCGCAGACCTCAGCGACCTGACGATGGCGAAGGTCTTCACGCCCGGCACGAAGACGCCCGTGTTCGTTCGCTTCTCGACGGTGATGGGTTATCGAGGCTCGCCCGAGCAGGCGCGCGATCCACGCGGTTTCGCCGTGAAGTTCTATACGGAACAGGGCAACTGGGATCTGGTCGGGATCAACCTGCCGATCTTCTTTATCCGCGACGCGATCAAGTTCCCGGACTTCGTCCATGCGAACAAGCCGAGCGCGGTCACCGGCGTGCAGGACGCGAACCTCGCGTTCGACTTCTTCGCGCACGCGCCCGAAGCAACCAGCATGCTGACCCGGCTGTATACGACCGAGGGCATGCCCGATTCGTACCGGAACATGGACGGCTACGGAGTGCACGCATTCAAGTTCGTCAACGCCGACGGCAAGTACACATACGTGAAGTTCCACTGGAAGAGCGCGCAGGGAATGCACGGGCTGCGGCCGAAGGACATCCCGGGTTCGATCGGCGCCGACTGGAACCTGATGACGAACGATCTGTACGGCGCGCTGAAGGCGGGCAACGCGCCGAAGTGGGATCTCTACATTCAGGTGCTGAAGCCGTCCGAGCTCGACACGTTCGACTTCAATCCGCTCGACGACACCAAGGTATGGACCGGCGTGCCGGAGCGCAAGGTCGGCACCCTGACGCTGAACCGCGTGCCGGACAACTACTTCGAGTCGACCGAGGAATCCGCCTTTGCCCCGTCGCGGACGGTGCCGGGCATCGAGCCGTCGGAAGACCGGATGCTGCAGGGCCGGATGTTCTCGTACGCCGATACCCAGATGTACCGCCTCGGCGCGAACTTCAACCAGTTGCCGATCAACCGTCCGCGCGTGCCCGTCACGAACAACAACCAGGACGGCACGATGAACTTCGGCGACCGCAAGGGCGAAGTGAACTACGAGCCGTCGACGCTGAACGAACTCGCGCAGAACCCGCGGTACAAGTCGGTTCAGACGCCGCTTGCCGGCACGACGCAACAGGCCGCGATCCGCAAGACGCTGAACTTCCGGCAGGCGGGCGAGTACTACCGCATGCTGCCCGCACAGGAACGGCAGGATCTGGTAGCCGCGTTGTCGGGTGACCTGAATCACGTGACGAACGACGCGAACAAGTACGCGATGCTGTCGTACTTCTACAAGGCCGATGCGGATTACGGTACGCGCCTGGCACGTGCCACGCACGCCGACCTGACCCGCGTGAAATCGCTCGCTGACAAGCTCGTCGAGAACTGATCGGGCACGCTCGCGAAGGCTGCAGGCGCGGCCTTCGCGTCCCAACCAATCAATCCGATTGCGCCGCGCGGCCACGCGCGGCGTGCATTACTGATGAAGAATCGACTCCGAACCGCCCTCTCCCGCGCGCTCGCGATCGCGGGAGCCGTCACGCTCGCGGCCTGCGCACAAGTCGCACCGCCCGCCGCCGTGCCCCATCCCGACGCGCATGCGGACCTGCGCCGCTACGACGACGCCTGGTTTGCTGCCGCACGCCTCGGCCGCATCGACATCCTGCAAGCACTCGTCGACGCGCGCTATCCGATCGACGCGACGACACGCGAAGGCTATACGGCGGTCATCCTGGCCGCCTATCGCGACCAGCCTGCAACGCTCGACTATCTGCTGCACAACGGCGCAGACCCGTGTATCGGCGATCGTCACGGCAACACTGCCCTGATGGGCGCGCTGTTCAAGGGCGAGACTGCGATCGCCAAGCGGCTGGCCGATGCGCACTGCCCGATCGACCAGACCAATCACGCCGGCGAAACGGCGCTGTCGTTCGCCGCGCTGTTCGGCCGCCTCGACATGCTGCCTGTGCTCGTCGCACATGGCGCGAACCCGGATCACGTCGATGCGCTCGGCCGCACCGCGCTGCAGAACGCGATCCTGCAAGGCAACGGCGCCGTGGTTGCCGCGCTCGAAAAGATTGGCGCGACACCGAATGCCGATGTAACGTTGAGATCGCGGCCGTAACCGCTTGACCTTGAACTTGCCTTCAAGGTTAGCCTTGTGTCCATCGTCATTCGACACAAGGTCACGAAGGTACCCGACATGCAAACGATATTGGGGGCGAACGGTCAGATCGCCACGGAACTGGCGCGGGAACTGCGCCGCCTCAACACGGGCGACATCCGCCTCGTGAGCCGCAATCCGCGCAAGGTCAACGACACCGATAGCTTGGTGTCGGCCAACCTGCTCGATGCGAGCCAGACCGCCCGGGCGGTGAAAGGCAGCAGCATCGTCTACTTCACCGCCGGCCTTCCGCCCGACACGCAACTGTGGGAAACGCAGTTTCCGGTGATGTTGAAGAACGCGCTGGATGCCTGTCGCGCGGAAGGTGCCAGGTTTGCCTATTTCGACAACACCTACATGTACCCGCAGGACAGCCGGCTTCAGACGGAGTCGACACCGTTCGCGCCGGTCGGCCGCAAGGGCAAGGTACGCGCGGCAATGGCGTCAATGGTGCTCGAAGAGATGGCCCGCGGCGACATTCCGGTCCTGATCGGGCGGGCGCCCGAGTTCTATGGCCCGGGCAAGACGCAGAGCTTTACGAATGCGCTGGTCATCGACAAGCTCAAGGAAGGCAAGAAGCCAAAGGTGCCGTTGCGTGACGATACGCGGCGCACTCTTATCTGGACGCCCGACGCGAGCCGTGCGCTCGCGACGCTCGGCAACTCGCCGGACGCGTTCGGGCAAACCTGGCATCTGCCGTGCTGCGACGACCGGCCGACCTACCGGCAGTTCGTCGAAATAGCTAGCGCCGCGCTCGGACGACCTCCCACCTACTCGGTTATTAGGAAATGGGCGTTTGTCGCTATCGGAATTTTCTCCAGCCAGGTGCGCGAGATCAGGGAGCTCCTGCCCCGCTACGAGCAGGACAACCTCTTTGATTCCACGAAGTTCAAGCACCGGTTCCCCGAGTTTGGGGTGACAACTTACCGAGAGGGTCTTGAACTGATTCGACGGGAGCTGTAGACGTTCGCGTCACCCGGATGCCGTCATCCCCTCGTTGCGCGATCCAGCGGGCCTGACCTGTTCCCCGCGTTTAGTCAGGTGACAGCGTCACGCCCACTTCGATCAAGGAACGCCAATGATGAAGCAATTCAGCGATGCGCAGATCATCGGGAAGCAGCGACTGGCATGACATTGGCAGCGTTATGTCGCAAGCGCGGCATCTCTTCTCGCTGCTTGGTCGCACAATAGACACGACCACCTCATATAGCGCGCATCCAGGGTCGGGCGTACTTGTCGATGCGTGAATTTTCTCGACGCCATGGTCGGACAACGCTACGTAGCTTATCGATGATTCGTCTTGGGTAGAAACGGAGCGAGCTCTTTACGATTTTTCAACGTGATTTGCTGTATTTTTGCTGCCTTTTCCAAGTCGTCCTCGAGCAAGCCTAACTGTTGCAGAACGTAGAACACCAGAGCTTGGCGACATTCAAGAACAGATTCGCCATCCTGCATGCCGTAGTCCAATTCGATCACCGCTCTATGGGTGCTTTCCAGTTTGGGGTGAGGCGCCAGAACCAATTTCAGCATGCGGTTCCATTCAAGATCGTCTCGACTTCGATCACGATCAGCTTCGCTGCCTTTAATTTCCAGGATTCGGGAAAGTAGAAAATCCCTAAACTCCTCTCGTTTATGACAATACGCCCGCATATGCCATCTGTAACCATCACTGACGAGCGCGTGCGGCGTGAGCGCTCTTGCCGAAGGTTCTGGCCCCGAAAACGACTGATAGCATACGTTTAAAGCACGTGCTTCGCTGATCGCCCTCACAACCTCAATCACGATCCCTGCGTCGAGTACTCGCCAAGGACGGGGAACTATCGCCACAACAGGATGCCAGCCAAGAAAGCTCCCATAGGGGACCTCTGGATTGATAGCTATCCGCAGCAAATCTTCCAAATAACGCTCTAGAGCGCTCGATGCAAATGCGGCCTGGAAAGAGGACGACGCTCGGTAGACCTTGGTGCTGGTGTCGTATTCCAGATTGCCAGGCGCACGTTTCGTGTACTCAGACAAATCCAGCGACGCTTGTGGGACAGAGATGCCAAAAAAGGCCGTCAGGTCACTGCGGTTGATTTGTCCATCCCAGCGAAGCCGGTAGTCAATGAACTCCAAGCGACGCTCCTGTCCCCAGCGGGAACTAGGTTTTGATGTAGTGGCCGCGAGGGGTTCCCCATCGATGTCATGGTTACTCGTCATGCCCGGATTTCTCATGCGTATAAAAACTAGACGCGCATACTTTTTATGCGTATAGTAAGACTACGCGAACACCCGAGAGAACGCAATGGCGAACAAGTCTCAACACGTCGTGCCCCACCAGAATGGTTGGGCTGTCAAAGGTGCCGGCAATAGCCGCGCAACCACGGTCCAACCGACTCAGCAGAAGGCGATCGACGCAGCAAAAAATATTGCCAAGAACCAGCAGGCGGAGGTTGTTATCCATGGCCGAAACGGACAAATCCGCGCCAAGGACAGCTACGGCAACGATCCCTTCCCCCCGAAGGGCTGAAGACTGCCCCTATACCTATCAACTCAGTTACCCGTGCTCTCTATAGCCCATCGATTGCGAGTTTTCACGGCGACACTAACGAGGAACCAGGTTCAATCACGATGACGACATCCCAATCCAATGCAGCAACTAACCTACCGAAGGGAATTCATCGGAGTTGGAATCTGCCTGATCCGACGCTCGGCGCACTGTGGAGCTCGATCGTTCTTGATGAAGCACGTAAAACGCAATTGCTCTCGCAAGCTGTATTAAATTTTACGGTGCGGCCGAAAGTGGATCGCAGTGTACTGCCGTTGCATGGTGTCATTCTGTTGGTAGGTCCTCCCGGAACCGGGAAAACCACGCTTGCTCGTGGCTTGGCCAACCGCGTTGCTGAATCGTTCAAAGGATCGAAGATCCAACTGCTCGAAGTCGAACCGCATTCGCTGTCCAGCTCATCCATGGGTAAGACGCAACGTGCAGTATCCGATTTATTCGCTCAATCCATTTCCGAGTCCGCAAGTGCCGGCCCTACGATTGTTCTGCTCGATGAAGTGGAAACGCTTGCTGTTGATCGTTCCAAACTCAGCTTGGAAGCCAATCCAATCGATGTCCACCGCGCCACTGACGCCGTACTCGTACAACTCGACCTCCTGGCTGAACGGCATCCCAATCTACTGTTCATGGCGACAAGCAACTTTCCGGAAGCTGTCGACGACGCCTTCATGTCTCGCTGCGACCTCATCATGGAAGTTCCGCTGCCTGGTCGCGATGCCTGCAAGCTGATCCTCCAAGACTGCCTGACGGGTTTGGGAAAGACTTTCGCCGCAGTTGCCAAACTAGCGTCGTCATCACGCTTCGACGAATGCGCAAGCGAGTGCGTCGGACTTGACGGCCGCGCGATTCGAAAAATGGTTGCAAACGCTTTGGCTGCAACGCCCACGACAGCGATGAATCCCAATGAGGTGACCATTGAGGATCTCATCACTGCAGCCAAGTATGCAAAGGAAAACCGCGTCCGGAAAGGAAACTCCAAATGAGCACAGTTGCCAGCCGCACTCTGCGAAGCTCTCCACATCGCGATGCTTCCGCGACTTGGGAGGCGATCGTAGAGCTTCTGACCCAAGGCCGGGACAGTGACGCCCGCCGCGAATTGCGCTCCGTGGCGGGCGTTGCTTCGAGTCTGATTGCTGACCAAGCTCCGAAGGAGGCACCTATCGTTGTCACCTGCGATGGGCCTCGCACCCGCATCTACTGCGTGTATCACGAGGATGCAATTGACGGCAGTGATGCGAGCGAAGACGGCTTGGGTTTCGATCCTTTGAAAGGCGATTGGGCGCTATCCCTTCCCTGCCCCAAGGATGAACTCGAGTGGGTGCAAGCCGCACTCAAGAAGCGCAGTAGCAGAATCACAGCGCGCGATCTCGAGACGGGTATCGCCACCGACGCGGCTAACACCACGACGTCCCATTCGATGACGTTAGATGTTGCGGGGTTCCTGAAATCATGAGCTCCGTTGCGACCTATTCGTATACCCACTCGGTAACCTACGTAGCAGACAACATTCTGAAAAGTTTGAAAGACATTATTCGCCTAAGCGGCCTCGATCCTTCTGGATTTGTCGACGACTGGGCGACCAATCTGCTTGCGGTAAAGACATGGCTTGACACAGAAGATCTGGAAAAAGTCATCCTCGAAATCTACAACCCCTACTCCAACAATTTGATCACTCGCTGGGACATCGATGTCGTCTACAGTTGGACTTCCGATGACGGCAGCTTCTGGACTGACACCGAGCAACTCAAGTACGCCATCCTCAAAGCGGGTGTGCTGCCGAGCCTGGCCAAGTACACATTGCTGCTAAGAACGAAACCTGGGCGCCCAGATGTTCCTGGTTGGAGTAAGGGTAGCTATCGATCCACTGAGGGCATGGTGAAGCAGAGCTTGGGGTCAACCGTGGAACACAGCGGCCTGGGAGCGCAGGCCGGGTATTGGAGACAGCGCTGATGCTGACAATCGATGAAGCCTTTCGCAAGTTCAAGTCACGACTCGAATTGAACGACCGCGAACAGAAGAACGCGTCGCAGCGTCAAACCGAAGTGCGCGAATATTTGGAAACGAAGTTCGGTATCCAGCGCAGTTTCTTGACCGGGTCCTATGCTCGCCACACCAAGACAAAGCCGTTGAAGGACATCGATATTTTTTTTGTTCTTAAGGATTCGGAAAAGCACTATCACACCAAGGGTGCATCAGTCGTACTCGACGATTTCTACACGGCCCTAGTGGAGAAATACGGAGCAGATTCTGTACGCAAGCAGGCCCGTTCGGTGAATGTGGACTTTGGTGTCTACATCGACGCAGAGGACAACACCGACTACCGCGTCGTCAGTGTGGATGCAGTGCCGGCGTTCGACACAGGTTCCGAGTATGAGATACCAGATTCGGCATCCGGAAAATGGATCAAAACTGATCCCGAGATCCATAAGGAAAAAGCGACCGCTGCGCATCAGGCGTATGGGAACGAGTGGAAGGGCTTGGTCCGCATGGTGAAATACTGGAACAACAATCCAAAGCATGGCGACCAGAAACCAGTAAAACCGTCGTTCTTGATCGAAGTCATGGCCCTCGAATGTTTGCATGGTGGATGGGGGGGGGCATTCGATCGAGAAATCCAGTCTTTTTTCGCAACGTTGGCGGACCGCATACACGATGTGTGGCCTGATCCCGCGGGGTTAGGGCCGGCAATCAGCAACGACATGGACACAGTCCGCAAGCAGCGAGCACAGCAACTCCTGACCCAAGCCAGTCGCGATGCAACAATCGCTATTGACCATGCTCGTCGTGGGCGCAACGGGGAAGCGTTGCGGGCGTGGCGGGCAATATTCGGTCAGAAGTTCCCTTTGTCATGATCCTCCGCCCTGAACGGTAACGTACACCGAGGTATTACATGTCTCAATGGTCGCTTTCTCAACTACTATCTTCCCTGCACGAGGACATTCAGCAGCGCTTGTCGGTGGTGCGCAAGACGTTCGGGCATCCGGGTACCAAAGGCGATGCCAGCGAAAACGTCTGGATCAGCATGCTGGACACGTATCTTCCGAAGCGCTACCAAGCCGCGAAAGCACACGTTGTAGATAGCCAAGGTAACTTCAGCCAACAGATCGATGTCGTGGTTTTTGATCGGCAGTACTCTCCCTTCATCTTTACCTACGAAAACGAGACAATAATCCCGGCTGAGAGTGTCTACGCGGTCTTTGAGGCCAAGCAGACGGCCGATGCAAACCTCGTTGCATATGCTCAAGAAAAGGTGGCGAGCGTGCGCAAGCTGCATCGGACTACCCTGCCAATTCCTCACGCGGGCGGAACTTATCCGGCCAAGCCACTAATTCCAATTCTCGGTGGACTGCTCACCTTTGAAAGCGAGTGGAGCCCGGCCCTCGGACCATCGCTCGACAAGGCGCTGAATGCTGATCTTGCAGATGGGCGTCTAGACATCGGATGCGTAGCAGCTCATGGCCACTTCTTCTATGATCGAGCGGCAAGTAAATACAATTACGTTGACGAGAATAAACCGGCCACCGCGTTTCTCTTCAAGTTGATAGCACAACTACAGTTTAGTGGAACGGTACCGATGATAGATGTAGAGGCGTACGGCCAGTGGCTGACGAAATAGCAAGGCGTCGACCTGCCCCATCTAGGCGAGTGTCGAAAGCTCTTGCTCGATGCCCCCGAACTACGAAATGGCTCTGGTCCCGCAGCGGAAGCTACTTCTCTCCCGAAAGGAGCATCAAATGTTGTATTGCCCCTTCTTTCAGACGCTGCACGATGACACGCGACCAGTAGGCAACCTTGGTCGAGGAACTCACTACTCTGTCCTTCGCGCGCCGGTGTGGCACGACGAGATTCTGAATCGACTCGATCGATGTGCCTTCCTCGATTTCGCGGTCATCTGGGATGAAGATCACGACGACCGTGTGATCGATGCAATCATGATGTTCTACGTTGCTGGCCTGCTCTCCCCGATCCGGTACATTGGGGAAAGAAGAGGCACTCTGTCAGTGATTCTTGCGCCCGACACCGGCCGAGATTGGGAGCCGGCAAAGCTGGATCAGTATCGCGACGAGATCGACGACATCTGCCAATGCCTAGAGGATCCGTATTCAGTGCACTTCGACGACGTCGATGGTCAACAGCACTCGATCATCCAAGACTCTCCAGAAAAGGTTGCCATATATCTAAAGAATATCGACATGCTGTGGCAACTAGGCGTGAACCCCCAAACCCGGGTCGCGTAGGTCAAACGCAACACGGGGACTGGCTGGGACACCAGATGGGTCGCATTCCTGTTGCGTTACCCCGCACCCAACAGCGCAACAAATGACCTTGATTTGAACACGCAACGCAAAACAGCCTCAAAAGTGGATATTCTGTGGATAACTCGGCCGCCTTCCGGTTGAAATACAACAAAACCAGGAAAAACAACCCGACGCAACACCCCACCATAGGTACCAAGATTCGGCGGTTTGTGTTGTAGTGGCTAGATTGAAATGTCCGCTTTTGGCTACATAGAAATGTCCGCTTTCGTGCCACGTAAGCTGTCCGGCCGCCGGGTGTCCGGCGCCGGAGGCTGCGATGGCTGCAACGGAGCGGATCACGATGACGATGCGCGAGCTGGACAGGTTCAAGGTCATTCAAGACGTGGCGGACGGCAAGCTCAAGCCATGGCGTGCAGCGGAACGGCTGGAATTGACGACACGACAGATTCGCCGACTGGTCGCCCGGCTGCGTGAGCACGGTCCGGCGGGTTTGGTGTCGGGACACCGCGCGAAGCCCGGCAACCGCCGTCTGGACCCAGGAGACGCCGACCGGGCGCTGTCGATCATCCGCGATCGCTACGCCGATTTCGGACCGACACTGGCCTGCGAGAAGCTCTGGGAATGTCACGGCATTCGGCTGGCCAAGGAGACGGTCAGGAAGCTGATGACGGAGGCAGGTTTATGGGTGCCGCGCCGGCAGCGTCCGCCGAAGGTTTATCAGCCGCGAGCGCGCCGGGCGTGTCTGGGCGAGCTGATCCAGATCGACGGCAGCGACCATCGATGGTTCGAGCAACGCGCGGCGGCCTGCACGCTGCTGGTGTACGTGGACGACGCGACGAGCCGGCTGATGATGCTGCACTTCACGCAAACAGAATCGACCTTCAGTTACTTCGAGGCAACGCGAGCGTACATCGAACGTCACGGCAAGCCGGGGGCGTTTTACAGCGACAAGGCCAGCGTGTTTCGCAACGTGAAGCCAGGCAAGACTGGCAATCGCGTGACACCGTTCGGCCGCGCGATGTACGAGCTGAACATCGACACGTTCTGCGCGAACAGCAGCTCGGCCAAGGGGCGTGTCGAGCGAGCGCACCTGACGTTGCAAGACCGATTGGTCAAGGAGATGCGATTGCGCGGGATCAACACGGTGGCCGACGCCAACGCTTACGCGCCCTCCTTCATGGCCGCCTACAACGCGCGCTTCGCGAAGCCGCCGAAGAGTGACTTCAATGCGCATCGGACGCTACGGGCCAACGAGAGTCTGGACTTGGTGCTGACGTGGCGTGAGCCGCGGAAAGTGACGAAGTCGCTGACGGTACAGTACGACCGGGTGATGTACTTGCTGGACGACACGTCGGAGAACCGGAAGCTGATCGACCGGCAGATTGAGGTGTGGGAGTACCCGGATGGACGAATCGAGCTCCGGGCTGACGATCGCGTGCTGCGCTGCCGGCAGTACGATCGTTTGGCTGAAATCGATCAGGGTGCCGTCGTCGAGCACAAGCGTTTGAGCCATGTGCTGCAGGTCGCGCAAGCGCTTCAGGCGCAACGCGATAACAGCCGAATCGGTAAAGCGCCGTCACGCACACATCGCGGCGACTCAACCCGGACCGACCGAAACGAACCCCAAGCGGGCAAGAAGAAGCAACGCAAGATCACGCAGGCCGACGTCGAGCATGTGATCGTGGATCTGGCGCAACGTCGGCAAACCGCAAAGCCGCCAAACAAACCTGGCCGTCGGTCTGCAAAAGCTGAAGATACAAACGCAAGCGCCCTGCCCGTTCAGGCACCGACCTTCGACACTGCGTAATGGTTAAAGCGAGGAAAGAGACGCAGCAAAACCGACCTTAAAACCGGACATCTCTAAATGGCTGGAAGGTGGACATCTGAATCCGGCTATGACATGTGTGTAAGAGCAAAGTAGTAATGTCGCATCTGGGGGTGCGGCGGAATTCTTGGACTGGGTTATGTCGTCAGCCCGAGACTCTCCCGGTACTCAATCGGACTGAGTGCGCCAAGCGAGATCTTGATCCGTTTCTCGTTGTACCAGCGAATGTACGTGTCGACGACCTCGATGAATTGGTCGGTGCTGATGGTCTGCCAGTCCCGAGAGTAAAACAGTTCCGTTTTCAGACGTCCAAAGAAGCCTTCGCACGCCGCGTTATCGGGCGAGCAGCCCTTGCGCGACATTGAACGGATCAGATTGGCCTCCCGTATCCGGGTAAGCCAGCCTGGCCAGCGATAGTGCGCACCGCGATCTGAATGGATCACACACCGGACAGGCTCCTCAACATATCTGCAAACAGGCTCGCCGCACGGGTTCGGCCGGTTCTTTTCGACCACAGCAGGCCCAGATCACGCGACAACTCCGGGCCCGTTATGCGCAACAGATTGACGTGTTCGAAGCGCGCTCCGGCGCTTTCCGGGACGATGGCGGCGAGCTGCCCTTCGGCCGCGACGGCGAGAAGCGACTCGGCGGTATCCATTTCCACCGCGACCTGCAGACACGCGCCGACATCCCTGAACGTCTCCTCGATCAGGATGCGCGTCGAAAATCTCGACGTGAGCAGTGCCAGCGGGATCGCATCAAGCGCTTTCCACTGGATCCGGCGCTTCTTCGCGAGAGGATGACTTCGGCCGACCGCCAGTACCAGGCGCTCCGTGAACAGATACTCCGATTCGACATCGTCCCGCGACGCGGGATGAAACGCGATGCCGAGATCAAGCGCGCCCAATGCGAGGTTTTCCTCCAGCTCCGCGGCCAGGAGATCCCGAACCGCGATCCGCACTTTCGGGTAGCGCTGATTGAAAGCCGCGACCGCACCGGGCAGAAATGAAATCGGAAACACCGGGATGGCACCGAGGGCAAAGACACCTGCCTCGAGTGCGTTGAGCTCCTGCACGGCCCGTTTGGCGTGCATCGCTTCGTTGCATGCCCGCGCGGCATAGTCGCGAAAAATGCGCCCTGCCTGCGTGAGCCGAATGCTGCGCCCCACCCTGTCGAACAGCGGCGTGCCCAATTCCTCTTCGAGCTGATGCAGCGCGTGCGACAGCGTGGATTGCGCGACGTACATCGTTTCGGCGGCCCGCGACAGGTTGTTCAATTCAGCGATGGCCAGAAAATAGCGAAGGTGCCGCAGTTCCATAGGTACCTGACGTGGTTTCTTCACGATGCTGCCCGGTCACGCTCGAGCGAGCGTGAAAGTCGATTGCGCCAGCGTAGCGACATCGATCGATGCTGTCGAACGGTTTCATCTAATTAATTCACTTTTTAGATCGTCGACGGCCACTTATCATCCGGCCTGTTACCGGTCGCTGACGCATGCGGCACACGATCGACTTGGCTGACGTTGCCTGAAACCGTGAGATCCAACCCGGAGCCTGAAATGAACGATGCCATCTTGCGACACCCGACGCCCCTGTCCATCAAGGAATCCTGGGCTCGGGAATTCTCGGAGGCGATCGAAGTTCCCTCGGGTGCAAAAACCATTACGTTGAGCGGCGTCGGCGCATTGCCGTTCAACCGGGAAGCCGGGCCGCGTACGATCGAATACTTCGGCGACATCCAAACGCAGACAAGAAGCGTACTGGACCAGATTCGGCAGATCCTGGAAGCCAAGGGCTATGCACTTGGCGATATCGTCACGGTACAGGCGCTGTTCGTCGCTGATCCAGCGAATGACGACATGCCGAACTTCGACGCTTTTTCCACGGTCTATCGCGACTATTTCGGGTCGACGGCGCAGCCGAATTTGCCCACTCGCACGCGCGCCCAGGTGGTGCGGCTGGTCGAGCCCGGCTGGCTGGTCGAAGTTACCGTGACCGCGGCAAAGGTTGTCAACACCTGAAGCGCCCAACGCCGGTACGCAATGCGTGAAGATGCAGCGCTTCAATGCAGTATGGATTGCTGCATCGAAGCGTGATCGCGTCGAAGCCTGTCAGTTCAACTCCCGGTCATCATCAGGATTCCAAATCACATCAAATGCTCTCGAGGGTGAACCGGCAGAGCCGAAGATCGCAAAACTGACAGCGGCCAGCAGCCATGCAGCGAGGCCACCGTAAAGCATGACCGAGCCGAAGCCATGTACGAGCGCGGCGTGGGCAACACCGCCGGACGGATCGAGTGTCGACACCGCAGGGGCAAACCGTCCAAGGCCGGCAAGATTGCCGGTGGCGATGAAACCCGCCAGCGCGCGTAATTGAGACGCATCGAAGACGGTCGACCAGGCGCTTTTCAGATACGAAAAAATGCTTTGAGAAAGGATCGATCCCATCAATGCAATATTGATCGCGAACGTGATCAACCGTGCACTCATGTCGATACCTGCCGCCATGCCTGCGCGGTCGCTCGAAATCGCGCCCGTGACTGTATTGGTGACGGTCGTGTTGGTGAAACCCAGCCCGCACCCCGCCACCAGGCAGCCGGGAATCACGGTCAGCCAACCTGCATTGGCCATGCCGCTCCCGATCCTGATCATGAACAAGCCCAGGCCGATGGTGAACAGCCCGACGGGGATGATCAGGCGCGGGTGGTATCGGAGCATCAGGCGTTCCGCAAGCGGCGGCATCACCAGCGTGGGAAGCGTATAGGCGAGCAGGCAGGCACCGGCGACGACAGGCGTGTAACCGAGTGCGCCCTGAAAATAGATCGGCAGGTAGATATTGAACGGCCAGAAGCTGACGTTCATCGCGATGGAGCCGATGAGCGCGCCCGAAAGCGGACGTATCCTGAAGACGGAAAAGTCAAACATCGGATGAGGATGTCGGGATTCGACCACGATGAATGCAACGAGGCTGATCGTTGCCGCAAGCAAGACACCGATACCGCCGAACGAGCCGGCAGACGATCCTTGCGTAATGAAATAGGTCACGCCGAGAACGGCGAACGACAGTGTGAACAGCCCCGCGAGATCGAGCGTCGTTGCGTCGCGATTCCTCGATTCGGTGACATGGTTGGCAACGAGTACGCCGGTCAGCACGGCGAGCGGTACGTGAACCAGGAAGATCCATCGCCAACTCGAAAGCGCCACGATCAGGCCGCCGATGAGCGGCCCCAGGCCGAGGCCAATGCCAAAGACCAGCCCCCAGATGGCAAACGCGCGGCTACGTGCCCTGCCCGTCTGGAATTGATGCGACAGCACGGCAATCTGCGAAATGATCATCGCTCCGCCTCCCAGGCCCTGGAGAAATCGGCTGACGATCAGGAAGGACATGCTTTGCGCGAGGCCGCACATCAGGGACGTCACCGCAAACCACGCGAGACTCACGATGAAGACGCGTTTGCGCCCGTAGCGATCCGCCAGCGTGCCCGTCACCATCAGGACGGTCGTGCAGGCGATGGTATAGGCGTTCATGACCCACTGCATGGACCTGAAGTCGCCGTGCAGGACGGTCTCCAGCGTGGAGAGGATGACCGGCACGCTGGATATTTCCAGGTGAAACATGACGCCGGCGAGACTGACCGCCGTCAGTACGACGGCACGCTTGCGGATATCGGAGAGGGGCATGGCTTGCTCGTGTCGGATGGATAGGCTGGGCTGAGTCGTCGCGAAACAAATCAAGTTCGCCAAGCCATGCTACAAGCCGAGTTTTCGCCGATAAACAGGACACGATTCCATACAGAATGAACCGGCCGGTCCGGAATCCCTCACACACCGATGATGAATAACCTGAATTGGGTGCAGTCGTTCGTGCAGGTTGCCGATACCCGCAGCTTTGTCGCTGCCGCACGGTATTTGGGCGTTTCGGCATCCGCGGTCGGCAAGAACGTGGCCCGACTGGAAGCGCACCTCGGCGTCCGGCTGTTTCATCGCAGTACCCGCAGCGTGGCGCTGACGCCCGAGGGCGCCATTTTTCTGGAACGGTGTCGCCGCATCCTCGGCGAACTGGATCTTGCGGAAGTCGAGCTTCAGCAGCGCGCCGGCGCGCCCCGCGGCAAGTTACGGGTCAGCCTGCCGCTTACCAGCGTGGTGACCCCGCAACGGCTCGCCGGGTTTCATCGACGTTACCCGGAGATCGAACTGGAGGTGGATTACTCCGATCGGCTGGTCGATGTGATCGAAGACGGCTTCGACGTCGTCGTGCGTACAGGCCAGCCGCGGGATTCGCGTTTGATTGCGCGCGTGCTGGGATCCTGCCGCCGTATCATCGTCGGGTCACCGGACTATTTCGACCGGTACGGCATACCTGAGCGTCCTCTGGATCTCGAGCATCACGTGGTGCTGCTATATCGCTATCCGAGTACCGGGAAAATCCAGCCGTGGCCGTTCCCTGATGGAACGCCGATGGCCGAGATCAAGCTGAGAGCGGCCGCCGTCTCGAACATGAGCCCGTCGCTGCTCACCATGGCGTGCGATGGCGCTGGCATCGCATGCCTGCTGGACCATGAGGTCGAAGACAGACTCCGCGATGGATCGTTGCGCTCCGTCCTGGATGGGGATGCCCCGCCTTCCGTGACCTACCGGATTCTCTGGCCGCCGAGCCGGCAGCACTCGCCGAAAGTGAGAGCGTTCGTCGACTGCATGATGGAAGAGGCAGCGTTTCACTAGCAGCCGTCCATGTCTGCCCGGAAAGGTCCATCGTTCCAGTCTCGGCGCTTTTCCGGCTCAGGATGCCGTCGCGGACTTGCACGTCATCCAGCCGAGTTCCGGCAGACTACAAAGCACGCGAATCCGCAATTTTCTTGCGCTGCTCCACTAGGAAACTGATAGGCGCCCTGATCCTGGCCAGCATCCGTGCACGGGGCGATGATGCGTTTCATCACTGTCCGGAGGCTGTCGATCATCCGCGATCTCTACGCCGATTTCGCCCCGACGCGTCAAACCAGATACGCCGCCACTTCCTCCGGCGTCAGGAAACGCACCAGTGTCACGGACGGGTTCTGCGCCGGATGGCACACACCGTTGAAGCCGTCCCAGCTCCTCCGGATACCCTCTTCCGTCTCCAGCGCGATCAGCACGCATTTGCCGTGCTTGCGGTGGCTGCGCAACGACGCTTCGCCCCATGCGAGCGCCAGGTTGTCGACCAGCACGCCGTTCGCGTACGCATGCCCCCGCAGCCAGTGAAACTCCGAAGTGTCCTGCTCTTCGTCGCCGCTCCTCGGCGCGATCGGCTTGCCCACGCGCAGCGTCCGCGCATGCTCACCGATCAGGCGCTGCAGCAGCGTGAACGCGTGGAACGTGTTGTTGACCGCATGCGCGCTGGCGACGAAGCCCGTGCCGGAAGCCGGCAGCACGACGACACACTCCGGTTCGTAGCTCAATGCCGACGCGGCGCACAGAAAGTGCAACTGCTCGAACGGCAAACTGTCGTTGTCGGCCATCCGGTCCAGCAACGCCTGCAGCGCAGTGTCGGCGACAAGATCTCGGTGATTGTCGCGATCGCGCATCAGCATCGCCATCAGCGGCAGGACGAGCGTATCGACCGCATCCCGCAGCGCGTCGACTTCCCGGCCCTGTCGCCCGTCGAGTGCATCGAGCCGCTGCCGGGCCGCGTGCCAGTCGCGCCGTTCGTCGTCGGTGGCTTCATCGTCGTCATCCTCGACTGCCCTTGCGCAATACGGCGCAAGTTCAGGCAGCCACGCGCCAAGCCGCGCCAGCGCGGCCGGAAACAGGATGCGCGGATCGGCCCCGCTCTCGACGATCGCGCCACCGAGCAACGCCAGCAACGCCGCACGATTCGGATGCAGCACCGGCAGCTCGGCCGCACACGCGTGCAGGATGGCATCGGCGTGGGTACGGTCCTGCGCCTGCGCACGCAATTCGTCGACTTCGGTCAGCTCGAAGAAATCGTCCAGCGTGAAGAGATCGGCTTCGTCGAGTACGGGCCGGTGCAGGACGGCAAGGAGTTCGGGGGGCAGTTGCGTCATGGTTGGCGCTGCAGGAACGGAAGAATGTGCGATATCGGCATAGCCGAGGCGGACGGTCGGGCGGCTTGAAGACGCGCGGTTGAGTCGGTCATTCAAATTCGAAGCCTTTGTTCGGCGCGTGCTCCTCGTCGATATACGTGCCCTGAAAATCCACGTCGCTGCCGTGGCCGAGCACGCTCCCGCACCGACCGCGCTGTTCGACTTCCATCTGCGCGCCGTGAATGGCGAAATCGAGCTGGCAGCCGTCGGCGCCAACGTGGAATGCCTTGCCGTCGGCCCGCACGACGGCGTCGGCCTTGTATTCCCTTCCGCTGTTTTCGCCGTTCCATGATGATGCGTTGAATGTCAGCCGTGCTGCATCGGCATACGGATTGACAAGAATCATGATGATTCCGCCGCGGTTGCGCGGCAACGGCTTGGACGAAATCTCCAGGAGCGTCCAGGTTTGCGACCAATGGAAATCGTTGATGTCGCGCACGATGTCGGGGTTGGTCTGGGAAAGCTGCTGCAGCCGCCGGAGATAGCTGGTGCGCAGGCAGTCGACGTCTTGTCCGCAGGCATCCCGCTGGGTTCGCCAGCCACGCTGATAGCTCTTCAATTCATTGAGGCCGGAGTCGCCGTGCGACCGGTCAACGCGTTGCGGCGCAAGCGACCACGCGATCGCGAGCTGATCGTCGAGTTTCGACAACTCCGGGACCGCGCATATCGTTTGCTCCGTCGGGTGTCTGGCCAGATGGCAATTGAAGGAGGCGGCGTGTACGGCGCCGGCGAACCAGAAGGACGCCGGCAGGAGTGCAAGGCGGGCCAGCATCCGGAGGGTAATCGTTGTCTTCATGTCGGATTCGATGAGGGTGAAGGGTCACGCGTTACTCGCGCATCCCCTCCAGATCGCGGATCAACTCGCTCGCCGAGATCTCGTCGAGGGTCGACAGCGCATCCGGCTCGCGAATGCTGCCCCAGTTCGACGGCGCACCGGCCTGCAACACGCCAAGTTCCTGATCCGGATTCATGTCGACCGCACCGACGAAGATCCCCGGATCCAGCGACAGCTCGATCACCTTGCCCGCGCCGAGCGGCTTCGTGAAATACCAGATGCAGCCGGCATCCTCCACCTGGCCGCGCCGCCAGCCCTTGTTGACGAGCCCGAGCACGCGCCCGGTCGGCACCTTGACGCCCTTCCAGCGCTCGAGCTTGCGCCCGTCGCGCTCATCGTCGGTCAGCCGGTACACGTCGCGACCGAGCTGCGCGAACGGCTGCAGCAGCTCGTAGTCGGCGAACACCTGCCCGAACGCGGCGGCATCGGCCGGCGCGATTTCCAGCGCATGCGGCACCCCGACGCGGATCGTCGCGCCTTCCGGCAACGTGAACGCGTCGTCGTCGGCGGTCGCCGCGGTACCGTCTTCCGCCACGCGGAAGCAGGCCTTCAGCGTGCCGCCGAAGTTGCCGCCATCGTCGACTTCGTACACCCCCCACACGAGGCGCTGGACCAGGTGGCGCACCAGCGGATGCTCGGCGAGAAACGCGCGAAACACCTCGGGCGTCCAGCGGCGGCGCCCGCACATCGCCACCTCGAGCCGCGCGACCTGCTGGCTCGCGATGGTGCGTGCATCCTTCTTCAGCAGCTTGAAGCGCTCGACCGCTTCCTTGCCCTTCACGGGATCGTCGGTCTTCTTCGGCTTCGGCAGGTCCGCGAGCCGCGCGCCGGCCACGCCGTCGGCGCCGGTCTCGCGCACATACGGCTTGAGCGTCTCGTCGAAGCCGACCCGGAATGCGCGCGGGCCGAAGTCGAGCAGCATCGTGCCGTGTGCGTCGAGCCCGAGATCCGGCGCGAGACGGTCCTCCAGTTCCTCGGACGACAGCCCGCGTGCGTCCGCGATCGCATCGATCTTCTCGCGTGCGCGGTCCTGCAGCGCGCGGAACTTGACCTTCTGCGCAATGCCGTTGAGCAGCATCAGCGCGACGTCGCTGCCGATCGAGGCCAGCACATCGAGGCCGGTCGCCGCGCGTGCATGCGCCGATTCGCCGGGCCACGTGCGGATCAACGGCGTCAGCTTGCGTGCGGTGTCGTCGTTGCCGAACAGGCCCAACGCGGTGAGCGCCCAGCCCTCCTTGCCCGGCGCGCCGGCATCGAGCCATGCGTTGAAGCAGTCCCACGCGAAGTCGGACAGCGACTCGGCTGTGCACGCGTCCTTCACGACGTCGATGCCGCCGTAGATCTCTTCGCTGGTCGGGAACGTCAGCATCTGGCCGAGATGGTCGAGCGCGTCGTCCGGCAACGCCTTGCCGTTCTTCAGCACCGGCCGGCGCCAGCCGCGCGGCTGCCAGAAGTCGGGCAGCTTGCTGCGCTTGGTCGGGAAACGGTCGAGCGGGCTCTCGTCGAGCACGGCGCGCACCGCCTGCGGCACCGCGTCGTCGGCATAGCGCGCGGCGACGTCCATCAGCAACGCCTCGTGGCCGTTCGCCTGCAGCAAACGCAGCGCCGCGCCGGCGCAGTCGCGCGCTTCGCCCGGCTTGCCGAGCGACGGCGCGATCAGGCCGCTGGCCGCATGCTCCGGAAACTTCAGCAACCAAGTACGGCCGTCGTCGCGCAAGGTCTTCAGCTTCACGAACGCGCGGGCCGCGATCGGCGCGCATTCGACGGCGCCGTAATTCAGCGCGTAACCGAAATTCTCGGTCGGCTTGTTGCGCACGGTTGCGATGAGGCCGGGCAACGCGGGCAGTCCGAAGGTCGCCATCAGCAGGTTCACGCCCGCCGTGCTGTATTCGCCCGCCACCGCGTTCCAGATGTCGACGGCCACCGCGGCCGGCAACAGCGTCAGGTATTCGGCGCGCAGCCAGTACCAGAAGTGCCGCTCGCGCTTGCGCTCGTCGATCATCGCGCGCCATGCGGCGACGAACGCCGGCGCGTCACCTTGCCGGATCGCCTTCGCGGCAGCCTCGCCGAGCGGCCCGAAGTACTTTTTGTGCGCGTCGAAGCCGAGGCCGGCGACCAGCGTCATCGTGTCCTTCGCCGCCGCGGCGAGTCGCTTCACCTCCCACTGGTCGGGCGTTTTCGCCTGGTTGCGCTTCGCTTCGTCCCAGCATTCGATTGCGGCCAGTTCGAGCGGCTCCAGCGTCAGCGCCGCCGCCTTCTTCTGCCGCGCGGCAAGCCACGGTGGCGCCGCCAGCACGCCCGGCAATTCCTCGGCCGATGCGACGTCGGCCGGGCCGGCCAGCAGCGCGAGAAGCTTGTCGATCACGGCCTGTGCCGGCGCGTCGAGCCACGGCCGCAGCCCGTCGACGTGCACCGTATGCGCGCGCAACAGGCGCGTCAGGCTCGGGGTCAACAGCCCGGCGTCCTTGCCGCCCGCGGCCACGAGTCGCGACAGCGCGACCATGCCCGCCAGCGGCCAGCGATCGAGCGACAGCGACAGGCGCGCGAGCGCGCCTTTCGAAGCACTGGCGACCTTCGCCAGCGCAGCCACCGCGTCGGGCGTGCCGATCGCGGCGAGCGCGTCGCCCGCCGCATCGTCGCCGGCGCCGCGTTCGAGCACGTCGAACGCGGCCGTGCCGCGCTCGCGCAGCACGGTCGCGACCAGCCGCGACATCCCCCAGAACGAATGGCCATAGCTATCCGGCCGGATCTTCGCGGCCACCGCGATCGCATCGGGATCGGTCGCGGTCAGCAGCATCCAGTGCAGCGTCTCGGGCACGTCGCGCTCGGCGCCCAGCCGGCGCACCAGTGCATTCGACACGTGCGGCGCATCGGGCAGCAGTAGTGCGGGTACGGGCTGGCGAGTCGGGTGCAGCAGCGGCAACGCGGCCTCGATCCTGTCGACGCAGGCCTGCCAGTCCGCATCGCTCGCCGCGGCAAGATGCTCGCGCAGCGCCGCCTCGGTGCCGACGATCGGCCCGCGCCAGCTACCGCGCACCGGACCTTCGACATTCGTCGAGAAACGATGGACGCGGCCCTGCGCCTGACGGTCGTAGTCGGCGTGCACCTGGATTTTCAACGCGTCGAACAGCACGTCGATCGCGCCCGTCAATCCGTATTGCGCGACCATGTAGTCGATGACCGGGCGGCCAATCGTGGTTTCGCCGTGAGAGTCGCCCAGGACCATCGCCAGCGCGAACAGCGCGGCGTCGGCTTGCGCATCCGCCACCGGCCCGGCGATCGGCGTACGCGCGGCCAGCCGGTCGAGCATCCGCTGCACGGCTGGGCGCAGCGCCGCGTCGGTCGCGCCGATGTCGATCGAGTAACCGTTCTTGCCTTCGATCTTCAGCCACGCAGCGCGCACGTCGAGCACGGTCACCGCGACGGGAAAACGGCGCGACGCATACGCATCGCGCTGGATCTGCGGCGACAGCCGCACGGGATCGCCTTGCATCAGCCACGGCGGTGCGCCGGTGTCGGCGACTGCGGGTACGGCAGGCGCCGGCGCGGCGGCCGCCTCGGTTGCTACCCACTCGCCGAGGGCCACCGCAGCCGCCTGCGCGTGCTCGAGCACGTTGGCCGACGTTCCCCAGCCATACAGCAGGCGGCGCGACTTGAGCAGGTCGAACGCCATCGCGGCGCCCCGGTCGCCGACATCGTAGCGGCGCTTGATCACGGCGACCGTCAACGTGTCGCCGGGCTTCATGTCGCCGTTCGCGATCTGCGCGCGCACGGCCTCGAAGACACGCTCGCACTGGGCATCGAAACCTTCGGCCGCGACGGGCGGCACGGGCACGGGCACGGTGGCAGCGGTGGTGACAGCGGCCGTCGAAGGCGGTGTCGATGCGGCCGGCACGGCCGACGGCGTGAGCGGCGCACCATTCTCGGCCTTCGCCGCTGAGGGTTGCGTGCTCGCCGCCGACTCTGCATCCGTCGACGCCTGCGGCGCAGCGGATGAGGTCGCCGACGACGCGCCGGCCGGCGGCTTCGCGGCAGTCGCGCCGATGCTGGCGCCGGCCACCACCGCGACTTCGGCATAACCCTTGCCGGTCTTCTCCTTGACGAGCTTGTCGAGCGCGGCGCGCGCCTTCGCTTCGTCCGCGAACGACTTCGTCTGGCTCTGGCCCGCGGTGCCGATGCGGCCCCAGCGGATATTGAGCCCGGAGCCGTCCTGCTCCACTTCCCAGAACTTGCTGGAATTGCCTTCGATCAGTTCAAAACGACGCATCCGTTCCCTCTCACTCGGATCGACGACGCAGCACGATGCCGCGTCCGCATGTCATGGCCGCCACGCAGCCACGACGCCCTCTCGTTCATTCATCCCGCGGCCCGTGCAGCCTGCACGACTCGCGGTGTCGGGCGCTGCCTGCTCGCCCGGTCGACGGCCATGCCGTCATTGCTCGACGATGCCCAGCAGCAGCAACGTCAGCGAACCCAGTTGCGCCAGTATCGACGCCGATTGTGCACCGCGCAGGCCGTCGGTCAGCGCGCGCAGCAACCGGCCAGCCTGCGCGAGGCCGGCCCGCTCCAGCCGCGTGGCCTGCGCCAACGCACGCTCGATCGCGCCGCCGCCCTGATGGCGCATGCCCTGGCGCAGCCACTCGGCCAGCAGCGCCAGCGTGTCCTCCGCAAGCGCGACCAGCGCGGGCACCGGCTCGCGCCCGCCGGCCAGCGGCAGCAGTTGCGGCGGCGCCGCTTCGGTCTGCAGCACGACGGCGCGCTGTGCGGTCAACACGGCCAGCGGCCGCATCACGGCCGTGCCCGCATGCAGGCGCACGGTGCCCGCCAGCGCACGCAACGCGCCCCATTCGCCGGACAGCGCGCGCGCCAGCGCATCGACCGCGCCGGGCGCCACGGCGCGATGCGGCAGCGCGAGGTGCAGTGCATCGTCGCCGTCCGCGTCGGCCGTCCCGGCTTCCCCCTGTGCAAGCCGCGCGTGCAGCACCTGGGCGGCCGCATCCCAACGGACCGACCGCACGACCATGGGCTCGAACGCGACGACGTGCAGCGACCCGGCCGCGCCGGCCGCCGCGCCGTTCGCCGCCTGTCTCGGCCGCACGAAGTCGGGCAGCGCGTCACGCAGGTGCGCGACGAGCGCCGCGATGCCCGGCTGGCGGATCGGCGCGACGAGATCGTCCCAGGATGTCGGTGACAGCGGCAGCACGCCTGTCTGCCGTACGCCGGCCGCCATGTCGACCGCACCGTTGGCGCGCCGCTTGGCGGCCTTCGTGACGACCTGCCCGGCGGCGATCTGCCGCAACGGAAAACCCGCGACACGGCGGCCCGCCAGATCCGGGGCACGGCCGCCGGCCGCGACGTCGGCGGCACGCGGCCAGTTTCGCGTCAGCACCATCACGGTCTGCGTGTCGGGATCGGCGAACAGCACGCTCGCCCCCTCTTCCGCTTCGTCGGCCCACAGCTCGACGCCGAGCGACACCAGCCGCAGATGATCGAGTTCGACCTCGCCCTTCACGCCGATGCCGAGCATCTGGCGGGCCGGCACGGCGGCACCCTCGCGCTGCGTCGCGGCGGATATCGCCGCGCGCAGGCGCGCCCACAGTTCGGCCAGCACGCGCACGAGCCGCAGCGGCTCGAAACGGCTGCTGCGTGCGTGCTGCGCATGCACGAGCTGCCAGGCTTCGTCGAGTGCGTCGTCGACCCACTGCCAGCCGCGCTCGCGCAGGCGGCCACGCAGCGACTCCACGCGCGCGGCCAACGCGATCGGCGGCTGGCTCGAACCGTCCAGCCACAGCGCGTGTATCAGCCTGTCGAGGTCGGCGATCAACGCGTGCGCCGCGTCGTCGCGCAACGGCGACCGGTCGTCGTCACTCTCGCCTGCGTCGCCGGCCGGCGGGCGCACCTCGACGATCGTCTCCGATCCGCCGTCGGCCGGTACACCGGCCTGGCGGAATGCCCAGACGGCCACCACGACGTGCGCGCAGCCGCTGCCCTGCCGGCAGTCACAACGCGCATGCGCGAGCGAGCGGCGCGAGAAGAACCGCACGGTGCACATCGGCAGTCGCGCAACCGGCGACGACTGCGCGCCGGCCCCCGGCTGCACGGCCACAACGGGCCGGGAGGCCGCCATGCGCGCGGCCTGTTCGAGCACGGACGGCGCGAAGCTCGCCGTTAGCGCGGCGTCGTCGAAATCGGCGGGGCTCCATGTGCGATCCGCGGACGACGTCACGTTCGCGTCGTTATCCGGCGGTGCATCGCACGAACCGTCGCGCGTCTCGCCGTTCGCCACATCGTCGGGATTGCAGAGCGTTTCACCACGCGTATCGGCCTGCCCCGTCTTGCCGTCTTCGACTGCACGCACATCGCCCGGATCAGCCGCGTCGGCCGCTTCGTTCGCCTGCATGCTCGCCTGGTAGGCAAGCACGAGCATCACGCGATGCCGGCACATGCCGCTCGCGGTGCAGTTGCACGCCGCGTCGCGCAAGGTCCGGCCCGGCGGCAGGCTGGTACGCACGCCGTCGTCGAACGATGCGTGCACCGTACCGTCGCCGTCGACGGCCAGCGCCGGCACCGCGCCGGCTGCGACATCCTTCTGTGCACGCTTGACGAACCCGGCGTTGGCGAGCGCCGTCAGCGCTTCGGGCGTCAGTTCGAGCAGGTCGTCACGGATCGGCGCGCTCATCCCTGCACCTTTTCGGCGAGCCACGCGGCCAGTTGCCCGGGCGTCATCGCGCCGACTTGCGCACCGGCGTTCACAAGCCGCGCGGCCATCTCGCGGTCGTAGGCGGGTTCGGCTGCCGAATCGAGCGCGGCCAGCCCGAGCACGCGCGCGCCGCTCTCGGCCAGCGCCTTCACGCGGCGCACGAGCTCGTAGCCGCTGCCGCCTTCATAGAAATCGCTGACCAGCACGATGATCGTGCGTGCGGGATTCGCGACGCGGGATTGCGCATACGCGACGGCTTTCGCGATGTCCGTGCCGCCGCCGAGCTGGACCTTCATCAACAGCTCGACCGGGTCGGATACGTCGGCGGTCAGGTCGACCACCGACGTATCGAACGCCACGAGCCGCGTGCGCATGCCCGGCAATTGCCACAGGCACGCCGCCATCACCGCGCTGTGAATCACCGAGTTGACCATCGACCCGCTCTGGTCGACGAGCAGCACGATGTCCCACGGCTCGACGTGGCGACGCGTGCGACTGTTGAAGACCGGCGTGTCGAGATACAGCTTGCGCCGCTCGGGATGCCAGTGACGCAGGTTCGCGGCGAGCGTGCGGGTGTAGTCGAAATTGCGCGCGATCTTCATCCGCGAGCGCCGGCGGCGGTCGCGCGTGCCGCTGAAGGCCTGCCGCACCTCGGTCGCGAGCCGCTCCATGATGCGCCGGACCACCTCGGCAACCAGCCGCCGTGCGGCCGCCAGCACCTCGGGATTCATCAGGTGCTTCGTGTGCAGCACGGCGCGCAGCAACGATTCGGACGGCTCGATCCGCTCCAGCACGTCGAGGTTCGTGACGACTTCGTCGATGCCGAAGCGCTCGACCGCATCGCGTTCGAGGCGATCGATCACCTCCTTCGGAAACAGCGTGTGGATCGTGTTGATCCAGTCCGGCGTGCTCAGCGCGGACGGCCCGAGGCCGGCACCGCGCTCGCCACGCTGCGCGCGATCGTCGTCGCGACCGTACAGCCATTCGAGTGCCGCATCGGCGGCCTGCGCGTCGGCGCCCGGCTTGCCGCACGCGGCTTCGGCCGGTTCGCCGAGCAGCAGGCGCCAGCGTTCGAGCGGACCGGGAATGTTCAGCGGCATGGCAGGACTCGCGGAAACCGCGCCGCGCCGTGCCGAGACGGCGCGACATCGTCGTGGTGAAGGAAGAAGAAGCCAGGCGCGCTGCGGCCCGTCGATCGGCACGTCACGACGCCTCCGGGTCGGGCGTGAGCCCCCAGCGGCGCAGGCGGCCGAGCACCTGTGCCTCGATGCGCGCGGCGTGCGCGGCCTCCTCGGGCGATGCTTCGTCCGCGTGCCGCTCCGTCAATACACGGCGCGACAGGTGCGTCGCGTCGTGCAGCGTGAGCACCTGGTCCGCGAGCCGCCCGCGCTCTTGCGGCGGCAACCACGCGAACGCGCCGCGCAGCCCCGGCAGCGCGAGCACGAAATCGGCGTCGTCGAGCGCGCGCACGGTCGCATCCATGCCCGCGACGAAGGCCGGCGCGCTCGCCAGCGTCTCGCGCGCCAGCGCAAGCAAGCCGCCGAGCGCATCGCCGAGCGTGGCGGCCGGCATCGCCTTCAGCAGCGCCATCGCATCGTCGATGCGGGCGACGGGTTGACCGTCGTCGACACCGGCCTGCTCGGCAAGGCCGAGCAGCGCCCCGAGCGCCGCGCCGCGACTCGCGGGCGCCGCCGCCGTATCGGCCGCCTTGCGCCGCCAGACGGCCAGCGCGCGCAACGGTTCGATCACGAGCGGCGTGTGGGCGACACCAACGACACCGTCGACACCGGCCAGCACGTCGGCCACGATCCGGCGCAGCGCGACGTACCCCTGCACGTGGGCATCGAGATCGGCCGGCGGCAGCGTGGCGGCCGGCTCCAGCAACCATAGCGCGCGATCGAAACCGGCCTCGACGACGATCCGCAACACCGGTGCATCGCTCATGCCGAGCAGATGGCCATGACGCAGCAGCGTATGCAGGTTGCCGAGCGCCGGTGCGAGCGCCTCGAAGCGCTGCTCGCGCGCGACCGCATCGCGCAGCGTGTCCAGCAATGCGGTGCTCAGCGCTGCCAACCCGGCCCACGCAGCACGGTTCAGGCCATCCGCGAGCGGCGCGATGCGGCCGCCCGCCTCACGCAATTCATCCTCGAGCCGTGCGCGCGCCGCGTCGGACAGCGTCGCGCCCCACGCGCCGGCTTCGATCAGCGCAGCCTGCTGCTCGAGCGGCTCGCCGAGTTGCCAGACCTCGTCGCGCTCGCCCGACATCGCCAGCTGTGCGCCCTGGCGGCGCACGATGCCCGGCACGCGCAGCAGCGCCAGCCGGTGCAGCACGCGGCTGCGCGCACGACCCTGGTCGGTCAGCAGGTCGAGCGTCAGCGTGCCGTGCAGCACGATGCCGAGCGCGGCCAGTTCGTCGCGCACCGCGGCGACGAGCGGCGGTTGCGGCGTGCCCGGCGCGAGTTCGCCCGCGACGTCGCCCGCCAGCGCATCCATCGCCTCGACCAGCACCGGATCGGTGCCGGCCCGCAGCGGCCCGCGATAGGTCCACGGCAGCGGCGCGTCGAGCGCCTCCTTCACCAGCGCGCCGGCCAGTGCGTCGAGCCAGTCGCAACGCAGCGGCCGCGCATGGCCACGCAAGCGTGCCAGCCCTTCGGCCCGCACGTGCACGGCAATCAGGTCGGCCGTCGATACCGGCAGCTTGCGTGCACGCAGCCGCTGCATCACGTTCTCGAGCATGCGCCGCACGGCCTCTTCCGCGCCGTGAGCCCAGACCCACTGGTAATAGGCCGGCGAAGGCATCCCCGACGCGTAGCCTGCGAACGCGTCGAGGCGCTTGAACGTGTAAGGCACGAGATAGGAACCGTAGCGGACGCTGCGCGCGGCCTCGTCGGCGGGATTCGAAGCCGTCTCGCGCGCGCCGGCGTCATCCGCCTGTTCGTCCGGCACGGTGCAGGCACCGCCGTCGATCGAGCCGGGTTCGGGCGTGTCGGGCAACGCGGCCGGCAGCGTGTGCCAGAGTCGCGCCAGCGCCGGCGCGTGATAGCCGCCGCAGACGACCAGTACGTCGTCCGCCTGCCCGTCGGCTTCGGCGACGGCCCACGCGATCCAGCGCGCCATCATCCGCTCGCGTGCCTGGTTGCCGAGCGAGCCCGGATCGTCGTCGCGCAGATGCGAGAAGTAGGTCGACAGGCGCGCCGCGAGTTCGTCCAGCGCGCCCGGCGTATCGCCGACGTCCTCGAACAGGTGGTCCCATAGCGCGTCGCGGCCCTGTACGGCAAGCGTGTCCGCCAGCGCGCGCTCATAGGCATCGGCGCGCGCCTCGTGTTCGGCGTCCGCGACATCGGCATAGCGGTTCTCCAGCCGCGAGAACGCCGCGTGCCACGCGGGCAGGTCGATGAACCGAACCGTCGCGCCGACTTCGCGCCCCGCCTGCAATGCCTGCCATTCCGGCGAGTGCTCGGCGAACGGGGTCCACGACCCGTAATGCGCGGCAGCGCCGGACAGATAGCTGTAGATCGCGATCGGCAGGCGGTGCGGACGATACAGCTCGTCGAGCCGGCCGTTGAAATCGGCCGGCCCTTCGATCAGCACATAGCGCGGCCGCCGCGCACGGATGCGCTCGGCCACCAGCCGCGCGCAGGCCGGGCTGTGATGGCGGATGCCGATGATGTGGGGTTGGCTGGGCGTCACGGTCTGCATGCGGCGCGTGTCAGTTGACGTCGATACATGCGGCGGCGGCACCGGCGATTGCGATGGCGCCCAACCTGCCCTCGTCGCCATGTCCGCCGTGTCCGCCATCCACGCCGTGTCGGCCCACACGGTGCGCATCGGTCGCACCCCACCCCGGCCGCGGCATGCCGCCGTGATCGGTCGTACTCATGCCGCGCGTCACGGCAGGCGGTGGCGTGCCGCGTAGTACGCGCGCCAGTGCGCCCCTTCGCGCCGTGCAGCCTTTTGTTCGAAGTAGCGGCGCAGCTTCGCGCGATCGTCGGCGTTGTCCTTGACGACGGTGCCGGCGATGCAGTCGACGAGATCCTGCGGCGACCCTTCGCGCTGCTCGAGAAACCATGCACGCACGCCGACCGCGTGCGCGACGTTCACCGCTTCGGCCGTCGACATCACCGCCGTCAGCCGGTCCATCGCGCCGTCGCTGCCCGCCGCATCGCCGGCCCCGCCGCGCAAATCGCGAAACGTGGTGACCAGCAGTTCCAGCACCGGCTGCGGCACGGCTGCCGGAATGCCGCTGCCGGCCAGCAGGCGCGCGCTGGCTTCGCGCACGAGCGCGAGTTCGCTGTCGAAGTCGAGAATCGGAAACACGGTTTCGAAATCGAAGCGCCGCTTGAGCGCCGCGCTCATCTCGTTCACGCCACGGTCGCGCGTGTTCGCGGTCGCGATGATGTTGAAGCCCTCGCGCGCGTACAGCATCCCGTGTTCGCCGTGCAGTTCGGGCACCGCCATCACGCGATCGGACAGCATGCCGAGCAGGCAGTCCTGCACTTCCAGCGGCGCACGCGTGATTTCCTCGAAGCGCACGATCCGGCCGTCGTGCATGCCCTGGTACAGCGGCGCGGGCACGAGCGCGCGCGGGCTCGGCCCTTCGTTGATCAGCAACGCGTAGTTCCAGCCGTACTTGATCTGGTCTTCGGTGATCGATGCGCCGCCCTGGATCGTCAGCGTCGACGTGCCGCTGATCGCGGCCGCCAGCAGCTCGGACAGCATCGATTTTGCGGTGCCCGGCTCGCCGACCAGCATCAGCCCGCGGCCGGTGGCGAGCGTGACGAGCATGCGCTCGATGCTCGCGATCGGCGCGACCACCTTCGGCGCGATGCCGAGCGAGCGATCGCCGGCGATGAATGCGCGGGCGGCCGTCAGGCTCAGTTGCCAGCCCGGCGGGCGTGGTTGGCCGCCATCCTGCGCCTTCAGCTCCGCGAGCTGATCGGCATACAGGACTTCAGCGGGCGGACGCTGCAATGCATGCGGTTGAGACGGAGCCATGTCTGCTTCTTCTTGTCTTGTATTCGCGGTCGGGCTCGAATGCCCTCGGAGCGCGAATTATATCGCCGCGCGCGAGATCACGATCCGGCGATGACGGTTTTTGTCATCTCGCGGTTCGATCACCTGAGCGAGCGCTGGATTGCGATGGGTCGAGCCTGAGAGAAACCGCACCGGGCTCACGTTGCGCAACGTGCATCCGCACAATGCGCTTGCGACGCAGCTGTCAGGTCGGTTGGGTCGGAATCGCGGCTCAGTCGCGGGAGCGGGTGCTGGTTTGCGATGGGTCGAGCCTGAGAGAAACCGCACCGGGCTCACGTTGCGCAACGTGCATCCGCACACTGCGCGTGCGACGCCGCTGTCGGGTCGGTTGTGTCGGAATCGCGGTTCGGTCGCGGGAGCGGGTGCTGGTTTGCGACTGGTCAAGCCTGATGGAAACCACACCGGGCCGCACGTTGCGCATGCGACGCCGCAGCGGCGTCGGCCGGGCCGAAATCCGGATGATGTCCGGTCAAGCCAGACGAGGAGCAGGCGAGTATGCCTGTGGAAAAAGCGGAATCGGGCAACCCGAAGTGCCCGATCCGACAAGGGGAATTCATTGAACACACGAGCACTCGGTCGTCCTGACGTGACTCAGGTCATGACAGACATGGTGCTCGAGTCGGGTCGCGCCGCCAGGCGACTAGAACCGACGACGCGACAGACTGGACACGGTGGCGACCAACCGCGCGCTTTCGACCGTCGCCGCGGTCGCCCAGTTCACCCGGTTCGTCCTTGCCGACCGCATCCCGCACGCATCTTCGCCGGCATCACGCCGGCGAAGATTCATCGGCACGGGCCGGCGGCATCCCGTGTCGCCAATCCGGACCAGACCGCGATATCAGACCGCGATACGTGCCAGCCGGCTGCGGATGATCTCCGTCGCCTCGCTCACGATGCGCTCGACGAGTTCCTTCACGGTCGGGATATCGCGGATCAGGCCGACGACCAGACCGCACGACCATGCCCCCGCGTCGAGCGCGCCCTCCTTCATGATGCGCGGATACACGCCGGCGACCTCTTCGACGATATCGTCGAACCGGATGCCGGCGCCGAGCCGGCTTTCCTTTTCGAGGATGCGATCGACCGCGGCATTGCGCAGCACACGTTCGGTATTGCGCAACGGGCGCATGACCAGGCGCGTATCCAGTTCGGTCGCCGCGATCAGCGCCTGCTTCACGTTCTCGTGCACCGGCGCCTCGCGGGTGGCAATGAATCGCGTCCCCATGTTGACGCCATCCGCGCCGAGCGACAGTGCCGCAACCAGCGACCGGCCGTCAGCCATGCCGCCGGAGGCCACGAACGGAATCCTGAGCTCCTCGGCAGCACGTGGCAGCAGGATGAAGTTGGGAATGTCGTCCTCGCCCGGATGGCCACCGCACTCGAATCCGTCCACGCTGACCGCATCGCAGCCAATGGCCTCGGCCTTCAGCGCGTGACGAATCGACGTGCACTTGTGGATCACCTTGATGTGCGCCTCCTTGAGCGCCGCCAGGTAGGGCTGCGGGTTGTTGCCGGCCGTTTCGACGACCTTGACCCCGCCTTCGACGATGGCCCGGATATAGCCGGGATAGTCGGGGGACGTGACTGTCGGCAGGAAAGTGAGGTTCACGCCGAACGGCTTGTCGGTCATCTCGCGGCAACGCCGGATTTCGGCAGCCAGATCGGCCGGCGATCGCTGGGTCAGGCCGGTGATGATGCCGAGGCCACCGGCGTTGGAGACTGCGGCCGCCAGCTCCGCGTACCCGACGTGGTGCATGCCGCCCTGGATGATCGGATATTCGATGCCGAAGAGTTCGGTGATCCTGGTTTTCATGATGTTTGCGGTTCAGGTTGAGACGAAAGCGCCTTCGCATGCAGGGAACGCCTTGCGGCCACGACACGCGTCACGGCGCGCCGAATTGCCGGTGCGAAGCCGATGGAAATCCATGCTGCCAGGCAACGGAGGCGACTAGCGCTACCCAAGGGCGACCGCATTTGCGTTCGCACGGCCCGGACAGCACACGATGTCGCCTCCCCTGCGCTGCCGGCCGCGTGGGCGATTCTGTCTCCACCCGGCGGCTGGCGCGAGGTAGGCCAGGTGGACATGGACAGTTTCCCCCGGGTTCGAATTGCCGTACATTGGCGAAACTGACACATTGAATGCGATATCCGACACACCATGCCCCGCGCCGCCATCCTTGCGTATGACGATTGCTACGCTTCCAGCCTGGGAGGGTTCGCCGACATCCTTCAGATCGCGAACTCGCACTTGCGGCGACAAAGGGGCGATGCAATTGCGCAGTTCGAATGGCGGTTCGTTTCTCCGAAGGGGGAACCCGTCATGGCGAGCAACGGGTTGCAACTGAACACGGAGCCGATCCGGCCGCGCGAGAAGTTCGACCTGGTTTTCATTCCCAGCGCGCATTACGCAAGCGGCAAGGCCTTCGACCGGTTGCTGGCACGACAGTCCGCCGCATGCGACTGGCTGGTTTCGCAATGGAACGCGGGGGCCTACCTTGCGGCAAACTGCACCGGCACTTTCATACTGGCCAAAACCGGCCTCCTCGACGAACGGCCCGCGACGACCACGTGGTGGCTGGCCGATCAGTTCCGCAGCCGGTTTCCCCGCGTCGACCTTCAGCTGGAACCCGTCGTGACCGAAGCCGACCGCCTGATCTGTGCCGGGGCGTCGGCGTCCTACCTGCTGCAAACAATCCACGTCATCGAGCGCTTCGCCGGGGCGGTCATCGCCGCGCAGTGCGCCAAGACGATGCTGATCGACGTCAGCCAGACGAAGCAATTGCCGTATCTCCCGTTGCTGGCGGACAAGGAACACGCCGACTCGCTGGTTCACCGCGCGCAGCATTGGCTGCAGAAGAACATGACGAAGGACGTGAAGATGTCGGAGATGGCGCAAGAGCTTGGCGTGAGCGAGCGCACGATCATCCGCCGATTCCACGCAGCGCTGGATCAGCCGCCATTGCGGTACTTGCAGAGCCTGCGCATCGAAGCCGCGCGCGGTTTGCTGGAGGCAGGCGATCTCAGCCTCGAGCGGATTACGGCCCAGGTGGGATACAGCGATACGAGCTCGTTCTGCCGACTGTTCAAGGACAAGGTCGGCCTCAGCCCCGGCGCATACCGCGATCGCTTTCGACCGACGGGGGATTCGCAAACAGCCTGACCTGAAAAACCCGGCCGGCGCGACGCTCCGCGACAGGTGCCAGGAAGCGGCCGCATATGAGCTGAAACGTCGACCCGGTCGGCCGAATCCAGCCAGTCGCACCGGATCGGGATTCGGCACAACGCAGCCATCACGCAACGCCGTCACACGCAGCCGGATACCGCCGTCAGGCGCGGCGGATAATTGTCTTCAAGACCGGGCCTGCGATGCCCGACAGGATCGAGCGACACCCCCACCACCCACCGGAGGGCAGCATGGCGATTCACGAAGTCTTCCCCTATTTGCGCGCCCTGCGCGCGGACGACGCCATCGCGTTCTATGCGAAGGCGTTCGGCGCGCGGGAGAAATTCCGTCTCGTCGAACCGTCGGGGCGCATCGGCCACGCGGAACTGCAGCTCGGCCCGTGCACGCTGATGATCTCCGACGCGTTCCCCGAATACGATCTCCCTGCCCCCGATCCCGATGGCAAGGCGCCGATGCTGCTTCACCTGCACGTCGACGACGCGGACGCGACCATCGCCGCAGCGGTCGCGGCCGGCGCGCAGCTGACCCGCCCGATCCAGGACGAGTTCCACGGCGAGCGCGCCGGCAAGATTCGCGACCCGTTCGGTTACGATTGGCTGATCGGGCATACGATCGAAGCGGTCGAACCCGATGAAATGCAGCGGCGTTATACGGCGCTGCTGTCCGGCGATCAGCAGAAAACCTGACCGGCGCGCCGCGCGCACCGATCGATCATCCCGACATTCGCGATGCACTATCACCCCGACGACATCCACCGGCTCTACCGGAGCGTACCGACGCTGCTGCTGAACCGCCCGGCTCCGGCCGGACAGTTCCTGGCCGCTGCTGTCGAGACCGGCGCCGAACTCGGCCATGTGTTGCGAGACTATCCGCAGGTCCGCTACCAACCGCTCGATTTCCACTACCTGTGCCAGCAAAGCCTGTCCGTGCTCGACGACGCGCTGCTGGCCGACCTCACGCGCGACATGAACCATGGATGGCGCGGCGCGCACTGGGCCGCGCTGTTGATCGCGTTATCGGGCGACGCGCGCCATCTGCCGCACCTCGACGAAGTCAGGCGCCACCGCGGCGTCGAGTGGACGGCCGAGCTTGCCGACGCCGCGTCCGGCCCCGATGCGCGGTCGTCGGCATTCCATGGCTGCCAGTCGGTCGTGCGCCTGCGCGATCAGCTTGCCGCGTTGCCGCGCGTCGCGGTCCGCTTGCGGCCCAGCCTCTCACCGGAAGCACTCGAAGCCAAGGCGATCGCCGTCCGTGCCGCGTATCGCAGCGGTGGCGTCGAAACCGCACTGCCGGTTGCCCGCCGCTAACCTGCCCGCCGTCCATCGCTCGACGAACGAGCACGCGACGGCCAACTGACTCACCCGACACCCCCTCGAGCCCTCGAACGCATCGCAACCCCGGCGACGCACTTTCCGCCGCACCGCACGCTTCCCGTCTTCGTCCCGCCGCGATTCCACGCGATTTCGCAGAGGACCTTTCCTGTGCAACGCCTTAATCGACCGCCGCACGATCTCCAATAATGGCCGCTCGATCCGCCGGCCGCCGCGCCGGGAAAACGATAAAAACTCCTTTGCATTCCTACAAGATGAAAAAACACGCCAGCACTCGACTCGCGGGGACCGCCATTGCCACCTACCTGACCGCCTTCGCGTCGGGCAGCGCGCACGCACAGAGCAGCGTGACGCTGTACGGCCTGATCGACACGTCGATCACCTACGCGACCAATCAGCGCACGCATGGCGCCGGCTCGCCGGGCAGCGGCAGCGTCGCGATGACGAGCGGTGCACTGAACGCGTCGCGCTGGGGGCTGCGCGGCCGCGAGGATCTCGGCGGCGGGATGGCCGCGATCTTCGGGCTCGAGAACGGCTTCTCGGGCACCACCGGTGCGCTGTCGCAGAAAGGCGTCGACATGTTCGGCCGCCAGGCATGGGTGGGCGTGAGCTCGAAGACGGCCGGCACGCTCACGTTCGGCCGCCAGTACGACCTGATCCTCGATTTCGTGACGCCGCTCGGCGCGTCCGGCCCCGGCTGGGGCGGCAACCTCGCGGTTCATCCGTACGACAACGACGATTCGAACCGCAACCTTCGCATCAACAACGCGGTGAAGTACACGAGCCCGACCTACCGCGGGCTGACGTTCGGCGCGATGTACGGGTTCTCGAACACGGCCGGCCAGTTCTCCAACAACGCGGCGTGGAGTGCGGGCGTGTCGTATGCGAACGGGCCGTTGAAGCTCGGCGCCGGCTACCTGAAGATCAGCCGCGACCGCAATGCACCGAACCCGAATGGCGCGCTCAGCACGGTCGACGGCTCTGCGACGATCACCGGCGGCAACCAGCAGATCTGGGCCGCGGCCGGCCGTTATGCCTTCGGGCCGCATTCGGTCGGCGCCGCGTGGTCGCACTCGACCACCGACGGCGTGACAGGCGTGCTCCAGGGCGGCAGCATTGCGCCGTTGAAGGGTGAATCGCTGGTGTTCGACAACTTCTCGGTCGACGGGCGCTTCGCCGTCACGCGTGCGTTGAGCCTGTCCGCCGCGTACACGTACACGATGGGTCGCTTCGACACGCGTACCGGCCAGACGCGCCCGAAATGGAACCAGGTCGTCGCGCAAGCCGACTATGCGCTGTCGAAGCGCACGGATGCCTATCTCGAGGGCGTCTACCAGAGCGTCAGCGGCGGCAACGGCAATCCCGCGTTCAACGCGACCGTCTGGACGCTGACGCCGTCGGCGAACAGCAACCAGGTCGTCGTCGCGCTGGGGCTGCGGCACAAGTTCTGACGACGCGGCGTAGCGCTGCCGCGCCGACCGCGCGCCGCATGCGTTTCCCGCGCCGCTCGATCGTCATGCCCTGAGCCGGAAAGGCCGTGCCCGTGCGCGGCCTTTTCGCTGTGGCATCGCCCCGCGCGACGGCAAGAATGCCGCCCGGTCTGTCGCGCCGGCGCAAAAAAATGCGGAGAAACTGGTCACGCTGTGACATTTTTCCTAATCTGTTTGCAGCGACGCCGTAATTTGGCGTTCCGGCCGCGACACTCTTTCATATGGCGCACCACCGGCTTACGAACACGATTCACGTCGTGGATGCCGGACCTTTCGCGCTGTTGCGGCCGGATACGGACGTGCCGATCGCACGCCCCACGCGTTCAATGCAGTCAACCGCAGGAGACGAACGATGAGCAAAACGAACCGATTTGCGGTCCTGGCAACCGTCGTATTGCTGGCCGGTTGCCACCACGCGGCCAAGACACCCGAGAATGCCGGCATGGCGCCGGCGCCCTCGAGCGAAGCCGTCGCAACGGTGACGGCCGACGAACTCAATAATCCGAACAGCCCGCTCGCGAAGCGCAGCATCTACTTCGATTTCGACCAGTACTCCGTCAAGCCCGAATATCAGTCGCTGCTGCAGGCGCACGCCGACTACCTGCGCAGCCATCCAGCGCGGCACGTGCTGATCCAGGGCAACACCGACGAACGCGGCACGTCCGAATACAACCTCGCGCTCGGCGAACGCCGTTCGCAGGCCGTGGCGAGCGCGCTCGAAACGCTCGGTGTGCAAGCCACGCAACTCGAGGCGGTCAGCCTCGGCAAGGAAAAGCCCGTCGCGCTCGGCCACGACGAGGATTCGTGGGCGCAGAACCGTCGCGCCGATCTCGTCTATCGTTGATCGCGGGCCGCCGCGACAGCGGCGGCTTCCGGTTCAGGAACGGCATGGCAGCCAGCAGGCCGCGGAAGCGGCCGTGCGGCGCCTACATGCCACCGACGATGGCGCACTGCCTCTCGATCAACGCCGACGTACAAGCCGGCGATGCAGCCAGTACGACATCACGGCCGACGCCACCATCGCACTGAGCGTGGCGACCACTTTGACGGCGCCGAACTTGTCGGACTTCGTCAGGCAATTCACGATTTCGACGAAACCGAGCGTCGCGCCGGCACCGGCGACCATCCCCAGCAGCACGAACCAGCGCCGCTGGATTCGCGTGCCGATCGCGCCCATGATGCCGCCTGCCACGGCCGCCGGCAGGAAAAAGCCGAGCAGGAACGACCCGAAGAAGATCAGCGGCACCATGCCGGCACTGACATTCAGTCGCTCCCACGACGGGCCGTCGATCAACGACCACGCGATCAGCATCACAGCCGGCCAGACGAGCGATGTGATCAGCGGGCCGCCGACGGCAAACGACACGCAGCCGAGCGCGACGGAATGGGACGGACGCGACGTCGAACGTTCAACGGTGGCACTCATGTTTTTGTAGTCGGAATCGGAATGGCGGCCTGCCGGAGTGTACCAAGGCGCCGCGCGACGGCTCCGATCCGCCCCCTTCGCGCTCGATCATCCACAAAAATCATGGAATAAACGATCCGCCAGAAACGTTTCGTGTTTCGTCAGTGCGCAGACGAGCGGTTCACGCGAACCGGCCTTTCCCGCGGCCTGCGCGTGGCAAGGAGGCGGACATGAAATCGGCAACGTTGGCCGCGGCGCTGATCGCGGCGCTGGTGCTTGTGCTGTCGGCGGGATGTACGTCGGGCAGCGGCACTTCGCAAGGGCCCGGCATGAGCCGGTACGGCGGCGGGTCGGGAGGCAGCGGAAGTGGAGGCGGTGGCGGAGGCGGCAGCGGCTACTGAAGAGCCGCCGCAAAAAGTCGGGCGGGGCGTCGCGCGCGAACGCCGGAAACCGGCTGAATCGCGCGACGCCCCGCCCGGCGGCACGACTTAACGCATGGCCTTCACGTCGGCCGGCGTGACGCTCGCGGGCTGGCCGCCCCACGTCGCCCGCAGGTAGTTCGCGAGCTGCGCGAGTTCGTCGTCGCTCAGCGTGTGCGCAAAACCGGGCATCGGCTGCAGGTTCTCGAACCCGGCGAACTTCTGCTCGCCGATGCCGTCGAGCATCGCGACCAGCAGGTTGCGCGGGTCGCCCTGGCGCACCGTCGAATTGCCGTTCATCGGCACCGCCACGTGCGGCTTGCCTTCGCCGTTGAAGCCATGACAACCCGCGCACACCGCGAGATACACCGAGCGGCCGGCCGCGAGCTGCGCGGCGTCGGCCGACACCGGCTTCACCGGTTGCGGCGCGGGTGGCGTATCGCCCAGCAAGTACACGGACAGCGCGCGCAGGTCGTCCTTCGTCATGTACTGGGTGCTCAGGTGCACGACCGGGTACATCTCGCCGAACGCCGAGCCTTGCGGCGCGATGCCGACGCCGAAGAACGTCTGCAGGTCGGCGCCCGTCCAGCCGCGCGCGGCAAGGCCGGCCGGCGTGATGTCGGGCGCGGCCACGCGGCCGAGCGCCGCGCCCGCGAACGGCTTCGCGCTGTCGAGCTGCCCCGTGAACGCACGCGGCGTATGGCATTCCGCGCAGTGGCCGAGCGCACCCGCCAGGTAGCGGCCGCGCTGCCAGTCGGCGGACTGGCCGGCCGATGCATCGGGCAGGCTGTCCTTCAGGAACACCATGTCCCAGAAGACCATCCCGAAACGCAGGTTGTACGGGAACTTCAGCTCGTGCTCGCGGTTCTCCTGCGCGACCGGCTTGACGGTCTTCAGGTACGCGTACATCGCGTCGGAATCGGCGCGCGTGAGCTGCCGGTACGACGTGTACGGCATCGACGGATACAGGCGCTTGCCCGGCGCCTTGCCGTCATGCAGCGCGGCGTAGAAGTCGTCCGCGCTCCAGCTGCCGATCCCGTGATCCTTGTCGGGCGTGATGTTCGAGCCGTAGAACGTGCCGAACGGCGATTCGAGGGGCGCGCCGCCGGCGAACGGCGCGCCGTCCTTCGCGGTGTGGCACGCCGCGCAGTCGGCAGCCTTGACGAGATAGCGGCCGCGCGCGACCGGGTCGGCACCGGGCGCGCCGGACGCCGCGTTCGAGGCCGGCGCGTCATGGCCGCCGCACGCGGCGAGCAGCAGTGCGCAGGCGGCCGCGAGTGCGGGGAAGCCCGCAACCCGCGCGACACGATGAGCGAATGTGCGTTTCATGCGGCGTCCTTCACGAGTCCAGGCGTCGTCAGCACCACGTCCTTGACGGCTTCGTAGTAGCGAACATAGCCCGTGCAGCGGCAGAGGTGCGCATCGAGCGCCTCGGTGATCGTGCGTTCGACGTCGGCCTTTGCAACCGGCTCGCGCTTCAGGCGCTCGATCAGCACGGTCGCCGCGTTGACGAAGCCCGGCGTGCAATAGCCGCACTGGAAGCTGAAGTGCTCGAGGAACTTCTGCTGGATCGGCGACAGCTCGACCACTTCGCCCGCTTCATTGCGCTTCGCGTGGCCTTCGATCGTGCGGATCGAGCGACCGTGGAAGAAATGCGCGCCGGTGATGCAGGTGCGCATTTCCTCGCTGCTGCCGTCCGGCTTGTCGACGATCACGACGCATGCGTGGCAGATGCCCTGCCCGCAGCCGAGCCGCGAACCGGTGAGGCCCGCGTATTCGTGCAGGAACTCGATCATCATCAGCCCTTCCGGCACCTGCATCGGGCCGACGGACTTGCCGTTGATGTTGATCGACAGCGGTTTCGACTGGAACCGGACGAGCGGACGCTCGACGGCGGCCGGTGCCGATGCCGGCACAGCCGGGGCCGAGGCCGGTACGGCCGAAGCCGCGTCCGGTGCGGAAGCGCCCGTCGCAGCGGCGCTGGCGCTCGCGGCCGAAGCCGCGGTTTGGGCGGTCGTCATGCGAGCACCTCCTGAATCTTTTGCGGGGTCACCGGCAGGTCGGTGAAACGATGGCCGATCGCGTGCGCGATGCCGTTCACGATCGCACCGACGACGGGGATCATCACCACTTCGGCGACGCCCTTCGGCGGATCGGTCTCGGACAGCGGCGGCAGCACGTCGCCCGTCTGCGTCCAGACGGCGACGTCGGACGCGCGCGGCAGCTGGTAACGGTTGAAGTTCCACGTGCCGTTGCCGGGGCCGTCTTCATACAGCGGCAGGTATTCGTGCAGCGCATGGCCGATACCCATCGCGAGACCGCCCTGCAACTGGCCCGACACGAGCTGCGGCGAAATCTGGTTGCCGCATTCCATGATCGAGTGATGCGTGAGCAGCTCGACCTTGCCGGTCGCTTCGTGCACGGCCAGCTCGACCAGCGTGCCGACCGCCGTGTAGTACGTGACGGCCGCGTTGTTGCGGCTCGTCGGCGGGATGAACACGCGCTTGCGGTCCAGCACGCGGTAGCCGTTCGCGGTCGGCGCCAGCGTGCCGCGCATCGCGGTCGCGCCGGCCGGTGCAGCCGTGCCCGGCACCGGGCCGTTGTCGGCACCCGTCTTCGGCGCGCCGACACGCAGCGACAGCCCGTCGATCGGCAAGCGTTCGACCGTGCCGCCCACTTCGAACTCGGCGTCGGTCCACTGCCAGCGGTTGAACACGTGCACGACGGCGCCGGTCGGCAGGCCGAGTGCATACGCCTGCTTCGCAAGCTGTTCGAACGACAGCGGCTCGAGGCCGTCGGCGGTCAGCTTGCCGTCGACCCAGCGCGCGTCCTCGATGCGGATCGTGTACGGCGCGGCCTGGCCGCCGCCGAGGCCGCGCGTCCAGATCGACATCGCCGCCGGCCACAGGCCGTAGCGGAACACGGCGCGCGCGGCTTCGCGCGTGCTGTGCGTGAAGTAGTACGCGGAGTTCGTCGCGCTCGACGGCGACGCGTAGCTCGGCGACCAGCGCGGGTTCGCGCTCAGGCGATCCTGGTCGGCCTGCGACATCAGGTACGGATCGCCGCTCACCTCGACCGGCAGGTCCGGCCACTCGGTCACGGCAACCTGCACGTCCGTCGCCGGACGGCCGAGCCACTTCGCGACGGCAACCGCCTGCGACGTCGACATCCCGGTGCCGATCTCGGCCGCCGTGTGCCGCAGCGACACCTTGCCGTTCTCGTCGAATTCGACCTTCGCGAACGACGCTTCCGCGCCCGTGCCGAAATCCTTCTGCACGCACGCGAAGCCGACGCCGTAGCGCTTGCCCGGGTTCGCCGCCTCGTATTCGGCCTTGCGCGCGGCACGGCGCGTCCACAGCGGATGCTGCTTCGAACGCTCGAGCACCTCGTCGACGCGCAGCGCGCCGGCGGGAATCGCCCCTTGCGTGTTCTTCATCCCCGAACGCAGCGCGTTGCGCAGGCGGAAATCGATCGGGTCGATGTTCAGCTGCGCGGCGATCTCGTCGACCGCCATCTCGGTCGCCGCCATGCTCTGCAGCGTGCCGTAGCCGCGCGCGGAGCCCGCATCGATCGCGCGCGACGCGATCGCGACCGAGGCCAGGTCGCTCTTCGGGAAGTAGTAGATCGATTGCGCGGCCGTCGCGCCGACCATCGCGACCGACGGCGAGAAGTTCATGCGCCCGCCGCCGTTCGCCTCGAAGTCGCCCTTGAACGACTGCAGCAGGCCCGTGTTGCGGTCCACCGCGATCCGGTAATGCATCTTGAACGCGTGACGCTTCAGCGACGTCTGGAACTGCTCGTAACGGTCGTTCGCGAAACGCACCGGGCGGCCGTCCGCGTACAGCGCGCAGACGAGGCCGTAGAACGGCACGTTGAAGTGATCCTTGGAGCCGTAGCCGACCGTGTAGCACGGATGCACGAACAGCTTCTTCACCGGGAAGCGGCACTTCGCGACCATCGCGGCCGCGTTCTCCGCCACTTCGAGCGGCGACTGGGTCGGCACGACGAGGTGCAGCGACTGCGTCGCGGCGTCGTACCAGCAGTTCGCGTTGTCCGGCTCGAGCGCGGAGGTGTCGACCGATTGCGTGTTGTACTCGCGGTCGAACACGAGCCAGTCCGCCGACGGATGGTCGAGCTCGCTCGCGATCTGCCCGGCCAGGAACATGCCCTGCTCGTCGAGCTTGCCGTGCTCCTTGCCGTCCGGCCACACCGGCAGGTGCTTGCGCATCATGCTCGGGAAGATCGGCGCGTCCTTCAGGCTCGAATAGACGTCGTCGTCGTAGGCCGTCTTGCCGCCCACGCGCACGTAGCGGAAGGTGCCCCACGGATCGCGCTCGAGCGGGCCCGTGACCGCGCCGTAGCGGATCACGTCGTCGCGGAACTTGAGCGCGTTCTTCGCGAAACGGAAGCGCGCGAAGTCGTGATAGATCAGGATCGCGACCGCATGGCCGAGATACGCGGGCGTCTTGCCGGCCGGCAACAGCATGTCGTCGCCATAGAACGTCGGGAACGCGACGCCGTCGCGCGCGAGATCGTCGGCCGTGACCACACGGTCCGGCTTCAGGTCATCGCCGAGCAGCGACAGGTCGAAGCCTTCGTACGTGCGATCGGCCTGCGTGACACGCAGGATCAGCGCATGCGATTGCTGCTGCGGCCAGTGCGGCATGTCGGCTGCGCGCACGTCACGGGCGAACACTTTCGAGCCCGTGACCTTCGCGATGCCGTCAATGCGGAATTGGGGGATGCCGGTAACGCTATCCCATTTGACGGGGGTGAGGAGTTTTTCTTCGAAGAGCGCCGCGAATGCGCGGCTGCCCAGGGGCGCGACATACACTGCGACGCCCGCCAGCACGCTGGCTTTCAGAAAACCCCGCCGTGACAGGCCGTGGTTTTTCATTGGGGGGAACCTCCTGATGCGGCTCGGACGGCGATCGGGTGTCGCGACGTTCGGAGCGGCGCGCATTCTGGCATTGTTTTTGATATATCGCCTATAGTATTTCTCGCATGAAATACTTATTGAATTTCTTATAACGGCATTCAGCCGGGCTGCGACAGCCGGTCGCGGGGGGCGAATCGCTCGCTTCGCCTGCCCGTTTGCGGCGGTTTCGATCGTGTCGACCGCGCCCGGCGGATACGCGCCCGGTACAGGGTGACCGGTCTCCTGCCGGTCGCCGAACCGCGCTCCATTCGCAACGATGCTGCCCCCGCGGCGGTGAATGCGCAAGACTTTCGCGGGCGTGGTTTACGACTAGTGGCCGGCGCGGCGCGCAGTCCCGCCGGCCGGCCCCGGGCGACCCGCGCCGCCCGTGTTTCATGTTAATGTCGTGCGCATCCGGCCTGGCCGGGCTTCCGCCACGTGCCGTGCGGGCGCCGCCAGCCATCGCGACATCTCGCGACATCGTGTCGAGGTCAAAAACCATGGCAGTCAGGGCATCTCTCCTGCACTCCGTTCTCGCCACTCCCCCCTCCGGCAACCACCGTGTGACGGCCGCGCTACGCCCGTCGATGCTCGTCACCCTGTTCGAAGACGTCCGCCCGATGGCGCTCTCCGGGCTCGCGAGCGGCTTCGTCGCGGCCGTCGCGCTGATCCGGCTGCAGCAGCTCTGGTGCCTCGCGTGGCTGATCGTCGACGTCGGCCTGCTCGTCGCGCGGCTCTCGATCGCACGGGCATACACGGTTCAGCGCGATGCCGGCGACGACCGCGCCGAATACTGGGCGATGCGCTATGCGCCCGTATCGCTCGTCGCGTGCTTCGTGCTCGGCCTCGGCGTGATGGGCTGCGTGCAGGCCATCGACGTCGAGCTCGGCACGCTGTCGGTGATGGTCGCGGGCGGTGTGTTCGGCGGAATCGCGTCGCGCAATTCGGCGCTGCCGCGGCTCGCGATGATGCAGGTCACGCTCGGCGTGCTGCCGATCGGCGTCGGCGCGATGCTGGCCCATCGCTCGGGCGCATGGCTGCTGCTGCCGCCGCTCGCGATCTATCTCGCCGCGATGCGCACGGTCGTCCAGCGTCACTATCGCGTGCTCGTCGCGCTGATTGCCGCGCGCCAGCGCAACGCCGAACTCGTCGCACGCTTCGACGCCGCGCTCACCTACATGCCGCACGGCCTGTGCATGATCGACGGCGAGCGCCGCGTGATCGTCGCGAACCGGCGCACCGCGCAACTGTTCGGCTCGCCGCGCGAGATCATGCTCGATACGCCGCTGCCCGCCGTCGTCGCGGCGCTCGGCGCGAACGACGCAACCGATCCCGGCGGCGCCCGTCTCGCCGCGCAGTGCGAGATCTGGCTGACCTGCGACGAACCCGCACCGCTCGACGTGGTGCTCGCCGACGGCCGCCAGCTCGAACTGACGCGCCATCGCGTACCGGACGGCAACGCGGTGATCATCGTCGAGGACGTCACCGCACGCCGCCAGACCGAGCAGCACATCCGGCATCTCGCGCGGCACGATGCGCTGACGGGTTTGCCGAACCGCCACGAACTGCATGCCGAGCTCAAGCGGATGCTCGCGAGCCGGCCGCGCACGCCGGGCCCGGGGCTCGCCGTCATGTATCTCGACCTCGACGGTTTCAAGGCGATCAACGACCGGTTCGGCCACCAGGCCGGCGACGACGTGCTGACGCAGGTCGCCGAGCGACTCGGCAAGACGCTGCCGCCCGGCGAGCTGGCCGCGCGAATCGGCGGCGACGAGTTCGTCGTCGCGATCGACGACACGACGATGCACGCATGCTCGATCCTCGCCGCGCGCATCATCCGGCAGATCTCGGCGCCGTACGCGCTTTCGATCGGCGAGACCGTGCGCCTGGGGATCAGCATCGGCATCGCACTCGACGATGGGCACGGCTCCCCCGATGAACTGATCCGGCAGGCCGACAGCGCGCTGTACGACGCGAAGTCGGCCGGCAAGGGAATCTACCGCTTCTATTCGAGCGGCAGCAGCCGGGTCACGTCAGCCACCGCGAGCTGACCCGGCCGCGCAGCCCCCTTTCTCCCGCCTCCGCATCCTCCCGACGATTCAATTCCGAAACGCTTTGCGCAGCCGCACGTGGCGTCGCGCGCTCGCGTGTCACGTGACGTGTTCCGTAACATCGCCGCCCGCCACCCGTCACGTTGGCTGCAGAAGCCGGCACGATCGAAGCGGCGCAAGGCTTTTCGAGCCTGGCACTCTTATTGCTCCCTGTCAGGGAAACAGGTGGTCAGGGAGACCCAACATGAATACCGTCGAAGTCCTCAGCCGCAGCGAAACCATCGACGAACTGGATGTGATCGACGGCGCATCGCTGATCCGCCGGCTCGTATCCGAACGCCGCATGCCGGCCGCACGCGAAGCCCGATGCGTCGACAATCCGCCGCTGACGCTGTACGGCGCATTTCGCCAGGGCGTCGACGATCACGGCGCGCGCCGCGCGAATCCGTATCGCGCCGGCAGCCGTTTCTGGGCACTGTGGGAAGAAGGACGTCTCGAAGCTGAAACATCGGGCCGGTAAGCCGGCTGCACGCGCCGGCCCTGTCGCGGCGCGGGGCCGGCGCGCAACATCGGGCCCGAATGCGGCATGCCGGCGCGCCGGCATGCGTTCACCGCTGCAACATCGCGTGGGGTGCCACGTATCGGCTTTGCAACGCGCCCGTACGGATCCATGCGCATGCCGGTTGACGGCGTTCGGCGTTGCGCGCGCCCGGCGCGCCGCGCGGCGGTCGATTCCCGATAAGATGGCGGATTCCGTTCATCGAACGATGCCGCCATGACCGCCTCTTCCTCACACCGCAATCCCATCCACTGCGAAATCGATCTCGACGCACAAGGCAAGCACGCGGGCTACCTGCGGCTGCCGCATTCCGTGCACCGTTCGGCGTACGGCTGGCTGCCGATCCCGATCGCGTCGATCCGCAATGGCGAAGGCCCGGTCGCGCTGGTGATGGCCGGCAACCACGGCGACGAGTACGAAGGCCAGATCATCGTGTCGCAACTGATGCGCGAGATCGAGCCCGAGATGGTCAGCGGGCAGCTGATCCTGCTGCCGATGGCGAATTTCCCGGCGGCGGATGCGGGCCTGCGCGTGTCGCCACTCGACGAAGGCAACCTGAACCGCAGCTTTCCCGGCGACCCGGCCGGCAAGCCGACGCAGATGATTGCCCACTACATCGAGCATGTGCTGCTGGCGCGTTCGCAGTATCTGGTCGACCTGCATTCGGGCGGCAGCTCGCTGCTGTACCAGGGCGGCAACATGCTCGCGATCGACCCGCTCGACGCCGACGAAGCCGCGAAGCTCAACGGGCTGCTGGTCGCGTTCGGGTTGCAGAATGCGCTGCTGCACGCGCCGAATCCCGTGCACTCGGCATCGGCTGCGCGCCGGCAGGGTGCGATCTCGATCGTGACCGAACTCGGCGGTGCGGGCATGGCCGACCCGTCGCTGATCCGGCTCGGTCGCCACGGGCTGCTGCACTATCTCGGCTATATCGGCCTGCTGCGCGGCGCGCTCGTGCCCGACGCGCCGCCGACCGTCACGCGCTTCATGCGTGTCGACGGCGATCGCCATTTCGTTTATGCGTACGAGCGCGGGCTGTACGAGCCGCTCGTCGAACTCGGCGATCAGGTGAAGGCCGGGCAGCCGGCCGCGTGGGTGCACTTCCCCGATACGCCGCTGCGCGACCCGGTGCTGCACCGCTTCAAGGGTGACGGTGAAGTGGTGTGCAAGCGCGTGCCCGCGCAGGTGCAGCGCGGCGATTGCCTGTTCCAGCTGGCGGAGCTGTCGGCCCCGCCGAGCATCGGCCAGACGGCCTAACACCGGATCCCTCTCTTTTCCACACTGTCTGCCAGTCATGGCGGACGGCATGCGCTCGCCATTAACCAACTTGACAAATTAACTTACTTGGTTATGATCGCCAATGGAAAAGAGAAGGCCTCATTGCAAGCTGCCTCACGTCAAGGCGCTGGTCGAATCCGGCCAGGTCCGGTTCACCACGAGTGCGGTATTCGGCGCCCGGCAACTGGGTTTCACGGAAAGGGAGGCGCTCGATGTCGTGATGTCGCTGTCCGACCTCGACTTCCACAAGAGCATGACGACGTACGCCGACCACACGATCTGGCAGGACGTCTACCGGCCGTTGACGGTGCGTGGCGACGTGTACCTGAAACTGACGGTGATCGACGATGTGCTGATCGTGTCTTTCAAGGAGCGATGAAAATGAAGTGCCCTGCATGCGGTGCCGCGAAACTGGTCCGCGACACGCGAGACATCCCCTATACCTACAAGGGCCGGTCGACTGTCGTCCGCGATATCACCGGCGAGTTCTGCCCGGCCTGCGGGGAATCGGTACTGGATCTCGACGAGGCGACGCGTCTCGGCGAAGCGATCGCCGAGTTCAACAAGCAGGTGAACGCGACCATCGTCGACCCGAAGTACATCGCGAAGGTGCGCAAGAAGCTGAGGCTGGATCAGCGCGAGGCGGCCGAGATTTTCGGCGGCGGCGTCAACGCGTTCTCCCGTTACGAGACAGGCAAGACGAATCCGCCGCTTGCCCTCGTGAAATTGCTGAAGATCCTCGATCGTCACCCCGATCTGCTCGCCGAAGTTCGCGCAGCCTAGGCGCTCGCCGGTCGGCATCGCGCATGCGTCAGGCACCGGCTCCGACGCATGCGCGCGCTCCCCGTCATCCCCACCCCACTCCCGCTGCAAGCCTTCTGACGTCCGCCGCGAAATCCTTATCGAAATTGCTTCGTTCGCCTTTGCCGGCCGCGCCGCTAACGTGTTCAAAACGGCGGCGGCCCGCCACCTGCATCACCGCAGGATGCGCACCGGCCGCCGCCATCACGACAACCGCGCCGCGATAACGGAACAGACCGGACGGGCCGCGTGCCCGCACCCCGCCAGGAACGTCCGCATCGCGCGCCCTTCGCGATGCCCATGGCCACGACCGACCGCATCATCGACACGACACCGCTCGACGTCCGCGCGCAACCGCTGATCGACGCGCTGATCGACGAGTATTCGACCCGTTACAACGCGTATCGCCCCGACAGCCGCGCGTCCGCGCGCGACGAGCTCGCACGCTACCCGGCCGAACTGTTCGCGCCGCCCGAAGGCGCTTTCGTGCTGCTGCTGCGCGACGGCGAGACGATCGGCGGCGGCGCGTTCAAGCGCTACGACGCGCAGACCGCCGAGCTCAAACGCATCTGGACCCGCACGGACCTGCGCCGCCAGGGCCTCGCACGCCTCATCGTCGAGGCGCTCGAACTACGCGCCGCGCAGCAAGGCTATCGCCGCATCTACCTGACCACCGGTTTTCGCCAGCCCGAAGCATGGGCGCTGTACGACCGCACCGGCTATACGCGGCTGTTCGATTCGTCGATCCCCCCCGAGGTGCATTACCACCTGCGGTTCGGCAAGGATCTCGCCGATCCGTCGCGCACGTCGACGCTGACCGACCTGTGGGCGCCCGTGCCCGAACCGGCGCTGCCGCGCTGACCGCCGCCGCGCCCCCGCCTCCCTCCGATTACCGCTTGCCACCACAGGACGCTTTCATGCAACGAGCCGTACCGCTTTCTTCCCGTGCCGCGCGCACGCTGGCCACCGCGTTGATCGGCCTGACCGCGTTCGCCGCAGCCGCGGCCGCCGCAACGTTCGACTTGAGCCCGGAACAGCGCAGCCGCCCGCGCGGCGTGGCCGATGCGGCAGTCGAGCGCGCGGTGCCGGCGTCGTTCAAGTTCGCCGAACCGGGCACGCTGACGATCGGCATCGCGCCGAGCCTGCCGCCGATCAGCTCGTATGCGACCGATGCGCGCACGGTGATCGGATTCGACGCCGACGTCGGCCAGCTCGTGTCCGACAGTCTCGGCCGCAAGCTGAAGATCGTCGCGCTCTCATGGGCCGACTGGCCGCTCGCGCTCGAATCCGGGAAAGTCGACGCGGTGGTCTCGAACGTCACCGTCACCGAGGAGCGCAAGCAGAAGTTCGATTTCTCGACCTACCGCAAGGACCAGGTCGGCTTCTACGTGCGCAACGACAGCAAGATCCAGACGATCCGCGAGCCCAAGGACGTCGCGGGGCTGCGCGTCGTGACCGACGCCGGCACCAACCAGGAAAAGATCCTGCTCGCGTGGGATCGCGAGAACGTCGCGCACGGGCTGAAACCCGTGCAAATCCAGTACTACGACGACCAGGCGATGCGCATCGTCGCCGTGCAGTCGGGCCGCGCCGATGTCGTGTTCAGCGTGAACTCGGTGCTCGCGTACCAGAGCGCGCAGCAAGGCAAGACGCGGCTCGTCGGCGCAATCAGCGGCGGCTGGCCGCGCACGGCCGACATCGCGATCGCGACGCGCCGCGGCAGCGGGCTCGCCGATCCGCTGACCGTCGCGTTGAACGGGTTGATCAGGAACGGCCGCTACCAGCAGGTGCTCGACCGCTGGAACCTCGCCTCCGAAGCGATCGACCAGTCGCGCACGAATCCGCCGGGGCTGCCGAAGAGCTGAGCGGCGCACCCGCCCACCGTCCCGTCACGCTCATTTCACTCTCAGGCAGGAACGCCGCTCACCATGTCTTACTCGCTTTCGTTGCTGGACAAGAGTCCGATCGCCGACGGCGCGAACGCCGCCGACGCGCTGCGCTTCACCACGACGCTCGCGCAGCGCGCCGAACAGCTCGGCTACGAGCGCTTCTGGGTCGCCGAGCATCACGGCACGCCAGGCTTCGCCAGCTCGGCGCCGGAGATTGTCGTCACACACCTGCTCGCGCATACGTCGCGCATCCGCGTCGGCTCGGGCGGCGTGATGCTGCAGCACTACAGCCCGTTCAAGGTCGCCGAAACCTTCAAGGTACTGGCTGCGCTCGCGCCGGGCCGCGTCGATCTCGGCGTCGGCAAGGCACCCGGCGGGTTGCCGCTGACCACGCGCGCGCTGCAGTGGTTCCACGACAAGGCGCGCAAGCCGGACTTCGCGGGCCAGCTCGCGGAACTCGACGCGTTTCTCGGCTGGGGTGTGGCCGAGGATCACCCGCTCGCCGGCGCGGTCGCGCTGCCCGTGCCGCCGCAGGCGCCCGAACGCATCCTGCTCGGCGGCTCACCGGAAAGCGGCGCGCTCGCCGCGCGCAACGGCTGGCGCTTCTGCTACGCGGGGCATTTCAACGGCGACGACGCGAACATCGAACGCTCGCTGGACGCGTATCGCAGCGCGGGCGGCACCCGGCCGCTGGTCGCGCTGTACGCGGTGGCCGCGCCGACGCGCGACGAGGCCGAGCAACTGATCGGGCCGCTGAAGATCTTCAAGCTGCAGTTCGCGGGCGGCCAGAGCTTCAACCTCGCCAGCGCACAGGCGGCCGCCGAATTCGCGCGGCAGAGCGGCGCGTCCGACTACCGGATCGACGAGCTGCGCCCGACGGTGCTGGCCGATACCCCCGAGCGCGTGCACCGCGCGCTCGATGCGCTGAGCCGGCGGCTCGACGTCGATGCATTCGTGATCGATTCGCCGGTGACCGACTATGCGGCACGGCTCGCCTCGGCCGAATGGCTCGGCGGCGCACTGTCGGCCACGCCGTTGCAGGCGGCCCTCGCGGCCGACCGTTTCCTTTCCCCTGACCAGAACGCGTGACGCTCCCATGACGACCCGACGATCGATCCCATTCGGCCTGATGCTGCAAGGCGCAGGCAGCCACATGAACGCATGGCGGCACCCGAGCAACCCGCCGGACGCGAGCATCAATCTCGATTTCGCGATCGGCATCGCGCGCAAGGCGGAAGCCGCCGGCATCGCATTCGCGTTCGTCGCGGACGGCCTCTACATCAACGAGAAGTCGATCCCGCACTTCCTGAACCGCTTCGAGCCGCTGACCGTGCTGTCGGCGCTCGCGGTCGCGACGAAGAAGATCGGGCTCGCGGGCACGATCTCGACGTCGTACAGCGAGCCGTTCACGGTCGCCCGCCAGCTCGCGTCGCTCGATGCGATCAGCGGCGGGCGCGCGGGCTGGAACGTCGTGACGACGCCGCTCGAAGGCACCGCGAAGAATTTCGGCAAGGCGCATCCCGATCACGCATTGCGCTACGAGATCGCCGACGAATACCTCGACGTCGTGCAGGGCCTGTGGGACAGCTGGGACGACGACGCCTTCGTGCGCGACCGCGCGACCGGCCGCTTCTTCGATCGCGACAAGCTCCACACGCTCGATCACCACGGCCGCTTCTTCCAGGTCGCGGGCCCGCTCAACATCCAGCGCTCCCCGCAGGGGCAGCCGGTGATCTTCCAGGCCGGTTCATCCGACACCGGCATCGGGCTCGCGGGCAAGTATGCGGATGCCGTGTTCACGCATTCGCCGTCGCTCGACGAAACGGCCGCGTTCACGCGGCGCGTGAAGCAGAGCGCGATCGAGCACGGCCGCCAAGGCAGCGACGTGAAGATCTTCCCCGGCATCGGGCCGATCGTGGGCCGCACGGCCGCCGAGGCCGAGGACAAATACCAGGCGATCCGCGACCTGCTGACGATCGACGAGGCGCTCGCCTATCTGGGCCGCTATTTCGATCACCACGATTTCACGCAGTACGCGCTCGACGCGCCGTTCCCGGAACTCGGCGAGCTCGGCCGCAACAGCTTCCGCTCGACCACCGACCGGATCAAGGCCGACGCGAAACAGAAAGGGCTGTCGCTGCGCGAGACGGCGCTCGCGGTCGCCACGCCGCGCCCGAACTTCATCGGCACGGCCGAGCATGTCGCCGACGAGCTGATCCGCTGGCACGACGCAGGCGCCGGCGACGGCTTCATCCTCGGCTTTGCCGTGCAGGCGCAAGGTGTGGAAGATTTCGTCGAACTCGTGATCCCGGCGCTCGAGGCACGCGGGCGCTACAGCCGCGACCTGCCCGGCGCGACGCTGCGCGACCACCTCGGCCTGCCGCGCAAGGCAAGCCGCCACGCGGCGCCTGACGCGTCGCACGAACCGGCCGCCGAAGCGCACGCCTGACACCCGCCGCCGCGCCGCCCGTGCGCGGCGCGCCCGCCCGACCGATTCGAGGATTTCCACCGACATGAGCGACACGACCCACCTCGGCGGCGCGCTGCCGCCGCTCTCTTCCCCCGGCGCGCGCGAGCCCGGCACGCGTTTCCGGATCGTGCCCGCGCGCCACCGGTCGCGCACGGCCGGCACCGTGCTCGCCGTCGCGCTGATCGCGATCGTCCTGCATTCGATACTCGGCAACCCGCAATGGGGCTGGCCGGTGTTCGCCGAATGGTTCCTGTCGCCGCCGGTGCTGTCGGGGCTCGTGCGCACGCTGGTGCTGACCGCGCTCGGCGCGGTGTTCGGCCTCGTGCTCGGCGCGTTCGTCGCGCTGGCCCGGCTGTCGCGTTCGCGGCTGCTGTCGGCAAGCGCGTGGGCCTTCGTGTGGCTGTTCCGGTCGATTCCGCTGATCGTGCTGCTGCTGATCCTGAACAACCTCGGCTACCTGTACGAGCATGTGCGGCTCGGCGTGCCGTTCACCGACATCGTGTGGTTCGACACGCCGACGACCGACCTGATCAGCCCGTTCCTCGCGGCCGTGCTCGGCCTCACGCTGCACCACGCGGCGTTTTCCGCCGAGGTGATCCGCGGCGGCATTCTCGCGGTCGACCAGGGCCAGCTCGAAGCGGCCGCCGCGCTCGGGCTGCCGCGCGGCCGCCAGACCACGCGGATCGTGCTGCCGCAGGCGATGCGCGCGATCCTGCCGACCGCGTTCAACGACCTGATCATGCTCGCGAAAGGCACGTCGATGGTCTACGTGCTTGCGATGCCGGAGCTGTTCTATACGGTGCAGGTGATCTATCGCCGCAATCTCGAAGTGATCCCGCTGCTGATGGTCGCCACCGTCTGGTACCTGATCATCCTGACCGTGCTGTCGGCCATCCAGGTGCAGGTCGAGCGGCACTATGCGCGCGGTGCGCTGCGCAACCCGCCGCCGTCCGTCGTCACGTTCGCGCTCGCGCGCCTCGGCGTGCTGTGGCGGCGTGTCAGGTCCCGCCGCGACACGTCGATCGTGCGCGCCGAAGGCGATGCCGGTACGGTTGCCGTCGCGCCGCGCGCCGGCGGCGAAGTGGCCGTGCATGGCGTATCGAAACAGTTCGGCATGCAGCGCGTGCTCGACAACGTCTCGTTCGTCGCGCCGCGCGGCAGCGTGACCGTGATCGTCGGGCCGTCGGGCTCGGGCAAGTCGACGCTGCTGCGCACGATCAACCATCTCGAGCGCGTCGACGACGGCTTCATCGACATCGACGGCGAACTGATCGGCTATCGCCGCGACGGCGACGTGCTCTACGAGCTGAAGGAACACGACGTGCTGACGCGGCGCACGGCCGTCGGGATGGTGTTCCAGAACTTCAACCTGTTCCCGCACCTGACGGTGCTCGAGAACCTGGTCGAGGCACCGGTCGTCGTCGGCGGCATCACGCGCGACGCCGCCGAGCGCATCGCCCGCACGCTGCTCGCCCGCGTCGGTCTCGCGGATAAGGCCGATGCGTATCCACGCCAGCTCTCCGGCGGCCAGCAGCAGCGCGTCGCGATCGCGCGGGCGCTCGCGTTGCGCCCGAAGGTGCTGCTGTTCGACGAACCGACGTCGGCGCTCGACCCGGAACTCGTGAACGAAGTGCTCGACGTGATCAAGGAACTCGCACGCTCGGGCACGACGCTCGTGATCGTCACGCACGAGATCGGCTTCGCGCGCGAAGTCGCGGACAACGTGCTGTTCATGGAGCGCGGGCGCATCGTCGAGTCCGGGCCGCCGGCCGTCGTGCTCGACGCGCCGACCCATCCGCGCACCCGCGCGTTCCTGTCGCGGGTGCTGTGATGCGCGCCGCTGCCGGCTTGCGAGGTGCCGCACGATGACCGACCGACGCCAGTTCATGACCGCCGCGCTGGTCGCGGCAACGGGCCTGCCGTGGCATGTGGCGCACGCGGCCGCCGCGACGGCGGACCTCGACCCGCGCCAGGCCGGCCGCGTACGCGCGCAACGCGACGACGCGGCGATCCGCGCGGCAGCCGGCTACCGTTGGGTACGCGACGGTGCGTTCACGGTCGCGATTTCGCCGCACGCGCCGCCCGTGTCGACCTACGCGACCGACGCGCGCACCGTGGTCGGCGCCGATCCCGACTATGCGCAGCTCGTCGCCGACGCGCTCGGCCGCACACTCGCGCTGGTGCCGATCGCGTGGGCCGACTGGCCGCTCGGGCTGACGTCCGGCAAGTACGATGCGGTGATCTCCAACGTCGGCGTGACCGAGAAGCGCAAGGAGAAATACGATTTCACGACCTACCGGCTCGGGCTGCACGGCTTCTACGTGCGCACCGGCAGCCCGATCGCGACGATCGCCGAGCCGAAGGACATCGCCGGCCTGCGCATCATCACGGGCGCGGGGACGAGCCAGGAGCGCATCCTGCTCGAGTGGAACAAGCGCAACGTGGCGCAGGGGCTGAAGCCGGCCGAGCTGCAATATTTCGACGACGATGCGGCATCGCGCATCGCTCTGCTGTCGGGCCGTGCCGATGCGGAGCTGAACCCGAACGCATCGCTCGCGTACGAGGCCGCGCGCACCGGCAAGATCCGCCGTGTCGGCGTCGTCAATGCGGGTTGGCCCAACAATGCCGATGTCGCGATCGCGACGCGCCGCGGCAGCGGCCTCGCACCCGCGCTGACGCTGGCGACGAACGCGCTGATCGGCAGCGGTCGCTACGGGCAGGCGCTCGCGCGCTGGGGCTTGCAGAGCGAGGCGATCGCGCGCGCCGAAACCAATCCGCCGGGGTTGCCGTCGTTCTGAAGGCGTCGATACGTCGACGACCAACGTGACATCGCCCCGGCATCCCGCAACGGAAATACCGGGGCGAATCGAAGCCGTCCCGTACGTCGTTGCGCCGCGATGCGTTTACGCCGACGCCGCCGCGTGATACCGGTCGAGTTCCGCGACCTGCGCATGAATCGCCGGAATCAGGTCGCGCCCGTAATCGAGCGCATCGTCGAGCGGATCGAACCCGCGAATCAGGAACGTCGACACGCCGAGCCGGTAATACGCACCAAGCGCGCGCGCGACCTGTTCGGGCGTGCCGACCAGCGCGGTCGAATTCCAGCGCGCGCCGGTCAGGTTCGCGACGCCCATCCACAGCCGCTCGTCGAGCACGTCGCCCTGCGCGGCCGCCGCCATCAGCCGTTGCGAGCCCGCGTTCTGCGGCGCGTGGCCGGCGATCGGCTGGCCGTTCGCGAGCCGCGCCGCGCGCACGCGCTCGCGGATCGCCTCGGCCTTCTCCCATGCGGCCGCCTCGGTGTCGGCGACGATCGGCCGGAACGACACGCTGATGCGCGGCGTGCGCCCGAACGGCGCGGCGGCCGCACGCACGCGCGCGATCTGCTCGCGCACCGAATCGAGCGGCTCGCCCCACGTCATGTAGACATCGGCATGCTCGCCCGCAACCGCCAGCGCAGCCGGCGACGAGCCGCCGAAATAGATCGGCACATGCGGCCGCTGCGCACCCTTCACGAGCGGCGACGCGCCGCGCAGCCGGTAGAACTCGCCATCGTGATCGACTGGCGCGTCGGCGAGCCAGATCCGCTTCAGCACGTCGAGATATTCGCCGGTGCGGCGGTAGCGCACATCGTGCGCGACGAAATCGCCGTCGCGCCGCAGGTCGGTATCGTCGCCGCCGGACACGACGTTCAGCGCGAGACGCCCGCCGCTGAACACGTCGAGCGTCGATATCTGCCGCGCGGCGGCCGACGGCACGATCACGCCCGGCCGGTGCGCGAGCAGGATGCGGATGCGTTCGGTCGCGGCGGCCGCGAACGACGCGACGATGAAACCGTCCGCCGCGTTGCTGAAATGGCCGACCAGGATCTGGTCGAAGCCGGCGGCCTCGTGCGCCTGCGCGAAGCGGCGCACGTAGTCGGGCTGGACGGCCACGCCGCCCGGTACGTCGACCTCCGCGCCGGGCGTCGCGGTGATCATGCCGATGATGTCGACTGGCATGTCGGGATGTCCTTGGGGTGCTTGATCGGGAACCGCGGGAATCGCGGGCATCCCGGGAATCGTGGCAATGACCGCACGCTTACTGCGCGGCGGCCGTCTTCTGCGCAGGCGCCGCGAACGCGCCCGCATACGAGCGGTCGAGCAGCTTCGACGTGTCGTACGCAGCCGGAATCACGCCGGCCTTGTGCAGGAAATCGGCCGTGTTCTGCGCGTCCTTCGCTGCCGTCTCGTCGACCGGGCCCACGCGCTGCTTCGCGTTGTTGAGCCAGCGGTACGCGACATCCGGTTCGAGCTTCGCGCGCTTCGCCCACAGGTCCGCGTACTCGCGCGGATGGCTGTCGACCCACTGGCGCGCGGCAACCACGCGCCGCAGGAAATCGGTGATCTCGGCGCGCTTGCCCGCTGCAGCCTGCTCGTTCGCGGCGACGAAGCTCAGCGCCGGCATCAGCCCCTGCGCGGTCGTCACGGGCCGTGCGCCCTGCCGCAACGCCAGCGTGCTGACGAACGGCTCCCACAGCGACACGGCATCGACCGAGCCGTTCGCGAGCGCGTTGGTCGCATCGATCGGCATCAGGTACGCGTACTTGACTGAATCCGCGCGCAGGCCGGCGTGTTCGAGCGCGCGCAGCACGAGCTGCTGGCTCCACGCGCCGCGCCATACGGCGATGGTCTTGCCCTGCAGGTCGGCCAGGGTGCGCACCGGCGAATTCTTGGGGACGAGAATCGCGACGCCGTCGAGGCTCTGGCGCGACACCGCGACCACCTTCACCGGCGCACCGCGCGCGGCCAGCGTGAGCAACGCGGAATCGCCGAGGAAGCCGACATCGATCGCGTTGCCGTTCAGGCTCTCGGCAACGGGCGCGGCGGCCTGGAAATGCTTCCATTCGATCGTGTAAGGCAGGTCCTTCAGCACGCCGGACGCCTCCATCGACGCCTGGATGTTGAAGTAGTTCTGTTCACCGACGCGCAGCGTGACGGTGTCTTTGGCCATGCCTGGCTGCGCGGCAAGCGCCAGCAAGAGTGCCGTGACGATTCGGCTCAGCAACGTGATCTCCCGGAAGGTTGGCGGGCGGCCGCGCGATGGCGGCGCCTCGTGGTCCGCCCTGCACGGCGGCCGGCGGAACGGATGGAACCGGTGAAGATACGTCGATCCGATCTATGAAACAAACGCAATATTCTTCTATGTAAAGATGCAAATATTTTATGACCGGGTCGATGTCGCCGGATGTCGCCTGCTGCCCTCCCGCCAACCCGGTTCGAATGAATCCTCGACAGATATTTCGTGCGCGAAATAAATTACGCACTATATTTCGCATACGAAATAACGACCCGGAACGAGGACGGCCATGACCTCCCAACCCATCGAGTTTTCCGCCGCCGACGGCTACGCACTGCACGGCACGCTGTGGACGCCGGACGCAGCGCCGCGCGCGCTGGTGCTGATCCATCCTGCGACGGCCGTGCCGGAGCGGCTGTATGCGGGCTTCGCGCGGTTCCTGACCGAACGCGGCTTCGCGGCGCTCACCTACAACTATCGCGGCATCGGCACGTCGCGGCCCGCGCGCCTGGGCGCGCTGCAGGCCCGCATGCGCGACTGGATGGAACTCGACGTGGGCGCCGCGACCGCGTGGGCACGGCAGGCCTATGAAGGGTTGCCGCTGCTGGCGGTCGGGCATAGCGTCGGCGGGCATGCGATCGGGTTGTCGGCCGCTACGCCGCACCTGCGCGCGGCCGTGCTCGTCGCCACGCATGCGGCCAGCACGCGACTGATCACGCAGGCGGCCGAACGCCTGAAGGTGCGGCTGATCCTGCGTGTGTTCGGCCCGCTGATGTCGGCGCTGCTCGGCTACGTGCCCGGCAAGCGCCTCGGACTCGGCGAAGACATGCCGGCCGGCGTGTTCCGCGAATGGGGCCGCTGGACGACGCTGCCGCACTATTTTTTCGATGATCCGACACTCGGCGCGGCCGAGCGTTACGCGAAACAGCAGTTGCCGATCCTTGTGCTCGGCTTCGACGACGACCCGTGGGCGAACCCGGCTGCCATCGGGCTGCTGGTAAGCTATCTGACCCGCGCGGCGGTCGAACGCCGTCAGATCGATCCGCATGCGGCGGGCAGCGGCCCGGTCGGGCACATGGGCTTCTTCCGCAGCCGCCCCGGTACCGTGCTGTGGCCCGACGTGGCCGACTGGCTCGCGCAGGCACTCGACACGCCGCGAACCGCGGGACGTCCCTCCCTTTCCATTGCAGCCGGGAACCCAGCTTGAGCGAAGACCGACGACTGTTTTTCATGTTGAACATCGGCCAGCGGCGCGTGCAGCGCTGGATCGACCGCAAGGCGGAGACCGAGACCCGCGCGAGCGCAGCGCAGGCCGGCGTGCTGTTCTGTCTCGCGAAACAGGACGGTGCGCTGATCGGCGAAGTCGGCGCCGCGCTGCAGCTTGCGCCGTCCGCGATGACGGGGCTCGCCGACCGGATGGAGAAAGCCGGCCTCATTACGCGTCACGCCGATTCGGACGACGGCCGCGCGACGCGGTTGTACCTGACCGACGACGGTCACGCGGCGCTCAAGCGGGCGCGCGTGCTGCTGCGCGAGCTGAACGGCAAGCTGTGCGACGGGTTTTCCGACGATGAACTCGATACCGTCGCGCGCTGGCTGCACGCGCTGCAGGAGCGGTTTCCTGCGGAGCGCTGAGCAAGGGCGGAAATGCCGTGTCGCTGCCGCCTTCGCGAGTTCCCCGCACAAACTGGCGTACGTGCCGCCGCGCAATCGACGCGGCGGCACGCACACACTGATGCGTCAGGCAGCCTGCGGTATCGCGGCGACTACGGGTTCGGCTTTCAGCGCGGCGACCTTGCCGATCGTATCGACGCATGCATGCGCGAGTTCCGCGCCTTTCACGAGGAAGTGGTCGTGGAAGAACGCGACATGCTCGGCCCCGTGGAAATGATGCGGCGTCAGAACCGCCGATAGCACCACCACGCCGGTTTCGAGCTGCACCTGCATGAGACCGGAAATCACCGCTTGCGCGACGAAGTCATGGCGATAGATACCGCCGTCGACGACCAGGCCGGCGCACGCGATGGCCGCGTATTTGCCGGTTTTCGCGAGCAGTTTGGCATGCAGCGGAATTTCGAAAGCGCCTGCCACTTCGAAGAAATCGCAATCCGCCTGGCTCAGGTTCGCGTTGACGAGTCCGCCGACAAACGCGTTTCGGCACTGGTCGACGATCTCCTTGTGCCAGCATGACTGGACAAAAGCGATACGCGGCGCGGCAGTTTGGGAGGGGGAAGCAAGTTGGGTCATCGATGGGTCCTGTGTGAGTTGAATGGGCGCACAGGGAGAAGCCGCGTACCTTGCGTACGCAACGAACCCCGCTCTCTCTCATCCGGACTTTGACCGTCGGCCCCGGAATCAAACCGGGTCTGCTGACCTTGCCGTGCACATGCGTGTCGGCAAGCGCTCGCGGGCTACACGCAATCAATCGCGCGATTACCGCCGGTGGGGAATTTCACCCCGCCCTGAGAACGTTCGCGGCACATTGGCCGCGCCGGAAATCTATCACACTCGCGTCGTGCAGGTCTTCGATGTCACCCGCCCACTTCATGCACTCAACGTGCCCCCGGGTGTCCGGCCTCCTGTCCAGCAGCCTTTTCACCCATCCGACGGAAAACCTACGACTTCCTGCCATCCGGCTTGGAATTTGAAATGATATAACATATCATTTCACGTGCTCGTCCGCCTGACGCCGTTCCACTCCGGGCGGGCGAGCCTCGCCGAGCCATGTTCCAACGGGTCACTACGCGTCGCAGACGCAACAATATATCGTATCCAGCCGTGACCCGCATCGCTCGTTATCCGATCCGATTCCAACCGATTCACCGACCATGCGCGACCTCCCTCGTCTACCGCTTCGCCCGCTCTCGTCCCTTTCGCTGATGCTGTTCGCCGCCGTCGCACACGCACAGGCGGATACGCCTGCCGTATCCGGCACGCCGCCGGCCACGCCGCTCGCACCGATCTTCGTGACCGCGAACCCGCTCGGCGACAGCGACCTGATCGCGCCGACCGTCCAGCTTTCCGGCGATGCGCTGACGCGCCGCCAGGCCGATTCGCTCGGCGAAACGCTGAACGGGCTGCCCGGCGTGTCGACCACTACCTACGGGCCGATGGTCGGCCGCCCGATCATCCGCGGGATGGACGGCGACCGGATCCGGCTGCTGCAGAACGGCGTCGCGGCCTACGACGCGTCGTCGCTGTCGTACGACCATGCGGTGCCGCAGGATCCGCTGTCGATCGAACGCGTCGAGATCGTGCGCGGGCCGGCCGCGCTGCTGTATGGCGGCAACGCGGTGGGCGGCGTCGTCAACACGATCGACAACCGGATTCCGCGCGAAGCGATCGAAGGCGTGACGGGTGCGCTCGACGCGCGCTACGGCGGCGCGAATTCCGTGCGCGCGGGCGCCGCGCAAGTCGAAGGCGGCAACGGCCGCTTCGCGTTCCACGTCGACGCGTTCGACCGCGAAACGAGCAAGCTGCGGATTCCCGGCTACGCACGCAGCGGCGCGCAACGCGCGATCGACGGCCCCGACACGCCGCAGCCGTACGGCAACGTGCCGAACAGCGACGGCCGCGTGCACGGCGGCGCGCTCGGCGCGTCGTACACGTGGGCGGACGGCTTCGCGGGCCTGTCCTACAGCGGCTACGAATCGAACTACGGCTCCGTCGCGGAGAGCGACGTGCGGCTGCGGATGCGCCAGGAACGCCTCGCGCTCGCGTCCGAGGTACGTAACCTGAGCGGGCCGTTCACGAAGCTGAAATTCGACTTCGCGTACACCGACTATCGCCACAAGGAAGTCGACAACGGCGAAACCGCCACCACCTTCCGCAATCGCGGCTACGAGGCGCGCATCGAGGCAACCCATCGCAAGATCGGCCCGTTCGAAGGCGCGATCGGCGTGCAGTTCGGCCAGAACACGTTCTCCGCGCTGGGCGACGAGATGCTCGTGCCGTCCACGCGCACGAACAGCGTCGCGCTGTTCGGCCTCGAGGAATGGCAGGTCGTCCCGGCGCTCAAGCTGAGCCTCGGCGGCCGTTTCGAGCACGTGAAGGTCGATCCCGATCCGGCCGGCGTCGAGAAATTCGCGAGTGCGCAGCCGCGCGAATTCAACGCGGGCAGCCTGTCGGCCGGCGCACTGTTCTCGCTGACGCCCGTGTGGTCGGTGGCGGCCAACGTCGCGTACACCGAACGCGCGCCGACCTTCTACGAGCTGTATTCGAACGGCCCGCACGATGCGACCGGCCAGTTCCTGATCGGCAACCCGAACGCGTCGAAGGAAAAAGCGGTGTCGACCGACCTGTCGCTGCGCTACGCGAGCGGCCCGAATCGCGGCAGCGTCGGCGTGTTCTACAACCGCTTCTCGAACTACCTGGCCGAGTACAACACGGGCCGCGTGGTGAACGACGACGGCGAACCGGTCGCGCCCGGTACCGACGGCTCGCTCAACGAGGCGATCTACCGTGGCGTGCGCGCCGAGTTCTACGGCATCGAGCTGGACGGCAAGTGGCGCGCCTTCGCGCGGCGCGGCCATACCGTCGACCTGGAACTGACGGCCGACTATACGCATGCGCGCAACGTCGACACGGGCCAGCCGCTGCCGCGCATCGCGCCGCTGCGCGCGACGCTCGCAGCCGACTACGGCTACGGCCCGTTCGGCGCGCGCGCACAGGTCACGCATGCGTGGTCGCAGCATCGCGTGCCCGACAACGACGCTTCGACGGACGGCTACACGTCGCTCGGCGTGATGCTGACCTACAAGTTCCGCATGGGTCCGACGCACTGGCTCGCATACCTGCGCGGTGACAACCTGACGAACCAGGAAATCCGCTATTCGACCTCGGTCGTGCGCGGCTTCGCGCCGGAAGGCGGCCGCAGCGTGATGGCCGGGTTGCGCACCACGTTCTGACCCTCTCATGGCCCGCGGCGCCCGCCGCGGGCTGCTCTGCGGCGCCTCCACTCCGCACCGCATTTCCGTTTATCGGCCATTACCGCCAATCGCGCGGCACACACCGACGATACGTATCGGTTCCCTCCCCAATTAGATCGCAACGAAATTCCCTTATTCACCCATAAATCGAAACAAATTCATCAGACGATTATTAGCAAAAAGACTGTTTTTGTTTCAACCAATAAAACCGGTTTCAAATTCCACGTATAAACCTTTTAATCACGGGCGCTCCGGCGTTTTTTCGGTTGAAATCAAGAGCGCCCGCCCGACAAGGTTTCAGCGATAAAAAAACTAATATCAGGGTTTTCAACGGGTAAAGAATCATCCGGTATACCCGTTAAAGCCGGCACGAGCCCGTATCTGGTCCAACAATAATTTCAATTCGCCAACCACAAGCACAGAGGCACACTGTGAAAATCGCCAGAATAAGCATCAAAACAAAACTCCTTGGCGGCTTCGGCCTGCTCTCCGCGATCGTCGTGATCGTGTCGGGCATGGCACTCAAGGCGCTATCCGATACGAATGCCGAGTTTTCCCGCTACATGAATGGCATCAGCGCGCGGGCGACCCTGTCCGCGCAGATCCGCACCGCAGTCGACCGGCGCGCGATCGCCGCGCGCAACCTCGTGCTCGTGACCAAACCGTCCGACCTCGAGCTCGAACTGGCCGAGGTGAACCAGGCGCACAAGGACGTGCAGGAGCATCTTGCGAAGCTCAAGGACATGATGGCGAACGCGACTGACACCTCCGATCGCGCGCGCGAACTGGTGGCCGACATCGTGCGCATCGAAGCCAGCTACGGGCCTGTCGCGCTGCGCATCGTCGGGCTCGCGCAGGCCGGCAAGAAAGACGAGGCGACCGCCGACATCGACGACAACTGCCGCCCGCTGCTCGCGCAACTGGTGCGCGCGACCGACGCGTACGCGTCCTATACGCATGAACGCGAACTCGCGATCGCCCAGCAATTCGCGGATCGCTATGCGATGGAGCGCAACCTGCTGGCCGGCATCTGCCTGATCGCGGTCGCGATCGCGGCCTGCGGTGGCCTGTGGCTGACGCGCAAGATCACGGTGCCGATCGGCTCGGCCGTGGACGTCGCGCGTACGGTCGCGAACGGCGATCTCGGCAGCCGCATCGACGTGAGCGGCAACGACGAGACGCGCGATCTGCTCGAAGCGCTGCGAACGATGAACGAGCGGTTGATCGGCATCGTCGGCCGCGTGCGCGATTCGTCGAACAGCATCGCGCATGCGGTCGGCGAGATCGCATCGGGCAACCTCGACCTGAGCCAGCGCACCGAGGAACAGGCCGCGTCGCTGCAGGAAACCGCCGCGACGATGGAGGAATTCACGTCGACGGTGCGGCTGAATGCCGAGAACGCGCAACAGGCGAGCACGCTCGCCGCGAACGCGTCGGATGTCGCGCATCGCGGCAGCTCGGTGGTCGGCCGTGTGGTCGACACGATGACGGAGATCGGCCACAGCTCGTCGAAGATCGCCGACATCACGGGCATCATCGAAGGCATCGCGTTCCAGACCAACATCCTCGCGCTGAATGCGGCCGTCGAAGCGGCGCGGGCGGGCGAACAGGGGCGCGGTTTCGCGGTCGTGGCGAGCGAGGTGCGCAGTCTCGCGCAGCGCTCGTCTACAGCGGCGAAGGAGATCAAGGAACTGATCTCCGCGTCGGTGCAGACGATCCGCGACGGCTCGGCGCTCGCCGGCGAAGCCGGCAAGACGATGTCGGACGTCACGCAGGCCGTCGCGCGCGTGACGGACATCATGGGCGAGATCGCGGCCGCGTCGGCCGAGCAGAGCCGCGGCATCGACCAGGTGAACCTGACGATCACGCAGATGGACGAGACGACCCAGCAGAACGCGGCGCTCGTCGAGCAGGCCGCAGCCGCGTCGAAGTCGCTCGAGGCACAAGGCCGCGAGCTGTCCGAAACGGTCGCCGCGTTCCGGATGCCGTCCGGCACGCACGTGACGTCGTCGGGCGCGTACGCGCAAGAGCCCGCCATGCATCACTGGCAACCGGCCACCGCGTAACGGACACCGCAAGGAGACGACGGTGCGCACGCTGTCTCGCCGGTCTGCCAGCGTCACGCTTGCGCGTACCGCGCGATGCGCGGCCGCACGCGGCACGCGGTGCGGCTGTGCATCGTCGCCGTCGGGCGCGGCCGGTTCGCACGCGCGACGTCGCGCCGCTCCGATTCGCGTCGCGCGTGCGCGGCACGCGTGCATGTAGCTCGCACGTCGGCATGGCCGCATCATCGACGGTCGTTTCTACCGACCGGCACGGCATCGCGCGCGTGTCCGGCAATGCGCGTCGTCACGGACGATCGCGTTTGATGCCGCCTCCTCCGCATGGCATGGCGCATGCTGCGTTTGCACCATCGCGCAAGTTTCGATCCCGGCCATGTATCGTGCGTTGCCACACCGACGACATGGAGATCACGCTGCATTCGCACGCGCATCGCTCACCGATGCAGACTTTTAAAACGAACGAATGACGAGTATGCTTAAAAAAGCACTCCCCGTTCGGACGGCGAATCGCGTGCCCTGACTCCCGTCCGATCGCATTGCGGCCCCATCGCTTCGCACACCGCGTGCCGATGGCGGCGTCTGCTTCTCGCGCCACGGCCGCACGAACCTTTCCCCCAACAATCGTCAGGAGAGCTAGTGAGCCGACTCGTCGTCGTATCCAATCGCATTGCAGATCCCCGTAAAGCCGCGGCCGGCGGGCTCGCCGTTGCCGTGAAAGACAGCCTGCAGGAATCCGGCGGCGTCTGGTTCGGCTGGAGCGGGAGGCTGCGCGGCGGCGACGATCAGCCCACGCATGGCGACGACGTGCAGATCCAGAACGTCGGCGGTATCCAGCTCGCGACGATCGATCTCGACCCGCAGGATTACGACGCTTACTACCTCGGTTATTCGAACAACGTGCTGTGGCCGGTGTTTCACTACCGGCTCGATCTCGCGCAGTTCGACCGTCGCTTCGCCGACGGCTACCGGCGCGTGAACCAGCTGTTCGCGCGCAAGCTGCGCACGCTGTTGCGGCCCGACGACACCATCTGGGTCCACGACTACCAGCTGATTCCGCTCGCCGCCGAGTTGCGCGCGATGGGCTGTACGAATCCGATCGGTTTCTTCCTGCACATCCCGATGCCGCCGCCGCCGATCATGGCCGCGATCCCGGAACACGAATGGCTGATGCGCTCGCTGTTCGCCTACGATCTCGTCGGCTTCCAGACCGAGTCGGATCTTCTCCACTTCGAGCATTACGTCGAAGCGGAAGCCGGTGCCGCGCGGCTGCCCGACGGCCGCCTGCGCGCGTTCGGCCGCACGTTGTCGGCCGGCGCCTTCCCGATCGGCATCAACGTCGACGAGTTCGAATCGCTCGCGCGCGATCGCGACGGGCTCGACATGTTCGAACGGATGCGCGACGAGTATTCACGGCGTCAGCTCCTGGTCGGGGTCGACCGGCTCGACTACACGAAGGGGCTGCCGCAGCGCGTGCATGCGTTCCGCCAGTTGCTCGAGCAATATCCGGAGAACCGCGACCGTGCGACGCTGATCCAGATCGCCGCGCCGAGCCGCGAGGATCTCGGCGCATACGACGACCTGCGGCGCGAGATGGACAGCCTGTGCGGCGCGATCAACGGCGACTACGGCGAACTCGAATGGATGCCGATGCGCTACATTCACCGCACCGTTGCGCGCAAGCGCTTGCCGGGCCTCTATCGCGCGAGCCGCGTCGCGCTCGTCACGCCGCTGCGCGACGGGATGAACCTCGTCGCGAAGGAATTTCTCGCCGCGCAGGACGCAGCCGATCCGGGCGTGCTCGTGCTGTCACGTTTCGCCGGCGCGGCCGAGCAGCTGAAGTCAGCACTGCTCGTCAATCCGTACGACACACAAGGCACGGCGCAGGCGATCCAGCGCGCGCTCACGATGCCGCTCGAAGAACGCCGCCAGCGTCATGCGGCGCTGATGGCGATCGTGCGCAAGACCGACGTGCACTGGTGGCGCACGCGCTTTCTCGACGCGCTCGCCGAAGCGGCGGAAGTCGCGGCCGCGACCGAATCCTGACGCGCGCTCACGCGTTCGTCGTCGCGTATTCGAGCGCCGCGCCGCTTACGTCGCACAGGTCGACCGACACCGGAATGCCTTCGCGCAGGCTCTCCGTCAGCACGCAATACGCATCGAACTGATTGAGCACGCGCGTCGCCGCCGCGAGATCGGCCCACGTCTTGCCGATCGACAGTCGTACCGACATCGCGCCCACGCGCACCCTGCCTGCTTCGTTCTGCACCATGTCGACATCGATGTGCGCGGCAATCGGCTGCGGATCGACATGCTGCTTTTCCAGTGCGAACAGCAGGCTCGCCGCGAGACAGGTCGCGACTGCCGCGGCCAGCAACCGGATCGGGTTCGGCCCGCGTCCGTCGCCGAGCGGCGGTGGCTCGTCGGTGAGCACCGGCGACAGCGTCGTGCCGGCAAATGCCACTTCGAAACAGAAACGCGCCTGCTGCGCGACATCGACCGATACGTGCGCCTCGCTCATGGCGACTCCGCGGAGATCAACGGGGAAAGGAATGCCGGCACGCAGTCGCATCGACGCGCGCGGCTCGCAGGTTCGCGGCACCTTCAGCGCTCGGGTTCGCGTGGCGGCCCGTACGCGACGAAATCGCGCTCGACCGCGGACGCGTGCTCCGTTTCGATCGCGCCGCCGCGTGCACCGGCTTCGTCGTCCGGTGCCGGCGCTGCGGACGACGGTTCGACGCGCCCGTCGATCAGCGCCTGCAGCGCTTCGCGTTCGAGCACCTCGCATTGCAGCAGCCGGCGCGCGATGCGTTCGAGCGCATCGCGGCGTTCGCCGAGCGTCATCGCGACCCGCGCATGCGCGTCGGTCAGCAGCGTGCGCACCTCGTCGTCGATCATCCGTGCGGTGTGCTCGCTGCAGCGCCCTTCACCCGCATGCCATGCGCCGGGGATACCCTGGCGCGCATCGCCGTCGTCGAACGTCGCGAGCCCGATCTTCTCGCTCATCCCGTACTGCATGACCATGTGGCGCGCCATCGCGGTCGCGCGTTCGAGATCGTTCTGCGCGCCCGTCGACACGTCGCCGAACACGAGTTCTTCGGCAACCCGGCCGCCGAGCAGTGCATCGATGCGGTCGAGCAGCTCGCTCCTGCGCAACACGTAGCGATCCTCGGTCGGCACCTGCTGCGTATAGCCGAGCGCGGCCACGCCGCGCGGAATGATCGACACTTTCTTCACCGGATCGCAATGTGCGCGGCTTTCCGCGACGAGTGCATGGCCGGCTTCGTGATACGCGATGGTCAGCTTCTCCTGCGCGTTCATCACGCGGCTCTTGCGCTCGAGGCCCGTCAGCGCGCGATCGATCGCCTCGTCGAAATCGGCCATGCCGATCGCCGGCTTGCCGAGTTCGGCCGCATGCAGCGCGGCCTCGTTGACGACGTTCGCGAGATCCGCGCCGACGAAGCCCGGCGTGCGCGACGCGAGTTCGCCGAGATCGACGTCGGCCGCGAGCTTCACGCGCTTCACGTGCACGCCGAGGATCTGCCGGCGGCCGGTCACGTCGGGCCGGTCGATCGCGATGTGGCGATCGAAGCGGCCCGGCCGCAGCAGCGCGGGATCGAGAATCTCGGGACGGTTCGTCGCCGCCATGATGATCACGCCGGAGCCCGCCTGGAAGCCGTCCATCTCGACGAGCAACTGGTTGAGCGTCTGCTCGCGTTCGTCGTTGCCCGACATCGGGCCGACGCCGCGCACCTTGCCGAGCGCATCGAGTTCGTCGACGAATACGATGCACGGCGCCTTCTGCTGCGCCTGCTCGAACAGGTCGCGCACGCGCGCCGCGCCGACGCCGACGAACATCTCGACGAACGCCGAACCGCTGATCGAGAAGAACGGCACGGCCGCCTCGCCGGCCACCGCGCGCGCGAGCAGCGTCTTGCCCGTGCCCGGCGCGCCGACGACGAGCACGCCCTTCGGGATCTTGCCGCCGAGCCGCTGGTAGCGGTCGGGGTTGCGCAGGAACGCGACGAGCTGCTGCAGCTCGGCCTTTGCTTCGTCGATGCCCGCGATATCGTCGAACGTGATGCCGGTTTCCTGCTGCACGTAGACGCGCGCGCGGCTCTTGCCCATCCCGGTGAAATCCTGCAGCCCGCCGCGCCTGCGCAGCATCATGTTCCAGATGAACACGAACAGCACGAGCGGCAGCAGCCACGATGCGAGCGAGGCGATCCAGCTCGTGTCGGGCGCGCCGTGATAGCGGATGCCGGCGGCGGTCAGCGTGTCGGTCAGGTGTTCGTCGCTCACGCGGTTGGTCGTGAACCGCCACGGCGCCCCGGCCTGCTGCACGGCCGCGGCTTCGGACGCCGGCAGCATCGTGCCGGCCTGCGGCATCTTCAGCGTGCCCGTGATCGATGCGGGGCCGACTTCGAGATCATCGACGAGCCGGGCGGCGACGAGCTGGTGGAAATCGCTGTACGCGATCGACGCCGACGTCGGGTGAAGCATCAGCAACTGCGCGGCGAACAGCACGAAGAAGCCCGCCGCGATCAGCAATCCCGGGTAGTCGAATTTCTTGTCCATGGCATCGGGCCGGACGTGCGCACGACGCTACGCTGCGCGGCACGGCGAACGTGCGCGGATACGCGCGCAATCGGCGCGCGGCATCGGCAGCCATGCGGAAGGGGCATTCATGCGTGCCATCGTCGCCTCGCTTCATCGCCTCGTTTCGTCGCATCAATGGCGCCGCGACAACGCCGTCGGCCGGCGCCGCCGGGCAATCCTCGCCCGGGCGGCGCGCCGCGACGCGCCGCCCCTGAATCCAGTCTAGTTCGCGCGCGAGCGTCGCGCATCGCCCTCGGCGCGACTCGAATCGTCCGACAAACACCTTTCATCCGCCCCCGTTGCCGCGTTATAGTCGCGTTCGTGACATTTTTGTGACAGACGCATCGCGCCCGCCGATACGCAACACGGGCCGTTGCTTTCGCTCCTGCGGCACGGCAGCCTGTGCGGCACCGCAGCGCATCACGCCCCGTCCATCCGCCCATTCGAGGAACCCACGACGTGAACGACACCCCCGATCGCCCCGACGACCTTCCCGCCGACCCCGACCGCCGCCGCGTGCTCGGCGGCCTCGCCGCGCTCGGTGCGGGTGTCGCACTCAGCGGCTGTGAAACCACGGCGGGCAGCGCGCCGCGTTCCGCCGCCGACCTGCGCATCGACGAAGCGCTGCGCCAGCGCGTGCGCCACATCGTCGTGATCTATGCGGAAAACCGCAGCTTCGCGAACCTGTACGGCGATTTCCCCGGCGTGCAACATCCGCTGAGCGAGGTGCAGCCCGCGCACGCGCAGCAGCTCGATCGCGACGGCAAGACGCCGCTGCCCGTGCTGCCGAAGATCTGGGGCGGGCTCGTGCCGCAGGCGCAGGAAGTGGAGGGCAAGCGCTACGCGATCGCCGAGCGCGACATCGACAAGCTGCCGAACGCGCCGTTCCGGATTACGGACGCGCAGGGCAAGCCGCTGCCGAACGGCGTGATCACGCGCGACCTGTGGCACCGCTTCTACCAGAACCAGATGCAGATCGCGGGCGGCCGCAACGACCAGTTCGCCGCGTGGGCCGATTCGGGCGGCCTCGTGATGGGCCACTACCGCAATTCGGCCGACACGCTGCGGCTGTGGAATCTCGCGCGGCAATACACGCTGTGCGACAACTTCTTCATGGCGGCGTTCGGCGGGTCGTGGATGAACCACATGTTCCTGATCTCCGCGCAACCGCCGATGTATCCGGACGCGCACAAGCATCCGCACGCGGCGAAGCTGCTCTCGAAGGTCGAAGGCGACGATCCGGCCGGCACGCGCCTGAAGCTCGCCGACGATTCGCCCGCGTCCGCGCTCGACGGCCCGCCGAAGTTCGCAGGCGACGGCCCGCTGACGCCCGACGGCTACGGCGTGAACACGATGGCGCCGCCGTACCAGCCGAGCTACGTGCCGCCGCCCGACCCGGGCAACGCCGCGTATGCCGATCCGGACGACCATCGCGTGATGCCGCCGCAGGGCTATGCGACGATCGGCGACCGCCTGTCGGAAAAGAACGTCGACTGGGCGTGGTACAGCGGCGCGTGGCAGTACGCGCTCGAGCATCGTGACACGGGCACCGTGCCGGATTTCCAGTACCACCACCAGCCGTTCAACTACTTCGTGAACTATGCGCCGGGCACCGACGCGCGCAGCAAGCACCTGCGCGACGCAGGGCTCGGCGACGAGCCTTCGACGAACCACTTCATCGCGGACATCGACGCGGGCCGCCTGCCGGCCGTCACGTTCTACAAGCCGCAGGGCAACCTGAACATGCATGCGGGCTACGCGGACATCGAATCGGGCGACCGTCACATCGCGACCGTGATCGAACATATCCGGCGCGGGCCGCAATGGGACAACACCGTGATCGTGATGACGCACGACGAGAACGGCGGCTGGTGGGATCACGTCGCGCCGCCGGTCGGCGACCGCTGGGGCCCTGGTTCACGGATTCCGGCGCTCGTGATCTCGCCGTTCGCGAAGAAGGGTTTCGTCGATCACACGCTGTACGACACGAACTCGATCCTGCGCTTCATCAGCCGCGTGCACGGACTCGCGCCGCTCGACGGCGTGGTCGCGCGCAACAAGGCGTTCGCCGCACGCGGCGCGACGCCGCCGGGCGATCTCACGAACGCGCTCGACCTGGGCTGACGGCGGGCGGGCCTGGTGGTCGGTTACCTGGGTGGCCGGCTTGGTCGCTTGGTCGCTTGGTCGCTTGGTCGCTTGGTCGCTTGGTCGCTTGGTCGCTTGGTCGCTTGGTCGCTTGGTCGCTTGGTCGCTTGGTCGCTTGGTCGCTTGGCTGCTGGGCTGCTGGGCTGCTTGGCTGCTTGGCTGCTGGGCTGCTGGGCCGCTGGGCTGCTGGGCCGCTGGGCTGCTGGGCTGCTGGGCTGCTGGGCTGCTGGGCTGCTGGGCTGCTGGGCTGCTTAGCCGCTTGAAACGACGACGCCCCGGGCAATGCGATTGCCCGGGGCGTCGTTCATTTCCACCCTGCCAACGCTACGCTACGCGGCACTGCGCAATGCGTCGCACCCCGCCCGCGCGGCGTGACGGCCGGCCTGCCGGCCGAAGAACGTCGCGTCGGCCAGCGACAGCCCCGAGCTGTACCCGGCGCCCCAGCGCGGCAGCCCGCAGCTCGTGCGGCCGGCCGCATAGAGCCCCGCCACCGGCGCACGCGCCGCGTCGACCACCTGCCCGGTCGGCAGCGTGTCGAGCCCGCCGAGCGTGAAGTGCGGATAGAACGCGTAGTCGATCCGGCAATCGAGCGCGACGAACGGCGGCTCGATCAGCGGCTGCAGCCATTTCTTCGCCTTGTGGAACAGCGGATCGGCGCCTTCGGCCGCATGGCGGTTGTAGACGTCGACGGTCGCCGTCAGCGTGCCGGCCGGCATCTGCAGGTCGCGTTCGACTTCCTCCCACGTTTCGCCGGCCGCCGCGATGCCGATCCGCGCGATCGCGGGCGGCTCCCGGTACGTCGCCTGGTCGACGAGCAGGTAGATGCGGTCGCCGGCCTGGTGAAACGCGTGATGGCCCGTGCGGCCGTGATAGCCGTCCTCGTTGATGAAGCGCTGGCCGCGCGCGTTCACGAAGATCCCTCTGATCAGCGATTCGGGCGCGTAGAACGGCAGGCTGACGAAGCCCTGGTCCATGTGGATCGCCGCGCCGCCTGCGCTCTGGCCGAGCAGGATGCCCGAGCCGTCGTCGCCGGGGCTGCCGATCGGTTCATCCGAGCGCAGGAACTGCGGCGCATGCCGGCGCACCATGTCGCGATTCATCGCGAAGCCGCCCGCGCACAGGATCACCGCGCGACGCGCACGCACGAATGCCGTCTCGCCATACGCGCGCAGCACGACGCCGCACACCGTGCCGCCGTCGTCGACGATCAATGCGAGCGCACGCGTGTCGTAGCGCGTCGCGACGCCGAGCGCCGCCACGCGTTCGGCCAGCACGCGCATCAGCATCTGCCCACCGCCCCAGCCCGGCCATTGCGGCGTGTGCCCGCGCGGGCACGGCTTCGCGGCCTCGCTGAACGGCCAGGCTTCCTCGCTGCCCGACCAGATCAGGCAATCGTCGGTCTCCGGTTCGACGATCCGCTCGGCAATGAACGTGTTCTTGTACGTGAGGCCCTGCGCGACGAGCCAGTCGTGGTGCGCGAGGCTTTCGTTCGCGTAGAGCCGGACCTTCGCGTCGTCGGCGTCGCGGCCGCCGGCCAGCATCAGGTAGCGGTACAGATCCTCGGTGTCGTCCACAAAGCCGGCCTGCCGCTGCGCGGGCGTGCCGCCGCTGCCGCCGAGGTAGATCTCGCCGCCAGACAGCGCGCTCGTGCCGCCGTAGCTCGATGCACGCTCGACGATCAGCGTGTCGGCGCCGGCGCTCGCGGCCTCGATCGCCGCACAGGCGCCGGCCGCGCCGAAGCCGACGATCACGACATCGTGTTCGGCATCCCAGCGATGCACGTCGCGGGTGTTCAGGGGGTGAGTCAGGGAATAGTCGGATGACATGAGGAATGGGTCAGCGTTTAGGAAATCTGCGCAATGCGGCGGATGTGGCGGATGTGGCGAGGGCCGGGCAGGCGGCCCGACGCGACGTTGCCGCGACGCCCCGTTGCCGTGACGACGGGCGTGCGACGGTGCGCGCGCAGGACGCACGCCATCTCATGCCCGGTTGAAGCCGCCCCGCACAACGCGGGATCGGCGCGCGATGATTCCACCGTGCCCGTAGCGAAAGGCGTCCGTACGCCATCGCGCTGCCACGGCTTCCCGCCTGCGCGGCGCGCGGCCGCGCCGACGTCACATGCCGCGCAACGCGGCGAAACCGAAGTGCAACGGATCGATCGGCACGCAGCCGGTCGGCAGGCCGTTTGCGTCGACCGAGCGGCATTGCAGGATGCCGGCTGCATACGGCGGCGACGGCACCTGATCGGCACCATATCGCGCCATCGCCATGGCAGCGAACGTGCCCATCGCCAATACGCACAGCTTGCGAGTCGTCAGTCTCATGATCGTCGTCCCCTCCGGTTGTCCGCTGGTGCGGTTCGTGTCCGGCGTGCATCGCATGCGGCACCGGATGACTGCACGGTAGCCAGCGCCCGGTCGCCGGCCATCGTCCATTTCGACTAGGGGCAAACGCTGAGCGGAGGGCAAGCGGCGTGCCGCATCGCAGCATCGTGCGCCACGCCTTCGCACACGTGGAGGAGACACGGCACGTTGTGCGCCTGTCGCAGCCGGACGCGCCAATCGTCAGACGCTTGTCGCGCACCGGTCGCTGCGCCGCACCATCCGTGCGCCATCGTGTGACACGCCGCGGCCGGCCCCGGTGTTTTCCCCGACCCTCGCCCTGCTCCGTATGGATGATGAGTCGCCATCGGTCCGATGCGAACCTTCGCCTCGACGTCGCAATGCCGCCGTGTCCGCACTCGCGGCGCGGCTGACTCTTTCCGTTCTTCCACGGGAGTACTGCATGACCGATTCGAATCCCCGCCACGCGCTGTACGAACTTGCGTGCCGCTACGCGCAAGCCGTCGACCGGCGCGACTGGCCGCGCCTCACCGCCCTCTTCACGCCCGATGCGCAGCTCGCCGGCCCGGGCTTCCGCTTCGACGACCGCGACGCGATCGTCGCGGGCATGCGCGTGATCGAGCGCTACGAAGCGACCCAGCATCACGTGCACAACCAGCTCGTGACGCTCGACGGCGGCGAGGCCGACGTCGAGACCTACGGCGTCGCCTGCCACGTCTACGTGCGCGACGGCGTGAAGCGCAAGCTCGACTGGGGGCTGCGCTATCGCGACCGCTGCGTGTTCGACGGCGGCACGTGGCGCTTCGCCGCGCGCACGCTGCACGTCGACTGGGCGCAAGACCTGCCGCTGGAGGGCTGAACGATGCGCAAACCCCTTCCCCTCGACGGCCGCACCGCACTCGTCACGGGCGGCGCCGGCGGCATCGGCGCGGCCTGCGCGCACGCGCTCGTCGCCGATGGCGCGGCCGTCGTGCTGATGGGCCGCCGCCGCGACGCGCTCGAACGCACGCAACGGCAACTGACCGACGCGGTGCCCGGCAGCCGCGTCGCGATCCATGCGGGCGACGCCTGCGACGAAGCCGACCTGCAGGCCGCGCTCGACTGCGCGTGGGCGCTCGACAACCGCCTCGACATCGTCGTACCGACGGTCGGTGGTGCAGGCTTCCGGCCGCTGCTGCTGCACGACGCCGACACCTTCCGCGCCGAAATCGAGCTGAACCTGCACAGCGCGTTCGCCGCGATCCGTCACGCCGCGCCGCGGCTCGCCGACAGCGGCGGCGGCGCGATCGTCTGCATCTCGTCGACGGCCGCGCAGATCAATTTCCGCTGGCTGTCCGCGTACTGCACCGCGAAGGCTGCCCTCGAAGCGCTCGTGCGCGGCGCGGCCGAGGAACTGGCCGGCGCGAAGATCCGCGTGAACGCGGTGCGCCCGGGCCTGACGCGCTCCGAAGCCACGGCGCCGATGTTCGACAACCGCGCGCTCGTCGACAGTTTTCTCGAGCAGATTCCGCTCGGCACGCTCGGCGAACCGGAAGCGATCGCGCATGCGGTGCGCTATCTCGCGGGCCCCGAGTCGGGCTGGGTGACCGGCCAGAGCTTCGCGGTCGACGGCGGCCACGAACTGCGCACCAACCCGCGCGTCGACGACACGATCGCGCAGATCTACGGCGCCGCCGCGCTCGACGCGATCAAGGCCGGCCGCGCACCGGACGCCGCATGAGTGCCTGCCATCTTTCAACGTCAAAGGAATTCGACTGATCATGAATCGAGTCGCAAACAAGGTCGCGCTGGTCACCGGCGCGGCCAGCGGCGTCGGCCGCGCCGATGCGCTGCTGCTCGCCGCCGAAGGCGCGCGTGTCGTGCTGACCGACATCGACGAGGACGCCGGCCGCGCGCTCGCACACGAGATCGGCGACACCGCACTGTTCGTCCGCCACGACATCGCCGATGAAGACGGCTGGCGACATGCGATCGCATCGACGCTCGACCGCTTCGGCCGCCTCGACGTGCTCGTCAACAACGCGGCGATCTGCCCGGTCGGCTCGATCGAGGACACGAGCCTCGACACGTGGCGACGCGTGATGCGCACCAACGCGGACGGTTATTTCCTCGGTTGCAAATATGCGATCGGTGCGATGAAGGGCAACGACACGCCGGGCTCGATCGTGATGATGTCGTCGGTCGCCGCGCTCGGGGGGCTGCCGATGATGTGCGCGTACACCGGGTCGAAAGGCGCGGTGACAGCACTCGCGCGCAGCGTCGCCGTCCACTGCAAGCGCAGCGGCTACCGGATCCGCTGCAACTCGATCCATCCGGACGGGATCTGGACGCCGATGACGCAGGCGCTGATGCCCGATCTCGACCCCGCCGCGCTCGGCATCGGCAGCGATCCGATGGCGCGCATGTGCGACCCGCAGGACGTTGCGAATCTCGTGCTGTTCCTCGCGTCCGACGAATCGCGTTTCGTGAACGGTGCGGAGCTGCGGATCGACAACGCGCAACTGGTGTCGTCGCTGTGACGCGACGCACCGCCTTCCCGTTCAAAGGAGTTCATCGATGATTTCATTCACCGGCAAGACCGTGCTGGTCACCGGCGGCGGCGCGGGCATCGGCCGTGCGTGTGCGGAAGCATTCGGCGCGGCCGGCGCGCGTGTCGCGGTGGCCGAGATCGACCCGGCCCGCGCGCAGGACGTGCGCCAGGCGCTCGAAGCGGCGGGTGTCGACGCGCTCGTCGGCACCGTGGACGTCACGCGCCGCGACCAGGTCGATGCGTTCGCGCGAACCGTCGACGCACGCTTCGGCGGCCTCGACGTGCTCGTCAACAATGTGGGCGACTTCCTGCAGATCGCGAAACCGTTCGAAGACTGCACCGACGACGACATCGCGCGACTGTTCGACGCGAACCTGCGCCAGGTATTCGTCGTCACGCGCGCGATGCTGCCGTTGCTCCGCAAGCGCGGCGCGGGCGGCAGCATCGTCGGTGTGTCGTCGATCGAAGGCTTTCGCGCCATTCCGAACTGCACCGTGTACGCGTCTTTCAAGGCGGCACTGACCGGATTCACGAAAAGCCTCGCGCTCGAACTCGGGCCGGCCGGCATTCGCGTGAACCAGATCGCGCCCGAAACCACCGAGACGCCCCAGGTGCCCGTCAGCGCGATGGTCGCGGCCGAGCACCACGACCATATCCCGCGCTGGATCCCGCTCGGGCGCTTCGGCGCGGCGGGCGATATCGCGGGCGCCGCGCTGTTCCTTGCGAGCCCGCTCGCCGCGTGGGTCACCGGCACGACGCTGCATGTCGACGGCGGCGCGCTCGCAGCGGCCGGCTGGTATCGCGACCCGAACGGCTTCTGGACCAACATGCCTGTCGTCACGGGCAACGGCTTCAATTTCTGAGCGGCACCGCTAGCCTGTTCATTTCACGCGGCGCGGTTGCGCCGCCATCGGAGACACCATGAAGATCCTGATCGTCGGCGGCACCGGCCTCATCGGCGGCCATGCCGCGCTGCACCTGCACGCGCAGGGCAACCACGTCACGCTCGCCGCACGCAAGCCCCCCGCCCCCGGCAGCGCGCTCGCGCAGTTCGACGTGCTGCTGCGCGACTACGTGGCCGGCAACTTCACGCGCGACGATCTCGCGCCGTTCGACGCCGTGGTGTTCGCCGCCGGCAACGACATCCGCCACCTGCCGCCCGGCACCGACGAAGCTGCTCACTGGGAACGCGCGAACGTCGACGCGGTGCCGCGCTTCTTCGCGCTCGCGCGCGACGCGGGCGTGAAGCGCGCGGTGCTGGTCGGCAGTTTCTATCCGCAGGTCGCGCCGGCGCTCGTCGACACGGTGCCGTACGTGCGCTCGCGCCATCTCGCAGACGAACGCGTCCGCGCGCTCGCGACGCAGTCGTTCGCCGTCTGCAGCGTCAATGCGCCGTTCGTCGTCGGGTCGGTGCCGGGGCTGCGCAACGAAATGTTCGCTGCGTACACGGGCTATGCGCAAGGCCAGTTCGCGGGGCTGCCCGTGTTCGGGCCGGCCGGCGGCAGCAACTTCATCTCGACGCAATCGCTGTCGGAAGCGATCTGGGGCGCGCTGCAGCGCGGCGAAGCGGGCAAGGCCTACCTCGTCGGCGACGAGAACCTCAGCTTCGCCGACTACTTCGCGGCGTTCTTCCGCGCGGCCGGCAATCCGCGGGACGTGCCGTCGCTCGACCAGGAGCATCCGCTGTTGCCCGACATGGCGATCTACACGGGGCGCGGCAACGTCGTGTCGTACGAGCCCGATCCGGCCGACAGCGCGCTGCTGCGCTACCGGCGCGGCGACGTGCAGCGCGCGGTCGACGAAGTCGTTGCGCATTGCAGCGCGCGGTAGGCGTCGCGGTCGAGGCATCGATGCGGACCGTCAGGCGACCCTAAGCAGTTCGATCCTCTTCATCGAGTCGGACACCTCGGCCGGCGGGTGTTGCACGTCCGGAGTCACGAAGCGCGAATTCGGGCGTGCAACTCTGCGGTCGGTTTGATACGCCTACTTGCCCAGCGCATTGAACCAGCCCGGACCGATCGGCGCGTAACCGGCAGTGCCCGCTGCCGCTGCACGTGCATTAATGCCGAAATCAGGCCACGCGGGATAGTACTGACTCGACTTCACTTGAGGCGTGCCCTCGATTTTCGCGGGACCGGGGGTACCGTTAGAACCGGTCGCCGCGCCAAGCGTCACGATGCCGAAATACGGCTCATAGATGTTCGTGCTGTTCGGCAATGACAACGCCATGTCGGAATAGCAGTACGCATACACCGGACCGTATGCACCTATCGGTTGCTGTGCAATCCATGCCATCAGTGCACGATATTCGCGCGCCTGGTTCGCTTGCGTCAGAAATGGCGCATTCTGCATGGTCCGAAAATTGGCATTCGTGTATTGCGTCGACGAGCCGCCCAATTGCCCCGTGAAATTGGTCGCGCCGTCCGTGCCCGTCGTGGGTGCGCCGAATTCGGTGAGAACGATGGCCTTCGCGCCATCGCCTGCCGTATTCATCTGATCGCGCAAGCTCGTTCCGGTGTAACTCGAAAACGAGTTGCCGCTACTCGACGGCCACGCATACGACGGCGACGGGAAGTTATGCCACATCATGTTGAATGCATTCGAGTATTGCGGAAACGTGGTATTGAGCGTCGTGCTAGGGCATTGGTCCTGAGCCGATTGCCAGTCGTCGGAGTAACAGTACGGGTGATGAGCCAGCCCATCGAAATACCCATGTGCACCACTCGCGTACATTACGGCCAGCCAGTCGCGCGGATCCCACTGAGTAGGCGCGGGATAACTCGGATTGGTCGAATTGACGAGCCCGACCACACCGTTCGACGGCAGCGTGCCGTTCGTGTTGTTCGGATACGTCGTACATGCCGCGCTTCCTCCGGCATACACATAGGCTCCGGGATTCGCCTGCTTGATCGCCGGGTAGGCGCTTTTCAGGATTTGCGTATACAGCACCGGATCGTGAGGCATGAAATCGATGCCGCAGTTCGGCTCATTCCAGATTTCCCATGCATCGACCTGTCCACCGTAGCTGTCGCTACCGTAATGCTTGGCCGCGGCACGGGCAAAATTGGTGTAAAAGATTGGGTCCGGTGCGCACAGCCAGGACGAAACTCCATTCGCTTGCTGATAGCTGCTCGAGCACTTCGAACTGGCCGCCCACGGTGGAGTCAGTAATATCAGGCCCAGTACCCGCAGGCCATTGTTGCGGGCCGCTCGGATGATCGTGTCCGTCACTCCCCAGTTCAATCCGCTGCTGGTCCCGGGATTGGAGTCGTTGACGTCAATCGTGGTTTGCGACGGTTGAATCCGCGCCCAGTTGATATCGATCCGGACCCAGCGAGCGTTTGTCGCCGCGAGACCGGCCATGTAGTTGTTGATGGCTTGCGTCGGATCGTTGGCGTTCCGGTTGATGATGTCGTTGATTTCACTGCCCAGGTTGATTGCAGGCACCGGCGTATTGGTTTGGCCGATCGCGGGGTGGCCAGCCAACAGCGCCACGAAAAACACGGCCCACACCAATCCGGCCGAAGCCGAACTCGGGCGGTTACATCGGTACGCGGATAGTGCGCCACCTACCACATTCGAGAGGCGGCTAATTGCTTTGACGATCATTGAGGCACCCCATGCGTTTTCATCAAGGCGTCTGTTTGTTTGCCGCCGAGTTCACCGGCAAGAGAACGGAGCGCCCAATGCAATAGCCGCCCAAGTCATCGTTTCGACTGCGGCAATATCGATTGCGGCTCGATAAAACGATAATCCTGCCCCAACGAGCGCAACCTTTTTCGATTTTCCAGGATCGGTCGACGGCAACCGTGCGTTACCGCACTCATCCATACGGCGGGGGTTGCCGGAAAACATACTGCAACGCCGGCCGCACCGGACAAAGAAGGACGTGCATGGCGACAAGCGGACATGCAAAAAAACGTCCCGCCGCAGGCAATACATGCCGGCGGCGGGACGTCGGGGCGACTACGTCGATGCGGAGCGTCAGGCGCCGATGCGCTGCTCGATCTTCTTCATCGTGTCGGTCATCTCGGCCGGCAGGCGCAGTTTCAGCATGTCGAACAGCGCCGCATGCAGCTTCAGCTCCTCACGCCATTCGTCGGCGTTCATCGACGTTACCGCATCGAACTGCTCGCGCGAGAAATCGAGGCCGTCCCAGTGCAGGTCCTCATACGCCGGCGACACACCGAACGCATGCTCACCGCCACCACCCGTGCCTTCGAGGCGATCGAGCATCCACTTCAGCACGCGCATGTTCTCGCCGAAGCCCGGCCACACGAACTTGCCGTTCGCATCCTTGCGGAACCAGTTCACGCAGTAGATCTTCGGCAGTTTTGCGCCCGCGCCTTCGAGCTGCTTGCCGAGCTTCAGCCAGTGCGCGAAATAGTCGCTGACGTTGTAGCCGCAGAACGGCAGCATCGCGAACGGATCGCGGCGCACGATGCCCTGCTGGCCGACCGCCGCGGCGGTCGTCTCCGAGCCCATCGTCGCGGCCATGTACACGCCTTCGACCCAGTCGCGCGCCTCGGTCACGAGCGGCACGGTCGTCGAACGGCGGCCGCCGAAAATGAACGCATCGATCGGCACGCCGGCCGGGTTCTCCCAGTCACCATCGATCGACGGACACTGCGCGGCCGGCGCCGTGAAGCGCGAATTCGGATGCGCCGCCTTGCGGCCCGTCTCCTTCCCGATCTCCGGTGTCCACGGGTTGCCCTGCCAGTCGGTCAGCTTCGCGGGCGGCGTGTCGGTCAGCCCTTCCCACCACACGTCGCCGTCTTCCGTCAGCGCGACGTTCGTGAAGATCACGTTTTCGGTGAGCGTCGAAATGGCGTTCGGGTTGGTCTTCACGCCGGTGCCCGGTGCAACGCCGAAGAAGCCGGCTTCCGGGTTGATCGCATACAGTCGGCCGTCGCGGCCCGGCTTCAGCCACGCGATGTCGTCGCCGATCGTCGTGACCTTCCAGCCGTTGAAGCCCTGAGGCGGAATCAGCATCGCGAAGTTCGTCTTGCCGCACGCGGACGGGAATGCGGCAGCGACGTGATACTTCTTGCCGGCCGGCGACGTCACGCCGAGGATCAGCATGTGCTCGGCGAGCCAGCCCTGGTCGCGCCCCATCGTCGACGCGATACGCAGCGCGAAACACTTCTTGCCGAGCAGCGCGTTGCCGCCGTAACCCGAACCGAAGCTCCAGATCTCGCGCGTCTCGGGAAAGTGCACGATGTACTTGACCGGGTTGCACGGCCACGGCACGTCCTGCTGGCCGGCTTCGAGCGGATGGCCGACGCTGTGCACGCACGGCACGAATTCGCCGTCCTCGCCGAGCACGTCGTACACCTCGCGGCCCATGCGCGTCATGATCCGCATGTTCACGGCAACGTACGGGCTGTCGGACAGTTCGACGCCGACGTGCGCAATCGGCGAGCCGAGCGGGCCCATCGAAAACGGCACGACGTACAGCGTGCGGCCGCGCATCGAGCCGCGGAACAGGCCGTTGAGCGTCTCGCGCATTTCGGCGGGCGCGATCCAGTTGTTGGTCGGGCCGACGTCGTCGCGCGATGCCGCGCAGATGAACGTGCGATCCTCGACGCGCGCGACGTCGGACGGATCGGATTGCGCGAGATACGAGTTCGGGCGCTTCGCCGGGTTCAGGCGCTTGAGCGTGCCCTGGTCGACCATCGCCTGGCACAGCGCGTCGTTTTCTTCCTGCGAGCCGTCACACCACACGACGCGCTCGGGCTCCGTGAGCGCCGCGATACGCGACACCCAGTCGATCAGCTTGCGATGTTTGACGAAGGCCGGCGGAGCGATCAGCGGGCCGTGTGTGGCTTCGGCCAGATTGTTTTGCGACATGAAAATGTCTCCAGATTATTGGGCGGGGATGGGGAATGCGGGGTGAACCCGCCAGATGGGGAATGCGATCGGAGCGCAGGACGCAGCAACGCGCAGCGCGGTACACGCGAGCTGTGCGCGTGTCGATGCCGCGATGCGGGCGAGAGGATGTGATGTCTCGTTAGAAGATGCGAACGCGAGTTTCGCCATGCATGCAACCTGCCTTACAACTTCCATGCCGGCCAGCATACCATCGCCGATATTGCTCGGGCGTTGCGTTGCAACAAGAAACAACTGTGACGACGTGCAGGCACATGCGTTGCCGGCAAGTCATGTCGACGGCGTCGACGCGCCCGCTTTCGGGGGCGAAACGGCCGGAACGGCCGTCCGGCAATGGTTTCGGGGAAGCGGTCAATTCGGCTCGCCGGACGCACGCATGACGATCGCGCATGCGCATCCGGCGAATTCGTATTTTCGCTACTCAGGCAAACCCTGAATTAGGTTGCGTACACAAACATCCGACGAGAACGTGCGGCAAGCCCACCCGCTCAAAACGGCGCGCCCGGCAATCCGGGGTAATACGCGCCTGCCGCCATCCCACCGTCGACGGCCAGCTCGGCGCCGTTGCAGTACGACGCTTCGTCGCTCGCGAGGAACAGCGTCGCGCGTGCGATTTCGTCGGGCAGGCCCACGCGTTGCAGCGGCACGTTCGCGTAATGCTTGTTGATCTCCTCGAGCGGCGCACCGGTCGGGTTCGACATTGCGGTGTTCACGCCGCCCGGATGGATCGAATTCACACGCACGCCCTGATGGCCGAGCTCGAGCGCCGCGACCTTCGTCAGCCCGCGCACGCCCCACTTGCTCGACACGTACGCGGCCAGTGCGTTCACGCCGCGCAGCCCGTCCACCGACGAGATGTTGACGATCGACCCGCTCTTCTGCGCGATCATGTGCGGCGCGATCGTCCGGATCCCGACGAACGTGCCGACGAGGTTGATCGACACCGCGCGCTCGAAATCGCGTTTCGACAACTCGGTGATGCCGCCGAACGTCAGCACGGCCGCATTGTTGACCAGCACGTCGATACGGCCGAACTGCTCGATCGCCGCTTCGGTCACGCGCACCCAGCTCGCTTCGTCGGCGACGTCGAGCCGCATGAAGCGTGCCGCGTCGCCGAGCTCGCGCGCGAGCGCTTCGCCTTCCGCGTCGAGCACGTCGCCGATCACGACGCGCGCCCCTTCTGCGACGAACAGCCTGCACGTCGCCGCGCCCATGCCTCGCGCACCGCCCGTGACGATCGCTACCTTTCCTTCCAGTCGACCCATGTCGTCCTCTCTTCGATTCCGGTTTGCCGGTCAAAGCGCGCATGCGTGCGTGCGCTTGCCGGATCATGATCTGCGCGCGGCCAGCGCCGCGCGCCTCCCGCCATCACCCCCAGTAAGCCTGCCCGCCGTCGAGCGGCAGCGTCGCGCCCGTCAGATACGCCGCGTCGCGGCTCGCCAGAAATACGATCGCGCGCCCGATGTCCTGCTCGCAGTCGCCTACGCGGCCGAGCGGAATCGTGCGGAAGAACGCGGCGGCTTCCTGCGGATTCGCGTCGACCCAGCCTTTCAGGCCCGGCGACAACGCGTGCGGCGCGACCGCGTTCACGCGGATACCGTCCACGCCCCATTCACACGCAGCCGCGCGCGTGAGCGCACGAATCGCCTCCTTGGTCGCCGCGTACGCGCCGTAGCCGGACGCGTCCCAGCGCACCGCGGCCGACGAAGCGAAATTGACGATCACGCCGTCGCCCTTCAGATGCGGATGGCACGCGCGCATCATGCGCAGCGTCGCGATCGGCCCCGATTCGAGCCCCGCCAGGAAATCCGCATCGGTCACGTCGAGCAGGCGGCCGAGCGGCACGACCTGTGCGTTGTTGATCAGGATCTGCACACCGCCGAAGCGCGCAACGACGCTGTCGACGCACTGCTCGATCTGCGCGGCGTCCATCACGTCGCACACGAACGGCTCGGCCGCGCCGCCGCGCGCGCGGATCGCCTCGCAGGTCGCGAGCAGCTTGTCGCGGGTACGACCGACCACCGCGACGTGCGCGCCCTCCGCCGCGAGCGCATGCGCGACGCCCTGGCCCACGCCCTGCCCCGCGCCCGTCACGAGCGCGACCTTGCCCTTCAGGATGCCCATGCGCCCCCCTTAAGCGACGATCGCCGGATGCGCCTGCACGGGCCCGCCGAGCAGTTCGCGGTACGACGGCGGCTGCTTGCCGTCGAGATCGGCGATGCCGTACTGCAATGCGGCTTCCGCACCGACGAGCACCTGCCCCGACAGCGCCATGCGCTGCGGATCGCCATGGATCGCGTGAATCACGCGGCCCGTGAATTCGGGGCTTTCCGCAACGAGCGAGAATTCCTTGTACAGATCCGGGTGTTCGTCCCACACGCGCGTCGTGCGCTCGGTGCGCAGCGGGCCCATCCAGATCGACACGGCGGCGACGTCGAACGGCTTCAGGTCGACAGCCATGTCCTTCGCGAACTTGTCAACACCGGATTTCTGCGCGCCGTAGGCCGCGCCGTGCATGTAACAGCTCGCGCCGAACGACGACGTGAACGCGATCAGCCCGCTGCGACGCTTCGCCATCAGCGCCGCCGCGTGCCAGCTCGCGACATACGCCGAGCGCAGCCCGACATCGAGGATGTTGACGAGGTCGAGCGACTTCTCCCAGAACGGGCCCGGCAGGATCAGTTGATCGTGCAGGTAGGTCGCGTTGTTGACGAGAATGTCGAGCCGGCCGCTTTCGCGTTCGACGCGCTCGAACAGCGCCTTCACCTGCGCGTCGTCCGCGTGGTCGCACGCCACCGCGATCCCGCGGCCGCCGAGCGCGTCGATCTCGCGTGCGGTCTCGTGGATCGTGCCGGGCAGCGGCGCATCGCCTTCGTTCTGCGAGCGGCCCGTCACGTAGACGGTCATGCCGGCCGCGCCGAGCGCGCGCGCGATGCCCTTGCCCGCGCCGCGCGATGCGCCAGTCACGACGGCGACCGGCGCCTCGTGGTTCTGTGTCATGTTCGATGTCTCCTGTGGAATGTGCGCCACGTGCGTGGCGCTGGCGTGCGTCAGGCGGCCGGCGGCTGCGCACCGGCGAACAGCACGCCCGGCGCATCGCCTTCGTAACGGGCCGACAGCGTCGACGTGACGACGCAGCGCGTGCCCGCGATCTTCCATTCGCCGTCGACCTTCCGGTATTCGTCGTCGTAGTACGCGCCGAGCTGCGTGAGCGTTCGCGCGTTCGTGTCGATCATCTGGTAGTGCAGGCCCCACGTGCCGCGCGCATGCGTGTCGTCGAGCACGTCGATCTCGGGATTCACGCCGTGGTGCATCTCGACGATGTGCGGATGGCAGCCGAGTTGCGCGAATACGTCGACGAGCGCGTCGCGCGTGTCGAACGTGCCGATCCGGCCATAGTCGATGTGCACGTGGCCAGGCGCGAAGCAGTCGCGCATCCCTTGCGGATCCTTGCGGTCGCAGCACGTGAAGTAGCGCGCCTTCAGGCGGCGGATCGCGTCGGCGTCCTCGAGCCGGCGCACACGCGCCTCCAGCGATTCGATGAGGGTCATCCTGTCTCCTTGTTCGGTGCCGGCGCGGTTCGAAGGCCGCGTCGATGCCACGTTACCGCTGCGCGACGCATCGGCCATCACCCGTTCGGATTAAACCGGTGGTTCATGCATGAGGGTTTCGTCCGAACAGACGATGTGATGCAGGCGGCTTCGTTCCTACCATCGAACGACACCACCACGAGACCCGGCGATGGACGACACGACCCGCACGCTCCATGAATATGAGCAGATCCGACAGTTGAAGTACCGGTATTTCCGCGCGGTCGATACGCACGACTGGGCACTGCTCGCGGATTGCCTGACCGAAGACTGCGAGGCGCGGTTGTATGGCGGCCGCTATGCGTACGACGGCCGCGACGCGTTCGTGTCGAGCCTGCGCGAGCTGATCGGCAAGCCGACCTTCCTGACGATGCATCACGGCCATCACCCGGAACTCACGCTGGTGTCCGCCGATCACGCGTGCGGCGTGTGGTTTCTCGAGGACCATGCGATCAATCTCGAGGACAACTACCTGCTGCACGGCACTGCGTTCTACGACGACCAGTACGTGAAGCGCGACGGCGTGTGGCGCATTCACGCGACGCGCCACGAGCGGCTGTTCGAAACCGTCACGTCGCCGATCCCGCCGTCGTTCACGCTGACCGCGAACCGGTTCGCGCCGGACGCACACCAGGCAGCCGGATCGACTGAAACCGCTTCCTGAACCCCGGCGGCACCGCCGCCGATCCCGTCATTCCCCCTGGAGCCGGAGCAATGGAGAAAGTCATTTACGTATTGTGGCGCGACGCAAAAGCTGCGCCCGATCAGTGGAGCCGCACGGTGCGCGCGCAACTCGCCGACAAGCTGCTGTCGCTCGGTGCGCACGGCGTGCAGGTGAACGTTGCCGATGCGGATGTCGCGCCGGCCGCCGGCCTGAAGCAGACCAACACGCACCCAGGCATCGACGGGATCGTCGCAGTGTGGGTCGATAGCGCAAACGCGATGTTCCGCCAGCCGTTCGACGACGCGGTGCGCGCGGTCGTCCCGCACATGGCCGCGTATCTCGTCACCGAGTCGCAGCCGATTCCGAATACGCGCTTTCCGGCGCAGCCGGGCGAGCGCACCACGGGCTTCTCGCAACTCGCGTTCCTGAAGCGGCCGCCGCGCCTCACGCACGAGGCATGGCTCGACGTATGGCACGGGCATCACACGCGCGTCGCGATCGATACGCAGGACAACTTCCTGTACGTGCAGAACGTCGTCGTGCGCGCGCTCACGCATGCGGCGCCCGGTTATGACGCGATCGTCGAGGAATGCTTTCCCGCCGCGGCGATGACCGATCCGCATGCGTTTTTCGATGCGGTTGGCGATGATGAAAAATTCCAGCGCAACGTGGCCGAGATGATGGACAGCTGCGGACGCTTCATCGACTTCGACAAGATCGATGTGGTACCGACGAGTCAGTATGTGGTGAAGGCGGTGCGGGGGTAGGTTCGGGGGATCGCGTGGTGCGATCGCTTTTATCCGGAATGGCTGCTGAGCCGGTGGAGCGCAGATGCGCTTCGCCGGCTTGTTTGTTGCCGATTCGCGGATTTCCGTGGAGAGCATTGCTCAACCTGGAGCGGTCCTTGCGGGGCGCAAGGATATGTCATTCGGTATTGCTGCGCAGGCGTTCCCTGCCCCCGTCGACTCACTCGAACTTGCCGAAATCCACGTCTTCCTTGACGAACTTCCCCGTCGACAGGAGTGCGCTTTCGATGTCCGCGACGATGGACGAATTGTCGATCGTCGCCGTCACGAACAATCCCCAGATATCGTCGTCAATTTCATAGTGACCCCGAGCATAAGTCCAATAGCTGAAGTAGCGATCCTGGGACAAGGCGATCACGGGTTCATCAAGGCCATCCGGGTGCGGAACCCGGACAGCGTGGAGCGCATCCTGCAGGATCGCGGCGATGCTCGGGAAATCGACCGCGCGATGGTCATCAAGTATCTCGACCAGCCGATCACTGCCCTGAAATACCGGTCGAACACTGAATCGAATCAGGTTTGCCATGGCTCGTTTTCTGTTGTCGTGGTCCGGAATCGAATGACTGCCTGCCGCCGGTTACGAAGGCGGACACGCCGAGGGAGCATTGGTCGCGTCAATGTCAGCATACTTGCTGACGCTCAACGGCCGTTCACGACGACGCGTGATGTGTCAGCCGCGTGCGACCATTATCTTGTTTTCGTGCTGGATCCCGCCAAGCTCAAAGTACGTTATTCCTTCCTGCGTCATTCCCCGGGAATGGTAGAAAGAGATCGCCTTCGCATTTTGCGAGTTGACGCAGAGCCAGAATGAACGGTTTCCGGTTCTTTCCTCTGCAATGCCGCTCGCATGAGTCAGCAGTGCCGATCCGATTCCACGACCGGAAAAAGACGCCTGGACGTAGAGCGTTTCAATCTCGACGGGAACGTCTGCAAGCTGCGCGCCCAGGCGGATGACGATATATCCGGCAAGATTTCCGTCTGCCTCGGCAACCAGCAGAACGGTGTCAGGATCGTTCACCAGAGTCAGGATGCGTTCAGTCGTAAAGGTCGTCAGCACATACTGCGCAATGACCTCGGACACCCCCGCCGCTGCATAGGTATGCACCCACACGTGCGCGCCGAGCACGGCAATACGCGCGGCGTCTTCCTGCCTCGCGGTTCTGATCGACAACATTGCGTTCATCTCGTTCCTTGTGCGGAAAATTACCGAGCGCCGGGCCGGCGCCGATTTTCCGATTGGCCGTTCCTTATGGCAAAAGTCTTCATGTTCGATTTTCAACCTTTAACGGCGGTATCGGCTATACCGCGCCGGCCGGACAGGCGGATTCTTCATTGGCCGGTTTCAAGCTGACGAGCGGTAGCAGGCGTCGCGCGCGCTGTCGTTGCGGCCGTGCCGGACGGATGCTTATATCAAATCGAGCGTACGCGTGGATACCCGAGAATCTACACTGACAGCCCAGCTTCCACGATATGGATCATGCATGGAATCGCCCGCCCCCTTCAGTGGTTCAAAGATCGCACTCTTCAAGGACCGGGAAATCCTCGTCTATCGACGTGACGACAAACCCGACATACCGTTTCCGGGCCTGTGGGACCTGCCCGGCGGAGGCCGGGAAGGCAACGAGACGCCCGAAGCGTGCGTATTGCGTGAACTCCATGAGGAATTCGGACTGACGATACCGAGCAGCCGGATAGGTTGGTCCCGGGTCTATCCGTCGAACCGACCGGACCGCCTGCCACACTGGTTCTTCGCCAGTTGGCTGAGCGATGCGGAAATCGCCGTGATCCGTTTCGGCAACGAAGGCCAGGAATGGACACTGATGGATGTCGATGCGTATCTTCGACTCACCGACGCGATCACGCATTTGCAGGCGCGCGTGACGGATTATCTGAGTCGTTGACGGCGCACGATTTGCGGCGATTTGCGTTTGTCCGTCGAATGTCGCCTGCGGGTCAACTCCTGCTCGATGCGTTCGGCCGAAGCGGGTCGAAGCGACCATGCCCGTTTCCCGCAGCAAACGCTCGACGTCATCTGCCGATCTCCCGCCCCGTTACAGGCCGCCCGCATGGACGAACCGGACTCGACTACGACTAGCGCCGCCCCGCTGTCGCTGCGTACACGAACGCCGAAATTGCCTCCACCACACCGTCCGCCAGCGGCAGATCCGGGTTCGAATAAGCAGCGAGGTTTTCCTGCCGCGCCGGCGTGCGAACTGTCTTGAGCGCGTGATTGGCGTCGGCGATCAGCGCCATTTCGGCGCGCGGATTGGCCTGCTTCAGCAGTTCCGCGTCCCGTACGGCAACCTGGATATCCCGCGATCCCTGCACGATGAGCACGGGCTTCATGTAACCGGCCAGGAGCGCTGCCGGATCCAGGGTCAACTCGCTCATCAGGAAGCGCTGGACTTGCGGCCTGAACAACTGCATGAGTGCCGGGTCGATCCTGGCTGCATCTACACGCTCCCCGGCTTCCAGGGAATCGAGGATCGACATTGCATTGGCCAGGATCGGGGCATTTGCCGGGTTCGACTGCAGTTGTTGCCTCAATACGGGCCCTAGCGGGCGTCCCGCCGTCGATACCAGGATCAGGCCGTCGATGTCGGCCATTTGCCGTGCAGCCGACAACGCTACCAGTCCGCCCTCGCTATGCCCCAACAGCCATACCCGGGAAGCCCGCGTCCGCGCGCGGATAGCGGCGACCCACGAATGGACGTCGGCCGCGTACTCGTCGATCGTGACGTCATCGGCATCCGGTATCGCCGACGCACTGCCGTACATGCCGCGCTTGTCGATGCGAACCGACGCGATACCCGCATCGTGCAGCCCTTCCGCGAGCAATCGGTAGGTCGACGCCTGAAGCCAGTTGGGCGCGTTGCCATTCCTGTCGGTCGGGCCCGAGCCCGGCACGATCAACACCACCGGGGCATCGCCGGAAGCCGGAGACAACAGCGTGCCTTTCAACGGGCCGGCCGGGCCCGGCGCTTCGATTTCCGTCTGCATGGTTTGTAAGCACCTCTCGAATGAAGAACGAAAGCCATTGCGATGCTTGTGAACGTTGCTGTCGCCATCGGCCTCGGCAGTGCGTGAAACCCTCGACGTTATCGAGGGATGGCAACGACGTCCCGGCACCACGGCGATCTGCTGTCAGCGATGGAAGCGGCTCGTTCTAGCCGCTACACCTGGTCGACGCCTGCGCGATGGGGTTGGACGAGGCCGCCCCTGCCTTCCCGTCAGTCACCCGTGAATCGGCGCGGCTGATTCTACTGTCAGCGATGGAAGCGGCTCGTTCTAGCCGCTGCACCTGGTCGACGCCTGTCCGATGGGGTTGGCCGAGGCCGCGCCCTTCCTTCCCATCAGTCACCCGTGAATCGGCGCGGCTGATACGTCTTTCCGTTCCAGGTAAAGCGCGCGGATTTGCCCGACCCGGCCTTTCCCTTGGGGCGCACAAGGAGATCGTAGTGCCCGTTGGTCATGTGAGGACTGAACGACAGCACGTAATGGACCTCCGTCGTGTTTTCCGCATCGCAGGCATCCTGCCGTGCGTCCCCCGGATCTTTGCCTTTTCCTACCTTCTCCGCTACGCACTCCGCAGCCCCGTCCTTGTCATAGGTCGACCAATCGGTAGTTGCGGTGAAGATGGGCATCACGCGTGCATCGGCATAGCGATACAGGCTCAGTATCCCGGTCGAGTCGCTATGTGCAGTCGACGTGTAGTTATTGTTGAAGCGAACGCCAAAGGCGGTTTCCTGCGCGCTGACTCGGTAGGGAATGACGTCCATCGTCAGGAACACATTCCATAACATCGGTGACGTATCGACACGCTCGCTCCGATCACTCGCGAGCAGGTGGAACCCTTGCCCGTCGCGGGTCAGGACACCAGTCCACAACTCCGCGTCGACGTTATCGGTCGGGCGCTGGACCAAGGCGGCCACGACCCACAGCGGCCCTGAAGCCGATGGACCATGCGCCCATGGTGAAAGCGCGACACCCTTGACACTGTCTGCCGGGGCCGGAGCCGTGCCCATCAGCGTACGCAACGCAGCTTGCTGCTGATCGTTGTCGGTCACGTCGCTCGCGGCAAACGTGCAGTGTGCGACCAACGCCAGGACGAGCGCCAACACCGTTTGCACGTAAAAGTTGAGTTTCCTGCTTTTTCGGGCGCCTGAAGATCGTCGCCCAAAGGATGAACCTTCTCCGCGCTTTTCCTGCGTACCGATCAACATTGCCTGTGTTCTCCTCGTAGATCCTCTTTCCAGCCAGTTGCAAGCAAACCTCGTCGCGTCAACGTCTCTGCGCCTGATTCGATGGGCTTTGACCACTCGAGCACATGACGGATACGTCGAACCGCATCTCGGGGAACTGCGTGGGGCTACGCCGCACATCAACCAGCCTTGACGTGCAGCATTCCCCGCTTTCCGAAGCTACCCCGATCCAGGCTGACGCCAAGCCGCCGCAGCGATTCAGCTCATGGCGCCTTGGCCAAAGCCAGAATGGCCATCACCGCGTCGTCCTCGATTCCCTTGATATCCGACGGGAACCGGTTTCTTTGCGGTATCAACACGATGAGCCCCTCGATCTGTGCCGTAACCAGTGCGGCTCGCCTGGCGAGCGCCGCTTGTGACAGCGCCGGGTTCACGGCTTCGATGAATCCGGCGATCACGTTCCGTTGAAACCCGTATCCCTCTTCGAGCATTTTCCGCGCGAACTCCTGAGTCTGGGCCAGTGCCCAGAAGTTCACGAACAGGCTTTGCGTCTGAGGCTGCTTGCCGTCTTCAAGCAACATCCTGACCACTTTCTCCAGGCGGCCCTCGGGTGTCAGCGACGTGTCCGCGCGGACACTGTCGTATGTGTTGGCGTAGGCCTCCCTTGTCGCGGAAAGGATGGCCTCGAAGATGTCTTCGCGCGTGGGAAAGTAATGCTGCAGGTTCGACAGCGCCAGGCCCGCCTTTGCCGCGACCTTCCGCATGGTCAGCCCACCGTAGCCTTCGACGACGAAGATCTCGATCGCACTGGCCATGATTTTGTTCACCGTGTTCTTGCCGCGTTCGGTCAAGACGCGTTCGTTATCGAGAGCCGCCTTCTTCAAGAATTCCTCCTGCTGCCCGACGAGCGAATGCCCGGGCGATGGTGCCGACGACGCGTCAGCGCCGTTCATGCCCGGTCGAATACCGACCGCGCCGTGCCCGCCCGATACACGGCGAGCGGGGATATAGGTTGGTTGACCGGATTGTGCAAAGCATCGATACCTGACATTGGGTCGTGCCGGTCGACTCGAATCTGCCGTCGGCTTCCAGGCACCGGCTCCACCGTGGGCGCCGAAGTGCCGAACCTGACGGCGACATTCTACTCAGGTTTGGGAATCCGGGGAGACGAGACGGCGTCCATCGGCGGGCGTACACAGGACCTGTCCGGTGCCGGTCTGCAAGAGAAATCCTTGTTCATCTTCCACTTGCTTGAGCACCCCGCTGCAACACTTCCGCCGTGGCGACAAGCGCGCGCCTCATCTCTTTCACGAGACTGACGATCCACGACGCCGGCTGCTTGGCGGCTGAGCTCGATGGCCGCAACCGGGTTCCGCAGTCGACGTTGCGCGTTCATTGCCAAAGTTGCACAAATAGGTCACGTGACATATTATCGTCGATACGCACCGGCGACGGCATACGCGGGCGATTGCCCGGCGTGACTCGAGTCGAGCTCCAGCGGGTCGCTTTCCCCTCTGGAAGTCGCACGGAAGTTGACGAGTGCGGGACTGGCGGCATTTCCGGCGATTGAGTACGCAACCCATTGTTCCGACCGTTGACGTCTTCCAGACCTTGATTATTAGGATTACTTCGTGCTTGTTCGAATCGATCGACATGCCGGCAGGGCCGGGAACCGCTTTTTCCTGCCACACACTGGCCATACACGAGCGGAAAATTTTGATGCCGACTAATGCCTTTATCGATGGATTTCATCACGAGATCCAGAACCGCGCCTTCGCGTTGCGTGCCATTGGAAGACTTGCGGGGCGCCTCGACGGTGATCCCCGTCAGCGACTTTGGGCAGCCTATCTGAAACTGGAAGTGTTCAATGCGCAGATTTACCACGCTGCGGCAACTCGTTGGGGAGTGGATGCTTCGCCCAGGTTGACGACGCGGGTAAAGGCATGGGTCGTGAGTTCGGTCCCGAGGTGCCTGCTGAAACCTTTCCTGAAGTACGTGTGCGCGCAGACTATCGTCTACTGCGAAACGTTGCGGCGGCTTCGGGACATCGGCCCCTCCGATGCGCGCGCCTTTCTCGATTACATGGTCGATCAGGAGGCGTTCCAGATCGACATGATGAAGCGCTCATTGAACGGAGACGATGCCGTGCTGGCAAGCCGCATCGACGCGTTCATTCACCAGCACGAGATAATCGCTTCGGATACCGAAATCAATAACCAGCACCAGCGGGCGTAAGCCCTTGTAACCCGGGAAACCCGCCGCTGCCCCCTCGCAGTCATTCATCGAGCGGCGGCCGGATCTCCCCACCTGCGAGCATCGCCATGGCACTCGATCAAACACCCCTGCTTCAGGCCAGGTCGTTCTGGCAGCAAGCCTACGGAGACTATTCGCCCAATCCCTCGCTGACCGGGGATCTCAAGGTCGACGTCGCCATCATCGGGGGCGGCTTCACCGGGCTGAACACGGCGTTTCAATTCAAGAAGGACAATCCCAACGCTCGAGTCGTCGTGCTGGAGGCCGCCATCGTGGGATTCGGTGCCAGCGGCCGCAATGCCGGGTTCAGCACGAAGATGTTCGGCCTCGAGCCGGAAATGGTCCTGCTGCGCTGGGGCAAGCAAAAGACGATCGAGGCCCATCACTACCTGAAGCTCGCCGTGGCGCACACCCGGCACCTGATCGACGAACATGGTTTTCAGTCCGACTACTGCCATGGCGGCCTGGTTCGCGCGAGCTATACGAAGCAGCAATTGGGCCGAATGCAGAAGACGTTTGAATTGTTCCAGCAGCTGGGCATCGACGCGGACATGGTGTGGCGCAGCGCGCACCAGTTCCAGCAGGACTTCCATTCGGAACGTTTCGCCGGTGGCATCTACGAGTCGGACACCGGGTATCTGAACCCCTGCAAGCAGGTCCGGTCGCTGAAGGCCCTGGCGATGTCGAGCGGGGTCTCGATCTACGAGCTGACACCCGTCACGAATCTGGAACGAACGCCGTTGTCGGTACGCATCGCGACGCCGCACGGCCGGATCGAGGCAGACAGGATCGTCGTTGCGACGAATGCCTATTCTCGCCAGGTTCCCGGCTCGCCGAAGCTGAAAGCGCGTCAATATCCGCTCTGGACGTATCAGGTCGTCACCGAACCCCTGAGCGATGCGCAATGGGACAGCATCGGCTGGAAGGCGCGACAGTCGTTCGGGGACAATCGGCAGATGCTGCACTATTTCCGGCCGACGGCCGATGGCCGCATTCTCATGGGAGGCGGGGACGCGATCAGCTACACGACGGACGCCATGGAAGAGGTTCCCGCCCCCGCGGCCTGGCGGCATTGCGAGGAACACCTGAAATGGATCTACCCGCAGCTGCGGGACACGCGCATCGACTATCGATGGGGCGGCCCGGTTTCGGTGACGATGGACATGGTTCCAGAGATCGGTTTCATCGACGACGAACGCATCATCTACTCGGGCGGATGTTTCGGTCATGGCGTCGCCCTGACGCACCTCAACGGCCGGACGATCGCGGATCTGCTGAGCGGGAAGCAAACGACCTTGACCGACTTCTGGATCGTGAACCGGAAATCGATGTCGATGAAGAGCGACACCCTGTCGTTCCTGTTCGGCAGGGTGGCCCGTCAAGCGCTGAAGACCTGGGACCGGTGGGAAGAACGAGGGTTGACGAAGTAACGGCGGAGGGTTGCGCGTTCCCGTCGTAGCCGGCGCCGGGTTCACGTCGCGCTTCCCGCCCGCGCTAAAGGCTCCGTCGTCGGGCCGCGCACCGGCTATTCTCCCCGGCGCTCCGCACCATTGCGTAACGCAACTGTTTCTCGATCCCCCTTTCCACTCGCAGCGCCCTCCACTCCCCGGCTTCTCGCCCCTTTGCCACATACGTGACAAAACGTCTATAATTAGACAATTCATCGACCGGCACGCTGAAGCATGCGAACCCGAGCGCGCCTCGATTCCCCGGCCCCACCTGCCCGGAGCGACATGAGCGCCATGAGCGACTACCCCGTTTTCGACACGCTTTGCGATCTGCTGAACACGTCCGGCGCGCGGTTCCGCGTGCTGGCGCATCCGGCCGAAGGCAAATCCGACGCGATCGCCGCGCTGCGCGGCACACGCCCCGAACAGGGCGCGAAGGCGATGCTGTGCACGTTCAAGGATGGCGGCAACGCCACCGCGCTCGCGGTGATTCCCGGCCACCTGAAGATCGATTTCCGCAAAGTCGCCGACGCGGTCGGCCGCCGCAAGGCCACACTCGCATCGCCCGACCTCGCGGCCACCGTCACCCGCTGCGTGATGGGCGCCGTGCCGCCGTTCGTGTTCGACGCCAGCGTGACGCTCGTGGTCGATCCCGCCCTGGTCGAACGCAACACCGAGATCGCTTTCAACGCGGGCCGCCTCGACCGCTCCGTCGTGCTCGACGCGGCCGACTACGTGCGGATCGCGCAGCCGCTGCTCGCCGACATCACGCGGCCGCACGCGGCGGACGGCGAGTAACACGCCGGTTGCCTCTTTCCCGAAGCCGTCGCATCGATCCGAAACCTGAACGCGAAACCACCATGACCACCACCCGGAACAAGGCGCTGTCCGAGCAGGCCTCGCTGATCGAACAAGTGCAGCGCATTGCCGAAGGGCTCGGCGCGATGTTCGCGCCGTTCACCGAGGTCGTGGTCCACGACCTGCGCACGCCGAAGCACGCGATCCTCGCGATCCACAACAACCTGTCGGGGCGCGCAGTCGGCGATCCCGCGACCGAGCTCGGCCTCGCCCGCATCGCGGACGACGATTTCCCGCAAGTGCTCGCGAACTACCCGAACCGTTTCGCCGACGGCCGTACCGCGAAGAGCACGTCGATCGGCATCAAGGATTCGACCGGCCGCTACGTGGCCGCGCTGTGCCTGAACGCCGACGTCACGTTGTTCCGCGGCTTCCAGGGCATGCTGAACCAGTTCTGCAGCACGGACGGCGAAGCCGTCGCGGAAACGCTCGACCCGGCCGGCGCGGACGCGATCCGGCAGCGCATCGACGCATTCGCGATGCGCCTCGCGACGACGCCGCGCGAGCTGAAGACCGACCAGCGCCGTGAGCTGATGCAGACGCTGAAGGCCGACGGCTTTCTCGAAGTGCGCCGCGCGATGGAAATCGTGTCGCAGCATCTCGGCGTCTCGCGCGCGACCGTCTACAACGATGCGAAATGATTCCGGATTCCGGCGCGCCGTGCGCGCTGCTTCCCTGTTGACTGACCTTTCCGACCCCGAGCGATCATGAACTCTCCGACTCTCCCCACGTACGACGACGTTGCCGCCGCCGCGGCCCGGCTCGAAGGCCATGCGCACCGCACACCGGTGATGACGTCGCGGACGATCGACGAAGCGCTCGGCGCGCAGGTGTTCTTCAAGTGCGAGAACCTGCAGCGCATGGGTGCATTCAAGTTCCGCGGCGCGTTCAACGCGCTGTCGCGCTTCGACGCGGAGCAGCGCCGCCACGGCGTCGTCGCGTTCTCGTCCGGCAATCATGCGCAGGCGATCGCGCTGTCGGCGCGCATGCTCGGCATTCCCGCGACGATCGTGATGCCGCAGGATGCGCCGGCCGCGAAAATGGCCGCGACGCGCGGCTACGGCGGCAAGGTCGTGACCTACGACCGCTACACCGAGGATCGCGAGCAGATCGGGCGCGATCTCGCAGCGCAGCACGGGCTCACGCTGATCCCGCCCTACGACCACCCGGACGTGATCGCCGGCCAGGGCACGGCGGCCAAGGAACTGTTCGACGAAGTCGGCCCGCTCGACGCGGTATTCACGCCGCTCGGTGGCGGCGGGTTGCTGTCGGGCACCGCGCTCGCCACGCGCGCGCTGTCGCCGCACGCGACGCTGTACGGCGTCGAGCCGGAAGCCGGCAACGACGGCCAGCAATCGTTCCGTTCCGGCGCGATCGTGCATATCGACACGCCGCGCACGATCGCCGACGGCGCGCAGACGCAGCACCTCGGCAACCTGACGTTCCCGATCATCCGCAGCGACGTCGACGACATCCTCACCGCGACGGACGCGGAACTGGTCGACTGCATGCGTTTCTTCGCGACGCGTATGAAGATTGTGGTCGAGCCGACCGGCTGTCTGTCGCTCGCCGCCGTGCGACGGATGAAGGATGCGCTGCAGGGCAAGCGCGTGGGCGTGGTGATCAGCGGCGGCAACGTCGATCTCGAGAACTTCTGCGCACTGGTGTCGGCGCCGGAATGAACGCCGCGGCGCGCGTGAACTTTCCGTCATCCGCGCCGCCTTCACGCCTTCACGCCTTCACGCCTTCACGCCTTCACGCCTACACACCTTCACGCCGCGTTAAGTTTCGCGCCCTAGACTGATTAGGTTGTCCCGCAGTCAGTCGCACAGCCAGTCGTGAAGGAGCCACCATGAAAACGCACGCGATCGCCGCCGCCGCCCTGGCGGCTGCATCCCTTTCGGCGTTCGCTCAACCGGGCGTGACGTCATCCGGTTTTCCCGCCGCGTCGCCGCACGACGCGATCGCGCAAGCGGTGCACCGCTCGCCCGCCGCGTTGCCGCACGCCGGCTTCGTGCTCGCGAAGATCGATCAGAACAATACGCCACCCGATCGCGGCGGCGACCCGAGCGGCCGCACGCACTCCGGCACGCACATGTGACGGCGTGCCGCCGGGCGCTGCTGCCGCGCCCGGCCCTCAGAATGCCGGCAACGACGGATCGCGTGCAGCGAGAATGTCGTCGGTGCGCCGCTGCAGCGCGCCGTCGATCGTCTCCGGTTGCGGAATCAGCCAGTAGCGCCCGGCATGGATGCCGTCGAACACCCGCTCGGCGAATGCGTCGGGCGTGAGCCCGTGCGCGTTCAGCATCGAGCGCATCGTGTCGACGAAACCGCGCACCTCGGGCCGGTCGTGCGCCGCGCCGAACGGGTCGTTGAAGATGCCCGAGTGCACGGGGCCCGGCGCAAGCAACGACACGCCGACCGGCGCGCCGAGCATCTTCAGTTCTCCGTACAGCGATTCGGTCAGCGCGACCACCGCGAATTTCGTCGCCGAATAAGGCGACATCAGCGGGCTCGGCAGGAACCCGCCGACCGACGCGGTATTCACGATGCGCGCCGGCACGTTGCGTTCGAGCATCCGCGGCACGAAGCTGCGAATCCCGTTCAGCACGCCGTGCACGTTGATCGCGAAGCTGCGCTCGAAGCGTTCCGGCGTGATTTCCCAGCTGAAGCCGGTCGCCATCACACCCGCGTTGTTGAACAGCAGGTCGACGCCGCCGAAGCGCTGCCAGGCGGCTTCCGCCAGTGCGTCGACGGCTTCCGGCCGGCTGACGTCGGTCGGCACGCACAGGACTTCGGTGTCGAGCGTCGCGGCGAATGCGTCGAGCTTCGCCGGGTCGAGATCGGCCAGCACGACGCGCATGCCGAGCCCGGCAGCATGGCGTGCGAGCCCGCTGCCGATGCCGCTGGCTGCGCCGGTGATCACGGCGGTGCCGCCGTCGAAGCGAATCGAATTCGTCATATCAATCAAAGTCCTGTCGGGTCGATGTGGGGATGCGCATACGCGGGAATCACCGGCGGCGGCAGCACCGTGCGGCCGTCGAGCGAACGCACCGCGAGCTGCTGCGCGAGCGGGAAATGCAGGCTGTGCGTGACGAGGCCCGTGCGTTCGCGTGCCGGCAGGCTGCACAGCGCGAGCGCGGTTTCGGCGAGATACGCGACATCCTCGGTCGGATAGCCTTCGGGGATGTAGCGCGCGGCGCCCGGCGTGCGGATCGCCGTGCTCGGCGCGACGAGATTCACTGCGATGCCGTCGGCTTCGAGCTCGGCCGCGAGCCCTTGCGTGAAGCGCGACAATGCCGCCTTCACCGCCGCATAGACGGTCGCGCCGCCCGCACGCGAGAAATCGTCGAACGGCCGCAGCGGCGGCAGCGCCGTCACCGAACCGACGTTCACGATCCAGCCCGCGCCGCGCGCACGCATCAGCGGGATCGCGGCCTGCGCCAGCGCGAACGGAATCCGCAGATAGTGCTCGATCGTCGTGTCGAACATCGTCATCGGCATCGCGTCGACGCACGCATAGTCGGCCACGCCCGCGTTGTTGACGAGGATGTCGAGGCCGCCGGCCGCCTGCGCCGCGCGCCCGACGAGCGCATCGCGCTCGGCCGCGTTCGACAGGTCGGCCGCGAGCGCGATCGCGCGGCCGCCGGCCTGCTCGATCAGCGCGACCGTTTCGGCGAGCGTGCCGGCAGTCGCGGCCGATTGCGTGAGGCTGCGTGCCGTCACGACGACGGTCGCGCCTTCGGATGCCAGGCGCTGCGCAATCGCACGGCCAATGCCGCGGCTTGCGCCCGTTACGAGCGCGCACTTGCCGGCGAGCACGCCGGTTCGGGTATCGGTCATCGTTGTCTCCTGTGATGGGCGTGCGGGCGGCTCAGTCGGCGATATCCGCAACATGAAGCACCAGCTTCGTTTTCGCCTCGCCCGTTTGAACGAGATCGAGTGCGCGGGCCGCCTGTTCGAGCGGAAAACGGTCGAAACGCGGTACGCGCAAGGCGCGCCGCTCGAGTTGCGCCGCGATCCGGCCGAGCGTGCCGCCGCTCGGCATCCGGCTGTAGGTCATCGCGGTGCGCAGGCCGCGCCGGGCGGCTTCGGCGGCCGTCGCGGCCAGCCGCTGCGCATCGCCGGGCGCGAGCGTCATGATGTTCACCAGCGTGCCGCCCGGTGCCAGCAGGTCGAGCGCGTCGGGCAGCGTGTCGCCGCCGACCGCGTCGAGCACGAGGTCGACCCCGCCGGGCGCCCACGCGTGCAGCGCCGCGGCGATGTCCTGCGCGCGATAGTCGATGCTTGCAGCCGCGCCCAGCGATTCGACCGTCGCGCGGTTGCGCGCCGAACACGTCGCCGCGACGCGCGCGCCGGCCTGCACCGCGAGCTGGATCGCGAACGTGCCGACCGCGCCCGCGCCGCCGTGCACCAGCACGGTCTGGCCGGCCCGCAGCCCGCCGTCGTCGAACAGGCCGGCCCACGCGGCGAGCGCAGGCGTCGGCACGGTGGCGGCTTCCGCCAGGCTCACCGCATCGGGCACGCGCACGACCGAGTCGTGGCGCACCGCCACGTATTCCGCATACGCACCCCAGCGCCCCGCGCCGACGTCGGTCTGCGCGAACACGCGCATGCCGGGCGCGAAACCGTCGACGCCGTCGCCGACGGCTTCGACCACGCCCGCCGCATCGAAGCCGATCACGAACGGAAACGTGTATTGCATGAATGCGCCAAGGTAGCCTTCGCGGCATTTCCAGTCGGCGGGATTGATGCCCGCAAAGGCAACGCGGATCAGCACGTCGCCGGGGCCCGGCGTCGGTGCCGGCACGTCGGCCATCCGTAAAGCGTCGGAATGACCGGCGCGGTCGATCAACAGGGCTCGCATCTTCGTGTCTCCAGGGGGGTTGTCAGCTTGATGGGCGCGACGCGTCACGCCGCCGTATCGGCCAGCAGGCTCGACGCGAGCGGACAGAACGCATGCGAGATCGCATCGACCGTCCAGTCGGGGCTTTCGGCATCGAACCGGCGATCGACCCAGCCCCAGTGATACGGATGCATCAGGTATTCGCCGAGCAGATCGCCGACGTGCGCGAATTCCTGCTGCCACACGTGCGTCCATGCGCCGGGCGTCGCGATCCGGCTCAGGCGCCAGTTGCGGATGCCGGGCATGAACGCGGGCATGCGCAGCAGTTCGCGTTCGAGCGCGGCGACCTGCGCTGCGCCGGCCTGCGGCCGCACGCGCAGCATCAGCGTGCGCCACACGCCGTCGCGCAGTGTCGGTTCGCGCAGGCCGCCGCCGATCGCGCGGCACACGGCGCCGTCGATGCGCGCGATGCCCGGCAGTTGCGCGAGCGCGGCGAAATCCGCCGCGCCGTCGGCCGCCGGATCGTCGCGCAGCACGTCGAGCGTGTAGTCGCCCGCCCCCCAGCTGCCGTCCAGATTGCGCGCCAGCGCCACGCGTTTCGCACCGGCCAGCGCGTGCGCGGCCTCGTGCAACGCGCGTTCGATTCCACCTGCGTCGCGATCCGCCGATACGAACACCTGCGCCGTGTCATGCCGCATGATCGACCTCCGTCAGCGCGGGCAACGGCGCATCGGCGTCCGTCATCACATGGCGGCGGCGCACGTCGCACAGCGCGTCGACAGCCATCCAGAAACCGACCACGTCGGCATCCGTCAGCGCACGCATCCGGTAGTAGGCCGGCGCATCCGCCACGTGCCAGGTCAGCCACAGCGTGCTCGGCTGCCCCGGCACCGCGACGGGCGGCGACACCCAGCGGCCTGCCGCCCTCAGCCCGCGCGCCGCGTGGCCCGGCAGGTAACGGTCGCGCAGCAGCGCAAGCACGTCGGGAATGCGCTCGGGCGCGAGCGTGATTTCGTCTACGATCTGGATCATTCGCGTGTCGTCCGTGGTCGTTCGTGACAGGGATGCGCGGCCGGCCTACGCCGTTCCGGCGAGGCCGCGGGCGGCCGGTGTGGGTAGCATTGTTGTGCGGCGACGGTCCGCAGACCCCTACCGGCCCGCTCACCTGCCCCTGTCGCAACGATCAGATCGGGAAACTCATGAAACAGCGCGCCATGCCGGCCCGCGGCCGCATCCTGCCGGGTCTCGGCGCGCGCCTGCTGAGCGAACTCACGCGCAGCGGCGCGCCGCCGGCCGACCGCGATGCGCCGCCACCTCTACCCGCGACGACGCCGGGCGATTTCGTCGCGCTGTACCGCGACGCGATCGAGCGGCTCGAGGCGCAGGTCGCGCGCGGCGACGGCCACCCGCCGATGCGCAAGCGCGAAGTCGACCTGATGTGCCGCTGCCTGCTGAGCTGTGCGACGCTCGCCGACGCGATCCGCTGTGCGGCCGAGTTCTGCGAAATGCTCCAGCCGCGCGCCGGGCACCTGACGCTCGCGGTGCGCGACGGGCGCGCGCTGTTCCGGATGGATTCGCTGCGGCGTGCGCGCAGCCCGGCCGCGTGCCTCGTCGACCTGACGGGGCTGTTCTGCTACCTGCAGCTGTTCGGCTGGCTGATCGGGCAGCCGTTGCGGCCGGCCGACGTGTGGCTCGGCCATCCACGCCGCGACGACGCGATGCCGCTGCTCGGGCTGTTCAATGCGCCGGTCGAAGTCGGCCGCAAGACCTACGGCTTCGCATTCGATGCAACGCAGCTCGCGTGCCGCGTGATCCGGCAGCCGGCCGAGCTCGACGCGTTTCTCGTCGATTTTCCGTTTCGCCTGATCGATGCGGCACCGGCCGTGGTGTCGTGGACGCAGCAGGTGCGCGGTTTCCTCGATGCGGCGCTTGCGCACGAACAGACGTTGCCGGCGCTCGCCGAGCTGGCCGCGTGGCTCGGTGTCAGCGAGGCGACGTTGCGGCGGCGGCTGGCGGCCGAGCACACCGGTTATCACGTGCTGCGGGAGCAGTGTCTCGCCGAAGCCGCGCAACGCTGCCTGTGCGAGACGGACTGGCCGGTCGCGCGGATTGCCACGCATCTCGGGTTCGGCGGCGAGGAGGCGTTTCGCCGCGCGTTCGTGCGGTGGACGGGTGTCGCGCCGAGCCGGTTCAGGCGCGATCGCAAAGTTGCAAACCACCCCGTTTCGTCAGATATGAAATGCAGCACCGATGCATGAAAGAAAGGATTTAGAAAGTTTTCACCCGGTAATGACGTTTTTTCGCATCCCTGCGCGACCGGACAATTGACGCGCCGAAGCGCACGCCATTACCCTTGCGCGCTGATGGTTCCCGGAGACGGGATCAAAAGGGAACGCAGGAGAGGCCGTGCCTCGAATCTGCGGCTGCCCCCGCAACTGTGAGCGGCGAATCCGTGCCACTGCATGCCACTGGGAAACCGGGAAGGCCGGCACGAATGACGACCCGCGAGCCAGGAGACCTGCCATCGACCCGAGGTCCAAGCAGCCGCACCGGGCGGGGTGTCCCGGAGCGCCAAGCACCGCCGTTGGCGGTCGCCCGTTGCATGGACGGCCCGACCTCAGGATCCGCCCGATGTCCACTGTTACCGCATCCGCTTCCGCACCGGAAGCGTCGCGCCGGCACGCCGCCGGCCTGCACGGCCCGCCCGCTCGCGCGTGCCGTTCCCTATCGATGGCGTCCGCCGGCATGCGCCGCGCCGACGCCCGCGACAACGGCCTGCACGGCCCGCTCGCGCGATAACCCGATCACCGATAACAAGACCGGTGCTGCCCGCCGCCCGCTCACGATCGACGCATGCGCAGCCCGATGACAACGACAGCCTCATGAAGATTCGACACCTCCTTGCCACGTCCGCCGCGACCGCGCTCCTCTCGCCCCTCGCCCACGCCGCCGGCGACACCGCGATTTCGCAACCGGCCCCGTCCGCCGAAGGCGCCGACCTGCCGACGATCAACGTGACCGACACGCGGCGGCTGCCCGAGTCGTTCGACCAGCGCTACGCGACGACCCAGGTGCTCACGCGCACCGATCTCGACCGGCTGTCGCCGAGCGAGCCGAGCATCACGCAGGCGCTTGCGACGCTGCCCGGCGTGACCGTCTCGCAGAACGGTGGCCCCGGTTCGTCCGCGTCGGTCAGCATCCGGGGCTCATCGGCCAGCCAGGTCGCGGTGTTCATCGACGGCATCCGGATCGGCTCGCCGACCACCGGCATCGCGCCGTGGGCCGACCTGCCGACCGAAGCGTTCGAACGTGTGGAAGTGATTTCGGGGCCGGCCGCCGCGTCGTTCGGCGCCAATGCGATGGGCGGCGTCGTGCAGCTCTTCACGCGCCGCGCCGCCAACCAGCCGAACCAGACGACCGTGTCGTTCGGCGGCGGGTCGAACAAGACGTTCGACACGCAGCTCCGCACGTCGGGCACGGTGCCGTCGACCGGGCCGCTCGCCGCGCTCGGCGGGCTCACCTACTCGCTCGGCCTGCACTCGTACAACACGGACGGCATCGACTCGACGCGTCCCGTGCTGCCGTACCATGAGGCCGGCCGCAACCCGTACCACGCGCAGGATCTCGATGCGCGCCTCGGCTACGCGCGCGACAACTGGTCGATCTCGACGTTCGCGCTGTATCACCGTTCCGATCTGTCCTACGACAACAGCGGCTATGCGAACCGCCAGCTCGATCATCAACTGACGACCGGCATCGCGTTCCACCTCGACATCACGCCCGACACACAGTTCGACCAGTCGTTCGGTTATGCGAACGATCGCCAGTTCCTCTATGCGAGCGATCCGACCATCCCGACCGACCAGATCAATTCGCAGCGCATCAGCACGTCGACGTCGTTGACGCATCAGGAGCGCGGGTTCCATCTGTTCGGGCTGCCGCTGTCGGGCGAGACCAAGCTCGCGTACGACTTCACGCGTGAGCAGGCATTCCTGCCGGTCGATATTCCCGGTGGCGTACCGACGCGCAACGATTCCGCGTTCTCGCTGCATCAGTCGGCGACGCTCGGCAGCGTGACGATGTTCCTCGCGGGGCGCCATGAAATCATCGCCGGGCAGTCGGTGAATACGGGTAACGCGGCGCTGTCCTGGGCGATCACGCCGGTCTACACGGCACGCGTTTCGTACGGCAATGCGTTCCGGCTGCCTACCTTCAACGACCTGTACTACCCCGGCTACGGCAACCCGAATCTCAACCCCGAACGCAACACGTCGGTCGAGGCCGCGGTCGATGCGAACACGTCGTACGGAACGTTTACGGCCGCGATCTACGATACGCGGGTCACGAACCTGATCGCGTACAACCCGGCGACCTTCTCGCCGATGAACATCGGTCGCGCGCATATTCGCGGCATCGACCTGTCGTACAAGGGGACGATCGGCCGCTCGACGCCGGTGAGCCTCGCGATCGGGATCCTGAATCCGCAGGACGAGACCAACGATTCCTGGCTCAACCGCCGGCCGCGCCAGACGGTCAGCCTCAACATCGATCACACGTGGGATGAGCTGCACCTGCATGCGTTGAGCACGGGGGCGTCGCTGCTTTATGGCGGCACGACGTTCGATGATCCGGCCAACTCGACCTATCTGCCTTCGTACCTGACGGTGGGGCTGCGTGCTTCGTACCGGATCAATTCGCATCTGACCGTGTCGGCTACGGTGTCGAATCTGTTCGATCGGCAATACATGACCGCGTATGGGTACAACACGCTTGGGCGGACGGCGTTCGGGAAGGTGAGTTATACGTTCTGACGGGTGGATGGAGAGGCCTTGGCGCGTCGGGCCGCGAGGTCTCTCGTTGAGAAGCAGTGTTCGATGCGTCCGTCGCCGGGTATTGGAAACGGGGATTCCGCCACAAACCGGTCGACGGGCCGGGACTACGAATCGGCCGGTCTTCTGGTCGCACCACGGACATTGATGTCCGTATCAACACTGTTAGACTGCGGACGCCTTCCCCGCACATGGACTCAACCATTCAGGACAGTGACATGACCGAATGCGCCCTGACATTTACCAGTCAGATCGAATGGGAAAGCTGGCTAGGGCAAAACGGCAGCACTTCGACCGGCGCATGGCTGCGTCTGGCGAGAAAAGGCACCGAGGAGCGAACCGTCACCTACGAACAGGCGTTGGAAAGCGCCCTCTGCTACGGCTGGATCGATGGTCAAAAGCGGGCTGAGAACGAGCAATACTGGTTACAACGCTTCACGCCACGCTCCGCAAGAAGCATCTGGTCCAAACTCAACACCGACAGGGCCGAAGCGCTGATCGCCGCAGGCAGAATGCGCCCGCGCGGCATGGGCGAAATCGAAAAGGCCAGGCAGGACGGCCGCTGGAAGGCGGCTTATACGTCGGCCGCCAATTCGATCGTGCCGGACGACCTACAGGCAGCTTTGGACGCAAATCCGGGAGCCAGGAAGTTTTTCGCGACACTGAACAGCCGGAACCGCTATGCCATCCTGTTTCGGGTACAGAACGCAAAAAAACCGGAAACAAGGGCGCGTAAAATCGGGGAATTCATCGACATGCTGAACCGTGGCGAAACCTTCCATCCATAGATTTTTCGCTGACGGAGATTTTCCCAAACTGGGTTAATTGCCCGTCATGGCCGCTTCGGCTCGGCATCGGTCAAACGCGAGACACGTCCGAAGGGCTCTTGCTGGCCGATGCGAATCAATCGAAGTGCGCGTCAAACAAGACCAATCGTGACAACCGTTCTCCGGCAGATTTCGAACCTTCGCCGAACGCAACCACGCCATCCGCCCCGACCCACCGCGTGTCGTCCATCGACCGTACGGCTGTGACCTCTCCACGCCCATACCCGTTCCCGGGATTATGATGACCCGATCGGCAGCCACGAGGCTGCCCGCCAACGCTTCCCCGATGCCTTTACCGTAACGCAATGCGCATTCCCGAGCGCAGCGACTGGGGTGAACCATGGATCAAGCCGGAGACTTCATCGTGCGCACCATGTCGGCCGACGAGGTGGCCATGTCGGTCGAATGGGCGGCTGCAGAAGGCTGGAACCCCGGCCTGCATGATCCGTCCTGTTTCAGGGAAGCAGACCCCGCCGGGTTCTTCATCGGCGTCTGGCGCGGCGAGCCGGTCGCGTGCCTCTCCGCTGTCGCCTACGACGAACACTTTGGCTTCATCGGCCTCTACATCGTGAAACCCGGGTTTCGCGGCAAAGGCTTCGGCATCCGAATCTGGCAGCACGGCATGCGTTACCTCGGAGACCGCAACATCGGGCTCGATGGTGTCCTGGCCCAGCAGGCGAACTACCGGAAGTCCGGATTCGCGCTCGCGTACCGCAACATCCGCTATCAGGGGCGCGTGGACGGCATCGGTTGCGCGCACGTGGTGGCAGCCGCCGACGTGCCGTTCGAGCAGTTGCTTGCCTACGACCGCCAGTGCTTTCCCACGGCGCGCGAGCGTTTCGTCTCCGCCTGGATCGCGCAGCCGGATGCCGTCGCGCTCGCGACGCTCGACGGCGGCCGTGTCGCCGGATACGGTGTCGTGCGCCGCTGCAAGGCGGGCTGCAAGATCGGCCCGCTGTTCGCCGACGATGCAGGCGTTGCCACCGGGCTGTTTCGCGCGCTGGCGGCGCGCATGCCCGGCGAGGTCATCGTGCTCGACGTGCCGGAAACGAACCCCGCGGCCGTCGCGCTGGCGGAACGGCACGGCATGACGAGCGTCTTCGAAACCGCACGGATGTACACGAAAGACGCGCCGGCGATTGCAATCGATCGCGTGTTCGGGGTGACGTCGTTCGAGCTGGGGTGATCGTCACGGGCCGGGCAGATGCAGATCTGCCGCGACAGCCAGGTCGGCATGGCAGACAGCTCGAGCATGTTTCTCTCCGCTTCCTGGTGCGCAACACTCAGCCATGGCAACTGTTCCCGATCACATGAAGGCATGGCGCTTCGAAGCACCGGAACACGTCACCCCAATGACGCATCGGCAGCACCGGCACGCACGGGGAATTGACACCACCCCAAAACCTAATACAATTAGTTTTTTGACTAATCTGAGTAGCATACGTCATGCCACGCGCGGGCCTCACCCTGGACAAACTCGTCGAAGCCGGCGCACAGCTCGCCGATGAAACCGGCTTCGAGCACCTGACCGGCGCCGCGCTCGCACGTCACTTCGACGTCAAGCTTGCCAGCCTGTACTCCCACGTCCCGAGTTTCGACGACCTCAAGAGCCGGATCGCCCTATTCGCGCTGAATGAACTCGCCGATCGCGCGACCGAAGCATTGGCCGGCCGCACCGCCAAGGACGCGCTCACCGCACTCGCCAACGTCTATCGCGACTACGCACGCGAACACCCCGGCCGTTTTGCGGCCGCGCGCCACCCGGTGAGCGCCGAGCGCGCCGCCGAAAGCGCCGGCGGCCGGCTCGTCCGGATGACCTCGGCCGTGCTGCGCAGCTACGACATGCCGGAAGCCGAACAGGCGCATGCGATCCGCCTGCTCGGCGGCTTCTTCATGGGCTACGTCACGCTCGAACGCGCGGGCGGTTTCTCGCACAGCGCACCGGCCTCCGATGCGTCGTGGTCGCGCAGCCTCGATGCGCTGGACGTGATGCTGCGCCACTGGCCTTCTGCCGCATGACTCGCCCAACGTCCAACGGAACCGAATCGATGAAAGACCAACCCGACGGCGTCGTCCTGCCGAGCCGTGTCGTCCCCTTCCCGGCGTCGATCAGTGAAGAAGCGCGAACCGCGTTGCGACGACTGGTCGGCAGCGACGGCATGCCGCTGAACGCGCGGCACGTGATGCCGGCCCCGGACGATTTCGACGCATGGATGCGCGTGAAGGCGGCCGCGGACGCGCACTACGCGGCGGCCATCGAGCAGCTCGGCGGCTATCTGCGTTCGAGCGTGGAGACGATCCGGGCCGGCGCCGCGGACGTGCACGTCGCCACGCCCGAAGCATCGGCTTCCGACGAATGCGCATACATCGACCTGCATGGCGGCGCACTGGTGCTCGGCGGCGGCGCCGCATGCCGCGCCGGCGCGCAGATGCAGGCCGACCGGCTCGGCATTCGCTGCTACGGCGTCGACTATCGCCTGCCGCCCGAGCATCCGTATCCGGCCGCGCTCGACGATTGCATCGCGGCATATGCGTACGTGCTGGAGCGCTACGCACCGGAAAACGTCGTCATCGGCGGCCGCTCGGCGGGCGGCAACCTCGCCGCCGCGATGGTGCTGCGCGCCCGCGACGAAGGGTTGCCGCTGCCGGCCGCGCTGGTGCTGCTGTCGCCGGAAGTCGACCTGACCGAATCCGGCGACAGCTTCGAAACCAATCGCCTCGTCGATGTCGTGTTGCCGACGTCGCTGATGCCGAACAACCTGCTCTACGCGAACGGCGCCGATCTCGCGCATCCGTACCTGTCGCCGCTGTTCGGCGATTTCGCGGCCGGTTTCCCGCCGACCTTCATCCAGAGCGGCACGCGCGACCTGTTCCTGTCGAACGCGGTCCGCCTGCATCGCGCATTGCGGCGCGCGCAGGTGCCGACCGAGCTTCACCTGTTCGAAGGGATGCCGCATGGCGGGTTCATGGGCGCGCCCGAAGACATGGAACTGGGCCAGGAAATCGCGCGCTTCGTGCGTGCGCATTTGCGGGCATTGAATTGAATCCGTCGAGCGTCAGACGATGAACGGGAAACCCCACAAGGACGACATCGGCATCGGCCCGGATCGCTGGATCGAATTCGGCGATCTGTCGGGCGGGCAGGCGCAGGCGGTCGCGATCGATCCCTGTCTCGCCGCGGTCATGCCGTTGATCGATGCACTGGAGACAGACTGTGTCGCCGCGTGCTGCGGCATCGACGCGTTCGTTTTCTGGCCGGACGAGATCGCGGTTGCCGTAGGCGCGCGGGATCGCGATGCGCTGGCGCGACTCGCCGACGATCTGCTGTCGGTTCAGCGTTCGATCGACGCGTTGCCGTCCGATCTCGTCGTCAGCACGCGGATGAACCAGTATTTTCGGAAGGCGGTGGTACTCGAGTTGCTCGCGCATATCCGGACAACGATCGACGCGATCCGGTCGCAACGCGATACGCGCGACGCATCGACCTAGATGACGCCGCGCACGCCCGCGACCACCTGGATCACGCCGAACACCGCGATAACCGCGGCCGACCCGCGCGACAGCCCGTGCATGAACGCGAACGACATCCGCGTGCGCAGCGCGGCGGTCGTACCGCTCAGGCACAGCCACCACGTTGCGGAGCCGATGAACACACCGGCGACCATCAGCGCCACGGCCGGCCACATCGCGCCTTCCCGCGCGCCCGACAGCGGGCCGAGCGCCGCGAAGATGCCGACGAACGACAGGATCGTCATCGGGTTCGACAGCGTCAGGCCGAACGTCGTCAGGAAATCGCGCAGGACGGTCGTGCGCGGCAGGTCGCGTTGTGCCGTCGACGCGGCCGGCGCCTGGCGCGCGATGGTCCACGCCAGCCACACGAGGAACGCGCCGCCACCGATTTTCAACCCGACGGTCAGCATCGGGAATGCCGAGACGATACCCGCGATGCCGAGTGCGCCGAGCAGGCCGTAGATCGCATCGGCGCACGCGGCGCCGACGCCCGTCGCGAATCCCGCCTGAAAGCCGCGGCTCAGGCTGCGCTGAATGCACAGCATGCCGATCGGGCCGACCGGCACAGCAATCGACAGCCCCATCACGACGGACTTGATGAACAACATCGCCTGCTCCTTGCGACATGCAACGGGTGGAACAGACATCGTAGGGAAAGTCCCGTCATCGCTGAATGCGGTTTTTAAGGAAAAATGACCCCTCCACCTTAAAAATCCCGCCGCAATGGACGATCTGGACTGGAAGGTACTGGCGCTGTTGCAGGCCAACGGCCGCATCAGCTACACGGAGCTGGCGCGCCAGGTGCACCTGTCGGTGCCGGCGGTGACGGAGCGCGTGAAGCGCCTTGAAGCGGCCGGCGTGGTCGAGGGCTACACGGCCCGGATCAATCCTGCCGCGGCCGGCTATCCGGTCAGCGCGCTGATCGGCATCACGGTGCCGCAACCGGCGAAAGCCAAATTCCTCCGGTTGCTGGAGACGATTCCCGAAGTCGTCGAGTGTCATCACGTGACGGGCGCGGACTCGTATGTTATGCGACTCGTCGCGATCGGCATGACCCATCTCGAACAACTGATCGAACGCATCAACCTGTACGGCGAAACGCGTACGTCGATCGTGATGTCGACGCCGCTGCCGGCGCGCGGGCTGGCGCGGCCACCGTCGAAGCTCGACGGTGGCCGCAAGTAGCTGGCCGACGCCTCGCCGACCGGCAGGTCCTGGTCCGAACCTCAGGCGACCGGTGCCAGCCGGTCACCTGAACGATGGATTCAAAAAGGCCCCATGGGGCGGTTAACTTTCGACGCGAGCTGCTGACCTCATGCATCTGAACGACCGGGACCGAGGAGACGCGCAAGCCGAGGTCGTGGGAGATGGCAAGGTTGACGTCCCCTATTCACGGCCATAAGCTGGCCCTCGTTCCAATCGTGAAAAAGGCGCAAACCTTGAGAAAGCTCAACCAGGCAGTTTTTGCCGCGCTCGTCATCGGGTTTGCAACGAGTTTCGCGCACGCGCAGCAGCCGGCAGCGAGTGGCTCGGACACCGCGCCGGCCATACCGGTCATGTACGTGCGGCCTTTCCAGGTCGTTCAGGAAAACAACGGCTCGGGGCGCTTGCTGTCCCGCACGCGCGCGACCATTCACGCGAGGTCGGCTAGCCAGAATGCAGGTGCGTTGGCGAAGGCCATCGTCCAGCAGCTCGGCAACGCGGGCGTCACCGCGCGTTATCTCGCGCCCGGCGAACCATTGCCGATGGTCGCGTCGGGCTGGCTGATCGGCGGCGTTTTCTATTCACGCGCCCCGAGCGGCCGCATTCAGTCGCTGCTGCAAGGCGGCTCGGGCGGCGACAGCCCGAACACGGAAGTCTCGGTGACGATCGCCGACGCGGCCAAGGATGCCAACGTGCCGTTTGCGGTCATCGGCGTGGAGGATGCGATCAAGGCGCAGGGTACAGTGGCGCGCTGGAATCCGTACGTCGTTGCGGCGAAGTTCGTCGTCAAGAAAGTCGAGGGGACGACCGCGGTTGATTCGTTGGCGAAGGATATCGCCAATCAGATCATCGGGCACCTGGATGCGTTGCAGCAGCATGCCGCGGCACCGCCGCATTGAGGTGAAGCCAGGAGACGGCTTGCGCAAAAGTTGACAGTCGCCATGCAACTTTTTTGAAGCCGTCTCCCGGGTCATTGGGCACCACTGCCTGTGCGACGTTCGGCGCCGATCGGTTATTTGCCGGCCACGCCGCCGAGCAGGCCGCCCACCAGCGACGTCACCGGCGCGAGCGGATTGCCGAGCGCGCCCAACGGGTTGCCGCCGCCCGTACCGGTCGCGGAGCCGCCGTGTACGGTCGCCGGAATACCGCCGACCACGCTCGTCACCAGGCCCGCAACCGGCACCGCGCCGTTCGCACCGCTCGGGTTCACGAGCCCGCCCACGTTGGTCACCGTATTGCCGACCGCACGGACGAGTTCACCGACACCGCTCACGACCGGCTGCGGCGACGCCGATGTCACCTTCCATCCGGCCGACGTGATTGCCCCGCCGATTTGCCCGAGCAGGCCGGCGACCGGCTGGCCGAGGCCGGTTGCGGTGCCGACCTGTTGTGTGAGCTGGCCGGCCGTCGTCACGAGCGGCGTGATCGCCGTGCTGAGTGCCTGCGTCGCCTGCTGGACCGGGCCCGACGACAGCGACGAGCCGAGCATCGTGCCGCCCGACTTCAGACCGCCGGCCACCGTGTCGAGCAGGCCGCCGACCGGCGTCGTGAGCGGCGCCAGCGGCGACAGCGGGCCGGAGCCGAGCGCCTTCACCGTGTCGGCGAGACCGCTGACCGGATTACCGGTCGAGCCGACGATCGTGCCGAGGCCGGCGACTGTCGCGCCGACCGGGTTCGTCGTGAAGCCCATCTGACCGATGCCGTTGCTCACCGCGTTCGACGTATCGCGGATGAGCGTGCCGGCGCCGGTGACCGTGTTGGCAAGCCCGGTGGTCACGCCCTTGGTTCCGCCCGGAGGGCTTGCGCCGGCGATCGTGACGCCCACATCGGTGACGACCGAGCCGACCGAGCTGATGATGCCGTTCGTGCCGGGGGTGCCGCTGGTTCCGCTTGTGCCGCCGGTTCCGCTCGTGCCACTGGTTCCACTTGTGCCACTGGTTCCGCTTGTGCCACTGGTCCCGCTCGTGCCACTGGTTCCGCTCGTGCCACTGGTTCCACTTGTGCCACTGGTTCCGCTGGTGCCACTGGTCCCGCTGGTTCCGCTGGTTCCGCTGGTTCCGCTGGTTCCGCTGGTTCCGCTGGTTCCGCTGGTTCCGCTGGTTCCGCTGGTTCCGCTGGTTCCGCTGGTTCCGCTGGTTCCGCTGGTTCCGCTGGTTCCGCTGGTTCCGCTGGTTCCGCTGGTTCCGCTGGTTCCGCTGGTTCCGCTGGTTCCGCTGGTTCCGCTGGTTCCGCTGGTTCCGCTGGTTCCGCTTGTGCCACTGGTTCCACTTGTGCCACTGGTTCCGCTCGTGCCGCTCGTGCCGCTGGTCCCACTCGTACTCGTTCCGATGTTGTTACCACTCGGCGTCGGCGCCGTAACATCGCTGCCGCCGCACGCGGCCAGCGCGCAAGCCGCGGCAATGGCGGCCAGTGCAACGTTCGCCTTGATGAAATGATTCTGCATGGAAGCCCCCGTTCGCTTTTTAGCTCGATCATCCCGACAAGCATCTATCGTGCCATTGCGATCGGCATCAACGTCGACTTCACACACTCCCCGGACTGCAGCCTCTCAACGGCCGCCCAGGGCGCGACGCGTGGCATCCGTACCCAACCTTACAGCCGCGCTCAAGCCGCGCGTCCCGGGTAACGCGTGCGTAACGCGGCCCCTGCGTTACGTAGCATCGCCCGGCGAAAGAGGCGGCCCTGCCCCTGTCGCCATCATTCAAGCGAGCGTAACGATGCTTTCGCCGACACCCGCCCCCATAATTCACACTCGCGGTACCACTGGCGCCCCGATTCCCGGAAAGGAGAGACGATGAACACCCCGCGTGAAGTGCTGAAAGCCGCCGACATCGCAGCGATGGAAGCGGAACATTCGGTCCATCCGTTGAACGAGAATGCCGTCCGCCTGAAGCGCTCGCTTGGCGACGCAACCGGGCTGACGCAACTCGGCGTCCATCTGATGACCTTGATGCCCGGACACGAATCCACCGAATACCACCGGCATCTCTACGCGGAAGAATGCGTCTACGTCCTTTCGGGAACCGGCGAAGCAATCGTCGATGGCCATACATATGCAATCGGCCCGGGCGACTTCATGGGATTTCCGCGCGGCGGTACCGCGCACACGATGCTGAACACCGGCGATCTGCCGCTGGTCTATCTCGTGGCGGGCGACCGGCCGGAGCACGACGTATGCGACTATCCGAAGCTCGGCAAGCGGCTGTACAAGGCGGGGGCCAACAAGGTCTTCGTGGATCTCGGCACCACCCCAGCGTGATGCACGCTTCGCTCGACGCAAGGTCGGTCAAGACCGGACATCACCCGGCACACGGCGATCCCGCTCGCGCTGCCGGCGCGTCGATAAAGGCTGCTTCACGCGCTTCAAGGTCGGGAGCAAGCATTGACGCCCCCCCCCCCCGAACCCCGATCTCGTCGTCCACATGAAAGGGCCGAATCACGGCTGCGTCGGCGACCTTGAACACCAACGTTCAAGTACACGGCACCGGGGAAATGAAAACCGCCATGACGGCCCGAATCGACGCATGAAAATCGTGCTTCAAGCGCTCATCCAGGACGCTTCGACACGCGCCCACAGAGCCGCACCGGCGAGCGCCCGTTCACCCGCATCCCGCACGAACCTCACGCGAACAGCGACGCGACGATCGCGCACCACACCGCGCCTGCGCCGCACAGAAACACGCGTCGCGCGACGAACATCCGCGACTCGTCGTCGGGTGCTTTCATCGGCGATGTCGCGAGAAACGGCACGCTGGCAAGGCACGCGAAGCCGGCCAGTGCCGGCACGATCACGACGTAGTCGCCGAACCGCCACGGCAGCGGCTCGTGCAATCCCCAGTAGCCGAGAAACAGCATGCCCATCGAAAACATCGTCGCGGCGGCCGAACTGAGCGCGACCACCGATCCCGTCGGAAATTGCATGGGAGCCTCCCCTCGCGCAGCGTGCGCGACGCCGGATCATTATCCCGGGCAGGAAAAGGCACAACGTCGGCCGCAGCCCCGTCAGCCGCTCGTCTCGCCGCGGATCGTCATGATCCCCCCGGCCAGCACTACATGCCCGTCGATCGCGGACGACGCAGCGCGCGACGGCGCCGTACCGATGATCGTTGTCACGGATTGACAGCGACCGGTTTCGCGTGAAAAAAGCGCCAACAGTCAACCGGGCTTCTTCGCGGCCTGCACGACGGAAATCCAGCCCACCACCGCCGCCGCGACCCAGCAACAGGCGATCATCAGATCGAGATCCATCCAGCCTTCGAAATTCGTGCTGTTTTCGAAACTGCAGCGCTGATGGCCCCTGACCCACACACAGCCACTGATGAACTGCTGGATGTGCATATAAACGCTGCAGACGGCAAAAACCGACGCAATGACTGTGAGCCGAAAACGGACGTTCTTTTTCATGTGACGCGGATGCCGGTGGGAAAGCCTGCGACGATCTTACGGCAACGGCAACCTGCCCGGCAATCCGTCCCATCCCGGTTCGCCCGAATGCCCGCTGCTCACCCGTCGATCCGCCTGATCGTCCTCAGGCAATCCGCCGCCAGTTGCTGATAAATCCGCGTGCCGTTCGCCTTCGCGTCGATCTCCGCGTCGCTCAGCCGCCGCACGACGCGCCCCGGCATGCCCGCGAGCAGCACGCCACGCGGCACGTCGTAGCCGGCCTTCACGAACGCGCACGCGGCGACGATCGTCGTGGCGCCGATGGTCGCGCCGTCCATCACGACCGCATTCATCCCGATCATCGTGTCGGGTTCGAGTGTCGCGCCATGCACGATCGCGCCGTGGCCGACGTGGCTGTTGACGCCGAGCCGGCACGTCTCGCCGATCCCGACGTGAAGCACGCAGCCGTCCTGCACGTTGCTGCCGTCTTCGACGACGATCGCGCCGAAGTCGCCGCGCAGGCTCGCATGCGGACCGATGTAGCAGCGCGCGCCGATCGTCACGTCGCCGATCACGACCGCGCTCGGGTCGACGTACGCGGATGGATCGACGCGCGGCCGCATACCGTTGAATTCGAACAGCGGCATCGTCAGAGCGCCGCGACCGCTTCCGGCACGAGCGTGAACAGATCGCCGACGACACCGTAGTCGGCCACGCTGAAGATCGGCGCCTCCGGATCCTTGTTGATCGCGACGATCACCTTCGAATCCTTCATGCCGGCCAAGTGCTGGATCGCGCCCGAGATGCCGACCGCGATGTACAGCTGCGGTGCGACGATTTTGCCGGTCTGGCCGACCTGGTAGTCGTTCGGCACGTAGCCGGCATCGACTGCCGCACGTGAGGCGCCGAGCGCCGCGCTCAGCTTGTCGGCCAGCGGCTCCAGCACCTTCGTATAGTTCTCGCCGCTGCCCAGGCCACGACCGCCCGACACGATGATGTTCGCGCTCGTGAGTTCCGGACGATCCAGCTTCGTCACTTCACGGCTCACGAACCGCGACTTGCCGGCATCGGCCGCCGCCTCGATCTTCTCGACCGATGCGCTGCCGCCAACGGCGGCCACCGGATCGAAACCCGTCGCACGCACCGTGATGACCTTGACCGGGTCGCTCGACTGCACCGTCGCGATCGCGTTGCCCGCGTAGATCGGGCGCTCGAACGTATCGGCCGACACCACCGCCGTGATCTCGGAGATCTGCGCGACGTCCAGCTTCGCGGCGATACGCGGTGCGATGTTCTTGCCGTAGGCCGTGGCCGGCGCAACGATGTGCGAGTAGCCGTTCGCAATGCTCATCACCGTCGCTTCGACGTTCTCGGCAAGACCGTCAGCGAGCTGGGGTGCGTCGGCCAGCAGCACTTTCGACACCCCGGCGATCTTCGCCGCGGCATCGGCCGCCGCTTGCGCGCCGTGCCCCGCGACGAGCACATGAACGTCGCCGCCGCCCGCAGCATTGAGCGCCTGTGCGGCAGCGACGGCACTCAGCGTCGCGGCCTTGATCGACGCGCCGCCCCCCAAGGGGGCTTCCTTCGGGGCGTCGTACTCCGCAATCACCAGAATCGTCATTTCCTTGCGCTCCCTGTTACAGCACCTTGGCTTCGTTCTTCAGCTTCCCGACCAGCGCTTGCACGTCCGGCACCTTCACGCCGGCCGCGCGCTTCGGCGGCTCGTTCACCTTGAGCACCTTCACGCGCGGCGTCACGTCCACGCCGAGATCTTCCGGCTTCGCGATTTCGAGCGGCTTCTTCTTCGCCTTCATGATGTTCGGCAGCGTCACGTAGCGCGGCTCGTTCAGGCGCAGGTCCGTCGTCACGACGGCGGGCAGTTGAAGCGACAGCGTTTCCGCGCCACCGTCGACTTCGCGCGCGACCGTCGCACGGCCGTCGGCAATCGCCACCTTCGACGCGAACGTCGCCTGCGGCAAACCCGCCAGCGCAGCCAGCATCTGCCCGGTCTGGTTCGAATCGTCGTCGATCGCCTGCTTGCCGAGGATCACGAGCGACGGTTGCTCCTTGTCGACCAGCGCCTTCAACACCTTCGCGACACCCAGCGGCTCGACACCGTCGTTCGATTCCACGAGGATCGCGCGGTCCGCACCGATCGCCAGCGCCGTGCGCAGCGTTTCCTGCGCCTGCGCGACGCCGACCGACACGGCGACCACTTCGGTCACGACGCCGGCCTCCTTCAACCGCACGGCCTCTTCCACCGCGATCTCGTCGAACGGGTTCATCGACATCTTCACGTTCGCGATGTCGACGCCGGTCCGGTCGGATTTCACGCCGACCTTCACGTTCGCGTCGACCACGCGTTTCACTGCCACGAGCACTTTCAACTGCGCGTCTCCCTTGTGGTGCGAAAGCCGCGTCAGCGCGCGGTATAACCGCCGTCGATCACGAGCTCGGCGCCCGTCACGTAACGGCCTGCCGGCGACACGAGATACAGGATGCCGGCCGCGATGTCGCGCGGGCTGCCGATCTTCGCCATCGGCACGTGCGTCTGCAGATAGCCGAAGACATTGTCGGGGTCCTGCCCCATCTGGCGGAACGCTTCCTCGAGCATCGGCGTGCGGATATAGCCGGGATGCACCGAGTTCGCACGGATGTTCTTCGCCGCGTACAGCATCGCGTCGACCTTCGCCATCATCCGTACCGCGGCCTTCGACGCGTGATACGCGGGCACGTCCGGCCCGCCGACGATCCCGTACATCGACGACAGGTTCACGATCGAGCCGCCGCCGGCCGCGTCGATATACGGAATCGCGGCACGCGTGCACAGGAACACGCCGTTCACGTTCACGTCCTGCACGCGCTGCCATTGCGCGAGCGTCAGCTCGTGCGTCGGCACGTTGTGGCCTTCGATGCCCGCGTTGTTCACGAGCACGTCGAGGCGCCCGAAGTGCGCGACGATCTCGCCGAACACGCGCGACACGTCGGCTTCCTGCGTCACGTCGAGCGACCAGAATGCAGCCTGGCCGCCTTGCGCGCGAATTTCCTCGACCAGCGCTTCCGCCGGTTGCGACAGCACGTCGAGAATCGCGACGCTCGCGCCCGCTGCAGCCAGCGTACGTGCCGTCTCCGCGCCGATGCCGCGCGCGCCGCCGGTGATCGCAGCCACCTTGCCGCGCAGGTCGAACAGGTCTTCGATGAGTTTCATGGTGTCTCCATGTATGTGTTCAGACAGGCCGCCCGCATCGGGGCAGGCCGTCAAGGGCATCCGGCGTTATCGCGTATTCCGCGTCGCAAGAAAATCGAGGCATTCCCGATTGAAATAGTCGGCGTGTTCCACCATCACCCAGTGGCCGCACCGGTTCATCAGCACGAAGCGCGCGTCACGACAGTGTTCGAGGAATTTCAGCGCGCCACCGACCGGATTGAAGCGATCGTCCGTGCCCCAGAAACCGAGCACCGGGCTGCGCAGGTCGCCGAGCGCGTCGGTCAGGTTCGGCACGCTCATCGTCGCGAGCACTTCGGTCGGCTGTTCGACGCACACCTTCATCCGCTCGGCGACCAGCGCGTCGGTGACGATCGCCGGATCGTGCACGAGCAACGTCAGCAGTTCGCGCATCGTGTCGTCATTCATCTGGCGATTGGTGAACAGCTTCACCATCCGCTGGATGCCTTCCATCCGGAAATAGGTGTCGCGATCCTCCACACCGCCCGGCGCCATCATGATCAGCCCGTCGACCTCGTCCGGGTAGTCGAGCGCGTACTTGAGTGCGATCGCACCGCCGAGTGAATTGCCGAGCAGCACGGCCGGCCCGATCCCGAGCGCGTTCAGTTGCGCATGCAGCGCGCCGACGAAGAAATCGAGCGTATAGGCGACGTCGGACGGCTTCGACGACTGCCCGTAGCCGGGCAGGTCGACGACGATCGCGCGATAGCCGGCCGCCGCGAATGCGGGCACGTTGTGCTTGAAATTGCTGAAACCGCTGGCGCCCGGGCCGCTGCCGTGGATGAACACCACCGGCCGGCCTTCGCCCGCCTCGTAATGGTGCAGGCGCAGGCCGCCCGGCACGTCGGTAAAGATGCCGACTGGCGGCGTCATGGGGATCGTCATCGCGGGTTGTCTCCTTCGTCGTTCGATGGATGCCTGGCCACGATGATTGCGCCGCCGGCGCCGGACGGCATCATCCTTTCAGACTACGAAGCCGCGCGCGCTTCTTCCTATCATCGGCCCACCGAAACGGAGGCTGACGATGAACGGATTCGACTACAGCGGCAAGACGGTGCTCGTGACGGGCGGCACCAAAGGCATCGGGCGGCGCATCGCCGAACGGTTTCTCGCGGCGGGGGCGCGCGTGTTTGTCTGCGGACGCAGCGCGCCCGACACGCCGCCCTCGGCCGGCGGCCGCACGGCGGCGTTCGTCGCGGCCGACCTGCGCGACATCGAACAGGTCGACGCGATGCTCGCGGCGATCCGCGATACGGCCGGCGGCCTCGACGTGCTCGTCAACAACGCGGGCGGCTCGCCGTTTGCGCTCGCAGCCGATGCGTCGCCGCGCTTCACCGAATCGATCGTGCGGCTGAACCTGATCGCGCCGCTGCAGCTCGCGCAGCGCGTGAACGCGATCATGCAGCCACAGCCGCAAGGCGGCGTGATGCTGTTCATCGCGAGCGTCAGCGCGTCACGCCCGTCGCCCGGCACGGCCGCGTACGGTGCCGCGAAAGCCGGCCTCGTCAACGCGGTCACATCGCTCGCGGTCGAGTGGGCGCCGCGTGTGCGCGTGTGCGCGATCAGCCCGAGCCTCGTGCAGACCGAATCGGCCACCGAAGGCCACTACGGCAGCGACGACGCGCTCGACGCCATCCGCGCGACGATTCCCGCCGGACGGCTCGCGACGCCCGACGACGTCGCGTCCGCGTGCCTGTTCCTCGCCTCGCCCGACGCGTCGTACACGTCGGGTGCGAACCTGCGGCTCGACGGCGGCGGCGAGCGGCCGGCGTTCCTGAATGCCGCGCAGGCAGTCGCGCGCTGATGCACGCTGATACACGCATGGCAATCGGTGCGGCACGAATCGTTGCCAGTCCTAGGGAAGTCATCTAGTTCATTTTGACGATTCCCTGCTACCGCGATCTCCCTACTCTGCCTCTCACGACAACGCACATAGACGACCGTCGTCGATACCCCCAAGAGGAGACACCATGCATCAACGGATTTCGCGCCGTACCGACAAGCGGGCAACCGCCACGCTGTCGACGCTGGCCGCCGCGTTGCTGACGTGCGCCGTTCCCAGCGCGCACGCCGGCAGCACGATCGAGCTGGGCGCCGACACGACGCTGGACTACACGTTCACGCTCAGTTACGGCCTCGGCATGCGCACCCGCGCACCGAGCGGCAATCTCCTCACGCCGGCGAACATCAACGGCGACGACGGCGACCGCAACTTCGCGAAGAACAAGCTGATCGAGAACCAGGTCAGCCTGCTCGGCGAAGTGAACCTGAAGCACGACGACTGGGGCGTGTTCGTGCGCGCCGACACGTTCTACGACCAGGCGTACCACCGTCCGAACTACAACGACGCACCGGGCACCGTGAACCAGTCGGGCCAGTACAACAATTTCACGAGCGACGCACGCTACTGGTCGGGCGGCCACACGACGCTGCTCGCCGCGTATGCGTACAACACGTTCCACATCGGCTCGACGAGCCTGAACGTGAAGGTCGGCGACCAGGTCGTCGCGTGGGGCGAAAGCCTGTTCTTCCCGAACATCGCGGGCGCGCAGGGGCCGTCCGACGCGACCAAGTCGTACATGGCCGGCGCCGAGGTGAAAGACATCCTGCTGCCGGTGCCGCAGATCTCGACGCAGTGGCAGATCACGCCGCGCTTCAGCCTGCTCGGCTACTACCAGTTCTCGTACCAGCAGAACCGCCTGACCGCACCCGGCACGTACTGGAGCTACTCGGACGTCACGGGCCCCGGTGCGCAATACATCATCGGCCCGGGCGGGATGATCATTCCGCGCGGCCCCGACGAGAAGCCGAGCGCACGCAACCAGTGGGGTATCGGCGCGCGCTTCCGCGTACTCGGCGACACCGAGCTCGGCCTGTACTACCTGCACTACAACGACATGAACCCGAGCGTCGTCACGACCTACTTCCCGACGCTCCAGTACCAGCAGACCTACTTCGACAACATCAAGCTGACCGGCGCGAGCTTCTCGACGCAGGTCGGCCCGGTAAACGTCGCGGGCGAAGTGTCGTACCGCCAGGGCGCGGCCGTGCTCGTCAATACCGCGACGGGCCCGCAGTCGACGCGCGCGAACGTGCTGCAGACCAACCTGTCCGGCATCTACTCGATCGGGCCGAGCTTCCTCGCGAACTCGCAGTCGCTGATCGGCGAACTCACGTACGTACACGCGGGCAGCATCTCGGAGCTCGACGGGTCGACCACGCTCGCGAATTCGCGCAATGCGCTAGCGCTCGAGATCGCGTGGACGCTCAGCTACAAGAACGTGTTCAACGGCTGGGATCTCGACGTGCCGCTGACCTACACGCACGACCTGACCGGCACGTCGCCGCTGGCCGGCGCGCTCGGCTCGCTGACGGGCCAGGGCGACCACCGCGTGACCGCCGGCGTGACCTTCACGCGCCTGAGCAACCTGTCGCTGTCGCTCGTCTACGCCAAGTTCCTCGGTTCGCCGAACCCGGTCACGCGCCCGCTCGCCGATCGCGACTACGTGCTGGCCACGGCGACCTACCACTTCTGAGCGGCCCGGCCGCTCGTCACTCAGCAAGAAGAGGATTAGTCATGAAGCGAATTCATCTCCCCCTCCTGCGCGCGTCGGTGATCGCCGCGTGCGCACTCGCCGCGACGGCGTCGTACCCGAAGGTCACGACGGACGACCTGAAGGCGCTCGACGGCCAGTTGACCCCGATGGGTGCGGTGCGCGCCGCGAGCAAGGACAGCAGCGTGCCCGAGTGGTCGGGCAAGTGGCTCGGCGCGCCGTCCGACGTGCAGTACAAGCGCGGCAGCCGCTACCCCGATCCGTTCGCGAACGAGAAGCCGGTCGCGACGATCACCGCGGAAAACATGGCGCAGTACGCGGAGCACCTGACCGACGGCCAGAAAGCGATGTTCAAGCGCTACCCGGCCACCTTCAAGATCATCGTCTACCCGAGCCACCGCGACTTCCGCTACCCGGATGCCGTCTACAAGGACATCCGCACGTACGCGCCCGATTCGACAATGACGTCCGACGCGAACGGCCTCACGAACGCGCCGCCGACGGTGCCCTACCCGATTCCGAAGACCGCCGCCGAACTGCTGTGGAACCAGCGTTTCTCGTCGTCGATCGGCACCGAGCAGGCCACCTACGACCAGGCGGTCGTGTACTCCGACGGCAACATCGCGTGGGGCAAGGTGCGCTACGACATCTACTCGCCGCGCAACGTCGGCAAGTACGACGTCAAGAGCGACCTGAACAACCGCACGTATTACCGCAACGCGACGGAGCTGCCGCTGTCCGACCGCGGCTCGTTGATCGTCGGTTTCACGAACTGGGACAAGGCCGGCGCGGACAACTCGTCGCGCACGTGGATGTACAACCCCGGCACGCGGCGCGTGCGCCAGGCGCCCGAATACGGCTATGACCAGCCGCAGGGCCCGGGCGGCTTCCGCACCGTCGACGACGACCGCCTGTACAACGGCCCCGGCGACCGCTACGACTGGAAGATCGTCGGCAAGCGCGAGATCTACGTGCCGTACGACAACTACAAGGTGATGGACAGCGCGGTGAAGTACGGCGACCTGCTGACCAAGGGTCACGAGAACCCGGCGTACATCCGCTACGAGCTGCATCGCGTGTGGGTGCTGCAGGCGACGCTGAAGAGCGGCTATCGCCACCAGTACGCGAAGCGCGTGCTGTACATCGACGAGGATTCGTGGCAATCGCTGCTCGCCGACAACTACGACGCGCGCGGCCAGCTCTGGCGCACCAACGTCGCGACGTCGCTGTACGCGTTCGACGCGAAGGTGTTCTACCCGAGCGCGGTGTTCTTCCACGACCTGATCTCGGGCGCGTACATGGCCGACCGCCTGACGAACGAAGGCCCGATGCCGAAGCTCGACAACAGCCCGCAGTTCAACGAGGCGTACTTCTCGCCGGACGCGATCCGCAGTTCGGGTAACTAATCAACCTGTTGACGCGGCACGCCCGCGACCCACGCGCCGGGGCCCCGCTCCGGCGCCCGACGCCGCCCGCGACGGCGGCCTTTTCCATTCGAGAATCGAGGGCCCTTTCATGTCTTCCCGCCTGCATACGACGCTCGGCGACGAGCTGTACGCCGCGTGGCACGCGCGCGCGCCGGTCGCGCCGCTGTCGAGCCGAGCGCGCCGCCTGTCGCTCGACGACGCCTACCGCATCCAGCAGCGCTTCATCGAACGCCGCGTCGAACACGGCGAGGCAGTGGTCGGCAAGAAGATCGGCGTGACGAGCCAGGCCGTGCAGGACATGCTGAACGTGCGCCAGCCCGATTTCGGCATCCTGCTGTCGGGCATGCACTACGCGGCCGGCGAGGCGATCGCCGCCGACTCGCTGATCGCGCCGCGCGCCGAGGGCGAGATCGCGTTCATCCTCGCGCGCGACCTGCGCGGCCCCGGCATCGACCGCACCGACGTGATCGCCGCGACGGCCGCCGTCGCGCCCTGCTTCGAGATCGTCGACTCGCGCATCCGCGACTGGGCGATCCGCATCGAGGACACCGTCGCCGACAACGCGTCGTGCGGCGTGTACGTGCTCGGCGACGCGCGCGTCGACCCGCGCACGCTCGATCTCGCCGCGTGCGAGATGACGATCGAGAAGAACGGCGAGCCCGTCGCGCAAGGGCGCGGCGATGCGGCACTCGGCCATCCCGCCGACGCGGTCGCGTGGCTCGCGAACACGCTCGCCGCGTACGACGTGCCGCTGCTCGCCGGCGAGATCGTACTGTCCGGCTCCCTCGCGAAACTGATTCCGGTCACCGCCGGCGACGCACTGTCGATGCACATCTCCGGCATCGGCAGCTGCGACGTCCGCTTTATCTAAAGGAAAATTCCTGATGAAGAAAATCAAATGCGCACTGATCGGGCCCGGCAACATCGGCACCGACCTGTTGTACAAGCTGCGCCGCTCGACGGTGCTCGAACCCGTGTGGATGGTCGGCGTCGATCCGGCGTCCGACGGCCTGGCCCGCGCGCGCGAGTTCGGCCTGAAGACCACCGACAAGGGCGTCGACGGGTTGCTTCCGCACGTGGCCGCCGACGACATCCGCATCGCGTTCGACGCGACGTCGGCCTACGTGCACCGTGACAACTCCGACAAGCTCACCGCGCTCGGCGTGAAGATGATCGACCTGACGCCCGCCGCGATCGGGCCGTACTGCGTGCCGCCGGTCAACCTCGACGCCCATCTCGACAGCGCGCAGGCGAACGTGAACATGGTGACCTGCGGCGGCCAGGCGACGATCCCGATGGTGTACGCGGTGTCGCGCGTGCAACCGGTCGCGTACGGCGAGATCGTCGCGACGGTATCGTCGAAGTCGGTCGGCCCCGGCACGCGCAAGAACATCGACGAATTCACGCGCACGACGTCCGGCGCGATCGAACAGGTCGGCGGCGCGCGCAAGGGCAAGGCGATCATCGTGATCAACCCGGCCGAGCCGCCGCTGATCATGCGCGACACGATCCACTGCCTGACCGACGGGCCGCCCGACGTCGATGCGATCACCGCGTCCGTGCATGCGATGGTCAAGGAGGTGCAGCGTTACGTGCCCGGTTACACGCTGAAGAACGGCCCGGTGTTCGACGGCAATCGCGTGTCGGTGTTCATGGAAGTCGAAGGGCTCGGCGATTACCTGCCGAAGTACGCGGGCAACCTCGACATCATGACCGCCGCCGCGGCCGCGACGGCCGAGCGTTTCGCCGAACAGATGCTGGCCGCGACGGCCGCTACCGCTTGAGTCGAGGAGTCACACGATGTCACTTGCAGGCAAGAAGATCACCGTCCACGACATGTCGCTGCGCGACGGGATGCACCCGAAGCGCCACCAGATCTCGCTCGACCAGATGCGCAACATCGCGCGCGGGCTCGACGCAGCCGGCGTGCCTCTGATCGAGGTTACGCACGGCGACGGCCTCGGCGGCGCATCGGTCAACTACGGGTTCCCCGCTCACACCGACGAGGCGTACCTGAGCGCCGTGATTCCGGAGCTGAAACAGGCGAAGGTGTCGGCGCTGCTGCTGCCCGGCATCGGCACCGTCGAGCACCTGCGCATGGCGCACGAACTCGGCGTCGGCACGATCCGCGTCGCGACGCACTGTACCGAGGCCGACGTGTCGGAACAGCACATTGGCCTCGCGCGCACGCTCGGGCTCGACACGGTCGGGTTCCTGATGATGGCGCACATGTCGACGCCAGAGCAGTTGGTCGTGCAGGCGAAGCTGATGGAGTCGTACGGCGCGAACTGCATCTACATCACCGATTCGGCCGGGTACATGCTGCCCGACGACGTCACCGCACGGATCGGCCAGGTACGCGACGCGCTGAAGCCGGAGACGGAACTCGGCTTCCACGGCCACCACAACCTCGCGATGGGCGTCGCGAACTCGGTCGCGGCCGTTGCCGCCGGCGCGAACCGGATCGACGCAGCCGCGGCCGGCCTCGGCGCCGGCGCGGGCAACACGCCGATGGAAGTGTTCGTCGCGGTGTGCGACCGGATGGGGATCGAGACGGGCGTTGACGTGTTCGCGATCTCGGACGTCGCCGAGGATCTCGTCGTGCCGATCATGGATGCACCGATTCGCCTCGACCGCGATGCGCTGACGCTCGGTTATGCGGGCGTCTACTCGTCGTTCCTGCTGTTCGCGAAGCGCGCGGAAGCGAAGTACGGGATTCCCGCGCGCGACATCCTCGTCGAACTGGGCCGGCAGCGGCTCGTCGGCGGGCAGGAGGACATGATCGAGGATGCGGCGCTGACGATGGTGCGGGCGCGGGAGGTGGCGGCCTGAGTGAACGACACCATGTGAGGGCACGTGACGAAACGGGGCGCAAGCCCCGTTTTGCATTTCGGTGCGCCGTCAGACTGACGCCATTCGCCATACAATTCCGCGTCACACTGCGCTGCTCCCGGTACGAATATCGGTGAAGTGCCGTCCCCTGACCCTCTTCGATCAATCTACCTGCCGATGGCGCATATCACTCGTATCGCATTTTGCGGTCTACGCCGGCTCAATGCCTTTCGCAGCTTCGGCGACGATCCTTTTCTGGACTGGATTCGATCACGGGAGCCCTGCTGGTTCGCAAGCGTCAACATCCTGATCGGCGGCAACGGTGGCGGAAAATCGACATTGATCGATCTGATCGATTCGATCCGCAGTCCCGATCGACTGACGAGTCTGCCCAGAGAAAACCTGATTGGTAACGCCGTATCGGCGTTCGAAATCGTATTCAGCGACGACAGCGCGTATTACGGCCGCGCCATTTCCACCCGGATTGCAGACGCAGAGAATGCGGACGATATCCTCGTCAACGGCCGTGACGAACTTGATATCCAGTGCCTGGAACTGCTCTATCGCAAACCTGACCAGCGAAGCACCTTCATCAAAAGGAACGTCAGCAAAGTCGGCCTCGACGATGCATCGCGGGATCGGATTCGCGCGCTCACGTCGACGATTCGGTGCAACATCCGTTACTGGCGTGAATCCGTCGAGCCAAATCTGGAATCGGTTTGCAAGATCCTCAACCGGGCCGCCGAACATCTGCCGGGCATTCTGTCTTCGTCCACCGTCGTCCGCAGCGATGAAGAACACATCTTCAAGTCGACCCTGTCCTACACGCGGGTCAATCCCTTCGGCCTGCATCGCGACGGCAGGCTGGATATCTGGCTGTCGGATGATGTCCGTCAAAGCAACCACGTCCATTTTCATTCGCTGCCGGCCGGCTGGAGGCGACTCGTATCGATCGTCGACTGGCTGGAGCAGGCGGATAGCGGATCGGTCTGCCTGATCGAAGAACCCGAAACCCACCTGCACCCGACATTGCAGCGACACCTTGCGCACGAGATCGATCGCGTCGTGCGCGACAGGAATCTGCAACTGTTCATCGCGACACACTCGCCGGTCTTCCAGCAAGTGAACGTCTGGAAAAGTACGGCCAAGGTATTCGCCGCGGTGTCGGAAGAAATCGTCGAATACTCGGACTCGATCGGGATGCTCGATCAGCTCGGCATCAAGGCGTCGGACATCTCGCAAAGCAACGGCATAGTCTGGGTAGAGGGCGCATCCGACCGCCTGTACATCAAACACTGGCTGGCGCTGTGGTGCAAAGCAAATGGCAAGGTCATGCCGATCGAGAACGTCGACTATTCGTTCTCCCTCTACGGCGGGGCATCCCTTGCGCATTTCAGCGGAAAGGACACCGGCGAATTCATCGCGATGCTCCGGATGAACCGGCATTGCGCAATCGTCATTGATCGCGATCTAAACTTCGAGACCGACACGGACGACCGATTGCGATGCAGCCGTGCCGCCAGCGCGAAAGGTCGTGTCATCGACGAACTCCTCAATCGTCCGGGCACCGCAGTCTGGGTGACCGAAAAGTACACGATCGAAGGCTACCTCCCCAGGCCGTTCTTCGATCGGTATTTTTCGATCGACGAGCGAGGCGTGATCTCGACAACCCGGCAAAAAGTATCTCTCGCGCAGAAATATATTCGAACCTCCAGCACGCTCGACGACTGCGTTGTCGGCACGGACTTGCTTGCGCAACTGGAGCGCCTGTATTCCGTCATTGAGGGGTGGTCGCGCTAGTCCTCGGAGATCGGGCTTGCTGGCGATCAACCCGATACTCATTGCACATCAGGCGCCCCCACCACGCACCGCCATACCCGTCATCGATGCTTCCCGCCATGCCTGCGCCGCCGATGCGCTTCGCGCGCCTGCAGCAGCGACGGCATCAGCTCCTCGATGTACTGCCGCGCCTGCCCGCGCGTCACGATCTCGCTGAAGCGTTGATGGGCCTTGTCATGGCCGACCAGCGCCGCATGCGCTTTCTTCAGGATGTGCAGGAACGCGATCAGGCTCGTGCCGTCGCGCACGGGCAGCGCATCGCGCGGGTCGGGGGCCGGTGTCGTACTCATGATCCGATCCTTTGCGGGCAGTCGCTGCGGCACGTCGGGGTGACGAGCGCCAGCAGGTCGTTGGCGAGACGGTCGCGGTCGGTCAGCGGCGCCATGCCGAACAGCCGCTCGAGCGTCGCGGCGACCGACGCGTGATCGTACGGCGTATGGTCGACCTGCCCGGCCGCGACCCACGGCGAAATCACGATCGCCGGCACCCGCACGCCGTACACGTCGAACCCGAAGCCGCTCGCGTTCAGCGTCGCCGCCGCGCCGTCGTTCGGCCGCGGCGCGGCGCCCGGCCGGACCGAATCGTAGAAGCCGCCGTGTTCGTCGTAGCAGATCACGAGCAGGCTGCTGTTCCACACCGGCGAATTGCGGATCGCGTTGTACACACGCGCGGCGAGCTGGTCGCCGCCCGCGAGGCCATCCATCGGATGTTGCGAGCTGCCGTTCTCGTAGGTGCCGTGCACGATGTCGCCGTAACCGGGCTCGATGAACGTATAGCGCGCCGTATAGCCGGCCGCGAGATCGGCCTCGAAATGCGCGAGGTCGTCGATGTCGAAGAAGCTGATGCCCTTCAGCGACGCGACCTGCGGCACCTGGCCGAGCGGATTGCCCGTCTGGTCCTGGTAGATGCGCCAGTTGTCGTCGCCGAGCGCGGCGAAGATCGAACCCTTCGGGTAGGGAAAGCCGTCGAACGCGTCCCACCCGCCCATTTCTTCCTTGGTCGGCGAATGGTCGAGCCCGGCCGACGACGCACCGTGCAGGAAGAAGCGATTCGGCCAGGTCGGCCCGGGCATCGACGCATGCCACGCGTCGCACAGCACGAACGCATTCGCGAGCGCATACAGCGACGGCGCCTGCGTCGCGATGTCGACGCCCTGCATGATCTTGCCCGCATCGGCCGGCTGCGGCGGCGTGCCTTCGGAATGCGACGTCGCGTAGTTCGACACGAACCCGGTATTGCCGACTGGCGGATAGGCCTGCCCTGTCACGAACGGCACGCCCGCGCCGCAGAGCTGCTCGAGCACGTCGGTGAATTCGTGGCACGGATCGGTCGGCATCTGGTCAGGCGCGCCGCCGCCGAACGGATAGACCGCGCCGCCATACGCGTTGCTGTTACCCGGCGAGGCGGCGACGATGTCGGGGTAGCCCGACAGCGCGAACAGGTGATCGAAGGAACGGTTCTCGAGCATCAGCACGAACACGTGCTGGATGCGCGCCTGAACCGACGGGGCTGCGGGGGCTGCGTCTGCACTCATGGCGCCTCCTGGCGTCGCGCGACGAAAGTCCTGCTGGCACGGTCGTTGGCCCGCTGAAAGCCACTGAAGGGATTGAAAGCCACCCACGCGGGCCGCGAATTGCCGACGAGTGTACGACCGCGCCACCCCGCGCGTAAAGCGTCATACGAAACGCGTCGGCGCATGCCGGTTCAGCCGTCGGCCGATGCGGTTTTCAGCGTGACGACATCGCGCCGCGGCGGCGCACCGAACATCCGCGCGTATTCGCGGCTGAACTGCGACGCGCTTTCGTAGCCGACGCGATACGCGGCCGTTTCCGCGTTCGCCACGCCCGTCACCATCAGGTGCCGCGCTTCCAGCAGGCGCAACTGCTTCTGATACTGCAGCGGCGTCATCGACGTGAGCGCCTTGAATTGGCGGTGAAACGCCGACGGGCTCATCTGCGCGACGGCGGCGAGCTCCTCGACGCGGATCGCCTCGGCAAACTGGCCGCGCAGCGCATGGATCGCCGCGACGACACGCTGTGCATGGCCGTTGGCGAACACGACGCGCGAGACTTCGCCGCCGTGCGGGCCGGCGAGCAGCCAGTAGCAGATTTCCCGCATCACGAGCGGCGCGACAACCGGAATCGCCGCCGGCGTATCGAGCAGCCGCATCATCCGCAGCACGCAATCGGCGAGCGGCCCGCCGAAATCGGTCACGCACACGCCATGGCCGATCGTGCCGGCCGGTTGCGGCGGCGGCGCGTCGAGACGCTCGAGCACGTCGCGCATCATCGCGAGATCGAATTCGAGCACGATGCCGAGGAACGGTTCGGTTTCGCTCGCCTTGACGACACGGCTCGTCGCCGGCATCTCGACGCTGACGACGAGCGCGCGGCCAGGCCCGTAGTCGTAGCGCCGCCCGCCGAACGTCGTCCACTTCGCGCCCTGCACGACGACGCACAGCGCCGGTTTCATGATCAGCGGCGCGGGCAGTTTCTCGCGATTGGCGCGCAGCAGGATCAGCCCGTCGATCGCCGTCGCGAACGGGCTGTCTTCGCCCTGCACGCCCGTCAGGCGTGCGACACGCTCGACCAGTTCGTCCGACATGCAGCCCCCCTCCGTATCCCGATGCCCGGATGGTACACGCGGCGCGGCGCCTCCCGGGGCGGCCGGGCAGGATCAGGCAAGAACCCGGCCGGTTCCGGCATTCAGCCGCCGCGGCGGCCGCCGTACGCTTGCCGCTGTCCGTCACCGACTTCAATCAGGAGCCCAGCATGACAGCAGCACACTCTCCCCGTTCAACCCCGAAAATCGCCGTCGTCACCGGCGGCAGCCGCGGGCTTGGCCGCAATACGGTGCTTCATCTCGCGCAGCGCGGCGTGCGCTCGATCTTCACGTATCACTCGAACCGCGCCGAGGCCGATCACGTGGTCGCGTTGACCACCGAAGCCGGGCAGGCAGCGATCGCGCTGCCGCTCGACGCCGGCGACAGCACCACGTTCACTCCCTTTGCCGCACAGCTCCGCGAAGCGCTTTCAGGCTGGGGCGCCGACCGGTTCGACTTCCTCGTCAACAACGCGGGCACCTCGCATCACGCGCCGATCGCCGAAACGACCGAAGCGGATCTCGACGCGCTCTATCGCGTGCACTTCAAGGGCGTGTTCTTCCTCACCCAGGCGCTGCTGCCGCTGATCCGCGACGGCGGCCGCATCGTGAACGTGTCGTCGGGCCTCACGCGCGTCGCCGTGCCGGGCAGCGCGGCGTACGGGTCGATGAAGGGGGCGGTCGAGGTGCTGACGCGCTATCTGGCCAAGGAGCTCGGCCCGCGCCGCATTGCGGTGAACGTCGTCGCGCCGGGCGCGGTGGCAACCGATTTCAGCGGCGGGATGGTGCGCGACAACCCGGAGGTCAATCGGCGCGTCGCGGAATGGACGGCGCTCGGCCGAGTGGGCGAGCCCGACGACATCGGCGCGATGATCGCGGCGCTGCTGTCGGACGACAACCGCTGGGTCAACGGGCAGCGCATCGAGGTGTCGGGCGGGATGGCGCTCTGAGCGTTGACTTTCGCCGATCCGTTCGATACGATCGATGCACTTTCAAGACGCCCTCCCGGTCCGCCGGGAGGGCGTTTCGTTTTGGTTCCCCAACCAAAAGGAAACCCCTTGAAATGAACCGTATCGACACCCTCGCCTCCGGCCCGAACAGCGGCCTCAGCTACCTGCAGCACGGCACGGGCCCCGAATGCGTGATGGTCATGCACGACTGGCTCGGCGACCATACGAACTACACGGCGCTGCTGCCGTATCTCGACGAAGCGGCATTCACGTACGTGTTCGTCGACCTGCGCGGCTACGGCGAATCCATCCATCTGGGCGGCGCCTGTACCGTCGACGAGATCTCGGCCGACTGTCTGGCGCTCGCGGATCGTCTCGGCTGGCAGCGCTTTCACGTGATCGGCCATTCGATGACCGGCATGGCGACACAACGGCTCGCCGCCGACGCGCCCTCCCGCATCAAGAGCGCGATCGCCGTGTGCCCGGTGTCGGCGGCCGGCAACCGCCTGAACGACGACGCGCGTGCGTTCTTCGCGAGCACGACCGTCGACGACGATGCGTTTCGCCGGCTGGTGCGATTCGTGACGGGTGGATTGTCGGCGCGCTGGGCCGACCTGAAATTGCAGCAGAACCGCGAGCGCGTGGCACCGGGCTGCCGGCTCGCGTATCTCGACATGCTGACCGGAACGGAGTTCGTCGATGATATCCGCGGGCTCGACACGCGCTTCCTGGTGATCGTCGGCGACAAGGATCCGGGGCTCGACGAAGCGGCGATGCAGACGACGTTCCTGTCGTGGCACCCGAACGCAAGGCTCGCGGTGATACCGAACTGCGGGCATTACCCGATGCAGGAGAGCCCGCCGTATTTCGCGATGATCGTCGAGGATTTCCTGCGGGACGCGGCTGCCTGAGCGTTACACACGCGCGGCGGCCGGTGAAGGCGGTGTGGGCCGCTGCGGCATGACGAAGCCGCCGGCGGCCGGTGAACGGCACGCAGCGGGTCGTCCATCCGGTTCGTCCGGCCGCGTGGGCCGGACGGGAGTCGATCGGCGCACGCGGTTGTGCGCCGATCCTTGCCGCTTAACGGCGCGGCCCGCCGGTGCGCTGCGGACGCGGCGAATTCGCGTCCTTGTGCCGGAAGTTGATACGGCCCTTGGTCAGGTCGTACATCGACAGTTCCAGCGTCACGCGGTCACCCGCGAGAATGCGGATGTGGTTCTTGCGCATGCGGCCCGACGCGTACGCGCCCACCACCACGCCGTTTTCCAGCGTGACGCGATATTTGCTGTCCGGCAGCACTTCGTCGACGATCCCGTCGAGTTCCAGCAGTTCTTCTTTTGCCAAACCAATTCCTCCAGACAAGGTGATAGACCGCGGCCGCGGCGATCTTCCGGGCGCCGTTTCCCACAACGGGACGGCGGCCGGCAGGCTGCCGGGGATCGGTTCGTTCAGACGGGCCTCGGGCCTGTCTTGCGATCGGAGCCCGGCGCGTTGCGGCGTTCGGGCGGTCGGTGGCGGCGGCGCAATGAGCGCCGCGCAAGTCGGGACCGCGCCGGCTACAACATGGCGGCGGCCTGCTCGGGTTGATGCGTTGAAGCGGTGATGCGCTCGCGAAGCGGCGAGCGCCTTACGAGGACGTTACGTCGCACGCCGTTCAGGCATGCGGGAGGGAGGCGTCACGACCGATGCATCGTGAATGTCGCGATGCATCGGTCGTGCGCATCGGAACGCGCTGGCGCCGCCAAAGCGGCGCCTCGCGCGAAACTCCATCCGGCAGCGGCCACCGACTGGCGGCCGATGCCGATGCGGCTTACTGCGGCGTGATGTTCGACGCTTGCAGACCCTTCGGGCCGCGCTTCACTTCGAAGCTGACCTTCTGGCCTTCGGCCAGGGTCTTGAAGCCCGTGCCGCGAATTTCCGAGAAATGGGCGAACAGATCGTCGCCGCCGTTGTCCGGGGAGATGAAACCAAAGCCCTTGGTTTCGTTGAACCACTTGACGGTACCGGTATCCACAAAAACTTCCTTAATACAAATAATTGAACATGCGCCCACGACGGGCACAGAAAGAATCAAAGAGGGAGAGACCAACGACTGCCGCACGGAGTGCGGCCAATGATGAGCAATCGAACTTCTTGAATACTTCGGTCATGGACACTACGCGGGAGCAGCCGTTTCGTCAAGTTATTTTGATGCGACGCACCAGCACGCCCGCCCCGTGCGCCTTATGCAGCGGGTGTTGCCGGCCGATGAGGTGAATTTCGATACGCCCCTTTTTTTGGCCGGCCCACCGGTTTTTACTGCGGCTCGAACACGTGATGCAGCGCCGGCGGCGCGCCGCCTTCGCGAATCCGCATTTCGAATGCCTTACGCGCGACGCTCGTCGGCCGCACGTCGGCCACGTCCAAGTAGAACTGCGAATACCAGTCGCGCATCTGGTACAGCGGCCCGTCGCCTTCGCACAGCAGCGGGTTGTCGATCCGCGTCTTGCTGTGCCAGATGTCGACGTCCTCGTAGAACGCGCGCTGCGCTTCCTTCACGTACGCGTTCGCGATCTCCAGGTTCTGCTCGTCGGACAGCCCGGCCACCTTCTTCACGATCACGCCGTAACGCAGCTCGAAGCTGTTCATGTCGATCGGCACGTGGCAGTTCAGCAGCACCGAGTGGATCGGCTGGCCGCCGCTCTGCCCCGTCATCTGCGTGATGTGCACGGCCGGCCCGAAATACGTCGACAGCGCGGTCAGGGCGTCGCCGCCGAGCTTCTCGCTGCGGCCGACCATCAGCTGCGTCGCCTTGTGGTCCTCGAACAGGTTCGCAAAATAGTCGATCGGCGCGCGGTGCACGGTCGCGAAGTGCGCGACGTCCGAGATGTTGTCGACCAGCTCGCGGCAGTTGGCCTGGATCACCATCTTGTCGACGACCCAGTCCGACCATTCGTCGGAGAAGCACACGTCGAGACGCGGAATCGCGACGTCGGGTGGCGGTGCGTTGCCTTCCGGGTCGTTCCACACGAACAGCAGGTTGTTTTCCTCGCAAGTCGGCCATGCGCCGATGCGTGCCTTCGGCGGAATGCGCTTGCAGTAAGGAATCGATGCGCACTGCCCTTCGCCGCTCCACGCCCAGCCGTGGAACGGGCACACGAGGTTGTCGCCCTGCACCGTGCCGAGGCTCAGGTCGGCGCCCATGTGCGGGCAATACGCGTCGACGACGTTGACCTTGCCGGTCGAATCGGCGAACGCGGCGAGCTTGCGGCCGAAGACGTTCAGCGTGTGCGGCTTGCCGTCCTTGTAGTCGCGGGCGAGCCCGAGGCAGTGCCAGCCGCGCGCATAGCGCTGCGCAAGCGGCTGGGCTTCGATCTTGTAGGGGCGTGCGGACATGTGGGTTGACTCCTCTGGTGGAGAGCGCGCGGCGGCCGGCCGCGCGCGGGGGAAATGGGGCGCGCCGTTCAGCGCATCGGGTTGCCGGGTTCGAGCGCGGGCGACGGCTTCAGCGTTGCCGGGGCCGCCGGCGACGGCTGCGCGTGCGCCTGCTGCACGCGGCGCTCGGCGCGCTCGACGCCGAGCCACGCGGCGAGCGCGGGCAGCAGGAACACCGCGCCGAACAGGTTCACGAGGAACATGAACGCGAGCAGCACGCCCATGTCGACCTGGAACTTCAGCGCGGAGAATGCCCACGTGCCGACGCCGATGAACATCGTGACGGCCGTGAACAGCGCCGCCGTGCCGCGCTGGCGCATCGCGTCAGCGAATGCGTCCGGCAGCGTCGCGCCGTGGCGGATGTCGTGCTGCAGGCGCTCGTACAGGTAGATCCCGTAGTCGACGCCCACGCCCACGCCGAGCGTGATCACCGGCAGCGTCGCGACCTTCAGCCCGATGCCGAGACGCGCCATCACCGCATTGCACAGGATCGACACGAGCGTGAGCGGCACGATGATGCACAGCACCGCGCGCCACGAGCGGAACGTGACCGCGCAGAGCAGCGCGATCGCGCCGAAGATCGACAGCAGCATCGCGATCTCCGCGTCGCCGACGGCCTCGTTGGTCGCCGCCATCACGCCGACGTTGCCGCCCGCGAGGCGGAACGCGACGTTCGGCGTCGGGTTCTCGGCGGCAAAGCGCTTGATCTCGTCGACGATGTGCGCGATGGTCGTGCCTTCGTGGTTCTTCGTGTAGATCAGCACCTGGATCGCCTTGCAGTTCGCGGTGTTCATCCCGTTGTCGGGGTCGAACGCGTTGGACCCTTGCGTGAGCCCGTCGCTGGAGCGCGGCAGCGCCGCCCAGCGCGGATTGCCCTCGTTGAACGCGGCGATGAACACCTTGCCCTGCGACGACACGCTCGTCACCGACTGCACGCCGGCCACGCCACGCATGGCCATCTCGAACTTCTCGATCGCGCTCATCACCGGGTAATGCAGGCACGCGTCGTCGAAGCCGGTCGTCTCGACGATCACCGACAGCACGTCCACGCCGATGTTGTACTGGTGCGTGATCGCCGCGTTGTCGATGTTGTAGCGCGAGTTCGCGCGCAGCTCCGGCGCGCCGGTGCCGATGTCGCCGATTTCCAGCTTGCGCGATTCGAGCGTGCCGTACGCGAGCAGCGCGAGCGCCACCGCGAACACGCCGAGCGCCGGCGCGGGCCGTGCGAACACCGCGAAGCGCGACCACATCCGGCTGCCGCCGGCCGCCGCCGTGCGCTGCGCGCGCGCCAGCGTGCCACGTTCGAGGCGCGTGTACGACAACAGGATCGGCAGGAACACCTTGTTCGTCACGATCATCAGCAGTACGCCGAGGCACGCGGTGATGCCGAGCTCGCGCACGATGTCGATCCTGATCCGCATGATCACCATGAAGCCGAGCGCGTTGGTCAGCAGCGCGACGGTGCCCGGCACGAACAGCTTGCGGAACGCGTCGCGCGCGGCGTCGACCGACGACGCGCCGCGCACCAGCGCCTGCTTCCACGCGTTGGTCATCTGCACTGCGTGCGACACGCCGATCGAGAAAATCAGGAACGGCACGAGGATCGACATCGGGTCGATGCCGAGCCCGAGCAGCGGCAGCGCGCCGAGCAGCCACACGACCGGCAGCAGCGCGACGACGAGCGCGAGCACGGTGGTCTTCAGCGAGCGCGTGTACGCGAACAGCAGCGCGGCCGTCACGAGGAACGCGAGCGCGAAGAACGCCATCACGCCCGAGATGCCGTTCTCGACGTCGCCGACCAGCTTCGCGAAGCCGATGATGTTCACGTCGATGCCCTGCTTCGCGTACTTCGCGCGGATCTCCTCGAGCTGGCGCGCGACCGCGCTGTAGTCGAGCCGCTTGCCGGTGGCCGGGTCGGTCTCGCGCAGTTCCGCGCGGATCAGTGCCGATTTCAGGTCGTTGCCGACGAGGCGGCCAATCTGCCCGGAACGCGCGACGTTGCGGCGCACCTTCGCGAGATCGTCCGGGTTCGCGCTCGAGAACTGGCCGGGCACGACCACGTCGCCGCGGAAGCCGGCCTCGGTCACCTCGGTGTAGTGGACGTTCGGCGTGAACAGCGAGAACACGCGCGAGCGGTTCACGCCGGGGATGAAGAAGACGTCGTCGGTCGCATGGCGCAGCGCGTCCATGAACGTCTGGTTGTAGATGTCGCCGTCGCCCTTCCAGCGCAGGCTCACGAGGATCGTGTTCGCGCCGGGGAACGCGCCCGCGTAGCGCTCGAACACCTGCATGTACGGGTGCTGCATCGGGATCATCTTGTTGAAGCCCGGATCGAGCTTCAGGCGCGTGGCCGACAAGCCGAGCGCGAGCGTCACCGCGACGCACAGCAGCATCAGCAGCTTGCGCTGGCGAATGATCGTGTTGGCGCAGCGCTCGACGAACGCGGCGAGACGCGACGCGGCGGCGGCTTCAGGGGGACGTGACAGGTCGTTCATGGGTTTCTCGTGTCGGTGCTGACGATACGGACGATGCTGACGATGCGGATGGGTGCGGCGTGACGGACGGATGCCGGCGGCTGTGAAAGCCGCCGTGGCCGTGCATCAGGACGGCGACGCGGCGAGCGGCGCGACGCCGGCCTCGCCGCCGAGCAGCAGCGCGCCGTGGCCCATGTCGAGCACGGCAGCGAGGCTCTGCACGCCGCCGAGCTTGCGCACGTCGAAGGTCAGCCCGCCGTCGCGCGACGCGACGATCGCGCCGCCCTGGCCGACCAGCACGAGTTCGCCGTCAGTAAGCTGGGTCGCGCCGAAATACGACACCGGCACGTGGCTGTCGACATGCGTCCAGGTCGCGCCGCGATCGGTGCTGCGCACCACGTTGCCGCGCATCCCGTACGCGACCCAGTCGCCGTTGGCGAGCATCAGCGCGCCGAACAGCGAACCGGCGTACGGCGACGGCAGCTTGTCCCACGTGGCGCCGTTGTCGGTCGAGCGCAGCAGCGTGCCGCTCTCGCCCGCGACCAGCAGGTTGCCGTGGCCGTCGCCGACGATCGCGTTCAGGTGACGGTCGCCGGCCGGCGTCTTCACGGTCTGCCAGTTCAGGCCCGCGTCATCCGAGCGCAGCAACTGGCCGAAGCTGCCGGCCGCGAACAGCGGGCCGTCCGCCGTGCCCCATACGGACAGCAGCGGATCGGAATGTTCATGGTCCATGTGCACTTCACGCCAGTGCATGCCGGCGTCGTCGCTGCGGACGATCCGGCCGTCGTGGCCGACCGCGATCCCGAGCGTCGGCGTGATGAAGCGCACCTGCGTGAGCGTCGATGCCTGGTCGGGTGTGACCGTTGCCGGCCGCCAGTGCGCGCCCGCGTCGTCGCTCAGCAGGATCACGCCGCGTTCGCCGACCGCGACGATGCGCGCGCCGGCCCGGGCGAGCCCGTTGATCTGCAGCCGGTCCGCATGGATCGCGGTGACCGGGAACGCCGGCAGCGGGCGCGGCGAAAACGCGAACAGCGCGGCGCCGAGCACGAGCGCCGACATCGCGAGTCCGGGCAAGGTTCGTTTCATGCTTGTCTCCTGTTTCTGCGTTCGATGGCCGTTTGCGCGTGCGCGCCGACAACCGTCGCCTGCAAGTCTCCGGGCCGCCGGTCATGGCCGCGGCCTCGAATGTTCCTGACTGGATGGCCGCATGTGCGGTGCGGCCTGTCCGCGTACCGCTACGCGCCGACTTCGAACAGCGCGGCGGCACCCATCCCGCCGCCGATGCACATCGTCACGACCGCATGCCGCACGCCGTGCCGCGCGCCTTCGAGCAGCGCGTGCATCGTCATCCGCGTACCCGACATCCCGAACGGATGGCCGAGCGCGATCGCGCCGCCATCGACGTTCAACCGCTCGTCGGGAATGCCGAGCGTGTCGCGGCAATACAGCGCCTGGCACGCGAACGCCTCGTTCAGTTCCCACAGCCCGATGTCGCCGACGGTCATGCCGAAGCGCGCCAGCAGCTTCGGAATCGCGAACACCGGGCCGATGCCCATCTCGTCCGGCTCGCAGCCGGCCACCGCGAGGCCGCGGAACACGCCGAGCGGCGTCAGCCCGCGGCGTACCGCCTCGCTGCGCGACATCACGACCACGGCCGCCGCGCCGTCCGACAGTTGCGACGCATTGCCGGCCGTCACGAACTCGCCCTGCTCGACGACCTTGCCGCCGCTCCACGACGGCTTCAGCCCCGCGAGCCGTTCGGCCGTCGTATCGGCGCGCACGCCTTCGTCACGCGCCGCGTTCACATCCTCGTAACCGGCCGGATTGCCTTCCTTGTCGAACAGCGCGCGCCGCACGTCGAGCGGCGCGATTTCCGCATCGAAGCGGCCGGCCGCCTGCGCGTCTGCGGTGCGCTGGTGGCTCTGCAGCGCGAATTCGTCCTGCGCCGCACGCGAGATCCCGTAGCGGCGCGACACGATCTCGGCCGTTTCCATCATCGCCATGTAGGCGGCCGGCTGGTGGTCGAGCACGGCCTGCGAACGCGCGCGATACGCGTTCTTGTGCTTGTTCTGCGTGAGCGAGATCGACTCGACGCCGCCCGCGACGACGATCCGCGCGTCGCCCGCGCCGATGCTGCGCGCGGCGCTCGCGATCGACATCAGGCCCGACGAGCACATGCGGTCGATCGCCATGCCGGGCACCGATGCCGGCAGCCCGGCCGCCGCGGCCGACAGGCGGCCGATGTTGTAGCCCTGCGTGCCCTGCTGCGCGGCGCAGCCGATCAGCACGTCGTCGACGTCGGCCGGCGCGACGCCCGCGCGTTCGAGCGCGGTGCGCACGACGTGGCCGCCCAGCGCGGGCGCCTCGGTGTCGTTGAACATGCCGCGAAACGCCTTGCCGATCGGCGTGCGTGCGACGGAAACGATGACTGCGTCTTCCATGTGCTGCCTCTCTGAATCTCGAACTAAAAGTAGTAGCGGCTGATCGTGTCGGCCACACAGCCGGGCTTCGCTTCGCCTTCGATCTCGACGGTCACGCGTATCCACGCCTGCACGCCGCCTTCGAGCGGCTCGACGCGCAACAGCTCGCCGACACCGCGCACGCGCGCGCCGACCTTCACCGGCGCGGGGAAGCGGATCTTGTCGCAGCCGTAGTTGACGCCGAGCCGCGCGCCGTCGATGCGCACGATCTGCGGCAGGAAAAAATTGACGAGCGACAGCGTCAGGTAGCCGTGCGCGATGCACGCGCCGAACGGGCCGTCCTTCGCGCGCACGGGGTCGACGTGGACCCACTGGTGGTCGCCCGTCGCGTCGGCGAAACCGTCGATGCGGATCTGGTCGATCGCGAGCCACGCGCTCGCGCCGAGCGTGTCGCCAACGGCCGCCGCGAGTTCGCCGGGATGCGCGAACACGCGGGGCGCCGCGCGCACGGGGTCGAGGGTCGTGCTCATCATGCGTGCTGGCTGCTGACCGACAGCACTTCGCCCGTCATGTACGACGCGTAATCGCTTGCAAGAAACACCATCACGTTCGCGACCTCCCAGACTTCGGCGGCGCGCCCAAAGGCTTCGCGCGACGCCAGTTGATTCAGCAGGTCGGCCGGAGCCGACTTCTTCAGAAAATCGTGCATCGCGATGCTCGGTGCGACCGCGTTGATGCGCACGCCGTACGGCGACGCCTCGAGCGCCGCGCAGCGCGTGAGCGCCATCACGCCCGCTTTCGCCGCCGCGTAGTGCGCCTGTTCCGCCTGCGCGCGCCAGCCGAGCACCGATGCGTTGTTGACGATCGCGCCGCGGCCTCGGGCCTGCATGTGCGGCAGCATCGCGCGCGTCATCCGGAACGTCCCGGTGAGGCTAATGTCGATCACGCGCGACCATTCGGCATCGTCCATATCGACGATGCGGGTCGATCCGCCGAGTCCGGCGTTGTTGATCAGCACGTCGACGCCGTCGAGCTTGTCCTGGGCTTCGGCGACGAGCGCCTGCACGTCAGCCTCGACCGCGACGTTGCACAGGCGGCCGTAGACCTGTTGCAGCCCCGTTTCCGCGCGCAGCGTCTCGACGGCCTGTTCGAGGCGCTTTTCGTGGATGTCGGAGATGAACAGCGCGCGGCAGCCTTCTTCCGCGCAACGTCGCGCGGCCGCGAAGCCGATGCCGGCGCCGGCGGCGGCCGTTATCAGCACCGATTTGCCGGCGAGCAGCTGGTGGCCCGGCACGTACGCCGGCGCTTTCTGGATCTGGGGTTCGGTCATGCTGTGCCTCGTGGTTCTCTGGGCATGCCGAGCCCGCGCTCGGCCATGATGTTGAGCTGGATTTCGTTGGTGCCGGCGTAGATCGTGTCCGCACGGGAGAACAGGAATACGCGCTGCAGATGGGTGAGCTTTTCGTCGGCCGGATCGATCACGTTCGCGCGGGACCCAAGCGCGTCCATCGCGAGCTGACCGAGGTCGCGGTGCCAGTTCGACCAGAAATACTTGTAGATCAGCGCCTCGCGGCGCAGCGGCGCGGTGGCCCCGCCATCGGCGTCGTCCGCGTCGGACAGCATCCGCAGCGCGTTGTAGCGCATCACGCGCAGCCCGGCCCACGCGCGGCCGATCCGCTGGCGCAACACGGGGTCGCGGTCCGCGCCCGATTCGCGCGCAGCGTCGATCACCCATTCGAGTTCGCGGACGAACTGCATCTGCTGGCCGAGCGTCGACATCCCGCGCTCGAAGCCGAGCAGCGTCATCGCGATCCGCCAGCCGTCGCCGGGCGCGCCGACGAGGTCGCGCGCATCGGCACGCGCGCCGTCGAAGAACACTTCGTTGAATTCGGCACCGCCGTTGAGCTGCTTGATCGGACGGATCTCGATGCCAGGCTGGTCGAGCGGCATCAGCAGGAACGACAGCCCCTTGTTGCCCTTCGACGCGGGATCGGTGCGCGCAAGCACGAAGATCCAGTCGGAATCGTGTGCGAGCGACGTCCAGACCTTCTGGCCGTAGACGCGCCACGTGCCGTCCGCGTCCGGTTCGGCACGCGTACGCACGTTGGCCAGGTCGGAACCCGCGCCCGGCTCCGAATAGCCCTGGCACCAGAACTGCGTGCCGGCCAGGATGCCGGGCAGGAAACGCGCGCGCTGGTCGTCGGTGCCGCACGCGACGAGCGTCGGCCCGAGCAGCCCTTCGCCGATGTGGCCCATCCGCCCGGGGCCGCCCGCGCGTGCGTATTCCTCGTGGAAGATCACCTGTTCGGCGACCGAGAAGCCGCGTCCGCCGGCGCTGGTCGGCCAGCCGAGCCCGGTCCAGCCGCCCTTCGCCATTTCCCGTTCCCACGCCTTGCGCAGCTCGGGCCACGCTTCCTCGTCGCCGGGGCCGCCGCGATATTTCAGGCACGCGAAGTCGCCGCTCAGGTGCGAGCGCACCCAGTCGGCCACTTCGTGCCGCAATTGCTGTTCACGCGTTTCGCTGTTCATTGAAGGGCTCCTGCGCGTGCGGCGGATGGGCGCGCTGCCAGAGAAAGCGGCTGCGTCGCGAGCGCTTCGTCGCGCTGCGATGCGCCGCCGTCGATCGCATGGGACGCGATCCATTCGAGCAGTTGCGGCGTGCTGCCGAACTGCGCACCCGATGCCTGTGCGCGCTTGAAGTAGAGATGCGGGTCGTATTCCCACGTAAAGCCGACACCGCCGTGCAACTGGATCGCTTCCTGTGCGCAGAACGCATACGCGTCGTTCGCGGCGGCTTTCGCGGCGGCAATGTCGGCACACAGCGCGGCACCGGGCGTCGCACCGCCCGCTTCCGCATCCCATGCGTGCGCCGCGCCGAGCACAGCCGAGCGCGCCGATTCGATCAGCACCATCATCTGTGCGCAGCGATGCTTGACGGCCTGGAACGACGCGATCGCGCGGCCGAACTGCACGCGCTGCGTCGTGTAGTCGAGCGTCAGGTCGAGACATTGCTGCGCACCGCCGAGCTGTTCGGCGGCCAGCGCGAGCGCGGCGAACCAGCCGGCACGTTCGAGGATCGCCGTGGCGTCGCGGCCCGCGATCAGCGCGTCGCGGCTCACGCGCACGTCGTCGAGCGCAATCCGCGCGAGCGGCCGCGTCGCGTCGAGCGTATCGAGCGGTGTCACCGCCACGCCGGCTGCGCCGGCGGTCATGTCGATCGCGAACAGGCCGACCGACTGCCCTTCGTTTGCGATCCGCGCCGGAACCAGCAGCAGGTCGGCGCGTGCGCCGTCGAGCACTTGTGCGGCGACGCCGGACAACGCGAAGCCGGCCGCGGTTTCTTCCGCGATGAACGGAAGCGCTCGCGCCCCGGCCGGGGCGTCGAACGAGTCGCCGAAAGATGCGCCGAACGCATCGGCGCCCGGCCCGCCATATGGCCGGCCGCCCCGTGTGCCACCCGGCTCGCCGAACGGCCAGTCGAACGGCAGGGCCAGCGTCGCGCTGCACGCGCCTTCGGCGATCTTCGCGAGCCAGCCGGTCGCCGAAGGCGTGTCGCAGCCGGCGAGCGCGGTCGCCGCGAGGCACGCGGTCGAAAAATACGGCACGCACGCAACGCGCCGGCCGAGCTGTTCCATCAAAACCGTCTGTTCGACCGCACCGAGCCCGAGCCCGCCTGCCGATTCCGGCAGCGCGAGCGCGTTCCAGCCGAGCTCGCCCGCGAGCGTGGCCCACAGCGCATCGTCGCGGCCGGCGGACTGCTCGATCGCGCGGCGCACGTCGGCGGACGCGCTGCGTTCGGCGAGCACGTCGGCGGCCGCGTCACGGATCATCGCCTGTTCGTCGGTGAGCGCCAGATCCATGCTCAGCTCCCGTACACGCGCTGCGCGGGCCGCGCATCGGCGAGCAGCTGCGCGACTGCCGCGCCCACCTCGGCCGTCGCCCAGCGCGCGCCGCGATCGACGCTCGGACCCGTACGCCAGCCTTCCGCGACCGCGATCATCCCGCCCGCGACCTCGAACACCTGGCCCGTCACGTCGGCCGACAACGTGCTGCCGAGCCACACGACGAGCGGCGCGACGTTGGCCGGGTCGAAATAATCGAAGCCGCCGTCTTCGGGCTTCTTCATCATGTCGGCGAACACGCCTTCGGTCATCGACGTGCGCGCGGCCGGCGCGAGCGCGTTCACGCGCACGCCGTAGCGCTGCAGCTCGGCCGCCTGCATCAGCGTGAGCGCGGCGATGCCAGCCTTCGCAGCACCGTAGTTCGACTGGCCGATCGAGCCTTGGAGCCCGGCGCCGGAACTCGTGTTGATGATGCGTGCGTCGACCGGGTTACCGGCCTTCGCCGCGTCGCGCCACACGCGCGCCAGCACGCTCGACAGGCAGAAGTGGCCGCGCAGGTGCACGCGCATCACGTCGTCCCAGTCCTGCTCGGTCATGCTCGTGAACATCTTGTCGCGGCAGATGCCCGCGTTGTTGACGAGCACGTGCACGTCACCGAACGCTTCGCGCGCCGCGTCGACGATCCGCTGCGCGGTGTCGGTCTGCGTGATGTCGTCGGAATTCGCGAGCGCGCGGCCACCGCGCCTTGCGATCTCGTCAACGACTGCCTGCGCGGCATCGTGCCGGATGTCGTTGACGACGACCGCCGCGCCCTCGGCCGCGAACGCGAGTGCGTATTCGCGCCCGAGCCCGCCGCCCGCGCCGGTGATGATGACGGTGCGTCCGTTACAGATTCCCATGCTGGTGCCTCTTGGATCGTGAGTTCGTGAAAGTGACGCGCTCACAGGCGCTCGATGATCGTGACGTTCGCGAGGCCACCGCCTTCGCACATCGTCTGCAATCCGTAACGACCGCCCGTGCGCTCCAGCTCATGCAGCAGCGTCGTCATCAGCCGCGCACCGGTCGCGCCGAGCGGATGGCCGAGTGCGATGCCGCCGCCGTTCGGGTTGGTCTTTTCGTGCGGAAACCGCGTGTCCGCCAGCCACGCCTGGGCGACCGACGCGAACGCTTCGTTCATCTCGACGACGTCGATCTGCGACCAGTCGAGCCCGCTCTTCTTCAACGCGGCCTTGGTCGCCGGGATCGGCGCGGTCAGCATCCACAGCGGATCGTCGCCGAGCACGCTCAGGTGGTGAATGCGCGCCCGCGGCGTGAGGCCGTAGCGCTTCAGCGCGTCCTCGGACACGATCAGCAATGCGGCAGCCGCGTCGCAGGTCTGGCTCGCGACGGCGGCCGTCAGCGAGCCGCCCGGCGTGAGCGGCTCGAGCGTCGCCATCTTTTCCAACGACGTGTCGGGGCGCGGCGTCTCGTCGTGCATCACGCCCTCGAACGGCACGATTTCCCGCTTGAAATGGCCGGCCTCGATCGCCGCGACCGCACGGCGGTGGCTTTCGAGCGCATAGCGCTCCATCGCATCGCGCGACAGGTTCCAGTGATCGGCGATCCGCTGCGCGGCGACGAACTGCGACACCGGCGCATCGCCGAAGCGCGCGCGCCAGCCGGTGCTGCCCGAGAACGGATCAGTGAAGCCGAGCGGCGCCGCGCACGTCATCGCGGACGAGATCGGGATCTGCGTCATCGTTTGCACGCCGCCAGCGACGACGACGTCCTGCACGCCGCTCATCACGGCCTGCGCTGCGAAGTGCACGGCCTGCTGCGACGACCCGCACTGGCGGTCGACCGTCACGCCCGGCACCTGCAGCGGCAACCCGGCCGCGAGCCAGCAGGTGCGTGCGATGTTGCCCGCGAGCGGGCCGATCGTGTCGACGCAGCCGAACACCACGTCGTCGTAGTCGTCCGCCGGAATCGCATTGCGTTCGACGAGCGTCTTCAGCACGAAGCCGCCGAGGTCCGCCGCATGCACGTGCGAGAGCCCGCCCTTGCGGCGGCCGGTCGGCGTGCGCAGCGCGTCGACGATATAGGCTTGTTTCATCGGTTGGATTCCTCGAGGTCGAAGGTCTGCGCGGGGCCGATCGGCAATGCGTCGCCGAGGATCGCGTCTGCCACGCGGGCCTTGTGGAACGCGCTGTCGCCCCAGCTGCCGGAAAGCGCCCAGATGCGCTTCATGAAGATCTGCAGGTCGAGCTCCCACGTGTAGCCGATCGCGCCGTGCACCTGCATCGAGTGGCGCGCGGCGAGCTGCGCGGCCGACGTCGCCGCGAGCTTCGCGTGCGATACGAACACTGCACGCTGCGGGTGATCGTCGGCGATCGCCTGCGCGGCACGCGCGACTACCGGCCGCGCGAACTCGTAGCGGATCGCGACATCGGCAAGCAGATGCTTGAGCGCCTGGTACGAACCGATCGCCTTGCCGAACTGCTTGCGCTGCGCGCTGTAGTCGATCGCGACGTCGAGCACGCGCTGCGTCAGGCCGAGCAGCTGTGCGGCGACCGCGAACGCGCCGTGGTCGAGCGCGCGGTTCAGCAGCGGCGCGGCTTCGTCGGCGCTCGCGATGCGGGTGGCCGCCGATGGCTCCCAGTCGAGCGTGAACAGCCGCCGCGACGGGTCGACGCTGTCGACCGCGCGCCACGCACACCGCGCGGGGTCGACGCGATGCAGCTCGCCGCGGTGCTCGCACAGGAGCGTTTGCGCGACGTGCACGTCGGCCGCATACGGGTTCACCGGATGCACGAGCGCGACGCGCGCGCGCCCTTCGGCGATGTCGCGCAGCAGCGCATCGCGCCAGTCGCTCGCCGGCAGCCGCGCGAGCACGCCGGCCGACACGAGCGCCGTGTCGAGCAGCGGTTCGGGGCTGCCGAAGTAACCGTAGGTCTGTGCGAGCAGCGCCCATTCAGCTTCTGTCAGGCCGAGGCCGCCGTGCGCCTCGGGCACCGACACGGCGGTCAGCCCCTGCGACGCGAACAGCGCCCACAGGTCATCCGAGCGCCCGGTCGGCGTCGCCCAGAGCTCGCGGATCAGCTCGGGCGTCATCTCGGTCATCAGCAAGCGCTTCACGCTGTCCGCGAGCGCTTCCTGGTCTTCATCGAATACGAAATCCATACGATGTCCGTTCAGTGAGGGGGGCGCCGGCGCCGTTACGCGCGCGGCATGCCGAGCATCCGTTCGGCGACGATGTTGCGCTGGATCTCGTTGGTGCCCGCGTAGATCGTGCCGGCCTGTGCGAACAGGAAGCCGTCGAGCCAGTGGCCGAGCGTCGCGTGTTGCGCGGCCGTCTGCGGGACGACTTCGCCGTGCGCGCCGAGGATGTCGAGCGCGGTCTGGTGCATGCGCAGGTCGAGTTCCGACCAGAACACCTTGTTGGTGCTCGACTCCGCGCCGATATGGCCGCCCTTCAGCAGCCGGCTCGCGGTCGCGTAGGTCGATAGCGCGTACGCCTGCGCATCCATCCATGCCTGCACCACGCGCTCGCGCAGCGTCGGGTCGCGGTCGGCGCTGTCGCGGTGGGCGAGATACAGGTCGCGCAGCGCCTGCGCGGTGCGCTGGAAGCGCGCGGGCGAACGCAGCATCAGCCCGCGCTCGAACCCGGCCGTCGCCATCGCGACCTGCCAGCCCGCGCCTTCGGCCGCAAGCCGGTTCTCGACCGGCACGCGCACGTCGTCGAAGAAGATTTCCGCGAAACCTGTCTGCCCGTTCAGCTGGCGGATCGGCCGCACCGTGATGCCCGGCGCGGACAGCGGCACCATCAGGAACGTCAGCCCGTGGTGGCGCGACGATTCGGGATCGCTGCGGAAGAGGCCGAACAGCCAGTCGGCCCACACCGCGCGCGTCGACCAGATCTTCTGGCCGTTCAGCACGTATTCGTCGCCGATGCGGGCGGCCGTCGTGCGGATCGCGGCCATGTCGGAACCGGCATTCGGCTCCGACCAGCCCTGCGCCCACACGTGCTCGCCGGCCGCCATCGCGGGCAGGAAACGCGCCTTCTGCTCCGCCGTGCCGAAATCCATCAGCGTCGGGCCGAGCAGGAAGATGCCGTTCTGGTTCACGCGCATCGGCGCGTCGGCGCGCCAGTACTCCTCCTCGAAGATCAGCCACTCGATCAGGTCGCAGCCGCGCCCGCCCAGTTCGCGCGGCCACGTGACCATGCTCCAGCGGCCCGAGTGCAGCGTGCGTTCCCATTCGCGGTGCGCAGCAAAGCCTTCCTCGGTGTCGAAGCTCGGCAGCCGCTCGCGCGGCACGTGCGCGGCGAGCCATGCGCGGATCTCCGCGCGAAACGCCTGTTGCTGCGGCGTATAGGTCAGGTTCATGCGCGTGCCTCCTCGGCGGGTGCCTGCGCATCGAAACGCGCGTCGCGCTTCTCGACGAACGCGGCACGGGCTTCCGACGAATCGTTCGTCATGTACGCCTGCAGCGTGAAACCCTGCTCCCAGCGGTACTTATCCTCGAGATCGCCGTCCTCGACGCCGTTCAGCGCCTCCTTCGCGAGCCGCACCATCGCCGGGCTCTTCTCCGCGATCTTGCGGGCGATCGCGAGCGCCGCGTCGCGCAGCGTGTCGCGCGTCACGACCTGCTCGACCGCGCCGAGCCGGTACGCTTCGGCCGCATCGATCATGTCGCCCGTGAAGTACATCGCGCGCACCTTCTGCACGCCGAACAGACGCTGCAGGTGCGCACCGCCGCCCATCGCGCCGCGGTCGATCTCGGGCACGCCAAAGCGTGCGCAGTCGGCCGCGACGACGATATCCGCCGCACCGCAGATGCCGATCCCGCCGCCGAGCACGAAGCCGTGCACAGCCGCGATCACCGGCTTCGGATTGCGGTGCACGGCGCGGAACGTCTCGTAGTTGCCCGCATTGACCGACACGATCCGCTCCGGATGCGCGGCCAGTTCCTTGATGTCGACGCCCGCGCAGAAGCCGCGGCCTTCGCCGCGCACGACGATCACGCGCACGTCGTCGTCTTCGCCGAGCGCGTCGAGCGCGCGGGAGAGCGCATGCCAGCCCTGCGCGTCGAGCGCGTTCACGGGCGGATGGGCGATCACCAGTTCGGCGATGCCGTCTGCGCGATCGATCCGGAACGGCATCGCGCCGGCCGGTTGATTGGATGCTGTCATCTCCATTGCCTCCCTGTGATGTTGTTCATGCGGCCTGCGCCGCTGCCGCGCCGCGCAACGCGGCCAGTGCGTCGAGCCGCTCGCAGGCTTCCGCGACGATCCGTGCGATCAGCGCGTCGCACGGTTCGATCGCGCCGATCATCGCGGCTGCCTGGCCGCTCGGCAGCACACCTTCATCCGGGCGGCCCTCGACGATCGCGCGCTGGATCAGGAACGGCGCGTTCGCGGCCATCAGCGTCTGGCTCGCGGTGTAGTCGTGCGAGCGCAGCGCCTTGATCGCGAGGCCGAGCATGTCGGTCGTGCGCAGCCCGTTCTGGCGCCGCCACGCTTCGGCCGTCTTCAGCGCAAACAGCGTGCGGCGCAGCGGGCCGAAGCGCTCGAGCTTCAGCAGATACGGGTTGTCGATCATCCGTTGCGGCAGCCCGTCGAGTGCGTCCGATACGCGGATGCGTGCCGGGTCGCCGACCGCGACGTAGCGGTCGAGCGTCTCGCGCGGCACCGGTGATTCGGCGCTCATCAGGAAGCGCGTGCCCATTGCAATGCCGGCCGCGCCATACGCGAGCGCGGCGGCCAGCCCGCGCCCGTCGAAGAACCCGCCGGCCGCGACCACCGGCACGCGCACCGCGTCGAGCACCTTCGGCAGCAGCAGCGTGGTCGGCACCGAGCCCGTGTGGCCGCCGCCTTCCGCGCCCTGCACCGTCACGATGTCCGCGCCGAGTTCGACCGCCTTCGCCGCATGCTTCGGCGCGCCGACCGTCGGCATGCAGACGATGCCGGCGTCCTTGAAACGGCGGATCGTCTTCGCATCGGGCCCACGGCCGTAGCTCACTGCGCGCACCTTGTGCTTGATCGCCAGCTCGACGACCTGCTGCGCGTTCTTCTGGAACATGTGGAAGTTGATGCCGAACGGCTTGTCGGTCAGCGACTTCACCTTCAGGATCTCGGCCTCGACCTGCTCCGGCTCGAGCGTCGCGCCGGCCAGGAAGCCGAAACCGCCTGCGTTCGCGGTCGCCGCGACGAGCCGCGCGTCGGCCACCCAGCCCATCGCGGTCTGCACGATCGGATAGCGGCAACCGAGCAGGTCGCACAGCGGCGTATGCAGCGGGCTTTGCAGCGTCGTGGTCATGCGGCGGCTCCGTTGACGGCGACCGGTACTTGCGCGTCGCTACGATCCGCGCCGTTCGGCTGGCGTTGCGAGCTGGCCATGCTGCGCGCGTCGTAGCCGCCGAGACGATCGCCGCTCACAAGCTCGTTGTGCGCATGCGCGAAGTGATGCCATGCGAACGCCGCATCCATCGCCGCCCGCTTGCCCTGCAGTTCCTCGACGTGGTTCAGCGCCTGCTTGGTCAGCGTGAGCCCGAGGCGCGGCATCGTCGCGATCTTCGCGGCGATCGCGTAGGTCGCGTCGTGCAGCCGTTCGCGCGGCACCACGCGGTTGACCATTCCCATCTGGTACGCGCGTTCGGCCGGCATCCGTTCGCCGAGGAACAGGAATTCCTTCGCGATGCGCGGATTCAGCTCGTACGCATGCGCGAAATACTCGACGCCCGGAATCCCCATCCGCACGACCGGATCGGCGAAGAACGCATCCTCGGACGCGACGATCAGGTCGCACACCCACGCGAGCATCAGCCCGCCGGCGACGCATGCGCCCTGCACCATCGCGATCGTCGGCTTCGGCAGGTCGCGCCAGCGCCGGCACATCCCGAGGTACACCTCCTGCTCGCGTGCATACAGGAATTCGCCGCCTTCCTTGTCGACGTGGTCGTACCACAGCGACGCACGCTCGAACGACTCGTGGATGTCGCGGCCCGGCGTGCCGATATCGTGGCCCGCCGAGAAATGCTTGCCGGCGCCCGCGAGCACGATCGCCTTCACCGCGTCGTCGTGCGCCGCGCGCCGGAACGCCGCGTCGAGCGCATACGTCATCTTCGAGTTCTGCGCGTTGTGATACTCGGGGCGGTTCATCGTGATCGTCGCGATGCCGCCGTCGACCGCGTAATCGACGACACCGTCGCCGAAGGTCATCTGGGTCGCTTCCATGTCGCCCCTCATCCCCGGCGCGGCGCCGGATTGTTGCGCACGATCGTCGCGCGCAGGTTGTGCGGATCGAGCGCGCGCACGATGCGCAGGTCTTCCGCGTTCGGCGCTTCGGTCGTGCCGAGTTCCGGATGTGGAATCAGCGGAAAGCCCGTCGCGTCCTGCACCTCGTCGAAGCTCACGCCCGGGTGCAGCGAACGCACGCGGATCGCATGGTCCGGCCCGCCGAAATCCATCACGCACAGGTCGGTGACAATGCTGCGCAGGTCGACGAAGGTCTTCATCCCGGGCAGCCGGCGCGCCGGGTTGTAGCCGACCGTGCACACCATGTCGACTTCGCCATCGACGAACGTGCGCTTGCCGTGGCCGCTGACGAAGAACGAGTTCGCGTGGTTCGTCGTGTTGCCGGGGAAGCCGCGCGCACCGAGCAGCTGGGTTTTCGGGCGGGCGTAGTCGTCGCCGAGCCACGAGATGTTGGCCTGGCCGAAACGGTCGATCTGCGTCGGCATCACGAGCGCGTGGCGGCGGCCGTGCCACAGACAGTCGAACACGCGTTCGTAGGTCATCCAGCCGCTCGCCTTCACGCGATAGCCGTCGGGGCGCGGGCCGAGCGGCACCGGCTCCTCGACGAGATACGCTTCGCCGTCGGTCAGCATCAGCCCGTTGTTGTACGCGAGCCGCGCGAGGCCGGCCGCGAGCCGCGGGCCCGTGCCGATGCCGGTCGCCAGCACTTCGCCGTCGTCGCGCCAGAGTCGCGCGGACGCGACGATCATCAGTTCCGCGAGGGAATGGTCGAGAGATTCGCTCACAGGCGCTCCTTTACAGAATCGGCAACGGCAGCGTCGTCACATGCGACAGGCCGCCGACGCCTTCGAGGTACTGGCGTTCGTCCTGGCCGACCACGTCGCGCAGGTACGCCGTCGTTTTCGCGTCGTCTTCCGCGCTCGCGCAGTACGCGCGCAGGTGCGGCAGGTCCCAGCCGTAGGCCGGCCCGCACGACGTCGGGTGCGCGCCGCCCGGCGCGTGCACGACGCCCGTGACGAGCGAGCGCTCGAACGGATTGCGTTTCGCGGCGTCGAGGTCTTCCGTCGCGATCGATGCGTCGACTGTCTCCGCCGACACGTAGCAGCGCTGCGCGGCACGTGCCATCCAAGCATCGAAGAACGGATCGGGGCCGTCGATGCGCGTGTTGCCCATCCGGTCGGCCGCGTTCACGTGCAGCAGCGCGACGTCGAGTTCGATCGCCGGCATCGCGAGCAGCGTTTCGCCGTCGTCGTACGGCGATTGCACGGTGCGCAGCGCCGGTGCGTGGTCGAGCAGCGCGGTGCCGAGCCCGGCGCGCGTCGGCAGGAACGGCAGCCGGGCGGCGGCCGCGCGCAGGCCGAGCTGCAGCATCCCTTCGTCGAGTTCGAGCACGTCGATGCGGCCCTGCTCGCGCGCCCGGCGGAAATGCGGTTCGAGCGGGATCACGTCGAGCGACACGAAGCCGAACACCACCTTGCGCACCTTTCCGGCCGCGCAAAGCAGGCCGACATCGGCGCCGCCGTACGCGACGATCGTCAGGTCCTTCAGGTTCGAGCGCGCGATCTCGCGCACCAGCGCCATCGGCTTGCGCCGCGGCCCCCATCCGCCGATGCCGATCGTCATGCCGTCGGCGAGTTGCGCGACCACGTCGCGCGCGGACATCGTCTTGTCGAGAGGTTTCATCGTCATCGTGCTGGCTTACCGGTATCCGATGCTGAAATCGTGGCCCCACTGGCTCACCTTGGTGGCCTCGAACACCGCGTGCTTCGACCAGTCGACCGTGAGGCCGCCGAAGCCGTATTCGAGATCGAAGCCGCCGGGGGTCTTCATGTAGAAAGAAATCATCTGGTCGTTGCAGTGACGGCCGAGCGTCGCGGACATCTTCACGTCGTGCGCCGCAACGCGATCCAGCCCGCGGCCCACTTCGTCCATCGAATCGACTTCGGCCATCACGTGCACGCAGCCCGACGGCACGGCCATCTCGAACAGCGCGAGGCTGTGATGGCGCGCGTTGCGGCAGTGCATGAAATGGATGCGCTTCTCGGGTTCGGCCGGATCGGCCGTGAACTTCACCCGAAAGATGTCGGACAGTTCGAAGCCGAGCACGCCGCGCACGAATGCGTCGGTCGCGTCGAACTGCGGCGCGGGCAGCACCGCGTGGCCGAGCCCCATGTCGCCAGTGACGAAACGTGCGACGCCGAGCGGCGACACGAAGCGGCGGAAGTCGCAGCGCGCGCCCCAGTACAGCTCGTGGCGGTTGCCGGACGGGTCGGTGCACCACGCCATCGCCTGCACGCGGCGCAGCGCGGCTTCGTCGCGGGTCGCGCGCACGGGCTCGACGCCCGCGCGCTGCAGTGCCGCAAGCGCGGCGTCGAACGCGGCGCCGTCGGGCAGTTCCCAGCCCGACGCGAAATAGCGGTCGGTCGAGCCGGGAACGATCACGTAGCGGAAATCGCGCTCGTCCATCTTCAGGTACAGCGCGCCGTCGGGCGCGTCGAGCGCCTGCATGCCCAGCACGTCTTCCGCGTAGCGGCGCCACGCATCGACGCGCGTCGCCTCGACGACGACATAGCCAAGCGCACGGACATCGATCATGTCGGCCTCCTCCTGGTTCAGAATCCGTTGTTCGTGAAAGGATTCTGGCCGGTCGGGGGTGGTGTTACATCGTCTGTTGGGACGAGAGGCGGCGGGGAATTGGAGCGGCGCAGACGCGCGCTAAAGCCCGGCGGAGCGGGCCATACATGCGGAAGGAGACGGAGAGCAGGTGCGGGTTGCCGCGGCGCGGCAACCCGGATCAGTCGAACGGGTTCAGCAACCTGACGCCGGTGCGGGCAAAATCCGCGACGTTGCGCGTGACCACGGTGAGATCGTTGATCAGCGCGGTGGCCGCGATCAGCTTGTCGAGTTCGTGCGTCGGATCGGGCACGCGCAAATGCCCCCACATCTGGCTGATCTCGATGTCGACCGGCAGGATGTTCGGTGCATAGCCGGCCAGGATCGTCGCCACCCATGCCTCGAGCGCCGACGCCTGGGGGTGATCGCCGCGATGACGGATCAGATCGACGCCGCGGCGAAGTTCAGCAACCGTCACGACGGACAGGTAAAGCGGGCTGGCGTCGGCCGCGGCCTGCCTGAAGAACGCCCGCACGCCACGGTTGGTTCGCTTGCCTTTCCTGATTTCGCTGATGACGTTCGTATCAATCAAATAGGCCGGGCGATTCGGCGTCATTTCTTTTGATTTCAATTGGTTAGATGCACATTCCGGCGGGAAAATACCCGCCGGAATGTGCATCCTGACGCCATAAGAATCAAGCACTTACCCATGTGTTCTGAACAGTCTCTTCCGCAAGCCCGCCTCTTCCACGCAAGGCCAAAGAAAGGTAGCCGAATACACGGCAACGGCACATATTTCCCGCTCTATTGCTCAACGATTACCAGCACAAAATCACTCGAGGCCGTCGTGCTAACGACCTTCCAACCAGCGTAAATAACATCAGCCAATGATGGCTGAACGACGCCCGATGGGTTCATCGGCCAGCTTTGAACCTGCCCATCCGCTTGCTTCGCTACAACGTACGCGACTTGTGCCATCGTTTTCTCCCGTCTTAAGAAGTGAAGCTTCGGACCCTCGCCAGGACCATATAACAAAGCGACATTGCTGCCCATACGTCCGATCCCTGCCGCGACGCAAGGCATGCTCGTACCCCACCTTTATTCCACAATGTACATCCCTCATTTTTGCGTAACGAGGTGTGACCTCGCCTCGCCCCTCATCGCACTGGCCAGATAGCCCGCCAGCACCATGCCTTTCCTTGATTTTTAACGTCACTTGCCTACCGCCTACCGGGTTTGAAGGCCGATTCCACTGTATGCAAATTAGGTTGACAGGACATAGACCCGCGGCTGAGTGTGAGTTCTAACGTTCGTCAATGCTGTAGATGCGTATGGTGGCGCACCATGTGAAGGCAGAAAAAACCACACCCATATCGCTCTCGGCGACGTCAATGAATGCAGCATTGAAGATGTCCGACCTGATAACCTGCGAGCCTCGAACCAGTGCCATTTGTTTGGTGCATCGTAAAATTTCCGGGGAAATGCGGGAACGGCCTGTGGCGTTCGCCCCTGATCGGTGAGCCTATCCGAATCTTTGTGTGTGAGGCATAAACTGACGGCCAAGGAGCCACTTTATGCCACGCAAACGCAAGGAAGAAGTGACGATTGAACCGGGCAAGGGCTTGAACCTGGACCCGGAACTGATCAAGCAACTGGTACCCGGAACGCTGGATCGGGCGACGATCAACGAGCAGCTCGCCGCGCTCAAGAAGGCGATCTTCGAGCGCGCGCTGGGCGGCGAACTGACCCACCACCTGGGCTACGAGAAGGGCGAAGCCAAGCCGGTAGACCGCACGAACCATCGCAACGGCACCAGCCGCAAGCGCATCGCGACCGACGATGACCTACTCGACGTCGAGATTCCGCGCGACCGTGAAGGCACCTTTGATCCGGTGCTGATCGCCAAGGGCGAGCGACGCTTCACCGGCTTCGACGGCAAGATCATCGCGATGTACGCACGCGGCATGAGCGTGCGGGAGATTCAGGGTTTCCTGCTGGAGATGTACGGCATCGAGGTGTCGCCGGACTTCATCAGCACGGTGACCGATGCCGTGATCGACGAAGTGCGCGAATGGCAGCAGCGGCCGCTTGAGCCGATGTACCCGGTCGTGTTCTTCGATGCCTTGCGAGTCAAGATCCGCGACGAAGGCGTCGTGCGCAACAAGGCGATCTATCTGGCGCTGGGCGTACGCCGCGATGGCACGCGCGACGTGCTCGGCCTTTGGATCGAGCAGACCGAGGGGGCCAAGTTCTGGTTGCGGGTGGTGAACGACCTGAAGCTGCGCGGCGTGCAGGACATCTTGATCGCCGTGGTCGACGGCTTGAAGGGCTTCCCGGAAGCGATCAACACGGTGTTCCCGGAAACGACGGTCCAGACCTGCATCGTGCATCTGATCCGAAACTCGCTGGACTTCGCCAGCTGGAAAGACAGGAAATCGGTCGCGGCGGCGCTCGAGGAGATCTACCGGGCACCGTCGGCTGAAGCCGCCGCCGTGGCGCTAGAGGCGTTCGATACGAGCCCGTGGGGCACGAAATACCCCCCGATTGCTGCACTCTGGCGCCGGGCCTGGGATCAGTTGATTCCGTTCTATGCCTTCGCGCCTGACATCCGGAAAATTGTATATACGACCAACGCGATCGAGTCGCTGCACATGCAGCTTCGGAAGATCATCAAGGCGCGCGGTCACTTCCCGTCGGACGAGGCCGCGCTGAAGTTGATCTGGCTGGCGCTGCGCAACGTCGTTGCCAAATGGACCGGCTCCCGACACGATTGGAAGAGCGCGATGACGCAGTTTGCACTGCTTTACCCGGAACGATTCAACATTGGAGTCTGAATCTCAACCCGCCTCACACACGAAATTCCGGATACCTTCTGATCGGTCGTTCGACGCCGATGCCAGGCTTGATGACTTGACCAGTGAACCGTGGGATAGCTAACAGCTGCGTTCCGCGCTGGAGGACTGCACTCCGAGCAATCGAACGCCCCTCGGGAAACTCACGGCTAGATGGGCGGCGCACCACCAGTCAGCATTTACGAAACGGGACGGCCGGCCGACTGCGGCCAAGTTGGGTCCCTCTTCGCTATCTCCCAACAACGGCCATTCCATACGCAGACCTCTCTGCGTTACCCTTGCCGGCCGGCATCTCCGCTTAAAGTCATTCACACAATCCGGACGAAACGGTAATAGACATGAACCACAACAGAATCCACAAATGCGTGCTACTTGTACTTGCACTGGCGATCGGGCGCGCGGAGGCAACGCCTGATGCAGAGGCAAGTATCCAAAGCACGCAGATCCACAACCCCTTCCCTGAATCCGCGCCAATCCATGCGAGCTACGCGAAATACATCATGCGGCTGACCTCCGATCCAACCTTTCAGGCATTCGAAGCCCAAACGACGCGTGAGAATGCAATGAGTCGCGGAACCGACTTGTCATCAAATGGCTTGAAGCGGCTCGACGATGTATCGCTCGAGACCAGGATGAGAATCGTGTCCAAGATACTCGACGAGGCGAGCGAAGCCGAGTGCGCGGCGCTCTTGCAGGGACCGTCATCAGTGCCTGGGCCCAGCGCAATGGACAAGGCCCTCGTCAAGCTAAACGAGACTGACGCCGATTTCTGGTTTTCATCGGGGGGCGATGCCGTGCTAGCCGCATTGCGACAGGATCCTGTTCCCTCAATCAAGCAGGAGGATGTCAACGAAGGCGTGTCCAGAATAAAGGCAACGCTACCTCCACAGGAAGTGCAGAAATTCGCTTCGGCGCTGCAAAACCCGCGCAGGGTCTCTCCTTCCGACGCATGCTGGGCGATGAGGATCCTCTATCGGGAAGGGGCAGCGCTAGCCGAGCCTTACCGCGCGGCAATTGCCAGGGCAACCGTCTCGCACTGAACCGCGCCGCGGCGCTCCTGAAAGACAACCCGATGCGGCCGGACTATCGGCTTCCGGCGAACTGCTGACTGGCTCCTCTGCCGGGTTGGAAAGTGGCGGCCGGTCGAACCCGACACATTCCCTCTGGTTGATGGGGCTCCCTCGCGAGTGGGACTCATCGCGCACTCGCGGCCGTCCCACCGGCCGCCCGGATAGTCAAGGCATATGCCAGGACATCGCTCGGTTGCCTGATCGACTGCAACGACTTTGTATATCCGGAAGCTCGCCCCCCCGCCTATCGTCAGCCCGATCGCCACCACTGTGGAACAGTTCATTTTTAAAGTTCGCCACGCCTGCAGTGGGCCTTCGAACACAACTCCGTCGCGCCTCAGTCCGAACGATTGCCACCAATCCTTGATCGCGTTTTCATTGAGGTTATTGAGGCAGACCGTTTGATCCGGTCCACGTTCTTCATAAGCCTCGTCGTCGCCCAAATCTTGATCGCGATAAGGATGCGCTGCATAAATTTGGGGAAGCAGTCGGAGTCCGTTTTTCGTCCGCCCATCTGGTCGCGGCCACCACGAAATATAGGTGCTGCCGACCTCCATCGAGGCGTGCCCCCCACCCTTTGGTGGTGTCGCGATAGTCCCAAACATGCACTTTGACCAAGTGGATCTCCTCGATCTTGCCGCCCTCCGTCGCGCGCGGTTCGCCGTTCGTCTCTTACCGCCGCGTCACACATTTCTTCTGCATCGCACCAGCGCACAGTTTTGAGACTGAGGGATCGTGGCACGTCCATGCGCACGATTTCTCACTCAACATGGAGGGGAAAAATGAAAATCCGATTGAGCGACTGGCTCGCCCGAGTATTCAATCCTGTGCCAGCAATGCGCACTGCGTCACGATGGATCAAGGATGGAAAGATTCACCCACCGCCAACCAGAGTCGGGAACGCTTATTACGTCGAACAAAACGCTGTCTATCAGGACAACGCTCGCACTCGTCCCCGGTCAAGATCGATCGACATGCGCTCGCTGGGAGCGATCATGGGTCAAGCATGATCACGCGCTCGTCAGTAGCCAAAAGACTGGCGTTGTCGTAGAAATCCCAACGTCACTGCGACTCGATGCGATTGGAATGACGCTCGCCGACGTCATTGCGCGATGCAAGAAAAGCGACGCCATCAGCCCGTACCTGATCCACTACACGATCACGAAGAACGGAACCGTGCCTGGCACCCCGGTTGGTCTGGTGATCATCTCGGCAGCGTTCGCGCGAGCGCGCGGGAAGGCAGGCGTCCCGGATGAGAATGCACCGTCGTTCCGCGAGATCCGGAGCCTTTCGAAGCGGCTGCATGACAAGCAAAGGAATGTGGGCATGAAGGCGCTGCTCGGTCACATGTCGATACATCGGCCGAAACCTACGCGGATGCACGAGGAATCGAGCCTATTGGGGTGTAGAAGGGTCCTTAACGAATTATGAACACGTTCTGAACAAGCCCTTATGCGACAAGGGTTTCCGGTCGATCGAACGCGTCAATCAAATACACGCCTGGCCTCGCCGGAATCCTGAACACGTTGATAATCGGCGTCCTCGCCAACATCGGGCATGCTCATCAGCACTTGCGCAAATGTCTTTCGCTTCGGCCGGCCGAGCGCATCGGCCAGAATGGCCCGATGTTCGGCCTCGGCACTCCTGCCATTTGCCGCCGCCTGCTCGCGCAGGCTCTGAACGATACTGTCATCCACGTTACGCACCAGTAGATTTGCCATGGTTCCCTCCATCCAGGTTGATATCAATGATAGCGCCAACAACGGAAGGGGGACGGTGGTTGGCGTCAGCGAGCGGCAACGGGCCGCATGAATCCTTTCGGCATGCGCCGCTCGCCCGACACGTCGAACTGCTGTTTGAAAGGTAAGCCGGATCGGAACGGCGCGAAAGACGGCCGATCGGCCAATCACCGCTGAACGGCGGGCGCCGTTCGACGCGGGACGGCTGCATTCACCGCTTCCGCGCGCGGTGCTCGCGACGGTCGTCAGTCCTCTTCCGAACACCCATTGCCCCACCCGTATCGGCGTGCCAACATTCCCCGGCCGGCACACGCAGCGACAACCCACCACTCAGAACCGATACGAAATCCCGATCTGCAACACCGGGTACCACCGGTAGCGCGACATCACCTGCCGCAGCGAATCCAGTCCGCTCGAGGCCAGGATCTGGCTCTTCGCCGGGCCCGCCGCGGCCGCCAGTTCCGGCGACAGCGTGTACGAGCATTTCGGTATCCCGTACGCAACACCGAGGTCGGCGACGAATCCCAGCCCTTTCGACGCCGGCCGATGCCCGTAGCCGATCCCGAAGTACGGCATCACCGTCGGATAACGCGCTTCCGCCACCGCATACATCCCCGGCATCGCCGGATAACGCTTGCCGCCGAACACATAGGTGCCGTTGGTCGGCACCGACACACCGCGGAGATCGTCGTCGTTGAAGCGCATCCCGAGCGTCGCCCGGAAGCCGCTGCCTCGCCACGGAAAGATGTCCGCGTACAGGCCGCCCTGGCGCAGCTTCAGGTCGTCCTGATAGCGATTGCCGGCCACCGTGAAGTCATGCGAAAGATCGATCGCATTGAAGTCCGCATGCGCCCCCAGCATCGAATTGAAGCTCACGGCCGCGCCGATGCCGACGCCCTGCGTGCCGCCCTGCAGGTAGATCTCCTGCGCGTGCGCACTCGCGGCGCACATCACCGCGGCCGCTGCCCATTGGTTCACCGTCATTTTCACGGGCGCCTCCCCCGACATGTGCCGGGCGCGCCTCGCCAACGCATGCGGCCTGCGTCGCCATGCGTGATGCGAACCCCGGCACGACACCTTGCAAGCACGCTTGCTGTTCGACGGATCGGGAACGCGCTGCCCCGTGCGCATGACCGATACGACATGCGCGGCAGGTACGCCGCGACAGGCGGCGTCCGCGGCCCGATCCGATTCCCCGTTTATTTCGATGTCGTTGCATGCCGCCGAGGCGTTCATCGTTCTTGCCAATTTCGTTTGCACCGGCGGCACCGGGTCAACCGCAAAGCGCGTGCCATGCGGCGCAAATCTAAGCGGGGCAAGCGTTACAGCAAATCACGGGCGCTCACGCGGGTTGTAATCGGAGGAAATGTTTCAGGAACGCATCCTTATTCGGCAGACGATGCCGGGGCACGCGATCCGACGTGTCACGCAGCGACGTCGCAACGCTCGTTGACCAAGGCCGGACGGCCATCAGCGCACACGAGCGCGTCATTGCCGTCAATCGTTTGTGGCGAAATGCATGGAAGAATGCGTTGCAAAGATGTGACCTCGCTCCGGGCGCAAGCGAGGCCGATGCACAATCGTGCGTGACGAGGCAGGGTGAATACCGATGCGTGCGCATGCATCTTGTCCGTGTCAGACACGGGCGCAATACGCGAGCCGGAACGATTGTCGATGGCGTCGTCGATACGCCGAAGAAGGAGGAAAGGTGGGTCATGTCAGCGTCCAGGACAACCGCCATGCGTGCGGTCGCCCGAACGTGCTTTTCTACGCTCCGCTACAACCCGTACCCCCCCGAAACATTCAACTGCTGCCCGGTAATGTAATTGGCCCTATCCGACGCCAGAAACACCGCCGCCCGCCCGACATCATGCGCCTTCCCCCAGCGCTTGAGCGCGAGCATCCTCTGCGTCTCGTCGATCCACGCCTGATCGAACTGCCCCTGTTCGAGCAGCACCGGAAACATCCCGGCCTCGATCACGCCGACCAGGATCGAATTCGCGCGAATATCGTAACGCCCCTCCTCGCGCGCCAGCCCCTTCACCAGCGCCTCGTTCGCCGCCTTCGGCGCGACCGACAGCCCGTCGCGATCGGGCCACCGCAAGTGCCCGGCCGACCCGAGCGTCACGAACGATCCGCCGCCCGACGCACGGAAGTGCGGCAGCGCGGCTTTCGCCCCCACGAAGAAACCGATCGTCTCGACGTCGATCGCGCGACGCCAGTCGTCGTGCGTCATGTCGCCGATATGGCGCTGGTTCACGAACGGCCCGGCCGCCCAGACGACCGTGTGCACGCGGCCATGCGCGCCGATCGCGGCCGCGAGCGCGGCGTCGACCTGCGCGGGATCGGTCACGTCCACGCAGTGCGTGGTGGCCGCGACACCCTCGCCGCGAATGTCGCGCGCAACCCGCTCGGCCACGTCGGCCTTGCTGCGGTAGCCCACCGCGACCGGCACGCCGGCACGCGCAAACTCGAGCGCGACACCCTGCCCGATCCCGCCGCTGCCGCCGAACACCAGCACCGCGCCCTGCGGAAACCCGTTGTCATTCATGCGTTCATCCCGTTCCTGTGTCGCGGCGGCGCTCAGGCCGCCGCCTCGGTCCCCGCCCGCAGGCGGTACTTCAGCACCTTCCCGGCGGCACTCGTCGGCAGTTGCTCGACGAACGTGAAATGCCGCGGCACCTTGTAGTTCGCCATGTTGCGGCGTGCCCAGTCGTTCAGTTCGTCGGCATCCGCGTGCGCACCCGGCCTCAGCACGACGTACGCATGCCCAACCTCACCGAGCCGCGTATCGGGCACACCGACCAGCGCGACCTGCGCGATCGCCGGATGCGCGGCGAGCAGTCGCTCGATCTCCGCCGGATAGCAGTTGAAGCCGCCGACGATGAACATGTCCTTGATGCGATCGGTGATCTTCAGGTTGCCGTTCGCATCGACGCAGCCGAGATCGCCCGTATGCAGCCAGCCATCGGGATCGACGGTCTCGCGCGTCGCGTCCGGCTGGTTGAAGTAGCCGCGCATCACATTGTAGCCGCGCACCCAGATCTCGCCGGTCTCGTCCGGCCCGAGCGGCACGCCGCCCGGCCCCGCGATGCGCAGCTCGACATCGGGCATCGGCCGGCCGGACGTATAGGCAACCGTTTCCGCATCGTCCCCTTGACGGCACAGCGTCGCGAAGCCGCACGATTCGGTCAGCCCGTAGCCGGTCAGCACCGTCTCGAAGCCGAGTTCCGCGCGCATCCGCTCGATCAGGCTTGGCGCGATCGCCGCCGCGCCCGTGACCGCGATCCGCAGCGACGACAGGTCGCGCGTCGCGCGATCGGGCGCGTCGAGCAGCGCGTAATACAGCGTCGGCGGGCCGGGCAGCACCGACACGCGGTCGTCGGCGACGCGCCGCAGCACGTCGGCCGGCTGGAACACGAGATGCGGCAGCACGGTCGCGCCGCTCGACAGCGCAGCGAGCCAGCCCGCCTTGTAGCCGAAGGTGTGGAAGAACGGATTGACGATCAGGTAGCGGTCGTCCGCGCGCACGCCGGCGATCGCCGCCCACGCCTGCGCGGCGCGCAGGTTCTGGCCATGCGCGGTCATCACGCCCTTCGGGCGGCCCGTCGTGCCGGACGTGAACATCAGGTCCATCACGGTGTCCGGCGTCACCTGTGCCTCGCGTTCGCGCACCGCGGCCAGCGGCACCTCGGCGCCGCGCGCGAGGAACGCGTTCCAGGTCTCGTCGCGCGCGCCGGGCGGCGGTTCGCCATCGAACACGACGACACGCTCGAGCGTCGCGGGCCGGTGCAGCGCGAGCATCGCCGGATAGGATTCGCCGAGGAAGGTGCCGCAGCAGAACAGCAGTCGCGCGCCGCCGTCGTGCAGGATGCCGCCCACCTCCATCCCCTTCATCCGCGTGTTGACCGGCACGAGGATCGCACCGACGGTATGGATCGCCAGCGCCGCGACGATCCATTGCGGCAGGTTCGGCGCCCATACCGCGATGCGGTCGCCGGACTCAATGCCGCTCGCGAGCAGCGCGCGGGCCGCGTCGAGACGGGCCGCGTCGAGTTCCGCGTAGGTCAGCCGGCCATGCTCCGACTCGATCGCCGGATGCGCGCCGTGGCGCGCGGCTGCCAGCGCGATCAGCGCGGGCGTGGTCAGGATTTCGTTGTCCATCGTCATAGATCAGGGTGGCCGTGCGCGCCGCCGGCGCGCCGCGGCTCAGTCGGGAAACACCACGCGCAGCGCATCGCTCGCGGGCCGTGCGCAACAGGCCAGCGTCCAGCCGGCCGCGATCTCGTCGTCGTCGAGCACGTGGTTGCTGTCGAGCGCAACCTCGCCGCGCTCGATCCGGCACATGCACGCGCCGCATTGCCCCATCCGGCAGGAATTCGGCGCCGGCACGCCCGCGCGCAGCATCGCGTCGAGCAGCGTTTCGCCGGGCGCGCTGTCGAACGCGAACGCGTCGCCGTCGAGCACCGTCTCGATCGCCGCGCCTTCGCCGGACGCCGCCGTTGCCGCGGCCTGCGCCGCGGAATCGGCCTGCACCGGTGCATCGGGCAACGACGCGAAACGCTCGACATGCACACGCGAGCGCGGCAACCCGAGGCCGAGCATCGCGGCCAGCGCGTTCTCCATGAACAGCGCGGGCCCGCAGATGAACGTCTCCTGCTGGCTGAACGGCCGCGCGAGTTCCTCGAGATGGCGCTGCTGCGGGATGCCCTGCACGCTGTCGAGCCAGTGGATCACGCGCACGCGGCCAGGATGACGCTGCGCGAGCTGCTGAAGTTCGTCGCGGAAAATCACCGAACGTTCGTCGCGGTTCGCATAGATCAGCGTCAGCATCCCGCGCCCGTGCACGAGCGCCGATTTCAGGATCGACAGCACGGGCGTGATGCCGCTGCCGCCCGCGAACAACAGCAGGTCGCCGTCGAGCGTGCGCGGCGTGAACACGCCGGCCGGCGGCAGCACCTCGAGCGTGTCGCCGGCCTGCACGCGGTCGCACAGCCAGTTCGACGCCCGGCCGTCGCGCACGCGCTTGACGGTGATCTTCGGCGCGGTGTCGATGCCCGGCGCGCTCGACAGCGAATAGCAGCGCGCGACGGTCGCGTCCGCGCACGGCACGTTCAGCGTCAGGAACTGCCCGGGCCGGTACGCGAATGCGTCGCGCAACGCGGCCGGCACGTCAAACACGAACGAGCACGCGTCGTCGCTTTCGGCAATCACTTCGGCTACGGTCAGCCGATGGAAGCGCGAATCGCTCATGGCCGGCTCCTCACGTCACGCGGCCGCACGGGCCACCGGCGCGCCGGGCGTCGTGTAGGCACCGTCGAGATAAACGAGCGGATCGACGTCGCCGCTCATCAGCACCTCACGAATGCGCCCGATGAACACCGTATGCGTGCCGTACTCGAAGCGGCCGTCCTGTTCGCACACGAAGCTCGCCTGCGAATCACGCAGATACGGAACCCCGTCCTGAGACGAGTGCCAGTCGCCGGTCGTGAAGCGCGCTTCGCCCTTCAGGCGGCCGCTGCAGTCGATCGCGACGCCTTCGTGGCGCGCGGACAACACGTTCACGCAGAACGACGCGCCCGCATCGAGCGGCGGATACAGCGACGCGGTGCGGTTGATGCAGATCAACAGCGAAGGCGGATCGGTCGACAGCGAATCGACCGCCGTCGCGGACATCGAGTAGCGCCGGCCGTCGTGCGCGCTGCTGATGACCGTGACGGAGCGCGCGAGGCGGCGCATCGCGAGCAGCATGTCGGTGCGCAGCGGATGGTTGGTGAGATCGCTCATCATTGGACTCCGTCAAGTTCAGTCGTGGATGGCCGGGCTGGCCGGCCGCCGGCGTCGGCCGCGTGTGCGGCCAGGTGATCGGCGGCGAGATACCCGAAGGTCATCGCCGGACCGAGCGTCGAGCCCGCGCCGGGGTAGCTCGCGCCCATCATCGATGCGCTGGTGTTGCCGATCGCGTAAAGGCCGTCGATCGGCGTGCCGTCGGCGCGCAGCACACGGGCGTGCACGTCGGTGACGAGCCCGCCCTTCGTGCCGATGTCGCCCGCATCGATTCGCACTGCGTAGAACGGCGCCTGGTCGACCGGCCCGAGGCACGGGTTCGGCTTGTTCTGCGGATCGCCGTAGTACGTGTCGAACGCGTTGTCGCCCTTGCCGAACGCCTCGTCGATGCCGGTCGCTGCATAGCGCGCCATGTCGCGCAGCGTGTCGTGCAGGCCGGCCGCGTCGACGCCGATGCGCGCGGCCAGCGCGTCGATCGTGTCGGCCTTCACGATCACGTCGCGAAACGCGGCCGGAATCCGCGCATCGGGCATCATCGACGCCGGCATGATCGGCCCGCACGGATACTTTCGGCGAAACCGCGCGTCGAACACCATCCAGGCGGGCACGCTCGCGCCGGTGCGCGCATGGTCGCGATACATCGCCGGCACGAACTCGGAATACGGCGCGGCTTCATTGACGAAGCGCTTGCCGAGGCTGTTGACGATCACGCAGCCCGGCAGGTTGCGTTCGACGAACAGCGCGCGCTGTTTCTCCTCGCCGGCGACACCGACCGTCGGCGCGCCCCACACATGCTCCATCAGCGCCAGCGCGCCGCCGAGCCGATGGCCTTCGGCGATCGCGTCGCCGGTGTTGGCCGGCGGCGTCGCGCTCCACTGCGCCTGCGTCGGCTGCGGCAGGTAGCGCTCGCGCATCGGCTGGTTACGCTCGAAACCGCCCGCGCCGAGAATCACGCCGCGTCGCGCGGCGATCGTCACGGGCTGCCCGAAGCGCTGCGCACGCACGCCCGTCACGCGGCCGTCCACATCGAGCAGGTCGCGCATCGGCGTATCGAGCCACACGGGCACGTTGCGCTCGAGCAGCGCGCGGCGCAGCCCGCCGATCAGCGCATTGCCGAGCGTCAGGCGCCGATCGCGCCGCGTGCGGCGGCGCATCCCGATATCGAGCCAGTACCGGCCGAACTGCGCGATCGCGAGCTTCATGAAGCCGGGCCCGCGCGAGAACAGCGTGTGCGCTTCCTTCGATGTGACCGCGACGCGCCCGCCGATCAGCGTGCCGGGTGACGGCGGCCGCAACCGGTCGAACTCGTCGCCGAGCAGCCCGCCGTCGAACGGCAGCGGGTCGAGCGCGCGATAGCCCGGCATCGCGCCCGGCACCTTCTGGAAATAGTCCGCGTACTTCGGCAGCGACTGGTAACGCACCGGCGTCTTCGATTCCAGGTAGCGCAGCATCTCCGGCGCGCGGTCGAGATACGTGTCGAGCTTCTCGGGCGTCGATTCGCCGGCCACACACGCTTCGATGTAGCCGCGCGCGGCCTCGCGCGAATCGGTTGCGCCCAGCTCGGCGATATGGTGGTTGCACGGCACCCAGATGCCGCCGCCCGAGACGGCCGACGTGCCGCCGTACAGCGCCGTCTTCTCGATCACGACGACGGACAGGCCGCGGTCGGCCGCGCGGCACGCGGCGAGCAGCGCGCCCGCGCCCGAACCGACGACCACCACGTCGAACACGTATTGCTGTGCTTGCGGGTCGTTCATCGCGTCTCCGTCAGATGAAGAAGTCGGTGTTCTCGCGGCCGAGCATCACGGCGCCGAGGTTCTGGCCGAAACGGTCCACGTTGTTCGCGTAGTGCGCGCGAGCCGCATGCAGGTCGAGGAAGCGGCGCACCAGCGGATTGCGGTGATAGATGCCGTTGCCGCCCGCGTAACGCAGCAGCGCGTTCGCCGCCTGTGCGCAGCGCTCGGCGACCTGCGCGGACTGGTAGCGGAAATGCACGCGGCGCTCGATCGACACGGCCGGGCCGCCGGTGACCGATGCCATCAGTTCCGCGAAATTGCGCTTGAGCAGCACCTTCATCTCGTCGATCGCGACGGCCGCGTTCGCGCACGCGTTCTGCGCGCCCGGATCGTCGGTCGTCTTCGCGCCGCTGTTGGCCGACACCCGCGTCGCCGCATAACCGGTGAAATCGTCGAGCGCACCCTGCAGCGCGCCGATGCACGACGTGCACACCGCGCGCACGAAGATCTGCGCGAACGGCAGCTTGAACAGCGGCGCATCGTTCACAGCGAGGCCGGGGCTCGTGCCCATCATTCCGTCGATCGCCTTGTGCGTGCGGTACGCGGGCACGAACACGTCGTCGACGACGATGTCGTGGCTGCCCGTCGCGCGCAGGCCGAGCACGTCCCAGTCCTGCTGGATCCGGTAATCGGATTTCGGCAGCAGGAAGGTGCGGTATTCCGGCGGCTGGCCGGCTTCGGCCGGCGGCACCAGCGCGCCGAGGAACACCCATTCGCACAGTTCGCTGCCGCTCGAGAACTTCCAGTGGCCCGACAGGCGGAAGCCGCCGTCGACCGGCGTCACGCGGCCGACCGGCATGTAGGTCGATGCGATCAGCGTCGCCGGGTCGTTGCCCCACACGTCCTGCTGCGCGCGCTCGTCGAACAGCGCGAGCTGCCAGTTGTGCACGCCGACGACGCCGTACACCCACGCGGTCGACATGCAGCCGCGCGCGAGCGCCATCTGGATGTCGAAGAAGGCCTGCGGATCGAGCTCGTAGCCGCCGTAGCGCTTCGGCTGCAGCACCTTGAAGAAGCCGGCGGCCTGCATGTCGGCGATCGTCTCGGCCGGGATGCGGCCCTGCGCTTCCGCCTGCGCGGCGCGGCCGGCCAGCGTCGGCGCCAGCGCCTCGGCCCGGGCGATCAGCGTGGCGGCCAATGCGTTCGAATCGTTGTCGCGATGCACGAATGTCTCCTGTGAAGCGGGTGATGCGCCGCGGCGCCTGCCCCGCTCTCGTTCAAAGTTGTTCGGCGCGGCCTGGCCGCGGGCGATGCTCGCCACCACCGATGGTCGGCTTCGCGCGACCGCGCCGCATCGTCCGACCGGACGGGACGACGGGCGTGGCCCAGGGCCCGTTCCGGCTGATGACGGGCTTGTGCTGGCCCCACGAATGAATTTCTCCAGACAGGGGAACGTGCCTTGCCGGCCATCAGCGTGAACAGGCCCTGATGCATCACGCGCAGGCGCGTTCCTTCTCCTTGTTGAAGAACGGGATCACGTGCTCGCCGATGTTGCGGATCGTCTCCATCTGCGCCTCGTGCGGCACCGTGCCCATCTGGCACAGGAACAGCACTTCGTCGACGCCGGCTTCCTGCAGGCGGCCGACATAGCCGATGCAGTCGTCCACCGTGCCGTACGCGTGGTTCGGGTTCATCATCGCGAGCGCCGGGTCGGCGAAGTTCACGACGACTTCCTCCGACGCGAAGCGCGAGCGGATCACCATCTCGCCGGTGTCGGCCTGCACGAGGTCGTCGCCCCACTTCGCCGGGTCCGGACGCTCGCCGCCCGTGTACCAGTACGCGAGCGATTCCATGAAATAGCGCTGGCCGCGGATGCCGATCTTGCGGGCGGCCTGGCCGTCGGCCATCACGACCGTCGGGCACAGCGCCGCGAGGTGCTGGGTCGGACGGAAGCCGACCTGGTCTTCCGGCTTGCGGTTCGCCCACGCTTCGCGGTACACGACGTTCTTCTTCGCGACTTCGTCGGGGCCGCCGAAGCCGAGCACCAGCGCGCCCATCCCGCGCTGGCCGGCGCGCAGCAGCGCGTCGGTGTTGGTGCACGCGAGGTACATCGGCGGGTGCGGATCCTGGAACGGCTTCGGGTGGATCGGACGCTTCGGAATCTTGATGTACTTGCCGTCGTGCTCGATCTCGTCCTGCACGAACATCTTCGGCACGAGGTACATCGACTCGTCGATCATCGGCTGCAGTTCGTTGAGGTCGTAGCCGAACGCGCCCGCTTCCTGCTGGCTGCCGCCCTTGCCGACGCCGAAGTGCACGCGGCCGCCGGACAGGATGTCGAGCAGCGCCACGCGCTCGGCGACCTTGATCGGGTGGTTCATCGCGGGCGGCAGGCACACGACGCCGTGGCCGAGGCCGATGCGCGTCGTGCGGCCGGCCAGGTACGCAAGGAAGGTTTCCGGCGCGCTCATGTGCGCATAGTTGGTCAGCGACGTGTGCTCCACGCACCAGATCGTGTCGAAGCCGACCTGCTCGGCCAGCAGCGCCTGTTCGACCGTCTCCTTGAATACCCGGTGGTCGCCCTCGCGCGATGCGTCGGTGGTCTGGGCTTCGTAGATGAGGGAAAACTTCATTGCGTGCGTCTCCATGTATGTTGGACGAGTCGGGGTCGCGCAGGCCGCCCGCACGATACGGACGAATAGCGACGGTCCACGAATGGGAGTGTCGGCGCGCCGGCTGGCGCGGACATCATCTGTTCGGAGTAGCTGCACGCCTGCGGGGACAGAGGGGTTTCACGGTCATCCGATCGGACTGCGTGAGCGCGCGAACGGCGCGCTAGCATCGACGGGCGGCGCGTTGCACGCCGCCCACATCAAGACAAGGGAGATCCGGGATGAAGGTATCGATGCTGCTGTATCCGGTCGACGACATCGACACGGCGCTGCCGCTGTTCGTCGACGGGCTGGGCCTGAACGTGAAGTTCCGCGACGGCGACCGCTATTGCGCGCTCGACGGCGGCCCGCTGACGATCGCGCTGGTCGCGGGCGACGAGCAGATCGTCGAGCGCGCGGCGCTCACGCTGCGCGTCGACGAGGACGACGACCTGTATGCGGCGATGGCGCGGGTCGTGAAGGCCGGCGCGTCGGTGCGCGTGCCCGTACAGGCCGGGCCGCACGAATTCCGCGCGGTGCTGGAGGACAAGAACGGCGCGCTGCTCGTGATTTCGCAGAAACGGGCTGCGTGACGGGTTGCGCGACGGGTCGCATGACGGGTCGCATGACATCACGCAGCGCGGGCGCCGGATACGGTCGCCTCGCGTGTGCCGAATCCGTTACGCGTTTGCGCCCGGTGTGCTCAGGTCGCTCGCTTCCAGCAATTCGAGCAACGTGCGCGCCGGCTGGCTGAGCCGCTTCGCGGCCAGTGCGATGAATTCGATCTCGGGCAGCACGGGCAGCGCGCTGCCGTTGACCAGCGGCGCCAGCCCGCCCGTCGACAAATGGTGCGACGTCGCGGTCAAACCGAGCCCCGCGCGCGCGGCCGCGATGCAGCCCGGCTGGCTGCTGCTCGAACACACGACCTCCCAGCCGATCCCCTTCTCGGCGAGCGCGTTCAGGACGATCGCGCGCGTCACGCTCGGCTCGGCGACCAGCACGAGCGGCAGCGGCCGCTCCGGATCGACGACGGTGCCGGGCCGCGCGACCCATTCGAGCCGCGTGCGCAAGAGCGGCGTGCCGCGCCGCTCGCCGAGCCGCCGCTTGCCGATCATCAGGTCGAGTGCACCCGCGTCCAGCCCTTCGTAGAGCCGGCTCGTCATGCCGGTGGTGATCTCCAGTGCGACGTCCGGGTGCGCGGCGCGAAACCCGGCCAGCACGTCCGGCAACGCGACGAGCGCGAGGTCGTCCGGCGCGCCGAGTCGCACCCGGCCCTGCAGCCTCGGCTTGCGGAATTGCGATTCCGCTCGGTTCAGCGCCTGCAGGATCACGTTCGCGTGCACGAGCAGCGCCTCGCCGTCGGCCGTCATCGCGATCGAATGCGTGTCGCGCACGAACAGCCGCCGCCCGACGCTCTCTTCGAGACGACGGATGTGTTCGCTGACGCTCGACTGGTTGAGCCCGAGCTGCCGCCCCGCTTCGGTGAAGCTGCGGCAGTTCGTGACGGTCGCGAACGTCTTGAGCCAGACGGGATTGAGCATCCGGCATTGTCATCGGTATTTCCGATGACAGTCAACGCCTTCAGGCGGCTTCCCGATGACCGTCCGAATCGGTACCATCGTGCGCTTGAAGACCGGCAGGTGCCGCGCCAAGGCACCGCCCGCGCCGGCCTTTGCACCACCGAATTCGCCATGTCCCGGGAACCCACACACTCCGCGCTGCTCTGGATCGTCGCCGCTGCGTTCTTCATGCAGTCGCTCGACACGACGATCGTCAACACCGCCCTGCCTTCGATCGCGCAAAGCCTGCACGCGTCGCCGCTCGCGATGCAGCCCGTCGTGGTTGCCTACACGCTGATGATGGCGATGCTCACACCGGCGTCCGGCTGGCTCGCCGACCGGTTCGGCACGCGCCGCGTGTTCTCGGTCGCCATTCTCGTGTTCATGCTCGCGTCGATCGGCTGCGCGGCGTCGCATACGCTCGGCCAGCTCGTCGCCGCGCGCGCGCTGCAGGGCATCGGCGGCTCGATGCTGCTGCCGATCGGGCGGCTCGCCGTGCTGCGCCGCGTGCCGGGCGAGCAGTACGTCGCGGCGATCGCGTTCGTGTCGATCGCCGGCCAGCTCGGCCCGATCGTCGGGCCGACGCTCGGCGGCTGGCTCACGCAGGCGATTTCGTGGCACTGGGTGTTCATCGTCAACGTGCCGGTCGGCGTGGTCGGCTTCCTCGCCGTGCAGCGCTACCTGCCGCACGACCAGGCGTCGCAACCGCCGCCCTTCGACTTCGTCGGCTGTGCGCTGTTGTCGGTCGCGATGATCGCGCTGTCGCTCGCGATCGACCCGCCGATGCCCGCGCATCGCGCGGCATGGGCGGCCGGGCTCGCCGTGCTCGGGCTGGCAAGCGCGCTCGCATACCTGCCGCACGCGCGGCGGCGCGCGCAGCCGCTGTTCCGGCTCGGGCTGTTCCGCGAGCCGAACTTCGGTTCGGGGCTGCTCGGCAACCTGCTGTGCCGGATCGGCACGAGCTCGGTGCCGTTCATGCTGCCGCTGCTGATGCAGGTGCAGCTCGGCTATACGCCGCTGCAGTCGGGGCTGATGATGCTGCCGGCCGCGATCGCGGGCGTCATCGCGAAACGCTGGATCGCGCCGCTCGTGAAGCGCTTCGGCTACGCAGCGTTCCTGGTCGTGAATACGGGGATCGTCGGTTGCGCGATCGCGGGGTTCGCGCTGGTGTCGGCGCGGCCGGCACCGCTACTGGAAGGGGCACTGCTGATCGTGTTCGGCGCCGCGAACTCGATGCAGTTCGCGGCGATGAACGGCGTGACGCTCAAGGGGCTGTCGCATGCCGACGCCGGCAGCGGCAACAGCCTTTTCACGATGATGCAGATGCTGGCGATGGGGCTCGGCGTGTCGATCGGCGGCGGGCTCGTCAACCTGTTTGCCGCCTATTGGGGCTCGATGGCACACGGGTTCATGCTGTCGTTCGCGTGCATGGGCGTCGTCACGTTGCTGTCGTCTGCCGTGTTCCGGCGGATCGATACGGCCGCGCCGCCGGCCAGTGCAGCAGCACGCCCGTCCGCTTGAGCGCGGCCGTCAGTTCGCCTGCCGCCGCTCGACCACGCGCTTGAGCACCCAGCGAATCGACGAACCGTCGGCCGGCGGCTGCGCGACGTGGTATTCGTCGATTTCAAGCGTGTACAGGTAACCGGGCTGATAAGCGAACCCTTCGATGCCCGCGTACCACAGGCTCCACGGCTCGTTCGGGCTGTTTCGCACCTGCAGGCACTCCATCGGCGCGACGCCCGTGCAGCGCGCGGATTGCGGCGCGACGTAGACAGTCCTGGTCACCGGCTTGGCGTCGGCCGGGCGCACCGCGTTCGGCGCCGTGGCGGCCGCGTCGGTCTGGCATCCGGCGAGGAGCGTGCTGCCGGCAATGACGGCCGCGCCGAGCAGTGTTCTGGATTGGCGAATCATCTGATGTTCCTCAGGAAGCGTTGGAGGGCCGATTAGAGACCCGCACGTCGAGAAAGTTCACAAATACCTTACAGAAATCGATCCACCACCTTCATTCGTGGGATGTCGCGCGCGAACCGATACGTTACCGTGATCCGGTTCAGCCGCGCGCATCGTCGCCGGCGGCTCACACGTGCACGCCGGGCGACGGGGCCAGTTCAGCCCTGCCGACCCGGTGCCCGCAACAGGAGACAACCCGAATGACCACGGCGCCTGCGGCCCTGCCGCCATATCTTGCCCAATCCAAACTGACGCTCGAGCAGTTCGACGCCTTGCTCACGACCATCTACGAAGGCCCGCTCGAAGACGTGCCGTGGGGCGCCGCGCTCGAACAGATCCGCGTGCACCTGCACGCGAACTACGTGACGATGATCCTGCGCTGGCCGGCCAGCGGCCACACGGGGCTGATGATCAACGCGTCCGAGCAGAGTGCGCCGCTGACGGGCGTCGCGTCGTACAACAACTACTACTACGCACTCGACCCGTTCGTGAACCTGCCGAGCGATCGCGTCGTCACCGTCGACGAACTGCTCGGCGTCGGCGTCTGGCGCAGCAGCGCGATGTATCGCGAGTTCCTCGAGCCGTTCGACGTCGGGTACCTGATGGGCGCGGACCTGCGCACGCCCGACGGAATCGAGTGCCGTTTCCGCGTGTGCCGCTCACATCGCGACCGCGCGTTCACGGCGACCGACAAGGCCGCCTGCAACGCGCTGCTGCCGCACCTGAAGCGCGCGGTGCGCCTGCACGCGAAGTTCGGGATGGTCGAATCCGAACGCACGCTGTACGCGAGCACGATCGACCGCATGCTCGTCGCCACCGCGATCCTCGACGAGCGCGGCGCGATCATGAAGACCAATTGCGTCGCGGACGAGATCTTCGCCGAATGCGACGGCCTGCGCGTGCGCGGCGACGCGCTCGAAGCGTCGTATCCGCTGGAGGATCGCAAGCTGCAGAAGCTGATCCGGCAGGTGCTGGCGGAGCGCGCGGGCGGCGCGCCGTCGGTCGCGCAGGCGATCGCCGTGCCGCGCCCGTCCGGCAAGCCGCCGCTCGGCGTGCTGATCCGTGCGGTGCCGCTCAGCGAATGGTCGGAGGACAATCCGCGCCGGCCGGCGTGTGCGATCTTCGTCCGCGATGCCGAGCGCAAGTCGCAGGCGTCGCACGACATCGTGCGCAAGCTGTTCGATCTCACGCCCGCCGAAACCGCGCTGGCGCTCGCGCTCGTCAACGGGCAGACGCTCGAGGAAGCGGCCGACGAGCTCGCGATCAGCAAGAACACCGCGCGCTCGCACCTGCGTGCGATTTTTTCGAAAACGGGTGTCACGCGGCAGGCGACGCTCGTCAGGACGTTGCTGAACAGCGTGCTGTCGCTGGGGTGAACTGCGCGGCGCGAGGGCGACCTGCCGGCATTCGTCATCGAAAGCGCGGAGCCACGGCATCCGCGTGAATGCCGTGTGCGCCGGCGGCATCGCCCGTCAGGCGATCACCGTCCGCCCGGAAAACCGTGGCGACAACGCACGATTGAAGCAGTCCACGCCGATGGCGCAGCTCGGCGCATCGCGCGACGTCGCGGAAGCGATGGCGTGGCTGCGCTCGCCCGCCGCGCGCGTCATGACCGGTCAGGCAATCGCAGTCGACGGCGGATTCACCGTGTGTTGATCGTGTACCATCGGCGCTTCCCGATATGCCTGATCGCGCTGCGTTCGTCCGCCCGGCTCCACGCGTACGATTCGCGCAACGCCCCCCGCTTCGCATGACCTCACCCGTTCCGTCCGACGCCGTGCTGCGCCCGCTGCCGATCGATGCGCTGACCGTGCCGGCCGCGCTCGACGGACGCACGGGCACCAACCGCTCGAACAGCGCGCATCCGCAGATTGCCGCGACCAACGACCTCGACGCGGTGCGCGCCTGGCTCGCGCGCTTCGTCGATACGCCGACCACGTTCCAGAATTACCGCAAGGAAGCCGAACGCCTGCTGCTGTGGGCCGTGATCGCGTGCGGCAAGCCGCTGTCGTCGCTCACGCACGAAGACCTGATCGTCTACCGGCAGTTCCTGCTCGCGCCCGCGCCGGCCGAGCTGTGGTGCGCGAACGGCGGCCGCAAGCATCCGCGCGACGATCCGCGCTGGCGGCCGTTCTACGGGCCGCTGTCGGCGGCCAGCCAGCGGCAGGCGCTGGTGATCCTGAACGTGATGTTCTCGTGGCTCGTGCAGGCCGGCTATCTGGCCGGCAATCCGCTCGCGTTGTCGCGCCAGCGGCAGCGCCGACCCGCGCCGCGCGTCACGCGCCATCTCGGGCAGCCGCTGTGGCAGTCGGTCAAGGAGGCGATCGCCGCGATGCCGCGCGACGACGCGCGGGCGGGCTTCCATGCGGACCGCGCGCGCTGGCTGTTCACACTGCTGTATCTCGGCGGGCTGCGCATCACCGAAGCGGCCGACACGACGATGGGCCAGTTCTTTTGCAGGCGGGATGCGGACGGGCGCGACCGCTGGTGGCTCGACGTGACGGGCAAAGGCGGCCGGCAGCGGCTCGTGCCGGCCACCGACGAAATGATGGTCGAGCTGTCTCGCTACCGGCGCACGCACGGCCTGCCCGCGTTGCCGTCCGACGGCGAGCCCACGCCGCTCGTGCTGCCGGTCGGCCAGGCGCGCAAGCCGCTCACGCGCGCGGCGCTGCACCGGATCGTGAAGCAGGTGTTCCGGCACGCGGCCGACCGGCTGCGCGCGAACGGCGCAGCCGGCGAGCAGCAGGCGCGCGTGCTCGAACAGGCGTCCGCGCACTGGCTGCGCCACAGCGCGGGCTCGCACATGGCCGACGGTCGCGTCGACCTGCGGCTCGTGCGCGACAACCTCGGCCACGCGTCGCTCACGACGACGAGCCAGTACCTGCACGCGGACGACGACTGGCGGCATCGCGAAACGGAAGAGAAACACCGGATCGGGTGGTAGGCGCGCGTCGACCTGACGGATCACGACTCGCGCGACGCGTCCGTGCTCAGTGAGCGAGTTCGAGCCCGCCCAGGCCGCCATTGCTGCGGCATTTCTCGCGCTCGCCTTTCCCCTGCCAGTCGATTTGCCCGCACATCACGTCGATGCGCTTGCGGTAGCTGTCGATCAGGCACTGCGTCGTCGTGCAGCGGTTACGCGCCTTCAGCCACGCCTTCTGGGTCGCCATGAACTGCTCGTACTCGGGCGGATCCTCGACCGGATAGTTGCCGAAGTCGTAGAGCATGTGCTGGTAATCCGCGTTGAGCGCATCGTCGAGGCGCGACAACGTCGGATTGGTGCAGATTTCGCGCTCCACGAACGTGGATGCTTTCGCGCAGTTGAACGACGCGGCGTGCGCACCGGTCATGCCGGCCGCGACGGCCAGCGCAACGAGCCATGCTTTCATGTGGGTGCCGTAACGAAGATAACGGCGGCCGTGGATCGGCTCGCCGTGACGGGCGAACGGGCAAGCCCGTCGCCGGATGCCCGTCGCCGGGATCCGGCAGCTTAGGGCAACGCGCATCGCAGTTCAATACGCCGCGCCACTTGCCCACACCCACGCCGCATGCAGCACGTCACGTCACACCCGATCAGTACACACCCACCCAGTGCCCGGGCACCCATGCCCAGTGATTGCCGGCCCACCGGTAATGCCCCTTCGCCCAGCGATAGCCCGGCGCGGGCATCGGAGGCGGCGTCTCGACGACCGGCGCCGGTTGCGGCGGCCGCACGGGTTCGACTACGCAGGCGGACATCAGCGTCGCAGTGGCCGCTACCAGCACGGTGAGCGAAACGGATCGGATCTTCATCATCTTGCATTCTCCCTTTTGTGTCGTGGACGGATCGGCGCGGAAGCGGCAACGCTGCGCGTCACGCCGTGCCGCGTATCAGCCCGCTCATCGGCCGCGTCGCGCCGCTTTCCGCGAACAGCGCGGACGCGGTGCGCTGCGGATCGAGCCGCAGGCTTTCGGCGGCGGCGCCCGAGATCAGCGCGTCGAGCGACGCGGTCGGCTTCAGGTCGCGCCCTTCGTACAGATCGCCCGGCCGCAAACCCGGCCAGTCGGCGATCACGCGACCGCCCGCGACCGCGCCGCCCGCGAGCATCGCGACCGACGCCTGCCCGTGATCGGTGCCGCCCGTGCCGTTCGCGGCGGCCGTGCGGCCGAACTCGGTCGCCACCAGCACCGTGGTCTGCTGCCATACGGGCCCGAGGCCGTCGCGCAGCGCCGCGAGCATCGTGTCGAGTGCTTTCAGCTGATTCGCGAGCCGTGCGTTCTGCGCACTGTGCGTGTCCCAGCCGCCCGTTTCGATCATCGCGATGCGCGGGCCGTCGTCGCGCGCGAGAAACGTCGCGGCGAGCTTGCCGACGCCCGCCGGATCCTGCCGCGCGTGCGCATCGCCGGCGAGGCCGCGCGCATCCATCGCCGATTGCCATAACGGGCCGAGCTGCGCGTCGGCCTCGTAGAGCGCCGACACGCGCGCGAGCAGGTCGTCCGGCGCGGCCGGCAAACCGGACGCCGCGTACGACGCTGCCTGCACGGTGCCGCGCAGCGCGAGCGGCACGGTCGGCGCGAACGCAATCGCGCTTTCGCGCGTCGCCGGCAGCAGCGCGGCGAGCCGGTTCAGCCACCCGTCCTTCACCTGATACGGCGCGCGGCCGCCCGTCTCGAGCACGTTCTGGCCGTCGAAATGCGAGCGGTCGCGATACGGCGACGCGATCGCATGAACGAACAGCGCCTGCCCGTCGCGGTACAACTGCGCGGTCTGCACGAGCGACGGATGCAGCGCGAACGTGCCGTCGAGCCGCGTCGCGGCCGCCGTGTCGATCGCAAGCGGGCCGCGCAGCGACGCATACGCGGGTTCGGCATACGGCACGAGGGTATTCAGGCCGTCGGCCGCGCCGCGCTGGATCACGAACACGAAGCGTCGATCGGTCTCGACGTTCGCGAACACGAGCCGCGGCGCGACGAGCATCGCGCCTGCGCCGGCGGCAGCCACGCTCAGGAATTGTCGGCGGGACAGTGCCATGGTCATCTCCGTTGGAAATCGGGCGATACGAGCAGCAATGCGAGCGACGTGGTCGCGCTTTCGGCGCGCGACAGCGCGGCCGCCGTCGGCGCGCTCAACGAACCGGCGAGCAGCGTGTTGCCGAGCGTGCGCGGGTCGAGCCGGTCGCCCGTGCGCGCGGCCAGCCGCTGCGCCAGCTCGACGCGCCGCACGAGCGCGTCAGGCGCGGCCCAGCTCGCGGCAACGTCGTCGTAGCCGGCCGGCGAGCCGGGCCGCCACACCGGCTGGCCGAGCTGCGTGAGTAGCGGCGCTGCCTTCAGGTCGCCCGTGTCGTGCCAGCCGAGCCCGCGCAGCGACGACACGGCCCACTCCCACGGCGTCTTGAACTTGCGATTGACCGGTGACCACGCATCGGGCGCATCGACGAGCGCGCGATAGACGGTCGGCAAATCGCCGCCGCTCGCGTCGAACGCGCGGGCCAGCCGGTCGGTCAGCGCGGGCGACGGATTGTCGGCGACGAAATGACGGGCCAGCTGGAACGCGATATGCCGACCGGTCGCCTCCGAATGCGCGAGGTCGTGCAGGATCGCGCGCGCCTGCGATTCGCCGGGCTGGTCGTAGCTGCGCCCCATCACGGTCCGCACGCCGGGCTCGTGCAGGTTCGGGCGAAACACGAACGCGCCGGGCGCCGCATCGCCGGGCTGCGGGCCGCGCCCGCCGGCGATGCTCCAGCCGGTCAGCGCGCGCGCGAATTCCGTGACGTCGGCTTGCGTGTAACCCGTGCGTACGCCGAGCGTGTGCAATTCCATGATTTCGCGCGCGAGATTCTCGTTGAGCCCGCGCCTGCCCGACGGATTGCGCGCTTCGGCACGCAGCGCGGCCGGGCTGTCGGGGCCGACCGAGCGCGCCTGGTCGAGGAAGAGCTGCATCGCGGGATGCTGCTCGACGGCGACCAGCATGTCCTCGAAACGGCCGAGCACGTGCGGGCGGATCGCGTCGCGCTCGAACGCGCCCGCATAGGCCGCCACCGGCCCCTTGTCGACCGATACCGCGAAATGGTTCGCCCAGAAATGCACGAGACGCTCGACGAACGGCGCGGGCGTGTTCAGTGCGCTGTTGAGCCGCGCGACGACGGCGCTGCGATACGTGTCGTTGCCGTCACGCCGGATCGACTGCTCGGTCGCGCGCTTCGTTGCCGGATCGTCGCCGGTCATCGCATTGCGCGCGTTCGCGAAGCGCGTGGCGAGCGCGACCGCGTCGGGTTCACCGGCCCACGCAGGCGGCCGCGGGTCGTAACGGTCGAATTGCGCGACGAGCGCCGCCTTCGGGTCGGCAGGCGGCGCGTCGTCGGCACGCGCGCCGAGACCGAAGCGGTTCAGCGCGACGGCGGCCGGTGTGATGTCGTTCGGGTGGTCCATGACGGGGCTCTCGCGATGCGTACCCGTGTTAAACGTCGGTCGGCGGAAAATCCGTCGCCCGGAAGACGAATATTTCGGGCTTGTCGCGTGGCGTTGAATGCGTGCGTGTTGCCGTTCGAATTTCAGGCACGGATTCGACTGACGATTGCAGCGAACCGACGGATCGCTCAGCCGCCGTATCGCGGCTCCGTGCCCCGCCGAAGCACGGACACATTTCTTGATCCGCCTGAAAGGCTTTCACTCGCCTGACCGGCATGGATCCAGCCGCATGGCGCGTCGGCCGAAACCCTGGATGGGTGAAGTGCCGCGTTGTCGCCCGCACCCGCCCGGCGCTTGCCGTTCCCGGAAAGCCGCCTAGACTCAATGGAACGTATCGCCCCCGCGCCACGAAGGTTTCGTCGTCTCGACCCAGAGCAAGAATTCGGAACAACCGGAGACCCACCGTGACCAAACTGCTCGCCATCCTGCTGCTGACTCCCGTTGTCGCTTTTGCCGATCAGGCGACATTCCCCGACGGTTCCACCGCACCTGCCGCATCGGACATCCAGCAACGCCTCGCGGGCAAGGCGTTCGACATCAAACTGGCGGACGGTACCCAATGGCATGTCCAGTACGGCAGTGGCGGCGACTTCGATTTCAAGTCGAGCCAGGGGTTTGCCGATCACGGCGACTGGAAGGCAGAGGATGGCAAGATCTGCAGCAAGGGCCGCAAGATTCCATATTCGTGTAACGACGTTCGCATGAAAGACGACGCGCTCTACCTCAAGCGCGACAATGGCGAAATCGTTCAGTTCGTCGAATCGCATTGAGCGCCGTGCGTCGGGAAGAACACGACGGTTCGAGTAGCCACGGCCCGGCACACTCGCGTCGACGTGGCGCCACGACATTGACAAGGAGAAGCTGCCGCACTCCGGCCGGCCACGGCGGATTGCGCTGGCCACCGCTACGATGACCCATCTTCCCGTCGGATTGCGTGCGCGGTTTCGTTGCCTCGGTTCGATGCCACCGACCTCACGCTGGACCCGCGCGTGGCTGCTCGCCATTGCGTTGGCGCTGCACGGCTATCCCGCTCACGCGCAGAGTCAGCCGAGGGTCGTCGACGTGCCGACCCGCCCCGGGGTGACTCAACGGTTTCTCTTCATCGCGCCGGACGCGCCGAAGGCCGTGGCCATTCTTTATGCCGGCGGACACGGCGGGCTGCAGCTGGACCCGTCCGGCCGGTTCGGATGGGGCGCAGGCAACTTTCTCGTCCGCACCCGACAGCTGTTCGTGAATGACGGTATCGCTGTCGCGGTCATCGATGCACCGAGCGACCGGCAATCCGCGCCCTACCTCAATGGCTTCCGGCTCTCGAAGGAACATGCCGACGACGCGCGTGCCGTGATCGCGTGGTTGAGGGAGCAACTTCACGTACCGGTCTGGCTGGTCGGGACGAGCCGCGGCACCCAATCCACCGCTGCCATTGCGATTGCGCTGGCCGGCGGCGGCGGGCCCGATGGTATCGTGCTGACGTCCACCATCCTCCGCGAAGATAGAGGCGGTACCGCGGTCACGGACATGAACCTTGCCAGCCTCAGGATTCCGGTGCTCGTCGTCCATCACGAGAAAGACGGCTGCAAGTATTGTCCGGTGTCCGAAACGGATACGCTGATGAAGAAGCTGGATTCGTCGCCGAAAGCCGACCTGATGATCGTGTCGGGCGGCGCGTCACGGGGCGATCCATGCGAAGCGTTCGCCTATCACGGCTTCAACGGCCTGGAGAGCGGCGTGGTCGACGCGATCTCCGCGTGGATGCTGGCACGTTGAGCGTAGCCGCCGTGTAACGTGGTTGCGGTTGCCCTGCTATCCCTCACTGAAGCGTGCCTGAATGCATTACCGATCGGCCTTCCGCGTACACGTTACGCATCGCTGAAAAGGCCCGCCGCCGCACATCGCCCGCGCGGCGTTTCCTTACTGACTCCCCGCCTCGCCCTGCTTCTTCTGCAACTTCGGCGGCAGCCGCCAGTTTCCGCTACGCCGCAACCCGTCGACGAACTTCGCGCGCTCGTCCGGCGTCAGCGTCGCCGCGAAATCGACGACGCTGCGCTCGACCTGCGTACGCACCGCCGTATCGGCCGCGCGCGTGCGGTCGAGCGCCGCGTCGATCGCCGTGCGATCGAGTTGCGGCGCGGCGAGCAGATCCAGCACGGTGATCCGGTCGTCGCGCCCTTCCCGCGCGAAATCGCGACCGTCCTTGCGCGCCGCCTTCAGTGCCGCGGCGAATTCCTGCTGGCGCGTGTCCGGCAATTCGTCCGCGGCGAAACGCAACGCGGTGCGCGACGCAGGTGCGCCCGCGGCCCGCAGGTCGCGATGCGTCGAGAACCACTGATACGCGCCGCCGCCGATCGCGCCGAGCATGAATACGTTCAGCACGACCGAACCGACAAGTACGAATTTCCAGCCACGCTCACTCATTCATCACTCCAGTCCACGCTCGGTCCGCCGAACGTCGTTGTCAGATAGCCCGGCTCGTGCGCAGGCGGCACGCTTCCGAGCATCAGCATCGACACGGCCACCGCGCCCGCGAGCGCGCCGGCCAGGCCCACGCCCGCGAATGCCGCGCCCGACCACCACACGGCGCCCCGCCGCCGCACGCGCCGCGGTGCAGGCGCCGTCGCGACGATACGCTCGACGAGTGCCGGCGCGGGCGGTGCGACCGTATCGTTGGCGAGCCACGCGTCGAGTTCGGCGGCATCGTCCAGCGCCGCCAATGCGTCGCCCGGATGTGCGCGCGCCCATGCCTCGGCGGCCGCGCGCTCGCCGTCCGGCCAGCGCCGCGCATCCGAGCCGTACGCGGCGACGATGGTACGAAATCGTTCGGGTGTCATCGGATGTCCTCGCTAGGTGCGTCGCCGGCCAGTTGCGCGCGCAAGTTTCGCCGCGCGCGAGAGAGCAGGCTTTCCAGCGCGTCGACGGTAATGCCCATCAGGTTGGCCGCCTCCACGTTCGACATTTCCTGATAGTACTGGAGCACGAGCGCTTCGCGCTGCCGCGCCGGCAACCCCGCGAGCGCCTGCCGCACGCGCGCGTCGCGCGAGCGGATCTCCGCGCGGGTGGCCGGCTCCGGTTGCGGATCGGGCACGTCGGGCATCACGTCGACCGGTTCCTCGCGGCGGCCGCGCAAGCGGTCGTAGCACAGATTCAGCACGACGCGATGCAGCCAGGTGTCGAACCGTGCCTCGCCTTCGCGCCAGCCCGGCGCCTGTTTCCAGATCCGCAAGAACGTCTCCTGTGCGACGTCCTCTGCTTCCGTGCGGTCGCCGAGCATGCGCGTCGCGAGCGCGAGCAGCCGCGGCAGCTTGCGCGCGACGAGCACGCGCACGGCCGACGCGTCGCGCGCGCCGACCCGTGCCACCAGTGCCGCGTCCGGATCGCCATCGCTCAACGCGGGGCGCTCCAGCGCATCGCGCGTCTGTGCCGCGGCGCGATCGTGGACGCGCCCGCCGGCAGACTGAAGCTCATCGTCGTGCTCTCCTTGCATGCGCCCAGCCATTACCCGGCCCCGCCACACCGGCGGTTCGGGATCGCCGCACGCATCGCGCACGGCCTCGGCAAGGTCCGTTTCATCGGTATCCGTTTCAGGCCGCATGGCGATCGGGTCGATCGGGTGCCGGCCGCCCGGTCGCGTGAGCGGCGGCCGGCGCGCTCAATATACGACGACCGGCGCGGGCCGGTAATAGGCCGGGCGCGCCGGCACCACGACACAGCCGGTCAGCACGATGGCTGCGGCCGCCAGTATCACCACGGTTCGAAAGGGCATGGCTGCGACTCATGACGTTGCGGGAAGGCGCCGCCGCGTCGGCACCGCGTGCCGTGCGGCGGCATGTGCATCAGGCCCAGTGACCCGGAACCCAGCGCCACGCCGGGCCGCGCGCGGCCCAGTGGCCCGGCACCCAGTGATAACCGACGCGAACCACTTGCCAGTGGCCCGGAATCCAGACATAGCGGCCCTGGCGCCAGTGCCAGTGGCCCTGGTCCCACACGTAGCCCGCGCGCGGCGCCGGCATCACTTCGACGCGAGCCGGCGGCGGCGCGTAAGGCGCGACGATGACGGCCTGCGCGAAGGCGGCGGACGCAGCCAGCGCGGCCACGCATGCCGTGGCAAACCGCAACGGGATGGAAAGCTTCATGAAAGACTCCGACGTAGCAGGTATCGACCGGAAGCGGCCGTTCATGCGTTAAACGGCGCGGGCGAACAGAATCCGTCGCGATGTCGGCAAAAAAATTTCGGCCGAACCGGATTCGCGTCGGCGCGGGCCGGATGCCCCGATCCGCAAGCTCGGGCATGTGCCGACGCGCTCGCGGGGTTGCCGTGCTGTCACAACCCGGCAAAACTGCCCTCCGACAATGTCCGGCACCGGGATCCCGCTCGTTTCCGGCCCACGCCCCGGCCACGCTCACGCACGGCCGGGCGGTTCCGCATCTCGCGTCTCCACCAACGAAAACACCGACCATGTCGAACCAGGACAACTCCCCGATCCAGCCGAACGAGCCGGCCGCGTCCGTCTCGCGCCGCGGCTTCCTGAAACTCGCCGGCGTATCCGGCCTCGCCACCGCCGCCGGTGGCCTCGCGGCAGCCCGGGCCGCCGCGTCGAACCCGGACGGCACACCCGAACAGGTCCACCTGACGTGGGGCAACGACCCGACGTCGGAAGTCGTAATCTCGTGGGCATCGCTCGCGTCGGCCGTCAATCCGCGCGCGCGCATCGTCGCCGACGGCGAGCCGGCGCGCACCGTGCACGGCGTCCAGCGCCTGTACACCGACGGCCTGAACGGCGAGACCGTGTTCGCGTACCACGCGCGCGTGCACGGGCTGAAGCCGAATACGCGTTACCGCTACGAGATCACGGCCGACAACGACAGCAATGCCGCGCAGCCGTTCTCCGCGAATTTCTCGACCGCCCCGCGCGGCCGCGCGCCGTTCCGCTTCACAAGTTACGGCGATCTCGCGACGCCGAACGGCGCCTGGGTGCTGTCGTCGCCGCAGAGCCGCTTCGCGGTGCAGGCCGTCGAGCAGTTCCAGCCGCTGTTCCACCTGCTGAACGGCGACCTCTGCTACGCGAACCTGAACCCCGCGCACCAGCCCGAGGTGTGGCGCGATTTCGGCAACAACAACCAGACGTCGGCCGCCAATCGTCCGTGGATGCCGTGCCCCGGCAATCACGAGATCGAGTTCAACAATGGCCCGCAGGGGCTCGACTCGTATCTCGCGCGCTATACGCTGCCGGAGAACGGCACGCGCTTCCAGGGCCGCTGGTACAGCTTCCGCGTGAGCTCGGTGCTGTTCGTATCGCTCGACGCCGACGACGTGGTGTACCAGGACGCCGCCGCATTCGTCGGCGGCCCCGCGCCGCTCGTGCCGGCCGCGAGCACGGGCCACCCGCCGATCGAGCCCGGCACGTCGTTTTACGTGCGCGGCTACAGCAACGGCGAGCAGACGCGCTGGCTCGAACACACGCTGCGTCATGCCGCGCATGACGACGATATCGACTGGATCATCGTGCAGATGCACCAGGACGCGCTCAGTTCGTCGAAGACGGGCAACGGTTCCGACAAGGGCATCCGCGAGGCGTGGTTGCCGCTGTTCGACCGTTACGGCGTCGATCTCGTGCTGTGCGGCCACGATCACGACTACGAGCGCAGCTACCCGGTGCGCGGCTGCAATCACCGCGCGGGCGTCGATGCGGCGACCGGTGAAGTGGTCGAGACGCTGCAGCCGCGCCCGGTCGGATCGAACGACCCGGACCGCATGAAGTTCGACACGAGCCACGGCACGATCCACCTGATCCTGGGCGGCGGCGGCACCAGCGCGCCGCTCGACGTGTACGGCGAGAACCCGGCGACCGGCTTTGCGCAGGCGAAGGTGTTCACGAAGCCGAACCGGCCGGTGCCGGGCACGGCGCCGAACACGTTCGTGCGCCAGCCGGCCGATGCGCTGGAAGATGCGATCTGGTCCGCGCGCCGCGATACGGGCACCGGCTACGGGATCGCCGTGTTCGACCACGACCCGGGCAAGCCGGGTGGACACACGACAATCACGATGCGCTACTACCACGCGCCGGGCGCCGACCAGCACCCGAGCGCCGACTACGAACTGTTCGAGACGATCGAATTGAGCAAGAAGCGCAACGAACGGTGATCGCTCAGGCGCCCGCTGCGACGGGCGCCTGATGCCGCATTCGCACGACTCGTTGCATGCGCAACGTTATGGGGCAATCAGGATGCCGCGGTTCGCGAAATAGCGGTCGAACGTCGCGCGCGGCATCGTGACGTTTTGCTGCGTGCGCGTGTCGAACCCGGACGGGTTGTGGAACACCCAGTCACCGGTGTCGCGGTTCGCGCCGAACACGAGTACCAGATGCCCGCCGCGCGACGGCGGCTCGAATCCGTCGTGCCGGATGCCGGGATGAACCGACGCCATCAGCATGTGCCCGTCATGCAGCTTCGTGTCGATCGCGGCCGAATCAATCCCTTCCACGACGTCGCCGTCGATCCCGTACCGCTCGCGCACCCAGTGCACGAAAGGCCGGTAATGCAGACGCTTGCCGGTGTCGCCGAGTTCAGGCCGGTAGACGCCGAACCCGACGGCTTCGCGTACCAGGTCGAGCAACGGCACGATCCTGTTCGAGCGGTACGCGAGCAACATCTTCAGGCACGCGATACCGCAGATGTTCGGGCTCCACTGCGCATATTCTTCCGGCGTGCTCGCGCCGGAGCGATGCCACAACGGATCGTCTTCCGAGCGCAGTTCGCGGGACACGAACTGCGGAACCAGATGCGTCGATTCCCATTGCGAGAAATACGGCACTGCTTTCATGCTTCCCTCTCTGAAGGCGCGATACGGGCGGCTGGCTGCAACGAGAACCTGGCCAGTTGCGTGATGCGAATAGGTTGATCGACTTTACCGCGACGGGGCATGGGCGCCTGTTGCGCGCCCATTGCGCCACGATACGCGATAGACTGCGCTCCGCAAACTCGGCCCATCCGCAAGACGTTCGCAACGGTCAATCCGGCCACCGGCGCCGTACTCGCGCATATCGGCGCACGCAATGCGGTCGACATCGCGCTCGCCAACGACTCAGTCTACCGGCTCGCCGCTTCGGTCTACACTGGCGCCCTGAACCGTGCGATCCGACTGTCGCGCGACAGTCGCGCGGGCGTCGTGACCGTCAACGGCTTCGACGAAGGCGACGTGCCGACGCCGTTCGACGGCTACCAGGACTCCGGGTTCGGCGGCCGTGACAAGTCGGTCCGGGCGCGCGACCCGTACCCCGAGATCAAGACCATCCGGATCGACGTACCCATGAACCCCGCGCAAGCGGGCTGCATGGCATTACCGCTTTCCGCCGCCCTGCATGACGGCTGCAACCGGATCATTCCGTTTGCCATCGCGGCGCGTGCAGGCGGAACCGAATCACCCGAAATCGAATTTGAATGTTGAAACAGGCAGGAAGCATGAAGCGCAAGAATAACGCAACGCTCGCCGGGCTCGGCGCGGTGTTGTTGTGGGCCTCCGTGGTCGCCCTCGTTCGTGGAGTCAGCGAAAGCCTCGGCGCGACCGGTGGCGCCGCGATGATCTATACCGTGGCATCCGTGCTTCTGCTGTTTACGATCGGCTTCCCCGATCTCAGCAAATTCCCGAAAAACTATCTGCTCTGGGGCGGGCTGCTGTTCGTCTCGTACGAGCTGTGCATGTCGCTGTCGATCGGCTATGCAAGCAACGGCCAGCAGGCGATCGAAGTCGCGATGGTCAACTATCTGTGGCCGAGCTTCACGCTGGTCGCGGCGATCGTGTTCAACAAGCAGCGCGCCAACCTGCTGGTCGTGCCCGGCGTCCTGCTGTCGATGCTCGGAATCTGCCGGGTGCTCGGCGGCGACCAGGGGCTCGATCCGGCCGGCATGCTGCACAACGTCGCGGACAATCCGCTGAGCTACGGCCTCGCGTTCGTCGGCGCGCTGATCTGGGCCGGCTATTGCACGGTGACGGCGCGCATTGCCGACGGCAAGAACGGCGTCACGCCGTTCTTCATGCTGGTTGCGCTGGCGCTCTGGATCAAGTTCGCGATCGAAGGCGGCGGCGGCATGACGTTCAGCCTGCATGCGGTCATCTACATCGTGCTGGCGGCATCGGCGCTCGGGTTCGGTTATGCGGCCTGGAACACCGGCATCATGCACGGCAACGTGACGGTCATCGTCGGCGCGTCGTACTTCACCCCGGTACTCGCCGCCATGCTCGCCGCGACGCTGCTGCATGCGCCGCTGTCGATCGAATTCTGGCAAGGCGCATCGATGGTATGCGGCGGGTCGATCCTGTGCTGGCTCGCGACGCGCGGCCGGCGCAGCAAAAAAGCCGCACCCGTGCGGGTCGGCAACGAAACGCAGGGCAACTGCCAGGGCTGACGATGCCCGGTGCTTTCGTCACGATGCAGTTCGAAAGCACCCGGTGGCCCTGCAAACCGTCAGCCACTCGCGCTAGCTGCGCGACTCCAGTGCGATACGCACGGCCAGTCCGGCCAGCACCGTGCCCATCAACCAGCGCTGAGCCGACGCCCAGACCGGCCGCCCCGCCAGAAAGCCCGCGATGGCACCGGCCATGCAGGCAATCAGCGCGTTCACGCTAACGCTCACCGCGATCTGCACGCAGCCGAGCGCCAGCGATTGCGCGAGCACGCTGCCGTGCCCCGGCGAAATGAACTGCGGCAGAAGCGACAGATACATCACCGCGATCTTCGGATTCGCGAGGTTCGTGACGAAGCCCATCGTGAAAAGCCTGGCGCGACTGTCGTGCGGCAACTCCCTGACCTGGAACGCCGAGCGACCGCCCGGCTTCAGTGCCTGCCACGCCAGGTACGCCAGATAAAGCGCACCGGCAAAGCGCAGCACATCGTACGCATACGGCACGGCCAGCACGAGCGCGGTGATGCCCAGCGCCGCGCACACCATGTAGAAAACGAATCCCAGTGCGACGCCGCCGAGCGATACCAGCCCGGCACGGCGGCCCTGGCAGATCGAGCGCGACACCAGGTAGATCATGTTCGGCCCGGGCGTCAGCACCATGCCGAGCGATACGAGTCCGAAAGCAAGCAAGGTGGGCAAGGCCGGCACGGCAATCTCCTGCGGGACGAAGTGGTCAGGGGGCGAGTTCGAACAATGTATTGCATCTCGACCGCTATCGACATGAATAAACTGCAAGCCGCCCATGAGCGCTTTTCATCGCACCTGCCGTTCGTTACCGGCTCTTTCGCGCGCGCGCGTGGATCGCCTTCGCCGCCTTCGCGCGCTGCGCGTCGACGAGCCGCACGAACGCGTCGGTGATCACGTTGCCGGACGTGCTCCACGACAGCCGCACCGAGCGATGCAGCCGTGGCGACAGTTCCAGCACGCGGCCACCGAACGGCGTGTACGTAAGCGTGATGCGCGGAACGATCGACACGCCCATGCCCGCCTCCGCCATCGACAGGATGGTGCGCATCTCGACCACGTTGAACGCGGCGCGCAGCGGCGTGCCGCCGCGCGCGAAGTAATCCGCGATCACCGGCCCGCATCCTGCCTTCGAGAAAATGAACGGGGCCACGGACAACTGCTTCGCCGACACGCTCTTGCGGCCGGCGAACATGTCGTGCGCCGCCACCGCGACGAAATCCTCGTCGAGCAGCGGCAGATTGTGCGCGAACGTTTTCGTGCCGGCCACCACGCCGACGTCGGCCGTCCCGTCTTCGATCCACCCTTCGACTTCGCTGTCCGTGCCTTCGAGCAGCACCGCCGACACGCCCTGGTGCATCTCCTTCAACGCCTCGAGTGCGGGCACGACGAACGCCAGCGACACGCTCGGCAACGACGCGACCACCAGCTTCCCTTCGAGCTTGCCGCGCGACACGCTGAACTGCTGGCGCAGCAGCTGCGCTTCGCGCACCACGTTCTGGATATATGGCCACAGGCGTTCGCCGGCCGCCGTCAGGACGACCGGCTGCCGGTCGCGCCAGAGCAGCTTGACCTCCGTGATGTCTTCCAGCTCGGTCAGTGCATGACTGATCGCGGATTGACTGCGGCTCAGCCGGTCGGCCGCGGCCGTGAGCGAGCCGAGTTCGACCACGGCCGCCAGGGCCTGCAACTGGGCAAGCGTCATCGGGTCTCCTTGTTCCGGGGAATGTAGATCGCGCATGAGGCGACGAACTGTCATGAATTATATTGAACCGCAGGCGTGACCACGCCGACGCCACCTGTGGCGCGCCGCGACCAGCGCCGAATGTCCTCCGCAACGCTCAGGTAAGATGCACCCTCGAACCGCGTGTCGACTGCCTGCAGCGCCGGCCGAACAACGGCGCCGCCATGCGATCGACGCACGGTTCAAGCCGATCCAGAACACATGCGTGCACCACGCACGCGCCGCAACGGGCTCCATCGACAGCGCTCGCTGCCGGATATGCCGCGACATGCCATTCCATGATGCATTTCAATCTGACTGAAGGTGTGCTGGTTTCCAGCCTGCAGGGACTCAGCGCGTTCGATCTGGCCGGCATCGCGGTTGCGCTGCTGCTGGGCGGCATGGCCAAGGGGATCACGGGCATCGGCGTGCCGCTGATCGCGATGCCGATACTCAGCCAGTTCCTGCCGATCCGGCATGCGGTGCTGCTGCTGTCGATGCCGATCATCCTCGGCAACATTCCGCAGGCGCTGGAAGGCGGCCAGGTGCTGGCAACCGCACGCAAGATCGCCGCGCCGATCGCGGGCACCGTGATCGGCAATATCGTCGGTGTCGCGATCCTGCTCTCGCTCAATCCGGGCCATGCGCAGGCGGCGTCCGGCGCACTGCTGATCGTCGCCGCGACGCTGATGCTCGCCGCGCCGAAGCTCAACCTGCCTCCCACGTGGCAGAAGCCCGTCGGCTTCGCGCTCGGCTTCGGCGCGGCGCTGATGGAAAGCATCGCATCGGTTCCCGGCCCGCTGCTCGCCACCTACCTGATTTCGTCCGGCGCGACCGGGCGCGTCTTCACGAAGCAGATCGCAATCATCCTCGTGGTGTCGATCGTCACGCTGATCACGACGTTCAGCGGCACCGCGCACGCGAGCGGCGCCGACCTCGCGATCTCGGCGGCGGCCAGCCTGCCGGCCATTGCCGGCATGTGGCTCGTTCGCCCGCTGCGGGACAAACTGTCGCCCCGGAGCTTCAGGATGGTCGTGCTGCTGTTCGTGCTCGTCGCGGCATCGCAGATGATCTGGAAATCGGGCGTGTTCCGCCACGGCGGATCGCACGTTACGCAGATGGACAACGCGCACGCGGGCAAGAACTGACCGGCGGCGGACCGCCATCGATCGCGCATGCGTTCTGAAAGCTGCCAAGCGTAGTATTCGCGGACCCGGCATATCGCCGCGCCTGGCGGTGCGGACGATACGTCACCGACTGTGCTGCTCGCACGCTGATGTCCACATCAGCGCTGCCACGCTTTCAGAGACATGAAATGGAAACCTACGTGTTGCTCGGCTGCGGATTCGGCCTTGGCCTGTTGATCGCCATCTGGGGCATCTGGCAGCTCAAGTAACGCTCGCCAGCCCCGTCCGCGCGCAAGCAATCCGTATGGAGACGGACGGGAAATTGTAGTTTGCGGCGGCATTCGTCGCCCGACTATTTCGCACTCCGATGCAGCCGTCCGGCAGCATCGGCTACGCGTGCCGGCTTCCGTTCGACAGCATTCGTGACCGAGTTGCATCGAAGCGCGCGCACTCGGCCTTGAACCAGTCCGAAAAAACCGCGGTGCGCGGATCGTCGGGATTGCGCGACAACAGCATGTAGCGCGCCGGCGCGCGTACATGCCGGCCAAAGACATCCACGAGCCGCCCGCTCGCGATCTCGTCGTGCACCAGCGCGGCGCGCCCCATCGCGACACCTTGATGGTTCAGCGCGGCCGTGATTGCCAGGCTGGAGAAATTGAACTGCGGGCCGTCAAGATGCGCCGCCCACGCGGGACGGACCGCCTCCAGCCACGTGCGCCACTCCACGAACTCGGGTGCGCCGCCCCACGGCGCAGCGTCGTGCAGCAGCACGACGTCGTCGAGCGATTCCCCGCTGGCAAAGGACGGATGCTGCGCCAGATAGGCAGGCGTGGCGACCGGAAACAGGATTTCGTCGAGAATGGCCTCGGCATGCAGCCGCTCGTATTGCACCGGGTCGTAGCGCACGGCCACATCGATGTCGTCGGTCTCCATCGCCTGACGATCCAGCACCTGAAACTCGGCCTTCACGCGAACCGGCACGTTCGGTTGTTGCCGGTGAAATTCGGACAGGCGCGGCATCAGCCATTGCAGTGCGAGCGACGGCAGACAACTCACCTGCAGCGGCGCATCCGGCATGCCGAGTGCCTGAAGCGTGCGATTGATGTCGCCGAACGCACCCGACATCGTCCCGAGCAGGATCCCGCCCTTCTCGGTCAACCTCAGCCCGCGCGCCTGGCGCACGAACAGCGGATAACCCAGCCGGTCCTCCAGGTTCCGGATCTGCTGGCTCACGGCGCTTTGCGTCAGGTTGAACGCCTGTGCCGTCTTCGTGAAGCTCAGCAACCGGCCGGCCGTTTCAAAGCAGAGCAACGCACCCAGGATCGAACCGTCGAGTCGCATAGATATAAATCAGGCTAATGCATTCATTAGAAATCGGCGCTTTTGCGCAGCCGTCTTGAATCGTAGCATCTCGGTCAAGCTTCCGTTTATCCGATGCAAGACCGATCCATGACCCTCACGCTCCAGCCTGCCGATCTATTAGCCAAACTGCAATCCCGCCAGCCGCTGCTGTGGCTGAACCCCCATGCCGGCAGCCCGCTGCCGCACGATGCACCGGCAATCGACGCCATCGCGATAGCCGAAGCGCGGCTGGCGCGCTGCGAGCCGCTGATGGCCGAGCTGTTTCCCGAACTCGCGGCGAGCGCGGGAAAAATCGAATCGCCGCTGATGCCGGCAGACAGTCTGCAGCGCAGGTTGTCGCTCCCGACAGGCGAACACGGCGCCTGGTTCATCAAGCGCGACGACGCATTGCCGGTCGCCGGTTCGATCAAGGCGCGCGGCGGCTTTCATGAAGTGCTCGCGCTCGCGGAGTCGATCGCGATCGAACACGGGCTGCTCGACCCCGCGGGCGACCGGCGGCTCCTTGCATCGACCGCCGCACGCGACCTGTTTGCCACGCACACCGTGATCGTGGGCAGCACCGGCAATCTCGGCCTGAGCATCGGCGTGATGGCCGCCGCGCTGGGGTTCGAGTCGGTCGTCCACATGTCGACCGACGCGAAACCGTGGAAGAAGGCGCGCCTGAGAAAACGCGGCGTTCGCGTGATCGAACATGACGGCGACTACGCGCAAGCCGTCGCGGCCGGACGCGCGCAGGCACGCAATCGGCCGCGCAGCCACTTCGTCGACGACGAAGGCTCGCTGATGCTGTTCCTGGGCTATGCGGCCAGTGCCCGGCATCTGGCCGCGCAGCTCGCCGGGGCGGGCCGCCGCGTGGACGCGGCGCATCCGCTCTTCGTCCACATACCGTGCGGCGTCGGCGGCGCACCGGGCGGCATCGCGTATGGTCTCAAGGCGCTTTTCGGCGAGCACGTGCATTGCTTTTTCGCCGAACCCGTCGCTTCGCCGTGCATGCTGGTCCAACTGGCCGCCGGCCCCGGGAAGCCCGTGTCCGTCTACGACGCGGGGCTCGACAACCGGACCGAGGCCGATGGCCTGGCAGTCGCTCAGGCATCGCACCTCGTCAGTCCGCTGATGGCATCCCTGCTGTCGGGCGTCTTCACCGTCAGCGACGCGCAGCTTTACGCCCAGTTGCTCGCAGTCAAGCACGCGACGGGCGTGGAACTCGAACCGTCGGCCGCCGCTGCCGTCGGCGGTCCCGGCTGGTTGACGCAGTCCCCGGCAGGGCAGGACTACTTGCATCGCCATGCGATCGACCTGCGCCGGTCGACGCACGTCATCTGGGCAACGGGCGGCTCGCTCGTGCCACCGGAAGAACATCGCCGTTTCCAGTCTCATGCGAACGCGCTCGCCGGTGCCGCTCCCGAAGCATGACGCGGTTCAGGCCGGCGACCAGCCCCGTTCGCGAAGACGCGTTAGACTGTCCGGATGGAACAATGCCGTTATTGCCAGAGAGTCCGCGATGAATGGGATTGCCACGGTGACGAATGCCGCCGGGCCATCGCCAAGGCGCTGCGCCGGCAGCGCGCGGGCCTGCCCATGGTGGCCGATCGCATCCGCAACGAACTGCCGTCCGGCGCGCCGACCCAGCAGGTGATCGCCGTGCTGTCGCGGCAGCGCCTGCGCGCGCGCCGCGGCAACGAGGAACGCCGGGAACGCAAGGAAATCGACGACGACGTCTGACCCGGCAGCATCGCAGCCTGTCCGCCTCCCCTCCGCCCGTGCCTTCGCCGTCGGGCACTCGTCCGTGCGCACCCTCCGCGCCGCGCGCATCCGCCCCGCTCCCTTGCAAATCCGGCAATATCGAATAGGGACGGAAGGCATTTTTCTCGAAATTATTACTCCAGCGGCAACGATCTTTCACCAAAACTCACGTTTACCCTAGGTCGACCGGCGCCTACGATGTAATCAACCGCTTACGACATGGTGTCGAACGCGGAAAGCCAACAAACATCGGAGGTCATCATGAAATCGCTCGTTTCCGCAGTCGTTGCCGCTGTCGCCCTGTCCGCCTCGTTCGGCGCATTCGCCCAAAGCACCGTGACCCGCGCCCAAGTGAAGAACGAACTGGTCCAGCTCGAAAGCGCCGGCTACAAGCCGAGCCAGTCGAGCCCGTACTACCCGGCCGACATCCAGGCTGCGCAAGCCCGCGTGCACGGCGCCGACAACAGCGGCTACGGTGCGCAATCGGCCGCGACTGTCCAGGGTGGCGCACCGGTCGCCAAGGTGCAAAACCCGCGCGACTCGGTCTACTTCGGCCACTAAGCCCGCCCCTGCGCGCGCCCGCGCGCAGTTCGCACCGGCAACGAGCCCGTCCCGCGACGGGCTCGTTGCGTTTGCATCGGGTGTATCAGCGAACGCCCGTCACCGGCTTCCGCCCGACGCGACACGACCGGCCGCCTCGTCCGTCCCGCTGCCGGTGCCACTCCCGCCGCCGACCAGTTCCTGATAGCGCACGTACGCGCTCTGCGCGGACGCCTTGGCCGCATACATCGCCGCGTCGGCCTTGACGAGCAGTTCCTCGGCCGACGCGCCGTCGGCCGGAAACTCGCTGACGCCGATGCTCGCGCCGACGGCCACGCGCCGGTCGCCGAATTCCAGTTCCTCGGCCATCACCAGCTGGATGCGCGACGCGACATCGCCGATCACCGCCGGCGAGCGCACGTCCGCAATCAGCACGATGAATTCGTCGCCGCCGAGCCGCGCGACCATGTCGCCGCCGCGCAGCACGAGGCTCAACCGCTTGGCGACCGCGACGAGCGCACGATCGCCGGCCGAGTGCCCGTGCTGGTCGTTGATCTGCTTGAAGCGGTCGAGATCGACGAACATCACGGCCAGCCCTTCGTGCATCGCGGCCGCCCGCCGGATCGCGGCATCGAGATGCTCCATGAACAGCAGGCGGTTCGGCAGCGCGGTCAGCGCATCGTGGCCGGCGAGGTGCGTGAGCTCCAGCTGCTTTGCGCGCAGCATCGCGACCTGCGTGCGAATCTCGACGCGCATGCTGTCGAAACAGCGCGCGAGCACGCCGATCTCGTCGGCGCGCCCGACCGGCAGCTGTTCGGCGGCCGGATCGTCGAACACGTGCGTCGCGGCGCGCGCGAGCGTCTGCAGCGGCCGCGTGATCGCACGCGCGAACAGGATCGCGAGGATCACCGCCATCAGGCTCGACACGAGCACCATCCGGACGATCCGTTCGCCGAGCATGCCGGCCGGCGCCAGCACGTCCGCCAGCGGGCGCCCCATCCCGAGCACGACGAAGCGGTTGCCCTCGTCGTGCCCGAACGGCGTGCGCGCGAACGCGAACATCTGCCCCGGCGCCTCGGCGGGGTCGGCAAGGCCATTGAGGGTAGCGTTTGCGCGTGCGCTGTCGAACAGCGCGCGCGTGACGGCGAAGCGATCCTGCATCAGCACGCGCCGGCCGCGATCGAAGCCGAACGTCTGCGCCGGATCGGGGTGCACGAGGAAATCGCCCCACTCGTTCGCGAGAAATACCGCGTAGTCTTCCGGCAGATCGCGCTCGAGCCGGTCGAACACGCGCGACAGCTCGACGTCGACGACGAGCGCGCCGACCGTGCGGCCCGACGTGTCGACGACCGGTGTGCCCACGCGCAGGATCGGCAGCCCTTCGGCCGCGTGCGACCCCGTCTCGTGGTTGATCACGATCGGCGACAGGTAGATATGACCGGGTGCCGTCGCGAGCGTATCGAATACGTAGGAAAACTGTCCTTTTTCCTGGAACGCGCTGTCCGGCAGCACGACGATGCCGTGCGCATCGCGATCGACGCGAATGCGCTCGAGCCCGAAATCCCCGCGCGCGATCAGGCGGATCTGCAGGTACTCCGGGTGATTTCTCATGAAGCTGTAGAACACCTGCTCGAGCCGCGCGCGTGGCGCGCCATCCCGGTTGTCGCCGCCCGAAACCAGCGCGCTCGACGGCAACTGCGCGAGCACGAGCGCATCGTCCGCGACGTCGGACAGCGCCGTGGTGAAGCGTTGCCCGAGCAGTTGCGTCGACATCAGCAGGCTGTGCTGCGCTTCCTGCACGAGCATCGCGCGGTTCGCGCGATACGTGTAATAGCCGGTCGCGCCGGACGCGATCACGCCGATGCATGCGAACAGCACCGACAGTTTCGACGTGAGCCCGAGCCGGATCATTTTTCGAACCGCTCCGGACGGTCGCCCGACACGATGCGGCTCCACAGCGATTCGCGCCGCGCGATGTCCTCGACGGGCTGGAGCCAGACGAGATGCTGGTGCCCGGTGTCGAGGCCCGGCGGCGGCGCGAGCGTGTTCGCGAGGCCCTGGCGTTCGGTCAGCAGCGCGCCGATCGCCGGTTCGAGCATGTAGTTGATCCATGCGAACGCAAGCTCGGGATGTTGCGCGCCGCGCGTGACGGCCCAGCAGTCGAGCCACGCGAGCGCGCCTTCGTCCGGGATCACGTAGCCGACGTCCGCGCCGGCGCGCCGCAGCAGCTCCACCTGCTGCGTGCCGTAGTTGCCGAACATCAGCGCCGCGCGATGCTGGACGAACAGCGCGGTCGCCTCTTCAGGAAGCGTGTAGTACGTCAGCAGGTTGCGGCGCAGGTCGATCAGCTTGTGCGCGACGGCAAGCGTCTGCGCGGGCGACAGGCGAAACGGATCGGGATAGCCGAGCGCCAGCGCCGTGAACGAAAAATTGTGCTGCGCGCTGTTGAAGTCGAGCACCTTGCCACGGTAGCGCGGATTCCACAGCTCCCGCATCGAGCGCGGCGCGGCCGGCACCTGCTTGCGGTCGTAGATCAGCCCCATCGACGAATACGTAAACGGGATCGCATAGGCGGCGCCCTCTTCCACGAGCCCGTCGATCGTCGCGAGCTGCTGGAAGTTCGGCAACTGCCGCCGCCGGTTCGGGATGCGCGACAGGTCGATCGGCGCGATCAAGCGTTCGTGCGCGTAGCGCTGGATCTCGGCCGTGTTCGCGGCCAGCACGTCGTACGGCGGTGGCGCCGCGCTGTGCATCCGCGCCCACAGTGCTTCGTCGGAGTCGACGAACGTCACTTCGACGCGTACGTGAAATTGCGCCTCGAATGCGCTGACGACGTCGCCGTCCGCATAGCCGGGCCATGCGAGCACGCGCAGCACGTTGTCGTTGACGGTTTCGGGAGAGGCGGCGAACACCGGAAGCGCAGCGGCAAGTAAGCCCGCCGTCAAAATGATGAGCAGCCGGCGCACGGCGATACGTACGCGCGTACGTGCGCCGATTCCCCTGATCAATCGGTCCCCGCGTGAATCGCCCCGTTGCATTCGACTGTCCTTTTTCGAGTCGATGCGATATCCCGCAACAAGACCATAAAAGCTACCGTCGCGCAATTGGAAGAAGCCGTATACGACGCACGCGCGGCATCATCGACGCCGCATGCCGGTGCCGTTACGGCGCCCCGCTTCCGCTGACCGGACCGAAGAACCTCAGCGCCACGCCTGCGTGAATTCCGCGATCACGCGCGACAGGTGTGCACGCATCGCATCGCGTGCAGCGGCCGCGTCGCGCGCCATGATCGCCGCGAAGATCCGCTGGTGATCCTCCTGCGATGCCTCGCGCAGCGCGCTCGAGTGGAAATGCTCCTCGATCTTGTCCCACAGCGGATCGCTGCGCGCGCAGTCCCACATCGCCGTGACCATGTGCAGCAGCACCGTGTTGCCGGTCGATTCCGCGATGCGCAGGTGGAACTGGCGATCGGCCGCGTCGTATGCGGCCTTGTCATCCATCTGCTCGCGCATCGTCGTCAACGAGAAAAACAGCCGGTCGAGATCCGCATCCTTGCGCTCGGTCGCCGCGAGCGCCGCGACCTCCGCCTCGATCAGCCCGCGCGCGCGCAGCGTCTCGATCGGCCCCGGGCCGCGCGGCACCTCGAACGTCACCGGTCGCGCGGCATCAGCCGCCGATATGTAGATGCCCGAACCGATCCGCACCTCGACGATCCCCTGCACCTCGAGCGCGATGATCGCCTCGCGCACCTGCGTGCGGCTCACGCCGAACTGGTCGGCCAGGCTGCGCTCGGACGGCAGCCGCGCACCGGCCTCGAACGCACCGGCGGCCACCATCGCGTGAATCTGCCGCGCAAGGCCGATATAGGAGCGGTCCGCGGCATCGGTATCGCGGCTGGCTGGCTGGCTGGAAAGATCGGTCATCGAAAGGCTCGCAACAGGCTGGCCGGCGCCGTCGCGGCGCCGGATCGCAAAATGGTACACCAATTTCGTCCAGTGTCCGGTTCGGCGTGTTGGCCGGCGTGCCGGGGTGCCTCCCGATGCGCCATGCCGGCCGACTGTGTGTCGACAACTGGTAAACCACTATCCCACACAACTGGCATACCAATCATAATCCGCTCACCGGAAACGGGCCGGCACGCTGCCGCCCGTCCGTCCGATGCATCAACCGCCAGCCAGGAGCCGCTCCAGTGAAGATGTCTTTCCGTTGGTACGGCGAGTCCGATCCGGTCTCGCTGCAATACATCCGCCAGATCCCGGGCGTCACGCATATCGTGTCGGCGATCTACGACGAACCGGTGGGCGAAGTCTGGCCCGCACACAAGATCGACGCGCTGAAGGCGACGATCGAACGCGCCGGCCTGCAGTTCGACGTCGTCGAATCGGTGCCGGTCCACGAGGACATCAAGCTCGGCAAGCCGGGCCGCGACCGCCTGATCGACAACTACCGTCAGACGATTCGCCATCTCGGCGCGGCCGGTGTCCGCGTCATCTGCTACAACTTCATGCCCGTCTTCGACTGGACGCGCACCGAGCTCGCGAAGACGCTCGACGACGGCTCGACCTGCCTCGCATTCAGCACCGACGCAGTCGACCGGATCGATCCGGACGAAGGCATCGCGCTGCCCGGCTGGGATTCGAGCTATCGGCCCGAACAGTTGCGGGCGCTGCTCGCCGAGTATCGCGACGTCGACGAGGCCGCTCTGTGGGCGAACCTCGAATATTTCCTGAAGGCGATCATCCCGGTGGCCGAGGAAGCCGGCGTGAAGATGGCGATCCACCCCGACGATCCGCCGCGCCCGATCTTCGGGCTGCCGCGCATCGTGAAGAACCGCGACGATCTCGCGCGGATCGTGCGCATCGTCGACACGCCCGCAAACGGGCTGACGCTGTGCTCGGGCTCGCTCGGCGCAGGCCCGCAGAACGATGTCGAGGCGCTCGTGCGCGAATTCGGCGCGATGGGCCGCATCCACTTCGCGCACATCCGCAACGTGAAGGTCGACGCGAACGGCGATTTCGAGGAAACCGCCCACCTGTCGAGCTGCGGCTCGCTCGACATCGCCGCGATCGTGAAGGCGTACCACGACACCGGCTTCACCGGCTACGTGCGCCCCGACCACGGCCGCATGATCTGGGGCGAGACGGGCAAGCCCGGCTACGGCCTCTACGACCGCGCGCTCGGCGCGGTCTACCTGAACGGCCTGTGGGAAGCGCTCGCGAAGTTCGACCGCACGCCGTCACACACCACGCGATAACCCGCCCATCGAGGCGGCCGGCGCAGCGGATCGCCGGCCGCCCGTCACGACATTCCGCGAGGAGACACCGCATGCCACGCATCCGATGGGCCATGATCCTGATGTGCTTCCTGGCCAACGTTATCAACTTCATCGACCGCGCGAACCTTGCGATCGCGGCGCCCAGCATCCGCGCCGACCTCGGCCTCGACGCGGTCGGCATGGGGCTCGTGCTGAGCGCGTTCTTCTGGACCTACGCGTTCCTGCAGTTGCCGGCCGGCTGGTTCATCGACAAGGTCGGCGTGCGCGTGAGCCTCGCGCTCGCGGTGGGCTGGTGGTCGGTGTTCACCGTCGCGACGGGCGCCGCGCGCGGCCTCGCGCAGCTCGTCGGCGTGCGGCTGATGCTCGGCGTCGGCGAAGCGGCCGCGATCCCGTCGTTCGCGAAGGTCGCGTTCAACTGGTTCCCGCGCAGCGAACGCGGGCTCGCGAGCAGCATCTTCGACAGCGGCTCGCGCGTCGGCTCCGCGCTGTCGCTGCCGCTCGTCGCCTGGCTGATCTCGATCGTCGGCTGGCGCGGATCGTTCGTGATCACGGGCGGCATCGGCATCGTGTGGGCACTGGCGTGGTGGTTCATCTATCGTGACCCGGAACGCTATCGCGTGATCGCGCCCGATGCCGTCGATGCATTGCTCGCGCAGCGCGGCGCTCAGACCGTTGCGGCCGCAACCGACGGCGCGAGGGTGTCGTGGCTCGACCTGTTCCGCTACCGCACCGTGTGGGGGATGATGATCGGCCTGTTCTGCCTGAACTTCGCGATCTACTTCTTCATCACGTGGTTCCCGAGCTACCTGCTGCAAGCGCGCGGCTTCTCGCTCGCGTCGCTCGGCACGTGGGGCATGCTGCCCGCGCTGCTCGCGATTCCGGGCGGCTGGCTCGGCGGCTATGTGTCGGACAGCCTGTTCCGCCGCGGCTGGAGCGCGACCGCCGCGCGCAAGACCTGCCTCGTGCTCGGGATGCTGCTGTCTTCGTCGATCGCGCTGTCGGCCTTCGTCGAGAACGTCTGGGCGTGCCTTGCGCTGTTCGCGCTCGCGTATGCCAGCCTGTCGTTCGCGGGCGCCAACGTGTGGACGCTCGTCGGCGAAGTCGCGCCGACGCCGGCGCATGTCGCGTCGCTCGGCGGCATCCAGAACTTCGCGGGCAATCTCGCGGGGATCTTCATCACGACGTTCACGGGCGTGATGCTGTCGATCACGAAAGGCTCGTTCGTCGTGCCGCTCGCGGTGGCCGGCGCGTTGTGCGTGGTCGGCGCGCTGTCGTACCTGTTCATCGTCGGCAAGGTCGAGCCGTTGCCGCCGCTGCGTGGCGGTGCGAACCGGCAGAATGTGGAGCCGAACGCGGCCTGACGCAGCGGGAAAGCGCGGCCGACGCGCCTGCGCTTTCTTTTTCGGGCCGCGCATCGGACAATGAGCCGCGCCCGCCGGCGCGGCGCCAGTCCGGCCCGCGCGTGGCGACGGCGCGCGCCACCCTCGCCGATGAAACGCTACGAAACCCTCGCCCACACGATCGCCGACGACATCCGCAACGGCAACCTCGCCGTCGGCACGCGCCTGCCGTCGCTGCGGCAGATCATCGCGCAGCACGGCGTGAGCCAGTCGACGGTGTTTCGCGCGTACTACCTGCTCGAACAGTGGGGGCTGATCCGCGCACGCGAACGCTCGGGCTACTACGTCGCGCCGGGCGCAACGCCGCAGGCGAGCCCGGCTGCCAAGCGCCGCACGGGACGGGCCGGCGCCACGCGCAAGGTCGACATCAGCAGCCTCGTGTTCTCCGTCCTCGACGCGGCCACGCAACCCGGCATCGTGCCGCTCGGCTCCGCATTCCCGTCGCCGCAACTGTTTCCGTTACCGCGTCTCGCGAAATCGCTCGCGCAGGCCACGCGGCTCGTCAGCCCGTGGAGCACGGTCGTCGACCTGCCGCCCGGCAACGAGGCGCTGCGCCAGCAGATCGCACGGCGCTATCTCGCGACGGGCATCTCGCAGCCCATCGACGAGATCGTCGTCACGAACGGCGCGCTCGAAGCGCTGAACCTGTGCCTGATGGCCGTCACGCGGCCCGGCGACGTCGTGGCCGTCGAAGCGCCCGGCTTCTATGCGGCGCTGCAGGCGATCGAACGGCTCGACCTGCGCGCGGTCGAGATTCCGGTCGATCCGCGCACGGGCCTCGATCTCGATGCGCTCGCGAACGCGCTCGACCGGCACGACATTCGCGCGTGCTGGTTCATGACCAATTTCCAGAATCCGACCGGCGTCACGCTGTCCACCGAAAAAAAGCGTGCGCTGGTCGAGTTGCTCGCCGCGCGCGACGTGCCGCTGATCGAGGACGACGTATACGGCGAGCTGCATTTCGGCCCCGACTATCCGCTGCCCGCGCGCGCGTTCGATCGGCATGGACTCGTGATGCACTGCAGTTCGTTCTCGAAGACGCTCGCGCCCGGCTACCGGATCGGCTGGGCCGCCGCCGGCCGGTTCGCGGAGAAGGTTCAGCGGCTCAAGCTGATGACGACGCTGTCGGCCAGCATTCCCGCGCAGGCCGGCATCGCGAACTATCTCGAGCATGGCGGCTACGACCGGCACTTGCGCAAGCTGCGCGGCGCGCTGCACACGCAGCTCGACCGGATGGACGACGCGCTGCGGCGCTGGCTGCCGCCTGGCGTCGAGTGGGTGCGGCCCGAAGGCGGCTATTTTCTGTGGCTCGCGTTTCCCGACGCGATCGACGCGATGGAACTGCATCGCCAGGCGATCGCGCGCGGGATCAGCTTCGCGCCGGGCCCGCTGTTTTCGGCCGCGCACGGCTTCGAGCGTTGCGTGCGCGTGAACTTCGGCCATCCGTGGAGCCGCGACATCGAGCGCGCGATCCGCGTGCTCGGCGAGCTGGTCGCGCAGCCGTCGGTCCGCAAGGGCGGTTGAATCGCACACGATGCACGCGGCGGGCCACCTGCGTCATGGCCGCCATGCATGCAATCCGCGCGCAGGTTACAGTGCTGATCCCACCGCCCCTTCATGATGTTCCATGAGTCAACTGCCCTACCTCGATCACGACGCGCTGTTGAAACTGACGGCCGAAGCGGCACACGTCACGCAGCCGTGCACCTGCACGAAAACGCCGCTCGCCGGATGGACGACCCTGCCGCTGTCGCTGCAGGACGCGCAACTGACCGAAGTCGCCACGCTCGCGCCGCCGGATGAAACGGAGCCGACCTACGCCGAATATCATCCGGGCGGCACGCGCTACGCGTCGGACGATGCGCCGATCGCGCTGCGCCATTTCCCGTACAACCGCTGCACCGTCAGCCGCTGCCGCGCGTGCCGCCGCCTGTTCCTGCGCTACCAGGAAGGCGGCGGCTACTTCATCGACCAGCGCATCCGCGCGCTCGATCCGGCGCTCGTCGTCGACGCCGACGCGTAAACACCCGTCACGGGCATGCACGCATGCCCGGTCCGCGCCGACCCGCACCGACGTCTCGCCGGCCATCTGCTGCGCCCTTTTCGTCCCGATCTGCTGCTTGTCCCGCCGCCCCGCGTTCCCTACGCTGTCTCCGGTTGCCTGACACCCGTCGCAACGCCCCCCTGAGCCGCGCGCATCGCGCCGTGGCTCTCCTCGCGTATCACGTCATGTATCGATATACCGTTTTCGACCGGGCGCTCGTGCACAGCCGCGCCGCCCAGTTTCGCGACCAGCTCGAGCGCTGGCAGCACGGCACGCTGAGCGAAGACGCGTTCCGGCCGCTGCGCCTGCAGAACGGCTGGTATGTGCAGCGTCACGCGCCGATGCTGCGCGTCGCCGTCCCGTACGGCGAACTGTCGAGCGCGCAGTTGCGCGTGCTCGCGCGGATCGCGCGCGACTACGACGTGCCCGACGACGCCACCTACCGCGCCGCATGCGACGCGCAGGCGTTGCTCGGCACGCTGCGCCTGCCGACCCGCAGCGCGCACTTCACGACGCGCACCAACGTGCAGTTCAACTGGATTCCGCTCGCGAAGGCCGCCGACGTGATGGACCTGCTCGCGACCGTCGACATGCACGGCATCCAGACGAGCGGCAACTGCATCCGCAACATCTCGTGCGACGAGCGCGCCGGCGTCGCGCCGGACGAGATCGCCGATCCGCGCCCGTTCGCCGAAGTGATGCGCCAGTGGACGACACTGCACCCTGAATTCGCGTTCCTGCCGCGCAAGTTCAAGATCGCGATCACCGGGTCGGCCGAAGATCGTGCCGCGACCGACTGGCACGACGTCGGACTCAAGCTCGTGCGCGACGACGCGGGCGCTCTCGGCTTTCGCGTGAGCGTCGGCGGCGGGATGGGCCGTACGCCGACGATCGCGACGCTGCTGCGCGCGTTCCTGCCCTGGCAGCACGTGATGAACTACATCGAGGCGATCGTCCGCGTGTACAACCGCTACGGACGGCGCGACAACAAGTACAAGGCGCGAATCAAGATCCTAGTGAAGACCGAGGGGCAGCGCTACATCGACGACGTCGAGGAGGAGTTCCGCCAGATCGTCGATCACGACGGCGGGCTGCATACGATTGCCCAGGTCGAGTTCGACCGCATCGCCGCTTCGTTCGTCCCGCCGAGGCTCAAGCCGCGCACGGCCGGCCTGCGCGACGCGAACCTGCGCGTGTCCGCCCAGGCCGCACGCCATCCGGCCTTCGCGCGCTGGCTCGCACGCAATGTCGCCGACCACCGCGACCCGGCGCTGCGCATCGTCACGCTGTCGTTCAAGCGCCGTCTGCAGGCACCAGGCGACGCGTCGCCGGACCAGCTCGACGCGCTCGCCGATCTCGCCGACCGTTTCTCGGCCGGCGAGGCGCGCGTCACACACACGCAGAACGTCGTGCTGCCGTGGGTGCATGTCGACGACCTGTTCCTGCTGTGGGAAAACGCCCGCGCGATCGGGCTCGCCAGCGCGAACGTCGGACTCCTGACGGACATGATCGCGTGCCCGGGCGGTGACTTCTGCGCGCTGGCGAACGCACGCTCGATCCCGATCGCCGACGCGATCACCGAGCGCTTCCAGGATCTCGACATGCTGCACGACGTCGGCGACATCGACCTGCACATCAGCGGCTGCATCAATTCATGCGGCCATCATCACAGCGGCCACCTCGGCATCCTCGGCGTCGACAAGGACGGCGCCGAGTGGTACCAGGTCACGCTCGGCGGCTCGGACGGCTCGACCGCGAGCGGCCCCGCACGGCCGGGCAAGGTGATCGGTCCGTCGTTTTCGGCGGACGAGATCGTCGATGTCGTCGACGCGATCGTCAACGCCTACCTCGACGCGCGGATTGACGACGACGGCCGCAGCGAACGATTCATCGACACCGTACGCCGCATCGGCATGGAACCCTTCAAGGCCGCCGCGAACGACGCGCGCCATCAGGTGGAGCACGCATGAAGCAGGAACACCCGAACGCACGCATCCGGCTGCTGACGCCGGACGAACACGCCGCCGACACGCCATCGCACGACGCCGCGACGCTGACGATCGGCAACGACGAGGAACTGCCGCCGCTTGCCGCGCAAATCGCGCAGGCCGCGCGCATCGACCTGCAGTTTCCGTCGTTCACCGATGGTCGCGCGTACAGCCAGGCGTACCTGCTGCGCAAGCGCTACGGCTTCGCCGGCGACCTGCGCGCGACCGGCGACGTGCTGGTCGACCAGTTGCTGTTGATGGAGCGCACGGGGTTTTCGAGCGCGGTGCTCGGCGACGGCACGGACATCACGGCCGCGCGGCGGCAGCTCGACCGGTTCCCGGGCTTCTATCAGCGCGATGCGAGAGAGGCGATGCCGCAGCAGAACGCGGCAACGCAAGCCGGAAAATGAAACGGGCGGCACGCTGGCCGCCCGTACGATGAACCGGAAAGGTCCGGCCGTCCCCCGCCGCGAAGCGGGCGCCGGCGTTCAGCGCGCCGCCACCGGCTTGCCGAACGCGCCGAGAATCTTCTTCTCGAGCGCGATGTAGTCACGGCCGAAGTGGTGATCGCCCTGCGTCTTGATCACGTCGGCGCCCGTGTTCACGAGTGCCGGACACATCGTGTCCTTCTCTTCCGCGCCATAGAAGCACTGCACGAGCTGCGGCGGCACCTTCGCGAGTTCCGGCGCAACCTTCAGCGCCTTGTCGCTCGCCGGCATGCCGAGCCAGCCCGTCACGCGGATCTGGAAATCGGCGGCCGGCGCGAAGCCGAGCAGCGACATCACCGCGACCTTGTCGCGCAGGTCGGCCGGCAGCCGGTTGTACGCGAACGGCATCACGTCGGCACCGAACGAGTAGCCGACCAGCGCCACGCGATTCGCATGCCAGCGCGCCATGTAGGTGCGCATCACGCGCGCGAGATCGCGGCTCACCTGCGCCGGCGGCTTCTCGCTCCAGAAATAGCGCAGGCTGTCGATGCCGACCACCGACACGCCGTCGCGCTGCAGCGCCTCGGCGATCGTCTTGTCGAGATCGCGCCAGCCGCCGTCGCCCGAGATCACGATCGCGAGCTGGCCGTTGCCACCCTTGGCCGGCAGCTCGACGAGCGGCAGATCCGACACGTCGAGTTCGTCGCCGCTGGTGGTATCGCGCAGGTGCGCCGTGACGAGCGATACGAGCTTCGTGTTGTCGCCCGCGGCTGCCGTTTCGACGAAACCCGGCATCGCGCGGCGCACGATCGTCGGGTCGGGCGGGCACGGCTTGAAGCGCGGATCGAGCTTCGCGGCCGGGTCGACCGATACGACGCCCGCGATCGTGTTCTCCGGCGCCATCGACAGGATCTGCTTCGCGATCGCACCGCCCTGGCCCACACCCGCGACGATCGGCGTGAAATAACGCGACGACTGCGCGAGACGTTCGAGCTGGTGGCTGACCGCTTCGGCGTCGCCGTCGAGGTGGTGGCAAGTCTCCTGCTTCGCGGCGAGATTCGTCGCATAGCGCTCCGAATCGACGCCGACCGTCATCGCACCGGCCTTCGCGAGCGCATCGGCGGCCTGCTGGTCGGCCGCATTCCAGCCGGCCTCGCGCGAGAACAGCACGACGAACCCGCGCAGCGGCCCGCTGGGTTTGGTCACGGTGACGGGCCCGTAGCGGCCGCCCGATACGGTTTCCGCCTTCATTGCGGCCGGCTGCGTGGCGCACGCGGCGCCGGCCAGCATCATTCCCGCGCAGGCGGCTGCCGCCCGCGCGATTCCCTTCTTCAAACTCATGAGCGCCGACCTCCAGCCAGCAATGACAGATCCGCAAGCGTGACGAACACGCCGACCGAGCCCGAGGCCGCGAGATAACGCGGCTCCCAGTGCGGTTCGAACTTGCTCTTGAAAGCGCGCAAGCCGCGGAAGTTGTAGAAGCGGCCGCCGAAGCGCCAGACCATCAGGCCGAGCCGGTGCCACGGCGACGGCATCTTCGCCGCCCCCATCCCCGAGAACGGCGCGATGCCCAGGCTCAGCTTGCGGAAACCCGCTTCCTTCAGATGCAGCGCGAGCTGCGTGAACAGATACTCCATCGCGTACGGCGACGCGTCCGGCAGATGGCGCATCACGCCGACCGTCGCCTCGGTGTTGAGGTCGGTCGTCATGAACGTGACGAACGCGATCGGCTTGTCGGCCTGCCGCACGAGCATCACCGACTGCGTCGCGAGATAACCGTCGTGGAACGCGGCCACCGAAAAGCTCTTCTCGCGTGCATCGCGGCTGTCGAGCCAGCCGTCGGAGATGTCGCGCAGCGCCGGCAGCGCGGCCGGCACGTCGTCCGGCGCGATCACCTCGACCGTCAGCGCATCCTTGTCGCCGCGGCGCAGCGCGTAGCGCAGGTGCGACCGGTTCGAGCCCTTCAGGTCGAACCGGTCGAGTGCGATATGCGCTTCCTCGCCGAGCTTCATCAGCGTGAGGCCTGCGTCGAGATACAGCGGCAGCGCGTTCGCGCGCACCTGGTAGAACGCCGCGCGACCGCTGTGCGCATGCGCGAGCGCGATGAACTTGCTGATCAGCGCCGGCCATTCCTCGCGCGGCCCGACCGGGTCGTGCAGCGCAGCCCACGTGCGGCCGTTCTTGGCATACATCAGGAAGGCCTGGCGCGATTCCGAAAACAGGAACGACTTGTCGCCCATCAGCGCGAGGCCCGCATCGCTGCATTCCTGCGCGCGGATGATCCGTTCGGCGTCGAACAGGTCCTGCGGCACGGGCTTCACGAACCGGCCGGGCGCCGGGCGCAGCAATTGCCACAGCGCGAACAGCGCAACGAACACGCCGGATGCAAGCGTCGCGCGCAGCGCACGCGGCGCACGCGCGTCGAACGAAAAATGCGACCACAGCTCGCGCGTGTACGGCACGTCGCGGAACGCGAAAAACAGCACCCACACGGCCAGCATCAGCACCATCGTCACCGACACGAACCAGCTCACCGTGAAGCGCTCGGCGAGCAGCGACGAATGGCGGTTGAAGCGGCGACGGCTGACGAGCAGCAGCACCAGCAGCGTGCCGAGCACGCCGGCCTCGACGAACGCGAGGCCTTTCGCCAGCGACAGCGCGAGGCTTGCGAGCGTCAGCGCGAAGGTCATCCACCAGGCGCCGTCGAGGCGGCGCAGCAGCCCGCGCGCGACGAACAGCAGCGCGACGCCGAGCACGCTGCAGATCACCTGCGAGCCTTCGAGCACCCACAGCGGCACGAGGTGACGCAGGATCGCGATCCGGTGCCAGAACGCGGGCGTCGCGCTCGAGATCACCAGCATCCCGCCGACCGCGAACGTCACGAGGCTCAGGAACACCGGCGCGAGTTGCGACACGCGCACGGCCTGCCGCGTCACGAGCCGGCGCCGCAGCGCGCGGCCCTCGAAACCGGCCAGCAGGCCGGCCGACAGCACGAGCGGCACGCCGAAATAGATGGCGCGATACGCGATCAGCGCGGCGACCATCGCGTGCGCGGGCACTTCGCGACCGAGCGTGAAGACCATCGCGGCTTCGAACACGCCGATCCCGCCCGGCGTATGACCGATCATCCCGAGCAGCAGCGCGGCTGCGTATACCGTGATGAAGGTCGGGAAGCCGACCGGCGCGGCCGGCAGCAGCACCCACAGCGTCAGGCCAGCCGCGACGACGTCGAACACCGCATAGACGACCTGCGCGACGAGATCCCGCCGTGCCGGCACGTCGAACGACAGCCACTTGAAGCGCGTGACGACCGGGCGCGCCGTGTTGCCGCACATCACGACCATCGCGGCCAGCACCACGAGCAGCGCCGCGCCGGCCCACGTCAGCACGCCGGGCGCGACGTGCAGCATCGCGGCGAGTGCCTCCGGCACGCAGACCATGCCGACCGCCGTCATCAACACCATGGCGAGCGCCAGCGTGCCGCTCGTGAACACCGTCATCCGGCCGATCTGCGCGGGCGTGACGCCCGACACGCCGTACACGCGTGCGCGGACCGCGCCGCCCGTCAATGCGCCGAAGCCGGTCGCGTTACCGAGCGCGGAGCCGGCGATCGCGCCGATCCACAACGCGACACGCGGCACCTTCGCGGCGACGTAGCGCAGGCCGACCGCGTCGCGGGCGACGAGTGCGAGGTAACTGAGGGCCGTCGCGGCCAGCGACGCGCCCCACTCGCCGGCGGACATGTGACGCAACTGGCGGATCACCGACCGGTAGTCGACGGATTCCGACAGGTGCTGGAAAACCACGATCAGCAGCAGGCCGATGCCGAGCGCAAGCAGCGGCGACAGCACACGCTCATGGCGGATCAGCGCCCGGACACGGGCGATCACCGCCGCGGCGCGGCCGGGCGAACCAGAGTGGCGGGAAGACATAGATTGTTCAGTGGTGGTGCATAGCGTGTCGCGGCGCAAGGAGGCCAGGCGGCGACGAATCTGGTTGTTCTGCGTGGGCGGTCGGCCGGAAGAAATGGCAAGGAGCGCCTGAATCAGAACTTACAAGTATACGGGTCTTATATTACAAAATCTTTCACGCGCTCGTTGTGCGGATTTGTAGCGCCGCGTGTATCAATGTCGTATCAAAATCGACGACCGATCACGCGCGAGGTGCGCATCATACCGGGAACCGACGGGGATTTTTCATCGGATGAATGACTTGTGATGCATTTGGGAGAAAACTGCCCGAACGGTGCGCCGCGACGAGCACGAATCCGCAAGCCCGAGCGGGCTCACTTAAATGGGGTCAAATATCTTCGGGCTAGCGGGTCATGTTTTGCCGGCACGCCGCCGCCCACGCGTGCAGGGATGCCGGGGCGATCCGATATCAAACAAACAGGCTTGCCATGATGGCCGCGGCTCAACGCGTCAAGTCGTCGGGCAGACGAAACGGGACGCTCGCCGCGGCCAGGCGCGGTGCTTACCGTTTCAGGCGCACCACGTACAGGCAGGGAGCGTTCGGATAGACGCTCAGGCTGAAATTCGGCGGAGTCGAAATGAGACTCCCCTGGATCGCCGGCTTGTACGCGACCGTTCCGCTCGATACGTCTGCCAGCTCAACGACCGGCGGGAATGGATCGGGAATGAGGTTCGACGTGAAGTTCAGGGTCAGCTTCCGGTCGGACATTTCATAGAAACCGCCATACGCCTTGATCTCGTAGATCACGTCGGCCTGCACGCCTGCGGGAACCGGATCGGGCTTGCCCAGACACACCGTCCCGTCACGGACCACGCCGTCCTGCGGCGTCTTGAACGTATACGTCGCCACGCCGTCGTCGGTCACGAGCGTCATGGTTGCATTCGGGATCGTGCTCTTCGTCAGCTGTATCGACTTGTAGCCGCTCGGACACTTGAATGGGGTGGTTTGATCGGTCGACGTGGCATCCGTTCCCGCACCGGTCGAGCCGTTATTGCTGTTGCCGGTGTTGCCAGTGTTGCTGCTGGTGCTGCTGCTGTTGCCGGTTGCCGTGGCGCCGCTACCGTCACCATCGCCCCCCCCACATCCCGCCAGCAATACCGCCGCTCCGATCACGGTTGCCAGACACAGTCGATTCATTTTCATTTCCTTTTGTTTGAATTGTTAAATACAGCCAATTACTGATGTTGCATGCCCTGCTAGATCGATGCGGGCCGTTCCCCTCTTGGCGGGCTACGCCCGCTTTCCGTCTCATGGCCGTTGGTTGACGGTGATCCGCGCCGACTGGCCGGACCCGAAATTCGGATTCCCGTTGATATAACCGGCCTGCTGCGTATTGACGAGAATCGGCGAGTTATTCAGGATCGCGCCGTTCTTCTGAACGTCGAACCGGTTATTGATATTGACCGATACGCGAGCGCCGGCAGGCTTGCCGATATTCACCTCCGGCAAACCGTTTTGCGTCTGGATCACGTGGGTGGGCGTGCCCGGCGTCAGCGCGAGCGAAGGCGCGCCGGCCAGCGATGCGGCCGCGGTCGGCCGGCCCGAACCGCCGAGTGCACGCCGGCAGGCACGGCGCTCGCCGGAGGCTTTCTTCCCCGAAGCAGCAGCCGTCTCTTCGACAGCCACCACCATTCCCCGGAATCTGGAATACCCCAGACGGCACGTCTTCTTGTTCATCGTTCTTTATTGGACTTCTTTTCAGATCGATGAACGGTAGCAAAGCAATCGTCAGCAAACCATAGGGCGACTGTCAACAATTGCCAAACGTTGTAAAGATATGAAGCAATGCATTTTTTGGATGCTTCTTATCCCCCACCACTTCAAATCAATTCATGCGATTTTGATTGCAATTAATCAGAATTCGTTTGCATTGATTCTCGATTTACCTCGTCGCAGGCAAGAATCGTCCCGATATCGCACTGCGTGTCGATAATCGGGAAACAGTCAGAATGTCTTGCCGGCCATTCGCCACATCGGGCTATTCGGCCTCGGTTTGCATTCTTACGGGCGCCACAGCACGCGCGCGCACACTCATCACTTCCCCCGCTCATGCGCTGCCAGCCCGATCGCCTTGTAGTCGTAGGTCGGATAGAACTCCGTCCGATACGCGCCCCACGCCGTATCCTCGAGCACGCGATTCACTTCACGCACCCGCGACGCGGGCAACCGCAGCACGACGATCTGCCCGATCCCCATAGCCACGGTCCAGCTCACCACTTCGACGCCCGGCGGCGGAAACGCCTTGTAGAAGCCCTGCTTCGCCAACTGCGCGTTCAGCTCGGCAAGCGGGCGCGACTGATCGTGTTTCAGGAAAACCGTGAGCAGCACCGCATTGTCGGGTGTTGCCGCGTCCGTGCCGGCCGGCACGGTCGAGGTCTGGGCGATGGCCGGTGCGCTGCAAAGCGCGACAGCAATGGCAAGCGAAACGGTGACACCAAGCGCGCGCAACGAAAACGGAATAGTCGGCATGACGTGACTCCGTCGACACAGGATGGAGCCGCCATCATGCACCGTCCCGCGCGTCGCTGCCGGCGGCCGCGCTACGCCACCCCCGCACGCTCCCGCAGCACGTCGATAAACGCGCGCAGCTTCGCCGGCACGTGCTTGCGATTCACGTAATACAGCCACATCGGCGGCAGCGTCCGGCACGCGCCCGGCAACACCTCGACGAGCGCGCCGTCGCGCAGGTCCTGCTCGATCCGTTCGCGCATGAACGCGAACGCGATCCCGACACCGGCGCGCGCCGCGTCGATCACCGCATCGGCATCGTTCGTCACGAATACGCCTTCCGGATCGAGATCGACATCGCGGCGCCCGTCGTGCAGCAGCCATTTGTGCAGCCGCCCGCTCTCCGAAAACCGAAAGCGGATACATGCATGCCGCTCGAGCGCCGCGATCGACGCAGGCGTGCCGTGTCGCGCGAGATAGCCGGGCGATGCGACGAGCGCGCACGACAGCGCAGGCGCGATCCGCACGCCGATCGTGCCCGGCTGCAGCCGGTCGGCGAGACGAATGCCCGCGTCGAAGCCGTCCTTCGCGATATCGACGAGTTCGTTCTCGTAGCGGATCTCGAGCCGCACTTTCGGATAGCGCTCGCGGAATACGGCGAGCACCGGCGCGACCACGAGCGTGCGCGCCAGCGGCAGCGCGGTCACGCGCAACACGCCGCTCGGCTCGCTGCGCGCATCCTTCAGCTCGTCGCGCGCCAGCACGACCTGCCGGTACGCGGGCTCCGTCTGCCGCCAGTAGCGCTGCCCGGCTTCCGTCAGGCTCACGCCGCGCGTGCTGCGATTGAACAGCTTCACGTTCAGCTCGCCCTCGAGCTGCCCGATCGCGAGGCTGACGGCAGCCGGCGTCAGGCCAAGCGTGGCGGCCGCCCGCGTGAAGTTGCCGGCCGTCGCGACCGTCATGAACACGTGCAGCCCGGCCATCGGATCGCGTCGGCTCATCATTAGAAAAACTTGAAACTCTTTCGAGTGGAATGCGGATTCTCCCATATACCGCAACTGTCTACACTGGCCCTGTCGCGTCACCGGAGCATCGAATGGACCCGCTCACCAACACCCTGCCGCTCGCAGCCGCCCGCCGTACGATCGAAACCGCACTCGCGCATGCCGCATCGTTGCCGGTCGCGGGCATTGCCGTCGCGATCGTCGATGCGGGGGCGAACCTGCTCGCGTTCGTGCGCACCGACGACTGTTTTCTCGGCGCGATCGATCTCGCGCAGCGCAAGGCGCTGACGGCGGTCCGCTTCCGTATATCGACCGGCGCGCTCGGCGCGATGTCGGGCGACGGGCCGCTGCGCGGGATCGAGCACAGCCACGGCGGGCTCGTCACGTTCGGCGGCGGCGAACCGCTCGTCGACGACAGCGGACGCTGCGTCGGCGCGATCGGCGTGTCGGGCGGCAGCGTCGACGAAGACACCGCGATCGCCCGGCACTGCCGCGACCGCTTTCAGGCCACCTACCACTCCACGAGGTAAGCACATGACCCAGAAACGCATCCTCATCACCGGCGCAGGCACCGGCTTCGGCCGCGAAGTCGCGCTGCGGCTCGCCGCACGCGGTCACGACGTGACGGCCGGCGTGCGCGTCACCGTCGAGATCGATGCACTGACGGACGCCGCCGCGCAACGCGGCACCGCACTGCGCGCCATCAAGCTCGATGTCACGTCGGCCCACGATCGCGCCCGCGCGGCCGAGCTCGACTTCGACGTGCTCGTGAACAACGCGGGCGTCGGCGAAGCAGGCGCGCTCGTCGACCTGCCGGCCGGGATCGTCCGCGACCTGTTCGACGTCAACGTGTTCGGGCCGCTCGAACTCACGCAGCAAATCGCGCGCGGAATGCTGTCGCGCAAGCGTGGCAAGATCGTGTTCGTGTCGTCGATCGCGGGCCTGATTACCGGGCCGTTTACGGGCGCCTATTGCGCATCGAAGCATGCGGTCGAATCGATCGCCGAGGCGATGCACGCTGAACTGGCGCCGCACGGCATTCGCGTCGCGACCGTGAACCCCGGCCCGTACAGCACCGGCTTCAACGACCGGATGATGGAGACCACGAAGCGCTGGCACGATCCGGCCGTCCACACCGTGACACCCGAGCAGCTGACGTTCCCGCTCGAACAGCACGATCCGGAAGAGATGATCGCGAAGATGGTCGACGTGATCGAAAGCGACGGCGGCGCATTCCGCAACCTGTTGCCGCAGTCGTCGGAAGCGTTCGTCCGTGCCGAACAGGCGCGCGCCTGGGATCGTCAGCAGTGATGTAAACCGGCGGCGGCCGGCGGTTCACGCAGGAACGCGACGCTCGCCGCCCGGCCTGTCGCGCGCCGCGTTCGCGGTCGCCAGCCGTCCCGACGGCCCGGGCCGCCGCAGGCCAGCGCGTCGCCGAAGCCGGGCCCGCATAACGGCAGACCGCGTCAAGCCGCGCCGCCCGCGTTCAGTACACGTCGCGCATGTAGCGGCGCGCCTTCGCGAGCCGCGCGACATAGTCGCTCGCATCGTCGTCCGACATGCCGCCGTGCTCGGCGACCACCGCCTTCAGCGCCGTATCGACGTCCTTCGCCATCCGCGCGGCGTCGCCGCACACGTAGAAGTGCGCGCCTTCCTCCAGCCATGCGAACAGCTCGGCGCCCTGCTCGCGCATCCGGTCCTGCACGTAGATCTTGTCGGCCTGGTCGCGCGAGAACGCGAGATCGAGCCGCGTCAGGAAGCCGCTGTCGTGCATCGCGCCCAGTTCGTCGCCGTAGTAGAAATCGGTCTGCGCATGCTGCTCGCCGAAAAACAGCCAGTTGCGCCCGCGCGCGCCGCGCGCCTGCCGCTCGTGCAGGAAGCCGCGGAACGGCGCGACGCCGGTGCCGGGGCCGACCATCACGATCGGCACGTCACCGTTCACCGGCGGCCGGAAATGCGCGGACTTCTGCACGAACACGGGCACGCGGCCGTCGTCCGCGCGATCGGCGAGGAACGTCGACGCGACGCCTTTGCGCGCGCGCCGGCCGTTGTGATAACGCACGGCCGACACGGTCAGGTGGATCTCGCCCTGGTGCGCGCTCGGGCTCGACGCGATCGAATAAAGGCGCGGCTGCATGCGCTTCAGCATCCCGACCAGTTCCGCGCCCGACAGCTCGACCGGAAACTCGTGCAGCACGTCCGCGAGCTGCTGCCCCCACAGCCATTGCTTGAGGTCGCTCTTACGGTCGTCGCCGAGCAGCGACTTCAGCGCGCCGTTCGCGCTGCGCGACGCGATGAAGGCGAGCGCGTCCGGATGCGGACGCGTGATGTCGAAGTGGCGCGCGAGTGCATCTCCGAGGCGCATGTCGCCGGCGCCCGCCACCGACACCGGCGCATCGGCCTTCAGCGCGGTGACGGACAACAGTTCGTCGACCAGTTCCGGGCAGTTGGTCGGCCACACGCCGAGCGCGTCACCGGTTTCGTATTCGAGGTTCGCGCCTTCGGTCGACAGCGACACGTAGCGCGTGTCCTTCGCGGCGCCCGGACGGTTGAGCCGCAGGTTCGCGACGAGCTTCGACGGCGCCGGATGCGCCTTCGTCGGCAGCAGCCCAGACGGGCTCAGGCCACCGGACGGCACCGCGTGCAGCGCGGCATCGGCCTCCTTGATCCGCGCGACGACGCGTTCGAGCCACTGGTCGGCGTCGCGCTGGAATTCGACGTCGCAATCGACGCGTGCGCACAGACGCACCGCGCCGAGTTCCGCGAGCCGCGCGTCGAGCCGGCGGCCGTGGCCACAGAACTGGTCGTAGTTGCGGTCGCCGAACGCGAGCACCGCGAAGTGCACGCCGTCGAGGCGCGCGGCGCTGCCGGCCTGCAGCGCTTCCCAGAATTCACTGCCGTTGTCGGGCGCATCGCCGTCGCCGAACGTGCTCGTCATCAGCAACACGTATTGCGCACCGGCGAGCGACGCCACCGGATAGTCGGACATGCACGCGGTGCGGATCTCGAAGCCCGCGTTCATCAACTGCGTCGCGTAATCCTCGGTCAACGATTCGATGTTGCCGGTCTGCGATGCCCACAGCAGCACGACCTTCGGCCGCGTGCGCACGATCCGCACGCCGCCGGACGCGGCGGCATCGGTCGGCAGCGCGGGCGCCGCGGCACCCGGCAAGCTCGCCGGCAACGAGCGGCTGAACAACCCCGCGAGCATCCCGTCGAGCCAGAACCGCACCGGCGGCGTGAGCGGCGCGCCGGCCGGCAGCACCGGCACGCTGCCCTCGCGCCGGCCGGCGCTTGCCTTCAGCCCGCTGACGAGCCCGGCCACGTACAGCCGTTCGTTGTCCGTCAACGGCGGCGGCGCGAGGTCGGCCACGCCGAGCGCGGCCGCGAAAGTGTCGATATCTGCCATGTCGGATTCCTGTGAAGCAGTCGCCTGCACCGTCGCCGGCGCGGGCCGCGCGTCGGCGGCAAGTGCATCGGGTTGCGCCGTTTCTTCGTCGGCGGACGCGAACGCATCGGTCTCGACGCGCCGCAGTGCAACCGCGCAGTATTTCAGTTCGGGTTGCTGAGATTCCGGATCGATCGCGTCGTTCGTCACCGCGTTGATGCACAGGTCGTCGCCATACACGTCGTTCCAGTGCATCGGCGCGAAGCAGTTGCCACGTTGCACGCGCTCGGTCACGACGGCCGGCAATACCGCGCGGCCGCGCGCCGAGCGGATTTCGACGCTATCCTTCGCGGCGATGCCGAGCGCGCTTGCATCATCAGGATGCAGCTCGACGAACGGGCGCGGGTTGAGCTTGTTCAGCATCGCGACCTTGCCCGTCTTCGTCATCGTGTGCCATTGGTGCTGCAGCCGCCCGGTGTTCAGCACGATCGGGAACGTGTCGTCGGGCAGTTCGGCCGGATCGACGTGCGGCCGAGCGAAGAAGCGCGCCTTGCCCGACGGCGTCGGGAACGCGATGCTCGGTGCGGCGTTGCCGTCGGCGGCCGCGCGCAGCGTCTGGCTCACGCCGTCGTTCAGGTAGCGGATCGGGTGCCGCTCGCGCGCGGTGCCCGGCGCGACCGGCCACTGCACGGGCCCGTCGCGCAGCGCCGCATGGCTCGCGCCGCGCAGGTCGTAGCCCGTCGCCGGATTCGAGAAACGGACGATCTCGTCGAACACGTCGGCCGCCGACGCATAGTCGAACGCATCGCCGAAGCCCATCGCGCGCGCGACTTCCGCGACGATGCGCCAGTCGGGCAGCGCGTCGCCCGGCGGCGCGACGGCCGCGCGCATCAGCGTCATGTTGCGCTCGGAGTTGATCATCACGCCGTCGCCTTCGGCCCACAGCGCGCCGGGCAACAGGATGTCCGCGTAGCGGTTGGTTTCGGTATCGAGGAAGGCGTCCTGCGCGATCACGAGTTCCGCGGCCTGCAATCCGGCGATCACGTTCTGCCGGTTCGGCACCGTGGCGACCGGGTTCGTGCAAATGATCCAGCATGCCTTGATGTCGCCGGCCGCCATCCGCTCAAACAGGTCGACGGTGCCCTTGCCGGTTTCCTTGCGCAGCGTGCCGGCCGGCACGCGCCACAGGTTCTCGACGAAGCGGCGATCGTCGTCGGACGCTACCGAGCGCTGGCCCGGCAGCCCGGGGCCCATGTAGCCCATCTCGCGCCCGCCCATCGCGTTCGGCTGGCCGGTCAGCGAGAACGGCCCGCTGCCGGGGCGGCAAATCCGCCCGGTTGCGAGATGCAGGTTGCAGATCGCGTTGGTGTTCCACACGCCGTGCGTGCTCTGGTTGAGCCCCATCGTCCAGCAGCTCATCCATTCGTGCGCGTCGCCGATCCATTGCGCGGCCGTGCGCAGGTCGGCTTCAGCGAGCCCTGTGATTTCCGCCACGCGCCCGGGCGTGTAGTCGGCGAGGAACGCGGGCATCGCGTCCCAGCCTTCGGTGTACGCGTCGATGAACGCGGCGTCGGTGCGGCCGTTCGCATGCAGCAGGTGCAGCAGCCCGTTGGTCAGCGCGAGATCCGTGCCGGGCCGGATCTGCAGGAACAGGTCGGCCTTGTCCGCCGTGCCGGTGCGGCGCGGATCGACGACGATCAGCTTCGCGCCGGCCTTCACACGATCCATCATCCGCAGGAACAGGATCGGATGGCAGTCGGCCATGTTCGCGCCGATCACGAAAAACAGGTTCGCGCGATCGAAATCCTGGTACGACCCGGGCGGGCCGTCCGCGCCGAGCGACTGCTTGTAGCCGGTGCTCGCGCTCGCCATGCAGAGGCGCGAGTTCGACTCGATGTTGTTGGTGCCGACGAAACCCTTCGCGAGCTTGTTGACGAGGTATTGCGCCTCGATCGACATCTGCCCCGATACGTAGAACGACAACGCGTCCGGCCCGTGCGCATCGAGCACCGCGCGCAGGCGGCGCGCCGTGTCGGCGATCGCGTCGCGCGCCGGCAGCGGCACGAGGTCGTCCTCGCGAGCCCGGCGCACGAACGCGCGATCGAGCCGCCCCGAGCGGCGCAGCGCGACGTGCGCCGACGAGCCCTTCGTGCACAGCCGCCCGAAGTTGGTCGGATGGTCGGAGTCGCCGGACACCTTGACGACTTCGCCGTCCTCGACGTGCAGCACCATCCCGCAGCCGACGCCGCAGTACGGGCACACGCTCTTGACGCGGGTGGCGCTCATGCGCGCTCCGGGGCGGTCAGGCCGCGATCCACACGAAACCGTCCTCGACCCGCGACGGGTACGCGCTCACCGATTGCTCGGGCGCCTCGAGGCATTCACCGGTGCGCAGGTCGAAATGCTGCTTGTACAACGGCGACGCAACGACAACGCGCTCGCCGAGGCTGCCGATCAGCCCGCGCGACATCACGGCCGCCTGCGACACGGGATCGACGTTGTCGATCGCGAACACGCCGCCCTCTTCGGCATGCGCGACGTGAAAGACCGCGACCTGCTCGCCGTTGACGAGTGCGCACACGCCGGTGTTCGGCACGATGTCGTCGAGCGGGCACACGCGGGTCCAGGACAGCGGAAGACGATCGTTCATGATGGGCTCCTTGGAAAAGATGCGGGTGTCGGTCAGGGTCAAACGGTTGCGGGTTCGGTTACGGCTTGCGCCGCGCCTGCGGCGACGACGGGAATCGAAACGGGCTTGCCGCCCGCGCGTTCGCCGGGCGTCGCCGGCCGGATCTGGCCGCGCGTCTCGACGAATTCGATGGTCGTGTCCGGCGCGTCGCTGTTCACGAAGTGACGGAAGCGCTTGCGCGTGTCGGGATCGGTGACGGCCTTCTTCCACTCGCATTCGTAGGTGTCGACCACGTGCTGCATGTCGGCTTCGAGTTCAGCCGCGATCCCGAGCTTGTCGTGCACGACGACATCCATCAGGTAGTCGAGGCCGCCTTCGAGGTTGTCGCGCCACACGCTCGTGCGCTGCAGCCGGTCGGCCGTGCGCACGTAGAACATCAGGAAACGGTCGATATAGCGCACCAGCGTGGCGCGGTCGAGGTCGGACGCGAGCAGTTCCGCGTGGCGCGGCTTCATCCCGCCGTTGCCGCATACGTACAGGTTCCAGCCCTTCTCGGTCGCGATGACGCCGACGTCCTTGCCTTGCGCTTCCGCACACTCGCGCGTGCAGCCGGACACACCGAACTTGATCTTGTGCGGCGCGCGCAGCCCCTTGTAGCGATTCTCCAGGTCGATCGCGAGGCCGACCGAATCGTCGACGCCGTAACGGCACCACGTCGAGCCGACGCACGACTTCACGGTGCGCAGCGCCTTGCCGTACGCATGGCCCGATTCGAAGCCGGCCGCGATCAGCTCCTCCCAGATCGACGGCAATTGCTCGACGCGCGCGCCGAACAGGTCGACGCGCTGGCCGCCGGTGATCTTCGTGTAGAGCCCGTACTTCTTCGCGACCTGGCCAACGGCGATCAACCCTTCCGGCGTGACTTCGCCGCCCGGCATACGCGGCACGACCGAATACGTACCGTCGCGCTGGATGTTCGCGAGGTAGTAGTCGTTCGAATCCTGCAGCCCGGCGTGCTCCTTCTTCAGCACGAATTCGTTGAAGCACGACGCGAGAATGCCCGCCACCGCCGGCTTGCACACGTCGCAGCCGAGGCCATGGCCGTGCTTCGCGAGCAGTGCGTCGAAGGTCGTGATGCGCTCGACGCGGATCAGGTGGAACAGCTCCTGGCGCGAATGCGGGAAGTGCTCGCAGATGTGGTTGTTGACCGCGAGGCCCTGCTTCTTCATCTCGGCCTTCATGATCTGCGTGACGAGCGGCACGCAGCCGCCGCACGACGTGCCCGCCCCCGTGCATGACTTCAGCGCGCCGAGGCTCGTCGCGCCGTCGGCAACGGCCGTGCAGATCTGCGACTTCGACACGTTGTTGCACGAGCAGATCTGGGCGCCGTCAGGCAGCGCGTCGACGCCGAGCGCCGGCTTCGCGACACCGTCCGACGACGGCAGGATCAGGAATTCCGGCGACTCGGGCAGCTCGATGCGGTTCAGCATCATCTGCAGCAGCGTGCCGTATTCGGCCGCGTCGCCAACCATCACCGCGCCGTGCAGGAACTTGCCGCAGTCGGACACCACGAGCTTCTTGTAGACCTGGCGGCGCTCGTCCGCGTACTGGTAGGTGCGGCTGCCGGCCGTCGTGCCGTGCGCGTCGCCGATGCTCGCAACGTCGACGCCCATCAGCTTCAGCTTTGTGCTCATGTCGGCGCCCGCGAATGCAGCCGCGCCCGTGCCATCAGCGCCGCCTGCAAGCTGCTTCGCGACCACGCGCGCCATGTCGTAGCCGGGGGCGACGAGGCCGTACACCATGCCGTTCCACGCCGCGCATTCGCCGATCGCATAGATGTCGGCGTCGCTCGTGCGGCAGGCGTCGTCGATCGCGACACCGCCGCGCGGGCCGATGTCGAGCCCGCACGCACGCGCCAGTTCGTCGCGTGCCCGGATGCCGGCCGAGAACACGATCATGTCGGCGTCGAGATGCGAGCCGTCGGCGAATGCCATCCGGTGCGTGCCTTCCTCGCCATCGACGATCTCGAGCGTGTTCTTGCCCGTATGCACGGTCACGCCAAGCGACTCGATCTTCGCGCGCAGCATCCGGCCGCCGCCGTCGTCGACCTGCACGGCCATCAGCCGCGGCGCGAATTCGACGACGTGCGTGTCGAGCCCCATGTCGCGCAGCGCCTTCGCGCATTCGAGGCCGAGCAGCCCGCCGCCGACCACGACGCCGCGCGTCGCGTGCTCGCCGCACGCCTGCATCGCCTCGAGATCCTCGATCGTCCGGTACACGAAGCAGCCCGCGCGATCGTGCCCCGGCATCGGCGGCACGAACGGGCGCGAACCCGTCGCGAGCACCAGCTTGTCGTACGCGAGCGTTTCGCCGGACGCGAGCGTGACCGTATGCGCGGCGCGGTCGATCGACGCGACGCGCGCATTCAGGCGCAGGTCGAACTGCGGATGACGCTCGAAGAAACCAGGTTCGACGAGCGACAGGTCGTCCGCCGACTTGCCCGCGAAGAATTCGGACAGGTGCACGCGGTCGTAGGCCGGGCGCGGCTCCTCGCCGAGCACGGTGACCTGCAGCGCGCCCGCGGTGCCCGCTTCCGCCGCGACGCATTCGAGGAGCTTGTGGCCGACCATGCCGTGGCCGATGACGATGAGTTTCATGATGACGTTTCCTTCGGTCGATCAGTTCGCGACGCTGCTGGCAGCCAGCGCGCGATCGCGCAGCTCGGCTTCGCGTGCCTTGTGTTCTTCGCTGAAGCGCACGGCCATCGCGCACAGTGCGGTCGCGGTGACGGCCAGGCCGAGCAGGCTCAGCGTGTACTGCACGTCGCCGACGCCTTTCAGCAGGAAGCTCGCGGCGACCGCGCCGACGTTGCCGCCCGCGCCGACGATCCCCGCGACGCCGCCGAGTGCCTTGCGGTCGATGAAGGGCACCAGCGCGTAGGTCGCGCCGCAAGCCATGTGCGTGAAGAGGCCGAACGTGAGCATCGCGACGAGTGCGATGCCGACGCTTTGCGCATGCGAGAACCAGATCAGCCCGAGCCCTTCGCCGACGATCAGCGCGCACAGCAGCGTCGCGCGCACGTCGAGGCTGCGGCGCGCGGCGATCTTGTCGGACAGCCAGCCGCCGAGCGCACGGGCGAACAGCGCGAGCAGCCCGAACAGGCCGACCGCGAAACCGGCGTCCTTCAGCGAGAGGCTGAAGTGATCGACGTAGTACAGCGCGGCGATGTTGTGGATGAACACCTCGACGCCGAAGCACGCGCCGTACGTGACGAACAGCATCCACACGCGATAGTTGCCGCAGGCCGCGACGAAGCTCGCCCAGCCGCCCTTCTTGCCGCTGTCGACCGTCACGCCTTCCTTGCGCAGCGCGACGAAGTCGCCTTGCGGGCAATCCTGCGTGAAGCGCCAGTACGCCCAGGCCATCACGAGCATCGCGACGCCCGGCACGAACAGCGCGATACGCCACGACGAATCGTCGCCGAAGCCGAGCATCAGGCCGGCGGCCACCAGCAGCGGCATCAGCGCCTGCGTCGCACCGGCCCCTGCGTTACCCCAGCCGGCCGTCGTCGCGTTCGCGGTGCCGACCACGTTCGGCGCGAACATCACCGACGTGTGGTATTGCGTGATCACGAAGCCCGCGCCGATCGCGCCGATGCCGAGCCGGCAGATCAGGAACGACAGGTAGTCGTGCGTGAACGACACCGCGAACACGGGGATCGCGCCGAGCAGCAGCAGGCCGACGTACACGCGGCGCGGGCCGAAGCGGTCGCACAGCGGGCCGACCAGCAGCCGCACGGCGATCGTCGCGGCCACGGCCGCGATATTGATGTTGGCGACCTGTGCGGCGCTCAGGTGGAATTCGCGTGCGATCAGCGGCATCAGCGGCGCGCACGCGAACCATGCGAAGAAGCACACGAAGAACGCCATCCACGTCAGGTGGAACGCGCGCATCGGCGCGGTGCGGAAGCTGAAGAGATCGATACGGGTAGCTTTGTCGGTCATGTCATCCGCCAAACGAAAAACGGCGTCCTGCGCACCCGGTCTCGTCGAGACCCGATGCGTAGGACGCCGTTGCCCATGAAGCCCGTTGCCGGGCGCGTCTAGTAATCGGTACTGCGGACGAATCGCCATTGATGCGCCCGAACCAGCTTATGCAAACGCCGTGCCATGTCGACGCGAATCGGCCCTGCTGCCCCGCCGCACAAGGCGCATCGGGCGCCGTGCGACGCGCGGCGACACCCGGCACACGATGCGCGTTGATGCAGCGAGGCACAGATGTGGTGCGCTGCAGCACTGTCGCCGTGCGACATCACGGTGCGCGCTGACGGGGCACGATGCACGCCGATGCGGCATTGCGGCTGCCCGCGCGCGGCGGCCGCCTGCGCGCACGGGGCCCGCACGTGGCCATCATGCGGCGCGGTGCGCGCCGTTCCCGCCTCGCCTGCGCGACTTGCCGTGCCGGTTGGCCCGGATATTGCTGAACCCGATGCATGACACCGGCAACGGCGCCGGTGGGCAGTCCCCGCAAACCAGACCCGTCGCGCAGGCGGGCCGACCAGGACAACGGCGTCCCCCCCGTGCGCGGCACGGCCGGATGCCGGTGCGTTTCGACCGCCCGCCGCCGCCGCGCAGACAACGCGCTATCGGCCGCCACATGCAGGCGGCACTGGAACACGACATGACGACAGGCAAAGTCACGCTGCTGGGCGCCGGCCCCGGCGATCCCGATCTCCTTACACTGAAGGCCGTGAAGGCGCTGGCCGCTGCCGACGTGCTGCTGCTCGACGATCTCGTCGCGCCCGGCATCGTCGAACTCGCGCCGCAGGCGCGCGTGATCCGCGTCGGCAAGCGCGGCGGCTGCCGCTCCACGCCGCAGGCGTTCATCGAGAAGCTGATGCGCCGCCACGCGCTGCGGGGCGCGCACGTGGTGCGCGTGAAAGGCGGCGACGCGCTGCTGTTCGGGCGCGCCGGCGAAGAACTCGCCACGCTGCGCGCCGCCGCGATTCCGGTCGAGATCGTCAATGGCATCTCGTCGGGATTCGCGGCCGCCGCGAGCCTCGGCATCTCGCTCACGCACCGCGAGCATTGCCACGGCGTCACGTTCGTCACCGCCCACCGCCAGGACCACGGCGAACCCGACTGGGCGCGTCTCGCGGCGGCCGGCACCACGCTCGCGATCTACATGGGCATGAGCCGCGTCGACAGCATCGCCGCCGGCCTGCTCGCCGTGCTGCCGGCATCGACGCCGGCCGCGGCCGTGCAATGGGCCGGCACGCCCGACGAACGCCGCTGGACCGGCACGCTCGCCAATCTCGCGCGCGGCATCGACGAAGCACGGCTCGGCAGTCCGGCCGTGATCCTCGTCGGCGGCGCAATCGGCGAAGCGGTCGTGCAGGACGTGCCGGACGCGGGGGCCGCGATCGAAACGGCCTTGTCCCGGGCCGCGTAGCATGCGCGACACCACGCGGCACCGGCCGCCCACCTATCATGAAGACAGCGGCACCGTTCGCACCGGCCGCCGGGTCGCCGTGCGCGGCGCCGACACGATGTCCGCACGGCGCCACCGCCTCCCATCGGCGCATCGCGCCATGATTTCGCCGCCGCCGTTCGCGTCATGAGTACGCCTGCTTCCTCCACCCGCCTGCGCGTGCTGCTCGTCACCGATACCGACAAGCCGATCGGCGAGCTCGGCGACGCGCTCGCGCAGCTCGGCTACGACATGCTGAACGACGTCGCGACGCCCGCGCGCCTGCCGGCCGCCGTCGAGGAGCAGCATCCCGACGTCGTGATCATCGATACCGATTCGCCGTCGCGCGACACGCTCGAGCAGCTCGCGGTCATGCATGCCACCGCGCCGCGCCCCGTGCTGATGTTCAGCCACGACGCCAACCAGTCGCTGATCCGCGCAGCGGTCGGCGCGGGGGTCAGCGCGTATCTCGTCGAAGGGCTGTCGGCCGAACGCCTCGCACCGATTCTCGAAGTCGCGCTCGCACGCTTCTCGCACGACGACGCGCTGCGCCGCCGGCTTGCGGATGTCGAGCGTGAACTCGCCGAACGCAAGCTGATCGACCGCGCGAAGCGGATGCTGATGGACCAGCGCAGGCTGTCCGAACACGACGCGTACGCGGCGCTGCGCAAGCGCGCGATGGATCAGGGCCTGCGTATCGTCGACGTCGCGCGGCAACTGCTCGACGCAACACCCGAGTCATGACCGCTATGGATACCTCCTCTCCCGTCGCGCCGGAACGCGCGCATCTTCGCCTCGGGTTCGTCGCGCTGAGCGACGCGGCCCCGCTGATCGTCGCGCAGCGCCTGAACCTCGGTGCGCGGCACGGCCTCACGCTCGAACTCAGCCGCCAGCCATCGTGGGCCGCCGTTCGCGACAAGCTGCTGAGCGGCGAGCTGGACGCCGCGCATGCGCTGTACGGGCTCGTCTGCGGGCTGCAGCTCGGGATCGGCGGCCCGCAGGCCGACATGGCCGCGCTGATGGTGCTGAACCGCAACGGCCAGGCGATCTCGTTGTCGCGCGGCCTCGCCGACGCCTATCGCGGCAGCGGCAGCGTGCGCGAGGCATTCGCAACGCTCGGCCGCAAGCCGCTCCTCGCGCAGACGTTCCCGACCGGCACGCACGCGATGTGGCTGAACCACTGGCTCGCGTCGCACGACGTCGACCCTCTGCGCGACGTGCGCAGCGTCGTGATCCCGCCGCCCGAGATGGTGGCCGCGCTCGCCAGCGGCGAACTCGACGGCTTCTGCGCCGGCGAGCCGTGGCATGCGGTGGCCGAGGCCTGCGGCGCGGGGCGGACCGTCGCCGTCACGAGCGAGATCTGGCCCGATCATCCGGAGAAGGTGCTCGCCGCCCGGCGCGATTTCGTCGCGCTGTATCCGGCCACCGCGCGCGCACTGATCCGCACGCTCGTCGATGCCTGCGCGTGGCTCGACAGCGCCCCGCACCGTCGCGAGGCGGCCGACTGGCTCGCGTCGCCCGACGCGCTCGGCGTGCCGGCCCGGCTGATCGCGCCGCGCCTGCTCGGCGACTACGGATCGGGGCCGTTCGCCGTGCCGCCGCTGCCGATCCGCTTCCACGACGGCGGTGCCGTGAACCGCCCCGATCCGCGTGAAGGCCAGTGGTTCCTGTCCCAATACCGGCGCTGGGGCATGCTCGACGGTTCGCACGACGACGCGGAGATCGCCAGAGCGATCGCGCAAACCGCGTTGTATGATGCTGCCGTCGCCGAAAGCGGCGCACCGGGCCCGTCGCGGGCGTGAGGCGCGCCGCGTGATGCAGGCGGCGCGCGCTCCCGCGCCACGCCTGTCCGGGCCGCCTGTCGGCGCCCGGCACGCGCCCCCGGGTGACGCCGCATGACCACTCCGTCCCCGATCAGATTCGATGCCGAAACCCACGCGCGCGCCGCTCGACGTGCTGCTCACTGAAATCCGCGCGTGCCGTGCCTGCGAAGCCGACCTGCCGCTCGGCCCGCGCCCGGTCGTGCGTGCCCATCGCGATGCGCGCATCCTGATCGTCGGGCAGGCGCCGGGCACACGCGTCCATACGAGCGGCATCCCGTGGGACGACGCGAGCGGCAAGCGGCTGCGCGGCTGGCTCGACGTCGACGCCGACATCTTCTACGACGAGACGCGCTTCGCGATCGTGCCGATGGGCTTCTGCTACCCGGGCCGCGGTGCCAGCGGCGACAACCCGCCGCGCCCCGAATGCGCGCCGCTGTGGATCGACCGGTTGCTCGCCGAGTTGCCGTCGATCCGGCTCACGCTGCTGATCGGCCAGTATGCGCAGCGGCATTTCCTGCGCGACACGCGCAAGGCCACGCTGACCGACACCGTCCACGCATGGCGCGACTACGGCCCCGACGTGCTGCCGCTGCCGCATCCGTCGCCGCGCAACCAGGCGTGGTTCAAGCACCACCCCTGGTTCGACGCCGACGTCGTGCCCGAGCTGCGGCGCCGGGTCGCGCCGCTGGTCACCCGGTAAACGAAACCATTGCCCTGTCGCGACGCTTCGCGACGTCCCCGTCATCCGAATCGAAACAGAATGAACGACACCCCCACCGATCTCGACTTTGCCTGCAACGGCTGCGGCGGATGCTGCCGCGACCTGCGCATTCCGCTGACGATCGACGAGGCCACTGCGTGGCTGCAGCGCGGCGGCCACGTGGAACTGCTGTGCGACGCGATGCCGTGGCTCGTCGAGCCCGAGCCCGACAACGCGTTCGCCGCGTACAAGCGCGTGCGCTCGACCGCCGCGCTCAGCGGCTCGCTGCCCGTCCGCATCACGGTCATGCTCACCGCGACCCATGCCGGGCCGTGCCCGAACCTGCTCGACGACCTGCGGTGCGCGATCTACGACGAGCGCCCGCTCGTGTGCCGGATCTATCCTGCCGAAGTAAATCCGTTCGTGCCGCTGGTGCCGGGCGGCAAGCAATGCACGCCCGATGCGTGGCAGCAGGCACCGTTCGTCCGCGGCGGCACGATCGTCGACGCGGCTACCCGCGAGAACATCGCACGTTCGCGTGCAGCGAGCGAAGCCGAGACGCCGCTGCGGGCACGGCTTTGCGCGGCATTGGGGATCGATACGGCGGCGGTTGCCAACGAAGGGTTCGCGATCCATGCGCCGCCGGCCGCCACGCTGCTCGCGGCGCTGACGGCGCTGCGCGCGGCGGAGCCGGCACCGGCCCGCGCCGACGACGCCATCGCTTGGACGCTGGTGTCGAACCGTACGTCGACCATGGATGCGCTCGTGTCGGTCGGCGCGACCAGTCAGCGTGCAGGTAGCGGCAGCCAGCACGCCCGTTATCTCGGCTTCCACCCGGACGAATGACCGCCGCGCGGCACGCCGCGAGCGACACCGGGCAAAGCCGTGCGGCCGCACGGATCGCCGCCGCGCCCGGTTCGCTGTACCATCGCGGCTCAACCGCGTCACGAACAGCAGAATCCTTCATGCCCTCCACCGCCCCGCCGCGCCTGTACGGGATGCCCGAACGCAGCGACCGGCTCGACTTCTACATCCGCGACCAGGCGTCGCGCCAGGCCATCACCGAGCCGCACCGGCACGCGTATTTCCAGATCCAGTTCAATCTCGGCGGCGACACCGAGCAACGGATCGGCGGCGTCACGCGGCCGTTTCCGCGCGGCGCGCTTGCGTTCGTGCTGCCGCACCGTGAGCACCTGATCCCGCATCCGGAAGGTGCGCACTTCATCGTGATCAACTTCAGCCAGGCGTTCCTGCGTGCCGACCTCGACGTCGATCCGCTCGACCTGGAGGACGTGCCCGCCCACCGCTTTCCCGAGCTGACGCCGTTCCGCTTCCAGGAACACCTCGATTTCATCCTGACCGGCGACACCTACGACGAAGCGCGCCGCCTCGCGCTGTGCATGCTCGATACCGATCGCGTGCGCACCTTCGGCTCGACCACGTTGCTGCGCGGCTACCTGCTGCAACTGATCGGGCTCGTCTGCACGCAGTACGCGGGTGCGCTCGACAAGCTCGCACAGCGCGGGGCCCAGCGCGCGGGCCGGCGCGATGCGCTCGCGCGCGTGCTGCGGCACGTGCGCGCCAACCTGACCCGCGAGGACCTGACGCTTGCCGCGACCGCCGAGGCCGCGTTCCTGTCGCCCAACTACCTCGCGCACCTGGTCCGCAAGGAAACCGGCAGCACCTTCACCGATCTCGTAACCGAGCGCCGGATCGCGCTCGCGCAGTCGCTGCTGGCCCACACGAGCCGGCGCATCGCGGATATCGCGCGCTCGGTCGGGTTCCGCGACGAAGGGTATTTCGCGCGGCGCTTCCGCGCGCGGGTCGGCGTGTCGCCGAAGGCGTACCGCGACGCGAATGCCGCGCTGCCCGGCGGCGACGACACGCCGACGGCGGCCGACGCGTAGTTTTGTCCCGGTAAAACGCAGTTGCGTCGCATCCGGCCGCACGGGCGTCGGGTATCGTTGCACGCATGCCGGCCCGTGCGCCGCACAGGCGCGGCATCCGTCTTCCCACCGAACGAGGCCCTCCGATGTCCGCATATGTCATCGACGCTGCCGAGCGTCCTTCCGTCGAAGTCGAACAGTCGTCCGCGCGCTTTCCGGTGCGCCGCGTCTTCTGCGTCGGCCGCAACTACGCCGACCACGCGCGCGAAATGGGCGCCGATCCCGACCGCGAACCGCCGTTCTTCTTCACGAAACCGGCCGACGCGATCGTCCCGGCCGGCGGCACCGTCCCCTATCCGCCGCTGACCAACGACCTCCATCACGAAATCGAGCTGGTCGTCGCGATCGGTAAGGACGGGCGCTCGATCGACCCGGCCGACGCGCTGTCGCATGTATGGGGCTACGGCGTCGGCGTCGACCTCACGCGCCGCGACCTGCAGGCCGAAGCGAAGAAGCTGAGCCGTCCGTGGGATTGGGCAAAGGGCTTCGACGCATCGGGCCCCGTGACCGCGCTGCGCGCGGCGTCGGCCACCGGCCACCCGGCGACGGGCCGCATCTGGCTCGCAGTCAACGGCGAAACGCGCCAGCAAGGCGACCTCGCCGACATGATCTGGGCCGTGCCCGACGTCATCGCGTATGTGTCGCGCTCGGTCGAGCTGAAGGCCGGCGATTTGATCTTCACCGGCACGCCGGCCGGGGTCGGCGCGCTGCAGCCCGGTGATCGCGTCACGGGCGGCGTCGACGGCGTCGCGACGTTCGAGTTCGTCGTGGGCGCGAAGCCGTAAGCCGTCACGCAGCAAGCATGGCGGCCGCCAGTCCGGGGCCGCCGTGCGATATCCCGATGCCGGTCAGTCGTAGCGGCGCAGGAATGCGTCGGCGACGGCCGGTGGATTCAGCGCTTTCGCCGCTTCGTTTTCCAGCGCCTCGGCAGCGTTGTCGTCGCTGATCGACACGAACAACGTGATCGCCGCCCTTTCGTCGCCCGTGCCGAACAGGCCCTCGCGGTCGAGCAGGCGCAACGCACCGATCATGTCGGCGTGCAGTTGCCGCGAAAATTCCGAGAATCTCGACCGGACAAACTGCGGGCTCAGCACGTCATCGGCGAGCTTGCCGCAGATCGCATTGAACGGCGACGCTTCCGCCGCCGCATACGCCCATTCCGAAAAGCCCCACGCATACCACGGGTCGTCATCCGCGACGGCCTGCTGCTCGCGGATCCGGCGCAGCCCCTCGACCGAATTGGCCGCCGGCACCACCGTCATCGCGCCACTGTCGGTATACAGCGCGAACGCGTAGAAATGCTCGTCCGGGTGCAGCGCCCGCAGCGCCCTGAATGTCGCTCTCGCGGCGTCGGCGATTTCTCGCTGGAAATCAGAAAAGTCGCTCATCGCTCCCTCGTCCAATCGCCCTTCGCGCGCCGGAGCATGCCCGGCGCGCGGCGGGTTCGTCGTCTCCCGATATTCGGTCGATTGTCCGCCAATCGCCCGCGGCACGGTAGCGGTGCCCGCACCCATGCCCGACAACGCGCGGCGATACCGCGTACTCGCGTTCACCGCCCGGCATCCCGCGCCTCGAACACCCGCACGCAGACGGCCGCCGCCAGCGCGATCGCGGCCGACAGCAGCATCATCGCCAGCGGCGCATAACCCGCGTTGCCCGGTGTCAGCACCGCGCCCGTCAGCGACGAAAGCGCGGCGCCGCCGGCGATCGTCATCGCGCCGGCCAGCCCCGACGCGCTCCCGGCCAGCTCCGGGCGCACCGACACCGCGCCGGCATGCGCGCCGGGATTGGTCAGCCCGTTGCCGATGCCGACCAGCACGCACGGCCCGAACCACGCGATCGCCTGCGTCGCGCCGCCGAACATCAGAGCGAGGCCGAGCAACGGCCCCGCACACGCGACGATCCGCCCGCACAGGATCGTCGTGGCCAGCGCGAAGCGGCGCGCGTAACGCGCGGCCAGGAAGCTGCCACACACGAAGCCGGCCGTGATGGTCCCCATGTAGAAGCCGATCTCCGCGGGCGCGATGCCGAACACCGTCTGCGCGGCGAGCGGTGCGCCGGCCAGGAACGCGTAGAACGAGCCGGTCGAAAACGCCATGCAGAGCGCATAGGCCCAGAAACGGCGCGCACGAAGCAGCGCCGGATACGCGCGAAGCTGCTGCCCGAGGCTCGACGACCGGTTCGCATGGGTTTCGACGAAATCGAACGCGCACCAGACGAACAGCGCGATGCCCGCCGCGCCGAGCAGCCAGAAACTCGCGCGCCAGCCCGCCGTCTGGTCGAGCGCGCCGCCGAGCGTCGGGCCGAGCATCGGCGCGAACGCGGCCGCCATCGCCGCATAGCCGATCCGGCTCGCTGCGCGCGCACCGCCGCCGGTGTCCCGGATCGTCGCCATCGACACGGGATAGACCGACGTGATCGCCGCCTGCATCAGCCGGCATGCCAGAAACGCCCGAATATCGGTCGCCATCGCGCAGCCGAGCGAGCCGAGCGCGAACACACCGACGCTCGCCAGCACGACCGGCCGCCGCCCGAACCGGTCCGACAGCGGCCCCATCACGAACTCGAGCGACGCGGCCACCGCCGCGTATCCGCCGAGCGACAGCGCGACGAGCGCATAGTCGGTGTGCAGGTCGCGCGCGATTGCCGGCAACGACGGCAGGAACAGGCTCAGCGGCAGCACCGAGAGCGCGCACAGCAGGATCAGCGTCGCGTGTCTCGGCGACGCCCGTTCGGAAGCGATCGGCAGGTTCGATTGCAAGCGGATGCCCTCCGCGCACATGCCGCACGGCCGTGCGCAATGCAAAAAAAAGCCCCCGAGCGAGTCGGGGGCGCATGGGTGCCGGCGCGGTGCCGCTACCGGACCCTGCGCCTGTGGACTACTACGATGAAGCAAGCCGTTTTCATGCCGAATGGCTCCTGAATGCCGGGCTGACTGCCCGCGATATCGAACGATGTTAGGCGGGCGACACCCGCCGCGTCAACGCCCTAACGCGCCCGCACCGACACGAACTTCCGCGCGTTGTTGCGCTGGATCAGCACCGCGATCACGCTGCCGCCGTTCGCTTCGAGCGACTGCACGTCGTCCGGCGTCTCGAGCAGCGTGTCGTTGAGCTCCAGCACGACATCGCCCGGCTGGATGCCCGCGGTCGCGGCCGGGCCGTGCACCGCGTCCACCATCATCCCGACCGCGAGCCCCGTCGAGCGGCGCTCGTCGTCGCTCAGCGCGTGCATCGTCAGCCCGAGACGGTCGCCGCCGTCGCCCGCGCCGGCCCCCGCGCCCGGTCGTGCGGCCGCCTTCGGCGCGGCCATGCCGATGGTCGGCCCCGCGTTGCCGGCGGCCTCGTCGGCACCCGTGATCGTCAGCATCACCGGCGCGCGGTTGCGGATCAGCCGCAGCGGCGCCTTCTGGCCGGGCGGCAGCGCGGCGGCCAGGTCGTTCAGCTCGGCCGAGCGGCCGATCGTCTTGTCGCCCAGCTTCACGATCACGTCTCCGGGCTTCACGCCGGCCGCGGCGGCCGGCGAGCCGGGCGCGACGCCGTTGACGAGCGCGCCCGCCGGACGCGGCAACCCGAACGCCGCGGCCAGCCCGATCCCGACATCCTGCACGTCGACGCCGATCGCATTGCCGGACGACGACTCGCCCGGCGCCTGGGACTGCTGCGCCTGCATCTGCTTCTGCAGTTGCGCACGCACCTTTGCGGCAAACGCGATCGGGATCGCGAACGTCGTGCTCGCGTAGCGGTCGGTGCCCGTATAGACCTGCACCGCGATGCCGATCACGTCGCCCGCGCGGTTGAACACGGGGCCGCCCGAGTTGTCGGGGTTCGGCGCGATGTCGGTCTCGAAGAACGGGAATGCGCTGCCGTCCGGCAGCCGGTGCGACGTGGCGCTGACGATGCCGGCCGTGACCGTGTTGCCCGATCCGTCCGGCGCGCCGATCGTCATCACCGGCTCGCCCGCCCGTACTTTCGACGAATCGCCGACGCGCACGAACGGCAGCTTCGTCGCGTTGACGCGCAGCACGGCGACGTCGCTTTGCGGATCGACGGCCAGCACGGTCGCCTTGAATTCGCGGCGGTCGGTGAGCCGCACCGTCACGTCGGTCGCATCGTCGACCACGTGGGCCGAGGTGAGAATCAGGCCGTCGGCGCTGACGATGAAGCCCGAACCGCTACCCGATACCGCGCGCGGTGCCGTGTCGGGCGCCGGCGCCTGTGGAGCCTGTGGAGCCTGTGGAGCCTGTGACGCCTGTGGCCCCTGTGCTGGCCCCTGCGCTGGCGGCGGCGCGTCGTGCCGGAAGAATGCGGTGAGCGGATCGTCGGGATCGAGAATCGCGAAGGACGGGCCGCCACTTTGCTGGTCGGGCGCGGTGGCCATGATGGTCACGACCGCCGGACCGTAGCGATCGACGATCGCCGGAAAATCGACCGGCATCGCATAAGGCGAAGCGGGCGGCCGTTGCTTCAGGGCGCGTGGCGCGGCGGGCGGCGCGAGGGTGGCGGCAATGGCAGCCGGCGGCGGCAAAAAAACGGCAAACACGCCCCCGATCAACGCGGTGCGAAGCACGGCGCGAGCAAGCGTCTGGCGAACCACGGTGCACCTCCCCCGGCAGTCGCGGCGACGACCTGCGCGAGACGCGCAGGCGCCCGACAAGCACCGGTACACGCATCCATTTATAGTCCACGCGGCCTGTTCGAACATACGAATCGAAACCCGAATGCCGGGCGGCACGGCGGGCGCGGAGCCGCGACGGCGTTCGTTTCGAACAAAGTGCGCGATTCGTCAATCCGCACAAGTCCGATTGTCCTGAGCGGCGGCTAACTTGCCGCACCGCCGAGAGACGGTATCGCGTCAAAGGTTGGCGGCTTCCTCTATCTTGATCGCCGCGCCGCCGGCTGCGGCAATGATCTCCACCGGGAACTCGGGCAGCTTGCCGGTACCTGTCCGGCGCAACGCTTCTCCACGCGGGATCGGAGGGCCGTCCTCCTCCATGTAACGCCGGATATGTTCATACAGTCGCCAGAGCATCGCGTCTTCCCACCATCCGGTGTAGCCAATATTGACGATCTCCGCACACGACTGCGGATTGCTAACCTCGCCCCACAACAGCGACAGGAAATAGGATTCACGGCCCGCCGCCCCCGTAAATTGCGTCCATTTGTACGATCGGACCTTCACGTCGTCCCATGCGCGCGTGCGTACGGCTCCTGCCCCGCCTTTCTCCCAGAATCGCCAGAACGGTGGCGGCACATAAGGAATAAAGCTCACGCTGCGATCTTTCCGGTTGAAGAGAACGGGAAGATCCCGGGGAGAAAAGAGCGCCCCCCGGAGGCAGAACACTGCAAACAAAAAGAACGGCACGGTGGCAACGGACATGAAGACGCCGAAGACCGGAATTTCTAGCAAAGCCAGAACTGCCAGATAGCCGATGCACCCCGTGCCGAACAGCCCGATCAGCACGCCAAGCATCAGATACACCGTTTTCCCGCCGGCGCCCATCGGCGTACCAACTTCGATCGCATTCGGGTAGATGTTCAAAAGGGCGTCGCAGGCGCTGGCCATTTCGTGAGCAGGTCGCCGCTTGTCATCGCTTGCCACCCGCCACGGTGGCGTGACGCCCTGCCGGGTATTCGCCAGTTTCCCGGGGAATTTATTGAAATACGGATCCGCTTGATTCCATTCCGGCAACAGCACGCGGTAGTCGCTCTTCTCGTTTTTCATTTCGATGTACCGGAACCGTACGCTCTACTATCTCGGCAATTTCGATATCGCCGACGGAGTGATGATCGAGCCGAACATGAGTGTCATCACGTCCAGCCACACGCTTGAACCGCGAGAGCAGCAAGCCTTCGCTATCGCGAAACCGATCAGAGGTTCACCGCCCCCTCTACCTTGATCGCCGCGCCGCCGGCAGCGTCAATGATCTCCGCCGGGAACGTGGGCAACTTGCCGGTACCTGTCCGGCGCAGTGTTTCTCCGCGCTGTATCGGGGGGCCGTCCTCCTCCATGTAGCGTCGAATGTGCTCGTACAATCGCCACAGCATCGCGTCTTCCCACCATCCCGTGTAGCCGAAATTGACGATCTCAGCACACGACCGCGGATTGCCTGCTTCACCCCACAACAGCGACAGAAAATAAGATTCACGCGCCGCCGCCCCCGTAAACTGCGTCCACTTGTACGATCGGACCTTCACGTCGTCCCACGCTCGCGTGCGTACGGCTCCTGCCCCGCCTTTCTCCCAGAATCGCCAGAACGACGGCGTTACATAAGGAGTGAAACTCACGCTGCGATCCTTCCGGTTGAACAGAACGGGGAGATCCCGCGGAGAAAAGAGCGCCATCCGGAGGGAGAACACGGCAAACAAAAGGAACACCAAGGTGACGAGGCACATGACGACGCCAAGAACAGGAACCTCCTGCAAGGTCAGCACTGCCCCATAGCCGATGCCCCCCGCGCCGAGCAGCCCCATCAGCACACCGAGTATCAGAAACACCGTTTTCCCACCCGCGCCCATCGGTGTGCCAACCTCGATCGCATTCGGATAGATATTCAAAAGAGAGTCGCAGGTGCTGGCCGTCTCGTGAGCAGGTCGCCGCTTGTCATCGCTTGCCACCCGCCACGGTGGCGTGACGCCCTGCCGGGTATTCGCCAGTTTCCCGGGGAACTTGTTGAAATACGGATCCGCTTGATTCCATTCCGGCAACAGCACGCGGTAGTCGCTCTTCTCGCTTTTCATTTCGATGTACCGGAACCCTACGCTTCACTATCTCGGCAATTTCGATATCGCCGACAACGTGATGATCGAGCCGAACACGAGCGTCTTCACGTCCGACCATCCACTCGAACCCGCGAAACCGATCAAAGGTTCACCGCCTCCTCTACCTTGATCGCCGCGCCGCCGGCAGCGCCAATGATCTCCGCCGGGAACGTGGGCAGTTTGCCGGTGCCTGTCCGGCGAAACGATTCGCCGCGCGGTATCGGGGGACCGCCTTCCTCCATGTAGCGCCGGATATGTTCGTACAACCGCCACAGCATCGCGTCTTCCCACCACCCGGCGTAGCCGATATTGACGATCTCGGCGCACGACTGGGGATTGCCAACCTCGCCCCACAGCAGCGACAGGAAATAGGATTCACGGCCCGCCGCCCCCGTAAACTGCGTCCACTTGTAGGACCTGACCTTCACGTCGTCCCACGCCCGAGTTCGCACTGCCCCTACACCACCTTTCTCCCAAAATCGCCAGAACGACGGCGTCACATAGGGAATGAAGCTCACGCTACGATCCTTCCGGTTGAACAGAACGGGGAGATCACGGGGAGAAAAGAGCGCCCCCCGGAGGCAGAACACCCCACACAAAAGGACCAGCAAGGTGAAAAGGAACATGACGATACCAAGGACAGGAACCTCCTGAAAGGTCCGCACCGCCGCGTAGCCGAATCCCCCCGCACCAAGCAGCCCCATCAGCGTGCCGAGCAACAGATACACCGCTTTTCCCTCTGAGCCCATCGGTGTGCCAATCTCGATCGCATTCGGGTAGACGTTCAGAAGGGAATCGCAAGTGCTGGCCATCTCGTGAGCAGGCCGCCGCTTGTCATCGCTTGCCACCCGCCACGGTGGCGTGGTGCCCTGCCGGGTTCTCGCCAGTTTCCCAGGGAACTTGTTGAAATACGGATCCGCTTGATTCCATTCGGGCAGCAGCACGCGGTAGTCGCTCTTGTCGCTTTTCATCTCGATGCACCGGAACTGTACGCTCTACTATCTCGGCAATCTCAATATCGTCGACCACGTGATGATCGCCCCGAACATGAACGTCATCACGTCTGGCCACCCGCTCGAACCCGCGAAGCGGTGCGCCTTCGTCGTCGCGAAGCCAATCAAAGATTTGCGGCCTCCTCCACCTTGATCGCAACGCCGCCGGCTGCGGCAATGATCTCCGCCGGGAAGGTGGGTAGCTTGCCGGTACCTGTCCGGCGCAACGCTTCTCCACGCGGGATCGGAGGGCCGTCCTCCTCCATGTAACGCCGGATATGTTCATACAGCCGCCAGAGCATTGCGTCTTCCCACCACCCGGCGTAGCCGATATTGACGATCTCGGCGCACGACTGGGGATTGCCAACCTCGCCCCACAACAGCGACAGGAAATAGGATTCCCGCGCCGCCGCCCCCGTAAACTGCGTCCACTTGTAGGATCGAACCTTCACGTCGTCCCATGCACGCGTGCGTACGGCCCCTACCCCGCCTTTTTCCCAGAATCGCCAGAACGGCGGCGACACATAGGGAATGAAGCTCACGCTGCGATCCTTCCGGTTGAACAGAACGGGGAGATCGCGGGGAGAAAAAAGCGCCGCTCGGAGGCAGAACACCCCACACAAAAGGACCAGTAAGGTGAAAAGGCAGACGACGGCACCGAGAACTGGGACTTCCTGCAAGACCAGCACCGCCAGGTAGCCGAATCCCCACGTACCGAGCAGCCCCATCAGCGTACCGATCAACAAAAACACCGTTTTCCCGCCGGCACCCATTGGTGTGCCAACCTCGATCGCATTCGGGTAGATGTTCAGAAGAGAATCGCAGGTGCTGGCCATCTCGTGAACAGGCCTCCGCTTGTCATCGCTTGCCACCCGCCACGGTGGCGTGACGCCCTGCCGGGTTCTCGCCAGTTTCCCGGGGAACTTGTTGAAATACGGATCTGCTTGATTCCATTCCGGCAACAGAACCCGGTAGTCGCTCTTCTCGTTTTTCATCTCGATACCCATCTCCTAGTTCGGCAGCCGTTCGTTCAGGACCTCGTCTCCATCCTTCGTTTCCACGGCCACTTCGGCATACGCCCCGCTGAATTCAATGACACTCAGATCGAGCGACAGCCGAATGTCCTGATCCTGATCTTTCACCCCGGCGTTCAGTTTCGCGAGCGCCGAAGCGCCACCTGCCGCTAGCCCTGAAGGGCGCGCGGAGCCGCCTGTGCGTTCCAGCAACAGCGTCGCCCCGCCTTTCTTGCTCTTGCCGTAGATGCGTGCAACCCAGTCCAGTTGCGCCCGCAACCCCACGGGGATGCGCAGGCGCAAATATACCTCCCGATAATCCATCGGATTGCTGTTGTTGCCGCCGGGCATGGGCAATCCTCCCATCATGCCAGCGCCCGCGCTCCGGCCGGCGATATCCCAAAAGCCGTCCTTGTAGCTGAAGTCGACACTGATCCCCAGCAACAGCTTGTTCGACTCTTCCTGCTCGCGAGCCAGACTCCCCCATTTGTCACTCGCACCTCCCCAGATCGTGCGCGCCGCCCACTCTTCCGCAGGCTGATTTTGCAGAAGCTGAGCTAAATAACCAGCAGCCATACCGACCGCAACCAGCACCAGTCCCCATCCGGTCCAGGAAAGCCCGAAACCACTCGCTGTAACAACGCCCATGGCTTCTAGGAAACCCGCCCCGGCGGCAAAGGTCGCCGCGCCAAAGAATATCGCCTGGATCGTATAGGCCGACACGGCGCCGGGGTTGTCTCGCCCAGCTCTCGAAACGGCTTTCATAATCGCCGTCGCAGTATCAAAACCAGCGGCAATCGTCGCGGCTGCGCCTGTCAAGATCTTCGTGCGCAACGCAGCGCCAACCGCTTCCCATTTCTTCGCGGCGGCATTCCCGACTTCGAATAACGCGGCAGCGCAACCCATCGCCGCCGACCCGATGCCGAGAATACCCTCCAGCCGCTCGTCGTCATTTCCGTACCTGTATTTGTCGATCGCATCCCGCAAGCTCAGAGCCTGCAGCCATCCGCCCGCGACCGACAGCACCGCGCCCCCCTCGCGCATCAATTCGCCGACCTTGCGGGCAAACTTCCTGAGTTCGCCCATGTCAGCCGGCAACTGCGCAATGGCGGTCGTCGTAACACTGACCTGTTCGAAGACGAATACCTCCACGGTCCCACCTTTTCCCGATACGTCAAAAGCACCACCACCGCTTCTTGAAACACTGACGGTACGCGTGTCACCCACCTTCGACGTCGATTTGCCGCCCCCCTCGGGACTGTTTTTCGCATTGGCGACTTCCCGCCAGTAAAACTTCGCCTGCTTGTATGACGCCTTGACCCGCGTGACGCGAATGCCATCCTTGGTGGCACCGATGATGCCGATTCTTGCTATCCCTACCTCGACTTTCTTGACGAGATCCGGGGACGGCGGATTCTTGAGACCGCGCAACGCAAGACTGGAAGCGCTCAGCAATGACACCAAGCTGTAACTCCAGATCGAAGCCAGCGCCCGCAAATACGGCAGATTGCGCGCCAGGGCCCCGACCAGTTCTCCGCCCTTGTGCTTGCTCTCGAGATCCTCGATCACGTCGAAAAACGCCTTGGATTCATCGATCGTCTTGGATCGCTGATCCTTGTCCTTGAACCACGTGAAGAAATCCTGCTGGTTGCCGAGCATCGCACGGATCATCAGGTTGTTCTTGTCGTCCGGATTGTCCTTCATGAAATCCGCGTACCACTGCAGGCCGACGTCGGTCTTGTGGCCGCCATGGCACACCTTGCCCACCAGTACCGCATAGTAGACACCGTCCTGCCGCGTCGTGTCGTCACAATCGTGTTCGGTCACCAGCTTGCGCGCCCCGCTTTGCAACCACGCGCCGTAATCCGGCTCGATCGTCGCAAGCAATCGGCTGTCGTCGTTGCACGCGGACTGGTACTGGTCCAGGAATTTCTGATACTTGTCACCCAGCTTCTTCTTGATCTGCTCCGCCGGCAGTTCGTCCTCCGGTATCGCGACGATGCCCATCGACGGGTTCGTATAGGTGCCGGCGAACATCCCCGATCCGGAGATCGTCTGCGGCATGAAGGTCGCGCCCGGCGGGAGATTCCCGCTCGCCTTCATCGCGTCGAACTGATCCCTGGCCATGTACGTGTTCGGGTCACCCTGCATCCCGGACAGATTGCCGATATGGCTGTATTGCTGCTGCATCGTCTCGACCAGGCCCTTGATGCACAGCGCCGACTGCAGCTTCCAGTAGCCTTTGTCCGTCATCATCGTCTTGGCCTTCTTCGGCACGGTGATACGGAAGTTCGCTGCCTCGTACGTCACACCGATCGCATCGGGTACGCTGACGATCATCGCCTTGCCGATGTCGAACGTCTGGCTTTTCTTGACGATCTCGACAGCCTGGTCGTAAATGTCCTTCGCCGTTTCGCGACGCCCTCCCTTCGGGTCCATTCGCGCCGGCTTCCTCAACGGAAACACATTGTCGTCGCCATACAGCGCAGCCGACGCCACCGGATAGTTCGCGCCGTACTCTTCGACAATCTTGCCGATTTCGGCCTCCGTCAGCGGGGCCGAACGATCGCATTTCGCATTCGGCGCATCGATGCACACCATGCGCTGTCGCCGCAGCGTTTCGTTCTTGGGATTTCCGTATGCATTCCGAACCTTCTCGCTCCATGGCGTATCGCTGAAGCCGATCCACACACGCTGCGTCTCGGACGCATTCGGGATGACGAACAGCATGGCAGCTGCATAACCGGCAGTGCGCTGGCATGCGAACACGGGTGCGTTGCCAGGCAAGGGCAATTCGCTGAGCGAATAGGGCGTCATGTAGCCGCCGTCGTCGACCTGGAATGCCTGCCACCCCTTCTGCTCCTTCAGCTCCGGGGTGTGCGCTCGCTCGTAATACGCGTAGACGTAACCACCGCGCAAGGTTCGCATCGTGTAGCCGAAGTAACTCAACCCGACGTCGGCAACACCTGGCTTCAGCTTCGCGATCGCGCCTTTCTTCGCATCGGCATATTTTTTTTCGGCCAGCGCCGGCCTGACCAGCAAAACCGGCAAGCCGGCCTTCACGCATGACGGGCACCCGCCTGCGGAACAGTGCGGCGCACCGGCGGCGGCGGCATTCGCGTTCTGCGCATATTTGCCATCTGACATGATTCGATTTCCTTTGCTAGCGGCGAGCCATCGCGAAGGATGTGTCGCGCGACGTCTTCTGATCCAGTTCGAGACGCATCGCGTCCCACACGTCATCCCCGACCGCGCCGAGCCGCTCGCTCAAGCTTGCCCGATCGCTCAATGTCGACTTCACCAGTTCGATCACATGCGCGTGCTTGCACAGTGCCGGATGAATCTGCAGCACATACGCGCCCAACAGCACGATGTCGGCTACCTGCGTCAAACCAAGCACCTGCGCATCGGCAACAGCCGCGTCCGCCCGGTTCAGGTAATCGTCGGGCAATTCTCGCTCGAACACGCACCAGCCCCTGAGGAGGTCCTGCACCGTCGAGCATCGATCCACCCGGCTCCATTGCGCGTCGTCGAGCGCGAAGAACGTGGCACGCGATCGCGATGCGCTCGGGTCGAAACCCACCGGTGAAATCCGCTCCACGAGCCTGGCATGTCGGTCCAGCGCATGCCATGCCGCGATCGGGCCGAACAAGTCGCTTCGTTGCAGATCGTTCAGTGCCGGCCACATCCATTCGAGTACGCGCCGATCGGCCCATCGCACGTACTTCCGGCCAACGCGGGGGCGCGGAGAAACCATCACGCGCGCCAGGTGAACCGCGACGATTTCCGGTGGCAGCGTCGAAACCAGCCAGCCGCCCACCGTGAACCCGCGCACCACTTCATCATGGGGATCGCGTTGTTCGTCGCACGCGGCCCGGACCGATGCCTCGATCAATTGGACATCGTCATGATCGAAGCAGATCAGCCGCGGACGCTGATGGTCGAGAAGCGACTCACTGGCCACCGGAATCGGCACGACCTCGCGTTCTCCGGGCATCGGCCCATGCTCGACAAGCGGCTCCCGCAGGTACGGATCGACGAGCAGATACCCGTGCAACGAATCCTGTTTCCGCAGCGCGTCCTGTATCTGCGACGTCGTCAGTTCGATCGATGTGCTCACGCCCCTCTCTCCGTCACAACGTGGCGGCGCCGCGACCGGCCGCATCGCCGTCTTTCGTCGGACAGGCCTTCACCTGACTTTGCGCGATCTGCGGGTTCATGTCCGAACTGCGCGGGCCGGTCAGCACGTGATTGGCTGCATGAAACTTCACTGTGCCCGGCACGCCGATCTCGATGCCGCCCCCCTCCATCTTCAGATAGGCTTTCGCTGCGGTGAGCAATACCTTCCGGGATGCCTGCGCGGTCACGCTTGCCGTTGCACTGGCCAAGCTGACGCCTTGCTGGGCAACGGCCCCGAGATTCCCGCCACGCTGGGCCTGCAGGCCGACCGATCCACATGCCGCATGCAGCGCGATGCCGGATACGGCAACGGGCCGCCCGTCGCCTTTCTTGCCATCCGTGTACAACAGGATTCCCTGGTTCGCGACGACGCTCGTCTTGTTCTGCGCCATCCACTGCAAATCCTGACCGGCGGCAAGCACCGCCTCGGTACCCGACAACCAGACGTGGCTCTTGGCCGACACAGCCACCACGCCGTCCTGGCCGTAGGCCACCAGATGCGGGCGACTCCACGCGGTCGCGTTGCCGTCGCCGCCTCCGGTCGCCTGACCGGACGTGGATCCTGCTCGTGCTGCGCTGATCGCCTGCTTGCCGTCACTCAGCCCCGTGACCGCCGCCGGCGTGGAAGACGAAGCGCCTGCATCCGTTGGTTCGGGCGACGACGCATCCGCTTGCGCCGAAGACGATTGCGACGCGCCCGGCTCGGCACCTTGCGCACGCGCGGCCTGCGCCAGACCGTCGAGCAGGTCGTGACTGTCGCCGAGCACCTGGGCCGCGCCGGACGCATCCATCTGGTTCACACCGGCTGCGGCGCTGACCAGTACGCCGGAGCCGCCGCGCACCGCGCCCGATGCTTCGGTATTCAGCTCCGCGCCATAACCACGATCAGCCTGGCGAACATTGTCGTTCATCGACTTGAGGTGGCCCAGCATCAACCCGCTGCGGCGATCGGTCGTATAGAGATGCGCACTCGACTGACCCGCCGTGTCGTCCATCATGAAGTGACGATAGCCGCCGGTGCCCTGCTGGCTCTGACTCAGATCCTGGGTCTTGAATCCGGTCAGCGTGGCTGCATGGCCGTTGCCCGCGAACCACGCGGCCGCATTGCCGGTACTGCCGCTTGGCCCGCCGGCGCGCGCATTGTGCTGACCGTTGTCGTTGCCGCGCCCGTTATACAGCGACGCCACGGCCACCGGACGATCGGGCTGCCCCTCCAGCCAGTCGACCCACACTTCCTGGCCCACGCGCGGGACGGCGACACCGCCCCAATTGTCGCCGCCGATCGGGGTCATCATCCGCGTCCAGGTGCCTGCACCTTGATCAGCGGGCGCATTGGAATCACGAGGATGCGCTTCGCGGCTGGCTGCATTCTGGCCGCGCTGCGCATGATGCTGGATACGGACGCGGTGGTCGCGGTCGGTATGAATCGGCGCATCCGCACCGACGACGATCGCCGTCTGCGCGCCCTGCACCACCGTTTCCGGATGCAAGCGCGCGCCGTCCACGCCATCCTCGTGCGGACGATAGGACTGCTCGACCGGTAGTGCAACGAAGGTATTTCCGTACACACGGCCGGTGTCGTTTCGCGACACGTCATTGCCTGGATGAGTGCCGGTGCCGGACAGGCCGTCCTGCATCATTCCTTCGACGGCGGCGGATGCGTCGACCTCGGCCGACGGCGGTACCTTGCCGAGCTTGCGCTCGATTTCGCCGTGGACATCGGCGTCCACATTCGCCTGCACCTCGTGCTCGACACGCAGGCAAACGAAGGCTTGCGAGACTTTCAACACCGGATGGTCGCGCATCGCGAATCGCAGCCCCGGCCGCATGTCGCGGCGCGTGCCGCGCCCTTCGCTGCGCGACGCGCACACGCGTTGCGCATCCAGTTGCTGCTGTGCCCGGGAATCGCCGACCGCCGCGGTCTGATACGCGTAGGGGCCGGCAACGTCGCGATCGATACCGGGCATGACCGAGCCTTTCACCCGCGCCTCCGACGGCCGGGTGGACAAGGTGCGATGATCCCAGCTCGCGCGCGTCACTTGCCCGATACGCCAGCGGCGCGCCGCCATGAAATCCTGGATATTCCCTGCCGGACTCCCGTCGCTCGCCTGATGGAACCCGATGACGACGGGATCGTCCGGCTTGAACTGCTGATTCGAATCCGCCAATACCAGCGTGTGCTGACCGAAGTTTGCGGCGTTCGCATCGCCTTCGTGTTCAAACCAATAGAAGATGCCTTCTTCCGCCCACAGGCGTTGCAGAAAATCGAAATCCGATTCGCCGGCTTGCGCGGTCAGGCTGCGCTTTCGATACTTCGACTGATCAGTCAGCGCCCAACGCCACGCAGGTACGATGGCGCCGTGCGTGTAGTAGCCGAAGATCTGCTCGCTGATATCGACCACACTGGCGTGCTGATAGTTGTAGCTGTCCACGCGCTGGCGCAGCAGTGCAAACCACGGCTCGATCGTGAAGCGATAGCGGGCGAGACCACCGTTGCTACCGATCAGTTCCGCGGCAACCACATGCCCATGAACCGGGCGCCGGGTGTCCTGCCCCTCGGTGGCCTGCCACTCGATCAGGATCGGGCCGCCGATCAGCTTGCCGATCGAGAGCCGGGCATTCTCGGACAATGCAGTCAGCTCGAAACGAAACCCGCCGCCGCCAACCGCTTCCCAGCCGCGCAGGCTTTCCGCGATCAACGCATCCGTTCCGAACGACGTGCGCATCCACAGAAAGCGGCTGTGCTGCGACCAGCCTCGCAGCAGCGAACTCAGTGCGCCTGTATTGATGGACATGGCCTTTACCGTTGAATATCGCGAGCGATGCTCACCATCACTTCGAATTGACCGTGTGGCCTTCCGCCAGCGTCTGCAGGCGTCGGGCAAGATTGCCGACCGGATCGGCCGGTGCGCCCGTCACGACGAAACACAGGTTCTTGTAGATCCACACGAAGCCGCGCCCGGGGCCGGCGATGGTGCTGCGGACCGACACGCTTCCGAGCGACGCAGGATCCGTCTCGAACGGCACCTGCGCAATCGACGGCGAAGTCGTCTCGTTGAGGAAATAATCCGCGGCCTTGAAGCGGTCCTTCGCCTGCGCAACCGTGATCGATACGCGTGCGCCGTCGAACTGGCCGTTGAAGATATCCTCCCGGACATCCTTGAGCGGGCCGGTTTCGTTGACGCGCGGTTCGTGACTCTCGATCTTCAATCCCGTCAAGCCGGGGAGGTGCTCCGTTGCAAGCCTGCTCCAGTCGAACGCGACCACCATCCGGCCATCGTCGGTGGCGAACTTCCGGTCGAAGTCGATGCGTGACTTGAATGCATCGACACGGGCGGTCGGGCTGAAGGCCTTCTGAATCGCTGCTGCTCGTTCTTCCGGAGTCATGACGTTTCTCGATTCCGGCGATTGCGCATGGCATGCACCGGTAAAAATGGAACATAACAACAACCCGACGACACGCTTGTTCATTTCACCGCTCCTACACCGGGAAATTCCTTTGTCGTCATCAGGAGCTGCGCAATGTAATCGTCAGGCGAGAGCGGCGGCTGGATCTTGTATTCCTGACTGATTTCGCGGCTCGACCGACCTGTATCGATCGAAGCGACCAGATAGGCGCGCAACGCTTCGTCGTGGTGTGGTCCGGCGCATGCGTCTTCGACTTGATGGCTCAGATGGGCAAAAGCGTGATTGCCGAAGCTGGTCCGCGACGGGGACTCTCCGGCGATGGTCGGTGTCGACCCGTTCGACGAAAAGAACGGGTTGTTGCAAGCACCGATGCCGACGAGATTGGTCGAGTTGATATACCCGAACGGGTTCTGAAAATAGATGCCGGGCTTCACGCCCAGCGCCGCCGCCAGGCTGAACACGGCCGACGCCTGATCGTAGCAGTTCACGGTTCGCCCATCGTCAGCAGCGCCGCCCGACGCGGCGGCCCCGCCCGCCTTGACCGCGCGCTTCTGCATGTACTTCTTCAATTCGAACAGCCCGCCGGTCATTGCCACCGAGCCGCCGAAATGCGCGGCACCGGAAATCGTGTCGTAATGCAACCCGTGGCCGTGGTGGCAATAGTCCGTGACCTTCGCGATGGCGGCCTTGGCGGTCGCCGCTCCGGCAACCGATGCGCGCTTGAAGAGAAACCGCAGCGCTTCGGCCCACACGCCGGCGCCGAATGGCGTGCCCGGCCGATCGAGCAACACGAACACTTCGAGTCGGGTCGCCGGCGTCACGGCGGCACTGAGGCCGGTCGCGGCATCGTTCAGTTTCCACGACGCATCGCCGTAATAGTAGGCAAGCGTGTCCGGCAAGTTCGTGACGGTCGCGGTGACCTGATGTTCGCCGAGCGCAGTCGGACAATCTCCCTCGATCGTCAGCCCGTGCAACGTCCCTGTCAGCTTCATCGTGGCAGGCGCATTCGGTTTCGTCTTGGTGACGCGCAACTTGATGCCGACCTTGTTGTTCGCGCCCGCCTTGGACTTGACGAGATAAGCGCCCGGACGCTGCGAGCCGCTTGCATGGCAAAACTCGTCGGGCTGCTCGATCTCGACGACGTTCGCATCACTCGTCCAGTGAGGCGCCGCGACCGCGGACTGCTTGCGCGTGACGGTTACGCCGCCCTGCCAGCTGATCTCCAGCAACTGCGCCTCGACTACACGCCCGGAAACCAGCACCGTCTTGCGCTGCGTGCGCGAGACCGGACTCGTGGCGGACGACGATTTAACGGGAATATCCGGCATGCGTCCTCTCAGCGATCGATCTCGATGGACAGCGGCTCGGCGTCGGCCGAGGTCACCAGATGCGTGTGTCCGGTCGCATCGGTTACACCGTGTTCGACTGCACCGTTCGCACGGATGATGCGGTAAGCGCGCCCCGCAATCGGCTCGCCCGTCTGCTCGTCCTTGAGCACGAATGCCTCGTCGAACATCGGCGTACGGGAATCCGGCAACCCGGGTAGTGCCGGCGCGGCAGCCAGCGGCCCCGGAAAGGGATGCGATCCGGCCTTGACGGTGAACTGGCCCGGTGTCTCGATCGTGATGTCACCGCCCTTCAGCGTGATACGGCTCGGCCCTTGCTGGAGGACGATCGCATCCTTCGCCAGTACATCGACACGACTGTCCGTCGACGTGATCCGTACCGACTGGTCCGCCAGTATCTCCATCGCGCCCGTATGCGCCTCGACGCTCACCGGCCCGTGATTCGCGATGATCTTCACCCCGCCCTGCACACCGTACAGGCTCAGCGACTCGCCCGACACGCCGGCGATCGTGGCACGCGCCGCGAAATGGGCGTCGCCCTGCGCCGTCAGATGTACATGCTCGGCCGCGTATGAGATCGCGGTCTTCGGTGTCACCAGCGCCACGTTTTCAGGAGACTCCATCACGATCGCCGGCACCGCGAAGCGCTCGACCGGGTCACCGCCCTCACGCTGCGTTCCGCTCGCCTTGGTCGACGCTTGGCCGTTGACCGCACCCGTGTACTTGCCGTCCTGCTGCGGGTCGATCGCCTTGAGGAAATCCGCCTGCGCGGCGTTTGCGCCGAGGCCTTCGGCCTTTGCATCGACGGCCGTCCCGTGGAGACTCCGGGCAGTCAGGACGGCCTGCTTCAGTTGTCCCACGCTTTCGGCCACGTCCATTTGCGTCGACGTCGCCTCGGAGCGAGCCGTGCTCGACAGCAGCACGCCTTCGCCCGCGCGCACGACATTCCAGCCAGCCGTCGTCAGCTCGAAGCCTTCGCCGCGATACATGCCGCGCGAGGCTCCGTCCTGCGCAATCAGATAGCCTTGCGCCAGCGCACTGTTCGCGACGGCATTGCCGACCTCGTGGCGAAGCTGCCCGGTTGCATCGTCCATCACCCAGCGCGTGCCGGGCTGCCCGTCCAGCGTGCGGGTCTGCACACCGGACAGCGTGCCGGCATGATTTGCATTGCTGCCCTCGCCGGCCGCGAATGGCGGCTGTACGCGCCCGCCGTAGACTTGCCCCAGGACCACCGGCATGTCGATATTTCCGGAATCGAAGCCGATCACGACTTCGGCGCCCACGCGCGGCGTGAAGCTGTGCCCGAAATTCGGTCCCGCCGTCTGCTCGGCGATGCGCGCCAGTACACCGGACCGATGATCGCCCGGCGCATGTCCGGCGGGATTCGAACGGCTCGCGGTATCCGTCAATCCGCCTGGAAGCGGCGCCGTCCCTCGCATCCAGGGAAATTGCACGCGAACCTGATGATCGCGCGTGCTGCTCACCGAACTGTCGGGCTCTCCGACCACGATCGCCGTTTGCACGCCATGCACGACCGGCCTGGCCCGATGGGCCGGCACGATCGGGGTATCGGGCGGGACGGCGACGAAGCGGTTGCGATACAGCCCGTTTTCCAGTTGCCCCTGGCCGAGCAATTGCGCGATCGCCGCACCGAGATTGTTGACGGCCTCGTGGTCGATGCAGAGCGGAACGAACCGGACCGTTTCGTCGAGGTAACCGTCAAGGGTGTACACGCTGCCGGCTTCGAGCGTTCGAATCGAACCGGCACCGCGATGAAGCACCTTGGGTAGCCGAAGGGCGTCGAGACGCTGGGCCGCGTACTGGTCGGCCTGGTCCGAACTGTCGAACCGCCCTGCGCGCTGGCCGTCATAGATCTCGCGGGCCGGCAGGACCGGTGTGTCCGCATCTGCCTGGCTTTGTGCACGGCCGGAAACGGCCACGAGTTGATCCGCCTTCCAGCTCGACACCACCACCCGGTCCGGAACCATCTGATGGCGCTCGGTGAAATAAGTCATCACGCCGTCTGGATCGCCGACGTCCTGAAGATTGTACGGAACGGTGCCCCCCGAGCGCGGCGCGGCATGCGAATCAAAGACGACGAGCGTGTGGTCGCCGGTGGGCGCTTTCCCCGCATCCTGCGCGTGCTCGAACCGGAACGACAGACCGGCCTCCGACAATAGCCGCAACGCGAATTCGTGATCGGTCTCCCGATACTGCCCACGCAGCTTGAACGTCCGCAGTTTCTCCGTCACGTCATAACGACGACGCGCTTCGACATAGTCGCCGAACACGCGCTCGCAAATGCCTTCCGTATCGAGATCCGCGAAGTACAGGCAATTTCGGCGCAAACGCAGGAATGCCAGCCACGACTCCAGCGTCAGCCGGTAGCGTGTCATGCCGCCGTCGCTGTCTGCGTACGCCGCATGCGTCACGTAGCCGTTCCAGCACCGCTCGCCACTGCCCGTCGCCAGACGCAGGCGAGCAGCGCTGCCGATCAGCGGCGCCAGGTCGAGAAACGGTTCGCTCGACAGCAGGTCGATCTCGAACCGGAACGATTCGTTGACGCCCTCCCGACCATGAAAGCGTTCGACCGCGAACTTGCCCGGCATCGCGGTATCGATCTGGATGTGACGGGTCGTCTGGTCGTATCCCGTCAATGCGGCGGTTAGATTCATGACAATGTCCGGTTCTGCTTGCGTCTCATTGGCGCCTTGCTCCACGACACGGCCGCGAACATCGATTCGGCCCATGACCGCCGGGCGAGCGGCAGCGTTCTGCTGTTCAATCGCGTCGTGCCCCGATCATCCGGGCCACGCGAACTTGGACGCGCGGAATTCGTTCAGCTTCAGTTCGCCTTCCCATTGCTCCTGCGGGGTCTCGACGTGCGGCGGCTCCCAGCGCTTGCCGTCCACATAGACCGTTCGCCAGCGCAGATAGCCCCATATGCAATAGGGTTCGCGACCGCCGGCCTGCTGCTGCAGCCCGTTGGTCACCTTCGGATCGGTCAGCACGGCGCTATCGGAAGGCGCCGTGGCGCTCTTGTCCGCACGCGCCTGCTGCGCCGCCTGCATCGCGGCGTCGTAGCGCTTGAGCACATCGCTCTCCTGCGCGGTGAGCGGTGACTGCGGCTCCGGCCCGGGGCTCATGCCGATTCCCGGCCCCAGCGCCAGCGTGTTCGGGTTCATCGTCCGCAAGCCCGGCAATGCACCGGGCAAGCCGGATTCCATCTGCGTTTTCCATACATCATGTGCGCGCGCGTAACCGGCCTGCTTGGCTTTCAGCGCCTGAATCTGCCGGTAGTTCCAGACGTCGTCGTCGTCACCCATCGGCTTGAACCACGCGCGCGAATCATGCATGTAGTTGTCGTATAGCGCGCTGATCGCGTCGGCGAGCGGCACGGTCGAGTTCCAGTCGTCGCGCACCTGCCGCCACTGGTCCCACTTGTCCTGCAGTTGCGCCTGCGCGACCTTCATCGCCCGCTTGCTGACTTCAGCCGTCAGCGGCACCCCGCCCGGTATGACGCCCAGGATCATGATGATTGGCGCGAGCGCCGCGGACGCGACAGCCGCGCCCTTCGGATTGTCGTGCAGCCAGTTCTCGCCATATTTGCCGAAGTAGTAGCGAAGGCTCGGCCCGCCATCCTTCTCGTTCTGCAGCAGATCGTCCCACTCCATCTGCAGTTCCTGATTCGCGCTGTCGAGGTCCGTCGCGTCCTGCGGATAGCCGGCCTGGGCCGCCTTGAAGCCTGGTTGAGCCCGCATGCTCTTGAGCCGCAGCTTCCGCCATCGCAAGTAGTACCCGTAGTGGGCACGCATCAGGCCAGGCGTACCGTGAGACGGATCGTGGTAGCAGCCGGCAGTCGCGTTCACATATGCCGCAAACGCCTGCTTCAGACCGGCGGATATCTTGAACGCATTCGCCGCTTCCGCGGAAACACCCGGCCCCTTGACGTCGAGCGGTACACCGGCTTTGCGTGCTTCGCGGTACATGTCGAGCAACGGAACCTGGGAAAGCTTGTCGGAATCGTCGCGCCCGCGCCCCTGTTCCGCGGGCGCATAGCCACCGCCGACATCGGAGTGCACGCCCGGATACACGATTTCGACGCGACCGTCAGCAGAACGATCGATCAGGTCCAACGGAAACGAACCGCGCGGCTCGTGCGCAGCCACCATGTGAACGCAGCGGCGTACATACGGCGGCACCGCCATCAACTGCCCGCGCCCCCAGCCGCCATGTCCGTCGAACAGCGTGGGCGCCGCGCCCTGCGCGATGCCCACGGACGCCACGGTATCGAAAATGCCGAGAAATTCGTATGAAACCGGCACGCCGCAGAGGTTGAAATTATCGAGCGCGTCCGGCAGCCAGTTGGAAAACGTACGTGCTTCCGCAGAGCCCCGGGAGAATCCGAATACGTACAGCCGGATAGTCCGCAGTGCCGGCTTGCCCTTCACGAGCTTGTCGCCAACGCGGTCCTTGAGTTGCGCCAGCCGCTCGTTCAACACCTTGCGGCGCATCGTGTCCCAGGCTTGCATCGCGGCGGTCCACTTCGACGAATCGACTTCGCTCTTGAGCTGGGCCCAGATCGAGTCGTGCTCCCACGTCAGCTCGTTGATACCGTTTTGCTCGGCGGCCATCAGCTTGAGCGCACCGGCACCCGTGCTGGAGCGGGCCTTGATATCGCCGAGACTGCCCGGCCCGGGTATCGCGCCGCCGGAATCGATGCCCTTGAAATTCATGTCGACACTCATGGACTTCACGAGGTCCTTGTCCTTCACGCCGAGCGCCTCGCTCAGGCCGACCTTGAACGCACATTCGTGCACGACGTTTTGGACCTGCAGCAACGCCCAGTTGATGCGGCCTTCCCCCGCCCATCCTGCGGCGGCGCCTGCCGCCGCCTGCAGCCCTACGCCATGGTCGCCGACCTCGACGACGAAAGGCGTGCCGACGCCCGCGACATAGATCGCCTTGTGATATTTATCCTGCGGGAATGCATCCCAGAGCCGCGCGACGTTGCTGTGCTTGTGCCCCGAACGATCCCGCTCGGCATTGTTGCGCGTGCCATCGAAGAAAATGCCGACGTGCAGCGTCTTGCAGCAGCTCATGCCATCGTCGTCATGAAGCCTGCGGAGAATCGCATCCTGCTCCTCGGGCGTCACGACACTGATATCGGGCCGCTCGGCGGCCGCAAAACGAACACTCATGGCGCAGTCCCCGCAATTCTCTTATCCGGCGCCGGGCAATCACGGCTGCTGTTCAACACCGTAAAGTGCCCCGGACAAGCGTCGCTCGGGGCCTGCAATCCATCCGGAAACGCCGGAGCACCCGGCAACCAGGGAGACGCATATGCCTTGATCCTGTCTCCCGGGAAAAACACGATCCACAGATAGCCGTCCGAGAAGGAACCATACTGCTCGATCGGCACGATCCGGCTTGCCACTGCATTCGGGTCGCGCTTGTACATCTCGTCGTTGCGCCATTCGACCTTGACCGTCAATCCCGGGTGCCACTTCTGCGGAACGGTCACGCAGCACGTGATGTGGCCGCCGGCGCTGCCGATACGGGCGGCCACGTTCCCGCCCCAGGCTCCGTCGACATAGAAGGTACCGATCGGCACGTCCGTGTAGTTCAGCGCATTCAGCTTCAGCCCGAGCCCGGTATCCTCGTCGCCGGGCTGCGCGGCCTCCGCCGCCGTACCGGCCTGCGCCACCGCGTGATCCGTCGCACGAGAACACCCTGCTCCCGTCACGAAGACGGCCAGAAAAACTGCCAGACGAACCACGGCCCTCACCGATCCAGCTCGCAAATTCATCACTCGATTCTCTTGTCAGGATCCCACCCAGCCATGCACGGCATCACGTCGTGCTCCTTTCCGGACCGATTCGCGTCGCGTTCACGCAGATATCGTTGCCGGTACCAGCCACCCGGCCGCCTTGAGTGCGTCCAGTGCCACGCGCGGCGTTTGTGCCGCCAAATCCTTCTTCTCCCACGCATCACGCACGCATGCGTATGCCTGGGACGGTGTCGCTTGCAGTTGCCCGAAAGTATCCGGACGCTGCCGGACATGGAAGAGCAACGTATCGATCTTCGCCGCTTGCCTGAGCGCCGCGACCTGATCCGTGTCGAGGCGGTACGGCGCGGGATCCGTGTCGACGGAATCGCCCCCGGCCATCCCGACGGTTTCGACGTCCAGCGCCATCAACGATCCGGCGCGATCGAATATCCACCACGCATCGATCCCGGCCAGGAAGCGTCGGCGCTGCGGCAACGTCAACACCTTGACCCAGGTCGGCAGGCAACGCGTATCGGCAAGTCTCACGAGGAAGGCCTCACCGTCATCGGCATTTGCTTCCATTTGCCTTCGCAGATGCGACGCGAGTGCATCGGTATCGATCGTCGTGCGCAGCAGGCTCAACATCGGATGCCCGGCGGTATGCCGCAGCAGGTCGGCGCATACGGCCGCCCGCGTTTCCGCGCCATCGGGCAACGACATCAGGCACGGCGAAATCGCCATCAACCCTTCGCCGTCATACACACCCTCGTACAGTGTGACGATCGAACACCCGGAGGACGGTGTGGACAAGCGATCGCGCAACGACGGCACGAAACTCGTGTCCAGCAACGCATGCCAGCGCGTCGACGCCGCAGACGCGTCGAGTACCTGCCGCATCTGCGACAGCGTATCCGTCGGATACGAATCGATCCAGTCACCGATATCCATCGATTTGCTCAGATCGCCTTGCCGGCAAGTGCGCTGCCCGATTGCATCGCGTGCAGCAAGCATTCGACGCAGACCTTCTCGGGAAACTGCGGCAGTTGCGTATCCAGTTGGTCGGGACCGACAAATCCATGCGTCGCAGCGTGCACGGTAAGCGATCCCGGACAACCGAACACGATGTTGCCTCCCTCGATCGTCAGATGTGCACCGCCGCTCACCGCGAGATGCACGGTCTTGCTGGCGGCCAGTTCGACGTTCGCGTTGGCCGACACGACCTTCAGATCCTTCTGCGCATGCAGCGTCATCTGATCGTGCTGCGCCTGAAGATCGAGACCGGACGCGCCGGAGATCACGCTCAGTCCCGCCCCCGATGCTTCGCGTGCGGCCGCGAGCCAGCCGATCCCCTGCCCGCTGTGCATTCGCACGACCTGATTCACCGCCATGTTGATGTCCTGTCCGCTACCGACGGCCAGCGTCTCCCCCGCGGCCCAGTGCAGCGCCTGCCCGGCGAAGATCCCGTGACCACCCTGAGCCGCCATCCCGATGACCGCATCGCCCGTGTGCGGCAACGACTGGCCTGAAGCGCGCTGCCGGGCATCGCTGGCCGCCTGGTCGAAGCCTTTGGCGCCGACGGTCGTCGAAAATGTCTTCGTGAGGGCGTCGACCGGTGCCGATCGATCGTCGAGCATCGATTGCCCCGTCTTTTGCACGCCACGCTGAACGGCAAACGGCACGGTACGATGCGTTTCCGCCGCCTGATCGAACAGGCGGGCGAGCGTTGCTTGCTGCGCGAGCAGCGATTGCAACGCCGACACGTCGCCCGCTGGTTGATCGGGCGTCGTCGCATAACTCGATACGAGCACCCCGCGTGTCCCGCGCACCGCGCCATAGGCATCCGTGCGCAACTCGACGCCTTGTCCGCGGAAACTGCCGAGATAGTTGTCAGCCTGATGACGCAGATGTCCGAGGTTCAATTCGGTCGCCGCATGCGTCGTCGCCATCTGCAGGCGGCCCATCGCATCGCTGTCGTCTGCAACGAGCTGGTTGCCTCCCTGCCCATCGAACCCCTGCGACTTGAAACCGGACAATGCGCCGGCATGATTGTGACCATCGGCGCCGCCGCCAGCGCCGTGCCAGCTCGGGCTGTGGCCGCCGGCAAGATTGCCTTGCGCGCTCGCGGTACGATCGGACGCCTGTCGATACACGGCGGGATTCGGCGGCTGCGCCGGTTCGCCGCCCGGTGTCGGTGCTTCGCCCCCCTCGCCACGGCCGTTGAACAAGCCGCCCAGCACGATCGGACGATGCACGAGCCCGTGCTGAAACTGCACGAGGACTTCCTGGCCGATTCGCTGTGTCTGCTGCAAACCATGCCCGTCGCTCGCGAGCCGCTGCATGCCGCGAGTCGGATAGGTGCCCTGGTCACCCTCGGCCTGCCAGTGGAAGCGAACCCGAATCCGCCCCTGGACGTCGGTATGGAGCGGCCCGGAAGCCCCGGGCTCGCGCTCGCCTTGCGGGCCGACCACCAGCGCGGTCTGCGCGCCCAACGCGGTCGGTACCGGATTGAGTCGCTGCCCGCTCCCGTCCTCGAGCGTCGGTCGCCACGCCTGCCGACGCGGCACGGCTTCAAAACGATTCGCATAACCGCCGGCAGCAGCCTGTGCGGAAATCCGCGCATCGGAACTCGCGGGCGGCGGCATGCCAAGGCCACGCTCGACAAGCGCCATCGCGTTTTTCGGCAGATTGTTCACGCCGGCATGCTCGATTGCCACCAGCAGAAACTCATCGGGTGCCGATCCGTTGTCGCGCCGTGGCCGCCAAGATGGATTCGCGATCCTGAACACGTTGCCGCAGCGTGCCGTTCGCAGCGTGCTGCAGCCCATCCAGAAGCGCGCCCGTGAAACGATCGCCTCGGCCTGCCGACGCGCCACGTCTTCCGCCTGCTGCACGCTCTCGAATGCCTCCGGCCCGACGTCGTCGTAGAGTTCCCGCGCACCGCCCGGATTACCCAGGTTCGCGGACGCGGTCGTCGCCTGATTGCTGCGGTAGTCGCTACTGATCAGCGTAAGCCGGTCGGCCATCAGCGACAACGACTGGCCGATGCCGAGAATCTGGTCGGCGGCTGCGGCCTCGCCGTCGCTCAAACGCTGCGAAATTCCGCCGAGGCGCGCAGATGTTTCGTCATCGGGGAGTTGCGTGCTGTCATCGAAAATCACGAGTGTGTGGCCCGCCGGCGCATCGTCGTCCTCGACAAAACAAAAGCCCAACCCGGCGTCTGCCAACAGTTGCCGAACGAAGCCGAGGTGCGTCTGCGTCCGGTACTGGATCTTGTAATCGAGCAGCCCAAGTGCCTCGATGCGCTTGTCCGCGTCGGCCGTAAAACGCCAGTGGGCAATTTGCTCGTATTCGCCGAATATCGTTCCGAGAATATCGGCGAGCCCCTGCTTCACGAACGTGCGCTGTGTCCGGCCGTGATCCAGTACCGCGAGCCACGGCGCGAGTTGCAGCGCGTAACGCGCCAGCATCCCGTCGAAACCGAGACATCGGGCTTCGACAACCAGTCCGCTGCGCACGGCGAACGATCCGTTCGTCAGCGCACAACGGATCGTCACACGCTGGCCCAGCATTTCCTCGAGATTCAAGCCGGGATCGCGGGACAATCCGTAGACGTCCCAACGGTAGTTTTCCGACAGGCGTTCCTGTCCCGACCAGCACTCGACCTGAAGCCCCGATAGCGGCCCTTGACCTTCGAGGGAATAGAGACGATTAGCGGCGGTGAATAAGTCCGCCACTGAAGACAATTGTGAAGAGACGTCCATGCAATCCCCGCTCTCTCGGGCATCAAGCCTTATCTGCTTTCGAATTGTGATAGCCGAGGATGCAAAAGACGCGCCCCTGTAGCTATAGGTCACCGAATCATCCCGGATACCCAGCATTGGAGTCTGATAATCGTCATCGCTGCATCTGCGCAACGATAAGTCCCCATTTACTGAATATTATTTCGTAGCTTACCATGCGAAAAGTGCGTGCCGAACTCTCCCGTCGGCTTCCAAATGCGAATTAAACAAAATCGACAATCCACCAGCTCGCCTGATTTAAACGGAATGACTGGTTCCGGTAAATTTGAGGCGAAGTCGAGCCAATCCATCCACAAAAACAGGTAATAATTTCCTAAATCGTGGCTTAGCCATATCAGGAGGGATTCATGACACGCCCGTTTATTGTTCTCGGCGACAAACACAGTCATGGCGGCACCGTGACCAGCGCCTCCACCGTTGCCAATATCAAGGGCAAAGGCATTGCCCGGAGAAACGACAAGGTCACCTGCCCGATTCACGGCCCGAACTTCATCGTGGAAGGAGACGACACCGCGATCATCGATGGAAGCGGTGCCGCGCGCGACGGGTATAAAACCGCATGCGGCGCCATTCTGATTGCGGGCCAGTCAACCACGGGCGGCGAGTAAACATGGCAGCCACGCCGCAGAAAGCACTTCCGGTCGCGCGGATTGCAATTGGCGTCGTCGCAACATTCGCCGTGGTCTGGCTGGTTGTCGCCGCCTGCTGGCGGGCGACCTACCACGTCCCGACCGGGACCGATCTTGTGCTGTATGGCCTGGCGCTGCCCGTTGCACTGATCGGAGGAACCGCCTGGTTTCTCGGCAAGATCCGCCTGCTGCGCCAGCCGAAACCCCAGCCTGTTGCGTCCGCCGCATCGGCATCGTCGACGAACCCGGACATGCAGCCCGATTCCGCGATCGCCTTACTGGACACCAGCGTCCGTTTGCCGGCGGGCGACGATACGGACGCGGTGCTCGACACGGCCCTCGCAGAAGCGACAACCCGATTGCACGCCGACCTGAAGCGTGCCGATGGCTCCGGGGTGTTTGCCGGCGTCGTTGCTTCGATCTCGGCGCAAGGCTTCGACGACAGTCTGCTGCCACCAGCGGCCACCGCCGACTGGAGCGATGAACAACGCCGCGCGCTGCTGCTCGCAGCGGATGCAATGGACGACCTGATGCAGCGGCATGCGGCCGCCACGCTGGCGAACGACAATCGCGCATCCAGCCTGCCGCCCTTCAAGCTGCACTTGCTCCTTCCCGCGCGGTGGCAGGCCGTCGCACCGCACCTCGGCGCATGGCTCGATGCCCATGTTGCCCGCAACCGCTGGCGCCCCGGCGTCGAACCTGCACGTATCGTCCCCGTTGCGAGCGCGGTTGATGCCCTGACGGCAATCGATGCGCTGAATCAGGAGATCAACCGGCATCCTTCCGCGCTTCGGCATATTGTCCTGGCTTGCGAATCGCAACTGGATCCGCGCACGATACGTATGCTCGACAGCACCGACAGGCTCTATGGGCAGAAGCACCTCGATGGTTGCATACCGGGTGAAGGCGCATGCGCATTGCTGCTCGCTCATCCGACCGAAGCTTATGCGCAGCCCGCTCCCCATCTCTATCGCGTCGCGGTGGCAGACCGCAACGCCCCCGTCGATCGTTCCGACGCTCAGGAAGACGACGTGCTGCATCGATTGATCGAACAGGCACTCGCCCGGCCCCGGTCTTCCCACCAGGAAACGCCAATCTGTCAGATCGTCTGCGATACCGATCAGCGCAGCAGTTGGCGCACGGAACTCATCGGCGTACTCGAAAAATGGCGCGCGGCCTCACCGTCGGAAGCACCCGCCACTGCACCGTCCATGCTCGGGCTCGCCAACGGGGAGAGCGGCGCGACACTGGTGCTCGGTGCGATCGCCGTCGCCGGCGCTCATCACCTCCGGGAACAGCATCCCGCGCTCGTCATCTCCAGCAGCGATCCGATCGCCCGCGGCGTCGCGCTCGTCGGACCGGCGCCGGTAGACGAACACCACGCCCAGGCCGCCGGCGTCTGACGCGGCGCCCGTATCTCCGACGTCACGCGTCGTCAGAGCAGGAAATCGGTGCCTGGCCGTCGCGGACATCTCAGGAGTTCGCGCCCCCCTTCGCTCGACAACAGCACGAGTTGCGTAAAACCATTCGTGCTGACGTGCAAGCTCAGGAAATCGTCGAGCATCCGCGCAAACGCATAGATGCCCGTGCCGGCGAAATGTGTTTCTTCGATCGTCAGGCGCAACTCGATGCCGCGCACGACACCGGCGCACGGCCCGATGGGCAGCCATGCGGTCGCCGCTTGTTGATGCAGATCGACCACGCCGTCGATCTGATGCACCGCGGCGGCCACCTTCATCGGATTATGGAGGGACAGCAAATCGCGTATGGGCTGGGCGCCGGCCATCAACGCGACGGGGCTGAAGGCCAGTTGCGAAATGAGGCGCCACAACGCCCCATCATCGCGCCTGATGCTTTGAGGCTTCGTCGGCGCATGCAACAGCATGATGCGCCGCGCGAGCGTTCCGCCCTCCATCATCAGGTCGCCGGTCGCTGCGCCATGCTCCAGATGTTCCGCCAGGTCGCGATTGCTGCATGTCAGCTTGAAATCGAGCCCGGGCGGAGGCGGCACGGGTTCGAGCGCACCATTGACGAAGCGCATCACAAGCTCTTGTCCCATGCCACCATGCGCAGCCAGCGTATCGCGACCGGCACACCAGTACGTTGCATGCCGCGTCTCCGGCCGAGCCGCGTGATTCAATGCATGAAGCGACTCGAACCTCGTGACCGCCGCGCCTTGCGGCGTTTCCCGTGTCTGCTCGACCGCATCGACCGAGTACACCTGATAACCATGGATATTCTGCTCGTCCACCACGAGCGGGCATGCATCCGTGGCGGACGCCCCATCGAAGGCGCCAGAGAGCTTGCCCGCCGTATTGAACAAATTGACGACCGGGGTACATCCGAGCAGGATGTTTTCCGCGCCGAGATTCTCGAGCGCGCGAGCCGCCGGTGAATCGGCCATCACGTCCTTGAGCAGGATGTGCAGGGTGAAGTGTCGGCCGCCGATCCGCCCGATTTGCCGCAAATCGCAATCGAAGAAGCCGAACTTCTCCGGATACGCAAAATACTCCGTGAGAAACAGATAAGCCGGATTCGATTTCTCCGGAAACGGAATCAAACCATCCTCGCGCCGCAATCCGGCAAGCGTGAACGGCACCTGTTCGAGCGTCACCCACTTTCCGCTGCGATCCGGCTCCACGTATGCCCGTAATGCATGCATCGACAAGGCATCCCGCAACGCTGCGCACAGCAAGGGGGTGCCCTGCGTATACAGGCGAATCGAATCGAGATTCAACGCTTCGAGCGACGCATGCGCCGATTGAATCGAGAACGTCAACGAGATCTGTGACGCAGTCTGCGGCGGCACACGAAGCGCCCGCGGAGCCTGTGCAACCGCTTCGAAGCGCGCGTCGACCAGCTGCAACGGTGACAACGCGACATCGTATGCTGTCCGAAACATGATCTTCGTACCGCGCACCGGCCGGCTGTACAACTGCGTCCCCCGGCGAACGACGGTCGCTGACGACATCCGCGACGCTCGACCGGCATCGACGTCGAAGCGCACGATGGAGCATGACGGAAACGGCCGCAAGTAATGCGGATACATCGTCTCGATCAGCCCCTCGGCAAATTCGGGGTAGTTGTCGTCGATACGTCGGGTGGCGCGAGCCGCAATGAACGCGAACGCCTCGAACATGCGCTCGACGGAATGGTCGCCGCCGTCTTTATCCGTGCCTCCGGCCAGCAGCAGGCGACTCGCCACCTTCGGATAATCGGCGGCAAATTTACGCGCCCTCTGGCGCAACAGCGTGAGCTCTCTTTCGTAGAAAGGCAGCAGGTCTTCCATGCGCTATGACCCAAGAATCCGATTCTTGTCTCAATCAGCGGTATCTCAACCAACCGAAGCCGCTTCGTTTGTTGAACCCGAGTTTACTGCACACTGACGTCGCACCAGCACACCGCAGCGCATCTTCACCGCCGCTCGTACTCCGTACTTTCCCTCATCCTCCCCATCCAGATAGGCGCATGGACACGTCACGGTACGGACCGTGCCGGGGCAAAGCGGCAACACGACATCACGCGAATCTCGGCGCCCCCCTCCGGGCGAACTCCCGGAAGCCCGCAGGATCGGCGGCAATCCGGCTCGGCGCATCCGGTCGATTGCCGGCCGAGGCCACGCAAGCCGATTGGCGGCGCGGCACTTACCTCACGCACCAATAGCGCGACGCAAAAAGCCTGGTGGATCGGCACAATGCCCTCCCCTAAGCGTTGCGCGGCGGCGCTCCTTCGGTGCAGGCGACGCTGTCCGACACCACGTACTCGACATTGCCTCGCTTGAACATCCAGTCGGTGCCGACGCACGGGTCGGTACCCGCCGTTTCCTCCGTGCCGCCGTGCACCTCGACGTCCGGTGTGCGATCGACCGCACGCGGTTCGTTCCAGGCCCGTTCGTTCAGCGTTCCGTTCGCGGCATGACCGATCACGCGGTGATGCTTGCCGGTATCGCAGATGAATCCGTCATGAGCGGCTTGCGCACGGGCGGCGGCGCTCGCCGGCAACGCACATGCGATGCCGGCGAGCGCAACGAATCGGTAAGACGTACACCTGTTCGGTCGGGAAGAGAAATGAAATCGGATGCAATACGGTAGCGGAAATCACCGGCGACGGGTGACGCAACCCGCGCGCCCTGCCGCCCGCACGTCAGTCCCCGCCCACCCGCTCCGCAATCGCCGACAGCATCCGCAACATCGGCTCGAACGTGTCGGCCGACGTATTGCCGAAACCGAGCACGAGCCCGTTACCCGCCGATGCCGCATCGATCGAAAAGCCGGACAGCGGAAACGGCCCGATGCCATGCGCACGCGCCGCGTCGACGATCGCACGATCGCGATAGCGCGCCGGCATCCGCAACGTGAGATGCAGCCCGCACGGCCCGCCCTCGATCTGGTGCGGCACGCTCAGGCTGTCGTCAAGCGCGGCGAGCAGCAACCGCCGCCGGTCGCGGTACAGCCGGCGCATGCGGCCGAGATGGCGGCCGTACTCGCCCGTCTCGATGAAATCCGCCAGCGCGAGCTGCACATGGCGCGTTCCGCCGCGCAGCATCTCCGGCAGCACCGGTCGCACTGCGGCCAGCAGCGCGTCGGGCAGTACGATAAAACCGATGCGCAGCGCCGGGAACATCGTCTTGCTGAACGAGCCGAGATAGACGACGGGCGAATCGGGTGCGAGCCCGTGCATCGCGCCGATCGGCTCGCCGGTGTGACGGAATTCGCTGTCGTAGTCGTCCTCGATGATCCACGCGCGATGGCGGCGCGCGGCATCGATCAGCGCGAGCCGGCGCGAGATCGACAGCACGGCGCCGGTCGGGAACTGGTTCGACGGCGTCGTATAGACGAGGCGCGGCGTCCGCTCACGCCAGTCGTCTGCTTCCACGCGCAGCCCTTCCGCGTCGACCGGCATCGGCACGACGTCGAGGTCGGCCGCCTGCATCGCGGTGCGCGCGCCGCGATAGCCGGGCTCCTCGACCCACACCGTATCGCCCGGATTCGTCAGCAACTGCGCGCACAGCGCGATCGCACCCTGTGCGCCTTCCGTGATCACGATCTGCTCAGGGTCGCAGCGCACGCCGCGCGTCACGGCGAGGTGGCGCGCGATCGATTCGCGCAGCGTGCGCTCGCCGAGCGGGTCGCCATAGCCGAGCAGGTCGCGGCCACTGCGGCGCAGCGCGCGGTCGATCGCGTGGCGCCACGCGTCCACCGGAAAATGCGTGAGCGCGGGCACGCCCGGCCGGAAGCCCTCCGATTCGCCGGTGCCGATGCGGCTCGGGCGAATCCGGTCGAGCCGCTGCGCGACGGCGGGCGGCGTGGCACGCCGGCGCGGCGGCGCCGGCCGCGACAACCCGACGACACGCGTGCCGCGGCGGTCGGATTGCAGGAAACCTTCGGCAACGAGCTGCTCGTAGACGGCGGCCGTCGTGTTGCGCGACACGCCGAGCGTCTCGGCCAGCGCGCGCGTGCCGGGCAGCCGCGTGCCGGCCGGCATCGCGCCGCCGAGAATTGCGTCGCGCACGCGGCGCAGCAACTGGCGCTGCAGCGAAGGCGCGCCCGGCGTGCGCGCCAGCGGCGCGTCGAGCGGTAGCAACGGCGCGTCGCCGGAAGGAAGGACAGTCGTCATCGGAGCATCGCAGCGTAAAAATGTCGGAACGTGGCGGACGGCCAGTTGTGGACGGCCGGTTGCGGACGGCTAGTTGTGCACGGCTGGTGAAGAACGGCTCGTGGTTCCGCCCCCTAAGTTCATGGCACCATAAATTTCCCGATCTGTGGCGCTTCTCATGGTACCTCGCCACGACTACGATCGTCTGCATCCCGGCATGTCGCCGGCCGCCAACCGAAGCGAGATCGACCTTGTCCACGCTCACCAACGCTTTCCAGCAATCCATTGGCCACCCCGTTCCCGACTGGTCCGCGCGCCCGCGCCCGGAGCGCATCGTGCTCGAAGGCCGCTACTGCCGGCTCGAACCGCTCGACGCCGAGCGCCACGCGGCCGACCTGTACGCCGCCTACGCACAGGCACCGGACGGCAGCGACTGGACCTATCTCGCACACGGCCCGTACGCAGACGAATCGAGCTACCGCGACTACGCGCGTACCGCGCAGGCGAGCGCGGATCCGTTGCACTACACGGTGATCGACCTCGCCACGGGCCGCGCGGTCGGCACGCTCGCGCTGATGCGCATCGATCCGGCCAACGGCGTGATCGAGGTCGGCTCCGTCACGTTCTCGCCGCTGCTCAAGCGCACGCCCATCTCGACCGAAGCGCAGTTCCTGCTGATGAAGTACGCGTTCGACACGCTCGGCTACCGGCGCTACGAATGGAAGTGCGACGACCTGAACGTGCCGTCGCGCAAGGCCGCCGCACGGCTCGGCTTCCGCTACGAAGGCACCTTCCGGCAGGCGATCATCTACCGCGGCCGCAATCGCGACACCGCGTGGTTCTCGATCATCGACGGCGAATGGCCGGATGTCCGCGCCGCGTTCGACGCGTGGCTCGCACCGGAAAACTTCGACGCGCAAGGCGGGCAGCGCCAGTCGCTCACCGCGATCCGCCATGCGCAGGCGAGCGCGCGCGATGCGGCGAGCCGCGCGCACGACGCGACGCGCGTCACGGTGCGCCCGCTCGTCGCCGCCGACGAAGCCGCGTGGCGCCCGCTGTGGCAGGGTTATCAGAAGTTCTACGAGACCGCGCTGAGCGACGCGGTGTTCGCGACGACGTGGGCCCGCCTGATGGATCCTGCCGAGCCGATGTTCGTGCTCGGCGCATTCGACGCCTCGGGTGCGCTGGTCGGGATCGTGCATTCGATCTACCACCGCTCGTGCTGGACCGAAGGGCCGTATTGCTACCTGCAGGACCTGTACACCTCGCCCGACGCCCGCGGGCAAGGCGCAGGCGGTGCGCTGATCGAGGCCGTGTACGAACATGCCCGCGACGCCGGCGCGAGCCGCGTGTACTGGCTCACGCACGAAACCAACACGACCGCGCGCGCGCTGTACGACAAGCTCGCGAACAACGCCGGGTTTATCCAGTACCGGCACGACGTGAAGAAATAACGTTGCACCGCGGCCGGCCGGCGTTCAGCCGTGAACGTCGGCCGGAGCGTGTGCGTCGTCGTCCTCAGCCGTGGCACCACACGCCACGCCGGTTGCACCCGGCACCGACGCCGGGCAGATCATCTCGTCGCCATTGGCCGGCACGGGCCGCCGCACCGGCCGGAACACCGGCTCGCCCGGCTCGATCGGCTGCCCCGAGATCGCGCAACGGCCCGGCTGCAACGCGACGCGCAAGCGCCAGCGCTGTTCGCCGTAATGGCAGCGGCCGCTCTCGACCCAGCGAATCAGCAATGCATTGTCGCCGGCCTCCAGCACCGTGACGAACAGTTGCGGGCGCAACGGTGAGACGGCCGCCGCGGCGTGCTCGGGCACCGGCGCTCCGCCGAGCGTCACGAGCGGATACGCGACGCCGCCACACGGCGGTATCGCATCGTGTTCGACCCATGCCGGCGCATCGCTCGGCGCGTCTTCTTCGCAAATCAGGCTTTCCATGGTGTTGAGCATGCTTGACGGATTTCCGTGCAGGTTGAACGGCGCCGCGCTTAGCGCCGGCCCATCGGTTCGCGCAGCAGCGACAGGCCGATCGCCGCGCCGGTGACGGCGGCCGCGAGCATCAGTCCGATGCCGCCCGACCAGCCGAACGCACCGACGATCGCGCCGATCGCCAGCGGCCCGATCACCTGTCCGAGATAGTTGCCCTGCACGACCCAGCCGATGCTGAGCGGCGCCAGCGACGGCGTCGGCGCCGAGCCCGGCGCACACGCGAGGATCGTCGCCGGCAGCATCCCCGCGATCGCCGAGAACGCAAAACCCAGCGCGACCGCGAGCGGTGCAGGCGTGGCCGCGCTGAAGAGCCCTGCGCCGGCCGCGCCGATCGCGACCGACGTCGCAGCCATCACGATCCCCGGACGTGCGCCGCGCGACAGCAACCAGCCGGCCGTCAGGTTGCCGATCACGCACGCGGCGACGATCGCCGCGCTGATCACCCCCGCCGCGCCGACCGCGACGCCGAGGCGCTGCATCAGGAAAACCGGCAGGAACGTCATCACCGCGAAGAACTGCACGTTGTAGGTGGCGAAACCCAGCGCGAGCAGCGTGGTCGACCGCGACGCGAGCACGTCGCGCAGCGCGGGGCCGATACGCGGCGCGTCCGCCTGCCGCGACGGCGCCTCGGCGGATGTCGTGACGGGCACCGCAGCCGCCGCAACGAGCGTCAGCACCGCGGCCGCGAGCCAGCCGTTGCGCCAGCCGCCGAGCAGCGGCCCGACCAGCATCGACAGCGCCATGCCCGCGGGCATGAACGTGCTCCACAGCCCGAACGCGAAATTGCGCCGCTCGGGCGGCGTCACCCGATTCAGCACGGCCGGCGCGGCGACCACCACGATCACGAAACCGAGCCCCTCGACGAAGCGCGTGGCCAGCAACAGCGCGAAACTGCCGGCCCAGGCGCCGGCGACACTCGACAAACCGAGGATGACGAGGCCCGCGATCAGCAGCAGCCGGTCGCCCCAGCGCCGCACCAGCAGGCCGGCCGCGATGCCGCCGAACACGCCGACGAACGGAAACACCGACATGATCCCGCCCAGCGAAGCCAGCGAGCCGCCGAACTCGTGCTGCAGCGACGGCAAGCCGATCGTCGCCTTGCCGACGTGCAACGCCGACACGATGCTCGCCAGCACGACGTTCGCGACGGCGGCCCGGTAGCTGCGCGACGGCAGCGTGGCGGCATCGGCCGCGACAGGCGATTCGATCATCTCCACTCCCGTTGAAGCGGCCGCGTGCAACGGGATGCATCACGCGTCCGCGATCGGACTGGCGCACATGATACAAATTGAAGTTAACTTCAAGTAAAGGGGTAAGTGCGCAACGATCCGTTTCGCCGATCGCGGCAATGGGCCCAATCGGCCCGCATGGCGGCGTGCGGCCGCCTGATCTAAGCTGTCGGCTTCGCCCCGACGACGTTGCGCCCGCCCGCATGCCGACCGCCTCTCCCGCCCCCGACGCCCCGCTTCCGCTCGACGCAGCCTGGTCGACCTTCCGCCGCCGCAAGGCCGCCGTGCGCACCTTCATCGCCGGATACTGCGCCGCACGCGACCGGCGCGATGCGCCGCTGCACGACAGCCCGGACGGCCACGTCGTGCGGTTCGACACTGGCATGGGGCGGCCCTTCGAGCACTTCGTGATCGACGGTGCGCCCGCGTACGGCGACGGCCCGTTCACCGTCGGCGCGTGGATCACGCGCTACGGCGCCGCGCCGCTACCGCCCGCACTGGAAGGCAGGACACGCCGGTTGTCGGACGAGCATTTCATGGCCGCCGACATCGGCATGCTGTCCGGCGACGATGCCCTCGCGCAGGCGCTCGCCTGCCACCTGCCGGGCGACGTTGATACGTTCAATGCGATCGCCCCGTTCCCGCCGTTCCAGCCGAATCCGGCCGCATTCCTGTTCGCGCACCGCCTGGACGGGCAGGTCGCCGCCACCGCGCGCTACGGCTTTGCGTCGGCGCACGATATCGTCGTCGACCGCGTCGGCACGGCAGACGCGTACCGCCGCCGGGGCCTCGCGATGCAGTTGCTTGCCGCGATCGTCGCGCACGCACGGCAACGCGGCGCACAGCGCGTGTGGCTCGTGTCGACCGAGGCCGGTCTGCCGCTGTACCGCGCCGCCGGATTCACGCGGCTCGCACCGGTCGCGGTCGACGAAATCGTCGCCTGAACGCGCGTCGAGACGCGCCGTGCATCGCCGCGTGTCTCGCGATTCGTCTCATTACGGTGAGACGAACGTCCCAGCGTCTCATCGGTGTGCCGTACAGCGGTCGCAGCAAACTTCGCACCACTCCCGCATCGAATCGTTCCCTGTCAACGAACAGGCGAATGATGCGTCGCATCACGCACGCTCCGTTGAATCGCCCCCCGGCGCACCCGCTCGAGCTGGCCCCGTTCCTGCATACCGGTCGATCGCGCAATCGCGCGACGGGCGCATCGGCAACCCTGCCGCGTGCCCGACGACAACCTGACGGAGACAGCAACGTGAGTACACCGGCATCGACCACCGCCCCCAGCATGAAAGCCGCCGTCTGGCACGGCCGCCACGACATCCGCGTCGAACAGGTTCCCGTTCCGGAGCGCCCGCCGGCGGGCTGGGTCACGATTCGCGTGCACTGGTGCGGGATCTGCGGCTCCGACCTGCACGAATACGTCGCGGGGCCCGTCTTCATCCCGGTCGACGCGCCGCATCCGCTGACGGGCCTGAAGGGCCAGTGCATCCTCGGCCACGAGTTCAGCGGCGAGATCGCCGAACTCGGCGCGGGCGTGACGGGCTTCGCGCTCGGCGACCGCGTGACTGCCGACGCCTGCCAGCATTGCGGCACCTGCTGGTATTGCAGGCACGGGCTGTACAACATCTGCGAGAACCTCGCGTTCACCGGGCTGATGAACAACGGCGCGTTCGCCGAATTCGTCAACGTGCCGGCCGAGTTGCTGTACAAGCTGCCCGACGGTTTCCCGACCGAGGCCGGCGCATTGATCGAGCCGCTCGCGGTCGGGCTGCATGCGGTCAAGAAGGCCGGCAACATCGTCGGGCAGACCGTCGTCGTGGTCGGCGCGGGCACGATCGGCCTGTGCACGATCATGTGCGCGAAGGCTGCGGGCGCCGGGCGCGTGATCGCGCTGGAAATGTCCGCCGCGCGCAAGCAGAAGGCACTGGAAGTCGGCGCGAGCGTCGTCATCGATCCGAAGACGTCGGACGCGATCGCGGAAGTCAAGGCGCTGACCGGAGGCTACGGCGCCGATGTGTCGTTCGAGTGCATCGGGCACACAGCCACCGCGAAGCTCGCGATCGACGTGATCCGTAAGGCCGGCAAGTCCGTGATGGTCGGCATCTTCGAGGAGCCGGCACCGTTCAACTTCTTCGACATCGTGTCGACCGAGAAGGAAGTGATCGGCTCGCTCGCGTACAACGGCGAATTCGCGGACGTGATCCGCTTCATCGCCGACGGCCGCATCGACGTGCAGCCGCTCATCACCGGGCGCATCGCGCTCGGCGACATCGTCTCGCACGGCTTCGAGGAGCTGGTCAACCACAAGGACCGGAACGTGAAGATCATCGTTCAGCCCGCCGTCGCCTGACCGCTCGCGCGGCCGCGGCACCGATTCGCGCCGCGGCACGCTTGCTGCGATGTCCCCCTGAAGCGTCGCCCCTGCACGGGCGGCGCGCCTGCCTGCCGTTCCCGCCCAGCGCCCCCTTCTTGCTGCCGTGCCGCCATCGTCCGAAGCGGACTCGATGCCGCGTCTCGCGGCAGACACGACGATCAAAAACATTCGCAATCCAAACCATCTGTGCTAATGCGCCACTAGCTCAATGCTTGATCAGGGTTTCTCCGGATCGAGCGCGATTCGTCCGGTGTCGACAGGACACTGACGCAAGGCGATCCTGTGCCAGGCGCGATCCGGCCTCCCGGCCGGGATCGTTGCCGCCCCGCGAAGGCGGCCCCCACACAACCTTACGGCGTCACAACGCCGACAGGCCGAGAATACAGGCCCACCCGGGATAGCTTGCAAACATGGTGTGTCATGAATCGTTCATTCTCGTTTAGCCGGGAACGCGCATATAACATTCGATCGCTGACGATCCAGCAGAAGACGCATATCGGCTTCGCACTCGTCACCACGCTGCTGGCCTTGCTCTGCGGCACGATCATCTGGGGGAGTGTCCGGCAATACCGGCAGGAGAACGCCGACCTGCAGAGCTTCGACTTCGTCCGCGGTGCCATGAGCGCCGCCAACGTGATCTCGGCCGAACGCGGCCCGACGAACGACCTGCTGGTTCGCCTGCAGGACGACGGCGCCACCGAGGTCCGCAACCTGCTCGCCGCGCGCGCGCGTTCCGACCAGGCGCTCGAACAGTTTCGCGCCGGCATCGCGCAAGCGGCCGTGCTCAACGACCGCGAGCGCAGCAACCTGCTGCATGCACTCGACTCGGTCCGGATGACGCTCGCCGATGCGCGTGCCGAAGTCGATGCGCTCGACGCGCGGCCGCTCGCGTCGCTCACCGTTCACGATATCCAGCACGCGCAGGCGCGCCTGTTCCGGATCGTCGACACGCTGTCGCTGCTGATCGACGGCGCGATGACCGACACGGCGATGCGCGACCCGCACACGTCGGGTGCGATCCTGCTCGCGCGGCTCCTCGGCGCTCTCAGGGAATACGCAGGCCGCACGGGCTCGCTGCTCATCGCGCCGATGTTCGCGCGGCAGGCGCTCGATCGCACGCAGTTCGCGGACATCATGCGAATGCGCGGCCGCATCGAGCAATTGCGTGCGCTGATCGACGGCGCGATCGGCACGCAGCTCGACGACCCGGACGTGGCACGCGAATATGCGCAGCTCAACGCGGCCTTCGACGCGCACATCCTGCCACTCGTCGACGCGACCGTCGCCAGCGGCCGGAACGGTGCCTATGCGATGGGCGCGGCCGATTTTTCCCGCGCGATCGTGCCGCATTTCCGGCCGAGCGAGCTGCTGCGCGACCGCGTGATCGACCTGGCCCGGCGTCGCGCAATCGGCGACCGGAACGCCGCACGGATCAGGGTCGGCGTGTCGGCGTTCGCCACGACACTGTGCATCGCGATCCTGGTCTCGCTCGCGCGCGGCATGCAGCGGCTGCTGTCGAAGCCGCTCGATATGCTCGGCCGCCGGATCGTCGCGCTCAGCAACGGCGATACGTCGCACGTCGCGATGCCGCGCGGCATCGGGCCCGAGATCGCGCGGATCCATGACGCGCTGGAAACGTTGCGCAACGCGACCGTCCGCCGCGACATGCTCGAGCGCCAGCGCAACGACATGTTGACGCTGTTTTCGCACGACATGCGCGCCCCGCTGACATCGCTGATCATCCTGATCGACACGCAGGCGCGGCGGGCGGGCGATGCGCAGATGAAGCAGCAGTTCGCGAGAATCGGCAAGCTTGCGCGGCACACGCTGGCGATGGCCGACGGTTTCGCCCAGCTCTCGCGTGCGGAGGCCAGCGAATACGAGCGTGTGCCGGTCAACCTCGCCGACCTGATGAACGAGGCACGCGACGCGGTGTGGCCGCTCGCGCACCGGAAATCCATGTCGATCGACGACGTACCGCGCCGCGACGACACGATCGTGCAGGGCGACCCGGCGCTGCTGTCGCGCGCGCTGATCAACCTGCTGGACAACGCCATCAAGTACAGCGCGCCACTGACGAGCGTCGAATGCAAGGTCGAGCCGGGCGCCGACGGCAAGACCGTGCGCTGCACGATCCGCGACAGCGGGTGCGGGATCGGCAGCGCGGACCAGACGCGGCTGTTCGAGCGCTACCGGCGCTTTCGCACCGCCGGCCAGCCGGAAACCAGCGGCGTCGGGCTCGGCATGGCGTTCGTCAAGGCAGTCGTCGAACGGCACGAAGGCAACATCCACGTGCACAGCGTCGTGCAGCAGGGCACCACGGTCACGATCACGCTGCCGGCCGCGGCGGCTCCGTGACGACGATGCTGGCGGTGCCGGCGGTGTTGGCGGTGTTGGCGGTGTTGGCGGTGTTGGCGGTGTTGGCGGTGTTGGCGGTGTTGGCGGTGTTGGCGGTGTTGGCGGTGTTGGCGGTGCTAGCGATGCCGGCTGCAAACGGCCGACGCCGTGCCGCAGCCCCGTACCATTCTTCTATATACTGAACCGAACCCTTTTCGGGGCAGCCGGGGGCCACCACGCCCTTTGCGCGTTCGCCCCAACCTGCGTGGAATTGCTCACCGTGAAACCGCGAGCCGGACTGATTCTCGAACTCTTCGTCAACCTGGTGCTGCCCTGGGTTGCCTACCGGGCCGCGCAGCCGTATTTCGGCGAAACCGGCGCACTGTACGCGTCGGCGGTCCCGCCGATCATCTGGTCGATCGTCGAATTCATCCGCTCGCGCCGCGTCGATGCGGTGGCGGCCATCGTGCTGCTCGGCATCGCGCTGTCGATCATCGGGATGGCGCTCGGCGGCAGCCCGCGCACGCTGCTGATGCGCGAATCGCTTGCGTCGGGCACGATCGGCATCGTGTTCCTGCTGTCGCTGTTCCGCGAACGCCCGCTGATCTTCTATCTCGCCCGCGCCACCGTGGCCCGCGAGATGGATGGCGGCGCCGCACATTTCGAAGCGGTCTGGGACGCGCAGCCGGGGCTGCGGCAGATGCTCCGGCGGATGACCTTCATCTGGGGCGCGTTCATGACGCTGGAAATGCTGCTGCGCCTCTGGATGGTCGTGAGCTGGCCGGTCGAACGCGTACTGGTCGTGTCGCCGATCATCGGCTACACCGTGTTCGGCTGTCTGCTGACGTGGACATTCTGGTACCGGCGGCGGATGCGTGTGCGCAACAGCGTTCACATCCCGGGGCGCGACGGCGTCACCGAAACCGCCGGCCGCTGACGGCGCCCGGCCGGCACGACCGGACGGCTGCTGTATGATGCGCGGCGTCTCGTCCGACGAATGCCGCTCCTGTCATGTCCCTTTCGCTCCTTCCGTCCGCCACGATCTGGCTCGCCCTGTTCGCGGCCGCCGCGTTCGCGTGGCATCGCCCGCAGCACGGCCTGAGCGTCGGCCTCGCCGCGCTCGGCTATGCATGCGCGCTGGCGTTCGGCAAGCTCGCGCCCCTCACGCTGGCACCGCTCGCGTTGCTGGCCGCGGCCGCCTGGGGCGTGATGCCCGAGCGAGCGCGCGCGGTGCGCATCGCCGCGCACGTCGTCTTTGCCGCACTCGCGATCGCGCTCAGCCTGCACCTGATTCCCGGCTTCCACAATCCACGCGTGATCGCGCCGACGCGCTTCACGCCGGATGCCGTGCCGTTCACGATGTACCTGAACCTGGACAAGCCGCTCGTCGGCCTGTGGCTGGTGTGGGTGCTGCCGTGGGTCGCCCCCGACCACCCGCTGTCGCGCGCGCTGCGCACCGGCGCGGTGGCCGCCGTCGCAACGGCGGCCGCGTGCCTGGCCGGCGCGCTCGCGTTCGGCATGGTCGGCTGGGCGCCCAAGTGGCCACCGTCGGGGTGGCTGTGGCTCGTGAACAACCTGCTGCTGGTGACGCTCGTCGAGGAAGCGCTGTTCCGCGGCTACGTGCAGGGCGGGCTGACGCGCGCGTTCCACGCATTCGCATGGGGGCCATGGGCCGCGCTGGCGATCGGCGCGGTGCTGTTCGGCGCCGCGCATGCGGCCGGCGGCTGGCAATGGATCGTGCTCGGCACGGTGGCCGGCGTCGGCTACGGCCTCGCCTGGCGGCGCGGCGGACTGCTCGCGTCCGCGCTCGCGCATGCGGGGCTCAACGTCGTCCACTTCGGCCTGTTCACCTACCCGATGCTCGACGCCGCACGTTGACCGCCGCGCGGCGCCCTGCCGCTCAGTTGATTCCGGCGACCGCGTGCGGCACGTACGGACGTTCGAGCGCGGCGATCTCGTCGTCGGTCAGTTTCAGTTCGAGCGCGGCCAGTGCGTCGTCCAGTTGCTGCGGCTTCGAAATGCCGACGATCGGCGCGGTGACCCCGGCCTTCTGCGCGACCCATGCGAGTGCAACCTGCGCCCGCGGCACGTTGCGTGCCGCCGCGATCGTTGCAACGGCGTCGATGACTGCCTTGTCCGACTCCGCCGTCGCGTCGTAAAGCCGCTGGCCGACCGCATCGCTCTGCTGCCGCTCGGTCGACTCGTCCCAGTTGCGCGTCAGGCGGCCGCGCGCGAGCGGGCTCCACGGAATCACCGCGATCCCTTCGTCTTTGCACAGCGGCAGCATTTCCCGCTCCTCTTCCCGATACAGCAGGTTCAGGTGGTTCTGCATGCTGACGAAGCGGGTCCAGCCGTGCTGCTTCGACGTGTGCAGCGCCTTCGCGAACTGCCACGCGAACATCGACGACGCGCCGATATAACGCGCCTTGCCGGCCTTCACGACGTCGTGCAGCGCCTCGAGCATCTCCTCGAGCGGCGTGCCGTAGTCCCAGCGGTGGATCTGGTAGAGATCGACGTAATCGGTGCCGAGCCGCTTCAGGCTCTGGTCGATGTCGGTCATGATCGCCTTGCGCGACAGGCCGGCGCCGTTCGGCCCCGGCCGCATCCGGTAGAACACCTTGGTCGCGATCACGATCTCGTCGCGTTTCGCGAAATCGCGCAGCGCGCGGCCGACGATCTCCTCCGACGTGCCGTCCGAATACATGTTCGCGGTATCGAAGAAGTTGATGCCGGCTTCGACCGCCCGCTGGATGATCGGGCGGCTCTCCGCTTCCGGCAGCGTCCACGGGTGCGAGCCGCGTGACGGTTCGCCGAACGTCATGCAACCCAGCACCAGGTTGGACACTTCCAGCCCTGTCGATCCGAATTTCACGTATTCCATTGCACGCCTCGCCATTGAAGTTGAGCTGACGGCCGGATGCGCGCCGCGCATCCGCCGGACCGTCGCATGGTATCCCGGGCAGCGAAAAGACGTGCGGCGCCGCCGCATCGTACGAAGGGGGCGTTCGCCGGCGCGAGGGCGCGCGGGGTCGCGCGAGGTGCAGGCTGCGCGGGACGCGCGCAGCGGCGCCGGCCGCTTACTTGGCCTGGTCGGCGATCGGCTGCAGGAACGCCGAAAAGCCGGTCAGCATGATCTGCACGCCGATGCACAGCAGCAGGAACGCCGACACGCGCTTCGCGACCTTGGTGCCTTCGCTGCCGAGGTAGCGCGACAGCAGCGCGGAACGGCTGTAGACCTGCCAGATCACGAGCGCGACCAGCACGGACACGGCGATCGACACGATGCTCGACAGCATGAACTCCGACAGCTTGTGCGTGCGGTTCGCGTTCAGCGCGATCGCGGTGGCGATCGAGCCGGGGCCGACCGTGAGCGGCATCGTCAACGGGAAGAACGCGCGCGTCATGATCGCGTTCGCGTCGATTGGCTTGACCGGCGTGTCGCCGCCGCCCGGCCCGTCGGGTTCGTTGAGCATCTGCCAGCCCGCGACGGCAACCGCGAAGCCGCCGCCGATCCGCAGCGCTTCCATCGAAATCCCGAAGAAATGCAGCACCGGCGTGCCGGCGAAGAACGCGACCATCAGCACGATGAACGCGTTGAACGCGACCTTCCTCGCGAGCAGATCGCGTTCATGCTCGGTGAGTGCCTCGGTCCGCTCCAGAAACAGGAACGCGATGCCGATCGGATTGATGATGCCGATCAGGCCGGTGAAGCCGAACAGGATCTCGGAGATAAGGCGGTTGACGATCATCGGGCGAAGAATCGGTCGGGACTGGGCCGGCGGTGCGCCGGAGGTCACGCATTGTAGAGCAAGCGCCCGCGACGCAAAATGCGGGTGCGCCCGCTGCACCGTCGATCGTCGTCGCTTGCGCTTACTCGGCGCCCGCCTCCCATGCCGGCGGCCGCTTCGCGAAGAACGCGGCAAAGCCTTCCTTCGCTTCCGGCGTCGCCCGCACGCGGGAGATCGTCTGCGCGGTGAACGCCGCGCGCTCGTCCGACGGCGGATACTCGCCGATCGCGTCGAAGAAGCGCTTGATCTCCATCAGCGCGTTCGGGCCGTTGCGGCCGAGTTCCGCGAGCGTCCGGTCGAGTGCTTCGTCGAGCGAATCGAGCGGCACGGCCTGGTGAATCAGGCCGATCGCGACGGCCTCGCCGGCGGCGAGCTGGGTTGCGGTGAGCGCGAGCCGGCGCGCCTGGCGCTGGCCGACCGCCTCGACCAGATACGGGCCGATCACGGCCGGCAGGATCCCGAAGCGCGCCTCGCTGACCGAGAACCGCGCGTGATCGCTCGCGATCACGATGTCGCACGCTGCGCACAGGCCGACGCCGCCGCCGAACGCATGGCCCTGCACGCGCGCCACCGTGGGCTTCGAGCACTGCCGGATCGCGCGCATCATCGCGGCGAACCGCTCCGCGTCGCGCAGGTTCGCGGCCGCGTCGTTCTCGCTCGCGCGCTGCATCCACTGCAGGTCGGCGCCCGCGCAGAACGCGCGGCCGTCCGAACGCAGCACGATCGCGCGCACCTCGTCGCGCCGGCCGAGCGTGGTGAACGCGTCGGTCAGCTCGGCGATCATCGTCTCGTCGAACGCGTTGAGCACGTCGCCGCGCTGCAACGCGACGGTTGCGATGCCGCGCGCATCGACCGTGACGGCCAGGGTCTTCAATCCATCCATCGAACAGGTTTCCTCGGGTAGAACGGCAAACATCGGAATTACGCGGCCTGGCGGCGGTCGATCACGCGCCGGGCCTTGCCGGTCGCGGTCGCGGGAATGCCGCCCGCCGCCAGCACCGTCACGCCGGACGACACACCGACCATCGTCTTGATTCGGTGCTGCAGCTCGCGCGCGAGCGCCGCGCGATCGCTGTCGGTGACGGACGCGGCCGCTTCGGAGCGCAGTTCGACCGCGAGGTCGAGACGATCCATGTGACCGTCACGCGACAGCGTGATCTGGAACTGGCCCGACAACTGCGGCAGCGCGACGACAATTTCCTCGATCTGGCTCGGGAACACGTTCACGCCGCGCACGATCAGCATGTCGTCGGAGCGGCCCGTGATCTTCGCGAGACGGCGCATCGCGCGCGCCGTCGGCGGCAGCAGCGCGGTGAGGTCGCGCGTGCGGTAGCGGATCACCGGCATCGCTTCCTTCGTCAGCGACGTGAACACGAGCTCGCCCTGGCTGCCGTCGGGCAACACTTCGCCGGTGACGGGATCGATGATCTCCGGATAGAAATGGTCTTCCCAGATCACCGGGCCGTCCTTCGTCTCGACGCATTCGCACGCGACGCCCGGGCCCATCACTTCCGACAGCCCGTAGATGTCGAGCGCGTCGATACCCACGCGCGTCTCGACTTCCTCACGCAGCGCCTGCGTCCATGGCTCGGCGCCGAAGATGCCGATCTTCAGCGACGATTCGGCCGGATCCATCCCCTGCCGCACCATCTCGTCGATCAGGTTCAGCATGTACGACGGCGTGACGAGGATGATCTTCGGCTCGAAATCGCGGATCAGTTGCACCTGCTTCTCGGTCTGCCCGCCCGACATCGGCACGACCATGCAGCCGAGCCGTTCCGCGCCGTAGTGAATCCCGAGACCGCCCGTGAAGAGGCCATAACCGAACGCGTTGTGCAGCGTGTCGCCCGGGCGGCCGCCGGCCGCGCGGATCGAGCGCGCGGTCACGTTCGCCCAGGTGTCGATGTCGCGCGCGGTGTAGCCGACCACCGTCGGCTTGCCCGTCGTGCCGCTCGACGCGTGCACGCGCACGACCTGCTCACGCGGCACCGCGAACAGCCCGAACGGATAGTTGTCGCGCAAATCATTCTTGGTCGAGAACGGGAATTTCGCGAGATCGGCGAGCGACTTCAGGTCGTCCGGATGCACGCCCGCCGCATCGAACGTGCGGCGATAGTGCGGGACGTTGTCGTACGCGTGGCGCAGCGACCACTTCATGCGCTCGAGCTGCAGCGCCTGCAGTTCATCGCGGCTGGCGGTCTCGATCGGCTCGAGGGCGGCGGCGGGATGCGTCGGGTGAGTCATCGGGGTGCTCCTCCAATGGAGTGATGTCGTTATCGTGATCGAGGTAACGCAGCCGGCGTTACGACCGGAACGTGCGGCCGGCCGCATGCAGTGCGGCGATGCGCGGCGACACGCGATAGCGGTCCTCGCCGTAGCTCGCCGCCAGGTTCGACAGCACGCGATGCACGCGGGCGATGCCGATCGCATCGGCCCACGCGAGCGGGCCGCACGGGTAGTTCACGCCCTTCTCCATCGCGAGGTCGAGATCGGCGGGCGAGCACACGCCCTGGTTCACCGTGTCGGCCGCCTCGTTCGCGAGCATCGCGACGGTGCGCATCGCGACCATGCCCGGCACGTCCGCGACGCCGACGACGAGAAAACCCGCCTGCTGGAACAGGCCGACCGCGTCCGCATAGGCTGCGTCGCTGCACTGGAGCGCGCGCGTCAGCGCGACCAGCCCGGCCTGCGCGTAATCGCGCGCCAGGTCGACCAGCACGAGATCGGCCACGCCCGTCTGCGCGGCGCGCGCGGTCGCGGTGCGGCCGTCGGTCAGCGCGATCGATGCGCGGCCGGCCGTCGCGAGCAGGTCGTCGGCATGTGCGCCGGCCTGCCGGGCACCCGCGATGCGCTCGGTGAAGCGCGTATGCAGCGCGGCGGCCGGGCCGTCCTGCGCAAACAGTGCAACGTCGGCCGGCGCGTTGCGCGGGGCTTCGAGATCGGGCGCCGGCGGCGTTGCACCATCCGCATACGAATAGAAACCGCGACCCGACTTGCGCCCGAGGAAGCCCGCGTTCACGAGCTCCTGCTGGATCAGCGACGGCGTGTAGCGCGGATCGTTGAAGTACGCGCGGAACACCGATTCGGTCACCGCGAAGTTCACGTCGTGGCCGATCAGGTCCATCAGCTCGAACGGCCCCATCCGGAAGCCGCCGGCCTCGCGCATCACCGCGTCGATCGAGGCCGGTGCGCCGCCCTGCTCGTTCAGCACGCGCAGCGCCTCCGCGTAATACGGCCGCGCGACGCGGTTCACGATGAAGCCCGGCGTCGATTTCGCCATCACGGGCTGCTTGCCCCACGCGGCGGCGGTTGCAACCAGCACCTGCGCGACGTCCGGCGCGGTCGCGAGCCCGCTGACCACCTCGACAAGCGCCATCAGCGGCGCCGGGTTGAAGAAATGCAGACCGGCGACGCGCTGCGGCACGCGCAGCCCGGCCGCGATCGACGTGATCGAGATCGACGACGTGTTGGTCGCCAGCAGGCACGCGTCGTCGACATGGCGCTCGAGCGTCGCGAAGATCTCGCGCTTCACGTCGAGCCGCTCGGCCGCCGCCTCGACGATCAGCGCGGCACCCGCGAAATCGGCCAGCGCCCGCACCGCACGGAGCCGGCTGCCGGCCGCATCGGCCTGTGCCGGTTCGAGCCGGCCCTTCTCCGCGAGCCGCGCGAACTGCGCGCGGATGCCGGCCAGCGCCTTGTCGCAGGCCGCTTCGTTCAGGTCGTACAGCAGCACCGTATGGCCGGCCGCCGCCGCGACCTGCGCAATGCCCGCGCCCATCGCGCCGGCACCGATCACGCCGACGACCGCCGACGGCGCCAGCGCGCCCGAGTTCACCGAATGTGCAGAAGAAACAGCCATCGCTTGCGATCCGTCATGAAGTGGAAGTGCGAGCGATTATAAACCGACCGGTCGGTAGATTTATGTCAGGGCGAGCCCGAATTTGTCGTGCAAGAGACCGTTACGGAAACTGCAAAGACAAAAATTTGAAAGATCGGGGCACTTTTTGTAAACCGAAAGGTCAATGAAAGCGTTCGAATATGAGATAGTGCCCCCCGAACGCCTGATAAAATTCGACAAACCACCGGATTTCAGGGGGAAACCGCGTGTCACGCCGCCACCGCCGTCCATCGCCCGCCGCCCTTCCGGGGTCGGAACCGAGCCTCCGGCCCGCGCGTCGTCTCGCGTGCTCGCCTCACCGTTTGCGGCCAGCCGTATCGAATCGTTTCATCCAGCGACGGGCTCCGGCCCGCCCGCGCCCCTCGCCGCCTCGCGGTGGCGAACCCAGGGCAGCACCGTTGCGTGCTGCCGCCCTTCGGTTTCATCATCCTCGTTCGGCGGATAGTACGGCCGGGCTTCGTCAACCCGTGACGGCGCGTCGCGCGCCGCCACTCGCATAGGGAAACCCTCCATGCCGCTCTCGTCCAACCAGCTCCCGCGCTGGACCCTCGTGGCCCCGCTTGCCGCATGGCTGGTCCTCGCGCTGTCGCGCGTCGTGCCGGCCGAAGGCCTCGTCATCGTGGTGTTCGCCGCCGCGCTCGCCGGCGCCGTGTTCGCCGCCGTCCACCATGCCGAAGTTGTCGCACACCGCGTCGGCGAGCCGTTCGGCACGCTCGTGCTCGCGGTCGCCGTAACCGTCATCGAAGTCGCGCTGATCGTGTCGGTGATGCTCGGCGCCGGCCCCGAGAAATCGGGCCTCGCACGCGACACCGTGTTCGCCGCCGTGATGATCATCTGCAACGGCATCGTCGGCATCTGCCTGCTGGTCGGCGCGTGGAAGCACGGCGAGCAGGACTTCCAGGGGCGCGGTGCAAGCAAGGCGCTCGCGGTGCTGGCTTCCCTGTCGGTGCTGTCGCTCGTGATGCCGAACTATCTGAGCGCCGCGCCGGGGCCGTTCTTTTCGAAATCGCAGCTCGCGTTTGCCGGCGTATCGTCGCTCGTGCTGTACGGAGCATTCGTGTTCGTGCAGACCGTGCGCCACCGCGACTACTTCCTCGCCGCGCACGACAGCGCAAACGAGTCGGTGCACGCTGCGGCGCCGAGCACGCGTACCGCCATCATCAGCATGGTCCTGCTGTTCGTGAGCCTCGTCGCGGTCGTGCTGCTCGCGAAGCTGCTGTCGCCGGCCGTCGAGCATGCCGTGCTGAAGCTTGGCGCGCCCGAAGCCGCGGTCGGTATCGTGATCGCCGCGCTCGTGCTGCTGCCGGAAGGGCTCGCGGCCGTCACCGCCGCGCGCGCGAACCGCCTGCAGACCAGCATGAACCTCGCGCTCGGGTCCGCGCTCGCGAGTATCGGGCTCACGATCCCGACCGTCGCGGCCGTGTTCATCTGGGTTGGCCAGCCGCTTACGCTCGGCATCGGCCCGATGGAAACCGTGCTGCTGGCGCTCACCCTGCTGGTCAGCACGCTGACGCTCAGCCAGGGACGCACGACGGTACTGCACGGCGTCGTGCACCTGTCGCTGTTCGCCGCGTACCTGTTCCTGTCGATCACCCACTGACGCCCACATGCACGCGGCCCGGCGGATCACCTCCGCCGGGCCGCGCGCCGTCCTTCACATCCCTTCCCCTTCGTTCACTTCACGCCGCCGTTACCGCACCGGAATCACCAGATGCTGGCCCGCCAGGATCAGGTTCGGGTTGGCGAGGTTGTTGCGGCGTTGAATCTCGCGATAACGCTGGCCGCTGCCGAGCTTGCTCGCCGCGATCATGTTCAGCGTGTCGCCCGCCTTCACCACATAGGTCAGCTCGCCCGACGCGGCCGCGGTCGTCACCGCCTGGTCGCTGACGAAGTACTTGCGCAGCAGGTCGAGATACTGCGGCGACTGCTTGAGCTTCGCGATCGCGGCGTTCAGGTAGATCAGCAGATCCTGGTCGTCGGCGCGCACACCGATCTTGTACGCGATGTTCGAGCCGTCGAGCTTGGTCACCGCGAACTTCAGGTCGGTGTCCTTGATCGAGCTGACCGCGAACGGATAGTCGTAGATGAACGCATCGACCGTATGGCCGTCGATGCTCTTCGCGATGAATGCCGGATCGGAATCGTCGACTTCGACGAACTTCACGTTCGGATACTGGCGCGTGACGAACGCGCGCACGTCCGGGTCGCCCTTCAGGATGCCGACCGTCTTGCCCGCGAGATCGTCGGTCGAGCGGATCGCGGAGCCTTGCCGCACGATCAGCGAATAGCCGAAATCGTCGACGTACGGCACCGAATAGACAACGCCCGCCGGCGTGTTGTCCGGGAACGTCAGCCCGTCCATCGCCACGTCGACCACGTGGTTCCCCTTCGCGTCCGTGTCGAGCAGTTGCTTCGGCACACCAGGGTACGTGTCGACCTCGTGACGTGTATCGACGACGACCGGCTTGCCGCCGTGCGAGAACGACGGATCCGCGAACAGCAGCCGCGCGAACTCGACGTTGAAGCCGTGCGGCGCGCCCTTGTCCTCACCGAAAAACGGTTCGCTCGGGTTCTGCACCGAGATCCGCACGATGCCGTTTTCGGCAATCGATTTCAGCGCGCTGGCCTGCGGCGTGAAGCCGGCCGGCAGCACGTTGGACGACGGCGACGTCTGCGCGGACTGGCCGCTGTCGCCGTTTTGCGAGGATGTCGAGGCCGGGGCCGCGTCATGCGCGGGAATCAGCGTCGACAGGCCGCCCTGATGCACGATCCATACGCCGACGAGCACGACCAGAAACGCGATGGCGCCAAGAAGTTTTTTCATGGTTGCGAGCCTGCAGGAAGTTATTGTTGTTTCGACGGCAGTTGCGCGGGGGTCGTCGCATCGAGCCCGGGCGCATGCGGGGCGTTCATCACCGCCTGCTGCTGCGCCTGCTTGACCTCGGGGTTATCCATCAGCGACGTCTCCATTTCGGAGAACGCCTTGTTGACCGAGCGCATCACCGAATCGACGGCCACGTCGGTCTTGATCTGCTCGAACGTGTCGGACGCCTGCCGGCCCGCGAGCTTGTTCATCTGCTGCGCCGCCTGCGACATGTCCCACATCGCCTTCGCGCGATCGATCGCCGACGCGAAGTTCTTCAGCTCGGCCTGCACCTGCTTGTAGCGGCCTTCGCGGAACGAGAGCAGTTGCTTCATCGTGTCGAGCTGCTGCCGGAAGCGCGGCGCGTCGTCCGGATACTGCTTCTCGAACAGCTCCGTCTTGCTCTCGAAGTTCTTCACCTCGGTGCGGAACGCGGTGATGCTGTCCGCGAATTTCTGTGCCGCCTGGCGCTTTTCCGCGAGCTGGTTGATCAGCGTCTCGATCGGATTGGCCTGCGCCTCCTCGACGATCATCTTCACCTTCTGGTTCGCGAACTTCATCGCGACGACCGGCGCGAAATAGATCGCGCCGAGGCCGATCACGCCCGCCGCGACCAGCGCGATCACCCCCTTCAGGATGAACAGCGCCGCCGGTGCCGCGATCGCGACGCCGGCGATGATGATCGCCCACTTGATCAGCTTGACCTTGCCACTCCCCGAACTGCCGTTTGCTTCTTCATTCGAAAGCTGCGACATGAGTTTTTCTCCTTGAACCTCGAACCGAACTGCTTGCGTTTGTTTTTTCAAGCTCAATCGAAATGCTTCGGACTTCGGTGCCGCCGGGCAGCCAGGCAAGCCGGCGGCGCAATACAAGGACGGGCGCGACGGGCGTCACGAGACGCCGGTGTACGCGCCGTTCAGGATGCGGTGATGAGGAGTGGCAGACGGCGCTGCGATGCGGCGGGCCGGACGGGCGCCGTTCATCGTCGCGGCGCTCGCGCGAACGGGGAAGTGTACCGATACACGGTACGAAACGGGATGACGGATGCGTGACGCGACGGGCGTCGGGAGAAGCGTTGTTCCGGCGGGCCGACAAACGCGGGGCCGGTATTCCGGTACGAGTACGTAAAGGCTCATCGTTGTTCTTTTGCGTATCGCGGGTGCAGGAACCGCGCGGCCGGCGCGTCCCGCTCCAAATGCACGGACGTATCGTGCGCCGACCGGCATGCAGCGTCAAGCAGTTGTCGCAGTGCAGCGAACCGCTGCGTTCCTCCGTTGGAACACTGGCAGCGAAACAGCTTTCAGGACGGTAAGGATTCGCAGGACTGCGACCTGTCGCGCTCGATCAGGATTGCTTGTCATCGCATGCGCACGCTTGCGGACTGAAAGCTTGTCACATCGCCCGGCCGGATTCCCGGGCGCATCACGTCACCGTGCCGCCCTGCTCCTGCGCGAGAAACCGCTCGACCATCGCGTTGAACACCGGCAGCACCGGATTGTCGTTGTCCGCTCGCCACGCGAGATACAGCTCGGCCGCCACGTCGGCGCCGGCCAGCGGCCGGAACACCACGCCGTCGACATGCAGTTCGCGCGCCGACGCCGGTACGAGGGCGGCGCCCAGCCCCGCGCGCACGAGGCCCAGGATCGTATGCGTCTGCCCGACGTAATGCAGGTAGTTCGGCAGCCGCCCCGCGTTCGCGAACAGGCCCGAGATCAGGTCGTGGAAGTATTTCCCCTCGTTCGGCGAATACGCGATGAACGGCTGCCGGTCGAGATCGTCGGGGCCGATGCGCTCGCACGCGGCGAGCGGCGCGCCCTCCGCGACCGCGACCAGCATCGGCTCGCGCTGCACGAGCCGGTATTCGAGCGGCTGCCGCGCCGCCCGCTGGCGCACGAAGCCCGCGTCGAGCATCCGCGACGCCAGCGCGTCGATCTGCACGGTCGACACCATCTCGCGCAATTCCACGTCGACGTCCGGCAGCGCGTGCGCGGCGTGCGCCAGCAGCATCGGGATCATCCGGTACGCGCTGACCGCCGTGAAGCCGAGCGTGATGCGGCCGGCGCCGCCATGCGCGACGCGCTGCGCGGCCTGCTCGGCCCGTGCGGAGAATTCGAGGATGTGCCGCGCGTCGCGCAGGAACCGCTCGCCGGCCGCGGTCAGGCTGACCTGCCGGCTGCTGCGTTCGAGCAGCGCGATGCCGAGCGCATGCTCGAGCAGCTGGATCTGCCGGCTGAGCGGCGGCTGGGTCATGAAGAGCCGCCGGGCCGCGCGACCGAAATGCAGTTCCTCGGCGACCGCGACGAAGCAGCGAAGCTGGTGCAGTTCAATCATCCAATTCTTGAATCGATCAATAGTCTTTTGATGTTAGACGCATATCGATACGATTTCTATACTCGGTTGCACCTGATGCGCGGCCCGCGCCGCGCACGACGACCGAGACCTTCATGACCATCGACATCCTGCTCACCCAGCCGCTCCCCGCCCCCATCGACGCCGAACTGTCCGCTCGTTACACAGTGCACCGGCTGTATGCGGCCGAGCAGCCGGACGCGCTGCTCGATCGCGTTGCCGCGCGTATTCGCGGTGTCGTGACCGGCGGCGCGAACGGCCTGTCCGCCGCATTGATGGACCGGCTGAGCGCGCTCGAGATCGTCGCGATCAGCGGCATCGGCACCGACGCCGTCGATCTCGACCGCGCCCGGGCGCGCGGCATCCACGTGACGACGACACCCGACGTGCTGACCGACGACGTCGCCGACATGGCGATGGGGTTGATCCTGATGACGCTGCGCGACCTCGGCGCCGGCGAGCGGATCGTACGCGCCGGCCGCTGGGGCAAGACCGCCCAGCCGCTCGCGACGCAGGTGACCGGCAAGCGGCTCGGCATCGTCGGGCTCGGCCGCGTCGGACGCGCAATCGCGCAGCGTGCGCGGGCGTTCCGGATGCCTGTCAGCTACTTCGGCCCGCGCGAGCATCGCGACAGCGGCTATCGCTTCGTGTCCGACCTCGCCGCGCTCGCGCGCGACAGCGACGTGCTCGTGATCGCGGCATCGGCCGACCATGGCAACGTACTCGTGACGGCCGACGTGCTCGCCGCGCTCGGCCCGACAGGATTCCTGATCAATGTCGCGCGCGGCAAGCTGGTCGACGAAGCCGCGCTGATTCGCGCACTCGCCGACGGCACGATCGCCGGCGCCGGCCTCGACGTGTTCGCGGACGAACCGCACGTGCCGGCGGCGCTGCTCGAACTCGAGCGCGTCGTCGTGCAGCCGCACCGTGCGAGCGCGACCCGCGAAACGCGCGAAGAGATGGGCCGGATCGTGCTCGCCAACCTCGCCGCGTGCTTCGCGGGCCAGCGCCCGCCGACCAGCGTCACGGGCTGATCGCCGCACACCGCACCGCTGCCCCGCCGTTACGACACCAGATGCCTCCGCGCGACGGAGGCCAGGAGACACGCATGCCCAATCGATCCAGCGACGCCGCCCTCGCCACGTCGCCGGCCGCCTCGCGCACGATCGGCCGCGTCCGCTATGCGGTCCTCGCGCTGATTTTCGCGGTCACCGTCATCAACTATGCGGATCGCGCGACGATGTCGATCGCCGGCACCGGCGTCGCGCACGATCTCGGGCTGACGCCCGTGCAGCTCGGCATCGTCTTTTCCGCGTTCGCGTGGGCCTATGCGATCGGCCAGATCCCGGGCGGCTGGCTGCTCGACCGTTTCGGCGCACGACGCGTGTACGGCCTGAGCCTGCTGCTGTGGTCGGTCTTCACGATGCTGCAGGGCACGGTCGGCGGGCTCGCCGTGCAGGGCGCGGCCGCCACGCTCGCGCTGTTCGTCATGCGCTTCATGCTCGGCCTCGTCGAATCGCCGGCGTTCCCGGCCAACTCGAGAATCGTCGCATGCTGGTTCCCGACCGCCGAACGCGGCACGGCGTCGGCGCTGTTCAATTCCGCGCAGTACATGGCGGTCGTGCTGTTCACGCCCGCGATGGCATGGCTCACGCACACGCTCGGCTGGGAGCACGTGTTCCTGTGGATGGGGATGCTCGGCATCGCGCTCGCCGCGCTGTGGTTCGCGTGGTATCGCGAGCCGCACGGCCACCCGCGTGTCAGCGACGCGGAGCGCGACTACCTGCGCGCGCACGGCGCGCTCGTCGATCTCGAAGCGAACCGCGTACGCCATCGGCCTCGCGTGTCGTGGCACGACGTGTCGCAACTGTTTCGTCACCGGAACCTGTGGGCAATCTACATCGGCCAGTACTGCATCACGGCGCTCACCTACTTCTTCATCACGTGGTTCCCGATCTACCTGATCAAGGGGCGCGGGATGACGATCATGGAGGCCGGCTGGGTCGCCGCGCTGCCGGCGATCTGCGGCTTCACCGGCGGCGTGCTCGGCGGCGTGCTGTCGGACTGGCTGATCCGGCGCGGCATGCATCCGTCGAAGGCGCGCAAGACGCCGTTCGTCGTGGGGATGGCGATGGCGACGCTGCTCGTGCTCGCCAACGGTGCATCGTCGAACGCGGTCGTGATCGCACTGATGACGATCGCGTTCTTCGGCAAGGGGCTCGCGGCAGTCGGCTGGGCCGTGCTCGCCGACACGGCGCCGGAAGGGATGGTCGGCCTGAGCGGCGGCGTATTCAACGGTCTCGGCAACATCGCCGGGATCGTCACGCCGCTCGTGATCGGCTATTTCGTCGCCAGCACGGGCTCGTTCGCCGGCGCATTGTGGTTCGTCGCCGCGCACGGGCTGCTCGGCATCGCCGCCTATGCGTGGCTCGCGGGACGCTTCGAGCGGATTCGCATCGCGCCGCGCGCGTGAACATCGCCGCGGCATGTGCGGATCGCGCGGCACGTGGCCGCGCGGATCGTCAGGCGCGCTTGCGGCCGCCCGGCGTCTGCGTCTGTTCGGTCGTCAGCCGGTCGAGTTCGCGCAGGTCGTTTTCCAGCGCGGGCGTGAGCGTCGTGCGCAGGTGATCTAGGAACGTGCGGATCTTCGCATCGAGATAGCGGCGCGTCGCGTAGACGGCATACACGCTCACCGTCTGCAGCCGATACTCGGGCAACACGCGGATCAGCCGCCCTTCGCGGATGTCGTCGAGCACCGTATACAGCGCGACGCATGCGATTCCGCGCCCGGCGCGCACCGCGACACACAGCGCGTCCGGCACGTTGACCTGGAACGGCGCGGGCTGCAGCGCGTAGACGGCCTCCTCGCCATCGTTGCGCTCGAGCCGCCATTCGCCGGCCGGCGAGGCGGGCGTGTCCAGCCGCAGACACACATGGTTCGGCAATTCGTCGGGCGACTGCGGCGTGCCGTGGCGCGCCAGGTATTCGCGCGACGCGACGAGCACGCTGCAGCTCGTACCGCAGGTCTGCGCGACATAGCCCGAATCGGGCAGTTGCGACGCCGTCACGATCGATACGTCATAGCCCTCCTCGACGAGATTCGGCATCCGCTGCGCGAGCGTCAGCTCGACCGACACGTCGGGGTTGTCCTCCTGGTAGCGGACGATCGACGACACGACATGACTCTGCCCGAGCCCCGTCATCGCATGGATGCGCATCTTGCCGCTCGGCCGCAGCAGTGCGTTGCGCGCCTCCGCGTTCGCATAGTCGATTTCCGCGAGGATCGATTTCGCGCGCTCGAAATAGCGTTCGCCGCTTTCGGTGAGGCCGAGGTGGCGCGTCGTGCGATGCAGCAGGCGCGTCTGTACGTGCGCTTCGAGGTTCGATACCGCGCGCGACACCTGCGCGGTGGTCGCGTCGATTTCCTTCGCGACCGCAGTAAAACTGCCGGCTTCGACAACGCGCACGAACAGGCGCATGTTTTCGAGCATGTCCATTGAATTGGCTTGGGGAGAGTCAGTGGGGAGGCGTCGGCAGCGCTCGCGTCAGGTGGGGAACGGAACGCAGCCGCGAACCACGTCGAGTCGATCACCGTGCCGGGGGAAAGGCGGGAGAGCGGGCATCGCGTACGGGGTTCTGGCATGACGGGGGATTCAGTGGCCCGAATTGTACGCCGCTGCAGACAAATTTGCGCGATTGCCCGGCCCGCAACCTTTCATCGGATGAAAGGTTTTTGCAAGACATGTGCGTCGCGCACGTGCAACGGCTTGATGCAGCGCGACAATTTGTATCACAACGCGATATAATTCGCGGCTTGTCGCTGCGCGCGTCCCGCGCTGTCACTTTTACCGCTTACCGTCCATGTCGTCAGGTTCCCCTTCGTCGCGCCGCACGTTGCGGCAATGGCTGCACAGCTTCATTCCTCATCCGATGTCGCTGGGCTGGCGCGAGCGCCTGCGTTCGTGCGCGGGCGCGCTCGTCGGCATCGCGACGGTCGGCGCGACGATGCGACTGCTGCCTGGCGTGCCGGGCCTCGTGCCGCTGCTCGTCGCGCCGATGGGTGCGTCGGCCGTGCTGCTGTTCGCGGTGCCCGCGAGTCCGCTCGCGCAGCCGTGGTCGATCATCGGCGGCAATCTCGTCGCGGCGACGGTCGGTGTCGCTTGCGCACAATGGATCGCCGATCCGATCACGGCCGCCGCGGTCGCGATCGCGTGCGCGATCGGCGGCATGTTCGCGCTGCGCTGCGTGCACCCGCCGTCGGGCGCCGTCGCGCTCACGGCCGTGGTCGGCGGCCCCGCGATCCATGCGCTCGGGTTCAGCTTCGTGCTGGAGCCGATCGCACTGCAATCGGCCATCCTCCTGTCGGCCGCACTCGCCTATCACGCGCTGACCGGGCACCGCTACCCGCACGGCGGCGTGCGTCCCGAAGCGAAACCGCAGGCAGGCGGCGCCGCACCGGCGCGCGGCGGCTTCACACGCGGCGACCTCGACGCGGTGCTGAAGCGCCGCGGCGAATGGCTCGACGTCGATCCGGACGATCTGGAGGCGCTGCTGCGCGAAACCGAGATGCAGGCCTATTCGCGCACGTTCGGCCAGCTCTCGTGCGCCGACCTGATGACGAAGAATGCCATCGAAGTCGCGCCGTCGACGTCGGTGATGGCCGCGCTCACGCTGCTCGACCGCCACCGCGTGAAGGCGCTGCCCGTCATAGACGGCGAAGGCCGCCTGACCGGCATCGTCACGCGTGCCGACCTCACACGCCAGCTGCGCCGGCCGACCCCGCTGTGGCAGCGCCTGTCCGCGCGGCTGCCGCAATCGTTCGGCGGCCAGCCGGCGAGCGTCGCATCCGTGATGACGCGCAACGTCGTGTGCGTGCCGGAAGCGATGCCGATCACCGCGCTCGTCCCGCTGTTTACGCATTCGGGCCACCACCACATTCCGGTCGTCGATGGATCGCACCGGCTCGTCGGGATCATTACCCAGACGGATCTCGTCACGGGCCTTTATCGGCAGACGCAAATGCTCGAGGCCGCGTAACGCGTGCAGCGTACGTAACGCCATGTAACGGCCGGCGCAACGCGGAATGCATTCCACTCGCCACAATTCGGCCATTTATATCATGTTGTGATATATTTGCCGCTACCGAAACTGACTGACCGACCGCACCCGATGAACGATACCCGACGCGCGCTGGCGAAAAGCGATTTCCAGCAACTGTCCGAGTTCCGCTACCAGATGCGCCGCTTCGAGCGCTTCTCCGAGCGCGCCGCGCAAAGCGAAGGCGTGACGCCGCTGCAATACCTGCTGTTGCTGCACATCAAGGGCTACCCGCATCGCGAATGGGCGACCATCGGCGAACTCGCGGAACGCCTGCAGGCGCAGCATCACGGTGTCGTCGCACTGGTCACGCGCTGCGAAGCGCTCGGCCTCGTGAAGCGCAAGACGAGTGAAGCGGATCGCCGGCAGGTCGAGGTCCACCTCGAACCGGCCGGCGAGACGCTGCTCGCCCGCCTCGCGGCCATGCATCGCGCCGAGCTGAAGTCGCTCAAGGACGCGTTCCAGGTTCCGCAGATCGATTACTGACCCTTGCTTTTTCCACTCCGATGAACGCACCACACAAACGCGATTTCTCGACCAACGAACGCCTGCCCAGGATCGCGTTGCTTGCCGCCGGGATCGGCCTGCTCAGCACGCTTGCCGCGTTCGTGCTGTTGAGCCTGATCCATCTGTTCACGAACCTGTTTTTCTTCCAGCAGTTCTCGTTCGTCGACCGCTCGCCCGCGAACAACACGCTGGGCGCATGGGTGATCGTGATCCCGGTAATCGGCGGGCTGATCGTCGGGATGATGGCGCGCTTCGGTTCGGAAAAGATCCGCGGCCACGGCATTCCCGAAGCGATCGAGGCGATCCTGTTCGGCAAGAGCCGCATGTCGCCGAAGGTCGCGATCCTCAAGCCGCTGTCGTCCGGCGTCGTGATCGGCAGCGGCGGCCCGTTCGGCGCGGAAGGCCCGATCATCATGACGGGCGGCGCGCTCGGCTCGCTGATCGCGCAGTGCGTGCACGTGACCGCCGCCGAGCGCAAGACGCTGCTCGTCGCCGGTGCGGCCGCCGGCATGACAGCCGTGTTCGGCACGCCGGTCGCCGCCGTGCTGCTCGCGGTCGAATTGCTGCTGTTCGAATGGCGTCCGCGCAGTTTCCTGCCGGTCGCGCTGGCGTGCGCCGTGGCCGGGTTCGCCCGCGCGGTGTTCTTCGGCGTCGATCCGCTGTTTCCGCTGACGACGGCCGCGCCGACACCTGTCGCGCTGCTGTCGTGCATCGTCGCGGGCCTGCTGTCGGGCATGCTCGCGTGCGGCCTGTCGGCGGCACTCTACCGCGTCGAGGACACCTTCGCGAAGCTGCCCGTGCACTGGATGTGGTGGCCCGCGCTCGGCGCGATCGTGATCGGCATCGGCGGCTGGCTCGAGCCGCGCGCGCTCGGCGTCGGCTACGACGTGATCGGCGACCTGCTGCACCAGCACATCGCCTTGAAGATCGCGCTCGCGCTGCTGATCGTGAAGGCGGTGATGTGGGTGATCGCGCTCGGCTCGGGCACGTCGGGCGGTGTGCTCGCCCCGTTGTTGATGCTCGGCGCCGGCCTCGGCACCGTGCTGTCGCCGATGCTGCCGGGCGGCGATCCGGCGCTGTGGCCGCTCGTGTGCATGGCCGCGACGCTCGGCGCCACGCTCGGCGCCCCGCTGACCGCGATCGTGTTCGCGTTCGGCCTCACGCACGACGCGAACGCGCTGCTGCCGCTGCTCGCGGCGACGCTCGTCGCGCACGGTTTCTCGACCATCGTGATGAAGCGCTCGATCATGACGGAAAAGATCGCGCGCCGCGGTTATCACATCTATCGCGAATACGGCGTCGATCCGCTCGAGCGGCACGACATCGGCGAAGTAATGACGTCCGCCGAGCGGCTCGTCGCGATCGACGGCGCAGCGACGCTCGATACCGTCGAGTCGCAGTACTTCGGCGCGAAGCAGACGCACCGTGCGTACCCGGTCGTGCAGAACGGCCGCCTGCTCGGTCTCGTCGATCGCGCGACACTCGATGCGCAGCGCGCACAGGCCGCGGCCGACACGCCGATCTCGGGCGCGTTCGCCAACCGTGCGCCGGCGGTCGCCCAGGCGCACGAAACGTGCCGTGTCGTCGCGTCGCGACTCGCGATGCTCGGGCTCGAGCGCCTGCCCGTCGTCGCCGACGAGCAATCGCTGCGCATCACCGGCATCGTGTCGCGCAGCGACCTGATCAAGCCCGCGCTCCAACACTTCGACGACGAACAGAAGCGCGAGCGTTTCCGCCCGATCGTCCCGGCCAACCTGCGCGACATCGGCGCGCGCAAGGCCGGCTGACCCACTGCGCTGCGCGGCACCCTCGCCGCGCACGACCCGCTCGCGTCAACGCTCCGCACGATGCGACACGCCCCTCGCGTGCCGCATCGCATTCCGTCGCTTTCCGTGTTTAAAGTTGGTTAACAATTCGACCGACGAAAGTTTGTCATCATGGTGCTCATGCGACGGGGCCAACAATCAGCCATTCCACTGCGCAATCAAATAAAGAGTTGCGGCACGGCATGCAGACGCATGCCGCTCGCCGCGACCGTCACGTCACCACACGACCGGGCAGCGCGCCGACCACGCAGCGCATGACGTCGTGCCGCACACGATGCATGCCGTGCCGCAGCAAAGTGCACAGCATCGGAGCCGCCATTTGGCAAGCGCGTTAACAACTTGTTTCGGAATAGCCGGAACCGTGCTTGTCCGATGCAATCTCACTGTTACGCAGTCCTGCTGCGCATCCCACTCAATCAATCACGACTCGAGGGAGATAACGTGAACGCAAAATACTTACCGCTCATCGCATTGACCGTGGCATTTTCTGCTCATGCAGCTGATTCTGCCCTCCAAAACGTGGGACAAAGCCAGAAACCCGCCGACCAGGTCGCGCAGTGCATCGCCAAGACCTGGGCCGACAAGTCGCAGCAACAAGTGACGTCGCAGTATGAACTCGCAAACGGCCTCGCGATGGCCGTGTATGCACCGGGCCAGCAGCCGCCGAATGGCGCCGCGGCCATCGTGCGCCCGGCCAACGCCGCCAACGCAAAGACCTGGGTTGGTTTCCGCGGTGGCGATGCATCGTCGGCCGGCGACATCAACGCCTGCCTGTAACGAGAACAGGCGCTTCGGATGGCCTTGGCGCTATCCGCTTGTGACAAGCCCCGCTTCGGCGGGGCTTTTCTTTTGCTGCGCGTGTGCGTTTTACAGGTAACTGCAGACGTAATCGAGCGTCTCGAGCACTTCGATGTCGAAGCGGCTCTTGCCCGGCACCGAGAACGATTCGCCGGCGCCGTAGGTTTGCCATTCGCTGCTGCCGTCGAGCTTCACGCGGCACTTGCCGGCCTGCACTTCCATCAATTCGGGCGCATCGGTGCCGAAGTTGAGCGCGCACGGCAGGATCACGCCGAGCGTCTTGCGCGTGCCGTCCGGGAAGAGCACGGTATGCGACACGCACTTGCCGTCGAAATAGACGTTCGCGCGCTTGACGACCGATACGTTGTCGAATTGGGTTGCACTGGTCATGAAATGCCTCTGATTACTGGATGCCGGATGGCGATGTTGTTGGAGGCCGGCCGGAGCGGCGGGCCGGCCGCTATGATACCGGCTCGCGCGGCCTGAGCCGGAATGACGTGCCCACTGCACAAGCCACATGCCTGCCGGAAGACGGCAACGCAACACACCTGATCGTCAGGATCCCGATTCAATGACACCCGCTGACCGCGTGTACGGGTTCACAGCAGCCCCTTGCGCCTCGCGGAATCGCGCAGGCAATCGAGCAGCATCGCCGCGGCCGGCGTCAGCGGGCTGTCGCGACGCGTGATGACCTGCACCGATACGGCCGGCAACCGCTCGCGGATCGGCAGGATCGCGAACTGGTCGCGCGCCCACTCGCCCTGCAGCAGCTGCTCGGGCATCGATGCAATCAGGTCGCAGCCCATCATCAGGCTGCGCGCGAGCCCGAAGCTCGGGCATTCGACGACGCGCGCCGGCACCGGCAACCCGTAGGCGACGAACGAATTGAACAGCACCTGCGTCGAGCTTTCGGGTGACGGATTCATCAGCCAGTCGGCTTCGACGAGATCGGCGAGCGACGTGGCCGATGCGAGCGGATGCCCCTTGCGCGCGACGATCAGCGAACGGCTCGAATACAGTTCGGCATGATCGAACTCCGCGGCCAGCAGTTCGGGCACGACGACGGCCACCGCGAAATCGAGCGAGCCGTCGTGCAGCCGCGGCAGCGCGACGCCCGGAAACCCTTCGACGATACTGACGCGCGCCACCGGATAACGCCGCCGGAACGCGCGAAACGCATCGGGCAGGATCGTCACCGCGGCGGCCGGCGTGACCGCTGCCGCGACGGAGCCCGTCATCGCGCCCTGCGCTTGCTCGATGTCATCGCGGGCGCGCTGCATTTCGGCGACGATCAGCCGCGCGCGCACCTGCAATTGCTGGCCGAACGCGGTGAGCTGTACGCCGCGCGCGGTGCGCACGACAAGCGACACGCCGAGCGCGATCTCCAGTTCCTTGACCGCCTTCGTCAGTGCCGCCGGGGACACGTTCAGGCGCCGCGCGGCCGCGCGAATGCTCCCCTCTTCCGCGACGGTGACGAACGCTTTCAGCTGATGGTATTTCATGGCGGCGACGCGTGATCCGTGGAAACCCTGTGCTGCACGGCACACACCGGCTCAGGGTATTCCCGAGCGGCAACCGGTGGTGAGCACCAAAGCAATTTATCAGCTTCTGGTACGCAAAAGAAATTTATATGCTTGCTCGTCATATGTGCGCCAAGCACCCCACCTGCCCCCCAGGAGACACCATGCTGCAAGCCGTGAACCCCGTCATCCCCGGTATCGCCGCGATCGCACCCGAGCTGGTCGAGGTGCGCCGCCGCATCCACGCTCACCCCGAACTCGCGTTCGAGGAAACGCTCACGAGCGATCTCGTTGCCGAGCTGCTCACCGGCTGGGGTTATGAAGTGCATCGCGGCATCGGCAAGACGGGCGTGGTCGGCGTGCTGCGCGAAGGGCAAGGCACGCGCACGGTCGGGCTGCGCGCCGACATGGATGCCCTGCCGCTCGCGGAGGCCACGGGCCTGCCGTACGCGAGCCGCCATGCGAACAAGATGCATGCGTGCGGCCACGACGGCCACACCGCGATGCTGCTGTGCGCGGCGCGACACCTCGCGGCAACGCGCCAGTTCTCCGGCACGCTGAACCTGATCTTCCAGCCGGCCGAAGAAAACTTCGGCGGCGCGAAATCGATGATGGACGACGGCCTGTTCGATCGTTTCCCGTGCGACGCGATCTTCGCGATCCACAACATGCCGGGCCGCGCAGCCGGCGACATGGCCTTCCGCACCGGCGCCGCGATGGCGTCGGCCGACCGCGTGACGATCACGCTGCGCGGGGTCGGCGGTCACGGCGCGATGCCGCATTTCGCGCGCGATCCGATGTCGGCCGCGGGCAGCATCATGGTCGCGCTGCAGACGATCGTCGCACGAGAGGTCGATGCGCAACATGCGGCCGTGATCACGGTCGGCAGCGTGCAGGCCGGCGAGACGTTCAACATCATTCCCGAAACCGTCGTGATGAAACTGTCGGTGCGTGCGCTGAACGCCGACGTACGCGCGCTGCTCGCGCGCCGCATCGAGGCGCTCGTGAAAGGCCAGGCGGAAAGCTTCGGCGTCACGGCGGAAGTCGACTACGACTACGGCTACCCGGTGCTCGTCAATCACGCGGAGCCGACTGCGTTCGCGGCCGACATCGCGCGCCGGATGCTCGGCGCCGAGCGCGTCGAAACGGACGCCGCGCCGCTGATGGGCAGCGAGGACTTCGCGTTCATGCTCGAAGCGCGCCCCGGCTGCTATGCATTCATCGGCAACGGGATCGGCAGCAAGGGCGGCTGCATGGTGCACAACCCCGGCTACGACTTCAACGACGACATTCTCGCGATCGGCGCGAGCTACTGGGTTCGCATCGCCGAAGCCTGGCTCGCGGCCTGACGGCCCTTCATCCCATCGTTTCGCGCCAACCGGGGGAGCCCCACATGGAAACGTCCGCCCTTTCGCTCGCCGGCACGCCGGTCGATGCACGCGCCGCCGCGAAGAAACGCCGGCTGATCGCGGCCGCCGCCGTCGGCAACGCGCTCGAGTTCTACGACTTCACGGTCTACAGCTTCTTCGCAATCCTGATCGGCAAGCTGTTCTTTCCCGTGCATTCGCCGTTCGGGCAATTGATGCTCGCGGTCGCGAGCTTCGGCGTCGGCTTCGTCACGCGTCCGCTCGGGGGGCTCGTGATCGGCATGTATGCCGACCGCGCCGGCCGCAAGAAGGCGATGATCCTCACGCTGCTGCTGATGGCGCTCGGCACCGCGACGATCGCCGTCGCGCCGACCTTCGCGCAGGTCGGCCTCGCCGCCCCGCTGCTGCTCGTGCTCGCGCGCCTGCTGCAAGGGTTCGCGTCGGGCGGCGAAGTCGGTGCGTCGACGACGCTGCTGCTCGAACAGGCGCCGCAGCATCGTCGCGGCTTCTACGCATCGTTCCAGTTCTCGAGCCAGGGGCTCGCCGCGCTCGCCGGTGCGCTGACGGGCGTCGCGCTGACGTCGACGCTGAATGCCGCGCAGCTCGAAAGCTGGGGCTGGCGCGTACCGTTCATCATCGGCACGCTGTTCGTGCCGCTCGGCTACTGGCTGCGCCGCACCGTCGAGGAAGTGCCGGCCGCCGTGCCCGCCGCCACGCACGACGAGCCGGTCGCATCGCTGCCGCTCGCCGACGTGCTGCGCCATCACGGCAAGGCCGTGTTCGCGGGCCTCGGCGTGACGATCGGCGGCACGTCGATCCACTACATCATCGTGTTCTACATGGCGATCTACGGCGTGCAGGTGCTGCACCTGCCGACCTGGCTGTCGATGACGGCCGGCTGCGTCGCGGGCGCGATCCTGATGCTCGTGACGCCGATCGGCGGCCACCTGTCCGACGTCTACGGGCGCAACCGGATCGTGTGGTGGACGCGCATCGTGCTGATGGCCTCGATCTATCCGGCGTTCATCGCGCTGAACCGCTGGCCGGGCGCCGCCTCGTTGCTGTCGATCATCGCCGCGCTGTCGATCGTGCACGCGATCAACATCGGCGCGACCGGCGCGATGCTCGGCGAACTGTTCCCGCGTGCGGTGCGCGCGACTGGCGGCGCACTCGTGTACAGCGTGGGCGTCGCGATCTTCGGCGGCTTCGCGCAGTTCTTCGTCACGTGGCTGATCGCGGCGACCGGCAACCCGAATGCGCCTGCGTGGTATGCGATTGGTTGCGGTGTGTTCACGCTGCTTGCCATCCGCTGCATGGACGAAAAAGCCGGGAAGGCGCTCGACTGACCGGCGGCCGATGCCGGATGCGCGATTGACGTGGTGTGCGCGCATCGTGCATGATCGCTCCATGCGCCACACCACGACCACCTTCTCGACCACGACGCGCACGACCGCCTTCGGCGGGCTCGTGCGGCGAGTGCGCGCAAGGTCGTAGCGCAACCCCTCACAGGCCCCGCCGGTTCCGGACGGGGTCTTGTCGTTTCTCCGTCCGTATCGGTCATTCAGGAGAAACGCAATGCCCGAAGTCTCTTCCCCGAAACGCGCGCTGCTCGTCGTCGACATGCAGGTCGGCCTGTTTCACGGCCCCGAGCGTCCGTACGACGGCGAGCGCGTGCTCGCGAACATCAACCGGTTGATCGATCGCGCGCATGAAGCCGGTGCGCCCGTGTTCGCCGTCCGGCACACCGGGCCCGCCGGTTCGCCGATTGCACCCGACTCGCCGCTGACCGCACTGCTGCCGGAACTCGCGATCGATGCTGCCCGCGATACCGTGTTCGCCAAAACGCGGTCGAGCTGCTTCACCGGCACACCGCTCGCCGAGTGGCTGCATGCGGCCGGCATCGGCGAGATCGTGATTGCGGGGATGAAGACGCAGTACTGCGTCGATACCACGTGTCGTGCGGCCGCCGATCTCGGTTTTCGCGCGGTGCTCGTCGCCGACGCGCACACCTGCATGGATACGCCCGAACTGCCGGCCGAGCGGATCGTCGCGCATCACAATGCGACGCTTAATGGTCCGTTCGCGACGCTGACGTCGACCGACGCGTGCGGATTCTGACCGGCGCCTGCCACGCGCCGTAAACGCAACAACGCACGGACGGCAACCGCCCGTGCGTTGTTGTGTACAAGTCGTATACCTTCGCCGCTCAGAACGTATGCATCATCCCCACATACGCGCCAGTCTGCGACTCGCCCGTCATCGGGCTCGTGCCCGACGTCGCGTCGCGCGGCGTCGCGAGCAGCGAGAAGTTCGAGTTGCCGCCGTTGCGCACATACGCAACCGTGCCATACAGGAACGTGCGCTTCGACAGGTTGTACGTGGTGCCGAGCACGTACATCATCGCGTGCCCCGACGGATCGTGCGACGCGTCGCCGCCGCCGTCGCCCACCTTCACGTAGTAACCGCCGCCCGTCACGGCCCATTGCGGCGTCGCCGAATAGGTCGCGCCGAGCCAGTAGTGATCGGCGCGATCGGCCACACCGGCCGGGCTGTCCGGCGCCTGGTAGTGCGTATACGCGCCCTGGATCTTGAACTTCGACACCTTGACGTTCGCGCCGACGAAATACTCGCGCGACGCGGTGAAGATGTTGCTGAACTTGCCGTTGTTGTCGCGCAGTTCATCGTAGATGCCGCGCACGTCGAGCAATGGCGAGTGGTACGAGATCATGATCCCGTCCGAGCGGCCGAAGTCGTCGGCCGCGCCGTAGTTGAAGCCGCGCGACTGGTTGCCGAACGCGTATTGCGCCTGCACGTCGAAGCCGCCGATCACCGGGCTGTGATACTCGATGTTGTTGCTGGTCTGCTGCCAGTTGCGGCCGCGCACGAGCGATGCCGACGAAAACGCCTGCTGCACGAACGGGTCGAATTCCCACACGCCGTCGCTGTCGATGAACAGGTTGCGGCCGGCCTGCAGCTGGCCCCACGTGTTGCTCTTCAGCCCGACATACGCACGCCGCGACCACATGCGCCCGCCGCCCGTCTGGCCGTTCATCACCTGGAACGCGGTTTCCAGGTCGAAGACCGTCGACAGCCCGCCGCCGAGATCCTCGATGCCCTTCAGCCCGAACATGCTGGTGCCCCAGTCGCCGCTTTCGGCGCTCCAGCGGGTCGCGCTGCCGCCGTTCGGCTGCGCGATGTGGTTCAGGTATTCGATGCCGCCGTCGACGCGGCCGTACAGCGTCACGCTCGTCTGTGCAAAAGCGGCCGCCGGTGTGGCGGCCGCGATCAGCCATGCGAAATGTTTGAGTCGCAAAATGATGCCCCCTCGGAGTCTCGACCTTCCGGCGCGCGCCCCATGCGCTCGCCCAGGGTCTGTTTATCCGCGATCGATCGAAAAACGCCCGGGGCCCGCCGCGCAAAGCGAAAGCAGGCCGCCGGAGATCGCGATGTTCTTGTAGAAATGAATCATGTTGTTGATCTGCTCGCCGCCCGTCATCGTCCAGTAGTGATGGCCGATGATGCCGGTGCCGATCGTATAGAGCGCCAGCAGCAGCGCGAGCGGGCGCGTCTGGAAGCCGACCAGGATCGCGATCCCGACGAACAGCTCCATCACGACGGAGATCGCGGCGGAGATGATCGGCGCGGGCGCGCCCTCCGAACCCATGAACGCGATGGTCCCGGGGAAGTCGACGATCTTCTTCCAGCCGAACATCACGAACAGGATCACGAGCAGGATCCGGGCAAGCAGCAGCAGCACATCGCGCTGGGACGCGAGAAACGGTTGATTCGGTGTCATGGTGTCGATCAACGAAAGCGATGCGCATGGCGCAAACACGCCCGGCGCACCGGATTGCGAATGAACCAGGACGGGTGGCCGCCTGCGCCGCCCGCCCCGCTCTGCAACAACCGGCATCGGGTAACAACCCGATGTGCAGTGCTCCTCCTCTGGTCAGTTATCGCCCTGCTTCGTCGCGTGCCGCATCAGCGCAGCTTCGCGACGTCCTGCTCGGTCACCTTCGCGGCCGGATTGCCGAACTGCCCGGTCAGGTAGTTCGTCAGCGCGGCGATCTGCGCATCCGACAGCTCGTGGCGGAACGCCGGCATCCCGACGTCCTCGCTGCCGGCCTTGCGCTGCACACCGTTCAGGATCACCTGCACGAGGTTGGTCGGATTCGGTGCGCCGACCGTCGAGTTGTGGAACAGCGGCGGGTAATAGCCGTCCGGCGTGCCCTTGCCCTGCATCTGGTGGCAGGTCGCGCAGTTGCCGAGATACAGCCGTGCCGGATCGATGCCCGACGACGCGAGCGCGACGCCGCGCAGCGTCAGGCCGTCCTCGGCCGGCTTGCCCCACGACGAGCGCGACTGCTTCGCGTCGCCGCCGGCGACTGCCGGCACCGTGCGAATGTACGTCGAGATCGCGCCGATGTCGGCTTCGGTCATCTTCGAGAAGCTGTGCTCGACCGCCTCGGCCATCGGGCCGGCCGCCTGCGCGAGACCCGGCACGCTGCCGGTGCGCAGGTACTGGACGAGTTGCTGCTGCGTCCAGCCGCCGATCCCCGCGTTGGCGTCGGACGTGATGTTGTAGCCGTCCCAGCCCGCGAGCACCGAACCCGACAGGAAGCTGCCGCCCGTCTCGTCGAGCGACTTCTCCTGCATCGCGATGCCGCGCGGCGTGTGGCACGTGCTGCAGTGGGCAAGACCCTGGACGAGATACGCGCCGCGGTTCCACTCGGCACTCTGCGCCGGCTTCGGCTCGTACGCGCCGTCCTTCAGGAACAGCCAGTTCCAGATCTTCAGCGGCCAGCGCATGCTCAGCAGCGCGGGGATCTCGTTCTTCGGCGGCGCCTGCTTGACCGGCTCGACGCCGTGCATGAAGTACGCGTACAGCGCCTGCACGTCGTCGTCGTTGATCTTCGCGTACGACACGTACGGCATCGCCGGATACAGGTTGTCGCCGTTCTTCGACACCCCGTGGCGCACCGCGCGCTCGAAGTCCTCGGCCGTCCAGTTGCCGATGCCCGTCTCGGGATCGGGCGTGATGTTGCTCGTATAGATCTTGCCGAGCATCGGGATCGGCATGCCGAGACCGCCCGCGAACGGCTTGCCGCCCTTCGCGGTGTGGCACGCCATGCAGTCGCCCGCGACCGCGAGATATTCGCCGCGCTTGACCAGCGCCGGATCGGCGGCATCGGCCGCGCGTGCGAGGCCCGGCAGCGCGAGACAGCCGGCGAGGAGGAAGGTGAGAGTAGATTTCCGCACGGTCAGACTTCCTTCTTCAGCGTGTCCGACATCCGCAGCGCGAGCGCCGCGATCGTCAGCGTCACGTTCACCGTACCGACGGTCGGCATCGTCGAGCTGCTCGAGATGAACAGGTTCGGATGGTCGAACGTGCGGCAGTCCTTGTCGACGACCGAGTCGCGTGCATCCGCGCCCATGATCGTCGCGCCCGTGATGTGGTTGTTCGGCGCGAACTCGTCGTTGAAGACGACTTCCGTACCGCCCAGCACCTTCGCTGCCGTCGCGTAGACCTCGCGCGTATGCACGGCGCCGCGCTTCACGTAGTCGTCGATCGCATACGTGATCTCCGGGCGCGGGATGCCGATCGCGTCGGTCGCCGTCTTGCTCGGCACGATGCGGTTCTCCGGCTGCGGCAGGATTTCGTGGAAGCAATCGAACTCGACGAAGCGCGCGGAACGGTCGCGGATCTGCGCGTCGAGCTCCTCGGGCTTCATCAGCTTGCCACCCTTGAAGATCTTCTGCGTCTCCTGGTTGATGCGCGACATGTTCGACAGGTGGATCTTCTTCGCGGCTTCGGTCGCACGGAACGGGCCGTCGCGGAAACCGATCAGCGACGTCATCTCCTGCGGGCCGCGGCCCGGCCACAGCTTCTCGTTCGCGTAGAACGTCACGCCGGTGCCCGGATGGTCCATCAGGTTGCGGCCGACCATGTCGGAGCTGTTCGCGACGCCGTTCGGGAAGTCGCGGTTCGCGGACATCAGCAGGATCTTCGGCGTCTCGATGCCGTTCGCGGCGATCACGAAGTACTTGCCCTCGACGCGATGGTCGGCGCCGGTCTTGTCCTTGTAGATCGCGGCGACGATGCGCTTGTCCGGCCCGGTCTCGAGCTTGTAGACGACCGCGCTGTCGATCAGTTTCGCGCCGGCCTGCTCGGCCTTCTCGACGTGCACGATGCCGTTGTACATCGCGCCGATCGGGCAGATCGGCATGCAGTTGTTGTTCCCGCAACAAGTCGGCCGGCCGTCGTACGGGCGGCTGTTGCGGGCGACCGGCTCGGTCACCACGTGGAACTTCGGGTCATAGCCGTTGAGCGCGCTCTTGATCGTCTGCTCGTTGAACGACAACGGCAGCGGCGGCATCGGGTACGGCTCCTTGCGCGGCGAGTACAGGTCTTCCTCGGGGCCCGGGCCCCACACGCCGAGTTCCTCTTCGGCGCGCTGGTAGTAATGCTCGAGGTCGTCGTACTGGATCGGCCAGTCGCGGCCGACGCCGTACACGGTCTTCATCTTGAAGTCGTTCGGGATGAAGCGCCACGCCGACGCGGCCCAGTGCCACGTCGTGCCGCCCACCGCGCGAATGTACTGCGAGTTGAACTTGTGCTCGCCCTTCAGGATCAGGTAGTCGTTCGGCGGGCCGTATTCCGGATGCGGCGCCCATGCGCTCGACGGGTACGGCGCCATGAAATCGGTCTTGTCGACCTGGTTGCGGAAGCGCTCGACGATTTCCCAGCGCGGCATGCGCGGGCCGGCTTCCAGCAGGATCACCGACTTGCCCGCCATTGCGAGCTGGTGTGCAACGATCGCGCCTGCGACACCCGACCCGACGACGACGACGTCGGCCTTTTGCGTATCGGTATCGGCCATCAGGCTTGCCTCTCGATCGGTTTTTCGGCCCAGAAGCCGGGTTTGTTCGGGCAATACGACGGGATCACGAGCGTATCGGATACGACGCTGAACATTAATGCTTCTTCGTAGGTAATCACGACGTTGTCGACGATGCCGAGATACCACGCTTCAAGAATCTTCAGCGCGAGTGTTTCCTGGTCGGGATTCAGCGAACCGGACGCGAGTGCGCCGGCGAGTTGCGGCAGGCTGTCGGCCGTCTTGAACGAGCCCTTCTGCAAGGCCTGCAGGAAGCGCTGGCCGAGCACGCGGCTCAGCCCCTTCTTGCCTGTCAATGCTTCGGAGAGCGTCATGAACGTATCGAGCGGCGCGGTGCCGGGATCGTCGGCCAGGGCCCGCAACGCCAGCGAGCCCGTGAGGCCCGCCGCCGTCAGCGCCAGTGCGCCCTGCAGCCATTGACGCCGCGTGATACCGCTTGCGGTTGCGTCGCTTTCACGACGCGAGTGGGGAGTGTTGTCGTTGTGCATGTTTCCTTCTCTCGAACACCGGATTCGGGAAAACCACGCTTGATATTTCTCAAACATTGGCGCGGACCTGAAATGTACGCGCACAAATCGGAACGAACAATCTTTTTATAGTCCATTAAATGTTCCGCAATCCGAGACAATCGACATTTCGCTGCATTTTTGTATCGTCGGCGCGACAAAGTTGCGGCACGCACGTCAGTGTCGCACGTCGACGGCACACTGTGCGACGCGATGCGCGCACATGTCGGTCGGTTAGAATCGCGTGCAATCAAACAGAAAGCTTCCCTCCGAGGGCAATCGAGCGATGAAGCAGCACGACAAACACAACAAAGCGAAACGACTCCACCACACCACCCGGCTGCTCTGGCGCATCGGCGCCGTCGCGGCGCTCGGCGGCGCCACGGCACTGTCGCTGCATGCTCTCGCGGCGCGCACGGTGAGCGTGTCGCCGCAAGGCACCGTCACCGAAGTCCGGCAGAGCGTCGTCAAGTTCGACGAACCGATGGTCGCGTTCGGCTCGGCCTCCGCGCCGAATCCCGCGCGCGTCACCTGCAACGATTCCACGGCCGCGCGCGGCCAGGGTCACTGGCTCGACGACAAGACCTGGGTTTACGATTTCGAAAACGACCTGCCGCCCGGCGTGCGCTGCTCGGTCGCGCTCAACGACACGCTGCGCTCGGTCGCCGGCAATGCGGCCAGCGGCCCGCGCCGCTTCACGTTCCAGACAGGCGGCCCGTTCCCGGTGAACGTACGGCCCGGCTCGCGCGAGATCGAGGAACGGCAGATATTCGTGCTGAAGCTGAACGGCCCGGCCGAACCGCGCTCGGCGCTCGCGAACATCTGGTGCGAAGCGGCCGGCATCGGCAACCGCATTCCCGTCACGGCCGCCGACGACGATGCGCGCAACGCACTGCTCGATCACTTCGGGCTGAAGAAGGATGCCGCGCGCGTGCTGACGCTTTCGTGCGCGCAGGCGCTGCCGGCGAGCGCAAAGATGCAGCTCGTGTACGGCAAGGGCGTCACGAGCCCGAGCGGGATCCCGAACGAAACGGAGCGGCGCTTCGATTTCACCGTGCGCGCACCGTTCGCCGCGAGCTTCTCGTGCGAACGCGAGAACGCGAAGGCCCCCTGCACGCCGCTGCGCCCGCTCACGCTGTCGTTCAACGCACCGATCTCGCGCAAGAACGCCGAGGCGATCAAGCTGCGCGGCCCTGACGGTTCGCTGTCGCCGACCTTCGCGGCCGACGACAAGAGCGAGGAAGTCACCACCGTCACGTTCAACCCGCCGCTGCCCGAGCAGGCCGGCCTGACGATCGAATTGCCGTCGGGCCTGCGCGACGTGACCGACCGCTCGCTGTCCAACGCCGACCTGTTCCCGCTCGCGACACGCACCGCGCCGATGCCGCCGCTCGCGAAATTCTCGTCGGGCACCTTCGGGATCGTCGAGCGCTTCGCCGAACCCGATACGCCCGCGCTCGTGCCCGTCACGCTGCGCAACGTCGAGGCCGACCTGCATATCGACGGCCTGAACACCCAGGGCGCGCAGTTCTCGAACCTGAAGGTCGACGACGACACCGCGATTCGCCAGTGGATGCGCACCGTCGACCGCTTCGACAACTGGTCGATGACGGCCGGCTCGATCGACAGCCAGATTCCGGGCCTGCTCGAACGCAAGGGCCAGCACCCCGTCTACGTGCCGCGCGAAGCCGGCGAGAAGGCGCCCGCGCCGAAGGATCGCCGCATCGACGTGCGCTCGCTGACGCTGCTCAAGGGCCAGCCGGGCGTGCAGGCGCTGACGCTGCCGAAGGCCGACCCGAAGGCACTGCGCCCGTTCGAAGTCGTCGGCGTGCCGATCGACAAGCCCGGCTTCTACGTGCTCGAACTCGCGTCGCCCGCGCTCGGCCGCTCGCTGCTGGCGAAACCGTCGAGCATGTACGTGCGCACCACGGTGCTCGTCACCAACCTCGGCGTGCACCTGAAACAGGGCCGCGAAAACAACCTCGTGTGGGTCACGACGCTCGACAAGGGCAAGCCCGTGCCGAATGCGCAGATCCGCGTGTCGGACTGCAACGGCGACGAGATCGCATCCGGCAAGACCGATGCGCAGGGTTTGCTGAAGATCGACGGCGCATTCGAATCGAAGCGCGCATGCAGCTCGTCCGACTCGGAGCAACGCTTCGACGACTACTTCGTGTCGGCCCGCGTGAACGATCCGAAGACGGGCCCCGACATGGCGTTCGTCAGCTCGAACTGGAACCGCGGGATCGAATCGTGGCGCTTCAACGTGCCGACCGACACCGACAGCGCACCGACCGTGCGTGCGCATACGGTATTCGACCGCACGCTGCTGCGGGCCGGCGAAACCGTGTCGATGAAGCACTTCATCCGCACCGAAACGCTGCAGAGCCTCGCGTTCCCGTCGCAATACCCGACGCGCGTGACGATCCGCCATCTCGGCACGGGCCAGACCTACAAGCTGCCGCTCACGTGGGCGGCCGACCACAGCGCGGACTCGCAGTTCACACTGCCGGCCGCCGCGAAGCTCGGCGAATACAGCGTCGAGCTCGAAGGCGGCCCGGAGGACGCGCCGACCGCCACCTATTACAGCGGCAGCTTCCGCGTCGAGGCGTTCCGCCTGCCGGTGCTGAAGGGCTCGATCGGCGCGCGCGACGCGCAGAAGAGCCCGCTCGTCGCCGTGAAGGAAGCGCCGCTCGCGGTGCAGATCGACTACGTGTCGGGTGGCGGCGCATCGAACCTGCCCGTGCAGGTGTCGGCGCTGATGAAGTGGGCGTCTCCACCGTTCGCGGATCGCTTCGAGGATTTCAGCTTCACGCCGTATCGCCCCGACACGAGCGACGGCAATGCCGACGACGATTCGCAGGACGGCGACAACGCGTCGTCGTCGAACAACGACCCCGACGCGACGAAGCTGATCGCCGACAAGCTGCCGCTGACGCTCGACCGCAACGGTGCGGGCTCGGTCACGCTGAAGGGCCTGCCCGACGTCGACGCACCGAAGCGCATCGCGCTCGAAGCGACGTTCGCCGACCCGAACGGCGAAGTGCAGACGATTCGCGGCGACACGATCCTGTGGCCGGCCGCGGTGGTGGCCGGCGTCAAGGCCGGCCGCTGGGTATCGGTCGGCCAGCGCGTGCCCGTGCAGGCGCTGGCGGTCGACCTGCAAGGCAAGCCGCGCGCGTCGGTGCCGATCGAGATCAAGGGCGTCGCGCGCATCACGACGTCGTCGCGCAAGCGGATGGTCGGCGGTTTCTACGCGTACGACAACAAGAGCGACACGCGCGACCTCGGCGTGCTGTGCTCGGGCAAGACCGACGACAAGGGCCGCATGGCCTGCGACGCGACGCTCGAACAGGCCGGCAACGTGCAGCTGATCGCGGTGGCCAAGGACGGCGACGGCCGCACGTCGAATGCATCGACATCGGTGTGGGTCACGCGCGAGGACGAACTCTGGTTCGGCGGCGACAACACCGACCGGATCGACGTGATCCCGGAGAAAACCTCGTACGAACCGGGCGAAACCGCCCGCTTCCAGGTGCGCATGCCGTTCCGCTACGCGACCGCGCTGGTGGCGGTCGAGCGCGGCGGCGTGATGGAAACGCACATCGTCGAACTGAACGGCAAGAACCCGACGGTCGACCTGAAGGTCGGCGACACGTGGGGGCCGAACGTCTACGTGTCGGTGCTCGCGCTGCGCGGCCGGATTCGTGAAGTGCCGTGGTACTCGTTCTTCACGTGGGGCTGGAAGGCGCCGGTCGAATGGGCGCGCGCATTCTGGCGCGAAGGCCGTCACTATGAAGCGCCGACCGCGTTCGTCGACCTGTCGAAACCCGCGTTCCGCTACGGCCTCGGCGAGATCAAGGTCGGCACGGGCGTGCACCGACTCGGCGTGACCGTGACGACCGACGCGACCCGCTACACGGTGCGCAGCAAGGCGCAGGCGCACGTGAAGGTCACGCTGCCGAACGGCCAGCCCGCGCCGGCCGGCACGCAGATCGCGGTCGCGGCCGTCGACGAGGCGCTGCTCGAACTGATGCCGAACAACAGCTGGGACCTGCTCGACGCGATGCTGCGGCGACGCGCGTACGGTGTCGAGACGGCCACCGCGCAGATGGAAATCGTCGGCCGCCGCCACTTCGGCCGCAAGGCCGTGCCGGCCGGCGGCGGCGGCGGCAGCGCGCCGACCCGCGAGCTGTTCGACACGCTGCTGCTGTGGAATCCGCGCGTGACGCTGGATGCGAACGGCAGCGCGACCGTCGAGGTGCCGCTGAACGACGCGCTCACGCGCTTCCGGATCGTCGCGATCGCGGCGGTCGGCCCCGACCGCTTCGGCACCGGCAGCACGTCGATCCGCAGCACGCAGGATCTGCAGTTGATCTCCGGCCTGCCGCCGCTCGTGCGCGAAGGCGACGCGTTCCGTGCGCAGGTCACGCTGCGCAACACGACCGACCGCGCGATGCAGGTCGTCGTGACGCCGCGCGTGACGGGCCTCGAGGTCGCGCCGCAAACCGTGTCGCTGGCGGCCAATACGGCAACCGAAGTCGCATGGACGATCACCGTGCCCGAGCAGGCACTCGACGCGGCCGGTGCGCTGAACTGGCGCATCGAAGCGGCCGAGCAAGGCGGCAAGCGTGCGTCCGACGCGCTGGCGGTTGCGCAGAAGGTCGTGCCCGCGCTGCCGGTCACGGTTCAGCAGGCGACGCTCGCGCAAGTCGACGGCACGCTGACGGTGCCGGTGGCCTCCCCGGCCGGTGCCGCGAACAACGCGCAAGGCCTGCCGCGCGGCGGCATCGCCGTGTCGCTGCAGTCGAAGCTTGCCGACGGGCTGCCCGGCGTGAAGCGCTGGTTCGAGCGCTATCCGTACCGCTGCCTCGAACAGCAGACGTCACGCGCGATCGGCCTGCGCGACCCCGCGCAATGGCAGGCGCTGATCGCCCGCATGCCCGTCTATCTCGACAGCGACGGGCTCGCGAGCTACTTCCCGCCGTCGTCCGACGATTCGCACGCCGGCAGCGCGACGCTGTCGTCGTACCTGCTCGTGGTGTCCGACGAGGCGAGCCGTCTCGACCCGCGCTTCGCGCTGCCGGAAGACCTGCGCACGCAGCTCGAAGCCGGGCTCGCGCGCTTCGTCGACGGCCGCCTCGAGCGCAACACGTGGGCGCCGCGCCAGGATCGAGACCTCCGCAAGCTCGCCGCGATCGAGGCGCTGTCGCGCTACGGCGCAGCGCAGGGCCGCATGCTCGGCTCGATCGAGATCGCGCCGAACCAGTGGCCGACGTCGGCGGTGATCGACTATCACGCGATCCTGACGCGCGTGAAGGACATCCCGCAACGCGACGAGAAACGCGCGCAGGTCGAACAGATCCTGCGCGCACGCCTCACGTACCAGGGCACGCAGCTCGTGTTCTCGACTGCACGCGACGACGACCTGTGGTGGCTGATGACCAGCAACGAGACCAACGCGGCACGTCTCGCACTGGAATTCGCGGGTGACCCGGCGTGGAAGGACGAGATGCCCCGCGTGACGGCCGGCCTGCTCGCCCTGCAGCGCCAGGGCGCATGGCAGACGACCACGTCGAACGCGCTCGGCCTGCTCGCGGTCGAGCGCTTCTCGCGCACTTACGAGAGCACGCCGGTTGCCGGCGCGACGAAAGTCGCGCTCGGCGGCGACGAGCGCACGATCGCGTGGTCGCAAGCGCCGGCACCCGCGCCCGCCGACACGGCGGCATCGGCCACCCCGGCCACCCGCGCCGCCGCGGCCCGCAGCGTGATGCTGCCGTGGCCGCGCGCGTCGCAGGCGCCGGCCACGCTGTCCGTCACGCAAGACGGCACGGGCCGTCCGTGGGCCACGATCGAGAGCCTCGCAGCCGTGCCGCTGCGTTCGCCGTTCGCCGCCGGCTACCGGATCACGAAGACCGTCACACCCGTGTCGCCCGCCGTCAAGGGCGTGCTGACGCGCGGCGACGTCGTGCGCGTGCATCTCGACATCGATGCGCAGAGCGACATGACGTGGGTCGTCGTCAACGATCCGGTTCCGGCCGGCTCGACGATCCTCGGCTCGGGCCTCGGCCGCGACTCCGAAGCCGCGACGCAGGGCGAGAAGACGCCGGACGGCGCGTGGCCGGCGTTCATCGAGCGCGACTTCGACGGCTACCGCGCGTACTACGACTATCTGCCGAAGGGCAAATTCTCGGTCGAGTACACGGTGCGACTGAACAACGTCGGCACGTTCGGGCTGCCGCCGACGCGTGTCGAGGCGCTGTACGCGCCGTCCGTGTACGGCCTGTGGCCGAACCCGCCGATGACCGTGAAGCCGGCCGACGCGGGCAAGTAACGAGACCGTGATGATCGATCAGGTATTGCCGCGGCCGGCGCGTTTCGCCGGCCGCGTATTCGTCGCCGTCGTGCTGGCCGCGCCGCTCGTCGCGCATGCGCTGCCGGGCTACGACGAAGTGCGCCGCAACTGGCGCAGCTCCGACTGGGTGCTGCTCGCGCGCGACGGCACGCCGCTGCAGCGCACGCGCGTCGACCTCACCGAACGGCGCGGCGACTGGGTGTCGCTCGCGGACGTGTCGCCCGCGTTTCGCGAAGCGATCGTCGTGTCCGAGGACAAGCGCTTTTATGAACACAGCGGCGTCGACTGGCGCGGCATCGCCGGTGCCGCCTGGGGCAACCTGTGGAACGAGCGCACGCGCGGCGCATCGACCGTCACGATGCAGCTCGCCGGGCTGCTCAGCGATTCGCCGCGCCGGTCGGGCCAGCGCTCGCTGCCGCAGAAGGCCTCGCAGGCGGTCAACGCGCTACTGCTCGAACGCGGCTGGCGCAAGGACCAGGTGCTCGAGGCATACCTGAACCTCGTGCCGTTCCGCGGCGAGACGATCGGCCTCGCCGCGCTGTCGCAGGTGCTGTTCGGCAAGGCGCCGTCGGGCCTCGACGCACGCGAAGCCGCGATCGCGGCCGCGCTCGTGCGCGCGCCCAACGCAACCCCCGCTAAAGTCGCCGAGCGCGCATGCCGGATCCTGCGCGACATGCATGCGGAGCAGGCCTGTGCATCGCTCGACGGCTACGTGCAGCTTGTCACCGCGCGCCCGGCCAGCGCCGCGCGCGACGACGGCGCCGCCCTCGCCCCGCACTTCGCGCGACGCATCGCGGCCGAGGTCCGGCCGACGGCCGGCGCGCAGGTGCGCACGACGCTCGATGCGCCGCTGCAACGCTTCGCGCGCGACACGCTGATGCGGGCGCTGACCGAACTCAACGCGCCCGCGCACCGGCGCAACGTGCAGGACGGCGCGGTCGTCGTGATCGACAACGCGACCGGCGAGATTCGTGCATGGGTCGGGTCGTCCGGCGCGCTGTCGAGCGCGCGTGACGTCGATGCCGTGCTCGCGCCGCGCCAGGCCGGCTCGACGCTCAAGCCGTTCCTGTATGCGCAGGCGATCGACGAGAAACGGCTGACGGCCGCGTCACTGCTCGACGATGCGCCGATCAACCTCGCCGCCGGCGGCGGCCTGTACATTCCGCAGAACTACGACAAGGATTTCAAGGGCTGGGTGAGCGTGCGCAGCGCGCTCGGCGGCTCGTTGAACGTGCCGGCCGTGCGCACGCTCGTGCTCGTCACGCCGCACCGCTTCGCGCGCACGCTGACCGCGCTCGGCCTGCCGCTCGCGCAGGAAGGCGACTACTACGGCTTCAGCCTCGCGCTCGGCAGTGCAGACGTCACGCTGCTGTCGCTGACCAACGCGTACCGCGCGCTCGCGAACGGCGGCGTCGCCCGCCAGGTCGTCGACCGGCCCGCGCCGGCACCGGCATCCGGCGCATCGGCATCCTCGCCCGATCGCGCGGCCGACGGCACACGCGTGTTCAGCGAGGCGGCCAGCTTCGTCGTGACCGACATCCTCTCCGACAACAACGCGCGCGTACGCACGTTCGGCTTCGACAATCCGCTCGCGACGCGCTTCTTCTCGGCAGTCAAGACCGGCACGAGCAAGGACATGCGCGACAACTGGACCGTCGGCTACACGTCGCGCTATACCGTCGGCGTGTGGGTCGGCAATGCGGACGGCTCGCCGATGTGGGACGTGTCGGGCGTCACGGGCGCGTCGCCGGTGTGGTCGGCTGTCGTCGGCTACCTGCACCGCGACGTGCCGAGCCGCGCGCCGCGTGCGCCGGCCGGTGTCGAGACGCGCCGCATCACCTTCGAACGCGATATCGAGCCGTCACGCAACGAGTGGTTCGTCGCGGGCACGGCGGTCGACACGATCCGGCTCGCCGCCCCCGTCACGCCGGGCAAGGACGGCGCGCGTGCGCCGCTGACGATCGGCGCGCCGACCGACGGCACGATCTTCGCGATCGACCCGGACATTCCGCCGAAGAACCAGCGGATCTGGTTCGAGCGCTCGGCCGGGCGCGCCGCGAAGTTCGCGTGGCGGCTCGACGACAAGGTGATCGGGCATGCCGACCGCATCGCGTGGATGCCGTGGCCGGGCCGGCACCGGCTCGAACTGGTCGACGCACGCGGCAATGTTGCCGACGCGATCAGCTTCGAGGTGCGCGGCGCGTTCGCGAAGGCGGCCGCGCGCAAGCCCTGAACGTGTTTGCCGGCCTTATTCGTCAGCCTTATTCGCCAGCCGCGTTCGCCTTCGGCGGCTGCGGCGGCTGCGGCTGCGCGGAGAAATCGAGTGCCGGCGCGGTCGAGATCGCCGCTTCGTTCGCGACGCTGAAATTCGGGCGCGGCTGGTAGCCGAAGATCTTCGCGATCACGACGCCCGGGAACTGGCGGATCTGCACGTTGTAGCGCTGCACCGTCTTGATGTAGCGGCCACGCGCGACCGCGATGCGGTTTTCCGTGCCTTCGAGCTGGGTCTGCAGGTCGCGAAACGCTTCGTTCGCCTTCAGCTCCGGGTAGCGCTCGGACACCACCATCAGCCGGCTCAGCGCTCCGGACAGCTCGCCCTGCCGCTGGTCGAACGCCGCGAGCGCGGCCGGATCCTTCGCCATCTCCGGCGTCATCTGCACGCTGCCTACGCGCGCACGGGCCGACGCCACTTCGGTCAGCACGCGCGCCTCGTGCGCCGCGTAGCCCTTCACCGATGCGGCGAGGTTCGGCACGAGGTCGGCGCGGCGCTGGTACTGGTTCAGCACTTCGGACCACGCGGCATTGATGTCCTCGTCGGACGACTGGATCGCGTTATAGCCGCACCCCGCGAGCGGAGCCAGCACGCAGCACACGAGCAGGATTCGAAACCATTTCATCGTGGATTGTTTCCGGTTGAACGCTCCGGGTGGAGCGGTAGGTGAAAGGAACCAGGTGTGCAGGCACGCTGCGCGCGGACGCTACCAGCGGCCCGATGCGCCGCCACCGCCGCTCGAACCGCCGCCGCCGCGGAACGAATCGGAGCTCGAGCTCGATTGCGACCGGGAGCCGGACGAGGATGACGACGAAGACGAACCGCTGCCCGTCAGCTTCGCCCAGATCACGGCGAGCACGCACAGCACGCCGAAGATGCCGGACAGCACTTCCTCGACCGAATAGTCCATCTCGCGCCCGATCGCGATGATCATGAACAGCGTCCCGCCCACGATCGCCGTGTATTTGCGTACGCGTGCCGACAGGAACAGGTTGACGCCGAGCAGGCACGGCGCGACGCCGGCCGCCGCCGGAACGAACGCCGCGGCGCCCAGCATGGCTTCGACATTGCCGTTGAAGATCTCGCCGACCGGCAGCATCACGATCGGCACGACGGCCGCCACGAGCCACGCGGCCAGGAGCGCCACCCTGCGGCGCAGCTTGCGCCACTGCGCGACCACGCCCAGCACGACGTTGGCAACCCCGAGCAGGAACCAGAACCGCACGCCGCCCGTGTTCGGGCGCTTCCGCTCGGGCAGGCCGTTCGACTGGTATTTCTCGGCGCCGGCTCGTGCGTCGCGGGGCGGTGCGTTCGTGGCATCCGTCGCGGTCGCCTCGGCCGTTTCGTAGGCGTCGTCGCGCCCGTCGTATGCGGTCGCGGGCGCGGCCTGCTCCGGTGCGGCGACGTCGGCCGGCATCATTTCGTGTGCCAGCGCGTCCACCGCGTCGCTGATGCCGGCTTCAATGCGGTTCTCGCGGAATGCCGGCACGATCCGCTCGCGAATGATCCGGCCCGCGACGATGTCCGGAATCGTGCCTTCGAGCCCGTAGCCGACTTCGATCCGAACGGCATGGTCGTTGAGCGCGGCGACCAGCAGCAGGCCGTTGTTGACCTCGGCCTTGCCGAGCTTCCACTGGTCGAATACGGTGGTCGCAAACTGTTCGATCGTCGACTGCCCGGTGGACCCGACCAGCAGAATCGCGATCTGGACGCCGAGCCGTTGCTCGAGCGCAGCGAGGCGGTCGGTCAGCTCGGATGCGCAAGCCGCGCTCAGCGCGCCCGTCGTGTCCGTCACACGGCCTTTCAACGGCGGTGCGGCTTCGGGTTTTGCGGCAACCGGATAGGCCGCTGCGGCGGCCACGTGCGTGCAGGCCGACTCGGTCGGGACGGAAAGCGCGGCGGTAGACAACGCCGCGCCGGCAACGCTGGGGGCTTCGGCCGGCGCTGCAATGGCCGTGCCGCCGAACAGCAAGACCGCGCCCGCCAGCAAGGCCGTGGCCTTCCAGAAGCCGGGCCTGCAGGTTGCACCCTTCGCGCTGTGTGTATGCCGAATATCGTTTCGCGTGGTGCCTGCCCACGATGCCGGATCGCCGTCGCCACCCGGCAGGCACGGCCGGCCCGTCTGTCGTTTCAAAGTCATGTCGGAAACGGCGCGCCGGCTCCATCGGGAACGGCACGTTCTCTCGTCGTTTTTAATCGTCCCGCAGCATAACCAATTGTGAAAGGAACTGAAAGGTTTCCGGCCGGCTTCCGGATCGCGTCATTTCAATATGCCGTCGTATCGCCCCGATGCCGGCACATAGGTCTCGAAGCGGTTGTCTTCCGCGGTTTCAACCAGCAGCCTGCCGCACGTGGTGCATTCGTATGCGGTTCTTTCGAGGCCGTGAAAATGCGTGTGCAGATGATCGTGAAGCACGTTCCCGTGGTCGAGCCGCAAGCCGATGTAGTCGCTGGAATAACCCCGGCTCACCAGCCAGTCAGACGTTTCACCCTGCTCCGCTGCCACGACGTAGCTTTGCAACTCGCTCACCAGCCAGTCGAAAAACGGCCCGTACGCCGTATCCTTGAGAATGCGTGCCTTGTAAGGCAGCGAATCGGTGTTGTCCCGAATCGTGTTTCCGCACACACAGCCGATCTTGCTCATCGCTTCCCCGTTGCTTGTCTCAATGCGATCGCGGTGAATCCAGATACCGTTCCGGCCACCGCTGTTCCTGCGCGCCGGACCGTCGCCACGCGACTGTCCGATTGATCCTGCCAACGCGCGAATCATTGTGCATCGCGAGGGATGCGGTCGACAATATCGGGCACGCGAGGCATTCGGATACCGACGACAAACCAGCGCAGGCCGATTCCGGAGTCGACAAAAATGACACCTGAAACCGAGGGGAAACTGCTCCAGTACGGCGTACAGATCATCCCGCTCTTCCTGGGACTGTATTCGGGCGATGCGCTGTGGGATGCCTATCTGCATGGCGGCATCCTGGAATGTCACCAGGCCCGAATGCACGACATGACGTGCTGGTGGATCACGCCGGACATGGGCGAGCACTACCAGCGGCTGCTCACCGGCCATTGGCACGCACTCGCGCTCAGCATCGTGCTGAGCCTGTTGCTCGCCTACATGATGAAGCCGGCCCGTCCACGCAACTGACGCCTGTCACCGGGAACGCGGCAACGCACGACACACCGGACGGCAGGTCGCGCCCGGCCGCAAGCGGGCCAGACAGACCAAACGGGCCAAACGAGCCAAATGACCCAAACGGGCAAGCAGCGCCCCGATTCGGGACCTAGAATGTGAACGACGCCGCACCGTCGGCGCCCACCGGTTGCCCCACTCTCATCAAGGCCAGCGACCATGAACACTCACCCCAGGCGTTTCATCCGCCCCGCGCTGGGCACGCTCTGCATTGCCACCCTCGCGACGCTTCAGGGGTGCAACGGCGATGCCTGCTTCGGCGTCGATGCCTGCTTCAACAACAACACGCAGACCGTCGCGCTGTCGGGCACGGCCGCAACGGGCGACGCGCTCGCGAGCGAGCAGGTGACGGTCAGCTGCGTGACGGGCTCGGCGACAACGCTGACGGATGGCGGCGGCAACTACCGCGTTTCGGTCAATGCCGCGCTGCCGTGCGTCATTACCGTCACGTCGAGCGGTACGAGCCTGCATTCGCTCGCGTACGCAGGCGGCACTTTCAATACGACGCCCGAGACCGAGCTGATGCTGGTCTATCTTGCCGCCCAGCTCGGCACGAACACGGGTGCATTGATCGGCAATTTCCAGGGCAATCCGCGCTACCAGCAGGCGATGAACAACGCAGACACCGTACAGGCCGCGCAAGCGGCCGTGGTGACGAACCTGCAGCAGCGCTATTCGGTCACGCTCGCGGCGCCGGCGTTCCTGACCACGTCGTTCACGGTCGGGCAACCGGGTGTCGACAGCGATCTCGTCGCACTCGCGAAAGCCGGCGCGATCGACTCGAACGGGATGCCGGATCCGGCGGCCGTTTCGCTGCTGACGCAGGCCGGCGCGGCGCATCCGCTGTAAGCGGCCGGCGGCGGGAAGAAAATCGCCCGGTATCGCCCGGTATCGCGCGTCAGGCGCGCGCTTCGGGCTCGTCGTCGGCCAGCAGCGCCCACCGTTCATGGTCGCGCCATTCGCCACCGATGCGCAGATAGCGCGGCGAAAATCCTTCTTTCGTGAAGCCGAGCCGCCGGACCAGCGCAATCGACGCGTGGTTGCCGGGCTGGATGTTCGCTTCGAGCCGATGCAGCCCGAATTCGCCGAACGCGACACCGATCGCCGCGCGCATGGCATCGGTCATCAGCCCCTTGCGGCTGAACGCCACCATTCCGTAGTACCCGAGATACGCGCTCTGGAACACCCCGCCGACGATCTCGTTGAGGTTCACCACGCCGACCACGGCCCCGGACGTGCGCTCGCGCGCAACGAGGCCGACGTTCGGCCCCGTCAGGCAGCGGCCGAACCACTGGTCGAATCCCGCCTGGTCGGTGAACGAGTCGACCCACGGCAGATGGTGGCTCCGGCTCGCGCGATTGGCGGCGATCAGGTCGTCGGCATCGGTCCGGGCGACGCGGTTCAGCAGGACTGAGGTCATGGGCAGGTCGACAGGCGGCATTTACGCGGCCTCCCCGCTCCCGCACACGACGGGCGCGGCCTGGGCCTGCTGCTCCGACAGGTACCGCAGCAACTTGGTGACCATCCACACGACGATGCACGACAGCGCGACGAAAAACACCGCGAGCGGCGTCAGCACATGGATCGACACGAACCCGGCCAGCCCCATCATCGCGGACGACACGAGCAGCAGCGCGCATCCGAGGATCGCGCTCGTCAGGCCGGCGATATGCGGAAACAGCGAATTGCCCTTGGCCATCAGCGTCGGATACATCGCGCCCGCGCAGAAGCCCATCACGAGCACCGGCGTCGCGAGCGTCCACACGCGCAGCCCGACGGTCAGCGCGAGCACCAGCATCGCGATCGACGCCCCCGCCATCACGCGCGCGCCGATGCGCAGCCGCTGCTCGGCGCTCGGCAGCCCGCGCCCGTGAATGCGGTTCGACAGGCCGCCGAGGAAATACATGAGCCCGATGCCGAGCGCGAGATAGCCGAAGAAGGTCGGCGGCTTGTGCAGCGTGGTCTGCACCATGAACGGCCCGACGATGTTGAACACCAGCAGGATGCTGTAGCACAGCCCCTGTGCGAGGAAGCAGCTCTGGAACACCGGGCTCGCCAGCACCTTGCCCGCATTCGTCATCAGCGTGCGCGGCTCGAGATGCACCGGTTTCGGCAAGGTTTCGCGGTAACGCCACAGCAGCGCCCACATCACCAGCGAGTACACCAGCAGGAACACGAGGCACGCGCGCCAGCCGAACCATTCCTGCAGGTGCGCGCCGATCACCGGCGCGACGATCGGCGCGAGCCCCCATGCGATCGACATGTACGTGAACGCGTGCATCAGCGCCTGGCCGGAGAATGTATCGGTGATGATCGCCTTCGCGAGCAGGTTGGTGGTCGCGATCCCGAAGCCCTGCAGGCAGCGCGCGAGCACGAACGTCTCCAGGTTCTGCGCGCCGAGCGACAACAGGCAGCCGATCGTGTAGATCACGAGCCCGAACGCCAGCACGCGCTTGCGCCCGTATGCATCGGCGATCGGCCCGAAAACGAGCTGGCCGAGCGCGTAGGCCGCCATGTAGCCGGACACGCTCGACTGGATCGCCTGCGGCGTGGTCGCGAACGAACGTGCCATGTCGGGCAGCGCGGGCACGTAGATGTCGATCGCGAGCTGGCCGGCGGACGCGAACAGGCAGATCAGGAACAACAGGAAGCGCGGCGAGTTCGACTCGCGCGCGGGAGTAAGCGTGGCGTTCATGACGACTGGGAAGGATTCGGGCGGCGGTGACGCAGCCGTGAGATGTTCGAACTGCGAACACGCGTGCGTCGTGTCGAATGCCGTATTGTGCCTGTTGTCGCGCCACGCAGCCGGATTCCCCTGGCGTGGACGAGGTTGAATGCCGATTGCGGCATGCCCGGAAATGCGCTAAATGCGCGACAGCCTCCGCTGCAAGCCGCTTTGATCCTGACTTGAGCCGGCACTCGCATGGTCGCCGAGGGCGCGCTCCGTGAGCCGCACGATTCGTTCATTGTTGCTTCGAACGGCATTGTTTGATGGGGATACGAAGATGCGATTCCGTTCGTATCCGATGCAGGCGGCCCAGGCGCAGATGGTCGCCATGCAGCAGCAAATGATGGCGCTCCAGCACGTCGCGCTCGCCAGCGCACGTGCGATGCCGATACCGCAACCCGTCGGGTTCGCGATGGCGCCTGGGCGATGCCCGAGCCGGTTCCCGTCACCGTGCCGGCGCGGCCGCCGGCACCTTCAGCTGCCCCGGGCGACACCAGCTGTGCCGGCCGAGCGCAGCCTGGCAATCAAAGCCTGACGCACTTCTCGCCATTCGCCTTCCACACCTCAACCGCCGGCACGAACCGGCGGTTTTTCATTGCCGAGCGTCGATCAGACCCGCATCCGGTCAATACTGCGCCTGATCCGTCGGATTCCTGAACAGCTGCTTCATTTCCGCCGACAGCGGATAGTTGAGGCTCACGCCCTTCGGCGGGATCGGCTGCGTGAACCACTGGTTGTAGAGCTTCTCGGCCGCGCCCGACGTCTGCATCTTCGCGACCACGCCGTCGACGACATGCTTGAACGCCGGATCGTCCCTGCGCATCATGCACGCGTAGTTCTCGTGGACCAGCGGCGTGCCCGTCACCGTGTACGCGCCCGGGTTGCGGTCCTTCGCGATCTCGCCGTACAGCAGCGGCTCGTCCATCACGAACGCCACCGCGCGCCCGGTCGTGACGTTCATGAACGCTTCGGCGTGGTCCTTGGCGCTGATGATCGTCATGTTCATCGCCTTCTCTTCGTTGAGCTTGCGCAGCAGGCGCTCGTCCGACGTGCCGGCCGTCGTCGCGACCGTCTTGCCGGCCAGGTCCGCGAAATCCTTCACGCCCGAATCCTTGCGCGTGCTGAAGCGGATGCCATAAAGAAAGATGCTGTTCGAGAACGCGGCCTGCTTCTGCCGTTCGAGCGTGTTCGTCGTCGATCCGCATTCGAAATCGATCGTCCCGTTCTGCAGCAGCGGAATCCGGTTCTGCGACGTGATCGGAATCTCCTTCACCGCGAGGGTCGGCAGGTTCAGTTCCGTCTTCAGCTGGTCGATGATGCGCGACGCGATGTCGCGCGAATAGCCGATGTTCTTCTGCTGGTTGTCCGAATACGAGAACGGCACCGACGATTCGCGTATGCCCAGCGACACGACGCCCGTGTCCTTGATCTTCTTGAGCGTGCCGGTGAGGGCCTGCGCGTGCGCGGTACCCGCCAGCGCACAGGACAGCGCGACGGCCAGCCAGCGTAAGCGGCGATCCATGCTTTTCTCCTGACGAAACGTTGATCGAATCGCGATCGTACGCCCGACAAAATTCGCGTCGCATCAGGGAAAGCGTAAACAACCTTCCATCGTGGCCGCGCATTGAAAGACGTTTGCCGTGCCGCGCAAACCGGCCCGTGCCACACATTTCGCCCGACCGGCCGCAAGCGGACTCGCCCCGCGTTCTGTGCCACACGTTCCAAACACGTGTTCATGCTGCGACGCACCAACGTAATCGTTTGCGCCAGCCCCGGTTTTTCTCGCGAAACGCACTCAAGAAGCCGCCGCACAAGCCGTTACCCAGTGCATGGCGCGTCGCAGCAACCTTGCCACGGCCGCCAGACAAAAAAGACAAGGTCCGGGTCAGCCGGACCAGCGCCACCGCCGGCACGACGGTTATCTACGAGGATCGAGTTTCAACATGAGAACCAAGCGTTTCAATTTCGCGCTGGCGCGCTCCGCACACGCGCGCATGCTCGCCGGCATGCTGTCCGCCGCCGCCCTCCTGCCCCTCGCCGGTTGCGGCGGCGGAGGCGGCGGCGACGGCAGCAACCCGTCTTCTTCCAACGCGGCACCGGCCCCAGCGCCCGCTCCCACCACCCCGACGACCCCGCCCGCCTCGACCGGCAGCAATGCATGCGCGACGCAGCAGGCCGCGGTGCAGATGGCGGCGCAGACCGCGCCGGCCGAAGCGCCGATCGATCACCTGATCGTCAAGCTGAAGACGCTGACGGCCACGCGTGCGATGGCGGCCGTCGACAACGGAACACGGCTCGACGCGGTCATCCAGCGCTCGATGACGCGCTGGACGGCACCGGTCTCCGGCAGCGCACGTGCGTACGCGAGCACGGTCGGGCAAACGCCCGTGAACGTGCAGGTCGAACGGACGATCTCGAATGGCGCGGCCGTGCTGTCGCTCGGCCAGCGCATGGCCGCCACCGACGCAGCCGCGCTCGCGCAGGCATTCGCAGCCGATTCGGACGTCGACTACGCGGAACCGGATCACCCGATGCAGATTCGCGACACGCCGAGCGATCCGCTCTATAGCCAGCAGTGGTACCTGTCCGACCCGACCGCCGGCATCGACATGCCGCCGGCGTGGAGCGTGACCAAGGGTTCGCCGACCGTCGTCACCGCCGTGCTCGACACCGGGTACCGGCCGCATGCCGATCTCGTCGGCAACCTGCTGCCCGGCTACAGCTTCATCAGCAACGTCAACACCAGCAACAACGGCCTGACGCGCGGCCCTGACGCAACCGATCCGGGCGACTGGGTCACGCAGCAGGACCTCAGCAATGCGAACGGTCCGTACTACAACTGCGCGACCCAGCCGAGCGACAGCAGCTGGCACGGCACGCGCGTGATGGGCGTGATCGGCGCGACCGCCAACAACGGCGCCGGCATCGCCGGCGTGTCGTGGCTCGGCCGAATCCTGCCGGTGCGCGTGCTCGGCAAGTGCGGCGGCACGACGAGCGACATCGCGGACGGGATGCGCTGGGCGGCCGGCATTGCCGTCAACGGCGTACCGAACAACCCGACGCCCGCGAAGGTCATCAACCTGAGCCTCGGCGGTGTCGGCGCGTGCAGCACGACGTTCCAGCAGGCCATCGACGACGTGACCGCGAAGGGCGTGACCGTCGTCGTCGCAGCCGGCAACGACGGCCTGTCGACCGGGCTCGACCAGCCGGCGAACTGCCGCGGCGTGATCAGCGTCGGCGCCACCGACGCGACCGGCCGCCGGGCATCGTTCAGCAACTTCGGCGCCGATGTCGCGCTGAGCGCACCGGGCGTCAACATCCTGTCGACGTCGAATACCGGCACCACGACGCCGGGCTCGGACACCTACGGCCTCGCGAACGGCACCAGCCTCGCGACGCCGCAAGTGACGGGCATCGCCGCGCTGATGCTGTCGGTGAACGGCAACCTCACGCCCGCGCAGATCCAGCAGAAGCTGCAGGGCGGCGCGCGCACGACCAAGCTGGCGGCCGGCACGTCGTGCACCGCGATGCCGGCAGGCTCGGGCATTGTCGACGCAGGGGCCGCCGTCGCGGCAGCCAACCAGTAACCGGCACGCTGTTTCAACGCGGCCGCGCGCATGCCGATGACGCATGCGCGCGGCCGTTTCATTGGCGGCGATCCGGCAGTGCGCCGCGTGCACTTCACCCGGATTACGTTTCTCGAAATAACGACTGACAAAAGGGTTGACGCTTCGCACGGCGACCCATTACCATCGCTCCCGTCTAATTACATGGAGTGTTCTGTGAACACCGATGCGAGTTGTAGTTGGTGCTTGACCAACTTGACTGCTGCCTGAGGAAAACGCGCAGAGCCTCGTCTTCTGCCGCATCCCGGGAAGCAGGATGCGGCGTCTTTCCGGCCTGACTGGCCAGATCTCCCGCCGAATTTTCGATGTTGTCGAATGCACGCGACGCGCCGTCGCGCGCGTGCGTTCGTGTTGCGCGCAGCGCCAGCCGCGTGCACCTTCCGTTCGCGTGCCGTCCGGCCGCGCGCCTTCGTGCGTGCGTCGCTGTCGATCGCCCGTGCCGACTATCCGCAACCGACAGGAGTGCAGATGAACTCAGACGACAGTAGTCGATTACCGCTCGCCGGTGCGACGCTGCGCATCGCCCCTCCGGCCGCACCGCACGCGCCGGCGAGCACTCCCGCCTTCACCGATCCCAATCCGATCGCGCCTGACGCGACGCGGCGGGGAGCGCTCGTGCGTCGATAACGTCACGTTCGCTCCCCGCCCGCCGCCTCGTGCGCAAGGAGCGACACATGACAACACGACACAACACATCGCAAAAGAAGCAGCGTGGCTTCATCAAGGCCGGCACCGGCCCGCAGAACGAACCGCGCATCATGCGTGCCGCGCAGGAAGCGGCCCGCCCGCTCGAAGACACGCTGAAGTCGCTGAACACCAGCACGCGCGGCCTCACCTACGACCAGGCCGCCGACCGCCTGCAGCACTACGGCCCGAACGAAATCGCGCACGACAAGCCGCCGCACTGGACCCGCCAGTTGCTGCTCTCGTTCCACAACCCGTTCGTCTACGTGCTGCTGGTGCTGGCCGCCATCAGTTTCTTCACCGACGTCTACTTCGCCGCCCCCGACGATCGTGACTATGTCGGCATGACGATCCTGCTGACGATGGTCACGATCAGCGCGCTGCTGCGCTTCGTGCAGGAATTCCGTTCGCTGCGCGCGGCCGAGAAGCTGAAGGCGATGGTCCGCACGACCGCCACCGTGCAGCGCGCGATGACCGACGCGTCCGAGCCGACCCGCCGCGAGGTGCCGATGCGCGAAGTCGTGGCCGGCGACATCGTGCACCTGTCGGCCGGCGACATGATCCCGGCGGACGTACGCCTGCTCGCATCGCGCGACCTGTTCATCAGCCAGGCCGTGCTGACCGGCGAGGCGCTGCCGGTCGAGAAGTACGACACGCTCGGCGCGGTCGCAGGCAAATCCGCCGGCACGCGCGCGGCCGGTGCGGCGACCGATACGTCGGCATCGTTGCTCGATCTCGAGAATGTCTGCTTCATGGGCACCAACGTCGTCAGCGGCACGGCGACGGCCGTCGTCGTCGCGACCGGCGAGGACACCTACTTCGGCTCGCTCGCGCGCAACGTCGTGAGCCACAAGCGCATCGAGACGAGCTTCGACCGCGGCGTCTCGAGCGTGAGCTGGCTGCTGATCAAGTTCATGTTCGTGATGGTGCCGATCGTGTTCATGATCAACGGGCTGACCAAGGGCGACTGGCTGAGCGCGCTCACGTTCGCGCTCGCGGTGGCCGTGGGTCTCACGCCCGAGATGCTGCCGATGATCGTCAGCGCGAACCTCGCGCGCGGCGCGGTCGCGATGGCGCGCCGCAAGGTCGTCGTGAAACGCCTGAACTCGGTGCAGAACTTCGGCGCGATGGACGTGCTGTGCACCGACAAGACCGGCACGCTCACGCAGGACAAGATCATCCTCGAACATCACCTCGACCTGTCGGGCCACAAGAACGAGGAGATCCTGCGGCTCGGCTGGCTGAACAGCTTCCACCAGAGCGGCCAGAAGAACCTGATCGACATCGCGGTCGTCGCACGTGCCGACGAGATCGGCGAACGCGTGAAGCCGCAGGGCTACAAGAAGATCGACGAACTGCCGTTCGACTTCGTACGGCGCCGCCTGTCGGTCGTCGTCGAGGATACGCGCGGCACGCACCTGCTGATCTGCAAGGGCGCGGTCGAGGAGATGCTGGCTGTCTCCACGCACGTGCAGGATGAAGACGGCGTGCGTCCGCTCGACTTCGTCGCGCGCAAGCGGCTGCTCGAACAGGCCAGCGCGTACAACGAGGACGGCTTCCGCGTGCTCGTGCTCGCGACGCGCACGATCCCGCGCGGCGACGAGCGCCAGCAGTACCGCACCGCCGACGAACACGACCTCGTCGTGCGCGGCTTCCTGACCTTCCTCGATCCGCCGAAGGAATCGGCCGCGCCGGCGCTCGCCGCGCTGCGCGAGAACGGCGTCGCGGTGAAGGTGCTGACGGGCGACAACCCGATCGTCACGATGAAGGTGTGCCGCCAGGTCGGCCTCGAGCCCGGCAAGCCGATCCTCGGCACGGAAATCGAAGCGCTCGACGATGCGACGCTCGCGCAGGTCGTCGAACGCACGACCGTGTTCGCGAAGCTGACGCCGCTGCAGAAGGCGCGCATCGTCAAGGCACTGCAGGCGAACGGCCACACGGTCGGCTTCCTCGGCGACGGCATCAACGATGCCCCCGCGCTGCGCGACGCCGACGTCGGCATCTCGGTCGACAGCGGCGCCGACATCGCGAAGGAAACGGCCGACATCATCCTGCTCGAAAAGAGCCTGATGGTGCTCGAGGAAGGCGTGATCAAGGGCCGCGAGACGTTCGGCAACATCCTGAAGTACCTGAACATGACCGCGAGCTCGAACTTCGGCAACGTGTTCTCGGTGCTCGTCGCCAGCGCGTTCCTGCCGTGGGAGCCGATGCTCGCGACGCAGTTGCTCGTGCTGAACCTGATCTACGACACGTCGCAGATGCTGCTGCCGTGGGACAAGATGGATCCCGAGTTCCTGAAGAAGCCGCGCAAGTGGGAAGCCGGCAACATCAGCCGCTTCATGCTGTGGGTCGGGCCGACGTCGTCGGTGTTCGACATCACGACGTACATCCTGATGTGGACGGTATTCGGCGCGGGTGCGATGTATCACCTGAACGGCGGCACGGGCGGCCAGATCGTGATGAACTCGGGCTGGTTCATCGAGAGCCTCGTGTCGCAGACGCTCGTCGTGCACCTGCTGCGCACGCAGAAGATCCCGTTCCTGCAGAGCACGGCCGCGCTGCCGGTGCTGCTGTCGACGTTCACCGCGATCGCGATCGGCTGCTGGCTGCCGTTCTCGCCGTTCGCGGAGTCCCTCGGCTTCATGCACCTGCCGGGCACCTTCTGGCTGTGGCTCGCCGCAACGATGGTCGGCTACATCCTGCTCGCGCAAATCGTCAAGACGGTCTACGTACGCCGCTACAAGCAGTGGTTCTGATGGTCCTGGCTTGAAGCCGGCCGGCCCGCGCTCCCCGACGCGGGCCGGCTGGCTCACCATGAATGACACAGGTGATGCAATGAAGAGAATGCTTCCGCTCGCAGCCGCGAGCGCCCTCCTCGCGCCGTTCGATGCCCTCGCCACTCATCCGCTCGTCAGCGACGACACGGGCACGCAGGGCAACGCGAACTGGCAGTTCGAGTTCAATGCCGAGGAAACGTCGAAACAGGAAGAAAACGGCCACCACCAGCTGTGGAACGCGACACTCACACGCGGGTTCGGCGAACACGTCGATCTCTACGTGAACGCGCCGTACACGCATCTGCAGACACGCACCGACGAAAATGGCGCCGGGCTCGGCGATGTCGAGATCGGCATGAAATGGCGGTTCGTCGAACGCGGCCCGCTGTCGATCGCGCTGAAGCCGAAACTGACGACGCCGACCGGCAACGACCGGCGCGGGCTCGGCACCGGCCGCATGGGTGCCGGCGCAACGCTGCTCGCGCAGCTCGACGTCGCGCGGTTTTCGTTCCTCGCGAATGCGGGAATGACGTACCAGCCGAATCGCCAGGGCGACCTGACGTCGATCTGGGCCGTGTCGGGCGCGGCGATCTACAAGGCGACCGATACGCTGCAGATCGTGGCCGACATCGGCACGTCGCGCAATACGGAGAGCGGCGCCGGCGCGCATCCCGCTTTCGTGATCGCGGGCGCGATCTATTCGCCGAAGCCGTGGCTCGATCTCGACATCGGCTACCGGCGCGGGCTGAACGACCAGACCTACGATCATTCGGTGATGGGGGGCGTGACGGTGCGGTGGTGACGCGCCGGTGCGGCGCATCGAGCCGCATGCCGAACCGCAAGACGACGGGCCGCTTCGATTCCAGCGGCCCGTTTTTTATTGCGTGTCGTTCGCGCCGAACAATTGCGCGCATACGGCGCGCCCTTCGTCGGTCAGCGCGGCGCTGCCGGTGCCGTCTTCGTTCAGCGTCGTCGCGCTCAGGCCCGCTGCGTCGAGCTGCGTCAGCACGCGGCGCAGCGTGCTCATCGGCAGTTGCGTGCGTTTCGCGATCTTCGGCAACGACCAGGTCTTGCCGGCCGGGTCGCTCGCGGCATCGTTCAGCGTTGCGAGTGTCGCAACGAGTGCGGGATCGAGCGGGGATTCGTCGGATTCTGAGGTCATCGGTTCGGTCTGTAGCGGACAGGAAATTCATTCGGGCATTCAGCGCCGATTGCGAACACTATATCGCTTCGCCCGTCAGGCCTCCTTGATCGCGGCACGCATGAACGACACAAAGCGCGTGGTCACGGGATCGTCGCGATCCGACAGCCAGGCGAGCCCGACGCGCCACTTCGCGTCCCGGCCATCGAGCGGCAGCACTGTCGCGTCGCGCAGCAGGTACTGCGCACGCGACGGAATGAACGCCACGCCGACGCCGGCCGCAACCGACGTCAGCACCGACTGCACGTCTTCCGCCTGCTGCGTCACGTGCGGCACGAAACGGCGCTCGACGCACCACCGGTCGATCTGCGCGGCGAGCCCCGGGCCGCGCGCCCGCTGCAGCGCGATGAAGCCGATCTCGTTGAGCACGTCGAGATCGGCCGGCACGCGCTTGAAGCCGAGGTGCGGCGGCACCGCCAGCGCGAGCCCTTCATCGATCACCTTGAACGAGGACAATCCTTCGTCGGACGGCAGGCGCAGGAACCCGGCATCGAGCTTGCCCGCGCGCAGCCGGCGCGTCTGCTCGGACGACGACAGGTCGCTCAGCGTGACGGCGATACCCGGATTGCGGCGACGAAACTCCGCGACCCGCTTCGGCACGATCGTCAGGACGGACAGGCAGATGCCGAGCCGCAGATGCCCGCGCTGCCCGCTCGTCGCCTCCCGTGCGCGCGCCAGGATCTCGTCGGCATCACGCACGAGCGACTGCGCATCGGGCAGGAAGCGCTCGCCGAACGGCGTGAGCTCCGCGCCGTGCCGGCCGCGCTCGAACAGCTTGCCGCCCAGGCTCGCCTCGAGCGCGCCGATCTGCTTGCTCAGTGCCGGCTGGCTCATGTGCAGCGCATCCGCCGCGCGGCTGAAATGGCACAGCTCGGTAACGGTCAGGAACGTTCTCAGCAGCTTCAATTCCATTCTTAAAAGGAATCGTAACGATCAAAACATTCATTTTACCGATCGAATGCGATGACGTTCAATACGGAAATGCCCTTTCCGGAACTCACTCTCATGTCCCTCGATCATGCTGCCGACTGTGTGGCCGACCTGCCGTGCGATACGGCCGTCGCGCACAAACCCACCGTCGCGGCCGATACGCGCGCACCGAAACGTCGTGCCGAACGCAGCGACGGACGCAGCCGCCGCTTTCGCTTCGGCGATGCGCTCGACGACCCGCCTCGCGTGGTAACGGGGTCGATCGCGATCAGTTTTGCGGTCGTGTCGCGGCGGAACTGGCCGCGTTAAGCGGCACTCAAGCGGCATCGGCCGCAAAAAGCCCCGCCACGTCGATCCGATACACGTTGCCCTCGGTACCGATCACGTACAGCACACGACCACGGCCGACCGCCTGTGCCACACCGACAGGCTCCGAGCCACCATTGAGCATGCGATACGCGCGTACCAACCGTACCTGGCCATCGGTACCCAGACGCACGAGCTGCAACACGTCGCGATCGCCGTATGCCCCGCACAGCAGCGCCACGAACTCGCCGTGTTGCGTGCGGTCTTCCATCACCGCGAACGCGTGACTGCCCTTGACCGGAATCCGCCATGACGCGACAGGCTGCCGGTCGCGCAAGTGGACGAGCGCGAATTCGCTGTAGTAATACAACCAGACGTCGTGATCGCCTTGAACGTTGAGCGCATAACAGTCGTCGATCGGGCCCAGCCCCTCGGGCGGCGAGAACGCATGAAGCTGCTCGCCGCTGCGGCTCCAGGTAACCAGTCCGGACGCCCCGACCGGCACCTCCCAGCCGAAATTGCCGAAGACGCCTTCGTCGAAATAGGACGTCCAGATTTCTCCCGTGCCCGTGACCTGCACGGACTGGATGCCATCGCCCAGCAGTATTTCTCCGCAACGCGTGCCGTCGCGGCGATAGAGCCGGCCGTTCAGGTCGAAGTCGTCCGGCCCGCGATAACAGGATCGACAGCAGACCAGCAGAAGATCGTCTCCCACCGGCTGGATCTCGTGAATATCGAACGGTTCGTTGTCGACGACGACGAGATCGAGCAGCGTTGCGCCGTCCCGCCATGCAATCAAGCGGTAGCGCTGCGCAGTCGACGGTGTCGTGATCGCAAACGAAGCGCCGTCGGATCGAGTCCGGTCATCGAGCGGTTCCAGTGCAAATGCCGTGTACAACGCATCGTCCGCGCCGACGTTGAAGGCAACGAGTTCACCTTTCGCGGACAGGCTGTCGATCGATGCAAGCGGCAGCACGGGGAGCGCGTGCGGTTGGCGGGACATGGGTTCTCCTGACAATGAGCTCGATATCTTGCCGGCCGTACCATCGCTTGTCACGCGGGCGCGACATATCGACGCAAAACGCAATACAACGCAACGACAGCCGGCAAAACGGCGCGCCGACGCCTGGCTGCTATCGTCATCCTCCCGCGATCGACCTTATAATTTCCCGCACCCGCTGACCGCCCATGCATTCCGCGCCGCCACCTCGCGCGTGGAAAGGAGACTTTCGCTTGACCGGCCTCATCGCGCGCGTGCCTCGCGCCCGGACCACGCTGATCCTCGCTCTCTCGTTCCTGCTGCTCGCGTTCGCCGCGAACGCGTCCGCGCAGCGCGCGCAGCCGCATCGCACCGCACAGGCCCACGCGCATCCGCACAAGAAAGCCGTCAAGAAGCAACCCCACCGCAAGCACAAGGCCGTCAAGCATCGTCGCCCGAGCGCGAAGCACCAGACGATCAAGCGTCACGCCGCCCCGGCCCCGCAGCAGCGCCGCGCGAAGCGCACGACCACCGTGCGCCCGCGCCCGGCGGCCGCGAAACCGCGTCTGATGGCAAGCTGCGGCTACACCCCGCGCGCGGTCAATGCCCTGCATTCACGTGCGGCCTACGTGCTCGATGTCGACTCCGGCACGCCGCTGCTGGCCCGCAACGCACGCACGGTGCGGCCGATCGCGTCGATCTCGAAACTGATGACGGCCGTCGTCGCGCGTGACGCCGACCGTCCGCTGAACGGCGTGCTGCGCGTCACCGCGCGCGACCGCGACACGATCAAGTTCACCGGGTCGCGCCTGCAGGTGGGCTCGGAACTGTCGCGCCGCGAGATGTTCCATATCGCGCTGATGTCGTCGGAGAATCGCGCGGCCGCCGCGCTGAGCCGCGACTATCCGGGCGGGCGCGCCGCATTCGTCAAAGCGATGAATCGCGAAGCGCGCCGGCTCGGCATGCACCAGACGCACTTCCGCGAGCCGACCGGCCTGTCGCCGCACAACGTGTCGACGGCCGAGGATCTCGCGAAGCTCGTCGGCGCGGCGGCGCAGGATCCGCTGATCCGCTATTTCTCGACGGATACGTCGACCACCGTGCGCCCGGGCGAGGGTGAGCTGCTGTATGTAAATTCCGACCCGCTCGTCCGCTACCGCCGCCTGCCGATCCGCCTGCAGAAGACCGGCTTCATCAACGAGTCGGGGCACGGCGTCGTGATGGGCATGCGTGTGAAGGGCCGCCGCGAAACGGTCGTGCTGCTCGGCGCACCGACCCGCGCGGGCGTCTCGAGCGATGCCATCAAGATCCATCGCTGGCTGTCCTGTTCGATCCAGTGAGCGCGCAGGCGACCGGCGCGTTCACCGTAAGGGAGCGATGCCATGCAGGACGAATACCGCTTTAACGCATTCGGTCGGCTACTCGCCGTCGTGCGCAAGAACGACCGCTGGGCCGTGTTCGATCTCGGTACCGAAGGCAAGCGACGCCCGGCCAACCTGCATATTCCGTCCGCGCTCGCCGCCGACGAACTCGCGCAATACCTCGGCGACCTGCTGCACGAGAACGCGACGCCCAGGTACAACGACGTCGTTCCGGTTCCGCCGACCGGTCGCATCTAGCGGAACACGCGCTTACCGGGCGCGCGGGCGAGCTGACGTCGCACCGTCCCCCGCCTTCCCCCTTGTCTTCCCTCTTGTGCCGGCCGATATCGCCACGCGACGACGTGCGCAACACGCCGATCGCAGGTGACCGGTCACGTCCACATCCCTCGTCAAACTAAACAGTTTAACTTGCAAGTTAAACTGTCTTAACCTAAGATCCTGCCCATGACCGATTCACGCCCATCCGGCCCTGCCGCCCACACCGTCGCCGCCGACCTGACGCTGGCGGTCGGCCAGTTGATCCGCCGGCTCCGTTCCGAAGTCCCGTCCGACGGGCTCGGGATGTCGCACACGAGCGCGCTTGCGCGGCTCGAACAGAACGGGCCGATGACGACCGCCGATCTCGCCCGCGCCGAGGCGATGAAGCCGCAATCAATGAAGACGATTCTCGCGGGCCTCGAGGAGGAAGGCCTCGTCGAACGCGAGCCGCATCCGACCGACGGCCGCCAGATCCTGTTCCAGCTGACCGCGGTCGGCCTCGACGCACGCCGCAAGCGCCACATCGCGAAGCACCAGTGGCTCGGCGCCGCGATCGAAAAGCTCGATCCCGAAGAAATCCGCATGCTCGCCGCCGCGATCCCGCTGATCAGGCGGATCGGCGACCAGTGAATCCGGCGGACGCGCGTCGCGGCATGCGCGCACCCGCCTCCCTTCGTCCATTCCACGGAGTCCCATCATGAGCGCAACCTGTCTCGACACGAACACGGCACTCGTCGTCATCGACCTGCAGAAAGGCATTACCGCCCTCCCCACCGCTCATCCGGTCGCGCCGGTGATCGCACACGCCCGTACGCTGCTCGACGCATTCCGCAGCCGCGGCCTGCCGGTCGTGCTCGTCAACGTCGCCGGTGGCGCGCCGGGCCGCACGCAGCAGCAGGTACGCACCGACGCGCTGCCCGCCGACTGGACCGAGCTCGTACCCGAACTGGATCGGCAGCCGGGCGACCATGTCGTGACGAAAAAGACCTGGGGCGCGTTTACCGGCACCGATCTCGACGCGCACCTGAAGGCGGCCGGCGTCACGCAGATCGTGCTGACCGGCATCGCGACGAGCATCGGCGTGGAATCGACCGCGCGGCAGGCACACGAGCTCGGCTACAACGTGACGCTCGCCGTCGACGCGATGACCGACCTCAACGCGGATGCGCACGTGAACAGTGTCGAGCGTCTGTTCCCTCGTCTCGGCGAGACGGGCACGACGCAGGACATCGTCGCGCTGCTCGACCAGCGCGGCGCGTGAGCGATCCGCGCGCTCGGCCGGCGCGGGACCACGCGGCCGGCCGGCTCGATCCGTCGATCTGGAAGGTCAGCGCGGTCGCGGTGCTGGGCTCGCTGCTGTCGCAGCTCGACGCGACAATCGTCAACGTGTCGCTGTCGAGCCTCGCGACCGACCTGCACGCGAGTCTCGCGACGATCCAGTGGGTGACGAGCGGCTACCTGCTCGCGCTGACGCTGGTGCTGCCGCTGAACGGCTGGCTCGTCGACCGGATCGGCGCGAAGGCGCTGTACCTGTGGTGCTTCTCGGCGTTCACGCTCACGTCGGCCCTGTGCGGGCTCGCGTGGTCCGCGCCGTCGCTGATCGCATTCCGCGTGCTGCAGGGGGTGAGCGGCGGGCTGCTCGCACCGATGACGCAGATGATGATCGCGCGTGTCGCCGGCCAGCAGATGGCGCGCGTGATCGGCTACGCGGCCGTACCCGTGCTGCTCGCGCCGATCCTCGGCCCGGTCGTCGCCGGCGCGATCCTGCAACACGCATCGTGGCGCTGGCTGTTTCTCGTGAACCTGCCCGTCGGCGTGCTGGCGCTCGCGCTGGCCGTGCGGTTCCTGCCCGGCGACCGCGAGGACACGCAGCCGCGCGCGCTCGACTACGTCGGCCTCGCGCTGCTGTCGCCGGGGCTCGTGCTGTTCCTGTACGGCATCGAGCGGATCAACGAAGCGCTCGGTATCGCGGCAATCATCGTGTCGGCGCTGTTGCTGGCGGCGTTCCTGCGGGTCGAGACGCGCAAGGGCGATGATGCACTGATCGACCTTGCGCTGTTTCGCGGCAAGGTATTCGGCGCGGCCGCGTCGACACAGTTCCTGTCGAACGGCGCGCTGTTCGCGGGCCAGATGCTGATTCCGGTGTTCCTGATCCAGGCGTGCGGCCGCACGCCCGGCGAAATGGGCTGGCTGCTCGCGCCGATGGGCCTCGGCATGCTCGTCACGTATCCGTCGATGGGCGCGCTGACGAGCCGGTTCGGCGTGCGCCGGCTGGCCGCCGCCGGCGCGTTGCTCGCGCTCGTCGCGACGCTGCCGTTCGTGTTCGTCGCGCTGACCGGCTACGATCCGATCCTGCTCGTGCCGGCGCTGTTTCTGCGCGGCATGGGCCAGAGCGCGATCGGCGCGCCGTCGATCTCCGCCGCGTATGCGTCGGTCGAGCGCCGTAACCTGCCGATGGCGACGACCTCGCTCAATATCGTGCAGCGTCTCGGCGGCCCGACGTTCACGACGTTGTGCACGCTGTTCCTCGCGTGGCGGCTGCAGGCCGAATCGGCGGCGGGCGGCGGCACGCAGGCGAACGCGTATGCGTGGGCGTTCGGCCTGCTTTGCGTGCTGCACGCGGCGAGCTTCGTCACGACGCTGCGGCTGCCGTTGTGGTCGGCCGGTGCGGACGGCCAGCCCGCCGGCACCGTGCGCGCCGGTTCGCGCTGACCTTCAGGCGGCTGCACGACGCGTGCGGCCGCCCTGCTACGGCATCCACATCGGCACGATCGACGCCACCAGCAGCGCACCGAGCCCGGCATTCAGCCAGTGCCACTGCCGCTCCGTGCGCAACACGCGCGCGAACAGCAGCCCGGCGAAACACCAGAGCGACAGCGACGCCATCGCGGCCACGCCGAACGCCAGCCCGAGCAATGCGCCGAGCCGTGCCGGGCCGGACGCGAGCGCGGCGAACGACGCGGCCGCGCCGAGCGTCATCGCCCAGCCTTTCGGGTTGTGCCAGAGCATCCAGACGCCGCTGATGAAGCCCTGCGGCCGGTGCACCGCCGCATCGAGCCGCGGCTTGCCGCCGCGCCCGATGCGCACGGCCAGCCACACGAGGTACACCGAACCGGCCGCCTTCATCGCGAGCTGCAACGCGGGCACCGCAAGCAGCACGCCGCCTAGCCCGGCCGCGGCAGCGGCGGCCATCGACGCCAGGCCGACCGCGATGCCCGCCATCATCGGCAACGAACGCCGATAGCCGAAATGCGCGCCCGAGGCAGTCGCGAGCGTCGTCGCACCGCCCGGCGTCACGGTGGACACGATCACGAACAGCATCAGCGGCAGGTAGTCGCGGAACGGCACGGAAGCTCCCGGTTGTCGTCGTCGAAGCCCCGTTTTACCCGCGATCCTCCCATTACGACAGCGAAAGCTTTTTATGCCTGCCATTAGCGCTCATAATGCGTCGCATGGCACGTCATCTCGACATCGCGCTGTTGCGCGCCTTCGTCACGGTCGCCGATCATCGCAGCATGACGGCGGCGGGCCGCGCGCTGCACCTGACGCAAGGCGCGATCAGCCAGCAGGTCGCACGGCTCGAAACGCTGTCCGGCCCGCTGTTCGTCCGCGAGCACCGCAACCTGCTGCTCACGGCGGCCGGCGAGCGGCTGCTCGAACAGGCGCGCCGGCTGCTCGCCGTACACGATGCGCTGCTCACCGACATGACGGCCGGCGCGGTTGAAGGCACCGTTCGTCTCGGTGCGCCGCAGGATCTGGTCGGCACCTGTCTCGCGCCGATCCTGAAGAACTATGCACAGGCGCATCCGCAAGTCGCGCTCACGCTCGTGTGCGCAGCATCGCCGGAACTACGGCGCGGGCTCACGCAGGGCAACCTCGATGTCGCGCTGATCGAGGCGCCGGTCGGATCGTCGCGCGGCGAGTGCATCGCCGTCGACCGGCTGGTCTGGGTCGGCGCGAAAGGCGGCACCGCGTACCGGAACACGCCGCTGCCGGTATCGATGGTCGCGCAAACCTGCGCGTTCCGCCCGACGGTGCTCGACGCACTGCGTGGCTGCGATCGCGCGTGGCGCACCGTGTTCGAAAACGGCAGCTTCGATGCGACGGCCGCGACCGTGCGTTCCGATCTCGCGGTAACCGTCTGGCTCGCGTCCACCGTGCCGGCCGACCTCGACATCCTGCCGGCCGGCAGCGGCCTGCCCGCGCTGCCGAACTTCTCTATCCATCTGCATGTGCCGCGCGGCCAGCGCACGCCGGCCGCGACGGAACTGGCCCGCTACCTGCGCAACGGCTTCGCGCGCTTGCGCGCGGCCGCCTAGGGCCCGTTCCTGCTACACGGTGCCCGGCTCCTGCGGTGCGGGCGTCGTGCCGGCCGCCTCCAGCGCCTGATGCAGCGTCGCGAAAATGCACGACGCGCCGACGACCTCGGTAATCCCGTGACGATCCATGTCCGCGCGCAGGTAGCGGTTCACGCGCCCGAACAGCACGCCGATCCCGCGCGCGTGCAATGACTTGACGAGGTCGGTCAGCGTCCGCGCGGCCGAATAGTCGATGTCGGTGACCGCACCCGCATCGACGACGAACCAGCGCGCCGGCACCGGCGCCGCATCGACGAGTTCGGACACTTCGGCGGCGAACAGGTGATCGTTCGCGAAGAACAGGTCGGAGCCGAACCGGTAGACGATCAGCCCTGGCGCCGTCATCGCGCCGCGCCGCGCGGGCACCGGCTGCCACCGCCCGTTGCCTTCGACGGGTTCGAGCACCATCGTGTGCGGTTGATAGCTGTGGCGCACGTGCCGCATCAGCGACAGCGCGACAGCCAGCAGGATGCCGTGCTCGACGCCGACCGTCACGACGGCCACGGCCGTCACCAGCGCCAGCGTGAACTCGCCGGGGCTTTCCTTGCGGATCGCGGCAAGGCTGCGCACGTTGATCAACCCGAGCGCGATCGTGAATACGATGCCGGCCAGCACCGCGTGCGGCAGATACTGCAGGTACGTGCTGAAGAACAGCAGCACGACCGCCACCACGGCCGCAAACGCGAGATGCCCGATCTGGCTGCGCACGCCCGCGCCGTCAGCCATCGCCGTCTGCGTCGGGCTGCCGTTGACGACGAACGCGCCGCCCACCGCCGCGGCCGCGTTCGCGGCCGCGAGGCCGAGGATGTCGGCGTTGGTATCGACATCCTCGCCATATTGCTGCGCGAACACGCGCGCGGCGGCCGCGCTCTGCGCAATGATCATCACGAAACACGACGCGGCGACCGGCACGAGATCGAGGAACTGCTGCCACGTGACGGACGGCCAGCGCAACGGCGGCAGCCCGCCCGCGACCGGCCCGAGCACCGCGATGCCGTGCGCGGCGAATCCGAACGAGTAGCTCGCCGCGATGCTGCCCGCGACCGCGATCATCGGCATCGGCACACGTGGCAGGAACCGCTTGCACGCGAGAATCGCGACGACCACGAGCGCCGCAAGCGCGAACGTCGGCCGGTTCGTGTGAACAAGATGCGTGACGACGTAGTCGAGCTGCGCCAGGCTGCGCGAGGCCGGGTACGGCACCGCCAGCCCGAGCATGTCGCCGAGCATCGCGATCGACACCTGCACGCCGACGCCGGCGAGAAAGCCGACCAGCACCGTGCGCGACAGGAAATCGGCGAGAAAACCGAGCTTGAAGATACGCGCGAGCAGCAGCATCGCTGCGGTCAGCAGTGCGACCATGCCGGCCAGCGCCACATACTCGGCGCTGCCGGCCGGCGCCATCGACGACAGCCGGCTCGCGAAGATCGTCGCGGTCGCGGAATCGGCGGCCACCACCAGATGCCGCGACGCGCCGAAGATCGCGAACGCGACGAGCGGCAGGAACACCGTGTACAGGCCCGTGACGGCCGGCATGCCGGCGATGCGCGCATAGCCGAGCACCTGCGGGATGTCCATCGACGCGAGCGACATGCCCGCGAAGATGTCGCGGAGGGCCCCGCCACGGCGGATCGGGAGGATGCCTTTCAGCAGTCGCACGCCTGACGGGCGGCTTTCGTTGGAATCTTGCATGCGTGAAATGCGTGAATACGGGGTGACGTGGTTCGCGAAGTCGTTCGCGCATCGTGCCTCGGGCAGGCATCGCATGGCAAGTGTGCGAACCAGGCGCGTGTCGCTCATCGTCGGCGGATGGGCTGCACGCAAAGGCGAACGGCACTTCGACGACCCTGCGACGCCCGCATGATTGCATGGATCGCCGTTCACGCGCATCGAAGCGCGAAGGCCCGCCGTGGCGGCGTCGAGCTGATCCCGGACAAACGTGCAGCGCACCCGGCAACACGCGTGCGCGTCGGCTTACGGTGATGCGCTTTCGTCACCCGCCCTCACCCGATTACAGAGGAGACCTGCGCAATGGTGAGGAGGTTCGGGAGCCGCGCCCCTGCATTCCCGGCGACGCGACTGGAACCCGATGGCACAATCACGGTCCCTTTCATGTGCCCTTCACCGGGCGCGCGCCGCATCGCGGCGCCGATTCAACGCACCAGAAGGCCCCTGTTTGCCCCTATGACCCTGAACGAATCCTGGTTTGCGCCGCTCGTCGGCATCCTCATCCTGCTGGCCGCCGCCGGCGCAATCACCGCCGTCGTCCATTTCCTGCTGTTCCGCGTGGTCGCGCGGCTCGCGCGGCTTTCCGCCACGCGTGTCGACGACGCGCTGTTCGAGTTCGGCGCATTCAAGTGGCTGAACCGCATCGTCCCGTTCGTCGTGATCAAGCTCGGGCTCGGCGCGGTGGCCGGCATCCCCGAGACGGCCGCGCAGGCCGCCGACAAGGTGCTGTTCGCGCTGATCGTGTTCCTCGTGACAATGACCGTCAGCGCGACGCTTTCGGCGCTCGAGCACACGCATCGCACGTACCAGCGCGATCAGCGCGACCAGCCGCACCTGTCGCTGAAAGGCGCGATGCAGCTCGTCAAGCTCGTGATGTTCATCACGGCCGCGCTCGTCGTGATCGGCGACGCGACCGGCAAGCAGATCGGCCTGCTGCTGTCCGGCATCGGCGCGATGTCGGCGGTGCTGATGCTGATCTTCAAGGACACGCTGCTCGGCCTCGTCGCGGGCGTGCAGCTGTCGTCGAACGACATGCTGCGGATCGGCGACTGGATCACGATGCCGTCGGCCGGCGCGGACGGTACCGTCATCGACATCACGCTGAACACCGTCAAGGTCGCGAACTTCGATCACACGATCATCACGGTGCCGACGTGGAAACTGATCACCGAGAGCTACCAGAACTGGCGCGGAATGACCGAAGCGGGCGGGCGCCGCATCAAGCGCGCGCTGTTCGTCGACGCGACGAGCGTGCGTTTTCTGTCGAACGACGAGATCGAACGGCTCGAACGCCTGACGCTGCTGAAGGACTATCTCGAGGACAAGGTCGACGCGATCGAGCAATGGAACGGCACGCTCGGCGCGGCCGGCGACTGCCCGGCGAACCGCCGCCAGTTGACCAATCTCGGCACGTTCCGCGCGTATGTCGCGAACTACCTGAAGGGCCATCCGCGCATCCGCCGCGACATGACCTGCATGGCGCGCCAGTTGCCGCTCACGGCCGAAGGCATCCCGCTCGAACTGTACTGCTTCACCGATACGACTTCGTGGGTCGACTATGAAACCATCCAGTCCGACCTGTTCGATCACCTGATCGCGGTGCTGCCGGAGTTCGGGCTGCGCGTGTACCAGCACCCGTCGGGCTTCGACATGCGGCAGATGGCCGGTGCGGCGCAAACCGGATTGCAGGCGCAGCGCGCCGGTTGACGCACGCCACACGGCGGCCGGCCACCGGCCGCCGCCTGCCGTCGGGCGCGGCCGCATTTACCGCGCCGCGCACTCCGACGCGAGCCGGCCGAGCACCTTCAACGCGTCCTCGATCTCCCGCGACCACGGATAGCTGTAGTTGAGCCGGATGAAGTTCCGGTAATCGGTTCCCGCCGAGAACATGTGGCCCGGCCCGACCGTGATCCGCTGCGCAAGCGCGAGCGTGTAAAGTTTCATCGCATCGACCTGCTTCGGCAGTTCGACCCACAGCACGTACCCGCCCTGCGGCTGCGACAGCCGCGTGCCCTCCGGAAAGAAGCGCCGCACCATCGCGCTCATCAGGCTCGCCTGCTGCGCGTACTGCTTGCGCATGCGCCGCAGGTGGAAATCGTAGCCGTCGTATTTCAGGTACTCGGCGATCGCCAGTTGCTCGATCGCGGGCGTCGCGAGCGTGTTCAGGAATTTCAGCTTCTCGACCTGGTCGCGGTAGCGGCCCGGCATCGCCCAGCCGATCCGGTAGCGCGGCGACAGGCTCTTCGTGAACGACGCGCAATGCAGCACGAGCCCGTCGCGATCGAACGACTTCAGCGCGCTCGGCGTCGTGTCGCCGAAATGCAGCTCGTGATAGACATCGCTCTCGATCGCCGGCACGCCGTGCTTCGCCAATAGCTCGACGAGCGCGCGCTTGCGTGCGTCGGACATCTGGAAACCGAGCGGATTCTGGAAGTTCGGCATCACCATGCACGCGGCGATGCGTTCGCGTTCGAGAATCCGTTCGAGCGCGTCGAGATCGATGCCGTCGCCCGGGTGCGTCGCGACTTCGAGCGCGCGCATGCCCATCCGCTCGATCGCGTGCAGCATCGCGTAGAACGTCGGCGACTCCACCGCGATCGTGTCGCCCGGCTTCGCGACGGCCTGCAGGCACAGGTTGATCGCCTCGGTCGCGCCGATCGTCATCACGATCTCGCCCGGCTCGACCGCGATCCCGCGCTCCGCATAACGCCGCGCGATCTGACGGATCAGCTCCTGGTTGCCGGGCGGCAGATCGTCGATCACGCCCCAGCGCGTGCGGCGCCGCCCGATCGCCTGCGCATAGCGCGCGAGGCGCTGCACCGGGAATTGCGAAGCATCGGGATACGGCGAACCGAGGGGCACCGCGTCGTCGCGTGCGATCGAGCGCAGCGTCGACAGCACCAGCCGGCTCACGTCCACGGCCGACGGCTCGGCCGTCGGCGCCGACGTGTGCAGCTCGGCCTCGGCCGGCGCCGCCGCGCGCGCCCGCACGAAATAGCCCGACTGCGGCCGGCTCTCGATCAGCCCGCGGCTTTCCAGCACGAGGTACGCGCGCAGCACGGTCGTGACGCTGAGCTGCTGCTGCCGGCTCGCCTGCCGCACCGACGGAATCCGCTCGCCGGGCCGGTACACGCCACGCTCGATCTGCGCCTGGAGATCGTCGGCCAGTTGTTCGTAACGCTTCACGCGCCTCCCTTTCAACTTCCCTTCAACAACACAGTTGCGATCCGCACTGTGCGAATGGCCGAAACTGTACTCTTTTTTGAAGTGAACAGGTGTACACACAGCCGGACGGGGGCCGCGCGTACTCTGCAGCCATCGACCCCGACACCCGCTGCATCATGAAAAAGAAATCCGCTACCGCGCGCATCGAACCGTACACCCACCCGGCCGCCGGCTGGGGCGCGCTGAAGGCCGTCACGATCAACCTGATCAAGGAAAAGGTCGCCGGCGGCAACTACCGCACACTGCTGCGCCAGAACCAGCCGGACGGCTTCGACTGCCCGGGCTGCGCATGGCCCGACCGCCAGCACGCATCGACGTTCGAATTCTGCGAAAACGGCGTGAAGGCAGTGGCCGCCGAAGCGACCAGCAAGCGCGTGACGCCCGACTTCTTCGCCGCGCACACGGTCACCGAACTGCTCGAACAGTCCGACTTCGAACTCGAACAGCACGGCCGGCTCACCGACCCGATGGTGTACGACGCACAGACCGACCGCTACGTGCCGATCGCATGGGATGACGCGTTCGAGCTGATCGCACGCCACCTGCGTGCGCTGCCCGACCCGAACCAGGCCGCCTTCTACACGTCCGGCCGCGCAAGCAACGAAGCGGCGTTCCTGTACCAGTTGCTGGTGCGCCTGTACGGCACGAACAACTTCCCCGACTGCTCGAACATGTGCCACGAGGCGACGAGCCGCGGGCTGCCGGCCTCGGTCGGCGTCGGCAAGGGCACCGTCACGCTCGACGATTTCGAACACGCGGACACGCTGCTGATCTTCGGCCAGAACCCGGCCACCAATCACCCGCGGATGATGGGCGAGCTGCGCGAATGCGCGAAGCGCGGCGCGACGATCGTGTCGATCAACCCGCTGAAGGAACGCGGCCTCGAACGCTTCGCCGATCCGCAAAGCCCGATCGAGATGCTGACGATGTCGGGCACCAAGATCGCGTCGACGTTCATCCAGCCGACGATCGGCGGCGATTTCGCGCTGATCAAGGGGATGGCGAAACGTGTGCTCGAACTCGACGACGCCGCGCGCGCCGCCGGTGCGCCGCGCGTGCTCGACACCGCGTTCATCGGCGAGCACACGGCCGGCTTCGACGCGTTCGCCGACGATCTTCGCGCCGAAAGCTGGTCCGCGCTGACCGCCGAAAGCGGTGTGCCGTACGAGCAGATCGACAGCCTCGCACAGCTCTATGCCCGCAGCGAACGCGTGATCGCGACGTGGGGCATGGGCATCACGCAGCACAAGCATTCGGTCGCGACCGTGCAGATGCTGACCAACCTGATGCTGATGCGCGGCAACATCGGCCGCCCCGGCGCGGGCCTGTGCCCGGTGCGCGGCCACTCGAACGTGCAGGGCAACCGCACGGTCGGGATCGAGGAGAAGCCGTCGCAGGCGTTCCTCGACCGCCTCGGCCACGTGTTCGACTTTGAACCGCCGCGCCACCACGGCCTCGACGTCGTCGAGACGATCGAAGGGATGCTCGAAGGCCACGTGAAGGTGCTGATCGGCCTCGGCGGCAACTTCGCGATGGCGACGCCCGACACGCCGCGCACGTGGGAAGGCATGCGCCGCTGCGACCTCTCGGTGCACATCACGACGAAGCTGAACCGCAGCCACCTGATCCACGGCCGCGACGCGCTGATCCTGCCGACGCTCGGCCGCACCGAGATCGACCTGCAGGACAACGTCGCGCAAGGCGTGACGGTCGAAGATTCGATGAGCATGGTCCACGTGTCGTACGGGATGAACAAGCCGGCGTCGCCGAACCTGATGTCGGAGCCTGCCATCGTCGCGCATATGGGCCACGCGCTGTTCGGCAGCGGCAAGATCGACTGGCTCGCGTACAAGGACGACTACGCGAAGATCCGCGACGCGATCGAGGCGACGCTCGACGGCTTCTACGACTACAACACGCGTATCGCGCGGCCAGGCGGTTTCCACCTGCGTGTCGCGTCGCGCGACCGCGAATGGCTGACGCCGACGGGCAAGGCGAACTTCATCGCGCACGCATTGCCGACCGACACGCCGATCCAGCGCGCCCGCGCACAGCACGGCGAACGCCTGATGACGCTGATGACGACGCGCTCGCACGACCAGTACAACACGACCGTCTACGGGCTCGACGACCGCTATCGCGGCGTGTTCGGTCAGCGCCGCGTGGTGTTCGCCAACCGCGACGATCTCGCGATGCTCGGCCTGAAGGCCGGCGAATGGGTCGACATGGAAACCGTGTGGCACGACGGCATCGAGCGGCGCGCGGACGGCTTCCTGCTCGTCGAGTACGACATCCCGCGTGGCTGCATCGGCGCGTACTACCCGGAAACCAACCCGCTCGTGCCGCTCGACAGCGTCGGCGACGTGTGCAACACGCCGACGTCGAAGTCGATTCCGGTGCTGCTGCATCGCGCGGCCGCGCCGGCGTCGATCGCCGCCTGACGGAGCGCGGCGATGATCGTTCGTCCACGCGAGCACTGGCTGCGGATGCTGCTCGTCTGGAACGGCTCGGTGCTGCCGACCATCCTGCCGCAGCTCGTGCTGACGCTCGCGATCAGCCTCGTCGCGGTATGGGGCGGCGGCCGGGTGCTCGGCGAGAAGGTGCCGCTGAACCCGACGCCGTTCACGCTGATCGGCCTCACGCTCGCGATCTTCGCGGGGTTTCGCAACAATGCGAGCTACGAACGCTACCGCGAAGGCCGGCAGCTGTGGGGCGGCGTGCTGACCGCCACGCGCACGCTGGTGTCGCAGGCGCTCTGCTACGGCGCGATCGACGAGGACGACGCCTCGCGGCAGGCGTTCGTGCGCAAGGTCGTCGCGTTCGTCTATGCGCTGAAGCATCAACTGCGCGGCACCGATCCGGCAGCCGACCTGCGCACGCTGCTCGACGGCGCCACCGGTACGCGCATCGCTGCCGCCCGGTATGCGCCGGTCGCGATCGTTCACGAACTGCGCGAAGCATTCGCCGCGCGCGCCGACGCCGGCCGTCTCGCCGACACGCGCCTATGGATGCTCGACGCGCGCCTCGACGAGCTTGTCGCGATGGTGAGCGGCTGCGAGCGCATCGCATCGACGCCGATCCCGTTCTCGTACGACGTGCTGCTGCACCGGACCATCTATGCGTACTGCGTGCTGCTGCCGTTCGGCCTCGTCGATTCGATCGGCGCGGCCACACCGTTCGTCACCGTGTTCGTCGCCTATACGTTGATCGCACTCGACGCGATCGCGCATGCGATCGCCGAACCGTTCGGCGACGGGCCGAACCATCTCGCGCTCGACGCGATGACGCGGATGATCGAGCGCACGCTGCTCGAACTGAACCGCGAGCCGCTGCCGGCGGAAGTGACGCCCTGCAAGGCCTATCGCCTCAGTTAATGCGCGGGCCGCTGCTCGCGCGTCGCTCCGCCCGTCAATCCCGGCGGCCGCGCAGGAAGCCGTCGTGCGCAGCCGCCGTCTCCGCGATCGTCCGCAGCAGCACGACGCCGCGCAGCAGCGCGCGGCCGTCGTCGCTGTCGACCTCGGTCACGCGCCGCAGCATCATGCGGGCCGCCGCATCGCAGGCCCGCTCGAGCCGGGCGAAATCCGCGTGCCCGACCCGCCCCCGCACCAACGCGACCGCACGGCACGCCGCCGGCTCGCGTGCCGCCAGTTCTGCCAGTGCCAGCAGGCTGTCGCCGATCGTCCAGGCCGCGAGCAAATCGCGCAGGTCGCGCTCGATGAGGGTGGCGGGCAGACGGCCCGCGAAGCCGAGCTCGCGCCCGAGACGGTCGGCCGTGCGGCTCAGCCACGCGCTCGCCTGCCAGGCTCGTGGGTTGCGTGCAATGCGCGCCAGGTCGCCGCGCACCGCGCGATGCAGGCGCCGCCGGCTCGTGCCGGGATCGCCGGGAAACACGAGCGCGAACACTATCGCCCCGAACGCGATGCCGAGCAGCGTGGCAAGCGCCGAATTGAGAAAAGCGGCGTCGCCGATGCGCGCCGTATTGTCCGGCGACGTGAAATTCCAGAAGAAGATCGAGAAGCCGCTGCCGATGCCGGCCGTGCGCGGATGGCGCATCGCGATGCCCGTGCCGACCATGAACACGCCGAGGATGTACGCGAGCATCTCGAAGCCCGACACTGCCGGCAGCAGCACGAAATTGCAGAGGGCGCCCGCGACCGCTGCGCAGACGGCCCCTTTCAGGAAGCCGACGGTGGCGCCCACCGAGTTCGGGCGCGTCGAGAACAGCGCGCAGACCACGCCCGTGATCGCGACGAACCCGGCGCCCGACGGCCACGCCGTCACGATCCAGAGCGCCGACGCGACCAGCACCGCGATGAACGCGCGAATCCCGTTGTGCCATGCGAGCACCGGATCGCGGTGGAACGCATAGCGCACGCGCGACGCCGGCGGATCCGGCCGGTCCAGCTGCGCCTTGCCCGCAAAGGCGGCGTCGAACCCGGCAAGCAGCGCCGCCAGCCGGTCGAGCGTGAGCAGGCGCGACGGGTCCGAGCCGGCCGGCTCCGCGGCCTCGGCGCGCACCGCGTCGTCCACGCGCGCCCGCAATGCGGTCAGCGCGGCGCCCGCTTCGCCCGACGCCGCCACGCCGTCGAGCACCTGCGCGGCATCGTCGACCAGCGGGTCCGGCGTGCCGCCGCTGCGTGCCGCGTGCTCGTGCAGCGCCTGCCCCGCGGCCTGCGCGGACAGCACACCCAGCACCGCCGCGCGCAAATGGCCGTTCGCGTTGCGCACCGGTGGCGCGCCGGCGGCCGCATACTCGGCCGCCGTGTCGAGTTCGAGCGCGTCCGCGAACAGCCGGTGCACGTCCGCGCCGTTCGGCTCGCGGCGCAGTGCGCCCGCGCCGACCACCACCGCGCGGTCGAGATAGCGCTTGAGCCGCGTACGAACCTCGTTCAGCGGCGCGCCCGGCGCGAAGACCGTATCGAACAGCGCACCGCACAGGATGCCGACCACCACGTACAGGAACCGTGCGACCGCGATGTCGAACGCATGCAGCGGCGCGGATACCGCATCCATCGCGATGATCGCGGCCGTATAGCCGGCGAGCACCGCCGCGTATGCGCGGAAATTCCGCTGGAACGTCGCGACGCCCGCGCACAGGCCGATCCACGCGGCGAGCGCCGGCAGGAACAGCTCGGGCGTCTGCGCGAATGCACCGGTCAGCACGAGCGCGACGGCCGCGCCGATCGCGGTGCCGAGAATCCGGTACTGGCTCTTCGACAAGCCCATCCCGCGGCTGCCCTGTGCGACGATCCACACCGTCGATGCGGCCCATTTCGGGTCGTCGAGATTCATCCGGAAGGCAATGTAGAGCGCGAGCAGCGAGGCGGCCGTGTTGCGCAACGCGAAGCCGATCGCGCCGGGCGGCAGCGTGGGCCGTGCGTCGCGCAGCGCGGTGCGGACAGCCGCGAGCGGCGGCAGATGGGGTAAGGCGAATTTCATGCGGCGAGCATACGGGCGCGCACCGCCGCCACTAAGAGGCGCGGACGGGATGCGTTATTGCACCGGGCAGGATAATCGCCGCCGCACGAAGCGATCCGGCCGGCGAAGGTAAGATGCGCGCAGGCCGAACACTGAAGCACCCCGTATGGACTTCGAAAGCATCCGCATCTTCCTGCGCGTGGTCGAGCGCGGCAACTTCACCGCCGCCGCCACGCACCTCGACATGCCGCTCAGCCGCGTGAGCCGCAAGGTCAAGCAGCTCGAGGACGATCTCGGCGTCCAGCTGCTGTACCGGACCACGCGGCGCGTCTCCGTCACCGAGGCCGGGCGCGACTACTACGAGCGCTGCCTGCGCGCCGAGGACATCCTGCTCGACGCGGACCGCCAGGCCCGCGCGCTGCGCACGGCGCCGGAGGGCACGCTGCGCGTGCTGGTGCCCTACTCGATCGGCCTGTTCGAACTGGAGCCGGCGCTCGCCGAATTTCGCCGGCGCTACCCGCTCGTCCAGCTCGTGCTGATCTATGACAACAGCCCGCTCGATCTCGTCGAGCACGGCTTCGACGTCGCTCTGCGCGCGGGCGAGCTGACCGACTCCAGCTACATCGCGCGCTCGCTCGGCTGGTCGCAGGCGAAGCTCGCCGCGAGCCCCGCCTATCTCGACCGCGTCGGCCGGCCCGCCACGCCGCAGGACCTCGCGCAGCACGACCTGCTGCTCGTCGGCCGCGACGCGCCTGGCCTGACGCTGCGGCTCACCAACGCGGCCGGCGAAGTTGCCGACGTGCCGGTGCGGCCGGTGCTGATCACCAACGAATCGGTGACGGTGCTGCGCCAGGCCGCGAGCGGCGGCGGCATCGCGCTGGTCTCGACGCACTACACGGCCCGCCGGCTCGAACGCAACGAACTCGAAATCGTGTTGCCCGACTGGCACCGGACCGACGACGTCGAGCTGCACGTGCTGTACCCGCGGCGCGCGACACTCGACAGCAAGGTGCGCGCGTTCGTCGATTTCCTCGCGGAACTGTTCACCGCATGGCGAACCGCACCGTAACCGGCACGGTTCGCACACCGATTATTGCGCGACGCGAAATCGATTAATGAGCCGGCCCGTGTTGATGGCGGCTCGCCACATCGTTAGCCTGTCGCGATGCACAACAACTCCACCCGCGACGGCAGCCGCCTGACCGCTGCCCGCAGACGCGTCACCCGCGTCCCGCCTTCCTGACCGGCCGCATCCCGCCTTCCGAAGCCCGCCACGGCTTCGTGCACCCGATCGAGCAGCCCGTCGCACGCGTCGGCCCGATGTAGCGGGCCGCATCGCCCGCGCCGTGCGCCCTTCCGTTCAGCAGCCGAGCCGCGCCTGCGTCGCCTTCGCGCGCGCGTGCGCGGTGGCCCGTGCCCGCCGCAACGGGACGCATCCGTTACGCACATTACGCCCACATTACGCCCATCACGCAGGAAACCCATGTCCTCTCCGTCAACTCCAGCCCCGCTGTCGGGCGGCAAGCTCGCGATCGGCACGATCGCGGTATCGCTCGCGATGTTCATGAACGTGCTCGACTCGTCGATCGCGAACGTCGCCATTCCGACCATCTCGGGCGACCTCGGCGTGTCGGTCGACGAGGGCACGTGGGTCATCACGATCTTCGCGGCCGCGAACGCGGTGTCGATTCCGTTGACGGGCTGGCTCACGCAGCGCTTCGGCCAGGTACGCCTGTTCGTCACGTCGATCCTGCTGTTCGTGTTCGCGTCGTGGCTGTGCGGGATCGCGCCGAACCTGCCGACGCTGCTCGCCGCGCGGATCCTGCAGGGCGCGGTCGCCGGACCGCTCGCGCCGCTGTCGCAGGCGCTGCTGCTCGGCGCGTGGCCACGGCAGAAATCGGCGAGCGCGCTGGCGCTGTGGTCGATGACGGCGCTCGTCGGCCCGATCGCGGGGCCGTCGCTCGGCGGCTGGATCACGTACGACTACAACTGGTCGTGGATCTTCTACATCAACATCCCGGTCGGCTTCTTCGCGGCCGCCGTCACGTGGATCGTGTTCCGGGATCGCGAATCGGCCACGCGCCGCCTGCCGATCGATAAGGTCGGCCTGTTGCTGCTCGTGCTGTGGGTCGCCTCGCTGCAGATCATGCTCGACAAGGGCAAGGATCTCGACTGGTTCAACTCGCCCGTCGTCGTCGCGCTCGGCATCGTCGCGCTGATCGGCTTCGTGTTCTTCCTCGTGTGGGAGCTGCACGAGGCCAACCCGATCGTCGACCTGCGGCTCTTCACACAGCGCAATTTCGCGGGCGGGACGATCGCGATCTCGGTCGCCTACGGGATGTTCTTCGGCACGCTCGTGCTGCTGCCGCAGTGGATGCAGGGCTATCTCGGCTACCGCGCGGTCGATTCGGGGCTCGCCACCGCGCCGCTCGGGGTGTTCGCGATCCTGCTCACGCCGGTCATGGGGCGCCTGCTGCCGCGCACCGACCCGCGCTACATCGCGACGCTCGCGTTCGTCGGCTTCGCGGTCGTGTTCATGATGCGCACGACCTTCTACACCGACGTGTCGCGCTGGGATCTGGTGCTGCCGACGCTGCTGCAGGGCATCCCGATGGCGATGTTCTTCGTGCCGCTGACGGCGATCATCCTGTCCGGGCTGCCGCCGGAAAAGATCCCGGCCGCCGCCGGCCTGTCGAATTTCGGCCGCACGTTCTGCGGCGCGGTCGGCACATCGCTGATCAGCAACGCATGGAACGACCGCACGATCCTGCATCACGCGCGGCTCACCGAACAGGCCAGCATCAACAACCCGACCTTCACGCAGCAGGTCGACACGACGCGCTCGCTGCTGCACCTGAGCCCCGATTCGGCGTTCGCATTCTTCAACGCGTCGGTCGATTCGCAGGCGGCCGTGATGGGGCTGAACGACATCTTCTATGTATCGGCGATCATCTTCATCGCGATCATTCCGCTGATCTGGATCACGAAACCGTCGCGCTCGGGCGGCGGCGATGCCGATGCGGCGGCGGCCGGCGCGCATTGATCCGCATGCGCGACGATCGGGCCCCGTGCTGCGCACGCCGGGGCCCGTGCCGCCACGCGCCGACGTAATAAAGACTTGCAATCGATACAGGCGGAAACGTCAACAGCCGGTGCCCGCTCCGCGTTTTTTGTACAAGCGCCCACGATCCGGACGCGCAACGACAGGAGAAAACACCATGCGAGCCTTTACCCGCCATCTCGCGATTGCCGCCACCCTGATGTCGGTGCTGACCGGCACCGCGTTCGCCGACACGCCGTGGCAACAGGCGCATCCGCGCCGCGAAGAGGTCAACCAGCGCCTCGCAAACCAGAATCGCCGGATCCATCACGAAGTGAAGGAAGGCGAGATGTCGCACGCACAGGCCGCGCGCCTGCATCGTGACGACCACAAGATCCGCCAGGAAGAGCGGGACATGGCTGCGCAGGATCACAGCCACATCACGAAGAGCGAAAAGCATGTGCTGAACCAGCAGGAAAATGCGGTCAGCCACCAGATCGGCCAATAAGATCGACAACACCGGCAAGTGCCCATTCGCCACCACCTGAAACGCCCGCTGCCGCCGCGCGGCAGCGGGTGCTTGTTGTGTATCGAATCGTTTCAACGCGCCAACGGCTTCAAACGCTGCGGGTATACTCCGTCGTCAGCCGCCTGTCGCATCGTCATCCGTCTAAAACGGCCCGATTCCGGGCGGTTTCGTCGCGAAGCTTCGCGTTTCGCCTACCCCGCGCCCCAGCCTCGATACGAGACACACGACGACCCACCATGAAACGATTCCTGCTGCTCCTTCCCGCCGCCCTGCTCGCCGCCTGCGGTTCCGCGCCGTCGTCCGACTCGGCCGGCTCGTCCGGCGCGGCGCCGATGATGTACGTGTCGTCGCAACGTCCGGCCTACGCGATCGCCAACTGCCTCGACAGCCGCCTGCCGGGCACCGAGCAATCGCAGCACAACGGCGTGACCGATATCGCCGTCGGCTCGAACTCGTACTTCGTCACGCTGACGCCGTCGGGCAACGGTTCGGTCGTCAAGGTCGTGCGCGGCTCGGGTAACGAGCCGCCCGAGGAAGCGATGCGCTTCGCGCTCGCGCGCTGCCTGATCTGATCCGAACCCTGCCGATGCCGGGCGCCCGCCCGGCTCGCTCCTGCGCGCCAGCCCGCCGGCGCGCACGCTGAATATTTTCATCCGGGTGGCCGTCGATGAGAGAATCGCACCCACGATTCCCTTTCAACGGAGCCCGCATGAAGCACCTGCTGTCCCGCCTGTTCGTCAGCGCCGCGCTCGTCGCGCTTGTTCCGGCGCTGCCGGCGCAGGCGGCCACGCCGCCCGGCATCTTCGTCGTCGCCACGCAGCTCGGCGAATTCACGACCCTCGACCCGAGCGGGATTTACGAGCTGGTGCCGTCCGAGTACGTCGCGAACACCTACGAACGGCTCGTGCGCGTCGACCTGAAAGACCCGACGCGCTTCGACGGGCAGATCGCGCAATCGTGGACGGTCGGCGCCGACGGCGTGACCTACACGTTCAAGCTGCGCCCCGGCCTCACGTTCCATTCCGGCAACCCGGTGACCGCCGACGACGTCGCGTGGTCGCTGCAGCGCACCATCCTGCTCGACAAGGGGCCCGCCGGCGTGCTCGCCGACCTCGGCCTCACGAAGGCGAACGTGATGCAGAAGGTGCGCGTGGTCGATCCGCAGACCGTCGTGCTCGAAACCGACCGCAAGTACGCACCGAGCTTCGTGCTCAACGTGCTGAGCGCATGCCCGGCATCCGTCTTCGACAAGAAGCTGCTGCTGTCGCACCAGCAGGGCAACGATCTCGGCAGCGGCTGGCTGCGGACCAACGACGCGGGCTCGGGCCCGTACCAGCTCGTCAAGTGGACGCCCAACGAGACCATCGTGCTGCAGCGCTTCGAGAAATACCGCACGCCGTACCCGATGAAGCGCATCGTGCTGCGCCACGTGCCCGAGGCATCCGCGCAACGACTGCTGCTGGAGAACGGCGACGCCGACGCCGCGCGCAACCTGAGCCCCGACAGCCTCGCCGCGCTGACCAAGGCCGGCAAGATCAAGGTCGCGTCGTGGCCGGTGTCCGCGCTGCTGTACCTGAGCCTGAACACGAAGAACCCGACTCTCGCGAAACCGGAAGTGCAGCAGGCGATGAAATGGCTCGTCGACTATGACGGCATCCAGCGCAACATCGTCAGCACCACCTACAAGGTGCATGAAACCTTCCTGCCCGAAGGCTTCCTCGGCGCGTCGAACGCGCGGCCGTACAAGCAGGACGTCGCGAAGGCGAAGGCGCTGCTCGCCAAGGCCGGTTTGCCGAACGGCTTCGACGTGACGATGGACATGCCGAACGACTATCCGTACCTCGAGATCGCGCAGGCGCTGCAGGCGAACTTCGCGCAGGGCGGCATCCGCGTGAAGCTGATTCCGGGCGATGCGAAGCAGGCGATCGGCAAGTATCGCGCGCGCCAGCACGACATCTTCGTCGGCGAGTGGTCGCCCGACTACATGGACCCGAACAGCAATGCGCGCGGCTTCGCGTGGAATCCGGACAACTCCGACCAGTCGCCGACGAAGATGCTCGCGTGGCGCAACAGCTGGGACATTCCGCAACTGACGAAGGACACCGAGGCCGCGCTCGTCGAGCCGTCGCCCGCGAAGCGCGCGCAGCGTTACGAAGCGCTGCAGAAGGCCGTGCTCGCGAACTCGCCGTTCATCATCATGTTCGAGAAGGTCGTGCAGGTCGCGACACGCCCCGGTGTGACCGGGCCGGAAATCGGGCCGATCAACGACCTCGTGTCATACCGCACGCTGGCGAAATAATGGCGGCTGCCCGCGCGCCCGGCGATGCCGGCGCGCGGGTAATCGCCGCTAGCCGACGCGGCGGCGCTATGCCGTGCGGCGGCGGCGATCTACAATGCCCGACGCCACGTACGCCGGCCGCGACCGGCGACGATCGAGACCATCGAATCCGCTTCGCCAAGGAAAACAGGATGCGCACGCTACAGCAACTGCGAATGGAGTTCCTGCAGTACAAGATCGAGCCGATCGGCTGGCTCGGCGACAGCCCTTCCCGCTTCGACTTCTATACGCAAACGGCCGCCGGATGCGACACCATCCTGGAGCTCGGCGTGTTTACCGGGCTGACCACGACGGCCTTCCTGCTCGCGCAGCCGAAGCGCCTCGTATCGGTCGACATCTCCGACGAGTATTTCCACATCCGGCCCGAACTCGAGCACGCGGCGAAAGAACTGTCGATCGACTTCGAATTCAGGATCGCCGACGATCTCGCGATGGAACCGCTCGCCGCCGACCTGCTGTTCATCGATACCACGCATACGTACGAACAGACGCTCGCCGAACTGAACCGGTTCGGCCCGCTCGCGCGCAAGAAGATCGTGCTGCACGACATGACCGTGGCCGGCGTGTACCAGGCCGTGTTCCAGTGGCTGTGGGACAACAAGCAGTTTCATATTACGTATCACGACAGCCGCGGTTGCGGCGCGGTCGTCTGCGAGCGCCACGTCGGCTACTGAGCCGGGCGCACGCAACGGGGGGAGAACATGCACTCGAGCGAACACGCGGTCTGCGTGGCGATCAACGACAACAACCGCGCCTGGTATGAAATGCTCGTGCCGTTCCTGCTGTCGCTGCGGCACACCGGCTACGACGGGCGGATCGCGGTGATCGGCTACGGGCTCTCCGAACGCAAGCGGCAGATCCTCGCGAGCCAGTCGGTCGACGTGATCGACGCGTCGGGTGCGTATGCGCTGCCGGTCGGCCGCTTCATCGAGGCCGCCGAATATTGCGCACGCAACCCGCAGATCCGCAAGCTCGCGCTGTACGACGCCGACATCTGGTTCTGCGCGCCGGGGTTCGACCTGTTCTCGCAGATCGGCGACGACCGGCTCCACGCCTGCCCCGACCCGCTGTTCTGCACGTTCGTCGTCACGCCGCTGATCGGCGAGCGGCGCGATCATCACTGGCGCCTCGTCGTCGACGAAGTCTCCGCACGCCACGGCGGCGCCTTGCAGGCCGGGCTCGTTGCCGGAACCGCCGACGCGTGGGCACGCTACGCCAGCCACCTGCGCGACTGCATCGCCCGCATCGGCACCGATTTCCAGGAGTGCTTCGGAATCGATACGACGTTCCTGCACCTGTGGAGCGCCCAGGGCGAAACCGCGCTGCTCGATCCGGTCCAGAACTTCGTCAGCAAGTACGGCATTCACGAAGCATTCGACGCAGGCACCGGCACGACGACGCTCCGGTATCACGGCGAGCCGATCCGCGCGCTGCACATGACCGGCGACATCCGCTTCCTCGACCGCTGGCGCTACTACGCGAACCACATCGACGCCGCGCTGCGCGACGGTGTGCCATTCGCGCTGTCGGACGGCACCCCGGCGCAGTCCGACGCGGCCGCCGCGCGCATCGCGGCGACCGACTACGTGCGCTCGGCCGGGCTGACCGTTGCGGCCGCGGCAATCGAGGCAAGCGCGGGCGCCTACCTGCAGGCGATCGACGAACCCGGCGGCACGATGCTGATCGGCAGCGGGAACCACGAGGTCGTGTTCACCGCGACACGCGACATCGCGCGGCTGAACGTGTACGTCACGCACCCGTCCGGCTCGCCATCGCCGTTGCTGTGCGAAGTGCTGGTCGACGGGCAGTCGCAGCGGAAGGGCACCGAGCTGATGGCGCATTTCTCGTATCGGATCGCGGCCGGCACCGTCATCACGCTGCGCTCGACGAGCCTCGGCGGCCAGCAGTGCAACGCGATCTGGCGGCTGCGCGAGGCACCGGACATGCAGCAGTAGGCGGCGGCCGGCTGCCGGTCAATTGAATGCCGCCCACACGAGGTACGCATTCAGCCCGACGATCACGACCGTCGCCGCACCGGCGACGATCCGCAGCGGCGTCCGCATCGCGTAAGCCCCCATCACGTCCGCACGCGCCGACAGCATCAGCAGCGCGATCATCGGGATCGGCAGCACGAAACTCAGCACGACCTGGCTCGCGACCATCGCGCGCGTGACGTCGCAGCCGAGCGCGACCACCGCGAACGCAGGCGCGATCGTCACCGCGCGCCGCACCCAGACCGGCATGCGGCGGTGGATGAAACCCTGCATCACGACCTGCCCGGCCATCGTGCCGACCACCGAACTCGATACGCCGGACGTCAGCAGCGCGACGAGAAACAGCGCGCCGGCCGCCGGCCCGAACACCGGGATCAGCGTGTGATACGCGTCGGCGATGTCGGTCATGCCCGGCGCGTTCGCGTGAAACGCCGACGACGCCATCATCACCATCGCGAGATTCACGAACCCGGCCAGCCCGAGCGCGACGACGACCTCGCGATTCGAGAAGCGCACGAGCCGCCGCCGCTCCGCGTCGTCGCGCGGCGCGGTGCGATTCTGCGTAAGCCCCGAATGCAGATACAGCGTGTGCGGCATGATCGTCGCGCCGATGATCCCGACCGCGATCGTCAGCGCCGCGCGATCCGGAATCTGCGGGACGACCAGGTGGAACGCGGCCGCGTGCCAGTCCTGCGGCGCGATCAGCAGTTCGCCGAGATAGCACGCGCCGATCACGCCGACCAGCGCCGCGATCGCGGCTTCCAGCGGCCTGAAGCCGCACTTTTCGAGCGCGAGGATCGCGCAGGTCGCGAGCGCCGTCGCGATCATCCCCGCGAACAGCGACAGGTGGCACAACAGCCCGAATGCGAGTGCGCCGCCGAGGAATTCGGCGAGATCGGTCGCCATCGCGGCGATCTCGGACGCGACCCACATGCCCCATACGACCGGCGCGGGAAACCGGTCGCGGCACAGCTCCGCGAGATTGCGGCCGGTCACGATGCCGAGTTTCGCCGACATCGCCTGGAACAGCATCGCGATCGCGTTCGCGGCCAGCACGACCCACAGCAGCCGGTAGCCGTACGCGGCGCCGGCCTGGATGTTGGTCGCGAAGTTGCCGGGGTCCATATAGCCGATCGACGCGATCACGGCCGGGCCGACGAACGGCAGCAGCGCGACGACGCCGGTGCGGCGCCCTTCCAGCGCGGCGCGCGCCGCGCCGTCGGTGTGCCCGGTGGACAGGCCCGGCAGCGCGAAGCCGCCGGCAGGTTTGCTCGGGACGGGAATCATGATGGGGTTCCGTTCGGATGAGGAAGGCTTCCTGAAGTTCGGGCACCGCGGCCGGCCGGCATGTCGCGGGTCGGCCGCGGCGTCGGCGTTACAGCGGCACGACGTCGGGACGGTTGCGCGGAAACTGCGCGATCACGTCCGGCGCGACGTTCAGGTGCGCTTCGACGAGCTGCGGCGGCGTATGCGCGAGCCAGTCGGACAGCGACACTTCCGCATAGCGGTCGGTCTTGAAGATCTCGAGAAACACCAGATCGGTGTTGCCGGTGTTCTGCACGTAGTGCCCGAGGCTCTTCTTCACGTAGCCGACATCGCCCGCGCGGAAGTCGGCCGTCTGCGCCTTCGGCCCCGTGTCGAACACGGTCATCCGCGCCTCGCCCTGCAGGTAGTACTGCCATTCGTCCGCGTTCGGATGCCAGTGCAGCTCGCGCATGCCGCCCGGATGCACGGTGACGAGCGCCGCCGCGACCGTCGTCGACACGTTGAAGTTCGTGCTGTCCGCGATCCGCACGTCGCCGCCGCGGGTCTTTTTGACGGGCTTCATGTCGCCGAGCGAGAAGATGAACGGATGCGGCGGCGCCCCTGCCGACGACGCCGACGCGCGCTGGGCTTCCGCGAGCGGGCCCGGTTCGTCGCCCTGGAAGATCCACAGGTTGTCGAGCGGAATGTTCCTGAATGCCTCGGCCGGCACGCCGAAGTTGAGTGCGAGCACGTCGGGCGGCGTGTGCGCGACCCAGTCGGTCAGCAGCAGCGTGTTGAATTCGGATGCGCGGCCGTTATCGAACGCGAGGAGGAATTCGGCACCGTCGGTGCCGAGGCCCTGCAGCGAATGCGGCAGGCCGGGCGGGAAATACCAGAGATCGCCGGTTTTCACGTCCTGTACCGACGGCCGCCCGAGTTCGTCGAGCACCGTGATCCGGCAGCGGCCGTCGAGCATGATGGCCCACTCGGCCTGCTGGTGCCAGTGCATCTCGCGAATGCCGCCGCGCGTCAGGCGCATGTTGACGCCGGAAATGGTTTCGGAAATCGCAAAATCGTCCTGAGTGACTTCGCGCGCCCATCCGCCATTTTGAATTCTTTTATGGGCATTATTGAACGAGGCCCAGAATAACGGCATGCCGTTGATATCGGTGGCCGGTGGATCCTGAAAGGACGGAAACTGATTGGCGATTGCCGGATTTTTCGGCCCCGGATCGGTCAGGCTCTGGCGGTTACTCGCATTCACCGCACCTTCCGGCGGACGGTCCGGATTGCCGAACGAGGCGGCCTTCGCCGATACCGCGATACCCGCGGCAGCAATGGCGCCGGCTGTATTCGCCAGCATCTTGCGTCGAGAAAGATTCGTCATGACTTCTCCTTCATTCCTGCGATCAAGTGAATTCCCATTACGGAACACATGCCGTTTTTCGGATTATCGAAAATCGAACATCCCGTCACGCAAGTTAAATACAATTCGACGAATAATTTAAATGAATTATTAACCTGAATTAATGATTTAAGCTGATCGACTTTAATTTTGTAATTATTGCGGTGCAGCGGGATCGCAGGCGGGGATAGCGGTCGGCAAATCGGTCAGATCCGTTGAATGCGGCAATACGACCGCGCCCGGTCGTGATGTGCGATTGACGGCAAGAGGAGATGGAGACACGTAACGGACGATCGCGATTCGATTCGGTCAACATGCCTGTCAGGCATAAACGCAAAATATTCCTGACAGAGATAAAGCATGCCCTTCCGGCGTGCGACCGCCCCTCCCCCTCGAACACACTTCCGACCCTATCACCTATCCTCACACCATAGTTTTTATCCGCTGGCGCGAATGATTTTGGCTTCGTTAGATGGATGACATTCGATCATCAGACGACAACGATCTAACAGCCGATGACCTGCGCGTTCGCCCGTACCGTCGAATCCCGCTATGCCGCGCTCACGCCGACCGCGAAGCGCATCGCAAGCTACATGCTCGCGAACCTCGACCGGCTCGGGCTCGAAACGGCCGACCAGATCGCGCAGCAGGCCGGCACCAGCGGCATCTCGGTCGGGCGCTTCCTGCGCAGCGTCGGCTACCGCAATCTCGACGACCTGAAACGCGAGCTGCGCGGCGGCGGCGATCGCCCGTGGATGATCACCGACCGGCTCGACGAATACCGCCGCGCCGCGGGTACGCAACCCGCACACGGAAACGGCAACGAAGGCACACTCGCGTCATCGCTCGAACGCGAGCTCGATGCGATCCGCCACGTGTACCGCCTCGCCGAAGGCCCGGTGTTCGCCCAGGTGGCTGACCGGATCGCGCATGCGGATGCGGTATTCATCCTCGGCATCCAGTCGACGCGCGGGATCAGCAACGCGTTCAGCAGCTATCTCGAATACCTGCGCCCGCGTGTGTTCTATTCGGACGGCCAGTCGGGCTCGTACGTCGATTCACTGAACTCCGAATTCGAGCGGCCGTACTGCATCGTCACCGACACCCGCGCGTATTCGCGCAGCGCGCGCCGCTATTGCCAGGCGGCCGCCGAGCGCGGGCAGCCGTTCGCGCTGGTCACCGACCTGTCGTGCCCGTGGGCACGCGAATGGCCGGCCGACCTGCTGCAGGTGAAGACCGACGTCGGCCAGTTCTGGGATTCGCTTGCGCCGCTCACCTGCCTGTTCAACCTGCTGATCACGTCCGTGGTCGATCGCCTCGGCCCCGCGATCGACCGGCGCGTCGCGCGCAACCGCGAACTGCAGCACACGTTCGACCAATTCGAATCCTGAGCGAACCCGACCGAACCCGAACCGCCGATGAACGACCACCGCCTCGTCGAAATCACGCCCGCCACGCATCGCGTCGACATCGACCTCGTCTACGCGACCGACCGCAACCTGACCGGCAAGCCGATCTACCGCCGCGCGCACTGCCTGCTGCTCGAACCGGCCGAAGCGGCGTTGCGCCGCGCGGTCGACGTCGCCGCGCAGGCCGGCTTCACGCTGCGCATCTACGACGCGTACCGGCCGCCGCAGGCGCAACAGGTGCTGTGGGATTTCCTGCCCGATCCGAACTTCATCGCCGATCTCGGCCGCGGCTCGAATCACAGCCGCGGCACCGCGCTCGACCTGACGCTCGTCGGCGCGAATGGCGAACCGCTCGACATGGGTACCGGCTTCGACGAGATGGTCGCCGCATCCGGCCACTTCCACGCGGGGCTGCCCGAAGCCGTGCAACGCAACCGCCTGCTGCTGCTCGGCGTGATGCACGCGGCCGGCTTCGCGCACATCGACAGCGAGTGGTGGCACTACGAACTGCCCGGCTCTCGCGCGCTGCCGCAGATCGACAACGCGGCAAGCGGCCCGTGGCAGCTGATGTGATGGCCATACGCATTCTCTTCACCGTTCACGTTCAACGACTTCAACGACACATGGAGCGCAGATGAAACCCCTGACATCCCGACTCGTCGCGGCGCTGGCCGCCGCATCGGTTCTCGCCGCCGTTCCGCTTTCCGCCGCGCGCGCGGAAACGCCGAAGGACCTGTTCGTGATGGCCACGCTGCTCGACGAATTCACGACGCTGGACCCGGGCGAGATCTACGAGCTGGTGCCGGAGGAATACGTCGCGAACACGTACGACCGGCTCGTGCGCGTCGACCTGCGCGATCCGTCGAAATTCAACGGCGACGTCGCGCTGTCGTGGACGGTGAGCACCGACGGGCTGACCTATACGTTCAAGCTGCGTCCCGGGCTCAAGTTCCACTCGGGCAATCCGCTGACGGCCGACGACGTCGCCTGGTCGATCCAGCGCGCGGTGCTGCTCGACAAGGGCCCGGCCGCCGTGCTGACCGGCATCGGGCTCACGAAGGCGAACGTCGTCGCCAATGTGAAGAAGCTCGACGACCTGACGGTGTCGGTCACGACCGACCAGAAGTACGCGCCGACCTTCGTCCTGAACGTGCTGGGCTCATGGCCCGCGTCGGTGCTCGACAGGAAGCTGCTGCTGTCGCACCAGCAGGGCAGCGACTTCGGCAACGCATGGCTGAAGACCAACGAGGCCGGCTCCGGCGCGTACAAGCTGGTCAAGTGGACCGCCGGCGACAGCGTCGTGCTGCAGCGCTTCGACGGCTACCGGCTGCCGCTCGCGATGAAGCGCATCGTGCTGCGCCACGTGCCCGAAGCCGCGAGCCAGCGCCTGCTGCTGGAGAACGGCGATGTCGATGCGGCGCGCGACCTGAGCCCCGACGATCTGGCGTCGGTCGCGAAATCCGGCAAGGCGAAGGTGACGGCATCGCCGCAGGCGACGCTGCTGTATCTCGGCCTGAACACGAAGAATGCGACGCTCGCGAAGCCCGACGTGCAGGAAGCGCTGAAGTGGCTCGTCGACTATGCCGGCATCCAGGGCAACGTGGTGAAGACAACCTACAAGGTCCACCAGACCTTCCTGCCTGAAGGCTTCCTCGGCACGCTGAACGCTAACCCGTACAAGCTCGATGTCGCGAAGGCGAAGGCGCTGCTCGCGAAGGCCGGCGTGCCGAACGGTTTTTCGGTGACGATGGACGTGCGCAACGACTATCCGTACACCGAAATCGCGCAGGCCGTGCAGGCGAACTTCGCGCAGGCGGGCATCAAGGTGCAGCTGATCCCCGGCGACAACAAGCAGACGCTCGCGAAATACCGCGCGCGCCAGCACGACATCTACATCGGCGAATGGTCGGCCGACTACATCGATCCGCACAGCAACGCGCAGGGTTTTGCGTGGAATCCCGACAATTCCGACAAGTCGAGCTATAAAATGCTGGCCTGGCGCAACAGCTGGGACATCCCGCAACTGACCAAGGAAACCGACACCGCGCTCGCCGAACCGACCGCCGCGAAACGCGCGCAACGGTATCAGGCGATGCAGAAGGACATGCTCGCGCGCTCGCCGTTCGTGATCATGTTCGAGAAAGTCGCGCAGGTCGCGACGCGGCCCGGCGTGAGCGGGCTCGAAGTCGGGCCGATCAACGATCTCGTGTCGTACCGCAACCTGAAGAAGCAATAAGATTCGCCGCATGTCGACTCCCGCCTCCTCCCTCGAAGCACTGCGCACGCTGCCCGCGCGGCAACCGGCCGTGCGCTGGGCACTGCGCGTGCTGCGCTGGGCGCTCACGCTCGCCGTCACGTTCGCGGGGCTGCTCGCGCTGACGTTCGTGATCGGCCGCAAGGTGCCGATCGATCCCGTGCTCGCGATCCTCGGCGATCGCGCATCGGCCGAGGCGTACGCGGCCGAACGCATCGCGCTCGGGCTCGACAAGCCGCTCGTCACGCAATTCCTGATCTATGCGCGCGATGTGCTGCACGGCAATCTCGGCATGTCGCTGCTGACGGCGAACCCGGTGCTCGACGACATCAAGCGCGTGTTCCCGGCCACGCTCGAACTGGCGACGATCGCGACGCTGATCGGCATCGCGATCGGCGTGCCGCTCGGCGTCGCGGCCGCCGTGAAGCACAACCGGCCGATCGATCACATCGCACGCTTCGTCGGGCTGATCGGCAATTCGGTGCCGTTGTTCTGGCTCGGCCTGATGGGGCTGCTGCTGTTCTACGCGCGCCTGCACTGGGTCGGCGGGCCGGGCCGGCTCGATCCCGTGTACGACGGGATGGTCGATACGCGCACGGGCAGCCTGCTGATCGACGCGGCGCTCGCGGGCGAGTGGGACGTGTTCCGCAACGCGGTGTCGCACATCGCGCTGCCGGCCGCGATCCTCGGCTACTACTCCGTCGCGTATCTCAGCCGCATGACGCGCTCGTTCATGCTCGACCAGTTGAGCCAGGAATACATCGTCACCGCACGCGCGAAAGGCTTGTCCGAGCGGCGCGTGATCTGGCGGCATGCGTTCGGCAACATCGCCGTGCCGCTGCTCACCGTGATCGCGCTCACGTACAGCAACCTGCTCGAAGGCTCGGTGCTGACCGAGATCGTGTTCGCGTGGCCGGGGCTCGGCTCGTACCTGACCGGCGCGCTGCTGAACGCCGACATGAACGCGGTGCTCGGCGCGACGCTCGTGATCGGCGCGATGTTCATCACCGTCAACCTGCTGACCGACGCGCTGTACCGCGTGTTCGATCCGCGTGCGCGCTGAGGGCCGCCCCGACATGACCGCCTCCACCCTGTTTCTTTCCTCGCTCATGCCGAAGGTCGTCCAATCATGAACGCCGAGCGTCTCACGCTGCGCGCGTGGCTGCTATCCGACGCGCCCGCATCGCGCTCGCAGGCCGCATTCGGCCTCGCGTACCGACGCTGGCGCCGTTTCGCCACGAATCCGCTCAACCTGTTCGGGCTCGCGATCCTCGTCGCGCTGATCGTCGTCGCGATCGTCAGCCCGCTGATCATGCCGCACGATCCGCTGCGCCAGGTGCTGTCCGACCGGCTGCTGCCGCCCGGCTCGCCGTCGCACTGGTTCGGCACCGACCAGCTCGGCCGCGATATCCTCTCGCGACTGATCGACGGTTCGCGCCTGACGCTCGGCATCGCGCTGCTCGTCGTCGTGATCGTCGTGCCGATCGGGCTTGCGATCGGCACGACGGCCGGCTATTGCGGCGGCTTCGTCGACAGCGCGCTGATGCGCGTCACCGACATCGCGCTCGCGTTCCCGAAGATCGTGCTCGCGCTCGCGTTCGCGGCCGCGCTCGGGCCCGGCGTGATCAACGCGGTCGTCGCGATCTCGATCACCGCGTGGCCCGCGTATGCGCGGCTCGCGCGCGCCGAGACGATCCGCATCGCGCAGGCCGACTTCATCCACGCCGCGCGCCTGCAGGGCGCATCGGGCCCGCGCATCCTGCTGCGCTACATCGTGCCGATGTGCATGTCGTCGGTGATCGTGCGCGCGACGCTCGACATGGCCGGCATCATCCTGACCGTCGCGGGCCTCGGCTTCCTCGGCCTCGGTGCGCAGCCGCCGAGCCCCGAGTGGGGCTTCATGGTCGCGTCGGGCCGTAACGTGCTGCTCGACGCGTGGTGGGTCGCGACGCTGCCCGGCATCGCGATCCTGCTCGTGAGCCTCGCATTCAACCTGCTCGGCGACGGGCTGCGCGACGTCTTCGATCCCCGCCATGGAGCGTGACATGCCGATGCATTCCAACACCGCGCCCGCACCGCTGTGCGAAATCGACGGCCTGAAGATCGGCTTTCGCGGGCACGACGGCACCGTCACCGACGCCGTGCGCGACCTGTCGCTGACGCTTGCGCCCGGCGAACGGCTCGGCATCGTCGGCGAATCGGGCTCGGGCAAGTCGCTGACGGGCCGCGCGCTGCTCGGCCTGCTGCCCGACGCCGCACGCTGGTCGGCGCGCACGATGCGCTTCGCGGGCCGCGACCTGCTCGCGATGTCGCCGGGCGAACGCCGGCGGCTGTGCGGCAGCCAGATGGGCATGATCCTGCAGGACCCGAAATATTCGCTGAACCCGGTGATGACGGTCGCGAAGCAGATGGGCGAGGCATTCCGGCTGCACGAGCCCGGGCTGCGCGGCCGCGCGCTGCGCGAGCGGATCGTCGCCGCGCTCGAGGCCGTGCAGATCCGCGACCCGGCGCGCGTGGCGGATGCGTATCCGCACGAGTTGTCGGGCGGCATGGGCCAGCGCGTGATGATCGCGATGATGGTGTCGACCGGCCCGCGCCTGCTGATCGCCGACGAGCCGACCTCCGCGCTCGACGTCGCGGTGTCGATGCAGGTGCTCGCGGTGCTCGACGCGATGATCGCGCGGCACGACACGGGCCTGATGTTCATCAGCCACGACCTGCCGCTCGTGATGTCGTTCTGCGATCGCGTCGCGGTGATGTACGCGGGCCGCGTGGTCGAAACCTGCGCCGCGCGCGACCTGCGCCACGCGTCTCATCCCTATACGCGCGGGCTGCTCGCGGCAAACCCGCCGCTCGCGAACCCGCCGGACGAACTGCCCGTGCTGCGGCGCGATCCGGCGTGGCTCGATCCCGCGCCGCCCGCCGGCACGCCCGCCGATCGACAGGAGCCCGCACGATGATCGACGTCGATCACGCATCGATCCGTTTCCCGACCCGCACGGGTCACGTCGACGCCGTGCGCGACGCGAGCTTCGCGGTGCGCGACGGCGAGGTGTTCGGGCTCGTCGGCGAATCGGGCTCCGGCAAATCGACGCTGCTGCGCGCGCTGACGGGCCTCGTGCCGCTCGCGTCCGGCAACCTGTCGATCGATGGTCGCCCCGTCGGCGGCACGCCTGACCGCGCATTTCGCCGCCACGTGCAGATGGTGTTCCAGGATCCGTACGCATCGCTGCATCCGCGCTTCACGGTCGACCAGACGCTGCGCGAACCGCTGTCGATCCACGGGATTCGCGACGCCGATGCGCGCATTGCCCGCGCGCTGTCCGAAGTCGGCCTCGGCCCCACGTTCCGCTTCCGCTATCCGCATCAGCTGTCGGGCGGCCAGCGGCAGCGCGTCGCGATCGCGCGTGCGCTGATCGTCGAGCCGCGCGTGCTGCTGCTCGACGAGCCGACGTCCGCGCTCGACGTGTCGGTGCAGGCCGAGATCCTGAACCTGCTGCGCCGGCTGCATCGCGAACGCAACCTGACGATGATCCTCGTCAGCCACAACCTCGCGGTGATCGGCTTCCTGTGCCAGCGCGTCGCGGTGATGCAGCATGGCGAGATCGTCGAGCAGCTCCGGATCGAGGACGTGCGCGCCGGGCAGGTTGCGCGCGACTACACACGCACGCTGCTGAACGCAACCGAAGGCTATCGCCGTCTCGAGCCTGCGCCGGGCGCGCCGGCCGCGTGACATTTGTACGTCGCGCCGCCATGCGATACTCGCCACGCCACGCGCCGGCTTGCCGCTGCATGGAACCCTTGTGCGCCGCACGGGTCAATTTGCTTTCGTCAACAGCTCAACCGCAATAGGGAGGCGTTCATGCTGCAATTCATCGAAACCCTGGTCGTCGGGCTCATCGTCGGCCTCCTCGCCCGCGCGCTCAAGCCCGGCGACGACAAGATGGGCATCCTGATGACGATCGTGCTGGGCATCGTCGGCTCACTGTTCGCCGGCTACGTCGGCCGTGCCGCCGGCTGGTACGCGCCGGGCCAGGGCGCAGGCTGGATCGCGTCGATCATCGGCGCGATCGTGCTGCTCGTGATCGTCGGCGCGGTACGCAAGCGCATGAACTGAACCGCGCACCTTCGGCTCCGACGCAAAACGGCCGCTCGATACCGAGCGGCCGTTTTGCTTTCCGGGCGGCACAAGGCCGTTGCCCACACAACGGTCATGACGACCGTTCGTCCTTCGATCTTATGCCACCCGGCATTTCCCTGACTTGCGCTTGCGCAGATTCGGCCTACATTGGTTTAAGCAATACGCAATCGTTTGCTTATAGCCATTATTTCGATTTTTTCATTCAAGAGGTCCAATGGTTTTGCCGTTTACGCATACAGCATCGCAGCGTTGACGGACTGCCACCCGAGCGGCCCCGCTGCGACGCGCTTCCTCTCTGGAGCCTGTCATGAAGCATCGCCATATCGCCGCCTCGTTCGCCCTGGCTGCCTCGCTTCTGGCCACTTCCTCGTCCTTTGCCGCCGGCGCGTCCGGCGTCATCCACTTCTCCGGCATGATCGTCGAGCCGCCCTGCTCGTTCGCGCTCGATACGACCGATCTCGCCCGTGGGCACGTGCGCCCCGACTGTCCGCGCCCGGCAACCGGCCAGATCGCGTTCGTCGACGCAGCGAGCCAGCAGGCCATCAAGACCACGACCTTTACTCAGGCCTCGCGCGCAATCGTTTTACCGAACCGTCCCGGCAACAATCAGGCACCGATGATCGCCGTCGTGACCTACCAGTAAAGCCGTTCGCCGGCGCGGCACCCGACGGGTTCCGTGACCTGTTCGGCGCACGTGTGCGCTTCGCCAGTCAATCGCGATGGCGTGCGATCCAGTCGCTGAACGCGCGGATCTTCTGCTGGTTGCCGATGTTCTCGGGATAGACGAAGAAGTAGCGCGCGCCCGTCTCGAGCACGATGTCGAACGGCCGTTCGAGCCGGCGCGCGCTGACGTCGTCGTCGACGAGCGTCACGTCGCCGATCGCGACGCCGAAGCCCTGCATCGCCGCGTTCGTCGCGAGATCGAGCGTGTCGAACGTCGGCCCGCGTGCGGGATCGACGCTGCGCTCGCCCGCGTGATCGAGCCAGGCGCGCCAGTCGCGATGGTCGCGGGTCGGATGCAGCAACGTATGACGCGCAAGATCGCCGACCGAGTCGAGCGGCGACGCCTGCCGCAATTCGGGTGCGCATACGGGTGTCAGCCGTTCGTCGAACAGCGGCAGCGCGAACACGCCTGCGCCCGGCGGCGTGCCGTAGACGATCGCCGCGTCGAACGGCTCGGTCGAGAAATCGACGACGTGCTGCCACGCGGTCGTGATCTGCACGTGGAGATCGGGATGCTCGCCCTGGAAGCGCATGATGCGCGGCAGCATCCAGCGCATCACGCAGGTCGGCACCTTCAGCGCGAGATCGGTGCGCTGCCGCGTGAGCTTCATCGAAATATCTTCGATCCGCGCGAAGCTCTCGTTGACGACCGGCAGCAACTGCTCGCCCTCCGCCGTCAGCGTGAGGCCCTTCGCATGCCGCTTGAACAGCGGAAAACCGTAATGCGCCTCGAGCGTCTGGATCTGCCGGCTCACCGCGCCCTGCGTGATGCACAGCTGCTCGGCCGCGCGCGTGAAGCTGCGGTGGCGGGCCACCATCGAGAAGATCTGCAGCGCGTGCAGGGGCGGAAGTCGGCGCATGAAGAAGGCAAACGGAAAAACGGCGCGGAAGGACCGCGCGCCGACCCCGGCGCGCGCTGTCCGACACGATAAGCCAAACGCCGGTTTTGCGCGAGGCGCGAGGCGCGGGTCGCTCAGGCCGTCGCGGTGAGCGCGCCCGCCACGATACGCGCCGCCGACGCGACGACGTCCGCGCGGGCCGCGGCGGCGGCCTGCGGCTGCGTGAACGACACGGCCATCACGATCGGCGCGCGCGACGGCGGCCACAGCACCGCGATGTCGGTCGTCGTGCCGTAACCGCCCGTGCCGGCCTTGCCTGCGATGCGCCAGCCTGGCGGCACGCCCGCCGCGATGCCGGTCGCACCGCGCGCGCCGCCGGCCATCCATTCCGTCAGTTGCGCGCGCTGCGGTTCGTGCAGCGTGTTGCCGAGCAGCAGCCGCTGCAGCGTGTCGACCATCTCGACCGGTGTCGACGTGTCCCGTTCGTCGCCGGGCGCCGCGTTGTTCAGTTCGGGTTCCCAGTGATCGAGGCGGAACGACATGTCACCGCTCGTGCGCGCGAACGACGTGACGGCCTGCGGGCCGCCCAGCACGCCCATCAACAGGTTGCCGGCCCCCTTGTCGCCCGATTGCAGCATCGCCACGCACAGCTGCTCGATCGTCATGCCCGTGTCGACGTGGCTTTCCGTGATCGGCGAGCCCGACACGACTTCATAGCGGCGGTAAAGGATGCGGCGCGGCAGCAGCGACGCGTCGAGCGAGCCGCGCGCGAGCATCGCGGCGGCCGCGACGACGGCATACGTGCCGCACAGCGGGAAGCGCTCGCGCGCATGGTGAGCGATGCGCACGCCGTTCGACGTATCGAGCGCGGCGACACCGAGCCGGCCATTCGAGGCCTTCTCGAGCGCGGTCAGTTCGGCCTGGGCGGTGTGCGCGCGCCCCTGGTCGGCGACCGGCGCGGACGTGCACGCGGCGACGAACGGCGCGGCTACGGCGGCAAGCAACAGCGAGCGGCGTGTCGGAGAGTGTTCCATGGATGAGGTGGGTTCTGTCTTCTGTCGGAAACGGTGGCACGAAGCGACGCGGGCGCGCGTCGAAACGGCGCGCCCGTTCACGCCGGCGGCCGGCCCGCGACGGCATTCGCCGCGCATCCCCGAAAGACGACCGTCGGCCCCGCGACGCGCGGGACTCGCATGAACAGACCCTAGGGTCTGTTTACATATGGAACGCGCATGCGTTGCCACGAGAACGGCCGCTCGCGAGGCGCGCGACGCCGCGAATACTGACGTATTCGCAAGGAGCGCAACGCGGCGAGCGGCCGTTCTCGTGGCAACCCCAAATTAAAAAATTCATGTCACGGGAATGCCCGAAATCGCCCGTATGGCGGCGTCGCTCGTCGCTTGTTTGGCGCGGCCAAACGGCGCTCCTCACTCCTTGCCCTACGAGCGATTTCGGGCATTCGCATGTGCGTTCCATATGTAAACAGACCCTAGCGTAGCAGCGACCGCCGCCACGTTCCAGCGAAACGGCCCTGCTTTACCCTTGTGACGAAGGCAGATACGGCATCGGATTGACCGGCTTGCCGTCGCGCCGCACTTCGAACAGCAGCGCGACACGCGAGTTGTCGAGATCGCCCATCTCGGCGATCTCGTCGCCCTGGCGCACGATGTCGCCCGTCTTCACGAGCAGCTTGCGGTTGTGCGCATACGCGGTCAGGAAATCCGCGTTGTGCTGGACGATGATCAGGCTGCCGTAATCGTTCAGGCCGGTGCCGGCGTACATCACGCGGCCGTCGGCCGCGGCGCGGACCGGGTCGCCCGGCCTGCCGGCGATCTGGATGCCGCGGTTCTGCCCCGGCCGAAACCCGTCGACGATCTTGCCGCTGGCGGGCCACTTGAGCGCGACACCGCCTGCATGCCGCTTCGTCTCCTTGACGACCTGACGGTCGTTCGCGGTCGACGCGGTGGCCTGCGCCGATGCCGGGTTGCTCCCTGCGCCATTGCTCGTGGCCGACGAGGCGGCCACCTGCGTGCCGCCCGAGCCCGGCGGCGGCAACGGCTGCTGCTTGACGATGCGCAGCACCTGCCCCATGCGCAGCCTGCCGTTCGCGCCCAGCTTGTTCCAGGTGCGCAGGTCGGCCACGCTGCAGCCGTTCGCGGTCGCGATGCCCGTCAGCGTGTCGCCGCGCTTCACGACATACTTCTGCGCGACGAGAATCGGCGCCGGAGGCGGGGTGGCGGCCGACGGCGCAATGGCGAGCGGGCTCGACGGCGACGGCTGTCCCGCCTGCGTGTCGCTCGGCGGAACGGACTGCGTGCCTGCACAACCGGCCATGACGAGCACGGCTGCCAGGCCTGGCAGCCACGCCGCGTGACGGTGAATCTCGCGCGTTTTCATGGACGATCCGACTCCGGTTTGACAATCTTTCAAGCATCTCAAAAACGGAACGGCCGACGTGTAACCGGATGCAAACAATGATGACAAACGATCACGAACCGGATGCCGGCCGGCATTCGCTACCGGTAATACGGTCCGATCCAGAAAAACTTGATGGTCTTTTGCGCGAAAACGGAAGAATTTTCGTTTCAGGAAACTATGGCGGATCTGTTTCGATAGGCACGAAGCGTGCGATTACCGCCCACGCCCACTGCGGCGCGCGTCCGCCGCGCCGCTCAGCGCAGCCACGCGGCGAGTTCGGAACAGGCCCACGCGATGCCGATGCACAGGAACAGCACGTGCAGCGCGATCTTGAACGACACGCCCCACGACGAATCGATCCGCATGACAGGCTCCCCGGTTGATGTGCGGCCATGATCCGCCATCGATCGCGCCCCGAAAATGCGGAACCGGCGAATCGGGCCTCAGGCTGCGCCTGAGACCACGGTTGCGGTTCCCTGCTAACTTATCGGCCATTCCAATACGATCGCCCCCACCCATCATGCGCTTCGACCTGACCGACCTGCGGCTCTTCCTGAACATCTGCGAGGCCGGCACGATCACGAGCGGCGCCGAGCGGACCCACATCACGCTGCAGGCCGCGAGCGAGCGCATCCGGGGCATGGAGGACGAGCTCGGCGTACCGCTGCTGCACCGGACCAAGTCGGGCGCGCAGGCAACCGATGCAGGCCGTGCGCTCGAACACCACGCGCGCACCGTGCTGCAGCAGATCGACCACATGCGCGGCGAACTGCAGCAATACGGCCAGGGGCTGCGCGGGCATATCCGGCTGCTGTGCAACACCGCGTCGCTGAGCGAATACCTGCCCGATGCGCTGGCCGATTACCTGCCGCATCATCCGAAGCTGTCGATCAGCGTCGAGGAGCGCTCGAGCCAGGAGATCGTGCATGCGATCCGCAACAAGACGGCCGAGGTCGGGATCGTCGCCGATTCGGTCGGGCTCGGCGGGCTCGAACAGAAGCCGTTCCGCGAGGACTGGCTGATCGTCGTCGTGCCGGCCGCGCATCCGCTCGCGTCGCATGACAAGGTCGCGTTCGACACGATCGCCGATGCCGACTTCATCGGCCTCACCGACGGCAGCGCGCTGCAGGTGCATCTCGCCGACCAGTCGCGCGCGCTCGGCAAGCGGATCCGCTATCGCGTGCAACTGAAGAGCTTCGATGCGATCTGCCGCGTAATCGCCAGCGGCGTGGGCATCGGCATCGTGTCGCGCCATGCGGCCGAGCGTGCAATGCAAACGATGGACGTGCGACTCGTCGAGCTGTCCGATCCGTGGAGCCACCGCCGACTGAAGCTGTGCGCGCGATCGTTCGACGCGCTGCCGAAATACACGCGGGAGTTCGTCGCGTTCCTGTCCGGCGAAACCACGCTGCAGTGACGCACGCCGTTCGCGGTCGATGTCGCGATGCGCCACACGATTCGCTTCGATCCTTATGGATAACGTTTTCTTTAAAATTCTGGCAAACGCACATCGCTGGATAACCCTTCTGCTCGACGCGTCCGCGTCGACATCCCGCTCTGCACTTCATCTCATCCGAAAAAATCCCGGTAATTTTCGCGATATTCCACGCTCGCGCTCCGTTCGTTCCTTTCCACCATCCGGGTTTGTCCCGGCGCATCCAGCGTGAAAGTTCATTGACATCATGTCGCTCGATGCCTAAATTTGGAAAACGTTTTCCAATGCATTCGCGCGACGCCGGTCACGGCCCGTGCAGGGAGAACGCTTGCCCGCTCGAGTGGTGATTCAGGCCGTCCGTCTTCAGGGATCAGGGTTCAAGACGGAGACCAGGCACGGGCATCGAGCGCGGCAACGGTCACACCCGCCCGTTCCTCATCACTATTCAAACTGGAGACACAATGCATCCGCGCAGCAGATTCGCGCTCGGCGCCGCGCTCAGCGCCCTTTCCGTCGTGTTCGTCAGTGCCTGCGGCGGCAACGACATCACCGATCCGCCGTCTTCGTCGTCCCCGCCGTCCAACTCGACGCCGACGTCGCCGCCCGCCGCCACGCTCGCGGCGAGCTCGCTGCAGGCGCTCGTCTACGGCGCGGCCGACACGAGCGTGCCGGCCGGCACCGATACGCCGATCACGATGATGGGCCAGATGCGCGCGCTGTTCGACCTGATCCGGAAGTCGCCCGACTTCACGCAGGTCGTGATGGATCTCGGCGACGGCACGCCGGTCCACGTGCTCGACACGAACACCGGCGACAAATTCCTGCCCGGCAAGCTCGCGCTCGGCCTGTCGTACATCCTGATCGACATGAAGTCGAAGAACGATCCGCAATACGCAAGCTACCTCGCGACGTACCAGACGATCACGACCGCGATGATGGCGCAGTCGGGCGGCAACTACACGTATGCGAATACGTCCTGGGGCGAGTACTACTATCTCGTCGCGCTGAACAACCTGAAGGCGCACGGGATGCTCAACGAAGTCTTCAGCGACGCGATGCTCGCGACGCTGCAGCAGCGGCTGCGGTTCTGCGACATGTTCGGCCCCGACGCGAGCGGCAAGGTCGACACGTGCCCGGCCGCCGGCACGCCGATCGACATCGCGTCGCTGAACACCGCGCAGAACTACTATGCGGTGTCCTACGGAATTGCCGGGTTGCGCCAGAAGCTCGGCTGGAGCAGCCCGTCGTTCGCATCGAAGACCGATCCGTCGGTCGCGACGATGGGCGCGCGCGACGCGCTGCTGTACACGCTCACGAACCACATCCGCAACGACTCGTCGGGCGGGTTCTCGGACGAAGCGTCGAACACGCACACGACCTATTACGACCAGGCGCGCTTCGACCGCTACAGCACGCTGCTGATCGGCGAAGTCACCGAGCGCACGCTCGAGATGGGCAACGAAGCGAATCTCACACCGGAACTGAAGGGGTATCTGCGCAAGTCCGTCGACCTGATCCTGCCGCAGCTGAACGGCGACGGCGAAGGTTTCAACTACGGCCGCTCGATCGGCCCGTACGGCGATTCCGCGTTCATGGAAGTGCTGACGGCGGCCGCCAACGCCGGCGTGCTGTCCGATCAGGAGAAGCAGGTCGCGTACACGTTCATCTCGAAGGCCGCGCATCGCTTCGACACGTTCTGGTACGACCCGTCGCTGCCGACGCCGTCGGTGAACATGTGGGTCAAGGGCCGCGGCACGGACGCGTATCGCGGCAAGCCGCGCGTGATGGGCGAGAACTTCAGCCTGCTGCACCAGTACCTGTACGTGAACGCGTGGTGGAACAAGCTCGGCTTCGGCGGCAAGGCGCCGATGGCCGATGCCGACTACAACGCGTGGCTCGACGCGCTGCCGCACTACACGCTCACCTGGTACAACCAGCCGAACGATCCCGCGCATCCGTACAGCGCGGCGCTGGTGACCGTGCGCGACGGCCGGCGCGTGATCAACCTGAACCTCAGCCAGGCGCCCGACTACAACTCGTTCACGCCGTACTACCCGGTGCCGTCCTCCGACAAGCTGACCTACGGCACGACCGATCTCGGCTATGCGCTGCTGATTCCGCAGGTGTCGTACAACGGCAAGACCTACATTCCCGTCACGTACTACAAGAACCTGAATGTCCAGCAAGGCAACGGGCAGGTGATCGTGTCGTTCGATACCGCGAAGTTCCGGCTCGCATCGAAGAACGCGGCGTATACGACGGATCTCGACCTGCAGGTGCACACGGTGCTGACGTTCGCGCACGGCTCGGTCTCACGCAGCGATACGCTGAGCACGGGCACGCTCACCGGCAACCTGTCGGTCGAGACGGACTTCACGTCGTTCGCGGATTTCGCGTCGACGCAGGCCAACGGCGACGGCGTGTCGGTCACGTACGCGAACAGTGCCGCAACCGGCTATGCGGCGTCCGGGTTCGACAACTGCGCGCTGTCCGCCTTCGACACGGTGAACGGCACGACGAATCCGCTGTCGACGACGCCGATCGGCCAGCTGCATTCGAACTTCGCGTGCACGACGAAGCCGTTCGCACTCGGCACGGGCACGACCCGCACGTTCGGGTGGACGCTGAAGTACGCCGACCCGGCCTGAGCGCTGTGACCCACGTCCGGTGAATGCGCCCGAAGCCGGTTGTCGAAACCGGCTTCGGGATCGTCACGGACAGCGGGCATCACGCACGCCGGCGATGCCCGCTCACAGCCACCCCGAAGCCGCCATATACGCGCCGAGCACGATCAGCCCGACGAAGAAGCAGCGCTTGAACGCCTTCTCGCTCATCACGCGCCGCGCATATTGCCCACCGGCCATGCCTGCCAGTGCGGGCACGAGCGCGAGCGCCGACACGCCGAGATCGACCGTCTCCAGCGCCCCCGTCACGCGCAACTGCAGGCCGAGCACGATCGTCGATGCGGTGAACGACAGCCCGAGCGCCTGGATCAGGTCGTCCTTCGACAGCCGCAGCGCCTGCAGGTACGGCACGGCCGGCACGACGAACACACCGGTCGCGGCCGTCACGACACCGGTCAGGTAGCCGACCACGGCCGACAGCCATTTTTCATGGCGCCCCGGCGCGGGCAGCCGCGCGGCGGCCAGCCCCCACAGCCCGTAGAGAATCAGCACCACGCCGAGCGCCGCGTGCGTCCAGGTGCTGCCGGTAGCGAGCGCGGGCAGCCCGCCCGTCAGCGTGCCGATCGTCAGACCGGCGAGCAGCGGCCACAGCCGGCGCAGCAGCGGCCCGAACGACGGGCCGAGCCACAACTGCCACACATTGGTGATGAACGACGGCACGAGCAGCAGGCTCGCGGCGGCCGACGGCGGCATCGCGAGCGTCAGCAGCCCCATCGCGATGGTCGGCAGGCCGAGCCCGATCATTCCCTTGACCGCGCCGGCCAGCAGGAACACCACCGCAATGATGGTCAGCGTATGAATGTGCATGACAGGCATTCCGTCCGGTTGAGTACGGCGCCGATGGTGAACCCCGATCGCGCCGCCCGCCATCTGGCTTTGCCTGAGGCTGGCTAGGGCTTGCCGGACGGAGCCGGTGGCGCGATTGTGCCGATGTGTCGTCGCGCCGCGGGCCACGGGCCGCGGGCCGGCGAAACACGCGCCGCCGGCGTCAAGGCAGGCGAGGCCGGACCATGCATCCGGGTTGCCAAATCCCGCCCCGGCACCCGATCCCGAGTCGAATACCGCACCCGTTCCGAAACAGAAGCCGATCTGAACCGATCAGTCCCCGTGAGATCCCCCCCGCCCCTGCTCGCTGTCGAGGTGCGCCATCTGTGCGGCCGGATAGCGCTCACCGGCAGCCGCCCCGGCGGGAACCGCCGCTTCGATGCGAGCGATGTCTTCGACCGTTAGTTGCATCTCTGCCGCCTGCAGCGCATCCTGAAGCTGCGTGCGCTTGCGCGCGCCGATCAGCGGCACGATATCGCCGCCGCGCGACAGCACCCACGCGATCGCGACCTGCGCCGGATTGCTGCCCTTCTCGTCGGCGATGGCGCGCAGCGCGTCGACGAGTGCGAGGTTGTGCGCGAGGTTCTCGCCCTGGAAGCGCGGGCTCGCCGCGCGGAAATCACGCTCGCCCTGCCGTGCCGTGCTCCAGCCCCCGCCGAGCAGCCCGCGCGACAGCACGCCGTAGGCCGTCACGCCGATCCCGAGTTCGCGGCACGCGGGCAGGATCCCGGCCTCGATACCACGCGACAGCAGCGAATATTCGATCTGCAGGTCGGAAATCGGCGCGACGGCCGCCGCACGGCGGATCGTGTCGATGCCGGCTTCCGACAGGCCGATATGGCGCACGTACCCGGTCTTCACGAGATCGGCGATCGCACCGATCGTCTCCTCGATCGGCACCGCCGGATCGACGCGCGCCGGCCGGTAGATGTCGATGTAGTCGGTGCCGAGCCGTTTCAGCGAGTACGCGACGAAGTTGCGGATCGCCGCCGGCCGCGCGTCGTAGCCGGCAAACCCGCCGGCCGGATCGCGCAGCGCGCCGAATTTCACGCTGATCAGCACTTGGTCGCGTGCGCGGCCGCGCAGCGCATCGCGAATCAGCATCTCGTTGTCGCCCATTCCGTAGAAATCGCCGGTGTCGAGCATCGTGATGCCGTGGTCGAGTGCCGCGTGCAGCGTCGCGATGCTTTCGTCGCGGTCGGCCGGCCCGTAGAAGTCCGACATCCCCATGCAGCCGAGCGCGAGCGCCGACACCCGCGGGCCCGACCGGCCCAGTTCACGCGTATCCATGTCCGTTTCCTCGAGTGATGAATCGACAGGCCGGATTCTGGACGCACCGCGGCGCACGATAAATGCGAAACACTCAACCAAACCATTCGACGCTGATTAACAATGGAGCCTGCCCCATCCGCCAACGCACCCGCCCCGCATGGACCATCTGCAAGCAATGCGCATCTTCGCGCGCGTGGCCCATCTCGGCAGCTTCACGAAAGCGGCCGAGCAGCTGCAACTGCCACGCCCGACGGTCAGCAACGCCGTCCAGTATCTGGAAAAACACCTGAAAGTCCGCCTGCTGCAGCGCACGACGCGGCGCGTCGCGCTGACAACCGAGGGTGCGACCTACTACGAGCGCTGCATGCGCTTGCTGGCCGATCTCGACGACGCGGAAACGCTGTTCGAGGACGCCGGCACGACGCCGCGCGGCGCGATCCGCGTCGACCTGCCCGAGCGCTTCGCGGTGAACCAGATGATTCCGGCGCTACCGGATTTCCACGCGCGCTACCCGGACCTGCGCGTCGTGATCGGCACGACCGACCGCTTCGTCGACCTCGTCGCCGACGGGATCGACTGCGCGGTGCGAATCGGCGCGATGTCCGACACGTCGCTCGTCGCGCGGCGCATCGGCGAACTGGCGCAGGTCAACTGCGCGGCGCCCGCGTATCTCGAACGGTACGGCACACCGCGCTCGCCGGACGAGCTGCCCGACCACGTCGCGGTCGGCTATGTCTCGAGCCGCACGGGCCGTGAGCTGGACTGGGAATATGCGGACATGGATTCGGGCGAGCTGCACGCGGTCAAGATGCGCAGCGTCGTATCGGTCAACAGCTCGCAGGCGTATCTCGCGTGCTGTCTTGCGGGCCTCGGGCTGATCCAGGTGCCGCGCGAAGGGCTCGCGCCGCTGCTGGCCGACGGCTCGCTGGTCGAGGTACTGCCGGAATGGAATGCCGAGCCGCTGCCGGTGTCGGTGGTGTTTCCGACCGGGCGGCATCTCGCGCCGCGCGTGCGGATCTTCGTCGACTGGCTCGCGGAAACGCTCGGCGCCACGCCCTGGGCGACGTGACGGCAGCCGGCGCCGAAGCACGCGGCCCCGGCACCGCCCGATCAGAACATCAGAACTTGTGGCGGATCGCGGCACGCACCGCGAACTGGTTCGACGACGCCGACGGGCCGTCCGTCCCGACCACGTAGCCGCCATCGGCCGCCGTGCCGGTCTTGTCGCCGGCAACCTTCTGCCATGCGCCCTGCAGGTAGACGTCGGTGCGCTTCGACAGGCTGTAGTCGGCCATCAGGCCGACCGTGTGGTATTTCGGCTTGAACGACCCCGCCGCGGCATCGAACTTGCCGTCCGTGTACACGTACTGCGCGCCGAGATAGAAATCGGGCGTGAGCTGGTACTTGCCGTTGATCTCGAAGTTCTGGAACTTCGTCGCGGTCAGCCCGAGGCCGGCGAACGTCGAAGCCGGCAGGTAGACGGTCGACACCGGATTCTTCACGTCCGTCTTCGTGTAGACAAAACCGACCGTGGCCGGGCCGAACGTGTAGTTGACGCCGCCGCCGAAGATCCGCAGGCGGTCGGCGATGAAGTTCGCGTCATCCGCCGCGATCGCCCCCGCGCTGCCGACACCCGGGTTGTTCGCCTGCAGGTACGCCGCCGCGACCTGCAGCCCGGCCAGCGAATATTGCGCACCGAGGCTGTACTGACGGTTGTTCGAGAAGCCGGTGCTGTTGCTGAAGCTGTACGTGCCGCCGAACGTCAGGCCGTTCCAGTCGGCGCTCGCATACTTGACCGTGTTGTTGACGCGGAACGAGTTGTCCGTGTTGTCGTTGTCGAACGGGTGCGAGAACAGCGTGCCGCCCCAGTTGCCGTTGGCCGTGAGCGGCGCGAGATAGTCGACGACCGAGTCGTACTGGCGGCCGAAGGTCAGCGTGCCGAAGCGCGACTCGGAGAGCCCGACGAATGCCTGGCGGCCGAACATGCGGCCGCCCTGGCCGAGCCGGCCGTTGTTCACGTCGAAACCGTTTTCCAGCGTGAAGATCGCCTTCAGCCCGCCGCCGAGATCCTCGCTGCCCTTCAGGCCCCAGCGGCTGCCCTGCGCATAGCCGCTCGCGAGCTGGTAATTCGATTTTCCGACCCCATTGACGTTCACGTTGTTCGTGTAATTGAAGCCTTCGTCGATCACACCGTACAGCGTCACGCTGTTCTGGGCGAAGACCGGCGCGGCGAAAGCGGCCAGCGCGGCGGTAAAAATGACGTGCTTCTTCATGACGGATCTCCGGAGCCGGGGCCGGGCAGGTCGAGCGCCCGGCGAATGTTTGATCTGTTGTATGTGTGGCCCGCAGGGCGGACGACGCGGTGTGCGGCCGCGTGAGGACAAAATGGTGTCACGTCGCAAACCGTCCGTCCATCGGGGTATGTGAACCCGGCGCAAAACGTTGCGCTCGTCCAACTGCCCTGCCGCGCAGACTGCCTGACCCGGCTTATCGGCAGCGGCAGGACGGCCCGCCATCCGCGTAAACCCGAGAGGTGGCGCATCGGTGGCACAATGCGCATCCGTTCGTCATTTCTTCACGAAGTCATGCTTCACCTCGATTCATGCGCGGCGCGTGCCGGTCGCGCACGCGGCCCGCGCCGGGAGGCGGTCCGATGACCGCGCCGGCCCGGGCCGGCCGCTACGCCGAGCTCGATTTCTTCCGCGGCCTCGTGCTGCTCGTCATCGTCGTCGACCACATCGGCGGCAGCATCCTGTCGCGCGTGACGCTGCACGCGTACGCGCTGTGCGACGCGGCCGAGGTGTTCGTGTTCCTCGGCGGCTTCGCGACCGCGATCGCGTACAACTCGCTCGCCGAGCGGCACGACGAAGCCGCCGCGCGCCAGCGCTTCATCCGCCGCGCGTTCGAGATCTACCGCGCGTTCCTCGTGACGGCCGGCCTGATGCTGCTGATCACGGCCGCGCTGAACGCGTTCGCGATCGACGGCCCGAACATGCCGACCAACGACCTCGACGGCCTGCTCCACAAGCCGCTCGCTGCGCTGCGCGACATCCTGCTGTTCCGTCGCCAGCCGTACCTCGCATCGGTACTGCCGATGTACGCGTTCTTCGCGCTGCTCGTCCCGCTCACGCTGCCGCTCGCGCGCACGCAGCCGTGGCTGCTGCTCGCGTTCAGCGGCTCGCTGTGGGTTGCGGCGCCACACGTCGCGCGCTTCTTGCCGACCGTCGAAGGCGCGCCGTGGGATTTCAATCCGTTCGCGTGGCAGTTCCTGTTCGTGCTCGGCGTGATCGCGCGCTGCCAGCCCGTCTACCAGACGCTCGCGCCCAAGCCGCAAGGCTGGCTGCTGACGGCCGTCTCGCTCGCGATCGTCGCGGCCGGCGCGTATTACCGGCTGCGCATCGAACCGTTCCCGACCGATCCGTCGATCAAGCAGAACCTCGGCGCGCTGCGGCTCGCGAACTTCCTCGCGATCGCGTGGCTCGCGGCCAAGCTCGTCCACCTCGGCTGGATGAAGAAGGTCGCGCACGCGATGCCGTGGATCGGCACGATCGGCCGGCAGGGGCTGCTGTGCTTCGTCGCGGGCACCGGCATCTCGCTCGCGGTCGATTCGCTGCTTTACCAGGCGACCGAAGGTTATCTCGACGTGAAGCTCGGGCTGACCGCCGACGTCGTCGCGATGGGCCTGCTGTATCTCGTCGCCAAACTCTACGGGCCGCTCGTCGCGCGGCTGCCGTTCCGATCGCGGCGATGACATGCCGCGCCGTCATGCGCCGCTGCTACGATAGCCGGCGCCTCTCCTGAAACGATTCGACATGCGCCGACTCGCCCTTCCGTTCGCCATCGCCCTGATCGCCGGCTCCATCGCCACCGCCCGCGCCACGCCGGCCGCGCCGACGGTATCGCCCGTGCCGCCGCCGGCCCTCCAGACCGCGACAACCCCGTCGGCCGCCCAGGAGCCCGCGCTCAATCCGGGCAGCAGCGTCGTGCTGCGCTCGTTCCGGTCGGCTTCGCTGAAGCGCGACTGGTCGTACACGGTCTACCTGCCGCCCGGCTACAACCCGGAAGGCGCGCGCTACCCGGTGATGTACCTGCTGCACGGCAATGCCGGCAACGCGAACGACTGGGTCACGCAGGGCCGGCTGCAGGCCACCGCCGACACGCTGATAGAGCGCCGCGAGATCCCGCCCGTCGTGATCGTGATGCCGCAGGGCGGCACCGACTGGTACGTCGACCGCAAGGAGAAGATGCAGAGCGCGTTCCTCAACGACCTGCTGCCCGAAGTCGAAGCGCACTTCGCGGTGTCGAACCAGCGTGCGGGCCGCGCGATCGGCGGCGTGTCGATGGGCGGCTTCGGCGCGCTGCGCTTCTCGCTGCTCGAACCCGGGCTGTTCTGCGGCGCGATGCTGCTGAGCCCCGCGATCTACGCAAACGAGCCGCCGCTCAATTCCGCCGCGCGCTACGTCGGCGTGTTCGGCGACCGGCAGTTCGACCCGCGCGTGTGGCACGAGCTCAACTACCCGGCGCTGATGCGCGGCTATTTCGCGCGCAGCTGGCGGATCCCGATGTTCATCGCGGCCGGCGACGACGACCTGACCATCCAGGCCGAATCGAGCGTGCTGTACACGCACCTGCGCCGCGCGCAGAACCCGGCCGAACTGCGCATCGTCGACGGCGGGCATACGTGGGACGTTTGGCGCGGGCTGCTCGGGCAGGGGTTGAAATATGCGCTCGAGTGCGTGAAGTGACGACCGCCCCGGTCGGGCGCGCGCTTGCTTGCGTCCGTCGCGCGGACGCAAGCAGTCTCCCGGCATGAACGCACGGAACCCGCGGCACGACGATGCCGTCCCTCCCTGCACCGATCACCGCGCGATGAACGGCGCGGCCAGTTGTCCGAATGCCCCTTTCTGATAGGCGCTGATCCGCTCGTCGAGCTGCGCGCGCGTATTCATCACGAACGGGCCGTGCCTGGCGATCGGCTCCCGTAACGCGGCACCGGACAGCACGACGAAGTGCGCATCGTCGTCGGCAACGATGCGGATCCGCACACGGTCGCCCGGCGCGTCGCGGTCGAACATGACGCCGACCGCGTCGCCGGCCTTCAGGCTGCTCGCGGTCGAGTCGACCTCCACGCGCAACGTCCCGGAAACCGCATGGATCGTCGCATTCCATCCGCGCGGCAGCACATGGTCGAACGACGACGCACGCGACAGGAATCCGTCCAGCAACGTGAACGGCTCGGGCAGTTTCTCCGTGACCGGCGCGCTCACACCGTTGCTGCTGCCCGTGACGACACGCACCCGCACGCCGGGCGCCGCGAACTCCGGGATGTCATGCGGCTCGACATGGACGGCATAGGGCGTGTCGTACTTCTTCGCGGCCGGCAGGTTCACGAAAATCTGCAGCGCATGGACACGATGCCCGTCGCCTTCCGGCTGCTCCGTATGCACGGCGCCGCGGCCGGCGGCAAACCAGTGCAGCGCGCCCGGTTCGATCGGCCCGTGGTTGCCGAGCGAGTCGTAATTGACATGCGCGCCCGTTGCATCTTCGAACACGTACGTCACGGCCGAGATGCCCGCATGCGGGTGCGGGTCGAAGGTCGGCGCCGTCATCTCGAAGTGATCGAGCATGATGACCGGGTCCATCGCCCCGCCGAACCTGCCCTCGTCGAAATTCCTGGCGCTGAATGATTCGCCGATGATCAGATCGCGTCCGGTAACGACGCGCGACATCCGCACATATTCGTTCATCGTGGTGCTCCTGGCTGGATAGCCTTTTCCTGCACGATGGCCCGGCGACGACGGCACACGCCCTCGCCGGCCCCGCGAAACCGCTTGCCCCGTCACTTGCCCGATGCGCTCTTGAGCTGCCAGACCAGGTTCGCGAACGGCATGTCGAGATCCGCATACACCTGCTGCGCCTTCGGATCGACGTTGCTGTGCAGCAATTCGACACCGACCGTCGCGTAGTCGGTCACGGGGATGCCGGCGCCCGCGAGACGCTGCAGCCCGGCCGTGCGCTTCGCGTCGCTGAACGTGCCGGACGCGTCGAGCACCACACGCGGATCGTAGCCGGCGGCCTTGAGCGTCAGCGCCGGGAACGTCGCGCACACCTCCAGCGACACACCCGCGATGACCACCTGCTTGCGGCCCGTCTTCTCGATCGCGGCCCGCACGTTCGGGTCGTCCCACGCATTGATCGACGTGCGGCTGATCACCGGCACGCCGGGCAGCGCCGCCTTCAGTTCGGGGATGGTCGGCCCCCACATGCCGTCGGGCATCGTCGCGGTAACGATGACCGGGATGCCGAGCGTCTTCGCGGCCTTCGCCAACGCGACCACGTTGTGCCGAAGCTGTCCGACGTCGATGTCCCGTACGCCCGTGAACAGGCCGACCTGGTGATCGACCAGCAGCAGCACGGTGTTGTCGCGCGACAGCAGCGAATACGGCGCGCCCGACGGCGCGACGGCGACGGGTGCTGACGCGGGCGTGGTTGCAGGTGCGGCTTCAGCAGCCAGCGCAGCCGTGCCGGCCGTACCGGCAAAGGCGATGGCGATGGCGGCAGCCGCGGCTTTCAGAAGGGAGAAGCGTTTCATGATGTCTTTCCTCACGATGATGTCGGGTGACGGATCGGCGGGACCGATGTGGCGGCCGAATCGCCCGGTGCCTGTCAGCGCCGGTTGGAAAGAATGATATTTACGCAACGACAAACGATAAATACACTTCAAATCAACCTATCGTTTCCATGTGGAAACGATAGATCGACATTTTCCCCTGGTGAATCCCGAATGAATCCGGCTTCCTCCGATCTGAACGACCTCTACCTGTTCGCGAAGGTCGTCGAGCATCGCGGCTTCACCGCGGCCGGTGACGCGCTCGGCGTCAGCAAGTCGCATATTTCCCGGCGCATCACCGATCTGGAGACCCGTCTCGGCACCCGGCTGCTGCAGCGCACCTCGCGCCGCCTCAGCCTGACGGACGCCGGCGAAGCACTCTACGTGCATTGCCGCGCGATGATCGACGAGGCGCTGGCCGGCGAGGACGCCGTGCGCCGCCGCACCGCCGAGCCGTCGGGGCTGGTGCGCGCGAGCATGCCGATCGCGATCACGGATATCGTGCTGGCCGGCCTGTTGCCCCGTTTCATGCAGCGCTATCCGAAGGTCCGGCTCGCGCTGCAGGCCAGCCATCGGCAAGTCGATCTCGTCGACGAACACATCGACGTAGTAGTACGGGGCATGGGTTTCGACGTCGAATCGTCGAGCCTCGTCCAGGTTCCGCTGTGCACCGCGCGCTGGGGGCTGATCGCGAGCCCCGCGTATCTGGCCGCAACCGGTCCGATCGATGCGCCCGACACGCTCCCCGAAGACGATTTCCTGATCCATGCGCCGATCGGCGACCCGGCCGCCGCGCTCCGGCTGATCGGCGCCAACGCCGACGTCGTCACGCGAACGATCCGGCCGCGCGTGCAGAGCGACAATGTCGCAACGCTGAAGCAGGCGGCGCTGGCCGGGCTGGGGATCGCGAGCCTGCCGCTGTATGCATGCCGCGCCGAGATCGCGTCCGGCGCGCTGCAGGTTGTTCTGCCGACGTGGCGCTCGCGGGAGGGACGGCTCGTGCTGCTGTTCCCGACGCGGCGCGGCATGATGCCGGCCGTGCGCGCGCTGGTCGATTTTCTGAAGGAAGAACTGCCGCCGTTGCTGGGTTGAGCCATGCTGCCGCATGAAGCAATACGCCGGGGGCGCGTGCCGGGCTGCAAAGGACTGCCGCCCGACTTCACCCAGCTACGTCCACGTGGAAATCGCCGCCTCCGGCATGCCCGGCTCAAAGCCACGTGCCGCCCTGCCGTTCGCTCGGCTCCCCGGCCAGCGCATCGAAATCGTGAATCCAGTCCAGGTGATGCAGCACGCTGTCGCGCTCGGCCAGACGCGCGTTGCGTGCCTGCGCGGCCGGCCCGTCGGGCAGGTGCAGCACGTCGGCCACGGAGATCGACGCGTACTGCACCTTGCGCGTGCGGCCGCGACGCAGCCGCTCGTACGCTTCCTGCGCCTCACGCCAGTTGCCCGGCCCGGCCTGCGCCAGTTGCGCCGCCAGCACCACCGCATCCTCGATCGACTGATTCGCGCCCTGCCCGTGGTGCGGCACCAGCGCATGCGCGGCGTCGCCGATCAGCGTCACGCGCCCGCGGCTCCAGCGGCCGAGCGGCGGCCGATGGAACAACCCCCAGCGCTGGCTGATCGGCACCGCGGTGATCATCTGCACCACCGCCGGATGCCAGCCCCTGAACGCACGCAGTTGCTCGCCCTCTTCCGCCGGCATCACCCAGTCGCGCGACGGCCACGGTGACGGATGACGCTCGACCAGCAGGAAATTCTGGTCGCCGTCGTCGCCGATCGGATAGTGCAGCAGATGCCCGTGCGGCCCGATCCAGTACTGCAGCGTTTCGGGATCAGGCAACAGGCTGAGCCGCGCAGCCGGCACCACGCCGCGAAAACCCGAACAGCCCGAATACAGCGCATCGTCGTAGCCGAGCATCCAGCGCCGCGTGATCGAGCGCGCGCCGTCCGCGCCGATCACGAGATCCGCGTCGATGCGCACACCGTTGTCGAACGCCAGCGTGACGCGATCGGCATGCTGCGCGAGATCGGTCAACCGATGGCCGAGATGGATGCATTCGAGGCCGACCGCCTTCGACAGCACGGCCTGCAGATCCGCGCGATGCACGCCCCAGTACGCGCCGCCGAATTGCCGGCGATAGTCGGGCGCGCCGCGATGATGGCCGATCACCGCACCGCTGCGGCCGTCGCGATAGACGAGCCCCGGGATGTCCGCGCACACCGCGTCGAAGGCCGCACGCAAGCCCATGCGTTCGTAGAATCGCGTCGCATTGGCCGACAGCGCGACGGCCGCGCCGACTTCGCGCAACACCTCCGTCTGTTCGTACAGCTGCGCGTCGATGCCGTGCTCGCGCAGGGCAAGCGCGAGCGTCAGGCCGCCGATCCCGGCGCCGACGATCGCAATCCTCAGGTTCGTCTGCATGATGAAGGTGTCTCCGATGTTCCGATGTGGGGTCTGCGGCTTGCGCAGCGGCCATGTCGATTGCATGGGCCGTATCGGTATTCTCGGGAGCGGACTTTCATCCCGCAATAAAATGAAAGTAATCTGCATCATCACTGGATGCAATGAACCGGGCGAGGCAAAACCCATGGAATTGAGCGATGTCGACCTCAACCTGCTGCTGCTTTTCCAGCGGCTGATGCAGGAACGGCGCGTGTCGAGCGTTGCCGAGCAGATGAACATGAGCCAGCCGGGCGTGAGCAATGCGCTGGCGAAACTGCGCCGCCGGCTCGGCGATCCGCTGTTCGTGCGCGGGCCGGGGGGCGTGGTGCCGACGCCGTTCGCACTGCGCCTGGCGGAACCCGTGTCGCACGCGCTCGCGACCCTGCACGCCGCGCTCAATCCCGAGATCGGTTTCGATCCGCTGCGCGCCACGCGCACGCTGACGATCGGCATGACCGACATCGGCGAAGTCGTGTTCCTGCCCGCGCTGCTCGAACACCTGTCGCGAGCGGCGCCGGGCATCACGCTCAATACCGTGCGCAACACGAGCATCAATCTCGGCGACGAAATGGCCGACGGCCGTGTCGATCTCGCGATCGGCCTGCTGCCGCAGCTCCAGGGCGGCTTCTATCAGCGCCGGCTGTTCGATCAGCGCTATGTGTGCCTGTTCCGTCGGGGGCATCCGCTCGAGGACGCGCCGCTGACGGTCGACGCGTGGCGCAATGCCGAACATCTGGTCGTGGTGTCGGCCGGCACCGGTCACGGGCAGGTGGACGAATGGCTGAAGCGCCGCCGCGTGAAGCGCCAGGTGCGGCTCACGGTGCCGCATTTCATGAGCGTCGGCTACATCCTGCAGCGCACCGACCTGATCGCGACGGTGCCCGAGCATCTCGCGCAGCAGCTCGCCGCACCGTTTTCGCTGGGCTGGCGCGCGCTGCCCGTCGCGCTGCCGGGTACGCCGATTCACATGCTCTGGCATGCGCGCGTCAACCAGGACGAAGGGAACCGGTGGCTGCGCGACGTCGTGGTCGATCTGTTCGCGCAAACCGGCACGCGGGCACGGAGGGCCACGCCCGGCCGGAAGAAGTAGTCGCGGCCATCGCGCAATCGAGCGTGCCTGACGATGTCGCTCGAACATGCGCGCCGCGCATTTCGACTACATTGCCGAATGCGGCGATGATCCCGGTCATCAGCCGCCTCGCCCTCTTTCAACCAGCAGGAAATCAAGCCATGTCAGTCTCGAAGAAATTCGCAGCCGTCACGGGCGCCGGATCCGGCATCGGTCGCGCGGCGGCCGTCGCGCTCGCCCAGGCGGGATTCACCGTCGCGCTGCTCGGGCGCACGGAGGCCTCGTTGCGCGAAACGCAGGACACGATCCGCGCCGCCGGCGGCGACGCGCACGTGTTTCCCGCGGATGTCACCGACGAAGCATCGGTCGACCACGCGTTTGCGCAAATCGCTCAGCAGTTCGGCCGGCTCGACGTGCTGTTCAACAATGCCGGCCGCAACGCCCCTGCGGTTTCCCTCGACGAATATGAATTCGACCTGTGGAACAGCGTCGTCGCGACGAACCTGACCGGCGTCTTTCTGTGCGCGCGGGCCGCCTGGCGCCTGATGAAAGCGCAAACGCCGCAGGGCGGCCGAATCATCAACAACGGCTCGATCTCCGCCCATGCGCCGCGCCCCGATACGATCGCTTACACGGCCACCAAGCATGCGGTGACCGGAATCACGAAGGCGCTGGCGCTCGACGGCCGCCGATACAACATCGCGTGCGGCCAGATCGACATCGGCAACGCAGCGACGTCGCTGACGGAACGGATGACGCAAGGCGTCCCGCAAGCCGACGGCAGCCTCGCGCCCGAGGCGCGCATGGACGTCGCGCATGTCGCGAACGCGATCGTCCAGATGGCGAACCTGCCGCTCGACACGAACATCCTGAACATGACGATCATGGCGACGGCCATGCCGTTCGTCGGGCGGGGATAGGCGCGCGCGACGCCGAATCCCGTTCGGGCTGCATGCGTATGTGGCGCCTTCGCCTGAAGGCATCACGCTGCTCGTGGTGCCGCCGCCGGTGTCATGCCCCGCCGTGGCCCTGCGCCCTCCGTCAGCCGGCCCGGGTTTTCTTGCCGGTGGACGGCGGCTTGACGATGACGAACTGACGACGATCCTTGCCCCTGATCCAGAGCGGTGCATTGCCGCGCCCGCTCCACTCCTTTCCACTCGCCGGATCGCGATAGCGCGCCGGCAGGACTTTCACGATGTACGTGCCCCGGCTGCCGTTGCGGCCGACCAGGTCGCGATGCTTGATCGCATAGGTATCCATCAGCGAGTGAACCTTCTCGATCGCATCGACGCGCTCGCGGGCACGTGCATGCTCGATTTCCTCGTCCAGTTTGGCCAGCTCGACTACGAGCTGCGCATAGGTCTTGCTCACGCTCATCTTCTGCTTCCCACCATGCATCCGCATACGAATCCACATGATTCGCATGACTAACAGAATGATTCATCACGTCCCGTGGGCGTGACCTTTACCTGATCGGCAGGCGACGCGCTCCGCGCATCGGCGACGCGATGCGGCAAAAGCGCGAATCCCTGGCGTACCGGCGCCGCACCGACGCCCCACACCGGAACGATCGTCCGCCCGGTCCCCGCCCGATGCGGACAGTCAGGCGCACCAGCACGCCACCTGTTTCATTGCTCGATAGATAATTGCAAATGCAATCGCAATGACATCCATCTCAAATATCAACCGATACCCGTCCGGCCATCACCGCGGTGCGCTTCGCCGTGCGGCCGACCCGCCGCATTTGATTGCCGCGGCAAAGCGGCCGGCATTGGTCCGTGTGATCCCTGCCCATTGCCGACAATGAGGTGCACAATCGCGCGCCGCATTCCACATATCGAGTGATATCTGAAATCGGATCGTAATGGTATCTATCTCAAATATCAACTGATATCCTTCCGGCCATGAACATGCCCTCCCTTCCCCCGCGGCTGAGCCGCGAAGAAAGCCGGTTGCAGACCCGCGCGCATTTGCTTGCCGCGGCGAAACGGCTGTTCGTCGACCGCGGGTTCGGCGCCACGTCGCTCAGGGATATCGCGGCCGAGGCCGGCTATACGCAGGGTGCGTTCTATTCGAATTTCGCGAGCAAGGAGGCGTTGTTCGTCGAGCTGATGCGGGAGCGTTCAAAGGCGCAAGTGGCCGACATCGCCCGGGTACTCAGCGACCCGTCCGCGTCCGGGGAGGACATATTGAATGCGCTGGATGTCTGGTCGCGAACCGTCGATGCCGAGCCCGAGTGGTCGGTGCTGGGCGTCGAGTTCAAGCTTCAGGGGCGGCGCAACCCCGCTTTTGCCATCGCGTCGCAGGCATTGCTGGACGCCCACCGCGATGGCCTCGCCTATTGCATCGAACAGATTTTCGCGCGGCTGAAGAAAGTGCCGCCCGAACCGCCGGCCGTCCTGGCCATTTCGTTCATGGGGCTCTCGCAGGGCCTGTCGCTGCAGCAGTCGATCCTGTCCGAGGTGCCGATCGGGCACATGATCATGGTGTTCCTGCGCAGCCTGCTGGCCACGGCCGCGCCGGTGGGTGGACCGGAAAGGTCGCGCTCGAAGAGAAAATGACCAGCGCCGCGGCGGAGCCGGATCGCGCGTAACGCCGTTCGGTCCGTTGCGGCCGTTCGACACACGCGATGGCGCCCGCATCCGGGCAACGAACGCCGCGATGCCGCGGGCGATGCGCCGCCCGCGACGCGCGGCGTCACGCCCGCAGGATCTCCTCGACGACCTGTTCGAACGGCACGCGCCCTTGTCGAAGCTCGACCGTGTCGTCGCTCCCGAAGTCGATGTGGCCGCTGTTCAGCCCGCGATTCATTTCGATGAAGCCATCGATCGCCACGGTCGAGAACGGATTCATCGCGAGTACCCCGGCCCACGCGGAAGGCTCGAGCGCCACCGGCCGCACCGGTCGATTCAGCGCGCGCGCAAAGATCGCCGCGATGTCGCCGGGCGAATACGCAATCGGCCCCGCCAGGCCGATCTTCCGGATGCCCGCCCACTCTTCACGCAGGAGGCCCGCCGCGATGCGGCCGATATCCTCCGTCGCGACCATCGGGACGGCACGCTCGACCGGCACGAGCAAGCTCGGCAGGATGCCTTGCGTGCGGACCGGCTCGACGACGCGCGCCCAGTTCTCCATGAAGTACGCCGCGCGCAGGAACACGACCGGTATGCCCAGTTCCGCCAGACGTTGCTCGGCCGTGCGGTTGGTCGCGATCACGCCGGTGCCGTCCGGCCGGTCGGCGCCTACCGACGACAGCAGCACGAGTTTAGGCAAACCCGCCGCGCGCACCGCTTCGGCGACGGCACGCGCCGTGACGTCTGCGTGTTCGAACAGGTTCTCCAGCGCATAGTTGGGCGGCTTGACCAGATACGCGCCGTGCGCGCCGGCAAAGGCACGCGTCAATGCGTCGGCGTCGGCCAGATCGGCAACCGCCACTTCCGCACCCTGCGCGGCAAAGCGCGCCGCCTTCGCGCGATCGCGCACGACCACGCGCACCGCGACGCCCGCATCGATCAGGGCCTGGGCCGCGACGGCTCCCGTGCGCCCGCTGACTCCCGTAACAACGAACATGTGTTCTCCCGACAGCCGCTCCACCCGTTGGAGCGATGGCTTCGATGATGTACGCTGGCATCTCATAACTCAAATGCATACCGATCATGTCCAGCATGCACGAAGTGGATTTGCGTGACGTCGATCTCAACCTGCTCAAGCTGCTCGACGCGTTGCTCAAGGAGCGCAGCGTCACGCGCGCCGGTGTGCGGCTCGGCCTGACGCAGCCGGCGGCAAGCCGCGCGCTGGGCCGGCTGCGCACGCTGCTCGACGATCGCGTTGTCGTGCGCACGCCGAAGGGGCTGGAATTCACGCCGCGCGCGGCATCGCTCGCGCTGCGCGTGTCGCGCGTGCTGACGGAAGCGGCCGGCATCGTCGCGCCTGCCGTATTCGATCCGGCCACCACACGCGGGCAGTTCTCGATCGCAAGCCTCGATCACATGGCGCTGACGCTGATGCCTGACGTGATTGCGCGGCTGGAACAGCGCGCGCCGGGCATGGATCTCGACATGCCGCCGTCACGCGGCAACAACGTCGAACTCGTGGCGAACGGCACGGCCGGTATCGCGCTCGGCGCGTTCGACGACGACACCCTGCCTGCCGGCATCTATCGTCGAAAACTCTACGACGACAGCCTGGTTTGCATCGTGCGTAATGGGCATCCGGCGCTATCCGCCCGACTGACGCCGAAGCGCTTCGCGGCGCTGTCGCATGTGCTGGTGACGATCGGCGGCCGCGGTGGCGAGCTGGTCGACGCGGCGCTCGCGCGGCAAGGGCTGCATCGGCGCATCGCGATGCGGTTGCCGCATTTTCTGGTGGCGCCGATGGTCGTCGCGAAGAGCGACATGACGGTGGTACTGCCGCGCCGTCTCGCGCAGCACGTCGCGTCGTCGATACCGGTCACGCTAGTGCCGCTGCCGGTCGAAGTCGCCCCTTTCGCGTTGACGATGATCTGGCACGAGCGCACGCACGACGATCCGGCGCACGGGTGGCTGCGCCGGCAAATCGCGGAAATTGCGCAGGACATGGCGCTGTAGTGCGCACCACACCCTGTCGCGCGGCGCGTCGACCAGCAGCGCAAACGCGAGCGACGCATGACGACGGCTCCGGTAATCGAGGGAGTACGGCTCGAACGTCTTGCGCCAGCCCGACAGTGTTTCGACCCATTGCCCCGAGGCGAGCTGGCCTGCGACTTACGCATGCGGCAGATAGTCCAGGCCGATCCCGCTCAGCGGGGCACCGCAATCACAGGCTTGTATCGAATGCCGGCCCGTCAAACATCCGGATCCGGAATCCGCGCCGACTGGATGACAACCAGCGTATCCCCCGCCTCGATCCTGCACGGCGGATCCTCGTAGAACGAAAAAATCTTCCCGCACCGATCGAGCCCGACGACGATCGCACCCGGCACGACATTCGTCATGCAGCCGATCTCTTGCGGCATCGCCTCGCGCTCCAGCAGCGTCGCGCGTCCGCGCGTCGACAGCATGTCGTTCACGAACGGCACGATGTAGCGGCTATGCACGGCATCCGCGAGCAGCAGCGCGCCGATCTTCGTCGACGACACGATCACGTCGGCGCCCGCCTGCCGCAGTTGCCGCTGGTACAGGTTCTCCTGGATCCGCACGACGATCTTCGTATCGGGCGCGATGCTGCGCACCGACAGCGTCAGCAGGATCGCGGTCGGATCGTCGGTCACCGAAATGATCACGGCCTTCGCTTCACGCACCTGCGCCTGCTGCAGCAGATCCTCATGCGCGGGATCGCCGAGCAATCCCGCCACGCCGAGCGACGTCGCGGCCTCGATCGCCTGCTGCTGCGAATCGATCACGATGAGCGTCGCCGGATCGACGCCGCTCTCGAGCAGTTCGCGCACCGCGATCGAGCCCGACAGGCCATAACCGCAGACGACGATGTGATCGGACAATTGCTTTTGCAGGCGTTTCATGCGGAATTCCTCGACGACGCGCTGGATCACGAACTGATAGGCCGTGCCCAGGAAAATGAACCAGATGACGATGCGGATCGGCACGATGAAGAACGCATCGATGAGACGTGCCCGTGCGGTGACGGGCACGATGTCGCCATAGCCGACCGTCGCGACCGTGACCATCGTGAAGTACACGAGATCGGCGACGGTCATCGGCGTGCTCTTGGTCGAATCGCGCAACCCGTCGCGATCGAGATACAACACGAGGAACGCGAGCGTACACAGCAGCACGACCGCGCCGATACGGAACAGCAGCGTGCGGCGCGGCGACGTCGCGGGACGCGTGAACAGCGTGCGCGCACGCGGTGCCTGCCACGGATTGCGGGCGCGACGCAGGCGTGAGCGCAACGAGCGGCGCTGGGCGGAAGGCGTTGCCAACGGGGAATCTCCTGAAGGATGCGGGCTCGATTCTACGATGGGTCGGCCGTCACCAGCCGACGTCATCAAGTCGATTCGCCTGCTACAACATGCTGCGCGGCCGCACCATCGTTCCGTCGACGAAGCGCTGCGCGCGAAACGCCGACAGGTCGAGCGACGGCGCGCCGGTGTCGATCCATTCGGCAAGCAGCTTGCCGACGATCGGCCCCATCGCGAAACCGTGGCCGCAGAACCCCGTCGCAATCGCGAGCCCGGACGGCGTACCAGGCGCATCGATCACCGGAATGCCGTCGGGCAGCACGTCGATCAGGCCGGCCCAGGCCTCGACGATCTGCGCGTCCTTCAGCACGGGAAAGATCGCCTTGAGTTTCGCGAGTGCACGCGGCGCATGCGCGCGATTCGGCTGCGGCTGCGGATCGCGCGGCTCGATCGGCCCGGTCGCGCCGTTGATGCGCGCAAGCGCATCGCGCCACGCCGCCCCGTTCATGTGCAGCCGGAATTTGTCGCGCTGCGACCAGAACTCCGGCCAGAACAGGCTCAACCCGCACAGGTGGCCGAGTGTCAGGTCGACGTCGACCTGCATGTCGTCCGCAAGATTGATCGCACCGTTCTTGCGTTGCCGGATGCCGAGGCCGTGCCCCCACACCGTCGCTGCCGACACCGGCGGCACCACATTGGTGCGCATGCAGGTGCCGCGAACGGCCTGCTGCGGCAGCCGGATGCCGACACCATCGAGCAGCCGGAAGCTGGTCGCGCCGGCCGCGCAGATCACGCGCCGCGTGCGGATCGTGCCGCGCTCGGTCACGACGCCGGTCACCTCGCCGCCGGCCGTCTCGATCGCCGTCACACCGCAGCCTTCGAAGAAGCGCGCGCCAGCCTCGACGGCACGCGCGGCGAACGCGGCGGCCACCCGGCGCGGCTCGGCCTGCCCGTCGGTCGCGGTGTACAGCCCGCCGAGCGTGCGTGCCTGCGGCGAAAGGCCGCTGATGCGCGCGTCGATCTGCGCGCGCGTCAGCGTGCGCGTGTCGAGCCCGTGCTCGCGCGCGACCGCGAGCCACGCGTTGAACGACGCCCAGTCCGTTTCGTTGTCCGCAATATAGAGACAGCCGCCCTGCCGCCATTCGAGATCGAAACCGAGCGTTTCCTCTAACCCCTCCCAGATCCGCATGCCGGCCATCATCAGCGGCACCTCGGCAGCTTCGCGGCCCTGCTGGCGCACGAAGCCCCACGCCCGTGTCGACTGCTGCCCGGCGATGCGCGACTTGTCGAGCACGACGGCCTTCAGGCCGCGCAGGCCCAGGTAATACGCGGCCGCGCAGCCCATGATGCCGGCGCCGGCGATCACGACATCGGCTTCGGCCGGGAATGGCAGGTCGGCAAGGGTCAGGGCATCGTGCAGCGGATAGGTGGTCGTCATTGTTTCCTGTCAGGCGTTAATGCATCCGGATACGGGCCGCGGTGGTAACGTCGTGACACACCTTTCACACAAACGCACCTTTCGCGACGCTGAATAACGACCATTTTGCGGTAAAGTTATCTTTTCCGCGCGTGGCCGGTCGGCTCGCCCCTGGACGTCATGAAGACTGTCCGTCGAGACTGCCGCAAGGCGTCGTTCTGAACGTCACGATCCGTTCCCGTAGCATGACCACTGAAGCAATCACCACGGATTCCCTCGCGGTTGCCGAGCGCGTGCGCGAGCTGATGACCCGCAACGGCATCGGCAAGCGCCAGCAGACCACCGAGCTGTGCCGCATCCTCGACCTGAGTTTCTCGCAAGGCCATCGTAAATTGCGCGGCAGCAGCCCCTGGACGCTCGCGCAGATCAAGAAAGTCGCCGAAGCGTACGGCGAACCCGCCGCCCAGCTGTTCGGCGCGCAAACGCTCGACCCCGGCATGGTCGGCGCCTACTCGCAGGAGGCCGTACTGTATGCGGGCGTCGCCGAGATTCCGTGCACCGCATGGATCGGCGCGCCGCTCGAAGCCGGCGCGCGCCCCGAATTCGTCGCGTACGAACAAAACGGCCGCTGGCGCGTGCTGCGCCACACCGGCGTGCTGTACCAGAACGCGTACGACGTGCACAAGATCGAGATCTATCCGCGCCGCGCAGAGAGCGACAAGCTCGTCGTCGCGGTGATCGACCCCGATCGCGTGAGCGCGACCGAGCTGTGCCGCTATCTCGAGCGCCAGGGTTTCGCGACGGCCGCATTCGACGGCCTCGCGCCGTTCGTCGACGCGCTCCAGGGCCAGGCGTTCGACGCGGTCCTGACCGAATGGCTGTTCGACGACAGCACGGCCGCCACCGCGATCAAGGCCGTGCGCACGTCCGACAACCCGGGCGCGCCGATCTTCGTGCTGACGGGCGACCTGCTCACCGGCCGCGCGAGCGAGGCCGACATCAGCGAAGTGATCCGCGCGTTCGACGTCGTCTGCTACGAAAAGCCCGCACGCATGGCGATCCTCAGCGCCGATCTCGCGAAACGGCTCGCGCGCGGGTAACGTCCCCGGGCCGCTCCTCCTCCGGACGGCCGACGTCCGCGCGGCACGGCGGTCGTGAACAGGTTCATAGCTCAGTACAATAGGCGCACCTGTTCACGCCCACCCCGGCATCCGCCGCCCGACGCCATGGCCCGCCTCATCCCCGACGACTGGAAAAGCCTCGCCGCGACCGGCGCGGCCGAACGCGAGCGCGAGACGCTCGCCGCCCTCGAACACGCGCTGCCCGACAGCTACACCGTGTATCACGGCGTGCACTGGACCCGCGCCGACCAGGCGTTCTCGGTGTTCGGCGAGGCCGCGTTCGTCGTCGTGAGCCCGGCCGGCCGCGTGCTGCTGATCGAGCAGAAAGCCGGCTTCCTGCGCGAAACGCCGAAGGGGCTCGTGAAGGTCTATCTGCAGAAGCAACGCAACGTCCCGATCCAGCTCGCGCGCACGCAGGAAACGCTGCACCGGCGCCTGACGGCCGCGCTCGGCGCGGGTGTCTATGGCGTCGAGGCGCTGCTGTACTGCCCCGACTACTCGATCCGCGACGCATCGATCGCCGGCGTCGCGGCCGACCGCATCGTCGATGCGTCGCGCAAGGCGCAGCTCGCGCAGGTGATCCTGCAGATCCTGCCCGAGGACGACGAGCATTTTCCGAACGCGCCGAAACTCCACCATTTCCTCGCGGACGAGCTCGCGCTCACGCCCGATACGAGCGCGCTCGTCGGGCAGGCCGGCACGCTCGTCACGCGGCTGTCGGGCGGGCTCGCCGCATGGGCGCGCCAGCTCGAATTCGCGCCGTTCCGGCTGCGCGTCACCGGCACGGCCGGGTCAGGCAAGACGCAGCTCGCGGTGCAGGCGATGCGGGATGCCGTCGCGGCCGGCAAGCGCGTGCTCTACGTGTGCTTCAACCGGCCGCTCGCCGACTACATCGCGCGCATCGCGCCGCCCGGCGCGAAGATCGCGAACTACCACCAGCTGTGCGACTGGGTCGCGCGCGACGGCGGCTATACGCCCGACTTCCAGGTGCCCGGCGAATTCGAACGACTCGAGGCGCGCTTCGCGCAAACGCCGATTTCCGAACGCTGGCGCTTCGACGTGCTGGTCGTGGACGAAGGGCAGGATTTCCATGCGCCGTGGGCGGCCGCGCTGGAGCGCCTGCTGGCGCCGGACGGCGCATGGTGGTGGCTGGAAGATCCGCTGCAGAACCTGTACATGCGGGAGCCCGTCGCGCTACCGGGCTGGGTCACGCTGAAGGCGCTCACGAACTACCGGAGCCCGCGCGACCTGCTCGAATTCGTGCGCGACATCGTCGGCCGGGTCGAGCCGCTCGCGGCCGAGCTGCGCTCGGGCAGCCCGTTCGACGGTTCGGATCCGTCGGTGTCGGCGTACGGGGAAGAAGGCGCGTCGCAAGACGCGTTGGCCCACGCCTGCGTCGACGCGACCAAGCGGGCGATCACGCACGCGCTGTCACTCGGCTTTCGCAAGCAGGACATCGCGGTGCTGTCGTATCGCGGCCGCGAAGGCTCGGTGCTCGCGCCGCTCGACCAGCTCGGCCCGCACCGGCTCAAGAGCTTCACCGGCAAGTACGACCTGTTCGGCAACCCGGAATATCGCGAAGGCGACGTGCTGCTCGATTCGATCTACCGCTTCAAGGGCCAGTCGGCGCCGTGCGTGATCCTCACCGAGGTCGACTTCGACACGCTCGACGCGCGTGCCGCGCGCAAGCTGTTCGTCGGCGCGACGCGCGCGACGATGAAGCTGCTGATCGTCGCGTCGTCGCGTGCGGCCGCGCAGCTCGCGGCCGTCTGACGCAATCGGCGGGCGGCCGGCGGGCAAGCGCCCGGCCCGTCGCCGCCCACGGCCGATCAGGCGACCCGGAACGCACCCACCGCGCGACGCAGCCCGTCCGCCTGCTCCTCCAGCGACGCTGCAGCCGCCGCGGCCTGCTCGACGAGCGCCGCGTTCTGCTGCGACACCTGGTCCATCTGCGACACCGCGCGGTTCACCTGCTCGATCCCGTCGCGCTGCTCGTTCGACGCGGCCGCGATCTCCGTCATGATGCCCGTCACGCGGCCGATCGCCTGCTGGATGTCCTGCATCGTCGTGCCCGCCACGCCGACGAGCCGCGAGCCGGTCGCGACGCGCTCGACCGATTCGCCGATCAGCGTGCGGATCTCCTTCGCCGCCGACGCCGAGCGCTGCGCGAGCGTGCGCACCTCGCCCGCGACCACCGCGAAGCCGCGACCCTGCTCGCCGGCGCGCGCGGCTTCGACCGCCGCATTCAGCGCGAGGATGTTGGTCTGGAACGCGATCCCCTCGATCGTGCCGATGATGTCGGCGACCTTCTGCGAACTCTGGTCGATCTCGTTCATCGTGCCGATCACCTCGCCGACCACGGTCGCGCCGCGCGTGGCGATCTCGCTCGCGGTGTCCGCGCAGGCCTGCGCCTCCACCGCATTGTCCGCGTTCTGCTTCACGGTCGCGGTGAGCTGCTCCATGCTCGCAGCCGTCTCCTGCAGGGCGGACGCCTGTTCCTCGGTGCGCTGCGACAGGTCGGTGTTGCCGGCCGCGATCTGGTGCGTCGCCGTCGAGATCGCCTCGGAACCCTGGCTGACCTGGCGCACCGTATCCGCGAGGCTGCGCTGCATGCCCGTCACGCCCTTCACCAGCTCGGCCATCTCGTCGCGCGACGACCAGCGCACTTCCGACGTCAGGTCGCCGTCCGACAGGCGGCGGAAATGCGACAGCAGCCGGTTCACCGGCTGCGTGATCGCGAAATGCAGGCCGATCGCACAGCCAAGGCACGCGGCCAGGCCGAATGCGATGCCCGCAATCGCGCCCACGCGCATCCAGCCGTAGTAGGTCTGCGCGGTGTCGTACACATCCTTGCCGCGTGCGACCTGGTACGCATCGAGCGCATCGGTCGCCTGCGTGAGCGCAACCGACAGCGGCGGCGCGACCGACATCAGCAGCCGGTCGGCCTCGTCGCGGCGGCCGTCGCGAACCGCGTCGATCATCGGCTTCAATGCCTGCCCGATCAGCGCCTGGCGCGCGGCGTCGAGACGGCTCGCGAGCGGGCCTTCGTCGCCGTCGTGCGGCATCGACGCGTAGCCGCGCCACGCGGTGTCGGCCTTCGCGAGATAGCTCTCGGCCTTCTTGACGAGATCGGGCACTTCCGGCGCTTCCGGATGCAGCAGCGCGCGGTCGAGCGTCGTGCGCACGATCGTCAGGTTCAGGCTGGCCGCGGACAGCGCGGTCTTCGCAGCGAGTTGCTGCGTATAGGCCTCGTCGAGCGCGCGGTTCGAGCTCTGCATGCCGGCGAGGCCGATCAGCCCCGAGACGACGAGCAGGATGGCAACGAGGCCCAGCGTGGAGAAAATCCGCGTACGGATCGAGAAACGGGAAAACAGGGCGTTCAGGTTCATGACGGGACGTGAGCGGTGAAAAATGCGGCGGCAATCGGTCTGCAGCACTCTGGATTACGGTTTGCCTGCAGAAAACTTGAGTCCGGCCCCGCTTTCCACGTGATCCCGGTCAATTTTTTGCGCTGGCAATTTACTGTTACGGTTGCAACAGATCGTGGCTGGGCAGAAATTGACTGGTCAATCATCCATGGCTATAGTTCGACACAATTCCCTGCCATGGCAGATATATCAATGACAACCGACACCCTCCTCACTCCGCCGGCCGCTGAAACGGCCCGCCGCGACGCGCCGACCGGGCTGATCGTCGCCGCGCTGCTGCTCGTCATGCTGCTGTCCGCACTCGACCAGACGATCGTGTCGACCGCGCTGCCGACGATCGTCGGCGAGCTCGGCGGGCTCGACCAGTTGTCGTGGGTCGTCACCGCGTACCTGCTGTCGTCCACCGTCGTGCTGCCGCTGTACGGCAAGCTCGGCGACCTGTACGGCCGCAAGATCGTGCTGCAGGCCGCGATCGTGCTGTTTCTCGCGGGGTCCGCGCTGTGCGGCGTCGCGCAGGACATGACGCAGCTGATCGTGCTGCGCGCATTGCAGGGGCTCGGCGGCGGCGGCCTGATGGTCGTCACGATGGCCGCGATCGGCGATCTGGTGCCGCCCGATCGCCGCGCGCGCTATCAGGGGATGTTCGGCGGCGTGTACGGCCTCGCGACCATCATCGGCCCGCTGCTCGGCGGCTTCCTGGTCGAACACCTGTCGTGGCGCTGGATCTTCACGATCAACCTGCCGCTCGGCTTTCTCGCGCTCGCGGTGATCGGCGTCGCGTTCCGGCCGCACACCGCGCACGTGAAGCACCGGATCGACTACATGGGCGCCGCGTTCCTCGCCACCGCCCTCACCTGCGTGATCCTGTTCACGAGCGAAGGTGGCTCGCTGCTGCCGTGGACGTCGCCGCAACTGTGGATGACGCTCGTGCTCGGCCTCGTCGCGATCGGCGGCTTCATTTACGAAGAACGGCTCGCAGCCGAGCCGATCATGCCGCTCGAACTGTTCCGCCATCGCACCTTCGTGCTGGTCAGCCTGATCGGCTTCGTCGTCGGCGTCGCGCTGTTCGGCTCGGTCACGTTCATCCCGCTCTACCTGCAGGTCGTGAAGGGTTCGACGCCGTCGCAGGCCGGGATGCAGCTGCTGCCGATGATGGGCGGAATGCTCGTGACGTCGATCGTCAGCGGCCGCCTGATCTCGCGGCTCGGCTCGTACCGGATGTTCCCGATCCTGGGCACGCTGACCGGCGGCATCGCGATGGCGCTGCTGTCGACGCTGACGCTCGATACGCCGCTGCACACGATGTATGCGTACATGGCGCTGCTCGGGATCGGGCTCGGCATGGTGATGCCCGTGCTCACGCTCGCCGTGCAGAACACGGTCGAATTCCGGCACATGGGCGTCGCGACGTCGGGCGCGACGCTGTTCCGCTCGATCGGCGGCTCGCTCGGCGTCGCGGCGTTCGGCGCGCTGTTCTCGCACGGGCTGCAGTCGCGGGTGATGGATGCGCTGCCGGCCGGCACGGAGCTGCCGCCCGCGCTCGGCCCGGCCGCTGTGCACCAGCTTCCGGATGCCGTGCGCGACGCGTACCTGCATGCGTTCGCCGGTTCGCTGCATGTTGTCTATCTCGCGGCGGCGACGGTCATCGCGATCGCGTTCGTGCTCGCGTGGTTCGTCGAGGATGCGCCGCTGCGCAAGCACAACTGACCGGCCCGCGAATCGCGACGCAGCCACCGGGCCGCATCGCGATGCGCAACCACCCGCCGTTACGGCAGCAGCACGACCCCGCCCGTCGTCGCGCGCGACTCCAGCAGCCGGTGCGCATCGGCCGCCTGTTCGAGCGGTAGCCGCGCGCCGATCTCCACGTGCATCCCGCTCGCCAGCCGGTCGAGCGTCGCACGCGCAGCCTTCCGATACCCGTCAACGTCGCGCGCGATGAAGCCGAGCACGCTCGGCCGTGCAAGCGCGATCGACCGCGCCGGCCCCAGTTCGTCGAGATCGAACGTCTGCCGCGCACCGATCGCGGCCACCTGCCCGATGCTCGCGACCATCCCGAACGGGCGGATCGCACCGAGCGTGCGCATCAGCACGTCGCCGCCGATCCCGTCGATCGCGTAATCGACACCGGCGCCGCCGCCGAACGCGCGTGCCGCCGCGACAAAATCCTCCTCGCGATAATCGACGACCGCCTCGGCGCCATGCGTGCGCACGAGCGCGGCCTTCGCGGCCGACCCGACCGTGCCGATCACCCGCGCGCCGAGCGCACGCGCCCACTGCGTCGCCAGCAGCCCGACGCCGCCGGCCGCCGCATGCACGAGCACCGTGTCGCCGGCCCCAACCTGCCGGACGCGATGCAGCAGCATGTAGACGGTGATCCCTTTAAGCAGCCCGGCGGCCGCTGCGTCATCGCTCAAGCCGTCGGGGATCGGCAGCACGCGCTCGGCCGGCATCGTGCGCAGGCTTGCGTAGCTGCCGGTCGGCATGCCCGCATACGCAACGCGCTGGCCAGGGACGAGATCCGTCACGCCCGGCCCGACCGCGTCGATCACGCCGGCCGCCTCGACACCGAGCGCGTCCGGCAGCGCGGGCAATGCATGCGCGCCCGTCCTGAAATAGATGTCGACGAAATTCACGCCGATCGCGGTCTGGCGAATCCGCACTTCGCCGGCACCGGGCGGCGCGACGGGTGCATCGACGCGGCGCAGCACGCCGGCGTCGCCGTAGCGGTCGATCCCGATCCGGATGGCGGTGGTGGTCTGGGTCATATCGTTCCTCGTAATCGGATGAAGTGACACGATCATCCCATCGTGCATAATCGAACGGAATTCCCGGTTATCGCCCATCTACTGTGCAAAATTCGACCGACCAAGAACCCATACCCGCGTCCGCGCCGCCGATGAGCTGGGACGACGTCCGCTACTTTCTCGCGGTGATGCGCGGCGGCAGCCTGTCGGCCGCCGCGCGGGCGCTGCAGGTACAGCATTCGACGGTCGCGCGGCGCATCGACGCGCTGGAGTCCGCGCTCGGCATCCGGCTGTTCGACCGGCTGCCGCGTGGCTGGCCGCCGACCGAAGAAGGGCTGCACCTCGCCGAGCACGCGAGCCGCCTCGAAGCCGACGCGCATGCATTCGCGCGCGCCGCCCAGGGTGCCGCGGCACTCGACGGCGTGGTACGCGTATCGGCGTCGCCGGTGTTCGCCAGCCATTTCCTCGCGCCACGGCTCGCCCGCGCGCAGCGCGCGTGGCCGGCGCTACGGATCGACCTGATGGGCGAGATGCATGCGGCGAACCTGTACGCGCGCGAAGCCGATCTCGCGGTGCGGTTGTCGCGCCCGAGCGAACCGGGGCTCGCCGTGCGCCGGCTCGGCACGATGCGTTTCGCACTATGCGCCGCGCCGGAATGGGCCGACGCGCCGCCCGACACCTGGGCGTTCGTCGGCTACGACGACGCGCTCGCGCAAACGCCGCAGCAGCAATGGCTCGAACGTTTCGCCGCCGGACGCCGTTTCGCGTTCGTCACCAACGACCTGGCCGCGCAACATCGCGCGTGCGCGGCGGGCGCCGGTGTCGCGCTGCTGCCCAGGTTTCTCGTCGACGATCCGGCGGCGCACGCCGGTGCGCCGCTCGTCGAGCTGACGGCCGCGCCCCGCTGCGACATCGAGCGAGAAATCTGGCTCGTCGTCCACCCGGACGTGCGCCGGTCGCCGCGCGTGCAGCGCGTCGCGGATGCGATCGCCGACGCGGTTCGCGCGGCGGACGGCCGGCTCTGACGCCCCGGCCTTGTCAAAACCGCTGCTGCAGCCCGGCCATGATCCCCAGCTGGTTCCGGCCCGTGTCGACCGTGCCGCCGGCGGCGACCGCCTTGGCGGCCGTGGCACTGTTCAGCATGTAGCCGACCGACGTGTAGACGCGCGTCCGCTTGGAAAGCTGATGGTTGGCGCGCCCGACCAGCAGCGTCGCGTTCGCATTCGCGTTCGCGTTATGCGCAGGCCCGCGTTGCAGATAACGCGAGCCTTGCGCGTCGAACGACACCGCCGGGGTCAGCGTATACGTAGCGCCCGCGAAGAAAATGTCGGTCTGCAAATGGACGGCCGCCGCAACGTTGTTCCGGATCCATCCCGCGCCGAGCTTCGCGCGCCCCATCACCGCGTATCCGTCGACGACGCCGTGCGTGCTCGTATGGGCGCTGCTGTCGAGCGGCGCCGATGCGCCCGCCCCGCCGCGCTTCACGTCGTAGGACACCGCGACGCCGAAGCGCGTCGCGTCGTAAGCGACCAGGGCCGTATATTGCCGGCACGCGAGCGGATTGCCCGGCACCTGCCCCGCGCAACCGGTGGCCGAAGGCCCGGCCGGCCCGGCAGCATCGCGGCCGAAGCTGTACGTGCCGCCGATCGTGAGCCCGCGGAACTTCCCCAGGTAGCCGATCGCGTTGTCGCTGCGCGCATTCGGCAGATACGCGTCGAAGCTGCTCGGCGAATGAATGGACGGCCCGATCACGTCGGCGTTGGCAAGCGCATAGGCCGTCATGTTCATCTGCCTGCCGAGCGTAAGCGTTCCGTACTGGCTGCTCAGCCCCACGTTCGCCTGTCGGCCGAACAGTCGCCCGCCGTAATTGAGCCGACCGGTGCCTGGCTGGAAGCCGTTCTCCAGCACGAAAAACGCCCGGTTGCCGCCACCCAGGTCTTCCGTACCCTTCACGCCCCACCGCGACGGCAATTCGCCGGTCAGATGCGGCATGCCCACCACCGATCCGCCCTTCCCCGCATGGTTGTAATACGAAATGCCGGTATCGACGATGCCGTACAGCGTCACGCCGCCTTGCGCATGCGCGATCGACGATGCCGCCGCCAGCGCCCACACGGGCATGCTCCCCTTCATCATCGCCTTCACTGCCTTCGAATCGATATGCATGACTGAATTTCTCCCAAAAGACGAAGGACGCTGCGTTGCCGCGCACGACAGACCGGCGGCCGCGCGCCGGCGCCGCGCCGGTGTGCCATTCAGGACTGCCGGGCGGGCGACGCCTGCGGTTCGCCGGCCGAAGCCGCAAGCCCGTGATGCGACGCCGAGCGCCGATGATCGATCAGGCCGACCGCGAAGGCCGCCGCCAGCGCGGGCAATCCGATCGCCATGAAGTTCTGCTCCAGCGGCAGATCGATACCCACCAGCAAACCGATGACGATCGGCGCCAGGATCGCGCCGCTGCGGCCCACGCCCAAGGTCCAGCCGATGCCGGTCGAGCGGATCGCCATCGGGTAGAACTGCCCCGCATACGCGCAGTTGACGATCTGCGTGCCGATCGTCGACGCGCCGGCGAGGCCGACCAGCACGAACAGCAGCGCGGTCGGCATCTTGTAGCCGAGCAGCGTGATCGACACCGCGGCGAGCAGATACATCGACACGAGCACTGTCTTGATCGGAAAGCGATCGGCCAACCAGCCGCCGCCGATTGCGCCTACCATCGCGCCGGCATTCAGCACCAGCACGAACGTCAACGCGGAGCCGAGGCTGTAGCCGGCGCTCGCCATCAGCCGGGTCAGCCACGAGCTGAGCGCATACACCATGAACAGGCACATGAAGCACGCGATCCAGAACATGACCGTGCTGAATCCGCGACCGTCGTCGAACAGCTGGCGGACCGGCGCGCCGCCCGCCTTGTCGTCGCGCGGAACGACATAACCGTCGCCCGGTTGATACTGGTATGCGGGATCGAGCCGGCGTGCGATCCGTGCGAGCTCGTCGGTCCTGCCGCGCCGGATCAGGAACGGCAGCGATTCCGGCATCCATTTCACGAGCAGCGGAACGAGCAGCACCGGCGCACCCGCGGCAACGAACACGGACTGCCATCCGTACGCCTCGATCATCCCCCTGCCCATCACGGCCGCCAGCATGCCGCCGACCGAATAGCCGCTGAACATCAGCGTCACCAGCGTGCTGCGCACGCGGCGCGGCGCGTACTCGGTCATGTGGGCGATCACGTTCGGCATCACGCCGCCGATGCCGATGCCCGCAACGAAGCGGGCCGCACCGAACAATGCGGGCGTCGGCGCCAGCCCGGCCGCTGCGGTAAAGACGCTGAACAGCGTCAGGCAGGCCGCGATGGCCCAGCGGCGCCCGATCCGCTCGGCGACGGTCCCGAACACGATGTTGCCGAACATCATGCCGAACAAGGCCGAGCTGACCATGAAACCGGCCTGCGCGGGGTTGACGCCCATCTCGTTCATGATCGCCGGCAGCGCGATGCCGGCCACGGCCAGGTCGTAACCGTCGAACACGATGATCAGCGCGCACCAGAACAGCACGACGCCGTGCAGCTTGCCCAGCCGCGCCTCGTCCGAGAGCGCCTGCAGGTTGATTTGACGCATGGAGCTTCCTTCCTTTTCCAGAGGGGATTCGGGCCCGGCGGTAGCCGTCGCATGACGCGAGTTCGAACTAATACGATCGATCAACCCATCAATTTAGTAGTTGTACGAATCATTACCGTGAAATGCGCCGCGGTTCGTCCGGCTGCCGGCGCAGTGTAGGAAGCCACAATGATTTCCACTATCCGGAATTTGCAGGCGGCTCGCGAATTCGATCCGTTTTCACGTGCCGCACGCCGCGCGCTATCCGGATTTTTTCCCGGCGGGGATGGAACTATCCGATTCTTGCGAAACTTTCGACAAGCCTGACAAAGATCAATATCATCCTTTCAGGATATCTCGCTCACAAGAGAAACCGATGTGGCACGACGCGCATCCGCGGCCAGCTGATGTGCTGCACGAAAATCGCCACGCAGGAGACGCCCCATGCCCCTCACCCCGAATGCGGACGTGCTGTCCGCGCTGTATCGGAATTGCGTGTTCCGATCCGGCCTGCGCGCGGATGCGCACGAGCAGGTCTCGCTGGAACTGGCCGAGCATGCGCTGCGCTGGAAGCAGGGCGTACCCGACGCAGCGCTTTTCAAGGGGCAACTGAATCACCTGAGCGTCTACGCGCTGCAGTACGGCGCCGAAGTCGAGGTCGCCCCGCGCCCGTTCGACGGCTTTTCGCTGGTCCACACGTCCCTCGCGGGCGGCGCCGAAATCGAGTGCGACGGGCACGTGATGGGCGTGTCCGAAGGGCGCACCGCCGTGCTGGCGCCGACGTCGCGCGTCCGCCTCCGCTGGCGATCCGGCACCCGGCAACTGATCGTCAAGGTGCCCGATTCGCTGATGCACTCGGTCCGCGGCCGCCCGCCCGACGACGCGGCGCCCGGCCTCGCGCCAGGCTTCCTGTTGCCGACGGCGCTTGCGTCGCAATGGGATCTGATCGCGCAGTCGCTGCTCAACGTGCTCGCCGTTGCCGACGACGGCGGCATCCGGGCCGAATGGCGCGACCATTTCGAACGAAGCCTTGCGCTGTTCCTGCTCGTGCATTGCCCGCCGTCGCCCGCTGCCGTGCATGCCGGCCCGGCGCTGCAAGCGCGCGGCGCACCCGCGCAAGCCGGATCGCGCGGCGGCATCCGGCAGATGGACGCGCTGCACGAATTCATCCACGCGCGGCTCTGCGCGCCGATCTCGCTCGAGGATCTCGCCCGCGCGGCCGGCGTCAGCCTGCGGACGCTGAACGTGCTGTGTCGCCGCTATCACGGCGCGACCCCGATGGAGCTGCTGCGCAACATCCGGCTGGATGCCGCGCGCGTACAGCTGCTGACCGACCCGGTGGCCAGCATCACCGATACGGCGCTGACGTTCGGCTTCGGGCACCTCGGCCGCTTTTCCGCCTACTACTTCGCCCGCTTCGACGAGTTGCCGCGCGACACGCAAAAGAAGCGCGCGCCGAACTGAACGCCGCGGCGCCGGACGCGCGGCCGCCGCTTTACGCGTCACGCAATCGCCCGCATAGTCATGGTTTGCCCGCACCCCGCCCTGCCGCCCCGTCACCATGTCCGCCACGCCAGCCACGCCCGCCGCCTGCATCGTCCGTGATTCGACCGACGCCGATCTCGCCGCTATCCACGCGATCTATGCGCACCACGTCCGCCACGGCGTCGCGTCGTTCGAGGAAACACCGCCCGACGCCGCCGAGCTGCGCGCGCGCCGCGACGCGGTACTGGGCCACGGGCTGCCGTATCTCGTCGCCGAATGCGACGGCCGCGTGGCCGGCTACGCCTACGCGACGCCTTACCGCACGCGCAGCGCGTACCGCTTCACGATCGAGGATTCGATCTACATCGACGATGCGCAGCGCGGGCGCGGGATCGGCCGCGCACTGCTCGCGGCGCTGATCGCGCGCTGCGAGGCCGGCCCGTGGCGGCAGATGATCGCGGTCATCGCCGACGGCGGCACGGGCGGTTCGACGTCGCTGCATCGCGCGTTCGGCTTCGCGCCGGCCGGCACGCTGAAGGCGGTCGGCTTCAAGCACGGCCGCTGGATCGACACGGCGCTGCTGCAGCGCCCGCTCGGCGACGGCGCACACACGCTCCCCGCCTCGCCTGAGCCTGCCGCGTCGCGCTAGAATGACCGCATGTCAAAACAGACTCATTCCACCCCTGACGAGGCCGCGGCGGATTCCCGCAACGAGTACACGGTCGACGAACTGGCGCGCGTGTCCGACACGACCGTGCGCAACGTCCGCGCGTACCAGGATCGCGGTTTGCTCGCGCCGCCCGAGAAGCGCGGGCGCGTCGGCATCTACGACGACACGCACGTCGCGCGCCTGAAGCTGATCAACCACCTGCTCGCGCGCGGCTATACGCTGTCGAACATCCAGGACCTGATCAAGGCGATCGACGAAGGCCACGACCTGCGCTCGATCCTCGGCCTCGAAAACGCGATCGGCGGCCGCTGGTCGCATGAACTGCCGAAGACCTATTCGCTCGCCGCGCTCGCACAGATGTTCGGCCCGCAGGCCACCACACAGCTTTCGCGCGTGACCGAGCTCGGGCTGCTCGAACGGCGCGGCCTGTCATTCGTCGCGAAGAGCCCCGCGCTGCTCGAGGCGGCGGCCGCGATGACGAAGGAAGGCATCCCGCCGCGCGAACTGCTCGACGTGATCAGCCTCGCGCGGCCGCACTTCGACGCGATCGCGCGGCTGCTCGTCGATCTCGTCGTGAAACGGCTCGACCGCTACGACGCCGGCACGCTGCCGCCGGCCACCGACGTGCCCGAACTGGTCGACGCGATCTGGCGCCTGCGCCCGCTCGCGGCCGTGTTCGTCGAAGGCGAGACGAACCGTGCGCTGGAAACCGCGGCGAGCGCGTATCTCGGCGGCCGCGTCGCGACGATCCTCGACAAGAAGCTCAGCGACGAAGCGGCGCGCCAGTCCGGTACGCCCGATGAGCAAAGCGACGGCGACAAAGCATAGGGCCGCCGCCGTCATATTCTTATCGGCAATGCTTCGTTTGCGGGCGTGATCGCTCATGCGACGATTCTTCCAACCGAGCGGCACCGCCGCTCGCCCGAAGACGTTTCGCATGGAGTCCGTTCGATGATTGGTTTCACCCGCTGGATCACCCGCACCGCCGCCGTCACGCTCGTTGCGCTCGTCACGCTTTCCGCCACGTCGGCCTTCGCGCAGGGCGACACCGGCAAGGTCGTGCGCATCGGCTATCAAAAGGCCGGCCTGCTGTCGATCATCAAGGCGCAAGGCTCACTCGAAGCGCGGCTCAAGCCGCTTGGCTACAACGTCCAGTGGTTCGAATTCCCGGCCGGCCCGCAACTGCTCGAAGCGCTGAACGCGAACAGCATCGACTTCGGCTATACGGGCGCACCGCCGCCGGTGTTCGCGCAGGCAGCGGGCGTGCGCTTCGTGTACGTCGGCGCGGAACCGCCGTCGCCGCACAACGAAGCCGTATTCGTGAAGGCCGATTCGCCGATCCGCTCGCTCGCCGAGCTGCGCGGCAAGAAGGTCGCGCTGCAGAAAGGTTCGAGCGCGAACTACCTGCTGCTGGTGGCGCTGAAGAAGGCCGGCGTGCGCTACGACGAGATCCGCCCCGTGTACCTGCCGCCCGCCGACGCGCGCGCCGCGTTCGAAAGCGGCAATGTCGACGCGTGGGCCGTCTGGGATCCGTATTACGCGGCCGCGCAGCATTCGCTGAAGATCCGCACGCTCTCCGACTACACGGGCCTCACGCCTGCGAACAACTTCTACGAGGCGACACGGGACTTCGCGGAGCAGCATGGCGACGTGGTCGGCGCGATCCTGAAGCAGGCGCGGGAGACGGGACTATGGGTCAACGGGCATTCGGCCGAAACCGCCGCGCTGATCGCGCCGAAAGTCGGGCTGCCGCTTGCGCTCGTCGAGACGTGGATCAAGCGCGTGCCGTTCGGCGCGGTGCCGGTCGACGAGAAAATCGTCGCGGTTCAGCAGGGCGTTGCCGATGCGTTTTACGGGGCTAAGCTGATTCCGCAGAAGCTGAGCGTTGCTGATAATGCCTGGAGCGACAAGCGGGTGGCGACGGCGTTGGCGGCGAAGTAACGCACGACGCAGCGCAGTGCGCACTCATTCGAGAAAGGCCGACGGGCACCCTGCCCGTCGGCCTTTTTTGGTTCGTCTGAAATGTTCGTGAAGCGCGGGCCGAACCGTCGGCGTTCGGCCACGAGCAACCGTTCCCGGCCATCACGTTGCAGCAGTCGAGGCGCATCGACTTGCCGGCATTCGACTCATGCGGCACCTCCCGCAAACCTTTCGGCCAGCCGCTCCCGGTCGAATGCTTCGACAACGAAGTCGACAAACACGCGTGTTTTCGCCGGCAGCAGCGTTCGCGTCGCGTAATAGATCGAAATCGCGCCGGCGTCCACGTACCAGCGCGGCAGCAATCGAACGAGTTCGCCCCGTTCGATTGACGACAGTACGTCCGACACGGACAGCAGCGCGACGCCCAGCCCAAGCACTGCCGCTTCACGCATTGCCGCCGGGTCGTTGACCACGATGGTCTCGCCGAGCAGCGCTGGCATTTCAACGCCTGCCGGGCCGCGCATCGTCCGGTGACGCACGCGGCCGGTGCGGCTCGAACGCATCACGATGCCGCCGAGCGCCGCCAGATCTCCAGGATCGGTGGGCGGTGGGCGGCCGGCCATGTAGGCCGGAGACGCGACCGCCACGAGATGCGCAGGCGCCAGCGGGCGAGACACGACGCCCGGTGCGAGATCGAATCCGCCACCGAGCGCCGCGTCGTATCCCTCCGCAATCAGGTCGACCTGCCGGTTCTCGAAGTACCAATCCGGGCGAACCATCGGATAGCGAGCGAGGAACGCCGGCAGCAGCGGCATCACGTACGTCATGCCGAACGTCGGCGCCATGCTGACTTTCAGCGCGCCAGCCGGCTCGCTGCGATCGGTCGAGACGGACGCGATCGCAGCCTGCAGCGCGTCCAGATTGCCGCCAATTTCCACGAGAAAACGCGCACCCGCTTCGGTCAGCGTGAGCTTGCGCGTCGAGCGCTGGAACAGCCGCACGCCGAGATTGCGTTCCAGCAGCGCAACGTTGCGACTGACCGCTGCGGGTGTCAGCGCAAGACGCCGCGCGGCCGCGGAGAAGCTGCCCGTTTCGGCGCTGCGCACGAACGATTCGAGGTTGGCGAGCGTTTCCATGCGTGAATCTTAAAGCATTGCTTGAAAATAATTCAAACAATTACCCACTAATCGTCAAGCAATAACGGCAGCAACATTCGCTCACCTGATCTTGGAGAGCGAACGTCAGTTGTTCCTCCCCTCGTCGACACAGGCATCGGCGTTATCACTTGATTCATCCCCTTTCACCAGGAGCATCGTCATGAACACCATCGGTATCATCGGAGCAGGCGCCATCGGGTCCGCGTTCGCGAAAGCGCTGGCGGGCAAAGGCATCGAAGCCATCATCGCGAACAGCCGGGGCCCGGATTCGCTCGCGGACCTCGCACGCGAACTCGGCCCGTCGATCACGCCGGGAACCCGGGAGCAAGCGGCTGCGCAGGACATCGTCGTCGTCGCGGTGAACTGGGCGAAGCTGCCATCCGCCCTCTCCGGGTTGCCGGATTTCGGCGGACGCATCGTGATCGACGCGAACAACCCGATCGAGGCGCCGCGGTTCGAACCCGCCGAATTGCATGGCCGGACGTCGAGCGCGGTATTCGCGGACCTCGTGCCGGGCGCACGCGTCGTGAAGGCGTTCAATCATCTGCCGGCGCACTTCATTTCCGACGATCCGCAGGCCGAGGGCGGACACCGCGTGCTGTTCTTCGCGGGAGACGACGAGCACGCGAAATCGGTTGTGAGCGGACTTATCGGGCGGCTCGGTTTCTTCGGCATCGACCTGGGTTCTCTCGAAAGCGGCGGGCGCCTCGTGCAAATCCCGGGCGGCCCATTGCCGGTGCTGAATCTCGTCAAATTCGGCTAGCCACCGAGGGGGGCGCCGCGCCTTTGCGCAAGATCCCGGGTGTTTTCTGCCGGCGGCCGCACGGGTGCGCAAACGGGCGCCCCTGTTCCGGCTTCGCGCAAGACTGCTACGGGTCGAGGCTGTGTGAAAACGCTGGCCGAATGCTCCATTCGAAAATTCGGCCCTTCAGATCGCACTGTATTGGCTTGGTAGCAACCTGGGAGGGGTGAGGCGGCCCCCCGAAACCGGCTGGTTTTGCGTTTTCACACAGCCTCGGTCGGAGAGCGCCAATCACGGTATTCCGCGAGTCACTCTTTTACCGGCACCGCGGGAAGCCACGCAAAACGCATGTAAAAAGGCCGGCGGGCAAATTACCCGCCGGCCCTTTTGCATTGCATGACCACGCGCCCCCGTTTACTTCAACGCCCCCGCCACCTTCTTCTGCCGCCACAAGCACAGCAAATCGCAAGCGACATGCGCCGCGGCGATCGCCGTTATATCCGCGTGATCGTAAGCCGGCGCGACCTCGACCACATCCGCGCCGACCAGATTCACCGCCCCGAGCCCGCGCACGATCGCCAGCGCCTGCGCGGACGACAACCCGCCCGCGACCGGCGTCCCCGTCCCGGGCGCAAACGCCGGATCGAGGCAGTCGATGTCGAACGTCAGGTACGCGGGCCGCGCACCGACGATCTCGACGATCCGCTCGACCGCCGCGCGCGCACCGTGGTCGTGCACCCACGCGGCATCGAGCCGCTCGATCCCGAGAAAGTCATCGTTCCACGTGCGGATGCCGACCTGCACCGACGTCGCCGGGTCGATCAGCCCTTCCTTCACGGCCTTGTAGAACATCGTCCCGTGATTGAGGCTGTCCGGATCGTCGTCGGCCCACGTATCGCAGTGCGCGTCGAAATGGATCAGCGACAGCGGCTTGCCGTAGCGCTCCGCGTGCGCGACCAGCAGCGGATACGTGATGTAGTGATCGCCGCCGAGCGTCAGCATCTTCGCGCCCGAGCGCAGGATCGTGCGCGCATGCTCGACGATCGCGGGCTTGATCGACAGCGGGTTGTGCGCGTCGAACCAGCAGTCGCCGTAGTCGACGGCCGCGAGATCGTCGAACGGGTTGAAACCCCACGGATACGGATGAAGCTCCGCGAGCTGCACGCTCGCCGCGCGAATCGCGGCCGGGCCGAGCCGCGCGCCGGAGCGATAGGTCGTTGCAAGGTCGAGCGGCACGCCGGAGATCGCGACGTCGACGCCGTCGAGCGCGCGCGAATAGTTGCGGCGCATGAAAGACAGCACGCCCGCATAGGTGTTTTCGATCGAGGAGCCGTACGGCGTCGTGCGACGGATCGCACCGTCGCCGTGGAGAAGTTCGGTCATGGTCGGACCATTTTTTCGTGGGGGCCGGCCTTACCCCGCGCTGCGTCAGCGCAAGGAAGCACGGCATGGATTCATCGGGCACGCATCGGCTTGCGCATCCTGTCGCGCGGCCGAGCGGGACAACGACAACTGCAACGACAACGACAACGACAACGGCAACGGCAACGGCAACGGCAACGGCAATACCGCGGCGATCATAACAAGCCGAATTGATGTCGTTGCCCCGGTTCAGCCGGGGCAACGCATCGAAGAAACCGGGCGACGGCGTTCGCCCATCGTGCGCCCGACGGCGCCGGCTCGTCGCAGTCGCAGCGCAATCGCCTGCGCGTACCATCGTTGGCCGCGCCCTAGAAGGATTCGCCGGTTTTCCCACGTCCTTTCTTCCGGATAATGGCCGACAGCCGCGCCCACGACCGTGCGCCGTCCACCGCAGACAACAACAAACCGGAGACACCCGCCTTGATCGCCACGCTTCCCGCCACCTACCGCCGGCTCTGGCCGCTCGCCGTCGCCGCCGCGCTGCTGTACGGGCTCTCGCTCGCCGTCGCGCCCTATCCCGGCCAGGCCGCTGCGAAAGCCGCGATGGGGATCCTGCTGCTCGCGGCGGGCAGCACGTGTGGCGCGCCGCGCGAACGCGCGTGGCTGTGCGCGGCGCTCGCGACCGCCGTGCTCGGCGACGTGCTGCTCGCGCTGCCCGACTGGCCGCTGTCGTTCGTGCTGGGCCTCGGCGCGTTCCTGCTTACGCACCTGTGCTATTGCGCGATCTTCATGCGCTGGCGCGCACGGCCGCACGGCTGGCGCATCGTCGCGCTCGTCGGGCTGTGGATCGCCGCCCCTGCTTTCTACATAGCGTTCTTCCCGCACCTCGGCGAGCTGCTGGCACCCGTCGCCGTCTACATGCTCGTGCTGTGCGTGATGGCGAGCTTCGCGCTCGCCGCCCGCACGCGCGGCCCGCTGGTGGCCATCGGCAGCCTGATCTTCGTCGGCTCCGACACGCTGATCGGAGTCGGCCGCTTTCTCGGCGGTTTTCCGGGCATCGATTACCTGATCTGGGGCCTCTACGCGCTCGCACAGGTCACGATCGTGGCCGGGGTTTTCCATGAGACAGCCGCCCGAACGATCCGTCCCTGATACTGTTTCAAACAGACCGCCGCGCGCCGGCGGTCTCGTCTGCGCCCTCTCTCGCCCTGTCGACGGCCTTTTCCGCGCATCCCGCAATACGGAAACCGGCCCGTTCCAAACCCCGCTCAGCCTTTTCCCGTCTGGTTTCCGGCCCTTAGAGCGCCGCTTCTAGCCTCTTGCGATTTCCGGGTTCACCCACTATCGTTACATCAAACAATGTAACATTCGAAAATGAGCCAAATCGGAGACACCCGGATGAATGCTCGCACGTTGCCTTTCGGTCCACCCGGCCACGACGGCCAGGACGAAACCATCGACATCGCCATCATCGGCACCGGCTTCGCCGGCATCGGCATGGCGATCCGCCTGCGGCAAACAGGCGTGACCGACTTCGTCGTCCTCGAGAAGGCCGCGTCGGTCGGCGGCACGTGGCGCGACAATCATTACCCCGGGTGTGCATGCGACGTGCAATCGCACGTCTATTCGTTCTCGTTCGCGCCGAACCCGCGCTGGACGCGCATGTTCGCGCCGCAGCCGGAGATCCGCGCCTATCTGGAAGACTGCGTGCAGCGCTTCGGCGTCGGCCCGCACCTGCGCCTGAACCACGAACTGCAACGCGCCGAGTACGACGAGGCCGCGCAACGCTGGCGCCTCACGTTCGCGAACGGCAAGCGGCTGTCGGCACGCGTGCTGGTGTCGGGGATGGGCGGCCTGTCGCGCGCCGCGCTGCCGTCGATTCCCGGCGTCGAGAACTTCAAGGGCCGCGCGTTCCATTCGCAGCACTGGGATCATGACTACGCGCTCGAAGGCAAGCGCGTCGCGGTGATCGGCACCGGCGCGAGCGCGATCCAGTTCGTGCCGCAGATCGCGCCGCGCGTGAAGGAACTCGCGCTGTTCCAGCGCACGCCGCCGTGGATCATGCCGAAGCCCGACCGCAACCTGACCGGGCTCGAGAAGTGGCTGTTCCGCACGCTGCCGTTCACGCAGAAGGCGGTGCGCAGCGGCATCTACTGGATGCTCGAATCGCGCGTGCTCGGCTTCGCGATCCATCCGTCGCTGATGAAGAACGTGCAGAAGCTCGCGCTGCGCCACATCCGCAAGCAGATTCCCGATCCGGAGCTGCGCAAGACCGTCACGCCGGACTACACGCTCGGCTGCAAGCGCGTGCTGATCTCGAACGACTACTATCCGGCGCTGTCGCGCAAGAACGTCGACGTGATCACGACCGGCATCGACCACATCGAAGCCGACGCGGTCGTGACTACCGACGGCAAGCGCCATGAAGTCGACTGCCTGATCTACGGCACCGGCTTCCAGGTGGCCGATCCGTTTCCGCGCGGTGCAATCGCCGGCCGCGGCGGGCTCGATATCGTCGACGCATGGCGCGACGGCGCGCATGCGTATCTCGGCTCGACGCTGCCCGGCTACCCGAACTTCTTCATGATCGTCGGCCCGAACACGGGCCTCGGCCACAACTCGATGGTGTTCATGATCGAGTCGCAGATCGAGTACATCCTCGGTGCGCTGAAGGCGATGCACCGCGAGCGCGCGGATGCGATCGAGGTGCGCCCGCTCGTCGAGGCGCAGTTCAACAGCGACCTGCAGGGCCGGCTCAAGAAGGCGATCTGGTCGACCGGCGGCTGCAAGAGCTGGTACCTCGATCCGCGCACGGGCAAGAACACGACGCTGTGGCCGGGCTTCACGTGGCGCTTCCGCCAGGCGACCGCGCACTTCTCGATCGCCGATTACCACGCGTATCGCGCGCCGCAACATGACACGGCCGCGCGGCCCGCCGCCGCGCCGGCCGCTGCCGCTTCCGCCTCCACTTCCGCCTCCACTTCCGCCTCCACTTCCGCCGAAGCGGCCTGAGCCAGACAAGGAGCAACCGACATGAGAGATTTCGCCAACAAGGTCGCCGCGATCACGGGTGCCGGCTCGGGCATGGGCCGCTCGCTCGCGATCCAGCTCGCGCAGGCTGGCTGCCAGGTATCGCTCGCCGACAAGAACGGCGTGGGCCTCGCGGAAACCGAACGGATCGTCCGCGCGATCGCGCCGAACGTGCGGGTATCGACGCGCGTGCTCGACGTCGGCGACCGCGATGCGATGTTCGCGTGGGCCGACGACACCGCGAAGGAACACGGCAAGGTCAACCTGATCTTCAACAACGCGGGCGTCGCGCTGTCGAGCACGATCGAAGGCATGGAATACAGCGATCTCGAGTGGATCGTGAACATCAATTTCTGGGGCGTGGTGCACGGCACGAAGGCATTCCTGCCGCACCTGAAGGCATCGGGCGACGGCCACGTGATCAACACGTCGAGCCTGTTCGGGATCTTCGCGCAACCGGGCATGAGCGGCTACAACGCGACCAAGTTCGCGGTGCGCGGCTTCACCGAATCGCTGCGCCAGGAACTCGACATGATGAAGTGCGGCGTGTCGGCGACCTGCGTGCATCCGGGCGGCATCCGCACGAACATCGCGCAGGCGAGCCGCGTGTCGAAGAACATGGTCGGCTTCATGGTCGCGAGCGAGCAGCAAGGCCGCGACACGTTCGAGAAGTTCTTCATCACGACCGCCGACGATGCCGCGCGCACGATCCTCTCGGGCGTGCGCAAAAACAAGCGCCGCGTGCTGATCGGCCGCGACGCAAAGGCCGGCGACTGGATGGCACGCGTGCTGCCGTCCGCGTACCAGGCGCTCGTCGTGCTCGCGACGCGCCGCGAGGCAGCGAAGGCTCGACGCGCAGCCCGCGGCACGCCGGCGCCGGCGCCCGCACCGCTGCACGCCACCTACAACAATGCAGGCAATCAGGGAGGAGAACAATCATGACGACCCCGAACATGATGCCCGTGCGGCGCGACATCCGTTTCGCGCTGCCCCCCGAACGCGCGCGCGACTGGCACGTGCAGGGCGTGCCGGTCACGCACTTCATGAATGCGCTGTCGCTGCTGTTCCCGGCCGGCGAACGCTTCTTCATGGATTCGGTGCGCAACTACCGCGACCGGATCGAGGATCCCGAACTGAAGAAACAGGTGCTCGGCTTCATTGGCCAGGAAGCGATGCATACGCGCGAGCACATCGAGTACAACGACCTGCTGCAGTCCTCGGGCCTGCCCGCCCACAAGCTCGACAAACGCCTGTGGACGATCCTCGGCTGGTTCAAGAAGGCGCTGCCGCATTCGATGCAGCTCGCGATCACGATCGCGCTCGAGCATTACACAGCGATCCTCGCGAACCAGTTGCTGTCGGGCCACGAACACCGGATCGACGGCTCGGTCGAAGGCTACCAGCAGATGTGGATGTGGCATGCGATGGAGGAAACCGAGCACAAGGCCGTGTCGTACGACGTATGGACCACCGTGATGAAGCCGGGCCTCGGCAGCTACCTGCTGCGCACGGGCACGATGCTGACGACGACCGTGTTCTTCTGGACGATCGTGTTTGACTTCCACGTGCGCCTGATGCGCGCGCACCGTCGCGAACACGGCAAGTTCGGCGGCATGTGGCGCCTCGTGAAGTACCTGTACAGCCCGAAGCACGGGGTGTTCCCGAGCATCGCGCGCGAATGGCTCGACTACTTCCGCCCCGGCTTCCACCCGTGGGACCACGACAACCACCAGTACCTGCAGGGGCTCGACACGCTGCTCGAGAACATCGACGCGACCAACGCGCGCTACGCCGCGCAAGCCGCCCCGCGCCGCGTGCCGCTGCACCCGGTTGTGCAGGCATGACGCCATGGCGCGCGCCCACGAGATGCTGACCGTCCAGTCCGGCGACGTGAAACTCGCCGTCTACGTGAGCGGGTCGCGTCGCGCCCCGCCGCTGATCCTCGTGCACGGCTACCCCGATTCGGCGGCCGTGTGGGCGCCGATCCGCGCGCGGCTCGCGAAGCGCTACCGCGTGATCGCGTACGACGTGCGCGGCGCCGGCGCGTCCGATGCGCCGCGCCGCCGCGCCGACTACACGCTCGAGCGGCTCGCCGGCGACCTGAAGGCGGTGGCCGATGCGACCTGCGGCGGCCGGCCGTTCCATCTCGTCGGCCACGACTGGGGCTCGATCCAGTGCTGGGAAGCCGTGACCGATCCCGCGTTCCGCGGCCGGATCGCGTCGTACACGTCGATCTCGGGCCCGTGCCTCGATCACGTGTTCCGCGCGAAGATGCGGCTCAAGCAGAGCCTGAAGTCGTGGTACATCGCGTTCTTTCACCTGCCGGTCGTGCCGTCGCTGGTGTGGCGGCTCGGCGGTGCGGCGCTGTGGCCGCGCTGGCTGCAGATCACCGAACGCGTGCGCGCCGAGCGCGACCCCGTGCAACTGAAGAACGCGCTGAACGGCCTGCAGCTTTACCGCGCGAACTTCCTTGCGCGGGCGCGCAAGCCGCGCGAACGCTATGCGCAGGCGCCGGTGCAGATCCTCGTGCCGGTGCGCGACCGTTATGTCACGCCCGAGATGTCGGTCGACCTCGACCGCTGGCTCGGCGACCACGTGCGCGAGGAAATCGATGGCACGCACTGGATCGTGCTGCGCCACCCGGACATGATCGCGTCGCGCATCGACCGCTTCGCGTCCGCGCAGGAGCGGCCAGCCGTCGCGAACGCGGTGGTTCAGCGGCCCGTCGGCGCCGGCAGGCGTCTGAACAGCGTCTCGTAGTCGATCACGAGCCCGTCGTCGTCGATGTCCATCTCGGCGGTGAAATTCCGGAAGATGCCTTCGTAGCGGTAACGCCGGCCCGGCTCGATGCACGCGTAAGCCTGCTTGACCGGCGTGACCTTCAGGTCCGGCGTCGAGATGTACGCGACGTCGATCGGCCGCCGCTCGCCGCGCGCGAGCCCCAGGCGGCCGATCGGTAGCGAATTCGTGAACGGCGTCGCCGCGATGTCGATGTCGATGCAGCCGTCCAGTTCCGGCAGCGCACGGCCCGCGCCGTCGCGCCAATGGCCTTCGCCGTCGCCGTGCAACTCGAGCGTGCCGCCACCCATCACCTTGAGCACCGCATACGTGACGCGCCAGCGCGCGTCGCACTCGACGCGATACGCGAGCCCATACGCGCGGCCGTAACGCTGGCCGACCACCGCGCTTTCGACGACGATCCCATCGCCGCTCCGGTCGAACGTAAGATGTTCGACCCCGTCGCCTTCAAGCGACGCCCATCGCACTTCACGCATCGTTTCGCCTCCCGGTGCCCCCGATGCGGGGCACTGTCGCACGAATCCACCGACGAAAACGCCAGTGGATGCCCGAATTCGCCACCACGGAGCGTTCGCCTCGGAAAACGCCAACGCGGCGCCCGTCAAGCATGGCCGACCGTCCGCATTCCCCATTTCGGGGCACCGCCGACAAATCCTGACTATCCAGAATTCCCTATTCCGGTGCATCGGATTGTGTCCTATGCTCGCGGCTCGTCCTGTTCCGCCGCCATCATGCCTACCGCCCGCTCCGCCTCGCCGTCGATCGACCTGCGCATTCTGCTGCGCGGCATCGGTCAGATCGTACTGCAGGCGAACGCGCTCACCGGCGCGCTGCTGCTCGCCGCGCTGGCGCTGACCGACCTGCGGCTCGCGTGCGCGGCGCTGCTCGGCTCGGCCGCCGCCAGCATGACCGCCGTGCTGACGGGCGCCGAGCGCCAAGACGTCGAACAGGGGCTGCACGGCTTCAACGGCGCGCTCGCCGCGCTGATCGCGGTGCTGTTCGTGCCCGATTCGCTTGCCGCCGTCGCGCTGGCGCCGCTGGCCGCGATCGGTGCGGCACTCGTGCAGCGCGCGATGCGCACGCCGCTCGCCCGCTGGCGCCAGTGCCCGTATTCGAGCCCGTGCCTGGTCGTCACCGCGCTGTGGCTGCCGTTTGTCGCGCTGCAACACGCAACCGATGCGACGACCGGTGCGGCACTGACGCCTTGGTCCGTCACCGACGCGCTGCTGTCTGGCGTCGCGCAGACCACCTTTGCGCAAGGCGCGTGGGCCGGCGCGCTGATCATGGCCGGCCTTGCCGTCGCGTCGCGCCGCGCGGCCGCATTCGCACTCGGCGGCGCGATCGTGTCGACCGTGCTGCTGGTCGCGCTCGGCGCGAACGGCGCGCTGTTCACCGACGGCCTGCTCGGCTTCAACGGCGCGCTCGCCGCACTGGCGCTGATGCCGCGCGGCCCGCGCGCCGCACTTGCAGCCGCCGCACTCGCCGCGCTGATCCAGTGGCTCGCGATGCGCGCAGGCATCCCCGTGTTCACGGCCCCGTTCGCGCTTGCGTCGTGGGTGACCGTAGCCGTCGCACGCCGCCTCACCTTCGGAGAACCCGATGTCGTCATTCGCACACCGTCCTGAAGCCGTGAAACCCGGCGGCCCGATCTCGGACGCCGAACGCCAAATGCGCGTCGATCTCGCCGCAGCCTACCGGCTCGTCGCGCTGAACGGCTGGGACGACCTGATCTACACGCACCTTTCCGCAACCGTGCCCGGCGAGCCCGGCCACTTCCTGATCAACCCGTTCGGCCTGACGTTCGACGAGGTCCGCGCATCGAACCTCGTGAAGATCGACCTCGCCGGCAACCGGATCGGCGACAGCGAGCACGCGGTCAACGTGACGGGCTTCGCGCTGCACGCGGCCGTGCATGCCGCACGCGCCGACGCCGTCTGCGTGATGCATCTGCACAATACGGCCGGCATCGCCGTATCGATCCAGCGCGACGGGCTGCTGCCCGCGTCGCAGCACGCGCTGCGCTTTCACGGCGACCTCGCGTACCACGACTACGAGGCGCTCGCGTTCTCGCCGGCCGAAGGCACGCGGTTGACCGCAAGCCTCGGCGCGAAATCCGCGATGCTGCTGCGCAACCACGGCACACTGACGGTCGGCCGCACCGTGGCCGAAGCCTATGTGCTGATGGATACGCTGATCAAGGCGTGCGACATCCAGGTGCGCGCGCAGGCCGGCGGCGGGCCGCTCGTGCTGCCCGATCCGGCCGTGGCCGACCGCACCGCCGAACAGCTGCGCGACGGCGGCGCGATCGAAGGTGAGCTGGAATGGCCGGCGCTGCTGCGCCGGCTCGACCGGATCGATCCGTCGTATCGCGACTGACGCCGCATCCGCGTTGCATCCGCATTCAACCCAATCGTTCAATCCCAACCGGAGCACTTGTCATGCCGACTTTCAATATCCAGCTGTTCGAAGGCCGCACCGTCGAACAGAAGCGCGCATTCGTCGAAGCAATCACGCGCGTCACGTGCGAGACGCTCGGCTGCGAGCCGGGCTCGGTCGACATCATTCTCACCGACGTGAAGAAGGAGAACTGGGCGACGGCCGGGAAGCTGTGGAGCGACGAGCGCTGAGCGTCACGACCGGCGATGCCTGAACGCCCGCCTGCATCGCACTGATTCATCTCCTGCGGCGCCCGCCCGGCGGCGCTGCAGGCGGCCTCCTCCTTCGCCTCCCGTTGTGCGCGTGCACATCGCTTTGTCACGCAATCGGTGCATATAATGCGCCTCAGACGCAGCAGCCGATGGCCACCCGACGAGGAGACCGCCATGGAAGCGAAGAACGAGGAAGTCGTCGCACACCTGCTCTCGGACGTCGTCGAATTCGCGCGCGGGCGCCTGCCCGAAGCCACCTTCCGGATCGTCGAACCCTTCCTGCGTCACTACTACGATTTCGTCGATGCCGACGATCTGCAAAGCCGCAGCATCGCCGATCTCTACGGCGCCGCGATGGCGCACTGGCAGACCGCCCAGAAATTCGTGCCCGGCAGCGAACGGCTGCGCGTGTACAACCCGATCCTCGAACAGCACGGCTGGCATTCCGACCACACGGTCATCGAGATCGTCAACGACGACATGCCGTTCCTCGTCGATTCCGTGACGATGGCCGTCAACCGCCTCGGGCTCGCGCTGCATTCGGCACTGCACCCGGTATTCCGCATCTGGCGCGGCACCGACGGCGGCATCGAGCGCGTCAATGCGGGCGGCGCGACGCCCGGCGACGGCCAGTCGCAGCTCGCGTCGTTCATCCATTTCGAAGTCGATCGCTGCGGCGATGCCGCGCTGCTCAACACCTTGCGCAACGACATCGCGCATGTGCTCGGCGACGTGCGCGCATCGGTGGAAGACTGGCCGAAGATCGTCGAGATCGCCCGCGCGACGATCAAGGAAATGAAGGCGCGCGAATCGACCGCGGAAGACATCGAGGCGCGCGCGTTCCTCGAATGGATGGCCGCCGATCACTTCACGTTCCTCGGCCAGCGCGACTACGCGCTCGTGTCCGACGGCACGGGCTTCGGGCTGCGCGGCATCGAGGGCACCGGCTTCGGCATCCTGCGCGAATCGCTGCGCACGTCCGGCGCGCCCGACGTCACGCCGCTGCCGCAGGCCGCCGCCGACATCATCACCGGCTCCTGGCCGATTTTCCTGACCAAGGCGAACTCGCGCGCGACCGTGCACCGGCCCGGCTATCTCGACTACGTCGGCGTGAAACTCGTCGGCTCCGACGGCAAGGTCGCCGGCGAGCGCCGCTTCATCGGGCTCTATACGTCGACCGCCTACATGGTGTCGAGCGCCGAGATCCCGATCGTGCGCCGCAAGTGCGCGAACATCGTGCGGCGCGCAGGCTTCCTGCCGAAGGGGCATCTCGGCAAGTCGCTCGTGACGGTGCTCGAAACCTATCCGCGCGACGAGCTGTTCCAGGCCGACGAAGACCAGCTCTACGACATCGCGCTCGGCGTCCTGCGGCTGCAGGAGCATCAGCGCACGCGCCTGTTCGTGCGCCGCGACCGCTTCGACCGCTTCGTGTCGTGCCTCGTGTACGTGCCGCGCGACAAGTACAACACCGACCTGCGCCGGCGCATCGCGAAGCTGCTCGTCGATGCGTACAACGGCGTGAACGTCGAGTTCACGCCGCTGCTGTCGGAATCGGCGATCGCGCGCATTCATTTCGTCGTGCACGCGGAACCGGGCACGATGCCCGACGTCGACACGCGCGAGCTCGAAACGCGGCTCGTGCAGGTCACGCGCCGCTGGCAGGACGATCTCGCCGACGCGCTGCTCGACGTATTCGGCGAAGAGCAAGGCAACCGCCTGCTGCAGCGCTATGCCGATTCGTTCCCGGCCGGCTATCGCGACGACTATCCGGCACGCACGGCCGTGCGCGACATCGAGCTGATCGAGCGCGTGAAGGATTCGGGGCAGCTCGCGATGAACCTGTACCGGCCGATCGAGGCCGAGGCGCGTGCGTTCCGCTTCAAGGTCTATCGCGCGGGCGACCCGATCGCGCTGTCGCGCAGCCTGCCGATGCTCGAGCATCTGGGCGTGCGCGTGGACGAGGAGCGGCCGTACCGGATCCAGACGCAGGACGCTGCGCATGCATGGGTACACGACTTCGGCCTCGAGCTCGCGGACGACACCGAGTTCGACATCGAGCGCGTGAAAGGCCTGTTCGAGGATGCGTTCGACCAGATCTGGAGCGGCCGGATCGAGAACGACGACTTCAACCGCCTCGTGCTGCGCGCCCACCTGAGCGCGCGCGAAGTGACGATCCTGCGCGCGTATGCGAAGTACCTGCGGCAAGTCGGCTCGACCTTCAGCGACGCGTATATCGAGCGCGCACTGACCGGCAACCCGGCGATCGCACGGCAGCTCGTCGAGCTGTTCCTGCTGCGCTTCGACCCCGCCACCGGCGACACGCGCGACGTGCAGGCCGAGCGGCTGCTGAAAGCGATCGAAAGCGCGCTCGACCAGGTGCCGAACCTCGACGAGGACCGCATCCTGCGGCAGTTCCTCGGCGTGATCAACGCGACCGAGCGCACGAACTACTTCCTGCTCGACGCGAACGGCGAATCGAAACCGTACCTGTCGTTCAAGTTCAATCCGGCCAAGGTGCCCGGCCTGCCCGAACCGAAGCCGATGTTCGAGATCTGGGTGTATTCGCCGCGTGTCGAGGGCGTGCACCTGCGCGGCGGGAGGGTCGCGCGCGGCGGCCTGCGCTGGTCGGATCGCCGCGAGGATTTCCGTACCGAAGTGCTCGGGCTGATGAAGGCGCAGATGGTGAAGAACGTCGTGATCGTGCCGGTCGGCTCGAAAGGCGGCTTCGTCGTGAAGAATCCGCCTCCGCCGAGCGATCGCGAAGCGTGGATGCGCGAAGGCATCGCGTGCTACCAGACCTTCCTGCGCGGCCTGCTCGACCTGACCGACAACCTGGCCGGCAACGCGATCGTGCCGCCGCCCGACGTGGTGCGGCACGACCCCGACGATCCGTACCTGGTCGTGGCCGCCGACAAGGGCACGGCCACCTTCTCCGACTACGCGAACGCGATCTCGCACGAATACGGCTTCTGGCTCGACGACGCGTTCGCGTCCGGCGGCTCGGTCGGCTACGACCACAAGAAGATGGCGATCACCGCGCGCGGCGCGTGGGAATCGGTGAAGCGGCACTTCCGCGAGATGGGCATCGATACGCAGACGACCGACTTCACGGTGGTCGGCGTCGGCGACATGTCGGGCGACGTGTTCGGCAACGGGATGCTGCTGTCGCCGCACATCCGGCTCGTCGCCGCGTTCGATCACCGGCACGTGTTCCTCGACCCGAACCCCGATCCCGCGGTGAGCTTCGCGGAGCGCGAGCGCATGTTCGCGCTCGAACGCTCGAGCTGGGCCGACTACGATCCGGCCGCGATCTCGTCGGGCGGCGGCGTCTATCCGCGCACCGCGAAGACGATCCCGCTGTCGCCGGCCGTGCAGGCCGCGCTCGGCATCGACGCGCACGCGCTGCCACCGGCCGAGCTGATCCGCGCAATCCTGCAGGCGCCGGTCGACCTGCTGTACAACGGCGGCATCGGCACCTACGTGAAGGCCGCGCGCGAATCCCACCTGCAGGTGGGCGACCGCGCGAACGACGCGGTGCGCGTGAACGGCGCGGACCTGCGTTGCAAGGTCGTCGGCGAAGGCGGCAACCTCGGCTGCACGCAGTTCGGCCGGATCGAGTTCGCGCAGCGCGGCGGCCGCATCAACACCGATGCGATCGACAACTCGGCCGGCGTCGATTGTTCGGATCACGAAGTCAACATCAAGATCCTGCTCGGGCTGGTCGTGTCCGACGGCGAGATGACCGAGAAGCAGCGCAACGCCCTGCTCGCGGAGATGACCGACGAAGTCGGGCTGCTCGTGCTGCGCGACAACTACTACCAGACGCAGGCGCTGTCGATCGCCGGCCGCTATGCGGTCGAACTGCTCGATGCCGAGGCGCGCCTGATGCGCTGGCTCGAACGCGCGGGCCGCCTGAACCGCGTGATCGAATTCCTGCCGACCGACGACGAAGTCGCCGAACGGCAAGCCGCGAAGCTCGGCCTCACGTCGCCGGAACGCGCGGTGCTGCTCGCCTACAGCAAGATGTGGCTGTACGACGCGCTGCTCGAATCCGACGTGCCCGAGGATCCGCTGGTGGCCGCGATGCTCGTCGACTACTTCCCCAAGCCGCTGCAGCAGCGCTTCAGCGAACCGATGCGCCGCCATCCGCTGCGCCGCGAGATTCTCGCGACGCATCTGACCAACGCGCTCGTGAACCGCGTCGGCTCCGCGTTCGTGCACCGGCTGATGGAGGAAACCGACGCGAAGCCCGGCGACATCGTGCGGGCATGCATCATGGCGCGCGACGTGTTCGACCTCGATGCGGTGTGGCGCGACATCGATGCGCTCGACAATCGCGTCGCCGACGACATACAGGCGCGCATGTTCGTCGACGTCGCGCGGCTGCTGGAGCGCGCGGCGCTGTGGTTCCTGCGGCATCTGCAATCCGGCGCGGTGGCCGACGGCGGCGTCGCCGAGCTGATCGCGCGCTGCCGCGACGCGGCCGAGCGGCTTGCGCCGCAACTGCCGTCGCTGTTGCCGGCCGACGATCTCGAAGCGCTGTCCGAGCGGCAGCGCGTGCTGGTCGAAGCGGGTGTCGACAGCGCGCTCGCGGTGCGCGTCGCGAGCGGCGACATCTCGGCCGCGCTGCTCGACATCGCCGAAGTGGCCGCGACCAGCAACCGCAGCCTCGAACTCGTCGCGGGCGTTTATTTCTCGCTCGGTACGCTGCTCAATTACGGGTGGATCAGCGAACGTGCGGCGACACTGCCGACGCCGACGCACTGGGACATGCTGGCGCGCGCGGCCGCGCTCGCGGAAGTCGCGCGCCTCAAGCGCACGCTCGCGACGAGCGCGCTCGCGGAATCGCCGGATTCGACCACGCCGGAAACGATCGTCGGCACATGGCGCGCGCGCCGCGAAGCCGCGCTCGTGCGCTACGAACATTTGCTTGCGGACTTGCGAGCGTCGGGCGGCGCGAGCCTCGCGGTGCTGCTCGTGATCGTGCGGGAAATGGCCGTGCTCGAACGCGCGTGACCGGGCTGGCGGGCGCCCGGTGAATGAGCGTCGGCGGTCCGGCGTGACCGGAACCCGCACACGTGCCCGTTTTCGTGCGCGCGACGCTAGATCGTCGCAACCAGCAGTTCCTCCGCGTTGTTCGGCGGCCTGAGACCGTCCGGACGATCCGCGAAATAACGGCGCGTCAGTTCGGCGGCCGAAACGTGCTCGGTTTTTGTGAAGCCCGCTTCCATCGCGAGCGCCTGGACCTGCGCCGGCATGAAGAAGCTGATGAACGGCGTGCCGCTTGCGCGCGCGCCCTTCGCCGCCATTTCCAGCCCCGGACGCACGTCCGGATCCGCATGCTCCAGCGGCAGCAGGAACGTCATCGCGAGCGTCGAGCCCGGCGCGAGCGATGCGACTTCGCGCAACGCGGCCGCGTTCGCCTCGCGCGTCAGGTACATGCTGACGCCGGTGGACACCACGACCGCCGGCTTGCCGGCATCGAAGCCCGCGCCGACGAGCGCCGCGCGCCACGACTGTTTCGCCTCGAAATCGACCGGCACGAAACGCAGCCAGTCGGGCACGCCGAAGCCCAGCTCAATAAGGCGCCGTTGCTTCCAGCGCTGCGGCGCCGGCGGGTCGACCTCGAAGACGGTCACACGCGACGCCATGTCGGGCCGGCGCTGCACGAAGCTGTCGAGGCCCGCGCCGAGGATCACGTACTGGCTCACGCCGCGCGCCGCCTGCTCGGCCACCCGATCCTCGATGAAGCGCGCCCGCGCGACGATCGACGCGCGGAACGGCCGCGTGAACTGCGCATCCATGTCACCGCGCTGCTGCCAGCCGGGTGCCGGTGCGAGCAATTGCAGCCCGACTTCGTCGGCAAGCACATGCGGCGGCGCGTCGAGTTCGACGTGAAGCGCACGCCACAGCGCGACGCGCGCGGCGGTGCTGTCGGGGGCGCTTTCGCGGGTATCGGTCATGTCGGCCTCACGCGCCCTGCCGGCCCGGCGCCTGCAGGCGCCATACACGGCCGTCCGGGTCGCGCACGGTCATGTCGCGCGTGCCCCAGTGCGTGTCCTCGAACGGCGTGACGACGTCGACGATCGGCTGCGGCTGCACCGCCTGCTCGTCCGGCACCTTGAGCACGACCTGCATGTCGGGCGTCTCGCTTGGCGGCACTTCGGCGATGAACAGAAAGGGGCCGTCGCCGCTGCGCAGCTGGCCCGAGTTGTGATCGGTTTCGAACTCCAGCGTGAAGCCCAGCGCCTGGAAGAACTTCGCCGACTTGCCCCAGTTGTGCGTCGTCAGGTACACGGCTTCGATTCGCTCGGATGACATGTCACTCCTCCTCGGTGGACGGCCCCGCGCCCGGCTGCGGCGCGGCCAGGTACGCGCGCAACGCATCGGCCACCAGCGCGGACAGCGATTGCTCCGTTTCGATGGCGCGATGCTTGACCTGCCGGATCAGGCTCAGCGGCAGGTACACGTTGAATTGCTTCACTTCTTCGTCGGTCATGGGAACTAGTATGCTAGCAATCTAGCAAAAATCAAGCGCGGACGCGTCCCGCGTGCGCGGGCCGCGATGGGCTATCGTGAGTCCGGTTTACGTCGCGGCACGCGCCGCCAGCCGCGCGAACAGCGCGTCGAGATCGAATCCCGTCGTATCGATGCCGATCGTGTCGCGCAGGCACGCGCCCCATGCAGCCGCATCGTCGAACGTGACAGAGCGCCCGGCGCCCGCCGCATCGCGGATCGTCAGCGTGGTGTTGCGCAGCGCGGCGCGGCCGTCCGGCAGCACGCGGCATGCGATCAGGGTATGCAGGAAGATCGATTCGGGATACGTCGACGTGAACCAGTTCGCAGCGTCGTAATCGATCCATTCGACCCGCTTCGGCTGGAAGCGGTAGGTGGTCTGCCAGCCGTCAGGCGTCTCGATCTGCACGTCGAATTCACCGTCGACCGGCGCGGCGACGACGCGGAATACGCCGTGCGGCGTCAGCTGCCGCTCGTCTGGCACGAACCGCAGCGGCGCGGTCAGTGTCGCGCTGCCGAAGCCGATGTCCGCGAGCCAGGCCGCGCCGTCGAGATCGATGCGCAGCAGCATGTGCGTATGCGCGGAGGCGACTTCCGGCGGAAGCATCCACCGCACGCGCGCGATCATCGGCGTCACGCGAAAGCCGATCGTCGTGAGCGCGGTGTAGAACAGCTTGTTGAGTTCGAAGCAGTAGCCGCCGCGGCGATGCGCGAGCACCTTGTCGACGATCGTGGGCAGGTCGAGCGCGACGCGCGCGCCAGTCAGCGGATCGAGGTTTTCGAACGGAATCGCCTGCGGGTGCAGCAGGTGCAGCCGGCGCAGTACGTCGAGCGTCGGCTCGACCGGGCCGTCGTAGCCGATGCGGGAGAAATAGCGCGAGAGGTCGAACGAGTCAGTCATGAACCTGCACCGAAAAAGGGACACGCCACGATAACATCGCGCGAAATCCCCATGTTGGGCAGGGCGATCTTCGGCGTCGCGCGCGAGGCGGGCGCCGCCGCGCGCGGCCCCGCGCAACGTTACGGCAGCAGCTTCAGCGCGGACGATGCGACCGACGGCACCGAAATACCCTGGCTCGTCGCGAACTGCACAGCCTGGCTGAGGGTCGTCGCGAGCGACTGCAACTGGCCCGGCGCACTTTGCGCGATATACGACGCAGCCTGCATGTTCTGCGGATTCAGGCCCGACTGCAACAGCGATGCCGCGCTCGTCGAGCCGAGATTGCCGAGCCCCGACTGCAACTGCGAATACTGTGTGAGCCCCTGCCCGAGCGACGTGAGGCCGTTGCTGAACGCCTGCTTGTCGATCGGCCCGTGCGTCGCGCCACCACTCGCGAACGCCTGGCCGAGCGCCTGCGACACCGATTGCTGCGCGCCGCCCATCTGCGACAGCGCAGCCGGCGTCAGCGCATCGCCGCCGGCGAGCTGGCTCGCGGCCTGCTGCGCCTGCCCGGCCGCGCCGGTGAGCCCCATCGCCGACGCGAGCGAAGACTGGCCGGTCAGCACCTGCTGGTTCGCGCCGACATAGGCCTGCAGCAGTTGCGCGACGCCGCCCTGCGCGGGCGCCGCCTGCTGCTGCCCGCCGCCGAGCAGCGATGCGCCGAGCGACTGCAGGTCGAGCTGCGCGTGTGCAGCACCGCTTGCCAGGATGCCGAACGCGATGCCTGCCGTGGCCAGGTGCCGGCCCGTCGCGCGAATCTGCTTCATGTGTTTTCCTCGTGCCCGATTGATCAAGGCCGATATTGTCGAAGCGCGCCGCGCGCGGCCGCAACGACTGAAACACATCGAAACGAAATCACGCGGTGCGGCGGCTTGCAATTCGGCGACCGGCGTACGTGCTTGAGGAGATTCGTCCGCGGTTGCCGTGCGATTTCCAGGCGCGCACCGACATTCGTTCTCGCGCCGCATCAATCAATGACGGCGGTTGCGGGCTCTCGCAGGTGATGCCGGAGGTGATCCGCCAACCGTCGCGCGTGTCGCACTGCACAGCGAACGCTTCTGCGACCGGAACAGCAGCGACACGGAACGTGCTGTCCTGCGTCAATGACATGACGCCATACCGTCGCACGACACGTCCGAACGCGACGTGACGCGCACCTACGAAACACACGTTCGAGAATCGAAGCAAAACGGGCGGCTTCGCGCCGCCCGCTTCTCCATCTGCCCACCGCAACCGGCTTCGGCTTCGGCTTCGGCCTTCCGCCTTCCGCCTTCCGCCTTCCGCCTATCAGCTATCGGCTAGCCAGCGCGGCGTTACGCAGCCATCCACGCCGGCAACCGCCCCCCGACTAGGTCGGCCGCCTGCTCGTAGCCGCGCGCGAGCTGCAGCACGGCAAGATCCGCGCGCGGACGCCCGATCAGTTGCATCCCCATCGGCAGCCCCGCGTCGTTGAATCCGACCGGCACGCTGATCACCGGGCAGCCGGCCAGCGTCCACGGCACGACCGTTTCCATCCAGCGGTGGTAGGTATCCATCTCACGGCCCGCAATCTCCTTCGGCCAGCGCTGATCGACGTCGAACGGGAACACCTGCGCGGTCGGCGCCGCGATGAAGTCGTAGCGGTCAAAGAAGCTCAGCACGGCCTGATGCCACGCGGTGCGCTCGACGCTCGCCTCGAATACGGCCGCGCCCTGCATCGCGAGCAGCCCTTCGACCTCGTAGATCGCCTCGGGCTTCAGCAGCGCGCGCCGCGCCGGGTCTTGATAGTGCGCAAGCAGCCCGCCGCCCGACAGCAGGTGCCGGTGCGCGAGCCACAGGCGCCAGATCCGGTCAGGCGCAAACGCCGGCAGTGCGACATCGACCTCGCAGCCGATCTCGCGCAGCGTCGCCAGCCCCTGTTCGCACTGCGCGAGCACGCCGGCTTCGGTCGCGAGATAACCGTTCCAGTCGCCGACCCATGCGATGCGCTTGCCGCGCAGGTCGGCGTCGAGCGGCTGCGCGAAAACGGCCGGATCCTCCGCGAGCGACAACGGATCGTTGCGGTCATAGCCGGCCTGGATCGCGAGCAGCTGCGCGACGTCGCCGACCGTGCGGCCCATCGGCCCTTCGATGCCGAGTTGCTGCACGAACACGTCGACGCCCGGCCAGCGCGGCACGCGGCCCTGCGACGGGCGGAAACCGTAGATGTTGCAGAACGCGGCCGGATTGCGCAGCGAACCGCCGAAATCGCTGCCGTCCGCCACCGGCAGCATCCGCGACGCGAGCGCCGCCGCCGTGCCGCCGCTGCTGCCGCCCGCACTCTTCGTCAGGTCGTACGGGTTGCGCGTCGCGCCGTAGACTTCGTTGAACGTATGCGAGCCGAGCCCGAATTCGGGCGTGTTGGTCTTGCCGATGAAGATCGCGCCGGCCGCGCGCATCCGCGCGACGCCCACGGAATCGGCCTGCGGCACGTTTTCGCGGAAGATCGGCGAGCCGTAGGTCGTCCGTAGCCCCTTCGTCATCGCGAGATCCTTCGGCGCCTGCGGCATCCCGTGCATCCAGCCGTGGTACTCGCCGCGCGCCAGTGTGGCATCCTTTTCCGCGGCTTCGGCGAGCAGCGCGTCGCGATCGCGCAGCGCGACGATCGCGTTGACCGCGCCGTTCACGCGCTCGACGTGATCGAGATACGCGCGCATCGTCTCGACGCACGACACGGCCTTGCTGCGGATCGCCGACGCGAGTTCGCCCGCCGACAGGCGCACGATCGGGTCGACCGGGATGGAAGCGGGAGCGAGAAGCTGCGGGGCGCCGTGCGGCATGCGGAGTCTCCTGTAGTCGGATGGAATGGCGGGCCGCATGGCGGCGGTCGCTCCCGAGCCGGCCGGGAGGGGCCGCGCCGCGGCCGATGCACTACTCTACGCGACGCCGAATCGGCGACCTCCGATATTTTCCGCCGCGATTCATTGCGGTTCCGACTAAATCGGGGCGACGGGCCAAGCTTCGCATGTGCCGCCCCCGCCGATGAAATCGTTTATGCGCATAAACTTAAATTTCTTATATTTCTATCAGGCGCGGCACGAAGCGGCGCGCGTTAACGACATTTTTACGCGGTCGCCCGTTCTCTTTAGATCGTTCGGCCCGGCGGGGCGCTACGCTGGAATCATCTCGTTCCCTGGACAACGTTCATGCTCAAGCTGCTGGTTCCGGTCGGCCACTCTCCCCGCTCGCTTCAGGCGGTTCGCCACGCGACATTCCTGTATCGCGAACGGTGCGCGTCGGAGATTGTGCTGATCAACGTTCAGGCACCGCTCGAATCGACGCGGCTAGAGGCCTACCATCCGCTGTCGCGGCTGCGTTCGATCGAGGAGAAGTTTGCGTCCGACGATCTGGCCATGGCCGAGCGAATCCTGCAGGAAGCCGGCGTCAAGTACAGCGTCGTGATGAAGGTCGGCCCGGTGGCCGATACGATCGCGACCGTGGCGGCGGAGACAGGGTGCGACGAGATCGTGGTCGTCGCGCCGCGGCACGATCCGTTGCATGCGCTGATGTCGGTGTTCCGCCGCAGCGTGATGAGCCGGCTCGTGCGGATTTCGAATGTGCCGGTCACGGCCGTGCAATGACGGGGATGACGCGCGGCAGCGCGTCGACGGCCGTTCGCTGACGGGCCGCAGGTTTGCAGCGAGCGATGCGACACCCGTGCGCGTTACTGCGTTACCGCCCACACGCGCACCGGCCTTCCCGCTGCGTTTAGTCGATGACCTTGCGCCAGAACACGAAATAGGCGGCTGCCGAAGATGCGACGAGCAGGATGGCCCACATCGGGGCGAGGCTGATCAGGACGGAAGAGACGTTAAGCATTTGGATTCCTCACTATTTCAACAGCGATGTTCAACACGCACCTGCTTGCCGGACCCGATGCATTCCTCCGCGATCTCGTTCCGTCAAATCATGCATTCATGCTATCGCTTTGAACGGTTGCGCGACCGCCCCCTGCCACCCGTATCCTGACATTCGTCAAACTCGCGCGAATCGCGTGCCTGTCGCGCTGAAAACCGTTGCGCGAATAGCTCGCCGCACGTCCGGTTCCGCCTGTCGGCCGCATTGAAGCCGCGCCCCCGTTCCGCCCCCAAGACTCGAAAAAACGGGACAGGATCACCCGGCCCGCCTCGTTTCAGCAGACGTTTACCGGGGGAACCCCCAAGTGCTTCGTCAGATGAGTCCGCGTTACGCTTGAGCGACGAGGAGACGAATCATGAGACGAGCCGTACATATCGCCGTTTTTGCGCTGCTGGCCTATCTCATCGCGGATCGCGCGGTCCTGCATGCGCAGGGGCATGACGCGAGCCCGCTTGCCTGCGAACAGGGCGCCGCGCAGGTGAAGGCCGACGCGCTCGGCCGAGGTTTCGGCGACGCAGCAGCCGGCAGCCAGAGCGAGGCATTCATGTCGGGTTGCCTGGTGACCGGGCGTGGCAACCAGGACGTCGCGCTGGCGAACCGCTGACGCGCGTCGGGCGGCGCGCCGCTATCGTTCGGGCCGGACCGGCCGAACCGAAGCCGCGTACCTCCGCGTCAATTCCCGCTGTTCACCGTCATTTTCTCGATCGACGCCGCGACCGATGTGACGGCCCGCACGCCGTTCACGGTGAACGTCTGCTCGCGATCGGCGTCGCTGCCGGGCACGCGTATCGCCATCTGCGCGAACAGGCCGTCCTTGCCGTATCCGCCAAACCAGTCGATCAGCCGGCCGATGTAGCACGTGCCGCCGACCCGGACCGGCATGTCGCCGACGATCTCGATCGTGTAGTGACCGGGCCCGTAGCTCATGTACTCGCTGCGATCGTCGCCCTGCACCGAAGCCGGAATCGGACACAGCGGCGTGTCGGAGCCGGCATCGCGCGCGGTGCTGTCGCTCACGTCGCGCAACGCCCGTTCGAGAGCCGCATGCAGCGTGCGGTCGAGCGTCGTCGCACCGGCCTTGCCGTCGTCGCGCTGCTCGATCGGCACCGACAGCCGGTAGCGATAATGCACCGTCAGCTTCGGCACCCGGTCGACGACGGTAAACGGCCGCAGCAGGTAATACTCGTCCACGCCGTAGTGGCTGTCGCGATACAGCGCATAGACGCGCCCGCGCAGGCGCACCCAATCCGCCGCCTGATTCGCGCCGCGGCCGTTCGTCGTGTACAGGTTGCGATCGAGCGCCTCGTTCGAGCTGGCGGGCACCTCGAACCGGCCGCCGTTGCGGCGCCATACGTCGACCGACGACCACAGGCCGGTCCCCTCCGCCGCGGATTCGATGACCAGGTCGCGCTGCCCGTCGCCGTCGAGGTCGATCAGCGTGTAGAACGCACGCGTCACGGTGTCGCCAGCGTCGATGTGCGACGCGTGCAACGCCTTCCATTCGTCGGCCGTCACGTCGTGGGGCCGGGCCGTCGGAAACGCCGCGTCCTGCCCGTCGTCGGACGCGCTGGAAAACTGCGCGACCGCCGTCCTGACCCGCAGCCGCTCGACGACCTGCTCGACCGGCGAAATCGGATCCGTCCGGCGCGCCTGGTCGACGAGCGCACGCAAATCGTCGAGCGCGGCCTTGTCTTCGGCGTCGGGGCGGTACGCGAGCACCGTCACCAGCCGCGTCTGCAGATCACCGATCCGCGACAGATAACGCTGTTCGATACAGCCGCGATCCGCGCCGCATTGGTCGCGCGTCTTCAGCCAGCCGAGCTGTTCGGTGCGCAACGCGGCGCGCGGCCCCTGCGGCAACGCATCGGACAGCTTCCGGTAGAAGGCCGACAGCCTGCCGTCGTCCAGGCGCAGGTCGTTCGACGCGCACACGGCCTGTTCCGTCGGGCTGCCTGCATGCGCACAGTCGAGCCCCGCGGCGAAAGATCGGGATGCAACGGCGAGCAGCACGAGCAACAACGCGCGCCGGAACGGCGCTTCAATGCGGAATGTCATGGATCGGTCTCGACGGTCGACGCTGGCTCTGCGGACGAGGCGCGGGCGGCCTCCCGCGCCGGATTGTCCACCAATTGACCGGCCGGCGAAACAGCCGGCCGCGGTCGTCGCACACGGGCGACAGCCTGTGCGATTTCCGCTACAGTGGCTTGCCCGTCATCGGGCCGCCGCGACGACACGCCACTTCATCGACAACGACAGCCAATCAACAGATGAACCATCCGCACACCGAGTTGATCCAGCGCTTCTACACGGCGTTCCAGCAACGCGACGTCGACGCGATGCTCGCCTGCTATGCGGATGACGTCGTCTTCAGCGATCCCGCGTTCGGCGAGCTGCGCGGCGACCTCGCTCGCGACATGTGGCGCATGCTGGTCGCGCGTGCGCAGGACTTTTCATTGACGTTCGGCGACGTCGACGCGGATCAGCAGGCCGGGCGCGCCGAGTGGATCGCCCACTACCGGTTCACCACGACCGGCCGGATGGTGGTCAACCGGATCGACGCACGGTTCCGGTTTCGCGACGGGCGCATCGTCGAGCATCGCGACAGCTTCGACCTGTGGCGCTGGGCACGTCAGGCGCTTGGACTGAAAGGCGCCCTGCTCGGCTGGACGCCTTTCATGCAACGCGCGATCCGCGCGCAGGCACGGAAGAATCTCGACGCGTATCGCGCACGGCGGAAGTAGCTCGCGCACCTTTACTGCTTCATCGTCGCGTTGATCAGGTCGTACGCCATGTCCGGCAGAACACCGTCCGGATTCCTGAGACCGTACTGGCGATACCAGCTTTCGTCGGCTTCGGGATGCGGGCCGACGAGCCCGACGCGTCCTTTGCCGTAGCGATAGGTCGCGGCTGCGATATCGCGGTTCGGATAGGTCGCCAGCACGACCGCGCCGGGGGCGTCCGGGAGCATCGCGCCGTCCTGGAAGTAGATCCAGCGCTTCTGCCCGCGCCACACCACCGGCGTCACCGTGTCCGCGATACCGTGAAGTGTCGAGCGCGGCCGGTCGACCTCGGAGTCGACCTCGCCGGCGACAAGCCCGAAACCCGGGTCGCCCGCCAGGTAGGCGCCCATGCAGATGCCCAGGTAGCGCCCGCCGTTCGATACGTATTGCCGCACGGCCTCGATCGAATTTTTCCCGATGCTGGCCGCCGCGCCGGGAATGTCCTGCCCGCCGCCGGGCTGCACATACAGCGCGGCGCCTGCCAGGACGGCTGGCGTGATCTTGAGTTTTTCCGCCGGCCCGACGTAGATCACCCTGAACTTGTGGCCGGATTCACGCAGGCGCTGCGCAATCGACTCGGGGCAGCCATCACATGCGGCCGGGCCGCGATAGACCAGCGCGACGGGACGGCTGGCGGAGTCACGCGCCTCGGCGTCGGCCGTGGCCGCATGAACGACCGACGCCACGACGAGGGACGCCACTACGAAAATCGATTCTCTGGCTCGCATGTGCTTGATCGACGGGATTTGAGGGCTCGCGGCCCTCCGGGACATTCCACGACGGGGCGACCGGCAGCACCGATGCCCGCGCCGTCTTTTGAAAACAGACTGAAAGTCGCGCGCAATAGAGCGTAGGCGCGCCAAAGCGGCCTGTGTGTAACGTTTCTTGCGTGCTTGTACAGATATATGCGCCGTCGGCAACCGGGCTCCCGGGGCTTCGTTATCGGTAGCGCACCTCGCCGGTCGCGGCCTCGAACGGTTCGCGTCGGCTCGCACGACAGCAGCCAAAGTCGACGCCGAAGGCACCTGACCCGAACGGACGCGCCCGGATCGCAGTCGGGCACCCCGCCGCCCGCCGCGCCTCCCGGTCACCGCCAGAACCACCCGAAACACCTTGCCTGCATCCGCCCCCAAGCAAGCCTCCGCAACACGTCGGAAAACACCCACTCCCCCGCTCCACCGAGCTTTCCCGCGTCGCGAGCCTCAACTCTTATATAAGACATAAGACATTTGACGTTATAGAGCATTGAGATTAGAATCCCGCTCAAAGCAGTGCCTGGAACAGCCCGGAGTGCCGGCAAGGCCTTCCCCTCAAACGCAATATCAGCAGGTCTCCCCATGCTTGAAAACTTTCGTGCTCACGTGGCCGCCCGCGCCGCGCTCGGTATTCCTCCCCTGCCGCTGACGGCTCAACAGACCGCCGAACTGGTGGAACTGCTGGCGAACCCGCCGGCCGGCGAAGAGCAGACGCTGCTCGAACTGATCACCTACCGCGTGCCTGCCGGCGTCGACGAAGCCGCCCGCGTGAAGGCCGGCTTCCTGGCCGCCGTGGCCAAGGGCGAGACCGCCAGCCCGCTGATCTCGCGCGAACGCGCCACCGAACTGCTCGGCACGATGCTGGGCGGCTACAACATCCAGCCGCTGATCGAGCTGCTGTCCGACGAAGCGGTCGCTGCCGTCGCCGCTGAAGCACTGAAGAAAACCCTGCTGATGTTCGACCAGTTCCATGACGTCAAGGAACTCGCCGACAAGGGCAACGCGCACGCGAAGGCCGTGCTGCAAAGCTGGGCCGACGCCGAATGGTTCACGAGCCGTCCGGAAGTGCCGCAAAGCCTGACCATCACCGTGTTCAAGGTGACGGGCGAAACCAACACCGACGACCTGTCGCCGGCCCCGGACGCCACCACCCGCCCGGACATCCCGATGCACGCGCTGGCGATGCTGAAGAACGCACGCCCGGGCATCACGCCGGAAGAAGACGGCAAGCGCGGCCCGGTCAAGTTCATCGAATCGCTGAAGGAAAAGGGGCACCTGGTCGCCTACGTGGGCGACGTGGTCGGCACCGGCTCCTCGCGCAAGTCGGCCACCAACTCGGTGCTGTGGTTCACCGGCGAAGACATCCCGTTCGTGCCGAACAAGCGCTTCGGCGGCGTGTGCCTCGGCAGCAAGATCGCCCCGATCTTCTACAACACGATGGAAGATGCCGGCGCGCTGCCGATCGAGCTCGACGTGTCGCAGATGGAAATGGGCGACGTGGTCGAACTGCGCCCGTACGAAGGCAAGGCGCTGAAGGACGGCAACGTGATCGCCGAATTCCAGGTCAAGTCCGACGTGCTGTTCGACGAAGTGCGCGCCGGCGGCCGCATTCCGCTGATCATCGGCCGCGGCCTGACCGCGAAGGCACGTGAGGCACTGGGCCTCGCGCCGTCGACGCTGTTCCGCCTGCCGCACCAGCCGGCCGACAGCGGCAAGGGCTTCTCGCTCGCGCAGAAGATGGTCGGCCGCGCTTGCGGTCTTCCGGAAGGCCAGGGCGTGCGCCCGGGCACGTACTGCGAACCGAAGATGACCTCGGTCGGCTCGCAGGACACCACCGGCCCGATGACCCGCGACGAACTGAAGGACCTCGCGTGCCTCGGCTTCTCGGCCGACCTCGTGATGCAGTCGTTCTGCCACACCGCCGCCTATCCGAAGCCGGTCGACGTGAAGACGCACCAGACGTTGCCGAACTTCATCAGCACGCGTGGCGGTATCGCGCTGCGCCCGGGCGACGGCGTGATCCACTCGTGGCTGAACCGCATGCTGCTGCCCGACACCGTCGGCACCGGCGGCGATTCGCACACGCGCTTCCCGATCGGCATCAGCTTCCCGGCAGGTTCGGGCCTGGTCGCGTTCGCGGCCGCCACCGGCACGATGCCGCTGGACATGCCGGAATCGGTGCTGGTCCGCTTCAAGGGCAAGATGCAGCCGGGCGTCACGCTGCGTGACCTCGTCAATGCGATCCCGCTGTACGCGATCAAGCAAGGCATGCTGACGGTCGCCAAGCAAGGCAAGAAGAACATCTTCTCGGGCCGCATTCTCGAAATCGAAGGCCTGCCCGACCTGAAGGTCGAGCAAGCGTTCGAGCTGTCGGATGCGTCGGCCGAGCGTTCGGCCGCCGGTTGCTCGGTGCACCTGAACAAGGAACCGATCATCGAGTACCTGAACAGCAACATCACGCTGCTGAAGTGGATGATCGCGCAGGGCTACCAGGATCCGCGCAGCCTGCAGCGCCGTATCGCGGCGATGGAGCAGTGGCTGGCCGACCCGCAACTGCTGTCGCCGGATGCCGACGCCGAGTACGCGGCCGTGATCGAGATCGACCTCGCCGACATCCACGAGCCGATCGTCGCATGCCCGAACGACCCGGACGACGTGAAGACGCTGTCGGACGTCGCCGGCGCCAAGATCGACGAAGTGTTCATCGGCTCGTGCATGACCAACATCGGTCACTTCCGTGCCGCGTCGAAGCTGCTGGAAGGCAAGCGCGACATCCCGGTCAAGCTGTGGGTCGCGCCGCCGACCAAGATGGACCAGAAGCAGCTGACGGAAGAAGGTCACTACGGTGTGTTCGGCACGGCCGGTGCGCGTACCGAAATGCCGGGCTGCTCGCTGTGCATGGGTAACCAGGCTCAGGTGCGCGAAGGCGCGACGGTCATGTCGACGTCGACCCGCAACTTCCCGAACCGCCTCGGCAAGAACACGAACGTGTACCTCGGCTCGGCGGAACTGGCGGCCATCTGCTCGCGTCTGGGCAAGATCCCGACCAAGGACGAGTACATGGCCGACATGGGCGTGCTCAGCGCGAACGGCGACAAGATCTACAAGTACATGAACTTCGACCAGATCGAAGACTTCAAGGAAGTGGCCGACACCGTGCAGCTGTAAGCACGCGCAGCGGGCTGTGACGGGCGGTTGACGTCACGGCACCACGCAATGGCGTCGCAGGCTGAATGCCCGCGGCGCCATTTTTTTATCCGGCGCCGGAACGAATTTCCGGCCCGGCCCGGTCAGTCGTAAAGCGCGTAAAGCCGGTCGGCGACGTCGAACGGCAAGCCTTCGTCGTACCCTTCCATCTCGTCGAGATCGACATACTCGCGGCCGTCGGTCGGCTTCAGCATCAGCGCCGGAACCGGCCGCGCGACCGGTACGTCCGGATAGTCGTCCGGGCCCGCGCCCTCGAAGTCATGCGGATCGAACCAGATCCCGTGATCGGCGTAAAAGCCTTCCGCGTAACGCTGCTCGATTTCGCGCAGCAGCCGGAACGTGTCCAGTTGATACGACGCATCGCCCAGGTCGCTTTCGTTCGCGTACTGCACGAACCACGCGGCGCCGAGATTCCAGTAGATCAGCAGCGCGGTGGCGCGATCGATGCTGCGGTTGTCGAGCAGCCAGCGCAGCGCGCGGCCGTTGCCGTCGTAATTGGAGCGCGCGGCGAAGCGGTGCCATTGCTCGGGCGTCGCGCCCTCGAGCCAGGTGCGGACGATATCCCACGCCTTTTGTTCGATTTCGGAATCATCCATGAATGGGGCCCTCGCGGAAGGATGAATGGCGGAAACGCGTCGAATGACCGGCGATTCTAGCGCCGCTTCGCGACCTTCACGCGCCCTCGCCGCCCGGCTCGCGGCGGATCACCAGTTCGTTGAAGCCGGTGTGCGGATCGGGTTCGCGGGCAAAGCGATGCGCGGGAAGCACGGCAATCAGGATCTCGGCGGTCGTGCGCACCATGCAGCCGCTGGCCACATGGCCGCCCGATACGCGGCCGACCACATCGGAAACGGACATGTGCAGGTGCGCGCCGTGCGGCGATACCGAGCCGGCCAGCGTCAGGATTTCGAGGTCGCCGCGCAGCTCGGTCGGCACGTCGGCACCGGCAAAGCGCAACTGCGCGACGCTCAGGCTGCCGATGCCCTGGATCACGAATGCCGCGTGCGCGTCGTGCTGACGCAATGCGTGCTCGATCGACGCGCGCAGGTCGTCGCCGGGGGAAAGACGCAAAGGGAGGGCTTGCATGGTCGAGCACCTGCCGATGGTGGTGGGGGTCGACCAAGGGTACGTTTGTGGCGTGATTCCGGCAAGTCACCCGCGCCCGGGAGCATGGCGCGCCGGCGTCGCCCCGCCCCCGCCCCCGACATCGACATTGACATCGACATCGACATCGACATCGACATCGACATCAAACAGTAAAACGCTCGCTCGCGAACTGCGCATCCGGCACGCCTGCCGTCATCGCCACCTCCCGCACGCCCTGCACGAGCGGCGGCGGCCCGCACACGTAGATGTCGGGCAGCCCGTCGTGCTGCGCGAGCGCCAGACGCAACGCATCGACCGGTGTGCCGCGCAACCCGCTCCACTCCCCGCCCGGCCGCCACACGCACAGATCGACGCGCAACTGCGGCAGGTCGACCTGCAAGCGCGCCAACTCGTCGAGCATGAACAGTTCGCTTTCCTGATTGACGCCGAAGAACAGCCGCGCGTCGGCCATCTCCTGGAATTCGGCCATGCGCCGCAGCATCGACAGGATCGGTGCGAGCCCCGTGCCGCCCGCGACGAACCAGCGCGGCCGCAGGCTGTCCGTGAACAGCCCGAAGCCGCCCATCGGCACGCGCACGGTCAGCGGATCGCCCGGCCGCGCACGCTCGCGCAGGTAGGTCGAGAACCAGCCGCCCGGCCGCAACCGGATCAGGAACTCGAGCCGGCCGTCCCAGTTGCTCGTGTTCGCGAGCGAATACGGGCGGCGCACATCGCTGCCCGGCACCTCGAGTTCCGCGAACTGGCCCGGCTCGAACTCCGCGGCCGAGCCGAACGCGTCGTCGGGTTCGATCTGCAGCTCGACGCGCAACGTGTCGGCCGCAATCGTCTCAAGTGCCGCGATCCGCGCGGTGCGCACGGGCACCGGATGCAGCAGCACCTTGGTCCGGTCGTACGGCGCGGCGACCCGCAGATCGCCGCGCGGCGTGGTCCGGCACAGCAGGACCACGCCGCGCTGGCCGGCCGGCAGCACGCCGGCGCTGTCGGGCGGCATCTCGTACGCGCCGTCGACGACGGTCGCCTGGCATGCGCCGCAGCTTCCGCGCCGGCATTGCGACGGCAGCGTGATGTCGGCGTCGGCCGCCGCCGACAGCAGATCCTGCCCGGCGTCGCAGCCAAAGCCGAAGCGCTCGCCGTCGCGTGTCGTGATCTCGATGCGATAAGTCATCGAACGATCCCGCTCAAGCGGCCCGGCGCGCCAGCGACGCGGCCAGGTCGGTGCCGGCGTCGCCGATCGGCTGGATGCCGAACTGCTCGACCAGCACCGCCAGCACGCCCGGCGTCACGAAGGCCGGCAGCGTCGGCCCGAGGCGGATGTTGCGCAGGCCGAGCGCGAGCAGCGTCAGCAGCACGGCCGCCGCCTTTTGCTCGAACCACGAGATCACGAGCGACAGCGGCAAGTCGTTCACGCCGCATTCGAATGCGTCGGCCAGCGCCGTCGCGATCCGGATCGCCGAGTAGCTGTCGTTGCACTGCCCGAGGTCGAGCAGGCGCGGAATGCCGCCGATATCGCCAAACGCATGCCGGTTGAAGCGGTACTTGTTGCAGCCGAGCGTCATCACGACCGTATCGTCGGGGGCCTGCTCCGCGAACTCGGTGTAGTAGTTGCGGCCCGGCGCCGCGCCGTCGCAGCCGCCGATCAGGAAGAAATGGCGGATCTGTCCGGCCTTGACCGCGTCGATGACCTTGTCCGCGACACCGAGCACCGCGTGCCGGCCGAAACCGACCGTGATCGTCTGCTCCGGCGCCGTGGCCGGGAACCCGGGCAGCGCTTGCGCGGCGCGGATCAGCATCGAGAAATCATGATGCTCGAGATGGCGCACGCCCGGCCAGCCGACCGGCCCGGTCGTGAAGATCCGCTGACGATACTGCGGCATCGGCTCGATGATGCAGTTGGACGTCATCAGGATCGGTCCGGGGAAATGCGCGAAGTCGCTCTGCTGGTCCTGCCATGCGCCGCCGTAGTTGCCGACGAGATGCGGGAAGGCCTTCAGCACCGGATACGCATGGGCCGGCAGCATCTCGCCGTGCGTGTACACATGAATGCCCGTGCCCGCAGTCTGTTCGAGCAGCGCGTGCAGATCGCCGAGATCGTGGCCCGACACGAGGATCGCCTTGCCCGCTACCGGCGACACGCGCACGGCAGTCGGTTGCTGCGCGCCGAAACGGCCGGTGTTCGCGCTGTCGAGCACCTCCATGACCGTCAGGTTCAGCTGGCCGAGTTCGAGTGCCTGCGCGAGCAGCGCGCTGACGTCGGCGGGGTCGCGCGCGAGAAACGCGAGCGCCGCCTCGATCCCCTCGTAGATATCGTCGCGCTCGTAGCCGAGCACCCGCGCATGATGCGCATACGCGCACACGCCCTTCAGCCCGTACAGCACCAGCGCGCGCAGGCCGACGATGTCCGCCCCCACCTTGTCGAGCCCCTGATCGACGCCCACGCTCGCGGCCTGCGCCAGCAGGCCGGCCAGATCGTCCGCCGGCTGCCACATCGCCGGCCCGTGCTGCGCCGGGACGACCGTTCCCGCCGCCCGCGCACTCACATCACAGGCGGCCTTCACGCGGTCGCGCACCTGCGCCGCTTCGCGCAGCAGCGCGACGAAACGTGCCGCGTGGAAATTCACGTTGGTCAGCGTCGTGAACATCGCGTACAGCACAAAGCGGTCGGCGTCGCGATCCGGTGTGCCCATCGCTCGCGCGATCGCGCCGTATTGCGCAATGCCCTTCACCGCATGGACCAGCAGGTCCTGCAGGTCGGCCGTCGTTGCATCCTTGCCGCAGTTGCCTTTCGCCGATGCGCAGCCGGGCCGCGCGCCGGTCCGGTCGGTCTGTTCGCATTGATAGCAAAACACGGTGCTCTCCTTTCTCGATCATGGGGGCGCGGGTCGGCGCGAACGGCGGCGGAACGCGCGTTCCTGGCCGCCGGGCATCCCGCCCGCTTCAAGATGCGTGGTGCATGCATCTTTTTTCATGATGTTTCGGCACGCGCTTCGCAACCGTGATGCAGATCAAGAATCCGGACGCACTCGGGTGAGGCAACTTGTCGCTACGACTGCCCGCCGGCCGCGGTTGCGTGCTCGTGTTCGTCGTCGGCATCCGCGCCTTCGATGCTCCAGTCGCCGTATCGATACCAGTCGTCGCCGAGCAGCTCGCTAGGGTGCTGCGTGCGGCTGGAGCCGTTGCCGCAGCGCATCGCGTGCGTCGGGCAGTAGTTGTCGCATCCCCAGCAGATCCGCTCCGGATGCACGGGATGCAGCGGAAATTTCTTGGCCATGATCTTGTCTTCCCGGTGTCGTTTCATCCGCTACCAGTCGACTCTAGTTCACCGGCGCACACGGGCCATGCGGCATTCGTTCGCACCGGCGGCGCTGCATCGGCTAGGCACGCGCGGGCGATTGGTCTAGGCTGCACGGTATTCCGCGGCGCGAGCCGCCCACCCGATCCCTGCCCGATGACCGCCATTCCGAACCGACGATCCCGCCTGCGCGGCGGCCTGCTTGGCCTGCTGATCGGCGACGCACTGGGCGTCCCGTACGAATTCCACGACGCGGCGTCGATCCCGCCGCCCGCCGCGATCGACATGACGCCGCCGCCTGGCTTTGCACGCGCACACGACGGCGTGCCGCCCGGCACCTGGAGCGACGACGGCGCGCAGGCGCTCGCGCTGCTCGACGCGCTGTCGGATGACCGCGACCTGAATCTCGATACGTTCGCCCACAACCTGCAGGACTGGTTTCATCGCGGCGCCTTTACGCCCGACGGCCGCGTGTTCGACGTCGGCCTGCAGACGCAGCGTGCGTTGCACGCGCTGGCGGCCGGCGCGGCGCCGGCCGTTGCCGGCCCCAGCGACGAGCGCGACAACGGCAACGGCTCGCTGATGCGTTGCTTCCCGGTACTGATGGTCGCCGCATCGCCCGACGAAGTGATCCACCTCGCGCGCAGGCAGAGTGTCGTCACGCACGGCCACGTGCGCTCGCAGCTGTGCTGTGCGCTCTATGGCCTGACGGCATGGGGCATCGTCGAAGGACAACCGGCGCCCGACGCGGTGCGCGCGGCCGAAGACGAACTCCTGGCGCGCTACGCGGGCACCACCGACGAGATCGAACTGAAGGTCGTGCTCGATGGCCGCTTCGACGCGCCGCAAGGGTCCGGCTACGTGGTCGACAGCTTCTGGTCGTCGATCCATTGCCTGTTGTCGACGCGCAGCTACGAAGACTGCGTGAAGCGCGCGATCGCACTCGGCAACGACACGGATACGACGGCGGCCATCGCGGGCAGCCTCGCCGGCGCGCTGTACGGCGAGCACGCGTTACCCGACCGGTGGATTGCAGCGCTGCGCGGAAAAGAACAGGTCGAGGGCTGGCTCGCGAAATCGTGAGCGCATCGCGCAATCGCCGGTCAACCGGTGAATCAGACGCGGCGAGTCGAACCCGACCGCACCGAACCACCGCATCACCCTGAGAGGACAGTCGCATGCTGCGTGCAATCAATCCCCCCGGCGCCACGATTCCCGGCATTTCGCAAGCAATACTCGTGGAAGGCGGCCAACCGCTGTACTTGTCCGGGCACGTTCCGTTCGACACCGACGGCACCGTGGTCGGCACCGATCACGCGACGCAGCTCGATCAGGTGTTCCGGAACATCGCCGCTACACTTCGTGCCGCGGGCGTCGGCTTCGAGTCCGTCGCGCGACTCACGCTCTACGTCCGCGACTTCGATTCGAGCCTGTTGCCGCAGATTCGCGAGGTGCGCGACCGGTGGGTCAATACCGCCTGTCCGCCCGCGAGCGCGCTCGTCGGCGTGGCTTCGCTCTTCCACCCCGACGTGCTGGTTGAAGTGGACGCGTTCGCGATCGTTCCTGCGGCGAAGTGATCCGGCTCCCGCGCATCACGCGCGCCGGTCGCTCGCCAGCAGCCCGTACAGCGCGCTGTCCGACACTTCATCGCCGACGATCCAGCGCTCGCGCAGCACCCCTTCCCTCACGAAGCCGAGCCGTTCGAGCAGCCGCGCCGACGCGACGTTGCGCGGATCGATATCGGCTTCGATCCGGTTCAGCCGCAGCGTGCCGAACGCGTGATCGATCACCGCCGATGCCGCCTCGCGCATGTAGCCGCCGCTCCAGTACCGGCGCCGCAGGCTGAAGCCGATCTCGGCGCGCCGGCATTGCTCGTTCGCATGGAACAGTACGCATTCGCCCAGTGCTTCGCCGGTTTCCCGCAGTTCGAGCACGCAGATCAGGTCCTGCCCGCTCGCGGACGTCTTCAGGTTGCGCGTTACACGCTCGATCGCCTGTTCGATGTGCGTCATCGGCGAGAACGAGAAATAGCGCATGGCTTCCGCATCCGACCAGATCTCGAAGAAGGCGTGCGCGTCGGCTTCGCGTAGCGGCCGCAGCACGAGGCGGGAAGTATCCAGCGTGACAGGTTCGAACAGGGGCATGGCGACAGTCGGTCGGAAAACGGGATCGTGAATTAGAACACGCAAGCCGCAAGTCGGCCATCGCGCGCGTTTGCACGCGCCGTCACGCCACGGCAACCAGATCGCCGCACAACAAAAAGGCCCGGACATCGCCCGGGCCTCCGCTCCTCATCCGTTACCGCCGGCCGCGCTTACGCTTCAAGCGCTTCGAGCACCTTCCCCTTCGTCTCGATGCCGACGAAGTGCACAGTCACCGCCGCGATCAGCGGCACGATGCCGATCAGGTAGAACGCCGGCGCGAGGTTCCCGCCGATGATCGCGTGCGGCACCACCATCGGCGCGACGAACGATGCGATCTTCAGCCATGCGCTGCCGAGCCCGCAGCCCGACGCGCGGATACTCGTCGGATACTGCTCAGGCGTATAGACGTACGCGGTAATGAACCCCGACGCCATCAGGCCGAGCGACAGCGAGCAGAAGATCGACACGACATACACCGACGACGCGTGATAGACACCCGCGAACGCCAGCGACAGCGCGCACAGCACGAACGACCACACGATCACCGGCTTGCGGCCGAGCTTGTCGACGAGCAGCGCCGATGCCAGCGACCCGAGCACGCCCATCACCGAGCCGATCACCGCGAGGTTCAGCGCGAGCTGCAACGGCGCGTGATAGAAGTTCTTGTAGATCGTCGGCAGCCACGTCGACAGCCCGTACTGGATGAACCCGCAGGTTGCCCACAACGTCGCCACCGCGAGCGTGCGCTTGCGATACGCGGCGCTGAACAGGTCGCTCATCCGGCGCTTCGGGTGCTGGCGCACCATCTCGTCGAACGCGGCCACCTGCGCGACGGGCGGCAGTTCACCGCGCACCGACGCTTCGAACACGCTTGTTGCACGCCCGGCTTCCGCGAGCCGCCCGCGCGATGCGAGCCAGCGCGGCGACTCCGGCACGAGGCGCGTGAGCACGAGCGACAGGATCAGCGGCAGCCCGCCGACGAAGTACATGATCTCCCAGCCGAAGCGCGGCACGAGCCACGCGCCGAGTGCCATCGACACGAGCAGGCCGATCGGGAACACGATCTCGTACAACAGCACGAAGCGGCCGCGGCCATGTGCACGCGTGATCTCGTTGATGTACGTCGCGGCGACCGGCAGCTCGCCGCCCAGGCCGAGGCCCTGCAGGATCCGCAGCAGCACGAAGATCTCGAACGTCGGTGCGAAACCGCACGCGATGCTCGTGATGCCGATCACGGCCGAGCTCCACGCGATCGCCTTCACGCGGCCGTGCTTCTCCGCCAGCGCCGGAAACAGGAAGGCGCCGATCAGCTGGCCGATCGCGCCGGAGGCGATCAGCAGGCCGATCTGCGTCGGCGACAGCCCCCATTTGTGAATCAGCAGCGGCAGCGTGGCCGCGATCGTGATCACGTCGAAGCCGTCGAAGAACGTCGCGGCGCCGATCAGCAGGCGGGCGCGGAGCTGCATCGCGTTGGCCGGAAGCCGCTCAAGCCGCGCGATGATCGCGCCGGGCGTGGAGGCGGCAGCTTCCATCGTGGCGCGACCGGCCACGACGTTGTCGAAAGTGCTCATGCGGGGTGTCTCCTATGTCTCGTCGCCCGGTCAGGCCAGTGGCTTGCTCGTGTCTGCCAGCGCTTCCGTATCCACTGCCCGGCCCTGGTTCATCCACTTGCGCGCGAGCTTCAGCTCACGCGCGTTGTTCACGGCGATGACACCTCTCACATGTCCTTCGCCCACGAAAAACAGCGTCGCGCGGCGCGCGGCAAGCTCGCCGCGCACGACGAGCCGCGCATCGGCCGGCAGGTCGCCGAGGATCTGCAGGTTCACGTCGTACTGATCGGACCAGAACCACGGAATCTCCGCGTACGGCGCGCGCACGCCCAGCACGGCCTTCGCGGCCGCGATCGCCTGGTTCTGCGCGTTGGCCCACGATTCGAGCCGCACGCGCCGTTTCAGCCAGCCGTTGTGATGGTTCGCGACGTCGCCGCACGCAAAGATCGCCGGGTCGCTCGTCGCGCCGAATTCGTCGACGACGATGCCGTCGTCGATCGCCAGCCCAGCATCGCTCGCGAGCGACGCGTTCAGCGCGAGGCCGATGCCGGCCACCGCGAAATCGGCATCGATCGTCGTGCCGTCGGCGAGTGTCGCGCGTACCTTCGATGCATCGTCCGGCTGCGCGTCGAGCGATGCGAGTGCCGCGCCGAGACGCACGTCGACGCCGTTCGTGCGGTGCAGGTCGAGCAGGAAATCCGACACGACCTGCGGCACCGAGCGGCCGCACAGCCGCGGCGCGCCTTCGACCACGACCGCTTCGACGCCGAGCTTGCGCGCGGTCGCCGCGACTTCGAGGCCGATCCAGCCGCCGCCGATCACGAGCACGCGCCGGCTGGCGCGCAGCCTCTCGCCGAGCGCGGCCGCTTCGTCGAGCGTGCGCAGGTAATGTAGGTTCGGGGTCCTCACGAGTGCGTCCGGCAGGCGGCGCGACGTGCCGCCGGTCGCGATCACGAGGCGATCGTATTCGATCTCGCGGCCGCTTTCGGTTGTCACGACGCGGCGCGCACGGTCGATCGATGCGGCGCGTTCCGGCTGCCATGCCTCGACGTTCAGCGCGTCGAATTCGTCGGGACGCACGACGCGCACGGTTTCGATGTCGGCGTCGCCGGCCAGCACGGCCTTCGACAGCGGCGGGCGCTCGTATGGCAGATGCGGCTCGTCGGCGATCATCACGAGACGGCCCGCGAAGCCTTCCGCGCGCAGCGTCTTCAGCACCCAGCCGGCGGCCTGGCCGCCGCCGATCACGACGACCGTGCCGGGCGCGGGCTGCGCCTGTGTGTTCTCTTCGCTCATGATTTGCGCTCCGTCATGAACTTGCCTTCCGGCGCCTTCGCGTTCTTCTGCCGGCGCGTGTTGCCGTCGAGGCCGCCGTCGACGGCCCACTCGGCGAACACGGTCGGGCCCGGCTCGAATTCGCGCGGCTGCCACTCGGGCGTCAGCATGTCTTCGTCCGCGTAGTACTCGATCAGGCCGCCGGCCGGGTTCTGGAAGTACCAGAAGTACGCGGACGACACCGGGTGACGGCCCGGGCCGAGTTGCGTTTCCCAGCCGCAGCGGTCGATGTGCATGCCGCCGCCGAACACCTCGTGGATGTCGCGCACGGTGAACGCGACGTGGTTCAGGCCGCGCTTGCCATTCGGCAGCGCGAGCAGGAACAGGTCGTGGTGGCCGCCGTGCGGCGCGCAGCGCATGAATGCACCGCGGCCCGGGTAGCGGTCCGACGTCTCGAAGCCCAGCAGCTCGTGATAGAACTTTTCCTGCGCGTCGAGGCAGTTCGTGAAGAACACGACATGCCCGACCTCGACCGGCTCCGCACGCGCATAGATCGGGCTCGGCTGGTCGACGCGCAGCGTCTGGCCCCACACGTTCGACGGCGAGCCCGTGATGCCGAGTTCGCGCTTGCGCGTGACTTCGACGCGGATCGCCATCCCGTTCGGGTCGGTGCAGCCGAGCGCATCCTTGCGTGCGTAAAAACCGGGCTGGCCGGCGAACTTGCCGCGCAGCGCGTCGAGTTCCTGCTGCGTCGCGACGCCCCACGTGACTTCACGCAGCGTCGGGCCCGCTTCGAACGCGGGCGGCAGCGCCGGATCGTCGGCCTTGACGACCAGCACGGTGCAGCCGTTCATCGTCTCGAAGCGTGCTTGCGTGTCGTCGTGCTCGACTTCCTTCAGCCCCCAGTCGGCGAAAAAGCGCCGGCAGGTCGCGAGATCGTCGACACCGTACGTGATCTGCTCGATTCCCAAAATGCTCATTGCGTTTTTCCCCTTCGCTCAGTTCGCCCACGGCAGCGGCGCGTCGTTCAAGCCCCAGTAGAGGCTCTTCTGCTGCATGTACTCGCGGATGCCGAGACGCCCCTTCTCGCGGCCCATCCCGCTCTCCTTCCAGCCCGAAAACGGCGTGGAGATCGAGAACAGCTTGTAGGTGTTGATCCAGACGGTGCCGGTTTCCAGCGCACGCGCGATGCGCCATGCGCGCTTGTAGTCGCGCGTCCAGATGCCGGCCGCCAGCCCGAACACGCTGTCGTTCGCCTGCGCGATCAGCGACGCTTCGTCGTCGAACGGCATCGCGACGAGCACCGGGCCGAAGATCTCTTCCTGGCAGATGCGCGCGCTGTTCGGCAAGCCTTCGAGAATCGTCGGCTGGTAGAAGAAGCCGTTCTCGCGACCGTCGCCCGACGGCCGCTCGCCGCCGCACAGCAGGCGGCCGCCTTCCTCCAGGCCGAGTGCTACGTAGCGCTCGACCGATTCGCGATGCTTCGCGGTGATCAGCGGCCCCATCTGCGTGTCGGCGCGCGTCGGATCGCCCACGCGCAGCTTGCGGGCGCCGGCCACCAGGCGCTTCATGAATTCGTCGTACACCGAGCGCTGCACGAACAGCCGCGAACCCGCGATGCACGCTTCGCCCGACGAGCTGAAGATGCCGTACAGCACGCCGTTGACCGCGTGATCGAGATCGGCGTCGTCGCACACGATCGTCGGCGACTTGCCGCCCAGTTCGAGCGACACCGGCATCAGCTTCTCGGCCGCGATGCGCGCGATGCCGCGGCCCACTTCGGTGCCGCCCGTGAACGACACCTTCTTCACCAGCGGATGACGCACGAGCACGTCGCCGATCACCGAGCCCTTGCCCGGCAGCACGCTCAGCACGCCCTTCGGCACGCCGGCTTCCTCGCAGATGCGTGCCAGCGCGAGCGACACGAGCGGCGTGACTTCGGCCGGCTTGAGCACGACCGCGTTGCCGCCGGCGAGCGCCGGCGCGAGCTTCTGCGCATCGGACGCGATCGGCGAATTCCATGGCGTGATCGCCGCGATCACGCCGATCGGCTCGTACACGCTCATCGTCAGGTAGTCGCCGCGCGACGGCGTCAGTTCCTCGTCGAGCGTTTCGAGGCACGCCGCGAAATAGCGGAACGTGTTCGCGGCGCTGGCCACCAGCACACGCGTCTCGCTGATCGGCTTGCCGTTGTCGCGACGCTGCAGGTTCGCGAGCGCTTCATGGCGCTGCATGATCAGGTCGGCGATGCGGTACAGCACCTGCGCGCGCTGGTGCGGCTTCAGCCCGGCCCAGTCGGCGCGGCGCCATGCGGCGTCGGCGGCCACGACGGCTTCGGCCGCATCTTCCGCGTTCGCCGTCGACACTTCCATGTTCAGCGACTGGTCAGCCGGATAGATGCTCGCGTAAGGCGCGCCGCGGCCGCGCCGCCATTCGCCGCCGATCAGGATGTTGCCGTCGGGTACGAGGCTCGTATCGAAAGGAGTCATGTCACAAGTCCCACAAATCTGTCTCTGCACATCCGCCCTCGCCGTGGCGCGGGCGGACATTCAATGGCCCGGTCAGATCACGCAGCGGGCCGCGCGGTTGCGCAGCGCGCGGATCGCGCAGTACGCCGTCAGCGCGGACGTCTTCGGGTTGTCCGGCAGCGGCTTGCCGCTCATTTCCAGCGACATCTCGCCGAATGCGCCGCGCGCGGTGATGCGGTGCACGTTGCGCTCGACCGCCGGATCGGCGATCAGGCGCACGTGCGTCGCGTCGAGGCCGAGGCCCGCCAGCGCGACGGTGGCCGCGACGTTCGCGTTCTTCGGATACAGGCGCGCGGCATCGCGCGCGGTGCCTTCGAAGATCACCTTTGCCTCGGTCATCGCGCGCAGGTCGCACAGCGCCTCGGCGGGCGTGCCGAGCCAGCCGAGCGGCGGCTTGCGGCCCACGTACAGCACTTCGTCGAGGCCGCCCTGCTTCGCGGACGCCAGCGCGTCGATACCGCCGATCGCGCCGGACAGCAGCGTGACCGTCGCGTTGCCTTCGTCGGCCGCCTGCGCGAGCACGTCGAGCAGCGCGAGGTCGGACAGCGCGCCGATCGACGCGACCGCGCAATCGGTGCCGGCCTTCAGCAGCGGTACGACGTGATCGACGAGCGCGCTGTGGCCCGCGCATTCGAGCGCGAACTCGGGGCGGCGGGCCAGTGCGTCGACCGACGACACGACCTCCACCGCGCCGCCCAGCACGCCCTGCACCGCCGCGCGCTGGTGTTCCGGCACGATCACGTGTGCGACGCGCAGCGACGCATCGTGCTCGACCGCGTGGTACACGGCCGCGCCGATCGCACCGAAGCCGATCATCGCGACGTCGACGGGTGCGTGGGCCCGCTTTTGCCCGTTAAGCATATTGGCGCTCCGTCGGCGCTTCCTTCTTCACCGGCGGGCCTGCGAACTGCGATGCGAACGAGCCGACCGACAGCATGTCGACCTCGACCATCACCGGCCCTGCCTTCGCCATCCCTTCGCGCACGATCGCTTCGGCGTCGTCGAGCGACGTGATCCGGTAGTGCGTGAGGCCGAAGCTCGCGCAGAACTGCGCGAAATCGGGCTGGTGCAGCTGCACGAAGCAGCGGCGACCGCCGTAGTGCGCGTCCTGGATGTTGCGGATCACGCCGTAGCACTGGTCGTTCATCAGCACGATCATCACGTTCGCGTTTTCCTGCACGGCCGTCACGAGCTCGCCGACGTTGACCATCAGGCCGCCGTCGCCGACGAGGCACACCGTCTTCGCGGCCGCATCCGCCAGCGCCGCGCCGATGCCCATCTGGATGCCCTGGCCGATACCGCCGCCGAGCGCATGCACGCCCGAGCGCGGCTCGAAGATCTTCAGCAGGCGGTTGCCCCACGTGCTGTTCGAGATCGTCACGTCACGCACCCAGTTGTAGTCGCGGCCAACGGCACCCTGCAGCGTGTCGACCAGCTTCTTGTACGGCCCGAGGCCCTTCGACACGTCGGCCACTGCCTGCTCGCGGGCTGCCGCAAGATCGGCTGCGAACTGGGGATCGACCGACAGGCGCCCTTCGAGGCGGTCGGCCAGCTCGGCCAGCACCCGCTTCGAATCGCCATGCACGAACAGCTCGTTGCGATAGCCGCGGTTGTCGGCAAGTGCTTCAGCATCGACGCGGAACAGCGGCTGCGGCAGCGCGAGCTTGTACTTCAGCGTCTCGTTGCCGCGCAGGCGCGAACCGACGACGACGAGCGCATCGCAGGTCTTGTAGAACGCTTCGACGCACGCGTGCACGTTGAACGCGCCGAGCGTCGCCGGGTGATCCTCGGGCAGCACGCCGCGGCCCTGCACGCTCGTCACGACACCGAAGCCGAGCTTCACGAGGCGTTCGACTTCCTCGCGTGCGTGGCGCGCGCCGCCGCCGAGCCACAGCAGCGGGCGGCGCTTGGCGGCCAGTGCGTCGGCGAGCTTCGCGACGCGTGCGGGGTCGTGCTCGCGCACCGCGACGTGTGCCGGCGCGAGGTCGTCCGGCCATTCGATTTCGGCCGCCTGGATGTCGATCGGAATCTCGACCGACACGGGGCCCGTCGGCGCCGTCTGCGCGATGCGCACGGCTTCGCGGATCGTCGGCAGCACGGTTTCGACGGTGCGCACGCGGAATGCGGCCTTCGAAATCGAGTCGAGCATCGACAACTGGTCCGGCGCTTCGTGGATATACGCGAGATCCTGGTCGAGATACGGCGTCTCGATCTGCCCCGTCACGTGCAGCAGCGCGGTGCCGGCCGTCAGCGCCTCGACCATCGCGCCCGCCGCGTTGCCTGCGGCCGTACCCGTGCTCGTGAACGCGACGCCGAGGCCGCCCGACACGCGGGCCAGGCCGTCGGCCATGTTCAATGCGCCGGCTTCGCCCCGTGCGCCGACATAGCGGATGTTGCCGCGCGAGTTGATCGCGTCGAGGATCGGCATGTTGTGGATCGAGATGACACCGAATGCGGTCTTCACGCCGCACTGCTCGAGAAAGGCGGCAATCAGCTCGCCAACCGTGGTTTTTTCAGACATGGCGTGCAAAGCCTCCAGAAACGTCGATATGGCTGCCCGTCGTGTAGGACGACAGATGCGTTGCGAGATAAAAAAGTGCCCAGGCGGCCTCGTCGGGCTTGCCGAAGCGGTTCAGCGGAATGTTCTTTGTGCGGGCGATCGCGCCCGTCCAGTCCTCCCAGCTTTCGCCGGCCTGCGCCTGCGCTTCGTAACGGCGGCGCCACTGGCCCGACTCGACGATGCCGATCAGGATCGAGTTCACGCGGATGCGCTGCGGCGCGAGTTCGGTCGCGAGCGACTTCACGAGGCTCAGCACACCCGCACGCGCCGACGACGTCGCGACCATGTGCGGCTCCGGCTGCAGCGCGAGCAGCGAGTTCACGCAGGTGATCGTCGGCGCCTGTGCGTCGCGCAGCAGCGGCAGGAACGCGCGCGTCGGGCGGATGATGCTGAAGTACTTCAGCTCGAGCTCCTCGCGCCACGCATCGTCGGTCGTGTCGGCGAAGGTCGACACGCGGCCCTGACCGGCGTTGTTGACCAGCATGTCGGCGCGGCCGAAGCGCGCGGACACGGCCTGCGCAAACGCGGCGACGTCATGCTCGTCGAGCACGTTGCAGCGCGCGGCGAGCAGCTGCGCGCCCGGGTATTTTTCGTTGAGCATCGCCTCGGCACGCGCCAGGCGCTCGCCGTCGCGGCCGCAAATCGCGACCGATGCGCCAGCCTGCAGGAATCGTTCGGCGGTCGCGAGGCCGATGCCGGACGAACCGCCCGTCACCACCGCCACCTGCCCGGTCAGATCGATCTCAATCATCGGAGTCCTAAAGCCTTGAGAAACGTGTGCTCGTCATCCGAGCGGTAATTGAGCCGCCGCGACAGTTCCGCCGCCGCGCGCTGCACCTTGTCGATCAGCCCGTCCGCGATCAGCGCCGCATCGATTTCCGGGCGCGGCACCGTCACCGTGATGCACGCGACGATCTTCTGCGTCTCGTTGCGCACCGGCGCCGTAACCACCGAGATGCCGCGCTCGAACGACGAATTGCTGACGCCGTAGCCGCGCAGCACATCCTCGCGGATCACTTCGTACAGCGCGTCGACCGTTTCCGGCGTCGCGTTCGTCATCCGGTTCAGCGTGCCCTCCGGATACAGCGCGTGCAGTTCCTTCAACGACAGGTCGCCCATCAGCACGTGGCCGTGTGTCGTCGCATGCGCGGGCAGGCGCGTGCCGACGTTGACGCGGATCGAGCTGAACACCGGCGCCTGGCTCTGCGCCTTCGCGACGAACACCACGTCGCGGCCGTCGCGAATCACGATGTGCGTCGTGAAGCCGGTGGCGTCTCGCAGGCTCTCGATCACGGGCAGGCCCAGATCGGTCAGCTCCAGCGAGCTCAGGTATTCGAAGCCGAGCCGCAGCACGGCGATGCCGAGCTTGTAGTTGCGATCCTTGTCCGCGCGCTCGAGGAAGCCGAGCGATTCAAGCGTCTGCAGCAGGCGGAACACCGTGGTGCGCGGAATGCCGAGCCGCTTCGACAGCTCGGGCGCACCGAGCACGGGCTCGCGCGGCGAAAATTCGGCGAGGATCCGCAGCCCGCGTTCGAGGCCGGGCACCACGTAGCTGGCTTCGGCTTTCGCGTTCTCTGCGTCTTGTTGTTGCAGCGGTTCGTTCATGCCAGTCCTCGCTGCGTATCGCATTGACGGCAGAACGTGTCGATCAATGCGGAATAAACGGCCGGTGCTTCGACATAACCGGCATGACCGGCTTGCGGAATCACCTGCAGCCCGACGTGCGCGGCCGCGGCGATCCGTTCGCACGCGGCGGGTGGTGTGATCGCGTCGTTTGCGCCGACGGCGACCGCCGTGCGACCGCGAAAGCCGGCGAGATCGGCCGCGAGATCGGCGTTCGCGAGCAGATGCGTGGCCTGCGCGTAGCCGGCCGGCACGATGCGCGCCATGTTCCAGCGCACCCACGCACGTGCCTCCTCGTTCGCGAAACCGGACAGCATGTTGCCGCTGCGCTGTTCGGCGAGCCCGGCCGGGCCGAGTTCGGCGAGCATCGCGAGCCGCGCGTCGCGGCGCGATTCGCGGGTTTCGGCCGGTGCGCTGCCGTAGCCACCCGCGGGCGACACCAGCAGCAGGCCGGCGATCCGCGCGGGCATCACGCGGGCGAGACCGCCCGCAATGATCGCGCCGAGCGAATGACCGACCAGCACACAGCGTTCGATGCCGAGTGCCTCGAGCCACGCGTTCAGCGATGCCGCGTAATCGGCGGCGGCCGGCGACGCGCCGTGCACGGGCGTCGACACGCCGTAACCGGGCGCATCCCACGCGAGCACGCGGCGCGACGCGCCGAGCGTGTCGAGCTGGCGGACCCACGATGCGGCGCCCGAGCCGATCCCGTGCAGCAGCACGACGGGCAGCGCACGGCCCGCATGCTGCGCGCCGGCCTCGCCTGCGCCAGCTTCACGGTAGCCGATCGTGCCCGCCGCGCCGGCCGCGCAACGCTGTTCGGGAAACTGCCCGAGCAGCGCGGCGAACGCCGCGGTGCGGTCGCGTTCACGTTTGTCGATGACACTCATTGCTTTACCGGCTCCGTCTCAACGCTTGATCTTCGCGAGCGGCGAATCGGGCGGATACGTCGGCGTGATCGGCTTCGACGATCCGAGCATCACGCACATCAGCGCGTCTTCCTCGCCGATGTTGATTTCCGTGCGATACACGCCCGGCGGCACCGAGATCAGGTCGCGTTCGCCGAGGATCGCTTCCCAGGTCTCGCCGTCGCGCTCGCAGATCACCTTCATCTTGCCGCGCAGCACGAAGAAGATTTCCTCGACGTCGATGTGGATGTGGCTCGGGCCGATGTTGCCGGCCGGGATGACCATCGTCGAGAACGTGAAGCCGCCGGCCGGCACCGTGTTGACGTCCTTCGCGACGCCCGTGCCGCCCGTGCCGACATAGCGCATCTGCGCGCGGCGGTACTTCGGGTCGTAGTCGGCCTGGAACTTCAGTGCGTCCCAGTCGTAGCGCCGCGTCGCGTAGCGCGCGACGCGCCCTTCCATCCAGTCGTTGAAGCTTGCGCCTTCCGGCTGGTCCCACGACTTGCGTTCGAGATCGGCGTCCGCCATCGTCCTCTCCTTCATCAGAGTGAAAACTTCAATTCATTACGAAGCCGCCGTTCACCGGCAGCAGTTGACCCGTCACGAAGCGCGCGCCGTCCGACAGCAGGAACAGCACGGGGCCCGTCACGTCGTCGGGCACCTGCGCACGCGTCAGCGCGCGGCCCTGCATGTAGAACGCGTGGCGCTCGGCCGGCACGTAGGCCGTCGCCTCGACTTCGGTCAGCCCCGGCGCGATCGCATTGACCGTCACGCCGTGCGCGCCGAACTCGCGTGCCTGCGCATGCGTCATCGCGATCACCGCGCCCTTGCTCGCGACGTACGCGAGCAGCCTCGGCGCGCCCCACAGCGCGGTGTCCGATGCGAGGTTCACGATCGCGCCGCGGCCCGACTGCGCGAGGTGCGGCAGCGCGGCATTGCTGACGAGCCACACGCCGCGCACGTTCACGTTCATCACGGCGTCCCAGGTCGACACGTCCAGCTCCGTCGACAGCTTGCCGCCCGAGTTCGTGATCGCCGCGTTGTTGATCAGTGCGTCGATGCCGCCGAGTGCTGCCGCGCCCTGCGCGACGAACGCGTCGATGCTCGCCGGATCGGCGAGATCGAGCGCAAAGAAATGCACGGTGTGGCCGGCTTGCGTGAGCTGCGCGGCCAGCGCGCGGCCCGCTTCGACCAGCACGTCGCCGAACGCGACCTGCGCGCCCGCTGCGACCAGCGCATTGACGAACGCCGCGCCGAGCCCGCGCGCGCCGCCCGTGACGAGCACGCGGCGCCCCGGCAGCGACACGACCGGAGTGAACTCAGCCATTCGCGGGCTCCGCTGCGGCCTGCGCCGCGCGATGCGTGTCGAGCGCGGAAAGATGCTCCTGCGCACGCGTGCGCAGCATCCGGCGCACGCGCGTCATGCCGACGTCGTGCTGATACAGGTATTCGTGATCGCGTGCGTTCGGCGCGAGGCTTTCGAGGACGTAGCGGTCCTGCTCGAGCACGTCCCAGTGCAGGCCCTCGAGGCGGTTGCGGTACATGAAGCGCCACACGTCGCGCTGCCAGCCGCTGACCTTGCGCGTACGCCAGAAGTAGACCTGGCAGTTGTCGCCGTCGACCGGCGTCGCGAAACCGATGATCCCGAAGTTGCCGCCGGGGCCGAACTTCTGCTTGTACGGAATCGCGAGGCGCATCCACAGGCAGCCCGTTTCGCCGAGCTCGACCCAGTCGAAGTTCACGTCGCGCTGGCCGATCTTCTCGAACATCAGGCCCGTTTCCGTCTTGCGCACGCGCATGTCGGCCTGCTTGTCACCTTCGGCCATCGAGTGCGACGTGGCGTGCAGGTACGCGCCGTGCATCGGGTCCATCACGTTGTCGATCGCGTACTGGTAATTGCACTTCCAGTTCGACACGCACAGGAAGTGGCCGTACTCGTCGTCGACCAGTTCCTCGGGCAGGTTCAGCGGCGCCGGCTCGCCGTGCGCTTCGTCGCCGAACCACAGGAAGATCGCGCCGGCCTTCTCCTCGACCGGATACGACTTCACGCACTTCGTGCCTTCCAGCGGACAGTTCGACACGGCCGGCACGCGGTTGACCGTGCCGCCGCCGTCGATTTCGACGCCGTGATACCAGCAGGCAATGTTGCCGCCGAGATTCCAGCCGAGCGACAGGCGCGCGCCGCGGTGCGGGCAGCGATCTTCGAGCGCATGGACTTTGCCTTCGTGATCGCGCCACAGCACGATCTGCTCGGACAGGCGCGTGAGGCCGACGGGCGCATTCGACACCTGCCAGCTCGGCGCGACGGGATACCAGTAGTTCTTGATGCCGCGGTCGAGATAGTCACGGACCGGGTCGTGTTGGACTGCGTGTTGTACGGGGGACGTCATCAGTGTGCTCCGGATGCGGTTGTCGTCGGGTCGGCGGTCACGCGCTCGGCGCGGTCATTCCGCGAGCGAGGCCATTTCGGCGCGGAAGCGCTCGGGGGTCCACGCCGTGCCGTCCGGTGCGCGGAAGCCGATGCGGTTCAGGCCCGCGACGACATCGTCCAGCTCGATCGCACCGGCTTCGAACACGCGTTCGAGTGCATCGCCGAGGTCGTTTTCGTATTGGGTCGGTGCGGCCTTGCGGTTCTGCCAGACCTGGTTCTCGACCTGGCCGGGGATCTCGATTTGCCCCTTGCCCGCGACGTTGTTCGGCTGCGGCGCCACCCACGGCTTCAGGAAGGGATTGAAGTTGACGGTCGCTTCTTTCATGTCATTCCACCTTGATCTGGATTTCCTCGCCGGCAAGGCGCACCGCGTACTGCTTCAGCGCGCGCCCGCCCGGGCCCTTCAGGCATTCGCCCGTCCTGATGTCGAACACGGCCTCGTGCAACGGGCATTCGACCGTGCCTTCGTCGACGAACCCCTGCGTCAGCAGCGCGTACGCATGCGGGCACACGTTCTCGAGCGCGTACACGTCGTCGCCGACGCGGTAGATCCCGATTTCCACGCCGTCGGTCCGCTTGAACTCGATCGGCGTGTCTTCCGACAGCGCGCCGGCGTGACCGGCGCAAACCCATTGTTCAGACATCTCACACCCTTCCTTCTGATCGACTCTCGGTTTGTTCCGATTTGTTCCATACCCGGAACAGCAGTTTATGGATGGTGATTATAGGAGCGACTTTTCACGAGTAAAACAAAAAGCTGCATGTCCTAGGGAAAACACCGACCATCGGGTTGGAGATCGCTTTCGCCTGCCTTATCAAATGTAATTTTTTGTTGTGTGACGGGGAGTTATGCCCTTTTTGCGGGCTTTGCGCACCGGTCACGAGCATCGCCCCGGCCCCCATCCGTCCCGAAAAAATTATTTTTGACCAGACACTCGACGCCTCTATACTCCATTCCATCAGAGGCACACTGTTCCTTATGTGGAACATACAAATGCCCGTTCGATGGCGAAAACGCGCAACGGCCGGCCGTTCCTGCGCATGCCGCCACGGCACGTTTTCATCAGGTTGGAGATTCAGGAGATCAAATGGTCAAGCATGCGGTAGCAGCAGCAGTGATCGGGATGGGCGCCGTGTCGGGCGCGTGGGCGCAGAGCAGCGTGGTGCTGTACGGCAGCCTGGATGCGGGCATCGCGTACGTGAACAACGTCGGCGGCCATGCGAAGTGGGCGATGATTCAGGGCAACACGCAGCCCGACCGGTGGGGCCTGAAGGGCAAGGAAGACCTCGGCGATGGCCTGTCGGCGATCTTCCAGCTCGAAAACGGCTTCTATACGAACAACGGCCAGTTCGCGACCGCGAACACGATCTGGAACCGCGCGGCGTTCGTCGGCCTCAGCTCGGAACGCTACGGCACGCTGACGCTCGGCCGCCAGACGCCGCTGTCGTTCGACTATCTCGATCCGCTCAGCACGGCCTACCTCGCGATGAGCTGGTACGCGTTCCACCCCGGCAACATCGACGGGCTCGCCGCGACCGGCAACGTGCCGTACAACAACGCGGTCAAGTATCGTTCGCCGACCTTCGCGGGCTTCTCGGCCGCGGCGACGATGGCGCTCGGCAACACGACGAACTTCTCGACCGGCAAGTCAGTCGGCGTCGCGCTGAACTATGCGAACGGGCCGTTCAAGGCGTCGGCCGTGTACTCGAACGAGCACGACCGCTCGATCCTGATCAGCACGACCGGCATCACGTCGTTCCAGGGGCAGAACACGGCAAACGGCTACACCGCGAACAAGGTCGAGAACATCGGCGCGGGCGCGTCCTACCAGTTCGGCGACTTCCTCGTGCATGGCCTCTACACGCGCACGAAAATGCAGTCGAACGGCTTTTCGGATACGTTCCAGAGCTACGACGCGGGCGTGAACTACCGCAGCAGCGCGTTCAACACGATCGCGGGCGGCGCGGCAACCACGACGCTGGCCGGCCGCCGCTGGACGCAGGTCGAGCTCGGCGACATCTATGCGCTGTCGAAGCGCACGCAGCTTTATGCGAACGTGTTGTACGAGCACGGTTCGGGCGGCGCACAGGCCGCGTTCTTCACGGCAGGCGTGTCGAGCACCGCCAACCAGGTGGTCGTGCTCACCGGGATTCACCACTCGTTCTGAACGACGTCAGGCATTCGCCGCCTGAAACGACAAGAGCGGCCCGCGGGCCGCTCTTGTTGGTTCGCGCGCAGCATTTGCACGGCCGCCGTACGCGTTGCACCGGCAACGGGTAGCATCAGCGGATTCCGACGAACGGAGACGACCGTGGCAGTCTATTTGCTGGCGCAACTTCGCTTCACGCACCGCGACGCATACGACCGGTATCAGGCGCGCTTCATGGATGTATTCCGCCGGTTCGACGGCCGCCTGCTCGCCGCCGACGGTGCGCCGGTGGCGCTCGAAGGGGAATGGGATCGCGACAAGGTGGTGCTGATGTCGTTTGCCGACGAGGCGTCGGCGCGCCGGTTCGTCGAGTCACCCGAGTACCGGGAGATTTCCGAGGATCGCCACGCGGGCGCGGACACGCTCGCGCTGCTCGTGCGCGGCCTGCCCGCGCCGGGCGCCTGAGGACGACGGCGGCCGTGCACGCGCCGCCCCTTGCTCGCAAGCAGCGGCGCGGCGCCGGCCCGCGCGTCAGAACATCGCGACCTTGTGGCGCGCGTGCGCGAACGTCGGGTCGCTTTCGAGCGGACGATAGTTCAGCCGCTGGGACAGGTCGACCGCCGCGCCGCACACGGCTTCGACGAGCCGTTCCTTCTCGCCGGCCTCGCCGATCTCCGAGCGCGGCACCGTCGCGGTGATCGCCGCGACGATCGAGCCCGAATGATCGCGCACGGGCGCGGTGACTGCCGAAATGCCGCTCTCGAACGCTGCCTCGCTGACCGCGTATCCGAGCCGTGCGTAATGGCGCACGCGTTCGTATAGTTCATCGACGGTGCCCGGCGTGCGCTCGGTGAACTGCTCGAGCCGCTTTTCCGGATAGAGCTGGCGCAGCGCGTCGCGGGTCAGGTCGCCCATCAATACGTGGCCGTGCACGGTCGCATGCGCGGGCAGGCGCGTGCCGACGTGCACCTTCACCGAACCGAACATCGACGCGTTGCTCTGCGCCTTCGCGACGAACACGACGTCGCGCTGGTCGCGGATCAGCAGATGCGTCGACAGGCCCGTTGCGTCGCGCAGCCGTTCGAGCACCGGGGTGCCGAGATCGGTCAGTTCGAGCGAATTCAGGTATTCGAAGCCGAGCCGCAGCACGCCGACGCCGAGCCGGAAATAACGGTCGCCGTTCACGCGTTCGAGGAAACCGAGCGCTTCGAGCGTCTGCAGCAGGCGGAACGTGGTCGTGCGCGGAATGCCGATGCGCTTCGACAACTCGGGCGCGCCGAGCACCGGCTCGCGCGCGGAGAATTCGGCAAGGATCCGCAGCCCGCGTTCGAGCCCCGGCACCAGGTAGGACGATGCGCCGCCGGACGATTCGTCGTCGCCGGGCGCCGCTTGGTCGGGTGCGTTGCTCATCGTTGCCTTGGCCATGTGGACATGGACGGAAGGAAATCAATCACGAAACAGGTCATGGATCGTCGTGGACGGCCGGTCATGCCGCCCCGGCGCGCACGCAGTTGCGACCGCGTACTTCGCCGCGACGCAGCATGCGCCGCCACGACTCCAGGAAGAGTCATTCACGGTCGAGAGGATAGCAGCGATGGCCAGCGCGACGCCATGCGCAAATCGCCGGAGGGCGGGACCGCCGCCGCCCGGCCGTGTGCGAGGCGAGCTGCCGGCCGATCGCGGCCGGCGCGGCATGCTCCGCCGAGACGCCCGCAGGCTACAGGTGCGACAGATGAACCCGGATATTCGCGCGGTCATACGTGAAGCCGCCGGCCGCGTCAGGTTCGAGCACGCTTGCCAGGTCGACCGCATACCGCCATCCGCTGCCGAGGAGCCCGCCGTTCACGGCCCGGATCCGGGTGCCGCCAATGGCGATCGCCGCATGAAAGACCGTGCCGCCTCGCGAGAAGCCGACGGCGGTCCCGGCCTGAATGGGCGCGTGCCCGTCCCATTCGCCGCCGTTCTCGAAGTTGAATCGCGGCCGCCAGTGCTGACCGATCGTGTCGAGCAGCGTGTTGGGTGTGATCATCGCGTCCGCGCGCATCAGGTACCGCACATAGGCCGCAGCGTCGTAGCAGACGCCGGCCGAAACATACGTGTTGATGTCGGCCGTGCCGCCAATCAGCGCCTGCACGTGTCTCTGCCGCTCGGGGAAACCGAACTGGGCGACATGCGCGCCCAACGGGGTCAGTTGCATGGGTGGCTCCTGTTGAAGAAGCGAGGCGTCATCGTCCCGCCAACGCAATAACCTCATATCTTATTACGATATCCGGCGACGTCGAAGCCCGGCCCCGGGCGTCACGGCAGGCGCGCAGCCGATGCCGGTGCGGCGGCGGCCGCCGCCTCGGGATTCGGCGCGAGCCGCAGGCGCACGCGCAACGGTTGCAGCATGTCGGGCGGCGGCGGCTCCGCCAGCGGGCTGGCCGTGAGCAGTTGCCGCAGTGTCGCGTCCGCGTCGGGATCGCCGAGCGACGCGAATTCGACCCGCGAGACGGCGCCGTTCGTACCGATCCACGCGCGCACGACGATCGCGGGCGGCGGCGCAGCGGCGCTCGCGTTCAGCACGCGCGCCTCGAGATAGCGGTGCAGACGATCGGCCGCGTCGCCGTCGGCTTCGAGCCACGTCTGGAACTGCTGTCCGGCGAGCTGCCCGTAGCGAACCCATGCCTGCGGCACGTCGGCCGTCTGTGCGACGGCCGGTGCGACACCCACGGCCAGCGCCCACGCGACGACGATCGCCCGCCACCCTCCGGATACGCCCCACTGCTGCATTCGCTTCATCCCGCCTCCCGTTTCGACGATGGTCCGTCGTGCTCCGTTGCGTCGCCCGCCCACCCGATCAGCCGATCTCGATCGGCACGTACAGCCGTGTTCCGCCGCGCTGGACGAGCAGCGCGACATTGCCGTGCGCGGCGTCGATCTCGGTCATCAGCGCGCCGATGTTCGCGACCGGCGTGCCATTGACCGACAGTACGACGTCGCCGGGCTGCAACCCCGCGCGCGCGGCCTGGCCGCTCGCCTGCTCGACGACGAGCGCCTGGCCGACACCGAGCCGCTGGCGCTCCTGCTCCGTCGCCGCGCGTAGCGCGAGCCCGAACCGCGCGGGCCCTTGCTCTCCGCTCGCCGACGCCGTGCCGCTGTCGAATGCGCCAACCGTCGCGCTCACGTGCATCGCCCGTCCCGCGCGCCATACGAGCAAATCGGTTTGCCGCCCGGCCCGCATGCCCGCAACGGTGCCGAGCAGATCCGACGATTCGGCGACCGGCTTGCCGTCGACCGCGAGCACGACGTCGCCCGGCTGCAGGCCCGCGTGCGCGGCCGGGCCATCCGGCTCAACCACGGTGATCAGCGCGCCATCCGGGCTCGCGAGGCCGAACGAGCGCGCAAGCGCCTGGCTCACTTCCTGGACGGCGACGCCGAGCCGGCCGCGCGTGACCTTGCCGGTTCGCAGCAACTGGTCCTTCACGTCGAGCGCGATATCGATCGGGATCGCGAACGCGAGCCCCTGATAGCCGCCCGTCTTCGAGAAAATCATCGAGTTGATCGCGATCACGCGGCCGCCGAGATCGAACAGCGGGCCGCCCGAATTGCCGGGGTTGATCGGCACGTCGGTCTGGATGAACGGAATCGCGCGCTCGCCGGGCAACGAGCGCGATTTCGCGCTGACGATGCCCTGCGTGACCGTGTTCGCGAACCCGTACGGCGAACCGATCGCCATCACCCAGTCGCCCACTTCGGTGCGCGCCGGGTCGCCGGTCGCGACGACCGGCAGGTCGTGCGCGTCGATGCGGATGACTGCAACGTCGGAGACGGGGTCGCTGCCGATCACACGCCCCTTGAACTGCCGCTTGTCGGTGAGCTTCACGTCGATCGCAACGGCGTCGCCGACCACGTGCCGGTTGGTCAGGATCACGCCGTCCGCACTGACGATGAAGCCGGAGCCGAGGCTCACTTCCTCGCGGTTGCCGATCACGCGCCGCGCGAGAAACGGCGCGAGCGGATGGTCGGGCGCGATGCCCGGCGGCAACTGGATGCCCATCTGCGTGACTTCGCGCGTGACGCTAATGTTGACGACGGCCGGGCCGACGCGCCGCACCAGCGCGGCGAAGTTCGGCAGCGCGATGGTTGGCGTTGGCGTTGCGGCACCTGGCGGCACGGGCCGCTCGGCGGCCGATGCCGTTGAACAAACGCACGCGCACGCCAACGCCAGCCCGCCGGCCATCGCTCGCAGCACCACCGCCCGTTTCGTGTGCCTGCCCGCCTTCATGTCGCTGTCCCTCGTCGGTTCGCGCCGGAACGCCGCCGGCTCGTCGATACGCGCGCCGCCCGCTCGGCCGCACGCATTACTTCGGCGGCACCGCGACCGGTGCATCCGGCCGCTGCGGGGTCGTCGAGCGGCCCCAGTTCGAACCGAAGCGGTTCCGCTCGGTCGACAGGTTGAACGTGCCGAGACGGTTCGACGGCTGCTTCGACAGCCGCTCCGAATCCGTTTGCGATGCGCCCGCCTGCGGATCGGCCTTCGGCTTCAGTTGCTGGCTCAGGCAGTCGTACGACAGCGCACGCCTGCCGTCGACTTCCGCGTCGACGCACACCGGCTTCGTGGCCGAACCCGGACTGGCCGGCGCAGGCGCGGGTGCGCTCGCCGCCGTGCGGCCGCCCTGCGCGTGCGCGCCGGTTGCCAGCAGCAGGCAGACGATCGTCGTGATTCCGCTTTTTCGCATCTTCATGCGCGCCTCCTTCAGAAATGGCTCCATGGCACAAGCGCTGCCGCGCTCACAGATTCGCGCCCGGTGCCGATGCGCGCGCCAGGAAACGCGCAAACGCCGCGCGATCGGATTCTTCGACGGCCGGCTCTTGCGCATCGACCCGCTGCGTCCAGGCGTCGCGCATGCCGTCGACCGGCTGCCACGCTTGCACCTGCGCACCGGTCGGATACGGCGTGACCAGCGGTTCGCGATAGTCGACGCGAAACAGCGGCGGCGCGCTGTTGCCGGCCGTCCACAGATCGCCGACGTCGCGCACGCTCGCGTCGAACCAGAACCGCGCCCAGCGCACCGTCGGCGCGCGCGTATCGGCGCCGGGCGCATCGGTGCCCGACGCATCCGGCACGCGCAGGAAACCGGCCAGCACGAGCAGCACGGCCGCCAGATCGTCGTCGCGCAACATCCGGTACGACCAGATATCCGCGACGTCGACACAAGCGATCACCGCGATGAAGCGCCCGATCGTGAGCGCGGGCCACGCGCGCCGCATCAGCGTGTAATGACGCGCCCAGTGCGCGACGAAGCGCTCGCGATGCCCGGCGGCGACCTGCACGTCGCGCGAGCCGCGAATCGTCAGTTCCTCCGGTTGATACTGGCGTGTCGTGAGCACGCACTGCGCGGAGCACCGCGCGCTCCGGTGCCGCGCATAGCCGCCCACACCGGGCAACGGCTCCAGCGCGCCGAAGCACAACGGGCAATGCGTGGGCCACTCGCCGGGCAGGCCCGGCCACGGGTTCGCTTTCGGCATGCGCGGGCGGTCGGCGGCCGCGGCCGGGCGACGTCGCCCCGGCGTGCGTGCGTCGGGGGCGTGGACGCGGGGCGTCGAACGGACGGTTGCCATGGGTACGCCTACCGGGCAGACGCGAGCGCTTTCTTCAGCGCGTCTTCGTTGATCGGCGCATTCGCGGCGAGCTTCGCGAGATACGCCTGCGCATTCTGCTGCGTGCGCTGCGCGCGCAGCATCGCGCGCAGTTGCTCCTTCACGTCGGCCAGCGGGCGCGGCGCGGCCGCGCGGATGTCGATCAGCTTCACGACATGAAAGCCGGCCGGCGTCTGGATCGGCGCGGAGACCTGGCCCGGCTTCAGCGCGTCGGCCGCCTGACGGACCGCCGGCACCATCAGTTGATCGGGCACGAAACCGAGATCGCCGCCGTTCGCGGCGCTCGCCTTGTCCTGCGAGTTCGCCTTCGCGAGCGCCGCGAAATCGCCGCCGCGCGCGCGGCTCGCAAGATCGGCCGCCTGCTTGCGCGCCTTGTCGAGCGTCGCGGCATCCGCGTTCGGCGGCACCGCGATATAGATCTGCGCGACGTGCAGCGCGCGCGGCGCGGTAAACGCGGCGCGGTTCTTGTCATACGCCGACTGCAGCTCCGCGTCCGACGGATAGTCGGCCGGCGGCGCACTCGCCGACGCCAGGTAGCTGCGCACGACGATCTCGCGCTGCGCCTGCTCGACGGCCGCCTGCACCTGCGCCTGCTTGTCCCAGCCCTTCGATTTCGCCTCGGCCAGCACGGCCTTCTGCGCGAGCGTCGAGCGCACGACCTGGTCCAGCGCCGCGGGATCGGCCGCGAGACGCTCGCGCCCCTCCGGGCTCACCGACTTCAGCAGCCCGGCGATATCGGCCTGCGTGACCGACGCCTGCGCGGCATTCGCGATCACGTCGTCCTGTGCGTACGCGACGAACGGTGCGCCCAGCACGAGACTGCCTGCCACCGTCGCCAGCATCTTCATCTTCGTCATCATCGTTCGACTGCCCTCTCGATCGTTCTTGGAATGCGGACGCCGCATCAGCGCGCGTCCGTCAGCGTCATGCGCAGGACGAGCGGCTGCGCCATCCCGCGTGGCGGCGCCGCGCCGACCGCCCGGCCGACGAGTGCGGCGTGCAGCGCCGCGTCGAGCGCCGGTTGCCCGGCCGCACCGCTGTCGATACGCGTCATGTGCCCATACCGGTCGAGCCACGCGCGCACCGGCAGCACGGGGCCGTCGTCGCCCGCATCGGCCCGTTCGCCGGCCCAGCGCTCGATGCCGGCGCGCAGGCGGCACACCGCCGCGTCGTCGCTTTCGCCGTCGAGTGTCGCCTGCAGCCACTGCGCGATGCGCTGTGCATACGCGCCCCACGCGGCGGGTACATCACCCGCGGCCGCGACTTTCGCGTCGTGCCGCGCGCGGCCCGGCAACCACGCACGCAGCACGGCGCCGATCCGGCTGCCGGCGCGCGTCACTGCGCGGTGGCCTCGACCGCTACCGTGGCCGCTCCAGCGGTCGATTCGTCTACCCGATCGCCGGCCGCCGCACGTGCCGCCGCTTCCTGCTCGGCCATCGCGGGGCGGTTGCGCAGGTGCAGCAGGAATTCCTGGATCAGGCGATCCCACAGCTCGATCGTCGAGCGCAGGTAGCGCTCGGACACGCCGCCCGCGACGACCACGTCCATTTCCAGCGCGAGAAACTGCCCGTGGCTTGCGAGACGCGCGAAGCGCTTGGTGCGGTTCCAGTCCGCGACGAGTTCGACCGGCAGTTCGCCCTGCACCTGCAGCACGCACGAGAGCGTGTAATCGATGTACGGCAGCGCGGCGAGCTGTGCGTCGGCGCCCTGCGGCGCAAGCACGGCAGCCGGGTTGCCGAAGCGCACCGCGAAGCCGATACCCTGGCTCGCGCTCATCAGTTGCACCGTGCCGTTCTGCTCGGCCGCCGTCACGCGGTAGCCCGCGCGGCGCAGCACGTCGGCGAGGCGGTCGGCGCTGATCGATTCGATCGGCGCGTCGTGTGCCGCGCGTTCGTCGCCGGCGTTCGGTTTGTTCTCTTGCATGTCTGTCTTCCCCATATTCAACGAATCGATCGGTTCAATCCCGGTTGCACGCTCACTGCGCGTTCGCCGAAGCAGCCGACGCCGACGCCGGTGCCGGCGTGGCGGCAACCGGCCGCGCGGCCGGATCGTACTTGCCCGCATACAGCGCGTCGCCGTAGCGTTGCGCGAGGTCGTCGTACTTCACGCGCGCCGACTGTGCGAACGGCTGACGCGACGCGAACAGCGTGCCGATGCCGACGTGCTCGTACGCGTCGAGAATCTCGTGCCCCACGCGATACAGCTCGGCATTGTGTGCCTGGCAGGTTTTCAGCTGCGTGTCACGCGCGGCGACGTCCTTCTGCAGTTGCGTGTGCTGCGCATCGCGGCCGCGTGACACGGCAAGCAAGTCCTCGTAGGACGACTTGTATTTCGCCAGCGACTTCGCGTCCTGCTCGCGGCCCGCCCGCTCCTGCGCAAGCGCGCGCTTCGCGGCCGCCTCGGCGCCCGAGTCGCCGCGCGCGGCCGCAAGCTGCCCCTGCATCACCTTCAGTTGCGCGAGCGCGTCGTCGCGCTGCTTCTCGGCCGCGGCCTTGTCGCTCTGCAACTGCGCCTGGCTGTCCTGCAACTGACGCAGCTCCTGCACGGTCGAGCGCAACTGGCTGCGCAGCTTGTCCTCGATGCTCTGCGCGTGCGCGCCGCCGGCCGCGAGCAGCAGCGTGCCGGACAGGGCGGCCGCGAGCATCGTGCGAGTGATCATGTTCATCCGCGGCTCCGGTCAGAAGCGAGCATTGAGCTCGATCTGCAGCACATCGATCGATACCGGCGGCCCGTACACTTCCTTCGAGCTCAGGTAACGGGCCGACACCCACGTGTCCCGTGCAACCGCATACGCGGCGCCGAGCACGTAGCCACGCGCGTTGGTGCCGCCCAGATGGAAGTCGGGATCGTTGAACGCGTCGAGCACGGCGTCCGGCTGCAGGTACTTGTATGCAACCGAGAAGTTCCACTGGCCCTTCTCGCGCGGCTCCGGCTCGCCGAACGTCGCCTTCGCGAGGAAACCGTTCGGGCCGCTGCGGTAGTCGGCGCGCGTCGCGTTCACCGACGTCGAATCGTAGTTGTTGACCGGCAGCGACGCCGCCGCGAACGCCTTGTTGTCGTTGTATGCGAGGTTGCGCACGTATTCGCCGTCGAGACGCAGCTTGAAGCGGTCGGCCACGACCGTATCCCACTGTGCCTTCAGGTCGAGCAGCCGGTAGTTGTACGCGAGCCCGAAGAGCTGCGGCTGCGGGGTCATCCCCGGCGCGAGGTTCGGGTTCTGCACGATGTTGCGCAACGCGATCAGCGTGTTGCCGCCCTGCATGAACGTGGGCGCCTCGTTGTCGGTGCTGCAGCTCGTCGCGCCGAGATACAGCGCGCATGGCGACGACAGCGTGCCGCGCATGTTCTGGAAGTCGTAGTACGCGACCGCACCGCGCAGCCGGTTCTTCGCATCGATCTTCCAGTCCGCGCCGAATTGCGCGCCGAACATCCACTTCGTGTCGCTGCCGGCCTTTTCGGTGCTGTTCGACGGGAAGTTCTCGCTCGTGTACTGGATCGGGAACACACCGAGCGTGCCGAACAGCGTGACGTCCGGATTCCACGGCAGCGCATGGCGCAGGTTCGCGGCCAGCCCGTCCATCATCAGGTCGTCGGAGAACACGAGGTCCGACTTGAAGAACGGATTGTCGAAACGGCCGGCCGTCAGGTTCAGCCACGACGTCGGCTTGTACGCGAAGAACGCCTTGTTCAGCCAGAGGTTCTTCTTCCCCCAGCCGCCCCCGGCCGTTCCCGTCGTGGAAACGGGGCCGTTGTCGTTGCCGCTCGCGAGCTGGAGGCCGGCAATCATGTCGTCGGACAGCGTCGCCGTCACGCCGAGCCGCGCGCGGTAGCGCAGCAGGTTGTTGCGGTTTTCCCGCGTGTTCTGCGTGGGAATCTGCGTGCTGTTGGTGTTCTGGTTGACGTCGAACCCGCCGGCCTGGTTGATCGCCGCGAAATTCGTCACGCCGTTCGTGTTGCCGCCGCCGTAGAAGTGATACTCGTCACGCACGCGCATGTCGCCGTCGAGCTTGATACGCGACACCCAGTCGGGGAACGTGTTCGGCTGCGCCCAGTTCTCGGCCTTCGCCTGCGCGATCACTTCCTGCTTCACCTGGTCGCGGATCTGGTCGCGCACGAGCTGCGGCACGTACGGCACCGCGACATCGCCCGGCTGCGTCGGCGGGTTGACCACGCCGCCCGCCACGACCGGCGCGCCCGACGCGCGCGCCGACCGCGCCTGCACGGCTTCCGTGCGTGCTTCGCTGATCAGCTCGTTCGCGTTCTGCTGCGTGAGCACGCCGCGCTTCACGAGCAGGTTGATCAGATTGATCACCACGCTCTCGGTCGGCGCGGCTTTCCCCGATGCCGCCTGCGCCTCGAGCGATTGCCCGTGCGCGGCGGACGCGCAGGCCAGCCCGAGCGTGAGCACCGCCGCGCCGACGCGCGACAGGCGCGCGGGCAGCGCGCCGTTGCGGGGTACCCCACCCCGTCCGTTCATCTTCCGCTTCATCAAAGGACTCCGAACAATATCCGTTGCTTTTCCGGCGGCATCCGTGCAACGGTGCCACCCCATGATTCTTTCGTCGTTTCGCGCGCGCATCGTCATGCCGGCTTGCGCCCCTGAAGCTTGACGAGCACCGGATACGACGTCGCCGGCGGCGGGACTTCATCGACCCTGCCGAGCGCTTCCACTGCCGCGACGACAGCCGTGTCGATCTTCGCGTCGCCAGTGGACTGCGCGATCGTCACCTTCGTGATCCGCCCCGACGCATCCATCCACAGGTTCAGGCTGCCCGCGAAACGCGCGCCGCCGGCCTCCTGCACGCCCTTGTCCTGCTCGATCGCGCGCTGCAGCACGTACACCATGTATTGCGCGTAGCTCGCGTTGCCGAACTTGCCGCCCCCGCCGCTGCCCAGCAAGCCCGAGCCGTCGCCCGCGCCGATGCCGAAGTTGTCGGTGCCCGCCTGCGCATCGGCATTCATCGTCATCTGCTTCGGCTGGTTGTCAGACGGCTTCGGTGCCTCAGACGGCTTCGGCGCGATCGTCGGCCGGTCGACCGGCGTCTTGACCTCTTCCTTCACCTTCTCGGGCGGCGGCTTCTGTTTCGGCGGCGGCGGAGGCGGCGGCAACGGAATCACCGTCGTCACCTGCGGCGCGCTCACGCGCTTCACGCCCGCGGTATCGCTCGCGAAACGCCAGATCAGCGCGGCCACGCCCGCGAGCACCAGTGCGATCGCGACGGGCTTCACGTAGCGGCCGGGGCCCTTGTCCGGCGGGCCGCCGTTGTAGGTCATTTCCATCGCGTCAGCCGCCCTGCTTCGCCTTGCCGGTCACCAGGCCGACCTGCGACAGGTCGAGGCGGCGCAGCAGGTCCAGCACGTCCATCACCTTCTGGTACTGCACGCCCGCATCGCCCTTCAGCACGATCGGAAAATCCGGGCTGGTCGCCTTCTCGGTACGCAGCCGGCTCTCGAGTTCGTCCATCGTCACCGGGTACGCGTCGAGGAACACCTGCCCCGAATCGGCGACCGTGATCGCCTTCGTCTTCGGCTTCGCGAGACTCGCGGACGAACTCGCCTTCGGCAGGTCGACCTTGATGCCCTGCACCGACGCGGTCGTCATGATGATGAAGATGATCAGCAGCACGTACGCGAGGTCGAGCATCGGCGTGATGTTGATGTCGTCGTACGGCTTGTCGTCGTCCTGAACCTGCATGGTGGTCTCCTGCGTGCGTTCGATGCGGTCAGTCGGCCAGCACCGCGTGATCGGGCGAGCGGTGCGCTTCGGCGAGGCGCGTGACGAATTCGTCGACGAACACCTGCATGTTCGCGGTCACGTTCTTGTTGCGGATCAGCAGGTAGTTGTAGCCAAACAGCGCGGGAATCGCGACGAACAGGCCCGTGACCGTCGCGAGCAGCGCGGCCGCGATACCCGGCGCGATCGCGTTCACGTTCACGTCGCCGGCCGCCGCGATCGCCGCGAACGTGATCATCACGCCGACCACCGTGCCCAGCAGCCCGAGGAACGGGCCACCCGAGATCGCGATCGTCAGCAGCACCATCGACTTCGACAGCCGCTGGTTTTCGCGCACGAGCGTCGCGTCCATCGACGCGCGGATCGCCTCGATCGATTCGGACGTGATCACCGTGCGGCCGTTGCCGTCCACGCGGCTGTGGATTTCATGCACGCCGGCCTTGTACAGCCGGTACAGCGACGACTGGTACAGCCGGCGCCCGTCGGTGCTCGCTTCGTCGACATGCGCGAGACCGACCAGGTGGCGCCCGGCCACTTCGCGGAACCGCTGCACGAAATACAGGTTCGCCTTGTCGACGGTGCCGACGTAGCGCGCCTTGGTCCACATCACGACCCACGACACGACCGCCATGCCGAGCAGGATCGCGATCACGACCCACGCGTCGACCGTCACCGACTGCACGATCACGCCGAAATAGCCGAAGCCGAAGCCCGACTGCTTCTCGTCGGCGCCGTACGCGACGAGCTTCGATTCCGAACCCTGCGCGAGCGCGTCGACCGCGATCGCGGCCGGCGAGCGTGCGATCTTCGACAGGCGCAGCTCATCGAGCGCGCCCGCATACGCGGCGAACCCGGCCGGCGCGCCCGTTGCGTCCGCCGCGACCGTCGCCGCGCCGTTCAATGCGGGCAGCGTCGCCGCGACTTGCGCGGCCTGCTTGCCGTTCACGTAGACGGTGAGGTTCTTGCCGTCGGCCGTGACCGCGAGATAGGTCCACTGGTTCGCGGCGACCGGCGAGGCGGCCGGCGTGCGCACCGGGGCCGGATTGCCGGCTGCGCCCTGGACTTCCGCGAACGGCACACCGTTGTCGAGCCCGATCAGCAGCGCACTCGCACCGTCGCGGCGGCTGTAGAGCAGCGTGTTCGGCGCCAGCGCCGACGGCTTCACCCACGCGCTGAACGTGAAGCTGCCGCCTGCGGCCACGTTCAGCGACGGGCTGGCCGGCAGCGTCAGCGACCCGTTGCCGTCAAACCGCGCACCCTTGCCGACGATGCCGTCCTCGACCGTCTGGAACGACGCGTTCTGCGCGTGGTTGCCGTACGCGGTCAAGTCCTTCGGCGGCGCACCCGCAGCACCGTTGAAGTGATAGACGAGCGTGTAGTCGGCATCGAACGTCTCGGCCGGCTTGCTGCCGTCCGGCGCCTTCTTGTTGCCGTAGTACATCCAGATCGACTCCGCGGCGCCGGCCGGCATCTTCGGGACGTCGACCCAGATCAGCGCGACGCCGAGCACCGGATCGTATTGTTCGATGTGGTAGTTCAGCGGCGTCTTGTCGTCGCCGGCGACGAAGCGGATGTCGGCGCCGTTGTCGGCCAGCCCGTCGAACTGGAAGTTGCCCGAGTGCAGGCGGATCAGCAGCGGCACGCGGCCGGCCGACTCCGCGAGGTTCGCGCCTTTCGCGCTCGCATCGATCGTGATCGCCTTCCGGTACGACCAGTCGTTCTGCCACCACGCGTTCGCGATGCCGGGCAGCACGCCGAGCATCACCGCCAACAGGAAAAACAAGACTCGCTTCACGATCCACTCCCCGAATGTGCGGGCGCCGCGCTCGTCGCATCGCCCCGGCACGATCAAAAAAAATCCGTCAGAACCCCAGCCTTACGTAGAAATCGAACCGCGGGCTGTACTGCCGCGTGTAGACGCCCGCCTTCAACGGCCAGCCGGCCTCGAAATCCGCGCTCGCATACTTCATGATCTGCACCCGCGTGCCGACGCCGACACTCATCAGGTTGAAGCGCGACGTCTGCTCCGGCAGCGGGCTCAGCAGCCACAGGTGCGCCGCGTCGAAGAACGCGTGGAAGCGCCACTCGTTCACGCGGCTGCCGACCGCACCGCCGAGCCATTTCGCGAGCGACGGGCTGCGCAGCTCGATCGACGCGATCACGCCGCTGTCGGCCGTGTCCTCGGCCTGCATGTAGCCGCGTACGCTGTTCATCCCGCCCGCGGCGAACTGCTCGCTCGACACGAGCGGCGAGTTCGAGATCTGGGCATTCACGTGCGCGTTGGCCTGCATGTCGTTCGCGAAGCGCTGCGTATGGTTGACGTCGAATTTGCCGTACACGAAATCGGGCGTCGCGTTGTAGCGCTTGTTGTCCCATGCGCCCCAGTCGCTGCCGAGGCCGCGGATGTTCGTCGTCACCGACGCGGAGAACGACGTCTGCGAGTTCTTCAGGCTCAACTGGCCGTTGTACGACAGCGTCACCGGCACATACGTGAGCGGCGCCGTCGAGCTCGCCTGGCCCGGCATCGACACGTTCTCGTCGAAGTGCTTGCGGTCGATCTCGACGCTGACCGAGTGCGCGTAGGTCTCCGTCGCCGGCAGCGCATAGATCGCGGTGAAACCGTAGGTGGTGCCCTTGCCGAGCACGTTGGTGCTCGCAACCGACGCGACGTTGCTGTCCGAATGCACGACCGTCGCGAGGAAGCTCCAGCGCGAATCCTTGATCGGCGCGAGATACGAGAACGCGTAGACGCGCGCATCGTTCGGATGCTGCGGCGCGATCACGTAGGTGCCGGAAATCACGTGGCCGAGCTGCCACAGATTCGAGTAGCTGAGGTTCGCGGTCGTGCGCAGCGTCGACGTGCCCGGGCTGTTGTCGTTGTTCAGCTCGAGCGAGCCGTGCAGCGGGCTGTGATCGTCGACCTTCAGGTCGACGTCGACCGTCTGCGGCAGGGCGCCCGGCTTGAGGATCGGAATCACCTGCCGGTCCGCCGAGCGGTTCAGGTCGGTGAGCTGCTGCTGGGCCTGGTTGAAATCGGGCACCTGGCCCTCGGCCAGCGCGGGCACCGCATCGCGGATGTTCTGCGGCGAGTTGTATTGCGCGCCGTCCACACGCAAGCGCCCGACCTTCGCTTCGGTCACCTGCAGCAGGATCACGCCGTTCTTCACCTGCTGCTGCGGCAGCTCGACGACGACCGACTGGTAGCCGCGATCCTGGTACACCTTCTGCAACGCGTCACGTGCCGCGTTCACGTCGGCGAGCGTACGGCCCGGCCCTTCGAACGGATACACGGCCTTCTCGATCTCGAGCGTCGGCAACGTCGTGTTGCCGCGCACCACGAAGGCATTCACGTCGAACGACTGCGGTGCGGCCGGTGCCGCCTTTGCGGCCGGCGCGGCTTCCTGCGCATGAACGCCCGGCGCGAGGCCCAGCCCTCCGGCCAGCACGACACCCGCCAGGCATCGGCAGTTCAGCCGCCATCGTTCGCGTGACTTGCGGTCTACTCTCGGCGGCATGCGCCATTCCCCTTTGTTGTTCCGGATCGAAGCGAAGCCGCACTGCACCAGCCGCTCGCTCCGCTATCAGTTGCCTGTTTCACTTTGATGACGATTTATTCGTTATCCTTAGCATGACCTGTGCAATGCTTTTCCCGATTTCCGTACCCGATGCGTTCAACCGCATCTACCGGAAAGGACGAAGCGAATCCGGAAAACCCGCAACCTCCGGCGCGCATCGTCGCGATCAGCCGCCTGACGACGCATCGGCACTGCTGCGTCGATCGGCAACGACCATCATGTGCGGCGTACGAGTCGCCGCTCTCACCTACCTAGACGGAACCGGGCGCGCATTGCCGCAAACTTTTTTTCGCGGGCCGTCCGACGCGACGCCGGAAGCAGGACGCGGCCGCCAGCGTGCGACCTGCAATGCGCGCGCAACGACAGCCGGCGCGAATCGCGCGGCGCGTTGCGCAGGAATGTGCGTGGCCCCCGTTTCGTGTGCGTATCGTCTGCCGTGGCTGCCAGGGCTTCCGGACATCGCGTGCGTGCGAGATCGCCGGCAAACGTGTTGCCGCCCCAAAGACAACGCGCGACGCGCATCGCCCTCGTGCGGGCAACCCGACAATCCTCGGGTTTCAACCGGGAAGTTTTTGTGACATTCCGCTGAAGATATGCACGAGATGCGCGCGAGACCGTTTCCTTCCGCGCAGCGCACACGCCGTGCGGCGCCGGGACAAGCGCCCATGCGACGAGAAATCCTGCGGTTTGCGGCCGTTCGCTTCGTCCTAGCTATTGGGTAAAAACATCAACGACCGGATCCATCCATGTCATTCGCGACGATGTTCGTACGGTGGCTCGCCGAACGGCTGTCCGGCCATGCCGCGACCGCGAGCCGGCTACCGCCCGCCGCCTTTGCCGCGGCGCGGCGCCCGTTGCGCTGGCGCGCGCCCTGGCTGGTCTGGCACCTGCTGTCATGGATCGTGCTCACGTTGCTCGCGCCGCCGATCTGGACGATCGGCACGCTGCTGCTGATCGACGCGTCGAGCGACCAGCCGCTGTTCTGGATGTTCGCGATGGCGATCGTGCCGGTAGCGAACGGGGCCGCGATCGTCGCGACGAACCAGCGCCATCACCGCACGCCGTTCACGCGCCGCTCGACGGTCGCGCTCTACCTGTTCTTCGTCGCGATGGCCGTCGGCTGCACGCTGTTCGTGCTGCTGCTGTGGCGCTCGCATGCGATCGCATCGCTGGTCGGCCCGCTGGCGCTGACGACCGACGGCACGCATCCCGCGACGCTCGCGTTCTGGGTGGCCGGACTCACCGCGATGTTCGGCGTCACGTCATCTGCGCATGCGAGCATCGCCCATGCGTGGCTGGCATTCGAGGACTGAGCGCCGCCCCACCGCCCTTGCAGGAGGTTGCGAATGCATCGATACGGAAGATCCGGCCGAACGCGGCCGCTGCGCGCACGCGGCATCGCGATCGTCACGGTGCTGCTCGTCGTCGCGCTGGCGGCCACGCTCGCGGCGAGCGTGCTGTGGCGCCAGCAGGTCGCGACGCGCGACGTCGAGAATCAGCGGCTCGCGACGCAGACGATGTGGGTCGAACGCGCGGCGGTCGAATGGGCGCGTGCGACGCTGCGTGCGCAGAGCGCGACGTCGAACGTCACGTTCGTCGGCCAGCCGTGGTCGTCGCCGGCCGCCGACGTCCAGCTCGCGGACCTGCTGCCGCCCGAAGCCGCGGCGGTCAATGCGGAGCTGTCGCGTGCGTGGATCTCCGGCCATGTCGAGGATGCGCAGGCGCGCTTCAACCTGACGAACCTCGTGATGCGCATCGCGCCGGGCAAGCCGTGGCAGGCCAACGGCGAAGGTGTGCTCGCGTACCGGCGGCTGCTGAGCCAGTTGTCGCTCGATCCCGCGCTCGCGCAGCCGACAGCCGACTACATGCTGCGCTCGCTGCGCGACACGAACGGCCCCGACGGCTGGCCGCTTCAGCTCGTGTCCATCGACGATCTCGCGCGCATTCCCGGCTATGACACGCATGCGATCGACACGCTGACGCCGTTCACGACGATCCTGCCGGACCTGACCACCGTCAACGCCAACACCGCCGCCGAGCCCGTGCTCGTCGCTGCGATTCCGACGCTATCGGCCAGCCAGGCCAGGCGGCTCGTGGACCGGCGCGGCACGGCGTACTTCGTCAGCACCGGCGACATCGCCGAATACCTGCTGCCCGCGAGCGGCGGCAATTCGACGCTGCCGGACGGTTCGACCGTCGGCGTCAACAGCCTCTACTTCATCGTGCATTGCCGCGTGCATTCGGCGCGCATCAATGCACGCGTCGACACGCTGATCGCGCGCTACGGCAGCGGCAATTTCACGTGGACATCGGTGATCTGGGTCCACCGGCTGACGAGCTGAACGCGGCGCCTGCGCGCCGCTACGCCCGCTAGTTCAGCGACGATTCGCTCAACGCGACCGAACGCAGGCCCTGCGCGGCCGCGCAGTCGAACGACAACCGCGTGAGGCTCGTCTCGCGCACTTCGCCGAGCAGCCGGTTCCAGTCGTCGATCGACACGAGCAACGCGATCGGCCGGTTGTATTTGGTGACCATCACGAGCGCCTCGCCCGCATGCCGCAGCGCCTTCGACGGATTGCTGCTGAAGTCGCGCGTCGCCATCGCGATCGTGCGCAGGCTGAACACGTTCGCGGCCGGGTCGCCACCGTCGTCATGCAGCAGGCGTTCGAGCGTCGCCGCGCGCAGCAGCGCCTGCGACTTCGCGGACAGCCGGTTGTCGCGGCGCCTGCGCCGCTCGCTGCGCGGATCGACGTGCACGGCGAGCATCCGCACGATCTGGCCGAGCGTCGCCGCGGGCAGCTGGTCGTAGCGTCGCCACCAGTCGGGCGGCAGCGCGATCATCATCCCGGCATAGGTGGCGGTGACGCCTTCGGCGATATGCGACGGCACGCGTTGCGCGTCGCGTTCGTCCAGGCCGAGCGCGCCACTGACGACGCGCGTCATCACGCTGAACGCGTTGTACGCGAGCGCCGCGATGCCGCTCGCGAGCAGCGACGCGCGCGCGGGCACGCTGCCGAACAACGTGCCACCGGGTACCGGGTCGAGCGGAAACGGCAGCGCTTCGCGCCAGCGCCGGCGCGCGAGCTGCATCACCTGGCACGCGTCGAACGGCTCGACCGGCAGGTTCGTCAGCACCGCGACCCTCGTGCCCGGGTGGCCGCCGGGCACGTGACCGCGCCATTCGATCCGCCTGAGCGTGCCGGCCGCTTCGCCGTCGCCCGCGATGACAACCGCCTGCTCGCGAACCTCACCGCCGTCGAGCGGGCCGGCATCGCGCCAGCCGCCGAGCGGCCGGCATGTCGCCGCGCCGCCATCGTCGCGCAGCACGAAGGCAGCGCCGCGGCGCGGCCAGCCCGACACGATCGCGTCGATATCGAAACGGCCGTCGACGATCCACATCTCGCCGGGCCGAACCGCTTCCAGCAGCGCGCCGACGAATGCGCGTTCGTGCGAACGGCCGCGCTCGACCGGCAGCAGATCGACGATCATGGCAAGCTCCGGATCGTAGACCGGCAGCACACGTGCGCCGGTCGGACCCAGCGCCGCGTCACGCACCGGGTCGTCGCACGCGCGGCCGCAGTCGCAACCGACACCGCCGTGCGCACAACCGTCGCCCGCGCCGTCCAGCACGCGCAGCCGCATTCCGCCGAGCGCGCGCCCGCGTTCGTCGGCCCGCGCCGCCGCCACCGGCAACAGCAGATCGACGCTGTCCCTGACGAGCGCACGCCCCCAGCCGGCACGCCATCGGCTCATGCCGTCGTGAAGCGCGGCCACCGCGGCGCCCGGCACGGACGATGCGTGCCCGGCCACACCGTGCGGCATCTGCGATGTCGGCATCTGTTTCTGCGCGGCAATTGCCGCGATCGCGTCGACCGCCAGCGCGAACAGCGTCTCGCGGATCGATTCGTCATCGGGTTCTTCGTCCGCTTCGGCCGTCATATCGATCCAGTCGTCGTGCAGCGCGCACTGCAGCACGAGCCGCGCCATGATCGTCATCGGGCTCTGTTCGACGAAGCGTTCCACAATCGTGCGCATCATCCGGTCACTCCACCTTGTTCGGCCAGGTGCGCCCGCCGGCCTGCGTCGCCGCGCACTCGCACTTGACGGGCCGCCCGCGACGCCGCAGCATCGTGTGCGACCGGACCCGTGCGACGACGCGCCGTTGCGACGGTCCACCCGCAATCGATGCACGAGGCACCGGCATGTACGTAGATCCCCGCGTGGCCCATGGCCGCGCCCGGTTCGACCTGAGCGGCTCCCCGCGGCTCGTCGCCGACGAGCGCCGCTGGGAAATCAGCGACGTGGTCACACGCGGCCTCGACGATTTCACGGGCGTGCGCAATCGCCGCAACCTGATGCGGCTGCTCGAACGCCAGATCGCGCCGAAGCTCGTGCGCCTCGGGCTCGAGCCGTACGTCGGCGCGCTCGGTCATGCCGAAGGGTTGTTCGTCAACTTCTCGACGATGAGCGCCGAGCATGGCCTGCGCGAATTCCAGCTGCAACTGACGGTGCCCGACCTCGTGCTGCGCAGCTTCGCGTCGAACGTGATCCGGCCGCACGCGGTCGCACGCTGCATGCAGCGCAACGGCGTGATGTCGCTTGCGGAAATCGAAGATGAAACGCGCATCGCGTTCGTCGCGGCGCGCGTGATGCGCTCGCTCGCCCTCGCGGAAGGCTGGCAGCAGATCGGCGTGCCGACGCCGCACGGGTTGTTCGTCGGCGCATTGACCGACGCGCACGACGTCTCGATGAACACCTATTTCCGGCCGGGTGACAACGACCGGCCGTCGCGCTGGAGCGGCTTCGCGGCCCTCTTCTCGACGATGCCGGACTGGCGCCCGGAACAGGTCCGGCACGGCGGCGAACTGCTGCAATGGATGGTCAACCATATCGTGGCCCTGCAAGAATCCGCACCGTTCGTCGAACGCTTTCCCTTTCTGCGCGAGCCGCTGCGCGATGCCGGCGATCCGCTCGATGCCGCATGGCACGGCGCACGCGCCGGCCTGCGGCCCGGGTCGCCATCCTGAATCGCGAAGCCGGGCTTCCGTGATGCGGCCGGCACCTACTCGCCACACGCGCGCCGCCGTACGTGAACGGTGATCCGGGAGCCATCTTCGGCCCCCGTTCCCCGGTCTCCGCTTTACCGCCCCTCTTCACGGTCCTGCTACACGGCCCCCTCGCTCTCTCATATACAAGGTCGAAGCAGGCTCGCATAACCCGCAGACTTTCTTCCGATGCCCTTGGGCCACGGCGCGAACGCGATCGCGCACCACACCGGTGCGTGCTCGAATCGCCATCGCGTCAATGCGTGCGCGTCGACCCGCCGGGCTCCTGGCGGCCGACCGTCTCCAGCACGGCCCACATCCAGATCAGCTCGCGGACCGTGCGCGCGTGCTCGTCGCTCTGCGCGCGCCAGCGCCCGAAAGCGTCGAGTTCCTGCTCCGTCGTGTCGCCGGCGCGCAACCACAGCAGCCAGCGCACGGCGCCCTCGCGGATCGCATCGGCGCGCGTATTCGCGTCGCCGGGATCCGTGTCCCGTTGCGATTCGTTCATGATCACGCCACCGCCCGAAGCTCCATCGACACACATCCCCCGCACCGCGCATCGCTGCGCGGCCGGGGCGCTTGCCACCCACGCCTCGGGTCCGACGACGTCACACCGGGCCGCCACGAAGGACAGCCCAGCGTTTGCCGGCCCTCATTGATCAAGTCGTATCGGACGGCCGTAACCCGCAGTGCGCGGACGGCCGCAAGCGTCGCGAACGCATCGCGGGCGGGAGGAAGACTGGGAAATAAAACGCGGGAAGCCGGTCAGCTCAGCAGCACGATGTTGCCGGGCAGGCGCGTGATGTGTGCGCCATACAGGCGGCCGACCATGTCGATCACGTCGTCGAGCCGCGTGATCGGGAACTGCGCCTGCATCCGGTTCTCGCCGAGCGACGCGCTGCGCAGGATGACCTTGCCGCGCCGGTAGCGGTTGATCTCGTCGACGACCTGCGCGAGCGGCACGCCGTTGAACACCAGCATGCCGCGCCGCCACGCGCTGACCGCGCCCGGATCGATGCGCGACACGGGCTGCACGCCACGATCGTCATAGACCACCTGATCGTCAGCCGTCAGCGTGCGCGCGCCGCGCGGATGCTCGAGTGCGACCGTGCCCGACAGGCAGGTCACGCAGACCTGCGTGCCCGTGCGCCGCACGTTGAAGCGCGCGACGGTCGCCTGCATGCGGCCGCCGCCTGCCACCACGGTGACGGGCTGGATCGGCGTCGCGCGGTCGGCCGGCGGCGCGGCCGCGTCGATCTCCGCTTCGCCGGCGACGACTTCGACGCCGTGCGCGGCATCGCTCGCGGCCAGCACGTCAAGACGCGTCTGCGTATTCAGTTCGACCGTCACGCGCGACGACAGCGCGACGCTGCGCTGCTCGCCGGTGCCCGTGTGGTAATCGGCCGCGAGCTCGCCGAGCGACGGCCACAACTGCAGCGGCGGGCGTACCGCGAGCCACGACGCGCCGGCTGCGACCGCGAAACCGATGAACGCGCGCCGCCCGGTGCGCATCGTGCGCTCGCGCTTTGCAACGTTTGCCCAGGCAGCGGCCGCGCGTTCCTCGTGCGCGAGTTCGGTCGCCGCCGCGCGCAGCGAGCTCCAGGTGTCGCGCAGCAGATCGGCGGCTTGCGGACGATCGGCGCACCAGCGCTCGAACGCATCGGCTTCGGCCTGGCTCGCTTCTCCCGAGCGCAGACGCAGCAGCCACGCACTCGCTTCGTCGAGTTCGTCGTGGGCAGGTTGGGCCTGGGCTTTCGTCATCGTCCTGAAGCTCAAAATTTACGCGGGCCGCCTCGCGTGCCCGTGTACGGATCACCGTCTTCCTGCATGCGCTGCAGGCAGTACTTCATTGCCGCACTCAGCTCGCTTTCCACGAGCCGCAGCGAAATGCCGAAATGCTCGGCGATCTCGCGGTTCAACAGGCCGTCCACGCGGGCGGCCAGCAGGATCGCGCGGCGCCGCGGCGGCAGGCCGCGCAGCACGTCCTTCAGGGTCTCGACCTTGCGGCGCGCCGCGACGATCCGCTCGGGATCGGCCAGCTCGTCGGGCATCTCGAGCAGCGTCTCGACATCGTCGTCGTGCAGATGGCGCCGTTCGCGCCGATGCTGGTCGATTGCGACATTGTTCGCCATCCCAAGTATATAGGCGTCCGCGTTCGTCACCTGCGTGGAGACGTTCGCGTTCTCGAGACGCAGCCAGGTTTCGTGCAGCGCGTCGGCGGCGCCGTCCTTCGACCCGGTCACGCGCTCGAGGCGCCTGACGAGGTACGCGTAGCGCGTCGCCAGCAGCTTCCTGAGCCCGGTGCGATTGCTGTCGGTCATCGCGGCCTAGCCCCGAACGGCCGGCTGCGACGCCGGACAGCGGAAATGCACGCCGTTGCCGGCCGGCCGCAGCAGGATCGTGACCGGCTGCGGCAGGTCCGCAGGCGGCGCGTCGTCCAGCTTCAGTGCGCGCAGCGCGCGCATCACCGCCGCGTCGCGGGCGGCCGAGCCGCTCGATGCCACCATGTTGACCGCCACCACCGCCCCCCTGTTGTCGATGCGCACCTGCGCGACGAGTCGATAGCTGCCCGGCACCGCCGCCGGCTGCGCACACAGCGCATCGATCAGATGCGCCTGCAGCAGGCCCGCGAACGTGTGCCGCTCGCCGGAATCGCCGATCCCGTCGATCGGCAAGGCCGCATCCGCCGGCGTGTCGGCCGTCGCGGGCGCCTGCTCGGCGGCCGGTTGCGCGACGATGATCGCTTCGTCCGGACGCGAGAATTCCGCACGCAACCCCGTTCCGGCCAGCATCCGCTCGAGTGCGGCGCGCGGCACGAATTCGCCCTGGACCGGCGCACTCGTGCGCCCGTCGAGCAGCGGCGCCGGCGCCAGCACGATCAGCTCGGTAAGCCGCGCGAAGTCCTGCAAGGTCTTCGCGAGCGGCTGCGCGGGCAGATCGAATCGCACCGCACTGCCCGGCTGGCGGACGATGGAACCGGTCTCCTGCGCGTGTATGCCGTGCATGCACGGCACGACGAACGCCAGCCACGCAACGAGCGCCAGGACACCGGTCGGCGCCCGTGAACGAGTCATGAATCCCTGGACGGAAGTGGAGTTGCACGTTGCCGGCGAAACGTGCTCCCCCGTGAGCGGTTCCGCAGCAAACGAACATCTGATTCTGCGCGGGCACTATGACAGTCAGGTGAACCATGTCGCAATGCGATTCAATCCGTCTCGCCGCGCGCTCGCCGGCGTCGCATGCGGTTCACGGCCGGCGCACGACGAAGTTGCCGATGCCGCTACCCACCACCGCCATCCGCACGTCGCCGGACCACAACGTAATCGTCACCGGCACGTCGATGCTTTCGCTGCCGAGCACGATCTGCGAAGGCGTTTCGCCGCCGCCGGTGTAACGCACCGACACGGCCGTCACCTCGGCGCCCCAGCGGCGCGCACGATAGAGGTCGTCGGACATCGGCGCCCACGCGCCGCTCTCGGTGCGCTGCACGAACCGGTAGCCACCGCCCACCGGCTGCCACGCGATCGGCATCGACCGCACCTGCGCATCGTCGCCGGCCGATTCGAGCAGGTTCGCGAGCCGCTGCGCTTCCTCGGCGAGATCCGTGCGGCGATTGCGCGACGGCGCGAGCGTCACGACCGCGACCAGCAACCCGACGATCACGAGCACGACGAGCATTTCCAGCAGCGTGAAGCCGGATTGACGATATCGACGCGATCGCGGCCGCCCGTTCGTGCGCTTCATGTGCGCCATGCCTTTTCCGTTACTGCCACGAACCGATGTCCGCATCGTTCCCCTCGCCGCCCGGCTTGCCGTCCGCGCCGTAGCTGAACACGTCGATCACGCCGTGCGCGCCCGGGTTCAGATATTGATACGCGTTGCCCCAGGGATCCTTCGGCAACCGCTCCAGATAGCCGCCGTCTTTCCAGTTGTTCGGCACCGGGTCGGTCGTCGGCTTCTGGATCAGCGCCGTGAGCCCCTGCTCCTGCGACGGATATCGGCCGTTGTCGAGTCGATACAGGTTCAGCGACTGCATCATCGTGCCGATGTCCTGCTTCGCGGCAATGCGGCGCGCTTCGTCGGGACGACTCATGATCTTCGGCACGATCAGCGCCGCGAGAATCCCGAGAATCGCGACGACCACCATGATCTCGATCAGCGTGAAGCCGAGTTGCGCGCGTCGACGTGCAGGTTCCTGCGGCTTGCCTGCGCGCGACAAGCGGGTTTCATTCGGGCCCGTCATCATGCATTCACCCTTTCATCAAAGAATGGCAATCGTCTTTCGTCCATCGCACCGACTCTTCGCCATGAAACCGTTCGCCCTGCACCGCATCGTTCCATCCCGCGCCGATCTCGTGCCGCTCGTCGCGACGCTCGCTTCCGGCGCGGCGCTCGTCGCCGTCTCGCTATGGGCCGTGCGGCTGCTGACCGTGCCCGACGCATCGGCGCCCGCGCCCGTCGCAGTGCCCGCGCCGATCGACGTCACCGCGAGCGCGCAACTCTTCGGCGCGAAACCCGACGACAACCGCGACACGATCCAGTTGCTCGGCGTGCTCGCGTTCGACGCGCGCCGTGCGGCCGCGATCGTCAGCGTCGGTGGCGAAGCGGCGCGCGTCGTGTCGCTCGGCGCGGCGGTCGGTGAAGCCGCGAAGCTCGCCGAGGTTCGCGCGCGCTCGATCGTCGTCGATCGCCACGGCCTGCAACGCGAGATCGCGCTGCCCGCCACGGAGAAGGCCAACGCGTTCGTGCGCTGAGCCGAACCGCGCATCACTGCACCATGTTGTTCAGCTCGATGATCGGCATCATCACCGCGAGCACGATCACGAGCACCACGCCGCCCATCGCGAGAATCAGCAGCGGTTCGAGCAGGCTCGTCAGGAACATCGTGCGGCGCTCCAGCTCGCGCGATTCGCCTTCCGATGCGCGGTCGAGCATCGTCGTCACGTCGCCGGTCGCCTCGCCCGAGCGGATCAGGTGCACCAGCACCGGCGGAAACGTCTTCGTGTGGGCGAGCGCACGCGACAGTGCCGAGCCTTCGCGAACGCGCACGATCGCATCGTCGACGTTCGCGCTCATCGCGCGGTTCGACAGTGTCTCGCCGGCCGCCTGCAATGCGCGCAGGATCGGTACGCCGGCGGCCGTCAGGATGCCGAGCGTGCTCGCGAAGCGCACCGTGTTGTAGCCGCGCACGAGCTTGCCGGCGAGCGGCGCGGTGAGCAGCCAGTGATCGAACCTCAGTCGCGGCCCTTCCTGTGACAACACCTTGCGGATCGCGAACGCAACCGCAACCATTCCCGCGAGCGACGCCCACCACCAGTGCCGCACGAAATCGGACAGCGCCATCATCACGACCGTCAGCGTCGGCAACTGCTGTTTCGTGCTGGTGAACACGTTCGCCACCTGCGGCACCACGTAGCTCAGCAGGAACGTGACGATGCCGAACGCAATCAGCGTGACGATCCCCGGATACGTGAACGCCAGCAGGATCTTCTGCTTCAGCGCATTGCTCTGTTCGATGTAGTCGGCCAGACGCGACAGCACGATGCCGAGCTTGCCCGTGTGCTCGCCGGCCGCGACGAGCGCGCGGTAGATGTCGGGGAAATCGCGCGGATGCTGGCCGAGCGCGTTCGCGAACGAATGGCCGCCGACGACTTCCGCGCGGATCGACGCCATCAGCTCACGCAGGTATTCGCGCTCGGCCTGCTCGCTCAGCACCGACAGCGATTCGTCGAGCGGCAGCCCCGCAACCAGCAGGCTCGCGAGCTGGCGCGTGAGGATCGCCTGCTCGCGCTGCGACAGCTTGCGGCCGAGCGACAGGCGTTGATGACGTTCGCCGTGCAGGCGCTGCGCGGCGAGTTCGACGACGAGCGGCGTGAGGCCTTGCGTGCGCAGATGGCTGCGCCCGGCGCGTGCGCTGTCGGCTTCGAGCACGCCTTTCAGCGTGCGGCCGGTGGGATCGATCGCTTCGTAGCGGAATGCCGACATGTCACTGCCCTCGGGTCACGTGTGCGACTTTCCCGGCGACGTCGTGCAACGAGTCGGACGGAGTCGTCGGGGAAGACTAAGGAGTGAACCGGCGCAGATTTGTGACGAATGTTGGGCTACCTTTTGGGGGGTTTGGCGGGCTTTATTACTTCCGGTCTTTGTTCTTATATTGGATAAACGATTTCATTCTGAGCGGTGACATCAATTATTCGATCATTAACCATCCAGCGATCACGATCCAATGATTTTCAAATAATTCAATTCGATCAATTTCAAGAATATCTCAACCGGATGATCGATTCGCCTCTGGAAGAAATGTTCCGTAGCATCTGCCACGAAACCGACTTGATGTTGAGATAGCGCTACTGTGTGCACAAACACGCCAGCGGGGCCGGCGTGGCGCCACATCAGGCCGCCGCCTTCCCACCATCTGGGAATCACTCGTTACGCGAATCGATCTCGATTTAGCGCCCGCCAATCCGGATAACGCGTTGGCAATATCGCCAAAAATGTTCCGTACCATTCGTTATTAAAAATTCACACGCGTCATACGGAATTCCCCCTACATTTACCCGGCGGTCCACAAGTATTCAAACCGCAGTAGCAGGGGTTCCGTTTATCTTCGTCCAAGGAAATTTCTCATGAAATCCAGCAAGCGCAAGATCTGTCAAGTCCTCGCTCTCGTCGTTTCGGGCATGGGTGCATCCCTCGCGATGGCCGCAGGCCCGCTGATTCAAGGTGGCGGTTCGTCGCTCGTCGCGCCGACGATCGGCGCCAACTCGCCGGCTTCGGGTGAAATCGGCCTGTTCGGCACGTCCAACGCCACGTTCACGTACTTCTCGGTCGGCTCGGGCGCCGGCCAGAACGCGTTCCTGAACAACCAGCCGACGTATTTCGGCGCAGGCGCCAACACCGCCAGCGCGGTCTACTTCGCGAACAGCGATGCCGCGCTGACGGGCGCGCAAGTCACGGCGTACAACGCCAGCACGGTCGGTTCGAACAGCGGCCCGCTGATCCAGATCCCGTACATCGTGACGGCCATCACGGTGCCGGTCGTCAACGGCCCGGCCGTGACGAGCACGAAGACGCCGCAAACGACGCCGGGTCAGGCGCACAGCATCGCGCTGAACGATGACGACCTGTGCGGCATCTTCTCGGGCAAGCTGACGAACTGGAACCAGGTCGCGAATCCGGAAGGCGGCAACTACTCGCTGAACGCACCGATCAAGGTGGTCTATCGCGCCGACGGCAGCGGCACGACCGAACTGCTGACCCGCCACCTGGCGGCAGTCTGCACGACCGCCAACACGGCGTCGGGCGTCAAGTTCATCGACTCGCTGACGTTCGCGAACACGTCGGCGTTCCCGTCGGGCGTGCCGGCGAACTTCGTCGCTGCGTCGGGCAGCGGCGGCGTTCGCAATACGCTCACGACGCTGTCGTCGGCCGGCACGGCCGCCGTCGCATACCTGAGCCCGGACTACACGAACACGTTCATCGCATCGCAAAGCACGGTCGTGACGCCGTCGGGCGCGCTGCAACTCCCGCTCGCCAGCCTCTTCAACAAGACGGCCAACGCGTACTACGCGCCGACGTATTCGAACGCGACGACGGCAGTCAACACGACTGCAGCGCCGTCGAACCAGGCCACCGCTTCGGACCCGACGCAGTGGGTGCCGGTCTCCGGCGCGGCTTACGCTTCGCTGGCCAACCCGTCGTCCGGCTATCCGGTTTCGGGCACGAGCCAGATCATTCTGAGCCAGTGCTATGCCGATCCGACGGTTGCCTCGAATGTTCAGAGCTTCCTGAACAACCACTACACGAGCGCCAGCAACGCGACGGTCGTGCACGGCAACGGCTTCGACACCGTCCCGTCGGGCTTCAAGACCGCGATCCTCGCCGACTTCCTGAGCAACAGCAGCACGTACGGCCTGGATATCAACGACGCATCGGCCTGTGGTTTCATCCCGGGCCGGTAATCCGGATCCTCTCTGATTCAACGCATCCTGCTGAAACCGCCTCGAGAATTCGAGGCGGTTTTTTTATCACCGACGCCGCGCGTATCGATTCAACGATAAGCCTGTTGCATGTCGGATCGAGTCGATACCTGTACGTTGCGTTCGACCCTGTCTCCGAGGAATTCACATGAAATTCAACAAACGCAAGGTCTGCCATATCCTGGCACTTGTCATCCCTGGCGCAAGTGCGTCGCTCGCCATCGCAGCCGGCCCCGTCATCCAGGCCGGCGGTTCGTCGCTCGTCGCTCCGCTGATCGGCGCCAACTCGCCGGCTTCTGGTGAAATCGGCCTGTTCGGTACGTCCAACGCCACGTTCACGTACTTCTCGGTCGGCTCGGGCGCCGGCCAGAACGCGTTCCTGAACAACCAACCGACGTTCTTCCGCGCCGGCGCCAACACCGCCAGCGCGGTCTACTTCGCGAACAGCGATGCCGCGCTGACGACCGCGCAAGTCACGTCGTACAACGCCGGTACAGTCGGTTCAAACAGCGGCCCGCTGATCCAGATCCCGTACATCGTGACGGCCATCACGGTGCCGGTCGTCAACGGCCCCGCGGTGACGAGCACGATCACGCCGCAAACGACGCCGGGTCAAGCGCACAGCATCGCGCTGAACGACGACGACCTGTGCGGCATCTTCTCGGGCAAGCTGACGAACTGGAACCAGGTCGCCAATCCGGAAGGCGGCTACTACTGGCAGAACGTACCGATCAAGGTGGTCTATCGCGCCGACGGTAGCGGCACGACCGAACTGCTGACCCGCCACCTGGCTGCGGTCTGCACGACCAGCAACACGGCGTCAGGCGTCAAGTTCGTCGATTCGCTGACGTTTGCGAACACGACAGCATTTCCGACCGGCATGCCGTGGAGCTTCGTCCCGGCTTCGGGTGACGGTGGCGTCCGTGCTTCGCTGGCTTCGCTGTCGTCGGCCGGCACGGCCGCCGTCGCATACCTGAGCCCGGCCTACACGAATACGTTCATCGCGTCGCAAAGCACGGTCGTGAGGCCGTCGGGCGCACTGCAGCTCCCGCTCGCCAGCCTCTACAACACGACGGCCAACACGTACTACGCGCCGACGTATTCGAACGCGACGACGGCAATCAACACGCTTGCCGCGCCGTCGAACCAGGCCACCGCTTCGGACCCGACGCAGTGGGTGCCGGTCTCCGGCGCGGCTTACGCTTCGCTGGCCAACCCGTCGTACGGCTATCCGGTGTCGGGCACGAGCCAGATCATCCTGAGCCAGTGCTATGCCGATCCGACGGTTGCCTCGAATGTTCAGAGCTTCCTGAACAACCACTACACGAACGCCAGCTACGCGACGGTCGTTCACGGCAACGGCTTCGACACCGTCCCGTCGGGCTTCAAGACCGCGATCCTCGCCGACTTCCTGAGCAACAGCAGCGACTATGGGCTGGACATTAACAACTCGACGAACTGCATTTTTGTCACGGGTCGGTAATCCGGATCATCTCTGATTCAACGCGTCCCGTTGACCCCGCCTCACGTGTTCGAGGCGGGGCATTCTCATTCCGCCCAGTTCGATAGACGTTGATTCAGACGGCTCAGAACCTGTTCAGCTTCCCAAGCTCCTCCTTGCTGAGCAACGTCCGCTGGGTCGGACCTGCCGCACCAAACCCCAGCAGCGAAACCGCATTGGACGAATCGTAGCCAACCTGCTCAGACTTGCGACGCTTCGATCCACTATCCGGACCGTTATCTCCGAAGCCCTCGACCTGCACGCTGATCGTCCATCGACGCGGCGCGACACCTGATGCATTGTTCTTTGCAATATCCTGCGCAACCTGGCTCGCCGCAGACGCAGCAGAACTCGCAGCCGTCAGCGCCCCCGTGTTCACTGCCTGCACGAGCGGAATACCGGTTGCCTTACCCGTCACCTGGATGTTGTCGGCGTTCACCACACGCAAAGCAGCAACGTTGAGGTTGCCCGCGCGAATACCCGCATCGCCCGCATCGACCGTACCGCGCGGCGCGATCAGGTTGACCGTTCCCTTCGGTGCATCCGGGATACTTTGCAGCGTCGCGATCCCTGCGCCCGTCACCTGCCCGCGCGCGTCGACCGTACAGTAGTGGTTCGCATCACACACATACTGCGGTGCCGGCGTGTCGGCCGACGTCTTCGCCCCCTTGCCGGCGTTGATATCGCCGTTCGAACTCCAGATCGTCATGTCACCGCCCTGCTCGGTAAAGATCCGGCTCTGCGCGAGCAGCACACTCTGGTCGGTAAAGATATCGACGTTGCCTTTCTCGAGCGTCAAGATCCCCATCGTGCCGGGGCCAGCGACAACCTTCCCCGTACTGTCGACGATCTGCGGCGGCGCTGTCGTACTGCCGACAAGCGCCTGCCCACCCGGCCCGAGGATCGTCACGTCGCCGCCCTGCTGAGTCTGGATCGTCGTGCTGCGGATGTCGAGGCTGCCCGTACTGATCTGCTTGTTCGCACCGTTGGAGCCACCGCCCAGATTGTTCGCCGTATAGCCGTACGAAGCCGGGAACAGCGTGTTGATCGCCTGATAGCCTCTCCCGTACTGGCCGCTGTATCGGCTCGTGGGATCGTTGAAATCGGCACCGACTTGCGCGAGCACGCCGAATAGCACCTTTTCCGCGAAGAGTTGCTGTACGTAGGACGGCAGCGCCTGGAACTGCTTCCACGCTTCGTCAGCCGTCAACTGGCCGACCTTTGCCAGTGCCTTGTCCTTGTCTGCCTGCAACCCCGTATCGACACCCAGCCCCGCGTCGTACTGCTCCATGAACGAGATCAACGCCGGCGTCGCGCTCGGTACGCCGGCAACCGCGCTACCCGGCGCGATATAAGTTGAGACGAACCCCGGTAAATCGACGCCGGGGCCCACGCCGAACAACACGTTGACGTTCGCGCTCTCGTGCGGCAGGTTCGGATTGTTCGCATTGCCTATTGCGTCGATACCGGTGAAAACATGTGCGATCCCATCTGTACTGGCGTGCTGGTTATACAACTCCGCCTGACTCGTCAGCGGGCCGATGTTGCGTCCCGCCTGCACATCGAACCATCCCGGCCCGCCGATCGCCAACACCGGGACAGCGCCGCCACCGGTGTTGGCGATCGGAGTGTCGTAGATATCTCGGCCGGCCACGACTCGTGTCACATCGGAGCTGCGCAGATTCTGCCCCCAGAACGCCAGGTTGACGATGTCCTGCCCGGCCTGCACCAGCGCCGGTTTGTCGATCGATAGCGTAATGAGGCTCCGGTAGAAGCCGTCACTGTAGTTGGGATTTTCCACTGTGCCGTTGACGATGCTTCCATTCAGGCTGTAAATGCGCGCGGGCTGCATATCGTCGCGATGCAGTGCACTCAGCGCATGTCCGGCAAGTGTCGCATCGGTCAATGCCGGAATCACGGCGAGTGGATTCGTCGGTGAAGGCATCTGCGACGGATCGGCATCAGACATACCGAACGTATTGGGCAAGTTGGTTCCAACCAGTATTGACGATATGCTGGAAAGATTCACGGATCGATCCGCAACCAGATTCAACTGACCGACGGCCGACGGATAAAGCACACCACCGGATTGGACATTGATCCCTCCGTCAAATGCCGTCAGATTGACGCTCGCCGGCAGTACTCCATTTGCCCCGGTCAACAAGCCACCGAGCGCACCGATTCGAATGTCGCCGGTTGTGGAGAGCACATTCACCGCGGAAGTCGGTGAGTATCCCTGGCTGTCGGCGTACTGTCCGTATTCCGACAGGTTGACGGCTCGGGTTGGCTGCCCCCCGGGCGGCGCGAAACGACTCGCATAGGACGGATCCAACACCGCACCGATGTCTGCGCCTTGACGCGCCGTGACATCGAATGTGCCATCCTGCGTCGCAAGCACCGTCGATACGGCAATTGGAGCCACCCCAGTCTGAGGAGACAAGACGGTGATGTCCGACCCGATGCTTCCGCCGGCCGATATCGTCCCTGCTCCCTTCGCGACGAAGTAGTCGCCACTCAGAATATCGCCGCCCGCCCGCACCGTCAGATTTCCGCCGCCGACAGTGACAGGCTTACCGCTTCCATTCAGGTACCACGTAGTCGGGAGCGACGCGGCGAAGTCCGAGATATTGCCACCGGCGCTGATCGATACGTTGCCGCCAACACTCAATACACCTTGGCCGAATGCGCCGAAATCGATCGACGATCTCGTCAACGGAGCAACAATTTCACCGTTACTCGCGGTTGCCCCCGCAGTGATCTGCATCCACTGCCACCAGTACTGACCGATGCTGTTACCCGCCCCGCCCGTCACTGCGCCATTCGCATCGGTAACGTTCTGAACGCCATTGATGTCACCCTGCACACGAATCGAAATGTCGCCGGCCGAATCCGGGTTCACTGCAGGCGTGACCAGAATGTCTTGCAGACCCGGCTGGTTACCGTGCATCACCGCCGAAGCTAGTCCCAATGCCGGCGAACCCTGTGCAGGCGCCCCCGCCGCATACACCACCCCCGGTGCGGTGGCATCCGCCAGCGTGAAATCATTGCCTGCCGCAATGTCGATCGATCCCGTGCCGGTCCGGATGGTCGTCGGCTGAAGCAACGTCAATCCATTCGAATCGACGTAAGCAGTGTGCTGGTTCAGGATTACGTTTCCGGCAAGCGTGCCACCGGCGTTCAATGCGGCGGCAGGCTGTACGGCGAGCGGATTGGCACTTGCCAGATCTGCGCCGCCAACAATGCGATATGACGTGCTTTGACCACCCAGCAATGCGGCATAGCTGATCGGCAGCGGGTTGTCTTTCGTTGCAACGTTGGCCGTCGTATTGCCTGGCAATGCACCGATGTTGACACCCGTGTTAGGGATCGACAGCGGAGAGGCAGGCGCATAGAAGAAGCTATACGCGTTCCTTGGATCAACGAACGCAAGATTGGGCGATTTCGTGAAAGTCAATCGCGCCAGATAGTTCCCGTATAAAGCGATGTACTGTCCGTAATCGTCAGGCTTTGACGACATGACCGGCGGCGTCGGCGTACCAAATTTCTCATAGAAAACCACGCCGTTTCGCACTATTCCGGCAACGGTGTTATTTGTATACCCAGACAACCAGGAACCTGGACCAAAGTACGCGTTCGCATAATCCTGGTATGACGCATAGTTCGATAGCACCGGAGCGGCGACACGCAGCGGGACATAAGGCATGATGTGAAATGCATAGTTTCCGCTTGCCCAGTATCCGTAATACGAACCCCATGAATTGCCGTACTCCAGATAGTCGGAGTAGTACAGAGGCGCCTGATTCTGGAGTGGCGCAGTCAATGCAACGTTAGGGTCGTAGAGCGGATTCGTCGAATCTTTACTGATCGACGTCAGTGACTGGGTTGATCCATCGGTAAATTGCACGGTGATCGACGTCGGATCATCCAGCGACATCAAGCTGTTGTACAACGCCAGCGCCGCCGCATACGTCCCGGTAGCAGAACCCGTCCCCGCCGCCCCCAGAATCGTCGCGACCTGGCTCTGGAAAAAACCGTCGGTGATACTCGCTTCCGCATCGAAATTGTTCGTCGCCCGGAACGTCAGCATCGGCGCGATCGTTCCGTTGTAGCGATACGAAGGCACGATCACCCCGTTGTTGTTCGGCAGCCCTGCGCCGAGATTCCAGTTCGACAGGATCGAGATGTTGCCGCCGTTGATCGCCGTGCTCGGATTGTCGAACTCGATCCCCGGCGCCACGCGGAAATTCGCGATATTCGCCGTCGATCCCTGCAGCGTCGGCCCGTTGGCGCCGAGCCCGCTCTGAATGAATCCCATCAGCGTGCCAGGCGTCATCGACAGCGTACCGTCGCTCGCCTTGACGATCTGTCCGCCGTAGAAATTCTGATGATCGGCGTTCGCGGTCGTCGGCACGAAGTACGCGCTGCTCATCCCCGGGAAACCGATCGCCGTGATGCCGTTATACAGCGAGGCCTGGTCCGCGTCGCTGCCCGTCAATGTCACCTGCGCGCCAGTCGCGTTGTTTGTCAGCGTACCGCCACCGTCGCCGTTCGCGTTCGGTGCGAACGTGAAGGTCGGCGGGTTGGCGCCTTGCGCGGTGAACGTGCCGCCCAGCAAATGCCCGTTGCCGTCGTACCAGCCGGCCGGATCGACGATGCCGTCGAAGTGCTGCGCGCCCGACGTCGCGTCGGTCGTGCTCCACGTCGCATACGCCTCGAGCGTTGTTGCACGGGAACCGACGATGCCCTTGCCGCTGTTGAACGTATTCGGCAACTGCACGTCGACGCTGCCGTCCGCAAGCAACGGCGCGCGGAAATTCACGGTGCCGCCGGACAACCCGCCGGCCGTTCCGCCCGATACGTCGATCAGTGCATTCGCGCCTACCCGGATCAGCCCCGAACGCGACGGGTCGATGTTCTCGTAACCATAAGTCGTGTTGTACGGATTCGCGATGGTCGGATCGAACACCGCGCTCGTGCCGATATTCACATTGCCGCCGCGCTGCGTCGGATCGGAGCCGCGCGCGAGCAGCGTGCCCTCGACATCGACGCCGCTGCGCCCGTACAGGTTGATCTGCCCGCCCGCCTTGCCCGACGCGTCGATCGTCCCCAGCACGTTCACGTTGCCGTTTGCCGTATCCGACGCATTGCCCGCGCCGCCGTCGGCCGTCAGCTGCACCGAGCGCGCGGTCAGCGCGTTGCCGGCCGACAGCGTCAGGTTGCCCGACTTCGTGTGAACGGCAATCGACTGGTTCACGCCGCTCGATGCGAGCGTCTTCGCGAGCGAATCGAGATCGGCCGCGCCGGCGGTGTCGAGCGACAGCGAACCGCCCGCGTAGCCGTTCGTCGCACCACCCTTGATCGTGCCGTTCAAATTCACGACCTGCTTCGGCGCCGACAACGTCAGGCTGCCCGCCGCGCCGCCGCCCTTCGCGCCCGAGAAGTCGAGCGTCGTGCCTGACTGCACATCGACCGTCCCTGCATCGGCAGTCAGCACGATCGAACCGGCCGGCGCGTATTGCGTCACGTCGAAGAACTGCTTCGACACACCGGCCGAACTGACCGTCGACCCGCCGCCGATCGTCAGGTTGCCGGTGGTCGCTTCGAGGCTCACGTTGCCGGCCGGTGCGGCGATCGTCGCACCGTTGTCGGCGAGCGTGCCGCCCACGAATTTCCATGCACCGCCCACCGGCGTCTTCGTCAACGCCGTGCCCGCCGCGCCGTTCAGTGTCAGCGCGCCGGTCGTCTTCACGGTCGACGCGGAACTCGTATCGGCGAAATACACCGGCGCATTGAGCGTCACCGGCAGCGCACCGAAATCGAACGTCCCCATGCCTTGCCCGACGATGCCGCCGCTTGCGGTCATGTTCGCCGACGAGAAGCCGCTCAACGTCTTCGCGCCCGTGCCGAAATCGATCTCCTTCGCGTTGACCGTCAGCGTGCCGTTACCCGGCGTGACCGTGCCATTAGGCGCACCCGTCTCGTTCGTGAATGCGATCTGCTGCCCGTTCAGCGTCACGCGGCCGCCGTCGCTCGTGAACGTGCCTGCGCTCAGGTCGACGCTCTTGCCGAACGTCGCGTTCACGTCGCCGACGAAGCCCATCGCGCCGTAGCTGCGCAGCGACACGAGATCCGCATTGGCAAGCTGCGCAAGTCCCGCCTGATCGATCACGAAGCCCGGCAAGTTCGCAGCAGCCGCGCCACTCGCATTGGTGAACGTGATCGCCGAACCGTCCGCCGTGATCGCCTTCGCCGACAGCACCGCGCTCGGGTCAACTTTCAGGTTGCCCGACGAATCGAGCATCAGCGCCTGACCGCCCGACAGCGTCGCACCTGCGCCGACCGTCAACAGCCCCGTGCCGGTGCCGCCCGTGCGCGTGAGCGGCGCCATCGCGCCGTTTGACACGCGCAGCAGCGCACCGTCGCCGGCGATCGTGATCGGCTGATCCTTCGCCGCCGGATAATCGCCTGCCGCTACGATCGACGCACCTGCGTCGACACGCAAGCCGTTCGCCGCATTCGGGTCCGTGCCGCTCGCGTCGGTCTTCGTCACGAGCAGGATTTCGGGGCCCTTCAACGACGAGTTCGCATCGTTCGACACCACCACGCTGTTCGCGATCGGCGTGATCGTCACGCCCTTCGTTGTCCCCGCGCGCGTGCCACCGATCAGCAGGCTGCCCGCGTTCAGCGAATCGAGCGCGTCGCCGCCGATCTGCAGATAACCGGGCAGCGCCGCGCTGCCGTTGCCGGTGATCTGGATGTCCTGCGACGCGACGTCGACCTCGGCCGGTGCGCCGCCTATACCAGCCGCGGCGTTCAGCGTCGCGCCGAGCGTCAGCGCCTTCGTCGCGGCCAGCACGAGCTGGCCGCCGTCCACCGGCAGCGGCGGCGTCACGTTACCCTGTTTCGCGGCCTGCGCGGTGAAGAAGGCGTTCGCGCCCTTCAGCGTGTACTGCGAATACTGTTGCCACGTCGCACCCGACTGCACGTTGAAGAGCGTCGGCGTCGCGCTGCGGCCGCCCGTCACCGCATCGGCGAAGTACCCGGCCGCCATCACCGTGCCGTCCGGCAGCACCTGCGACGCGCCCGGCACGACGTTGCCCGTCGCCGACGACACGGTCACACGGTACGCGCCCGGCAGCGTCGCGTACTTGCCCGGCAGCAGCGTGTAATAGCCGGGCGCCAGGCCCGGCACGCCGGACAGGTACACGGCCTTGCCGATCGCGTCGTTCAACCCGGCCTGACCGACGCCGAGCGTCGAGGTCTTCGTCGTCGGCGTGCCGTTGCTGCCGACGTCCGGCTGCACGGTCTGGGCGAACAGCGGATCGTATGCGGCCACCGGCGATTGTGTGCCCGGCACGATTGCATAGACGTTTCCGGCACCCGCGTTGACCGGCACCGCCGTCGCACCCTTGCCGCTCGCGTAGCTCACGTTGTATTGCGACAGCACGTCGCGCGTGCCGCCCGTGCCTGGCACCCATTCGGCGGCCTGCAGGTCGCCGCCGCCGGAGAGATCGATCGTCGCGCCCTTGTTGAGCGCGACGCTGGTGCCGTTCACGCCGATGTACTTCGCGGGCGGCCCATTCAGGTCCGATGCCGTCGTGCCCGCGAGCGGATTGAACTGCCATTCGACGCCGTCGATCGTCGTGCCGTACGGAATGATCGACCTGCCGTTCGAAACCGACGTTACGCTGCCGTTCGCGAACGTCACCGAATCGGTCGCGACGAGCGGCAGGTTGCCGAACTGCTTCTGTGTCGCGGCGTTCGTCGGATCGCCGACGCCGAACACGAGCGTGCCCGACGGCGCACGTACGTTACCGCCCTGCACGATGTTCGTTGCATCGACGAGCAGCGTGCCGCCGGCCGACAGCGGCGTGCCGGACGAACCGGTCGTGCCGAAGGTGACGGTGGTCGGCGCGGGCTTGCCGGTGGTCGAATCGACCGGGCCGACTGCGTCGATGATGAAGGTGTTGCCGGTGGCCGGATACAGGCTCGCGGCATTGAGCGTCACGTTGCCCGGCGTGTACAGCTCGCCCGGCAGCAGCACGTTGCTGGTCTGCGACACACTGGTCGAACTCAGCCGGATATCGCCGCTGCTCGCCAGATTCGCCTGACCGATGTTGTTCAGCTGGAACTGATTGCGCAGGTCGAGGAACGACGCGTTGACGTTCAGCGTCGCATCGGACAGCGTCGCGACCGGTGCGAATGCGGGCGTTGACGGGGTTACGGTCGGGCCTGCAAGCGCGACATAAGGCGCGTTGATCGTCACCGTCGCGCCGAGAGGATGGGCCGGCGGCTGCGCGAGTTGGTCCGCGAGCGCCGAACTGCCGCCTGCAGGCTTGGCCGGCGTCGACAGCAGCGTCGAGAGCTGATCCATTCCGATTGCCGCGATTCGCCCGGTATTCAGCGTCACCGATTCGGGTAACGTCAGATTCACATCACCGGCAAACACGATCGGCGGCACCGACACGGGAATCGGGGACGGCGTGCTGTCGCCCAGCACGAGATTCGCGATTCCCGAACCGTTCAGGCGATCGGCGGCGAACTGGATCACGCCCGTCGGCTGGCCGATCGGCTGCCCGGTGGTCGGATCGATCGCGGTCGAGAAATCCTGGCCCGGCGCAAGTCCGGCGGGTACGAGCGTCCCGCTCTGCCGCACGACGAGTGCCGTCGCGCCGGCCGAGCCGCTGTTCTGATGCGGCAGGATCGTCAGCGTGCCGCCGCGTGCCTGGGCCGCTCCGCCGTGGCCAACCAGTGTCGCATCCGAGAAGAGACCGTACGCGGCCGACAGCGTGATCGAGCCGGCATCGCTCCACACGGGCTGTGACGCATAAGTGCCGTTCGCCTGCAAACGATCGAAGTTCGCCGACGCACCCGACACATCGATCGTCGAACCGGCTTGTGCAACAACGTAGCCCGAGTCGCTCGACAGCGTCACCGAACCGCCCGGCAGAACCTTGCCTGAATTGGGCACGACAGTCGTTCCACCAACTTTGACCGGCGCGGCGAGCGGATTGGCGAGCGCAACACCGGATACATCGAGCGTGGCATCCGGGCCAAGCCAGACGGACCGGCTGCTCTGCCCGGCCGCAATGCCGCCCGCGTTCGCGCCCAGCGAGATCACCCCGCCCGGCGCGACCACCGACCCGAGCACCGTGACCTGCGTTGGCGACGACAAAGCGACGCTCGCACCGGCATCCGCGTCGATCGACGCACCGGACGACAGCGTGACCGAGCCCGTCACGCCCGGATACGACACCGATCCCGTGCCTCCCGCGTTCGGCCATGCCACGTAACCACCGCCCGTCACCACCAGACTCGTGGGCTGCCGGTGATACGCGTCCAGTTGGCCGATCGTCGTCAGGCCGGCCGTCGTCAGGTTTGCGCCCGAGCCTGTCTGCTGGAGCGCCAGCGCGTCCGGAATACGGTTCAGTTGTGTCAGCGCGACTGTCGCGCCCGGTGCGACGGTCGAGTCGTAGTACGCATTCAGCACATACTTGCCGAAGCCCTGCCGGGAAAAGAAGTTCTCGGGCAGGTACACATCCCACGGAGATGCCGCGGACGGCGCTCCGCCGATCCTGAAGCCGAGCGCGCCCAGCGTCATCGTGCCGCCACCTGAAAAGCCCTCGCTCAGGATCGCGCCGTTCATCGCGATCGTGCCGGCTGTCGGCTGAGCATTCGGCATGTTCGGGCCGCCGTCGCCCGTATCGCCGAACTGCGCGCCTCCCGCCGGCACCGCATAGGTCTGCAACGCCACGTTGCCGCCGCGCCCAGCAGGCACGCCGTTCTGGAGCAACAGCTGGCCGTTCGCGAGCATTTCACCGCCGCCCGATACGTCGAGCAAGCTTCCCGGTTGCAGCAGTACCGAGCCCGTCGTGTCGACGGCATTGCCGTTCACAGTGACCGATCCCTGCGTCGCCGACAACGAGATGCTGCCTCCGTTGATGAACTGGCTGTTGCCAGGCGTCGTGCCAGGCGCGGCCTGCACGTCGTTGTTCACCCACTGGCCGGCCGCGCTGATCGCGCCCTGCGGCCCGACGACGACGTTGCCGCCGCTCGTGATCGAGATCGAACCGGACGGCGCGGACAGCCGCCCCGCAACATTCACGTCGGCGCCAGCGGCCGGGCTGTTGAGCGAGATCGACCCGCCCGGCTGCAGGTTCAGTTGCGTGCCCTGCGCAACCACGATGCCCTTGCCTGCGTTCTTGTCCTCGGTCACGCTCAGGTTCGCGAACCCGCCGTTGTTCAGCGTCGCGACCGGTACCACACGCGTTGCCTGCAGATTGTTCGGATCGTTGCCAGACAGCGATTGCGAAGCATTTTTGTCGAGCTGCGTATCGATCGAGAAACCCGGCATCAGTGCACTCAGTTGCGGCGCCCCGTCCTGCAGGATCGTCAACCCCGAGAGGGCACCGAGCGGTGGTGCCGTGGTAAAGGCCACACTGTTCCACGTCATCCCGGCCAGCGCGCCACCCGCCAGTTTCGGATCCGCACCGAGGTTGAACGTGCCGCCGGACGGCAGGCTATTGCCTTGCATCTGCTTTGCGCCGCCGAACGCCTGCGCGCTGATGTCGCCATCGAGCACCAGCGCCTGCGACGCGAACAGGTCGAGCGTGCCCGCATTGCCGCCGACGATATAGTCGGACTGGTAAGTGCCGCTCGTCAGCAGCGGGTTGTACCAGGACTTCGTCACGCCCCAGCGCGGATGGTTTTCGACGAACTGCCCGGCGATGCCGACATAGTTATCGTACGGGCTCGCCTGCCCGATCGGAACGATCGCGCCGTTGGCGTCGACGAGCCGCGTCGTGTTGACCATCCCGCCGTTGTAATGCACATACCCGCCGTTCAGGTTCATCGACGAACCCGCTGCGGTCACCACCTCGTTGCCGGACAGCGTGATCGTGCCGCCGTTGGTCAGCAACTGGTCGACGGTACGCGGAATCAGGTTCACGTAGCCCGACAGGTTCAGGATCGGGCTGCCGACCCACTGCACGCCGTCGCTGCGCGTGCCCGTCAGCGTGCTGTCGACGACCGCGCCCTTCAGCCCGAACAGGAAGCTGTTGCGCAGCAGCGGCGAATCGGCCAGCTCGTTCTGGCCGATCCGGTCGATCGTGACGAGCGTCTGCGAAATCGGCGCCTGCACGTTTGCCAGCCCCGACACGTCGATCGTCGCGCCGTCGTCCACGTAGATGCGGCCCGGCACCGCGGTCTGGCCCGGCACCTTGTTCGTCACGATCGACGGCGCATAAGCCGTCACCGATACGTTCGAGCCCGGCGCCTCGATCAGCGAGCCGCCCTGGAACCAGACGGAGCCGGCCGTCATCGTGATGCCGCCCGGCGTGAACGTCGTGCCCGGCGTCGACGTCGCGGTCTGGCCGTTGTTGTCCGGCAGTACCGTCGTCACCGAACCTGGCCCGAAGCTCAGCAGGCCGGCACGGTTGACGTTGTCGACGCCGCTCAGGACCTGATTCGGATACGGATTGCCCAGCGGATTGTTCGACGCGTACTCGTCCGCCGTCGAGATCGTGATCGTGCCCGGCGTGTTCACGCTCGTCGTCACGCCGACCACGCCGTTCTGCGCAACGCGGCTGCCGAGCAGGTTCACGTTGCCGCGTGCAGCCTGCACGATGCCCGTATTGGTCAACGTGCCAGCCGGCGTGACGTCGATCGTACTGCCGGTCTGAAGATCCGTCGTCACGATCTGCCCGCTCAACTCCGGCAGCAGGACTTGCGGGTTGCCCGTCGTCCCGGCTCCGTTCGGCCGCAGGCTCACCCCCACGCCCGCCGCGAGCACGACCTGCCCAGACGTCGCCGAAATGCTGCCCGCGTTCGTCACGTTCGGCGCCGCAACCAGCACGAACCCGCCGTCGCTCGCCGTACCGTTGGTATGCGTCGTGATCGACGCCCCCTGCTCGATCGTCACGTCGCCCGGCGCCTGATACGTCCCGATCAGCAGCGCCTGATTACCGAGCCCCAGCACCTCGTTCGGCTTGCCCCCCGGCCCGACCGTCCCGCTCGAACTCCCCGACTCCGGATAAGCGAGCCCGCCGGTCGTCCCCGCCGGCAAGCTCAGGAACTGCTGATTGCTCGCGACGATGCCCGCCGGCGTCGGCACGAGCTGGTTCTTCATGTCGAGCAGGTTCAGCGACGACGCGACCAGCGAATGCACGTTGACCTGCGACCCCGCACCGAACAGCACACCGTTGCGGTTGATCACATACACGGCCCCCTGCGCGGTGATGTTGCCGAGAATCTGGCTCGGCCGCCCGCTCGGGTCGTTGATCCGGTTCAGCACGGCCCAGTTGTTCGCGCCGTTGGTCTGGGTGCCGCCCGACTGATCGAAATTCAGCGTCGTCTGCCGGCCGACGTTCATCGTCTCCCACGTCAGCACCGCGTTCTGCCCGGTCTGCTTGACGTCGACGTTCACGTGGCCGCTGCTGTCGACGGTCTGCTTCGGTCCGTTCGCGTTGACCCACAGCAGCGGGTTACCGGTATCCGTGTTCTGACTGATCTGGTTGCCGTTGCCGTCCGTCACGAAGGTCACGCCGTTCGCCACCTGCAGCCCGCCCGGCGCGAGCCCGTTCGGCACGGTCGAAGGCAGCTTCGCCGCCGCAGCAGCCGCATTCTGCTGCGCGGCAATCTGCGCGGCGATCGCATGTGCGGCATACCCGAGGTTGCGGATCGACGGCTGGCTCGCCTGCAGCGCCTGCTGCGCCGACACGCCGAGATTCGGCATGCCCGGCGCGCCGCCGGCGCCACCCGCGCCGCCGCCGGACGCACGCGCGGCCGCCGCCCCGAGGTTCATGATGCCGGCCGCCTGCACGTGCGCGGACGCGCCCGCCAGCAGCATCAAGGCCACGGCCCGGACCAGCGGCCGCAGTTCCGATTTCAGGACCGGGCGCAAGCCCGTCGCGTCAGGTTGTCGTGCCGTGCGTGCGCGTGCTGCCATTCTTCACCCCGAATCCTATGAAATTGCGCTTGACGACGCTCGCGCCGAAGACGGCACCGAGCCGTCGCCGCGCTGGGTCGTTGCGACCGGGATCGAACCCGGTCACTGGAATCACACGAACATACGAAGGCCCGATGGCAACGGCATGGCGGGTGTTACGGACCATTCGGGCCGCACGCGAAAGGTCCGTAGCTTTTGTCACAGTCAGCCGGTCACGCGGTTTCGCGGTGCGTGCGGATGCGGGCCGCGAGCGCCAGCGCCACACGCTCGACCAGCGCCGGCCAGTCGCCGGGCAGCCCCTGCCGGAACAGTGTCGCGCTCGGGTACCACGGGCTGTCGTCACGTTCGAGCAGCCAGCGCCAGTCCGGCACGCGCGGCAGCAGCACCCACACGGGACGCCCGAGCGCGCCGGCCAAATGCACGACCGAGGTATCGACGGCGATCACGAGGTCCAGCGCATCGACGAGCGCCGCCGTTTCCGCGAAATCCCTCAGCTCCGCCTCGAACGACAGCACGCCGCTTGCCGCGAATGCGTCGGCATCGCGCGAACGCACGCCCACCTGCAGGCTGACGAACGTCGCGTCGAGCGCGACCAGCGGCGCGAGCGCGGTGAACGTCATCGACCGGTTTTCATCGTTTGCATGATCCGGATTACCCGACCATGCGAGCCCCACTCGCAACCGTCGCGCCGGTGCGGCCGCATCGAGCCGGTCGATCCACGCGGCACGCCGCTGCGGGTCGGCATGCAGGTACGGCACGTCGGCCGGCACCGTATCGAGCGTCGTCCGAAACGCGAAAGGCAGGCTCATCATCGGGCAATGAAGATCGAACGCCGGCGCAGGCTGGCCGTCGGCGACGACGCGGCTCACGCCGCTCAAGGTGCCGAGCAGGCCAGCGAGCGCGGCCGGTGCGTCGATCAGCACGGTCGCGCCGCGATCGTGCGCAAGGCTCGCATAGCGGCAGAACTGCAGCGTGTCGCCGAAGCCCTGTTCAGCGTGCAGCAGCAGCGTGCGACCGGCGAGCGGTTCGTCGCCCGTCCATTGCGGGCGGCCGGCATGGCGCCGGTGCAGCATTACGTCGGCGGCATCCCAGCGCGCTTCATGCTGCCGCCAGCCTGCATCGAAGTCGCCCATCACCAGGCGGCAGAACGCCTCGGACCGGCGTGCGATGCCGTGATTCGGATCGCGCACGGTGGCCAGCGCGAAATCGGCGAGCGCGGCGTCGTAGTCGCCGAGTTGCTGGCGTGCGACTGCGCGCGTGTAGATCTCCTGCGCCGTCCGTCCCGGCGCGCCGGCCGCCGCCGCATAGCTCGCGAGCGCATCGTCGTAGCGGCCGAGCAGTTGCAGCGCGATCGCGCGATTGCACAGCACTTCCGCGTGCGGGCCGCGCGCGTCGAGCGCACGGTCGTAATGCGCGAGCGCTTCGTCGCAGGCACCGAATGCCCGCAGCGCACCGGCCCGGTTGCGCAGCGCGTCGAAATCCGCCGGCGCGCGCGCGAGGGCTTCCCCGTACGCATGCGCGGCTTCCTCGTGCCGCCTCAGCCCGAGCAGCGCGTTGCCACGGCCGACCCACGCGCCGACGTTGTCGCGGTCGCGCGCCAGCAGCCGGTCGCTACGCTTGAGCAGTTCGTCGCGCAAATGCAGCAGATCGAGCGCGACACAACTCACGAACAGCAGCTGCATGTCGTCCGGCGTCCGCGCGAGCGCTTCGTCGAGACACGCCAGCGCTTCGGCCGGACGCCCCAGTTCGATCAGCGTATAGCCGCACGCGTAGACGAGATCGGGCGTCTTGCCGCGCACCACCATCGCGAGCTGAAAGCAATGCAGCGCCTCGTCGCCGCGGCCGAGCGCGCGCAACGCATGGCCGCGTTCGGCGAGCGCAGCCGGGTCGTCGGGATCGATCCGCAGCGCACGCTCGATGCTGATCAGTGCGTCGGCAGGCCGGCCGAGCGCGCGCAATGCCTCCCCGCGTCGGACCCACGACTCCGTGCGGCCCGGCTCACGCGTCAGCGCAAGATCGTACGCGCCGACCGCTTCGCCATGCCGGCCGAGCGCGTGCAGCGCGTCGCCGCGCGCCGCGTACGCCGGCGCATGGCCGGGATCGCGCGCGAGCGCCTGCGCGGCCGTGTCGAGCGCTTCACGATGACGGCCGGTGCGTGTCAGCGCCTGCGCATGATTCACGAAATTCCACGGTTGATTCAGCCCGGAGCGCATCGATCGCGCAATCAGCGGCGCCGCGCGCACGGGATCGCCCAGCTGGAGATGCACGAACCCGAGCAGATGCAGCGCCTCGACGTGGTCGGGCAGCATCGCCAGCACCCCGTCGTAAAGCCGCCCCGCCCCCGCGAAGTCGCGTTGCTCGAGTTTCACGCGCGCGTTGCGCAGCGCATCGTCGACGGCGGCCCGCAGCGGCGCGGCACCCGCGCCGAACGCCGGCGCCGTGCTCATCGCGATGCTCCCGCCACCAGTGCCGGCAACGCGTCGCGCATCCGCTCGACGACCGGTGCCCACTGTCCACCGTCCGGCTGGCGAAACAAACGCGCGCCCGGATACCACGGGCTGTCGTCGCGATCGAGCAGCCAGCGGAAGTCGGGCGTGTGCGGCAGCATCACCGCGAGCGGCCGGCCGAGCGCACCGGCCAGGTGTGCAACCGACGTATCGACGCTGATCACCGCGTCCATTGCCTCCGTCAGCGCGGCCGTTTCCGCGAAATCCGTCAGTTCGTCACCGACGAAGCGGATCGGGCTCGCATCGAGCACCGGACGATCCTCGTCGCGGATCACCTTCTGCAGGCTGATCCATTCGTAGCGGTCGTCGAGCAGCGGCGTCAGGTCGGCGAGCGTGATCGAGCGGTTGCGGTCGTTCAGGTGCAGCGGGTTGCCGGACCACACGAGGCCGACGCGCGGCCGGTCGGCCGCGCCCAGCCGCGCGCGCCAGTGCTCGACCCGCGCAGGATCGGCGCGCAGGTACGGCACACTCGCCGGAATCGACGCGAGATCGGTGCGGAATTCGAGCGGCAGGCTCAACAGCGGGCAATGCAGGTCGAACGGCGGCAGCGGGTCGCCGCGCGCGACGAGCACGTCGACGCCGTCGAGCGTCGCGAACAGCGCCTTCAGCTCGACCGGCGCCTCGACCACGACGCGTGCGCCGAGCGCCTTCACGAGCGGCACGTAGCGGCAGAACTGCAACGTGTCGCCGAGCCCCTGCTCCGGATACAGCAGGATCGTCTGCCCGTCGAGCGGCATGCCGTGCGTCCAGCGCGGCTGCGCAAAATCGCGCCGGCTGCCGTCGAGCTGGCTGTCGCGCCAGCGCCATTCGTATTCGGCCCAGCCGGCGTCGAAGTCGCCGATCGACAGGCACAGGAACGAACGCATGCAGTGCGCGTGCGCATAGTCCGGGTCGATGTCGATCGCTTCCGCATACGCGCGCAACGCATCCTCGTGGCGCCGAAGCGCGCGCAACGCGCTGCCGCGGTGGAAGTGCGCGAGCTTGTCGCGTGGCGTCGCGGCGATCACGTTGGCGAGATCGTCGAGCGCGTCATCGTAGCGATGCGCTTCGAGTCGAACCCGCGCACGCGTGAACGACGCGGGCGCATAGTGTGGATCGATCGCCAGCGCGCGGTCACACATGTCGTGCGCATCGTCGTGACGGGCCACCTGCATCAGCGCGCACGCGTAGTTGCACAGCACGCCCGTGCTGCCCGGCTCGACGTCGAGCGCGCGCGCATAGCTGTCGACCGCATCCGCAAAGCGGCCCAGGTGGCTCGCCGCATTGCCGCGATTCGCGTGCGAGCGTGCATGGCGCGGGTCGATCGCGAGCGCACGGTCGCAGCGCACCAGCGCTTCGTCGTGCCGGCCGAGCTGTTCGAGTGCGATCGAGCTGTTGAAGATCGCATCGACGAACGTGGGGCTCGCCGCGATCGCCGCGTTGAAATCCGCCAGCGCGTATTCGGGATCGTGCAGGTCGAGATACGCGACGCCACGCAGAAACAGCGCGTCGGCGCTACCCGGCCGCAGCGCGAGCGCATGACCATAGCTGTCCGCCGCCTCGCGGAAGCGGCCGAGCTCACGCAGCGCGAGCCCGCGCGCGCGCATCGCGTCGAACGTGCGGCCCGCGAGTGCGATCGCGCGATCGCAATCGGCGAGCGCGTCGTCGCAGCGGCCGAGCGCGCGCAGCATGTCGCTGCGCTTCACGTAACCGTCGGCGAACCCGGGTGTCAGTTCGAGAAGGCGATCGTAGACCTCACAGGCTTCGTCGTACCGCGCGAGTTGCGCGAGCAGCCCGGCCCGCTGAAACAGCACGCGCTGATGCACGGGATTGATCGCGAGCGCCTCGTCGAGCCGCGCGAGCGCATCGTGCTCGCGCCCGAGCCCGGCCAGCACCGCCGAGTAGTTCGCGAGCGCGAGCGGCACCGGCTGGCGCTCGACCGAGCGCCGCATCAGCGGCTCGGCATCGTCGAGGCGCCCCTGCTGGAAACGTACCGCGCCGAGCAGGTGCAGCGCCTCCGGATGCTCGGGATCGAGCGCCAGCAGCTCGGCATAGGCATGCTCCGCGTGCTGCAGCGCGCCCTCATGATGCGCCTTGCGCGCACGCACGAGCAGCCGTTCGAGCTGCATGGTGTCGGGCGGGCGGCGATCCGGCGCGACCGGCGCGCTCGCAAGTGTCGTCCCTTCCCCGTTCGGTGTCATCGTGTCGCCCTCACTTATCGCTGTTCGTATCGCGTGTCGTGTCTAACGTGTCATCGGTTCAAGCGCGGCACGCACCGCGTCGATCGCATCGGCCCAGTTGCCGGGTGCCGGCTGGCGAAATAGTCGCGCGGACGGGTACCACGGGCTGTCGTCACGCATACGCATCCAGCGCCACACCGGCGGATCGGGCAGCAGCACCCATACGCGTGCGCCCAGCGCACCCGCCAGATGCGCGACCGCGGAATCGGCCGCGATCACGAGATCCAGCGCGCCGATCAACGCGGCCCTGTCCGCGAAATCGCCTAGCTCGTCGTCGACGCGACGTACCTGCGCATCGGCCAGCCGCGCGGCGTCGCGCTCATGCACCGGTTTCTGCAGGCTGATCCAGTCGACGTCGAGATCGAACAGCGGCGCGAGTCGCGCGAAATCGATCGACCGGCCGGCGTCGTTTCGTCGTGCCGAATCGCTCGCCCACGCGAATCCGACGCGCAGCCTGCACCGTTCGCCCAGCAGCGTGTCCCACTGGCGCGTGCGCTGCGGGTCCGCATGCAGGTACGCGGCCGTGTGCGGAATCGTGTGCGCTTCCGTGCCGAACGCATGCGGCAGGCTCGACAGCGGCACATGGCAGTCGAAGGCCGGCAGCGGCTCGCCCCGTGCGATCACGCGGGCCGCACCGGTGAGCGACGCCATCAGCATGCGCAACGACGGCTGCACCTCGAGCACCACGCGCGCGCCGCGCGCAGCGACGAGCGGGACATAGCGGCAGAACTGCAGCGTGTCGTCGACGCCCGGTTCCGCATGGATCAGGATCGTCTTGCCTTCGAGCGGTTCGTCGCCGCGCCACACCGGCTGCGTGAACGACCGTGCATCGCGCGCGAGTTGCGGATCGCGCAACCGCCATTCATACCCGCGCCAGCCGCGCGCGAAATCGCCTTCCATCAGGTGCAGCGCTGCACGCGCGCAGTGTGCGGCGGCGAAGTCGGGTTGCAGCGCGAGCGCGCGATCGTAGGCGGTGAAGGCGTCCTCCGCCTTCCCCATTTCGGCAAGCAGGTTGCCGTGGGCCAGCCAGTTCGTCGCCAGATCGGGGCGCAGCTCGAGCGCATGATCGAGCGACGCAATCGCTTCTTCGTAGCGATACAGGTCCCGCAGCACGTTGCCGCGGTTCATCCACGCTTCGGCAAAATGCTCGTCGAGTGCCAGCGCGGCGTCGTAGCTGGCGAGCGCCGCATCGAAGCGCTGCAGGTCACGCAGCACGGTGCCGCGATTGCACAGTGTGTCGGCCGCGCGCGGATCGATGGCGAGCGCCCGGTCATGGCTGTCGAGTGCGTCGTCGTGGCGCTCAAGTTGCAGCAGCGCATTGCCACGGCCCGCGAGGGCGCGGACGTGGTCCGGATCGAGCGCCAGCACACGTTCGCACCGCGCGAGCGCTTCGTCCGCACGGCCGAGCCGTTCGAGCACGGCTGCGCTGTCGCAGAGCGTGTCGAGCCGCGCGGGATCGGCCGCGAGTGCGTCGTTGAAGGCGGCAAGGGCTTCGTTGAGACGATCGAGCCCGGCAAGCGTACGGCCGCGTTCGGCCATGATCGCGGCGATGCCCGGCCGGATCGCGTTGGCGCGATCGAAGCAATGCAGCGCATCGGCCGCGCGCTGCAACTCGCGCAGCACGAGGCCGCGGTTGAACCACGATTCGAACGAATGCGGATCGACCATCAGTGCACGGTCGTAGGTGTCGAGCGCGTCGTCGAGGCGGCCGAGTGCGCGCAGCGCGCCGCCGCGATTGCAGAGCGCGTCGAGCACGAGCGGCGACACCGCGAGCGCACGGTCGAACGACGCAAGCGCGTCGTCGTAGCGGCGCAGGCCGATCAACGTGTTGCCGTGACGCACGAGTGTCTGCACATCGTCGGGCGCCGCGCGCAGTGCGTTCTCGAAATGGCCGAGGGCTTCGTCAATGCGGCCGCCCTCGCCGACGATCGCGCCGAGATCCGACAGCGCGCGCACGTCCGGCGCGATCGCGATCGACTGGCGCAGCAGCGCTTCGGCCTGTTCGGCCGCACCGCGCTGGAATTGCAGCACGCCGTACAGATGCAGCGCCTGCGGATGGTCGGGCTCCTTCGCGAGCACCGCGAGGTATTCCCGTGCCGCGTCGTCGAAGCGACCCGCGCCGTGCCACTGCTGTGCGCGGCCCAGCATCGCCGCCGATTGCCATTGCCCGCGCGCGTCGTGTCCCGACGCGCCCGCGTGTGCATCATGCCGGTGCTCGACCGTCACGTTCGCCCCCTTCCCGTTTGCCGATGCCGCCGCTGAACCGGTCGATGGAACCGGTCGCGGCGGTCATGCTCGGCACGAGACTAACGGACGGCCAATAACAGACGTATGACGAAAGTTACGGACCATTTTGCCCGGGGGACGGAACGCCTTTCCGCGCGTGGACGCGCAAGCCGGACGACCTTGCGCGCTCACTGGCCGATCGGGATCGTCCGCACGTACTCGACCGCCGGCGCGCCCATCGTGACCGTGAAGCGGACCCCGCGCGGCACCGGTACGCCGATCGACGTCGAATTGCTGATGCCGTGCTGCGCGAGAAACTGCGCATAGCTCTGTTCGATGGCGGCCTGGCTCGTTGTCCATCCGCCGGGCGGGATCCATACGGAAAGCTGCATCGAGCGCGCATCGTTGCTGACCACCACGCGCGCGAACGCGTCCATGTGTTGCAGCGCGTCCTCCACGTCGGCGAGCGACGCGAGCGGCTGCGACGCGCTGCGCACGAGTTCGCGCCCCTTGAGCTGGTAGCGCACGACCTGCATCTGCGTCGGCCCGCCGCCGACGCCGAGATGGCGCACCATCACGAGCTCGCCCGGACGAATGCGCAGCGGCGGCCCGAACACTTCGTCGGCCGTGACGAGGTTCGTCAGGTCGAACTGCAACTGGGAGAAGTAGCGGCCGAGCAGACGCGTTTGCGCCAGATTCGACGCGATATCGTCGCGGCCGCGGATCGTCGCGTCGAGGCCGCGCCACGACAGCAGCGCGATCACGGCGAGCAGCGCGATCGCGACCAGCATCTCGATCAGCGTGAAGCCGCGGGCACGCGCCGCCGCGCGCGGTTCAGCGGCGCGCTTCATTCTGGATCACCGTGACGACTTCGGCGAGCACGTTGCGGCTCGACGCGGACGGATACACGCTCACCGTCACGCGACGCACGAGCGGGCTCGGCAACGCGGCCACCGACTGGCGGCACACGAACCGGTAGCGGCCCTGCGGGCATGCAAACGTGTTCGTGCCGACGGGCGGCCAGGTCGAAGCGATGCGGATCTCGCCGAGCGCGTTGTCGGCGCTCCACAACGCGAGCAGGCGCATGCGCGCCATGTCGGTATCCGACGCGAGCGCGCCGATCGCGCGCATCACGGCACCCAGCGCCACCGCGACGATCGCCAGCGCGATCAGCACCTCGATCAGCGTGAATCCCCGTTGCGGCGCCCGCGCCGTGCGCGATCCGCCGCGCGCATGGCGGTTGTAGTCGGTTCTGTCGTCGCACATGACCTGCATTCTTGTCGATGGGTCGGCGTCCGGCATCCGGCGTTCAAATCACGGCGCGAAGCCGCATCGCCGGCGCGACGGACGCCGTGCAGGGACGTTAAGCGCGGCGTATGGCACACACGTGTCGAATGGTACGGACCATTTGGCGCGGGGGCCCGGACGGACATGCGCCCACGCGCGCCGCATGCGCTATCGCGCGAAGGGCGTAGCGCGGCGCGGCGGGCGAACGGGCGGAAAACGGAAAACGGAAAACGATCGGAAAAAAACACCCGGCGGCGGGCGGTGAAGGCGATCCTCGAGCGGGATCGACGCGACGGCCTCAGGCCGTCACGGCGGCGTCATACTCGGCGCGGGCAAGCTGGCCGGCGGCATATGCCTCGGCCTCGCCGCGAAAGCCTTCCCGGCTGAACGCAACGACTTTCACGCCAACGCCGGTCGCCCGCTTCACCGTCAGCGCCCATTGCCATCCGCCGTCTTGTTCAAAGACGTGCAGCGAGGGTTCGAAGGAAGGGTCGAGTACGGTCACGCGTTTTGCTCCTGCCCCCTTGCGCGCCGCATCGGCGACGCTTGGGGCATGTCGAAAGGGTCGCGCCGGGATACGACGCGCTTCTGCCATTCGACAGTCTAGTCAAGGATTGTTGCGACGCACCATCAGAGGTTTCACTCATCTATCGGAACCGATCGGTCGATCGAATTTTCCTGAAACCCATATGGGACGGGTCTCAGCGCCGTTTTATAGCGCGCGGTTTCGTGCTCATGCGGCAACGTGCCGCACACGCGACTGCTTGCCTGCGTCGGTCGCCCGTGAGTTAAAAAAACGGGGCGCGAATCGCCCGGCGATCCGGGCACCGCGGTGGCGAGGGTCGTTACCGGCCCGTTCCAGCCGGCATCACACGCCGGAACGTCAGGTTCACCCGCTCGCCCTGCACGCCCGGCGCCTTCGGCACGCGATGCTGCCATTCGGCCTGCGTGCGTCCGCGCATCACGAGCAGGCTGCCATGCGCGAGCCGATACGCATGCGTGACACCGGTCACGCGATGGCGCAGGTCGAACACGCGCATCGCACCGAGGCTCACCGACGCGATCACCGGTGCATCGCCAAGCTCAGGCTCGTTGTCCGCGTGCCAGCCGAGGCTGTCCTGTCCATTGCGGTAGCGATTGAGCAGCACGCTGTTGAAACGCGCGCCGCATGTCGCCTCGACCGCGCACTTCAGGTCGAACACGGCCGGCGTCCACGGCGCCGGCACGTTGCGGATCCCCGAATACACGTAGACGGCATCCGGCTCGCCCTGCCATGCGGTGAGCCGCGGCAGCGGAATGCGTCCGCGCGGCGTGCGGATCGTGTCCTGCCGCCACGCGACCTCGTCGATCAGCGCGGCCAGCGCGCGATCGGCATCGGGCGGCGCCAGCCAGTCCGGGTACCAGTCCACGTCGGGGGCGGGCGTGTCAGCGAAGAGATCGGGTGTCGACATGTCGAGAGGAACGGGCGATGGGCGAAGCGAATAGTGCATGCCTGCATACTAGCCAACGGCGTCGCACGCCGCCATGCGCTGTCATTCGCAGTTGAAGAAAGCTGCCGCCCTCCCTTCTCCCGCCGATGACGGGCTTGCCCCGGTCCCGCGAATGATTTTTTCCAAACGGGGGACAGTGCGCTACCCGCCGCGCGTCAGCCGGATCAGCGTGATCTCGGACGGCACGCCGAAGCGGTTCGGCGGCCCCCAGTATCCGGTGCCGCGGCTCGTATAGAGCCACAGATCGCCAAAGCGGCTCAGCCCGCCGATCACCGGCTGCTGCAGCCGCACGAACGGCGGCCACGGAAGGAACTGGCCGCCGTGCGTGTGCCCCGACAACTGCACGGTAAACCCCGCGCGGTTCGCCGCTTCCGCGCTGCGCGGCTGGTGCGCGAGCAGGATCTTCGTTGCCACCTCGTGCGGCGCCCCCGCCAGCGCCTGCTCCGGGTCGCTGCGATGGGCGGGATCGAACCCGCCCGCCGTGAAATCCGTGACGCCCGCGAGCACCGCGTGCGCGCCGTCATGCTCGATCAGCACGTGCTCGTTGAGCAGCACCGTCAGCCCGATGCGCCGGAATTCGTCGATCCACGCATGCGCGCCCGCGTAATACTCGTGGTTGCCCGTCACCAGGAAGCTGCCGTGCCGCGACTGCATGCGGCCGAGCGGCGCCGTGTGCTCGCGCAGGCGCTTGACCGAGCCGTCGACCACGTCGCCCGTCACGACGACGAGGTCGGCATCTAGCGCATTGACCGCGCGCACGATCCGTTCCACATAGGGCCGCTTGATCGTCGGCCCGACGTGAATGTCGGACAGTTGCACGATCGTCAGCCCGTCGAGCCCGGCCGGCAGCCCCGCGACCGGGATCGACACCCGCTTGACCGCGGCCGTGCGGCGCGCACCGACGAACCCGATCACGGTGACGAGCACCGCGCCGACCAGCACGCCGAGCGCCGTGTCGGTCGCCGCGCCGGGCCATGCGCCGTCGTGCCCGAGATTCCGCCATGCAAACACGCCGAGCAGCACGAATTCGCGGAGGAACGTCAGCAGGAGCAGCGACGAGAAGAAGCCCATCACGAGCGACCCGACCCAGCCGGCCAGCGTCGCGGCCCAGCCTTCGTCGAAGCGGCGCGAGAACATGCCGACCGGGATCAGCACGACGAAGCTCGCCAGCACGAGCGCCGCGATCGTGCGCGCGACCGGCGACGCGAACGCATCGGGAATGATCCGCATCCCGACGTACAGATGGAACAGCACGCCGATTGCGATGAACCGGACAAAAAAACTTCGCATGGAACGCTCACCTTCGTTGCGATGCTGCTTTATCGCTTCCGCGTCGCGCGTCACACGGGGCCGTGAGGCTCCGTTCCGCGCGTCGCACCAGACGTACGATGGTACACAGATCGCGGCGGCGACGACCGGTCGCTGGCCTGGCGTCGCTGCCGCTCGACACAGCGCGAGGCCACGCCCTCATCGGCCTGCCCGAAGTGAACGCGATCGACGACTTCTTGAAGCGCCCCCGCTACCGGCATGAAACGCACGCTGCGCCTGCACATCCAGGTCAGCTACTTCGATCAGTCTGCCGGATGATCGATGGGAGCGTCCGCGGCTTGCCCGAAGGCGCCGCGCGTCGGCATGCGAAGCCGATGGCGCTGCGCGCCGTTGCCATTGCCATTGCCATTGCCATTGCCATTGCCATTGCCATTGCCATTGCCATTGCCATTGCCATTGCCGTTGCCGTTGCCGTTGCCGTTGCCGTTGCCGTTGCCGTTGCCGTTGCCGTTGCCGTTGCCGTTGCCGTTGCCGTTGCCGTTGCCGTTGCCGTTGCCGTTGCCGTTGCCGTTGCCGTTGCCGTTGCCGTTGCCATCGCCATCGCCATCGCCATCGCAGACGAGCAGACGAGCAGACGAGCAGACGAGCAGACAACTCTCGCCGAACGCCCGCTGCAGATCTGCGTGGCCGATCTCGACGCACTGCGCGCTTCGCACGCCATCCCGTCGACCGACTCGTCAACATCGTCCTCCGGCCTGCCGGGCCAACCTGATTCCCATGCGTTCGAGTGGCAATCGACCATTTCCACACCGATTTCACCCTATCGCCAAGGCAAACTCAGCCACCCTTCGTTCGTCTGACGATCCTTTACAGTCTGTTAGCAACCCTACGCGAGCTTGCACTGGCAGAATCGCGACGGTCCGGTCCCGGTTGCCCTCGGTTGCCGAAACGCGATGCCGGACGAGTGGATGCGCTCCCCGACCGGCAACGCCCCCACGGTGCGCAAGGCGGATCGCTGGCGGTCCGCATCACGCTGATTTATTATCGGCTCCGTATCTTGGAATCGTCGTCGCGGCGACGATCCGCATTGCGCCGCGCCCGGCATCCACCCCCAACGTCGAGCTCGTCACACCATGAGAAAAACAACGCCGCGCGCGCCGTTGCGCGTCGCCGCCGTCCTGGCGCCCGCCCTGCCGCTCGCGGGTTGCGCATCGCGCGGCGCACCGTCGTACGTCCTGTTCGGCGCGTATTTCCCGCTTTGGCTCGTCAGTGCGATCGTCGGCGTCGTCGGCGCGATCGTCGCGCACCGCGTATTCGTCGCGACCGGCTGGGCCGCCACGGTGCCCTACCAGCTTGCCGTCTGCACCGCGATCGGGCTCGTGGTCGCCGTAATCGTGTGGCTCACCGGCACGGGGCCGTTCGCATGAAGGCCGCCGGCATCGCCCGCCCCTCGACCAAAGGCCGCGTGATCGCACTGGCGATCGTCGCGCTCGGCATCGCTGCGCTCGTGTACGCGTACTACCGCACGACGGCCTACCCGTCCACCGACGACGCGTCGATCGACGCGGACGTCGTGCATGTCGCGTCACCGGTCGGCGGCCGCATCGTGCAGCTCGCGGTGCATGAAAACCAGCGTGTCGCGAAGGGCGACCTGCTGTACGTCATCGATCCCGTGCCGTACCGTCTGACGGTTGCGCAGGCGCAGGCCGACCTCGAGCTCGCGCGCGCCTCGCTCGACACGCGCCGCCGTTCGCTGATCGGCGAGCGCTCGAACGCGGCCGTGGCCGCTGAGCAGGTCAAGCGCGCGACGCAGAACCACGACCTTGCGGCGCGCGACGTGAACCGGCTCGCACCGCTCGCCGCGCAGGGCTACGTCAGCGCGCAGCAGTTCGACCAGGCGAAGGTCCGCCAGCGCGACGCAGCCGTGTCGCTCACGCAGGCACAGGAACAGCAGCGCGCGTCCGCGCAGACGATCGGCGACGACGCCGATGCGATCGCGACGCTGCATGCGCGCGAAGCCGCGCTGGCGCGCGCGCAGCATGCCCTCGACGACACCGTCGTGCGTGCGCCGCACGACGGCCTCGTCACGGGCCTGACGGTACTGACCGGTGAAACCCTGGCGTCGAACCAGTCGATCTTCACGCTGATCGACGCGAGCGAATGGTTCGCCGTCGGCAACTTCCGCGAGACGTCGCTGAGCCGCATCGCGGTCGGCGACTGCGCGACCGTTTATTCGATGATCGACCGCAGCCGCCCGCTGACGGGCAAGGTCGTCGGCATTGGCGCCGGCATCGCCGACAGCGCACGCATCAACCTGCCGCGCACGCTGCCGATCGTGCAGAACTCGGTGAACTGGGTGCACGTCGCGCAGCGCTTCCCCGTGCGCGTGAAGCTCGACGAACCCGACGGCACGCTCGTGCGCGTCGGCGCCAGCGCGATCGTCGAGGTCCGGCATGGCACTGCCTGCCGCTGAGGTTCGCGCGCCGGGCCCGCGCGAAATCCTGCGGTTGCTCGCGCCGTTTCCGGGGCGTGCGTCGATTGCCGTGCGGGTCGCGCTGATCTGCGCGCTGACCGCGTTTGTGACGGCCGCATACGGCACGCCCGAAGCCGCGCTGTCCGCGTACGTCGTGTTCTTCATGATCCGTGCCGACCGCGTGACGAGCGTCGTGCTCGCGGCCGCGCTGCTGCTGATCGTCACGATCGTGATCGGCCTCGTGCTCGGCATCGCGATCTTCAGCATCGACTATTCGATCCTGCGGGTTGCGTGCATGGCCGTGCTGTCGGTCGCCCTCCTGTACCTGACCTCGGCCAGCAAGCTGCGCCCGGTCGGCGCGATCCTCGCGATGATCGTCGGCTTCGGGCTCGACCAGCTCGGCCTCGCGCCGTTCGGCGAAGCCGCGACGCGCGCGCTGCTGTACATCTGGCTGACGATCGCGATCCCGGTCGGTGTCGCGATCGTCGTCAACCTGCTGATCGCGCCGTCGCCGCGCAAGCTCGCGCACGCGCAGCTCGCGAAGCGCCTGCGGCTCGCCGCGCAGCGGCTGCGCGGCGACGATGCGGCACGCGACGCATTCGATACCGGCCTTCACGAAGGCGACAAGCAGCTGCTCACGTGGCTCAAGCTGTCGACACTCGAAGGCTCGTCGTCCGCCGCCGACTTCGCGGCATTGCGGCAGGCCGTGGCATCGAGCACCGCGCTGCTCGTCGGCGTCGCGCTGGCCGATCGCGAACCGGGCGCGCGGCTGCCCGACACGTACGCCACCCCGATTGCCGCGACGCTCGACGAGATGGCCGACATCCTCGACCAGGGCGGCTACCCCGTCGACGTGACGCTCGCACTGCCGCCGGCCGACTCACTGCCGCCGCTCGCGCGTGTCGCTGTCACGGATATCCATGCGGCGATCACACGCTTCGCGGAACCGGCCGCAGCGGCTGAAGCCACGACGGATGCATCGGCCGCCGCGGCCAACGCGCCGGCGGCCGCCCCCGAAGCGCCTGCTGCCGCGGAAGCAGCCACGCCGCCCGCACCGCGCGGCGGCTTTTTCCTGCCCGACGCGCGCACCAATCCCGACCACATCCGCTACGCGCTGAAGACAACCGCCGCGGCGATCTTCTGCTACCTGCTGTATTCGCAGCTCGACTGGTCGGGCATCCATACGTGCGTCGTCACCTGCTACATCGTTTCGCTCGGCTCGACGGCCGAGACGGTCGAGAAGCTCACGCTGCGAATCTTCGGCTGCATCGTCGGCGCGCTACTCGGCACAGCGGCACTCGTCTTCGTCGTGCCGTCGCTGTCGTCGGTCGGCCACCTGATGGCGCTCGTGTTCGCCGGCGGGTGGCTCGCCGCGTGGGTCGCATTCGGCTCGCCGCGCATCGCGTATGCCGGCTTCCAGATCGCGTTCGCGTTTTTCCTGTGCGTGATCCAGGGCGCCGGCCCCGGTTTCGACCTGACGATCGCGCGCGACCGCACGATCGGCATCCTGCTCGGCAACGTCGTCGTGTATCTCGTGTTCACGCGCATCTGGCCCGTCAGCATCGGCAAGCAGATCGACGCCGGGCTCGCGGCGCTGACCGACCAGTGGCGGCGCCTCGTGCAGGTCGCGCAGCCGGCCGAGCGGCGTGCGCTCGCAGCTGAGGCGTTCGCCCGCCACGGCGCGATCGCGCAGGCGCTCGGGCTGGTTCACTACGAACCGTCGTGGGTGCGGCCGGCCGCCACGTGGCTCGCCACGCGGCGGCGCACACTCGCGGAACTCGGCGCGCTCGAGGGCCCGCTGTTCCTGCTCGCCGAACGCAAGCCCGGCGACGCGGCGATCGCCGCACAGCTCGCCCGCGTGACCGAACCGCGCGACGACGAAGCCGCGCGTCATACCGATTCGCCCGCGCCGCAAGCCACTCCGCCGGGCGCCGCGCCTGCCGACTCCGCGCGCGACGCGTTGCTGAACCTGATCGACACGCGGCTCGCGCACATCGCCGACGCCGCCCGTCAAGCCACACCGAAGGAGCCTGCCCCCCATGCGCCTACCTGAACCGCCGGCCGCCTCGATCGCCGCCGCCGCCCTCGCGACCGCCGTCGCGCTGGCGGGCTGCGCGACGTCATCGATCGATCTGGCGCCGGAGGCGTCCGACCGCCCGTGGCAGCCGCAGACGTCGGCTGCTGGCGACATCGTGCCGGGCCCGCCGCGCACGTCCGCGCAAGGTTCGCACGACTACACGCTGCCCGCCTCGCCCGCACTCGCGTCAGTCTCGCCGCCGGCCGCGCTCGACACCGCGCACGCATACACGCTGCCCGAGCTGATCGATCTCGCCGAATCGGCGAATCCGCTGACCCGCATCGCCTGGAACGATGCACGCAACGCGGCGCTCGCGGTCGGCCTGGCCAAGTCCGCCTACCTGCCGAGGCTGTCCGCGACGGCCATGGGTGCGTACCAGGCAAACCACGGCTCGACGTCGACGATCCTCGGCGACTCGTCGAGCGACACCACCGCTCACGGCACCATCTCGGCGCTGTCGCTGCAATGGCTGCTGTTCGACTTCGGCGGCCGCGCGGCGCGCGTCGAAGCGGCCGAGCAGGCGTCGATCGCGTCGAACGTCGCGTTCACGGCCGTGCACCAGCAGGTGATCCACGACGTGACCGTCGCGTATTACCGTTACGACGCCGCGCGCTCGCGCGCCCTCAGCGCCCGGCAGGGCCTCGCAAACGCGGACGCGATCCTCACGGCCTCCCGCGCGCGGCTCAAGCATGGCGTCGGCACGGTCGTCGAGCTTGCGCAGGCGACACAGAACCGCGCGCAGGCAAACCTCGCGCTCGTGCAGGCGAACGGCACGGAAAGCGACAGCTACCTCGCCCTCGTCTCCGCGCTCGGCATCTCGCCGCTGTCGAAGCCGACCATTGCCGCGCTGCCGAAGCGGCCGCTGCCGCCCGCACTTGGCTCGTCGGTCGACGCGATCGTGTCGGATGCAATCGCGCGCCGCCCCGACCTGCAGGGTGCGTTCGCGCTTGAAAAAGCCAATCGCGCGAAGATCAAGGCCGCGGAAGCCGCGTTCATGCCGAAGATCTTCCTGTCCGCGTCGACGTCGTACGCGAGCGGCGGCACGTCCATCTCCGCGCTGCCCGCGATCGGCGACCAGGCACCGACCGTCAACCTGAACGGCAGCCGCTACGGTGGCGGCGTGTTCCTCGGCGTGACGATTCCGCTGTACGACGGCGGCCTGCGCTCGGCCGTGCTGATGCAGGCGCGCAACGATGCGGAAAGCGCCTCCGCGCGACTCACGCGGACCAAGGAGGAAGCCGTCCGTCAGGTCGTCGCCGCGCAGAACGCGGTGCAGACGAGCCTTGCGTCGCACGACGCGGCGAAGGCGCTCGTCGACGCCGCGCAGACGAGCTACGACGCGGCGCTGACCGCGTACCGGAACGGCGTCGGTTCGGTCACCGATGCGACGATCGCGCAAAGCCAGTTGCTCGCCGCCCGCAACGCGGAGGTCGACAGCTATGCCGGCGCGCTGTCGGCCGCTGCTGCGCTCGCGCTTGCGACGGGGACGATCGGCTCGGCGCAGTAGCCCGACCACCGCGAGGCGGTTGACGCATGCGCTCGCCCCCCACTAGAATGCCGCCCATTCTCCCTTCAGGAACCATCGTGGACAGTTGCAGCACTCCGTTGCGTGCGCCGCTTGCCGCCTGAACGCCTGTCCGACGCAGTTCTCCTGCCCGGCTCGCGTTCCGCGAGCCGCACGCCTACCGTTTCACACTGAATGACGCATTCGCGCGGTACAGTACCGCGCGATGACGGCTATCTTCGCGTCGCTTTCGGCATTGCGCCGCAGCGACGCGAAACGGCACGCGCTCCTTGCACGGCAGGACAACCATGACTTTCGATTTCGCACTTCGTCTTTTCACCGCGTTCGCCTGCGGCGTCGCCATCGGCCTCGAGCGCCAGATGCGCCAGCGCACGGCCGGCCTGCGCACGATCACGCTCGTCGCGAGCGGCGCATGCCTGTTCGTCACGCTCGGCGTGCTGACCGGCAACGGCGTCGCGGGCGTCACGCAGATCGCCGCTTACGTCGTGTCGGGCGTCGGCTTTCTCGGCGGCGGCGTGATCATGCGCGACAAGGGCTCGATCCAGGGCATCAACACGGCCGCGACACTGTGGTGTTCGGCCGCCGTCGGCGTGCTGGCCGGCTCCGGTCATTTCGTACCCGCGCTTGCCGGCACGGGTGTCGTGCTGCTCACCAATACGGTGCTGCGCGGCGTCAGCCAGGCGATCAACGCCACACCCGTGTCGAACGCCGATCTCGTGCGCGAATACCAGATCACCGTGATCTGCCTGACCGCCGACGAAGTGCACATCCGCACGCTGCTGTCGAACTCGATGTATGCGAAGCCGCTGTCGTTCCAGAGCCTCACGAGCGAGGATGTGCCCGACCAGCCGGACCGGCTGAAGGTGACCGCGACACTGAAGCTGCATCCGAAGGATCAGCAGAAGCTCGAGCAGATCGCGAGCCGGATGAGCATGGAGAAGAGCATTTCCAGCGTGAGCTGGACCGCGAAGGAAGCGGAGCCGCTGATGGAGTGAGCGGCCCGGCGGCAGCCGCGTGTCGCGCTGCCGCCCGCGCCCGCCCTCATTCCGGGTCAGGGCGTCTCGATCAGACCGGCCGAGATTGCCTTGACGACCGCCTGGACCTTGTTCGTCGCACCCAGCTTCTCGAGGATGTTGTTGACGTGGAAGTTGACCGTCCGCTCCGAGATGCTGAGGATCTGGCCGATTTCACACGCGGTCTTGCCCTCGGCCGTCCAGCACAGTACCTCCCGCTCGCGCGCGGTCAGCGTGACGCCCGCTGCCGGCGACAGCTTCGGCACCATGAAGCGGCTCATCAGTGAGTGCGACAGGTTCGCGAGCCAGTTCGTCTGCAGCGTCAGCATGTTGATTTCCGCCGGTGTCAGGGGGTCGGCATGGCGTGCGATGCTCAGCAGGCCGAACGCACCGCGAGCCGCCCAGCTCGACTGCGCGATGCCTACCGACAGCCCGAACTCACGCGCGTCCTGCCACAGCGGGCACGGTTCGATCCGGTCGACGTCCGGCCACACGATCATGTTGGTGCTGAGCGCGCCGTCGCGAACCGTCGAATCGATCTCGATGTAGTTCTGCGCCTGGTAGTGCGCCATCCATCCGTCTGGATAGGTATTGAAGATCGCTACCGATGGCTTCGATACGGGCAGCGGCACGCGAATGCCATAACAGCAGTATTCGAATCCCAGCCGTTTGGAATAGGCGGCAATCCGCTGGAAGAGCTGCTGCTCGTCTTCCGCGGCGCTGAATTGTTGATAGGCATCCTGCCAGCGCAGTTCCATTCATTCTCCGACAACGTCACGCTGTCATACTTGTCAGGTTCCAGCACCCGTTCGACGCTGATACATTCCGCGCATGACTTCACCTTTGCTGCACCCGGTCCTCGGCCCGTCCCCGGACGGCTACGTACGCCTGTCAGAAAGCGCACTGGCCGTGCTTGCGCTCGACCATGTCGCAAGCGGCCTCGACGCATCGCTGCTTGCGGAATTGCGCGACAGCGCAATCGACGCACGCCTCGCCGGCTATACCGAATGGCATCGCCCGGCCAGTGCCGGCGTCGCTTACGTGACGATCGGCTGGGACTGGTATCTCGAACGCGCGACGGGCACGTTCGTGATCGCGGGCGGCGACGTCCGCAGCAACGTGATGGCCGTCGACGCCACGGGCACCGACATCGGCATGTTCCGCACGGCCGCCGCGCTCGCCGCGCGGCTCGCGTACATCGACTGGCCCGCAGCGGTCGCGTCGGCCCTGCTCGGGCACAACGACGCCTATCATGCCGGTCCGACGCTCCAGTGACAACTGGCCGCGCATTCCTCTGACGATTTCCGCGATGCTGGCGCTCTTTATAAGCAAAAGCGGCACGGTTTTCAATCCCGTTGATCAAGAAACCGTTACCACGTCCTGATCGGCGTCGTTCCACCGCCACCCTGTAAGAGTTACCAGTTACAGCCTCCTCGTGCTGCGCGATGTAATGCGCACATACAAAAGCACAGATCCGAGGACACCATGCAGACCTTCGTTCACGAGGAAGGGCGGTTGCCGCACGAACTAGCAGCGGATCTCGGGCGCTATCGGCGCCGTGTGTTCGTCGAACAGCTCGGTTGGGCGCTCCCGTCGGCGAACGAAAGCTTCGAGCGCGACCAGTTCGATCGCGACGATACCGTGTACGTGTTCGCGCGAAACGCCGGCGGCGACATGTGCGGATGTGCGCGCCTGCTGCCGACCACGCGCCCGTATCTGCTGAAGTCGCTGTTCGCCGAACTGATCGCCGAAGACATGCCGCTGCCGCAATCGGCCGCCGTCTGGGAGCTCTCCCGGTTCGCGGCGACCGACGACGAAGGCGGGCCGGGCAATGCCGAATGGGCCGTGCGCCCGATGCTCGCGGCCGTCGTCGAGTGCGCGGCGCAGCTTGGCGCGCGGCAGTTGATCGGCGTGACGTTCGCGAGCATGGAGCGGCTGTTCCGCCGGATCGGCATACACGCGCACCGCGCAGGCCCGCCGAAGCAGGTGGACGGACGCCTGGTGGTCGCGTGCTGGATCGATATCGATCCGCAAACGTTTGCCGCACTAGGAATCGAGCCGGGGCTGGCTGCCCGGCAAGCCATCGCCGCCTGATCCGGAACACGCGTTCCTGTTCAGGCGGCATCGTAACGAAGGAGAATCAACGTGGACCAGTCTCAGGTCTTTCGCGCGATGATGCCCGGGTTGACGAGCCCCAACGGCGCCCGCATCGCGGTCGCCTACCCGTCGTTTCCCCGGCCGCTGCCGCTCGTGCGGCTCGACCGGCGCGGCCTCGTGTTCCGTGCCGCCGGCGCCGCGCCGCTCGTCTGCGGGCTGCCGCGCGCAGCGACGCTGCTGGTCGCGGACGAGCCGCTCTGCTCGCTGCGCCTCGTGATCCGCGACATCGCGCCGGCCGGCGAAGGCCGGCATGACCTGACGATGCAGCCGTCCGGCGCCGCCGGTGACGAATTGCTGTGGCATGCGTTGCGCGACCGCGAACCCTACCGCCGGATTCAGCACCCGCTCGCCCCTGTCGACACGTCCATCGCCGCCGACAGCGAACCGCATGCATCGGCGGGCGAAGCCGGGGCGCGCCCGTCGCGCAGCGCGGCCTTCCGGCTGCCGTGCCACAGCGACGCATTGTTCTTTGCCGACTGGCTCGAATATCACTTCGACGAATTGCGCGCGCTGTCGCAACAGCACGGGCCGCAACTGCAGCTCAACCAGCTCGAGCGCCAGGTCGCCGACGACGAAGTCGGCGTGCGCTTCGTCTACGACATCGACGGGCATGCAACGCGCCACGCGCTGACCGACTGCGCGCGCGAAGCCTGTGCATGGATCGAGACGGAGATGCGCGACAAGTTCGCGTTGCCTGTCGCGCAGGAGCGGTTCAGCGCGTTTGCGGCGCACGCGCGGGCCGGCGGCATGTGATTCCAGTGCAACAGAAAGTTGTATCGATACAACTAGGGCTTGCCATGCCTCGGGTTTTCCCTTAAATTTACGTCTGTCTCCTCCATGTCTCCAAACATGGATTCAGCCCGCTGCGATGCAGCGGGCTTTTTCTTGCCTGTTCGAATTGCGGGGCCATACCATCGCCCGCCTTCATCGGTTGCCTGCGCACACAGTCAGGCACGCCACAATCGGAATCGACTATCATCGGCGGGTCTGCCACGCTCCCCCGAGGCCATCTTGCACGCCCATCTGCGCATTGCCCGCCCGGTCAGCAACCTCGCCCGAACCGAACGCATGTATCGCGACGGCCTCGGCCTGTCCGTCCTTGCACGCTTTGAAGATCACGACGGCTTTTCCGGCGTGATGCTCGGACGCGATGGCCTCGACTATCACTTCGAATTCACGCACTGCCCCGACCACCCGATCGCGCCGTCGCCAACGCCGGAAGACCTGATCGTGTTCTACCTGCCCGATCGGCCGGAATGGGAATCTGCCTGCGCGAGCGCCACAGCGCATGGTTTCATGCCCGTGACGTCGTTCAATCCGTACTGGGAAATATCCGGCCAGACCTTCGAGGATGCCGACGGCTACCGGATCGTGCTGCAGAACGGCACGTGGCGCTGACGGGCGAATCCGTGTGAGCCGTTACGCGCCGACCAGGTCGGCGGCGCGGGCGGCAAACACGACGTGCCGACGCAGCGCGTGTCCTTCCGGCAACGCAGGATGGTCGAAATCGCGCGTGGGCTGACGCTGCATGCCGAGCCGCTGCATCACATGCTGCGATCGCAGGTTGGTGTCGGCCGTCCACGCGAGAATCTCGTCGAGCCCGATCCGGTCGAACCCGTCGGCCAATGCGGCGGCGGCCGCTTCGGCGACGTAGCCATGCCCCCAGGCGTGGCGAGCCTGCCGCCACATGATCTCGACGCACGGCGCCATCGGATGTGTCGCACGCACTTCGTGCGACAGGCCGCACACCCCGATCAACATCGCGTCGGCACGGCGCTCGACTGCCCATGGGCCGAAGCCGTGCGCATTGAAATGCACGTCGAAGCGCGCAATGACGTCGCCCGCCTCGTCAATGGACATCGGGCCGCGCGCGAGCCACGCAGTCACTTCCGGATCCGCATGCATCTCCGCCAGCGCACCCGCATCCGCCGGCTGCCAGCGACGCAGCGTCAGACGCCCGGTTTCGATCTTCGACGGTGTGGACATGGGGGAGACGGATCGTTCAGGCGGCGTAACGCGAGCGCCTTCACATACCCGAAAGCGGAATGGACGAAGAGGAAATCGTGATCGTCGCTTGCGCCGGCGACGATCACGGGAACAGATGACGAGAAACGGGCGCCGGCGCGCCCGCGGCAATTACTCGTTCTCTTCGAAGTAATGCCCGAACTTCGTCTGCTTCGTGCGGATATAACGCTCGTTTTCCTCGCGCACGGGCACCGCAAGCGCCACGCGTTCGCAGACGGGGATGCCGTGCTTCGCGAGCGTGTCGAACTTCGCGGGGTTGTTGCTCATCAGCCGCACCGACGTCACGCCGAGGATCCGGAGGATCGCGGCGGCCGAGTCGTATTCGCGGGCGTCGTCGGGCAGGCCGAGGTCGAGGTTCGCTTCGACCGTGTCGCGCCCCTGCTCCTGCAGCGCGTATGCGCGGATCTTGTTGCTCAGGCCGATCCCGCGCCCTTCATGGCCGCGCAGATACAGCAGCACGCCGCGGTCTTCGGCCGCGATGTAGCGCAACGCGAGATCGAGCTGCTCGCCGCAGTCGCAGCGGTACGAGCCGAACACGTCGCCGGTCAGGCATTCGGAATGCAGCCGCGTCAGCACGGACTGCTCGCCGGCGACGTCGCCCATCACGAGCGCGAGATGTTCGGCATCGCTGCCCGATACGCGGAAAGCGTACGACGTGAACGTACCGTAGCGCGTGGGCAGCGACGCCGTGGCGACGAGCGTCACGCACTCGTCGGCCTGGCCATTGCCCGGCGTGGGCGATTGGGGACGCGAAGACATCATGAATTCAATCGAAACGTTCAGGAATGTAGGAGTTGTGTGGATAGTACGTGACGGCAGTTTACCGCTAATCTGGAATCGTCACGCGACTGCCGCCACCTGCGCGGCTATACTGGGCTCGTCGGGTGACACGCATCACGCCCTGCCTGCCCAGCATCGACCTGCACACGGAGAAAGCGAATGAGCACGACTGTCGCGCAGATTCTCAAGGCCAAGCCGGATTCGGGCCGTACCATCTACACCGTCAAGAAGACCGATCTCGTCTACGACGCCATCAAGCTGATGGCGGAAAAGGGCATCGGCGCGCTGCTGGTCGTGGACGGCGACGACATTGCGGGCATCGTCACCGAGCGCGACTACGCGCGCAAGGTCGTCCTGCAGGATCGCTCATCGAAAGCCACCCGCGTCGAGGAAATCATGACGGCGAAGGTGCGTTACGTCGAACCGTCGCAATCGACCGACGAGTGCATGGCGCTGATGACCGAGCACCGGATGCGCCACCTGCCCGTCCTCGACGGCGGCAAGCTGGTCGGCCTCATCTCGATCGGCGACCTCGTCAAGAGCGTGATTGCCGATCAGCAGTTCACGATCAGCCAGCTCGAACACTATATCCACGGCACGCCCGCGGTCACGTCCGCCTGATCCACCCCAGCAAAAAAGGCCCAAACGCGCGAGCGTCTGGGCGGAAAGCCGCCGGAATGCGGCGACGGAGGTTCTGCTCCTGCGGGCGAATGACGCGGGCAACTGGCGCGCGTCTCGTCGATTAAGCGGTGCGCTCGGCAGACCCGGGGGCGTTCAGTTGCCGAAGTAGACCGAGTTCACGGGGTTCGGTGCTTCACGCGTCATGCGACGGCCGGCTTGTCCGGCACCCGTCGCCACGGCACCGTAGCCGCTCGTATCAGCCTGCGCGAGCGTCGGCTGGTTCGGTTGAATGCGTTGTTCGGCGGCCTGGATGTTGTCCGGATACTGCGAATCGGTCGCCAGCGGCTTGTAGCCGTTCTGTTCGAGTTGCACGAGCTCGGCCTTGACCTGGTCGCGGGTCAGCCCCTGCTCCGACTGCGCAAACGATGCGATCGGGGCGGCAAGGACGGATGCGGCGATGGCTGCGTAGATGATCGACTTCATGATTTACCTCCGGAATATGTTCTCTTATGACGTCGCCTCGGCAGGACTGTCTGAAGCGATTGAATGGAGTGTAGTTCTCGTCATCCCAAGGGGAAACCCTTAGTTTGAACATACAGCGTTGCGATTTTGACAAGAATAACCCGCCTTTCCCGGACGATATCGCCGCAACTTGCTTCGCCGGCACAACAATCGCTGACGAAATGCCGACGGCCAAATCACATATCCCAAAGGTTGTGTTGTAGAATCGTAAGGTTTTATTCGCTAGTCGATATTCCATCCACCATGTACGCGCTCACGCCCCTTTCGGTTTCGCCGTCCGGCCCGGCCGGCGTGCGCGCGCGCGCCGGCCATCCGGCGTATCCCCTCGCTCGACGCACGGCCCAGGCGCCGCTCGCCCCTGCCCGGCGCCTGATCTGACGGCTCGGTCTCCTCCCGGAGCCAGTCAGACAGGCTCCGGGCGATCCTCATAGGCACGCCACGCCTGCCCCTGCCGATCATTTGGAGAACTGCCATGAAACAACGCCTTTACCAGTTGACCGAACTCGACGTTGCTCGCCTCGAGAAGCACGCCGAACACAACCCGCGCTTCCAGACGATGCTCGATACGCTGCTCGAGCGCGCCGACATCGTCCAGCCCGATGCCATCAAGGCGAACGTCGTCACGATGAACTCGCAGATCACGCTGCTCGACGAAGCGACCCAGGAACAAGCCACCTGGACGATTGTTTATCCGGATGCCGCCAATCTCGAACTCGGCCGCCTGAACGTCTTCTCGCCCGTCGGCATGGCGCTGCTGGGTACCCAGCGCGGCCAGATGGTCAAGGTGATGCAGCCGAGCGGCGCCGAAAAGCTGATGAAGGTCGCCGCGATCGTGTTCCAGCCGGAAGCCAACGGCGAATACACGCGCTGAGCTATCTGCCGCGGGTATCGCCCCGTAACGGCGCACAACGAAAAAGCGAGGCACGGGCCTCGCTTTTTTGCATCCGGACGACGCGAATCGTCGACACCACATTCCGCAGACGAAAAAAAAGGCGCCCGAAGGCGCCTTTTTCGATGCTGCGAAGCGGGTTACCCCGCCGTCACGCTTAGAAGCGGTGACGCAGACCAACCGTTGCTGCGGTTTGGTTGATCGACGAGCTCGGCAGGTTGTTGTTGAAGCTGTCGCCGTTGTAGATCGATGCGCCAACACCGTTCTTCGCTGCACGCTGGTACACAGCTTGTGCGTAGACGTCCGTGCGCTTCGACAGTGCGTAGTCAGCTTGCAGGCCGAACTGGTTCCAGTGCGTGCTGCCGTTGTTGATCTTCGCGTTCGTGTACGTGTAAGCAGCGCCCAGGCCGAGAGCCGGCGTCAGGTTGTACTTTGCGTTGACTTCGTAGTTGTCGGTGCGCACCGAGCCCAGGCTACCGACTGCATTGTTGTCGAGACGCGCTTGCGTCCATGCTGCGCCGACTTGTGCCGGACCGAATGCATAACCAGCAGCAGCACCGTACGTGCGGACGCGGCCTTGGCTAGCAACGCCACCGATCGCCGACGACGTTGCGCCGCTACCGTTCGTACCGTCACCCAGGTTCGCTTGCGAGTATGCAGCTGCCAGCTTCAGACCTTGGAACTGGTATGCAGCACCCGCGCTGTACGCACGGTTGTTGCCGAAGTTCGTGCTGTTCGAGAACGAGTACGTGGCGCCGAATTGCAGGCCAGCGTAGTTCGCGCTCGTGAACTTGACGGTGTTGTTCGCTGCGACGTCGCCGGTCGTGCTCAGACGGTCGAGGTTCAGCGGGTGCGCGAAGTACGTGCCGCCCCACGAACCCGTTGCCGTCAGCGGCGCCAGGTAGTCTTGCGCTGCGTCATACTGCTTACCCAGCGTGACCGTGCCGTACTGGCTCGACAGGCCGACGAAGGCTTGACGGTTGAACATGCCGCCGTTGTTGCCCAGCTTGCCGTTACCGATGCCGAAGCCGCTTTCCAACGTGAAGATTGCCTTCAGGCCGCCACCCAGGTCTTCCGAGCCACGCAGGCCGAAACGGCTCTGGTCAATGCCCGAACCCATCGCGAAGCGCGACTTGCCAGCTTGGCCCAGTGCCGGTTGGACGTTGCTCGTGTAGGTGATGCCTGCGTCCAGCACGCCGTACAGCGTGACGCTGCTTTGCGCGTGAGCGACGGTAGCAAACGATGCTGCAGCTGCTGCAACGATCAGAGTCTTGTTCATTCGTGGAGCTCCCTTCTAAAAAGAGGCAGGTCTCGCGACCTTGTTCATAAACGGTCTGCAACCGCCCGGGAGCGCCATCGATCCTGCTGGCCGCGCCCGGATAGTTGCCCGTTTGGGAACCGTGAGTTTAGGGGTGTACCCTAGGGGAGCGATCCGCAAATAAAGAAATAAGCTTTTCCAGAACTAGAAATAATGAAAGTGGGGCCGAGTTATAAGTATTTGTTTTAACGTTTGTTTTTGACTTCTTGACGGGGGCTTTTTGGAGGCTTCCATCGCACCATTCTTTCATGTCATCGTCTTGACGGTTGCATAGAAACAACAAACGGATTCGGTACACCACCCCGGAATCGGCAAATTTTACCCAATTCAGTCTCGAATTTCAGGCTCCGAGCACCTAAAACGCATCCGTCAGCCAGTAAACAGGGCGCGACGTTCGTACAACGGACAACCTCCACCCGTCAGCCGCAGCAAAACAGAAAGGTCGGCTTGCGCCTGCCGGCGGCTCGCCTGCCTGCCTGCCGTGACGCACGGTAACAGCCTTAACCGCGCGCGTAACCCGGTCGGCGGACTGGCAGGCTAATGTAAGGCAGCCTCGAATACTGAACAAACAGGACACGCCATGAATCGACGCTCCTTGTTACGCGCCATCGGATTGACCGCCGCCTTCGTCGGCACCGGCAGCTGGCTCCGCGCCGCCTCGGCCCAGCCCGCGCCACCCGTGTACCGGCCGTCCGGCCCGAACCGCGTGCCCGGCGGGCCGCCCTATGCGGACCGGCCGGGATTCGCGCCGCCAGCCGCCCGACACGATCGCCGCCCGCCGCCGCCACGGCCGCACGGCTATATATGGACGGACGGCTACTGGCGCTGGCAGCGTGGCCGCTATATATGGGTGTCCGGCCGCTGGGTGTCACGGCGCCCCGGGCGTCGCTGGGTGCCCGGCTACTGGCGTCGCCAAGGACACGTGTGGATCTACGTCGACGGTACATGGCGATAGGCAGGCACCCGGCGCCTGGCACTCGGCCGATGGCAGGCCCGGGATCAGGCGGCGCGGCGAACCCGCGCCATTCGGCCCCGACATCGTGATGCCTGGCAGGCGGCCCCGCGCGCCCTGCCCGACCTCGCCCCGGTGCCGGCGTCCAAACCGGTGTCGAGGCGTCCATCAGGTCAGGCAACCTCGGCCGCCGACATGCCCGCCGATCTGCGGTGCGCCATCCCGGCTCGACCGGACCCTGCCACGCCGCTTGTGCGCCATGCAGAGGAAGACCGCCGTTTCGGTCGCCCCGGCGGGTGCCCCGTAAGCAGGGCACCGCCAGCGCATTGCCGCATTCGGGACGAACGGAACACAACACATCGAAGCATCGGCGACCCTGCTCACCCCACCAGAGATCATTCGGATAACGAAATCACGTGCGGCAATGCACATGCAGTCGCGACATGCGTCGTCGCATCGCACTCCATCCGCAGTACAACGCCCGTCGACATAGCGGCACGCACCTCCCGCTCAGCGCCCGCCGCCCTCCAGCTCCCGTGCCCGACGTCGCGCGGCGCAGATCGCGCGATGATGTTCGTCGGCCCACCGGATCATCGCCTGCATCGGCGTCAGGAACGAACGCCCGAGGTCGGTCAGCGCATATTCGACACGCGGCGGCACTTCGGCGAACAGCGTGCGACTGACGAAGCCGTCCTGCTCGAGCCGCTTGAGCGTGCGCGACAGCATCTGGTTCGACACATCGCCGATCGCACGGCCAAGTTCGTTGAAACGCATCGTCCCGCCGGACAGCGCTTCGAGCACGAGCAGGCTCCACTGGTCGCCGATGCGGTCGAGCACATCGCGGATCGGGCATGGCTGATCGAGTTCGACGGTTTCATCAGCTGGCGGGAACGGCATGACGGGATTCTCTTTCAAGGGCAGCGCATGGTCAGCGCGGTGTGACCTGTTCACACCGCGCTGACTTCTTGTGACGGGTTCGCGGCAACTGTACCATTCGATCGGCCCGGCAGCCGCGCGGATTCGCCAGTTCAACGAAGCATGACGACGTGCGGCCTCGCGCAGTCCGTATCGTGGCGATACGAACTGCGCGGCGAATCCCTCGCGTCGACCACGCACGTGCATCCGCGGCTCTGCCCCGTCGCCCGCCGATCGTCATGGCCGGCTCGACCCGCCGTCGCGCATCGCGCGCCAACCCACGCTTCGTCAGACAAGGAACCCGCTACATGTCATCGCTCCGCTCCCCCGTTCGCGCCGTTGCCGCGCTCGTCCTGCTGGCCGCGTCGACGGCCGCGCTGGCCGCCGGCCCGGCCACGCGCGACCTGGCCGCCGAGGAAGCCAACCGCCAGCTCGTGCTGACGTTCTACGACCGCTTCTTCAACAAGCACGAAGCGGTCGAGGCCGCGGCCGTCGTCGCGGACGACTACAAACAGCACAACCCGCACGTACCGGACGGCAAGAAGCCGTTCGTGTCGTACTTCGTCGGCGCGTTCCAGAAGAACCCGGCATCGCGCGCGCGCATCGTGCGCAGCGCAACCGACGGCGACCTCGTCTACCTGCACGTGCATGCGACCGAACGTCCGGGCGACCGCGGCGAAGCCGTCGTCGACATCTTCCGCGTTAAGGACGGCAAGATCGTCGAACACTGGGACGTGATCCAGCCGGTACCCGAAACGTCCGCGAACGCGAACACGATGTTCTGACGCGCGGGGCACCTACGCGGTACGCAACGATGCGCGTCGCCCGTCGACGGGCGATCGGCCGGGCGCCGGGCGCCGGGCGCCGGGCGCCGGGCAAGCGAGCATGCCTCGCGCCGGCAAAGTCCCCTACAATCGAGCTTCGCCGCCGCACCGGCCGCCGTCCCGCATGACCGCACAGCCGGCCGCCGCGCCGCCGGCTCGCCGTCGTACGCGAAACACGGCCGGCACGGGCGGCCGTTCGCGCAGACGGTGTCAACGATGAGCCCCGCCCAAATTTCCCTCAGCAATGCCGGCGACCTGGTCGCCAGCCTCGGCAGTCCGCAGTTTCCCGCCCGGCTTTGGGCGTGGCTGCGTGAAACCGTCGATCCGCAGTCCCACTACAGCGTCGCGACGCGCTACCGTCGCGATGCGCCGTCGCAGTCGGTCGACAGCGTCGACGTGCTGTTCTTCGCGGGCGGCGACGATCCCGACGGCACGCGCCACGCGCTCGATCTGTATACACAGGGCGAGTGGCGCACCGACACGCTGCTCCCGCATATCGAGCGCGCCACCGATTCGCAGCTCGTGTTCTCGTGCAACGAGGACGTCGACACGGCGACCGAATACGGCCGCCAGTTCGCGCTCGGCGAACTCGGCGAAGACTGCACGCTGCTCGGCAGCGAGCGCGACTATGTCTATGCGTTCTCCCTGTTCCGCCGGCGCGGCCAACCGTCGTACACGCTGCCCGAACTGGCGCTGCTGCGGCAGCTCGGCGATTTCGTGCTGCCGCTCCTGATCCAGCACGCACGGCTCGCACGCCTGACGCCACGCTCGGACGACGGCGCGCTGTTGCAGCGGTTCGAGCAGCGCCTGTCGGCCAGCGGCGCGGCGCTGTCGCAGCGCGAACGGCTCGTGTGCCGCGCGGTGCTGCAAGGCCAACCCGTCCCGCAGATCGCCGACACGCTCGCGCTCAAGCCGAGCAGCGTGCGCACCTATCTCGGGCGCGCGCTCGCGAAGCTCGGTGTTGCAAACCGGGCCGGGCTGTTCGCGTGGTGCGTGACCGAGGAGGAACCTCCTGAGGACCGCGGCCGCTAGACGGCGCCCCCGCATCGCTGCAACACCTATCCCCCCGCCGCCTTTGTCGCGCATTGTCCTCAAAACGATGACAGACAGCCGGTCGCCCCGCTCCTAGTATCTGACTCACCCGACGACGGGAACGCGTCGGATGCCACGGAGACACCGAATGCCGAATACCGGATGGACGCCGGCCCGCACGGCCGCCCGCGCGTCGCCCATCGACCTGCCGATTCAGTCCCGGCGGCGGAATCGGCATGACGCTCCGGCGGCGGCCGGCCTTCACCACGACGCATCGCCGCGCCTGCCGCGCAGTACCGGCACATAGCCGCTCCCCAGCCCATTTCAACCCGACCGGGTTCACGCGACCGGACGAGCCTCACGGCCCGCCCGCCGGACACGTGCGCCCGTCGAACAGCCCCCAATCCGGAGGAGACACATGCAACACGCCGACACCGTCTATCTGAACGGCCTGCTTTACACAGGCGACGCGCAGCGCCGCTTTGCACAGGCGCTCGCTGTCCAGGACGGCAAGATCGTCGCCATCGGCCGCGACGACGATATCCGCCCGCTGGCCGGCCCTGCGACGCGCACCGTCGACCTGGCCGGCAGGCTGATGCTGCCGGGCCTGATCGATGGCCACGTGCACCCGCTCGAAGGCCACCAGATCCTCGGTGACTTCGACCTGTCCGGCATCAACGATCCCGACGCGATCCTGCAGCGCATCCGCGCCTGCGCCGATGCGACGCCGAACGAGCCGTGGGTTTATCTCGGCGGCGCCAACCTGGCCGCATTCGGCGCGTATCCGACCCGCGAACTGCTCGACCGGATCGTGCCCGACCGGCCGCTGCTCGTGGTCGGCTTCGACGTGCACAGCGGCTGCCTCAACACGAAGGGCCTCGAAGCGGCCGGGATCCACGCCGACACACCCGACCCGGCCGGCGGTGTTTACGAAAGGGATGCATCCGGCGCGCCGAACGGTGTCGTGCACGAAGCGGCGTTCTATCGCGTCTGCCCGATCATTCCGCAACTGAGCCCCGCCGGCTACCCGAAGTCGCTCGCTAAGGCGCACGCGATGGCACACGGTTACGGCATCACCGGGTGGTTCGACGCGCGCGTCGAGGAGGCCGAACTCAAGGCTTATGCCGATGCGCAGCGCGCGGGCACGCTGAAGGTGTACATGAGCGCCGGCCTCTATGCGAACCCGCGCCGCGATCCGCGCGAGCAGATCGAGCGCTTCGCCGCATGGCGCCGCGCGTACGAATGCGACAACCTGCGCCTGCATACGGTGAAGATCTTCGTCGACGGTGTGCCCGAATCGAAAACCGCCGCGCTGCTCGAGCCGTACGCCGGCACCGACGACTGCGGGCTCGCGCTGTGGAGCCAGGATGCGCTGAACGAGATCTGCCTGCTCGCCGATACCGCCGGCTTCGACCTGCACTTCCACACGCTCGCCGACCGCGCGGTGCGCATGACGCTCGATGCGCTCGAATATGTCCAGATCCGCAACGGCATGCGCGACCGCCGTGCACAGCTCGCGCACCTGCAACTCGTCGATCCCGCCGACATGAGCCGCTTCAACCGGCTCGGCGCAATCGCCAGCGTGCAGACGCTGTGGACGGCCGCGCGCGCAGAGCAGCAGCAGCTCTATCGCGACCTGCTCGGCGCCGAACGCACCGCGCGCAACTATCCGTTCCGCAGCCTGCGCAACGCGGGCGCGATGCTCGCGGCCGGCTCCGACTGGTCGGTCAGCACGATGGACCCGATGCAGATCATCCAGACGGGTGTCACGCACCTGCTGATCGACCAGCCCGACAGCCCGCCGTGGAATCCGCACGAACGCCTCGACCTGCTCACGATGCTCGAGGCCTATACGGTGAATACCGCGTATGCGCTGCGCTTCGACGACTGCACGGGTTCGCTCGAAGCGGGCAAGGACGCGAGCTTCGCGATCCTCGACCGCAATCCGTTCGCGCACCCTGTCGAGACGTTCGCGCAAACCCGCGCGATCGAGACGTGCTTCCGCGGCGAAGTCGTGTACGCCGCGCCGGGCTGGGCCGACTGAAGCACGAACCCGGCGGCCGTCAGGCGACGCCGAGCGCCAGCACCTGCTCGGTCGTCAGCACGTCGCCGAACGTGTCCGACAGCGCGGCCAGCGTCGCGCGATGGAGGTCACGGTGCGATACCGTGCCGCCATGCGCGATGTCGAGGTCGCGCGTCGCGCAGGCGTCGTCGACGACGATCACCGAGTAGCCGAGCGGCACCGCATCGCGTGCCGCGCCGGCGACGCATGCATGCGTCATCAGGCCCGTGACGATCAGCGTGTCGATACCGGCCGCCTTCAGGCGCGCATCGATGTCCGTCGTCGGGAACACGCTCACCGACGTTTTCTTCACGACTGCGTGATGCGGCGCCGGCTGCAGGTCCGCGTGAAAGCGGAAGCCGTCGCTGCCGTCCGCGAAGATCGGGCCGTCGGCCGCATCGACGTGCTGGACGTGAAACACCGGAATGCCCGCGCGATCGGCGAACGCGATCACGCGCTGCGCATTGCCCAGCGCACGCGGCCCCTCCGGAATCGGCAGGCGGCCGCTGAAGTATTCATTCTGGAAATCGATCACCAGCAGCGCGGTGCGGGCGGCGGCGATCGACGTCGGCGCGGTCGCGCCCGCCAGGGTACGGATGGTCGGATGTTGCATGGGTCGCTCTCTCGGTTGGCCTATCGAAGGAACGGCGCGCCGGGCGAGCCGGCGCCGCCGGACGCGGCCCGGACGTTCCCCGGCCGCGAGGCGCCAGTGTCGGGCCGCGCGGCCGTGCGCGACAGCGGCACGCGGGACAACGTCCGACAGGATCGGGCCAACGTTCATCCCGCCTATGACAGCGCGGCCGTTCGCGCCCCCGTCTGCGTGCGACCGTACGCGACCATCATCGCGAAGCTGAGCAGGAAACCCGCGCCGCCAATCAGCAGCAAGCCGATCTCGCCGAACACGGGCAGCAGGTTCGTGAGCGCCCCCGTGACGACCCACGCGACGGCCATCACCGAGCCCGCGACGCCGAGTGCCCAGCCTTGCCGGTCCTCGCTGACCGCATCGGAGAACGCCGTATACATCGTCGTATACGCGACCATGTCGAAGCAGCCGACGACCATCGCGAGCGCCCACAACACCGGCTCGTGCGGAAACAGCGCGGACAGGACCTGGCCGACGCCCGCGACGAGCAGACCCGTCTTCGCGATGTCGACCACACGCCACACGCGCAGCATCAGCCGCACGACGAACAGCAGGCCGAATACAAAGCAGAGGCCGATCACGCCGCTGAACAGCCCGAGCCGCGCGCTCGTGTAGCCGAATTTCGCCTGCAGCAGCAGCATGATGGTCTGCAGGTAGAGTCCATAGCCGACCTGCATCAGGAAGAACACCACCGACAGGAACGCGACGTTGCGCTGGCGCGCGGCCTCCCCGATGATTCGCAGCGGCAGCAGCGGATCGATGCGCGTGTCGACGCGCGGCACAGCCGAGTCGCGATACGACGCCCAGGTCCAGAACGCGCCGATCAGCGACAGCGCGGCCACCAGCACGAACGGCGTGCCGTAGTCGAACAGCGGCGAAATCGTGCGGTCGGACGTGACGCCGCCGAGCACGGGGCCGACGATCACGCCCGCGCTGAACGCGAGCGACATGATGCTCATGTTGTACGCCTTGTTCTCCGGCGTGCTCAGGTCGGTGATGGCCGCCTGCGCGATGCCCTGGCAGCCGGCCATCAGCCCGGTGAGCCCGCGGCCGGCGAGCAGCAACACGACACTTGCATGCCATGCGCCGGCCGCCATCATCGCGTAGCCGGCCGCGAGGCCGGTCACGCACAGCAGCAGGATCCTGCGGCGGCCGTAGCGATCGGACAGGTCGCCCATCAGCGACGAGCCGAAGAACATGCACAACGGGTAGATCCCGTAGCCGAGACCGAGGTAGAAATTGCGCGCGTGCACGCCGGCGTCGGCCGGCAGGATGCCCGCGTGCGGATCGCTGAAGATTGCGGACATCATCGGATAAACGAGCCCGAATCCCATCGCATCGATCGCGATCGCGAGCAGGCAGGGGCCGAGCAACTTGTAATCGAGCCGGGACATGGCGACCTTCCGGATAGAGTGGATGATCGCCCAAGCGTAACGACCGGGCGGCGGCCGCGGTAGGCCGCCGCCCGCGATGCTGACCATCGGCAAAACCGATACCCTGCATGCCGCCCGCGCCGATGGGCCGCCGGCGGCGGGCGGCGGGCGGCCGCCGCTACTTGACGCTCAACGGCTCGCCCTGAAACTGCCGCCGCGCGAGCACGCACGGCGCACCGTCATGCATGAACACGCTCGCGAGCAGCCCGAACGACGCCGCGAACAGCACGTACCAGGCGGGCGCGACGGGCGACCCGCTCGCGTGCGTCAGCCACGTGACGATGAACGGCGCGAAGCCGCCGAACACCATCACCGCGACGTTGTACGCGAGCGCGATGCCGGTCGAACGCGAGCGCGTCGCGAACTGTTCGGCGAGCGTGGTCGGAGCAGGCCCGTAGCAGATGCCGATGATCGTACAGATCACGAACTGCATCACGACCAGGCGCCCGATGCCCGGCGCAGCGGCCAGCCACGAGAACAGCGGATACGTGACCGTCAGCAGCGCAAGCGTGCCGGCGATCAGCACGGGCCGCCGGCCGATGCGGTCCGACACGAGCGCCGCGACCGGAATCGTCACCGTCAGCAGCGCAACCGCCGCCATCTGCACCTTGAATACCTGGTCGAGCGGCAGCCCGAAGGTCTTGTGCACGAACGTCGGCATGTTCACGAGCATCACGTAGAACACGGCCGTGCCGGTGATCGTCTGCCCCATCGACACCAGCACGCCGCGCAGGTTGTCGCGCAGCACGCGCGACACGCTCGCCGGCGGCTCGACGGCCGACTTGCTCGCGTCGAGAAACGCGTCGGTCTCCTCCATGTGCCGGCGGATCCACAGGCCGACCGGCCCGATCAACAGCCCGAGCGCGAACGGCACGCGCCAGCCCCAGCTATGCAGCGCCGCGTCCGACAGCGACTGTGTGGCCCACGCGCCCATCGCGGCGCCCGAGAACACCGCGAGACACTGGCCGATCAGCTGCCACGATCCGTACAGCCCGCGCCGGTTCTCGGGCGCGCTTTCCACGAGGAACGCGGTCGCGCTCGCGTATTCGCCGCCGGTGGCGAAACCCTGCAGCAACCGCGCGACGACGATCAGGACGGGTGCCGCCGGGCCGATCGTCGCGTACGACGGCGCGAACGTGATCAGCGCGATCGACAGCGTCATCAGGAAGATGATGAGCTGCATCGCGGCCTTGCGGCCCTTGCGGTCCGCATAGAGCCCGAGCAGGATGCCGCCCACCGGGCGCATGAAGAAGCCGACGCCGAAGGTCGCGAGCGACATCAGCAGCGACGCGTACTGGCTCTCGGCGGGAAAGAACAGCCGCGCGATGATGCCGGAGAAGAAACCGTAAACGATGAAGTCGTACCACTCGAGGGTGTTGCCGACGACAGCGGCAATCACTTGCCGATGCCGCGAGTTCCGACGTGTGTCGCGCATGCTTGTCTCCTGCTGTCTCATGGCGCCGCGCCGCATGCGTGCCGCGTTCCGTGGCAAACATGGGCGAACCGGCTGTTCGTATCGCCGGCCGGTGAGGCGCGGGCCCGCACCATCGGAACCTCTCGCCCCGCGCGCACGACCGGTGTGAAACGATCATAGGGACGCCGAAAACCCGTATCAATTAATGCCTGCGGCAGATGATTAGCCGGAGATTAAATGTTTCCCCGCCGGGCTCCGTCACACGAAAACCCCGGAAATTCGCGCATTGTTGCGGCCTCGGTTCTGCGGCAGAATCGTCGGCCGCCCTTCCCGTCGTCCGCACCATGCGCAACCGCATCAACGAAGAGATCACGTTCCGCAAGCTCGAGGTGCTGCTCGCCTTCATGGAAGCCGGCAGCCTCGCGAAGGCCGCCGAGGCGCTGGGCGTCAGCACGGTCAGCGTGCACCGCGCACTGCACACGCTCGAAGAAGGAATGCACTGCGCGCTGTTCCGCCACGAGGGGCGGAACCTGATTCCGACCGACGCCGCGCAAGTGCTCGCCGAGGTCGCGGGCGAAGTGCTCAAGACGATGACGGACGGGATCCGCTCGACGCGCGAGGCGGCCGGCTACGGCGCCGGCCAGTTGAAGATCGGTTCGCTTTACTCGCTGACGATCCGCACCGTGCCCGAAGTCGTGATCGCGTTGAAGGAGCGCCGCCCCGAGCTGCAGGCCGAGCTCGTGCTCGGCTCGAACGCCGACCTGCTCGACAAGCTCCGGCAGGGCGCGATCGATGCGACGCTGATGGCCCTGCCCGAACCAGATGCCGAGATCGAATCGATCGCGCTGTTCGAGGACGAGATGTTCTTCGCCGCGCCGATCGACTCGCCGTACGCGCGGCACGACGCCATCGATCTCCACGCGTGCGGCGACGCACCGTTCGTATCGCTCGGCGAAGGCTTTGCGACGCATCACGGCTTTACGGAAGCGTTTCGCACGGCCGGCGTCACGCCGAACGTCGTGATGCGGGTGGGCGACATCTTCTCGCTGATCAACCTCGTGTCGGGCGGTATCGGCTGCTCGCTGCTGCCCGGCCGCGTGCGCGACCTGTTCGCGCACAAGATCGCGCTCGTGCCGCTCGCCGGGCCCACGATCCGCCAGACGATCGGCCTGAGTTTCCTGCACCGGCGCGAGCGCGACCCGAACCTGCTCGCGCTCGCGACCGTGTGCCGGCTCACGGTCAAGGCGCCGAACACGCGGTAGCGCGGCTCGCCCGGCGGCGCGCCCTTTCCTTTCCGCTTCACGCACCTGCATCGTCGCGACGACGCGCGCCCGCCCGTCACGCCAAAAAGAAGCGTGCGCACTCGTCCGTTTGGACGGCACGAAGCGCGCGCTTTGTTGCGATCATGGCCGTCATTCAACGCGCGGCGCGCACACGTGCGTCCGCCACGGAGACGCCATGAACGACCCAGTCCTCGGCCCCATCGACCAGATCGGCTACGTCGTCGCCGATCTCGACCGCAGCATCGCGCGCTGGCGCGAACGTCACGACGTCGGCCCGTGGACCGTATTCCGCAACGTGCGCCTCGACGGCCATCATCTCGGCGAACCGGTGACGGTCACGATGGACGTCGGGCTCGCGTATCGCGGCGATCTGCAGATCGAACTGATTCACGTGACGAACGACACGTCGTCGCCGTACCGCGATGTGCATGGGCGGCCGCTCGTCGGGCTGCATCACGCCGCGTGGGTCGTCGACGATCTCGATGCTGCGCTCGCGCAACTGACGGCTCGCGGCCTGCGTGTCGTGTTCGAAGCACGCAACCCGGCCACACGCGTCGCGTATCTCGACGACATCGACGATCCCGGCGTGCGCGTCGAAGTCATCGAAGGCGCCGGCATGCGCGACATGATCGCGCACGGCATCGCCGAAGCCCGCGCATGGGACGGCGCCGATCCGCTTCGCATCATCGACGCGGCGGCCCTCTCCGCGTGAGCGGCCGTGCGCGCCCCTCTCACTAAAGGAGCAAGCAGCATGAAACGACTCGAAGGCAAGGTGGCGCTGATCACGGGCGGTGCCCGCGGCCAGGGCGAAGCGGAAGCGCGCCGGTTCGTCGCCGAAGGCGCACGCGTGGTGATCGCCGACGTGCTGGACGACGCCGGCCGGCGCGTCGCGGCCGAACTCGGCGACGCCGCGCGATTCCAGCATCTCGACGTGACAAGCGAAGCCGACTGGCAAGCTGCCGTCGAGGCAACGCTCGCGCAGTTCGGCCGGCTCGACATCCTCGTGAACAACGCGGCAATCCTGAAGCTCGTGCCGATCGAAGCGTGTTCGCTCGACGACTATCGCAAGGTGATCGACGTGAACCAGGTCGGCTGCTGGCTCGGCATGAAGTCGGCAGTGGCCGCGCTGAAGGAAGCCGGCGGCGGCTCGATCGTCAACGTATCGTCGACGGCCGGGATGGAAGGCGTCGCGGGCGGCAGCGCGTACGTGTCGAGCAAGTTCGCGGTACGCGGGATGACGAAGGCCGCCGCACTCGAATTCGGCCGCTACGGCATTCGCGTGAACTCGGTGCACCCGGGCGGCATCGATACCGTGATGGCGCGCCCGCCCGAGTTCGCGGATTTCGATCCGTCGTCGATCTACAGCGGCCTGCCGATCGCGCGCATCGGCAAGCCCGACGAAGTCGCCAGTCTCGTGCTGTTCCTCGCGTCCGACGAATCCGCGTACTGCACGGGGTCGGAATTCATCGTCGACGGCGGGATGCTGGCGGGCAGCACATTCCACTGACACGCATCGAAGTCGACGCGCGCCTGCCAACCCGGCAGGCGTTTTCGTTTGAGGGGGCGGCACGTGGAAGATCAGGCATCCCCTCTGGCGATCACACACCCGGAAGCGGCAATGCCGCCGGCGGCTCTACCGCGCGGCGGCATCGTCATTTGCGCAGCGACACACCGCGCGCCGCTCTTATCCCCTGGGCTGGATCGCCGGCGCACCGTTGACGCGCGCCGCCTGCGTGCCGCCGCGCACGAAGCGGCGCCCGTGCGGGCCGTACACGCCGTCCGGCTCCGGGTACAGCGTCAGCAGCACGAAGTACAGCATCCCACCCATCACCAGCGACACCGGCACGCTCAGGTCGAGCCCGCCCGCGAGGTTGCCGAGCGGCCCGACGAACTGCCCCGGCAGGTTCACGAACGACAGCCCGACGAACGCGGCCGGCAGCCACGCGCCCATCGCGCGCACGTTCCAGCCACGCGTGAACCAGTAATGGCCGCCGTGCAGCCCGCGATTGAACACCTGCAGGTCGTCGGCGAGATAGTAGCCGCGCCGCGTCACGTAGCCGATCACCATGATCGCCATCCACGGGCAGCTGAACGTATCGATCAGCGTCGAGAACGTCGCAACACTTTCGACGAGGTTGAACCAGAAGCGGCCGACGAAGATGAACGCGATCGCAATCGTGCCGATCAGCAGCGTCGCACGCACGCGATTCAGGAGGCGCGGGAACATGCTCGACACGTCGAGGCCGGTGCCGTACAGCGCGGTCGTGCCGGTCGACATCCCGCCGATGATCGCGATCAGGCACATCGGCAGCAGGAACCAGCGCGGCGAGATCGCGAGCAGGCCGCCGACGTAGTCGTTCGACGCAATGAATGCGGGTGCCTGCGTCGCGATGATCGTCGCGGTCGCGAGGCCAAAGAAGAACGGCACGAAGGTCGCGATCTGCGCGGCGAACACGGCGCCCATCACGCGATGCTTCGGCGTGCGCTGCGGGATGTAGCGTGCCCAGTCGCCGAGTGTCGACGCGAACGACACCGGGTTGCTCAGCGCAACCAGCACCGCGCCGACGAACGCGGCCCAGAAGCCCGCGCTGCCCTGCTGCACCGTGCCGGCGTAGTTCGTGTCGAACAGCCCGGCGAACGCGAACAGGCCCGCGACGAACAGCACGCTCGCGGCCCACACGGCGATCTTGTTGACCCACAGCATGAAGCGGAAGCCGTAGATGCAGACGATCAGCACGAGCACCGCGAACACCATGTACGCCGCACCGAGCGTGAAGCCGTTGACCGGCACGCCGACCATGTTGTGCGCGCCGCCGACGAGCGCATCGCCCGAGCTCCACACCGCGAGCGAGAAGAACGCGATCGACGTGAGCAGCGCGAGGAACGAGCCGACGATCCGGCCGTGAATGCCGAAATGCGCACCGGACGACACGGGGTCGCTCGTGCCGTTGCGCGGGCCGAACAGGCTCATCGGCGCGAGGATGCAGGTGCCGGCGAGCACGCCGAGCACGATCGCGCAGACACCCGCCTTGAACGACAGCCCGACCAGCACGGGAAAGCTGCCGAGCACCGAAGTGGAAAACGTATTGCAACCGCCGAACAGCAACCTGAACAGGTCGATCGGCCGCGCATAGCGCGATGCATCGGGAATGCGCTCGAAACCGAACGACTCGACCTGCGTAATCCTGCCTTCACTCATTTGTCTCCCACTCCTCTGGTGCATCTGTACGGCCCGGGACTGCGGCGGTACGACACATCGTCATCGATTCGCGGCCACTCTAAACCGGATCGCGCGGCGCAAATATCACGCATTCGAGACGTTTACGACGAAGGAGAACGATGTTTCCCGGCAGGCCGGCGGCCGGCGCCCGCGCCATCCGTCCGGCGCGGGCGATGTGATGTCAGTGCGCGTTCTCCGACGCCGGCGCGCGGCATGCAATCAGGCCCCGCTGGACGGCTTGCCGCGCCTCGATTCCGGCGAGCCAGCGCTCGACGTGCGGGTAGCCGGCAAGGTCGATCTCGAGTTCGGCCGCCGCGCGCAGCCACGGGAACGCGGCGATGTCGGCGATCGAGTACCGCGACGAAGCGAGATACGCCGATTCCGCCAATCGGCCGTTCACGACCCCGTAGAGGCGCCGCGCTTCGTTCCGGTAACGCTCGAGCGCTTGCGCATTGACCGTCTTCGATGCATGCAGGAACCACCAGAGCTGGCCAAGCATCGGCCCGATCCCGCCGATCTGGAAGTGCAGCCATTGCTGCACCGCCGTGCGCTCGGCCAGCGTTTCGGGCTGCAGAAAGCCCGTCTTCGCAGCGAGATAGCCGAGGATCGCGCCGGATTCGAACACGGCCAGCCCGGTGTCGTGGTCGACGATGGCCGGGATCTTGCCGTTCGGGTTGATCGCGAGAAACGCCGGGCTGCGCTGCTCGCCGGCGGACAGGTTCACGTGCACGCGGTCATGCGCGAGCCCGGCCTCCTCCAGGTAGATCGCGATCTTGTGCCCGTTCGGCGTATCGGCCGTATAGAACGTGAGGGAATGCGTCGAGGTCATGTCGGTCCTTGTCTTCCGGTTATTGTTGCAACTACAATCGTTGCAATTGCAATCCTATGCCGGAACCGACGCCCCGGCGACATGCCAATACCAGAAGGAGGGACATGCAGACTGCGCGATCCGGTCCGCCCGTGCGGACACCCGACACCCGCCGCGCCGCGGCGGCCTGCCTCGAAAGGCTGCTGACGCAGCGGCTCGCGCCGCGCGGCCGTGCGGTGTCGCCGCTCGACGCGATGCGCGCGGCCGCCGATTGCCTCGAACGCGATGCGGCAACAGCGGAACGCGTATGGATCGTGCGAGCCGATACGCATGAGCCCTGTGCAGACGCGGGTGCGGGCGCGCATCGCCGCATCAGCGCATGGCCGCTGCGGTTTCTCGATGCGCGCAAGCGGTTCGAGCGGCCGCTGCTGTACCTGCTGCATGCGCGCGCGACCGACCGGCTGCGGCTGGCGTCGATCGAAACCGTCGATCGCGGGATCTTCGTGAACGATGCCGAAACGGTCGCTTCGTCCTGGCCGAAAGGCGTGACGCCCGACGTCCCGCACTGGCTGGCCGCGAACCCCGCGTGCATACCCTACGATCCGGCTTCGGGGCACGAGGCAATCGCGATCCTGCGCCACGCGCTGCGCACGCTTTATGTCGCCGGCCAGCCGGGATTCTGCTACCTCGCGAGCCACGACGACCCCGTGCCCGATGCGAAGCCGCTATCGGCCACGGCGGCCCGCGATGCGTTCAGCGGCATGGTGCGGGCCGGCCGGCGCGCGGCGGCCGGCGCGGCCGCCCGAATCCGGCTGTGCGGCGCGGGCAGCACGCTCGCGCAGGTGAAGGAGGCGGCCGATCTGCTGCACGACGAATGGCGCGTCGATTCGACGATCTGGAGCTGCCCGAGCTACACGCAGCTCGCCCGCGACGGTCACGCGGCCGACCGGTGGAACCTGCTGCACCCGCACGACAAGCCGCAGATCGCGCATGTGCGCCGATGCATCGGCGACAGCCGCACGCCGGTGCTCGCGGTGACGGGCTATGCGCGGCACGTCGCCGCGCAGATCGGCGCGTTCGTCCCGGCCCGCTTCGCAGCGCTCGGTGCGGACTCGGCCGGCCCGGGCGCCGGCACACGCGCACCGAATGCGCGCTGGATCGCCGCGGTCGCGCTTCGCCTGCTGGCCGACAACGGCTGCGTGCCGGCCGACTGGGCCGCGCAGGCGATGCACCGTTATGCGCGCGGCTGATGCGCGCGCCGGCTGCCGTTACTTCGCGTCGGCGGTCGCGTCGCGCGCCACGGCCGTCGCGCGATCGAGCGCGGCGGCCATCGCCGCCTGCTCCTTGCCGGTGAACTGATCGAGGAAGAGTTCCGCGACCGTCGACTGGTACACCTTCCACATCTTCTTGCGCAGCGTGCGCCCCTTGTCGGTGATGCTCGCAAACGCGGCGCGGCCGTCGTCGGCCGACCGCGCGCGCGTGACGAGCCCTTCCTGTTCGAGCCGGTCGACGAGCCGCGTCAGGTTGTAGCGCTCGATCGCGAGCACATCGGCCAGTTCGTGCATGCGGCGCGTGCCGTCGGGCCCGCTTTCGAGCCCCCACAACGCGTCGTACCACGCATAGGCGGGAAGGCCGGCAGCCGCGAGGCGGCGCTCGATCTCGCGAATCATCGTCCGGTGCGCGCGGACGAACGAGAACCACAGATCGGGTTCGGGTGCGCTCATGTCAGGTCGTTCCTTTCGTTGAATTGCAGTTGCAATTAAATTTTACCTCGATAACAATGCCCCTCAATACGATTGCAATTGCAATCATTTCTTTGCCCGCCGATCGGCGGGCGTTCCGTCGCGCGACGCGGCGCCACGACCGTCGCCACGCGCAGCCTGATGCTTCTGGAGACACTGCATGACCGCACCTCTCGCGTTACCCGACATCGACCCGCAGGAAACCCGCGAATGGCTCGATGCGCTCGAATCCGTGATCGCGCTCGAAGGCCGTCCGCGCGCGCACTACCTGCTCGACCAGCTTTCCGATCTCGACGCGGCGCGCCACGGCGACCTGCACGGCCGCGTGACGACCGCGTACGTGAACACGGTGCCGCGCGAACGACAGCCGGCCTATCCGGGCGATCTCGCGCTCGAACGCCACCTGAATGCGATGATCCGCTGGAACGCGATGGTGATGGTGCTGCGTGCCGGCCGGCATTCGAACGTCGGCGGGCACATCGCGACCTACCAGTCCGCCGCGGTGCTGTACGACGTCGGCTTCGACCACTTCTTCCGCGGCCGCACCGACACCTTCGACGGCGACATGGTCTACATCCAGGGCCACTCGGCGCCCGGCATCTATGGCCGCGCGTATCTGGAAGGCCGCATCACGGACGCGCAACTCGACAACTTCCGCCGCGAGACCGGCCGCGAAGCGGGCCGCGACGGGCTGTCGTCGTATCCGCATCCCCGGCTGATGCCGGATTTCTGGCAATTCCCCACCGTGTCGATGGGGCTCGGGCCGCTCACAGCCGCGTATCAGGCGCGCTTCATGCGCTACCTCGAATATCGCGGGCTGAAAGCGCATCAGGGCCGCAAGGTCTGGGCCTTTCTCGGCGACGGCGAAATGGACCAGCCCGAATCGCTTGCCGCGATCTCGCTCGCCGGGCGCGAACGGCTCGACAACCTGATCTTCGTCGTCAACTGCAACCTGCAGCGCCTTGACGGCCCGGTACGCGGCAACGGCAAGATCATCCAGGAACTCGAAGGCACATTCCGCGCGGCGGGTTGGAACGTCGTCAAGGTGATCTGGGGCGGCGGCTGGGATCGCCTGCTCGAGCGCGACACAACGGGCCTGCTGCGTCAGCGCATGATGGAATGCGTCGACGGCGACTACCAGACCTTCAAGTCGCAGAGCGGCGCGTACGTGCGCGAGCATTTCTTCGGCAAGTATCCCGAACTGCTCGAACTCGTCGCCGACCTGTCCGACGACGACATCTGGAAACTGGCGCGCGGCGGCCACGATCCGGAAAAGGTGCATGCGGCTTATGCGCAGGCGATGCGCGCGGACGGGCGGCCGACCGTCGTGCTCGCGAAGACGGTCAAGGGCTTCGGGATGGGCGAAGCCGGCGAAGGCCAGAACGTGAATCACCAGTTGAAGAAGATGAGCGCGGACGCCATCCGCGCGTTCCGCGACCGCTTCGCGCTGCCGGTCAGCGATGCGCAGCTCGACGAACTGCCTTACCTGAAACCCGAACCCGGCAGCGCCGAGGCACGCTACTTCGCGGAACGCCGTGCCGCGCTCGGCGGCCACGTGCCGGCCCGCTTCAGCCGTGTGGCGCCGCTGCCGGTGCCCCCGCTCGCCGCATTCGACGCGCAGCTCAAGGACAGCGGCGAGCGCGGGCTGTCGACGACGATGGCGTTCGTGCGCATCCTCGGCACGCTGCTGAAGGATCCGGCGCTCGGCAAGCTCGTCGTGCCGATCGTGCCGGACGAATCGCGTACGTTCGGGATGGAGAGCCTGTTCCGCCAGATCGGTATCCACTCGCATCTCGGCCAGCTCTATACGCCGCAGGACGCGGGCCAGCTCAGCTACTACAAGGAAGCGAAGGACGGGCAGATCCTGCAGGAAGGCATCAACGAATCGGGCGCGATCGCGTCGTGGATCGCGGCCGGCACCGCGTACAGCAATCACGGGCTGCCGGCGATCCCGTTCTACATCTTCTATTCGATGTTCGGGCTGCAGCGCGTCGGCGATCTCGCGTGGGCGGCCGGCGACGCGCGTACGCGCGGCTTCCTGCTCGGCGCGACGTCGGGCCGTACGACGCTGATGGGCGAAGGGCTGCAGCACGACGACGGACACAGCCACGTGCTGTCGTCGGTGATTCCGAACTGCGTGTCGTACGACCCGACCTATGCGTACGAACTCGCGGTGATCGTGCGCGACGGCTTGCGGCGGATGTTCGCGGAACACGAGGACGTCTACTACTACATCACGCTGCTCAACGAGAATTACCCGCATCCGGCGCTGCCCGACGGCGCGGAGGCCGGCATTCTCAAGGGGCTTTACCTGCTGCGCGAAGGCGCGTCGCGCGCGGCCGATGTGCCGCATATGCAGTTGATGGGTAGCGGCGCGATCCTGCGCGAAGTGATCGCCGCGAGCGACCTGCTCGCACAGGACTTCGGCGTGTCGAGCGACGTGTGGAGCGCGACGAGCCTGAACGAGCTGCGTCGAGACGGGCTTGCCGCGGAACGCTGGAACCTGCTGCATCCCGAGCAGGCGCCGCGCGTGCCATACGTGCAGCAATGCCTCGACGGCCGCACGGGGCCGGTGGTGGTCGCGACCGATTACATGAAGATCGTCGGCGACCAGATCCGCGCGTTCGTCGACGGCCGGCGCTTCGTGTCGCTCGGCACCGACGGTTTCGGCCGCTCGGATACGCGCGACGCGCTGCGCACGTTCTTCGAGGTCGACCGGCACTTCATCGTGATCGCGGCGCTGAAGGCGCTCGCCGACGACGGCGCGATACCGCGTGCGCGCGTCGGCGAAGCCATCCGGCGCTACGGCATCGACATCGACAAGATCGATCCGGCCAGCGTGTAGTCACCCGGCGAGCGGCGGGCGGCAGGCGGCAGGCGGCAGGCGGCAGGCGGCAGACAAGAATGCCCCAGCCTGCCGCGCCGCCGTACCCGGACTACTACTGCCCCGCTTGCGCGAGCGGGCCTTGCGAACCCTGCGCCGTTCCCGACGGCCAGCCGCCCGCAAGCGCCTTGTACAGCGCCACCGTCGACGCCGCACTGCGCATCTGCCCGTCGGCCGCCGCATCTTGCGCCTGCAGCAACGTGCGTTGCGCGTCGAGCACCTCGTAATAGTCGATCGCGCCCGCCGAAAACCGCGCCTGCGCCAGTTGCGCGGCACGCGCGCTGTCGGTCGCGGCCCGCACGAGATGGTCCGTCTCGTCACGCGTGCGTGCCGCGCGCAGCAGCGCGTTCTCCGTTTCCTCCAGCGCCCCGAGCACGGTCTGTCGGTACTGTGCGAGCTGCCCGGCCGCTTCCGCGTCGCTCGCGGCAATCCGCGCACGCACGCGGCCGACGTCGAGGAACGACCAGTCGATGCCGAGCGCGATCAGGTTCGTGTCGCTGCCCGCGCGGAAGAACCCGTAGCTGCTCGTCGCGCTGCCGAGCAGGCCCGACAGCGTGAAGCGCGGGAACAGGTCCGCCGTCGCGACGCCGACGCGCGCGGTCGCCGCGTGCAGCCGTGCCTCGGCGGCCGCGACGTCGGGCCGCCGCCGCAGCAGGTCGCCCGGCGTGCCGGGATCGATGTCGGCTGCCAGCACCGGCAGCGGCACGGGCGTGCCCGCCGGCGCGGCTGCCTTCGGGAGATCGAAGCGGCCGATCAGCGCATCCGGCGTCTGCCCGGTCAGCACCGCGAGCCGGTGCTCGTCGACGCCGATCGCCGCTTCGTACACCGCGATCCGAGAGGTCGTCGATTCGTACTGCGCGCGCGCCCGCGCCGCATCGAGTTCGGAGCCGCGCCCCGCGCCGACGCGCGCATTGATCAGCGCGAGCGTCTGCTTCTGGTTGTCGGCGTTCTCGCGCGCGATCCGCAGCCGCTCCTGCGAGCCGCGCAGATCGACGTACGTGCTCGCCACCTCGCCGGCGATCGCAACGCGCACCGCGCGCACGTCCGCCGCGCTGGCAGCCGTTTCCGCACGCTGCGACTCGATCGAACGACGCACGCGGCCGAACAGGTCGAGCTCCCACGCCGCATTGATCCCGACGCTGGACGTCGGCGTATCGCGCTGGCTGCGCGGCGCACCGAACGCCTGGTCCTTGCTCATCAGCTGATGGCCGATCGTCCCGCTCGCGGTGATCGTCGGGTAGCGGTCGAACGTGGCCTGCGACAGCAGCGCATTCGATGCGTCGTAGCGCGACACGGCGACCTGCAGGTCCTGGTTCGCCGCGAGTGCCGTGTCGATCAGCTGCGTCAGTTGCGGATCGCCGAAACCGCGCCAGAACGCGGCATCGGCCGACGCGTCGGGCGGCGTATCCCGCGTCGTACCGGACGGCGACGCATCGCGCTGCGCTGCCGGATGCGCATCGCGGGCGAACCGCGCGGTCGTAGCCGTGTCGGGCCGCTTGAAATCGGGGCCGACCGCGCATGCGGCGAGCGTCACCGACATCGCGAGCGCGGAAAGACGGAAAGCGGCGCTCATCGGTTTTCTCCTTCGAGGGTGCCGTGGTGTTCGCTCCACACGGCCGGCGTGCCGCCCGCGAGCTTGCGGATCGCCACATAAAACACAGGCGTCAGGAACAGCCCGAACAGCGTGACGCCCAGCATCCCCGCGAACACGGTGATGCCGGTTGCCGCCCGCACTTCGCTGCCCGCGCCGCCGCCGATCAGGAGCGGCACCGAACCCGCGATGAACGCGACCGACGTCATCACGATCGGACGCAGCCGCAGCTTGCACGCTTCCAGCGCGGACTCGATCACGCCCTTGCCCTGGATTTCCAGCTCGCGCGCGAACTCGACGATCAGGATCGCGTTCTTGCACGCCAACCCCATCAGCACGACGAGACCGACCTGCACGAACACGTTGTTGTCGCCTCCCGACAGCCACACACCGAACAGTGCCGCACAGATGCACACGGGCACGATCAGGATCACCGCGAGCGGCAGCGTCCAGCTCTCGTACAGCGACGCGAGCACGAGGAACACGAGCATCACCGCGAGCGGGAACACGACGATCGCCGCGTTGCTCTGCGTGACCTGCTGGTAGCTGAGATCGGTCCACTCGAGCACGATCCCCGGCGGCAGCACTTCCTTCGCGATCTGCTGCAGCTTCTCGATCGCCTGCGACGACGACATCACCTTCGGATCGGCGTCGCCGATCAGGTTGGCGGCCGGATAGCCGTTGTAGCGGACGACCGGGTCGGGCCCATACGCGGGCACCACCGTCACCATCGAGCCGATCGGCACCATCTCGCCCTTCGCGTTGCGCGTGCGCAGGTTCGCGATGTCGGCGGCCGTCTGCCGGTGGCCGGCATCCGCCTGCGCCATCACGCGATACACGCGGCCGAACAAGTTGAAGTCGTTCACGTACATCGAGCCGAGATAGACCTGCAGTGTGCTGAACAGGTCGGTCAGCGCGACGCCCTGCGCCTTCGCCTTCAACCGGTCAACCTTCACCTCGAGCTGCGGGATGTTCGCCTGGTACGAGCTGACGGGGTAGCTCATCCCCGGCGTCTTCGCGACCGCGGCCTGGAACGCGGTGAGCGCGTTCTGCAATGCGCCATAGCCGAGCCCGCCGCGATCCTCCAGGTACAGCGAATACCCCGAGCCGTTGCCGAGGCCCTGGATCGGCGGCGGCATCAGCGCATAGGTAATGCCGCCGCCGATGGCCGCGAAGCGCGCGTTCAGGTCCGCGTTGATCTGCGCCGCGCTGCGGTGGCGCTGGTCGAACGGCTTCAGGATCACGTACGAGTTCGTGATGTTCGGCGTGTTCACGCCCTGCAGCGCATTCAGCCCGGCAAACGCCGGCACCATCTCGACACCGTCGGTGCCGAGCGCGATCTTCGTCATCTGCTCGGTCACCTCGCTGGTGCGCGCAAGCGACGCGCCTTCCGGCAGCTTCGCGCCCGCGAACAGGTACAGCTTGTCCTGCACCGGGATGAAGCCGCCCGGCACCGCATTGAGCAGCAGCGCGGTCGCCCCGAGCAGCGCCGCATAGACCGCGAACACCACCCCGCGCCGCTTCAGCGTGCGCGAGACGACGCCGTGATAACGATCGGAACTGCGGTCGAAGAAGCGGTTGAACGGATGGAACAGCCAGCCGAACGCGCGGTCGAGCCCGCGCGTGAGCGCATCCTTCGGCGCGTCGTGCGGACGCAGCAGCTTCGCGGCAAGCGCGGGCGACAGCGTCAGCGAGTTGATCGCGGAGATCACCGTCGAGATCGCGATCGTCACCGCGAACTGCCGGTAGAACTGCCCCGTGACGCCCGACATGAATGCCATCGGCACGAACACCGCGCACAGCACGAGCGCGATCGCGACGATCGGCCCCGACACCTCGCGCATCGCCTGGTGCGCGGCGTCGCGCGGGCTCAAGCCCTGCGCGATGTTGCGCTCGACGTTCTCGACGACCACGATCGCATCGTCGACGACGATCCCGATCGCGAGCACAAGCCCGAACAGCGTCAGCGTGTTGATCGAATAGCCGAGCAGATAAAGCCACGCGAACGTGCCGACCACCGAGACGGGCACCGCGACGAGCGGAATGATCGAGGCGCGCCACGTCTGCAGGAACAGGATCACGACGAGCACGACCAGCACGACGGCCTCGATCAGCGTGTGCTGCACCGCGCGGATCGAATCGCGCACGAATACCGTCGGATCCCACACGGGACGGTACGCGACGCCGGGCGGAAAGTGCTTCGACAGTTCGTCGAACGTCGCGTACACGGCCTTCGCGACCTCGAGCGCGTTCGCGCCCGGCGACAGGAAGATGCCGACCACGGCCGATTGCTTGTCGTTGAAATACGAGCGCAGCGTGTAGTCGCCCGCGCCGAGCTCGACACGCGCGACGTCGGACAGCTTCACGACCTGGCCGTCGTCGCCGTTGCGCAGCACGATGTCGCCGAACTCCTGTGCCGTGCGCAGCCGGCCGCGCACGTTGATCGACAGGAGGAAGTCGTTTTTCTTCGGCGTCGGCTCCGCGCCGAGCTGGCCGGCCGACACCTGCACGTTCTGCTCGCGCACGGCGGCAATCACGTCGCTCGCGGTCAGCCCGCGCGACGCGAGCCGGTTCGGGTCGAGCCACAGCCGCATCGCGTAGTCGCCGGCGCCGGACAATCCGACGTCACCGACACCGGTCAGCCGCGACAGCTCGTCCTTCACATGCAGCGTCAGGTAGTTGCGCAGGTACAGCGAATCGCGGCTGTTGTCCGGCGAGTAGAGGCTCACGTACATCAGCGGCGTCGGCGACTGCTTCTGCGTGGTCACGCCGTACTGGCGCACCTCGTCGGGCAGGCGCGACAGCGCCTGGCTCACGCGGTTCTGCACGCGCACGGCGGCCGTGTCGGGATCGACGCCCTGCAGGAACGTGACGACGACCTGCAGGCTGCCGTCCGAACCGGCGACCGACTTCATGTACATGATGCCTTCGACGCCGTTGATCGCCTCTTCCAGCGGTTCGGCGACCGATTCGGCGATTTCCTTCGGGTTCGCACCCGGGTACGTCGCACGCACGACGACGCTCGGCGGCACGACTTCCGGGTATTCGCCGGCGGGCAGCATCGGAATCGAGATCAGGCCGATCGCGAAGATGACGATCGACAGCACGACCGCGAAGATCGGCCGGTCGATGAAGAATCGGGAGAAATCCATTACATGTCTCCCGTCACTGCACGGCCGGCGCGCCGGCATCGGCGACAGCCTGCGTGCCGTTGCTCGACCCGTTGCTCGGCCCGTTGCCCGCGCCATTGCCGGCACCGGCGTCGGCGCGCGCGGGCAACGCCTTCGGCTTCACCTGCGCGCCCGGATAGTAAATCCGCTGCATGCCGTCGACGACCACGCGGTCGCCCGCCTGGATCCCCTTCTCGATGATCCGCTCGCCGTCCAGCCCGCGGCCGATCGTCACGTCACGGCGCAGCGCCTTGTCGCCGGGTCCGATCACATACACGTACTTGCGGTCCTGGTCGGTGAGCACGGCCTTGTCGTCGACGAGCAGCGCATCCTGGTCGCGGCCGCTGATGAGCTGCACGCGCGCATACAGGCCCGGCGTAAACGTATGGTCCGCATTCGGCAGCCGCACGCGCGCGCGGATCGTGCCCGTCTGCGGGTCGAGCCGGTTGTCGAGGAAATCGACGGTGCCCGCATGCGGGAAGCCCGTCTCGTTCGCGAGGCCCACGCGTACCGGATCGGCGCCGATCGCGCGATGCTTCGGATCGGCACGCCGTGCGTTGTAGCGCAGGTAGCTCTGTTCGTCGCAGTCGAAATACACGTAGACGGGGTTCTGCGACACGACGGTCGTCAGCAGCGTGTCGTCCGCGCGCGCCAGGTTGCCCACGGTGGCGACCGCGCGGCCGACGCGACCCGCGATCGGTGCACGCACTTCGGTGAAACCGAGATTGAGCTTCGCGTCGGCGACGGCCGCGTCGGCCGCCTGCAGGTCCGCACGCGCCTGCTCGGCCGTGGCGCGCGCGTTGTCGAGTTCCTCTTGCGACGTCGCATGCGCGTCGATCAGCGTCTGCACGCGCTTGAGCTGCACGTTCGCGAGGCTCGCGGCCGCGCGGGCCCGCTGCAGCTGCGCGTTCGCGCGATCGAGTGCGATCCGGTACGGGCGCGGGTCGATCTCGAACAACAGCGCGCCCTGCGCGACCAGGTCACCCTCCTTGTAGGCGACGCGCTGCAGATAGCCGCTCACGCGCGGCCGCAGTTCGACTGCATCGACCGCTTCGACGCGTCCGTTGAATTCGTCCGCGAGGCGGATCGTGCGCGGCGCGATGGTGGCAACGCCGACTTCGGGAAGGGATGGGGCCGACGATGCGCCTTTGCCGTCGTGACAGCCCGACAACGCCAGCAGCAGGGCACAGGCCGCGCCCAAAGGCGACGTCCTGCGTAGGGATAAGGAGAGCATGATGCCTCGCGACGGGTTAAACTGGCGCGTAGCATAAAAGTTAAAGTTAACTTCAAGTCAAGCTTTCCCGGAGGAGCGTCATGGGTATCCAGGAAACGCCGCAATGGCCGCTGATGTCGATTCGCGAAGTGGCCTCGCGCAGCGGCGTGCCGGCGTCGACACTGCGGTTCTACGAGACGCGCGGGCTCATCAAGTCGCACCGCAACGGTTCGAGCCATCGCCACTATTCGCGCGCGGTGCTGCGGCTGATCGCGTTCATCGTGTTCGCGCAGAAGATCGGCTATTCGCTCGACGAGATCGCCGAGCAGCTCGTGAGCCTGCCCGAGGACACCGCGCCGAGCAACAAGGATTGGCAGCGGCTGTCGCGCGGCTGGAAGCAACGTGTCGCGAACCGGATCGAGGAGTTGCAGCGGCTCTACATCAACCTCGACGAATGCATCGGCTGCGGCTGCCTGTCGCTGAAGCGCTGCAAGCTGACGAACCCGGAGGACCGTGCGGGCCGCAACGGGCCCGGCGCGCGGCGCTGGCTCGGCGATGCGCCGCCCAAGGACCTCGAGTGACCGGCGGCCGGGCGTGGCGTGCGATGCCGCGCCCGGCCGCCGGTGCGGATGGCGTCACCCGACGCGCCAACCGCCGTTCACCGCGATCGTCGCGCCGGTGACGAACGACGCGCGCGGCCCGGCGAGCCACGCGACCGCGTCCGCGATGTCATCCGGATGCCCGGAGCGGCCGGCCGGCGTCTGCTCGCGGATCGTCGCCGCGATGGACGGCGCAACGCCGCCGTCGCCGAAGAAGCGTGTGTCGGCGATATAGCCTGGCGCGACCGTATTGACCGTTGCCCCGCGCGGCCCGAGTTCGCGCGCGAGCGCGACGGTGAACCCTTCGACGCCGGCCTTCGCCGCCGCGTACGCAAGGCCGCCCGGCAGCAGGCTGCCGGCGCGCGCCGCGATCGAGCCGATGTTGACGATCCGTGCGTCGTGCTCGGCCAGATGCGGCAGCACGGCCATGGTCGTCACGAACAGGCTTTTCAGGTTCGCGTCGAGCACGGTGTCCCACACGTCCTCGGCCTCGCCCGCCTCGGTATCCGCACCGACACGGCCGGTCAGCCCCGCGTTGTTGACCAGCACGTCCACGCAAGACCACTGCGCGACGATCGCGTCGACCGCCGCTTCCGCATCGCGCCGCACACTCAGGTCAGCCGCCTGCCCGATCGCCGCGCCGCCGAGACGCGTGACGGCCGCTTCCAGCCGCATCGCGTCGCGCCCGACGATCGCGACGCGATACCCTTCCTCCACCAGCCGTCGCGCAATCGCGAAGCCGATCCCGCTCGACCCGCCCGTGACGATCGCCGTTCGCTGCCGTTCGTTGCCCGCCATGACCTGCCCTCCTGACTATTGACGGTTGATGACAAGGCCATTCTGGGCAGCGCGAGGTGATAGGTAAAATACGAATTCGATGATCAACTGATACATGAAAGGTATCGCATGATCGATCTGCGGCAGTTCAGGCAATTCATCGCGGTTGCCGAGACGCTGAGCTTCCGGCGCGCGGCCGAGCGGCTGCACATGGCGCAGCCGCCGCTCAGTGCGGCGATCCGCAAGCTGGAGGACGAGCTGGGCGTGACGCTGCTCGAGCGCGACAACCGCGGCTCGGCGCTCACGCCGGCCGGCGAGGCGTTCCTGCTCGAAGCACGGCGCGCGCTCGAACAGGCCGAGCGCGCGGTGGCCGTGGCCCGCCGCGCAGGCGCCGGCCTCGGCGGCACGCTGAGGCTGCGCTTCGTCGACAGCACGGTCAACGCGCTGCTGCCACTGATCCTGCGCGCATTCCAGGAACGGTATCCGGGCGTCGATTTCCAGCTCGAGGAAGGCACGACCGCCGAACAGGTGCTCGCGCTGCGCCAGGACCGTACGGACGTCGGCCTCGTCGTGCTGCCGGTGGCCGATGCGGGCGACGTGCGCGTCGAGCCGCTGCTGCGCGACCGGATGGTCGCGGCGCTGCCCGACGGTCACCGGCTCGCGCGCCGCCGACGCATCGCGCTCGCCGAACTGGCGGACGAACCGTGGGTCATGTTCGCCGCGCACCACGGGCCCGGCATGCACGCGTTGATCGTGACGGCGTGCGCGCAGGCCGGCTTCGCGCCGCGCGTCGTCCAGCGGCCGCGCCAGATGCAGACGACGGCCGGGCTCGTCGCGGGCGGCATCGGCGTCGCGCTGATGCCGCGCCTGTTCGTGCCGATGCAACCACAAGGCATTACGTTCTGCGAACTGAAGGATGCGGGCAGCCCGCTCGCGTACGAACTGGCGATCGCGTACCGGACGCCATCGCCGCTCGTCGATGCGCTGCGCGAAACCGCGCAGCACGCGGTGCGCGAACTGGGGCTGGTTGCCGCGACGTGAGCGCGCGCGGTGCTCAGTCGCCGATGAGGTTGAACGCGACGGCGAGCACCGCTTGCCGGAACGCATCCTGCTGCGTGGGCAGCGACGTGAACTCCAGCATCATGTGACTGTACGACACCGTCGTGCCGACCGCGCTCGCGATCATGAAGAACAACACGTTCGGATCGACCGGGCGGATCGCGCCGGCCTCGACCGCCTCCGCCAGCAGCGGAAACATCGCATCGTGATACGGGCGCACGATCCGCTCCTGCAGCCGGTCGAGCCGCCCGCCCTCCTCGGTCGCCGCTGTCGAAAAAAACATGCCGATGTCCGGCTCCGCGAATTCGTGATCGACGCACAGCTCGAGCATGCGCCGCACGCGATCGCGATGGGGCAGCGACGACGTGCGCAAAGCACGCAGCGCATCGAACATCGGTTCGGCGATCTCGACGATCTGCTCGACGACGGCCAGCCACAACGTTTCCTTCGTACCGAAATGATGGGCGATCAGCGCCGCGTCGATGCCCAGCTCGCGCGCGACCTCGCGCACGCTCGTCGCGTCGTAGCCCCGCTTCGCGAACGTACGACGCGCGGCCCGCAATATCACGTCCGGACCGACGGACGCCCCGGCCAGCGGCCGCCCTCGCATACGCCGCTTGGCCGGCGCGCGCTCAGTGACTTCAGCCACGTTTCCCTGCTCTCCTTGAATGATTCGGATACCCCTGTTCCGGCCCCGCTTTAGCGCCGCCAAAACCATATGACCTGCCCGGTTCCGTTGACACGCGAAGCCGGGAAGCGCTAGGATCATACCTTATTCATCACGTGATGATTTATCCATGGCAACCCCTATACGCATCGTTATCGTCGGCGGCGGGATCGCCGGACTGCAGCTCGCCACCCGCCTGGGCGAGCGCCTCGGCCGGTCCGGGCGCGCACAGGTCACCGTCGTCGACCGCAGCCCGACCCACATCTGGAAACCAATGCTGCACACGATCGCGGCCGGTACACGCGACGTGCAACAGCAGCAGGTGATCTTCCTGGCCCATGCCCGCGATCACGGTTACACGTACCAGCCCGGCGAATTGAAAGGGCTCGATCGCGCGCGGCGCCGCCTGCAGCTCGGCGAGATTCGCTCGCAGGACGGCGAACTCGTGGTCGACGCCCGTGAACTCGAATACGACGTGCTGATCCTCGCGCTCGGCAGCCAGGCCAACGATTTCGGCACGCCGGGCGTACGCGAGCACTGCTATTTCATCGACAGCCAGCCGCAGGCCGAGTCCTTCAACGAAGCGTTGCGGATGCGCGTATTTCGCAGCATCGCGCGCGACGAGCCGTTCCGCGTCGCGATCGTCGGTGCGGGCGCGACGGGCGTCGAGCTTGCCGCGGAGCTGAGCCGCCTGCTGGAAGTGGCACAAGCCTATGGCGACGAAACGGTACGCGACCGGCTGCAACTCACGCTGCTCGAAAGCGGCCCGCGCATCCTCGCCGCATTTCCGCCAAAGATTTCCGCATCGGCACAGCAACGGCTCGAACAGATCGGCTTTCACGTGCTGACGTCGACCCGCGTCACGTCGGCCGACGCGAACGGCTTTCACTACGGCGACGGTTCGTTTGCGGAAGCGGACCTGATGGTCTGGGCGGCCGGTGTGAAGGCGCCCGATTTCATGCAGGCGCTCGGCGGGCTCGACACGAATCGCGCGAACCAGGTCGTCGTCGGCCCGACGCTGCAGGCAACCGGCGACGAGCACGTGTTTGCGATCGGCGATTGCGCGAGCCTGTTGCCCGACGGCCAGGAACGGCCGCTGCCGCCCACCGCGCAAGTCGCGACGCAGCAAGCCGAGCATCTCGCGAAGCACCTGCCCGCGTGGCTCGACGGCAAGCCGATGCCGCCGTTCGCGTTCCACGATTTCGGCGCGCTCGTGTCGATCAGCGACTACGACGCGTTCGGCACGCTCGGGCAGTTCGGGTTCTTTCGCGGCGGCTTCATCCAGGGGCGTTTCGCGCAGTTCAGCCACCTGATGCTCTACCGGCGGCACCAGCAGGCGCTGCACGGCTTCTCCAAGGCGACCCTGCTGTGGATCGCCGAACGGATCAACGGCTGCGTGCGGCCGCGCATCCGCCTGTCGTGATGCCGCGCGAAGCGGTGTCGCGTAACGTTTCGAGGAAAACTGACATGAACAACCGTATAGCGCCCTGGCTCGTGACTGTCGCCGCGATCGGCAGCTTCGACATGCCGTCCGTCTCGTGGGGCATGCCGCAGCGGCGCAGCGTCACACGCGACCGGCTGCCGTCGTGGAACGCGACGAGCAAGCCGGCCATCAGCGTACTCGAGCGGCCCACGGCCGACACCGTGATGATTTCATGGCGCGACGCATGCACCGGGCACTACGGTTATCAGAAGTGGCGGCTGTTCACCACGCGCAAGCGCGGTGTATGCGCGCTGTCGGGGCAACCGATCGAGATCGGCGACAGCGTCTATGCGCCGCAGTTGCTCGGCTCGACGCCGGGCAACGCCGCCGCGATGGTGCTGGCCGCGTGCATCGACGCGGCCCGCCCCGCCGAAGCGGCCTGAAGGCTCGGGATACCGCTTCAGGCCGTGGTGACGCGATCCGCCTCGCGGGCCGCCTCGTTCATCCGTGCTTCGGCTTCCTCATCCAGCCGCGCCGCATTCGCTTCGGCTTCCGCTTCCGGCATCAGCTCGCCTTCCCATTTCGCGACCACCGCGCTGGCGATCGAGTTGCCCACTGCGTTCGTGGCCGAACGGCCCATGTCGAGGAACGTATCAACGCCGAGAATCAGCAGCAGCCCGGCTTCCGGGATGTTGAACTGGTGCAGCGTCGCGGCGATCACGACGAGCGACGCGCGCGGCACGCCGGCCATCCCCTTCGACGTCAGCATCAGGATCAGCAGCATCGTGACCTGCGTGCCGAGCGACAGGTGAATGCCGTATGCCTGCGCGATGAACAGCGACGCGAACGTGCAGTACATCATCGAGCCGTCGAGGTTGAACGAATACCCCATCGGCATCACGAAGCTCGAGATCTTGCGGCGCACGCCGAAACGGTCGAGCGCATCGAGGATCTTCGGATACGCGGCTTCCGAGCTCGCGGTCGCGAACGACAGCATGAACGCTTCCTTGATCAGCACCAGCAGCTTGAACACGCGGCGGCCGAGGAACAGCAGCCCGGCGGCGACAAGCGTGCCCCACAGCAGGAACAGGCTCAGGTAGAAGTCGCCCATGAACACCGCGAACTTCAGCAGGATCGACAGGCCGTTGATCGCGACGGTCGACGCCATCGCCGCCAGCACCGCGAGCGGCGCGAGCTTCATCACGTAGCCGGTGATCCTGAGCATCACGTGCGCGAGCTGGTCGATTGCCGCGACGAGGATCTTGCCGCGTTCGCCGAGCGACGCGAGCGCCACGCCGAAGAACATCGAGAACACGACGATCTGCAGGATCTCGTTGTTCGCCATCGCCTCGGCGATCGACTTCGGCACCATGTGACCGACGAAATCCTTCAGCGTGAACTTGGACGTTGCCAGATGCGCGGACGCGCCGATATCCGGCAACGGCAACCCGAGGTTCTCGCCGGGTCGCAGCAGGTTCGCCATCAACAGGCCGAGCAGCAGCGAGATCAGCGACGCGGTGACGAACCAGCCGAGCGCCTTCACGAACACGCGTCCCACCGACGACGCGTCGCCCATGTGCGCGATCCCGACGACCAGCGTCGAGAACACCAGCGGGCCGATCACCATCTTGATCAGCCGCAGGAACACGTCGGACACCAGCGAGATGTAGCCGGCGATCTCCGCTGCGGACTGCTTGTCCGGCATCTGCGTGTAGATCATGTAGCCGATCAGGATGCCGGCCGCCATCGCGAGCAGGATCCAGCCTGCCGCGGACATTCGTTTGTTCATGACGGAATTCGATGCACGGGGAGAAGTTGAAGGATGAACGGCGCGCGTCCCGTGCCGTGCCAGGGAGCGCGCGTGGCGAGCCGGTCGTGCCCGGTGTATCGGGCACGGGCGCCGGCGCCGGTCAGGCTCGCGGATGTCCGCGAACCGACGTGCTGCCGCCGCAACGGCATTCGCGCGAGGGCGAACGCCTGCGGCAGCGATTCAGCATGATGCGATCGGGTCAGGTCAGTAACCGATTGCCGATCCGGCCGGACGACGCGGGTCGTTGTAGCCGTAGATGAAGCCGACACGTACGTTGCCGGACACGGACGAATCATTCCCGGAACTCTGGCGGCTCGCGGCTTCGGTGCCCGGCAGGCCGACCATGATCAGCTCGGCGGCGCCCCACGGCGTCTGCTCGACCATCTTGTAGCCCATGTTGCGCAGGATCGCGAGCGTGTCGGGCGACAGGCCGTAGGTTTCGTAATAGACCGCGTCAGGCAGCCACTGGTGGTGGATGCGCGGCGCGGTGACCGCGTCCTGCGGCGTCATCCCGTAGTCGATCACGTTCAGCACCGTCTGCAGCGTGATCGTGATGATGCGCGACCCGCCCGGCGAACCGACCACCATGAACACCTTGCCGTCCTTCTTCACGATGGTCGGCGCCATCGACGACAGCGGACGCTTGCCCGGCGCGATCGAGTTGCGCGTGCCCTGCACGAGACCGAACAGGTTCTGCGCGCCGACCTTCACGGTGAAGTCGTCCATCTCGTCGTTCAGGAAGAAGCCCGTGCCCGGCGCGATGACCACGGCGCCGAAGCGGCCGTTGACCGTGTAGGTCGTCGACACCGCGTTGCCGTCCTTGTCGATGATCGAATAGTGGGTCGTCTCCGGCTTCTCGTGCACGCCGACGCCCGGCTGCACGTCCACCGACGGCGTCGCCGTATCCGAATGGATGCTCTTGCGGATCTGCGCCGCGTATTCCTTGCTCGTCAGTTTCGCGACCGGGTTGTCGATGAAGTTCGGATCGCCGAGCAGCGTGTTGCGATCTTCGTATGCGTGGCGCATCGCTTCGGTCATGTAGTGAACCGCCGCGGCCGAATGGTAGCCGAGCTTGCGCAGGTCGTACCCTTCGAGGATGTTCAGCGTCTCGCACATCGTCACGCCGCCCGAGCTCGGCGGCGGCGCCGACACGAACTCGTAGCCGCGATACGTGCACGTCAGCGGCGCCATGTCCTGCGCACGATAGGACGCGAAATCGGCGGCCGTGATCACGCCGCCGCCGCGCTTGGCCGCCGCTTCGACAATCTTCGGGATCTCGCCGTGATAGAACGCGTCGGGCCCCTGCTCCGCGATGCGCTCGAGCGTGCGGGCCAGGTCCTTCTGCACGAGGCGATCGCCTGGCTGCAGCGGCGTGCCGTCCGGCCGCAGGAAGATGCGCGCCGCTTCCGGATCCTTCCTGAAGCGCTCGACCGTCGTGTCGAGGATGTCCGTATCGCCGCGCGTCAGCACGAAACCGTCGCGCGCGAGCCGGATCGCCGGCTCCATCACCTGCTTGCGCGTCAGCTTGCCGTACTTGCGCTGCGCGAGATCGAGGCCCGCAACCGTGCCCGGCACGCCGACCGCGCGATAGCCGTACAGGCTGTCGTCAGGGATGACGTTGCCCTTCTCGTCGAGGTACATGTTCGCGGAAGCCGCGGCCGGCGCGGTCTCGCGGAAATTGATGAAGCGATCGCGCCCGTCGGCCAGGTGGAGGGTCATGAAACCGCCGCCGCCGATGTTGCCGCAGCACGAATTGGTCACGGCCTGCGCATAGCCGACCGCCACCGCCGCATCCACCGCGTTGCCGCCTTCCTTCAGGATGTCGACGCCGATCTGCGACGCAAAGTGCTGCGACGACACGACCATGCCGTTCTTCGCTTCGACCGCCGGGTCCGACGCGGCGATCGCGCACACGCTCATCGCCGACAACAGGGTGAGTACTACGAGCCGCCTCATGACGGAATCCTCCAGACAAATAAACCGGGCCATGCCGGAATGCGACACCGCATCACCGCGTGTCGATGCGGCAATTTGCGATGTAATAAACCGTACATTCCAGTGAGGACGCGATCATATCACTCGGTTTTTTGCACCAAAACCTAGGGTTAATACTGAACAATGAACGAATATTCGCTGAATCGCTTCTTTATAAATGTTTGTTTTATTACATTAGTAGGCGAATCGGCCGACCGTGCGATGCGTCCCTCTAATTCCGGGGCGTGCGCGGCTCGCCGCACGTCAATCGGCTAACATGCGTGGGTTCGCCGGCAGACCCACGTCTGCCGTTTGTCATTCGGATTGAGAAAGCCGGAGTGCCCGATGGGGACAAGCATCAGGGCGTTGCTGTTATCCCAGATGGATAGCTTCACGCCGTCGGAACAGAAGGTCGCGCAGGCATTGCTGGATCGCTATCCCAGTCTCGGGCTGGGGCCCATCGCGCAGTTTGCGAAGCAGGCCGACGTGAGCGACCCGACCGTGTTTCGCTTCGTCGTCCGGATCGGGTTTCCCAACTATTCGTCGTTCCAGCAGGCGCTGTATGGCGAAATCGACACTGCGATGAATTCGCCGCTCGCGCGGATGGATGCGTTTCACTCGGCTTCGGGGCTACGCGACAGTCATGCGGCGATTTTCCAGCGGCTGTCGCAATCGCTGGCGACCACGATCGAAGGGCTCGATGCGGCGGCGTTCGACGCAGCGGTGGCGCTGCTGGCCGATCAGGACGTTCGTGTCTTCTGCGGTGGCGGGCGTTATACCGCGCCGCTCGCTTCGCTGTTTTCGTTCACGCTCGCGTACGCGCGGCCGAATGTTCAGTATGTCGAACCGAATGTGAACCTCGCGTCGGTCGCCCTGGCGGACATGGGGCCCGGCGACGTGCTCGTCATTTTCGATTTTCGCCGCTACCAGCGCGACAGCATCCGGTTCGCACAAGCCGCACATCAACTCGGCACGCGCGTGATGCTGATCACCGACGAATGGCACTCGCCGATCGGGGAATTTGCGGAGATCGTGCTGCGGATCCAGGGGCAGCCGTTCGCGATGCTGCAGACCAACGTGCCTGCGCTCGCGCTCGCCGAGGCGCTCGTGATCGGCGTGACGAACCGGCTGCCTGAGCTGGCGAGACAGCGGATGGAGAAGATCGAATCGCTTAATACCGGCGGAATCGAGCAGAACGCCAACAGCCGCGATTTGCCGGAGTGATGGGTGGCTGAATGGGTCAACGCACTTCAATCGTCTTCTATGACCGAACGGAACCAGGAGGGTACGCTTGACTTAGCTCCGACGGACGTTCCGTCCGGAGCCGTTCGCGATTCGATGTCCATCCCGGCCGGCCAAACCACGTCCGGCGCTAAGCGCATGGCGAGATTCATGCGGGGTGTATTTTCCCTGTTTGTGGAAAATGCTCCAGTCTCCTTCAGAATATCGGCACCATAAACCATATAGGCCTCACACAGATTCCAGAAATCCTCACTTACTCCTCCATTAAAAAAATCACACTTAATCAACGCATCAGGAATATTGCAGACGAAGATAATTTTGCTTGTCGCAGGCTTTACCGCAACTATCTCAATACCTTGGTGACCGCGAGCGGTTGACCAAGTCCTAACACGCAACTGGTCCCACGCATAACCACGTGCGGTGACTCTGCTGCGACGCGGCGCGCACGGACGATCCTTGTAGTAGTAGAAGTAAACTTTTCCACGCGCCCGATTGAAGCGAATCGGCTGGTCTTTCGGCTTATGGCGAATGCGATAGGCTTCCCCATACACGCCCCAAGCCGCGAAAATTGAAAATGCGGAAAACAAAAAAATATTCCCGCATCGCCTGAAAAAATTGCAAATACGATCATCACCAACACAAATGGGGCAGTAACGACATATGCACACAGCTCAATCATTCGCCTGATGGGCGTCGCGAACGACACCTCCATGTACACGTCATCCAGATGCGTGATCTTCAGGGATCGGATCGCGTCGCACTCATCCACCTCCAGTGACGGGATCGATGCGTTGTCATCCAGTTGCGTGTTCAGTTCAAGTCTTTCCATCTTCGTCAAGTCACCCCGTATATAAAGGCACTCAAGCCACACCATCACCAGACAGCCGGTGAGAGTGGCATCTTTTGTCCATATGTTTGTCGCGTCATTTGGAGACGATCACTTCAACGCGACGGTTCCTGGCCCGTCCCAAAGCGGTATCGTTGTCCGCCAGCGAATCGGCATCCCCGCGCCCCTCCACGTTGATGTTCGGCACCGGTACGCCAGCCGCGACAAGAATCCGGGCAACATGTCGGGCACGCGCTTCGGACAGCGCCTGGTTGGAAACTTGACGTGCCGAATTGGCCGGCGCGCTGTCCGCAAATCCGTTCACCCGAACAACCGTGCCTTCGGTCATCGCGGCGATTTCCCGTCCGGCCGAGGCCACGACGGAAGCCCCCCAAGGGTCCACCGTCACACCGCCGGGCACAAACATGCCGCCAAAGCGAAGCGTCAAGGTATTGCGCGCAGGATCTCGGATCAGTTCGACATTCCCTGCTGCAACCTCGTCAAGGAGCCGCTGTTCCAGATTGCGAGCCAGCGAATCAAACGGCGACATGCGTTGCGCCTCTCTCGAACCGGCCCAATGGTTCACCACCGCATATCCCGCGGCACCCAACAGCAACGCAGTCGCTATACCGACAACAGCCCAAATGCGCGACGAGCGGCGCATAACCAAGGGACGCACCCACGGATCGACCGTCTGTCGCATTTGTCTGACCGGCTCCCTTACGTGGTTCATGCCCACCCCACCCGTCACAACCACGTCATGCACGCGCTCACGGATGACCTTCAAGCGCTTCTGTCCTTCACGCTCGAATCGGTAACGCCCGCGAAAGCCAAGATCGAGTATGTTTTGGTACAACTCGATCAGATCGAGGTTCTCCCGCGGGCTGCGTAACGCCTCACCGATCAGTTGAAAAACGCGGTCACCGCCCTGACGATCGTGCCCCATCGCGATAGCCAGCCCATTGACTTGCCATTCGACACCGGTTGCCTCTCCTTTTCCCCAACGCGCCTGCATCGCAGACTCGTCGAGCGCCGAGCACAGGCAATAGCTTGCGCTCCGGACATGCTCCGGTCGGAGGTCGAGTTCACCGCACAGCCGCGTAAATAGCCGGATTTCATGCTCCAGCCACCGTCGTCGCCGGGCAACCGAATCGGCATCGAGAATTTCGGGCCTATCGGCCAACGCGCCCAGCAGGACTCGCGCTGCTTCGAGCAGCGGATTGATCGACTGCTCCGCCATCTTGAGCCTTGCAGCGACAGATGGCGACGCAAAGCCCCGGTCTTGGCTTTGCAGATCGGCGGTTAAGAGACTCATCTTGATCGCCCCTCCTCGATTCAACGGGAAACGCTTCCGGTGTTTATCGGCAACATGCCCTGAGGCAATCCCGGCGGGGGGCCGCTATCCGGCAAATTGAACATCGCCATCGAGGTCGGGCACCGGAACGTCTTCAACACGTCGCTTGTCAACGGGTTCGCGACACTGCCAACGCTCGCGATGTCGAGCACCGCTTCACGACTGTCAAAACTGAACGCGACTCGTGTGCGACCCGGCGTGGCCGTTCCGACCACCTGGCCTTTCTGAAGCAGTCGCATCAATGCCCACGGACCGTCAGTCGAGATCGTGGACGTGTCCGGCCGGATGCGCGGGCTGGCCGTGATCTCGGCGTGGACGCCGCCGCGCGGCCCTGGCCACGTAATCGTGAAGGGTGCGACCGGACCATGCTGGTAAAGCGTCGTCTGCCCGTCTATGTCGAGCGAGAGGCTCATGATCGTCGGCGCGAGTTCCGGAACCCGGATGTCGGCCTTCCACGTCATCTGCTTGTGGCCAGGATCGCTGAAGAAAGTGTCGCGAATCGCCTTCGCATGCTCGAATGGTTCGAGGTTCGGCCCCTGCACGGGCTCCGTCGCGCCCGGCAGCGTTCGATAGCGCCATGGTTTTGCGGACGTATCGACAAACGGTGCCAGCGTCTTCACGAAGAAATCGTCGATCACACCGCCCTGTGCGAATACACGCGTGAAGTCGTCAATGCCGACGTCGCGCTTGCTGTCGAGCGAGAACGGGTAGTTTCCTTCGATCGTCAGTCGACAGGTGTCGCCGACCACCGCCTGCATCTGGCGCGACAACAGTTGACCAATCCCCTGATTGACCTCGCGCGACCCGTCGGCGGCGAGCTTGAGCAATATCGCGCGGAACGGCGCAGGCATCGTATCCGCGGCCATCTTGAGTTTCGCGGCCGTGTCGCTCGCCGGCGGCATGCTGTTGTTCGACAGCGCGTTATCGGCGACGGTAAGCACCGTGTAATAGTCGTTCAGCAGGTTGGCGATGCCGTCCAGTCCAGTCTTTTCAGCCGGTATGCCGGCCGATTGCGCATCAAGCTGCGCATCGACGTTTCCCGTTACGACCTCGCGCAACGCCGCGAAACGATTGTCGACGAGTTCCCGCTCGACGCGCTCCGATGCTCGAATTCCCAGCGCCTTGTCGGCTTTCTGATTCAGTTGGTCAGCGGCTTTTTGCAGCAGCGAACCGCTCGACGCAACCGATTGCTGCGTGAGCGTCGTCTCGCGCACCGCAGCGCGAGCAAGACGCGCGAGCGGCGAATCGGGCGCTGCAAAGCCGCGCAGTACGTTCAGATTGAACGCGAGACTCGTGCCGCTCACGGTCCGGATGTCGTTGAGAAAAGCCTCCCACTGCTGCGCGTACTCCATCAGGTATTCGCGGCGAACGGCGTCGGTCAACGCATCGTCCGCGCCGGCAGCGTTGCTTACAATCTCAGCCGTTTTTTTTTGAGCCTCGCCCAGGTACGAACGCCCCATCACCCACGCGTCGTCGTCGCGCGCGATCTGCACGAACTCGGGCAGCCGCTTGTCGAACAGATTCCGATAGCCGTCGAACGTGAAGAGCCCCGACACACCGCGCGACAACGGTGCGTCGCTCGCACGCGTGAACACCGTGCCGGCCTGCGGGCCGACCGCGCGCAGCAACGTAAACTCGTCGGGCGCCTCCTTGAGCATTGCCGCTTTCGCGCGCTGGTAAAGGCGGTCGGTGGCGTTGCTGCCATCGAGAAAGGCACGTGTCTGCTGTACCAGAGCGTCGTTACGGATCAGCGGAGACTGCACGACACGCTCCCCGGAGAAGAGCTGTTGCACGTGGTCGATCATCGACGCCCTTCCACCAAAAGCAGTAGCGCTGTCGGTCTTCGCCCAGTCGTCGAGCACCCATGCCTTGACGTCGCCTGCATTGAACTTCGCCTTGTCGTACAGCATCAGGTACACGCGAAGCGCATCGTAGGCGGCCTTTGGATCCTTGCTGGCAATTGCACCGGACATGATGTCTTCCAGACGATGCACGATCTGCGGCAGCAGCAGGTTGTCTTCAAGGGCATCGTAGGTGTGCCGACTTTCAGTGGCAATGTCCGCCGGCGTGTAGAGACCGTAGCGCCATGCGCTGTCCGGATCGGACAGGTCGAGCCCCGGAAAAGTGGGCAGATAACGCGCCTCTGTCAGCGTGTCGGGCACGGCTTGCAATTTGGGCGTCTTGTACAACGCCGTGACGCGAGCGGTAAGCGCCTGCACCTTGCTGCCAATCGTGTGGAGATAGTCACTGTTGTTGCCGAAGCTCACGCGCAAACCAATCGCCAGCCACACGAACAACAGCAGCGCCAATGTGTGGCCTATCAGGCGCAAGAGCCGGTAGCGATATTCCCAACGCAGGTTGGGGCTCACGAGATGCGCCTCCGGGAACACGACACGGGTCAGGAGATCGTGCAGGAAGAACCCCTGGTTACCCTCGGCGCGCGCCGGTGCAACAGTGGCGTGATCCTGAGTCGACAGAAGACGTTGAACAACCGTATGGCGTTCCGTCACGATCTCGCTGCCCCGCTGCCGGGCGCTCGTGAAGTAGACGCCGCGCAACGTCGAGTGGAGTTGGGTATTGTCGTAGCGAGAGTCGAGGAATACCCGGTCGATCAGGTCGAGCAGCGGTCCGAGCAGCGCGGAAAACGCCTCAGGCATGGCGGCAAGCTTTCGCCGCTTGTTCAAATCGTACTCATCCTGCAGATGCGTATCGATCGAACCCGTCAATCGTTCCGCCAGTTGGGTAAGCTCATGGTGACAACGCGCACGCAGCCCTTCCTTCGCAACCGTTTCCTTGCCGTACGGAAGCGTGAAGCCCCATGCCTGCGCTCGCCCCTCGGACGTGAGCGCCCCGAAATACTCGGCAAAGCCCGCGAGGCGGTCCAACTTCGTGACAATCACGTAAACGGGGAAGCGGATGCCCAGTTCCTCTCTCAGCTCGGCCAACCGTGCGCGCAATGCAGCGGCCTCAGCGACGCGCGCCTGTTCGTCCGCGCTCGCCAGCGTCGCAAGATCGACTGTCAGCAATGCGCCGTTGATCGGCGCGCGAGGGCGGTTCCGGCGCAATATACCGAGAAATCCGAGCCATTCCGCGCGATCGATCTCCTGTGGACGGTCGCGCACGTCGGCAGGATTCGGAACGACATCGACGCTCGATTTCGAGGCGGCGACCGCCTCCGATTGCCCGGAGGCGCCCTGCTGCGTGCCTTCGGAAGAGCGCTCCGTGCTCGTCGGCGCGTTGGCAGCATCCTTGCCGGATACATCGGTAGTCGGCTTGTTCGGTTCAGCGACGAGTGCATCGGCGCCCCCGACCATCGATGTACGATGGCGCGTGTAGTAGCCGGTCGTGTCGATCAGCACTGCATCGTTCGTCAGCCACCAGTCCACTGCGGCAGCATCGCTGGCAGGCTTCCCGGCAGCGCGTTGCATCTGCTCGGCAACGGGAAACGCCAGCCCACCGTTCGTCAATATGCTGGTCTTGCCGGACCCATGCGAACCGAGCGTGATGTACCAGGGCAACTCGTACAAATAGCGCTTGCCCTGGAACAGCTTGCCGAGGCCGCGTGCGCCGGTGCGCATCGATTTCAGGCGCGCTAGCGCACTCGTCACGCTCCCTTCGACTTTCCGAAGACGGGAAGCTGCAAGCGGATTCTCCTTCTTGCGATCCAGACGCAGCATCTTTTTCATGAACGCATCGTCTTCGCGCATTTTCTGCCAAAGTCGGAACATTCCGACGAGGACAAAAACGGCCGCCACCAGTGCGATCGCGGTGAGCCGGGTCGACGCCGGGTCGAATGGAGCCATATGACCCAGCGAAAGCAGCGGCCCCGCGTACCAGATCAGCAAGCAAAGCATTGCGGCAAACACGATGCTGATCGACCATCCCACGAGCCAGAGCAGCACGCCGGCGAGCAACAACGCGATCAGCAGCACGCGCATGCCGGCCCCGGCGAGCGGCTTGAGCCCGCCGAATGCGAAAAACGGACCGACGAACCAGATCACCAGTGCGACGACAACCAGTGCGAGGAACGCGAGGAACTGGCGCGAGGCCAGAAACGACAGGAACTGGAACTTCTTCATGTGTTATTCCGGAAACGGATCTGGCTTATCGAGCAACGTCGATCTCGACGCGGCGGTTCTGCGCGCGCCCCTGCGCGGTGCGGTTGTCGCCGACCGGATCGGCATCGCCCTTGCCAACGGCTTCGAGGCGGTTCGCCTGTACCCCGGCGGCTTGCAGCATCTGCATGACCTGGGTGGCCCGCTCTTCCGACAGCGCCTGATTCGACGCGAAATGACGGCTGCGAATCGGCACGTTGTCTGTGTAACCGAGAACCGTTACCTTGCCCGGCACCTTGGCGATCTCGGCCGCGATCTTCGAAATCAGCGGGTTCATCGATGCCTGAACCGAAGCGCCACCGGGGCGGAACATCGCGTCGCCGCGGAACGTGACGGCGCTGCGGCGAGCGTCTTCGTCGACGCTGACGGTGTCGGTCGCGATTTCGTCCTTGAGCAACTGCTTGAGGTGTAGTTGCGGCGGCGGTGCGGGTGGCGGCGTCATGCGGGCGATGTCGGCAATCTGCTTCTGGACGTCCGCGCTGCGGCTGAACAGTTCGTACTTGAACCATCCGAATAGTCCGAGCAGGACTACCGACAGGGCGGTCGCTGTGATCCACACTGGAAAATCGTAGAACGACAGACGCTTGCCTTTTGCGCTGGATTGCCAGTGGGGGGACAGCGCCAGTGGCACGGGTTCGCGTTGTGACGTGATGACGTTGTAGAGCCGCTGGCGAATCGCGTCGTGCTTGCGCGTGCCACCGCCCGCACCTCGATAGCGTCCTTCGAAGCCGAGACTAAGCGTCCGGTAAATCACTTCGAGCAGGTCCCGATGCTCGTGAGGGTCTTCGAGCAAGCGGCCGATCAGCAGGTAAACCTTGTCGCCGCCATCGAGGTCCCCGTGAAAGGTAGTTGCCAGCCCCTCTTTGATCCATGCAATCCCCGACGAACCAGCCTTGCCCCACGCGGTTTGCGTTACCGTTTCGTCCAGCGCCGTGCACAGGCAATATCGGGCGCCAATCATGTGGTCGCGGCGGATATTGGTCTGCTCGCAGAGTTTCTCGAATACCCGAACTTCCTGCTTGAGAAGCGCGCGTAGCGACGCGATGGCGTTCTTCGATACAAATTTCTCCGGCATGTCGGCCTGCGCTCGCAGCAGAACACGAGATGCTTCGAGCAATGGATTCGGCGCAGCCTTCACTTGGGCCAGGCGCTGCTCGAAGACCTCGGGCGGTGCAATATCCTCGTTGGCTGGCGTATCGTCTTCCCGGTTCAGCGCATCGGCCAATGCCTCCGGATCTTCCGTGGACGTGTACACGGAATCGATCGGCGTGCTGGCTTTCCTTGGAGTCGACATGGTTAGCGTCCCACCTTTGCCGTCGACGTGGCAATCAGCCGGCAACCGCACTCGGTACGGTGGCCATGCAGCGCCACGAGGCGTCCACCGACGCTGAGCGTCGGATGCGCTTCGATGATCTTGTTGACGCCGTGCGGGCGACCGTCCGGATAGATTTCCGGGCAATCGACCAGATCATGCAGGCGGGCGATTTTCCTGCCGCCGATCTTGTGCGTATCCGAGCCGGTAATGATCCGGCCGCCATGGTCGGTTGCGTCTCCGACGACTGCGATGCTGATTGACATGGTGCTATTCGTAGGCTGGCGCGCTCAATAGCGCGGAAAGGTGCTGAAGTCGATTTTCACTGGCGGCGGCAACGTCCTGGACTGCTCGGCAAGGTAGTTGCCGCGATCCGCCGCCGCTACCCTGGCACGCTCGATGGCAATCTGCGCGGCGGCGTCTTTCAGGCCGAGCGACCGAACGCGCCTGTCGTTGCCGACGAAGAACGTCCGCGCCCAACCGTAACCGCCGGGTGCATATTCATGGAAATAGGGCACGCGGAACCATGCGCGGCTGTCGTGAACGTAATCGTCCAGCAAACGAATCGCGGCGCTAGGCAGCTTTCGCACCGCGGCGTCAGATGTGTGTTCGAGCAGGAACGGCAGCATTTCCTGCGGCGGTGTGAGAACAAAATCCAGGATTGGCTGATACGGGGCAACGGCGCCGAGCAGTTGCAGCACGCGGTCGCGTTCCCCCATCCAGACAGTCGTTGCCCCCTGCCTACGGTGAGTTGGAACGTCCTTCCGTTCAACCGTCAGGAAATAAGCATTGACGTTCTGCTCCAGCGGAATCGCCTTTCCAATCGGCCCCATCTTCAAATTCACGGTTTCAGCCGGTGGGCGTGCCCAATACACCTGCCATCGCCATCGTTGATCGGGATACAGGTACGCCAGCAAGAGCCGGAACTCTTCCGCGGCTTCCAGAAGGTCTGTCTTGTCGTTGGTCGTCACGTCCGTCGTACCCTCCCCGGGCCGCGGAGGCTTCCCAGCCGCAGCCGCCATGATCTCGGCGTCTTTCTTCTTGATTTGTTCGCCGAGTTCAGCCGCCTTTTTCTTGAATGGATTCGCAAGTGCCGGAATCGCAGGCATGCTGAGCGCGGCGGCATCGAGGCCAGCCTTTTGCTTCTCGAGTTGGCTCTTCTCGCGCTTCAGCTTGTCAAGCTGGGAATTCGACGCTGCCTTGCTCGCGATTCGCGTTTCGAGTCCGTGGGGCGTGACCTCGTCTTCAGGCGCATGACGGAAAAAGGCCTGCGACGTGATGTAGGCCTGCGGATTTCCATAGTCCGCGCGCAAGGTACGCCATGCGAGCGACTGACCCATGCCGATACGAAGTGCGGTTTCGACGCTGTCGAGGGGTTTTTGATTGACGGTTGAGAGCCAGTCGTTGAAGGTGCGGGAAACGGATGGCGCCAACGAGAAGTCTCTCACCAAGTCCTCCCGCTTGCGAATATCAGATTGAAGCAGCAGCGGCACCCCGGCCTTTAGTGCTTCGATATACATATTGTGCAAGGTGATCTGACTAAGCTTGCTGCCGTCGCCGTCTCGAGATTTTCCTTCCTCATTGAATGCATAACCACCGCCCACGTCCGAATGCACGCCCGGGTAGGCAACCTCAATCCTGCGCGGCTCGCTGATCGGATAGGCATGCTTCTCCCGAATGGAATCGAGCGGGAAACTCATGCGCTGCTCGTGAATCGAGAAGAAATGCACACATTTCTTGACCGACGATGGGATGTTGAGAGCGCCTTGTGCGGTCCATGCCCAGTGCCCGTCTAGGTCTGCCATATCGATCGCCGCAGTGACTGTATCCGGCAGGCCAACCGATGCAACCGTGTCGAAAATCCCCAGGAAATTGACCTCGTACGGAATCGCGCCCGCGATCATGCCGCCCGGTGCCCAAGTGTTGATGAGACGGTTGACGAATACGCGCGCCCCCGCCGCTCCGCGCGAGAATCCGAACACGTTCACCCATACCTTCTTGATCGAACGATTCAGTTGGCCACCCGGTCCCCCATGCTTCTTCTGAAGCGCAGACAGTTCCCCGTGAAGACGCTCCAGCTTCGCCCGAGTCTTGTATCCGTAGTACACCTGCGATGCGGTTGCTATAGAACCCGCCATTCGGAGAGCCTTAGAAACCTTTCCGACAATTTGCGTCAGCGTGCCGTTCGAGGCGATGACGTCATTGTCGATCGACGCACACAAAGCACGGGCATCCGGGTCATACAACAGGATATCGCCCGCCATCGCCTCGTGCAGCGCGTTCAGCAAGCGGGTGTATCCCCAAGCGACTCGCATGCCAAAACCAAGGGCGAATGCCTTACCTTCAGACGAGAAAGCCATTTCGCCAATTTCATAAAATGGAGTACCGACGCCCGGAACGTACTCGGAGAAAATTCCCGCCTCCTTGTTCTGAGGACAAACGAACGACAATCTCGCGACATTACTGTGTGTCGGCCTTTTCGCGTCTTTAATGTCCCACTCCCGATTATTATTCGTTCCATCGAAGAACAGATTGACGTGAAGTGTCTGCGAACAGCCAGCGGGCTCCCCTGCCAAGGTACTCTTGCCCATTGCTCGGGCCGCTTCACCTTCTGCCAAACGCCCTTGTTCGTTGAACGATTCGGGCCAGCGGATTACGCTCATCGCACCTTCTCCTCACTTTTTGTTCAATTCCGAGTCCAGCACGCCCTGCACGATGTAGGGATCCCGATCATCTATTCTCGGAAAAATCCCTTTCTCATCCCTGATTTGTATGCGAATCCGGTCCCCCGGCAGGAAATGCACCACGAAGCCCGCTGTGCGCGGCCCGTACGGCGGCACGTCAGTGGTTGCTATGTACCACTTACTCGGTGTCTTCCCATCTTGAATCTTGTCAACTTTCCACTTGATCACAAGCTTCATACCCGGACGCCATTGAGAGGGGATACCAATACAGCACGATCCACCACTTTCCGAGCGCTGTTTTCCAGCTGCCTTCGGCAACATATTTGAACCGCCCGCAGACAGGTCTTGATTTTCGTTTGAAATCGTAAATTGATGAATATAATAATCTGTATAGTTATAGCCGCTGACGCTCGACGGATTGATGTCATTCGAATCTGAGCAACCAATCATCGTTAGCAACAGCGAACCGATAAGCAAGACAAGGAAATATCTCAGAACAGTGATATTCATCTCAAGAAAATCTCCTTTTGTGTAGTCAGAATCAAGATGACGCGTAGCGTCTGCGGGCAGCGGCAGAACTCTCCTGCCAAGGTACTTTTTCCCGTTGCTCGAGCAGTTTCGCCCTCGCCCAAACGACCCCGTTCGTTGAATGGCTCAGGCCATCGAATGACGCTCATCGCACCTTCTCCTCACTTCTTGTTCAATTCCGGGTCCAGTACACCCCGCACGATATAGGGATCGTCATCATCGACTTTGGGAAGAATTCCTTTCTCATCCCTGATCTGGATACGAATCCGATCGCCTGACAGGAAATGCACCACAAAGCCCGCGGTGCGCGGCCCATACGGCGGCACGTCCGTGGTCGCCGCGTACCATTTACCTGGCGTCTTTCCATCTTGGATCTTGTCAACCTTCCACTTGATCACGAGCTTCATGCCTGGACGCCAGTGGGCAGGAATGCTGATGCAGCACACGAATCCCCCTCCGCCCGAGCGCGCTTGACCGTCCTTTTTAGGAAAGATATTCGGCCCGCTCGCTGAGACTTCCTGACCTTCACTCCCGACGCGGAATCCGGCGATGTAGTAGTCGGTGTAGTTATAGCCACTCACGTCTGACGGGTTACTCTCATTTGCATCCGAGCACCCAAGGATCGTCGACAGGAAGCCAGCAACAAGAAGACCGGCAAAGCGCTTCGAAACAAATACGATCATTTTTCGGCTTCCTGTTCGTCGAGCGACTTCACATGCTTCTCGAAATCACGCATCAAATCCCGCCATACATACGCCGGAACCAACTCAAACTCTTGTAGCAACGATGCCTCGCCGGCAACAGCCGACCGAATGGCCGATCGAATCTCCCCCTGTCGGTCGAACGCTTCGCCATACTGATACGAGGCCACACAGAACGCGTGAAGATCTGCCCGCAGCGCCAACCCCCATTGAATCGCGCGACCATATCGGCGAAGAAAATCCCGGTACCTGATGGCATATGGCTGATTCGCGTCGATCAGGCCAAGGTCGCTCAACTCGCTCATGAGCGCATGCGGCTCGTCATGCTTTTCCAACGTATCGAGCTGCCGCTGACCGAGTGACAACGAGAACTGCCCCGCATCGTCGACGTGCGAACGTTCTTCGATAGCGATGTACTGCCACTCCGAGTTTCCACCGCGGTACATCCATGTCGTTATCGGGCGCGTGAGTTCAACGCTCACCGCTTTGCCAACGACGTCCACTATCGACGGAAGCGAACGTGGATCGAACCAGCGAAGCAGAACCTGCATGCCTTCGCCGATGTCCGCAAAGAGAAAACGTTGAATATGAATCTTGAGTTCATCGATACCGAGTGCGCTGCGCATCACTGCGAAGCATGGCCGATACAGATCCATCTGATCGATATGACGAACCCATTCGCTATGCGCGTCGTCGATCTCGAAAAGAATCGGAGCCGCGTTTCCGGCCTCCTCCTCAGGCAACCCTTCAAATAACGATCGCACCTCCGGCGAGAACTCGAGCACCCATGCAGCAAGCGCCTCCGGGTACTGCGCGCCATCGACCAGACCATAGAGTTTTCCGTTGTCGTCTACTGTTTTCATGAAGCCAGCCTCAAAGCCGCGGCACAACCGATGCACCGCTCTTCGCGGCTTTCAGCAGACACTCGATGCACACCTTGGGGAGGTGAAGCTCGACGGGAACTTCGTCGGGTTTCGGGAAATAATGGGTGGCTGCATGTGCCAACCAGATGCCGCTGGTGCCACTTTTGATGCTGCCCTGCTCAAGCTCGATATAGCTTCCGCCACCGTTCAGAACCAGCTTCTTTTTCGCCTTGATATGGATCGTGTCGCTGGTGACGTTGATCTCCAGTAGAGCCAGCAGATTGATCGCCTTCTGCAGTGCGTGAATGTCGATATCGCCATCCGCCGCGACGGATTTCATGCCTCCACGCGCTGCAAAATGACGCACCGTATCCTGAGCGCTGACGAGGACGCTACCGCTCGCCGATGCCGCGATATGCGCTCCGCTCGTCAGCGCGACGTGCTGACCGCTCGCGATATGCGTTGTCGCGGGGGTCGTAGTCTGAATGCCGGCGGCGCCGGCAATAACGACGTGCGGCGCACCCAGCTCGGAAAAGCCCTCGTTGGCGGGGTTTTGCGGTCCGCGTATGGCCGCGTTCTGTCTGGCCAGCGTCGCGGCGACTTCTTCCTGATGGGCGTTCGCGTCCTGCGCCGTGGCCTGTTGCGCCAGTTGAGCAATCGTCGACTGCCAACGCGCAGCTTCTTCCAACCGGACAGTCGTTTCACTCATGTCGGTCAAATGCGACTGCGCATTGGGACGTAGCTCCGTCGTAAGCAGCATGCCCTGCCCCGCACGAAACACGCCATGGCCGTCCGTCCGCAGCTCGGCTCCGCGACCGCGCTCATCCTGCCGCCCCGCATTCCCCGCAATACGCGTGATGTACCCCAGATTCAACTGCGAACAACCTTCGTCGCTCGACAGATGCGCCTGGATCTTTCCGTTCGTATCGTCGAAGGCCAGCGTATTCGCCCGCCGGGCACCGACCTCCTTGCTGCGATAACCGGCGAGTGTCTGGTTCTCCGGCAACGCGAACGGCGGCATGTTGAATGCATTCACCGCGCTGCCCACGACGATCGGCAAGTCCGGATCGCCGTTGACAAACGCGACCTCGACCTCATGCCCCCGGCGTGGCAGAAAGATGCCACCGAACTGATCGCCGTGCCACGCACCGGCAACGCGTACCCAGCAGCTGGAACGCTCGTCGCTCCGGCCCAGCCGGTCCCATAGAAACTGCACCTTCACCCGACCGTATGCGTCGGTCCAGATCTCCTGATTCTCGGGGCAAGTCACAACGGCATACTCGACACCTGCCATGCGCGGCTTCGCAATCGTTCGCACCAGCCGAAACGGTTCATTCGTCGGCTGCACCGTGAAATCCGCTTCGCAGCGATACTGCTGGCCGGACCCCGACGCTTCGCCGATCTCTTCGATCGAAAGCCGGCACGCAATCACGGCATATTCGCGATTCGCCGCGCCCTGCGGGTAGTGCGACAGCACGAACGTCTGCCCGGTGACCATGCCACGCAAGTTGCCCTTGCCGTGGGCCCTCAATCCCTGGCACCGCCAGGCCTGCATCTGCACCAGCGTCAGATATTCCGCTTCCGTGCGCGGCTCGTTGTGAGCGCCGGAGAGTCCGGCCGCCCCCGCTTGCGGCTGCGCGTAATCCCCCCACGAATAACGCTCCTGATGAGCGAGGCCCGTATCGCGAGGATCCTCGCGCGTCACGGTCAAATTCGCCCGCGGCAACGTATAGTCGTAGTCGGCAGCCGTCACCACACCCGTGGTCAACGCATGGGACACCGAGAAATCGTGAATGTGTTCCTCGTCGATCCGTCGACTGGTCGGCGGTTCGTAGCGAAGCTCGGCATAGGTATCGCCGAGCGGTTTGAGCGCCCCCATCGAATCGCAAAGCACGAGTCGATGCTTGCCCTCGTCATGCTCGAAGAAGTAGTAGATGCCCCACTCTTCCCACAAACGCTGCAGGAATGTCCAATCGCTTTCGAGGTGCTGACGCTGAATGTCCCGCTTGGGCCATACCTTGTTCGGTCGAGGAGTCGTCAGGCGCTTATCGATCGGGAACGGATAAACCGACAGCACGGCATCCGTGATCTCGACCACCGACATATCCTGGAAAATGCGACAGTCGCAATTCTTGGTCGCATGCCAGAGCCACGGTCGCAGCGTAAGCGCATAGACGATCGAGCGACCGTCTTCACGTACGATGGTCGCCTGACTGACAACGCCGGTGATTTCGCGCGTGCCAGCACCGATATTTGCCATTCCGGCAGCACCGGCGAGACCTGGAATGAAATGCCCCCTGCCCTCGAGCTGGATCGATACGGTCACCTCCGTGCCGATCAGCGCGTCAAGATCGACGTTCGCCGCAATGCTCTGCGAAAAACCGAGTGCGTCCGGCGTTTTCAACTCAAGGACGTACTCGAACAACTCGCCGATCGTCTCGCCTCCAGTGAGCTTTACCGGCGTCAGAAGCGACTGATCACCGTACATCGGCAAGGCCGCTCCGGAAACCGACAGCGTCCGTGGTGCGTCAAACAAAGCCATTCCGATACCTCCGTTGAATCACTCGAATCACCGACGGCCGACGATTTCTGGTCCGCTCGCATCCATTCCGCTCACGCGCGCACCCCCCACAGTTCGAGCCGGAGCGAAGGAAACTCCCCCGCCACATGCAACCCGATCCCGCCGTGGCGCACCACCTCCTCCCACAGCGCCCCGCCCTGCGTCAGCTCGTAATAGATGTATCCCGCGTTGAACGGAATCTGCCGCGGCGGCACCGGCAGGACCTGCATGCCGATACCCGGCAAATGACTACGCACCAGGCTCGGCAGTTTTTCCGACGGCCCCGCCTTCGCCTGCGCGAGAAACTGCTGCCGCAGCACATCGGGCGGCATCGCCGCATTCACGGCCAGCACCAGCGAAGCGAAACCTTGCATATCCACCGGATCGACCACCGCATTGCGCATGCCATGCCCCTGATCCTCGAGCGCAATGCTCTGCGCGCTCCGCACCAGCACGGCATTGAGCAGCCGATGCGTATCGTCGACCACCGGCTTCAGGCAAAGATGCGGCGTCGTATGCTGATAAGGCGGATGTGTCTCGAGCGGACGGCGCGTGTCCGTGCGCAGATGGGTCGACAGTTCCCCCGCCATCGCGATCAGCAGCATGTACAAGTCCGCAGGCGACGTGGTCGGCACGCGCAGCATGTGCTGCAGCAACGGCTCGTACCGGTTCAGGATCTGCAACAGCAGGTAGTCCGTGACAGTCGCCGCACTCGCGGTCGTTTCGTCGGTGCCGGCCAGCCGCTGCGACAGCGCATTCGCGCGCAGGTGAGCGAGATCGTGGATCTTCGTGACCCAGCTCGTCAGCAGATCGCTCGCGCCATAGCCCGACACCGGCGGCACGATCGTGTCATCCAGTTCGATGCTGCCGTCCGCGCGAATGGTCTTCACACTCGTCAGCGCCAGGCCGATCCACGCACTGCCCAGCTCCTTCTCGGGCACCAGGCGCAGCCGGAGGTTCGACAGCTGGACGGACTCGGGCGCCAGCCCGACCGAATTCGAGTCGCGCAGCTCGGTATCGAACACCTGGTAGCGCGCCATCGAATCCGCCGTGTTCTCGAACGTCGTTTCCTCGCAGTTCGGCAAGCGCACCGGCACGGCCAGATAGATCAACTGATCGAGATGTTCCGGACGGATCGTCAACGGCGGCGGCAGCGGTGTATTGCCCGGCGCATCGAACGGCGTGCCGTCAGCGAACACGCCGGTGGCCGACTTGACGATCACCTTCCCGAGCGCGAGCGATTCAAGATCGAGCCCGTAATGCACGAAGCCGAAGAAAAACGGCGACAGCGGCGCCGTACGCATGTGCGCGTACTTCTCGAAATAGCGTTCCTGTTGCTGGAACAGTTGCGGTCTGAAAAACAACCCTTCCTGCCAGGCAACCTTGGCGTACCAGCTCATACGTATCGTCCGTTGTGTTGCGCGACGTGTTTCATTTCTTCTTCGCTTCGTCGATCCTGACAGCCTTGGCCTCGAGATCGACAGTCAGTTTCAGCTTCGGTGTAAAGCGGTACCACGCCTTGTCGGGCGCGACCGGCATCGTGTAGACCGACCGCCACACCGCGTTCGGCAGGTCGCGATAGGCCGCGATCACGCCGATGGCGGTCGTTTCCGGATCGGGCCGCCGGACGACTTTCCGATGCTCGCCGGGCCGCAACAGGAATTCGTCGCGCTTGACGACGTCGTCGGCCAGCACCGTCTTCTCCTGTTTCTCCAACGTGAAGAAATCCGCCGCCTCGAATGCGTTGTCGTTCTTCAGCTCGTAGAGGCGCACCACGATCGGCGCCGCCCGCCCGCGATCGTCCGGATTCACGTCGGATGCCGCGTTGACGGCCAGTTCGAGCCGAATCGGCTCCTTCGGCTTCGGTTCGCCGCTCGCGCAGGCCGAAAGCAGCACGACGGCGGCGCACGAAGCGGCTGTCAAAATCGAACGCATGCAGAATTCACCTCATGAACCGCGAAATGCGTCGCGCGCGGAGAACACGAATGCCCTGTCGCGCGCGACACACCGCACTTACGCTTCCTTGTTGCCCTTGATGTCGAAGCTCGCCGTGACGGCGCCGCCGCTACCGCCCTGCGCGTTCTGCACGACATACTCCTGCTTGACCTTCGAGAACGACAGCGACACCGTCTCTCGGCTCTTCTCTTCGCCGGCCTTGCTGCCCGACGGCTTCACGCGCGTGACGATCACGTCGCTCATCGTGAGCTTCAGGTACTCGAGCGGGTTGCCACCGGCCTTGCGCATCACCAGCACGGCCTGGTCGATGTGCTTGCCCGTCAGCGCGTACTTCATCAGGTTCGGGCTCGCGCGATCGATGTTGTGTTCGAACGTGAGGTCCTTGACGGTCGCCTTCCCGGCGCCGCCGCCGCTCCCCGAATGCATCGACGATTCCTGCAGGATTTCCCAGTCCCAGTTCAGGATCTCGATCTCGTCCTTGTGCTTGTCGTCGAGCGATTCGCCGTTGATGCCGTCGATCTTCAGAAAAATGTCCTGTGACATGCGTAGTATTCCTATTATTAAGTGATTGGAAACGGGCCGATCGCCGTTCGCCGAAGCAATCCGAGGCTCGACCCTGCGGGACCTGCCGGATGGTTAAGCGGCTTCCTTGATCGACGGCAGCTTCGTCACGAGCCGCAGCGAAACGGTCAGCCCTTCGAGCTGGAAGTGCGGGCGCAGGAAGAACTTCGCCTGGTAGTAGCCGGGATTGCCTTCCACATCCTCGACGAGCACCTCGGCCGCCGCGAGCGGCCGGCGCGCCTTCGTGTCCTGAGATGAGTTCGCCGGGTCGGCGTCGACGTAGTGCATGATCCATTCGTTGAGCCAGCGCTGCATGTCCTCGCGCTCCTTGAATGCACCGATCTTGTCGCGCACGATGCACTTCAGGTAGTGCGCGAAGCGCGAGCAGGCGAACAGATACGGCAGGCGCGCGGACAGGTTCGCGTTGGCGGTTGCGTCGGCGTCGTGATACTCGGCCGGCTTCTGCAGCGACTGGGCGCCGATGAAGGTCGCGTGATCGGTATTCTTGCGATGCACGAGCGGGATGAAGCCGTTCTTCGACAGTTCAGCCTCGCGACGATCCGAAATTGCGATCTCGGTCGGGCACTTCATGTCGATCCCGCCGTCGTCCGTCGGGAACGTGTGGCACGGCAGGTTTTCGACCGTACCGCCGGATTCGACGCCGCGGATCAGTGAGCACCAGCCGTATTGCTTGAACGAACGGTTGATGTTGACGCCCATCGCGTATGCCGCGTTGGCCCAGCCGTAGCGGCTGTGATTCGAGCCGTTCGTGTCTTCCTCGAAATCGAACTCGTCGACCGGATTGGTCTTCGCGCCATACGGCAGTCGTGCCAGGAAGCGCGGCATCGCGAGGCCGACGTAGCGCGCGTCCTCGGTATTGCGCAGCGAATTCCACGCGGTGTATTCGAGGTTCTGCGTAAAGATCTTCGTCAGGTCGCGCGGGTTGGCCAGTTCCTGCCAGGACTCCATCTGCAGCACCGATGGGGCCGCACCTGTCACGAACGGCGTGTGCGCTGCCGCCGCTACCTTCGCGATCGAACCGAGCAGGTCGACGTCCGGCGGCGTGTGGTCGAAGTAGTAGTCGGCCACGATGCACCCGTACGGCTCGCCGCCGAGCTGGCCGTATTCCTGCTCGTAGATCTGCTTGAAGAGCGGGCTCTGGTCCCACGCCAGCCCCTTGTAGCGACGCATCGTGCGATGCAGCTCGGTCTTCGAGACGTCCATCACGCGAATCTTCAGGTGCTCGTCCGTCTCGGTGTTCGACACGAGATGGCTCAGGCCGCGCCATGCCGATTCGAGCGCCTGGTAGTCGTCGTGATGCAGGATCAGGTTGATCTGCTCGGAGAGCTTGTGATCGATCTGCGCGATGATGGCGGCGATGCTCTTGTAGGCATCGTCGCTGATCGTGATCGATTGCACGAGCGCCTGCTCAGCGAGCGTTTGCACCGCATGTTCCACCGCCGCGCGGGCCTGGTCCGTCTTCGGACGGAATTCCCGTTCCAGCAACTGCGTGAAATCGGACTGGGTGGTTGCCAGCGCCTCGACGGCCTGTGCTTGCTGTTTTGCCATGATGGTCATCCTCGATCGGTTTGTCGGTCAGCTCGCGTCGCCCGGATCGGCCGCGCCTTCTTCGAGCCGCTCGGGCCGCGGTGCCGCGGCCAGCGACTTCAGCAGCGCCGGGTCCTGCAGCAACTGGGTGACGAGCGCCTCGGCCCCCGACTTGCCGTCCATGTACGTCTGCAGGTTCGCCAGTTGCGTACGCGCCTGGAGCAAGCGGCGCAGCGGCTCCACCTTGTCGGCGATCGCAGCCGGCGAGAAGTCCTCCATGCTTTCGAAGGTCATGTCGACCATCATCTGGCCTTCGCCCGTCAGCGTATTCGGCACGGCAAACGCGACGCGCGGCCGGATCGCCTTCATGCGCTCGTCGAAGTTGTCGATATCGATTTCCAGGAACAGGCGGTCCGACACCGCCGGCAGCGGTTCGACCGGATACTTGCCGGACAGGTCGGCGAGCACGCCCATTACAAACGGAAGCTCGATTTTCTTCTCCGAGCCATACACTTCGACGTCGTATTCGATCTGCACGCGCGGCGCACGATTGCGCGCGATGAACTTCTGCGAACTGCTAGCGGACATGAACAGTCTCCTGACAGTGGTTGACGGATGTCGAGCTCAACAGCAAGGCTCGACAAGATGAGAAGGGGTCGCCTCGAACGTCAGCGCATGGGCGGGCGATGCGGACGCGTCGGTCACGCCGATCGCGATGTGCGCGAGCGGCGCGCGCGATGCAAACGCATCGAGCCAGAGCGAGGAAAGGCGCGGCAGCAAGTGCTGTTCGATGAAGCCAATGAGCACGCGCGCACCGGTCTCCTGAACCAGGCAGCGGCCGACGATGTAGTTCACAACCGTGTCGTCGTACGCAAGCACGATGTCGTGGCTGTCCACCATGCGCTTCACGACGCGATCCAGATGCAGGCGGACGATACTGGCGAGCGCGTCGTCGGCCAGCGGCCGGTACGGCACGACCGTCACCCGCCCCATGAACGCCGCCGGGAATACCTCCAGCAACTCCGGGGCAAGCGCGGCCCGCAAGCCATCGAGATCCGGCGACAGCGCAGGATCCGCGCACAGACTCGCGCTCAGGTCGGCACCGACGTTGCTCGTCAGCAGGATGGTGGTATTGCGGAAATCGATATGTCGGCCGTCGCCGTCTTCCATGTAGCCCTTGTCGAACACCTGGAAGAACATTTCGTGCACGTCGCGATGCGCCTTCTCGATCTCGTCGAGCAACACCACCGCGTATGGGCGGCGGCGCACCGCTTCGGTCAGCACACCGCCTTCGCCGTAGCCGACATAGCCGGGCGGCGCGCCCTTCAGGCCCGACACGGTGTGCGATTCCTGATACTCGCTCATGTTGATCGTGATCAGGTTCTGTTCGCCTCCGTACAGCGCTTCGGCAAGCGCCAGTGCGGTCTCGGTCTTGCCGACACCGGACGGACCGGCAAGCAGGAACACGCCCAGCGGCTTCTTCGGATCGGTCAGGCCGGATCGTGCGGTCTGCACGCGCTCGCCGATCAGGTGCAGTGCGTCGCGTTGCCCGATCACGCGCGCACCCAGCGTTTCCGGAAGGCGGCGCACGGCGGCAATCTCGTCGGTGACCATGCGGCCGACCGGGATGCCGGTCCAGTCCGAAACGATCTCGGCGACGATGGAGGCGTCGACCTCGGGAAAGACGAGCGGCACATCACCCTGCAGCGCGGCCAGCGTCCGTTCGAGTTCACGCAGCCGGTCGACCGATACCGGCGAACCATCTGCGTCCGCGATCGCGGCTTCGCGCACGGCGAGCAACGCCTGGGCGGCCTGCGCCTGCTCACGCCACCGATCCGCGATCGCCGCCTCTTCCGTCGCCAGCACGTCGATGCGCGTGCGCACGCGATTCAACGCCTTGTCTGCATCGAGACCGATGCGGGCCTCCTGCACCAGCAGCGTCTCTTCGGCACGCGCGGCAGCCAGGCGCTGCCGCACGTCGTCCAGTTCGCGCGGTGTCGCGTGCTGCGACAACTCCACGCGCGCGCACGCGGTGTCGAGCAGGCTGATCGCCTTGTCGGGCAGCTGACGGGACGGAATGTATCGATGCGACAGTGTCACTGCGGCGCGGATCGCTTCATCGCGAACGACGACGCCGTGATGCGACGAGAACGTCGGCACGAGCCCGCGAACCATGTCGGTCGCCGCCGCCTCGGACGGCTCCGCGACCTGCAACACCTGGAAACGCCGGGTCAGCGCCGGGTCCTTCTCGATATGCCGCTTGTACTCGGCCCAGGTCGTCGCGCCAATCGTGCGAATCGTGCCGCGTGCAAGCGCGGGTTTGAGGAGGTTGGCGGCATCGCCGGTGCCGGCTTGCCCGCCCGCACCGATCAGCGTATGGATTTCGTCGACGAACAGGATGACGGGCGCCGCCGATCGTGCCGCGGCCTCGAGCACGCCCTTCAGGCGAGCCTCGAATTCGCCCTTCATGCTGGCCCCTGCCAGCAGCGCGCCGACATCGAGGCTCAGCAACCGTACGTCGGCGAGATTCGGCGGCACGTTGCCCGCTGCGATCGAGCGTGCAAGCCCCTCCACGACGGCCGTCTTGCCGACGCCGGCCTCGCCGGTAACCAGCGGATTGTTCTGCCGCCGACGCAGCAACACGTCGATCATGGTGCGGATTTCGAGTTCGCGGCCGATGACGGGATCGATTTCGCCGGCACGCGCCCGCGCGGTGAGATCCAGGCAATACTGCTCGAGCACGTTGCCCTTCGACGGGCCCGGCAGCGCACCGGAAGCCTCGCCCGGCAGGGCCGGTACAAGTTCGCTGCGGTCGTACGGCCCGTCCGCTGCCTCCGGCGACCCGTCGATCCAGGCGGGAAGCGCGTCCCCAAGATCTTCCACCGGAATCTTGCCGAATTCGGGGGAAATGGCGAGGAGCACGCGCCGAAGTTCCGGCGTCGAGACAAGCGCCGCGATCAGCCATGCACCGCGCACGCGACGATCTCCATGCCCGAGGGTCGCCAGCACCCAGCCACGCTCGATGGCCGCTTCGATATGCCAGGAAAAATCGCTGATCGAACTTGCGCCGGCGGGTAACGCAGCGAGCGCACGTGCAAGATCGCGCTCGAGCGCATCGCGATCGATCTCCGCATGACGCAAGATCCGCTGCAGGTCGCCGTCAGGCTGCTGGAGCAACTGGTGCAGCCAGTGGACTAGTTCGACGAACGGATTCCCGCGCAGTTTGCAGAAACTCGTCGCCGACTCGATTCCCCGGTAAAGCTCGACCCCGAGCTTGCCGAACAAAGTCTGGCGTGAAATGTTCATGATGGTCTTGTTTTGTTCGTTAGCGTGTTTCGAACGAATCCGCTCCAGCAATGAGGAGTCCTTTATGCTCGTCGTACCAGGCGGGATCTCGAACCCTCAAAACACGCATCTCTCTCCGATTCGAAAAAACGGCCGACTCGAATCAGGAGCCGAATTATCAACACGAAACAATAAACACGTCAACGCATTAATTTCATCGCAAATATTAAATAAAAATTCGGACTAGTCCTATAGTCCACGGCATCAAATCCATGCAAAAGCAACCGAAAAATCATGCACGACCAACGCCACCCCATCGAACTCACCACACGCAAGTCACTGTTATTTCGAGATAAAAATCATGAATCCACCACCAAAAATGCAAACAAATGGCAGCATCACTTTGATTCAAATCGTATTTTTATTTAACTGTTTCAATTTTTAACAATCGATTTTCAAACATTCAATTGTCCAAGTCCTTTTTTGAGACGATATATTCATCGATACTCACGTTTTATTTTCAGATCTTTCGCCACCGAACCTGCCCATGCGCCCCCTTCGCCTGCCGTGGCATCATCAGTCGAACACCCCGCTCGTCGCGTCCGTGCCGGAGAAAGCACGTCCGTCCGTTACCGACACGTTGCCGCTGGACGACGCCTTCGGTTCCGCTCGCACCGACGACGACATGCTCGCTCTGCTCGGTATCGGCACCCGGGAAGATGCTGCTGCCCGTTCGCATACCACCGCGGACACGGCCGACATCGAGGCCGGCAACACCGACGCGCTGATCGATGCGCTTCATGCGCAGTACTGGCGCGCGCTCGCCGATCCAGGCGCACCGATCGCTTCCGTATGGGCCCCATCGGTGGACGACACGCTTGCGCCCCCGATCGCACCGGATCACCCGCACGACTCGCCGGCTTACGAAAGCCCGGGGCGTTCGGATTCGATCGAGACGTTCCTGTCCGGCAATCGCACGATCGAGGATGCCTTCGGCCATCTGGTCGGACACGTGGAAGCGGTGACCGATGGCGAATCCGTTCCGGAGATCCTGCAACTGTTCGCGCCACCCGAATTTCATGCCGAGTCCGCGCGCCGCGCCCCCGCCCCGCCACCGCTTACCCGGCGCGAGCACCATGCGCTGTCCGTGGACAGCCCGTTGGTCGCGCCCTTGCGCAAGGACCAGCCATGACCGCGCACACCACCACCGATACGCCCGCCACCCATCGCGCGGACAACATTCCGCTCGCCGACCAGATCGCGCGAATCGAAACGCGCATCCGCTCGCAACCGACAACCGCGCCACATCGCCGTGCGCTGTTCCAGCTGCTGTGCATCGTCGGCGAGTGGTCACGCGCGATGCAGCAACTGCAGGTGTGGGCGAAGCTCGATCCGGATCAGGCCCGAACCGCGCAGATGTATCGCGACCTGATTCGTGCCGAACGGTGGCGGGCAAAGGTGGTCGAGGGCCGCGAACACCCTGGCGCCATCCATGCATCGCCGCCCTGGATCGATGCACTGCTGGACGCGATACGTCACGCTGCCGACGGGCAGGTCGAACAGGCCGACATCGTGCGCGACTCGGCGTTCCGGGCTGCGCCGAATGTTCCGCTCGTCGCCCCGCAGGGGCATGCCGCCTGGATCGCCGACAGCGATTCCCGCTTCGGCCCGGCCTGCGAATTCATCACGGCCGGACACTATCGCTGGGTGCCGTTCGCCGACCTGGCAGCATGGCGCGTGTCGCAGCCGGCGCAACCAATCGATCTGGTCTGGGCGCCCTGCACACTCACGCTCGTCGACGGCAGCCTCATCCACGGCTTCATGCCGGCCCGGTATCCGGGTTCGGAAATCGGCAGCGACGCCGTGCGTCTCGGACGCGAGACTCTCTGGCGCGACATCGGCCGCACAGGTGTCGTCGCACTCGGGCAGAAAACCTGGGCAACGGACCTGGGCGACTTCAGCTTGTTCGAACTGGCGCACGCCGAGTTCGGCTCGCGCGTCACGCCGGTTGCGATCGGCGCGGATCCAGCCCATGACTGAACGCCGACAACGCCAGCCGGGTACCGATGCACCGGCCGTACGTACACCGCGGCGAGCCAACTCGCATCTGATGCCGACGCTGCTCGACCGCCTGCGCGACGATGCTCCGCATCGACAGACCGAAGCCCCGGAGGAATACACGGTCACGCGCAAGCAGATGCGCGACATCGTGCAGCGCGATCTCGCTTATCTGCTCAACACGACGAGCATCGAAGACCGGATCGATCGCGCCCGCCATCCGCAAGCCGCTGCGTCGACCGTGAATTTCGGCGTGCCGCCGCTCGCGGGCACCTTTATCGCGTCGCGCCAGTGGAACGACGTCGAATGCATGATCAGTCGCGCCATCGGCGATTTCGAGCCGCGCCTGATTCCGGATTCACTGGTGGTATCGCCCCGCACCCACGCCGATGCCGATTCCGCGGGCGAACATCACAACGTGCTCGCCTTCGAAGTGCGCGGGCTGATTCACATGGATCCGTATCCGCTCGAATTCATGGTGCAAAGCTCGCTGGATCTCGAAACGAGCGAGATCCGCATCACGGGCATGCGCGCCGGCTGAGCACGGCGCGCACACCACGACCCTAACGAGGCCTCTCCGATGGACCCGCGACTGCTCGATTACTACAACCAGGAACTCATTTACATGCGCGAGCTCGCCGCCGAGTTCGCGCATGCGCATCCGAAGATCGCGCGTCGGCTCGGCATGCAGGCCGGTGAAGTGGCCGATCCTTACGTCGAGCGGCTGATCGAATCGTTCAGCTTCATGGCGGCGCGTATGCAGATCAAGCTCGATGCGGAGTTTCCGCGTTTCACAGAGCGGCTGCTCGAGGTCATCTACCCGAACTACGTCGCGCCGACTCCATCGATCTCGATCGCTCGCCTGTATCCCGGACAGGCGGAAGGTAGCCTCGTCGATGGCTATCGCCTTGCGCGCGGGACCGCGTTCACCGCGCAGGTTCCCGATGGCGAGCGCACGGCCTGCCAGTTCACGAGCGGACAGGACGTCACGCTGTGGCCGCTCGCGATCACCGACGTGCGGCTGACCGGCATTCCACCGGACATCCCGGCGCTGGAGCGTTATTGCCCGCCCGATATGCAAGTGCGTGGGGCGCTGCGAATCAGGCTCGCGACCACCGGCAATATGCGGATCGCCGACCTGAAAGGACTCGACCGGCTTCCGGTCTATCTGGCAGGCGACGAACAAGTCGCGTCGCACCTGTTCGAATTGCTGCATGCCAGCGGCATCGCTTCCGTGATCGGCGCGCCCGGCGAGTTCGGCACGCCGGGCGCGCCGATCACGGCCGTCACCGACCATGCGGTCGAACACGAAGGTCTGGGTACCGATCAAAGCCTGTTGCCGCTCAACTGGGCCAAGTTCCACGGGCACAACCTGCTGCACGAGTACTTCGCCTGCCCCGCGCGGTTCTGGTTCTTCGCGTTGAACGGCCTTGCCGAAGGGTTCTCGCGCGTCAACGGCCGGGAAGTCGAGATCGTCGTCCTGCTCGACCGGGCGCCCGGGTCGCTCGCCAATCTCGTCGATGCATCGCGCTTCGCGCTCTTCTGCACGCCCGTCATCAATCTGTTCCGCAAGCATACCGACCGGGTCGAGATCTCGCCGCGCGACACCGAATTCCATCTGGTACCGGCTCGACTCACGCCGCTCGACTACGAGGTGTTCTCGGTCAGCGCCGTCTACGGGCAGGTCGCCGCGACGTCGTCCGAACTCGAGTTCCGGCCGCTCTACCAGACGCTGAACAACGATGAAGGCAACCACGGCCGTTATTTTTCGATGCGGCGCGAGCGGCGCCTGCTGTCCGATTCGGCGCGCCGCTACGGGACGCGCACGCCGTACGTGGGGACGGAAGTCTTTCTCTCGCTCGTCGACCAGGCCGAGGCGCCATATGGCGAAAACATCCGCTTCCTGTCGGTCGAGGCACTGTTGACGAACCGCGATCTCGCCACGCTCGTGCCGCGCGACGGCGTGCACGACCTGGAGACCGCGCAGTCCGCGCCGGTCGACAGCATCGGCCTGATCCGCCCGCCGAGCGCACCGTTGCCGCCTTATGCCGAGCGGGAAATGGCGTGGCGCCTGATCCGCCAGCTGAACTTCAACTATCTGCCGCTCGAAGCGCTCGATCACCGGGAGGGCGGGCAAGGCCTGCGCGACCTGTTGCACCTGTATCTCGTAGATGGCGACGCCGGACAAGGCCGGCAGGTCGAAAGCCTCGTGGGCGCGAAAACGCGCGCGGTGACGCGCAAGCTGCCGGGAACCGGCCCGATGACCTTCGGCCGCGGCATCGAATGTGCGCTGACGGTCGACGAGACTGGCTTCTCGGGCGTGAGCCCCTATCTTTTCGGCACGATCCTCGAACATTGGCTCGCGCGGCACGTGTCGATCAACAGCTTCACGCAGACGGAGCTGCACTCGATGCAACGCGGCCGGATCGCGCGCTGGCCGGCGCGCACCGGCACGCGCGGGGCCCTGTGATGAAGCGCGTCACGCTCCCCGCGCTGCTGCGCGACAACGCCCTGTCGCCCGAATTACTCGACGCCCTGCAGGCCGAACCCTGGCGTTTCGGGTTCCTGTCGTTGCTGCGGCGGATCGCTGCGAACCCCGCGATCGATCCGATCGGCACCGCGCGTCGGCCGCAGGCCGAACCGTTCAGGCTGGGCCAGCAGCCGAGCCTGGCCTTCGCGCCGCGGGAAATCGCGAGCGCACACGAGATGGCCGGGCGACTCAAGGTGCGGCTGTTCGGCCTCGGCATGCTGGGGCCCAACGGCCCACTCCCCATCCACATGACCGAAATCGCGAAGGATCGGGAAAGCAGCCGCCGCGACACGACCACGGTCGACTTCTTCGACATCTTCCATCACCGGTTCTTCACCCTGTTCTATCGGGCGTGGGCGTCCGCACAGGCGGCTGCAGGCCTCGACCGGAAACACGACGAGCAGTTCTCGTTCTATGTCGCCAGCCTTGTCGGGCAAGACATCGGCGAAATCACCCGGCGCGCCCTTCCGTCGCATGCGCGCCTTGCCGCCTCGGCCCATCTCGTTCGAGAGTCGCGCAATCCGGACGGGCTGCGCGCCACGCTCGAACATTATTTCGGCGTCCCGGTCGCCCTCGAGGAAAACGTCTTTCACTGGATCGAAATCGATCCGGCCGACTGCGGGCGCATGGGTTACCCGGGCGCTGCCGCGACGATGGGCCACGGCGCGGTGCTCGGGCGCGTCGCACCGGACCGCCAGCACCGGTTCCGCATCGTAATCGGCCCCGTCGATCTCGACGCGTACCTGCGCTTCACGCCGCAAGGCGAAGACCTGCCGCGCCTCGTCGAGTGGGTGCGGGCATTCGTCGGTCACGAGCTCGAATGGGAACTCGAGCTGCGCATCAAGCCCGAGAGCGCGCCGCCGGCCGTGATGGGCGGCCGGCAGCGGATGGGCTGGTCCGGCTGGCTGGGCCGCCCTGCGTCCGACAAGCCGATCACCGGCATGCGCTTTGAGCCCGAACGCCATGCACGCCATTTCAATCGCCGCGACACGGCCTCCGAACATCGACCATGAGCAGGAAATCGTCTACCACGCAAAACACGCCCGGCCGGGCGGCCGTCGCGGATACGCCGCATGAGGACTGGCTCGCGCCGTTGAGCGATACGGCGCCGTGCGGCCCGGATCTCGAATACGACCACGATTTCGTGGTGCTGTTTGCCGGCACCGCGCCCAGGCAGGATGTGCAATACGGCGCCTTCGTCGGTGCGCCCGATCCGCTCAACTGGAGCGAGATCGAGCGAGACTGCCGACGTTTGATGACGCGGACGAAGGACATGCGCGTCGCCATGCTGCATACGCGCTGCCGCACGCGCCTGGGCGGCGTGGCGGGTCTTGCGGATGGGACGCGGCTGCTGGCGGCCTGGTTGCAGGCGTTTCCGGACCAGGTCCATCCACAGGCCGATGCCGACAACGATCGACCTGCCGCGCTGGAAATGCGGATGAACGCATTGCAGGCGCTGTCGGATCCGGAAGGGTTGCTGGCCGATGTGCGGGAAATCGTCCTGACACGATCGACCGCCACCCGGCTGCAGGTACGCGACGTCGAGCGTGCATTCGCACATCCGCGTCCGGTCGATGCGCTCGCGCCCGATTCGGTCGCGCTGCAGTTGCAGAACCTGCGCGAACAGCAGCCGTCGACGATGAAGGCCTTCGACGACACGATCTCGAGCCTCTGCGCCATCGATACGTGGTGCGCGACGCATCTCGAGACGTATCTGCCGGATTTCTCCTCGTTGATCCGCCTGCTCCGGCTCTTTCAAGCAAGCGAACCGCAGGTCGATACCCGATCCGACACTTTGCCTGCGGTCGAGCACGAGGACCGCGATACACCGGCGTTGGCGGCACTCGCCGAAACGCCCGCATCGCCGGCACGCCCGGATGATGCGCCGGCTGCTTCTCCAACCTCGACGTCCGTTGTCGCGCCCGCCCCCCTTGCGCCGACGGACCGGCAGGCAGCGTTGACGTTGATCTGCGCGGCACGCCGGTGGTTCGAAACGAACGAACCGAGCAGCCCCATTCCGGTGCTGCTCAAACGCGCCGAACAATTCGTCGGGAAACGCTATGTCGATGTCGTCAAGGCCATCCCGCCGGAGCTGCTCGCTCAGTGGGAAGAGGCCGATGGCTCATGACGGCATCTCGTCACGCCTTGGCGTGACGAGATGCAACACGCATTCGACGATCAGCTCTCCACATCCTCGAGACTGAACACCTCCGTCTTGTCGTTATACGAAAAGACTTCGCCGTAACGCCCCCAGTCGATCACCGCGTCGAGCGTTTCCTCCGCTGCTTCGTCGGACAGGAAATCCTCCAGCTCCTGCTCGAAGCGCACGCGCGGCGCGCGATGGCCCGGACGCTCGTTCAGCACCTTCCGGATCCGCGCAGCCAGCGGCACGTGCTTCAGCAAATGATCCGCGAACATCAGCTTGCGCTCCTGCGTGCCGAATTCCGCGAACACGCGCGCGGGCGGCGTCAGGAACACGTCGCCTTCCCGCACGTCCGCGAAACCGAGGTACTGCAGCACTTCGGCGATCGGGAACAGTTCGTCGACCTCGAGATGCAGCGTGCGCGCAATTTCCGGCATGTCCGCGCGGCCATGGTACGGCGCCATCGCGAGCGTTTCGATCAGGCCGGACATCAGGTTGGTCGACACGCGCGGCAGCCAGCTGCCGAGCTCCAGCCCCTTCTTCGTCGCCTCGTTGGTCGCGCGCGCCGTCATCTTCGCGTAGATGTCGTCGACCAGCTTGCGGAAATCAGTGTCGAGCCGATTACGCGGATGCTTGAACGGCACCTTGATCTCCGCGATCACCCGGCCCGGGTTCGACGACAGCACGAGGATCCGGTCGCACATGAACACGGCTTCCTCGATGTTGTGCGTGACGATCAGCACCGACTTGATCGGCATGCGGCCCTGCGTCCACAGATCGAGCAGGTCGGTACGCAGCGTCTCCGCGGTCAGCACGTCGAGCGCGGAGAACGGCTCGTCCATCAGCAGGATCGTCGGATCGACGACGAGCGCGCGCGCAAAGCCGACGCGCTGGCGCATGCCGCCCGACAGCTCGCGCGGGTACGCGTTTTCGAAACCGTCGAGACCGATCAGGTCGATCGCGGCGAGCGCACGCTCGCGCCGCTCGCGTGCACCGACGCCGAGCGCCTCGAGGCCGGCTTCCACGTTCTGCAGCACCGTGAGCCACGGGAACAGCGCGAAGGTCTGGAACACCATCGCGACGCCTTCGGCCGGGCCGCTCAGCGGCTTGCCGAGGTAGGTCACTTCGCCGCCGGTGGGCTCGATCAGGCCGGCAATGATGCGCAGCAGCGTCGACTTGCCCGAGCCGGAACGGCCGAGCAGCCCGACGATCTCGCCTTCGCGCAGCGACAGGTTCGCATCGTCGAGCACGAGCAGCTCGCCCTGCGTCTTGTTGAAGCCGCGGTTCACGTGCTCCACGCGCAGGATTTCGTCGCCGAGGCGCGGCGGCTGCAGTGGCTGGGACGTCTTGACGGGGGCGTTGATAACGTTCGAATTTTGCATCGCGCTTACTCTCAATCGAGACGGAGCCGGGATTCCGCATAGGCGTACATCGGACGCCACAGCAGACGGTTGAACAAGGTGACGAACAGGGACATCACGGCGATGCCCAGGATGATCTTCGGAAAATCGCCGGCGGCGGTGGTCTGCGCGATGTATGCGCCAAGGCCGTGCGCGACGACCTTCGTGTCGCCCCACTGCACGAACTCGGACACGATGCTCGCGTTCCACGCGCCGCCCGATGCGGTGATCGCGCCGGTCACGTAGTACGGGAAGATGCCGGGCAGGATCGCCTGCCGCCACCACTGCTTGCCGCGAATACGGAAATTCTTCGTCACTTCCTTGTAGTCGTTCGGATAGGACATCGCACCGGCGATCACGTTGAACAGGATGTACCACTGCGTGCCGAGCACGATCAGCGGCGACAGCCAGATATCCGCGTTCAGGTGGAAGCGCACGATCACGATCACGAACACCGGGAACAGCAGGTTCGCCGGGAACGCCGCGAGGAACTGCGCGATCGGCTGGACTTTCTCGGCAAGCGACGGGCGCAGCCCGATCCACACGCCGATCGGCACCCAGATGACCGATGCGATCAGGATCAGGAACAGCACGCGCAACAGCGTGATGAGGCCGAGCACGAACACGTGGCCGACCTCGGCCATCGTCACGCCGGTCGCGACGAAGCTGACGACGCGCCACACGACGTACACCGTCAGCAGGACCACGAGCGCGCCCCACACGATGTCGCCGATCCGCGACGACTTGCGGCGCGCCGATGCGCCACGCGCACGCGTGCCCTTCAGCGCCGGCACGCGCAGCGGAATCCGCGCAGCCTGCGACAGCAGCCAGCCGGCCGGCACGAGCAACTGATGGATCAGGTGCGTGCGGCGCATCATGTCGAGCAGCCAGGATTGCGGCGCATCGCCCGACGCGGTGTTCTCCATCCGGAACTTGTCGGCCCACGCGACGAGCGGGCGGAACAGGAACTGGTCGTACGCGAGGATCACGACGGTCATCGCGAGCACGACCCAGCCGACCGCGCCGAGGTTCTTGTCCGAGATTGCCTGCGCGAGATACGCACCGATGCCCGGCAGCGTGATGGTCTGGTTGCCGACGGTGATGGCTTCCGACGCGACGACGAAGAACCAGCCGCCCGACATCGACATCATCATGTTCCAGATCAGCCCCGGCATCGAGAACGGCACCTCGAGCTTCCAGAAGCGCTGCCAGGCCGTCAGATGGAAGCCGCGCGACACTTCGCTCAGGTCGCGCGGCACCGTGCGCAGCGACTGGTAGAAGCTGAACGTCATGTTCCACGCCTGGCTCGTGAAGATCGCGAAGATCGCGGCGAGCTCGGCACCGAGTACGCGGCCCGGAAACAGCGCGAGGAAGAACGTGACCGTAAACGAGATGTAGCCGAGCACCGGCACCGACTGCAGGATGTCGAGGATCGGAATCAGCACCATGCCCGCGCGGCGACTTTTCGCGGCGAGCGTGCCGTAGACGAGCGTGAACACGAGCGACGCGACCATCGCGGCGAGCATCCGCAGCGTGGTGCGCAACGCGTATTCGGGCAGGTTCGACGGGTCGAGCGTGATCTTCTGCGTCTGCAGCACGCCGATCGGCGCCATCGTCTGATGGAAGCCGACGATCGCCATCGCCAGCAGGCAGATGATCAGCGGAAACGCGATGGCATCCCAGCGGTTGGGGAGCACACGCCACGCCGAAGCGTTCGCGGTGCGATTCGGATCGAAGAAACTGATATCCATCGGTAGCGTCTTGTGTCGGATTGAAATTCGATGGGACCGGCCGCGCGCCGCGCGGCCGGACGTCGCGCCCCCCGGCGCGGGTCAGAACAGTCCGTGCAGCGCCCAGTACAGGGCGGCCGACAGGGCGATCGACGCAGGCAGCGTCAGCACCCATGCGAGCACGAGGTTGCGCACCGTATCCCAGCGCAGGCCCGCGCCGCTCGCCGTCATCGTGCCGGCCACGCCCGACGCGAGCACGTGCGTCGTCGACACCGGCAGCCCGTATGCGTCGGCCATCCCGATCGTCAGCATCGCGACGGCCTCGGCCGATGCGCCCTGCCCGTACGTGAGATGCGACTTGCCGATCTTCTCGCCGACCGTCACGACGATCCGCTTCCACCCGACCATCGTGCCGAGGCCCAGCGCGATCGCGACTGCGACCTTCACCCAGGTCGGGATGAATTTCGTCGCGCGGTCCATCTGTTTCTTGAACGCTTCGAGCGCGCTCGCGTCCTCGACCGAGAACGCCGGCGCCTTCGCCTTCTCCATCAGCCGGATCGCCTCGGACGCGACGTACATGTTGTTGCGCACGTTGTCGACGAGGTTCTGCGGCACGCTCGAGATGCCGCCGGCCTGCGCGACCTGGTCGGCGATCGTGTCGGTGAGCTTGCCAAGCGCGGGAATCGTCACGGGCGTCAGCTTGTGCGTGCGCACGTACGCTTCGACATCGGCACGCGGGTTGTCGGACTGCACGGCCGGGTCCGCGTACTTGACGAGCGTCGTCGACGCATGGCGCGCAACCGCGACGAACGTGCTCGTCTGGTCCGGCGTCACGGCCTTGTTCAGCGCGTACGCGGTCGGCATCACGCCGATCAGGATCAGCATGATCAGCCCCATGCCCTTCTGCCCGTCGTTCGAGCCGTGCGCGAACGACACGCCCGTGCACGTGAGGATCAGCAGCAAGCGAATCCAGAACGGCGGCGGCTTGTTGCCCCTCGGCTCCTGGTACAGCGCCGGCACGCGCACCAGCGCCTTCAGCAGCAGAAGCACCAGTGCCGACAGCACGAAACCGATCAGCGGCGAGAACAGCAGCGCCTTGCCGACGCCGAGCGCCTGGTTCCAGTCGACGCCGCTCGTGCCCGACGGGCCGTTGACGATCTGGTTCATCAGGCCCACGCCGATGATCGAGCCGACGAGCGTGTGCGAGCTCGACGACGGCAGGCCGAAATACCAGGTTGCGAGGTTCCACGTGACGGCCGCGATCAGCAGCGAGAACACCATCGCGAAACCCGAGCCGCTGCCCACCTGCAGAATCAGCTCGACCGGCAGCAACTGCAGGATGCCGAACGCGACGGCGCCGCTAGACACGAGCACGCCGCACAGATTCCAGAGGCCCGACCAGACGACGGCGAGGTGCGGATCGAGCGAGTGCGTATAGATGACAGTCGCGACCGCGTTCGCGGTGTCATGGAAGCCGTTGACGAATTCGAAGCCGAGCGCGATCAGCAGCGCGACGATCAGCAGCAGGAACGGGAGGACCGAGCTTTCCTTGACGGGGCTGAGATCGGCACTGAGATGAACGCCGACATAGACGATGCCGCAGGCAATGATCAGAAAAAACAGCGCAAGGCTGATGGTGCGCGTGCGGTTGCTGACCGCACCGCTGGTTTCCGTTGCCGCGAGATTCGGCATGAAGGGGGCTCCGGACAGGTGACTCGGAGTCGCAGGCTATAGGTCGGTCGTGACGCAAATGTGACGTGTCACTTACAGGACATTGACAGGTCATCCTTCAATCGCCGTTCATCGCCCCGCTGCCCGCGGGCAGCGGTATCCGCCCTCGTAACGCGCGGGAATATCCGCGGGAATAAATCCGCCGCTTCGCCGGTATCGCACACGAATGCGCCGGTTTATTCCAGGACGATCCGGCCGTCCGGTTTCGTCACACGAATGCGAGGCTCCCATGTCTTCATCGAACCCCACCCGCCCTTCGCGCCGCAAGGCCCTGCAGTGCATGGCCTTCGGCGGTCTCGGCACGCTGTTTACGCTGTCGGGCGGCATCCTGACGCCGTTCGACCTTGCGCTCGCGCAGGCCGGCGACGCGCTCCCGGCCAACGCGGGCCGCCCGCTGTTCGTGCAGATCAGCGACACGCACATCGGCTTCAACAAGGACGCGAACCCCGACGTATCGGCCACGCTGCGGCAAACGATCGACCTCGTCAACGGCATGCCGGCGATGCCCGCGCTGGCCATCCATACGGGCGACATCACGCACCTGTCCAAGCCCGAGGAGTTCGACCACGCGTCGCAGCTGCTGTCCGCGCTGCGCGTACCGGAACTGCATACGGTGCCCGGCGAGCACGACGTCACCGACGGTTCGGGTGCCGAATATTTCGGCCGGTTCGGCAAGGCGTCGGACAACCGCGGGTATTACAGCTTCGATCACGCGGGCGTGCATTTCATCGGCCTCGTCAACGTCATGCACTTCAAGCCGAACGGGCTCGGCAGCTTCGGCGACGACCAGCTCGCGTGGCTCGAGCAGGATCTCAAGGGCCGCTCGTCGAGCACGCCGATCGTCGTGTTCTCGCACATGCCGATGTGGACCATCTACGAACCCTGGGGCTGGGGCACCGGCGACGCACCGCAGACGATGGCGCTGCTGCGCCGCTTCGGCTCGGTCACCGTGCTGAACGGGCACATCCACCAGATCGTGTCGAAGGTCGAGGGCAATGTGACGTTCCACACCGCGCGCTCCACCGCGTTCCCGCAACCCACCGCCGGCAACGGCCCGGGCCCCGTGCCGCTCACCGTGCCGCGCGACCGGCTGCCGTCGATGCTCGGCGTGACGACCGTCGAATTCGCGGGCCATCCGGTCGCGTCGTCGCTGCACGATGCGACGCTGGCCTGACGCACCGATCCGCAAGGAGACCGACATGAACCGCCTCAAGCAATCCAGCCTCGTCGCGGCGCTGATCCTGTGCGCTACCGCCCCGCTCGCCGCATTCGCGCAGGGCCCGGACGGCCCGCTCGTGACGATCCACAATTTCATGTTTTCGCCGATGTCGACCACGGTCAAGGCCGGCACGACGGTCACGTGGAAGAACCTCGACGGGGAGCCGCACACCGTCGTCAACGACGCCGGCATCTTTCACTCGTCGGCGCTCGACCAGGGCGATACGTACTCGTTCCGGTTCGACAAGCCGGGCGTCTACAAGGTGTTCTGCGGGATTCACCCGTACATGAAGGAAACCATCACGGTCGAATGACGCGGCGCACCACGACACGCGCGGACGCATGGCGGGCGGCACCGCCTACAATGCCCCCATCCCATTCGCCCGCGTGGCCGACGGAGCCGCCCATGCCCAGGATCGACCTCAGCGCCGTGCCCGAACGCCACGGCAGCGGCTATCCGCGGCCGTTCGACGCGCCGTGCGCGCAGCGCATCCGCCAGCGCGTCGGCGACGCCGGCGGGCTGCGCGATTTCGGCGTCAACCTGATGCGCGTGCCGCCGGGCGGCTGGTCGGCGCAGCGCCACTGGCATTCCGACGAGGACGAATTCGTCTACGTGCTCGAAGGCGAACTGGTGATGATCGAGGACGGCGGCGAAACCGTGCTGCGCGCGGGCGACTGCGCGGCGTTCCCGAAAGGCTCCGGCAACGGCCATCACCTGGTCAACCGGTCGGAGGCGCTCGCCGTCTACCTCGAAGTCGGCTCGCGCTCGCCGGACGACGTGATCACCTGCCCCGACATCGACATGATGAGCCCGAGCCGTGACGGCCGGTTCCTGCACAAGGACGGCACGCCTTACCCGGACGCGTGACGCCGGTCACTCGCGGATGCGCCGCGAACGACGGCGCGTGCGGCCGGACACCGGCTTCGCGACCCTGACAACCGCGCCGAAGGGTCGGAAGCGATCGGCGAAGCAGGCACGAATCGCCGTTGCGCGACGGGCGATCGCCGCCGCCCATCGCCTAAACTGAATCGAACCATTCGGTTCCGACCCACCTTCACACGCAGCGAGGCGAGCCATGACCGCGAGCGAACCGGCACGCATGAACCTCCCCGGGCAAGTCGTGCTCGTGCTCCAGGGCGGCGGCGCACTGGGCGCGTTCCAGCTCGGCGTCTTTCAGGCGATGGACGAAGCCGGGATCCGGCCCGACTGGGTGGTCGGCACGTCGATCGGCGCGATCAACGCGGCGCTGATCGCCGGAAACCCGCCGGAGCAGCGCTACGACAAGCTGTCGGCGTTCTGGCGCCGCGTGACCGAACGAACCCGTTTCGACGCCGCGCCGTTGCTGCCCGGTTGGGACCGGACGCTGGCCGAGCTGATGATCATCGGCGGCGGCATCGCGGGGTTCTTCCAGCCCAATCCGGCATCGTGGCTCGGGCCGATGGCGCGCCTCGGCGTCGATCGCGCGTCGTATTACCGGATCGCGCCGCTGCGCGACACGCTTGCGTCGCTGATCGATCCCGACCTGCTGAACGCGGGCCACCCGCGCCTGACCGTCAGTGCGGTCAATGCATGCACGGGCACGATGCGCTATTTCGATTCACGCGACACGCGGCTCGGGATCGAGCACATCATGAGCTCGGGCGCGCTGCCGCCCGCGTTTCCGGCGATACGGATCGACGGCGAACCGTACTGGGACGGGGGCGTGTATTCGAACACACCGGTCGAGGTCGTGCTCGACGACAACCCGCGCCGCAGCTCGATCATCTTTTCCGTCCAGATGTGGAACCCCGCCGGCCCCGAGCCCGAGAGCATCTGGCAGGTGTCGGAGCGGCAGAAGGACATCCAGTATGCGAGCCGCACCGACAGCCACATCGCACGCCAGCAGCAGATCCACCGGCTGCGCCACGTGATCCGCGAACTGGCCCGCCACGTGCCGGAAGCCGAACGCGCGTCGCCGGCCGTGCGCCGGCTCGCCGCGTGGGGATGCGAGACGACGATGCACCTGATCAAGCTCGCGGCGCCGCGCCTCGCCGGCGACAATCAGTTGAAGGACATCGACTTCACGCCGGCCGGCATCGCGGCCCGCCGGCAGGCCGGCTACGAGGCCGCGCAACGGGCTATCGCGGCACGTCCGTGGGACACGCCGACGGACCCGACGGAGGGCCTGACGGTATTCGACGCAAGCGCGCCGCCAGGCGCGGAAGAAACGGCCTGACACGCGGCGCCGCGATCGCGTGCCGACAGCCTCCGCGAGATCACGCGCGATCGGCCTGAAGGCGGGCACGGCCGGCCGCATTCACCTCGACCATCGCCACGCCGTCGCGCGCGGGTTGCCGCACCACATAGCCCCGCGCGCAGGCTTCCTCCCACACCGGCAGGCGCGGGCACGACGTGCGCCATGCATCGATCACCTCGTCATAAGGGCGCCCGGCGGGCCCGATCCATTCGAGCAGGTCGAGGATCAGCGGCTCGATCGACGCCGTTTCGCGCACGAGCACGTCCGGGTTGACCACGTGGATCGGCTGGCCGGCCAGGTAGGACACGATCTGGTCGAACACATCCGAGAACTGCGTCTCGTATTCGTCCTCGGTCACGTAGCCGATATGCGGCGTGCACACCACATTCGGCAAGCGCAGCAACGGATGCCGCGGGTCGCGCAACGGCTCCGTCTCGTAGACATCCACCGCCGCCATCCCGGGCCGACCGGCCTGCAACGCCGCTTCGAGCGCGCCCGGTGCGACGAGGCCCGCGCGGCTCGTGTTCACCAGCAGCGCGCCCGGTTTCATCCGGCCCAGATCCTCGGCCGTCACGATGCCGCGCGTGGCCGGCACGAGCCGCATGTGCAGCGACAGCACATCGCAGGTTTCGAAGAATGTGCGCTTGTCCGGCGCCGTGTTCCAGCCATCGTCGCGCGCACGCTGCAGCGACGCCTCGCTCGCCCACACCAGGACGTTCATGCCGAACGCGGCACCGTAGCGCGCGACTTCCGCGCCGATCCGGCCATAACCGTAGATGCCCAGCGTGCGCCCGCGCAGCGTCCGTCCGACACCGATCTGCCAGTTGCCGGCCTGCAGCGCGCGCATCTGCTGCGGAATCTGGCGCATCGCGGCGAGCACGAGGCCCCACGTGAGCTCGGCAGCCGCATAAGAAGGCGTGCCCGCATGCGGGTTCGACGACACGATCACGCCGTGCGCGGTGCATGCGTCGATGTCGATGTGCGGATAGACGCTGCGCTGGCTGATCAGCCGCAGCTTCGGCAGCCGCGCGATCAGCGGCGCGCGAATCTGCGTGCGTTCGCGGATCACCACCAGCGCTTCCGTGTCGCGCAGGCGCTCGGCCAGCGCGTCGACGTCCTGCACGTGATCGTTCCAGATCGTGACCGCGTGCCCGTCCAGCTTGCGAAAGCACGGCAGCGTGCGCAGCGTGTCGAAATAATCGTCGAGGATCGTGATGTTCATGGGGGCGCTCCTGGCAACGCCGTCATCCTGAACCACGCGCACCCGATTGAGAAATGAATTTATCTTGTCGACCGATGCATTTTTCTGCTCGATCGGCCGTTGCCGCGACGATCGTGTGCACGCTCACTGCGACGCCGCGCGCATGCCCGGCGCGGTGCCGGCGACGACCGGACACGATTGCGGCAATGCCTGGCCGAACAGCACGGCGAGCCCGCAGGCGGACGTGAACATGCCGAGATTGTCGTGCCCGACGCCCGGCACTTCGACGACCTGCTGCGCGAGATCGTCCGGATGCCGCTTCTTCAGGTAGTCGAAATACGCGAGCCCGCGCGCGAGCCGGTACGGGCCTTGCGCCATGGCCGCGCACGAACGGTCGATGAAGTGCGTGTAAGGGTTCGTGTCGGCCTGGCCGAGCAGATAGACGACATGGCGCGCGACGTAGCGCGTTTCGAGTTCGTGCACGTCCTGCGACGCGACGTAAGGCGGCGCCGACTTCAACCCGTATTTCCATTCCGTCGCACTCGGGCAGGTGCCGCCCGCGATCGCCGTGGCGTCCGGCCGTTCGTCGTCGAAATACAGGTAGCTCGACGGGTTCGCGACCACATAGCGCACGGCGATGCCGGCGTTCGCGAGCGCATCGCCTTCGCGCCCGGCTACCGCATAACGCTGCAACAACTGCGCGCCCGCAGAATGGCCGATCACGACCACCGTCGACAGCGACGGGTACAGGCTGCGGTCGGCGAAATGCGCGAGCAACGCGTCGAGCGCGGCAAACGAGCTGACCGGGCCCGGCTGGCGGGCCGGTTCGCCGCCCTTCCAGCCTTCCTGCGTCCACGCGAGCGTCGGCGCGGGCAACGAGAACGCGCGCGTATCGGCGCGCGTCAGGAACTGCGGCGCGACGACCATCGTGCCCTTGCCCGCCGCACCGGCCTTCTCGACGACCTCGCGCCCCGACGCGTAGTACGCGTCGGCATTGCGGAGCGTGCCGTGAATCACGACGAAAACCCGCGTGACATCGGGCGCCGCCTGGTCGAGCGGACGATCGGCGTAGACGGGCAGCAGCGCACTGCCCTGCGGCGTATCGACGGCCACGCGCTGGCCAGCGACGGCCTTGACCGGCGCCTCGAGGCGTTCGCGCTGCGTGAGCGTGGCGGCTTCGGCCGGACGCGCGCCGCCGGGCACGCCGAGTACGGCACCGGCGGCCGCGAGCGAAACCGCACATGACAGCGTTCGGGCGGCCGGCAGCACGTGCGGGAACCGGAGAGTGGCGAAGGCGACGGAAATGAGTGACATGGCGACGGATCGAGTGGCGGGTATGACTTTAACGGCGATGGTCGCAGAATCCGTCGCGCACCGCCTGACTGTTGCGGAAAGCGGTTCCGTCGGCCGGCGCCGCGTCGGGCTAGGCCGCTGCAACGCCCGGCAGGCCCGGCCGCGCCGGTGCCGGCTCGAGCCCTTGCCCATCCGGCTGACGACGGTGGGCACCTTCCCCGTCGATCACGGCGTCGACGGGCGCGTCGGCGACCGGGTAGTCGAACACCAGCACGCGTTGCGGATCCAGCAGCGGGCCGATATCCGCCTTGAACGCATGGTGTTGAAGGTCGTAGTAGAGCGGATCGTCGACGATCGGCTCGCCGATGTAGTAGTTGCGATCGCCCTCGGAATCGAAGCTCATCAGGAACGCGTGCTCGAAGCCGCGGTCCGCGCCTTCCCCGCTGCTCTGCAGGCCGTGTTCGATCGAACGGATATACGGCCTGCCGTCGCGCACGCACGTGTCGCGCAGGGCCAGGAACGCCGCGACGGCCTCACGCTGCCGCGCGACGGGGACGCGCTCGGCGAAACGGAGCAGCACCAGGTGACGAACCGTGCCGACCCGGTAGCCGGGGGCCGTAAACGCGCGAACGCCGACCTGTCGAAGCGCATCCCTGAGCATCTCGGTAGCTGGTTTTCGGTCGACTTCGGCAAGTGTGTGGCTGGCGTTCATGGCAACTCGCGTACGGAATGGAGGGACGCCCAGTATTCGCTAGCGCGGCCACGCAGCATTGTAGAAATGCGCATGACCGGCGAGCGCCGCGCGCCGCACCTCGCCGGGACTGAAACCGGTCAGCGCGCGGAATTCGTGCGTCTGATGCGCCTGGTCGGTATAGCCGGAATCGAGCAGATCAGTGAGCGAACGATCCGGCGACGCCAGCACGATCGTACGCAGCGCGCGTTGCAGCCGCGCGAGCCGCCTGAAGCGAACGGGCGACGAGCCCGTTGCCGCGCGGAAGCGATACGCAAGCTGGCGGCGGCACAGGCCGGTTGCGGCCGCGACATCGGCGATCCGGGCCGGGTCGCCTCGCAGCAGCCACGCCACCGCTTCGTCGATGCGGCAGCCGCGTGACGGCCTGCGCAACTGCGCGAGAAAGAAATCGTCCAGCAGGGTCGCGCGTTCAGCGGCGCCGGTGCTCAGCGCGATGCGCTCCGCCAGCACGGCCGCCGCCGGCCCCCACACTGCGTCGGCGGATACGACGGAATCGGCCAGGTCGGTCGCGGGCAGGCCGGTCAGCCTGGGAATGGCACCGGCGCGCACGCGCACGGCGATGAATCCGGGCCACCCCGGCGCGGCAAGCCGGACCGGCTCACCCCGCACGCAGGTGACATGCGCAAGCGGCAATGCCTGCATGCATTCGCCGTCGACAGATCGGCGCTCGAACGGCGCGTGAAAATGAAAGAAGACCTCCATGCCGCCGGGCCCCGGCATCACGGGCAGCAATGCCGGAGACGGCAGGCCGGCGCCGTCCCAGCTCCAGTAGCGATCGATGAATGCCCGTAGTGGCGCGGCGGGAAGACGATGATCGATACGCATGTCAAATCTTGCGGTGCGCGGCATGATGGATGTCCCGAATGAGCAAGAGCCGGCAACGACGCGCAGCGCTCCGGCGCCGGCACCGCCCGGGGTCGCGTCAGCCCGATGCTTCGGACGGACCGCGCTGCATCCGTTGCACGATCGCGTCGAGCTCGCCGATATGCGTGGCCACCGCCTGCTTGCCCGCCCGTGCCCATCCGTCGAACGACGTCATCCCGCTCACCGCGCCGACGAACGCCACGCCGGCGCGCTCGGCCGCCTGCGCGTCCACCGCGTGGTCGCCCACGTAGATCGCCGACCGGGCCGGCAAGCCAAGCCGCGCCAGCGCCAGCACGAGCCCTTCGGGATCGGGCTTGTGACGCTGCACGTCTTCCCCGCCGATCAGCACGTCGACGAGCGATTGCAATTCGTTCAGCGCAAGGATCGCCTCGATCCGGTAGCGAAACTTCGACGAAACGATCGCGACCGCGAGCCCCTGCTCGCGCAGACGCGCGAGCAGCGGCGGAACCTCGGGATAGATGCGCGTGCCGTGCACCATGATCTCGTCGGCACGCGCCACGAAGTGACGCGCGAACGCGTCGGCCCGCGCCGGTTCGGTTTCACCGGTCAGCGAGCGGAACATCTCGTGCAGCGGCAGCCCGATCACGGCACCGATCTGCGCCGGCGTTGCGCCGGCGGCACCCAGCTGATTCAACGCGTACGTCGTGCACGCGATGATCGCGGCGGACGAATCCGCCAGCGTCAGATCGAAATCGAAGATGACAGCCCGAACAGACATGAAATGACTCCGCAAAAAATCGGCTCGCGCGTGACGGGCGAACCGGTATGACGTTGCGATACGCACCCGCGTATCGATCGATCAGCGTTCCTGACCGGATTGCTCGCGATCGGCTGCGTCGAACCCCACCGGGTCGCGCTTCGCCCATTGTTTCGCCCACCCCAGCAACGGCTGCAGTGCCGCCTCGAGCCGCCGGCCCTCGGCGGTCATGCAGTAGCCGCCCTCTCCATGCTCGACGAGCCCCGACGCCTTGAGCTCGGCCAGCCGGGTGTTGAGCAGGCGCGCGTTCGTTTCGCAGGCTTCCTGCAACGCGCGGAAGGTGAGCGGCTCGCCGCGCAGCTCCCACAGGATGCGTAGCGTGGTGCGCCGCCCGAGCAGATCCAGCACGACCATGATGGGCCGCCCTGTCTTCGATCCGCGAACACGTTGTCCGATTTTTGGTGTGGTCATGCTGTACTTTTTAAAGCAAACATCACACGACGTCAACGAATCGATGCGATATCGGGCGCGCGCCGCGTCGCAACGTCGACGTTTTCCCTCCCCCAATGCTTTACTTTTTAAAGCACTCAACCTACGCTACCGGCTCAGCCATCGGCGAATGCGAGCGTTCACGCGCACCCGCCACGAGCACGAAGGAGTTCACATGACTCAGCGTATCGCATGCGCAGTGCCGCCGTTCGCCCCCGACATCGCCGCGTCGATCGACCGGATCATGCGAGGCCGCCCGCCGTTGCGCCTCTTCACCACGCTGGCGCGCGACGCGCGCCTGTTCACGAAGTTCTTCGCCGGCGGCCTGCTGGACAAAGGCCACCTCGCCATCCGGCAACGCGAAATCGTGATCGACCGCACCACCGCGCTTTGCCGCTCCGAATACGAATGGGGCGTGCATGTGTCCGTGTTTTCGCCGGTCGCGGGGTTGACCGCCGCACAGATTCGCTCACTGGCCCGCGGCTCGGCCGACGACGCATGCTGGAGCGACGACGACCGGTTGCTGATCCGGCTGTGCGACACCCTGCATCGGCACTGCGACATCGACGACGACCTGTGGCAGGCGCTGCGCCCGCATTTCAGCGATGAGGCGCTGCTCGAGCTGCTGATGCTCGCGGGCTTCTACCGGACCGTCAGCTACCTCACGAACGGGCTGCGCCTGCCGCCGGAAGCGGGCGCCGCGCGATTTCCGGCATGACCCGCGAACCGGCCGCGCGGCGGCGATTCGCCCATCACGGTTCGCCGCGCCGCGCGTGCGTCTTCTCGAGCCGCCAGTGCATGATCTCGTCAGCGCCGGGCCCTGCCTCCACGCGCAGATCCGGCAGGCCGATCGGGCTGCCCGTCTCGGCGTCGACCACCGCCAGCCGCACCGCATGCCCCGAGCGCGCCTCCGTGAAACGGAGCGGCGGCGCCTTCGACTCTGCCTGCCCCCACGCATCGCCGACCTGCGCGAGCGCCATCAGCACGATGCCGATGTCGCGGCCACGCGACGTCAGATGGTATTCGTACCGGTCGGGGCGCGACTGATACAACCGGCGCTCGATCAGCCCGCTGCCTTCGAGCGCCTTCAGCCGGTCCGACAGCGTCGCATGGGTCACGCCCGTCGACTGGCGCAGATCGTCGTAACGCGCCAGCCCCAGCGCCAGATCGCGCACGATCAGCATGCTCCATCGATCGCCAAGCGCGTCGAGCACGCTGGCGATCGAGCAGGTCATGCCGTCAAAACTTTTGGATTTCATCGCGAATCACCTTTCCTGACTTCGATGCGCAGCACATGGCGGTGCGCGCGGCGGTAATCGTATCGCATCCGGCAACGCTTGACGGCGTATCGCTCGCCACTTACTCTAATAATAAGAGTTATAAGAAACCTTGTCAGTCCACCCCTTTGGAGGTTCGAACATGAAGCAGGAAGATCGAGGCGTGATCGTCGTGACCGGTGCATCGTCGGGTATCGGTGCCGTCTATGCGGATCGTCTCGCCGCTCGCGGATACGACCTGATCCTGGTTGCGCGCCGGCGCGAGCGACTCGCCGCACTCGCCGACCGGCTCCAGTCCGCATACGGCTGCGATGCGCGAGCCGTCGTCGCCGACCTGTCGAGCCCCGACGGCGTCGCGCGAATCGAGGCGCTGATCGACGGCACCGTCGGGCTCACCGGCATCGTCAATGCCGCCGGCCTCGGCGCGCTGGGCCTGTCGGCATCGGTCGACCCGGCCGCCGTCGACGCGATGATCCGGGTCAACGTGCTCGCGCTGACCCGGCTCTCGCTCGCAGCCGCGCGCCGCTGCGGCGCAGCCGGACGCGGCATGATCGTGAACATCGGGTCGATCGTCACGCTGATGCCCGTGCCCGGTGCGGGTGGATACAGCGGCTCGAAAGCGTATGTGCTCAATTTCACGCGTTCGCTGCATGCCGAGCTTGCGCCGCGCGGCGTCGCGGTGCAGGCCGTGATGCCGGGGCCGGTGCGCACGGAGTTTTTCGGCAACGCAAGCGCGCCGTTCCCGGATTCGCTGTTCATGACGCCGGAAACGCTCGTCGACACCGCGCTGCACGCACTGGATCACGAGGAATTCGTGTGCTTTCCGACGCTCCACGATCTCGGCGCATGGCAGCAGTTCGACGGTGCACGCGGCAACCTCCTTCACGCCGTCACGCGGGACGGCCAACCCGCCGCGCGTTACAGCGCAATCTGACGCGACGCCTGATCTCTCTCACGAACCGGGGACCACACATGCCGCTCTGGAACATCTACCATCCCGAACACACCTATACCGACGCCGACAAGCTGGAGATCGCCGAGCGCATCGTCGGCTTCTACGACGGGTTTCTGCCGCGCTTCTACGTGAACGTGCTGTTCCAGCCGTTGCGGCCCGCGTCATTCCTGATCGGCGGCAAGCCGACCGACGACTTCGTGCGCATCCGGGTCGACCACATCGCGCGGCAGATCGACGATCCCGGCGAACAGGCGCGGTTCATGCATCAAGTGGGCCAGCGGCTAGCGCCGTTCATCGGCGAGCGCGGCTTGCGCTGGGAAATCCATATCGGCGAAACGCCGTTCGGGCTGTGGACGATCGAGGGGCTGCGCCCGCCGCGGCCGGGCACGCCGGCCGATCTCAAGTGGCGCACGGAGAACCGTCCGTCACCGTACTGATCGGCCGGGCATCCCGGGGGCGCGTCGCCCGACGTCACGCCCCGGAGGCATCCCCGCCGTATCCCCATCAATCGCGAAGAGAGGCACTGTCATGATCACCGAAATCGTCTTCTTCAAGCTGCAGCCCGACGTCGACCTGCCCACGCTGCAGGACCGCTATGAAAAGACCGCCGGGAATTGGGCACTGAACCCGGACCTGCTGCACAAGTGGTACTTCTACGATCCGGCAACGCACGAAGGCGGCGGCGTGTACGTGTGGCGCACGCGCGAAGCCGCCGCGCGCTGGCACGGCGACGAATACAAGGCGATGGTCGAGCGGGTGTACGGCTGTCCGCCCGTGATACGCGTGCTCGATACGCTCGCGCACGTCGATGCGACGCAGGGGTGGTATGAGATCGTGGGGACGGCTCTGCCTGGTTGAGGCGACCGCCCCTACCGCGGGCGTCCCGTCACGGCCACCCTTGAACGAGGCGGCACCCGGGCATTGCCACTGGCGGCCATCCGGCCGTGCTCCGGAAGACGGGAAGCCCTGCGACTTCCAGCCTCCGGGCGCGATCCGGCCGAACCGGCAATACGATCGCCTGCGTCCTGACGCAGAACGCAGGCCTACGCGGGCAGTTCACGCGTCGCGCAATGCACGCCCCCTCCCCCCGATGCGATACCGAGAATATCCACCTGGACGATGTCCCGCGAACCCGTATACGGCTGGATCGCCGTTACGGCAGCAGCATCGGCCGATGCGTCGTTGAATTTCGGCATGATGATCGCGCCATTGCACTTGTAGAAATTGACGTAGCCGGCCGCGAAGTTCGTCATCTGGCTCGTGTTCAACGTCACGCCGTTCGACGTGCCATAGTTTGCCGGCGTGGCCAGCTCGATCAACTGAAGCGTCCTTCCGCTGGCGTCCGTTTGATCGATCAGGCACTGCCGGTTGGCCTCGCTCAACGCCCGTTCTCCCATCGAATTCGACGCGTCGTAGCAATACGCGACTACGCCGGGCGCAAGGAACTTCGCGTAGAAATCGACGTGCCCGTTCGTGATGTCGGTCTCGTTCGCCGGCGTCGCGGCGCCGCCTTGCCCGCCGGCTCCGCAGCCTTGCGGATAAATCGCCGTTCCCGGAATCCAGATGATCTTCCGTACGCCGAGCGTACGCTGCAGTTCCGCCAGCACCGTGTCTTTCGCAGTCGGCAGCAGCGTCGCGTTGGCGACGACGCCATCCGGAATACTGAACAGCTGCGGGTTGCGGTTCACGTGCAGCACCGCGGATTCCGTCAGGATCGCCGTCGCTTCGCCGTCGAATTCGATCGCCCCGCCTTCCAGCGTCAGCGTGCTCTGTATCAGCGCCGCGTTGTTTTCCTGCGCCATCCATCCCGCCAGCGTGCGATCGTTGGCAAACGGCTGGAAGAATTTGCCCGCCTTGGACTTGTTGCTGCCCGCGGCAACGGCAGGCGGCACCGTCATTCCCGCATTGAGGTTCAAGCCGTCGGTGTTCGCGTTCCCCCAGCCGTTGAAGTTGAAGCTCACCGCGCACAACGCATTGCCATTGGCCGTATCCTTCACGAAGACACAGCCGGTATCGCGCGTCCACAGATCGTCGAAACCATTGGCCAGCGCAATCAGATTGACGCCGCCCACGCCCGCGGCACGTGCCAGGTAATTCGTGTGGATCACGGGATTCGCGCCGCTCGCGGTCGCCAGCAAGGCCTGGGCGACGTCCAGGTCGACCGGCAGCACCAGCATGTTGACCGGTTCGTAGGTGCCGATCGCTTTCGCCACGTCCATCAGGTCGGCACGGACCCGGTCGATGCCGGCATCCGTGCTCTGCGCGCCAAGCGGCGTCCAGATGCCTTCCGAAGCCGATGCAAATGCCATGTACGTCGCCGTATGCGGCGCGTCCTCGCCCGGCTGCAGGTAGACCGCCGGGTTTGCCGCCTGACGCGAAGACGCGCGAATCGCCGCGGGATTCGCCGGCGCATCTTCTCCGCCGCATCCCGCCAACACGCCCACCCAGGACGTGCCGAGCAGCGCGACCGATCCCCTGATGAAGTCGCGACGCGCGAGTGACGCGTGGCCGGTTGCCGAATGCGGCGGTCTGGTTTCCTTGTGTTTCATTGCATCTCCATGAGCGGTGAGTCAACTGGATGGAGCCGGACGACGGCGAATCACCGGCGACCGGCACGGCAGCGCGGAAACCCGCGCTAGAACGAATAGATGAACTGCGTCGCGAGCAAGTCGTTGCTCTTGCTGTACGAGCCGTCGTTTCGCAGGAACACCCTGTTGTTGGCCCAGTCGTGCCGGTATTCGACCTTCACCGTTATCTGGGCGGTCGGGAAAAACAGCAGATCGAGTGCGACATCCTGTCGATTCGAGCCCTTGCACTGAAGGCCCAGACCACCGCTTGCCTGTGAACTGGCGAAACAGTCCGCGCCGATGCCGAAGCCGTTGTACGGATCGCGCCCCTGGCCATTCAGCGCGACGCCGCCACCCCCGCCGCCGTTCTTGCTGTCGGCGAGAAAGTCGTAGCGCAGCGTCGCGCCCATCCGGCCCACACCCGGCAAGCTGAACTTCCGGTGCGCCAGCAGCGAAATGCCATACCATTGCGCCTGGCCGCCGTTGAACGCGGCATTCTGCTGCTGGCCGTAGTCGATTTCTGCGTTGTACTGAACGTCGGCAAGCTGATAAGTCAGGTCGGCTTCCGAGAAGAAGAATGCGCCGAAGCCACTGGGCGCCTGGCCGCCGATGCCATAGTTCACCGCGCCGGTTGCGGGATTGACCGCACTCGGCAACGTCTGCCGGCCGATGTTGAAAGACGCGCCGATATCAAGCGCGCTGGACCACGCATAGTCTGCGCGCGCGGTGAATGTCGGCACCTTGTTGCTGGTCGTGATCGGGTCGCCCAGCGCGTTGGTCCCGGTCTGCGTCACGGCGCCATTGGTCCGGTACTGTTCGTTGCCGAGCAGGAACTTCCACGTCCAGTTGCCTTTCGCATAGTTGGCGCCGAGGCCGATGTAGCTACCGGGATCGGAAAAGTCGTACAGCAGGTTGTGGGTCAGCGTGAGCATCTGATTCGACTGCTGCACTTCGTAGCCGCCGAAGCTGGGCATCAGGCCCGCGACGAAGGTCGTCGTGCCCGTCAGCGGCACACTGACGACCGCCGTATTCAGGATGTTGTTGCCGAGCTGGCCATGTTCGTTCTGCAACAGCGTGATGCCGTTGCCGCGATTGGGCATCAGCGTGATTTCGGCCGACGGCGCCATCGGCCCGACACCGAAGGTCTTCTTGATGTCCAGGTACAGGTCGCCGAACGTGCTGTTGAAGTAACCGCCGGTACTTTCGTGATTCGCGAACAGGAACGACGAACTGCCCTGCGCGCGGTTGTACACATAGGTCGGATCGATGTACCCGGTCACCGAAAGACCGGCAATCCGGCCGGTATTCGCCGCGTCCTCGAGCGAATTCACCTTCAGTTGCTGCGCGGCGAGCTGCTGCTTCATGGCCGTGACGTCGTCGTTGGTGAGCGTCGCCTGCGCGCTGCCATAAGCGGGCGAAGACGGATCGATCTGCGCGGGCGCGGGCGCGGGCGCGGGTGCCGACGCGCCGACTGCCGGCCTGTCTGACGAATGCGCATGCACTTCGGCCATCTCGCGCTTCAGTACGTCGAGTTGTGCCTGCAATGCCCGGATCCGGTCAGCCAGGGTGTCCGCCATCGCGACACCGGGCAGGCAGCCCGCCACCAGCAGGCCAATCAGTTTTCTTCTCATACGTTGTCTCCATGTTTTTTTCGATTGATCCGGCGCTGCCCGCGCCCGTCGCGAGTCGAACGTTCGACGGGCGCGGGCGCGAACGTCCCCGTGCGAGGCGCGCAAGGCGGCTCGCAACGTGTGCGACGTTCAAGGAATACGCCCGCGCGCGATCGGTGCAGGCGGTCAGGCGTGACTGCGGTGCCTCCCCGTGCGGCGCCGGGCGCTGGCCGGAACCGCGCGATTCGACGCCATCAGCGCCCTGCCTTCAGCTGTGCCCAGAGGCGGTTCTCCAGGCGCACGATCTCGACGGGAAGCGGCTTCATCAGCGTCATCTTCCGCAGCACGTCATCGGGGGGATAGACACTCGGATCCTGCGATACGACGGCGTTGACGAGCGATCGCGCGTCACGGTTCGCGGTCGGATAGAACACTTCGTTGGTGATCGCGGCATTGACCTTCGGGTCTTCGATATAGTCGATCCACTTCATGGCCGCTTCCGGATGCTGCGCATCCTTCGGAATCACCATCATGTCGAACCACAGCAGGCCGCCTTCCCGGACGTTCGAGAAGCGGACCTCGTAGGATCGCTTCGCGTCCGCGGCACGCCGCCGCGCAATGCCCACGTCGCCCGACCAGCCGATCGCGACACAGACGTCGTTGTTGGCGAGGTCGTTGATGTAGCCCGACGAGTTGAACTGGGTGATGTACGGGCGCACCTTCTTCAGCAAATCGAACGCCGCCTGATAGTCAGCAGGATTCGAACTGTTCGGATCCTTGTGCAGGTATTGCAGCGCGCTCGCAAAAGCGTCGGCTGCCTGATCCAGGAACGAGACGCCGCAATGCTTCAGCTTCGACACATTGTCCACGTCGAACACCAGAGCCCAGCTGTCGACCGGCGCGTTGTCACCCAGCGCCTTCTTCACTTCCTGCACGTTGTAGCCGATCCCGTCCGTGCCGAATGCCCAGGGCACACCGTATTGCGCGCCCGGATCGACGTCCGCGACCATCTTCATCAGCACCGGGTCGAGATGCCTGAGGTTCGGAATCTTCGACTTGTCGAGTTTCTGGAGCATGCCGGCCTGAATCTGCCTCGCCATGTACAACGACGACGGCACCACGATGTCGTATCCCGAACTCCCCGCCAGGAGCTTTGCCTGAAGCGTGTCGTCACTGTCGTAGTTGTCGTACCGCACGTGAATGCCGGACGTCTTTTCGAAGTTCGGGATCGTGTCCCTGGCGATGTAGTCCGACCAGTTGTAGACGTTGAGTTCGGGCGTGGCCGCGATCGCCGGCAGCGAAGCGCACGAAAGAAGCCCCGCAATTGCAACGAGAGCAACGCCCGCGACCTGCGGACGAAGATGACAGAAGCGCATTGCTGTTTTCCTTGAAGGTAATGGAGCGACGTGAAGACTGACGGCAAATTGAAAGAAGCCGGCCGGCGATCGGCGCGCTCCGTACGACTCGTTCCTGCCGATGCAGTCGCGCATCCTTGCCGACGAAAGCATTGCGCAGTGGCGTACGGGCCCCCTTGATGCTTTCTCCTGCATCGCAAGCCGATGACAATTTGCTTACTAGTCCGATATAATCGGACGATACCCGTGGCTGCGACGTTGAATGAAAGCCGTTGCCCGTCGGGTATCGCTGCACTCGCCTTGCCGACGAGTGAGCCATTGTGGGTAGAACAATGTCTGGTGAAAATTGATGTTTTTTGCTTGATTCGATCAATTTCCCTCATGGCTGCGTGGCACACGGCAGGCACCTCGGCAAACCGGTCGAGCCGCGCAAAGCATCGCCGGAAATACCCGCGCGCCACCCGGCTCGCGCATTTCTCGCCCAGGGCCAGACTCCCGCCTGCGCATCCCGACACGACGCGACGGCATCCCGTTGCAAGTCCGATGCCGCACCTGAGAAGCGCGCCCCGTCATGCACGCAAGAACCTATCAACCCCATTGGCAACAATGCTTTCACATATATCGTCAAATTCCGATATAAGATTCGCCCATCGACGATACCTCGTTGCCCGACCGAAACGCCAAACCCGTCCATGCCGACCGAACTCGACATCGAAGCGATCCTGAAAGCGCTCTCGAACCCCGTGCGCCGGGAAATCCTCGCCTGGCTGAAAACGCCGGACGTGCATTTCCCGAACCAGACGCTGCCGTACGAACACGGCGTCTGCGCGGGCCAGATCGACGCGCGCTGCGGGCTGTCGCAATCGACCGTCTCCGCGCACCTTGCGACGCTGCAGCGCGCGGGGCTCGTGACGTCGACGCGGATCGGCCAGTGGGCGTTCTTCCGGCGCAACGAGGCCGTCATCGACGCATTTCACGACGCCCTGCGCCGCGAACTCTAGCCAACGGCCAAACCGGCCATGCGGGCCGCCGCCGCACATGACGCGACGGGGTTCCCGCCTTTCGTGAAGAGGTTATCTGCCATGCCCACGTTGTTCGATCCCGTTACCCTCGGCGACCTGAACCTGCCGAACCGCATCGTGATGGCGCCGCTCACCCGCTCCCGTGCGGGCGCGGCGCGCGTGCCGAACGCACTGATGGCGCGCTATTACCGCGAGCGCGCATCGGCCGGCCTGATCATTACCGAAGCGACGTCGGTCACGCCGCAGGGCGTCGGTTATGCCGACACGCCCGGCATCTGGTCCGACGAACAGGTCGAAGGCTGGAAGCAGGTGACGCAGGCCGTGCACGCGGCCGGCGGGCGCATCGTGCTGCAACTCTGGCACGTCGGCCGGATCTCCGACCCGGTGTTCCTGAACGGCGACCTGCCGGTCGCGCCGAGCGCGATCGCCGCAGGCGGCCACGTGAGCCTCGTGCGTCCGCAGCGCCCGTACGTGACGCCGCGCGCACTCGAACTCGACGAAATCCCGGGCATCGTCGCCGCGTACCGCAAGGGTGCCGAAAATGCGAAGGCCGCCGGCTTCGACGGCGTCGAGATCCACGGCGCGAACGGCTACCTGCTCGACCAGTTCCTGCAGGACAGCACCAATCGCCGCACCGACGCGTACGGCGGCCCGATCGAGAACCGCGCACGCCTGCTGCTCGAAGTGGTCGACGCGGCGATCGACGTGTGGGGCGCCGGCCGCGTCGGCGTGCACCTTGCACCGCGCGGCGACGCGCACACGATGGGCGATTCCGATCCGGCGGCAACGTTCGGCTATGTCGCGCGCGAACTCGGCCGCCGCAAGATCGCGTTCATCTTCACGCGCGAGTCGTATTCGGGCGACCACCTGAGCCCGCGCCTGAAGGAAGCGTTCGGCGGCCCGCTGATCGCGAACGAGCAGTTCACGCTCGACTCGGCACAAGCTGCGCTCGCGAGCGGCAACGCCGACGCGATCGCATGGGGCAAGCTGTTCATCGCGAACCCCGACCTGCCGCGCCGCCTCGAGATCGGCGCACCGCTCAACAAGCCGGTGCCGGAGACGTTCTACGCGGAAGGCGAAACGGGTTATACCGATTACCCGGCGCTGAGCGACGCGGCCTGACGGCCGGGCAGCGCGTGTTCAGTTGCGCACGTCCGCGCGCATGAACACGCGCTGCGTTTCATCGAGGCCGAGCGCGACGTGGTGCGCGCGGATCGCACGCAGCGTGTCGTCGAGCATGGCGTCGTCGACGATGCTGAAACCCAGGCGCGCGTAGTACGGCGCATTCCACGGCGCATCGCGAAACGTCGACAGCACGACCTCGGCGATGCCTTCCTGCTCGGCGCGCGCGGTCACTTGTTCGATCAGGCGCGCGCCGATCCGCTGTCCGGCATGCGACGGCGCGACATCCAGTTCTTCCAGGTAGAGCCGCCGCGCATCCAGCAGCCGGTAGAACGCAAACCCGACGCACACCCCTTGCGTATCCACTGCCACATACGCACGGCCGCCGTCGATGCGCACGAGCACGGCGGTGGTATCGGTCGGCTCGGCTTCGGCAATGTGAGTCATGCCGATTGCGCGAAACCGCTGCGCGGCGGCAACTTCCACGGCAGCCATGGCGGCCGCGTCTTCCCGCGTGGCGGGACGGATCAGGATCGATGCAGTCATGACGACAATTCAGGCAGGCAGTCTGGAACGGTCGTCACTATAATCGAAACTTCATACGTTTCGAACGCGCCACCCACGAGGTCCGTCATGACGTTGTCCGCACTCGCCGTCTTCGCCTTCGCCCTGCTCGTTACCTCCGGCACGCCCGGCCCGAGCGTCGCCGCGCTCGTCTCGCGCGTGCTGACGAACGGCGTGCGAGACGTGCTGCCGTTCCTCGCGGCCATGTGGCTCGGCGAAGCGCTGTGGCTCACGGTCGCGGTCGCCGGGCTGTCCGCGTTCACGCGCACGTTCGCGGCGGGCCTGATCGTGCTGAAGCTGCTCGGCGTCGCGTACCTGCTGTTCCTCGCGTGGAAGATGTGGACCGCGCCGACCGACACGCGTGCGGACGACCTGCCGCGCGGCCAGTCGCCGTGGCGCATGTTCGTCGCCGGCATGCTGGTGACGCTCGGCAATCCGAAGATCATGGTGTTCTATCTTGCGCTGCTGCCGACCATCGTCGACCTCACGCATGTCGGCGTGACGGCCTGGGCCGAGCTGGTAGGTACGATGCTCGCGATCCTGATCGCCACCGACTGCGTCTGGTCGCTGCTCGCATCACGCGCACGCGCGTTCCTGACGTCGGCGCGCGCCAAGCGGATCGCCAACCGCACGAGCGCAACTGCGATGGCCGGTGCGGCGGTGGCGATTGCGACGCGCTAGCCCACCGGTCGTGCGCCACACCACCGCCTGCCACCTGTCATGTCGCAACTCGGGAACATTCCTGCCGCACTCGCCGCACAATCGATTTCCCGTCGCGAGATCGTGCTTCCGCTCGACGCCGCGCTCGAATGCATCGATCATTGCGTGCGTCATCGCATTCCGATCTACGGGTGGGAAGGCTGGGTGCTGACTGCCGACGGACGGGTCGGACACGGCAGTGCGCCGCAGGGCACCGTAAGTCTTGAAGACTTGCCGCTCGAAGAAGCCGCCGCGTTCTGCCACCGCACGATGGTGTCCGACGCGCAGGCGTGGCATGACGAGTACCCCGAAACGACCGACCGGCTCCATTTCTGCATCACGATCGGCGACGCGCGCTGATCGTCGTGTCCGTGCTATCGCATGCCGGCGCGCGACCGGCGACCCGCAACCGTAGTCCGATCGTTGCTCCGGAGGGTTTCACCGTGAAGACCTGGCTATCGAGTGTATCGGCTGTCCTCCTCTGCCTGTCCGCCACGGTCGCGCACGCGGCCGGCGTCAAGCTCGTCCGGATTCCGGCCGATGCCGGCGGCCCCGAGCTGAAGGCAGTCGTGTGGACGCCCTGCGCGGACGCCCCTCAGACGCTCACGATCGGCCCTTACGAATTGAAAGGGCAACGCGACTGCCCGACCGTCGGCGACAAGCTGCCGCTCGTCGTGATCTCGCACGGGCATGGCGGCACGTTCCTCGGCCATCACGATCTCGCGGAAACGCTCGCCGACGCCGGCTATGTGGTCGCGGCCATTAACCATCCCGGCGACACGGCGCTCGACATGAGCCACGCGGCCGACATTCAGGAGTTCGTCGAACGCCCCGTCGACATCAAGCGCCTGATCGACTACATGCTCGCCCACTCCGCCGACGCCGCACGAATCGACCCCGCCCGGATCGGCTTCTTCGGTTTCTCGCGCGGCGGGTATACCGGGCTGGTGCTGGCCGGAGGCAATCCCGATTACGTTCATGCGCCGGTCGCGTGCACGGACCCGACCTGGCTGATCTGCCGGCAGATTCGCGACCGCGACCTTGTCCTGCCACCGCTGACCCACGACCCGCGAATCAAGGCCTACGTGCTGGCCGATCCGCTCGACGAATTTCCGAGCGCCGACACGGTAAAGAATGTCCACGCGCCGATCCAGCTCTGGGCATCGGAGGAAGGCGGCGACGGCGTCGAGCCGGCCACCCTCCCCGCACTGGCCGGCCTGTTGCCGCAGCGGCCGGAATTCCACGTCGTTCAGCATGCCGCGCATTTCGCGTTCGTCGCGCCGTGTTCCGACGCATTGAAAAAAATATCGCCGCGCGTGTGCGTCGACGCCGGCGAATTCGATCGCGTCGCCTTTCACCAGACGCTCGACGCCAGCGCACTCGCGTTCTTCACGGCGAACCTTCGCTAGCAGCGAAACGCCTTGCGCCAGACACCCGGCGCCGGCGCATGGTCGTTGCACGCGATCAGCGCGCGCACGAGCGCCCAGTCATCGTCGTCGCAGAAATCGAGCAGCATCGCGCCGCAAGGGCCGCGCTGCTCGCGCAATCGTTCGGCCAGCCGCGCATGAATGCCCTGCACCTTGCCGTCGCCGTGAGCAACGACCGACGGATTCGCGCCCATCCCCGTTCCGCTGCAGAAATTGATCGCCCAGCGGCCGCTGTCCGGCGAAGGAAGGTCCGTCAGCAGCGCGTCGATCGCACGCCACTTCCAGCCGATCGACGCGGCCACCGGCACGCGATATTCGTCCTGGATCACGAACGCGCCGTCGGGATGATCGATCGTGAACGTCGCGTTGTCGGGCCACGCGGTCAGGTCGATGCCGAGCGGCCGGCTGCCGCGAAAGCGCCGCAGCAACACGATCGCGCCGCGCACGTCGCCGAGCGCGGGCAGCGTGCCGCCGGCATGCCAGCGCAGCCGCGGATGCCGCGCACGATGCGCGTCGAACGTCGCGTCGAAACTGCGCGTACACGCATGCGCCGGCCATTCGTCCTTCACCGACATCACGATGCATTCGCGTGGATGCGCATCGAGAAAGCGCGTGCAATCGGCCAGCACGTCGTCGAACGTCATGCCGAGCGCGATGCCGCCATGATGGATGTCGAACGCATCGCGCACGTGCCGGCAGCGGATGTCGAGCAGCCGCACGCCATGCGCGAGCTGTGCATCGAGCGGCGAACGCTGGGTGCGCACCAGCCGATCGTCGACGGTATACGCACAGGTGTCATGGCTGCCCGGTAGGGTCAGCGTATGCAGCGGCCGCGCGTCGTCGAGCGCCGACATCCAGTCGGCAGGCGGCGTGCACGTATCGTGGCTCGAAGGAATCATGAATCGATGAATGACAAGGAAAGAAAACCGTGGGTAACGGCGTCGGATGTCGCGGCGCGCGCCGGCGTATCGCGCTCCGCGGTGTCACGCGCGTTCTCGCCGACAGCAAGCATCGCACCGCAAACGCGTGAGCGCGTGATGGTCGCCGCGCGCGCGCTCGGCTACCAGGTCAACCTGATCGCGCGCGACATGATCACGCAGCGCAGCAGCATGATCGGCGTCGTGACGGCCGGGTTCGAGAATCCGTTTCGCGCGCGGCTGCTGTCGGACCTGATGGCCGCGCTCGGGCAGCGCTCGCTCACGCCGCTCGTGACCAATGCGGAAGACCCGCGCCAGGTCCGGCAATCGCTCGAACAGTTGCTCAGCTACCGGATCGCGGGCCTCGTGATGACGTCCGCGTCGCCGCCGCTGTCGGTCGCGCAGCAGTATCTCGAACACCGGATCCCGGTCGTGATGATCAACCGCGAGGCGAACCTGCCGGGCGCCGACATCGTCGTCAGCGACAACTCGGCGGGCGCCGTCCATGCGGCGCAGCGGCTCGTGCGGGCCGGCGCGCGCCGGCTTGCGTTTGTCGGGCCGCGCAGCGCGAGCTACAGCGCACAGTCGCGCGCCGCCGCGTTCGAGCACGCGATCGGACGCGGCGACGCGTTCGACGCAACCCTCGCCTGCGTGCTCGACACGCCGTCCGACACTCATGCGAGCGGAATCGAAGCCGCGCGGCAACTGTTCGCGAACGGCGAGCGGCCCGACGGCGTGTTCTGCTCGTCGGACCTGCTCGCGCTCGGCGTGATCGACGTCGCGCGCAGCGAATTCGGGTTGCGCGTGCCGGACGACGTGCGCGTGATCGGCTTCGACGACATCCCGGCCGCCGAATACGACGCGTATCGACTGACGACGCTCCGGCAGGACACGCGCGGCCTCGCGCACGCGGCAGTCGACCTGCTCGCCGAGCGGATGCAGGCGTTCGACGGCCCGTCGCGCACGCGCGTCGTGCCGGTTACGCAGGTGGTGCGGCATAGCTGCGCATGATCAGTCGCGTCGCGTGGCGTCCGGATGCGCGATGCGAGTCACACCCATGTCGCGTCGTTTCCGCGAACAGCACGCCCATTCGATGCGCATGGCCGCCAGGTCCGTTCAGCCTGCGTGCTGCCCGCGTCACTTCAGCCCGCCCGCGAACCCGCGCAACAGGTAGCGCTGCACATAGCCGGCCACGGCCAGCGTGGGCAGCGACGCCATCAGCCCCGCACTCATCAGGTCGCCCCAGTCGATGCCGTTTTCCGTCACGTAGCCGGCAATCGCGAGCGGCAGCGTGAAGCGGCTCGGCGTCGATACGAACAGCAGCGCGATCAGGAATTCGTTCCACGCGGCGATGAACACGAAGATCGCGGTCGCGATCAGGCCCGGCGCGCACAGCGGCAGCACGATCTGCACGAGCCGTCGCGCGAGCCCCGCACCGTCGATGCAGGCCGCCTCTTCGTACTCGATCGGCACTTCGCGCACGAACGCGAGCAGCATCCAGATCGCCATCGGCAGCGCATAGATCTGGTACGCGAGCATCAGGCCGAGCGTCGAATCGAGCAGGTGCAGCCGCTTCGCGAGCGCGAACAGCGGCACCGCGATCGTGATCGGCGGCATCAGCTTCAACGCGAGCACGAGCACCAGGAACAGCAGGTCGAGCCGCGCCGGAAACCGCAACCGCACGAGCGCGTACGCGGCCGGAAACGCGAGTGCCAGCGCGAGCAGCGTCGTGCCGAAGCCGACCAGCAGCGAATTGAAGAGCGGCGCGCCGATGCCGTTGGACCATACCGATGCGAAATGCTCGAAAGTCGGCGCGGCCGGCCAGATCCGCATCGGATGATCGAGGCGTTCGAGCGTCGGCATGAAGGCCGCGCCGGCCATCCACAGGCACGGCAGCAGCAACAGCGCGAGCGCGACGATGCGCAACACCCACGGCATCGCGCGACCGAATGCGGCGCCCGTTCGCGCGCCCGTGATGCCTGCGGGATGCGCCGTCATGCGCGCCGCTTGCGAACCGTCTGCCATACGTACCCCGAAACCAGCACCGCGGACGCCGCGAGCATCAGCACCGACGCGGCGCTCGCCGGCCCGACGTTGAAGAAGCGGAAGCCCGTGTCGTAGATATAGGTCGACAGCGTCTGCGTCGCATTGCCGGGGCCGCCGCCCGTCAGCGCATAGACCTTGTCGAACAGCTTGAACGTGTCGATCGAGCGCAGCAGCAGCGCGAGGCCGATCTGCGGCGCCGCGAGCGGCAGCGTGATGTCGCGCAGGCACTGCCACTCGCTCGCGCCGTCGGTGCGCGCGGCCTCGTACAACTCCTGCGGGATCGACTGCAACCCGGCCAGCACGATCAGGAACGCCATCGGCGTCCACTGCCACACGTCGACCAGCGCGAGCGACCAGAGCGCGAGATGCGGATCGGACAGCCAGCGCACGCCCTCGACGCCGAACACCGCGAGCAGCGCGTTCAGGAAGCCGTCGAAGTTGAGCCAGTTGCGCCAGATCGCCGAGCACACGAGCGTGGACAGCATCATCGGCAGGATTGCGAGCGGCAGCGCGATGCGCCGCCCCGGAAACGCGCGCACGAACAGCAGCGCGAGGCCGAAACCCAGCGCGACTTCGGCGAGCGACGCAACGATCGTGAAGCGCAGCGTGTTGCCGAAGCCGGCCGTGAACGCGTCGTCGCCGAGCACCGCGCGATAGTTCGCGAGCCCCGCGAACGCGCGGCGACCGGCCGAGTAGTCGACCTGGCAGAACGAATCGATCAGCACCTGCGCGACCGGATACAGCGCGAGCGCGGCGAGCACCAGCAGCGCGGGCCCGAGCAGCGCGACGAACGGCAGGCTGCGGCCGAAGGCTTTCATGCGCTGTGCCCCGGCGATGGGTCGAGGCGGGCCGTCACTTGCCGGCCGCGGCCGTCGCCTGCGCGATCTTCTGCTGCGCCTGGCGCAGCGCGGCGTCGGGCGCGGCCTGCCCCGTCAGCGCGAGCTGCAGCTGGTCGCCGAGAATGCTCTCGACCTGCTGCCAGTCTTTCACGCGCGGCCGCGCACGGCCGGCTTCGAGCGCCTTCAGTTGATCCGGATACCAGCGGTACTGGCGCACCAGCGCCGGATCGTTGAACACGCTGCGACGGGTCGGCGGAATGCCGATGCCGGCGAGGCGCGTCTGCGTGTCTCGGTTGGTCAGGTAGGCCAGGAAGTCCTGCGCGAGCTTCGCATGCGGCGCGTCCTTCGGAATGCCCATCTGCCAGATGCCGAGCATCGGCGCCGGGCCCGCAGTCTGCCCGGGCGGCGGCTGCAGCGCGATCTGCCCGACCACGCGCGATTGTTTCGGATCGTCGAGCGCCGGCACCCACGCCGGCCACACCTCGATCGACTGCGCGGCCGTGCCGCGCTGCAGGGCGTCACGCACTTCCGCCGCGCCGTACACGTCGACGTCCTTCGGCGCGGATGCCTTCAGCGCGAGGAAGGTCTTCAGCGCGGCCTGCGCCTCGCGCGAATCGATCGTCACGTTGCCGGCGTGGTCGAACACGTCGCCGCCGTACGCCCACAGGATCGGCAGGAAGCCCGTCACGACCGGGTTGCCCTTGGTGCCGCGGAACACGACGCCCGATACGCTCTTGTCCGCGCCGCCGACGGTCTGCGCGATCTTCAGCACGTCGTCCCAGTTGCGCGGCGGCTGCAGCTTGTACTTCGCGAGCAGGTCCTTGCGGTACGCGAACATCTCGACGTTGCCGACGATCGGCAGCGCGTACAGCGCACCGGCCGCGTTGCGGCCGAGCGCGACGGTGGACGGCACGAGATCGGCGTCGGCAAGCGACGCGGGCAGCGGCTTCAGCCAGCCGTTGCCGATGAATTCGGGGGCCCACGTGTCGTCCATCATCACGAGGTCGTACGCGCCGGTGCCTTCACGCATCGACAGCTTGAGCTTCTGGTACAGGTTCGCGTTCGGCAGCTTGAGCAACTCGATCTCGGTGCCCGGGTGCAGCTTGTTGAAGCCGGCGACGGCGTCGGCCAGCCCCTTGCCGTAGATGTCGTCGCGGCCTGCGATGACGAGATCAGCGGCACCGGCGTGCGTGGCGGCGAAGGACAACGCAAGGGCGGCGGACAGCGCGCGCAGGCGGCTCAGCAGGGTCATGAGGTCTCTCTCGTTCGGCGTGGTGGCGGGACGGCCAGGCGTTGCACACGTGTGCAACGCGGGCGGCGCTTCGGGCCGCCTGATGCGAACGCCATTGTTCACGCCGATCGTTAAGAATTTATGGCACCCGGCGAGAGAGGCTGCCGCCGTACCTGGCCGCCCCGCCCGCCTGGCTGCCCAGGCCCGGCCTCCCCGGCTGGACCTCCCGAGCCAGACCTCCCCGGCCGGACCTCCCCGGCCAGACCTCCCCGGCCGGGTCAGAAGTTCACGCGGATCCCGGCCATCACTGCCAGTTGCCGGCTCGAGTTGCTGTTCGCGAGCACCGGGATCTGCGCGTAGTTCACCGCGTTGCCGTCCGCGTCGGTCCCCAGCCCCTTCCCGCTGGCGATCTGGCCGATCGCAACCGCATACAGCGCGGTGCGCTTCGACAGGCTGTAGTTCGTGCCGATGTTCACCTGATGGAACCGCGTCGTGCCGCGCCCGTCGGTATGCGCGGCGTTGAAGATATAGGCGACGCCGCCCTGCAGCGCGGGCGTGAACATGTACGTGGCGTTCAGCTCGCCGATGTCGAACGTGAACGCCTGTGTGCGCGGCTGCGCCGTGGTCGAGAAGTAGCGGCTGTCGCCGAGGCGCGTATGCGTATAGGTGAGCGCGATCGTCGCATCGCCGAACGTGACCGACCCGCCCGCACCGAACGCGCGCATCGAGCCGGCATCCTGCAGCAGGCAGTACATCGCGCCCGGGTTGCTGCACGAGAAATCGCCGATATAGCCGTTCGCGCCGCCGAGCGCCGCATCGAGCGGCTGGTGCAAATCGAGGTAGCCGACCGAGAACGCGACCGGCGCGCGCGTGTAGGTCGCGGCCACCGCGTAGCCGCGCTTCGCGGAGAAATCGCCGGCCTGCCCGCCGAAGCTGAACGTGCCGCCGAACGTGAGGCCGTTGAAATCCGCGCTGGTGAACTTCACCGCGTTGTTGAAGTTGAATGCGGCATTCAGGTTGTCGACGTCGCCGAGGTGCGAGCCGTACGGTGTCGCCCAGTTGTTGCTCGACACGTACGCGCCGAGCATGTCCGTGTACGAGTCGTATTGGCGGCCGAGGCCGAGCGTGCCGATCCCGTCCTGGCGCAGCCCGACCCACGCCTGCCGGCTGAAGGCCGTGCCGCCCTGCAGCGCCTGCCCGTTCGCCGACAGGAACTGCTGCTCGAGCGTGAACACCGCGTTGAGCCCGCCGCCAAGCGGCTCGGCACCCTGGAAGCCGAAGCGCGACGGCACGAGGTTGCCGCCGCCCATCTGCCACGCATGGCCGCCGCCCGTGCTGCCGTCGGCGCGCGTGAACTGCTGGTTCGTCGAGTAGATGATGCCGGTGTCCACGGTGCCGTACAGCGTCACGCTGCCCGAAGTCTGCGCGTGTGCGTGCATGCATCCCAGCGTGGCCGCGGCCGCGGCCAGTCGTCGTCCGATCTTCATGTCCCGCCCCTCTGTTGTCATCGATTCGCAGTGCAAATCGATGGGGTTATCGATATGGGTGACAGGACTCTATCCAGCGAAAATTCAGGACCTCTATCGCAAATCGGCAAACGGTGGAATGCGCTGCCCGCAACGGTGCCGGGCGGCGCCGTTGCAGCGTGCGCGCGTCAGTCGGGACGCGTCGTCTGGGAAGGCAGCTCGCCGAACAGGTCGCGATACTCGCGCGCGAAATAGCCGAGATGCGTAAAACCCCAGCTCGCGGCAGCCTCGCCGACGCCGAGCTGCTGCACCGACGTCGTACGCAGCATGCGGCGCACCGCGTTCAGCCGGATCGTGCGCAGATAGCCGACCGGCGTGACGTCGGCCACGCGTTGAAAACTCGTCTGCAGCGTGCGGCGGCTGCAGCGCAGCGCGCGGCACAGTTCGAGCACGGTGACGGGTTCCTCGGGGCGGTCGCGCAGATGCTTCTCGCAGCGGCTCACGATGTCGCTGTAAGTGGCGTGCGTGATGTCGCGGCGTTCGACGCCGATACCCTGCTCGAGCGCATCGAGGAACATGCCGAGCATCGCGTCGCGAAACATCTTGCGGGTGGCCGCATATTCGAGGTGGCCCGGATTGCGCTGCGCATCGTCGATCAGCGCCGACAGCCGCACGCCGAGCGCGACGCCCTGCGCGTCGGACAGGCGCGTCACGTGGCGCAGCTTGCGCGCGCCGGATGCGCCGAATTCGGCTTCGCACAGTTCGTCGACCATGTCGGACGCCGCGCTGATCCCGACGAGCCCCATCCCTTCCGGCGTGTGAAATTCGAAATCCTCGCCGGCGCGCAGCGCAAGCAGCGCATAGCCGTCGACGGGCTGGCCCTGGAACGTGCCCGCGAGCGGCACCGACAGCGGCACCGCGAGCGACGTGCGCCCGGCCGGCGCGAGCCCGGTTTGCGCGACGCGCCGGTTGGTCGTCTCGCGGAAGAAGTGAAAATCGTCGTACAGCACCTGCGTGACGGTGCCCTTGAAGCGGCCAGGCGTCATCTGGCGGTAGACCTGATGCCAGCCCGCGATCGCGAGCCCGTGATCGTGCACGTCTTCGTGTGAGCGTGACTGGAACAGCATCGGCATCTCCGGTAAAACCCCTAAACGCGGCCGCCGGGTTCCCCCGGCGCGCAACGCCACAGCTTACCCGTGCAAAATCCTGCGTAGTGCGGTTTCGAACGCAAGACAGGCCGCCGACAGTGCAGCAGCCTGCTCGCCCGTCAGGCGGACGTAGCGGCGGAACGACGGCATCCGGTTCACGACCTCGCTGCCGCCGAACGGCACGATCGTGAGCGTCCAGCGGCCATCGCGCGCATCGATCGTCGCGTCGGTCAGGTGCAGCGGCCGCAGCGCGTCGGCCAGCGACGGCTCGGCGACCAGCGCGGCCACCGTGTCGGCGAATCCGGGGTCGCATCCCGGCTCGGCTACCGCATCGATGCCCGTGCGGCGCAGCCAGCCGGTCTGCTTCACCCGCGCGCCGCCCTGCACGACCGGGCCGCACGCGGCTGCCGCCACCTTCACGCTGACCGTGTGCATCAGGAACTGGCGGTCGACACGCTCGTCGACGCTCACGCGCACGCCATTCGGCAGCCGGGCCGTCAGGCTGCCGCCCCCGTCGACATCACGCGCGGCGCCCAGATCGGCCAGCACACGCGCGGCGATCGCGCCGGGCCGATGGCCGGGCGGCGGCGCAGCGGGCGCCGCGCGCCAGCGGGCGAGCGCGGCCTTCACGATGCGACGTGCTCGTTGCGCAGCACTTCCTCGACCGGCACCGGCTTGAACGGATGCCGGCGCTGCACGACGAGCGTCCAGAACAGCGCGTACAGCGCGGTGAGCCCGAGCATCGCGCCGAACGGCACGTAGATGTCGCGCGCGTTCATGCCCGGCGGCGTGATGTACCAGATCGCGAGCACGATGCCGACGCTCGACACGATCTGCGGCAGCGGGAACAGCGGCGAACGGTACGGGCGCGGCAGGTCCGGGCGGCGAATCCGCAGCATCACGACCGACGCGGTAACGAGCAGGTACGCGGTGCCCCACGCGCAGGTCGCTGCGAGCACGAGGTGCAGGATGCTGTCGAGATTGCCGTTGATCAGCCACGCGTGGAAGATCGGCACGATCGCCGCCGCGACGATGCCGACCACCGGCGTCTTGAAGCGCGGATGCAGGTACGCAAAGCAGCGCGGCAGCGCACCGTCGATCGCCATCCCGTACAGGATGCGCGGCAGCCCGGCCATCAGCGTGTTGATCGTCGCGGCGCCCGCGCACAGGAACGCGATGCCGAACCAGATGCGACCGAAGGGCCCAAGCACCTGCAGCGCGAACGCGGGAATCGCGCCCGGCGTGTCGAGCAGGTGCGTGAGGCCGTCGGGGCTCACGGGCACGTTCGCGACCTGGCGGCGGATCGCCGCGCCGTACAGGAACATGCAGATCGCGACGCCGACGAGGCCCAGCGCCATCGCGCGCGGGATCGTGCGGCCCGGCGACTTCATCTCCGGCGCGAGCGGCGTGACGAACTCGCAGCCGACGAACATGAACATCGCCATCCCGACCAGCGACAGCACGGCCGGCACCGACGTGCCGACTTCCGAGCCGCCGAACCATCCGTCGAGGTGGACGGCCGGCGCGGCCGCGAGCCCGAGGATCCCGAAGATCATCAGCGACAGCCACATGCCGGCCGTCAGCACGATCTCGAGCTTGCTGAATACCTTGATGCCGATGATGTTGGTGATCGCGAACGTGACGACGAGGCCGACGCCGACGAGCCACGAGCTGTTGTGCTTCTCGAACGCGGCATTCAGCGATTCGAAATTGACGAGCGCCATGATGCCGCTCAGGATCGTTTCCGCCGTACCGGCGAACACGTGCACGAGGAAATACGCGGAGATCGTGCCGGTGATGGCCCAGAAGCGGCCGAGCCCGCACGACAGGTAATCGTAAACCGAGCCGGCGGTGGGCAGCATCGCGGCGGCTTCGGAGAAGGTGGTCGCCTGCGCCTGCATCATCACGAACGCGATGATCATCGCGACCGCGAACGCCCAGCCGCCCATCCCGAAGCCCGACGTCGCGGTGAGGATCACCGGGCTTGCCATGATGAGGCCGACGGCGCTCGCCAGCGCGGTCGGAAAGCCGACCGCCCCCGCCTTCAGGGCCGTGCCGCCACCCGCTTCAGCCGGCGTGCCGGCGGGCGTGTCGCCTGCGGCGCCGGTAATTCCTGACCATCCCGACATCTTCGTCTCCTTCCTGAGTGGGCCCGAACCTGCGCTCCGGCAGCTATTGAGGCCCCATGCTTTGCGGTCGGCCCGGGGCGGCGCTTCAGCGCTTCGATTCCCGGGCCCCCTGTCGATCACACCTTGATCCGATGTCGAAAAAATACGCAGGCAAAATAATCCGGTCATAGCGCAAATCGGCAAACCGGCGGCAGCCGCGCTGCGCGCCGCCGGTATGCCGTCACGCGATCACGCCATCATGCGAACGGCACGCCCTCGAAGCCCGCCGCGAGCGCGTCGACGATCCGGTCGAGCTGCTCGCGCTGGATCACGAGCGGCGGCGACAGGATGATCTTCGTGCCGACCGGACGCACCAGCACGCCGTTCTCGCGCGCGACTTCCGCGACCGCGTTCGCATAGCCGGACAGCGGATCGATCGGCTCGCGCGTTGCCTTGTTCGCGACGAGGTCGAGCGCGAGCATCAGCCCCTTGCCGCGCACCTCGCCGACCGCCGCGAAACGTTCCGGGAACGACTGCAGCGCTTCGAGCAGATACGCGCCCTGCTTCGCCGCATTCGCCGGCAGGTCTTCCTTCACGACGATGTCGAGGCTCGCGATCGCGGCCGCGCATGCAACCGGGTGGCCCGCATACGTGTAGCCGTGCATGATCGCACCGCCAAAATCGGCGTTCGCGGCGAACGCGTCCTCGATCCGCGCGTTCACGACCGTCGCGCCGAGCGGCACGTAGCCCGACGAGATCCCCTTCGCGAGACACATGATGTCCGGGCGCACGCCCCAGCCGCGGCTGCCGAACATGCTGCCGCTGCGGCCGAAGCCCGTCACGACCTCGTCGGCGATCAGCAGCACACCGTAGCGGTCGCACACCTCGCGCACGAGCGGCCAGTAGTTGGCCGGCGGCACGATCACGCCGCCCGCGCCCTGGATCGGCTCCGCGATGAACGCGGCCACCGTGTCCGGGCTCTGGAACTGGATCTCGCGTTCCAGCATTTCCGCGCAGATCCGGCCGAGCTCCTCCGGGTCCTGCGTGAACGGGTTGCGGTACAGCCACGGCGTCTCGACGTGGAAGCAGCCCGGCAGGTTCGGCTCGTAGTTGCGGCGGAACACCGTGTTGCCGTTCACCGACGCGCCGCCGAAATGCGTGCCGTGATAGCCCTGCTTCAGCGAGATGAACTTCGTGCGGTCGGCCTGGCCGCGCACCTTCCAGTACTGGCGCGCGATCTTCAGCGCGGTCTCGATCGAATCGGAGCCGCCCGAGCTGTACAGCACGCGGCGCATTCCTTCCGGTTCGAGCATGTCGATCACCTTCTTCGACAGTTCTTCCGCGCGCGGATGCGAGATCCCGTCGAACAGCTGGAAGTATTCGAGCTCGTCGAGCTGGCGCACGATCGCGTCCTTCACTTCCTGGCGGTTGTGGCCGACGTTCACGTTCCACAGGCCCGCGACGCCGTCGACGAGCTTGCGCCCCTCTTCGTCGAACACGTAGCAGCCGTCGCCGCGCACGATGCGGATCGGCTTGCGCTGCTTCATCTCGTTCGGGTGCACCATCGGATGCCAGAATTTTGCTTCGTTGTAGCTCATTGCAGTCTCCACTGTCGGATCGTTTGAACCTGGGTCGTTCGGGTTCAGGGTTCGAGGTTGATGCCGCGCGTCAGTGCGCGATGCAGACGGATTTGGTTTCGGTGAAGCCTTCGATCGCGTACTGGCCGAATTCGCGGCCGATGCCCGATTGCTTGTAGCCGCCGAACGGCATCGACGGATCGAGCGGGATATGGCAATTCACCCACACGGTGCCGGCCTCGATCTGCGGCACGAGGTTCATCACGCGCTTCAGGTCGTTGCTCCAGATGCTCGCGGCGAGGCCGTACGGCGACGCGTTCGCGAGGCGCACCGCGTCGGCTGCGTCGTCGAACGGCACGACGACGATCACCGGGCCGAACACTTCGTCGCGCACGATCGCGCTGTCCGGATGCGGATCGGCGATCACGGCCGGCTTCACGTAGTAGCCGGGCAGGTCGTCGGCCGGCGTACCGCCCGCGAGGAACGTGAGGCCCGCGCGGCGCGCGCCTTCGATGTGCTGGACGACCTTGTCGCGATGGTGCGCGGATACCAGCGGGTTGATCTGCGCGGTCGTGTCGAGGCCCGCGCCGAGCTTCATCGACTGCGCGACACCCGCGAGGCCGTCGGCCAGCTGCGCGAACTTGCTGCGATGCACGTAGATGCGCGACGCGGCCGCGCACACCTGCCCCTGGTTGAAGAATGCGCCGGCGGCGACGCCGTCGAGCGCCTGCGCGACGTCGATGTCGTCGAGCATCACGATCGGGTTCTTGCCGCCGAGCTCGAGCGAGAAGCGCGTCATGTTCTGCACGGCCGCCGCGCCGACCAGCTTGCCGGTCGCGGTCGAGCCCGTGAACGAGATCTTCGCGATCGACGGGTGGCTCGCAAGCGCGGCGCCGCAGGTGCGGCCGCCCGTGACAACGTTGAACACGCCGGGCGGCACGCCCGCTTCGCGTGCGAGCTCGGCGAGGCGCAGCGCGGTGAGCGGCGTTTCCGGCGACGGCTTCAGCACGATCGTGCAGCCGGCCGCGAGCGCGGGAATCAGCTTCCACACCGCGATCATCAGCGGGAAATTCCACGGCACGATCGCGGCAACCACGCCGACGGGCTCCTTGCGCGTATAGGCCGTATAGCGCGCGCCGGGCGGGAACGGGATCGACACGTCGAGCGTCTGGCCGGTGATCTTGGTCGCCCAGCCGGCCATGTAGCGCACGTATTCGACGCTCGCGCCGACCTCGATCGCGCGCGACACGTGAATCGACTTGCCCTGGTTCAGCGTTTCGAGCTGCGCGAGCGTTTCGGCGTCGGCCTCGATCAGGTCGGCGAGTTTCAGCAGGATGCGTTCGCGGTCGGCCGGGCGCAGGCCGCTCCACACGCGCGCGTCGAACGCGCGCTTCGCGCTGGCGACCGCGCGGTCGACGTCGTGTTCGTCGGCGTCCGCGACTGTCGCGAGCCGCTCGCCCGTCGCCGGGTCGTACACGTCGAGTCGCGCGGCCGCGTGCGCGGGCTGCATTTCACCGTCGATGAAGAGGCCGAAATCGCGCGCAACGAAAGTGCGCACGGTGTCGCTGACGGCGACGTAGTTCGTGGTGCTCATGGGCGTCTCGTTAGATTGTCGTGGCTAGCCGCGTGCGTGAGGGCACGCGGGCGTCGGACCACTGTATCGACGAGGGATCGCGCCCGGTGAGCGCAAATTGGCAGCGCGTGAGCGCTGGGGGGCGGGTTCGAACCCCGTGGGAGAGCCGGCGGGCGCCGCGGAAAGCCGCTGCGGCAGCGAACCGGAGGGCTAGTTTCTGAAACCGTGCGCCATCGACGCAACGAAGTCGTACGCCTGGTAATCCAGCCAGTAGATACCGAGCGCAAGCGGAATCAGGAAGTACAGCGAATCGTAGGACCCGCTTCGCACGGTCCTGACGATGAAAACCGGCAGCGCAACGCTCAAGGCGATGACCACGAGCGAAACGGCGATGATCGCGACATCCATTTTCCCGGCCCCTGGATTGTTATCGAAATGACGATCGCGCAAGGTACTGCACGATCCCGAGGGGCGATGCGTGGAACGGCGAGCCGGTCAGCCGCTGAAGACCATGCACGCTGCGGGCCCGACCAGTTCGTTTTCCTTCGCACTCCGCGATGTGAACAGGCAAAAGCTGCCGCCGAGGTCGCTTTCGAATTCCATCAGGAAGTCCAGTCGGCCGTCGCGGTCGAGATCGCCCGCCCAGATCAGCGACGCGCTGAACGGCGGCGAGCTGCCGCCGAAGTCATTCAGGACCGACCGCTTGCCGTCGCCTTCGGCAATCACCTCACCGGCCAGCGTATGGCGCAGCGTGTACCGGCGGCCGTGAAAACCAAAGCGCAGCGGGTTGCCGCCGGGCTCGATCGCCCTTCCGCCCTTCGGAAACGCCAAGTTCGCCGCATCGACCTTGCCCTGCCTGAACGTCTTGCAACGGAACAGCGCCACGGCTTTTCCCGGGTCGGATCTGACGTCGACAACGCCGCCGTTCGCCGACGACGAATCGAACCGGACGCGTGCCGGTGCGAGCTTCCAGCGATTCCCGTCCGGTATCAGTCCGAGCCACCCGCCGCCGGGATAGGCGGCGGCCTCGCCGACGTCGTCCGGGGCAATCTTGGTCGGTGTCAGCACGAGGCACGACTCGGGCTCGCCCACTTGCGCGAAGGCGGAGGAGCAGGCACCCAGCAACACGAGCAGCACGGCCGGCAGCGCTTTGGTATTCATGAATCGGCAATCGCGAAGGTTCGAAGTCCGGTCCGCAATTATCCGATGAATTTATCCGATGCATTACAGGAACAGCGCACCCACCAGTTCGGTGCGGTTCGACACGCCGAGCTTGCGGTACATGCGCATCAGGTGCGTCTTGATCGTCGGTTGCCCGAGCGCGAGATCGCGGGCGATCTCCTTGTTCGAGCGGCCGTCGCGCACGAGGCGCGCGATCTGCTCCTCGCGGTAGGTCAACCGCTCCTCGCAGCCGATCCGGTGGATGCCGCGCCGCGCGCGCAGCAGCGGGCTCAGCGCGGCTTCGGCCACGGGCTGCAGCCGTGCGAGCGCATCGATCTCGCCGGGTGCGAACCGCCCGGCCGTGCCGTTGCCGGGCAAGGCGCCGCGCGTTTCACCCGCCCCGAAGCGCAGCAGCGAGAACGCGCCGACCGTGCGGCCCGCGTCGCGCAGCCAGATCTCGACGACGTCGGCCACGTCGTGCCGCCGCAGGAAGCGGGTCCAGTACGCGGACGCGTCGCGCCTTTCGTCAGGCAATTGGGACGCGAGCGTGACGACCGCGCGTTCGCCTGACGCGCAACGCGACGGATGCAGCGGATCGAGCATCCGGTAGCGCGCGACATAGGTGCGATGCATCGATTCCGGCATCCCGAACAGCTCGAAATCCGCTGGTTCCCCGCTCTGGTCGAGCCGGTAGAACACGATCGCGGACGGGCTCGCGAACGCATCGAACGCGTCCACGCACGCTCGCAGCGCGCGCAGCCAGTCGGCGGCGGCCGGGTCGGCGGGAACGGATGGGGTCGGCATGGTGGAATCGGCTGGCGGGCGAACGCATCGAATATCGAAGTTCGGGCCAGCCTACCGGCGCCGAAAAGCGCCGGTGAGCACAAATCGGCAAATCGTCCCGGTGGGGTCGGTGGGGTCGGTGGGGTCGGTGGGGTCGGTGGGGTCGGTGGGGCCGGTGGGGTCGGTGGGGCCGGTGGAGCCCGTGGGGTCGGTGGAGCCCGTGGAGCTGGTGGAGCTGGTGGAGCTGGTGGAGCTGGTGGAGCTGGTGGAGCTGGTGTGGCTGGTGTGGCTGGTGAAGCTGGTGTGGCTGGTGAAGCTGGTGAAGCTGGTGAAGCTGGTGAAGCTGGTGCGGCTGGTGCGGCTGGTGCCGCCCGTTCACGTTGCGCAACGCGCAACGCCACCCGTGCCGCCCATGCGGCCGGTTTGACCAGGACGACACAGGCGCGCTGACGCGCGCCTCGCGTCAACGCGCGTTCGCAGCGAACGTGTCGCAGGCGCTCAGCTCGCCCGATTCCATCCCGCGCCGCAGCCAGTACACGCGCTGGTCGCTGGTGCCGTGCGTGAAGCTTTCCGGCACGACGTAGCCCTGCCCTTGCTGCTGCAGCCGGTCGTCGCCGATCGCGGCGGCCGCCTTCAGCCCCTGCTCGAAATCGCCGGGTTCCATCAGGCGCTGGTTCGCGCGCTGCGCGTTGTTCGCCCACACGCCGGCAAAGCAGTCGGCCTGCAGCTCCATCCGTACCGACAGCGCGTTCGAGTGCGCCTGGCTCGCGCGCCGGCGCGCGGCGTCGACCTTGTCGGAAATGCCGAGCAGGTTCTGCACGTGATGGCCGACTTCGTGCGCGATCACGTAAGCCTGCGCGAAATCGCCGCCCGCGCCGAAACGCTTGCGCAACTCGTCGTAGAAACCGAGATCGATGTACACCTTGCGGTCGGCCGGGCAATAGAACGGCCCCATCGCAGTCTGGCCCGTGCCGCACGCTGTCGGCGTCGAATTCGTGAACATCACGAGCGTCGGCGGCTGGTACTGCGCATGCAGCTGGGTATTGAACACGCCCGTCCACGTGCGCTCGATATTGCCGAGCACCTTGCGCGTGAACACCACGCCCGGCTCGTTCGACGGCACGCCCTGCCGCTGCGCGGGCGCGGGCTGCGCCTGCTGCTGGCGTCCCTGCAGCGCCGATGCGCCTTCGAGTATCACGCGCGGGTCGATCCCGAAGAAATACGATGCGGCGAACGCGACCACGATCGTGCCGATGCCGATCGTCGCACCACGCCCGCCGCCGAACCCGCCGGCGCCACGGCGATCCTCGACGTTCGTGCTTTCCCTTTCGTCGTCCAGCCTCATTGCCGGCCCTCCCTGTTCTTGTCGATGGTCCGGTGCGCGAGCGCGCAACCGGGCGATATGTTGTCGTGGCGCAATCCGTCGGCAGCGGCAACGCCCGCGCGTCGGGTGCATGCTCGTGCCGGGATCGCCGGCCCGCCGCTCCGCTCGCACGACGGAATCGGCCAGCCGATGCGCCGCGCGTCGATACGCGGCCCGCCCGCGCTATTCTGCCGGGCTTTCGTGACTTATCGCAAAAATGTGGAGGATAGAGCGATTCGGTGCCAGACATCGTCAGCCTTTGCAAAATTGGCGGCGACCGACGTTGCCGGCCGGATGCCACCCGCGTTCATCCTTTCGGCTGATACCGGCGCTCGCCGGCGCCGCCTAAAGTGACCGGGAACGACACCCTTCCGGAGCACGACATGACATACCCGCAACCCCGCACGATCGCGATCACCGGCGCCGGCACCGGTATCGGCGCCGCGTGTGCGCGCCGCTTCGCCAGCCGCGGCGACCGCGTCGTGCTGATCGGGCGGCGTCAGGCGCCGCTCGACGCGCTGGCCGCCGAAACGGGCGGCCTCGCGCTTGCCGGCGATGCCGCGAGCGCCACCGACTGGGCCCGTTTCCTGCCGCATATCGCCGAACGCTTCGGACGCGTCGACGCGCTCGTCACATGCGCGGGCGGCCACGGGCTCGGCCGCGCAGACGAAACCGACGACGCGCAGTGGCGCGACGCGATGCACGCGAACCTCGACACCGCGTTCGTCAGCGCGCGCGCGTGCCTGCCCGACCTGATCGCGCAGCGCGGCAGCATCGTGCTGGTCGCGTCGATCGCGGCGCTCGCGGCCGGGCCCGGCGTGTGCGGCTATACGGTCGGCAAGCACGCGCTGCTCGGGCTCGCGCGGTCGCTCGCGCGCGACTACGGGCCGCACGGCGTACGGGCGAATACGGTGTGCCCCGGCTGGGTCCGCACGCCGATGGCCGATGCGGAGATGGAGCCGCTGATGTCGGCGCACGGCGACACGCTCGACGGCGCGTATGCGCGCGTCAGCGCCGACGTGCCGCTGCGCCGCGCGGCCGATCCGGACGAGATCGCGGCCGTCTGCGCGTTCCTCGCGTCGCCGGACGCGTCGTTCGTGACCGGTGCGACGCTCGTCGCGGACGGCGGCGCGATGGTCGTCGACGTGCCGACGCTCGCGTTCGACACGCTCTGAAGCACGCGGGCACACCGCCCGCGTAACGCTTCGTTGCACCCGGCGTGTCGTGCACGCTCGCCGGCACGCCGCCGCCCGCCCGGGCCTCACGACGCGCGCACCGCGCCGCCCGCTCGTTTCCCGCCCCGAAAAGTTCGACACGCTTTGAAGCGCGCGGGCACGCCGCCCGCGTAACGCGTCATGACACCCGGCGTGTCGTGCACGCTCGCCGGCACGCGGCCGCCCGTCAGGGCCTCACGACGCGCGCACCGCGCCGCCCGCTCGTTTCCCGCCCCGAAAAGTTCGACACGCTCTAAAACACGCGGGCACACCACCCGCGTAACGCGTCGTGACGCCCGGCGTGTCGTGCACGCTCGCCGGCACGCGGCCGCCCGTCCCACCCACCCACGACACACACCGCGCAGCCCGCTCGTTTCCCCGCCCCGAAAATCCGCTACCATCGACCGATCCCGCCGCCCCGCCCGGCACCGCCTCACGTTTCGGACTTCGATGAACATCCGGTTTCTTGAAACCTTCGTCTGGCTCGCGAAGCTGGAAAACTTCCGGCTCACGGCCGAAAAGCTGCACACGACGCAGGCCGCCGTGTCGAGCCGCATCGCGTCGCTCGAGGAAGCGTTCGACGTGCGCCTGTTCGACCGCAACACGCGCTCGGCCACGCTCACGCCCGCGGGCCGGCGCATGCTGGCCTATGCGGAGCGGATCGTGCGGCTCGACGGCGAAATGCGGCGCGACATCGACGCGGCGAGCGACGCGGGCCTGATCCGGATCGGCGTGATCGAATCGATCGTGCACAGCTGGTTCCCCGCGCTGATGGCGCAACTGCGCGAGCGCTATCCGCGCCTCGACGTCGAGATCACGAGCGACACCACGCTGCACCTGATCCGCCTGCTCAGCACCGACGGCGTCGACCTGATCCTGCAGACCGACCCGGTGCCGGGCCCCGACTTCACGAACCTGCCGCTGTGCGAATTCCCGGTGCGCTGGGCGGCCAGCCCGCGCCTCGGGCTCGGCGGCCAGCCGCTCGACGTCGCGCGCCTGGCCGAATTCCCGATCATCAGCTTCTCGCGCCACTCGGGGCCGCACGCGACGATCGAGCGGCTGTTCGCGGCCGTCGAGCGGCCGGCCAGCATCAACTGCATCACGTCGGTCGCCGCGATGATCCGCCTCGTCGCCGACGGCTTCGGCGTGGCCGCGCTGCCGCCCGCGATCATCGGGCGCGAACTGCACGAAGGCGCGCTCGAACTGCTCGACGTCGAACCCGAGTTCCCCGCGCTGCCGCTCGTCGCGACGTACCGCAGCCAGGGCCTGCCGGTGGCCGCGCGCATCGCGGAACTGGCCAGCGAAGTCGCGCGCGCGATGTCGGCCGCCGCAAGCCACGCCAGGCCGGCGGCAGCGGTCACGCCCGATCGCGTGGACGACACACCCGCCCGTCCCGCGACGAAAGCAAAAGCCAAAGCGCCTGCGAAAACGAAGCGCACGGCGCAATCCGCACCGCCCGCCACCTCCCCCGCGAAACGCCGCCCGCGCCGCTCATAAGAAAACCTGTTCACCGCGAATTTGTTTTCTTGTTGGACGGGCGCGGCCCGTCTTCGGGACACTGCGGTTCCTGACACCCCCGTCACAAGGAACCCGCAATGACCCGCTTCCCCCTTCCGCACGGCCAGCTTTGCGTCTGGACGGATATCGACCCCGCGCACGAAGCCGATTTCAACGCGTGGTACGACCGCGAGCACATGCAGGAACGTGTCGCGATTCCGGGCTTCACGCATGCGCGGCGCTTTCGCGCGACCGACGGCGGCCCGCGCAAGTACCTCGCGCTGTACGTGACGGACGCGCTCGACGTGTTCCATGGCGACGCTTACCGGCGCGCGTTCACGCAGCAGACCGCATGGTCGCTCGCGAACTTCGAGCGCATGACGGGCACGCAGCGGCGCGTCGGCGAACTGACGATCGAGGCCGGCGACGGCGAAGGCGTGCATCTCGCGCTGTTCGTGCTGCCGCCGGATCGCATCGACGTGCCGCACCTGCGCGAGCGTTTCGACGAGGTGCTGCACGAACCGGGCATCCACGCCGCGCGGCTCTTTCGCACCGCGCCCGAGCTGTCCGCACCGATCGGCGCCGACGCGGCCGCCCGCCCGGCCGCCGATGCGCTCGTGCTGATCGAAGGCAGCGATGCAGCCACGACGCGCCGCGTGGCGGCCACGCTCGCCGGGCACGACGACGTGCGCACCTTCGAGCTGCTGTGGCGCGCCGCCGCACCGCTGCATGCGGCACGCGGAGACGTCGACGCCGAGCCCGCTGCCGCCGCCGCACTGCCGGCCTGATCGCCCGCGCCGGCCGCGCCGCCTGCGCGATGCACACCCGCGCATCGGCCCGGCGCTTCATCCCGTTCCCCGTCACGACAGGCCCGACACCATGAGCACTCTCGCCCAGCCCGCCGCCCACGCGCCCCGCCGCGTCCGCAACAGCCGACTCGCGACCGCGAGCATGATCGGCACGTCGCTCGAGTGGTACGACTTCACGATCTACAACACGCTCGCCGCACTCGTCTTCAACCACCTGTTTTTCCCGTCGGTCGATCCGCTGGCCGGCACGATCCTCGCGTTCTCGACCTATGCGGTCGGCTACGTATCGCGACCGCTCGGCGGCTTCGTGTTCGGCAATCTCGGCGACCGTATCGGCCGCCGCGCGGTGCTGATGCTCACGCTCGTGCTGATGGGGGTGACGACCGCGCTGATGGGCGCGCTGCCGACCTACGCGCAGGCCGGCATCCTGAGCCCGATCCTGCTCGTCGCGCTGCGCTTCGTGCAGGGCGTCGCGCTCGGCGGCGAATGGGCAGGCGCGGTGCTGCTGTCGGTCGAGCACGGCGACCAGAAGCGGCGCGGGCTGTCCGCATCGTGGACGCAGATCGGCCCGTCGTTCGGCACGCTGCTCGGCACCGGCTGCATCGCGCTCGTGACGCTGTCTACCACGTCGGGAGACTTCCTGTCATGGGGCTGGCGCGTGCCGTTCGCGGCCAGCGCGCTGCTCGTCGTGTTCGGTTTCTGGCTGCGGCGCGGCGTTGACGAAACGCCGCAGTTCGAACAGCTCGCCGAATCGCACGCGACCGCCGAGGTGCCCGTCGCGGACGTGCTGAAGTACCACTGGAAGCGCCTGCTGATCGCGGGCGGTTCGCGAATCGGCTCGGACGTGCTGTATGCGTTGATCGTCGTGTTCACGCTGACCTATGTGACGACCGTGCTGCACCTGTCGCGCCCCGTCGCACTGACGGCCGTGATGATCGGCACGGCCTGCAACGCGCTCGCGGTGCCGTTCTTCGGCGCGCTGTCGGATCGCTTCGGCCGCCGGCCCGTCTATCTCGCCGGCGCGCTCGCCGGCATCGTGTGGGCGTTCGTGTTCTTCGCGATGCTCGATTCGGCACGCCCGGGCGCGATCGTCGCGGCCGTCGCGATCGGCCTCGTGATCCACGCGGTGATGTACGGCCCGCAGGGCGCGTTCGTGACCGAACAGTTTCCGACCCGCGTGCGCTATGCGGGCTCGTCGCTCGCGTACACGCTCGCCGGCATCGTCGGCGGCGGCTTCGCGCCGCTCGTGATCGCCGCGCTGTTCCGGCAGACCGGCACGACGACGGCCGTCTCGCTGTACGTCGCCGCCGCGCTCGTCGTCACGTCGATCGCGCTGATCGCCGCGCGCGAAACTGCGCACCAGCCGCTCGCGGATTGAGCGTCGCCGCCCGTCGTTTCATTCCTTCGCACTTCAAACGGATACCCGCATGCAAACCCTGTCGTTCAACGTGATTTCCCGGCAACACGCACCGGCCACGGTCGACGTCGAGATCGAGCGCGTCGTGATCGCCGGCTGGGCCGGCCGCGATCCGGCCGCGATCCGCGCGCATATCGACGAACTCGCGGCGCTCGGCGTTGCACCGCCGTCGACCACGCCCTGCTTCTATCGCGTGTCGGCTGCGCTGCTCACGCAGGCGCCGTCGATAAGCGTGCTCGGCGCGCGCTCGGGTGGCGAGATCGAATGCGTGCTGGTCGACGGCCCGGACGGCACGCTCGTGACCGTCGGCTCCGATCATACGGATCGCGAAGTCGAGGCATACGGCGTCGCGGTGTCGAAGCAGGTGTGCGCGAAGCCGCTCGGCCGCGACGCGTGGCTTTACGCGGACGTCGCGGATCACTGGGATGCGATCGAGATGCGTGCGTGGCTGATCTCGCGCGATGGCGAGCGCACGGCGTACCAGCACGGCGCGGTCAGCGGCCTGCTCGCGCCTGACGTGCTGTGGCATCGCTTCGACGACCGCCGCACGATGCCCGCGCGCTGCGCGATGTATGGCGGCACGGTCGCCGTGCACGGCGCGATCGCGGCAATGGGCGACGGCGATGCGTTCGAAATGGAACTGCACGATCCGGTGCTCGGGCGCAGCCTTCGGCACCGCTATGCGGTGGAGGTGTTGCCGGTCGTCGCGTGACGGGCCATGAGGCATCGTGGGGCACACGGGTGCGACGGCTTTCCGTCACTGCGCCCGCCCCCTGCTAGTACGGCTGAAAGCAGTGATAGTCCGGGAAGTTGAACTGCGAGTTGTCGCAATACAGAAGACCGACCAGGTTGGTACACCCGCTCAACGCGAACATGATCGCCCCCGCAACCGACACTTTCCATCCGAAATGCAACATTGCGCCCCCGCTTTTGCTTTATCGACGTTGACCGCCATGATGCTCATCGGACGCGCCCGGGTATGTGGAAAATTGTTGCCCTGCGGGTTCTTCGGTTCGCCATGACGCGCTCCCGTGCCCGGGCACGGCCCGACGCACGGGAACGCGGACGACGTAACGCCGGCCGTGGCGCAAGCCACGGCGGCGGCCAAGTCCCACGCCGCCGCCCGTCATGCCTTGAACGTGACCCACGGCTTCAACCGGACGGCGCTGCGAATGAGGCCGGCCTGCTCCTGCGCATCGATCACGGGCCCGATCGGCTTGTAGGCTTCCGGCGCTTCCTCGATGCGGCGCTCGTCGCGCAGCGTGACGCAGCGCCACGTGCCCGGTGCCTGCTCGGTGCGCATCCGCCGCACCGCCTGCCGGCGCACGCTGCGGCCGGCGCCGTGGCTGCATGACCACAGCCAGTCGGGATGGCCGAGCCCGGTCGCGAGAAACGACGCATCGCCCATCGATCCTGGAATCAGCGCGAGATCGCCGTCGCGGGCGGGTGTCGCCCCCTTGCGATGGATGTTCATCCCGTTTTCGCGCAGCACGACGTTGTGCGGCACGTCGACCACGAGTGCCGAACGGGTTTCGCCGGTGAGCTCCGCTAGTTCCTTGCGAACCATCTCGGCAAGCACGACACGATTGAGCCACGCATAGCGCGCGGCCGTGCCCATCGCGACGAGATACTCGTGCGCCAGCTCGCCGGACAGGCCGTACAGGCCGCTTTCCGGATGCCTGACGCCTGCCGGCCATGCCGCGCGCGCCCGGTCCATCCAGCGTCGCCCGACGTAGAAGCCGACATCGCGCGACCCGCTGTGGATCATCACGACGACATCGTCCTTCGCGAGTCCCGCCCGGTAGGCCGCATGCCGATCGAACACTTCGTCGACCACCTGCAGTTCGACGAAGTGATTGCCCGACCCGGGGGTGCCGAGGCAAGGATCGCGAAATACCTCGCGCGACCCGACGTGTGCGTCCGGCGCATATTTCGCGCTGCCGTCGAACCGGTCGAGGCCGATGCACGACGACAGTTCGTCGATGAGCCGATCGCGGTCGACGTGCGCCCAGAGCCCCTGCCGCGCGACGCGATCGACGAAGGCCGCCGGGCCCGCGTCGAACAGCGCGCGGAATGCGTCGCTGGCGACCGGCACGTCGCGCCGGTCCGCGAGAATCGCGCGCGTCAGCCGCTCGACGAGTGCCGCCTCGAACGGCGCGAGCGCCGAGCGCTTGAGGCCCGTGGTGACGAGACGCATCCCGCAATTGATATCGGTGCCGATCGCGGCAGGAATCACGAACGCGTCGTCGGTCGCGACGATCTAGCCGACGGGCGCGACCCCGCCCGGATGAAAATCGGGCGTCGCGCACGCCTTGCACACACCCTGATGGCCGTCCGGCGAACGGACTGCCGCGAACGCGAGCAACTGCTGAACGGCCTTCTCCTCGAGCGGGAGCGAATCGGGCAACAGGACGGACGCCTGCGTCAGTTCATTGCGCAGGTGATAGATGCCGGCGTGATAGTCGACACGGATGCCTTGCCGTTGCAAGGCCTTTTTTAAGCGAGGAAATGTAGACATCGCTGCTGAAAATGAAAAAGGTACGACGCGACCTCCGGCTTTCCGGCGGTCGTGGGTACCTTCCTGCAGCAGCGTCGAGGAAGGGAGCGCGGATCATAGCAGAACGCGATTGCGTTCGCGCGCCGCCGTTGCTCACTTGAGACACCCGAGCCCCGCCAGCGTCGCCTCCACCGCCGTGTCGAGCGGCGTCACCGGCTCGCGGCCGAGCACCGCGGTCACGCGCGTGTTGTCGAGCCGGATCGGCTCGCGCCACAGGTAGCGCATCTCGAGCAATTCGCGCAGCGTCGTGACGAACGGCGCCGCGACCCACACGAACCACCAGGGGAACTTGCGCACCGTCGGCCGCAGCCCGTGCCGCTGCGCGACGCGGCGCACGGCCTCCGCCATCTGCGTGCCATCCTCATCCCAATGTCCGCCGAGGTGAAAGCGCGCGAACGGTTCCAGCGTGTCGCGCCGCTCGATCAGCTCGACCATCGTGCGCGCGGCGTCCGGCACATACGACCATTGATGCCCGATACCGTCCCGCCCCGGCACGCTGATGGCCGCGACCGGCTGCCCGGCCTTGACGAACCCCTGCGCAAACCAGCTGTTGCCGGTGAGCTTCGGCCCGAAGAAATCGCCGGCGCGCACGATGATCGTGCGCACGCCACGCCCGGCCGCATCCTGCAGCCGGCGCTCCAGCTCGACGCGGATCGCGCCCTTGCGCGTCGACGGATGCTGCGGCGCATCCTCGTGCAGCACCGGAAACGCGTCGGCGCCGTAGTTGTACACCGTGCCCGGCAGCACGACGGTTGCCTGCTCCGCCTTCGCCGCCGCGATCGTGTTGTCGATCATCGGCAGCACCTGCCCGGCCCAGTTCCGGTAGCCGGGCGGATTCACCGCGTGCACGATCACGCTGCAACCCCGCGCGGCCCGGACCACCGCGTCACGGTCCATCGCGTCGCCGCGCATCCATGTGATGCCGTCGTGCTCCACGACCTCGGCGCCGAGCCCGCGCTTCAGCGCGCGTACCTGCCAGCCCGCATCGCGCAGCTGCCGCGCGACTTCCCCGCCAATCCCGCCGCTCGCACCGAGCACGAGGGCCTGTCGTTGCGTTCCGCCTGCGTGGGTCGTCATTGCCGCTCTCCTTGAATGAACCGTCATGACACGCATTCTGGCGCGCCGTTGGCTACCAAGGAATTGCCGAACCTGATGGATCAGCTATACATTTATGCATGACCACCGATCTGAACTGGGAACGCTACCGCACCTTCCTTGCCGTGCTGACGGAAGGCTCGCTGTCCGGTGCGGCGCGCGCGCTCGGCATCACGCAGCCGACGGCCGGCCGCCACGTCGCGGCGCTCGAGGCCGGGTTCGGCCAGACACTGTTCACGCGCTCGCCGTCCGGCCTGCTGCCAACCGAGGCGGCGCTCGCACTGCGCGGCCATGCGGAGGCGCTGCGCAGCGCGGCGGCCGCGTTCGAGCGCGCGGCCGCGAGCCACGGCGCCGGCGTGCGCGGCATCGTGCGGATTTCGGCCAGCGACGTGATCGCCGTCGAAGTGCTCCCGCCGATTCTCGCGCAATTGCGGCGCAATCATCCGGGGCTCGTCATCGAGCTGGTGCCGACCGACCGCATCCAGGACGTGCTCAAGCGCGAGGCCGACATCGCGGTCCGGATGGCGCCGCCCGTGCAGGAGGCGCTCGTTGCGCGGCGCATCGGCGAAATCGATGTCGCGCTGTTTGCGCGCGACGACTACCTGGCACGCAACGGTGCGCCCGCGACGATCGACGAACTCGCGCGTCACGCGCTGATCGGCTTCGACACGGTCACGCCGTTCATCCGCTCGGCGGGCCGCGGCATGCCACTGTGGAAGCGCGAGGCGTTCGCGCTGCGCACCGACAGCAACCTGGCGCAGCTCGCGATGATCCGCGCCGGCTACGGGATCGGCTTCTGCCAGACCGGGCTCGCGAAGCGGGATACGCGGCTCGTGCGCGTGCTGCCGGACGGGCCTGCGATGCAGCTGGAAACCTGGGTCGTGATGCACGAGGACTTGCGGACGAGCCCGCGCTGCCGGGCGACGTTCGATGCGCTGGTGCGGGGGTTGCTTGAGTACGTCGACGGCGAGCAAGTGTGACCGTTGCGCGCCAGGAAGGGGGGGCACAACAGCAACCGCCTCGCCAGCACCTCTCTCGCCTGCGTCACTGGCCCCCGTCCTCCGGTTCGGACAATCCATAGCTGCCTGAGCAGAACGCGTGCGCGGTCAACGCAACGATTGTCTTATTCGGCGCTGTACAAGCCCTTGTAATCAATGTGGCCAAACATGTACGAATATCCCACCGCATCTTGCAGCCCTTCATTAAAGCCGGCCACCCACAGCGCCGCTGGCGCTCTTCTGATCGCCATACCAATGAAGTCCGGCTTTGCGATGCCCATCATGAGCAGGGATCGATTGAGGCCGAGCAGCATTAACGAGCCCGCACCGCCAAATAGGTAACCTCCGGCCCCTTGGAAGTAGACTGTCCCTCCTTCGAGACTCTTGGGGTCCGTCACGTCTACACCTTTGAACGAATCCGTCAGGAAAAGTCTGCCAGTACTTGTAAATTCGGTGGTAGCCCCCGTGCCGCTCAAGGAATCATTCTTTATCACTATTCTCGGAAGAGATAATTTTGAAAATTTGACAAGTGAAGCCAAGGCGACGGACCTTCCAATTCCGAATCCAGCGTAAGCATATCGATGCGATTCACCTTGAACATCACTGAGCGCAAACATACCGGCCTCGGAATTGAATGGACCATAACCAACCCCGGAGCCAGCACTTGTATTGAACCTCCATCGACTCCTTCTTAAAATCATTGCCCCAAATCCTCTCTAAACCGCACACCTCGAAATCCCGCGATCAAAGTAACCATCGCCAGAAACGTCAATAGCAATATGTAATCCCAGTGATCCGCAAAGGTGTCAATCGTTACCGACCCTTCCGGGTCGTCGCGATAGTAACGTACCTGCGTGGATTGACCGACCTCCAAATTCCACCATGAGCTCACTGAAGTTTCGCAATGCCGTCCGTCCTGCGCATCGAATACGATCACAGGATGGTGCTTGCCGAATTCGAAATGAGCCACCTTTCCGGTAGCGACCTCCGAGGTCGAGAGGAAATGAATATTCGAGATTACACAGTAGGCCGTTACGAGAGCGAGGACGCCACCAATCAACAACGCAAAATAATTTCGTCGCCTCATCGATCTCGGTTCTCTTTGATGTCAAAGCTTGCCGTGACGGTCCCGGCGCTTCCACCCAAGCTGCCTTGCAAGGTGTACTCCTGCTTGACTCGCGAAAATGAAAGGCTCACATGCTCACAATAGCTGCTTTCAGCGACAATCGGCTGTACCTCTGTGATCACAACATCTTCCATTGTGATTTTCAGGAAATCCAATGGAGTTCCACCAGACTTTCTGGCCGTCAGCACGACCTTAGGAATATGCCGCCCCGTCAGACAATAGCGCATAAGATTAGGACTTGCCCGATCAATTTGATGAATAAATTCCAGATCGTTAATTGTTGCCTTACCAGCCCCACCACCCGACCCGGAAAGCATCGATGATTGCTGAGATATCTTCCATCTCCATCCATCTACTTGAATCTCGTCCCGATGAAACTCATCCTGCGATTCACCGGAAATTCCGTCAATCTTGACAAACATATCCGACATGGTGCCTCCAGACACAGCAACGCCCAAAAATTCGACAAATCCGTAACAGTCAAATCGCACGACACTACCATGTCGCCACTCCCATTCATCTCAATATTGCCGAGACAAGATAGCGACAGAATGGAGGGGAGAATGTGGAATCATCACAATAGATTCACAAGCAAGCCATGCTCCGGCTCGAAATCCGCCCGTGCCGATCGGTGCGCACCGGCAGCGGATCGGCAGCTCACTGCATCACATCGGTTGGCACGACAAGCACGACGAACATGAGACATCCGGATTCGAACAATTTTCGGACCCGCATTGCTCGACAACATGATGTGACTGAGGTCACTGCCTCCAATCGGTCGACGTCGATCAGGTCGCAGCCAATGACCGTACGAGTCGTTGCGTCGATGCGCCCGATGTACGTCACATGCAGTCGATTCAAGTGTGGGAGTAGATCAGTGTCGCATTCGAGCGATTAACCCAATTCGACAATCTCATATTTTTTTATTCGGCAATCTTCGCCAGTGAATTGTGACCTTGGGTCAGACCTCGCCTTCCTGTATTCAGGGGTAGCCCGTCAATCCGGTGAGGAAGATACGAGTGGGTAGACACAATGACGCGGGTGGCAGACTGCAGTTGAAGCCCAATCCGGCAGGCCACCGGCCCCTGCCACCGCCTCGCGCATCGAGAAGAACGCGTGCGGCAGATGTCCGGCCTGCCGGGCCAGACGTGCGGGCTTTCGCATTTCAGACCGGCACGCCTGAACCGTCGTCCGGCTCGAAGCCGCTTCACATCAGCAATTGCCGCGACAGCACCTCGCGCGCCTGCTTGACGGTTTCGCGTTCGCCCGGCATCGGCGGCGTCAGCGAAAACACCGCGTCGGGCAGCGGCGGCAGACGGTATTTCGCGCCGAGCCGCATCATGCCCTCGCCGATCGCCGACGCGCACAGACAGCCCACACCGAGCCCCGCCGCCAGCATCGACTGCAGCCCCGCGACCCCCGACGCGCTGTGCACGAGCCGATAAGGCATGTGCTGCTCGTCGAGCGAGCGCACCGCGACCTGATGCATCATGCAGTCGTCCGGCAGCAGCACGAGCGGCAACGGCTCGGGCAACTGCTCGGCGAGCGTGGGTGAAGCGACCCACGACAGCGGCTCACGCCGCAGCACCCAGCGCGTATCGGCCGACGCCGGCCGGAACGGCCCGCTCGACAGGTGCATCACCACGCCGAGATCGACCTGCCCCCGCGCGTGCGCCGCCTCGATATCCGCGCTCTTCATCGCGCTGACGTGCAGGCTCAGTTGCGGGTAGCACTCCCGCAGCCGGGCGAGCAGGCCCGCGACTTCGTTCGTCCGGTAGTAATCGGTAATCGCGACGCGCAGCTCGCCCTTGATCGCCTGCCCGCGCACTTCGTCGAACGCGGCCTCGTTCAGCGCGACGATGCGCCGCGCGTGCTGCAACAGCCGCGAGCCGGCCGGGGTCGGCTCGACCCCGCGCTTGCTGCGCACGAACAGCGGCACGCCGGCGCGCGATTCGAGCTTGCGCACCTGCTCGCTGACCGTCGACTGCGACAGGTGCAGCAGCGGCGCGGCGGCCGTCAGGCTGCCGGCGTCCGCGACCGCCGCGAAAGTACGCAACTGATCCAGGTCGAAACCGCGCATCGCCATTCTCCATCCATCGAGTAACCCGATGGATGCTACCACCAATTCCCGCTTTTCCGATTCATTGCCGCCACCCAGAATGTCGGTCAATCGCCCGCCCCCGGTCGAACCGGCGCGCCCGACGGCACGTCCGGCCTGGATACGGCCCTCATTCCTTCGGACTTGCTTTCATGACCCACGACACCCTTGCCCCCTGCGTGCCGGCCGGCTCGGCCGCCGCGGCGCCGGCACGCAGCCACCACGGCTGGGCGCTGGTGGTCCTGCTGGTTGGCGCGATTTTGCCGCCGCTCGACTACTTCATTGTGAATCTGGCGCTACCGGCCATCCGCGACGGCATCGGCGCGCGCCCGGCCGAGCTGCAGTTGGTCGTGTCGGCGTACGCGTGCGCGAACGCCGTCGTGCAGATCACCGGCGGCCGACTCGGCGACCTGTACGGCCGCAAGCGCATGTTCATGATCGGGATGGCCGGCTTCGTCGTCGCGTCGACGCTGTGCGGGCTGGCCGGCAGCGGCGCGGTGCTGGTGGGCGGCCGCGTGCTGCAGGGCCTGTTCGCCGCGATCCTCGCGCCGCAGGTGCTCGCGACGATCCGCAGCGTGTTCAGTCCGCAGGAGCAGGTGCGCGTGATGGGCTTCTACGGCTTCGTGTTCGGCCTCGCGGCCGTAATCGGCCAGCTCGGCGGCGGTGCGTTGATCAGCCTGCATCCGTTCGGGCTCGGCTGGCGCGCAATCTTCCTCGTCAATCTGCCGATCGGCATCCTGGCGCTGATCGGCAGCTGGCGCTTCATCCCGGAAAGCCGGCCACCGCGCGGCCAGCGCATCGACGTGCCAGGCATGGCGCTGCTGTCGCTGTTCCTGCTGATGCTCGTCTACCCGCTCACGCACGGGCGCGAGGCCGGCTGGCCGCTGTGGATGGTCGCGTGCCTCGTCGGCGCGCTGCCGATGCTCGGCGCGCTGCTGGCGGTCGAGGCGCGCCGTCTCGCGAGCGGCCACGATCCGCTGCTCGACGTGCGCCTGTTCCGGAACCCCGTCGTCGCGCTCGGGCTCGTGCTGGCGTTCCTGTTCTATACGCTGAGCGCGTTCTTCCTGAGCTACGGGATCTATCTGCAGGGCTGCCTGAACTGGTCGCCGCTCGCATCGGGGCTCGCGATCCTGCCGCTCGGGCTCGGCTTCCTGTCGAGCCCGCTGCTGATGCCGCGACTCGTCGGCCGGTTCGGCGGCTATCGCGTGCTCACGCTCGGTTTCGCGATGCTCACGGCCGGCGTCGCGACGGCTGCCGCGCTTGCCGGTGCAGCCGCGCCAGGCGCCGGCTTCTACGTGGGGATCGCAGCGATCGGCATCGGCCAGGGCCTCGTGCTGCCGTCGGTCGTGCGGATCGTGCTCGCGGAAGTCGATACGGCGCGCGCGGGCGTTGCATCCGGCATGGTCACCGCGATGCTGCAGATCGGCGCGGCGGTTGGCGCAGCCACGCTCGGCGGCATGTTCTTCGCCCGGCTCGGCGCGCATCCGGCCGCGCTCGATTATGTGCAGGGCTTCAGAACCTCGATGTTAGCGCTGACGGCCGTGCTGCTCGCCTGCATCGCGCTGTCGGCGATGCTCGGGCCGCTGCATCGGCGGCTGCATGCCGGCGCGTGACGCGGAACCGGGCACGCGCCGCCGGCTCGGCTCGAAACGCGCGCGATCAATGCGCACCGCTCGCCGGCATCGGCCTTGTCGTTATGGCTTGCGTTGCGCGTGCCGCGCTTCCCACTCGGCCAGCTCGACGCGATAGCGCGCCAGTGCTTCATCGTAGAGATCGAAGACGCACGGCGAGCAGCCGCTGTTGCAGCAGTCTTCCAGTTCGGGCTGTACGGGCGGGGTCGGACGCGGATCGTCGATGGACGGATCGGTGGGGGCAGGCGTGGGCACGGCGAAAATCGAATGGCGGGAAACGTTCAGTATAAGGGGATGCCGCCCGGCCTGCCGGTGGTGACACCCGGCACGCGCCGCATCACATTCCCAGGATCGTCACCTGGTCGTGGCGAAGCCGAACTTCGCGCGTCCACGCGTCGACTTCCGCGATCACGCCGGCCAGTGCGGCGCAGCTTGCGTCGAGACGATCGACGAAAGCCTGTCGCGATCCGCTGAAAATGAAACCGAGCCGGTCGAGCGCATCGGTGCGCTGCGCGGCGTTGCCGAGCATCTTGCCCGTGCCGGCCAGTTCGGCGACGATCGCAAGCCAGTCGGCCATGCCGATACCGTTGAACGCGTAATGGTCGTAGTCGGGTATCTGCCGCGCGATGGCCGCCTCGAGCAGCCCGAACACTTCCTCGTCGAAGAACAGCGACCCGGCATTCCAGCAGGTGCGCGCATACGGCCCGCCCATGAGTTCGACGTACGCGGTGCCGTCGAGCGCCGCAAGATCCTTGATGACGCGGATATCGTCCATGTGTGTCGTCGGGATGTCGGGAATCGCGATGCAACGCCCCATGCGTCGCCGCGCGTTCATCCATAATGGCGCGATTGTCGACGAAGCGAACGGTGCTGTCGACGGCGCGTGACCGTTGCGCGCCCGCTCGCCGCAAACCGCGCAGCCGCGTCTTCCCCACCGACCGACAGGAGTTGCGTCATGGCCGAAGCAGTGAATCCGCCGGAAGTCTGGGCGCCGTTCGGCGCGTTCTCGATGGCCGTGATCCAGGGCGACGGCCGGATCGTGCATCTGAAGGGGCAAGTGGCGCTCGACCGCGACGGCCAGGTGGTCGGCCACGGCGACATGCGCACGCAGGTGCGGCAGACGCTCGACAACATCCGCGCCGTGCTCGCCACGATGGGCGGGCAGATGCAGGACGTGATTTCGCTCGTCCACTACGCGACCGACATCGATGCCTTCATGCAGGCCGGCGACATCCGCAAGACGTATTTCGCCGAGCCCTATCCCGTGACGACGACCGTCCAGGTCGAGCGCCTCTACCATCCCGATCTGCTGATCGAGATCACCGCCGTCGCCGAAATTCCGCTGGCGCGTTTTCGCCGGCCTGCACCGCGCGTGTGAATCGCGGCTGTCCCACGCCGCATGACGCGCCGGCCGTGGCATGCCCGACCGGCGCGCTTTCTCGCCACCCGCGTGCTTACTTCGCCTGCGCGCCCGGCTTCACGGCGCCCGCACCTGCCTTGTCGGCCAGCGGTTGCCACGCGGCGCCGAGCGAATACCAGTCGACGCGGCGCGTGAGCGTCATGATGCCGGCGAGAATCGCGAACAGCAGCAGCGAACCGAGCATCAGCGCGTTGTCTTCCGACAGCAGCAGCCCGTAGAGCGCCGCGTACAGCACCGCGAGCAGCGCCGCGAACACCGCACCGCGCTTCACGCTGTGCAGCACGAAGCTCAGGTAGAAGCCGAGCAGCCCGATGCAGGCACTGCTCGCCGCGAGATACGCATACGCGAACGCGATGTGTTCGGACAGGCTCAGCAGCAGCAGGAAGAACAACGCGAGCGACAGGCCGACCAGCGCGTACTGGATCGGGTGAATGCGCAGCCGCTTCACGAGCTCGTACATGAAGAAACTCGCGAACGTGAGCATCACGAACAGCGCGCCGTACTTCGTTGCGCGTTCAGCCTGCAGATAGACGTTCACGGGTTCGATCACCGACACCGATGCCATTTCGATCGCGCCTTCCCCGTTGCCGGTCGCGATTTGCTCACGCGCCTTCGTGTTGAACGACGTCACGCGCCAGTTGCCGGTGAAGCCATGCGCATCGACCGTGCGGTTGCTCGGCAGGAACGCGCCGTCGAAACTCGGATGCGGCCACGTCGACTTCAGCGAGAAATCGTTCTGGTCGCCCACCGGCGCGAACGCGACGGACTCCGCGCCCCGCAGCGGCAGGTCGATGCTGAACGGCACGACCGCCCCCGCGCTTGTTTCCGCCAGCGCCGCGAGATCGACGTTCGCGTGCACACCCTGGCGCAGGCTGTCCAGCCGCGTGCCCTGCTCGACGTCGAAACGCGCGCCGCCGATGCGCAGGTCGGGTTGCGCGGTCAGCCCGCGAATGTCGCCGATGCCGATCGCGACATAGGCGTCGTCGACCTTGAAGCTCACGTGGCCGTCCGCCTGCGGCAGCTTCTTCAGGTCCGGCAACGGCAGCGTGCCGGTCAACCGGCTCGCCAGCTCGTACACCAGTGCCTTGTGGATGCCGCGATAGCGGACGCTGGTCGTCAGCGTACCGTCGACGTTCAGCGTCTTCGGAAACACGAGCAGGCGCTTCGTCTCGCTTCTCAGGCTCGTCTTCGTCGCGCCGCCGGCCGGCGTGTCGTCGCGCACGCGCGTGACTTCCGTGTAATGCACGACGAGCACGGGCCCCGACACCGTCTGCGGCCCCGCATAGCTCGACCAGATGCTCTGCAGCGCATCCATGCGATACGCGGAGCGTTCCTGCACGATGCTTTGCACCATGTGCAGCGGGATCAGGATCAGCAGCGCGAGAAACGCGGTGATCGCGAATTTGAACAACAGGACTCGATTCATGGCCGACGGATACCGGAGTAAAAGTACCGTCAGCATGGGCAGGCCCGGTGAAGGGCGATTGAAGCCGGTGTGAAGCGAATGTGTGGCGAACGTGAAGCGCGCTCAGGCCGCCGACGGCAGCGTGAGCGTCGCGCACGCGCCGCCTTCGTCGCGGTTCGCGAGCGCGACCTGGCCGCGGTGCAGCATCGCGACCTCGCGGACGAAACACAGCCCGAGGCCCGTGCTGCGATCCTGCCCGTCGGGGCGTGGCAGCGAATAGAAACGCTCGAACACGCGCGCCAGTGCGTAGTCGGGCACGCCGGGGCCGTCATCGGCCACGCGCACGATCGCGACATGCGCCCTGCCCGCCGCCTGCCGTTCGAGCGCGATGCGGATCGTGCTGCCCCGCGGCGCGAAATCCAGCGCGTTGTCGAGCAGGTTGCCGAGCGCCTGGCGCAGCAGGAACGGATCGCCTTCGACGACCGCCGGGTCGGCCGTGTCGTTCGCGTCGATCGCCAGGTTCACGCCGCGCTGCCGCGCGCGCGGCTCGATATCGTCGACGAGCTGGTCGAGCACCGGCCGCAGCGCGACCGGTTCGCGCACCGACAGGCGCTGCTTCTGCTCGACTTCGGCGAGCGCGAGCAGCTTGCGGATCATCTGTTCGAGGCGGCCGGCCTGACGGCGGATGTTCTCGGTGAAGCGCCGGCGGTTCGCAACCGGCATGTCTTCCTGCAGCAGTTCGGCCGCGCCGCTGATCGCCGCCAGCGGGCTTTTCATCTCGTGCGTGAGCGTGTGGATGTAGGTTTCGACGTACTGCCGGTCCTCCAGCCGCTGATGCATGCTTTCCACCGCGCGCCCGAGCTCGGCCAGCTCGCTCGCGCCCTGCAGCGGCATGTCGGCCCGCTCGCCCGCCGCAATCGCGCGCGCATAGCGCTGCAGGCGACGCAGCCCGACCACCAGCCACCAGGTGCACGCGACGCCGATCAGGATCGCGCCGCCCATCAGCAGCGCGCCGTACAGCATGATCTTGCGCTGGCTGCGCGCGATGAACGGCGCGACCGTCTGGTTCGGCTTCGCGATCGTCAGCACGCCGATGATCTCGTTGCCGCGCCGGATCGGTGCCGCCACGTGCATCACGGTGCTGCTGTCGTCATTCGGATCGCTGCGTGTGCTGCGCGCGCCGTATTCGCCGCGCAGCGTCCGGTATACGTCGTTCCAGCGCGAATAGTCCTGCCCGAGCGCGCGGCCGGTCGAGTCGTAGCGCACGATGCCGTGCGCATCGGTGATGTAGAGACGGTAACCGATCACGTTCTTCTGCACGCCCCACACGTTCGCGCTGACCGGGCGTTCGTGCAGTGTCGCGAGCTGCCGCGCGAAAGCGCCGTCGGCGATATGGCCGCTGGCCATGTCGTCGGCGGCCAGCGTCGCGAGCACCTGTGCGGTATCGACGAGCGTGTCCTCCATCGCCTCGCGCACGCCGGGCTTCACCTCCTGCACGAACACACGCAACGTGATCAGCGCGGCCAGGCCGACGATCAGAAAAAAGCCGAAGAAGATGCGCAGGCCGATATGCATGGGCGGTGCCGGTCGTTACGGTTGCAGCGAATAACCCATCCCGCGATGCGTGCGGATCGGGTCGCGCTCGGGGTCGATCGCGCGCAGCTTGGCGCGCAGCGTCTTGATGTGCGTGTCGACCGTGCGGTCGGCGGAATCGAATGCCTCGTGCCACACGAGATCCATCAACTGCTCGCGCGAATAGATGCGCCCGGGATGCCGGACCAGCAGCGCCAGCAGCCCGAATTCGTAGCGCGTGAGATCCAGTGCGTGGCCGAGCCACGACACGCGCGCGCCAGCGGTATCGAGCGTGAAGCCCGGCGCGGTTGTCTCGGCCGGTGCCGGTGCCGGTGCCGGTACGGGTGTCGATGCCGATGCAGGCGCGGGCGCGGGCGTCGATTCGGGTGCGGCCGTCCGGTAGAAACGCCGCAGGATCACGCGCACCCGCGCCGCCAGCTCGCGTGGCGAAAACGGCTTGACCACGTAATCGTCGGCGCCGATTTCGAGCCCGACGATCCGGTCGATTTCATCGTGCCGCGCCGTGAGGAAGATCACCGGCACGTCGGAGAACGTGCGCAGCCGCCGACACACTTCGAAACCGCTGAGGTCCGGCAGGCCGACGTCGAGCACGACGAGATCGAAGCGCGCATCGCGCAGGCTGTCGAGCGCCGCCTGCCCGAGGGTGCAGTGGACGGTCTGCATGCCGTCGGTACCGAGGGCGTAGACGATCGTGTCCGCGATCGCCACTTCATCTTCGACGATCAGGATATTGGGTTGATGCATGGTCTCAGGCTGGGCTCGCGCGTGTCCGGTGCGACATTGTACGCACGGCCGGCCGCGGCGCGAGCCCCTGCCCGTCGCGCTACGCCACGCGGCCGGTCACTGGAATCGACGCGCCGGTGATCGCCTGCGCGTCGGCCGACAGCAGGAACCCGATCGTCGCCGCGATCTGTTCCAGCCGCACCCAGCGCGTGAAATCCGCGTCCGGCATGTCCGCGCGGTTCGGCGGCGTATCGATGATGCTCGGCAGGATCGCGTTCACCGTCACGCCATGGTCGAGCAGTTCGGCCGCCAGTGCCTCGGTGAGCCGCGCGACGCCGGCCTTCGCGGCCGCATAGGCGCCCATCCCCGCGCCGGCCTTGAACGCCGCGCCCGCGCCGATGTTGACGACGCGCCCGGCCGGGCTCGCCAGCAGGTGCGGCAGCGCGGCCTTCGATGCGTTCAGCGCGGTCTTCACGTTCAGTTCGTACATGCGGTCCCAGGTGGCGGCGTCGCCGTCGGCAATCGTCTGCCACACGAACGCGCCCGCGATGTTCAACAGCGCGTCGACCCGGCCGAATTCGCGCTGCACGGTATCGAGCGCCTGCGCGGCGGCCTGCGGATCGACGAGATCGATGCCGCCGATGCGCAGCGCGTCGGCCGGCACGCCGGGCAGTGCCGCTGCCGCCGGCGCCGCGCCGCGGCCGATCAGCGCGACGCGTGCACCGCGCGCGCCGAGCCACGCGGCCGTCGCGACGCCCAGATGGCCGAATCCGCCGGTGATCGCGACTGCCTTGCCTTTGAGATCGTGTTCCATCGATGTTTTCTCCTGGATCGAGGGTTGCTTGATGATGCATGTTGCATGGGTCATGCCGGCCGCGGCATGCATGCGCGGCCGGCAATTCGACACAGCGTAGCGCGTTCACGCATCCGTGCGCACGGCGACGAGGCTGCGGCGGCGCAGTTCTTCCGTCGTTTCGCCCTGGTTGTCCGGGCGCCAGCCCGGCGGCAGCAGCACGAAGCGGATCGCCGTCCACACGTCGCGGGCCGTCGCGACGTCGCGGGCGAGGCTCGCCCAGTGCTCCAGCTCGACGACGAACGGATTGCGCGAACGGGTCGGCGTGACGAGGCCGAAACGGCACGGCTCGTCGGCGCGTTCGGCGACATAGGTGCCGAACAGCCGGTCGAACACGATCAGCACGCCGCCGTAGTTCGCATCGAGATAGTCGAGGTTCGACGCGTGGTGCACGCGGTGCGCGGACGGCGTGTTGAACACGTATTCGAGCCAGCCGAGCTTCGGCATCCACGTGTTGTGCAGCCAGAACTGGTACATCAGGTTGAACGACAGGATCGCGAGCACGGCTTCCGGACGCACGCCGAGCCACACGAGCGGCGTGAAGAACATCGCGGCGCCGGCGATCTTGCCGGTCCAGCCGAGGCGAAATGCGGACGACAGCGTCAACTGGTTCGGCGAGTGATGCACCGCATGGGTCGACCAGAAGAAGCGCACGCGGTGCGACGCGCGGTGATACCAGTAGTAGCAGAACTCCTGGCCGACGAACACGAGCAGCGCGAGCGCGACGCTGTGGAGCGGGATCGTGAAGAGCCGGTGCGCCCACGCGAAATCGAACAGCGGCGTGGCGAGCGACAGCGGCACCAGCGCGAGCAGCTTGCGGCCCGCGAGATCGGCGAGCGACAGCCACACCTCGTTCCAGTCGAATGGTTCGGGCCCGCGGGCGCGGCGCCAGGTGAGCACGGCCGCCTCGACGAGCGAGACGGCGACGATGAAGAGCGTGACGTAGTACGCGAGCTTTCCGGTGGTCGTGAGCATGATGGGTCGTTCCTTCGGTTGAGTCGGACGCGTCACGGGCCGCACGGGCTGCCATCGCGTCGAATGGAACGCACTGTAGTGGGCGTGGAATGGAAAGACCACGCGGGAAATATGTCGCCGTATGTCGCGGTGAAGGGCATGCAGGTGATGCGTGGCGGCCACAGGCGCCAAGGAGCGGAAGCCGGGACGGTTTGCGGCCGCGCATGTGCATGTCCGGCGGGAAATGTGTCGCCGCATGTCGTGATGAAGCCGGTAGACGGTGCACACAACATGACATTGGCCGACGGATAAACCTGCGCGACATACGAACACGGCCGTCAGGAGGTATCCGGAAACCGATTCCTCGGACGGTATGCGACCGCCGCGCCATGTTGCGGAGAGGCCGGTTCCGGTCGCACGTGGCGTACTGCATGCGTTCAACTGGATGCGTTCAATTCGCGTGATGCGGCTCGACACGACACACGCATGGATCAGCCGGCAAATATGTCACCGCGTGTCACCTCGACACACTTTCGCGCTGCGCACGACACGTTCCGCCCCATACCGCTGCACTGTGCCTTCACGCGACCGCATCGCCGGAAACCTTGCCCGGCGCGGCATGCCCGCGATCGGCGCGGTCGGCACACGCATTCGTCGTACCTCGAAACAGCACGCCACGTGTAACACCGCGACATCTTTTATGACGCGACGGGCGCGTGTCGTCGCCCTAAAGTTCGTCCCGTCGCCACGCCACTGCGTGCACCGAAACGAACCGCAAGGACACCCGATGAAAACCCGCTTCCTCGTCACCGCCGCCGCACTCGCCCTCACCTGCGCGCCGGCCTTCGCCGGCTGGTCCGGCCACGGCACCGCGTACACGCCGCGCGGCACCTACAACGGCGCACACGCCGGTTCGTGCGGCGGCGGCAGCTGCTCGCATGCAGGCGGCGTGATCGGCCCCGGCGGCGGGATCGCGACCAATACCGGCACCGTCACGCGCACCGCGCCCGGCCAGTTCTCGAACAGCGGCACGGCCGTCGGCCCGAACGGGCGCTCGGTCGAACACAGCGGCGACACGAGCTGCGCCGACGGCACCTGCTCGCATACCGGTTCGCTGACGGGCTCGGACGGTCGCAGCGCAACGACGTCGGGCAGCGTGACGCGCAACGGCGCGGGCCAGTATTCGTCGAGCGGCACGATCACGGGATCGAACGGCAATACGGCCAGCCACACCGCGTCGACGAATTGCGCGGGCTCGACCTGCTCGCGCTCGGGCACCGTGACGGGCGCCGACGGCGCAAGCGTCACGCATTCCGGCAGCGCGACGCGCGTGGCGCCGGGCGTCGTGACGACGTCGGGGGGCTCGACGGTCGTACACGGCGGCACGGTCTCGACCGGCGGCACGACCGTGATCCACGGCAGCACGGCGGCAGGCGGCACGGTCGTCGTGGCCGGCGCTACGGTGCCGGTTCCTGTCCCGGTGCCCGTGCCCGTCGTGCCGCCTCCGCCCGCCGCGGTGGTCGTGACGACTCCGCCGCCCGCCGCCACGGTCGCTGTCGTGGCACCTGCGCCGGCACCTGCCGCCGTCGTGGTCACGCCCCCACCGCCCCCGCCTGCCGCCGTCGTCGTCACGCCGCCGCCGAAGGTCGTGCATGTTGCGCCGCCGAAGGCCGTCGTGGTCGCACCCGCGCCGCGCGTCGTCTACGTCGCGCCGCCGCCGCCGAAGGTCCTGTACCTCGCGCCGCCGCTGCCGCGTGCCGTGTACGTCGCCCCGCGCGCCGTGTATGTCGCTCACCCGCCGCGCGCCGTCGTCTGGGTGCCCGGCCACTGGGCCGGCCGCATGTGGGTGCCCGCGCACTGGGCATGATCCGGCACCGCTCCGTCTTGTTTCGTTTTCCATCCGTTTCATCAACCACCCGGCCGGCGCAGACCGTCGGCCACGCAAGGAGAAACCCCATGAAGTCCATCAAGAAGATGATTGCCGTCGTCGTTTTGTGTATCGTCTCAGCAGCAGCGTCGGCCCAGCAGGTGCCGCCCGGCGCGGCGAACGGCGGTGCACGCGTCGAACGTGCGCTGATGCAGCTGCAGGCCCGCTTCGCCAGCGCGAACACGACGCATGACGGCAGGCTCACCCGCGAGCAGGCCGCCGCGGGCATGCCGATGGTCGCGCAGCATTTCGACGAAATCGACACGCAGCACAACGGCTACGTCACGCTCGAACAGCTCGCCGGCTTCATGCGCCAGCGCATGGCGGCCCGTTGAGCCCGCACGACGATCCGGCCGCGCACGCACCGGGAGGCAAGCGATGGAACAGTCCTGCAGGATCGTCGTGCTCGACGACGAAGCCGAGTTGCGCAACATGCTGCAGCGCTTCCTGACCGGCCACGGCTTCCAGGTCCGCGCGGTCGCCGACGGCAAGCGGCTCGACCGCCTGCTGCAGCGCGAACCGTACGACCTACTGGTGCTCGACCTGATGATGGAACCCGAGGACGGCCTGAGCGTGTGCCGGCGCCTGCGTGCCGAAGGCCAGACGCTGCCGATCCTGATGCTCACCGCGAAAGGCGATGCCGCGGACAAGGTCGTCGGCCTCGAGACGGGCGCCGACGATTACCTGGCGAAGCCGTTTCTCCCCGACGAACTCGTGGCCCGCGTCCGCGCGCTGCTGCGGCGGCAGAAGATGGCGGCCGGCGAACCGACGGTCACTTCACAGCGCTTGCGTTTCGGCGCGTTCACGTTCGACGTCGGCCAGCAGGCGCTGATGCGCGACGGCACGCCCGTCGAGATCCATTCGGCGCAAATGCTGTTGTTGCACGCGCTCGGCTCGTCGCCGAATCGCGCGGTGAGCCGCGAGAACCTGCTCGCCCGTGCGCGCGGCCGCGACCATGCCGCACTCGACCGCAGCGTCGACGTACAGATCCTGCGGCTGCGCCAGATCGTCGAGGACGATCCCGGCAAGCCGCGCTTCATCAAGACCGTCTGGGGCATCGGCTACATGCTGGTGGCCGGCATCGAGTCGTGATGCGCATCCCGCTGCCGCGCTCGCTGCTCGCGCGCAACATCGCGCTGCTGGTGGCGCTCGTCGCGCTGTCGCTCGCCTGTTCGCTCACCGTGCTACTGCACTACGTGCAGCGCCCGCGCATCGAGCGGGCCTCGATCGTCTTCTCCGACTACGTGCAATTGCTCGACCGCACGCTCGCCGGCCTGCCGCCCGACGCCGGCCGCACGGTCGTCGCGCAGTTCGGCGGCCAGGCCGCGCTGCCGCCCGCCGCACCGCCGCAAGCGCCGAACCTGGCGGCCTTCTTCCGCACCTGGCAGCGCGACGTGTTCATGCAGGCGCTCGAACGCCACTTGCCGCCGGACCTCCCGGCGCGCTGGCAGTCGGGCGACGACGAGCGCCTGTGGATCCGGCTGCATGCGGCCGGCTCGCCCGTCTGGGTGCCGCTGCCGATGGCCGCCGACGCGCAGGCGAGTGGCATCACGACGGCCCTCGTGCTGTCGGTCGGGCTGGCGTTGCTCGCGGCGCTGACCGGCTACCTGATCCAGCTCCACCTGAACCGGCCGCTCGACGCGCTGGCGCGTGCGGCGCAGCGCGTGAGCGCGGGCGAGCGCCCGCCGCCGCTGCCCACCGACGGCCCGACCGAAATCGCCGACGTGAGCCGCGCGTTCAACCAGATGGCCGACGCGCTGCAACAGGCGGAAGCGACCCGTTCGCTGATGCTGGCCGGCGTGTCGCACGACATCCGCACGCCGCTCACCAAGCTGCGCCTGGCGATCGCGATGGCGCTGCCGCGCGGCACGCACGACGCGCTCACCGCATCGGCCGAGCACTACCTGGACCAGATCGATACGATCCTGCAGCAATTCATGGACTACGCGGGCAGCGGCGAGCGCGAAACGCCGCAAACCGGCGACCTGAATGCGCTGATCGGCCAGCTCGTCGCGGATTTCGCGGGGCTAGGCCACGAATTCGAATTCGACGAAGGCGAGGTGCCCATGTTCGCGTTTCGTCCGATCAGCCTGATGCGGCTGCTGATGAACCTGATGCAGAACGCGGTCGTCTATGGCCGCACGGGCCTTGGTGTGCGCACCTGGACCGAACGCGGGATCGCGTATGCCGTGGTCAGCGATCGCGGCAACGGCATCGGCGCAGCCGAACTCGAACGGCTCAAGGCGCCATTCAGCCGGGGCGCGAACGCACGCAGCCACGCGGGCGGCACGGGCTTGGGCCTTGCGATCGTCGAGCGGATCGCCCGCCTGCACGGCGGCTCGCTGACGTTCCGCGACCGCGATGGCGGCGGGCTGGAGGCCGTCGTCGCGCTGCCGCTCGATTCGTCCGGGCAGGCGAGGCGGGGGCTATCGGGCTGATGGACTGTCCGTCTGTCCGTCTGCCTTGTTGCCCGTCTGCCCTGCTGCCCTGCTGCCCTGCTGCCTTGCTGCCTTGCTGCCTTGCTGCCTTGCTGCCTTGCTGCCTTGCTGCCTTGCTGCCTTGCTGCCTTGCTGCCTTGCTGCCTTGCTGCCTTGCTGCCTTGCTGCCTTGCTGCCTTGCTGCCTTGCTGCCTTGCTGCCTTGCTGCCTTGCTGACTTGCTGACTTGCTGACTTGCTGACTTGCTGACTTGCTGACTTGCTGACTTGCTGACTTGCTGACTTGCTGACTTGCTGACTTGCTGACTTGCTGCCTTGCTGACTTGCTGCCTGGCGTTCTGGCGTTCTGGCGTTCTGGCGTTCTGGCGTTCTGGCGTTCTGGCGTTCTGGCGTTCTGGCGTTCTGGCGTTCTGGCGTTCTGGCGCTCTGGCGCTCTGGCGCTCTAGCGTTCCGACGCTCCGACGGCCCAGCGTGTCCGCGCGCAGCGGCACGTGACATGCGCCGACATAATTCCTGCGTGGCGCATCACACCCGACCTCCGCATACTTGCGCCTGCGTGTTGCGCAACGGCATGAAACCTCTCCCTCGCCAGCGATCACGCCCCGCTTCCGATCGTTCGCGTTCCTGAATGCCGCGACAGTATCGGCAACTTCATCCAGGCCACGGAGATCGACATGTTCACTTCCCTTCACGCACTTGCCACCCACACCAAACGTCTGACCAGCGCCGCGCTGATCGCCAGCGCGCTCGCGATGGGCGGCTGCGCTTCGACCGCGACCACGACCATGAACACCGCGCCCGCGGCCCGCACGCAGCCGCAGGTTCATGCGGACGTCCTCTACGTGTCCCCGTTCGACGTGGACACGACCGACGTCAAGGTCGACGGCGGGATGATCAGCAAGCTCGCGACCCTCGCGAGCGGTTCGTCCGCCGACGTGCAGCGCCAGCAGAGCGCGCTGAAGACCCGTGAGCAGCTCGCCGACGCACTCGTGCGCGAACTCCGCTCGCAAGGCATCCCCGCGCTGCGCGGCCCGGTGCCCGACGGCCGCGATGCGCTGGTGGTCGAAGGCCGGTTCGAGTCGATCGACGCGGGCAACCGCCGCCGCCGCACCCTGATCGGGCTCGGTGCGGGCAAGAGCGAAGTGAAGGCATCGGTCACCGTGCTGTTCCAGCCGGCGCATGGCACGCCGCAGCCGCTCGGCACGTTCTCGTCGAGCGCGAACAGCGGCCACCTGCCCGGCATGGTGGAAACCGCCGGGGTCGGCGCGGCGGCCGGCCGCCTCGCGACGTCGGCAGCGGTCGGCGCCGGCCTGCATGGCGTATCGGAAACGAAGCACGACACGGTGGCCTCCGATACGGACCGCCTCGCGCGCTCGATCGCAAAGCAGCTCGCCACGCAGAACGCGGCGAACACGTGGCTGCCGACGGTGTCGGCGAGCTGACGCACCGCACCGCACCGCACCGCACCGCACCGCATTACATTGCATCGCATCGCCACCCGCGCCCCACGCGGCCCTCGCGGGCGCGCTGGCGGGCGGCCGGGCATAATGCGTGCAGCCGCCGCGGCGCCACGCGCCGCGACCGTGCCGGGCAACCCGAAGGCCGGCGCATTTCCCGTCCCGAATCCTGAACCTCACCCCGTCAATTCCATGCAAGTACTCGTCGTAGGAACCGGCAAGCTGGCCAGCGAACTGCTCGGCGCTCACCGGCTCGACCCGGCAACCTGTCGCGTGATGGCGTGGTCGGACAGCGTGCACAACGATGCGCAGCGTGACGACGCACGGCGTAGCGACGCCCGATGTATCGACGCCCGCTCGATCGTCGTGCATGCCGGTTCCGGCCGCGAACTCGCTGACGTAATCGCGTTCTGCGAGGCCACCGCATCGCCGCTCGTCGAGCTGTCGACCGGCTCCGAGCTCGAAACCGGCTCGCACGCTTTCCCGATCGTGCTGTGTCCGAACACGAACATCCTGATGCTCAAGTTCATGAGCATGCTGGAAACCAGCGGCCACCTGTTTCACGACTGCCGGATCAGCCTGACGGAGTCGCACCAGGCGGGCAAGACGTCCGTCCCGGGCACGGCCGTCGGGATCGGCCAGTCGCTCGGCGTGCGGCCGGAAGACATCCGCTCCGTGCGCGACCCGGACGTGCAGCGCAGCGAATTCGCCGTCGCCGATGATCAGCTCGGCCGCCACGCGATTCACCGGATCCGCATCGACGACGGTGCGTGCAGCCTGCAGTTCGAATCGCGCGTGGTGGGCGCAACACCTTACGCGGACGGCGTATCGCGCATCGTCGACGCCGTCCGGCAGCACGATCTCGAGCACCGCCGTTATTCGATCGTCGAGTTCATCCGCAACGGCTGGCTGTAGTCGCGGCGATACGCGGCGGTCGGCACGCGCGCGTCGCGCACGGCATTTGCGCAGCGCAAAAAGGTTCGTCGCGAAATGCCGTGGATGTCACCGATCGCTTCGACTGCGGCTTCCGGGCATGCATCCCACCGCCCGGAAGCCGCAACGAGCAACCGTCATCTCGTATTGGCTGGTAAGTTATCGGCCGAGGTCCATTCGCCGAGATGGGGCGCGAATCACTGCTGACGTCGGTGCCTGAACCACGACCCTCGACATCCCCCCGAAAGGAGAGCACCCGATGACCCGCCCCGATTTCATCAAGCACTGGACCGAGCTCGAAGAACCGGAAGCGCATTGCTATCGCGGCGACACCGAGCCGATGGCGCTGGACGCACCGCTTTCCGCCGAACTCGGCATCACGCGTATCGGCATTCACCACGTGAGGCTCCTGCCGGGTCGGCGGACGTCATATCCGCATGCCGAAAGCACCGAACAGGAGTTTGTGTACGTGCTAGAGGGCAAGCCCGATGTCTGGATCGACGGCGTGCTTCACCCCGTTGCCGAAGGCGATTCCGTCGCCTTTCCGGCGGGCACCGGCATCTGTCACACCTTCATCAACAACACGAAGGACGAAGTCAGGCTGATGGTGATCGGTGAACGCCCACGCGACGACAACCGCATCCGCTACCCGAAGAACGAAGCGTACGAGTTCACCCGCGCGGATCGCTGGGTGGACTGGCCCGCCAGGCCGCTCGGGGACCATGACGGGATGCCGGACTGACGCTCGCGAAGATGCCCCCGACGGAACATACCGAGCCTGCAGCACGAGTTCGCAGCGGGCGCCGTGGCCGCCCCGTTCTGCGGCTCGTTAGCCGGTCTACCGTCACTCGCCACCAAGCACCGCCCCGCTCTCGGGCAACGTCGCACCACCATCGACGACGATCGTCTGCCCCGTGATGTACGCGGCATCGGCCGACGCGAGAAACAGCATCGCGTTCGCGATATCTTCTGGCTCGCCCATCCGCGCGAGCGGAATGTCGCGCGCGATCTGCGCCGCGACCGACGCGTCGCCGAGATTACCGGCCGCCGGCGTGCGGATCATGCCCGGCTCGACACCGTTCACCGTCACGTTGCGGCGCGCGAGCTCCAGCGCCGCCGCGCGAATGAAGCCGTTCACGCCGGCCTTCGACGCCGCGTAATGCGCGAGCCCCGGATACGCGACGCGCGGCCCCGTCACCGACGACGTGACGAGCAGCCGCCCCGCGCCCGCGCGCCCGAAGGCCGGCAACGCGGCCTGCGCGAGCCAGAACAGCGCCGACAGGTTGACCGACAGCGTCCGGTCGAGTGTCGCCTCGTCGATCTGCGTAAATGGTGTCAGCGGAAAATACGCGGCATTGTGGACGACGACATCGAGCCGGCCGCCGTCGCGCTCGACTGCGGCGACCAGGGCGCCCAGTTCGTCGCGGCTGGCCGCATCCACCCGATAGGCGCGCGCCTCGCCGCCCGTGCTCGCGAGCGCGTCGGCCTGCGCGGCGGCGGCCTCGCCGTTCAGGTCGGCGAGCGCGACGAACGCGTCGGATTCCGCGAAACGGCGCGCGATCGCCGCGCCGATCCCCTGCGCGGCGCCCGTGACGAGCACGACGCGCCCGCTGAAATCCGCCCGCAGGCGGCCGCTGCCCGGCACGGCCTTCATCGCCGCGCCTCGCCGTCGAGCGGATGCACGGTGTCGTTCAGCACCTGCGCATGCGCGCCGATCGGGAAGTTCGACAGCGTGCCGAAATCGCCGCCCTGGTAGCCGAAGATCTTGCCGTCGGTCTTGCGCTGCGCGAGGTCGATCAGCACGACGCCGAGCGTCGGCACCACCTTTTCGCGCCACACGAACAGATACAGCTCGTCTGCAATCCTGAAGTAATGACAGCGGTCGACATCGGCCAGCCCGCCCTCGACACCCTGCAGGCACTGCCACGCGTAGAAGTTCTCGTTCAGGTAGATGTGCTCGTAGCATTCGGTCGGGCTGTAGCGGTACATCGTCCGCTTGCCGATCAACTCGTGCGTGGGCCCATGCAGCAGCCCCGGCTGCGTGTGGTCGCCGAGCGTGCCATGCCGGAAACTCGCCTCGACGCCCGTCAGCGGCAGCCCGCGCGCAACCCGCGTGAATGCGTCGATGCGCGTGTCGGCTTCGGTCGGCAGTGTGCCGACAACCGACGTCCATACACCGTCGTCGAGATCGATCACGAGACTGACCGACGTCGCGCGGGCGGCCGAATCGATGTAGTCGACGAAGTACAGCCCGTTGCGCAACCGCGTCACGCGGCACGGCTCGCGGCCGCCTGTATCGGTCGCCGCGTCGCGCCACTGCAGCGCGCCCGGCTCGAACGTGTAGACCCGCCACGCCCCCGACGCGTCGCCGAGCGCAAGCGTATGCCCGGCGAGCGCGTCGACGGATGCGAGGATGTTCGCTTCCGGCGCGAAGCCGTCCGCGAGCGCGCCAACCTGAATGAATACCGGATCCTGTCGTTCCATCTGCCGTCTCCCGCGCAGCTTCAGGCCCGGCGGGCCGTGTACGCTGCTGATGTGCACATGGTGCGGGCTGTGCGCGACGCGCGGTATCGGCCAAAAGGATGAAGGGCGCGCGGCGCCGGAACGCGCTAAAGTGCACGAAATCCGCGCCCCGACCGGCGCGAGGAGCGCACATGCACCACGTCACCCACTACCGACGGACCGGCGAAGGCATCGAGGCAATCAGCCTCGAATCCGACCGCGCGTTTCCGCGCCACGCGCACGACGAATTCGGGGTCGGCGTGATCGTCAGCGGCGCGCACCGGTCGTGGAGCGGCCGCGGGCAGGTCGATGCACTGGCCGGCGACGCGATCATGGTCAACCCGGGCGAGGTGCACGACGGCTCGCCGATCGAGGCCGGCACGGGCCGGCGCTGGCGGATGCTGTACCTCGCGCCCGCGCTGGTCGCGGGCGTCGCGGCGGAAGAAGGCCTCGGCGGCGTCGAACTGGCGCATCCGGCGGTGCGCGACGCGCGGCTCTCGGCCGCCGTCGGCCGGCTGCATGCGCGCATCGTCGCGGGGGAATCCCAGCCGCTCGCCCGCGACGAGGCGCTCGTGATGCTCGTCGCCGGGCTGCTCGCCCGGCACGCGAACCGCGCACTGCCGGCGGCAGGCGTTGCACCTGCGATCCGCATCGCCCGGGAGCGGCTCGACGCAGCACCGGCCGCGCCCGTTTCACTCGCCGAGCTGGCCGACCTGAGCGGTGTCAGCCGCTTTCAGCTGCTGCGCGGGTTTGCCCGCGAACTCGGCATCACACCGCACGCCTACCTGATCCAGTCGCGTGCGCGGCTGGCGCGCACGCTGCTCGCCAGCGGCCTGCCGATCGCCGATGCCGCGGCCGAAGCCGGCTTTGCCGACCAGAGCCACCTGACGCGTGCGTTCGCGCGCCAGTTCGGGATCACGCCGGGGCGGTTTACGCAGGCCGGTTGACGCCTGCGGCGTCCCCGCGCAACGCGATCAGGCGCAAGGCGATCGAAGGCGAGTCCCGCGTCAACGGGAACCGGCGCAGCTTGGGCTTGGGCTTGGGCTTGGGCTTGGGCTTGGGCTTGGGCGTGGGCTTGGGCGTGGGCTTGGGCGTCGGCGTCGGCTTGGGCGTCGGCTTGGGCGTCCGCTTCGGCTTCGGCTTCGGCTTCGGCTTCGGCTTCGGCTTCGGCTTCGGCAGCAGTTTGCACTGACGCAGATGCGCAAGGCCCCACGCACTGCCCCCGACGCTCCCGCGCCCGCTGCAATTTCGTTCAAGACGCGCAAAGCCGCCGTACGCGACGATGCGGCGCATGAAGACACGACTGATTGGCTATCTCTACCTCGCCGCCGCAATGGCGGGCGTTGGCAGCACCGTCATCGCGAGCCGTCTCGCGGCAAGCGGCCTGCCACCGTTCGCAGCTACGGCGCTGCGCTTCCTGATCGCGACACCGTTGCTGTTCGCGCTGATGCGCGCGCAGCGAATGCGCTGGCCGCGCATCTCCGCGCGCGACGCCGTGCTGCTCGTCATCCAGGCTGCGGCGGGCGGCGTCGGTTATACGGTGCTGCTGATCAGTGGCACGAAGCTGTCGTCGCCGCTCGATGCTGGCGTGATGCTCGGCACGCTGCCCGCGATGTCGACGCTGATCGCGGCCGTCGTGCTGCGCGAGCGGCAGACGCCGCGCGACTGGGTGGCCGCCGCGCTTGCAACAGCCGGCGTGCTGTTCGTCACGTTCGCGCCAGGCCAGGCGCTGCCGTCGCTCCGCGTGCTTGCCGGCGATGCGCTGGTGCTGGCCGCGGTCGCGTGCGAAGCCGTATTCATCCTGCTCAATCGGCGGCTTGCCGCACCATTGCCGCCGCTTGTGCTGTCCACCGCGATGTCGGGCCTCGGCTTCGTACTCGCACTCGTGCCCGCCGCATTCGAATGGCGCGCGGTGGTGACCGGCTGGACGGCCGGCGCCGTGTCGGCAATCGTCTACTACGCGCTGGTGCCGACCGTGCTCGGCTACCTGTGCTGGTATGCGGGTTCGGCGCGCACGAGCGGCACCGAGGCCGCACTGTTCACGGCAGTCGCGCCGGTCTCGGCCGTGCTGTTCGCGGTTGCGTTGTTCGGCGAGGCGCTCAACGGCACGCGGGTCGCGGGCATCGCGCTCGTCGTTGCGGGCATGGTCGTCGGCGCGACACGGCGGCGCGAACCGCCCGCGGACGCACACGATGCGCGGCCGGCGAAGCCGGTACGGCCGGCCGGCCCCGCACCAACCGCTGCCGACTGATCTACGTTCATCACGTTCATCACGTTCATCGCGTTCATCGCATTCATCGCCTTCATCGCAGCATCGCAGCATCGCAGCATCGCAGGTCAGGCCGCGTCGCTCCGCCGCGTTCCCGCGCCGCCGCAGGTGATTGTAGGAATGTGTCCGCGCGCCGCAAAACCGTTGCGTGCCACCCGACGAGATGCAATATTCGCGGACCGGACCTTTGACGACCATCGAACGACACTCCGCCGCGCAATGAACAGGAAGGAAGCCAAAACAAGAATCGCGGTGCTGATGTCCGCGGGAACGAGGAAGGCCGACGTACTGGCTGATCTGTCCGGACAAGGGCTCAAGGATCGTGTGCTCGCCGGCCTGATTGCGGCGCGCCCCGATCCCGAACGCTGCCGCAAGAACAAGGTGCACGTCCGGATCCTGGTCGCACTTGCCATCGTCCAGCTCGTGAACGGCCTGACGTTCGCCTATGGCGTCTCCACAGCCGGCGACCTCGGCGTCTCGGGCGCACTCGGCAACGGCCTCGTCATGCTGTTGCTCGCGCTGAACGTGCTGCTGTCGCTGCTGTTCATCTGGGGCTTCGCGACGCACCGCGTCGGCGCCTATCACGCGTTCATCCTGTTGTCGCTGGTGCAGTTGCCGAAGACCATCGCCGAGCTCGGACGCAGTCCGTCGACCGCGCTGCCGAGCCTCGTGGTCACGGTCCTGCTGGTGGGCTACGTGTGGTTCGTCCGCAACCGGATGTTCCCCGACTACGGCTGGTTCACCCCGCGCAAGGTCGAAGGCCGCTACGCATTCGTCGAACACGCGTGACGCCGCCGGCGTCGACGCAGCAAATAAAAAGCGCCGGGCCGCCCCGCAATCGCGGGACGGCCCGGCGCCTTCTGCATTCCGGAACCAGTCGGCTTACTTGGCCTTTTCAGCCGTATCGCTGATCGCCTGGCCGCCCTTCGAAATGTCCTGCCCCATGCCGGCGACCGTGTTGCAACCGGCGAGCGCGGCGGTCACCACCAGCAGCATTGCAGCAATCGTACGCGTCATTCCCAATCTCCTTCGAATCAACAAGCCCGACGGGCGAATCGTTTGCGGCGTGGCGCCCCACAAGATGCAGGGCACGGGGCCTGACCTGATTATACGGAGACGGCCGCCACGCGCCAGTACGAACCCGCCCCATGTCACACGGGCCACACAGCCGGTTCGCGCAGATTTTCCTTGACTTCAACGCGCCAGGATCTAATATACGCACCGCGTATATTTTCCGTCAGGAGCCGCCGATGACCGTTCCCCAGCAAGCCTTCCTCCGCGACGCCATGCGCCGCCTCAACATGACGCGCGAAGCGTTCGCCAACCGCATCGGCGTCAGCCGGCGCGCACTGGACACCTGGCTGCTGCCCGACGATTCGCAGGAATCGCGCGGGATGCCCGAGATCGTCGAGCGCTTCGTATCGGAGATCGTCGAACGCTCGGTACCGGAAGGCGGAAACTATACGCAAAGCGTAGATAACCAGGGGCTCGCCCGGCAGTTCTTTTTCGAAGGCAAGCCGCAACTGCTGTCGGTGGATCAGTTCTCGCGGGAGTCGGTCGAGGCGCTGTTTCGCGTGGCCGACGTGATGCAGCCGATCGCGCGCCGCCACAAGATTTCGCGCGTGCTGGAAGGTGCCGTGCTCGGCAACCTGTTCTTCGAGGCCAGCACGCGTACGCGCGTGTCGTTCGGGGCCGCCTTCTGCCGGCTCGGCGGCTCGGTGTGCGATACGACGGGCTTCACGTTCTCGTCGATGGCCAAGGGCGAATCGATCTACGACACGAGCCGCGTGATGGCCGGCTACGTCGACGCGCTCGTGATCCGCCACCCGGAGAAAGGCTCGGTGGCCGAGTTCGCGCGCGCGACCAACCTGCCCGTAATCAACGGCGGTGACGGGCCCGGCGAGCACCCGAGCCAGGCGCTGCTCGATCTCTATACGATCCAGCGCGAGTTCTCGCGGCTCGGCAAGATCGTCGACGGCGCGCACATCGCGCTGGTCGGCGACCTCAAGTACGGCCGCACCGTGCACTCGCTCGTCAAGCTGCTCGCGCTGTACCGCGGGCTGAAGTTCACGCTCGTGTCGCCGCCGACGCTCGAGATGCCGGCCCACATCGTCGACCAGATCTCGACGAACGGCCATGTGATCGAACAGACGACCGACCTCGCGGCCGGGCTGCGCGGCGCGGACGTCGTCTACGCGACGCGGATCCAGAAGGAGCGCTTCACCGACGAGTCGTTCGAAGGCTACACGCCGGATTTCCAGATCAACCAGGCGCTCGTCGATACGGTGTGCAAACCGGACACGCTGATCATGCATCCGCTGCCGCGCGACAGCCGGCCCGGCGCGAACGACCTGTCGGTCGACCTGAACCGCGACCCGCGCCTCGCGATCTTCCGCCAGACCGACAACGGCATTCCGGTGCGGATGGCGATCTTCGCGGTACTGCTCGGCGTCGAGAACCTCGTCCAGCATTCGATGCGCGACGCGACGTGGCGCCCGCCGGCGTATCTCGGGCCGGAGGACGCGGTGTTTCACGGCGTCGATTGAACCGCGCCGCAGGTCTCGCGCCCGCCTGCCATCGTTTCAGGATGGCAGGCGCCCTTGCCTGAAGCAAAACGCGCCGCATCGTACGGCGCGTTTTTCAATTGTGGGGCAACCTGCGGGGCCGGCAGCCGTGCGCTCGCTAGCGCGCCCACGGGTCGATTACGCGAATTCCCATTGCCTCGAACGGCGTGACGTCGCGCGTGGCGACGATCAGGCCGTTCGCCTCGGCCGTGCCGGCGATAAAACCATCGGAAGGTGCGATTACGGCACCTGCGGCACGGGCGCGTGCACGAAGGCTCGCATACGCTTTGCTCGCAGCATCGTCGAATGGCAGGATCCGTCCTCGAAACAATGGCAGCACGCGCTGCTCGATGCTCTGATGCAGCCACTCTCGCCGGCGCCCTTCGGGCAATACAGCCACGCCCAACCGTATTTCCGCGAGACTGATCGCGGCCAGAAACAGCGTCTCGACATTCTGGGCATCGAGCCACTCGATCACGGCCGCGCTCGGCTCGCGTCGTAGCGGTTCGGAAATGACATTCGTATCAACAAGGATCATTCGAAGCTCATCGGATCGGCAGGCGTCTTGTCGCGCTGGGCGTCGAAATCGAATCCGCCGGCCTCCTGCCCGATTGCCGCCAGCATCGTTCCCAGCTTGAGCCGCCCGCCTGGAAGAACGGCCTGTTCGAGAATGTCGCGTACCTCGGCTTCGGTGCTGCGCCCATGCTGGGCCGCGCGAATGCGAAGTGCTCGATGCACTTCATCGGGCAAATTTCGAACGGTGATCACCGGCATGATGCGCCTCGTCAAGATTGCTTTCAATGCAGTCATATTAGCATTTTGCTGTCACACCAAGTGAACCGCGACATGGCCATGCTAACCGGCCCGACAAGCCCATCCCATCTGGCCATTCGGCCAATCTTGCCCCCGCAACCACCCCGCCACATTCGTTGACAATTTCCCAACAAACGAGAACAAGAACGCTTCTCATTTAACTTGAAATTACATAGAATGCCGCCTGAAAACAAATCGTAATAATTCCCGACGGCGTGCACATTTCCGCAGCGCACCGCCCCGGGGCCACACCGCGAGGTCGAAGCGCACCATGAAGTCACGTCCCGACGAGCTGAAGCTCGGCAAGTTCACCACCCTGTGCAGCGTGCTCGCCGCGAGCCCGGCATTCGCGGCAGACGGCACGCCGCCGCCCACCCCCGCCAGCACCGAAGGCCATCTCGCGCCGATCGAGGTCCAGGGCAAGGCCGAGCACAGCTACAAGGCCGACTTCTCCGCTTCCGCGAAATTCACCGCGCCGCTCGTCGACACGCCGAAATCCGTCACCGTGATCCCGCAGGAACTGATCCAGAACAGCGGCGCGTCAACGCTGACGGAAGCGCTGCGCACCGTGCCCGGCATCACGTTCGGCGCCGGCGAAGGCGGCAACCCGCTCGGCGATCGTCCGTTCATCCGCGGCTACGACACACAGGGCAGCATGTTCGTCGACGGCATGCGCGACACGGGCGCCACGACGCGCGAGATCTTCAACACCGAGCGCATCGAGATCACCAAGGGTTCCGACGGCGCATACGGCGGCCGCGGCGGCGCGGGCGGCAGCATCAACCTGATCACGAAGGCCCCGCACCTCGGCACCACCGCCGCCGCGAGCGCGGGCCTCGGCACCGACCGCTATCGCCGCTTCACGGCCGACGGCAACTGGCAGTTCGCCGATCACGCCGCGTTCCGCCTGAACCTGATGAGCCACAACAACGACGTCGCCGGCCGCGACGCGGTCAACAACGAGCGCTGGGGCGTCGCGCCGTCGATCGCGTTCGGCCTCGGCACGTCGACGCGCGTCGTCGCGAGCTATTACCACCTGTCCACCGACGACCTGCCCGACGGCGGCATCCCGTACTACTACGGCTTCAACCTCCCGAAAGGCGTCGCCACCGACGGCCCGGCGCCCGTCGACCGCCACAACTTCTACGGCCTGGTCGACCGCGACTTCCGCAAGACGACGTCGGACATCAGCACGCTCAGGATCGAGCACGACATCACGTCGTCGCTGACGATCCGCAACACCACGCGCTACACCGAATCCACCCAGGACTACATCTGGACGCAGCCGGACGACAGCCAGGGCAACGTGGTCAACGGCAAGGTCTGGCGGCGCGCGAACACCCGCAACAGCTCGATCAACAGCATCGCGAACCAGACCGAGCTGTTCGGCGAATTCCGCACCGGCCCGCTCAAGCACAGCTTCACGACCGGCATCGAGCTGTCGCGCGAATGGGGCAAGCGCGACACGTACAACGTCGCCGCCGCGAACGGCAAGATCTGCCAGAACGGCATCGGCGCAGCATCGGGCTACAACTGCACGAGCCTGTGGTCGCCGAATCCCAACGACCCGTGGGCCGGCTCGATCACGCGCAACAACGACTACGCGCATGCACGCACGGTGACGAAGTCGATCTACGGCTTCGACACGATCGAGATCACGCCGCGCTGGCAGGTCAACGGCGGCGTGCGCATCGACGACTACTCGACCCGCTTCACCGACACCAAGGCCAACGGCGGCAAGACCACCACGCGCGACGACACCCTCGTGAACTGGCAGGCCGGCCTCGTGTTCAAGCCGGCGCAGAACGGCAGCATCTATGCGTCGTATGCAACATCGTCGACGCCGGCCGGGATGATGCTCGGCGAAGGCAGCGAAACGCAGTCGCTCACGCCGGGCCGCGGCGGCGTCGGCTCGAACGCCGACCAGCTGTCGCCGGAAAAGAATCGCAGCATCGAGCTCGGCACGAAGTGGAACGTGCTGAACGACAAGCTCGCACTGACCGCCGCGCTGTTCCAGATCGACACGACGAACGCGCGCGTCACACTGCCGAACAACCAGTACGCGATGGTCGGCAACAAGCGCGTGCAGGGGCTCGAACTCGGCGTCGCCGGCCAGATCACGAAGCAGTGGCAACTGTTCGGCGGCTATACGTACATGAAGAGCGAGCTGCGCGACAACGGCAAGGACACGGCGAACAACGGCAACCGCTTCCCGAACACGCCGAAGCACAGCTTCACGATGTGGTCGAACTACGACGTGACGCCGAAGTTCACCGTCGGCGGCGGCGCGTTCTACATGTCGCAGGTGTTCGGCGATACCGCGAACCAGCACGCGGTGCCGTCGTACTGGCGCTTCGATGCGATGGCGCAGTACCGGATCAACAAGAAGCTCGACTTGCAGCTGAACGTGAACAACCTGTTCAACCGCACCTACTTCGACCAGGCGTACCCGGCGCACTACGCGTCGATCGCGCCGGGCCGCTCGGCGTTCGTCACGCTGAACGCGCGCTACTGATCGATGGAGGCCGTGTCGCTGAAGGCGCTCGCGTCGGTATCGCCGCGCGAGTTCGCCGACATCCTGGCCGGGCCGCCCGAGCGCGCCGCCGCGTGGGTCGCGGCGGCGGCCGACAATGGCATCGTCGATGCGCAGGCCGTCTACGGGCAATACCTGCTCGACGGGCATGGCGTCGCGCGCGATCCGGCAGCCGCGTTCAACTGGTTCCGGCACGCCGCGCGGGCCGGCCACGCGATGGCGATGAACATGCTCGGCCGCTGCTACGAGTTCGGCTGGGGCACGGCTGCGTGCGCGCCGGTCGCCGTGTACTGGTACCGGCTCGCCGCGCAAGCGGGGCTCGACTGGGGCATGTACAACTACGCGACGGCGCTCGCGCTCGGCAACGGCGTCGACGAGAACCGCCCTGACGCGCTCGACTGGTTCCGCCGCGCGGCCGCACTCGGCCATGCGAAATCGATCAACCTGATCGGCGGCTTCTACGAGGACGGCTGGGTCGTGTCCATCGACCCAGACGCCGCGTTCGACCACTATCGCCGCGCCGCCGTTGCCGGCGATTTCCGCGGCCAGTTCAACCTTGCGCGGCTGCTTGCCGAGCGCGGGCAGATCGACGAAGCGCTCGCGTGGCTCGCGCGCGTGCCAGCCACCGCTACCCCCGCGTTCGTCGCGAAGATGCACGCGTATCTCGCGTCGTCGCCGATCGATGCGTTTCGTGCGGCGGCGCTGCAGTTGCCACCACAACCGCAGCCACAGCCGCGCTGCATGGAATTCGCATCATGATGCTTCACATCCCCGGCGTGCTGACGAAAGCCCAGGTCGCGCAATGCCGCGACCTGCTCGATGCGGCCGAATGGGTCGACGGCAACGCGACGTCCGGCACGCAATCGGCGCTCGCGAAACGCAACCGGCAATTGCCGGAAGGCGCGCCTGCCGCGCGCGCCGTGGGCGACGCAATCCAGGACGCGCTCGCGCGCCACCCGCTGTTCTTTTCGGCGGCGCTGCCGCTCAAGGTGTTTCCGCCGCTGTTCAATCGCTATGAAGGCGGCGAGACGTTCGGCACGCACGTCGACAACGCGATCCGGCTGCTGCGCGGCACGGATTTCCGCGTGCGCAGCGATCTGTCGGCGACGCTGTTTCTCGAAGAACCCGATGCGTACGACGGCGGCGAGCTGTGTGTCGAGGATACGTACGGCACCCATCGCGCGAAGCTGCCGGCGGGCGACCTCGTGCTGTATCCGGCGTCGAGCCTGCATCACGTGACGCCCGTCACGCGTGGCGAGCGCGTCGCATCGTTCTTCTGGATCCAGAGCATGGTGCGCGACGACGGCGATCGCACGCTGCTGTTTCAGCTCGATACGCAGATCCAGGCGCTTTCCGCCGAAAAAGGTGCGAAGGATCCGATGGTCATTTCGCTGACGGGGATTTATCACAACCTGCTGCGGAAGTGGGCGGATGCGTAACGCGAACGGGTAACGCTGCCCGCCCCCGGGCGCTTGCGCCGTGTCGGATTCCATGACTAAAATGACCATCGTCAAATGACCATGCTCACATCATGATGCCGCACGCTCCCGTATCGAAATCCGAATTCAAGGCTCGCGCACTCGAATACTTCCGGCTCGTCGAGGCGTCGGGCGAAAGCCTGATCGTCACCGATCACGGCAAGCCGACGCTCGAGATCCGGCCATATCACGCGCGCGAAGCTCAGCCGTTGGACATATTGCGCGGCTCGGTCATGCGCTACGACAATCCTCTCGATCCGATTGCGGAAGATGATTGGGAGGCGTCGCGGTGATCGTGCTGGATACACATGCATTGGTGTGGTGGGTGGCGGGCGACCCGTCGCTCAGCAAGAAGGCGAGAAGCGCGATCGATCGCGCCCGGAGCGAAGGCGCGCTCGCCGCATCCTCAATCTCCGCCTGGGAGATTGCGATGTTGGTGCGCAACGACCGCCTCGCACTGACGATGGATGTCGACGCGTGGCTCGCCACCGTCGCGCAGATCGACGGGATGCGCTTCGTGCCGGTCGACGCCGACATCGCCGCGAAATCCACCGACCTGCCCGGCACGTTCCACAAGGATCCGGCCGACCGCATGATCGTCGCGACCGCACGGCGGCTCGGCGCGCCGCTCGTCACGCGGGACGAAAAAATCCGCGCTTACGCGCACGTCAAGACGCTCTGGTAAGCGTCGCCCGCGCGCGAGCCAAACCGCCGCGCATCCCCGGCCGGACTCTGGCATATTGGCGAATCGTCTGACAAAAACGACCTCGGCCGGCCCGCCTCGGCGCCAGCTCGCGGCCCGCAACCGTCATAGCGCCACTTTGTCCGCTATCGTGATATCGCTCTCCGATCCCGTGGTCCGGTCGATCGCCCTGCTGGAGTCGCACGAAGGGTTTGTCGATCTCGCAGGCTTGCATGACCGCATCGCCGTCGATCCCGGCCGCGACGACGTCGCACACTCGAGCCGGCATTTCCTGAAAGTGCGTCGTGGCGTAGCGCAACGGCTGATCGCCGCCGCGCACGCACTGCCCGACGGCCTGCGCCTGTACGTCAAGGAAGGCTATCGCCCGCTGGCCCTGCAGCGCCACTACTTCACCCGGCATCTCGCGCACCTGCGCCGGACGCTGAATCCGCTGCCGGACGAAGACACATTGGTCGCGCTGACGAGCCACTACGTCGCGCCGCCGGAAGTCGCCGCCCATCCGACGGGCGCGGCCGTCGACCTGACACTGATCGCGACGGACGGCGTCGAGCTCGACATGGGCTGCGTGTTGGACGCCACCGACCGGGAATCATCCGGCACGTGCTACACGCACAACCCGTTCATCAGCCGGGCAGCCGACCGCAACCGCCAGGTGCTGATCGCCGCGCTGACGGGCGCCGGCTTCACCAATTACCCGTCGGAATGGTGGCATTGGTCGTTCGGCGACCGCTATTGGGCCGTCATGCACAACCAATCGCACGCAATCTACGGTCCCGTCGAAGAAAGCATGCTCGACGAAGCCACGCGCTGACATTCTTTCCGACGAAACGAGCCCGCCTCGGTAACATCCTCACTTGTCGATCCCTGCCCGCTCCCGCACAATCGCTGCACCTGCATCACTCTCCCCCGCGCCGATGTCCTATGCGTCACTCACCACCGGCGTCCTCCTCGCGGGCGGCCTCGGTCAACGCTTCGACCCGAGCGGCCTGCACAGCAAGCTGCTCGCGCTGCTTCCCGACGGCACGCCGGTTGCGGTCGCGGCCGCCCGCCATCTCGCGGCGGCCACGGCCGACGTGATCGCCGTCGTGCGTCCCGGTGCCGAAAAACTCGCGATGCTGCTGAACGAGGCCGGCTGCCACGTCGTCTACGCGCCCGACGCCATGCGCGGCATGGGCGCGAGCCTCGCGGCCGGCGTACGCGCGACGCCCGACGCGAACGGCTGGCTCGTCGCGCTCGGCGACATGCCGTGGATCGCGGCTTCCACCTACGAAAGCGTCACGCGCGCGCTCGACGCCGACGACGCATCGATCGTCGCACCCGCGCATCGCGGCGTTCGCGGCCATCCGGTCGGTTTCGCCGCGCACCACTTCGATGCGCTCGCCGCCCTCGACGGCGACACCGGCGCCCGCGCGCTGTTCGCCAGCGCACCGGTCAAACTGCTCGACGTCGACGATCCCGGCATCGTGCGCGACGTCGATACGCCGGCGGATTTGCGCTGACCTCGATCCCGCCAGGCGCGCGGTGCAACGCATGGGCCGCTCCGGCGCAGCAGGTGCCCGCACGAAACCCGCAAAACCGCCCATGCGCGGATTGCGCCAACGATAAAGCACCCGCCGCAACAATCCCGCTGCAAACGCGCGCCCGATTGGCTATAACGGAGACGAGGCGCGCCCGCCGCGCCACCGCCGTCACGCACCGCGCGAGTTCTCCATGACCGATCACACGACCCCGACACCCGAGCCACCGGCCGATCCGAACCGCGACCCGGAAGACGACCCGCTGTCGTCACCGCCCGGCCATCACGACAACCCGCAGCAACCGGACGGACCGCCGAGCAAGGATCCGGTCTAGCCGCCGGGTAGCCGCGCCGCGCATTCGCCGCGGGTTCCGGTCATGCGGCGCCCGCGCATGACGTTGCCTAGCGCGCCGTGTACCCGCCGTCGATCGGCAGCGAAACGCCGCTGACCATCGACGCCGCATCACTCAGCAGGAACAGGATCGGTTCGACGACCTCGTCCGGCTCCGCGAATCGCCCGAGCGGAATCGCGGCAAGCATCGGCGCACACTTTTCCGGTTCGCTCCACGCGAACTGCGCCATCGGCGTGAGCGTGACGGTCGGGTTCACGCTGTTCACACGAATGCCGTGCGGCCCGAGTTCGATACACAGCACGCGCGTGATCGCGTCCATCGCCGCCTTCGACGCGCAATAACCCAGATGCGCGGGCAAGCCGACGAGCGCGGCCTGGCTCGATACGTTGACGATGCTGCCCCGCGCCTGCGCTACGCCACGTCCGTCGCGCGCGATCATCTTCCGCGCGACGGCCCGTGCGACGAGCGCCGCGCCACGTGCATTGACGGCCATCACGCGATCGAAATGCGCGGCGCTCACGTCGAGCGCCGGTTCGAGCGACGCGATCCCCGCGCAATTCACGAGGCCGTCGAACGCATCGTGCGCGGCGAGCGCCGCGTCGATCGCATGCTCGTCGCCGCCGACATCGACGCGCAACGTCTCGCACGCGATGTCGCCGGCGAGCGCGTCGAGCGCGGCCATGTCGCGCCCCGCCGCGACGACCTGCGCGCCCGCCTGCGCCAGCGCGACCGCGCACGCGCGCCCGATCCCGCTCGACGCGCCCGTGACGAGCACCCGCGACCCGCCGAAATCGAATCGGCTCTTCATGATGGCGTGTGCAACCCGTGCATGATCGGTTCGAGCGCCGGATACAGCGCCGTATAGAGTGCAAAGCGCGCCGCATACGCGTTCGCGCGCTCGGTATCGGGCCGCGCGCGCTCGACGAGCGTGACCCATCCGCGTTGCGCGTCGTCGTGCGACACGAGCCCCGCCCCGACTCCCGCGAGCAAGGCCGCGCCCATCGCGGCCTCGACGTCCTGCTCGATCGTCCACACCGGGAAGCCCGTCACGTCCGCGATGATCTGCATCCATAGCGCCGAATGCGCGGCCCCGCCAACGACGATCAGCCGGTCGTCGAGCGCCGCCGCGCCGCGGCGGCCGGCCTCGATGTTGTGCCGCAACGCGAACGCGACACCTTCGAGCACCGCGCGATACAGGTGCGCGCGCGTATGCGCGAGACTCAGCCCGACGAATGCGCCGCTCGCCTTCGCGTCCCACACGGGGCTGCGCTCGCCCATCAGGTACGGCAGGAACAGCACGCCGTCCGCGCCCGGCGGCACGCTTTCGGCCGCTTCCTCGAGCAACACGTGCGGATCGCCGTGCGGCAGCAGGCGGGCCGCATCGATTTCCGCGTGACAGAACTGGTCGCGAAACCACGCGACCGACGCCCCTGCGGTAATCGCGCCGCCAAACACGTACAGGTCGCGCTGCCCGTTGAACACGTGCGGCATGCTGACGAGCCCGTGCCGCGCATCGACGTGCGGGCTCACGTAACCCCAGCACATGCTGGTGCCGATCATCGCGACATGCTGCCCCGCGCGCGTCGCGCCGGCCGCGAAAGTCGCGACGGCCGCATCGACGCCGCCCGCGACGACGGGCGTGCCGGCCGGCAGCCCGAGCTGCTCCGTCCATTGCGACAGCAGCCCGCCGACGATGTCCGTCGATTCGACGAGCCGCTCGGGCATCATCGTCGCCGGAATGCCGAGCATGTCGAGCGCATCGTCGGACCACTCGCGGCGCGCGACGTCGTACACGCCGCCGATATTGCCGGCCGAACTGTGATCGACCGCGACTTCGCCGGTCAGCAGGTAGATCACGTAGGCGTTCGGCGGCAGGAAATAGCGCACGTTCGCCCACACGTCCGGCCGCTGGTCGCGCAGCCACAGCATCTTCGTGAAGCCGTAATAGCTGTCGACGCCGTTGCCCGTGATCACGCGCAACCGTTCGACGTTCACGCTCGCATTGACCCAGTCGACTTCCGCGGTCGCGCGCCGGTCCATCCAGATCAGGCATGGATGGAGCGGCCGCATGTCGCTGCCGACCGGAATGCCCGAGCCGCCGTACAGGCTGCTCACGCACACCGCGCGGATCGCATCGGCCGGCACACCCTGCGCGCACGCGTCGCTCACGCAGCCCGCGATGCAGGCGAGCACCGCGTCGAACCACACGTGCGGCCATTGCTCGGCCCACAGCGGGCGCGGCGTATCGGGCTGGTAGCCGGCCGAGCGCCGCGCGACGATCGTGCCGTGCCGGTCGACGAGCAGCGCCTTGGTGCTCTGCGTACCGATGTCGACGCCTATGACGTATTCCATGATGTCTCCGGTGAGGCGCACGCCGGCCGTCAGCGGGCCGGTTTCAGCAGCACCTTGATCGATTCGGGTGATTTCGCGACGCGGATCGCGTCGTCCCATTCCTCGAGCGCGAAATCGTGCGTGACGATGCCTTTCGACGTGACGAGCCCGCGTGCGAGCAGGTCGATCGCGATCGGGTAGCAGTAAGGCCCCAGGTGCGCGCCGCGCACGTCGAGTTCCTTGCGGTCGCCGATGATCGACCAGTCGACGGTCGCATCCTCGCCGAACACGCTGAATTCGACGAAGCGGCCGAGCTTGCGGATCAGGTCGAGCCCCTGGCTCACGCCGACCGGCGCGCCGGTCGTCTCGATGTAGACGTCGCAGCCGTAGCCGTCGGTGAGCGACCTGACGATCTCGCGCGCGTCGTCGCGCTTCGGGTTGATCGTCACGTCGGCACCGTATTGCCGCGCGAGTTCGAGCCGTTCGTCGATCAGGTCGATCACGACGAGCTTCTTCGGCGTCTTCAGGTGCGCGACCTGCGTCATCATCAGCCCGAGCGGGCCCGCTCCGGCGATCACGACCACATCGTCGAGCTGCAGGTCGCCGCGATTCACCGTGTGGATCGCGCATGACAGCGGCTCGATGATCGCGGCGTCTTCAAGCGACACGCCGAGCGGGATCTTGTGGACGAGCGCAGTCGGCGGAATGCGCATGTATTCGGCCATCCCGCCGTCGGCCACGTCGCGCTGGAAGCCGAAGATGTTGTGCACTTCGCACATCCAGTATTGCCCCGACCTGCAATAGCGGCACTTGCCGCACGGCACGATCTGCTCGGCGATCACGCGGTCGCCCACCGTCACGCCGAAATGCTCGGCCGCGCCGTCGCCAAGTGCCTCGACATGGCCGAAGAATTCGTGGCCGGGAATCACGGGCGCCTTGACCCACGGGCTCGGGCCGCCCCAGAACATCTTCGCGCCCGTGTAGCACTTGCAGTCGCTTGCGCAGATGCCGCACGCGGCGATGCGGATCACGAGTTCGTTCGCGCCGGGGCGCGGCTTCGCGACCTGTTCGACGCGATAGTCCTCGGGGCCGTGGCAGACGACCGCGGTCATCCGCGGCGGGGCTTCGGGTGTCGTCATGGGTTGCCTCTTTCTCTTTTGTTGATGATCTGGATGACTGATTAATCGATCGTTACCGCGACCGTTCGCGGCTGATGTAGATCGCGAGCAGGATGATTCCGCCCTTGATCACGTTCTGCACATACGGGTTCACGCCGATCATGTTCAGCCCGTTGTTGAGCACGCCGAGCAGCAGCGCACCGACCAGCGTGCCAAGGATCGCGCCGCGCCCGCCCGAGATCGACGTGCCGCCCATCACGACGGCCGCGATCGCGTCGAGCTCGAAGCCGACGCCCGCGTTCGGTTGCCCGCTCATCAGCCGCCCGGTCAGCACGATCGCGGCGAGCGCCGACGTGAGCCCGGCCAGCATGTAGACGATCAGCTTCACGCGCGCGACACGCACGCCGGTGAGCCGCGTCGCCTGCTCGTTGCCGCCGATTGCATACACGTAACGGCCGAACGGCATCCGGTCGAGCAGCAGCCACGCGATTGCGTACACCACCAGCATGATCAGCACGGGCGCCTGGATGCCGAGCACCTTGCCGCTGCCGAAGAACGCGACCCAGTCGGGCAAGCCGTCGATCGGATAGCCGCCCGTGTAGATCAACGCCAGGCCGCGCGCGATGCCCATCGTCGCGAGCGTGACGATGATCGGCGGCATCCCCGCGAACGCGACGAACACGCCGTTCAGGAAACCGAAACCGAGGCCGACCGCGATGCCGATCGCGAGCGCGCCCACCGCGTTCACGCCCGCGACCATCAGCCCGGTTGCCAGCGTGCCCGACAGCGCCATCACCGAGCCGACCGACAGGTCGATTCCGCCGGTCAGGATCACGCAGGTCATGCCGACCGCGATGATCGCGTTGATCGACACCTGGCGCAGCACGTTTTCGAGGTTCGCGGCAGACAGGAAGCTCGGGCTCGCGATCATCATCGCGATGCACACGACGATCAGGCCGACGAGCGGATAGAACAGCGTCGAGCGTCGCAACTGCGCCCACATCGCGCGTGGCGGCGGTGCGTCGCCGTTTCCGGCGGCGGCCGCGAGCGTCGTGGAAGGCGTGGAAGAAGAATCAGGCAGGTTCATGGGTCGCTCCTCGCGTGCCGGCCGTGGCATAGGTCATGACCGTGTCGGGATCGATCTCGTCGCCTTCGAGCGTCGCCTCGATGCGGCCCTGGCGGAACACGGCGACGCGATCGCACATGCCGACGATTTCCGGCAATTCGGACGAGATCATGATGATGGCGTAGCCGCGCGCGGTGAGTTCGCGCATCAGCCCGTAGATTTCCGCTTTCGCGCCGACGTCGATGCCGCGCGTCGGCTCGTCGAAGATCAGCACCGACGTGTGGTGGTTCAGCCAGCGCGCGATCACGACCTTCTGCTGGTTGCCGCCGGACAATGTCGCGACCTCGGTGTGGATCGACGGTGCCTTCACGCCGACGCGCCGCATCACGTCGTGCGTCGCGCGCGCTTCGCCGCGACGGTCGATCAGCCAGCGCATCGACCGGTACTTGCCGAGGTTGTTCAGCGAGATGTTGTCGCGGATCGAGAACGACGTGACGAGCCCTTCCGTCTTGCGGCTTTCGGGCAGGATGCCGATACCCGCGCGCAGTGCGTCGGCTGGATCGGCGAGCGTCGCGGCCGCGCCGCGCACGCGCAGGTCCTTGCGATACGCACGCGTCGCGCCGATCACCGCGAGCGCGGTTTCGGTGCGGCCCGAGCCGACCAGCCCGGCGAAGCCGAGAATTTCGCCGGCATGCAGCGCGAAGCGGTTCACGGGCCCGTCGCGCTCGATCTGCAGCGCATCGACCTCCAGCACCCGCGGCGCATCGGCCACGCGCGCAGGCTTCGGCGGAAAGCTGCTTTCGATCCGGCGGCCGACCATCATCCGCACGAGCTGCTCGACGTCCGTGTGAGCGACATCGGTCGTCGCCACGTACTGGCCGTCGCGCAGCACCGTGATGCGGTCGCACACCGCGAAAATCTCCTCGAGGTGATGCGAGATGAAGATCATCGCGACGCCCTGCCGCTTCAGCTCGCGCATGATCGCGAACAGGTGCCCGGCCTCGGCCGGCGTGAGCGTGGCGGTCGGTTCGTCGAGGATCAGGATGCGCGCGTCGAGCGACAGCGCCTTGCCGATCTCGACGAACTGCTGCTGCGCGACCGACAGCGCGCGGATCGGCGCATCGAGATCGATCGCCACCCCGAGCCGCGCGAAGATCGCGGCCGCCGCATGGCGCATCCGCTTGCGGTCGCGGGCGCCCCAGCGGTTGCGCAGCTCGCGGCCGAGGAACAGGTTGTCGACGGCGTCGAGGTGCGGAATCAGGCTGAACTCCTGGAACACGATGCCGACACCCGCCGCAACCGCGTCGTGATAATCCGCGAAATGACGCACCGCGCCGTCGATCTCGATCGTGCCAGTATCCGGCTGATGAATGCCGCACAGAATCTTCATCAGCGTCGACTTGCCCGCGCCGTTCTCGCCGAGCAGCGCGTGAATCTCGCCGCGCGCAATCTCCAGGTGAATGCCGGACAGCGCCTTCACACCCGGAAAGCGCTTCGTGATGTGGCTGAGCCTGAGTATCGTGTCCATCGGCTTCTCCGTGCGAAAGGCGCCAGCCGGGCCGCCGCCCTTCGCGTCGCATTGCACCTCGTTCACCAGCTGAAGCCCTTCGCGTTGCCGCGATCGACCACCTTCACATCGACCGGGATCGCCTTCGGCACCGTCGCGCCCCACTTCCGCGCGATCGCAATGCCGAGCGCGATACGCACCTGGTCGGCCGGGAACTGCGCGGTCGTCTCGATGAACTTCGAGTTCGGCTTCTGGATCGCGGCGATCGCCTCGGGCGCGCCGTCGACGCTCGTCAGCTTGATGTCCTTGCCCGAACTCTCGATCGCGGCGAGCGCGCCCATCGCGCCGCCGTCGTTCACGCTGAAGATGCCCTTCAGCTTCGGGTGCGCGGAAATCAGGTTCTCGGTTACCGACAGCGCGGTCGCGCGCTCCTGCTTGCCGTTTTGCGTATCGACCAGCTTCACGTTCGGGTATTTCGCGAGCCCCGCCTTGCAGCCGCGCACGCGTTCGAGAATCGGCACGACCGGAATGCCGTCGAGAATCGCCACCTCGCCGCTGCCGCCGAGCGCTTTCGCGAGGTAGTCGCACGACATCAGGCCCGCGTCGTAGTTCTTCGAGCCGACGAACGAATCGACCGGGCCGTTCGCGTTCGCATCGACGGCCACGACCACCGCGCCGGCCTTCTTCGCCTGTGTGATCGCCGACTGGATGCCGGTCGAATCGGTCGGGTTCACGAGCAGGATGTCGATCTTCTTCTGCAGCATGTCCTCGACGTCGCTCACCTGCTTGCTGACGTCGTGATGCGCGTCGGTGACGAAAACCTGCGCGCCGATCGACGCAGCCGCGTCGTTCAGCGCCTTCTGCATCGTCACGAAATACGGGTTGTTCAGTTCCTGGAACGTCATGCCGATCCGCAGCGGTGCCGCCTGCGCGGCCGTGACGGGCAGCAAGGCCGCGACGGCGAGCGCGGCAACGGCCGCCATGCGGGCGGCGCGACGAGGGGATGAAGCGGGCGATGCATGCGTCATGACGGTGTCTCCGAAATTGTGTGCAGCTTTTTCGTGGGTGAGTGAGCCCCTCGCGACGTGAGCGGCGCGATCGGCTGGGTAAAACGGTGGGGAAAGTCAGGCGGGCCGCGGCCCCGCGATCATCCGGGGTGCGGCGCGAGTTCGGGTACGCCGGGCGTCACGACACGCGGCGGCAGCGGATTGCCGGTGGGCGCCGCGTGCAGCGCCAGCTCGCGGCTGCGCGCGTTCAAGCGCTGCAGTGCGCGGAATTCGGACGGCGCCATCCCCTTCACCGCGCGAAACTGGCGGTTGAAGTTCGACACGTTGTTGAAGCCGGCCTGGAAGCAGATATCGGTGATGTTCGCGTCGTCGGCGAGCAGCATCTGGCATGCTGATTCAATCCGCAGACGATTCACGTACTGGACGAACGGCATGCCCGTCTGGCGGTGGAACGCACGCGAGAACGCGCTGACGCTCTGCCCGGTCAATTGCGCGAGATCGGATTCGCGCAGCTCGGACGCGAGGTTCTTGCCGATGTACGACAGCGCATGGCTGAGCCGCGTCGGCGTGACATCGGCCTGGTCGTACGCGGGGCTCGCGAGCAGCGTGCGTTCGGCCGCCCCGCACAGCCGCTCGAGGATCGTCATGAACAGCGCGATGCGGCGCATGCCGCGCGCTGTCAGCAATTCGTCGAACAGCGGCGCAATCGCGGCGCTGGTGGCCGCGTCGAAGCCGACCCCGCGCCGCGCATCGTCGAGCAACGCCTGCGCGTCGCGGCATTCGGGAAACGCGTCCATGCAGCGGCGCACGAACGCCGGGTCGAACTGGATCACGAGATTGCGGCGCTCGACGGTTTCGCCCTCGGCCATGTCGCTGACCCAGTTGTGCGGCAGATTCGGGCCGAGCAGCACGAGATGGCCGGGGCCGAACGAGCCGATGTGGTCGCCGACGAAATACTTGCCGCGCGTCGCGACGATCAGGTGCAGCTCGAATTCGGGATGGAAGTGCCAGCGGATCGTGCGATACGGATAGCCGTGCGACCAGACCTTGAACGACTCGTCGCGTCGCACTTCGACCACTTCCAGATCGGGGTGCATCATGTTGGCGTCTCCATTCCCATGTGTCGCTGGCCGACTCGTTTCGCGCGTGCGCCGCGGATTTCACGCGGCGACGCGACCGGTCGCATGGGAAGCAATGTAGGTCGATCGAGCGCGCGGCTCCACCAACTTTACGCCTGATTTCCGATACTTTTTTGCGCATTCCGGCCGTAAACGGCGCCGGATGGCAAATTTGTGCAGCGCGGAACGCGCCGGGACGAGAGATGCCCGGCGCCGTCCGTCGGGCGTGGGGCACACCTGAGCCGGCGGCCCCGACGACTACGCGGCCGCGTGCTCGCGTGCCGTGCGCACCTCATACGCCTTCAGGTGGTTGTACGCGATCCGCAGCAGCGACAGCCCATCGGCCGCCTGCGGGTCGCGGCGCGCGAGCAGGTCGCCGATCACGTGATCCGCCTCGACACGCGCATGGTTCTCGACGTCGCGCAGCATCGACGCGGTCAGCGGCGACGGCGTCAGCACCATCCGCTGCATCCGTTCGATTGCCGTCGGGTCGGGCCGGTACCCGTTGTGCTCCGCAATCGCGCTGCATTCGGCGAGCATCGTCTCGAGCAGGCGGCGGCCGTCCGGCGCGGCGAGGATGTCACCGACCGAGCCGCGGAACAGCGACGTGCTCGCGGCGAGCGTCGCGAGGAACACCCACTTCTCCCACATCCGTGCGGCGATATTGTCGCTGAGCGTCGCGTCGAAGCCCGCGCCGCCGAACACGTCGGCCACCGCGCGCACGCGCGGCGATTCGCCGCCCGCGAGCTCGCCGAACGACAGCCCCGCCGTGTCGTTGAGGTGCACGATGCGCTGCTCGCGATCGAGCGTCGCCGCGATCACGCACAGCCCGCCGAGCACCAGCGCGGCGCCGAACCGGTCGCGCAGCACGTCGAGATGACGCATCCCGTTGAGCATCGGCAGGATCAGCGTCTGCGGGCCGACGAACGGCGCGAACGACTGAATCGCGTCGTCGAGGCTGTACGCCTTGCAGCTCAGCAGCACGAGGTCGAACGGCGCGACGCCGGCCCCCGCATCGCCTGCGCGCACGGTCTGCACGTTCGCGAGCGTCAGGTCGCCGCGCGGGCTGCGGATCAGCAGCCCGTCGCGCGCCAGCGCGGCCGCGCGGCCGTCGCGCACCAGGAACGTCACGTCGCGCCCCGCCGCGGCCAGCCGGCCGCCGAAGTATCCGCCGACCGCGCCAGCCCCTACCACCAGAATTCGCATCGTTGCCTCCTTTCGGTTTCATTCATCGCCGCGCCGCCAGACCGGGCGCGCGGCGCGCACACAAGCGCCCCGACAGTATAGCGACGCCCGTTATGCATATGCATAGATACCCGTATTGGCGTCAAAGGCATGGGTGACGGTACCGGTTCCTAGGGATAACCCGTCTACGGCGACGCACGTCGGGCGCCGTCAAGACATATATCCCGTCACGCCGTTCCGGCGAGCGTCCACGACTGACCGACCACACACCATGCGCAATCTTTCCCTGAATCAGAAACTCGCCTCGATGATCGTCATCCTCTGGCTCGGCCTGCTCGTGATCGCCGGGCTCGGCGCCTGGCAGACGCGCGCGTCGATGATCACGGATCGCCGCGACCAGCTCGCGTCGCTGGTCGCGCAGGCCACGAGCGTGGCCGACCACTACTACAAGCTGTCGCAGCAGAACGCGCTGCCGGAAGCCGACGCCAAGCAGAAGGCGCTCGAGGCGATCGCCGCGATGCGTTACGGCGCCGACGGCTACATCTCCGTCAACGACTCGAAGCCCGTGATCGTGATGCATCCGATCAAGGCCGAGCTCAACGGCAAGGACGTGTCGAATTTCACCGACCCGAACGGCAAGCACCTGTTCGTCGAGATCGTGAAGGCCGGCAACATCGAAGGCGGCAAGGGCTTCGTCGAGTATCTGTGGCCGAAGCCGGGCGCCGACAAGCCGCAGGAGAAAACCAGCGCCGTGCAGCGCTTCGCGCCGTGGGACTGGTATCTCGTGACGGGCATGTACATGAACGACGTGCGCACCGCCGTGCTCGAAAGCGTCGGCCGCTGGCTTGCGATGACGACCGTGCTCGGCGGGATCGCGACCGCCGTGATGGTGCTGGTGCTGAAAAGCGTGCGCGCGAACCTCGGCGGCGAACTGGAAGTGGCACTCGACGCCGCGCAGCGCATCGCGCAGGGCGACCTGACCGCGCATGTCGCCGTGAAGCACGACGATCGCGGCAGCCTGCTGCACGCGCTGCACACAATGCAAGGCGGGCTGATCGACATGGTGTCGCGCGTGCGGATGGGTACCGAGAACATCAACGTCGGCGCAGGCGAGATCGCGTCCGGCAACACGGACTTGTCGCAGCGCACTGAGGAGCAGGCGGCCGCGCTCGTGCAGACCGCGTCGAGCATGGACCAGATGACCGCGAACGTGAAGCAGAACGCGGACAGCGCCGCTCAGGCCGCATCGCTCGCCAGCCAGGCCGCGCAGGTCGCGACGCGCGGCAGCACGGTGGTCGACGACGTCGTGCGCACGATGAACGAGATCACCGACCGCTCGCACAAGATCGGCGACATCATCGGCGTGATCGACGGGATCGCGTTCCAGACCAACATCCTCGCGCTGAATGCGGCCGTCGAAGCGGCGCGTGCCGGCGAACAGGGCCGCGGCTTCGCGGTGGTCGCGGCCGAAGTGCGCTCGCTCGCGCAACGCTCGGCGACGGCCGCGAAGGAGATCAAGTCGCTGATCGTGTCGTCGAACGAGACCGTCGAGCAAGGCGCGGCGCTCGTCACGCACGCGGGCGAGACGATGGCCGAGATCGTGCAGTCGGTACGGCGCGTGAACGAGATCCTCGACGAGATCAGCCATGCGTCGCGCGAACAGAGCGCCGGGATCGAGCAGGTCAATCGCGCGGTGGGCGAGATGGACCAGGTCACGCAGCAGAACGCGGCGCTCGTCGAAGAGGCGGCAGCCGCCGCGCATTCGCTGCGCGATCAGGCCGAGGCGCTGCGGGACGCCGTGACGCGGTTTGCGTTGCCGGCTTGACGGCGGCCGCCCGGCACCCGCCAACTCACACCACGCCGCCGGGCCGTAACGCAGCGGGGCCGGCGCCGAGCCCCAACCCCGCCGCCCGCTGGATCAGCTCGACGTCGTTGTTCACGCCGAGCTTCTTCATCGCACTGATCTTCTGCGCGCTGACCGTCTGCTTGCCCTTGCTCAGGCGCTGCGCGATCGTCTTGATCGGCACCCCCGACAGATACAGGCGAATGACCTCGATCTCGCGCGCCGACAGCTTCACGGGCGCCTCGCCGCGCTCGCCGGCTGCATCGACCGCGCGCCTGACGAGCGGCGACAGGTAACGCCCGCCGCTGTAGCTCGAATGAATCGCCGTGACGATATGGCCGACCTCGTCGAACTTGCTGACGATGCTCACGCCGTCGATCGCGAGAATCGACCCAAGGATCAGCGGATTCTCGTTCGCGACCAGCACGACGATCCCGACGTTCGGACGCGTGCGCCGCAGCCAGCCGAGGAGCGCAAGGCCGTCCATCTGCGCGTCGCCACGGATCGCATAGTCGACCAGCACGACATCGCAGTCGACGCCGCCGAGCGACGCGACCAGTTCGGCTGCACTCCGGTAGACCGCGACGAGCTCGATCGCACTGGTGCTGCCGGCGACCTGCTCGATGCCGGCCAGCGTCAACGGCCAGTCGTACGCGAAGACGATGCGAACGTTGAATTTCCTCATGCGTAGTTCCCGGTGGTTCAACGGCCGCGCGACGCGGAACGCGCACGGCCGGTTTGGCGTGGATAGGATGTTCAGGCTATTTTTAGCCTGAACATCGATTCTATGAAGCCGTGCGCGAACGGGATATCGGACGGCATCGGGATCGGCCGTCCGGGACGTAATACGAGTTTGATATTTGCGCCGGTTCGAGCGCCCGACACGAAGCGGCCGGTATCTGCGGACATCGACCGGATGGCCAACGTGGCGGGCTGCGCGGGCCAAGCGGCCGGCCAGCAGGTAAAATCGACGCCTTTGCATGCCGCGCCGGCCCCCGGCGGCGAGCGACGCGCCGATGCCGGCCGCGCGCCGCCGCCCTGTTGCCGGCGCCCGTACTCCGGTGGCCCGTACGCCCCGCACTCCTCATGACCGAATCCGACCTGCAATCCGACGACACCTCCATCCACGAAAACGGCCTCTGGCGCGACAACGGCTGGACGGCCCGCATCATCAAGAACGAAGACGACGACGGCTGGGCCGTCGAGATGATCAAGGACGGCGAGTCCGAGCCCGCGCTCGTCGGGCCGTGGACCATGGGCCGCGACAAGAAGAACCCGAAGCCGATGGACGCGAACGCGTTCCGCACGCTCGTGAAAACCGCGACCGAGGTGCTGATGCGCCACGAGCAGCAGCGGCGCGCGATGCTGCACAAGGAAGTGACGGTTCAGGGCGAGGACGGCGAGGACGTGTCGGTGACACTCGACATCGTGCCGGACGAATTCGAGCCGTACGCGCAGCTCAAGGCATTCGACCCGTATGGCGAGCTGCTGGCCGAAGCCAAGGTGTCGGCCGGTTTCAAGCTCAACAAGGCCAGTGCCGAGCGCTGGGTCGCATCGGGCTTCGAGCGGCCGGCCGCCTGATCGCGCGCGGCGCGCCGAGCCGCGCGCTCATGCGCCGGCGCCGGGCCGCGCGCGCCGCAGCCGGCGCGCCGCCAGCTTGCGCCGCACGAGCTGCTCGAACTGCTGCGTCGCGACCTCCGGATCGCGCGCGGCCAGCCCGAGCGCGTTGCGCGCGAGCTGGATCGGCGTCAGCACGAGGCCCCACGGCAGCCCCCACCAGCCGAACGCGGCCGACGCCAGCAGCGCGAGCGCCTGCTTCCTGCGGCCGCAACGCCGGCAGCACACGTGGCGCCGCGTCGCCCAGCGCGTGACGAACAGCAACGACACGACACGATGCGACGCATGGACATCGACCGGCCGGTCGTCGCGACGGCAGATCGGGCACGGCCCGTAACGCCAGTCGTGCACGTACTCCCAGACCTTCGCATCGGGCAACCGGTCTGCCTCGACGACGACCGGATGCGCCCGGGCGCATGCCGAACGGCAATAGCGGCGGCCGTCGATCGACCGCCCGCCGACCAGGAACGTCCTGCCGCAGTGACTGCACTCTGCCACGATAACCTCGGATAAGCGTGATGCGCCGCGTGCCGGCCGCGCGCGTCGCTGCGCAGGCGGTCCGGACGGGCCGTTTCATGTCTTAACGGCCGACGTCGCGCGGTCTTGAGCGGCTGCGCGCCGCGGTGCGTCAGCCGTGCAGCCCGTGCGCGGTCATCAGCCGATACAGCGTCGCGCGCGAGATCCCCAGCTCGGCCGCCACGTCCGCATGCTGGTGGCGGTGGCGCATCAGCGTTTCCTCGATCGCGCGCCGCTCGGCGTGCCGGCGCGCTTCGGCGAGCGTCGGCGGCTGCCGCGAGGTGTACTGGTGCAGTTCGAGATCGGCGGCCGAGATCATCGGGCCGTTCGTCATCACGACCGCGAACCGGATCCGGTTGATCAGCTCGCGCACGTTGCCTGGCCACGGATAGTTGTGGATCGCTTCGACCGCGCACGGCATGAAGCCGCGAATCCGGTGCGAACTGTCGCCGCGATAGCGCCGCAGCACGTAGTCGGCGAGCAGCATGATGTCGCGGCCGCGCACGCGCAGCGGCGGCTCGTCGATGCGCAGCACGCACAGGCGGTAGTACAGGTCGGCACGGAACCGCCCCGCCTGCATCGCGGCCTCGAGATCGACGTGGGTCGCCGACACGATCCGCACGTCCACCGGAATCGACGCGTGTCCGCCGAGGCGCTCGATCGTGCCTTCCTGCAGGAAGCGCAGCAGGCTCGCCTGGCTCTCGAACGGCATGTCGCCGATTTCATCGAGAAACAGCGTCCCGCCGTGCGCGGCCTCGATACGGCCGATCTTGCGCTGGTGCGCACCCGTGAACGCGCCGCGCTCATGGCCGAACAGCTCGGCCTGCAGCAACGTCGACGGAATGGCCGCGCAGTTCACGGCAACGAATGGCGCGTCGGCGCGCAACGACTGCTGGTGAATCGCCGCCGCCGTCAGCTCCTTGCCGGTGCCGGATTCGCCGGCGATGAATACGGTGGCGTCCGTGTTCGCGACCTTGCGGATCGTCGCGAACAGCCGGCGCATCGCGTCGCACGAGCCGATCATCGTGCCGCCGGGGGGCGCCGCATCCGCGTCCGGGCTGCCGTCGGCGAGCGTCAGCATCCCGTACGCATGGCCGACCAGATAGCCGATCGTCGTATACGCGGTCGCATTGCGCACGTAGTCGAAGCAGCAGTGGCGAATCAGGCGCGCGATGACGAGATCCCGCAGCCGCTCATCGTCGGCGAGCGCGACCCAGCCGACGCGTGGGTCGCGCAACAGCGCCTCGAACGACGTGACGTCGGGCGACGCGAAGCCGCCGAAATCGACGATGCCCGCATGCGGACGGTTCGCCCGGACGAGATTCAGTGCGTCCGCAACGGTTTTCGCGCGCCACACGTCCCAGCCGCGCGACGCGAGACAGTCGGCGAGCGCGGCATCGTGCTGTTGCGACAGGTAGACGAGCGGCCGTGACGGTACGACATGGTTGCGCCGGACGGCCACGAACGGCGCCGTACCCGCATCGCGTTCGAGATCCTGCGGGCCCGACACCCTGATCTGGCAACAATAGTTCACGATGGCCTCGTCGCTTGGGTTGGTTGTCGAAACGGCCGTTGCCGGATCACGTGGGGCGGGGCATCGTGGTCCCGCGGCGCGGCGCCGGGCCGTCCTCGGATTGACGTTTCGTTATCGGCAGAACACGACGCGCTGCGTGTAGATCTGCGGCTCGACGACCGGCTTCGCGGAACCGTTGAGGTCGTCACGATAGGCCCGGTAGGTCTTGCCGTTCATCGTCACTTCCGTCGCGCGGGCCGTCTCGATCGAGTTGAGCCCGTTGCGCTGCCACCCGCTCACCCGGTCCGCCGCCGTCACGCTCGACTCGCCGGCGATCTTCTGCGTGATCGCGCTGCCGTCGCTCCATGGAAGCGTCTGCATGTCCTCGGCATGCTGCATCGCGCCGACCGTCTTGCCGGTCGGCGACGGCCCGTTCTGCGCTTCGAACGGCGCGCCACGGCCGTACACCGGCGATTGCCACGACGGCGCGTGGCCCTCCTCCGGCATCATGTAGATCATCTGCGGATCGCCGATCATCATCATCGGCGCGCATGCCGTGTTGTCGGCACGACCGAGCGTCGTCAGCGCCTGCTCGACGCTCACGGCGTTCGCGGCGGTCTGCTCACCCAGGATCACGAAGACCGCCGGGTTCTGGAATACCGCCTGTGCTGCGGCTTGCGCGCTGTACAACAACAGAGCGACCAAAAAGATCCTCATGATTGAGGCCTCCTTGCATCCTCGTCAGGCAAAAAGAGGTGTTGACCTCGGGGATGGGACCAACACCCTTCAAACAGGACACGACCGTCGGGCAGCGGGGCCGAACGACTCCCGCGCGGCCGGCGTTCCGGCCGCACGGGAGACCGACCCGTGTGCTTACGACGACGTGCTCGTCGAGATGACAGCCGGAGCCGGCACGACCGGTGCAGCCGGGGCGGCCTGCTGGTCGACCGAAGCCGGCGGCAATCCTTGCGCCGGATCGGACAACGCCGGCATGTCGGCGGGCTGCGCCGCTGCCTCGTCCGGCACCTTCGCGTCGGCTGCCGGCATGTCGGCAGGCGCTGCGGCTGCGGCAGGCGCCGCGGCTTCCGGTGCGGGCGCTTCCGCGGCGACCGGAGCCGGCTCGGCGGCCTTCGCATCGGCTGCCGGTGCAGGCATCGCGACATCGGCTGCAGGCACCGCGACGACGGCAGGAGCCGGCATCGTGTCCGCAGCCGGCGCGGCAGCGGCCTGCGCTGCGTTGTCGGTTGCGGCCGGCATCGGCTCCGGCGCCTTGTCGGCGACGGGCTGCACGGGATCGGGTGCCTTGTCGGCAACCGCCGGTGCAGGCTCGGGCGCCTTGTCGGCCACCGCCGGTGCGGGTTCGGGCGCCTTGTCGGCCACCGCCGGTGCGGGCTCCGGCGCCTTGTCGGCCACCGGCTGCACGGGATCGGGTGCCTTCGTGTCGGCGACCGGCGCGGCAGGCACTGGCGATGCCTTGTCCGCAACTGCCGGTGCAGCGATCACGGCCGCAGCCGGCACGGCTGCGATCGCGGCAGCCGGTACGACCGAGGCTGCGGGTGCGGCGGCGGCGACAGCGGGCGCGGCTGCCACGGCAGGTGCTGCGGCTGCGACCGGTGCCGCGGCTGCAACGGCGGGTACTGCGACGGCCGGAGCGGCGGCAACAGCCGGTGCCGCCACTGCCGGTGCGGCAGCAGCAACAGCCGGTGCAGCGACAGCCGGTGCGGAAACGGCCGGCGCGGCGGCAATCGGCGCGATCGACGGCACGGGCACCGGTACCGGCACCGACACGGGTGCCGCCTGCACCGAGGTCGTCGCCACCGGGCGGGTCTGCACCGGTGCCGGCGCGGCAGCGCCCAGCGGCGGCAAGCCCATGCGATCACGCACGATCGGATCGTGATACTTCACGTCGTCGGCGACTGTCGCTTCTGCGCTCGGTGCCACGTTCGAACGGGCGAGCGGCGCGGTCGTGCCCGGGCACAGGTGCCCGGTCGCTTCCACCGCACGCCGGTTCGCATCGCTCTGGCAGAGCAGCGCGAGCGCCACGTCGGTCAGGCCCATCGCACGAAATTCACGCGCATCGAGACGCCGGACGCAGGCCTGGTCGACCAGCGTCGTGCCGCCCGTCGCGCCGAACCCCGGGAACGACACGCCGACGCTCACCGACCCCATGCAGGTATCGGACAGCGTGGTCGTGAGGCCCGGCGCCTGGATCGCGGGGTTCGTCTTGATCGTCTGCGTACCCGAGTAATTGACGTTTTCCGCTGACTGGGTGTTGTACGGGTTGGTGCCGGGCGCGCCGGATGACTGCAGCGACTGCGGCGTCACGTTCGTGCCGCCACTCGTGCTGGACGGCATCGTCACGTTCACGTTCACGCTCGAATTGCCGCTGCTGCGAACCCCGCTGGAGCTGGTGGCGTTACCGCCGCGCGAGCTTGTGGTGTTCGTGTTCATGCTCGAGCCGCCACCCTGGCTGACCGCCGTCGACGACGTCGACGACTGCGCGCTCGAAGTCGAATCGGCGGTTTGCGCTTGGGCGCCGATCGTGGTCATCGCGAACATCGCTGCGCATGCCACCTTGATCCTGTTGCTGTTCATTTCACTCTCCGGACGAGGTTTGACCTCCCACCCAGGCAACCGTACTAGTTCCCCTGATTCCCTTCAGCTTTGCCTGCTTCCCCGAACTGTTTCCAGCCGTTACCCAGCTGGGACCACGAGCCGGCCGACATACCCTGCCACTGCTGGGCGTCTGGTCCACCGATGGCACTGCCCGAAGAAAGCGTTTGTTGTTCTGACGGTTTGGTTGTCTGGTCAGGGTTGTTTGACGTCTGCAAATTCGATTGCACGTCGTTGGCAATACGGTCAGCGCCATACGCCGTCAAAGACGCGAGCATCAGAGCGGCGGCAATCAGTTTCTGCTTCATGCCAACTCCTTACGTGACAACAATGTGGAGAAAAGAGACCAGCGTCGCTGGGAAACTGGTCCCCCCACACCTGACTAATGACTGCTTCCGGTCGCACTTGCACTGCCCTGGCTTCCGCCCGATGCGGACGGCGAGCCGGCCGGACCGGTACTCCATACGGTCGACGAGTTGTAGTGATTCGAACCCGTGATCGCGCCTGACCCGGCACTGCCGGTCAGCCCAGCGGCACCCGCGTTGGCATTGCCCTGGTCGTTGGCGCTCGAGGCCGTGTAGTGGTTTGCGCCGAGTACGATCGTGGCGCTCACCCCACCCGAGAGCGCATTCGCGTTCTCGTTCGTGCTGCTGTTTCCACCGTACGAGCCTGCGGCACCGATACCGCCGCCTGCCGCGAACGCGCCCCCGTTCGTGCCCGAACCGCTGGCCGTCGAAGTCGTGTTGTGGAAGGCGGATGCCGTGCCGGCGGAACCAGCGGGTGTCACCGTACTGCCCGCGTTCGCGCCCGCCGTCGAAGTCGAATTGCTGGTATAGCTGCCGGAGCCGACCAGGACCGAACCGGAAACACCCGCCGCAACGGATTGCGTCTGGTTGGTCGTGGAGGAACCTGCTGCCAATGCAGCCGACGAAATGACGGTGAGCGCTGTCGCGAAAATCACTTTGGCTTTCATAGCAATTCCTTGCTGTGAGTAAGTTCGGCGGTGGCGGAGCCGGGTCTACCCCCATCGAGCGGAACCCGGCATCCGTACCGCCAGCCAATGACGAACGCTACGCGTCGCGGCTTAGTGGTGATACGTCCAGCCGATCGAACCGGCATTCGCGCCGCTGTTGCCGCCTGCTTGCGCGCCACCGAAGCCGAAGCCGCCAACCGACGACGATTGCGTGTGGCTCGTGTACGAGATCGAGCCGCTGCCGGGGCCACCGGCAACTGCGCCGGCTGCGCCGAGCGCTGCACCGGAATCGGTCGCGGTGAAATGACCGAACCCTGCAACGCCAGCCATCGTCGAACCGCCACTCGACGAATTGCTGCTCGACACCGTGCCGCTACCTGCGAACGCTGCACCCGAAACCGCCAGAACTGCTGCTGCAATCAGAAGCTTCTTCATGGTCGACTCCAAAACGGCGTGGACAGAATGAGCCAGGAAGATCGCACGCCATCAATCATCCTGACTTGAGCAATCCCCAAAAAATTAAGGATCACTATCCAATTAATAAAAACCTGATGCCTTTTGAATTCAGTTTTTTTGTTAATTTGGCCAGACGAAGCTTAGCCTCGTGATTTTTAGTTATCCAAATTTTTTTGATAGGTGTTTTCGATTATTTTTATGAACATTGGCTTTATAACGAAAACACCATTACTTGATAAACCGGAACGATGCGCACATCTTTCCGGCCCGCGACATTCGATACCCCGCCGGATAGCGTGCCGGCATGCGGCACCCCATTCCGGAATCGAAAATCCGCGAATACATTAACCACCGCAAAATGCAGAGCCGCCTTAAATACACCCTTTATCCGGGCGACAACGGGCGTGCATGGAAGCCAGGTGGCATGTCTTCTCCCTGAGCTAGCGACGAAAGGTCTTCCGGATAATCCGGCCGACGGGCGTTCGATCTAATCCGGCCGGCGCTGGCATGGGCCAGGCGCGATCGAAGCGACCCTGCACGGCCGAAGACGAATCGGCATCACGCTGTCCGGCACGAACAGCCTGATCCATCCGGGTGAACTGAATGAAAGCGAGTACCGCTGTCGCCCGACTGCCGTGCGGCGCGACAACCGCGCCAGCACGCGAAGCGCGCGGCGGGCAAGAAGCCGGGACAGCGCAACCCGCGAAGCTGGCACAGCGTCGCGAGCGTCCCCCCGGTCTTTCCGACTACCCCATTGATGCGCAAAGTACGCGCCGATCAACCTACTGCTTATGGTCTTCATCGCCGTTTCCCCGACTGCTTATTGACGAGTTGGCCGCCCCACCTCTTCGTTACTTCGTGTCGACCGCTCGCCGGTGCGTCCAGTACCGCAAGCAGCGTGCCACGCGTTATTCCACCGCAGATTGCACCCGGCAAACGGCCGCCACGACAGCCTGCGGCGCCGGGAACGACATTTTTTGTTTCAGGAATGTATCGCAATAGCGGTTTGACACCCGCGGCGATCGTTGAGCGCCGCGATGCAATCGCCGGATTAGACGGACGAATCCGGCTCGCGGGCCTGCGCCGGACGGCCAGATGAACGGGTGTTTCAAACTTGAGAAGCGCACGGCCGCGCAGGGCCGGCGGCGCCGGCATTTCCGCTTGCGAACCGTGGGGCGCGGCGCGTGCGGCCCCCTCCCGCGCCATCACAAACGAGAATCGATTCGCCCGGCGCCGGGCCCGAACAGCCCGATACAGCAGCCTCCAGCAAGCCGTCGACACACGTTTGCGCTGACGACCGGAACGAATTTGATTCATCCGTGAAAATACCGACAGGATCACACGTCGCTCGAGCGTCGAAATGACCGTAAAAAATAAAACTTTCGTTACGGCGTAATAATTAAAACAAATGAAAACACGCGACCTCCGCCGGAACCCGTGCATCATTTTTTCATTTTCGTTCGCCCCACCTTTCATACACCGAATTGCCCGATGAACCGCGCATTCGAGTAACGTTTTTAATCCGTTATCGGCGCATTTCTCATTGATGAAACATTTCCATTCAACACCTGTTTGACGAAACCATCCACGCAAAAGCCTGATTTATCGTGCGTTTCGTCGTATCGAATGGCATCGATCCGGCAATGGGCCAGCCCGCTTTCCTGTCCCCACGATTCATGCATGAAACAGAAGCGCGCATATTGCGCGGCAATCGCGCCGCCGCGCCCGTGCGCATCGTGACGGCATCGTCCATGGCATGCCGATTGCCTGATGTCCGGCTCTCACCGAGCGGCACGCCCAGGCACAAGATTACGGACGGCGGCCGCTCGTCAATCAGCGTATCGGGGAAACGGCGATGAAGATCACCACCGATCGATCGACGCTTGCGTCGTTCAAGCATCAACGGGGTAGTCAGCGAAACCGGAGCGCCTGTCGCGGCGCTTCGTCGACATCGGCACATGCGAACCGGCGCTTGCCGAAACGCGACCCGTGCAGCGGGATGGAACGCGTGCGCGCCGCCGTCGAGCTGATCGACGTGTGGTTCCCGGAGCTGAACGACGAAGGTGAAAGCCATGAATGACAGGGTCGCGCTCGAGACGCGCGCCGGTCAGCGCATCCTCGTCACGGGCGGCGCCGGCTTTCTCGGCAGCTACGTATGCGAGCGCCTGGTCATGGAGGGCGCATCCGTCACGTGCATCGACAGCCTGCTGACGGGGCGCAAGCTCAACGTCGCCGACCTGAAAGCGTCCGGCCGCTTCGAGTTCGTGAAGGGCGACGTATCGCTCGGCCTGCCGCAACTGCAGGTGGACGAGATCTGGAATCTCGCGTGCGCGGCATCACCGCCCACCTACCAGCTCGATCCTGTTCATACGATGATGACGAACGTGCTCGGCATGAACCACTGCCTTGCGCTCGCGCGCAAGACGGGCGCGCGCGTGTTCCAGGCGTCGACCAGCGAGATCTACGGCGACCCGGGCGTGCATCCGCAAACGGAAACCTATCGCGGCAACGTGAACACGATCGGCCCGCGCGCGTGCTACGACGAAGGCAAGCGCGCGGCCGAGGCGCTGTGTTACGACTACTACCGCACGCACGGCATCGACGTGCGCGTCGCGCGTATCTTCAACACCTACGGCCCGCGGATGTCGCCGCGCGACGGCCGCGTCGTGTCGAACTTCATCGTCGGCGCGCTCAACGGCGCGCCGCTCGAGATCTACGGCGACGGCAGGCAGACACGCTCGTTCTGCTTCGCCAGCGACCTGATCGACGGCTTCTTCTGCCTGATGGGCGCCGGGCGCAACGTCGGCACGCCGGTCAACATCGGCAACCCCGGCGAATTCACGATGATCGAACTCGCGCAGAAAGTGCTCGCGATGACGGGCTCGAAATCGGAGATCGTGTTCCGTCCGCTACCGATCGACGATCCGCACCAGCGCAGGCCCGACATCTCGATCGCGTTGGCCGAGCTCGGCTGGCGGCCGGCCGTCGATCTCGACGAAGGCCTGCGCCGCACCGTCGACTATTTCAGCCGGGAACTGTGGCTCGAGCCGGTGCTGCGCATGACCGGGGCCACGGCATGAAGGTGCTCGTGACAGGCGGAGCGGGCTATATCGGCAGCCATACCTGCAAGGCGCTCGCGGCAGCGGGACACGAGCCGGTCGCCTACGACAACCTGTCGACCGGCCATCGCGATGCCGTTCGGTGGGGGCCGCTCGTCGCAGCCGACATTCTCGATTGCGACGCGCTGTCGAAGGCGTTCGCCGCGCATCGGCCCGATGTCGTGATCCATTTCGCCGCCCTCGCCTACGTCGGCGAATCGGTGCTCGCTCCCGAGCGCTATTACACGGTCAACGTCACGGGCACCTGCACGCTGTTGAGCGCGATGCGCGCGGCCGGTATCGGCCGGATCGTGATGTCGTCGTCGTGCGCGACGTACGGCATTCCGGACATGCTGCCGATCTCGGAGCGCACGCCGCAGCGGCCGATCAATCCGTACGGTTTCACCAAGTACGCGATGGAACGGATGGCCGCCGATTTCGAGCGCGCGTACGGATTGAAGTGGGTCGCGCTGCGCTACTTCAACGCGGCAGGCGCGGACCCCGACGGCATGATCGGCGAATGCCACGAACCGGAAACGCACGCGCTGCCGCTCGCGATCCGCGCGGCACTCGGCACGGGCCACGCGTTCCAGGTGATGGGCACCGACTACCCGACGCCCGACGGCTCCGCGATTCGCGACTACGTGCACGTGAGCGATCTCGCCGATGCGCACCTGAAGGCGACCGCCTATCTATGCGGCGGCGGCCACAGCGTCGCACTGAATCTCGGCACCGGCAAAGGGACGTCGGTGCTCGACGCGCTGCGCGCCGTCGAGGCCGTGACGGGCCGCCGCGTGCCGACGGTCACGGCCGCGCGCCGCCCGGGCGACCCGCCCGAGCTGTACGCCGACGCGACGAAAGCCGCGCTCGTGCTCGGCTGGCGGCCGCGTTTCACCGCGATCGAACCGATGGTCGAACACGCCGCGGCGTGGTGTCAGAAAGAACTGCAATTCGAGTCCGGCAAGTGAGCAAGTTTCCTTGAACGCCATGCAGGGGAATCACCATGAAGGTACGGATCGCCATCGTCGGCACGGGTTACGTCGGGCTGGTAAGCGGCGCGTGCTTTGCGGATCTCGGGCATGACGTCGTCTGCATCGACAACAATCGCGGCAAGATCGACGCGCTGAACGACGGCCGCATGCCGATCTACGAACCGGGCCTCGACGCCGTCGTCGCGCGCAACGTCGAACGCGGCACGCTGCGCTTCAGCAGCGACCTCGCGGCGAGCGTGTGCGATCGCGACGCGGTATTCATCGCGGTCGGCACGCCGACGCTGCCGGGCACCGACCAGGCAGACCTGCAGTACGTCGAAGCGGCCGCGCGCGAGATCGCGTCGAACCTGACCGGCTTCGCGGTCGTCGTCACGAAGTCGACCGTGCCGGTCGGCACCAACCGGGTCGTCAAGCAAATCGTCGAACGCTGCGCGCCGGCGGGCGTCGACGCGGCGATCGCATCGAATCCGGAGTTCCTGCGCGAAGGTTCGGCGATCGACGATTTCATGCATCCGGACCGCGTCGTGTTCGGCGCCGAGCATCCGCGCGCGATCGAGATCATGAAGGCCATCTATGCGCCGCTCGAAGCGACGGGCCATCTCGTGCTCGCGACCGAAATCGAAACGGCCGAACTCGTGAAATACGCGGCGAATGCGTTCCTCGCGGTGAAGATCAGCTACATCAACGAGATCTCGGACCTGTGCGAAGCCGTCGGCGCCGATGTCGAACTGGTTGCGAACGGCATGGGCCTCGACCGCCGCATCGGCGCATCGTTCCTGAAGGCCGGCCCCGGCTGGGGCGGCTCGTGCTTCCCGAAGGACACGCGCGCGCTGAAGGCGACGGCCTCCGAACATGCGGTGCCGCTGCGCATCGTCAGCGCGGCGATCGAATCGAACGCGCTGCGCAAGGAGCAAATCCTGCGCCGCATCGAGAAGGCCTGCGGCGGCTCGATCAGGGACAAGCGCATCGCGGTGCTCGGCCTCACGTTCAAAGGCCAGACCGACGACGTGCGCGAAAGCCCGAGCATCGACGTGATCCAGCTGCTCGTCGGCGCGGGCGCGCATATCCGCGCATACGACCCGGCGCGTCCGCACGAGGCATCGCGGCTGTTGCCGCAGGTATTCATGGAGGGCTCCGCGATCGACGCGGTGCGCAGCGCGGACGCCGTCGTCGTGATGACCGAATGGAAGGCGTTCGAGGCACTCGATCTCGCCGACCTCGCGGATCACATGGCCGATCCCGTGATGCTCGACATGCGCAACCTGTTCAGCGAACGGCTGGCCGTCGACAGCGGCTTTCGCCGCTACGAACGCGTGGGCCGCTCGTGCGGCAAGCGCACACCGGCGGACCCTGCACCGGAACAAACGCACGCAAGCGAGGACACCCGGCCGCAGCGCGGCCTGCTTCAGGACTGATGGTCTGACCTTGACGGGAGAGCACCATGAAGAAGCTGGTTGCGTCGCTTGCCGGCGGCCTTTCGCCGGATACCGCCGACACCACCGATTCCGAAGCGGATCGCACCGCATCGCTGCAAGCAGACGTCCCGCTGCTCGTCCCGTTGATGGACGGCGGGACCAAATTCATCTTCCAGATCCTCGCGCTGTGCTGGTTCGTCGCGCTGGGCATCTTCTGGCGCTGGTGGCTGCGCGACGAGCACTACGTCGACGCGTTCCGATTCGGCGTCAACTGCTTCGTGCTGTTCTGGACCACCTTCATTCCCGGCTACTTCATCTTCATCATCCGCTCGGCGGTCGTGCCGAACCCCGCGCTGCCGGTGCCGCGCGACTGGCGCGTCGCGATGGTCGTCACCAAGGCGCCGTCCGAGCCGTTCGACATCGTCCGCACGACGCTGCTCGCGATGCTCGACCAGACCTACCCGCACGATACGTGGCTCGCCGATGAAGACCCGTCGCCCGAGACGCTCGACTGGTGCCGCGAGCACGGCGTATTCGTGTCGACGCGGCGTGGCGTAACCGCGTATCACCGCACCAGCTGGCCGCGCCGCACCCAATGCAAGGAAGGCAATCTCGCGTACTTCTACGACATGGTCGGCTACGACAACTACGATTTCGTGTCGCAGCTCGACGCCGATCACGTGCCGACCCGCACCTATCTCGAGGAGATGCTGCGGCCGTTCGTCGATCCGGAAATCGGCTACGTGTCGGCACCGAGCATCTGCGACAGCAACGCGGCCGAAAGCTGGAGCGCGCGCGGGCGCGTGAACGTCGAGGGGCCGCTGCACGGCACGATGCAGGCCGGCTATGCGGGCGGCCTCGCGCCGCTGTGCATCGGCTCGCACTATGCGGTGCGCTGCCGCGCGCTGCGCGAGATCGGCGGGCTCGGGCCCGAGCTCGCCGAGGATCACTCGACCACGATGATCTTCAATTCGAAGGGCTGGCGCGGCATGCATGCGCTGAACGCGATCGCGAACGGCGAAGGGCCGCGCACGTTCGGCGACCTGGCCACGCAGGAATTCCAGTGGTCCAAGAGCGTGATGATCATCATGCTGCGCTACACGCGCCACTATTTCATGGGGCTGCCGCTGAAGCTGAAGGCGCAGTTCCTGTTCTGCCAGCTGTGGTACCCGCTGTGCGCGCTCGCGATGGCCGGCAGCGTCGTGATTCCGGTCGTCGCGCTGCTCACCGGCCGCGTGTGGGCACACGTCGACTACCTCACGTATCTCACCTACGCGCTGCCGCTGACCGTGCTGATCCTGTGCGTCGTGACCTGGGCCACGCATTCGACCCAGTCATGCCGCCCGCTGAATACGAAGCTGCTGTCGTGGGAAGGGCTGTCGTTTGTGTTCGCGCGCTGGCCATGGGTCGTGCTCGGCTGCGCGTCGGCGGTATTCGACTGCGTGCGCGGCAAGGAATTTCCGTTCAAGGTCACACCGAAGGGCGGCACGATCGAACAGGACGCGCCGCTGCGCGTGGTCGCGCCGTACCTGCTGATCTCGCTGTTCTGCAGCCTGCCCGTCGTCACGGTCGAGAATCCGCGCAACGCCGCCGGCTTCTATCTGTTCTCGACGCTGACGAGCATCCTGTATCTCGTGATCGCGGCCGTCATCACGGTGAATCACGGCAGGGAGCAAGGGCTCGACTGGTCGGCGTTCCGGCAGATGTTCTTCAGCCGCCTGCCCGTGCGCAACGCGCTGTTCGTGTTCGCCCTCGCGATGCTGCTCTCGGGCATCGGGCTGCGCGCGCCGAAAGGCTGGCAGGCGATGATGTGGCGCTCGGGTTTGCCGGCCGTGGTCGCGCCCGTACCGGGCGAACCGGTGAAGCAGCCCGAACTCGGCGCATACGATCCCGAGAACACGCTCGCGGCCGACCGGGATCTCGCGTTCGACCATGTGTTCGTGTCGTGGAACGCGCCCGACATCCGCGCCGAAATCGACGCTGCCTACCGGAGCGCGCAGGCGCGCAACCGCTCGCTGATGCTGACCGTCGAGCCCTGGGCGGCCGGAGATACGCGGCAAGGCGCGCTGCTCGCGGATATCGCGCACGGGCGCTACGACGCGCGGATCGCGGCCACCTGCTCGGCACTCGCCGCGTTGAAGGGCCCCGTGTTCGTGCGCTGGGGCCACGAGATGGAGGCCGACACCGGGCGCTATCCGTGGGCCATCGGCGATGCGTCGGCCTACGTGGATGCGTACCGGCGGGTCGTGACCGCGTGCCGCACGATGACCGACCAGATCCGCTTCGTGTGGTCGCCGGCCGGCAACCGCAATCTCGACGACTATTTTCCGGGCCGCGGCTATGTGGACGATGTCGGCCTGTCCGTATTCGACTGCCCGCGCTGCGCGATCTGGCCGGCCGGCGGCCATGCGTCCGCCGCGAGCATCCTGCGGACCAAGTACGAGCGGGTGACCGACTACGGGCTGCCGGTGATGGTCACGGAACTCGGCGTCGACGGGTCCAGTTCGCGCAAGCGCGAGGAACTCGAGGAATTCCAGCGATCGCTGTGGCGCTATCCGCTGCTGAAGGCCGTGGTGTATTTCAATGCGGTCGATACGCCCGGCGCGTGGCCGGCGCATTACGTGCCGGACTGGCGGATCGCGCCGACGTTCCTGCAGACGACGGTGGTTGCGCAATGAATGAGGGGCGCTGACTGCCGGGCGGCGCCACGGCACGGTCGTGAACAGGCCACGCGTTCGCGCCGGCTGACAGGGGCGTGAGCCGGCGGTCATACCCCGCCGGCCAACCTGCGCGACGCCGCGCGTCGCCAACTTTCACGCGCGTCTCCTCTTTTTCCCAAAATTAGCATATTTGCTAACATGCGCGAATGAACTGGGCCGTCAGCTATTACAACGCGCGCATCAAACGTGAAGTGTTCGCCCAGGGATTCTTGCCAGCTATCTGAGGCTGCTTGAATTGATGGAGTCGTACGGGGCAGACCTGCGCATGCCGCACTCTCGGGCGATGGGTGGCGGTCTCTTTGAATTGCGGCCCAAGGGTCGCGAAGGCATCGGGCGCGTTTTCTATTGCATGCACGTCGGCCAGGAAATCGTTGTCCTTCACTCCTTCGTCAAGAAGACGCAGGAAACCCCGGACAGCGAATTGAAGATCGCCCGGAAACGAATGAAAGAGGTACAAGACAATGGCTAAGGCAGCACGCCCCGCACGCACGCGGGATGACGGATACGCACCGGTTCGGCACACGAAGGCAGACACAAAGCGCTTGCTTGCCGATCCGGCCGTGAAGACGGCATATGACGCGCTCGAGGAAGAATTTTCTGCGCTCGATGCCCTGCTCGCCGCGCGTCGCGACGCAGGCCTTACCCAGGCGCAAGTCGCAGAACGCATGGGCACCACCGCGTCGGCCGTGTCACGCCTCGAAGCATCGTTGTCCAGCGACAAGCATTCGCCGTCGTTCTCGACACTGCGCAAATACGCAGCCGCTTGCGGGAAAAGGCTGGTGATCTCGTTTGCCTGAACACGGCGCAACGTCACGCCGCATCGTCAATGGTCAGTAGCCGGCTGTCGGTCATAACCACGATGTCATCGACACTGCACCCCATGCTTACCCGCCACGGCGCGGCGGCAAGCAGCACCCAAGCCGGCGCGCGGCACGCCAGCCGCCGTATCACCCGAGCAGTTCCTTCCTCCGCAACTGCACGACGTCGCGCATCGGCGGCGCGCCGAACAGCCGGCTGTATTCGCGGCTGAACTGCGACGCGCTCTCGTAGCCGACGACGGCGGCCACCGACCCGACATCGCCGCCCTGCCGCAGCAACAGCCGCCGCGCCTCGTGCAGCCGCAACTGCTTCTGGTACTGCAGCGGGCTGAGCGTCGTCACGTGCTTGAAATGATGGTGCAGCGACGACACGCTCATGTTGACCGCCTGCGCGAGCGACTCGACGCGCATCGGCTCCGCGAAGTGATCACGGATCCATTCGATCGCGCGCGCGATGCGGTGCGTCTGGCTGCCCGCGATCGCCATGTGCCGCAGCCGCGTGCCCTGCCCGCTCGTCATCAGCCGGTACAGCAGTTCCTTCTCGATCAGCGGCGCGACGACCGGAATGTCGGCCGGCGTATCGAGCAGCCGCATCAGCCGCAGCGCGGCATCGAGCAGCGGCGGCGTCAGCTCGGCGAGCGCGATCCCCTCGCCTTCGGGGCCGGCGTCGGGTTCGGGCAGCCGCATCTCGGCCGCGAGCTCGACGATGCGCTGCGGATCGAGCGTCAGCGACAGGCACAGGTACGGCGCGTCCGGCGACGCGCGCGTCACGCGCGACAGGATCGGCAAGTCGATAGAGGTAATCAGGCAATTCTGCGTGTCGTACTCGTAAGCCTGACCGGCCACGATCACGCGCTTCGCGCCCTGCGCGGCGATCACGAGCGCGGCCCGCGACACGCCGCAGCCCATATCGACCGGCCGCGTGTGCCGGTGCAGCATCAAACCCGGCACGGCCGTCGAATGCGAGCCGTCCGCGGGCGCGAATCGGCCGATCAGCGTCGCCAGCTCGCGCCGCCCGGATTCGCGCGACGTCACGATATCGGTCATGTCCATGACGCTTCCTCGATCAATTTCCTCATCTCGCGGGAGCATAGCGAAACCGCCCGCGACCCGCCGGGGATTTGCAGGATTGTTCAATAAATTTGCAGGATTGGGTAGACGCAAAAATCGGCTGCTCGCGCACACTGCCCGCTAACCGGGCGCATGCCGGGTTTTCCCCACGGAGACATACAAAATGCCTACCTCGTTTGTTCTCAATGGCAAGAACGTCACGCTCGACGCCGATCCGTCGATGCCCGTCCTCTGGGCGATTCGCGAACACGCGGGACTGACCGGCACGAAATTCGGCTGCGGCATGGCGCAGTGCGGCGCGTGCACGGTGCATCTCGAAGGCCAGGCCGTCCGCTCGTGCGTGCTGCCGCTCGCCGGCATCGCGGGCAAGCACATCACGACGATCGAAGGCCTGCAGAGCAAGCCCGCGCATGCCGTGCAGGCCGCCTGGGTCAAGCTGCAGGTGCCGCAGTGCGGCTACTGCCAGTCCGGCCAGATCATGTCGGCCACCGCGCTGCTCGAACAGAACCCGAAGCCGACCGACGCGGACATCGACGCCGCGATGAACGGCAACCTGTGCCGCTGTGCGACCTACGCCCGCATCCGGGCCGCGATCCACGACGCGGCCGCGACGCTGGGAGCCTGACCATGACGATCGAACTCGACAACACCGGGTCGGTGCGTCCGTCGCGCCGCACGTTCCTGAAGGCCGCGGGAGCAGCTGCCGCCGTCAGCCTCACCATCGGCTTCGAATGGGCCGGCCTCGGCCGCCGCGCGCTGGCCGCGACCGCGCCGGCCGCCGATTTCGCGCCGAACGCGTTCCTGCGCATCACGCCCGACGGCACCGTCACGGTCATCGCGAAGCACGTCGAACTCGGCCAGGGTGCGTATACGGGCATCGCGACGATCGTCGCCGAAGAGCTCGACGCCGACTGGTCGAGCGTGCGCGTCGAAAGCGCCCCGGCCGATGCGAAGCGTTATGCGAACCTCGCGTTCGGCACGATGCAGGGCACGGGCGGCAGCTCGGCCATGGCGAACTCGTGGCAGCAGTTGCGCGAAGCGGGCGGCAAGGCCCGCGCGATGCTGGTATCGGCCGCGGCGGCCCGCTGGAAGGTGCCCGCCGGCGAGCTGACGACCGCCAATGGCGTCGTCACGCACGCGAAGAGCGGCAAGTCGGCGCCGTACGGCACGCTCGTTGCCGATGCGTCGAAGCTGCCGGTGCCTGACAAGGTCACGCTGAAGCAGCCAGCCGATTTCAAGCTGATCGGGCACCGGATCCCGCGCGTCGACGCATCGGCGAAATCGAACGGCACCGCGCATTTCACGCTCGACACGACCTTCCCCGGCATGCGCGTCGCGCTGCTGCAGCGCCCGCCGCGCTTCGGCGCGACAGTGAAGTCGTTCGACGCGACGGCCGCCAAGGCCGTGCCGGGCGTCGTGTCGGTCGTGCAGGTGCCGGGTGGCGTCGCGGTCGTCGGAGCCGGCTTCTGGGCCGCGAAACAGGGGCGCGACGCGCTGAAGGTCGAGTGGGACGAGGCGAACGCCGAAAAGCGCAGCTCGGACGAGATCATGCGCGAATACCGGCAGCTCGCCGACAAGCCGGGCACGTCGGCGCGCAAGGACGGCGATGCCGACGCGGCGATCGCGGGCGCCGCGCGCAAGATCGCCGCGACGTACGAATTCCCGTATCTCGCGCACGCGCCGATGGAGCCGCTCGACGCGGTCGTCAAGCTGTCGGCGGACAGTTGCGAAATCTGGGCCGGCGACCAGTTCCAGACGGTCGACCAGGCCAACGCGGCCAGGACGGCAGGGCTGAAGCCCGAGCAGGTGCAGATCCACACGCTGTATGCGGGCGGCAGCTTCGGCCGGCGTGCGAACGCATGGTCGGACTACGTGGTCGAGGCCGTGTCGATCGCGAAGGCGCTCGGCGCGGACGGCAAGCCCGTCAAGCTGCAGTGGACGCGCGAGGACGACATCCAGGGCGGCTTCTACCGGCCGATGTACTTCCACAAGCTCGATGCGGGGCTGACCGCGGACGGCAAGCTGGTCGGCTGGCGCCACCGGATCGTCGGCCAGTCGATCCTCGCCGGCACGCCGTTCGAGGCGTTCATGGTCAAGAACGGCATCGACGCGACGTCGGTCGAGGGTGCGGCGAACCTGCCGTACGCGGTACCGAACGTGTCGGTCGAGCTCACCACCGCGAAGACGGGTGTGCCCGTGCTGTGGTGGCGTGTGGTCGGCAGCTCGCACACGGCGTACGCCGTCGAGGCGTTCATCGACGAAGCCGCGCACACGGCAGGCAAGGATCCGTACGCGTTCCGCCGCGACCTGCTCGCGAAGGAGCCGCGCATGCGCGCGGTGCTGGACCTGGCCGCGCAGAAGGCCGGCTGGGACCCGGCCAAGCCGCTGCCGAAGGGCCGCGGGCGCGGGATCGCGGTGGCCGAGGCGTTCAAGAGCTATGTCGCGCAGGTGGCCGAGGTGTCGGTCGACGCGGACGGCAAGGTGAAGGTCGAGCGCGTGGTGTGCGCGGTCGATTGCGGGATCGCGATCAATCCCGACATCGTCGCCGCGCAGATGGAGGGCGGCATCGGCTTCGGGCTCGGCGCGGTGATGCACAGCGCGATCACGCTGAAGGACGGCCAGGTCGAGCAGCGCAACTTCGACGGCTACCACGTGCTGCGGATGGCCGAGATGCCGAAGGTCGAGGTGCATATCGTGCCATCGGCCGAAGCACCGACCGGGGTGGGTGAGCCGGGCGTCGCGCCGGTGGGGCCGGCCGTTGCGAACGCGATCTTCGCGGCGACGGGGAAGCGGCATTACGTGCTGCCGTTCGATTCGGCGGATAGCGCGAAGGCTTGATGGGGGGACGAAACGCCGGCCGCGGGGCGAGGGGCCCTGTGGCCGACACTTTCAATGCATTGCGGGAATATCGTGCTTATTCGAGCCGATGCCGCCTGACCTCGCGCGGCCCGTCGGCCACGCTCACTCCTGCTCGACTTCCGGCCAAAGCCTCGGAAACAGAAACCGGAGGCTGCTCAGCGGCAATCCAAACGAAAGCTCGCTGCGATGCGAAGGCGAAGTCAGCAGCCCGCAATCCAGCAGCGATCGAACGATCCTGCGCGCCAATACGTCGCTGACACCCAGCATCTGCGCAAATTCCGCGCGCGTGACGGTTCGGCGCAGCGCGACGAACTCCATCGCGAGCGCCGCGGCTTCCGCTTTGATAACGGATTTTTCCGAGCGGATCGTCCACGGATTGGCCTCCAGAAATCTCAGCAAATCCAGCAGCCTTCCCGTCACCCCGTCGAACTGGGTCATATGCACCATAAACCCGACCTGGTCCTGACAGCAGTCGAGAAAAAAACGCGCAAACCTGACCAGCCCTTCCTGGGATAGATTGCCCCGGCCGTCCAGATCGTTGCGCCGTGTCTGATCGGCTTCGCTCAGCCTGGCGTAGTACTGCTCATGCTCTCGCGCCAGCCCTCGAAGTGGCGACCAGAGACCGTGGGTCAGATCGGCCGCGCGCAATCCGAGATGCGAATGCAAGCGGGCGACGCGACCGTTGCCGTCCATGAACGGGTGCACCCACGCGAGACGATGATGCGAACAGGCGATGCCGATCAGTTGGTATTCCTTGGCGCGAATGCGGGCATAACGGGTCGCCCAGGCCTGAAGCAACGGTTCGATCATTTCGGGTTCCGGCGCCAGATGACGCCCCACCGTCACATCCGATCGACGAAATTCGCCCGGGACGACGATATCCCCGTCGCCGGTCAATCGTTCATCGTCACGCAGGCAGGAAAAGAAGCGATCGTGAATGGCCGCGATTCGCGCCGGTTCGAACAGCGCGGCGACCGGAAGCGCTCGCCACTCCTCCTCGAGCGCTGTTTCCGTCGCGATATGCGCCACCGCGAAGCGCTGCTTCCGGCGTTCGACGATATCGGTCGAATAATCCCGATGCAGCGCCGCCTCGATCTTGGCCGGCGTGGTGTGCTGGCTTTCGATCTTGTTCGTATAGTACGAATTCATCGCGCGGAGTTGCGGCACGAGCGCAGCGGCCAGCGGAGTATCGCGTACGGCAAGCAACCGCTGCGACGAATCGACGAGTTCGGCGGCCTGCTCAAGCAGCGGATCGAGAACGCGATCTTCGGGAAACAACGGCTCAAAGGTGGCAACGGTCGTCATGCTTCCGTGTAGGGTTTCATGTAGGGTTCAATGTCGGCAATTATAGCCACTTATGTTACTGATTTATATTGATTTTCCATCGATCCATGTAGGGTTCAATGTAGGGTTAGAAGTCGTGTTCCCATCCCCCTGCCGACGATCCGGATCGCGCGCATGTTGCCCCCCGCGGTTCCTCACGTTACGTCAAACGTAACGCCCGTAACGTCACCCGCCGATGCTACGTAACAATCCTTCACCTTTGCTCAGACCCTTTCTCTACCTACGCCACGCCACCCGTTAAAAATTCTTTTAAATTCAAGGCTGCAGCGCCGCCTGCCCGGGTGCAGCGCCGTGTCGTTACGTGACGATCTTCCCCCTGGCCCGGAAGTTGCAGCACAGGACCCGCAAACACTCCTTTATGGACATGCGAGGGCCACCATGGATTGCAAATACCTGTACATCGACAACATAAAAATCAACTTCGTGCGCCGCACGATCGAAATCGACAACAAGATCGTCGACGTCACGCCGCGTGAATTCGATGTCGTCGAGTTCCTGCTCGACAACATGAACAAGATCGTGCCGCGGCAGGCAATCCAGGAAGCCGTGTGGGGCCGTGAACTCGGCGTGTCGTCGCGCACGCTCGACACCCATATCTCGCGTATCCGCTCGAAGCTGCAACTCGATCACGACAAGAACCTGCGGATCATTCCGATCTACGCGGTCGGCTATCGCCTGGTGCTGTTCGGTGCGGCAATGACGCACGTCGAGCGCCACGACGCCGCGCCGATCCTGCGCGCGGCACCGCAGGCCGTGATGGCCGCCGACTACGCCTGACGATTTACCCCGCGCGCTGCCTACCCGCGGCGCGCCTGCAACGCTCCCCCCACCGCGCTGCGTCGTTGCGCAGCGCCTCGCGGCGCGCCCGTCGGGCGCGGCCTGCACGCCGCCCGGCCCGCCAGCCAGTCGCGACCCGACCGCCGCCTCCGGGCGGCGGTCGCTTTTGTGCGCTGGCGGCCGCACAACGTCGCGCCTCGTCACGCTTCGTCACTTCCACTCCGGCCGCCGCCCGCGCCTACGGATTCCGGCGTGACACACGGCCGTTGCCGTCCCTACAATCGACCCAGCAACCGCGCGCCTTCCGCGCGACCGGCCCCGGGACGAATGAAATGACCATGAAGATGCGCAATTCGCGAACCGTCGTCGCCTGCCTGTACGCGCTGGTCGCACTCGCGTGCACCGCGCCGCCCGTTGCGCACGCGGCGAACACGGTAACCGACAGCACGCTTCACGTCGCGTCGACGACATCGGGCGATCCGGATGACGCCAGCGCCTGGCGCGACACGCCGCCCGCACGCCAGCGACGGATGGATGCCGTTGCAACCACACCGCCCGATCGCGCGCGCCGGCAAGCTTCGCCGGCGGCCTCCGCCGATCCGCCTTCGTGCCACGCACGGCCCGTGATGACGATGTGTCGCGGCCTGCAATCGAGCGACGCGAAGCAACGCTGCATGCGCTGCCTCGATCAGTAACGACGCGCAGCGCGCCGCCTCATGCGGCGCGCTGCGCCTCCAGCCATGCCTGGAACATCAGCACCGTCCACAACTGGTGCTGCCAGTTCATCCGGCCGGTCACGTGCTGCCGCCACAGGCGCTCGACCGCGGCCGCATCGAAGAAGCCCTCCTCGCGCAACCGCGACGGCTGCAGCAACGCCTCGGCCCAGTCGCGCAACGCGCCGCGCAACCAGTGATCGACGGGCGCGCAGAAGCCCTGCTTCGGCCGATCGATCAGTGCGGACGGCACGTACCGGTCGAGCAGCCGGCGCAGCAGCGCCTTCGACTGCCCTTCCGGCAAACGCACCTCCGCCGGCACGCGCCAGGCGAATTCGACGACATGATGGTCGAGGAACGGCATGCGCGTTTCGAGGCTCACCGCCATCGCCGCGCGATCGACTTTCGCGAGGATGTCGGTCGGCAGGTACGTGAGCGTATCGATCGCCATCGCCTGCTCGGCGAAGCTCAGGTGCGCGGGCCACGCGGATACGGTGTCGAGCGGCGTCGCCGGCTCCTGCCCCGACAGCGCGAGGCGCTCGGGATGATGCACCGACGACATCAGCAACCGGTACAGCCCGATGCGGCTCTCGGCGGTCATCACGTGGCCGAGCTTGTGCAGCCGATCGCCGATGCGCGTCGCCGATTCGCGTGCCTCCACGCCGCCCCACGCACCCTGCGCGACAGCCGCGAGCTGGTCCGCGTGATCGGGCCGCAACGCATGCAGCGCGGCCGCGATCCGCGCGCGCACGGCGCCCGGCACGCGATGCAGCTTGCGCCACAGGCGCGGTGTCAGGAAGTAGCGCGTGTAGCCGCCGAACAGCTCGTCGCCGCCGTCGCCAGACAGGCTCACCTTCACATGCCGGCGCGTCAGCTCCGACACGAGAAAGGTCGGGATCTGCGATGCATCGGAAAACGGCTCGTCGTAGATCGACGGCAGCTTCGGCACGACGCCGAGCGCATGGTCGGCCGTCACGTAGAGCTCGGTATGGCGCGTGCCGAGATGGCGCGCGACGGCCTTCGCATAACCGGCTTCGTCGTAGCCGGCCTCGTGGAAGCCGATCGTGAACGTATCGACCGGTGTCGACGATTGCGCCTGCATCAGCGCGACGATCGTCGACGAGTCGACGCCGCCGGACAGGAACGCGCCGAGCGGCACGTCGGCTTCCATCTGCCGCGCGACGGCCTGGCGCAGGACCGTGTCGAGCTGGCTCACCGCCTCGTCGGCGCTGCCCTTGAACGGCTGCGCGCGACCGTCCTCGATCGCCTGTTCGAGCGTCCAGTACGCACGCAGGCGCGGCGTGTCGCGCGCATGCTCGAACTGGATATACGTGCCGGGCGGCAGCTTGTGGATGCCGCGATAGATCGTGTGCGGCGCGGGCACGCTCGACTGGCGCAGGTACAGGCACAGCGCGTCGCGGTCGATCTCGCCGTCGAAGCCCGGATAGCCGCGCAGCGCCTTCAGCTCGGACGCGAACACGAGCGCGTCGCCGATCCGGCCGTAGTAGAGCGGCTTTTCGCCGATCCGGTCGCGCGCGAGCGTCAGCACCCGCGATGCACGATTCCACAGCGCGAACGCGAACATGCCGGTCGCGCGCCGCAGCGTCGCGTCGACACCCCACGCGACGATCGCCGCGATCAGCACCTCGCTGTCAGAGTGGCCACGCCACGCCGGTGCGCGCCCCGCACGCTCGAGCTCCGCGCGCAGTTCGCGATGGTTGTAGATTTCGCCGTTGAAGACCATGACGTAGCGGCCGCACGCCGATGCCATCGGCTGTCGGCCGTGTACCGACAGGTCGACGATCGCGAGCCGCCGGTGGCCGAGCGCGATGCCGGCTTCCGGGTCGACCCAGATCCCCTGCCCGTCCGGCCCGCGATGCGCGAGGCTTGCCGTCATGCGCGCGAGCGTGCCGCGCGCTGTCTCCTCATCGAAGGCGATGCTGTTCAGAAAGCCGTCGATTCCGCACATTGATTTATTCGCCCCTGTTGACCAATTCCGTCATGCATGGCGCAACCTCGTGGCGCGCCGTCCGGCGTGACGATCGGGCCATATTACGAAGAAATAAATCAGCAATAATTCATAGGTGAATGTCGCAATCACTCGAAAAAAACGCTGTCAAGCAGCGTGTGCGCATCGGGACGGCACGGGCGGCCGAAACGGCGCGTCGGGCCGGCCACGGACGGGCTGGCCCGACGGTCATCGGGACGCGCGAAGAATACGGGAACGAACGCGGGAGACGGGCCGCGTCAGGACGGCAACCGGCGCGCCGCCAGATACGCGAGCTGCGCGCGGTTCTGTACGTTAAAAAGTTTTTCGAGCGAGCGGATATGGTGGCCGACCTTGTGCAGCGACGTGCGCAGCGCGCTCGCGATCTCCTGGTCGGACAGTCCGTGCACGAGGCGGTCGAGCACCTGCTGCTGCTCGTCGCCGAGCGCGAAGCCGCGCATGCGCGCGATGCGTGCCTCGAGGAACGGCAGCGCGACGCGATGCACCGCGAGGCTGACCGACAGCGCGCCGCCGATCACGCGATCGTCGATCCACTCGGTGCCGTGCGTCTCCGAGGTCACGTTCACCGCGACGCGCAGGTCGAGGCGCGGCGCCGACAGGCCGAACAGCACGCCGCTGTTCATCGCGTGCGCACGCAGATGGCCGGCGAGCGCCAGCATCTTGCGATCGCCGCTGCCCTGCGCGGCCGCCTCGATCTCGTCGAGCTGCCACGCGACCGGAAAGCCGCTCTGCCGCACCTGCGCGAACCGCGGGTCGCTCTCGTAGAGCATGCCTTCGAAAAACGGCTGCATGAACGTCGCGGGGGCGAGGTCGCGCAGCAGATGCGCGCACAGGATGCGCCGCCCGATCATTTCGAAAGCGCCGTAACCGAGCGTACTGAAACCGATTTGCCGCAAGCGCGCATGGCATTGCGCGAAATCGATCGAAGCAAGGTCGGTTTTACCGGATTCGATTTGCGCGCCGGTAAAAACGTCGTGCCCGATTACCTGATATTCATTCGAATAAACCGCGGCCGTTGCGATATCGGCCTGCGAAAACCACTCGACGCGTGGTGCGCCGTCAGCATATGTCATGAGGAGCCCGCCCTTTCCCAATATGTGAACCTGCGCCCCGTCACGATCTGGTCTTTTCTTTATGGATTTTCTGGTCTTCGTTATATGCGTGCGAATAGGAATCTTCCGCCGCCATTAGTATTACGGCATATTACGCGTACACAGGCGTTTTTGTACAATGCCCCCGCGCCGGGTCAGGGATGACGATCCGCGCATATCACACCGATGCTCGATCGCACCGCCGCGGCGGCCGTACACGATACGGTCGCCGTCAGGCGATACGCGTCGATTCCGAGGGATGGCACATGTCCGACATTGCAATGCATGAAGAAGCGGTCGCCTCAACCTTTTCCCGCCCGCCGCACGGGCTGAACGCGTGCTCCGACGCGCCGCGGGAGCGCCCCGTGCAGGTCGTCTGGTGCGACGACGTGAAGCGCGGCGAGCTCACGCAGCCGCACGCGCCGAAGCTCGGCGTCGCCGATACGCTCGCGCACGCGCAGAGCACGGCCGAGCGCAGCCGGATCGTCGCAAGCCTGCTGCACCTGACGGGCTTCTCGACGTTCGCGTACTTCGCGCTCGAATTCGCGCACGAGCGGGTCGAAAGTCTCTACCTGCACGAAGCCTTCACGCCGTCCACCTATCGCGGCGACTATGTGCGACACAGCCATCACGACATCGATCCGCGCACGCTCGGCGCGCGCGTGTGCAACATGCCGATCGTGTGGGACCTGCAGCAGTTGCGCCGCGAGCATCGCGAGCGCGACGACGCCCCGCGCGTGACGCCGGCCGCGCTCGACGGCTTCCTGCAGACGATGCACGACGACGGGATGTGCAGCGGCATCATGTATTCGATGGCCGTGCCCGGCACGCGGTTGCATGCGTTCATGAGCTTCACCGCGCCGCGCCGCACGCGCGAATGGATCACGCCGGCGACGATCGAGCAGGCGCTGTCGATCGGGCTGTCGGTACACAAGTTCGCGTCGCCGCAACTGATCTCGACGTCGCGCGAGCGCGCGGTGAACGGGCTCACGCCGTTCGAGCAGGAACTGCTGCTCGGCATCGCCGAAGGCGCATCCGACAAGGAGATCGGCCGGCGCCTCGACACCAGCGCGCACAACGTCGACTATCACCTGCGCAAACTGCGCAAGCGCTTCGGCGTCGCGAACCGGATCCAGCTCACGTACCTGACGTCGAAGCTCGAGCTGATCTGACGCTCGCGCCGCGCGTGCGACGTGCCGCAAGCGGACGCGTAAACGCACATGCCGGCCACGAAGGCCGGCATGTGCGGGTTGCGGCGCGGTGCCGGGTCCGGCGCCGCTTCCTGGAAGACGACCTGCGTTACTTCAGCAGCGTCATCTGTACCACCTTGACGATCACGAGACCGACCGCGATCACGAGATAGCCGCGCAGCACGGCCATCCACACGCGCGTCGTCAGCGTCATCTTCTGCGGCTCGAGTGAGTCGAGCGGCGGCATGCGCCACGTGTCGCGTTGCGAACGATCGACGCCCGGTTCGACGACACGCCTGTTGCGGCGGATCAGCACCGTCACGAGATAGCCGACGATCGCGAACACGCTGCCGCCCACCAGCACGTCGAGGATGGCTTCGCCGCTGATATCCGGATACATCACCGATGCGGTCAGGATGATCGACAGCATCACGAGCACCCAGATCACCGCGCCGGTGAACACGTTGAGCTTCGTCGAGTTGATCCACGGGCCGAGCACCTGCTTGTCGTTGCAAAGCAGCAGCAGGAACACGGTTGCGCTCGGCAGCAGCACGCCCGCGAGCGTCTGCACGGCTTCCGTCAGCAGGCCCAGCGGGCTGCCCGGGATCAGCACCAGTGCAGCGGCCGCCGCGACGATGCCGAAGTAGACGAGATAGAAGCCCTTCGCATCCGACACGTTGCGGTGCAGCGAGTGACGGATCTTGAACACGTCGCCGATCGCATAGGCGGTCGACAGCGAGACGGCCGCCGCGCCGATGATGCACGCGTCGAGCAGCGCCACCGCGAACAGCGTCGCGCTCGTGCGGCCCGAATACTTCTCGAGGCCGGCGATGATGCCGCCGGCGTCGGTGAAGTTGCCGAATTCCGGATGACCCGAGAACAGCTGGGCCGAGAAGGCGATCATCGCGACCGCACCCACCAGCACGAAGGCGATGCCGATCCACAGATCCGCCTTTTCATACTTCATGAAGCGCGGCGTGATGCGCTTGTCGATCACGTAGCTCTGCTGGAAGAACAGCTGCCATGGTGCGACCGTCGTACCGACGATGCCGATCACGAGCAGCATCACGTCGGACAGCTTCGCGTGCGTGGGCCAGTTCGGCACGAAGAAATCGCGCGTGATCTGCCCGACCGGCGGATGGATCGACACGAGCACCGGCACGAGCAGCAGGCTCAGCAGGCACAAACCGATCGCGAACCGCTCGAAGCGCCTGAAGTCGCCTGTACTGACCGCGGCCATCGTCAATGCAGCCGCCACGCACACGCCCGCAACCTTCGGTAGGCCGAAGAAATCCAGCACGAACGTGATGCCGATGAACTCGGTGACGATGGTGAGCGCATTGAGCAGGAACAGGTCGATCACGCTGAACGCGCCCCAGAACTTGCCGAAGCGCTCGAAGATCAGGCGGGCATGGCCGACGCCCGTGACCGCACCGAGGCGCAGCACCATTTCCTGGTTCACGTAAAGCACCGGTACGAGCAGCAGCAGCGTCCACAGCAGCGTCGTGCCGTAGTTCTGCCCGGCTTGCGTATAGGTGCCGAATGCACCGGCATCGTTATCGCCGACCATCACGATGAGGCCGGGGCCGATGATCGCGAGCAGCGTGCGCAGACGCGCCCACCACGTACCGCGGGCACCGGTGTCGTGGCGCGCGATCGTGCCGAGCGCACCGCGGATATCGCCCAGGTGGGCTTCGTCGAGCGCGGCGCTGCGTTCGGCGGCGATCGGTGGAGAAACGTTGGATGGTGTGGACATGATTTATTCCGTACGGCTAAGGGTTATCTAATGAGCGTGTGACCTTGGAATGCGCGCGGGGCAGCCGCTCGATGGCGGCTGCGCGTGCGCATGCCGAGGCGCGCTCGGCGCTTCTTTCAGTGGATCAACGATTTCAGCTGGTTCAGCAGGCGGGTGAACACCCGCGGACGGGCGTCGAGCGTCAGCATCGCGTCGTAGTGGTTACGCGATTCCGTGACGTGCGGGAGATTCGACAGCAGAAGGCCGAAGTTCATGGTCTGGCTCCGTGCGGCGACGGCAGGCGTGCCGGCCGCGTGTTGGGCGCGGGGCCAGTCCGGGGCCTGAACGACGTGTCAGGCTAGTCGGCCGGATTGTCCCTGCGACCCGGGTTCAAAAGGGTCTGTGCGTGCAATGGGCATAAGGGACAACTGTCACTGTCGTTCATGGCGGCTCCTGTGCGGTGTTCCGGAGAACACGGTTGACCGCCGTCAGGCCTGCGGGCCAGCATTTGCGATGCCTGAACAAGGCATGCGCAAACGCGGCCGCCTGCCAGGCGGCGGAGAAACCGGACGGCGCATGCGAAAACGCATCACGCTAACCGGCGCGAATCAGGGTGCACGTAGGGAGTTACTGCGGAATACTGCTGCGCGCACCGTTTGCCTGGGAGACAAACGGCGGCTTCGATGAGGCGCGGACGTCGGTCGCTCAGGCGGGAATTTCGTTCGAAGATCGACTACTGCAGGCGTCCAAGGCGGCGGCCCCAAGAGTGAAGATGCCGGATTCTATGGACGGCCCGAAAGTGAAGTCAACCCCACCAAACCCCATTTCTCGAAATAAATTTCCTGCTTCGCGGCACTGAAAGATTTGCCCTTGAAACGACGCGCCGAAACCTTTCAACGCGTCACGACGCGATCCTCAGCCGATGCGGGCGAACAACGCCGAGACGCCTCTCGTCGTCCCGATCCCCTGCCGGTCCCGCGCCAAAACGGGCCGAAACGGGCCGTCGCAGCGCTCGCGCAACGCGCATCATTTTTATGCGGTTTTTACTTGCATTGCAGCAAATTACGCGAATACAATCCGCCCCAATTCATCAAGGGAGTCCCTCCGTGGACACATGCTCTAGTTGTAGTTCGACGCCGGTCCAGGCCGGCCAAGCCATCGCGAGATAGCAGCCAGACGCATGTCTTTCGCCGCTAACTCGCATTCGTCGGGTTAGCGCGCTTCCTCCCGAGCCGGCCTTCGCCGGTTCGTCCGTTGCACGCTCCAATACGTTCCACCCTCCGATCGCAGGCCGCGTCATGCGCCCGCGCTCGATCACGTCGTCCGGCCTTTGCCGGACCGGACGGAGGCAGCGTCATGTTTTTTCAATCGTTCGCGGTCAGACTCAAGCGCATCGTGCATATCGCTTGCGACCGCTCGTTCGTTTCCGGCCTCTCGCCGCTCGCCCACGCATTCAGCAACTGGCGCGGCACGGCGCTCGCCCACGTGCCGGCGACGCCCCGCCCGCTCGACTGCCTGATGGTCGCCGTGATGGCTGCCGCGGTCGCGCTCGTCGCGCTGCTGTGCTCGGCCGCGCCGCGCCTCGGCTTCGCACAGGTGTGGCGCATCGGCGGCTGGCTGCCGTAAGTCCCTCGTCGCGCGGCAGTGGCGCGCGCCAGGTGCCGCCGCGCGACCGTCTCGCCAAGCTTCCCCCATCACGTTTCAGTTTCTTCAGCCCAACTAATCAAACCGCCAACGGAACCCACATGAAGAATCATCTCGAACCCGTCCCGCGCACGCTCCGCCTCAATGCGCTCGCCGCGCTGCTGCTGTCGCTCGCCGCCGCGCCCGCGTTCGCGCAATCGTCGTCGCCGGCCGCGGCCGAACCGGCGGCCGGCGCCAGCGACGCCGCCGCGCCCGCACAACAGGCCGCCGATGCTGCCGCGCCCGCCCCCACCGGCTTCTGGGAGCGCTCGAACCTGCTCGGCAACATGGGCGGCCTGCGCGACCTGCTGGGCGATCACGGCATCACGCTGAGCCTGCAGGAAACCAGCGAATACCTGTACAACACGTCGGGCGGAACGGGGCGCGGCGGCGCCTACCAGGGGCTCACGCAATTCGGCTTCAACGTCGACACGGGCAAGGCGGTCGGCCTGCCGGGCGGCACGTTCAACGTGTCCGGGCTGCAGATCCACGGCACCAACCTCACGCAGCGCTACCTGCAGACGCTGCAGACCGCGACCGGAATCGAGGCGAATTCGACCACGCGCCTGTGGGAGCTCTGGTACCAGCAGTCGTTGCTCGACGGCAAGGTCGACGTGAAGGTCGGCCAGCAGAGCGTCGACCAGGAATTCATGGTGAGCCAGAACGCGGCGACCTTCATGAACGCCACGTTCGGCTGGCCCGTGCTGCCGTCGACCGACCTGCCGGCCGGCGGCCCCGCGTATCCGCTGTCGTCGCTCGGCGTGCGGCTGCGCGTGAAGCCGGCCGATGCGTGGACCGCGATGGTCGGCGTGTTCGACGGCAACCCGGCCGGCCGCACCGACGGCGATGCGCAGGTGCTGAATGCGCACGGCACCAACTTCAACCTGCGCAGCGGCGCATTCGTGATCGGCGAAGTGCAGTATGCGCTGAACGCACCGCCCGCCGATCCGAAGGCGCCGCAGCCGGCCGGCCTGCCGGGCACGTACAAGCTCGGCTTCTGGTATCAGTCGCAGCATGCGAACGATCCGCGCTACGGCACCGACGGCCTGTCGCTCGCGGATCCGGCAAGCAACGGCATGCCGGCTACGCATCGCGGTAACTACAGTTTCTATGCAGTCGCCGACCAGATGGTGTGGCGGCCGTCGGCGGACAGCCCGCGCTCGGTCGGCGTGTTCGCGCGCGTGATGGGCGCGCCGGGCGATCGCAATACCGTCGATTTCGCCGCCAACGCAGGCGTGACGCTGAAGGCGCCGTTCAAGGGACGCGACAACGACGTCGCGGGCCTCGCGGTCGGCTACACGAAGATCGGCTCGCATGCGCGCGGCCTCGACGGCGACACCGGCGTGTACTCGACGCCCGGCTATCCGGTGCGTCGTGCGGAAACGGTCATCGAGGCGACCTACCAGTACCAGGTCACGCCGTGGTGGCAGATGCAGGCCGACCTGCAGCACTTCTTCCGCCCGGGCGGCGGCATCCCGAACCCGAACGCGGCCGGTGCGCGCATCGGGGACGAAACGGTGGTCGGTGTGCGCACGACGATCACGTTCTGACGCAAGCCGGATGCAGACACGGGCCGGACGGCCGCTCACGCGACAGTCCGGCCCGTGCGTGCTCTCGCGGTGCAAGCGCGCGGCCCGCGCCGCGCGTCACTCGCCGTACAGCCCGAGCAGTTTCAGCGTGACACCGTTGGTCCAGCCGAAACCGTCTTGCAACGGATATTCGCCGCCCCCGCCGCCGCCCGTGCCGGCGCCTTCGACCACGTACTTCTCGACGAGCTTGCCTTCGGTCGCATACACGTGCTTCACGTCGGACAGGAAACGCGTGCCGATGTCCTTCGCGAGCGCCGGTTCGCCATAGCGCCGCAGCCCGTCGATCGCGATCCACTGCAACGGCGCCCAGCCGTTCGGCGCATCCCACTGCTGCCCCGTGTTCTCGGTGGTCGTCGCGACGCCGCCCGGCTGCAGCAGCGTCTTGCGCACCTCGCGCGCGGTCGCCTTCGCGCGCTCGGGCCACGCAACGCCCGCGAACAACGGATACAGCGCGGCGGCCGTCACGGCGTCGCGCGGCTTGCGCAACTGCCAGTCGTAGTCACCGTAGTAGCCGCGACGGTTCCACAGATAACGGTTGATCGCGGCCGCACGCCGCGCCGCGCGCCCTGAGAAATCGGTCACGCATGCCACGTCGCGCGTGACCGTGCAGCCCTTCACGATCGTCGTCTCGAGATGGAACATCAGGCTGTTCAGGTCGACCGGCACGATCGACGTCGTGCGGATCGTCGCGAGCGTCTTGCCGTCGCCGAACCAGCGCGAGCTGTAGTCCCAGCCACTTTCGGCGCCCGCGCGCAGGTCGCGGTAGACCTCGTTCGCCGGACGCCCCGGCACCGACTTCGCGGTCGTCACGTCCTCAAGATACGACTCGTCGCGCGGCGTATCGCTCGCATCCCAGTAGCGGTTCAGCACCGCGCCGTCGGGCATCACGACCACATGGCGCGCGGCCTGCCCGCGTGGCGTCGTGGTTTCGCCCTGCATCCAGTACGCATGCTCCTTGCGCAGTTCCGGCAGGTACTTCTGGTAGACCTTGTCGCCTTCGGCCTGCGCGGCGAGCGTGACCATGTACGCGAAGAACGGCGGCTGCGAGCGGCTCGCGTAATACGTGCGGTTGCCGTTCGGGATGTGCCCGATCGTGTCGATCAGGTGAGCGAAGTTGTCGAGCATGTCGTCGACGAGATCCTCGCGGCCCGACACCTGCAGCCCGAGCATCGTGAAATAGGTATCCCAGTAGTAGCCTTCGCGGAAGCGGCCACCCGGCACGACATACGGCTTCGGCAGCGGGATCAGCGAACTGTACGGCGGCACCGTCGCGCTCGACCGCGTGAGCTGCGGCCACAGCCAGTCGATGTGCTGGCGCAGCGTCTGGTTCGGCGGCGGCGTCACGCCGCCTTCCGGGGGCGGCGTGAAATGCTGGCCGACGAACGTCTTCAGCGAGAAGCCCGGCTGCGATTTCTGTTGCTGATACAACTGCACGATCGTCGCGGGATCGCTGTCGGGCGTCGCGTCGACGAAGGTCTTCTGGTCGGGATAGATCTGCGCGGTCTGCACCGCGACGAACAGGTCGCCGTAGAGCTGGCTCGGCGGCGGCAGCAACGTGCCCGACACGGGGCCGGCAATCGTGGCCGTAGCGGGCGCGGCCGATTGATCAACCGCCTGCGCGGCGCGGTTCGCGTTGTCGGCCTGCGCGGCGCAACCGGCAACGGCGAGATACGCGACGGCCAGCGCGGCGGCCCAGCGAATACGCGGCGCGGGTGACCCGAGCGGCAACGAACGACGGAGCGAGAGACGGGTTGAGAAACGGGCTGAGAAGCGGGTTGAGAAGCGGGTCGGGAAGCGGGCTGAGAAGCCGGTCGAGAAACGAGATGCGATCGATGCGGCACGACGTGACGTCATGACGTGTCCCCTCCTTTCGATGGTGAGTGGGTCGGCACGAGGTCTCGTTCGCGCGCGCGCTCGTCTCGATGGCCCTCGATCGATACGCGTCGTTTTGTGCTGCGAGTGGGTCCGACTGTCGCACGAAACGTGCGCATCAAGCAAGTTTCGATTCGCGCGACTCGCGCAGATAACCGCGTACGGCCCGCCACGCACGCGCGTCGAGCGCATCCGCATCGGTCTCGCCGCGCGCGCCCGCCGCATCGACGATCCCCTTCACGATTGCGAGCAGATCGTGCGCGACGACTTCAGGCGCAGCGACGCGCGGCGCATCGCGCAGCCCGAGCGCATGCCGCAGCGTCGCGTGGATGCGATCCGCGACACGTGCGGTGCGCGCGCCGAGCGGCAGCCGCGCCTCCTCGAAATCGATCAGCCGCGCGAGCACGGGACGACGCATCTGGTGCGCAACGGCCGCGCGCACCAGTGCGCGCAGCACGTCGTCGCACGACGACAGCGCGGCGGCCCGGTCGACGTCGTCGAGCAGATGCGCACTCTCGCGCTCGACGAGCGCGGCCGTCAGTGCATCACGATTCGGGAAGTATTGATAGAGCGAACCGATGCTCACGCCGGCCAGTGCCGCGACCGCGTTCGTCGTGTAACCGTCGAAGCCGTCGCGCTCCAGGATGCGGGCAGCGGCCTCGACGATCGCGTCGACAGTGGCCACCGAGCGGCGCTGTCGCGGCGCCTTGCGGGGCGACAGCGGGATGCGTGGAGACGATTCGGACATGGTCGGAATGCGAGTTTCAGATATGAGCAAACGCTCATATTCTAGAAACGCCCTTCCGCTCCGTCAAAAGGAATCCGCATGCTCCGGCAAACTGCGACCCTGCTAACCGTGTTGTTGCGCTTGAAGATGCGTGCCGAATTGCGCGGCTTCCCCGTACCGGAACGCTTGCGCCTGCCGCCCGAACACATCGCGCCGATCATCGACACTCACGGCGAACGCGTGTCGCCGCGCTTCGCGAGACATCGTTCCGGCATCGCCACTTCGACATCGTCGAGATCGTGCCGGGTGTCGAGAGCGCCGGTGCGTCCACCGACGGGGACATCGCGCCATCCACCGCCCGCGCACACGCGGCACGCAAACGCGATGCATGCGCCGCGTGTGCGCAGTCGTTCTTTCCGCGCCACCCGCGAAAAAAGACGACTGTTGCAACATGCGGAACAACTGTTGTCGTACGTGACTCAACGGTCACATTGTGGGCATAATGGCGTCTTTACCGCGCGCCCAGCCCATGTCGCCCGTCTTTCTAGCACCGCTCATCGTTGCCTGTGCGTTGTTCATGGAAAGCGTCGACGCGAACATCATCGTCACCGCCCTGCCCGCGATGGCGAGGGACTTCGGGCACAGCCCCGTCACGCTGAACATTGCGATCACGGCCTACGTGGTCGGGCTCGGCGTGTTCATCCCGATCTGCGGCTGGCTGGCCGACCGCTTCAGCGCGCGCTCCGTGTTCCGCACCGCGATCGGCATCTTCGTCGTCGGCTCGCTGATGTGCGCGGCATCCAATTCCCTCGGCGTGCTCACGTTCGCGCGCTTCATCCAGGGCGTCGGCGGCGCGATGATGGTGCCCGTCGGCCGCATCATCATCTTCCGCGCCGTGCCACGCTCGGATCTCGTGCGTGCGATGAACTACCTCGCGATTCCCGCCCTGTTCGGGCCCACGGTCGGGCCGCTCGTCGGCGGCTTCATCACGACCTACCTGCACTGGCGGATGATCTTCTTCATCAACGTGCCGATCGGCATCTACGGGATCTATCTCGCGAGCAAGCACATCGCGAACACGCACGAGCCCGATCCGGGCCCGCTCGACTGGTTCGGCTTCCTGCTGTCGGCCAGCGGCGCCGCGCTGCTGCTGATGGGCCTCACGCTGATCGACGGGGCGCTCACGTCGCGCTCGAACGCCGTCATCATGTGCGTGACCGGCACCGTCCTGCTCGCGCTCTACGTGCCGTACGCGCGCCGCAAGGAGCGCCCGGTGCTCGACCTCAGCTTCCTCAAGATCCCGACGTATCACGCGAGCGTCGTCGGCGGATCGCTGTTCCGCATCGGCCTCGGCGCGGTGCCGTTCCTGCTGCCGCTCGCGCTGCAGGAAGGGCTCGGTATGAGCGCGTTCCATTCGGGGCTCATCACGTGCGCGTCCGCGTTCGGCGGCGCGATGAGCCGCTCGACGGCCACCCATACGCTGCGCCGCTTCGGCTTCCGCACGGTACTGATCTACAACGCGGCATTCGCGGGGCTCGCGATCGCCGCGTACGGCGTGTTCCATCCCGGCATGGCGACCTGGGCGATCTGGCTGATCGTGCTCGTCGGCGGCATCTTCCCCGCGCTGCAGTTCACGAGCCTGAACTCGATGATCTACGCGGACATCTCGCCGCGCGACGCCGGCCGCGCGACCAGCCTCGGCAGCGTCGTGCAGCAGATGTCGCTCGGCCTGGGCGTGACGGTGGCCGGCCTCGTGCTGCACATTTCGCACTGGCTGCAGGGTCATCAGAAGATGGTGTGGTCGGATTTCTGGCCCGCGTTCGTCGTGGTCGGGCTGTGTTCGTTCGCATCGATTCCGATCACGCGGCGGCTGCCGCCCGGCGCCGGCGACGAAGTCGCGCGCGGCAAGCGGCAATAGAAATCAGGCAGACGAGCGGGAACAAACGAAAGGGGCGGAACGGGCGGAAGGGAAAGCCGCGCGCGAAGCAAACCGGAAAAAACAAAAAAATCAGCGGACATCCACACGGGGCCGGTGCACAGCCGCATGGATGTCCGCTCAGGGCTCCGGGTCTCCCGATGGGGGTTGAGAATCCCGGATTCGCTTCGTGCGTGCCATGGACATATGTGCGTCGGAAGCGGAATCGCTGCGCGCATATTTCGTCGCGCCATGCAGTGCACTATAGGGAAACTTGCGAAACGCTTCTGTCAACCATTGTCAGACACGGTGCATCGGCACGTCGCACGCGCGCGCCGCTTTCGCGCTAAAGTGGTTCCCGACCATCACTCCCCGCCGCCCTTCCGATGCTTACGCTCTCGCCCGCCGCCGCCCGCGCACTGCATCTCGCCGCGCAGGGCCTGCTGACACCGCCCCGCCGCAAGGCGACCAAATCCGACGTGCTCGACACGATCCGCCGGATGGCGCAACTGCAGATCGATACCATCCACGTCGTCGCGCGCAGCCCGTATCTCGTGCTGTTCAGCCGTCTCGGCGAGTTCTCGCCACAGTGGCTCGACGAGCATCTCGCCGAGGCGCGCCTGTTCGAATACTGGTCGCACGAAGCATGCTTCCTGCCGGTCGAGCAGTTCGGCCTGATGCGCTACAAGATGCTCGATCCGTCGGGGATGGGCTGGAAATACGCGGCCGAGTGGCATGAGCAGAATCGTCCCGACATCGACCGGCTGCTCGCGCGGATTCGTGAAGAAGGCCCGGTGAAGTCGGCGGATTTCGCCCGCGAGGATGGCGTGAAGGGCAACGGCTGGTGGGATCGCAAGCCCGAGAAGCGCCACCTGGAAGTGCTGTTCACGACGGGCGACCTGATGGTGTCGGAACGCCGCAATTTCCAGCGCGTGTACGACGTGCGCGAGCGCGTGCTGCCCGACTGGGACGACACGCGCGACCTGCCACCGCGCAACACCGTGCTGCCCGCGCTGCTCGACTACACGTGCCGCGCGCTCGGCGTCGTGCGCGCGGACTGGGTGGCCGACTACTATCGGCTGCCGCGCCGTTCGTACCGCGCGGAGCTCGAGCAGCTCGCCGACGCGGGCGACCTGATCCCGGTGGCGATCGACGACTGGAAGGAGCCGGCCTACGTGCATCGCTCGCTCGAAGCGTTGCTGCCGGCCGCCGGGGCCGACACGCTGCGCTCGACGGTCACGACGCTGCTGTCGCCGTTCGACCCGGTCGTCTGGGACCGGCGGCGTGCATCGACGCTGTTCGGTTTCGATTACACGATCGAATGCTATACGCCCGAGCACAAGCGGCGCTATGGCTATTTCTGCCTGCCCGTGCTGCATCGCGGCCGGCTGGTCGGGCGCGTCGACGCGAAGGCGCATCGCACGCTCCGCACGTTCGAACTGAAGGCCGTGCATGTCGAGCCGGGTGTGCGCTTCGGCACGGGGCTCGCAGCCGATGTCGCGAAGGCGGTGAAGAAACTCGCGGCATGGCACGGCACGCCGGAAGTCACGGTCAGGCAGGCACCGCCGGAGCTGGTGAAGGCGCTGGCTGCCGCGTAACAGTCGCGCATTCGGCTCGCGCAGCCGGCTTGCAAGGCCGGCTCACGCGGCCGGCCGCGGATCAGTCGCGCAGCTTGCGGAAGCGCGGCGTGCCGTCTTCGAGGTTGCCGTTAAACATCGCTTCCGGCCGCACCCACAGCCCGCGCTCATGCGGCCACAGATGCTCGTACGCGACCACCGATTCCTCGGTTTCGGAATGGCGGGCAACGCCGATGTAGCGATACAGCCCGCCCTTGTAATGGCGATGCGTCGCGAGCTGTTCGGCTTCCTGTTCAGTCATGGTGTGCTTCTCTTGGCAAAAACGAAAAGCGCGTATTGTATGCGCTGCGTCGGGCGTCAGCGTTTTGCGTAGATGTCCGGACGACGGATCTCCATCACCCGCTCGGGATTCGCGGACGCCCCGAAGCCGACCGGCCGGTACAGCTCGTGCGCATCGGACGTCACGAGCATGATGCGGCGCAGGCCCTGCACCATCTCCTGCGCGAACACGTGGTCGATCAGCGCGCGGCCGTAGCCGTTGCCGCGTTCGGCCGGCAGCACGAACACGTCGCACAGGTACGCGAACGTCGCGTGATCGGTGACGAGCCGCGCGAAGCCGACGAGCCGGTCGCCCACGTATGCGCCGAAGCACAGCGAGCCCTCGATCGCCTTCTCTACCACGTCGCGCGGAATGCCCTGCGACCAATACGCGTCGCGATGCAGGAAGTCGTAGATCGCGTCGATGTCGAGTTCGCGCTTGTCGGTGGAAAATCTCAGCGTGGCAGGGGTGGCAGCGGGCACGTCGGTCTCCGGTCGGGGTGGTGGACAGCGAAACGTCGACGATACCGCGCAGCGCGGCGGGGGACAAGGGACACCGCCGATCCACTGCGGCTGAACGCTGACGCGGCGTCTTGCCGAATGGTGTCGTGCGACTACGAACGGTCATCATTGAACTTGTACGACAGTCACGCACCCGCACCGTTCGGCAACGCGGGCGCATCACGCGACACTCGCGTGCTCGCCGCCGGATATCGACACACCGCAAACGCACATTGCGCGCGCCCGCTTACCCGCCCCCGAATTTCGGTGGATCATGTAGCCCGTGCGAACCGATCGCAATCGACCGCGCACACCGACCACGACAGACTGGAAGGAGACACCCCGATGCGCAACCGAGCCGCACTCAGCGCCCATGCCACCCGCCATCGCCTCGCGCGCCGCGCCACGTTCTGGCTCGCCGCCGCCGCGCTCGCGTCCGTCACGCTGCCGGCCGCAGCGGCCGAACTGCACGTGATGATCTCCGGCGGCTTCACGGCCGCGTACAAGCAGCTCGGCCCCGGCTTCACGGCCGCCTCCGGCGACACGCTCGACACGATCTCCGGCCCGTCGATGGGCCAGTCGAAGGAAGCGATTCCGAACCGCCTCGCGAACGGCGAGAAGGCCGACGTGCTGATCATGGTCGGCTACGCGCTCGACCGGCTGATCAAGGAAGGCAAGGTGATCCCGGCATCGCGCGTCGAGCTCGCCGATTCGCGGATCGGCATGGTCGTGCGCGCCGGCGCGCCGAAGCCCGACATCGGCACCGTCGACCGGTTGAGGGACGTGCTGCTGCACGCGAAGTCCGTCGCGTATTCGGACAGCGCGAGCGGCGTGTACATCGAGAAGGAAATGTTCCGGAAGCTCGGCGTCGATGCCGAGGTGAAGCCCAAAGCGACGATGGTGCCGCGCATTCCGGTTGCGTCGGTCGTCGCGAACGGCGACTACGAGATCGGCTTCCAGCAGGTCAGCGAGCTGCTGCCGGTGCCGGGCGTCACGTATGCGGGCAAGGTGCCCGAATCGGTGCAGTCGGTCACGCGTTTCGCGGGCGGCATTCCGGTCGGCGCAGATCATCCGGAAGAGGCGAAGAAGCTGCTCGACTATCTCGCGTCGCCGCAAGCGCAACCGATCGTGCGGGCAACGGGACTCGATTCGGTGACAATGTCGCCTGCCCAATAAACCCGCCCCGCCGCTTCATGCCCTACCGCCTCATCGCATTCGACTTCGACGGCACGCTCGCCGATTCGCTCGACAGTTTTCTTGCGGCGCTGTCGGAAGCGTCGCGCATGCACGGCTTTCGCGACGCCACGCCCGAACTGCGCCCGGCGCTGCGCGGCATGTCGGCGCGCGACATCATTCGCGCGCTCGACGTGCCGATGTGGAAAGTGCCGCGCGTGACCATCGACATGCGTCGCCTGATGCGGCCGCGCGTCGCACAAGTGGCACTGTTCCCCGGCGTCGGCGAAACGTTCGACGCGCTCGCCGCACGCGGCATCCGCATCGCGATCGCCACGTCGAATACCGAGGAGATCGTGCGCGACCGACTCGGCCCGCGCGCCAGCAGCCGTGTCGAGCATTTCGCGTGCGGCATTCCTCTGTTCGGCAAGGCACGTCGCCTGCGCGCACTCGTTCATGAGGCCGGCGTGCGCAACGACGAAGTGCTGTACGTCGGCGACGAAATCCGCGACGCCGACGCGGCACGACGCGCGCGCATCGCGTTCCAGGGCGTCGCATGGGGCTACACCGCGCCGGACGCGTTGCAGGCACATTGCGCGACACCGTTGCTGCCGCGTCTCGACGCATTGCTCGATCGCGTGTGACGTATTCGAGCGCATCGTGCGGCCGGCTCGCTTCTCCGCTTCTCCGCTTCTCCGCTTCTCCGCTTCTCCGCTTCTCCGCTTCTCCGCTCGACGCTCGACGCTCGATGCTCGATGCTCGATGCTCGACGCGCACGACCTCGCACAACCTCGCCCAGCACCGCAACACGACGATGACTGGCAGATGACACACACGTGCATCCCGCACGCTGCATGCGCGCAAAAATTGCCGCCGCCACGCACGCAACAGGTACGCAATACCTGTCGCCAAGCTCGCGCATCGATTCGTCTTACCAACCGTTACACAAACCACAGCGCGGTTGCACCTGCTACGGGATCGCTCTCCTAGAATCAGTCGGGCCGGGAAACACTTCGACCGGCGCCGCGGCAGAGCGGCGGTCGAATCCGGCCCGGGCGCGCCCGGTCTCTCGCACAGCGACGGATCACGTGATCCGTTTTTCAACCAGAGCCCCGATCGAAAGGAAGTCCCATGAACCGCTTTCCCCAAGTCTCGCGCCTTGCATTGTCTGCCGCTGGCCTGCTTCTCGTCGCCGTGACGGCGACCGCGCAAACCGCACAACCGGCACCCGCCGCACCGGCCGCCGCCGCGACGCGCATCCACGAAGCCGACCAGGCCTTCATCACGGACGGCACGAAAACGGTGTCGACGCAGCACGACGCGGCGCGCATCGCCGATTCGCGCACGTCGGACAGCCAGGTCAAGGCGTTCGCGCAACGCGTATCGACCGACGATGAAAAGATCATCCAGGCGATGCGCGCAGCCAGCCCGCGCGGCGTCGACGTGCCGGCCAACGACCCCGACACGGCCGCACTGGACAGCATCAAGAGCCTGCGCGGCGCCGAGTTCGACAAGGCGTATATCGAGCAGGTCGCGCTCGCCGGCCAGCAGAAGGCCATCTCGGCATTCCAGGCCGAAATCGCATCGGGCCGCGACACCAAGCTGAAGGAAGTCGCACGCCAGTCGCTGCCGATCCTGCAGAAGCACTACGCCGACGCGCAGAAGCTCGCCGAGCGTCATCACCTCGCATCCGCGCAGTAACGCGATGCAGCGCCGCGCACCGTGCGCGGCGCACGGCTTGCCCTATCGTCGCGCCGCGCTGTTGCGGCGGCGCGATGCACATCTGACTGCATGACCCAGCGCGCAAACGCGCGCCGCACGTCATGCGCTACGCGTTACGTCGCGAGCTTCGCCATCAACCGCGCACGCACCTCCGGCCATTCGTCGTCGATGATGCTGTAGCGCACCGAATTGCGCTTGCGGCCATCCGGCATGATCCGTTCGTGCCGCACGATTCCTTCCTGCTTCGCACCGAGCCGCAGAATCGCCGCGCGCGATTTCTCGTTCAGCTCGTCGGTCGTGAACTGCACGCGCACGCAGTGCAGCACGTCGAACGCATAGCCCAGCAGCAACCATTTCGCTTCGGTATTCGCGCGCGTGCGCTGCGCCGATTCGCTCAGCCACGTATGGCCGATCTCGAGCTTGCGGTTCCTGCGATCGATCTTCCAGAAACGCGTGCTGCCGATCACGCGACCCGACACGCGATCGACGATCGCAAACGGCATTACGGTGCCGGCCGCACGGCCCTGCAATGCGGTATCGATATAAGCATCGATCGTCTCCGCGCCCGGCACGGCCGTGACCTTCAGGTTCCACAACTGGCCGTCGTCCGCGGCATCCAGCAGCGCCTGCCGGTCGGATACTGCGAGCGGCCGCAGTTCGATACGTTCGCCGGCGAGCGTGGGTTGTTCGAGGGAAGGTGAAGCGTCGGTCATGACGAGGTTCCCGAAAGTGAGGACGATGGCGGCAAGACATCCATCATACGGCGCGTCAGCCGAGGAGCGCGGCCAGCCGGCGGCGGATCGCCTTCGCCTCGCCGCGCAGTGCATCGGCGAACGCATCGACGAGCAGGTTCTTCGGCCGGTGCTCGGGCACGATCACGCTGACGCGGTATGGAAACGAGCGTGTAAGCGGACGCACGTGCAGGTCGCGCCCGACGAAATCGAGCGCGGTCAGCGGATTGACGATCGCCGCGCCGAGCCCCTGCCGCACGAACGCGCACACCGACACGGCCGACGGCGTGTCGACGACCGAGCGCGGCGCCACGCCGAGCTGCGCAAACGCCTCGTCGATCAGGATGCGGTACGGATCGTTCAGCGACAGGCTCACGAACGGGCGATCGGCAAGATCCAGCAGATCGATCGCGTCCTGCGCGAGCAGCGGATGGCCGTCGGGCAGCACGCATACTTCGTCGACTTCGAGCAGCGGCGTGAGCACGGTGCCGGCCGGCGCGACGTCGTGCTCGGTCAGCCCGAGGTCGTAACGCTGCGCGGTCAGCCACTCTTCGAGCATCGGCGATTCCTGCGTTTCGACCGACAGGCTGACGCCAGCATGCGCGTCGTGAAATCGACGGGCCGCGCCGGGCAGGATCGCGTGCGAGAACGCCGGCAGCGCGATCACCGACAGCTGCCCGTCGCGAAACTCGCGCAGGCGCGCGGCCGTCGCCGCGACGCGTTCAAGCCCCACATACGCGAGCCGCACGTCGTCGAACAGCGTGAGCGCGGCCATCGTCGGCCGCAACCGGCCGTGCGTGCGCTCGAACAGCGCGAAGCCGACGACCTGCTCCATGCGCGCGAGCTCGCGGCTGATCGTCGGCTGCGACGTATAGAGCATCTCGGCCGCGCGAGTCGTGTTGCCGGTGACCATCAGCGCCCGAAAGACCTCGATATGGCGGTGCGTGAGCATGATCTTCTATATCGGATATGAATCGAATATCGATAAACAGGCATTTTACTGCATAGCCAATCAGGCGCATCATTGACGTTATCCGTTCATTCGACCCGATTCATCCGCCATGTCCCTCGATTCCCGCCAGCTCGCAACACTCGCGCAGCAATACGGCACCCCGCTGTGGGTGTACGACGCCGACGTCATCCGCGACCGCATCGCCCAACTGCGTCAATTCGACGTGATCCGTTATGCGCAGAAGGCGAACTCGAACCTCCATATCCTGAAGCTGATGCGCGAGGAAGGCGCGTGCGTCGATGCCGTGTCGCTCGGCGAGATCGAGCGCAGCCTCGCGGCCGGGTTCAGTCCGGCAGGCGAGCCGGAAGGCGTCGTGTTCACGGCCGACCTGATCGACCGCCCGACGCTCGCGGCCGTGCTGAAGCACGGCGTGACCGTCAACGCCGGTTCGCTCGACATGCTCGCGCGCATCGGCGAGCACGCGCCCGGCCACCGCGTGTGGCTGCGCGTCAACCCCGGTTTCGGCCACGGCCACAGCAACAAGACCAACACCGGCGGCCCGCAGAGCAAGCACGGCATCTGGATCGACGACGTGCCGCGCGCGATCGAGATCGTGCGCCAGTACGGGCTGAAGCTGGTCGGCATCCACATGCATATCGGTTCGGGCGTCGACTACGGCCACCTGTCGCAAGTGTGCGATGCGATGGTCGATCTCGTCACGTCGCTCGGCCATGACATCGACGCGATCTCCGCCGGCGGCGGCCTGTCGATCCCGTATCGCGACGGCGAGCCGCGCGTCGACGTCGGACACTACTTCAGCCAGTGGGACGCCGCGCGCAAGCGGATCGAACGGCACCTCGGCCACCCGGTGCGCATCGAGATCGAACCGGGCCGTTTCCTCGTCGCCGAAGCCGGCACGCTCGTCACCGAAGTGCAGGCCGTCAACCGCCGGCCGAAGCACGATTTCGTGCTGATCGACGCGGGCTTCAACGACCTGATGCGCCCGTCGATGTACGGCAGCTACCACGCGGTGTCGGTGCACGCGCACGATGGCGCGGTGCCGGCCGGCCGGCCGCTGGTCGATCTCGCGATCGCGGGGCCGCTGTGCGAATCGGGCGACGTGTTCACGCAGGACGCGGGCGGCGTGGTCACGCACCGCAAGCTGGCGCAGCCGCAGATCGGCGACCTGCTGTTCCTGCACGACGCGGGCGCGTACGGCGCATCGATGTCCTCGAACTACAACAGCCGGCCGCTCGCGCCGGAAGTGCTCGTCGACGGCGGCGCGCCGCGGCTGATCCGCCGCCGGCAGACGATCGACGAATTGCTCGCGCTCGAAACGTTCGAGTAACGCGCTTTCGTCGAGACGAAGGCCAACGGCCAGGCTTGCCGCTACCGGCAGCCTGGCCGTTTTGCTTTTCGGTGTGCCACCGGTTCACCCGTTCGCGATGCGGAGCAACCGCACCGTCGCACCGTAGCACCCGATGCTTCGCATCACGCGCAACCGCAGCAGATCGCTTGCGCCACCTTCGGCACGCAGAGAAAAACATTCCACGGCGCGCAGAAAGTGCGTGCATCTTTGGAAACACATTCCTTTTTGATAAACCTAAGATTGCCCTCAGTCGCTCAGCATTCGTGTCACCGGATGCGCATCGACGATGCACCCGGTCCACTCCTCTCGCAAAGCCGTACGGGCAATCATGAACACCATGCTTGAACTCTTCGCCGCGCACTGGAACACATTCGACACGCATGCCGCGCGGTCAGCTCACGCGTCACTCGGCGGCCGCTCGCACTGCTCACGCCCTCATCCCCGCGCCACCGTCGCGCGCGAACGCATGCCGTAACGCACGGCATCACGCACGGCGGCGCTCGATTCGCGCCGCCACCCGCCGCACCGATTTCCAGCCCACGGCGACGCCGCCCGTCGCCGCGGCTTCGCACACCCTGAATTTTCGACAACAACCATGGAGACAACCATGAAGCACTTCAACCCGACGCTCAAGCAAGGCATCGCGGCCGCCCTCCTCTGCATCGTGGCCGCGACCGCGCATGCGGCCGACCTGCTCGACACCGTCAAGCAATCCGGTGTACTGAAGATCGCGCTGGAAGGCACCTACCCGCCGTTCGACTACCGCAACGCCGACGGCCAGCTCGAAGGCTTCGACGTCGACGTCGCGAAAGCGGTCGCCGCGCGCCTCGGTGTGAAGCCGCAGTTCGTCACGACCGAATGGAGCGGGATCCTCGCCGGCCTGCAAGCCGGCAAGTTCGACGTGATCATCAACCAGGTCGCGATTACACCGTCTCGCCAGCAAGCGCTCGACTTCAGCGCACCTTATGTGTATTCGTCCGCACAGCTGCTGCAACGGCAGAACGATACGCGCGCGTTCAAGTCGCTCGACGAACTGAAGGGCAAGAAAGTCGGTGTGACGATGGGCAGCAACTACGTCGACCTCGTCAAGACGGTGCCCGCAATCGACCTGCAGGTCTATCCGGGCACGCCGGAGAACCTGCGCGACCTCGCGGCGGGCCGGATCGACGCGGCGGTCAACGACCGCCTGATGCTCAGCTACCTGATCAAGAACTCGCACCTGCCGCTGCGCCCCGGCTCCGTGCTCGCGGGCGGCGAGGACCGGATGGGCATTCCGTTCCGCAAGGGCAATCCGAAGTTCGCGAAGGCGATCGACGATGCGGTCGCTTCGCTGCAGCAGGACGGCACGCTGAAGAAGCTCTCGATGCAGTGGTTCGGCACGGATACGAGCAAGCCGGTGACGCAATAACGCAGCCTGCCGCACGCCCGCGCGCACGAACGCGCGGGCCGGCCCGCACACAATCAGGAGACACGTGATGGAAGCACTCGAACTGGTCGTTCATACCCTGCCCGTGATGGTGAAGGGTGCGATGCTCACGCTGAAGTTCGCCGTGGCGTCGATGGCGCTCGGCCTCATCGTCGGGCTCGTGATCGCGATCATGCGCATCGGCAGCAACCGGCCTGCGGCCGCGCTCGCGCAGGGCTATGTGAGCCTGATGCGCGGCACGCCGCTGCTCGTGCAGATGTTCGTCGTCTACTACGGGCTGCCCGATCTCGGCATCACGCTCGACCCCACGACAGCCGGCATCTTCACGCTGACGCTCAACGCGGGCGCGTATTTGTCGGAGAGCATGCGCGGCGCGATCCTCGGCATCGGCCGCGGTCAATGGGCGGCCGCGCACAGCCTCGGCCTCACGCACGTGCAGACGCTGCGCTACATCGTGTGCCCGCAAGCGCTGCGGCTCGCGGTGCCGAGCCTCGGCAACACGCTGATCAGCCTGATCAAGGATACGTCGCTGGTCTCGGTCATCACCGTCACCGAATTGCTGCGCTCGACGCAGGAAGTGATCGCCGCGACGTTCCAGCCGCTGCCGCTCTACCTCGCTGCCGCCGCGATCTACTGGGTGCTGAGCACGCTGCTCACGCGGCTTCAGGGTCGCGTCGAGACGCGCCTCGCACTGCCGTCCACGCATTGAACGCGTGCCGCTCATTCACACGACACTCAACGACGGACAGAACATGATTACGCTCGACAACGTATCGAAATGGTATGGCAAGCACCAGGTGCTTTCGGCATGCAGCGCGGCGGTCGCGAAAGGCGAAGTGGTCGTCGTGTGCGGGCCGTCGGGCTCGGGCAAGTCGACCCTCATCAAGACGATCAACGGTCTCGAGCCGTTCCAGAAAGGCAGCATCACCGTCGACGGCACGCGGCTCGGCGATCCCGCTGCGAAACTCGCGCAATTGCGCGCCCGCGTCGGCATGGTGTTCCAGCACTTCGAGCTGTTTCCGCACCTGTCGATCACCGAGAACCTGACGCTCGCGCAGATCAAGGTGCTCGGCCGCCGCAAGGACGAGGCCGTCGAGAACGGCATGAAGCTGCTCGATCGCGTCGGCCTGAAGGCGCATGCGCACAAGTATCCGGGGCAGTTGTCCGGCGGGCAGCAGCAGCGCGTCGCGATCGCACGCGCGCTGTCGATGAACCCGGTCGCGATGCTGTTCGACGAGCCAACCTCCGCGCTCGACCCCGAGATGATCAACGAGGTGCTCGACGTGATGGTCGAGCTCGCGCGCGACGGGATGACGATGGTGTGCGTCACGCATGAAATGGGCTTCGCACGGAAGGTCGCGCATCGCGTGATCTTCATGGACCAGGGCGCGGTGGTCGAGGACGCGGCCAGCGACCGGTTTTTCGCCGCACCGCGCTCCGAACGCGCACGCGACTTCCTCGACAAGATCCTGCATTGAGCGCGTGGCGGCTGCCGCGCTTCGATTGATTGATTGCCCCTCAAAGGACACTATCTTGACCCACCAGCATTCGACCGACACCGTTCTCGCCCACGAAGGCCGCTCGCACGGCCAGCCCGGTTCGCCCGTGAACCCGCCCGTGTACCGCCAGTCGACGCTGCTGTTTCACGGCACCGATGCGCTCGACGCGGTACGCGGCACGCCGCTCGCGTACGGGCGTCACGGCAGCCCGACCACGCGCGCGCTCGAGAAGGCGCTCGCACGCCTCGAAGGCGCGCACGCGGCGCTGCTGACGCCGAGCGGCCTCAGCGCGATCACGACCGCGCTGCTCGCGGTGCTGAATCCCGGCGACCATCTGCTGATGGCCGATTCCGTGTACGACCCGACCCGCTCGTTCTGCGACGAGACGCTCGCGCGCCTCGGCATCGAGACGACGTACTACGATCCGGCGATCGGCGCAGGCATCGCCTCGCTGATGCGACCGAACACACGCGCGGTATTTGCCGAATCGCCCGGTTCGCTGACCTTCGAAGTGCAGGACATCCCGGCCATCAGCCGAGTCGCGCACCGGCATGGCGCGGTCGTGCTGCTCGACAACACGTGGGGCACGCCGCTGAACTTCCGGTCGTTTGCGCACGGCGTCGACGTGTCGATTCACGCCGCCACCAAATACATCGCCGGACACTCCGACGTGCTGATGGGCGCGATCCTGACGACCGAGGCGCTCGCGCCGAAGATCACGCGCTTCTACCGGCAACTCGGAATGACCGTCAGCGGCGACGACGCGTATCTCGCGCTGCGCGGCCTGCGCACGCTGTCGGTCCGCCTCGAGCGGCACCAGCGCAACGCCCACGCGCTGACCGAATGGCTCGCGAAACAGCCCGAAGTCGCCCGGATCCTGTATCCGGCGTCGCCGGCCGATCCCGGTCATGCGCTCTGGAAGCGCGACTTCACCGGCGCGTGCGGGCTGTTCGGCATCGTGCTGCATCCGCAGCCCGACGATGCCGTGCGCGCGCTGCTCGACGGGATGACGTGCTTCGGCATGGGGTATAGCTGGGGCGGCTTCGAAAGCCTGATCATCCCGTCCAATCCGTCGCGCCACCGTACCGCGACGCAATGGGCGGCGGCCGGCCCGCTGCTGCGGATTCACGCGGGGCTCGAGCATCCCGACGACATGATCGCCGACCTTGCTGCCGGTTTCGCAAGGATGCGCGCCGCCGCGCTCGCGGAAGCCTGACATCCGTCGGCGTAACGCACGCCGCCCCGCATCACGTTTTCTTCGACGTTCATCCCACTCTCATAGCGAGACAATCATGAAAGACACGCTGTTCATTCTCCGCCCGGGTTTTTTCAAGGACTCCGAAGGTCCGTTCTACTGCGGGGATTCCGTTTCGGTCGAAGGGTTGCTGAGCTTCTACCCGCAGCTGCGCGACGCCGTCGACGTCGAATACATCGACGCGCCGCGGCCGCGCCAGCCGATCGTCGCGCTGATCGGCGCGGACAACCAGTCGGCGCCCGTGCTCGTGCTCGGCGACGGACCAACGCCTAACGACGACACGCTTGCGATTCGCGAACACAACGGCCGGCGCTTCATCGATTCGCCTGCCGAGATCCGGCGGTACCTGTCTTCGCAATACGACGTCGCGCACGTCGCGTAAGCACACCGCTCCGTGCCGTCGGACGACGGCACGGAGCGGTTCACGCGTCACCCCGCGCGCTGCACCGGCGCCATTTTCGAGAAGTACTTCGCGCCCGCCACGCAGCCGACCACGACGAGCGTCACCACGACCATCGACGGCGGCACCGTCTCGTGCAGCAGCCCGGCCGCCAGCAGCAAGCCGAAGAACGGCTGCAGCAGCTGCAACTGGCCGACGCCCGCGATCCCGCCGAGCGCGAGCCCGCGATACCAGAACACGAAGCCGATCAGCATGCTGAACAGCGACACGTATGCGAGCCCCCACAGCGCGGCGGCATCGACGCCGTCGAACGACGCGGGCCAGGTGAGCCACGTGAGCGGCAGCATCAGCGGCAGCGACAGCACGAGCGCCCACGAGATCACCTGCCACCCGCCGAGCTGGCGCGACAGGCGCGCGCCTTCCGCGTAGCCCAGCCCGCATGCGACGATCGCGGCCAGCATCAGCGCATCGCCGACCACCGACGCCTGGCCGCCGTTGCGCAACGCGAACGCGGCCACCGCACAGCTGCCGACGACCGAGAAGATCCAGAACGGCAGCCGCGGCCGCTCGCCGCCGCGCCACACGCCGAACAGCGCGGTCGCGAGCGGCAGCAGTCCGACGAACACGATCGCGTGCGCGGACGTCACATGCTTCAGCGCGAGCGCCGTCAGCAACGGAAAACCGACGACGACCCCGAGCGCGACGATGGCCAGCGACACGGCCTCCGCTCGCGTCGGCCGCCTCTGCTTCAGCACGACGAGCAGCAGCAGGCCGAGTGCGCCGGCGATCGTCGCGCGCGCGAACGTGAGGAACAGCGGGTCGAGCCCCTGCACCGCGACACGCGTCGCAGGCAGCGAGCCACTGAAGATGATCACGCCCAGCAGGCCGCTGAGCCATCCGTCGGTCGTCTTTTGCACGGGAAATCCTGAACGGGGAAAGTGGATCACCGATGATCCGCCGCCCATGAAAAGCGCGTAAGCTACAACCCAATACAATTCTGACAAACTGTACTGAACAACCGGCCGTACAGTTCATCCTTCGCCATGAGCCATTCCGCCCCGCTTCCCGTTCCGCCCGCCCCGTCGCGCACGCGCGTGGAAACCGTGATGGACACCTTGCGCGCCCGGATCGCGAGCCGCGCGCTGATGCCCGGCGCGCGTGTACCGTCGATCCGGATGATGGCCGACGGGCTGGGCGTGTCGAAATCGACGGTCGTCGATGCGTACGAGCGGCTCGCGAGCGAAGGTGTACTCGTCGCAAGGCGCGGCTCGGGCTTCTACGTGTCGGGGCACGCGCCGCCGCTCGCGCTGGCCGATCTCGGCCCGCGTCTCGATCGCGAGCTCGATCCCCTGTGGCTGTCGCGCCAGTCGCTCGAGGCCGCGCCGACGTCCGTGAAACCAGGCTGCGGATGGCTGCCGTCGTCGTGGCTGCCTGATGAAAGCCTGCGCCGCGCGCTGCGCGCCGTGTCCCGCGACGAATCCGACGCGCTGACCGACTACGCGACGCCGCTCGGCCTGCCCGCGCTGCGCCAGCAGCTCGCATGGCGGCTCGCGCAGCACGGCGTCCACGCGGAACCCGCGCAGATCATGCTGACCGACGGCGGCACGCACGCGCTCGACCTCGTGTGCCGCCTGCTGCTGGAGCCGGGCGATACGGTCGTGCTCGACGATCCGTGCTACTTCAACTTCCAGGCGCTGCTGCGCGCGCATCGCGCGCGGATCGTCAGCGTCCCGTACACGCCGAACGGGCCCGACCTCGCACGCTTCGAACAGGTGCTTGCCGAGCACCGGCCGCGCCTGTATATCACCAACTCGGCGCTGCACAACCCGACCGGCGCGACGCTCGCGCCGCCCGTCGCGCACCGGTTGCTGACGCTTGCGGCCGAGCACGGCCTGCTGATCGTCGAGGACGACATCTTCGCGGATTTCGAGAGCACGCCCGCGCCGCGCCTCGCGGCCTTCGACGGGCTGTCGCGCGTCGTGTCGATCGGCAGCTTCTCGAAGACATTGTCGGCCGCGATCCGCTGCGGTTACGTCGCCGCGCGCCCGGAATGGATCGAGGCACTCGTCGACCTGAAGCTCGCGACGTCGTTCGGCAATGCACAGATCGGCGCAAACGTCGTGCACCGGCTGCTCATCGACGGCACCTACCGGCGCCATCTCGACAGCCTGCGCGCGCGTCTCGCGGACGCAATGGGCGAGACGATCCGGCGCCTCGCACGCGCGGGGCTCGGCATCTGGACGGAGCCACGCGGCGGCCTGTTCGTGTGGGCGGAGTTACCCGACGGGCTCGACGCCGCGCGTGTCGCGCGCCATGCGCTGGACCACGATGTGGTGCTCGCGCCCGGCAACGTGTTCAGTGCGTCGCACAGCGCGACGTCGTACCTGCGCTTCAACGTGTCGCGCTGCAAGGGGCCGGCGGTGTTCGATGCGCTGGCGCGGGCGATGGAGGCGGCACGGGCGGCGGAGCGCACGGATACCCGCGACGATGCGGACGGGCGCGTGCTGGCCGGTGAGCCGTAAGGACGGGCGGAAGCACAAAAGCTAATCGAATGGTTCCGTAATCAGCCCTTCCTTCGCCCACGGCGTCATCTTCCGCGCTCGTTGTCGATGGTTCGCAGAATCGTACTCATCCCATAGACGATCGCACTCCCGACAACCGATAGTTTCCAAACTTTGTTACCGGGATCTATCGAGCCAATGAACGGGATTCTGAATTCATACGACGCTACCGAAAATGAGGATGACGAATGGGTTCTCATTGGAACCACCTACACGAACACGGTGCCAGGATCAATTCATGTAATCGACCTCGACCTGACACCGATCTGCGAGAACATGTCGAACAAGGCATTCCGGAAACTGATCGTGCGGTTGCGTGACGCGGCGATTCCATTGATTCAGGATCGGATTCACGGTATTACACATTGGGAGCAAGGAGAACAGGAACGCGTCCAGGCCTGGTTCGGGCGCTCCGATGAGGTCATTCGACACCACCTGCGGACCGGGTTGCCCAAGCTACTGCGCGTCATGCAGGAATTGCAACCGGAAAATGTCATCCGGTGGGACGAACAGACACAGCGAAACATCACGTGCACCGTATTTCCCGACAACGGAATCACCGATGCCTCCGTATGCAAACCCGATTCGGACAAGCGAATCATCGCAATCTATCCACACTTCTGCACGCTTCCCGACGCTCGACTCTCTTCCAATTGCAAGTTGAAGGTCCTGATTCACGAGTGTACGCACTACGTCGATACCTTCGACTCGAATGACGAAATCTACGGATTCGGGACTGGCCTGAAATACTGGGCGCGAGATCATCGGGATCTGGCGATCAATAACGCCGACAGCCTCGCTTGCTATATTTCATTCTTTGACGACAGGGTCCTGTGGTGAAATCTCCCGCGCATCTGATGAGCATCGCACTCGGGTTATGCGTGGCATTTTCGCCGCCGCTCGCGGCATGTACCGTTTCCGAAGACATGCTGGACAGTGTCCCGCTCAACTCTTCCGATATTCCGAATGAGGATCGAGTCAGGATTGCGGAAATGGTTATCCGTGCCCGTCAGTGGCCTGATGCGGAAATCCGCGGCATCATCTCTGCCGGTGCGTATATCGGTGAAAAGGACCCACAAGCGCTTGCGCTGCGTCGAGCGGCCAGTCTGAGGGAATACCTCGCGCAGCTCGGCATCAAGGACGAGAACATATGGTCGGACACACACATGATCTCGAAACCGTATCCGAAAGACAGCGCCGGCTACGAGGGTTATCTTCAGATCGGACTGACGCTGGTTCCGCAGTGTAGCGACGGATGCCGGCACCTTTGCGACGATCCTCGCATCACGCCAACATCCAGAGCCATCCGTCGCCCCTGACCGCCTTCGACGACGCCGCCACCGAATCTCGCCAGTGCCGGGGCGACGCAAACGCGTCGCCCCGCCCCGCTCTCTACGTCACACCTCCCCCGCGTGCGCCCTCGCCCGCACCTCGGCAAACGACGTATCGACGAGCAGGCGCCCCGTATCGAACACCGTTTCGAGCGCCTCCTCCCATTCGCCTTCCAGCATCCGGTCGTCCCACGCGACCGGCAGCGTCGTCGTCCGATACTCGCCGGTGCGGTAGTTGCGCAGCAGCGTGAGCCGCCCCTTCTTCGAGCGCTTGCCCTGATCGGTGACCGGATCCTTGCGGACGTCGTGCCACACGCCGCCGCGCCGGATCGCCGAGCACTTCATCGCGAAGCGCTGCGTATCGCGGTTCACCTGCTGCAACAGCGCCCCGCCCATGCCGAACACGACGTTGCCGGCCGCATAGCCCGCGTCGTCGAGTGCGGAAAGAATCGCGTCGATCGACAGCTCGTCGACGCCGTCGCCCTGGATCACGCGCACGCGATTCAACACGCGCCGCCCCTTGCCGTTCACGGTCGAGCCGAACGACGCGTCGAGCGCACGCACGGTCTGCAGCACGATCGTCACGGGGTCGCCCGAATCGGGACGCACGACCAGCGTCGCGCCCGAATCGAGCACGGCCTGCCGAAGCTCGCCGCCCCACAGATCGAGTGCGGCGAACAGATCATAGGAGTCCGACACGACCGACACGATCGCACCGGGCAGGCCAAAGCGGCGAATCATGTTCCGGTACGCATCGGCTTCGTGTTCGCGCCCCCACGAGGTGATCGTACTGTGCTCGGCCGCCGGCACCGAATACGCGGCCATCGGCTCGCGATAGAAGCGGTTCGCGGCCAGCACGCCGAGCACCGTATCCGAGCCCATGAAGTTCACGAGGTGCGCGGCGCCGCCGATCGCGGCCGACTCCGCGCTCGATACGCCGCGTGCGCCGAAGTCGTGCAGCTTGAACGGCAGTTGCGCGAGATCGTCGTCAGTTTTTTCGAGAAAACGGCGGATCGTCTGCCGCAGGTGCCAGCTGCGCGTCGCGACCGTCACCGGGTACCAGACGCGCAGCAGCATCGTCTCGAGATACGACGCGAGCCAGAACACCTGCGGGTCGTCGCATTCGACCGTCATCAGCACGTTGTGCACCGGAACGACCGAACCCTCCGGCACCGCGCGGATCTTCACCGGCAGGTAGCCGTCGTAGCGCTCGACGATATGGCGCCACCCCGCTTCGTTGAACGGCTCGCCGTGCACCGTGAAGAAATCGCGCGCTTCGTCGATCATCGCGTGCGTGACGGGCTTGCACAGATATTCTTTCAGCAACATCTGCAGTCCGAAGAACACCGTTCGGTCGTAGCGGCCGCCGCGCGATTCGACGTACGAAAACATCGCCTGCGCGTCGGGCGGATATTGCAGGAAGTGGGAAGCCTTGTACGAATCCGTGTTGAGGATCGGATTGGCGAGAACCGCGGCAAAGCCGCCGAGATCGTTTTGCATGGCTAGAGCTCCTCTAGGCCGTTGACGTGCCGCCGCGTCTGTCGCGGCGGACCGGAATGCGGGGAATCAGCGGATCACAGCTTCCCCAGGAAGTGATACGCGATGTCGAAATGATCCTCGAACATCACGTTGCGCATCTGCGCGAATTCGTTCAGCGGCACCCAGCGCGCCTTGTCGGCGTCGTCGCTGCCCTTCACGCGCGGCAGCTCGCCGGTCGGGAAGTTGAACAGGCACGCGTGCGTGATCGTGCGGCCGCGCAGCGAGCGCGTCGGGTGATCGAACACCTGGCGATCCTTGATCGAGCCGCGCAGCACGGGCTCCGGCAGCTTCAGGCCGGTCTCTTCACGCAGCTCGCGGATGCAGGCCGCGTCGAGCCGTTCGTCCTGGTTCACGAACCCGCCCGGCAGTGCCCACAGGCCGCGGCCCGGTTCGCTGCGGCGGCGCACGAGCAGGATATGGCCCGAGTGCACGACCACCGCGTCGACCGTCACGAACGTGACGGGATACGGGGCGGCCGCCCACGCCTTGCGATACGCGGCGATGAATTCGGCTTCCGACTTCAGCTGCGCGAATTCCGGCTGCGTGCGGAACCGCTCGAGCCAGCCGAACACGGGTTCCGGCACGGCCCACTGCACGAAGCTGTTGGGGCGTTCGGCGAAATACTGGTCGCGGATCTCGGTGGCGGAAATGTCTTCCGTCGCGTCGACGTCGACAAGCTCCCATTGCGGGAACATCCGCAGGTAATACGACGTGGCGTCCTTCTCGTGGCCGATCAGCCCGACCTTGCGCTGCGCGACGTCGCCGAGCGCGGACGCGACGGCGTCCTGCACCCAGCGCACCCAGTCGCCGTCGTTGTAGGTCGAATCCTGCAGCGGCGCGATCGTCACGCGGTCGCGCTCGGACGCGTCGAACAGCGAAGCCAGCATCTGGCGGCGCTCGTCGAACGAGAACGGATCCTTGATGGTGCGGGGCTTGTCGGTCGACCCGATCAGCACGCACACGCGCTCGGCCCGGCTCAGTGCCGACTTCAGCACGTTCAGGTGACCACGATGCGGGGGCTGGAAACGACCAATGAAAACGAGCGCGTCGAAGCGCCGGTTCTGTTGCGTACTCATGAGGCTCCCTCAAGAGATTGAAACGCTTCGGGTCTTTCCCGAAGGGTTGGAGTGAATCCTAGGGGAATTCCCGGAGGACGTCAATCGAGCCCATGCTCGACTTGACCAAGTCTGAAGAAATACTCGGCATTGGCGGGGTACACTCGATTTCATCCCAATCCGCACCATTGCGCCCGCCATCATGAGGATCTCAGTCAGCCGGACCGTCGGCGTCGATCGCAGACGCCTCTTCACGTGGTCGCAGGATTACGCGCGGCGGCTCGTGTGGGACAGCTTCCTCACCGACGCCTATCTGCTCGACGGCATGACGGCCGACGTCGGCGTCGACGCGTTCTGCCGCAGCCAGTCGGGCGCGACGATGGTGTCGCGCTACATCTCGTACCGTCCGCCGCAGGTCGCGGCCGTCGAAATGGTCGACGGGCCGAAAGTACTCGAACGCTTCAGCGGCAGCTGGAACTTCACCGAGCACACGCCCGGCACGACCGAGGTGAAATTCACCTACAACTTCCGCGTCCAGCCGGCCTGGCTGCGCTGGCTGCTCGAACCGCTGATCGGCGCGTTCTATCTCGTGCAGACCCGCCGGCGTCTCGATTCGTTCAAGCGCTGGGCCGAAGCCGAAGCGTTACCGCGCTGACCGGCAACCGCGGGCCGCACGGCCCGGCGTGTCTGCGCCACCGCCTCCCGGATGCGTTCGCACACGCCATCGCGCCGCCGTCAGGCCTTCACCGCGCATTTGCCAGATTCGCCGAACCCGGGGAAACTACGGGCGGCCGTCACCCTGACGGCAAGCCCCGACCGAGAGAACGGGGCACTCCTCCCTGAAACGGCTTCGACACGAACATCATCCAATGAGCCTGATATCCCGATTCTTTGGCCGCAAGGAAGAACCCGAAAACCCCGTCGCGCTGGTGGCGGCACCCGACGTCGAGCATCCGCTGAGCGTGACGGTCGTCTTCGACGGCCCGCTGCAGGTCGATATCGCTGCGCTGACGGCCGCGCTGCGCGCGTACCACCCGAGCATGAAGCAGGCGCGCGTCGAAACCGAGCCGACGCTGGAGCAGGTATTCGGGCTCGCCGGCTGGGGCAACCACGTCGTCCGGCTCGTCGGCTTCGATGCGCCCTATCCGTCCGACGCGCTGGAAGCGTGTGTCGCGCCCGCCCACTACGGGCAGGACCTGAAACAGCAGGTGCGCGCGAGCCGCAGCCACGTGATCCTCTACTACGCCGGGCACGAAGCGAATCCGCTCGACCAGTATGTCGCCCTGGCGGCCGTCGCCGGCGCGCTGGCCGAACAGAACGGCCTCGCGGTGCTGAACGAGCACGCGCACACGTCGCTGCCGGCCGGTGTCTTCAATGCGAAGGAACTCGGCGAGGAAAGCCTCGAAGTGCTGCGAGATATCCCGCTGAACCTGTTTTTCTGCGGCTTCGTGAAGTACGAAGTCGAAGGCGTCGAAGGCGTGTGGATGCGCACCTATGGCGCCGACGTGTTCGGCCTGCCCGATTTCGCCGCGCTCGCGGAAGGTCATCACGAAGGCGAGCGCTATTCGGGCATTTTCAACAACGTGATGCATTACCTGCTGGAAAGCGGCGCGCGCATGCATGCGGGCGAAACGATGCAGATCGGCGCGGAAACGTTCATGAAACTGCGTGAACCGCTCGAGCACGAGTACTACCTGCAGGGGCCGGCGCCGGTGCTGGTGGCCGAGCTGATCTCGGCGGACGAAATCAATCGCTGATTTCACCCCGCCGTATCTTGCTGCACGGCGCACGGGTTCAAGGCTTCGCGAACCGTGTGCGCCGCTGCGTCACCTGACGGCGGCATGACAGCCGCCGCTCGACCCCGCTGAGGAGCCATCCGTGTTCGGCATCCGCCTTGGTCTCATGCTGGCCGCCATCGGCCTCTCGTTGTCGGCCCATGCCGACGGCATCCAATGCGCACGTGCGACAACGCGCACCGAGCATCTGATCTGCGCCGACGAGGCGCTCATGTCGGCCGACAACGCATTGTCGAACACCTACTACGATGCAGTCGGCATCGCCGCCGACCAGCAGGCCGTGATCCGGTCGCAACGCGCATGGCTCACACAGCGCAATGCCTGCGCCGACGCCGCCTGCATCGCCACCGCGTACCGCGACCGCACGGCGGCGCTGAAGCACGTAAAGCACGCGGGCTGGAAAACCTATCGCGATCCGGCGCTCGGCATCTCGTTCGAATACCTCGCGAACCGGCAGGTGAAGAAGCCGTGCCCGGAAGGCGGCAGCGACCATTGCGTCGCGATCGTCGGCCGCAACATGACCTACAGCAGCAGCTTCATTTCGTTCGAGATCGTCGACGGCGCGCTGGAGCCGGTCGCGGAGAAGGAAGCGGGATTCGTGAAGCAGGACGACGGCAAATGGGTGACGTCTTACGGCCCCGGCATCCCGCAGGACGTCGAGCGCTTCTCAGGCCCGGGCTGGCACGGCATGCGCGCGACCATCACGTGCGGCATCAGCGATCCGGAAACCGGCTTTCACGCAGCCGGCGGCGAATGCTACTGGGCCGTGCTGAGCAACGGCAAGCGCTCGGCCGTCGCGGGGACGCAGGGCATCGTCGGCACCGACGACGCGACGTTGCACAGCGTGTCGACGTTCCGGTTCGACCGTTAGCGGGAGCGTTGACCTGCGCGGCGGCGAACGCTCAAGCCGCCGGTGCGTCCCGCCGGATCGCCACACACTTGATTTCCGCGAGCAGGCCAGGATGCGCGAGTTCGGCTACGCCGATCGCGGTCCATGCACATGTCCCGCGCGGAAACACCCGGTTCTTCACGTCGCGGAAGATCGCCATGTGCCGGCTCAATTCGACGTGGTACGTCGTCATGTCGACCACGTCGTCGAACGTGCAGCCGGCCGCCTCCAGCACCACGCGCAGGTTGTCCCAGCAGGCGAGAAACTGCGCCTCGGGATCGGCAATCACGTCGAGATCCGACGTGCGTCCAACCTGCCCGGCGCAGTAAACGGTCGCACCGACCCGCACGGCCGGCGCATACCCCGCACGCTCGACGACGCGCTGCATCGTCGGCGGGACAATCACTTCACGATCGATCATCGACACACTCCCTGGCGCTGGCACACGGCTTCACCGCAATCTCGTCGGTGCGGAAGACGCACCCGCCGACGCGCCCGGAATGGTAGCAGCGCACCTTCCGGCCCGATCCGCGGCATTTGGACGCCGGCGCGTCATCGTACGCCGGGCCGGCCCATCGAAAACGTCTCCGCGCCCGACTCGCGGCGCAACGTCACCTCCATCCCGGTCAGCCATCCTGACGATTTCAGGATCGGGCGCGCGACCGCATACAACCGGTCGGCGCTGGCGCCATACAGGTACAGATAACCGTCGTTGCCGTCGCGATGCAGTTCGGTCTCGCCGAGTTCGCCGGCCCCCGCCTGCTTCACCGCACGATCCAGCCGTTGCTCCAGCGCATGAAGGCGCGCGTTGTCCTTCTCGTAGTAATCGAAGTGGACCATCACGACCGGCCCGGGCGGCTTCGGCAGCACATCGGCGGCCGCGTTACCGGCGAGCAGCGCCGAGCCGAGCAACGCGATGAATCGGATGCTGATACGCATATCGGTAAAGGAAGTAAAAACACCCGCTCACGTCGCCGCGCCGCCGCGCGCCACCTGCTGCCGGACTTGCGCCTGTGTGCCGAGCGCAGCGGCAATCGCATCGACCGCCTCGGCCGCACGTGCCGCGCCGCACATGAACGCGTCGACGGCGGCGAAGCGATGCTCGGGCCATGTGTGGATCGTGATGTGCGATTCGGCGAGCAGCACGACGCCCGTCACGCCATGCTCGCCGCCGAAATGATGGAAATGCGCGCCGATCACGCGCGCGCCGGCCTGCTGCGCCGCTTCGGTGAGCAGCGTCTCGAGCCTTGCAGCGTCGCGCAGCAACGCCGCGTCGATGCCGGCCAGGTCGGCCAGCACGTGCGAGCCGAACGTCGCGCGCGGTGGCGCGATCTCGTCGCGCGCGGTCATTTGTGCGACCCGTACGACGAGTAGCCACTGCGGGCCGACGAACTGCCCCAGCCGCCGCCGCCCGAACCGCTGCCGCCGATCGATGCGCAGCTGAACAGCGTGACGACGATCAGGCCGTAGATGCCGTAGAGGATGTACCGGATCACGCGTTGCCCCCGTCCGACGCAAAACTCTTCCACAGCCATTCAGGCAACCACAGCACCAGCAGGCCGACCAGCACATACACGGAGCGGCCGCTGAACGAGAACAGCGAGCCCATGTTCAGGATCACGAGCAGCGCGCTGAACACGAGCGGCAGCGGCGCGAAACTGTGCGGGCCTTTCCGGCCGAACAGGCCCGTCGACGCAGCGGCCCCCGTTGCCGCCGCAGCCGCGGCCGTCGCGAGCGCGGGCGTGCCGAAGCGTTCGGCGAGGGTGCTGCCCGACAGCGGCTGCGCGCGCGACCAGACGATCTCCGCGTCGCTGCGCTCGCGCGTCAGCTTGTCCTTCTGCCAGCCATAGTCGATGATCGACGTGCGATCGCCGACCTGCACGCGCCAGTTGAACGCACCGACCACGTAGACGACCTCCGAGTCGTATTCCTCGCGCAGACGGTAGGTCTTGCCGCCGTCGGTCACGTCGGACTCGCTGCCGATCGTCGGCCATTGGTCAAGCACCTGCACGCGCTCCCAGCGCCCTTCGCTCTGCACGAGCCACAGGAAACCGCGCTTCGGGTTCAGCAGCAGGTATTCGTCCCACGTCTCTTCATCGCCCGGCACACGGCAACGCATCATCCCGATCACCGTGTACTTCACGCCGTCGAACGTGCCGATCGCGCCGAGCTCCAGCGCCCCCTTCACCGCTTCGAGCTTGCGCTGCGCCGCGAACACGGTCTGCTGCTCGGCCGTACACTGCACGCCCGCATGACAACTGCCGCACACCACGTAGTCGGCCACGTTCGGCGCATACGACAGCGGCGCGCCGCAGCTCGGGCACGCGAACGGCACCATCTCCGCACCGCGCTTCTCGCGCGTATCGTGTTCGGTATCGCGCAGCCCGGTGAACGCGAGCGCCTCGAACGCCAGCGCTTCGCCCGTATAGACGGCCGGACTCCCGCCGTTCGAATCGGCGTCGGAATAGTCGTACGTCGCGAATGCGTTGCCGGTCCGCAGGTCGACGACGCGCGCCTCCCAGCCGGCATCGACGCGAAACGGCAGCTCGCCGTCGCCGCCCGTGCAGCGCGCGGTGCGCACGTCGGACACGAGAAACGCGCGGCCGCCGTGGTCGATCCGCATGCCCGGCTCCAGGGTGCCGAACGCAGGCCACGCGCCGCCGGACGCATCGTCGGGCTCGCGCACCGTGACCGCGTACTGGCCCGACGCATCCGACAGCCAGCCGAACGTGCCGTCGTCGAACACGACGTACCACTCGCTCCACGCACCGGCGTCGTAGGTCAACTGGATGCGCCCGAGCACCGTGAACGCGCGCTTGCCGTAGCGCCCGGCGGTGCCGATCTGGATCGGCGACGCATCGTCGAGCACGGTGGCCAGTTCGCCGATACGTTCGACGTCGGTGCCGCGCTTGAGCAACGTGCTGCGGCAGAACGCGCAGACGGCCATCACCGCCGCCGCCGAGCGAAACTCGACCGGCGCGCCACACTGGGGGCACGAGGTACTGAACATGCGCGACGCTTACCGGGTGAGCTTCGCGAGGATCTCGGCCTTCGCGCGCGAATATTCGTCTTCGGTCACGAGGCCCTTGTCGAACAGCGCCTTCAACTGTTCGAGCCGCTGCACGTAATCGGTGCCTTCCGCCGGCGCAGCCGCCACGGGCGCCGCAGCGGGCGCGGGCGGTGCAGCGGGCGGTGCAGCGGGCGGTGCAGCGGGCGGTGCAGCGGGCGGTGCAGCGGGCGGTGCAGCGGGCGCCGGTTGCGCGGCACCCGCCATCTGGCCGGCCATCGCCTGCCCGATCACCGCGCCGGCGGCGAGCCCCGCGCCGACGCCTGCGATGCCGCCCGGGTTCTGCGCGGCGAGCGGAATCGCCTGCGCGGTCTGGTATTGCGTGGCGCGTGCGAGATCGCCGGCCATCCCCGCGCCGATCCGCAGGTCGAGCGCCTTCTGCAGCTCCGCCGGCAGCGACACGCTCTCGACCGCGAATGCGTCGAGCGCGAGGCCGTAGCGCGTAAACACCGGCACCAGCGCGTCGGCGATGCGCTGCGACAGCAGCGACTGGTTCGCCGCCATGTCGACGAACGGCACATCGGACGAGCCGAACGTCGTGCTCATCGCGGTGACGACCAGGTTGCGCAACTGCTGTTCGAGATCGTCGACCGTGTACTGCGCGCGCGTGCCGCTGACTTCGCGATGGAATGCGCCCGCGTCGACGATCCGGTACGAGTAGATGCCGAACGCGCGCACCTGCACGAAGCCGAATTCGCGGTCGCGGATCGTCACCGGCTGGGCGGTCCCCCAGCGGCGGCCGAGTTGCAGTCGCGTGCTGAAGAAATAGACGTCCGATTTGAAAGGCGACTGAAAGAGTTTGTCCCAGTTCTTCAGGTACGTGAGCACCGGCAGCGTGTTCGTTTCCAGCGTGTACAGCCCCGGCTGGAAGAGGTCGGCCACCTTGCCTTCATTGACGAAGATCGCGACCTGCGTTTCGCGTACGGTCAGCTTGCCGCCGTACCGGATTTCCATGTCTTCCATCGGATAGCGCCAGGCCAGCACGCCGTCGGTGTCTTCCGTCCATTGCAGGACGTCGACGAACTGCTTGCGGATAAACGATCCCAGACTCATGTCGGTCTCCTCGAAACGCGTGGGGCGTCAGGTCAGGCAGGCGGCATTGATGATGCCGACGACGAGCGACGCGGTGCCCATCAGGCCGCCCATCGCGACGTTGCGATCCTCGATCGCATGGTTCATGCCGGGCATCAGGCGCGTCAGCGCCGCATAGGTGATCAGTTGCACGACCATCGCGCCGACGGCCCAGATCACGACCTCGCCGAGCGTGGAATTGTGCGCGATGCTGGACGCGAGCGTCAGGCAGAAGCCGATCAGCGCACCGCTGAACGACAGCGTCGCGGCCGCGTTGCCGTCGCGGATCAGCGCCAGTTCGTCGAACGGGGTGACCTTCAGGTACACTGCCGCGAACACAAGAAGCAGCACGAACGCCGACAGTAAATGAACCGCATAGAGATAGGCACTATTCATTCTTTCCCTCGGATTTCGTGCTCGGTTCGCCGCCCCGTCGCCAGCCGGCCCGCGCAGGGCCGGCAGACGGATGGCCGCCCCACAAAATTCCGCGCCAGTATATCCACATTGCCGACCGCTGCACAACGGATGCACCATGCTGCATAAGCGCGCGCTCGTCCTGTCGATCCTCGTGCTCGCGTCGTGCGGGCTCGGCTACGAACTGATCAGCAGCGCACTGTCCAGCTACCTGCTCGGCGATTCGATCCTGCAGTTCTCGTCGGTGATCGGCTGCTACCTGTTCGCGATGGGGATCGGCTCATGGCTCGCAAAGTTCGTCGAGGATGACGACGTGCTCGACCGTTTCGTCGATATCGAGCTGCTCGTCGGGCTGCTCGGCGGCGTGTCGGCCGCGCTGCTGTTCGCGGTGTTCGCGTGGCTCGCCGCACCGTTCCGCGCGGCGCTCTACGCGCTCGTGCTCGCGCTCGGCATGCTGATCGGGATGGAGATCCCGCTCGTAATGCGCGCGTTCCAGCAGCGGCGCCAGGCGTTCCGCCATACCGTCAGCGAAGTGCTGACCTTCGACTATCTCGGCTCGCTCGCCGTGTCGCTGATCTTCCCGCTCGTGCTCGCGCCGCGGCTCGGCCTGCTGCGCACCAGCTTCCTGTTCGGGCTCCTGAACGCCTTCGTCGCGCTGTGGACGACGCACCTGTTCCGCGACGAGATCCGCAACGTGCGCGGCAAGCTGATGCGCGCATCGCTCGTGATCGGGCTGCTCGTCGCCGGCTTCGCGCTGTCGGACCGCATCACGCACTGGGCCGAACACGGCGTGTACGGCGACGAGACGATCTATTCGGAGACGACACCGTACCAGCGCATCGTGCTCACGCAGTGGCACGACGACATGCGGCTGTACCTGAACGGCAACCTGCAGTTCTCGTCGCGCGACGAGCATCGCTATCACGAAGCGCTGATCCATCCGACGATCGAGGCGCTGCCGTGGGCGAAGCGCGTGCTCGTGCTCGGCGGCGGCGACGGCCTCGCGGTGCGTGAACTGCTCAAGCACCGCAACCTCGAACAGATCACGCTCGTCGATCTCGATCCCGCGATGACGAAGCTGTTCTCGACCTCCGCCCCGCTCGTCAAGCTGAACCAGGGCTCGCTGAAGGACCCGCGCGTGCACGTGATCAACGACGACGCGGTGCGCTGGCTCGAATCGAACGCCGACGTGTACGACGCGATCGTCGTCGACTTCCCCGACCCGACCAACTTCGGGCTCGGCCGGCTGTATTCGGTACCCGTGTTCCGGCTGCTCGCGCGCCATCTGTCGGAGAACGGTTATGCGGTGATCCAGTCGACGTCGCCGTATTTCGCGCCGCACGCCTACTGGACCATCATCGCGACGCTGCACGAAGCGGGGCTCAACACGTGGCCGTACCACTGCTACGTGCCGTCGTTCGGCGACTGGGGCTTCGTGATCGCCGGCAAGCGCCGCGACTTCACGGTACCGACGCACTACTCGGTGCCCACCCGCTGGCTCGACGCGCAGACGGCCGTCGAGATGTTCCACTTCCCGGCCGACATGCCGGCGCTGCCGATGTCGCCGAACGAACTCAACGACCAGCCGCTCGTGCGCCGCTTCGACGACGACTGGAAACACGTGCTGCGCTGATGGACCGCCGCACGTTCCTCATCGCGTCGGCGGCCGCGTCGCTCGCCGCCTGCGGGCGCACAGGCTGGATCGAGACGACGCCGCGCGTCGGCTACCCCGGCATGCGCGAAGGCCATGCGCTGCGCGACCATGCGACGCTGCCGCCGCCTTCCGGCACGATCGAAACCGACGTCGCGATCCTCGGCGCGGGTGCCGCCGGGCTGTCGTGCGCATGGCAGCTGGCGCGCGCGGGGCACAAGCGCTTCACGGTGCTCGCGGGCCCCGAATTCGGCGGCAATGCGGCCGGCGGCCGCTTCGGCGATCTCGGTTATCCGAAAGGTGCGCATTACCTGCCGCTGCCGTCGCTCGAATCCACGCATCTGCGCGACATGCTCGCCGATCTCGGCGTAATCGAAGCTGCGCCGTTCTCCACAAAACCCGTGTACGACGAGCGCGTGCTCGTCCATGCGCCCGACGAACGGCTCTTCATCGCCGGGCAGTGGCAGGACGGCATCGTGCCGACGGCCGGCCTCGGCACCGACGAGCTCGCGCAACAGGCACGCTTCTTCGCGTACACGGACGGGCTGCGCACCGCACGCGGCGCCGATGGCCGCAAGGTGTTCTGCATCCCGATCGCCGAATCGTCGCGCGACCCGCGCTGGCGTGCGCTCGACCGGCGCTCGTTCCGCCAGTGGCTGCTCGACGAGGGCTACACCGCGAAAGCGCTGCACTGGTACCTGAACTATTGCTGCCGCGACGACTATGGCGCCGGGTACGAGCACGTGTCCGCGTGGGCCGGCCTGCACTATTTCTCGTCGCGCGGCGGCCACGCGGGCGATGCGAGCGACGGCGCGGTGCTGACCTGGCCCGACGGGCTGCACACGATGGTGACGAAGCTGAGCGCGTCGATCACCGCGCGCACCGGCTCGAACGCGTGGTCGCGCGACGGTTTCGCGGTGCGCGCAACCGAACGCGCGGGCGGAGTCGACGTGCTGTGCGCGCGCATCGGCGACGACGGCACGCTGTCGACGTTCACGCTGAAGGCGCGGCGCGCGGTCTGCGCGATGCCGTTGTTCGTCGCAGCGCGCGTGTTTCCGCAGCTTGGCGCGTACGGCTTCGACCCCGCGCGCGACCTGCCGCCGCGCGCGCCGTGGCTCGTGTCCAACTTCCTGCTCGACGGCATGCCGACCGAGGAAGCGGGCGTGCCGCTTGCGTGGGACAACGTCGTCTACGATGGCACGGGGCTCGGCTACGTCGTGTCGACGCACCAGCTGATCCGGATGTCGCCGCCGACGCGCTCGGTGTTTTCCGCGTACCAGGCGTTGAGCACGCAAGCACCGGACGACACGCGCCGCTGGCTTGCGCAGGCCAGCCCCGAAGCGTTGCGCGAACAGGCGGCGATCGACCTGCAGGCTGTCTACGGACGCGAACTGTGGAAACGCGCGACGGCGCTCGAGATCACCGTGCGCGGTCACGCGATGGCGACGCCCGACGTCGGCTTCCTGAGCCGGCCGGGGCTGCTCGCGCTGCGCGATGCCGACGGCCCCGTCGTGTTCGCGCATGCGGACCTGTCCGGGCTGTCGCTGTTCGAGGAAGCGTCGTACTGGGGCATGCTCGCCGCCCGGCGCGTGCTGGCCTGAAGGCCGTCATCCGTCATTGCGGCGCCGCCGCCGCCCGCTATAATCGCGCGACATTCCGACTGCATTGAGCAGGCCGACGGTGCCGCGCCGTCCGACGCGCCGTATGCCCTCCTCGACTACAACAATGACGAACCGAACCCTCCGACGCCTTCGCCCGTTCGTGCGTGCCACCGCGCGCGTGCTCGCCTGCGCCCCGCTGCTCGGCGCGCCGCTGGCGCTGCATGCGGCCGACACCGCGGCCACCACCGGCACCACGCCCGCCTCCGGGCGCTACGTCGTCATCGACACCGGCCATACACCGGCTCACCCGGGCTCCACCGGCGCGAGCGGCCGCGTCGAATACCTGTACAACCTCGATCTGTCCGCGGCGGTCGCCGAAAAGCTCGTCGCGCATGGCGACCGCGTGCTGCGCACGTCGGCCGACGGCCGCGAGATCGCGCTCGACCAGCGTTCGACGCAAGCGCCCGACGCGAACCTGTTCGTGTCGATCCATCACGACTCGATGCAGCAGCAGTTCATCGACGCGGGCCGCCAGCGCGAATTCCGCGGCTTCTCGGTGTTCGTGTCGGAACGCAATCCGCACTATGCGGAAAGCCTGCGTTGCGCGAAGGCGATCGCCGAGCGGCTGGTCGCGGCCGGCGAGCGGCCGTCGCTGTATCACGCGCAGCCGATCCGTGGCGAGAACCGCCCGCTGATCGACCCGCAACTCGGCATCCACCGCTTCGACGATCTCGTCGTGCTGCGCACCGCGCCGATTCCGGCCGTGCTCGTCGAGGCCGGCGTGATCGTCAACCCGGACGAGGAAGCACGGCTGGCGCGTCGCGAGACGATCCAGAAACTGTCCACTGCGATCGCGGGCGGGATCGACGCGTGCACCGTGCCGAAATGAACAACGATAACGCCCGTCGGGCCCAACGGTTTTCACCCAGTCAGGAGCATCACCATGAAAAAGAAGAATCTGCTCGCATCCTGCGCACTGCTCGCGCTTGCCGTTCCGTTCGCCGCGCACGCGGCCGGCTGCGGGAAGCCGCGCAGCGCGTTCGACCAGGTGTACTGCACCAGCACGCAGTTCTCGCAGTCCGATCGCGATCTGAACGACGAATACGGCCGCCTGCGCAAGCAACTGAGCGGTGACCAGCAGGCCACGCTGAAGGCCGGCCAGCTCGCGTGGCTGAAGCAACGCGATGCCCAGTGCAGCGAGACGCGCAACAACAGCTACCTCGTGGATATCCAGTGCGCGAACGACATGACGCAGTCGCGGCTGTCGTTCCTGCGCGAGCGTGAACGCGAATGCTCGAGCACGGGTTGCGTGACATCGAAGCTCGGCGAGTAAGGTGGTCGCACCTGCGGTGCCGCGAAGCGTTTCGTGGCACCGCACGCTCGGAAGGAACGACGATGCGGCATGAATTCTCCGAAGTCCTGAACGACCTGATCGACTATTTCCTCGTCGGCGATCTCCTGCTGCTGAAGCGCTACAAGGAAACCCATCGGCTGTCGGACAACGTCGCGGCCGAGTTCACGACCGGCGACAGCGGCGACAACGCCGTGCTCGAAGGTGTCGTCATTCCGCTGGCCGGTATCGAAAACCATCCGTATACGGTCATCTTCACGCTGGACGACGGCACGCCCGAACTGCTGAAGGCCGGCAGCCGCCTGCAGCACCGGCGCGGCGGATACGTGCTGCGCGTCGAACACCGTTCGGTGATGCTTTACACGTGGCGCATTCTCGAACGCTTCACCGACGAAACGGTGCACGCGCTGCTTGCACGCTATCGCGAACCGGGCAGGCCCATGATTGAAATCGATAACGGCTGGTACGACGTCGAAATCCTCGGTGGCGAAGTGCCGCGCAACGGCTGGTTCGAGCCCGCGTTCGAGTTCGTGCTGAAGAGCACCGGCGCACCGGGCGATGCGTCACAAGTGGATCTCGGCTACCGTTTCGCCATCGACAGCAGTCTGGATCCGGCGGAATGAATCCCGCGCGCGGCAACGCGGCAAACGGCACACGATCTGGCGAGGCACGCATGACACCGAACACGACGACGATCGACATCCGCGCCGCCACATCTGCCGATGCGCCAGTCATCGCCGACATCCACGTTGCATCGTGGCAGGCGACCTACACGGACATCATGCCGGCAGCATTTCTCGCGGGCCTGTCGGTCGACAAGCGCACGGCCGCGTGGCGCTATGCGCTCGACGCCGGACGGCCGCGTGTCGCACTCGCGGTCTCGGTCGCGGACAACACGCCGGCAGGCTGGATCGCTTATGGCCCGACACGCGACACCGACAAAGATCGTACGTGGGGAGAAATCGAAGCGATCTATCTGCACCCGTCGCATTGCGGCCAAGGGATCGGCGCCGCACTGGTCGATCACGCATGCCGGTCATTACATGACCTGGGCCATGCGTGGGTGTCGCTCTGGGTATTGATCAAGAACCGTCGGGCCAGGGCGTTCTACGAACGCGAAGGCTTCGTCGCCGAAGACGACATCAAGACGTTCGAGATCGACGGGACACCGATCGAAGAGGTGCGTTATTGGCGTGCGCTACCGGGCGCGACGCACGGCAAGCCGGCAGCATCTTGATGCCGGCCCGGCCCACCCCGTTTCGCTGGATTCCCGGAGCCGGGCGCTGCGCTTCGGCATCGGCGAGACTGCTCGCGGCGTTTCCGCGCCCGAAGACGCCGATGGGCGAAGCGTGGTTCATGGGCGACTCGCGACGGCTATTCGCTGATTTGCAGGACGACCTCCAGTCGATCGACATCGTACAGCTGGATACGCGACTCGAAGAAATCGTCATCGGCACGACCTCGTTCGGCCCCCGCGACGAGTGGTGGCAGTGGTATCACTACCTGCTGGCGCAACTGACGCCACGCTGCCACGAAGGGCAACACCCTGCACTGCTGGAATGGCTGATCACTGCGTTCGTTTCGCAACATCCCGATCGCATCTCGCCTGAACCCTATCACGGGTATCGCCGCGATGTGCTCGACACGCTCGGACAAAGCCTGATGGAACCCGAATGCTGGCCATCGGGCGCACTCGATACGGCAGCGTGCTTCAACCGGCATCACGACCGGCAATCCAGCACCGGAGGCTGGTTCAATGCGAGCGGAAAATTCTCGTCATCGATGTTCCTTTGCGTCAAATACCTGGAAACGTCCGAGATTCGCCCCTGGCTGACATCGGTCCTCGCCATCGACGATCCGCTCTGGCGCGCGCAGCTGATGATCTGGTTCGTCGGGGCGAACGAGATGCTCTGCGGCCGTGTCCGGCAGCCGTCCGAATTCAGCCGCAGCGACTATCCGCGTATCGACTGGCAGGGATCGCGCTACTTGACCGGCGCCACCGACGGCGGCGCCACGCCCCGTGAATTCATCCCTCTCGCGAATCGCGACGCAGCCGTCGACACGTTGCGATCGTTGATGACCGAAGCCACGTTCCTCGATTGGCTTCAGTCGCTTGGCCGGTACGATCACGTCGAAAGCGAACTGGGCGATCTGCCGTACCGGTTCTATTCCCTTTTCGGCGCGAGCAACCGTTCTGGATAACGAAACACCGGGCAAGCACACGAACCGGTACGTGTCGCTCCATTGCGCATCGCTCGCCAAGACGGCGACACAGTCGTCATGAAAGGCTCGCCCCCCATTCCGCCAACCGCGCCTGCATCATCTGCAACAACTCGCGAATCTTCGCATTGACCGAATTCCGGCTCGCATACGCGGCATGCAGCTCCAGCGGCGCAGGCGTCATCTCCAGCGGCACGCGCACGAGCCGCCCCTCGGCCAGCTCGCGCGCGCATCCGCGCTCGACGAGAATCGCAAAACCGATCCCGTTCACCGCAGCCAGCCCTGCCATCTCGCCGCTATTGACGCGATACCGGCTCGCTACCGGAATCTTGTGAATCCTCCCGTCACCGTCGGCGAATTGCCACGGTTGCCCTTTCAGCGTGCTCAGCGTCGTGATGCACGGCAGTTGCCTGAGCTGCTCCGTCCGGGTCGGCAACCCCGTGCGTTCGACGAGCGACGGCGCGGCCACGACGACGCTCGGCAAACGCACGAGCGGCCTGACGACGAATGCGCTGTCGTCCAGCTTCCCGCGATTGACGATGATCGACAGGTCGACATCGTCGCGTAGCGTCGACATGCCCGCGAGGCTGGTATCGCAGTCGATTTCGACACGCGGGTGACGGCTCGCGAATTCCGCGACGATCGGCCCGAGCATGCGCGGCCCGATTTCGCCGGGCACGCAGAGCTTCAGCACACCGCGCAGTTCCGTGTGCTGCGACGTCAGTTCGAATTCGGCCTGCGTCAGCGCATCGAGCATCGGTCGCGCGCGCTCGTGCAGCAAACGCCCGGCCTCGGTCATGCGCAGGTGTCGCGTGCTGCGCTCGAGCAGGCGCACGCCGAGCCTCGACTCCAGTTGCGCCACATGACGACTCACGTTGGAACCCGGCATCGCGAGCACGCGCGCGGCGCCGGCAAAGCTGCCTTCGTCGACGACCGACACGAACACACGCACCGCGTTCAGATCCAGCTTGCTCCGCATCATTAGCCCATTTTAGGTATCAAAGCGTGCCGATTTTCACGGCTTATCCCACCGGAGACCATAATTTACGATGCTCATCCCGTCAATGCGACGCCGATGCGTGAACCCGCGACCCGGCGAGCGCTCGCACGACACAAGGAAGGAGCATGATGGAAATCGCCATTCTGGGCGCCGGTGTTGCCGGCATGAGCACCGCACTCGCACTCGCCGGGCGCGGCCACCGGATCCGGTTGTACGAACGCCGGCCGTCGGAATCAACGATGGGCGCAGGCGTCGTGCTGTGGCCGAATGCCGGCTTCGTGCTCGCGCAGCTCGGCCTGCTGCCGGACATCGTCGAGGCTGGCGGCCACCTGCACGCGATGCGGCGCATCGACCGGCACGGCACCCTGCTGAAGGTCACAGATATCCGCGAACTCGACCGCCGCATGGGTTTCCCGACGTATTCGATCCTGCGGTGCGACCTGCAGGCGGTGCTGGCGCGGCACCTCGCCGCGCGCGGCATCGACGTCCGCTTCGGCCACGGTGCAACGGCCATCGAAACCGGAACGGACGGCCACGCCGTCGTTCGCTTCGACAACGGCACGGAGATCGCGCCCGATCTCGTCATCGGCGCTGACGGCCGCATGAACTCCGTCGCACGACGCTACGTGGTTGGCCACAACACACCCGTCTACCAGGGATTCGTCAACTGGATCGGTATCGCGCAGAGCGATGCGCCGCTGGTCGACGAGGCGTCGATATTCGACTACTGGGGCGTGCGCGAGCGTTTCGGCATCGTCGCGCTGGACCGGCATCGGATGTACTGGGCGGCGGCATGGCCCGAAACCGATCCGGGCGAGGAGACGGAAAGCGATCCGGCAGCGATGCTGGAACAGCGCTTCGCTACGTGGCCGGCACCCGTCGTGAACGTGATACGTGCGACACCGTCGGACACGATCGCGAAGATCCGCGTGCACGATCTCGATCCGGTCGACGTGTGGCACCGCGGCAACGTGCTGATGATCGGCGACGCTGCGCACGCACCGCTACCGACCTCCGGACAAGGCGCTTGCCAGGCGCTCGAGGATGCGTGGCATCTTGCCCGTTGTCTCGACGAGCACGGAGCAGGCAACGACAGCGACCTCGATGCAGCGCTCGCGTCCTTCACGATGCGGCGCCGCCCGAAAACCGCGGCCATCACCGAGCGTGCGCGCGATTTCGCGCACCTGCTATTCGGCGACGGCGTGAACGAAAGCGCTCGACAACAGATCGATCCGTTAGCGGAAATCGAGGCACTGATGAACGCGTGGGGCGCGCACCTGCCGATGGCGCAGGTGCGCGGACGATAAGACGCGCGAGCGGCGGCATCCGCTTACAAAAACCACCGATACTCCCGCGCGCCGATTTCATTGCGAAAATCCAGCTCTTCCTGCCGCTTGTTCTCGCAATACACCATCACGAACTCGCTGCCGAGCCCTTCGGGCACGGCAGGATGATCCTGCATCGCCGCGACGGCCGACAGCATCTCCTTCGGGAAATCGATCCCGCTGCCGCGATCCTCGTTGAGCGGCGCGATCGGCTCGAGCTTCGCGTCGAGCCCGTGCTCCATCCCGGTGAGAATCGCCGCGAGCACGAGATACGGGTTCGCGTCCGCACTCGCGAGCCGGTGCTCGATCCGCAGGTTGCGCGCGTCCGACTCGGGAATCCGGATGCATGCGTCGCGATCCTCGAAGCCCCAGCTTGCGCGGCTCGCCGCGTTCACCATCGATCCGTAACGCCGGAACGCATTGTGATTCGGCGCGAACACGGGCATGCAGTGCGGCAGCACCGCGAGGCATCCGGCCACCGCGTGCCGCAGCGGCCGCTGCCCGTCCGCCGCAAGCAGGTTGCGCCCTGCCTCGTCGTACAGGCTCACGTGCACGTGCATCCCGCTGCCCGGCGCATGCAGGTACGGCTTGCCCATGAAGCTCGCGCGATAGCCGTGCTGCAACGCGACGCCGCGCGTGCTGCGGCAGAACAGCGCCGACCAGTCGGCCGCGCGCAACGCATCGTCGGTGTGACCGAAATTGATCTCGAACTGGCCGGGACCGAGCTCAGCCGTGATCACCGTCGCATCGACGCCCTGCTCGCACGCGGCCTCGACCATCTCGTGCAGCACGTCGGAGAAGCGCGACAGGCGCTCGATATGCATGTTCGGCTGATCGTCGCGGTCGTCGCTCAGGCGGTCGCGCGGATACTGCGGCATCCCTTCCGCGAGCTGCGCGGCGAACAGGTAGAACTCGAGCTCGAATGCGACGACCGGCCGGATGCCACGCGCCGCGAAACGCCGCAGCACGCGCGCGAGCACCTCGCGCGGCTCGAACTCGATCGGTGCGTCGGTACCGTCGGAGCTGATCAGCATCTGCGCGAGCGGCTGCCGCTCCCAGCGCACGGGCTTCAGCGTGCCGGGAATCAGCCGGCGCGGCGCGTCCGGGTCGCCGTCGTTGAAGCAGTAGTCGCCGATCTTGTAGAGGCCACCCTGCGTGCCGAGCAGCACGCAATTCTGCGGCAGCTTCAGCAACGAGCCCGACGCCACCTTTTCGAGCGCGTCGATCGGATAGCGCTTGCCGTAGAAATGCCCGGGCAGGTCGAGGCAGATCAGGTCGACATAACGGATCTCGGGGTGCGCCTGCCGGAATGCGCGGACTTCACCGACCAGCGCGGGAACGACGTCAGCCATGTCTCATCCTTTCCATGTCTTGTATGGCGGTGCCGCAGCGCGGCGAACCGGATTCACGCACATGCATCACGTCGCATGCGTCATGTCGATCAGTACTGCAAACAGGCTGCGCGGCGCGGCGGCCCGTCGTGCCGCCCGCCCCGCCGACAACTCAGGTGAAAACCCAGATCACGCGCGTCGGCGCGTCGGTCAGGTTGGCGTAACGGAACCGCTTGTGCGCGGGAAGCTGGAATGCGTCGTTCGGGCCGAGCGTGACGGGTGTGTCGTCGCCGTCGACCCAGATCGTCAGTTCTCCTTCGAGCACGAAACCGCCCTGCTCGTCGCTGTCGTCGACGGGCCGCTCGCCGCTGCTCGCGCCCGGCGCGAGATGGCTTTCGAGGATCGAGAAGCGCGAGCGCATGTTCGGCGACACTAGGATGTCGGTAATGCCGGCCGCGTAGTACACGGTGCGCCGCTCGTCGGGCCGCGTGACCCACGGCACGCTGCGCGGCTTGCTCAGGCTGTAGAAATAGGTAGTCGGCACGCCGAGCGCCTCGCCGATCGCGGTGAGATCCGCCACCGTCGGGCGCGACAGCCCGCGCTCGACCTGCGACAGAAAGCCGACCGAGCGGCCGATCCGTTCCGCGAGATCATTGAGCGTGACCTTGCGATGCTTGCGCAGGTCGCGGATCAGGATCGCCAGGCTTTCTATTTCTTCCTGTTCATTCATGGTGGGTTCCGGTGCAGTCAGACGGTATCGCGCAAACGGTACCAGGCCTTGCCGATCGCTTCCAGCGGCGCGGCGAGCCGGTCGCCGCCGGGGAAGCGCGGATTGCGGATGCGCTGGTATTGCGCGAGCAGGCGTTCGTCGCCGAGCACCGCGTCGGCCACCGCACGCGCGCCCGCGAGCGTCGGCAGCACGCCGTGCCCCGAGAAGCCCTGCAGCCAGAAACGCTGCCCGTGGCGGCCGATGTCCGGCGTGCGACGCATGCTGATGTCGATATGGCCGCCCCACGCGTAATCGAGCGGCACGCCGGCCAGTTGCGGAAACACGCGTTCGAGGTGCGGGCGCGTGGCCGCCGCGATATCGGCCGGAATGCCGCCGAGATACGTGCAGCCGCCGCCGAACAACAGCCGGTTGTCGGGGCTCAGGCGGAAATAGTCGGGCACGAACTGGTTGTCGATCACGCAACTGTTCTGCGGCAGCAGCGAACGCGCGACGTCGGGCGCAAGCGGCGCGGTCGCGACCTGGTACGTGCCGACCGGCAGCAGCCGGCGCGCGAGGTCGCGATCGAGCCGGTCGACATACGCGTTGCAGGCCAGCACGAGCACATCGGCGCGCACTTCGCCGCGCGCCGTGCGGGCAATGTGGCCGCCCGCCGTTTCGCGGCAGTCGAGCACGCGGCTCTGCTCGAAGATGCGGCCGCCCGTGCGTTCGATCGTCTGCGCGAGGCCGAGCGCGAGCTTCAGCGGGTTCAGGTGGCCGGCCTCGGGATCGTGAAGCGCCGCGAGATAGCGCGAGCCACCGATCCATTCCGGCATGTCGGACCGCTCGATCACGCGCAGCCGGTCATAGCCCCAGCGCTCGGCCGCTTCGTCGCGCGCCTGCGCGAGCATCGCGACGCGCCGCGGCCGCACCGCCGCCCACAGGCTGCCGGGCCGGTAGTCGATATCGAAACCGTGCCGCGCGGGCAGTTCGCGCACCTCGGCCGCGGCCCAGCGCATGCTGTCCCACAGCAGGCGCGCGCCGTCACGGCCGAGCGAATCCTCGAGCGGCTGCATGTCGCACGACCAGCCGAGCAGCGCCTGCCCGCCGTTGCGGCCCGATGCGGCCCACGCGACGCGGCTCGCCTCCAGCACGACGACGCGCTTGCCGGCGAGCGCGAGACGCAACGCCGTATGCAGTCCGCTGAAGCCCGCACCGACAACCAGCACATCGGCGTCGATGCGCTCGTCCAGCTCCGGACGATGCGGGATCGGCGCCGGGTAGGTGCCGGCGTAGTAGCTTGCGACGTGACGGTCGGACTGCACGAACATGCGGACTCCCGTGAAATTTACGCCAAGGAATTTCATGAAAAACTAGCATGCCAATTTCACGAGGGCAAGCGGACGGAAAAACGACGTATTGATCTGATGAATCGGCGCTGCGCCGTTGGTCAGTCGAGTTAGCTGAGGATTCGCGGCCCGGGCAGACCCAGCCATCGCGGAAATGGATTTTCGTGAAGGCCGTGAAGATCGATGGGCGCTCCAGGTCGGGCGGGTTCGGGCTTCCATCCTTGATCGCCGTTGACGGAAAGCCCGGCCGGCCAGTCACCGGCCGCACGCACCGGCCTTGCCGATGGTGCGGAAACCGGAAACATCGGCTCGAAAAGCGCCCTCGCCCGCGGCGTGAGGCTTGCCGGAGGCACACAGCATGTCCGCCCCGCCGACGAGCACCTTGCCGCCGACGGCCGCGCCTGTCCGCGCCACCGAATCGTCACGCCCGATCTCCCGGTCGCAGCCAGCGACGAAGCCGAGCCGTGTCAGTTCTCCCAGACCACCGCCTGCCCCAGCGTTTCCCACTGCCCGGCGTGCGGCATGTAGTGCGCCTCGATTGCGCTTCGCCGGATCTTCAGTGTCGGCGTCAGCATCGCGTTCTCGACGGTCCATGCTTCCTTGACCACGACGACATACTGGAGCCGTTCATGGTGTTCGACGATGTCGTTGATGCGTTCGCGCAGCGCAGCAATCTCGCCGGTCAGCACCGTTCGATCGAACGTACCTGCCGCGATCGACGCACACGTCTCGGGGGAAAGCTGCAGCAGCGCGAAAGGCATCGCGCAACCCGCGCCCGCCACGCATGCGGCGTCGACGCCACGCAGGCCGAGCAGTTTCTGCTCGATCGGCTGGGGGGCGACGTACTTTCCTTTGGCAGTCTTGAAGATGTCCTTGACCCGCCCGGTGATCGTGAGGAAGCCGTCGGCATCGATCCTGCCGACGTCGCCCGTGCGAAAGAATCCGTCCGGCGTGGTCTGCGCCGCGGTCAGCTCGGGCTGCCGGTAGTAGCCGAGCATCTGCCCGGCGCTCCTGATTTCAATCTCGCCATTCCCGGCAATGCGCGCCTCGACGCCGGCGTACGGTTGACCGACCGTACCGGCACGCACATGCCCCGGACGGTTCAAGTGGAGCAGTCCGCATTCGCTCATCCCGTAGCCGTCGAGCAATTCCAGTCCGAGAACGCGATACCAGCGCATCAGATGCTCGGGCATCGGCGCCGTTCCGGTCACCACGATGCGCGCCCGATCGAGCCCGAGTTCGCGCAGAATCCTGCCCTTGATCCGCGCGCCGACCCATGGCAGCGCAAACAGGCTCGCCTGCATCGGGCCGGGGATCTTTTCGCCGATGCGCTGGTGGAACTTGTTCCACAGCCGCGGCACCGACAGGAAGATCGTCGGCCTCGCGCGCTTCACGTCGTCGGTGAACGTCGCCAGCGAATTCGCAAAGAACACCCGATACCCGAACGCAAGCGACGCAGCCTCGACGACGGCTCGCTCGGCCAGGTGCGCCAGCGGCAGGTAGGAAAATCCGCGCTCGTCCGACGTGAGGTTGAACGCCTCGATATGCTGGATCGTCAGGAACAGCATGGCCATGCTGGCGTGCGAGTGCATCACGCCTTTCGGCTCGCCGGTCGAGCCCGACGTATAGATGATCGTGCACAGTTCGTCGGGTGGCGGCCGTCGCACGGCGACGAGCGGCGCATGCTGCGCCGCAACCTCTTCCCATTGCGGAAACGCGCCTTGCGGCGCAAGCGGCAAGCCGAGCATCGGCAGGTCGTGCGGGAGTTGCGCGCGGATGTTCGGCCAATTGTCGCTGACACCGTCGAGCTTGCCGAGAATCAGCAGTTTCGCGTCGCTGTGATCCAGCACGTACCGCACGGATTCCGCACTGAAGGTCGGATACAACGGCACGCTGACCATGCCGGCGAGCATGATCGCGAGATCGGCCATGATCCAGTGCGCGCTGTTCTTGCCGAGCAGCGCGATGCGGCTGCCTGCGGGAAGACCGAGCGACACGAGGTAAGCGGCCCCGCGTCGCGCCTGATCGCCGACCGTTCCCCACGTGTAGTCGACGACGGTGCCGTCCGGATAGGGCTGGGTGAGATACACGTCGTCGCGCCGCTCGGCTTCCCATTTGGCGAAGCGGTCCAGCAGGGTCGCATTGTCCGGAATGATCATCGAAGACCTCGCTCACGGGCTTCATGATTCGCGCCGATCGTCTGGATCGACCGAACAGCGGCCTGGGCACGACAGGTCGCCATTCGCGCGCGGCCCATATCGTCCCGGCCGGTCGGGATGGCATGCCGCGATCGAGCGGGGCCCCGGCCGAAAATGCGGGCGCAATCAGGATGGAAACGGCACGGAGCATCCGACGCGGCGCGCGGCGTCAGTATCGAACGCAAATCGCGTACCAATGCCGTCGAACGGCCGTCCGGCAACGGCCCGGACAAATGCCTTGCCGCGGCGCGCGTGGCGAAACCGCAAGAAGTGTTACGCCGATGAAACATCGCGAATCTGCCGACCGATCGGCCCGCCTATGACGCGTCACGGGCGGCCTGCACCGGTCGGTCATTTTTCCTGCGTACCACTCGGCCTGAATTTTTACGCTTGTAAAAATTTTGGCCAGAGAGAATGACGCGCAGAAACAGAAAGAGAAACAGCACGTTCTCTGCCCATGCACGGCCCCCGCCAACCCTTTCAGACCCAACCCGATCGCTCACGGGAGACAAGATGTCCACGAACCAGGATGCACGCCCGACAGCCGAGTCGAACCACGGTGAATTCGCGCTGAGCGAAGTCCCGCTCGAGAAACGCACCGGCTTTCTGTCCATCACGATGGTGTTGCTGAGCTTCACGTTCTTCACCGGGACGATGTTCGCCGGCGGCAAGATCGGCGTCGCCTTCGACGTCGTCAGCATGATCCGGATCGCCGTGATCGGTAACCTGCTGCTCGCCGCCTACGCGGCGTCGCTTGCGCTGATCGCCGCGCGCAGCGGCCTGAATGCGGTGCTGATGGGGCGCTTCTGCTTCGGCGAAGTCGGCAGCAAGCTGTCCGATTTCCTGCTCGGCTTCGCGGAGCTCGGCTGGTACGCGTGGGGCACCGCGACAGTCGCCATCGTGCTGGTCAAGCTGCTGGGCTGGCCCGCGTCGGTGACCACGCCGTTGATGATCCTGTTCGGCTTCGGATTCTCGATCACGGCCATCATCGGCTATCGCGGCATGGACGTGCTGTCGCGCGTCTCCGTGCCGTTGATGTTCGTACTGCTGATGACGTCGATGTGGATCGCCACTCGCGATATCGGCGGGTGGGCCGGTCTCAGGCACGTCGTGCCGTCTCATCCGATGCCGTTCTCGGCCGCGGTGACGATGGTCATCGGCACCTTCGCGAGCGGCGCCACGCAGGCGACCAACTGGACGCGTCTCGCCCGCAGCGCGCGCAGCGCCGTGTCGGCCAGCATGATCGGGTTCTTCTTCGGCAACGGCCTGATGATCATCGCGGGTGCGTACTGCGCGATCGTCTATCAGCAGGCCGACATCGTCGAGGTGATGATGCTGCAGGGCCTGTCGATCGCGGCGGTCGTGATGCTGTGCCTGAATCTCTGGACCATCCAGGGGCCGACGATGTACAACGTAGCGGCCGCCGGCTGCCACCTGCTGCGCACCGAACGGCGCCGCACGCTCGTCCTCGTGGGCGCGGCGATCGGCATCGTGCTCGCGGTCGGCGGGATGTACGAACTGCTGATTCCGTTCCTCGTGCTGCTCGGCTCGATCATTCCGCCCGTCGGCGGCGTGATCATGGCGGACTACTGGTATCGCCATCGCGGCGCCTACCCGTCGCTCGCCACCGCCCGCCTGCCGCGCTTCAACCTGGTCGGCCTGGCCGCCTATGCGATCGGTGCGATACTCGCCTACACGTCACCGTGGATCGCGCCGATCGTCGGCATCGCGGCGTCCGCCGCCGCCTACATCGTGCTGCTGCAGGTTGCCCGCGCGTTCTCGCGCGAACCGTCCGTCCAGGGCGAATGATTCCGCTGCGCGCCCTCCCGGCCCCACTCGAACGACAGGAACCCACATGAAAATCATCAACGCCAGCTTGCGCGGCCGTAGCGGCCTCTTCACGATCGACCTCGATGCGGACACGATCCGCGCGATCGACCTCCAGCCGTCGCCGCTGACGCCGCAAGGGAACGACGTCATCGATGCCGGCAGCAATCTCGTCATCCCGCCGCTGGTCGAGCCGCATATCCATCTCGACGCCACGCTGACCGCCGGCGACCCCGAATGGAACATGAGCGGCACGCTGTTCGAAGGCATCGAGCGATGGGGCCAGCGCAAGGCCACGATCACGCACGACGATACGAAAGCCCGCGCGCACACGACGATCGGGATGCTGCGCGACAACGGCATCCAGCACGTGCGCACGCACGTGGATGTCACCGATCCCACGCTCGCCGCGTTGAAGGCGATGCTCGAAGTCAGGGAAGAGGCGCGCGATCTCATCGACCTGCAGATCGTCGCGTTTCCGCAGGAAGGCATCGAATCGTTCGACAACGGCCGCGCGTTGATGGAACGCGCGATCGACATGGGCGCCGACGTCGTCGGCGGCATCCCGCATTTCGAGAACACGCGCGACCAGGGCGTGAGCTCCATCAAGTTCCTGATGGATCTCGCGGAGCGCACGGGCTGCCTCGTCGATGTCCATTGCGACGAAACCGACGATCCGCAATCGCGCTTCCTGGAAGTGCTCGCCGAGGAAGCGCGGGTACGCGGGATGGGCAAGCGCGTCACCGCGAGCCACACGACGGCGATGGGCTCGTACGACAACGCCTATTGCTCGAAGCTGTTCCGGCTGCTGAAGCGCTCGGAAATTCATTTCATTTCGTGTCCGACCGAAAGCATTCACCTGCAGGGGCGTTTCGACACCTATCCGAAACGGCGCGGCATCACGCGTGTGGCGGAGCTCGACCGCGCCGGCATCAACGTGTGCTTCGGACAGGATTCGATCAAGGACCCGTGGTATCCGGTCGGCAACGGCAACATCCTGCGCATTCTCGACGTCGGCCTGCACGTGTGCCACATGCTCGGTTACGAAGACCTGCAGCGCTGCCTCGATTTCGTCACCGAGCACAGCGCGAACGCGATGTCCCTCGGCGACCGGTACGGCATCGCCGTCGGGCGGCCGGCCAATCTGCTGATCCTCGACGCCGATTGCGACTATGAAGTGATTCGCAAGCAGGCCAGGGTACGTACGTCGCTGCGCGGCGGGAAGATCATCATGCAGCGCGCGCCGGAACACATCACCTACCCCGCAGCGACCGCGCGTTGAGCGGGCGGCGGCTCCGGCGCGACGTGCCGGTGGAGGATCGAGCGATGAACCCGTCCGGGCCGACTGCAGAACCGCCCGCCCGGCCTCCCGGCCGGCGGGAAGCGCTGCGCGACACCCTCGAGGCGGCCATTCTCGCCGCCGCCGAGGAAGCGTTTTCCACGTATGGATTCGAGGGGAGCTCCGTTGCGGCGATCGCGGCGGCCGCCGGCTTGTCGAAGCAGAACCTGATGTACTACTTCCCGACGAAGCTGGCGCTCTACCAACGCGTGCTGGACGACGTCTTGCGGGACTGGCTAGGCAGGATGCGGGAGTTCGCGGCGCCCGACCGCGAGCCGGCGGAAGCGATGTCGGCCTATATCCGCGCCAAACTCGAATTCTCCAGAAACCGCCCGCACGGATCGCGGGTGTTCGCGCTGGAGATCATCGGCGGCGCGAAGACTTACGGAAAGGAGATCCGCAAGCAACTGATCCCGGTGCTGCGCGACGACATCCGGGTGCTCGAACGCTGGATCGATGAAGGCAAGGTCAGGCAGGTCGATGCCGAGCACCTGTTCTTCCTGATCTGGGCAGCGACGCAGTCGTATGCGGATTTCGCGTCGCAGATGCTGCTGGTGCTCGGCAAGCGCGCGCTGGGAAGCGACGATTTCGATGCGGCCTATCGCACGATCTCGGATCTGGTGCTCAGGGCGCTGATCACTGAAAACGGAACGGCGGCTTGACCGATCAACCGCCTCGGTTGCCGTTCATGCAGCGCAACCGGGCGCCATCAGCGGAAGCCGGGGCAATGCGGGATGAAGTCGCAACGATGCACGCTTCGTTGCCATTGGGCTCGCCGTTCGCTTCACGCCAGTACGCCCGGGAACCGCCGGTCAGTCGTTGTGCTTGTAGCGCTTCTTTTTCTTGTGCTTGTTGCCGTGGTAGTGATCGTCGGAGCGCGAGTTGTTGCGCGACACGTGGCCGCCCAGCGCCGCACCCGCGCCGCCGCCCACGGCTGCGCCGACGAGGCCGCCCGCCGTGCCGCCCATCGCGTTGCCCGCCGCGGTGCCTGCGCCGCCGCCCAGTGCGCCGCCGACGATGGCGCCCGTGCGTTCGCGCTTGTTCGACGTTACCGCGCCGCCTGCGCCGCCGCCCACCGCCCCGCCGATAACGGCGCCCGTGCTCCCGCCGACCGCGTGACCCACCGCCGCGCCCGCGACACCGCCGAGCGCGCCGCCCAGTGCGTTGTTCGTGTCACCTGCAACGGCAGGCGCCGAGACCGCCACCATTGCGCCGACCATCACTGCCATTCCGGCGAATTTCTTCAGCATCTGTCTGTCCTCGCTGCATTTCGAGATATCGATGGGCGAATTTAGCACCTTTCAGGAAAGCCTATCGTAATGAAGCGTTAAATCCGGCCTTTCCGTACCTATCTCCCACGTGACCGGACATGCGTCGTTCGGGGCTCGCCGCCAGGATTGCAATCAGCGCGGCAGCCATCGACGGGCCGCGCAAGATCGCATCGACACAACGCGACATACACCGCATCGCGCTGAACTCCCTGCATTCCGCGATCCTGCATTACCATCGAGCGTCCGCCGCGCCTGCCCGCTTCCGGCAAGCGAACCTCCAGCCACCTCCCCGTTCCCGCACCCATGCTCGCTCTCGTCATCCTCGCCGGCCTGTGGGCCGGACTGCAGAACACCCTCGCCGGCGGCGGCTCGTTCGTCACGTTGCCCGCGCTGATCGTGTCGGGCATGTCGCCGCTCGCGGCGAACATCACGTCGACGGTCGCGCTGTTTCCCGCGCAGGTCACGACCGGCTGGGCGAGCCGCAACATGGTGCGCGGCGTCGGCAAGCTGTCGTTTCGCGCGATGTTCGTGATCAGCGTCGTCGGCGGCGCGCTCGGCGGGCTGCTGTTGCTGAAAACCCCTTCATCGATCTTCTCGCGCCTCGTGCCGTGGCTCGTGCTGTTCGCGACGGTCGTGTTCGCGTGGGGCAGCTTCTTCCGCAAGCCGAGCGAAGGCACGGCCCACCTCGGCACCGTCCCCGCCGCGTTCTCGCAATTCATGATCGCGATCTACGGCGGCTACTTCGGCGGCGGGCTCGGCTTCCTGATGATGGCCGTGCTGACGATGGCCGGCCTGTCGCCGCGTCACGCGATGTCGACGAAGAACGCGCTCGCGGGCGTGATGAACGCATCGGCCGTCGTGCTGTTCCTGACGTCGCCGCACCTGCACTGGGGCAAGGCGCTCGCGCTCGGCGGCGGCGCGATCGTCGGCGGGCTCGTCGGCACGTGGGCGCTGCATCGCGTAAACGAACGCGTGCTGCGCATCGGGATCGTCTGCATCGGCGCGGTGCTGACCGTCGGGTTGTTCGTCAAACCGATCTGACCCACGCTCGCCGCCGCTTTCGCGGCGGCAATTGATGAGCAAACCGCAAGACGTCTTTCGCATATCTCGTTTGCCGTGACGGCGGTGTCCGCCCACAATCCGGGGTTGCCGTCGTCATCGCCCTCTCGCGGGCACCGACCGGCACTTCGCGGCCGCCATTCCGACTCACCGCCGGCGGCCCGGCACATCGCGTCACACACGCTCCCTCGACATCGGCGCCCCATGCGGCGGCAGAACGTTGCCGCCGCGCCGCCCGATGCGTTCCCGGCCAACAATAACTAGAGGTAGGAGATGCAGGACAACTCGTTGAGGCAAAGCCTCAAGCAACGGCACATCACGATGATCGCGCTTGGCGGCGTGATCGGCGCGGGCCTGTTCGTCGGCTCCGGCGCCATCATCTCGACCGCCGGCCCGGCGGCAATCCTGTCGTACCTGATCGGCGGCGTGATCGTCACGCTGGTCATGTTCATGCTCGGCGAAATGGCATCCCGCAATCCCGACAGCGGCTCGTTCTCCACCTACGCGAGCAGCTATCTCGGCGAATGGGCCGGCTTCGCGGTCGGCTGGCTGTACTGGTTCAAGTCGATGATGACGATCACCGTCGAGGCGATCCTGCTCGGCGCGATCCTCAACGATTTCCTGCCGTGGCTGCCGATCTGGGGCGGTGCACTGTTCATGCTCGTCACGCTGATCGCGAGCAACGCGTATTCGGTGCGCTCGTTCGGCGAAGCCGAATACTGGCTGTCGTTCGCGAAGGTCGCGACGATCATCGTGTTCATGGCGCTCGGCGCATCGATCCTGCTCGGCTTCCAGCCGCGCATTCCGGCGCCCGGGCTCGTGAACCTCACGGATCACGGCGGCTTCATGCCGAACGGCATTTCGCCGGTGCTCGCCGGCGTGATGGTCGTGATCTTCTCGCTCGGCGGCAGCGAAATCGCCGCTGTGGCGGCAGGGGAATCCGAAAACCCGAGCAAGAACGTGATCCGCGCGATCAAGAGCGTGATCGTGCGCGTGATGGTGTTCTACGTCGGCTCGGTGTCGATCCTGATCCTGTGCATGCCATGGACGGACAAGGCCAACCTGAAATCGCCGTACGTGTCGCTGTTCGGCATGGCGGGCTTCACGGGCGCGGCCGTCGCGATGAAGATCGTGCTGTTCGTGTCGTTCATGTCGGTGATGAACTCGTTCCTGTTCTCGAACTCGCGCATGCTGTTCTCGCTCAGCCAGCGCGGTCACGCGCCCGCGATGTTCGGCCGCACGAACGCGAAAGGCGTGCCGATGAACGCGCTCGTGCTGTGCCTCGCGATCTGCGTGTCGATCCTCGGCATTCACTTCGTGAGCGGCGGCGACCTGTTCCTGATGCTCGCGAAGAGCAGCGGCGCGTTCGTGATGATCGTGTGGATCTTCATCATCGTCGCGCACTTCGCGATGCGCCGGCAGACGAAGCACGAGCAACGCGACCCGGCGGCGTTCCGCGCGTGGTTCTATCCGGTGTCGAACTGGGTCGCGCTGCTGGCGCTCGTCGCGGTGCTCGGGTCGCAGGCGTTCAACCCGGATTCGCGCTTCCAGTTCTGGTTCACGGTATCGACGGCGCTCGCGATCGTCGCGGCGTATTTCCTGCGCCGCAAACCGGCGCAACTCGGCGACACGGCGGGCGCGAAGCTGCGCTGACCGTTGCCTTCGAAGGGCGGGCGGCGGACGGGCCTGCCGCCGCTTAGTCGCTTGGCCGCTTGGCCGCTTGGCTGCTTGGCTGCTTGGCTGCTTGGCTGCTTGGCTGCTTGGCTGCTTGGCCGCTTGGCCGCTTGGCCGCTTGGCCGCTTGGCCGCTGGCTGCTGGCTGCTGGCTGCTTGGCCGCTGGCTGCTTGGCCGCTCAGCGGCTTGACTGCTCAGCCGAACGGCCGTACGCCGATCAGCCAGCCGTGCAGGAACAGCGCGAAGACGGCCCACACGACGAGCCCGGCCACGATCGCCACGACGTCACCCGACAGCCTGCCCGCCGGATAGCGAACGCCTTCGCGACGGTCACGCGCGCGCCACACGACGAAATCGACGAGCGACCAGACGAAGAAGGCCCCGAACAGCACGACGGCATGCAGCGTGCCGTTCGCGAGCAGGTGCGCGATTGCCCATACCGCCACGCCGGCCACCATCGGATGGCCGACGAGCGTCTTGATGCGGTTGCCGGGCACGTAGGAGGCGGCGATCAGCACGAACGCGATCGCGGTCAGCATGCCGGTGAGGTGGCGCACACCGACGGGCGACACCCACAGCAGCGTCGCGCCCTGGCGCGCCATGCCGTAACCCCAGATGATCAACACGAAGCCGATGATCGATGCGATCGAATAGGGGGCCTTCCAGCCTTTCTCGCCGATTCGCTCGATCGTCGCCGACCGCCAGCCGTCCGCGACGATCCGGATCGAGTGCACACCGAGGAAGATCGCTAAACCGAGAATCAGGACGAGCATCGGTTGTCTCCGTCTGGAATGATGGGTGGGGAAGCGTCCCGCGCGGCGTACGATGCGCCGTTCGCGGGGCCGGCGGCGAGGCCGGTGCGGGTCACGCCAGACACGGGTGCAACCCGCGCCGATCATAAACGCCGGGGCCGCCGTTGTGAAGCACGGGGGATGTGCGGTGCGGCAAGCCGGATGTTTTTGCGCACCTGTGCCGACGCGCCGCCGGGCACCAACCACGCGCCGCGCACCACGCGAATCGCCCCGACACCTTCGAGATCGAAAGAAAGGAAAGCGAAATTCGCGAAGCTGTCGCTTCGCTCGATCGGTATCAAGCTTGCTTGCGCTTCGCCGGTGGTTTTGCTGCTGGTTTCGCTGCTGGTTTCCCTGCTGGTTTCGCTGCTGGTTTCGCTGCTGGTTTTGCTGCTGGTTTCGCTGCCGGTTTCGCTGCCGGTTTCGCTGCCGGTTTCGCTGCCGGTTTCGCTGCCGGTTTCGCTGCCGGTTTCGCTGCCGGTTTCGCTGCTCGCTTCGCTACCGGTTTCGCCGCAGGCTTCGCTGCCCGTTTCGCCGCAGGCTTCGCTGCCGGTTTCGCTGCTCGCTTCGCTACCGATTTCGCCACCGGTTTCGTTGCCGGTTTCGTTGCCGGTTTCGTTGCCGGTTTCGTTGCCGGTTTCGTTGCCGGTTTCGCCGCAGGCTTCGCTGCCAGTTTCGCTGCCGGTTTCGCCGCCGGTTTCTCCGCAGGCTTCGCCGCCCGTTTCGCCGCTCGCTTCGCCGCCGATTTCGCCGCCGGTTTCACTTCCGCCACCGGTTTCGCCGCCGCCCGCGCCTTGCGCTTCGGCGGCCCGGCCAGCAACGCCGCGCGATACGCGCTGCGGCACCAGTCGAACAGCGCGCCCGCATCCTCGAGCACGTCGGCCGGTGTTTCGTAGTAGCCCTCGATCGTGACGGTACGCGTGGGCCTCACATACGAGAACCACCCCATCCCCGCCGCGACGAACGCCGGACGGTTCACGTCGTCGACGCGCAGGAACAGCGACCCGCGCGACATGAAGCCGAACATCACGCCATCGAGCCGCATCGCCGCCCCGCTGAAGAACCGCGTGACCTCGACCTTGCCGAGCGGCGCGAGCTGATACGCGATCTCCTCGCCGTGCGCCTTCTCCGACTGCCAGCTCATGCGCGCTCCGTGCAGCGCTGCGTCCACGCGTCGAGCGCCGCGTCATCGAAGCCGACCGCCGCCGCGCTCTCGCGAATCTGCCGCCACGTCGCCCGGTCGACCGGAATACCACCGGCACCGCGCGCCGCGCGGCTCGCCTCTTCCGGCTCGCCAGGCACCTGCACCGGCGCATCGCCGGCCTGCGGCGACGCCTTGGCCCATGCGACGAACGCATCGGCTTCACGCTCTGCATCGGCCGCATCGAACGCTTTCGGATCGATCAGCACCGACAGCATCCCGTTGACGATCGCGCTCGTCTTCTGCAGCGTGTCGCCATAAGTCGTATGCCCACCGACGAGCGCACCACCGAAAATCTCGCACATCGCCGCCAGCGCGTACCCCTTGTGCAGCCCGAACGGCAGCAGCGCACCGAACGGCTGCTCGTGCATCACGGCCGGATCGTCGGTCGGCTGGCCGCGATGGTCGATCAGCGACCCGGCCGGCACGCGCTTGCCCTGGTTGTACGCAACGCGCGTCTTGCCGTACGCGATCGCGCTCGTTGCGAAATCGAGCAGCAGCGGCGGCCGGCCCGCACGCGGATATGCGGCGCAGAACGGATTCGTGCCGAAACGCGGATCGGTGCCGTGCAGCGGCGCGACCAGCAGGTCGCCCGGCACGTTGACGAAATGGAACGACACGAGCCCTGCGCGCGCGCACTGCTCGGCCCAGTGCCCGATGCGGCCGAGATGATGCACGTCGCGCAGCCCGATCGCGCAGATGCCCATGCGCTGCGCACGCTCGATCCCTTCGACCATCGCCTCGAACGCGATCACTTGGCCGAAGCCGCGCCCGCCGTCGATCGTCAGCACCGCACCGCCGTCGCGGACGATCGACGCGTGCCCGTTCAGTTGCAACTGCCCTTCCCGCCACGACGCGACGTAGTTCGGGATCATCCCGATCCCGTGCGAATCGTGGCCCGCGAGATTCGCGCCGACCAGGTGATCGGCGACGAGCCTTGCCTCCCGCTCGCTGCTGCCGGCCCGTTCCCAGAGTGCCGCGACGAATGCATGCAGCGGTTCGGCGCGCATGCGCAGCGGTTCGGTATCGGGCGTCGGCAGTGCGGTCATCGGCGAGGTTCCGTCAGGTCGGGTCGGGCAGTCGTGACACTCAGCGCGCGGTCGCGATCACGTCCGCGACCGCCGCCGTCAGCTTCTTCGCGTACGGCACGTGCAGGAACTCGTTCGGGCCGTGCGCGTTCGACTTCGGCCCGAGCACGCCGCACACCATGAACTGGGCGGACGGGAAACCTTCCTGCAGCACGTTCATCAGCGGGATCGTGCCGCCGAGGCCCATGTACGCGCAATCGGCGCCGAAGTGGCGGCGCGACGCGGCGTCGAGCGACGATGCGAGCCACGGCGCGAGATCGGGCGCCGCCCAGCCGGTCGCGGCGCCCGCGTCCGGCTTGAACGTGACCTTCGCGTTGTACGGCGGATCGAGTTCGAGCAATTCCTTCAGCTGCTGCACGGCCTGCGCGGCATCGACGAGCGGCGGCAGGCGCAGCGACAGCTTGAACGCGGTGCGCGGGCGCAGCACGTTGCCCGCATCGGCAAGCGCCGGCATACCGGCCGCGCCGGTGACCGACAGCGACGGACGCCACGTCGAATTCAGCAGCGCCTCGCGCGGATCGGTCGTGGTCGGCAGCACCGGCTTGCCATCCGCGCCGCAGGCCCACGGCAGCCCCTTCCACACGGCGTCGCCGAGAATCGAGGCGGCCGCGGCCGCTTCGCGCACGCGGCTGTCGGGAATCTCGCAGTGGAACACGCCCGGCAGCAGATTGCCGTTCTTCGCATCTTCGAGGCGCTCGAACAGCTGGCGCATCACGCGGAAGCTCGACGGCGCGATGCCGCCGAACACGCCCGAGTGCACGCCTTCCTCGAGCACCTCGACCTGCAGGTCGCCGGACACCAGCCCGCGCAGCGACGTGGTGAGCCACATCTGGTCGTAGTTGCCGGCGCCCGAATCGAGGCACACGACGAGCGACACCTGGCCGAGCCGGTCGCGCAGCGCGTCGACGTACGGCAGCAGGTCGTAGCTGCCCGATTCCTCGCAGGTCTCGATCAGGCCGACGCAACGCGGCCGCTCGATGCCCTGTTCGTCGAGCGCGCCGAGCGCGGCGAGGCTCGCGTAGATCGCATAACCGTCGTCGGCGCCGCCGCGGCCGTACAGCTTGCCGTTCTCGTACTTCGGCGTCCACGGGCCGAGGTCCGCGCGCCAGCCGTCGAATTCGGGCTGCTTGTCGAGGTGGCCGTACAGCAGGATCGTGTCGGTGCTGCCCGAACGCGTGGCGGGCGATTCGAAGAAGATCACCGGCGTGCGGCCCGGCAGGCGCACGATCTCGAGCTTCAGGCCCTTCACGGGCTGCCGCTCGGCCCACTGCGCGGCATCGGTGACGACGCGCTCGAGATAACCGCGCTTCGCCCAGTCGGGGTCGAATGCGGGGCTCTTCGCGGGGATCGCGATGTAGTCGGTCAGTGCGTGGAGGATTTCATCGTTCCACTTGCGCTCGATGAAGGTAACGAGCTTGTCATGGTCGAGGACGGGGGTAGTGTCGACGGAAGTCATGGTGGGGGTGCCTGGATCGGGCTGACGAAAACCCAGATGATACGCCGATGATCCCGCGCCGGCGCCCCCTTCCCGGCCGATCAGACCGCCTGCGGAAACGCGTCGCGCAGCCCCGCCGCGCACGCCAGCGCGTCGCGCCACAGGCGTTGCGTCAGCTCGCCCGCATCCTCTTCACGCGCGAGCGCCGCGGCCTCGCCCGACCACAGCAGCGAGAAGTCGTCGCGGCCCTGCCGCTCGAACGCGCCGCGCAGCGGATCGACCGCGGCCGTCGCGAGCGGAAACGCCGGCGCGAGCGCGCTCATCGGCCCCTGTTCGCGCATGAAGCGCGTCAGCAGCCCGCGCGCGGGGCGGCCCGTGTACAGGTTGGTCATGCGCGTGCCGTCGTCGCGCGCGGCGCGCACCGCCGCGCGATGCTGCGCCGAGCGGCCGGCCTGCGGCGTCAGCAGGTAACCCGTGCCGATCTGCACCGCGCGCGCGCCGAGCGCGAACGCGGCCGCGATGCCGCGCCCGTCGGCGATCGCGCCGGCCGCGATCACCGGCGCGCGCACCGCGTCGACGATCTGCGGCAGCAACGCGAACAGGCCCGGTTGCGCATGGATGTCGTCGGTCAGGAACATCCCGCGATGGCCGCCGGCCTCCGCGCCCTGCGCGACGATCGCGTCGACGCCACGCGCATCCAGCCAGCGCGCTTCCTCGACGGTCGTCGCGGACGACACGACCTGCGCACCCGTGCGCCGCACGCGGTCGAGCAGCGGGTCGTCCGGGAGGCCGAAGTGAAAGCTCACGACGGCCGGCCGCAACTCCTCGACGACCGCGCACATCGCATCGTCGAACGGCGCGCGGCCGGGGCCGCCCTTCACGTCGGCCGGATCGAGCCCGGCTTGCGCGTAGTAGCCGGCGAGCGCCGCGCGCCAGCGCGCCTCGACCGCGGCATCGGGCGCCGGCGGCGTATGGCAGAAGAAGTTCACGTTGAACGGTGCGGGCGTGCGCACCCGGATCGCCGCGATCTCGTCGCGCAATTGCTGCGGGCCAAGTGCCGCGCAGGCGAGCGAGCCGAGCCCGCCGGCTTCGCACACGGCGATCGCGAGCGGGCTCAGCGAACCGACCATCGGGGCCTGGATCAGCGGCAAACGGGAAGGCAACGTCGTCATCGGAATCGTCCTGGGAGAAGAAGCGGTGGTCACGCGCGCCGGCGGCGCGCATTTAATAATGCGTTCGATAATAACCGACAAATCCAAACTCCGATTGCGACGCCATTTACATCACAACCCGATTTAACCGTTTCGGAAAAACGATTATCCATCGGCGCTTCGGCGGCGTGTTCTCACCTGCCAGGATCGAGACCGGAAAAAACGCGCCCCAGCCTTGCCGCACGTGCCACCCGAACCAGGGTTCAAACGCCGATTCACCGGGTTCAATGACATTCATCAATATTCAAGTTATTAAATACCAGCGTTTACCCGTATTAAAAATCACCCAGGCGATAACATGACCACGTCAATTAAAACGACGAGCCGCACCGGAATCGTCGACCGGCGCCACACCGCGCCACCTCAACCGCAACACGTTTTCTCAAGGAGCGTCGCATGTCCGATGCCAGCTCGTCCTCCTCCCGCTCCGCCGCCACACCGGCCGCGGTTTCCGCGCCGAAAATCGGCGTCATTCCCGCCACGCTGATGGTCGCGGGCAACATGATGGGCTCCGGCGTGTTCATGCTGCCCGCGAACCTCGCCGCCACCGGCGGCATCGCGATCTTCGGCTGGCTGATCACCGTCGTCGGCGCCGTGTCGCTCGCGCTCGTGTTCGCGAAGCTCGCCGCGATCGACCCGGCCGCCGGCGGCCCGTACGCGTATGCGCGCAAGTCGTTCGGCCCGTACATGGGCTACCAGACCAACCTGATCTACTGGCTCGCGAACGTGCTCGGCAACGTCGGCCTCGCGGTCGCCGGCCTCGGCTATCTCACGCATTTCTTCCCGGTACTGAAGGACCCGCTCGTGTTCGCGCTCGCGCAGATCTTCGTGATCTGGCTGTTCACGTACGCGAACATCCTCGGGCCGAACGTCGTCGGCCGCGTGCAGTCGGTCACGACGATCTTCGCGCTGGTGCCGATCCTCGGCATGGCCGTGTTCGGCTGGTTCTGGTTCAGCAAGGATGTGTATTTCGCCGGCTGGAACGTGTCGGGCACCAACAGCTTCAGCGCGATCGGCGCGACGCTGAACTTCACGCTGTGGGCGTTCATCGGTGTCGAGAGTGCGTCGGTATCGGCCGGCGTGGTCGAGAACCCGTCGCGCAACGTGCCGATCGCGACCGTCGGCGGCGTGGTGCTCGCGGCCGTCTGCTACGTGCTCAGCTCGACCGTGATCATGGGGATGATCCCGAACAAGGCGCTGCTCGCGTCGAGCGCGCCGTTCGCGGATGCCGCACGCCTCGCGCTCGGCAATACGGCCGCGAACGCGGTCGCGCTGTGCGCGGCGCTCGGCTGCCTCGGCTCGCTCGCGGGCTGGACGCTGCTGGTCGGCCAGACCGCGAAGGCCGCGGCCGACGACGGCCTGTTCGCCGGCGTGTTCGCACGCGTCAACTCGAAGAACGTGCCGTCGGCGGGCCTCGCGATCGTCGCGCTGATCATGTCGGTGCAGGTGCTCGCGACGATGTCGCCGAGCGCCAGCGAGCAGTTCGGCAAGATCGCGTCGATCGCCGTGATCATGACGCTCCTGCCGTACATCTACTCGTGCATCGCCATCAAGGTGCTCGGCTACGGCAAGATGCCGTCGCACCAGTTCACGTTCTACACGATCGTCGGCCTGATCGGCGCCGTCTACGCGCTGTGGGCGATGGTCGGCTCCGACGGCCAGCAGACGCGCTGGTCGCTGATCTTCGTTGTCGCGACGATCGTCTTCTACGAGCTGTCGATCAACCGCCAGCGCGAGATCGAGGAAACCCATATCCATCCGGGCGGCCGCTCGCCGCGCTGGGTGCGCTATCTCGCGCTCGGCGTGACCATCGCCGCGCTCGTCGCCACCTTCTGGATCTCCGTGGGCCGTCACCAGGCCGACACCCTTCACGCGCGCTCACCGGCCGTTGCCGCGAGCGTCCAGGCAACCCAGCAAACGGGGGATTAACCCATGACCGCTTCCTTGACCCAACCGGCCTTCCGCCGCCTCGGCATGAAGGCGCTGCTCGTGCAGCACGACATCGACGAACGCACGGCCACCGGGCGCGCCGCGACGGCGCTTGCCGAGGAGCTGCGCACGCGGCTCGTCGACGTCGTGATCGCGACGTCCGCCGACGATGCCTGCGCGGTGGTCGCCGCCGATCCGGCGATCCAGTGCCTGCTGCTCAACTGGGAACTCGGCAACGATGCCGGCCACGCGCCCGCGCAGGCCGTGCTCGACGCGATGCGCGCGCGCAACGCGACCGTGCCGGTGTTCCTGCTCGCGAGCCGCGCGAGTGCCTCCGCGATTCCCGTCGACGCGATGCGCAAGGCCGACGACTTCATCTGGATGCTGGAGGACACCACCGCGTTCATCGGCGGGCGGATCGTCGCCGCGATCGAACGCTACCGTGAAACCGTGCTGCCGCCGATGTTCCGTGCGCTCGCGAAGTTCTCGCGCGTGTACGAGTATTCGTGGCATACGCCGGGCCACACGGGCGGCACCGCGTTCCTGAAATCACCGGTCGGCCGCGCGTACTTCGAATTTTTCGGCGAGGCGCTGTTCCGCTCGGACCTGTCGATCTCGGTCGGCGAACTCGGCTCGCTGCTCGACCACTCGGGCCCGATCGGCGAAAGCGAACGCTACGCGGCGCGCGTGTTCGGCGCGCATCGCACGTATCACGTGACGAACGGCTCGTCGATGTCGAACCGCGTGATCCTGATGGCCAGCGTCACGCGCAACCAGGTCGCGCTGTGCGATCGCAACTGCCACAAGTCGGCCGAGCACGCGATGACGATGTCCGGCGCGATTCCGACCTACCTGATTCCATCGCGCAACCACTACGGGATCATCGGCCCGATCATGCCCGAGCGGCTGACGGCCGCCGCCGTGCGCCTCGCAATCGACGCGAACCCGCTCGTGCGCGGCCGCGACAGCATCGACCCGACGCCCGTGCATGCACTGATCACGAACTCGACGTACGACGGCCTCTGCTACAACGTCGCGCGCGTCGAGGAACTGCTCGGCCAGAGCGTCGATCGATTGCACTTCGACGAGGCATGGTACGGCTACGCGCGCTTCAACCCGATCTACCGCGACCGTCACGCGATGCACGGCGATCCGTCGCAACACGACGCGAGCAAGCCGACCGTGTTCGCGACGCAATCGACGCACAAGCTGCTCGCCGCGCTGTCGCAGGCGTCGTTCATCCACGTCCGCGACGGCCGCAACCCGATCGAGCACGCGCGCTTCAACGAGGCGTACATGATGCATGCGTCGACGTCGCCGAACTACGCGATCATCGCGTCGAACGACGTGAGCGCCGCGATGATGGACGGCCCCGGCGGCGAGGCGCTGACGACCGACGCGATCCGCGAGGCCGTCGCGTTCCGCCAGATGCTGGCGCGCCTGCATACGGAATGCGCGGAGAACAACGACTGGTTCTTCAATGGCTGGCAGCCCGACAGCGTCGTCGATCGCAAGACGGGCCGCCGCGTGCGCTTCCACGAAGCGGACGAGACGCTGCTCGCCACCGATCCGTCGTGCTGGGTCCTGCATCCGGGCGACACGTGGCACGGTTTCGGCGATATCGAGGACGACTACTGCATGCTCGACCCGATCAAGGTGTCGATCGTCACACCGGGCGTCGCATCGCACGGCGGGCTGATGCCGGTCGGCATTCCGGCAACGGTCGTCACCGCGTATCTCGACCGGCACGGGATCGTCGTCGAGAAGACGACCGACTTCACGATCCTGTTCCTGTTCTCGCTCGGCGTGACGAAGGGCAAGTGGGGCACGCTCGTCAACACGCTGCTCGACTTCAAGCGCGACTACGATGCGAACGCGCCGCTCGAACAGGCGCTGCCCGAACTCGTCGCGCGCTATCCGGAACGCTACGGCAAACTCGGCCTGCGCGACCTGTGCGACCTGATGTTCAGCGCGATGAGCGACCTGAAGACGACCGAGATGATGTCGCGCGGCTTCTCGACGCTGCCGAAGCCCGATTACAGCCCGGCCGAGGCGTTCGAGCATCTCGTGCACAACGACATCGAGATGCTGGAGCTGTCGGAGATGGAAGGCCGCACCGTCGCGACGGGCGTCGTGCCCTATCCGCCCGGCATTCCGCTGCTGATGCCCGGCGAGAACGCGGGGCCCGCTGACGGCCCGCTGCTCGGCTACCTGAAGGCGCTCGAGCAGTACGACCTGCGCTTCCCCGGCTTCACGCACGACACGCACGGCGTCGAAGTCGAGGATGGGGTGTACCGGATCGCGTGCATCAAGCAAAAGACGCGCGATACCAACACGCGGTGAGCCTGCACCGGCCGCAGTGGCACGCGGCCGTTCAGTTCAGGCGGCCGGTTTCCGGTAACCGGCCGCCTGCGCTGCACCGTCGTCGTCGGGTGGGCCGATGCATTCGCCGTACCACGGCGCGATCGCGTCGGCTGCTCGCATCGGTTTCGGAATCTCCCGGCGTTCTTCCCGCGAACGACCGACCGCAGCGTCGCGACCGTGTCAGCCCGCGTCCGGCTCGGGCACGCGTGCGGCGGCCTCGATGCGAAACAGCAGCCGGTTGTCGAGCACATCCCAGATCTCGACCTCGCCCCGCCCGCCCATCGGCAGGCCGACAAACACGGGGCGCCCGCCGATCCAGCCGGCCTGGCTCTTGAACCACTTGCGCTCGCACCAGCCGCCACGATGCAGCGCGAGCCGCCTGCCGCTGCCGCTGCCGACATCGAACTCACGCAACACGAATTTCGCGTCGCGCGCCAGCACGCGGGCACCGTCGTCGGAAAACGCGCAAGGGAAGCCATTGTCCGCCCCCGGCAATTCGCAATCGGCTTCGCCATCCGTGCGCACCGTCAGCGCCGCATCGCGGGCGAATGCACGGCGATGCCGACCGGCGCTCACCGCGAACGGCGCATCCTGGAAACGCAGGTCGGCCATGTCGTAATCGAGCACGTCGAGTGTGCCGCCGTCGGCGAGCGGCACGCGATAGAGCCGGTTGCGGATGCGCACCCACGCTTCGCGCGCGTCGGGCGACAGATGGACCCGTTCCAGATCGTCGTACGGGCCTTCGGCGCGCCAGCACACGTCCGCGGTACCGCTCGCGGCGTCGACCCGGTAGAGCGCCGTGTTGTCCCAGTACGCGACGATCAGCGTCGACAGCGCCGCATCGGCCGACGCACTCACCGGCACGTTGCGCAGTCTGTCCGTGGCACTCGCTTCCGCTTCGTCCGGCACGAACGGACGCGGCAGTTCGAACGACGCGACCACCCGCCGCTGCGCAAGATCCCAGATGTCGCAGAATCCTTCTCCGGCCACGACCAGGCGCAGGTCACCTGTCTCGTCGCGCGTCCATTCGAGCACGCACGCACGACGGGCCGCAACCGCCCCGGCAAGCGGCGACCGCGACGCTTCATGCGCCGATACCGACTCATGCACCGGGGCGGCTTCGGCCTGCGCGCCCGCTTCCGGCGCCACGTAATCCGGCGGCACGTAGTCGGGCATCGGCGTTCGATGCCGGGCGCGCCACGCAGCCAGCCACGCCTGATAGGCATATCGACGGCGGCCGTCCGTGCCGAGATCGGGCTGCTCGAGGCGAAAGCCGGCCGGCTCGACGCCCGGCAGCGGCACGAGTTCGGCGCCGTTGCAATAGACGTAGACCCGCGCACGATCCCGTGCGAAATACTCGGACAGGAACGCGAGCGTCGCCCCATCGACACCGCGCCGATACGGCTGGTTGTCGTGCAGCAACCGCCCCTCACCGTCACGCAGGAAGCCGGGCCCGATGAATTCCGCGGTCGCGCCATCGAACCGGGCCTTCACTTCCTTGCCGAAATAGAACAACCGGCCGCCATCGCGCAGATAGTAGTCGCCGACGACTTCGATCCGGGCGGGATCGATACCGCGCTTGCGGACCAGCATGCACAGCACGCCATTGCGATCCTTCGCGTAGGTATCGTTCAGGACTTCGAATGTCTCGCCATCGACCTTCGCGGCTTCCGAATGACCGCGCCACTGCTTCAGATAGCAATGGTCGCCGGCCTGATACCACGGCCCGGCCAGATGTCGCCACCGGGCAGGGTCGCCCGGAAGCGGGCCGCCGTCGAGAAAGCCCTTGTGGTACGTCGCGTATGAGTAGAGCCGCGACCGATCGGCGATGAACGAGTCGCCGAGCCACCGGACCGTCGCCGCATCCGGTTCGAGCAGCGGCAGGTCGTGCAGGTACACCTTGTTGCCGACTACCCGGTACCCGCCGCCAAGTTCCTTCGCCGGCGTGTCTGCGGCAACCTGTCCAGCCAGCGTGTGCCACCAGTAGCCTTGCAGTTCGGGATGCGCGGCAAAAAACGGTGACCAGTCGCGCTCCCACTTCTCGCGCGAGCCGGGATCGGCCGCGTGCCCGTAACGGTACGGCCGCGCCCGGTCGGTCGCGAGATCCTGTGCCACTTCATCCGCGCTGACGAAGCTCGCCGCATCGGCGCCTTCGAGCTCCCGTCCGCCATACCAGACCCGCTGCGCATCGACCAGATACGCGCCGACCCAACGCAGCGTCGCGGGATCCGCACCGCGCATGCGCTTGCCGTAGTGATACAGGTAGCGGTCGTCGTGCCCCCATGCATCGTTCAGCAACCGGAAGCGCGCAGGCGACGCGCCGGCAAGCTTGCGATTCTGGAAGTAGACATGGTTCGCGTCGACGGCATGCGATTCGTCCAGCCGCCGAAACGTCGCGGCGTCGACGTCGAGCACGGTGAAGCGCAACCACGTGAACGTGCACGCATAGGCGCGCACGCCGTCCGTCGCCAGATACTGGGACAACGGCCGGAAGCCGTCGATCACGATGCCTTCGATGAGGTTGCCGGCGCGGTCCCGCAACGGGCCGTCATGGCAATACACGTGCGCGTCATCGCGCATGAAGCCGAATCCGAGGTTCTCTCTGAGTGTCATGTTGTTGGTTTATTCCGCTTTCGTCCGGAATGCCCCGGCCAGGCGATACGCCGCCGGGTACGAAAGCCGCCACCGTGCGGATGCGCGGCGCTCAAGCGTCCTGCGATCTTACGCCACGATCCATCCCGCGCCGGTACGCGGCCGGGCTCGTCGCCGCGACGCGCCGGAAATGCCGGCGCAGCGATTCCTCCGAACCGAACCCGGCGCGCGCCGCGACCTGCGCGAGCGACAACGCGGGATGCGCTTCGAGCATGTCCTTCGCGACGTTCACGCGTTCGCGGATCAGCCACGCGAGCGGCGACATTCCCGTCGCGTCCGCGAACTGACGCTGCAGCGTGCGCGTGCTCATCGCGGCCTGCGCGGCGAGCGACGCAAGCGTGTGCGGCTCGGCCGCGTGCGCACGCATCCAGTCGATCAGCTTCGCGAGCCGGTCGGTGCCGCCCGGCGCGACCGGGCGCGGCACGAACTGCGCCTGCCCGCCGTCGCGATGCGGCGGCAGCACGAGACGCTGCGCGACCCGGTTCGCGATCGCACCGCCGTGATCGCGGCGCACGAGATGCAGCAGCATGTCGAGACCCGCCGCCGATCCCGCCGAGGTGATCACCTGCCCTTCGTCGACGTAAAGCGCATCGGGATTCACGCGCAGCGCGGGATAACGCGCCTGCAGTTTCTCCGCATAGCGCCAGTGGGTCGTCACCGTGAGGCCGTCGAGCACGCCGGCCGCGGCCAGCACGAACACGCCCGAGCAGATCGAGCAGAGCCGTGCGCCGCGGCGATGCGCGGCCCGCAGTTTCTTCAGCAACGGCTCCGGCGGCGGTTCGTCCGGATCGCGCCAGCCGGGAATCACGATGGTATCGGCGCGATCGAGCGTCGCGAGCCGATAAGGCGCGGCGACCGTGATGCCGCCCGCCGCGCGCACGGGCCCCGGCTCGCTCGCGCAGACCGCGAAGCGATACCAGTCGACTCCGAGTTCGGGGCGTTCGAGCGCGAACAGTTCGACCACGCAGCCGAACTCGAAGGTGCAGAGGCGATCGTAGGCGAGCGCGACGACGAGATGATTGTGCATGGCGCGATGTTACCGGAACTTGTCGATCGCGCCACTGCCGCGACGGCCGCCAAACCGCGATACTGCCCTTCATTCCATCGTGTTCTGCGCAACCTTCAGGAGAACCTGCTCATGTCCTACGTCACCGACGTGCCCGCCGCCGACAGCCCCGCCGCCCTCGCGCATTTCGAGGCGTCGCTGCGATTCGAGACCGATTGCTGGGACGTGCACGACGCGCTCGCGTCGGGTGCGCCCGATTTCGTGCTGCTCGACGTGCGCGGCCCCGACCAATTCGCCGCCGGCCACGTACCCGGCGCGCGCAACCTGCCGCGCCGCAAGATCATCGAGAGCAAGCTCGCCGGCTATCCGGCCGGCACGCTGTTCGTCGTCTACTGCGCGGGCCCGCACTGCAACGGCGCCGCGCGCGCAGCGATCCAGCTCGCGCGCCTCGGCCGGCCGGTCAAGCTGATGATCGGCGGCGTGACGGGCTGGCTCGACGAAGGTTTCGCGCTGAGCAACGAAGTGCAGCCGGCGAACGCCGAGGCCAGTTGATCGTCATTAAAATCGCAACAATCAATTGCCTGAGCACGGCCTGCACGCGAACGGAAAAAGCGCGACAATCGGCTCCATTGCAGTTCGGATGGAGCAGCAACATGCAGAACGCAGTCCTGATTCAAGTGGCCGGTTCCGTGGCCGCGATCGCGATCTATTTTCTGCCGGCGGTCATTGCCGACCGGCGTGGCCGGCACGACAAGCTGACGGTCGCGATGTTCAACGCGCTGTTCGGGTGGACCGGCATCGGCTGGCTGATGACGCTGTACTGGGCTTGCCAGCCGAACCCGCGCGCCGATGTCGCGCAGACGATCCTCGCCAAGCGCCGCGGCGTCAGCATGCGGACCTTTTCGACCGGTCTCGTCGAACGCGTGCAGCGCCGCGTTGCCGCCCAGGAGCAATGGGCGGAAAAGCAAGGCTGCCGTTAAGTCCCTCTTTCCCGCTCACGCCGCTGCGTCGAACTTCGGCATCCTGACGTTGGTCGACGCGCGGTAATGCCACGCAAGCCCGTCGTGCCGCGGCCCGCCGCCCGCACGCAGCCACGCGCCGAACGCCCCCGTTGTCACCGCCCGCGCGATCCGCTCGCCCGGGCAGCCATGCGGCCCCGTGCCGAAGCCGAAATTCGGCCCGGCTACGCGGCCGGGCATCAGCCGGTGCGGATCTTGATGCATGGCCGGGTCGCGGTTCGCCGCGGCGAGCACGACGAGGATCGCGTCGCCGGCTTCGACGGCCACGCCTTCGATCGTCGTGCGCGATGCGACGAAGCGGCGCGTGTTCTGCACCGGCGAATCGAAGCGCCCGACTTCGGCAACGAACGCGTCGAGCGCGGCATCGTCCGGCACGACGCGCGCGGCGCCCGCTTCCGGGTCCGTTTCCCCGTTCCACGCCACCAGCGCATTGCCGAGCCACGCGGCGGTTGCCTCGCAGGTCTGCGACAGCAGCCCGACGAGATTCGCGACCAGCGCGCCGCCCGCCTGCCAGCCCGACGCACGGGCCGCCTGCTGCACGGCAGCGACGAGCGTGCCGTCGTGCGCATGCGTCTGCGCGACGCGCTCCGTCATCCGGTCGAGCAACTGCCGCGCGGCGTCGCTCGCGCGGGCCAGTGCCGCGGCATCGGACAGCGGCGACAGTGCCGCGACGAAGTCGACGACCTGCGCCGCAATCGCGTCGAGCTGCGTCTCGTCGAAGCCGAGCAGATCGGCTACCGCGCAGACGGGCAACGCCATGCACCACGCGTTCAGCGCGCCGGCATCGCCCGGCGCCGGCAAGCGCCGCGCGGCAAGCTGCGCGGCACGCTCACGCAGTGCAGCCGTGTCGATCGGCGCGAACGCCGTGCGCAGCGCCTGCTTCGGCACGTCGTGCCGCAACGCGCCGTCGTTCATGCGCACCAGCTCGCCGAACAGCGCGCCGGCCGTCGTGCCGCGCAATGCGGGTGGCACGGGTGCGTCCAGCGGGCGCACGCGGCAGGCCGGATGGCCGAGCACGGCCGTCACGGCGGCCGCGCGGCTCGCGACCCACAGGCCGAGCGTGGCGTCGAACGCGAGCGGCGGCCCGTCGACGAGCGCCGCATAGTAGGGATAGGGATCGCGGTGCGTGACCGCTGCGATGGGATCGGTCGGGTTCATGCGGACAGTATCGGCGCCGCATGCCGCCGCATGTTTCGGGCTGGCGTGAAATGTCGCGGAACGGGCGCCGCGTGCAGCCGCATCGCAACGTCAGGTGAATGTCAGGCAGCCGACCGGTAGCGATGCGACTGCATGCGCATGCGTACGCGCCCAGCCGAAATCGCGCGCGGCTCGGGCACCACCGTGTCGTGAGGGAACATTTCCTGCCGGAATTCGCCGTTTTCGTCGAACCACTGGCAGATCAGCCAGTCGCCGTCGTCGAATACGACCGGCCCGGCATAGGTCACGGTCATGCGCGGCCCGCCCGTCTTCAGCGTCACGACATCGCCGACTCGAAACCTGACGCGTTGATTTTCTCGGTTCGTCATCGCTCTCTCAGCATTTTATATATCGATATTCCCGGCGGCCCACCAACCGTTCATTCGAACGTGCCGCAGATTATCAATCAAAAAACCCGCCGGCAACTCCCCTTTTTAAAAATGTACTGACCGGGAAAATGCAACAATGCGCGGCATCGACGCGCGCGGCGGGCCCCGATCGCCCGATCCGGCGCGGCCTGCGTGCCGGACCCGGTCGATCGGGCGGAATGCGGAGAATAGACGATGTATTTTACGTCGTCACCGACGTTTAATTCTGACGCGGAATCGGTTGATTATTGTCAATTAAAATTTCAACTGGGAACGATCCCACGATTTAATTACGCTCATTCCCCGAATAAAACCGGTGAATTATCCGGCGACGCAAACCAGCGGTTGATATCGCGCCCGGGCACGGCAGCTTGCGTAAACGTAAACGTGCCGTCCTGCGCCATCTCCTTCGCGGCGCGCAGGAACGCGCCGAGCGCGGCCCGCGCCAGTGCGCCGCCGACACTCACGCGCTTCACGCCGAGCGCCGCCAGCGCATCGAGGCTCAGCAACCCGCCCTGCAGCCCCATCACGACGTTCACCGGAGCGCCGACCGACCGCGTCACCGCCGCGATTTCGTCCGCGTCAGTGATGCCCGGCGCATACAGCACGTCGGCGCCCGCGTCGCGATAGGCAACGAGCCGCGCGATCGTGTCGGCCAGGTCGTGGCGGCCATGCAGATAGTTTTCGCAGCGTGCGGTCAGCGTGAACGGAAACGGCAGCGCGCGTGCCGCGTCGACGGCCGCCGCGATGCGCTCGATCGCCGCTTCGCGCGCGTAGATCGGCGCGTCGGCGCGGCCCGTCGCATCCTCGATCGAGCCGCCGACCGCGCCGGCCTCGGCCGCGAGCCGGATCGTCTCGGCCACCGTGTCGGGCGCGTCGCCGAAGCCGTTCTCAAGATCGGCGCTCACGGGCAGGCCGCCCGCGGCGGCGATCTCGGCGATGTGATCGAGCATCTCGTCGCGGTCGATCGCATAGTCGGGCCGGCCTTTCGAAAACGCGTAGCCGGCGCTCGTGGTCGCGAGCGCCTCGAAGCCGGCCATCGCGAGCAGGCGCGCGGTGCCGGCGTCCCACGGGTTCGGGATGATGAAGGCGCCGGCTCGTGCGTGCAGTGCGCGGAAGGCTTCGGCTTGGCGGGCTTGAAGATCGGAACGGGTCATCGCGGGCTCCAGGAGGAAGTTGACGGCTGAGCTTACGCCGGTCGTGCACACGACGTTTCAGCGTTCACCAAAATGTCGCCGCGCGACAGGAAAAACCCGGTGCGCCGACTGCGCACCGGCAGCCGGCAACGAGCGGGCCGGCGCCGCCGCCCGTCCGTTGCCGGCCCGCGGTCACGGTGCTGCAGGTGGCCCGCCGTCGATGCCGAGCAGCACGTCGGTGACGGCTTCGGAGAAACGCATCGCGCGACCGTCGATCAGCACGCCGTCCGGATTCGACGGATCCCGCGCGGCTTGCGGCACGCCGTGCGCGAGCAGCACCCGCGCGCAAGCCTCCCAGTCGGCAGCGCCGACATGCTCCGGTTCGTTGACGGATGCCCAGGACAAGGTGCCGAGCGCGTCGCTCCCGAACCCGTGCATGTCGCGCCAGCTCGCGCCGTGCGCGAGCAGGAACGCCAGCAAGCCCGCATCGCCGCGAAACACCGCGTGATTCAGCGCGCTCGCGTCCCAGTCGCCGCCCCGCGCCGCGATCGGCCAGCCCAGTTCGACCATGACCTTCACCGCGTCGCCCGAACCCCATGCGGCGGCATCCGGCAGCAGCCGCAGCCGCTCGCCGGGCAGCGCGCCGGGTAGTTCGGGATGCCGCGCCTGGATGCGCCGTGCATCGTCGGCGTCGGCGCGCGCGCAGGCCGCCACGAACGCGTCCTCCGCGTCGAGCGCCTCTTCCGCGCCCGCCTCACGCAACAACGCCGCGACATCGGGCAACCCGGTCTGCATCGCCAGCCGGTACGCACTGACACCAGCCGGGGTCCGCGCGCCGGGATCGGCGCCGGCCGCCAGCAGCGCGGCGACGTGGCGCGCCGAGCAGCGCACGCCGATCGCCCGCAACAACGGCGCGCCCCAGGTCTGCGCGAGCCCCGCGCCGGGCGGCTCGTTCGGGTCGCCGCCATGCGCGAGCAGCAATTCGAGCGCGTCCGCGTCGCGCATGTCGAATGCGCGACGCAACGCATTCGTCCCGCCCACCCGCGCGCCGTGTTCGAGCAACAGGCGCGTACAGGCCGGATTTTCCAACGAGTGATACAGCGATTCGCCGTCGTTCGGGTCGGCGCCGGCTTCCAGCAGCATCGCGGTGAGAGCCGGATCGCGATTGACGCCCGCGGCGCCGTACAGCGCCGACAGCGGCCCCGCTTCGTCGGGCGCGGCGAGCGAGGCCGGCGGAAACCGGTTGCCGATCCGCTGGTTCGGATCGGCGCCGGCATCGAGCAGATGACGCGCGCAGGCGCGCAGCCTGACGGCAAACTCGGGAAGCTGCCCGAGCCGCGAATGCGTGACGGCGACCAGCGGCGGCAGCTTCAGCACGCCGCCGGCGCGCGCGATCCATCCGGGATCGGCGGCCAGCGCCGCCTTCACGGCGTCGAGGTTGCCGGCCGCGCAGGCGACGGTCGGATCGCCTGTAATGAGATCGGGCCGGTCGAGCAGCAGTTGCGCGGCGACGCGCGGCCGGGCCGCGTCGAAACCGCCGGTCACGTCGCCGCCGTACGCGAGGTCGAGCCAGCGCCGGATCAACTGCGACCGCTGTTGCCCCGCAAGCGCATGCGTTTCGACGAATGCGCCGAGATCGGCCCAGGATGCGAAACCGTACTCGCGCGCAATGCAGGACTGCGCGTCGTGCAACCGGAGCCCGAGCGCGAGCGCTTCGTCGTGTGTGCGGTTCGAGGCGGCGGGGAGAAACCGGACAAAGCGCGCGACGGCATCGGCGTCACCCTGCCGGTACAGGCGCAACAATGCCTTGGCCTGCTTTTTCAGATGATCGGGGTTGGCCTTGGGAGGCAGCTTTTTCATGCGAATCCTCGTGCAGTTATGGCCGAAGGTCCGCAATACCGCCAGCACAAAGGACAGGAGGAAGACTCGATTTGCTGCGACAGGTGGGTTCAACCCTTTCCGCGGACCCGGAAGCGACCTGCATCGCTGACCGGTATCCTAGGCGACGGCCGGCGACCTCGTCAACCGTACCGTTCCATGCGGCGGTGCTCAGCCCGCGAGCCGCTTCGTCAGGAAAATGCGCGTGTGCCCGACCGGATAATCCGGCAGCTCGCCGAAGCGGACATAGCCGCGTTTCTCGTAGAACGGCCGCGCCTGGAAGTCGAACGTGTCGAGCCACGCGCCGTGGCATCCGCGCGCGACGGCTTCCGCCTCGGCCAGATCCATGATGCGCGTGCCCGCGCCCTGGCCGCGCGCGGCCTCGGGCACAACGAGCAGGTCGACATGCAGCCATCCGTACGCCGTGCTGCCCCACAGGCCACCGACCACCGCGCCTTCACCATCGGTCACGACCACGGCCAGCGAACGGAAGTCGTTCGGGCCCGCCTGGCTTTCGTTGAATCGGATGAGCGGCGCGACGATCTGCTTGCGAACGTTCGCGTCGCCCGCGTCGGTCACTTCGTATGTGAACGTCATCGGTCGAGTCCGGTTGAATCGTGAATGAGGAACGGTTGAAGCCGCACGTCCCGCGTCAGACGACGTAAGCGCCCTTCGCGTGCAGTTCCGCTTCCGTGCGCTCGAGCGCGGCGATCGCATCGCTGCCTTCAAGCGCCAGCAATTGCGCGACCAGCGCTTCGGCCATCGCGTGCGCGGCCACCAGCGACGGGAAGAACGACGGGCTGTCGTGCGTGAAGATCAGTTGCGCATCCGCGTGCAGCGCGATCGGCGACACCGCGCTGTCGGTGATCGCGACGATCCGGCTGCCCTGCGCCTTCGCGGCCTGCGCAACGCGCGTCGCTTCCGCCGAATAAGGGGCGAAGCTGACGACGACGGTCACGCTCTGCTTCGCGATCGTCCGCAGCTCCATTTCGAGCGAGCCGGCAACGCCGTTGAGCAGCGACACGGTCGGGCGGAACAGCCGGTAGCCGTACACGAAGCCGAACGCGACCGGGTAGCACGAACGAAACCCCGCGACGTGCACGTGCGACGCCTTGCGGATCAGTTTCGCGGCATCGGCGAGCGCGTGCTCGTTCTGCGCGGCGGTGGCCTGCAGGTTGTGCTGTTGCGCGGCGAGCAGGTCGTGCGCGAGCGACGCCTTGGCGTCGGGCCGCACGAGCGAGCGTGCCCGCTGCGTGAGCGGCTCGGGGCGCGTGCGCACACGCGCGACGCACAGGTCGCGCAGCTCGTTCCAGCCGGGGAAGCCGAATTGCTGCGCGAGCCGCACGAGCGACGCGGGCTGCACCTGCGCGCGCTGTGCGACCTTGCGCATCGACGAGGTGGCGACTTCGTCGGGATGATCGAGCAGGAAGGCAGCGCCCGCCTGGAATTGCGGGCTCAGCTCGGAAAATTGCGCCCGGATCCGGGACGCGAGTTCGTCGAAATTGGCGGCCATCTTGGTGGGAACGGGAACCGGTCGTCCATGGTATCACCGGCCCCGCGCGCACCGGTCAGCGCAGCACTTCGACGTGATCGGCGTCGACCTTCACGCTGCCCGACCACTTGCGCTCGAATTCGCCGGTCACCTTCACGTCGTTCTTGTCGTTGACGGGCTGGCCGGCCGCCCACAGCTTGTGGTCGATCTCGACGCGGATCGTGCCCGTCGCATCGGCGAATTCGTAATCCTCGCCGCCGACATGCTTGACGATGCGCCCCTGCAACTGCACGTGCTGGTCGTCCTTGCCGTTCGCGAGCAGGTCCTTCACGGTCGTCGTGGTCAGCGTGGACGGGCCGGTGTATTCCGCGTAAACGGCGGCAGGCAGCACGGCGAGTGCAACCGCCAGGATTCTCGTCAGGTGTTTCATGGTCTTGTTCCTCCGATTTTGGTCGTGTGCCGCGCTCCGTTTGAACGCGACGGCCCGAGATTACGGAGCGTAAGATTAAGCAAACCTGAAGATCGACCCGAAGCGGCGCGTGGTCGCATCGATCCGGTGCGCCAACGCACCGAGGCGCCCGCGTTTAAGCTCCCGCTAAGGCACGCGCGCTTATCATGGGAACCCCGGGCGCCGTAGCGCCCCGTTGAAGAGACACGAATCCATGCGCGTACTGCTCGTCGAGGACGATCCGCTGATCGGCAGCGGGCTCGAACAGGGCCTGAAACAGGAAGGCTTCGCGGTCGACTGGGTGAAGGACGGCGACGCCGCGTCGCTCGCGTTGCGCGCGACCGGCTACGGCCTGCTGCTGCTCGATCTCGGGCTGCCGAACCGCGACGGCCTGTCGGTGCTCGCCGCGCTGCGCCGCCGCGACGAAAACCTGCCCGCGATCATCATCACCGCACGCGACGGCGTGCCCGACCGCATCGCGGGCCTCGACAGCGGCGCGGACGACTATCTCGTCAAACCGTTCGAGCTCGACGAACTGCTCGCCCGCATCCGCGCGGTCAACCGCCGCCACGCGGGCCGCGCGCAGACGACGCTCGCGATCGGCCCGCTGCGGCTCGACCCCGTCAAGCACCTTGTCTGGCTCGGCGACGACGAAGTCACGCTGTCGCCGAAGGAGTTCGTGCTGCTGCACGAGCTGATGCGCGACCCGGGCGCGGTGATTTCGCGCGAACAGTTCGAGGAGCGGCTGTACAGCTGGGGCGAGGAAATCGAAAGCAACGCCGTGCAGGTGCACATCCACAACCTGCGCAAGAAACTCGGCCACGACATGATCCGCACGGTGCGCGGCGTCGGCTACCGGATCGGTGACGGCGCATGACGCGCGTGCAACAAGCCGTCGCGCGCTGGCGCAACGCGTCGCTGCGGCGGCGCCTGCTGATGTGGCTGCTCCCCGCCGCGTGCGTGATCGGCCTCGTCGCGAGTGCAGGCACCTACTGGGGGGCGCTGCGCGAGCTCGACGACCTGCTCGACGACCAGATGCGCAGCATGTCGAGGCAAATCGTCGTCGGCCCGAACGGCGAACTGTCGTTCAGCAACCACGCCAACGGCAAGCACGGTTTCGAGGCGAGCGACCCCGACGCCGTGCTGCTGCAAGTCTGGCGCAACGGCACGCTCGTGTATTCAACAGATCGCGATTCGAACCTGCCGCCGCCCGCGCAGAAAGGCATCGCGAGCGTCGACGTCGGCGGCCAGCCCTGGCGCACCTATGTGACCGAACGCGGCGGCACGACGATCCGGCTCGCGCAGGCGCGCCATGCGCGATGGGAAGCGATCGCGGGCATCGCCGTGCACTTGCTGTGGCCCGTGTTCTCGATGCTGCCGCTGCTCGCGATCGGCCTGTGGTTCGGCATCGGCGCGGGGTTGCGGCCGCTGCGCACGATTGCATCCGGCCTCAAACGCAGGAATGCGAACAATCTCGAGCCGGTCGACGTCGGCTCGATGCCGAACGAAGTCCGTCCGCTCGCCGAAGCGATCAACGACCTGCTCGCGCGCCTCGACCGCTCGTTCACGCTGCAGCGGCACTTCATCGCCGACGCCGCGCACGAATTGCGCACGCCGATCATGGGCTTGTCGATCCAGTCGCAGTTGCTGCGGCGCGCGTCGACCGCCGAGGAACGCGAGCACATCCTCGCGCAGATTCAGGCAGGCACGACGCGCCTCGGCCACCTCGCCGAGCAGTTGCTGACGCTCGCGCGCCTCGAACCCGATGCGCAGGCGGCCGCCGCCGCGTCGGCGCCCGTCGATCTCGCCGCGCTGTGCCGGTCGGTGGTATCGGATCGCACGCGCGTCGCCGACGCGCACCGGATCGATCTCGGCGCAATCGTGTCGACGCCCGTGATGACTTCGGGCAATGCCGACACGCTGCGCGTGCTGCTGAACAACCTCGTCGACAACGCGATCCGCTATGCGGGTGACGGCGCGCGTGTCGACGTGTCCGCGCGGATCGACGGCACGACGCCCGTGCTCGAAGTCGCCGACGACGGCCCCGGGATCCCGGAAGCCGAACGCACCGACGTGTGGGAGCGCTTCTACCGCGGCGAGGGCGCGCAGGCCGTCACGTCGTCGGGCAGCGGGCTCGGGCTGTCGATCGTCAAGCGGATCGCCGAACAGCATCGCGCGACGGTCGCGCTCGGCACGACGCGCGGCGGGCGCGGGCTGACCGTCACGGTGCGCTTTCCGCTGCCGGCCTGACGCCGCGCGACTCACGACTCACGACGCGCGGCTTTTCCACAGATTGTGTTGGCAAGCTTGTGGACAACGTTCCATTAACGGCACCAAGCCATTGATCGGAAAGGGTTTGTCAGGCATGCGCGGCAAATGCGCCATGCGGCTGCAAACCGGTGCGTGATGCACCGCGCCCGGTCGGCCACGCAACCCACCCCGCTCAATTGTCGTCAACGATCTGCTCGACCCGCAGGCCGGTCGAGGTTTCGAGAATGCTGGCGTGATGCTTCGCGCGGCAATACATACGCCCTTTCGGATAGTCATCCGGCTGCGGACGCGTGCGATCCTCGACATGAATGACGACAGTCCCGCCGCTCGGGAAAGCACCGACACGTTCGCCCATGTAATAGAGCTGACCGTTCAACTGGTAATAGCCCTGCCCGAGGTACCAGAACGAGTCCTTTCCCGTTGCGATCGGCTCGTTGCCGAGGTAGATCACGTCGCCCTTCCTGACGATCGGGAAGAACAGCAAGCCGATTTGCGATTCGATGATCGTGTAGTGATTGGCACGGATGTCGTCGATCACCTTGTCGCGAAGTTCGTCACTCAGGTAGGCGCTCTCGCCGAAATACTCGGTGTGACGGTAGGCTGGCTGACAGGCATATGCACTCGTGCCGCATACCGCCGCGATCAACGGCACGGCGATCGTTTTCCAGATCCTTCTCACTGATTTCTCTCCAGGTTCCTTATTGTTGGCCTGCAATCCGGCGCGGCAAATGTTACCGGTGCCGGATCGCGTCGCCAGTTTACCTACCCGGCCCCGTTCAGTGACGTGCATTCGTCTAATTGACAACTGGTTGTCCAATACGTAAAGTAGTTGTCAATTCATCACGCGTATCGAACATGACGAAATCCGCGAAGTTGACCGCCGTCGCGCTGTCCGTATTCCGGTTGAACGGCCTGCTGATCGAATGGGGCAACACCTTTTCCGGCCCGCACGGCCTGACCAGCGCGCGCTGGCAGGTACTGGGCGCGATCGCGATGGCACCCGTTGCCCCGAACATCCCGCAGATCGCCGATGCAATGGGCATCACGCGGCAGGCCGTGCTGAAGCAGATCAACGTGCTGACCGACGAAGGGCTGGTCGAGTCGCTACCCAATCCGGCACACAAGCGCTCCCCCTTGTACGCGCTGACGCCTCGCGGCGATGCGGCGTATCAGGCCGTGGTCGAGCAATGGCAACGGCATGTCCGCGACATCGCCGGCGACTTCAGTTCGGCTGACCTGGACGCGGCGATCCGCGTTCTGTCAGCGATGTCCAGCGCGCATGGCGCCGATGCACCGACGTGAGCGCTCAATCCCCCTCACCCCTACCCGAAGGAGTTCCCATGCCTCATTTCAAGCCGATGGATCCGGCCTTTCCGATCCAGCAACAGATCGGCATCGACGCGGAGCCGGTCGTCCTCGTCAACGTGTTCACTTTGGCTCCCGACGACGAAGCGGACTTTCTCGCCGTGTGGAAGGACGATGCCGAATTCATGAAGCAGCAGCCGGGATTCATCTCGACCCAGTTGCATCGCGCGCTCGGCGACAGTCCGACTTACCTGAACTACGCGATCTGGGAATCGACCGAAGCGTTTCGCGCGGCCTTCACGCATCCCGAGTTCGTCGCCAAGCTGTCGGCCTATCCGTCGTCCGCCGTCGCGAGCCCGCACCTGTTCCAGAAAGTCGGCGTGGCCGGTATCTGCACTGCGTGAGTGCACGCCCGAATCGCGGCAACACGTGGCATTCGCGGGTGTCCCGTGCGTCGCGGGCGCACCCCGACTTCTCCACAGAAAATGTTGGCAAGCTTGTGGATATCCTGCGCACCGCAACGCTAAACCGTTGATCCGATGGACTTTGGCACGCGTGATGCAGACGAAGCGCCGTTGACGGCCGCCGCGTACACCGCTTCGCCGCACTTCGCATCACGACGCCACGACGACGCACGTCGCAGCCGGCGCACACGCGCCAGCCATGCGCTGCGCCACTTACCCACAGATTTTGTTGGCAAGCTTGTGGATATCCTGCGCAAGGCTGCGCTAACTCGTTGATCGGCCTGCGGTTCATGCGCCGCGTCACGGTTGCGGCAACGTGCAGCCCGGACAGGCGTGCATGCGGACGCTCCCGCGCGACAGACGCGCACCCGCCGCGCACCGCCCTCGCCTTGACGCTCGCGCCCGCCACACGTCAAGATCACGCGAGCCGCACGCGGCCGCGCATCGCCGGCACCGCGCGACGGCTCGACGGGCCGGCCGCTCCGCCCGACACTTCACTCCGAGGAAGGCCATGGAACACTTCACCGCGTGGCAGCTGGTCGTCTCACTCGTGCTCGTCGCCGTCGTCATTTATCCGTACGTCCGCATCGTCCGGCGCACCGGGCATTCGGGCTGGTGGATCCTGACGATGTTCGTCCCGGTCCTGAACTTCGTCATGTTGTGGGTGTTCGCGTTCGTGCGCTGGCCCACGGTCGACGATCGGCAGCCCTGACCGTCGCCATCGCGGCCGCCAGGCTTGTCCACAGATTGTGTTGGCAAGCATGTGGATAGCCTGCGCATACCGCGACCAAGCGCTTGATCCGAAAGACTTTGTCCGCGCTGCCTCAAATGCGGCACGCGGCCCGCAAAGTGCCGCCCGCACGCCGTCTCGCCACATGACGGGCCGCCTTCCGCGCGGGCAAGGCGGCTTGTCCACAGATTGTGTTGGCAAGCGTGTGGATAGCCTGCGCATACCACGCTCAAGCGCTTGATCCGAAAGACTTTGTCCGCGCCGCCTCAAATGCGGCACGGTGGCCCGCGCCACGTCTTGCGCGGCCGCGCACGGGCTTGTCCACAATTTTTGTTGGCAAGCATGTGGATATCCTGAGCATGCGTGACCTAAGTCGTTGATCGCACAACGTTTGATCGCACGGGTCACGACTGCGGCACGGCGCGCATGCGCATCGCGTCACGCACGCCGCGCCGCCCACCTCAACCGAGTGCCTGGACCACGATGCGCGCGACCGATGCGATCACGTCGTCCTTCGCGCGCGCATCGGCACGCGCCTGCGTGTAGTACACGGCCACTGCGATCGGCGCACGCGACGGCGACCACACGACACCCGCGTCGTTGGTCGTCCCGTAGTCGCCGGTGCCCGTCTTGTCGCCGACCGTCCACCCGGCCGGCACGCCCGCACGGAGCCGCTTGTCGCCAACCTTGTTGCCCCGCATCCACGTCACGAGCTGCGCACGCTGCGCGGCCGGCAGCGCATCGCCGAGCATCAGCACGCGCATGCTCGCGGCCATCGCGGCCGGTGTCGTCGTGTCGCGCAGGTCGCCCGGCAGTGCGGTATTCAGTTCGGTCTCCCATCGATCGAGCCTGAACGTGTCGTCGCCAATCGAGCGCGCGTAGGCCGTCACCGCCGACGGGCCGCCGAGCAGCTTCATCAGCAGGTTCGCGGCCGAGTTGTCGCTGTACTGGATCGCGGCCTCGCACAGCGCGGCGACCGTCATGCCTTCGTCGACATGCTTCTCCGACACCGGCGAATAGTTGACGAGGTCGGCCCTGGTATATGTCACGCGCTGTTGCAGCAACGCCGGACGCTCGACGCTCTGCGCAAGCACCGCCGCACTCAGCATCGCCTTGAACGTGCTGCAGAACGGGAAGCGTTCGTCCGCGCGATGCTCGACGACCCGGCCGCTCGCGATGTCGATCGCGCACACGCCGAGGCGGCCGCCCACGCTGCTTTCGAGCTCGGCCAGCATTTGCCCGGCGGCAGCGGGCGCCACGGCCGCCGCAGCGGCTGCGGCCGCGGCGGTTGCCTCGTCCGGCGCGGCGGCCTGCCGCGACGCGCACGCGGTGACGGTGAGAACCAGCGGCGCCGTCGCAGCGGCCAGCAACAGGGTTCGACGTTTCGATGAGTAGGTCATGTCGGTTGTCTCGTGGTGGAATGGAGGCGAATCGATGTTGAAAACGGCCGGCCGCCGAGACAGCACTATCGTGACTTTACGGTTGCCTGACAAGCAACGATAATTGAGCGCTGACAAAAGAAATTCTTATGACCAAGCTCCGCCCTCATCTTCCGCTCAATGCCCTGCGCGCGTTCGAATCGTCGGCGCGCCACCTGAACTTCACGCGCGCCGGCCTTGAGCTGAGCGTGACCCAGGCCGCGGTCAGCCAGCAGGTGCGCTCGCTCGAGGAGCGGCTCGGCTGCACGCTGTTCACACGACTGCCGCGCGGGCTCGGGCTCACCGACGAGGGGCGCGCGCTGCTGCCCGTGCTGAGCGACGCGTTCAGCCGCATCGAGACGGTGCTCAAGCAGTTCGACGGCGGGCGCTTCCGCGAGGTGCTGACGCTCGGCGTCGTCGGCACCTTTGCCCTAGGCTGGCTAATGCCGCGATTGAAGCAGTTCGGCGATACGCACCCGTTCGTCGAGCTGCGGCTGCGGACCAACAACAACGTCGTCGACCTCGCCGCCGAGGGCCTCGACTTCGCGATCCGCTTCGGGGAAGGCAGCTGGCCGGCGACGCGCAACGAGCGCCTGCTCGACGCGCCGCTCACCGCGCTGTGCGCGCCGGACATCGCACGGCGCCTCGCACAACCGGCCGATCTCGCGAACGAAACGCTGCTGCGCTCGTACCGCACCGACGAATGGCTCGGCTGGTTCGATGCCGCGCAGCTCGCACCGTGGGCGGTCAACGGGCCCGTGTTCGATTCGTCGCGGCTGATGGTCGAGGCCGCGATGCAGGGCGCGGGCGTCGCACTCGCGCCGGCGTGCATGTTCGCGCGCGAACTGCAGCTCGGCCTGCTCGCACGGCCGCTCGACATCGACGTGCGCGCCGGCGGCTACTGGCTCACCTCGCTGAAGTCGAAGCCGCTCACGCCGGCAATGACGCTCTTTCGCGACTGGATCGTCGCCGAAGCGGCCGCTACGGCGCAAGCCGAATGACACGGCCCCGCTTGTCCACAGAAAATGTTGGCAAGGATGTGGATATCCTGGGTACCCGGGGCCTAAGCCCTTGATCGCGCACGAATTAGCGCGCCGACGCAGACATCGGGCAGCCCGTGTGCACGGGCTTCGCGAGCCGGTCCCCCGACGGCCCGATCCTCAACTGTCGCGACGCAATCGATTGCAAGTTATCCACAGAATATGTTGGCAAGCCTGTGGATATCCCTCCAATGCGACGCGTAACACGCTGATCCAAAAGGGGATTCATTACGCGGACCTTGCGCGGTCAACCGCGTGGCAGCGCACGCGCTTTCGCACGGCACGCGCCGCACACCCGGCCCGGGGCCGGCCGGTTCTCCACAGATTGTGTTGGCAAGCTTGTGGATATCCTGCGCATCGGACACCTAACTCGTTGAGCGCACGGGGTTTTGTGCTTCGTCTGCGGAATCGGGCAGCGCCGGTGCAGCCCGTGAGGCCAGCGCCGGCGCCATCCGCGCATCAATGCCGGTCAAGCCCGCCGCGCAGTTCGCTCGCCTTGTCGCGCAGCGCCTCGTAACCCGAGCGCGCGTGCTCGGGCAGGTCGGGATCGCCGATCAGCGCGCCGAGCGTTTCGATCAGGCTGAACAGGATGCCCTTCGCCGCGCCGACCGCGATGCTCTGCGATTCGATCGACTTGTGCAGGTGGTCGACCGCCGCTTCCAGGTTCTCGAGCTTGTGCTCGCCGTCGTCGGGCCGGTTGTCGGTCGTCATCGTCTACCTCCGCCATCGTTCAAGGGTCATGTCACGATTCTATGCCGCGTCGCGCGAACGTGGCGCGACATCGCGCAACGTTCGTGCGGCGCCGCACTACAGCACCGCGACCACCTTCACGCGGCCCGGCTGCTCCGCCGACGCGACGACCTGGCCGTCGACGCGGCGGAAGGTGAGCGACACGGTTTCGTCACCGACGTGCAACGCGTCGATCCGCAGCCAGTCGACACCTTCCGGCAGCGTCGGGCGCTCGACGCGCACCTCGTGGCGCGACGCATCGATGCTCACGCCGAGGCAGGCCTGCAGCATCATGAACGGCGCGCCGGCAGCCCACGCTTGCGGCAGGCAGGCGACCGGGTACGCGGTCGGCGGCTCGCCGCGCCGGCGCGGGAACCCGCAGAACAGCTCGGGCAAGCGCATCTCGAAACTCACCGCCGCCTCGAACAGCGCGCGCAGCAGGTTCACCGCGGCCGTCTTGTCGCCGTAGCGCGCGAGGCCGCGCGCGATCAGCGCATTGTCGTGCGGCCATACCGAGCCGTTGTGATACGCCATCGGGTTGAAGCGCGGCTGGCCGGCCGCGAGCGTGCGGATGCCCCAGCCCGTCTGGAACAGCGCCGAGCCGAGCACGCCGGCGACCGCCGCGCCGCGCTCGGCGTCGGGCAGCCCGAACGCGAGCAGGTGGCCCGCGTTCGACGCGAACACGCGGCACAGGTCGCCATGACCGTCGAGCGCGATGCCGTAGAAATCGCCTTCCGGCATCCAGAACAGCGCGTCGACCTGCTCGCGCAGCGTCTTCGCGCGCAACGCGTAGCGCGTGGCGTCGGCCGCGTGGCCGCGCCGGTGCGAGCACGTCGACATCGCATCGAGCGCCGCGCACGCATACGCCTGCACTTCGACGAGCGCGATCGGCCCGTCCGGAAAGCGGCCGTCCGCATGGAACACCGAATCGTGGCTGTCCTTCCAGCCCTGGTTCGCCAGACCACGCTCCGACGTGCGCTGGTAATCGAGCAGTCCGTAAGGATTACGGTCGCATTTGTCGATCACCCATTGCGCGGCGCGCTCGAGCGCGGGCCACAGTTCGTCGATCAGCGCATCGTCGCCGGTGCGTTCGACATACGCGCCCGCGAGCACGATGAACAGCGGCGTCGTATCGACACCGCCGTAGTACAGCGCGAACGGCACCTCGCCCGTCGCGGCCATCTCGCTGCGGCGGAACTCGTGCATGATCTTGCCGGGCTCCGCATCGCGGAACGCGGAGGTCTCGCGCGCCTGGTGCTCGGCCAGGAACCGCAGCACGCCGCGCGCGAGCGACGGCTGCAGCCAGAGCATCTGCAACGACGTGATGACCGCATCGCGGCCGAACGGCGTCGAGAACCACGGAATGCCCGCATACGGGTACGGCCCCGTGTCGAGCTGCGTCGTGAGCAGCCCGAGATCCGCGAGCGAGCGGTCGAGCCACGCGTCGAACAGCGGATTGCCGGTGTTCACGCGCGCCATCGATTCACGCCGCGCGCGCATTTCGCGGTGCACGCCGACGAGCGCGGTACGCAGCGCGACGCGGCCGCATCCCGGCTCCTCTTCACGCACCGGGCCGAGCGTCGCATCGACGGTCAGGTAGATCGACACGCATGCCTGCGCGGCGATCGTCAGCGTGTAGTCGGCACGATCGACCGCCAGCGCGTCGGGTGCCGGCGAGAAATGCACGGTCACGTTGCGCTCGACGCTGTCGAGGCCGTCATAGCGCAGCCGCACCGCGCCCGCGTCGACGCGCGGCGCCGCCACGGTGCCGCGCTTCGGGCGTTGCGTGCCGCGCACCTCGAACATGTCCTTGAAATCGGCCGCGAACGACAGCGACAGCGGCACCTCGGCTTCGCTCGAGCCGTAGTTCGTCAGCGTCAGCGCTTCGTAAAGCACGTCACCCGCGAGCACGCGCATCCGCTCGATGTGGATCACGCCCTCGGGCGTCTCGTGGCCGCCGAGCGGCGGCAGCGGGCGGTTCGTCAGGTGGGCGGTGAACGAAGCGTTATCGGCGCTCGTCGCACCCGACAGCAGCGACGGCGCGCGGCCGCCGAACGTCAGGCGCCATTTCGACAGCACGCGCATGTCGTCGACGAACAGGCCGTCGTCATGACCGCCGATGTCGCCGAGCGCGTCGCCGACCACGAACGCGTTGCCGGATTTCAGCACGTACTGGTTGTTGCGCGCCAGTGCCTGCGGATCGGCTTCGGGCGCGATGAATGCGGGGCCCGACGCTGGGGTCGGGGCAGCAGGCGCGACTTGCGGCGCCTGGGTCGTCGTGGCTTCGGCGTGATTCGGCATCGATGCTCCTGTGTCGAGGCGCAACGCGCGTCGCGCGCCGCGTGGTTCGCACAGGATAGGACAGAACGGGGGAGGTGCGCAGCGACGAAAAAGACGCGACGCCAGGCGACGTTGTCATCGCCGCCCGGCGTCGCGCACAGGCATCTCAAGTGCCGGTCAGAACTTCCACAGGATGTTGCCGAGGATCGCGTTGTCACGCACGCGGCTGCCGTACTGGCCGCTGTACGTGAGGCCGAGCGTCAGGCGCTTCGTGATGTTCGCGTCGATACCGGCCTCGAGCACGGCGCTGTCGCGAGCAATCGGCACGCCCGACACCTGGAACGACGTGCCGCCGTTCGCGAACGTGAACGACGACGACGGACTCGCGTTGCCGAACGCATGCCGCCAGCCGACCGTCCCGCGCGCGGTGAACGTACCGCTCGCGATCGAGCCGAGCTGCGACGCCGCGCGCAAACCGAGGGTCGAGAAGCCGACGTGGGTCGTCTCGCCGCCGGCACGCAGCGCGGCCGCGCCACCTGTTTCCGTATAACCGTCGGTATGCAGGTTCACATACGCGAGGCCCGCGAACGGTTCGATCGCCACGGGCCCGACCGGCAGCGCGTAGCCGACTTCCCCGAACACCTGCGCCGAATTCGCGTCGTAGCCGGCCGAATCGTGATCCGAGAAGCCCGCGAAGCCCGGATTGCGATCGCTGTTGATCCGGTACCACGTGTACGACGCGCCGCCGCGCACGCCGAGCGCACCGTACTGCGCGCCGCCGTACAGCGACAGGTAGTAGCTGTTCACCGACGCCGACGAACTCTGGTCGTTGTCGAGCGAGCTGTGCGTGACCCCCGCGGCCAGACCCGCACGCCACTTGTCGTTGAGCGCCATGTCGGCACCGGCGATGAAACCCGTCATGCTGCGGTTGATCGTCGACGCGTTGCCGTCGCCGGTGAGTCGGCTGCGGCCGCCGAACGCCTGCCCCCAGACAACCGGTTGATAAGGCGTGCCGCCGTAGCAGCCTTCACGCGAGCCGATCCGGCGTTCCGGCGGCAGCGTCGGGTCGACCGCGCCGGCCGTGTTGTCGCCGCACAGCGCGGCACCGCCCGACGACAGCGCGGCAAGCGGGCCCGATCCGGGCGCGAGGCCCTGGCGGACGCGATCGGTCACCGCGTCGCGCACATAGCGGCTGTCGAGCAGCAGCATGCTCTTCAGGCTCGCCTGCAGTTCGCCGTCGAGCAACCCGTATGCGCGGCGTGCGGTGGGCGCGTCGGTCGTCAGCACCGCGTCGTACAGCGGGTTGCCGGCGCCGAGCCCGCCAAGCGCGGTCGCGACCGAACGCTGGTTGGGCGTCGTCGCGACGTCCGGCAGCGACGTGCCGTTCTGGACCAGTCGCAGGTACACGTGATTCGGGTCGTAGCTGAGCGTCGGCATCAGGAACGCGTAGTTCGCATTCACCTGGCTGAACGCGCCCTGCACGCCCGACGCCGCGGTCACGATCGTGTAGGTCGTGCTCGGCTGGTAGCCGCCGCTCTGGTTCGCGAGCACCTGCACGGTGCCGCCGTTCAGTGTCGCCGTGCCGCTGGCCGCGAGGCTGCCGCTTTGCTGCGGCGTGGCCGCGACCTGGAACGTCGAACCCGGCTGGAACGTGACGTTGCCGCCCACGTTCAGCGCCGCGCCCGGTTGTGACGCGGCCGCCGTCGCGCCGCCCTGCACCACGAGGCCGCCGATCGTGCCGGTGCCCGTGACCGTCGCACCGTTCTGCACGGTCACCGTCGACTGGCCGAGCGAACCGTTGACGGCGAGCGTGCCCGCGCTGACCGTGGTCGGGCCGCTCAGCGTGTTCGTGCCCGTCAGCGTCAGTTGACCGCTGCCGGCCTGCGTCAGCGAGCCCGCGCCGGAGATCGCGCCGCCGAACGACAGGTTGTCCGAGCGGTTGAAGACCAGTGCGCCGGCATCGGCGACGTTGCCGGCGATGCTGCCCGACGTGCCGCCGTTGCCGATCTGCAGCGTGCCGGCGCTGATGGTCGTGCCGCCGGCGTAGCTGTTCGCGCCGGACAGGATCAGCGTGCTGCTGCCGCTCTTCGTCAGCGAGCCGTTACCCGCCAGCGTGCCGCCGTAGGCACCGCCGCCCTCGACCGTGAGACCGCCGGTGCCGGTGTCGAGCGTGCCGCCGCTCGCGCCGCTGAGCCCGCCGAGCGTCAGCTGGGTGCCGCCGAGCGCGACATTGCCGCCGTTCAGCGTCAGGCCGCCCGTGCCGAGTGCGCCGCTGTTGCCGATCACGAGCGAGCCGCTGTTCAGCACCGTGCCGCCCTGGAACGTGTTGCTGTTGTTCAGCGTCAGCGTGCTCTGGCCATTCTTGACGAATCCGCCCGAGCCCGACACCACGCCCGACAGCGTCAGATTCGCGGAGCCGCCGATCGTCGTGCTGGCGTTCACCGTCACGGAATTGGCGAGATTCACCGCAGTCGTCGTGTCGATCGTGCTCGGTGCGCTGACCGTCAGCGCGCCGGTGCCGAGCGCGCCGTTGCTGCCGAGCACGAGCGCGCCGCCCGTGACCGTCGTACCGCCCGTGTAGGTGTTGTTGCCCGACAGCGTCTGCGTGCCGGTGCCGCTCTTCACGAGCCCGCCTGCGCCGCCGAGCGTGCCGGCAAACGACGTGTTCGCCGAGCCGGACAGCGTCAGCGGATTCGTGCCCAGCGACACCGTGCTGCCCGCGACCCCGGCCAGCCCGCCGATCGTCTGCGATCCCGCGCCCGCGCCCAGCGTGAAGCCCGTGCCCGACGCGCCGAGATTGACGGTGGTCGAGCCGGACAGCCCGCCGCCCGCGCCGATCACGAGATTGCCCGCGTTGATCGTCGTCGCGCCGCTGTAGGTGTTCTGGCCGGTCAGCGTTTCCGTGCCGCTGCCCGCCTTCGTGATCCCGCCCGTGCCGCTGAGCGCGCCGCTGAAGGTCTGGTTCGAGCTATCGCCGAACGTGAGCGTGCCGCCGCCGAGCGTGACGCTCGTGCCGCCGACACCGGACAGCGAACCGATCGTCTGGTTCGTACCCGACGCGCCGATGTCGAGCGACGCGCCCGAGGTGGTCAGGTTGACCGCGCCCGTCGCCGCGAGGCTGCCGCCCGCGCCGATCACCAGCTTGCCGGCATTGATCGTGGTGCCGCCGGTGTAGGTGTTCGTGCCTGTCAGCGTCTCGGTGCCGCTGCCGATTTTCGTCAGCGAGCCGCTGCCCGTCAGCGCGCCGGCGAAGGTGGCACTGCCGCCGCCGTTGCCGAGCATCAGCGCGCTCGCGCCGAGCGTGACCGTCGTGTTGCCCACGCCGGACAGCGCGCCGATCATCTGGACGCCGTTCAGCGCGCTCAGGTCGAGCGTCGCGCCCGTACCCGCAAGGTTCACCGCGCCCGTCGCCGCCAGGCTGCCGCTCGCGCCGAGCGCCAACGTGCCCGCGTTGACCGTCGTGCCGCCCGTGTACGTGTTCGTGCCCGTCAGCGTTTCCGTACCCGCGCCGGCCTTCGTGATTCCGCCCGTGCCCGTAATCGCCCCGCCGAACGTCTGATTCGTCCCGTCACCGAACGTCAGGCCGTTGCCGCCCAACGCGATCGTCGACCCGCCCACGCCGCTCAGCGCGCCGAACGTCTGTGGTGTGCTCGCCGCGCTGAGATCGAGCGTCGCCCCCGTACCCGTCAGGCTCACCGCGCCGCCCGTCGCGAGGCTCCCGCCCGCGCCCAGCGCCAGCGTGCCACCCGCGATCGTCGTGCCGCCCGTATACGTGTTCGCGCCCGTCAGCGTCTCCGTACCCGCGCCGGCCTTCGTGATTCCGCCTGCGCCCGTAATCGCCCCGCCGAACGTGTGATTGCCGGCATCGCCCAGCGTCAGGCCGTTCGTACCGAGCTTGACCGTCGTGCCTCCTGCGCCCGCGAGACCGCCGATCACCTGCGGCGTGGTCGCGCCGCTCACGTCGAGCGTCGTGCCCGTATTCGCGAGGTTCACCGTACCCGTCGATGCCAGGCTCCCGCCCGCGCCGATTGCCAGCGTGCCCGCATTGACCGTCGTGCCGCCCGTGTACGTGTTCGTGCCCGTCAGCGTTTCCGTGCCCGTGCCGGCCTTCGTGATTCCGCCCGTGCCCGTGATCGCGCCGCCGAACGTCTGATTCGTCCCGTCACCGAAGGTCAGGCCGTTGCCACCCAACGCGATCGTCGACCCGCCCACGCCGCTCAGCGCGCCGAACGTCTGTGGTGTGCTCGCCGCGCTGAGATCGAGCGTCGCCCCCGTACCCGTCAGGCTCACCGCGCCGCCCGTCGCGAGGCTCCCGCCCGCGCCCAGCGCCAGCGTGCCGCCCGCGACCGTCGTGCCGCCCATGTACGTGTTCGCACCCGTCAGCGTTTCCGTGCCCGCGCCAGCCTTCGTGATCCCGCCCGTACCCGCGATCGTGCCGCCGAACGTCGCGCTGCCGCCGCCGTTACCGAGCGTCAGGCCGTTTGCGCCAAGATTGACTGTCGCACCAGCCGCGCCCGCAAGCGCGCCAATCGCCTGCGGCGTGGTCGCACCGCTCACATCGAGCGTCGTGCCCGTATTCGCGAGGTTCACCGTGCCTGTCGCCGCCAGGCTGCCGCCCGCGCCGATCGCCAGCGTGCCCGCGTTGACCGTCGTGCCGCCCGTATACGTATTGGCGCCCGTCAACGTTTCAGTACCGCCGCCTTGCTTCGTCACGCCGCCCGTGCCCGTGATCGCACCGCCGAACGTCTGGTTCGTCCCGTCGCCGAACGTCAGGCCGTTGCCGCCCAACGCGATCGTCGACCCGCCCACGCCGCTCAGCGCGCCGAACGTCTGTGGTGTGCTCGCCGCACTGAGATCGAGCGTCGCCCCCGTACCCGTCAGGCTCACCGCGCCGCCCGTCGCCAGACTGCCGCCCGCGCCCACCGCCAGCGTGCCGCCCGCGATCGTCGTGCCGCCCGTGTACGTGTTCGCACCCGTCAGCGTCTCCGTGCCACTGCCTTGCTTCGTCACCCCGCCCGTGCCCGCGATCGTGCCGCCGAACGTACCGTTCGTACTGCCACCGAATGCCAGGTTGTTCGCACCGAGGTTCACGGTCGAGCCGGCCGCGCCGGTCAGCGTGCCAATCGCCTGCGGCGTGGTCGCGCCGCTCACGTCGAGCGTCGTACCCGTATTCGCGAGGTTCACCGTGCCTGTCGCCGCCAGGCTCCCGCCCGCGCCGATTGCCAGCGTGCCCGCATTGACCGTCGTGCCGCCCGTGTACGTGTTCGTGCCCGTCAGCGTTTCCGTGCCCGTGCCGGCCTTCGTGATTCCGCCCGTGCCCGTGATCGCGCCGCCGAACGTCTGATTCGTCCCGTCACCGAAGGTCAGGCCGTTGCCACCCAACGCGATCGTCGACCCGCCCACGCCGCTCAGCGCGCCGAACGTCTGTGGTGTGCTCGCCGCGCTGAGATCGAGCGTCGCCCCCGTACCCGTCAGGCTCACCGCGCCGCCCGTCGCGAGGCTCCCGCCCGCGCCCAGCGCCAGCGTGCCGCCCGCGACCGTCGTGCCGCCCATGTACGTGTTCGCACCCGTCAGCGTTTCCGTGCCCGCGCCAGCCTTCGTGATCCCGCCCGTACCCGCGATCGTGCCGCCGAACGTCGCGCTGCCGCCGCCGTTACCGAGCGTCAGGCCGTTTGCGCCAAGATTGACTGTCGCACCAGCCGCGCCCGCAAGCGCGCCAATCGCCTGCGGCGTGGTCGCACCGCTCACATCGAGCGTCGTGCCCGTATTCGCGAGGTTCACCGTGCCTGTCGCCGCCAGGCTGCCGCCCGCGCCGATCGCCAGCGTGCCCGCGTTGACCGTCGTGCCGCCCGTATACGTATTGGCGCCCGTCAGCGTCTCGGTCCCGGTGCCGGCCTTCGTGAAACCGCCCGTGCCCGTAATCGCCCCGCCAAACGTGCCGTTGGCGCTGCCGCCCGCCGTCAGCGTGTTGCCGCCCAGGTTCACGGTCGAGCCAGCCGCGCCGGTCAGCATGCCGATCGTCTGCGGCGCACCCGCCGCGCTGATGTCGAGTGCCGTGCCTGTATTCGCGAGGTTCACCGTACCCGTCGATGCCAGGCTCCCGCCCGCGCCGATCGCCAGCGTGCCCGCATTGACCGTCGTGCCGCCCGTGTACGTGTTCGTGCCCGTCAGCGTTTCCGTGCCCGCGCCGGCCTTCGTGATTCCGCCCGTGCCCGTGATCGCGCCGCCGAACGTCTGATTCGTCCCGTCACCGAAGGTCAATCCGTTGCCGCCCAGCGCAACCGTCGCGCCAGCCACGCCGCTCAGCGCGCCGATCGTTTGAGCCGCGCCTGAGCCGCTGATGTCGAAGCTGGCACCCGCCCCGGTGAGACTCACGGCGCCGCCCGTCGCAAGCGAGCCGCCCGCACCCAGCGCCAGCGTGCCGCCCGCGATCGTCGTCCCGCCCGTGTACGTATTCGCACCCGTCAGCGTCTCCGTGCCCGTGCCTGACTTCGTGATCGCGCCCGTGCCACCGATCGTGCCGCCGAACGTGTGATTGCCGGCGTCGCCCAGCGTCAGGTTTTTCGAGCCCAGATTGACCGCCGAGCCGGCCGCGCCCGAGAGTCCGCCGATCGCCTGCGGCGTGGTCGACGCGCTGACGTCGAGCGTCGTACCCGCATTCGCCAGATTTACCGTGCCCGTCGACGCAAGCGAACCGCCCGCGCCGATCGCCAGCGTGCCCGCGTTGACCGTCGTGCCACCCGTATACGTATTCGCGCCGGTCAACGTTTCGGTGCCGGTGCCTTGCTTCACGATCCCACCCGTACCACCGATCGAACCGCCGAACGTCTGGTTCGTCGCGGTGCCGAAGGTCAGCGTGTTGCCGCCGAGTGCGATGTTCGAACCGGTCACGCCGCTCAGTGCACCGACCGTCTGGTTCGCACCCGCCGCGCTGATGTCGAAGCCCGCACCCGTACCGGTGAGACTCACGGCGCCGCCCGCCGCGAGCGAGCCGCCCGCGCCCAGCGCAAGCGTGCCGTTCGCGATCGACGTGCCGCCCGTGTACGTGTTCGTGCCCGTCAGTGTCTCCGTGCCGCTGCCTTGCTTCGTGACGCTCGCCGTGCCCGTGATCGCGCCGCCGAACGTCTGGTTCGTGCCGTCGCCGAACGTCAATCCGTTGCCGCCCAACGCAACCGTCGTGCCGGCCACGCCGCTCAGTGCGCCGATCGTCTGAGCCGCGCCTGAACCGCTGACGTCGAACGTTGCGCCCGCACCGCTCAGGTTCACCGCACCGCCCGCCGCAAGGCTGCCGCCTGCGCCCAACGCCAGCGTGCCGCCCGCGATCGTCGTCCCGCCCGTGTACGTGTTCGTGCCCGTCAGCGTCTCGGTGCCCGTGCCCGACTTCGTGATCGCGCCCGTGCCGCCGATCGTGCCGCCGAACGTGTGATTGCCGGCGTCGCCCAGCGTCAGGTTTTTCGAGCCGAGATTGACCGTCGAGCCAGCCGCGCCCGCGAGACCGCCGATCGCCTGCGGCGTGGTCGACGCGCTGACGTCGAGCGTCGTGCCCGCATTCGCCAGATTCACCGTGCCGGTCGCCGCAAGCGAACCGCCTGCGCCGATCGCCAGTGTGCCCGCGTTGACCGTCGTACCGCCCGTATACGTGTTCGCGCCGGTCAGCGTTTCGGTGCCGCTACCTTGCTTCGTGACGCCGGCCGTACCGGTGATCGAACCGCCGAACGTCTGGTTCGTGCCGTCGCCGAACGTCAATCCGTTGCCGCCGAGTGATACGGTCGTGCCGGCCACGCCGCTCAGCGCGCCGACCGTCTGGTTCGCACCCGATGCGCTGATATCGAAGCTGGCGCCCGCGCCGCTCAGGTTGACGGCGCCGCCCGCGGCAAGGCTGCCGCCTGCGCCCAGCGCCAGCGTACCGCCCGCAATCGTCGTGCCGCCCGTGTACGTATTCGCACCGGTCAGCGTTTCGGTGCCGGTGCCCTGCTTCACGATCGCGCCCGTGCCGCCGATCGTGCCGCCGAACGTCTGGTTCGTCGCATCGCCCATCGTCAGCGTGTTGCCGCCGAGCGCGACGGTCGTGCCGGCCACGCCGCTCAGCGCGCCGACCGTCTGGTTCGCCCCCGACGCGCTGATATCGAAGCTGGCGCCCGCACCGGCGAGGTTCACGGCGCCCGTCGCCGCAAGCGAGCCGCCCGCGCCCAACGCCAGCGTGCCCGCATTGACCGTCGTGCCACCCGTATACGTATTCGCGCCCGTCAGCGTCGTGGTGGCGGCCCCGTTCTTGGTCAGGCCACCGGCCCCGGACACCTGCCCCGACAGCGCGAGGTTGTTGCTGCCGCCCAGCGTGAGGGTCGCACCGGTGTTGATCGCGATGTTGTTGCCGACCGTCATGCCGGTGTTGGTGTCGAGCGTGCCTGACCCGCCGACGGTCAGCGTGCCCGTGCCGAGCGCGCTGCCGTTGCCGAGCACGATGCCGCCGCTGTTGAGGTTGGTACCGCCCGAGTAGGTATTCGCGCCGCTGAGCGTCAGCGTCCCCGTGCCGTTCTGCGTCAGGCTGCCGCTACCGTTGATCGAGCCGGACAGCCCGAGATTGTTGCCGCCCTGCACCGTGAGACCGCCCGCGCCGAGCGTCACGTTGTTGTTGAGGTTGACGGCCGAGTTGGCGCTCTGGATCGCCCCGCCGTTGCCCGTGATCGTGCCGGTGCCGAGCCCCGCGTTGTTGTCGACGATCGCGACGCCGCCGCTCAGCGTCGCGTCCTGCGCGGTGGATGCACCGCTCAGCGTCCACGTACCGCTGCCGACGTCCAGGTGCTGGAAATTGATGTAGTTGCTGCTGTTGATCGAGCCGGTCGCCGGCCCGCCGCCTTGCTGCAGGTTGAGCGTGTTGTTGCCGCCCGCGCCGCCGTCGACGACGCCCGTCGCCGCGACGTTCATCGTGTTCGGGCCGACCGTGATGTTGAACGCGCCGCCGGTGCCGCCCGCCGTGTTGACCGACGAGCCCGTCATGGCATTGAACGTGTTGTAGCTGTTCGCGCCCATCGACACGCTGCCGTTGATCGTGCCCGAGTTGGTAAACGTATTGCCCTGCCCGGGCGTGCCGTTCGAGCCGAACGCTACGCGGCCGTTGATCGTGCCGCTGTTGTTCATGTTGACCGTGCCGCCGCCGTATGCGGTGACTACCGGCGCGTCCGCGCCGACGAGGGTCGCACCGACCAGCGGATTGGACCCGATCGTGCCGGTGTTTGTAATGTTCGACGTGCCGCCGGTACCGTTCTGGACCGATAACGCCATGCCCGTCACGCCGCTGATCGCCACGCCGGTCGAGCCGTTCATCGTGCCGTTGTTGACGACGGTGGTGTTCGCGCTCGCGGACGCGTTGCCGACCACGGCCCCGCTCGACAGCACGCCGAGGCCCGTGCCGAGTGCGGACGGATCGATCGTGCCGTTGTTGGTCAGCGTGACGCCGTTGCCGGTCAGCGACATCGCGGTGCCGCCGACGCCGAGCAGCACGCCGACGCTCGCGCCGGGGTTGACCGTCGCGTGCACGTTGTTGGCGGCGTTCGAATAGCTCGGCTGCAGCGGGTTCGCGATCCCGGAACAGGTCACTGTCGTGCCTGCCGTGCTGCAGGTCGCATAGGCGGGAACAATGCCTGCGCCGGACAGCGCCAGGAAAACGCCCGTGGGCAACAGCAGTCTCGGAAACGGCTCGCCGGCTTTTTTCGAACGCGCAAGATTCATGCTTTCCCTCGTTATTGGCTTTGGTATTGGTATCTCGGCCGCACCGGGCGGCCAACAGCAGAAAATCGCGGACAAAATAATCCGCCCCGGCGGTCGCAATGCGACGTCGGCTTATTCGTGGATGAATTTTTAATCGGCCCTGGATTGCGAACGCGAAACTAGTCGAATGACATGACGGTAGCCCCTTGTTTTTCTGCAGCGACTTTCTGGTTGGTTTGATTACTGCCCTGCTTTTTGTCAGACAAGGCTATATCAAACTCACGCCATTTTCCAGTCGATGTTTACCCATCGGATCAGGGGCCTGGGATCGTGTATTTTTTACCCGCCGAGGCATGCTCGCCGACCGCATCCAGCATGTTTCCCGCGCGGCTCTTTTGATTTTTCTCAAAAAACACCGGAATCACCGCATCCGCGAAAACACCGATACACGGCCACGATTGGCGCCACACGGATTCCGTGCGCACTATATTTTTTCTTGCGAATCGCTGACGCAGATAATCCGTGCCCGGTTAATCGATCGATAAAAGCGGGGTTTTCAGGCGTTACATCAATCGCGTCAACTTCCGCGTTGCACCAATTACGCAATCCGGATCGCCATCGCGTGCGCCGCACCGACGGCCGTTTTACGAAAACAGGCTCATCAGATAAAGCATCGGCCGGAACGAGACAGGCCGCGCATCGGGGTTCACCCACAACCGCACCGCATACACCGCGTAGGCCGGCACTTCGCGCCAGCTCGAATAAACGTCGCGCAACTGGAAACGGCCCGGATACGCGGCGGAGATGTTCGCCCGCGCGATACCGACGCGCTCGAAGGCGAGGCGCGCTCGCGCGAGGTGGTAGTACTGGCTGACGATCAGCACGCGCGACAGGCCGTGCGCCTGCAGGTAAGCCAGCGTGTGCTGCGCAGTCGCGAGCGTGTTGTCGCCCTGGTCGTCGACGGCGATCCGGTCGGCCGGCACGCCGTGCGCCACGAGATAGTCGCGCATCGCGGTCGCCTCGTTCAGCCCGGGGCCGTCGATCGCGCCGCTGACCAGGAACGCCGGGCACTGCCCCGTGCGGTAGCAGCGCACGCCGACATCGAGCCTGGCGGCGAGCACCGGCTTCGGCGCGCCTGTCTCGTCGAGCGCGTTGCCGAAGATCACGGCGACATCGGCCGGCTCGCTCGGCATCCGCATCCCGTACGCGACGAGCGCAACGGCTGCGACGATCCAGAGGCAGGCAACGAAGGCCAGCAGGCGGCCCGTTCGGGCAATGAAGCCCCGTTTGGTGTGGTTTTTCAAGGTTTTCGGTCTCTCAGGTCGTCGGGCTCGCCGGGCATATCGGCTTGCCCGGCCCCGCACGGGCGCGTAACGCTAGCACGGTGCGCGTTCGGGTGTCCACGCGACGAGCCGATGCCGGGCGGCGGCCGGCCGTCCGGCAAGTCGACAGGAGACGCTTGCCCGGCGAAGCGGGCAGGCAATGCCGAGGTCTGCCGAGGTCTGCGGAGGTCTACGGAGATCGAAAGAATCTGAATGGCCGCGCCGCGATGCACGGCCCGGCACGGCCCGAATCAGTCGACCGGGCACATCGCGAGCCGCCCCATCGCCTCGCCCGCGCCGCGCACCGCGCAGGTGGCCGGTTCGTCGGCGATCCGGGCGACGAGGCCCGTCTCGTCGTACAGCAGGCGTTCGAGATCCGCGAGCAGCGCGCCGCCGCCCGTCAGCACCACGCCGCGATTCGCGATGTCGGTTACGAGTTCGGCCGGCGCGTTCTCCAGTACCGACTTCACCGCGCCGATCACCTGCTTGAGCGGCGCGGCCAGCGCGTCCGCCACATCGTGGTTGGACAGCTCGATCGAGCGTGGCAGCCCGTCGCCGACACTGCGCCCGACCGCGCGCGTCGACCGGCGCGGCACCGCGCTGGTGGCCGAGCCGATCGACTGCTTCACGTGTTCGGCCGTCTGCTCGCCGAGCAGCACGCCATACAGGTTGCGGACATGGTTGACGATCGCCGCGTCGAACTGGCTGCCGCCGACGCGAATCGCCTCGCGATAGACGATGCCGCCGAGCGCGATCACCGCGACTTCCGTCGTCCCGCCGCCGATATCGACGACCATCGAGCCGACCGGCTCGGTCACCGGCAGGCCCGCGCCGAGCCCGGCCGCCAGCGATTCCTCGATCAGTTCGACCTCCGATACACCCGCCGCGAACGCGGCCTCGCGCAGCGCGCGGCGCTCGACGGCCGTCGCATCGGACGGCACGCACAGCGTGACCTCGACGCGGCGGCCGAAACGCGAACGCGTGCGCGACATGTCGATGAAGCTGCGGATCATCTGCTCGGCCGCGTGCGCATCGGCGATCACGCCGTGCCGCATCGGCCGCACGGCTTCGAGATGCCCCGGTTCGCGGCCAAGCAGCGCCTTCGCGAGCTCGCCGACGGCCTCGAGCGTCGGCCGCGCGTCGGTCGCGCCGGCCTTGCGGAAGCAGACGACCGACGGCTGGTTCAGCACCACGCCGCGTTCGTGCGTATAAATCCGCGTACTCGCCGTTCCAGGGTCGATCGCAACGGGTTGCGCAAACAACTTTCCGAACAGCGGTGTCGACATATCAAACCTTTGTAATCGAACGGGCGCGGGGCAGCCGCGCCGCATTTCCGCCGCGCGTCCATGCCGCCCCATCACAAACTTAGCGGCAAATCGTTCCGATACTTTAGGCAATTCCGATGATTTTTTCGCGACGCAATTGTCAAATGTGCCGTTCCGGACACATCCGGCTACGCAACAGCCTCTCGCATTGCCTCTGTAAAACACGGTAATCTCTCGGTCTTGCCTGCTCCCGGCAGGCCTCAGACGCCCGATCACGCCAGGTATTTCCACCATGACAGCGACCGTTTCCTTCCGCTGGGCGCGGGTGCGCCCGCTTTGCACGACGCTCGTCGCCTTCTGGTGCTGCACGGTCGCCGCGCAACCGCTGCCGGCCCCCGAATCCGCTGCCGCCCAGGCACCCGCCGCCAGCGCGCCGGCGGCCACGCCCGCCGCATCCGGGCACACCTGCGAGGCCGACGGCGGCCCGGCAGGCCGCCCGTCGATCGGCCTTGTGCTGTCCGGCGGCGGCGCGCGCGGCTACGCACACCTCGGGGTCCTGAAGGTGCTGGAGGACAACCGCATCCCGATCGACTGCATCGCGGGCACCAGCATGGGTGCCGTGGTCGGCGGCCTGTATGCGAGCGGCATGGCCGCCGGCGAGATGCAGAAGCGGCTGTCGGAGGTCGACCTCGCGGACATCGCATTCGACGTAACGGACCGCGCGGACCTGCCGCAAACCAGCCGGGAGGACGAACGCCTGTACATCAACGGGCTGACGCTCGGCTTCGGCAAGAAGGGCGTGAAGGCGCCGGTCGGCCTCGTGCAGGGCAACCGGCTGCAGGCGCTGCTCGCGAACTGGACGGCCGCCGTGCCGACCAACCAGCCGTTCGACCGCCTGCCGATCCCGTACCGCGCGGTCGCGACCGACCTGCAGACGGGCCAGATGGTGGTGCTCGACCACGGCTCGCTGCCGCTCGCGATCCGCGCGAGCATGGCGATGCCGGGCCTGTTCGCGCCGGCCGAGATCAACGGGCGCGCGCTGGTGGACGGCGGGCTCGTCAGCAACCTGCCCGTCGATACCGCGCGGCAGATGGGCGCAAACGTCGTGATCGCGGTCGACATCGGCTCGCAGCTGCGCCCGCTCGACGCGCTCGCGTCGCCCGCCGACGTGATGCAGCAGATGGTCGGCATCCTGATCCGCCAGAACGTGACCGCCCAGCGCAAGCAGCTCGACGCGCAGGACGTGCTGCTCACGCCGGATCTCGGCTCGCTCGCGTTCACCGATTTCCAGAACGCGAAGAAGGCGATCGCCGCCGGCGCGGCCGCCGCGACCGCGGCGCTGCCGAAACTGCAGCGCTTCGCGCTCACGCCGGAACAATATGAGGCCTACCGGTCTGCGCACGCACAGCCGCTGCCGCCGCCGATCCGGATCACGCGCATCGACATCAAGACCTCCGGCGGCGTGCCGAAGCGGGTCGTCAGCAACGCGCTGCACGTGAAGCCCGGCGACACGTACGATCCGAACACCGTCAGCCAGGATCTGCTCGGCCTCACGACGGGCGGCAACTTCGAGAGCGTCACGCAGCAGATCGTGAGCCACGGCGACGAGAACGTGCTCGAGATCGACGCGCGCGAGAAATACTGGGGTCCGAACTTCCTGCTGTTCGGGCTCGGCATGTCGAGCAGTTCGACCGACGAGGGTGGCTTCCGCCTGCATGTCGGCTACCGGCGGCCGTGGCTCACCGAATCGGGGCTCGAATTCCGCGCGGACACGACGATCGGCAGCGACCTGCAATCCGCGCGCATCGAGTTCCGCCAGCCGCTGTCGATGGCTTACGGCGTCTATCTGTCGCCCTACGCGGAATACCAGCGCCGCTACGCGAACCTGTACGACGACAGCGGCGACGTGAAGATCACGCAGTACCTGATGCAGACCGCACGCGCCGGGCTCGATCTCGGCCTGCCGCTCGCGCGGCTCGGCGATTTCCGGATCGGCGTCGGGTACGTGACCGGGCACGGCTCGCCGACCTACAACCTGCCGTTCGACGACGGCAGCGGCCAGACGCTGCTGTGGTCGAGCTTCACGTCGCAGGCGCTGATCGCGCGTGCGCGGCTCGTCATCGACCAGCTCGACGATCCGCTGTTCCCGCGCAAGGGCTATTTCACCGAGTTGCGCGTCGAGCGCTCGCTGGTATCGCGCAACGGGGGCTCGGCGAACCAATTCGACGACAGCATCAACAACGCGCCCTACACCGAGATCTACGGCAAGGCGATGGTGGCGCAGCAGTTCGGCCGCCACAGCATCAGCGCGACGATCGAAGGCGGCAAGAGCATCGGTGGCACCAACCTGATCAACGCGTTCAACTTCACGCTCGGCGGCTTCCAGCACCTGTCCGCGTATGCGGCCGACCAGTTGAACGGCAACGAGCTCGCGTACGCGCAGGTGACCTACATGAACCAGTTGATGACGTTCAACGCGTCGCCGATCAAGGCGCTGTCGGTGGGTGCCAGCGCGGAAGTCGGCAACGTCTGGTCGAGCGGGCAGCAGATCGGTGGCGGCGCGCTCAAGCAGAGCTATACGTTCTTCACGAGCCTGTCGACCGCGTTCGGGCCCGTCTACATCGGCGTGGCGCTCGCGCCCAGCGGCCGTCGCAACTTCTACCTGCAGCTCGGCCGCACCTACTGAGCGTGCGCGGGTGCCGCTTCGGCGGCATCCGCGACTCCGTCGCGCCGCACGCCCGGATCAGAACGCCGCGGCCATCGCGACCGCCCGGGCTTGCGCCCGCTCGATGCTGTCGCTCGCCCGCGCACCCCACGTGTGTTCGACGGTCAGGCTCCTGACGTCGCTCACGCCAATGAACCGCAACCAGAATTCGAGGTAGTCGGCCTGATGCCGGAACCCCGGATTGTCGGCGCCCGCGCCGGTCTCCCGGCTCTGTCCGCGAACATGGATGACCAGCGCGCGCGGAATCTCCAGCAACGGGGCGTAGGCCTTCCCGTCGAACGTGAACAGCATGTTCCGCTGGCTGACGAGATCGATCAGTTGCTTGAGCTTGTACGGATAGCCGAAATTCCACATCGGCACGCCTACGACGATCCGGTCCGCGTCCTGAAAGCGCTTCACGAGCGACTGGATGCGCCGCCAGACCGACTGCTCCGCGTCATCCATCGGCGCGTTCGCGACGCCTTTGTACTTCGCGCCGATCGCGTCGCTGCCGAAGTCCGGCAAGTCTTCTTCCCAGACATTCAGCGTATCGACGTCGATCGTTACGCCCGAAGTTACGCCCGAATCCCGGAGCGCATCGACAAAGGCATTGGCGACCGCGATCGACGCCGACCTCGCGCCGCGGGGAGAAGACACGATATTCAAAAGCCGCATGTTGTATGACCCGGACAGGAATGCATGAACAAGGGGGCGGCCATCGCGGCTGCCCCGGCTTCACTGCTGCGTCGCGGGCCGCCCGCCTCCGCTGTCACGACTCGACCCGCCCACATAGTTGCAATTGCAATCGTAATGCAAAGCGCGCACGCGCGGCAAACGAATCGTCATGCGATTGCGGTGCGAGGAGGCATCGAAACGGGAAAGGTACGGCATGAAAAGCCGGCGACGCGCTCGAATCCGGCGCGCGCGGCTGTCGTTTGATCGTGTTGGGTTGCTGTCGAGGCCGGGGCCCGTGTTGCGGATCGCTAGACCGGCCAGCTGATCTCGAAGCGTGCGCCGCCGAGTTCGACCGGATCGACGACCGCGATCCGGCCGTTGTGCGCATGGAGCACCTGCCGCGTGATCGACAGGCCGAGGCCATAGCCGCCGGTGCGGCGGTCGAGACGCACGAATGCGTCGAAGATCCGCTCGCGCTCGCTCTCCGGCACGCCGGGGCCGTCGTCCTCGACGAAGATCCCGATATTGCCGTGCACGAGCGAGATCCCGACGACGATCTGCGATTTCGCGTACTTGCTCGCGTTGCGCAACAGGTTTCGCATTGCGTACGACATCAGCCGCCGGTCCATCTTCACCCGCAGGTCCGACGCGATCGCGATGCGCGACTCGATCGCGCGCTCCGGATACAGCAGCTGCGCATCGCTGACCTGATGTTCGAACCACGCGACGGGGGCCGTCATCTCGAGGTTCGACTGCAGCGAGCTGTATTCGAGCCGCGCGAACGTCAGGCTCATGTCGATCAATTCCTCGAGCTCGGTCACGTCCTGCGCGATGCTCTCGAGCGCGCTCTGGTATTCGGCCGCGGAACCCGGCTCGCGCAGCATTTCGAGTGCGAAACGCACGCGCGCGAGCGGCGTGCGCAATTCGTGCGAGATGCCGTTCGTCAAGTCGCGCTGCGCGGCGATCAGCCGTTCCATCCGCATCGCGAGCGCATTCAGCGTCCGTGCGAGCGGGCCGATGATCACGCTGTGCGATTCGCGCGCGCGCGTGTTGAAGCGCCCGCCCGTGAAGTCGATCGCGCGCTCGCGCACCATCACGAGATCCGACCACACCGGCCGCATCCACCGGTACGCCGCGAGCGCGGGTGCGGCGAACACGAGCGCGAGCACGATCCAGATGTCGCCGGGCAGCGAGTCGAACGCATGCCACACGACCTGCGGCGACAATTCGACGCACAGCGCCAGCGCCGGCACGAGCGCGGTCAGCAGCACGAGGCCGAGCAGATGCAGGTAGGTGCGCACATAAAGGCGCGACCAGCTCGGAATGCGGTCGGCGCGCGTATCGGTCCAGGCGCGGCGGAAATGCAGCCAGCGCCATTTGACGTAGCGCAGCGTCGGCAGCGGCGGTGCATCGGGGTGCGAACGGGTTCGTCGGATCATCTCGGCTCCCGGCCGGCGGGTGGAATGCCCGCGCGGAACGTGACGACGTCGCCCGAAGGCCGCGTCATTCCCACGCGTGCTTGCTGAATTGATAACCCTTGCTGCGGATCGTCTTGATCCGCTGCGGGTTGCTCGCGTCGTCGCGCAGCTTGCGGCGCAGCTTCGAGATGCGCCCGTCGATCGTGCGGTCGAGGCCGTCGAATTCGACGCCGCGCAACTGCAGCATCAGGTCGTCGCGGCTGACGACTTCGCCCGCATGGCACACGAGCGCCCACAGCAGGTCGAATTCGGCCGACGTCAGGTCGGGCGTGCTGCCGTCGGGAAGCACGACCGAGCGGTCGGTGCGGTCGATCGAGAATTTGCCGAACGCGTAGCGCTCGGGCTGCGGCGCGGTGCTCTCGGCCGCACGCGCGGGCGCGCGGCGCAGCTGGGCCTTGATCCGTGCGAGCAGGATGCGCGGCTCGACCGGCTTGTGCACGTAGTCGTCCGCGCCGAATTCCAGGCCGAGCAGTTCGTCGAACGGCTCGTCGCGGGCCGTCACCATGATGATCACGCCATCGTACTGCTTGCGCGCCTCCCGGCAGATTTCGAAGCCGTCCTTGCCTGGCAGGTTCACGTCGAGAATGACGAGATCGGGACGAATGGACAGGATCGCCGGCACCGCGGCGTCGCCATGCAGCACAGTGTCGACTTCATAGTCGTTCTTGCGCAGGTAGCCGGCGATCAGCGTGGACAGGCGGGTGTCGTCTTCGACGAGCAGGATGCGAAAAGACATGGGCAGCGGTCGGATCATCAGGATGGCCGCGGCGGCGCCGGCCGGTGCCGGACGCCGGCCATCGGCCGAAACGTACCGCATGATACTGCGCCAGCCGATTGCCTGTTTAGAGGTCTTGAAAATAAGGGAGCGATATCGACCGCGCTTGACGAATCGGCGCCGGGACGGTTCCATACGGGCTCGCCTGAATCCGGGCCATGCCCTGCCCGCCTGACTTGATGAATTATCAAACGATCCTCGAACGCATCCACACCGAACTCGCCCCCTGGATCGGCCAGGGGCGGGTTGCCGATTACATTCCCGAGCTCGCGAAAGTGCCCGCCGACAAGTTCGGGATGGCCGTCGTCACGCTCGACGGAAACGTTTGCACGGTCGGGGATGCGCACGAGCGCTTCTCGATCCAGAGCATCTCGAAGCTGTTCGCGTGCACGCTCGCGTTCCAGTTGCTGGGCGACGCACTGTGGGAACGGGTCGGCCGCGAGCCGTCCGGCAACGCTTTCAATTCGCTTGTCCAGCTCGAGAGCGAGCGCGGCAAGCCGCGCAACCCGTTCATCAATGCGGGGGCGCTGGTCGTCACCGACGTGCTGTGCCGCCGTTTCGTGAAAGCCGAGACGGCGCTCGTCGAATTCGTGCGGCGAATGATCGGCACGAACGACATCGACTACGATTCGCGCGTCGCGCAGTCGGAGCTGCAGCACGCGGAGCGCAACCGCGCGATGGCGCACTTCATGGCGAGCTTCGGCAACATGCAGATGCCGCCCGATACGGTGATCGATGCGTATTGCCGCCAGTGCGCGATCACGATGAACTGTGTCGAGCTTGCCAGCGCGGCGCTGTTTCTTGCGAACGGCGGTGTCGCGCCGGTGACCGGCGAGCGGATCGTCGATTCGAGTTCCGCGAAGCGGCTGTCGGCGTTGATGCTGACTTGCGGTACTTATGATGCGGCGGGGGATTTTGTGTATCGCGTCGGGTTGCCGGCGAAAAGCGGGGTTGGCGGCGGGATCGTCGCGGTGTTGCCTGGAGAGATGGCCGTTTGTGTGTGGGCGCCGGGGTTGGATGCTAATGGGAATTCGTTGGCAGGGACGCTGGCGTTGGAGTGGTTGACGACTTATTCAGGGCGGTCGATTTTTTGAAGCGGCGAAGTTGAGCGTGCCTCATCTGGCGCAATGGCGGCGGGCGAATATCAGCGCACTCAACGGAGAATTCGTCATTTGGCGGCAATCGACCCGAAGCGGCCCTCCAGAAATGGACCGAAAAGCAGTCATTCAGCGTCTCCGCGCTCATGCGATAGGGCCGTGCGGTCCCCAGCTACAATGTTTGTAGCAACCGTGCTGACAGCTTTGTCCAGTATCGGTCTTGCAAAGCAGGGACCCAGGTATGTTCTCTGAGTTGTCGCGGCCCTGATTACGTCGAGCCTCTTGATGCGAGTATTTCTATATGTCATTTCGAGCCCTTCATGACGAGCTACTCGCATACCGAGGCCAGGCGGCTTTCGTCGATGTGCTGATTCCTTGGATAGAGGAGAATCCTGCCGAAATCGAACGGCTCCGATCCATACGCTTAAGAAGCGGTAGGCCTATCCCGAATGTACCCGAAGACGAACGCTGGTTGCTTTACGCAGCTAGCCGCGCTTTCGAGCTTCTGGTGCTTTGTTTCCAGAGTGGACGAGCCGATGGAACTGAGTGGCGTGGCCCCGCCATCTCGGAGGATGAGCTTGTGTGCTTCTCCGAACGCATCGGCTTGGATGTCGTGCGTCCCGATCGATATTCGCCTTTCCATCACGAGATCGCCGCTCTATCTTGCTCTGCCGAGGCGGCTCAATTACCTCAAATTGCCAAATATCACTGGCCATGCCTGATGCTCGGCCCTCTTCTCTTGATGCGGGCAGGCGTCACTCTATCTGCAAACGCCAGTGTCATGCGCCCAGAGGTCGCTGACGCTTCTACTCTTTATTGGGCTTTTCGCAGAAAGACACGACCGCACCACGACCTCGCCCACGGGTGGGGGCACAACTCATCATGGCGAACTTCTTTCAGGCGCGATTACCACCTGGGCGACACCTTCCACTTTAATGTCGACGGCACGGTTGATCTTTTGGAACTTCATGCAGAATCGCGCAACGATGAAGGACTGTCGCCGAAGGAGCGCATGGAACTCCTCGCGAACCGCTGTTTTGTTACCGTTACCAAGGATAGCGTCGATCACTTTCCCTATGACGATCGGTTTTCAATGAAAGCTATGTAGCAGATGTCGGCGGCCCGGCCTTTTCATCGAAGGAATCCCCTCAGAGAAATTCGGCTGCTTACAGTCACCACTCATATGACCGCTTCTTCGTCCTGCCAGCGGCAGCTTCTGGCCGAACGCGGTGGTCGAAGGCGTCACGGCACTTGCCCGTGCAGCCTGTCCCGGAGGGATTACCTGTCAGTTTGTATTGCCGGAGTGCCGGCACGCTGGCGCTGGAGTGGTGGACGACTTATTCGGGAAGGTCGATTTTTGAAGCGTCGGAATTAAGCGCATCTCATCTGGCACAACAGCGGCAAATTCATATCGGCATGCGCCGGCGCGCTCGATGGGAAATTCGGTCATCGGAAGCAATCGACCCGCAACGGACATAGGCCTCGCCCCGAAGCGATTCTCCAATCGTCATGTCTCGTCGCCGCCGTGGCGATTCTGCTACCCACAATTACACCGTGGGCCTGAAGGGCCGACGACAGGAAAATGGACGCCGTGATGCGATAATCCATCGCATATTAACGGCGGACGCGTGCCCTTACGCGTCGCTCATTATCCTCATCGAATTCATGACCGATTCCCTCACTCCCATTAAATTTGCACAGCCGGAGCTTGATGAGCTCACCATTGAAGCTGTCGCTGACGTGCTTCGGTCACGCCATCTGACGAGCGGCCCCAAAACACAAGCCTTTGAAGACGCACTCTCCGCGACTTTCGGAGGACGACCGACACGCGTTGTCACATCGGCGACGGCGGCAATTGAGCTGGCATTGCAGATTTGTGGTGTCGGTCCCGGCGACGAGGTCATTACCTCGGCTCAAAGCTTCTTCTCCACGATGAACATGATCGTCAAATGTGGAGCGGTTCCGACATTTGTCGACTGCGATCTCGAGTCGCGCGCGATCGATCTGGAACAGGTGGAGCGCGCGATCACAGCGCGAACCAAGGCGATCATGCCGACGCACTTCCCCGGCTCTCTCGTGGACATGGATGCGCTTATGGCGCTCGCCAACAAGTACGGCTTGCGAGTCGTCGAAGATGCGGCGCTGGTCCAGGGTTCGCATTGGCAGGGACGACCGATCGGTAGCTTTGGCGACGTGACCACGTTCAGTTTCCATCCGAACAAGAACATGACGACCATCGAAGGCGGTGCGATTGTCGTCAATTCGGAGGAGGAAGCGAAACGCATCGACACCCTCCGGTTCCACGGCATACGTCGCTTGCCTGACGGCACCCGGGATGTGGAAAGTGCCGCCGGCAAATTCAACATGTCGGACGTATCGGCGGCCATCGGCCTGCGACAGCTGCAGCAGCTCGAAGGGTTTCTGGAAAAGCGGGAGGCGCTTGTTTCGCGATATTTTCAGAAGTTTCCGGAAATCGCGGGGGCGGTCCTGCCCCCTCGGGCGGTGCCGCGGCAAAGCTGGAACATGTTCTGCGTGCTGTTCCCATTTTCCGCAACGCGATTCAGCCGCCATGCGTTCCGCAACGAACTGGAGCGCCGCGGCATCTTGTCCGGCGTTTCATACGAGGCGCTCCATACGACTTCGCTTGGCCGGAAACTGGGTTATGCCGAAGGCCAGTTCCCTAATGCCGAGCGCATCGCACGCGAGACTGTTACCTTGCCGCTACACGTCGGGATGACTGAGGAAAATGTCGATCGCGTCTGCCGTACCGTAGCCGAGGTCTGGCACACGCTTTAATGCTTCACATGCCGCCTTACCTCCCCGACGCATAAGCAATGCTCGCGGCACATCTGTCCGACACCAATGCCTGGGCGGTATCGACAGCAGTTCAACGTGGATCGCGGCGAAAACTGATCAAACGGAGACTCGATAATGGCGTTGTATGGAATATCGGATTTGGCGATCCTGCTTCTTTTGACGCTTGCCGTCACCATACCGCTTACGTTGATCGTCGCGGCCTTCGGGTTGATCGGTAGCGTCCGCGCGCATAAGGCCTGGAGACGCGGCGTCGTCTTTCTCTGCTGTCTGGTGTTCGTGCAGGCTCTCGCACTTCTCAACAATCGTTCAATTGCTGACAGCTATGACCAAGCAATAAGCGCCTGGTACACCCACCACGTCACACGGGCAACGGTATTTGACGGAATGACGTTTCCGCCTGGCTCGACGGTTGTCCTCGAAGTGTATTCACCACATTCGGTCAAAAGCGGCACCGTCCCGTCGAACACGCCGCTTCTGGGGCTGAACGTGAGCGGAGACTTCGGAGTGTTTCGTTCCGACGACAATACGAGTTACGTTGCTTACGGGACGCTTGCGAAGCCGGCATCGATCGGCGGGATCGAGTGTGCACCCGGCCCATTTACACACCACAAGGAGCGTGCCTCCTTCGACTACCAAAAGCATTTGGACACAGTGGACTGCACGCTTGCCTCCGAGTTTCAAGACCACGAACTCGATCTCCCTGCTGGAACCCACGTCAAGGCGTTCGCTTTCGACGGCATCGTCGCAGACTCGATTTCAGGAGAACTACCTCACTCGTGGAAAGTTTTCGGCATTGAGTGTGCCGCAGGGGCATTTGAATTCGACACATACGAACGGTTGACCTGTATCTCCGCCGTAGATCAACATGTGGGTGGTTACGAGCTACCCCGCGGGAAAGAGATTACGGTATTGAGGGAGCAGGACGGCAGTCTCAGGCTCTTTGGGACGTATTGAGAAATCGGTGAGCGGTACTCGCCCGTCGGTTCATATTGCCGGTGTGCCAGCACGTTCGCACCGGAATGGTTGACGACCTATTCGGGGCGGTCGATTTTCCGACGCATCAGCGCTACGCACGACTGCCCCGAGGCAACGGCGACCAACCGATATCGGCATGTACCGACATGCTCAATGCGGGCATTGCCCGTCAATCGCCCGCTCTTATGCCGCATCGCACCCATGGATAGCCTGAACACGCATTCGAACCTGCTTACCCTGACTCCCGGCATCCACGCCGGCGTACGGATCCAGCCGCGCTGGCCAGCACGACACGTCCACGTGGAAGCCCGCGTCCTGGGCAAACTGCAGACGATCCAGCCCGCGTTGCCCGCCGGGATCAGCCTGATCCTGACGCGCGGCTACGAGCCGCGAGCGTCCGGCCTCGGTTTTGCCCGTCGTCAGTTTCGCGCGCTGGGAATCGGCACGTTCCGCCTGCTCTACCCCGCCCGCCGCGACGAACTGGCCGATATCTTCGGCAGCAACGGACACGATGTCGACGGAACGCATATCGACGTTTCATTCAGCCTGAACGGTCGCCGCGTCCGAATGTTGCCGCTGGGCGTATTCACGCCGCCTTTCTGGCAGCGGCGCCGCGTGCGGCGATGTGCGTCGGCCCTCGCGCAGATCCAGGCCGCGCTGATGCAGCACGGGTTTCAGATTCACCGCAACGCAACGGAAAGCCTGCAGATTCATTGTGATCTGGTGCGCTAGCGGAGATGATCGTCGGCACCATCGCAAACGTTCTGCAATACGATCGAACTGCCGACCTTCCGTGAATCGGGCACTCGAAAACTCAAGCACCGCCTTCAAGCACAGGAGCCGAGCGGTCAAGCGCCTGCCGCCCCACTACCTGTGCCGACAATCAAGCGCCAACCCGATCACACGATCACGCGGCCGGAACATGAGAATCGAACACGGTTGCCGATGCGAGTTCGAGCGACGTCGGCGCTTCGAATTCCTTTTCCATGAAATCGAACATCGCAGGCGAAACCTCGAACGAAAACGTCTCGCCCTTTTCTGAATTCCTCGTCAGAACACGGCCGCGGCGGATGTCATGCGGTGCGGTGACAAAGTGCAGTTCACTCGCAATACCGGCGTCCCTGGCTCGATCGGCAAACGCCGAACGATTTCGCGCCTTCATGAAACCGAGATCGAGAATGACGTTCCCGCCATTTTTCGCGATCTGCTCGGCAGTGCGCCAGATTTGACTCTCGCAGCGCTGCACTCGCTCCATGAGCCAGCTCAATTGAAGCGGCTCCGGAAGATCCGGCCCGTACAGCTGTGCCATCCACTCATCGATCGAGAAACGCGTCGCGCCGGACGAGGCTGCGAGCGTACGCGCGTAAGTCGACTTGCCGGCACCTTGCGGCCCAAAAACGATATGTACCACTCCCATGAAATCCCCTTCCTCCAAGTCGAGCGCCAAAGTGGCGTCTGGTTATTGTGTCCGGCGTTGTCGAGGCAGCGCGACCCGACCGCCGGATGTCATTGATTCCGATGCCGCCGTCTAACCATCCGCATCGACTCCGGATTCGAGCCGCCGCCGAAAATGGTGAAGCGATCGGTCTTCCGAAACGATCAGCCCCGACGCGAACCCAATGAGGCACGCGTCGCTTGAACGCAAACGCCCTGCGCACTCATTCAGCTTGCGCGAAGTTCAACTCGACGCCGTTGCCGCACGGATCGTTGAAGAAAATCTGCACCTGGCCCGTGAGCGGAACGTACTCGCGTGTGAATTCCACGTTGGCGTCGGTCAGGTGACGCTCCATTTCGTGGGCATCCGCGCAGGAAAACGCAACGTGATCGAACGTATTGGCAACGTTCGACGGGCGCGACTCGTCCGGCCGCGCTTCCGTCAGATGCAGCACGTCCTGCGTGCCCGCATACAACCAATACCCGAAGCTCTTGAACGGCGGACGAAACCCTTGCTGCAAGCCGACGATGTCGACATAGAAATCGCGGAGCACATCGAGTGTCGATCGATCCGCCCGCAGATTGTAGTGATTGAATCCGGTAACTGGCATGACGTGTAGCTCGTGTTGGCGCAACGTGACATGAAATGGCATCGCGCCGGGCCTTGCCTCTTCGGACACGATCCACTCGAAAACAGCGAACCGGCAGCGGCGAACGGTTGCAGCCGACCATCGACATCGACATCGGCATCGCCCTGCCGCGACCGACCGTTGGTCGATCAAGCGCTCGCCAGTATATTGCGGCCGCGCGCAAACGCGGCGTCGGTGTGACGAAAACTGCCGCGCGACGCGGCAACATGCCCCTACGAAAATCGCATCGGCAGCCGACCCGATTTTCCGGTACAAATTGGGGACGCTGAAATTCCCCGCGGGCTATCGGAGACCCTCACTCATGACTCGGCAAAACGCACCGGATATCGCAACGACACCCCGCACGAACCCCGGCGACAACCCATCCGCGCCGATTCCCGCCATCGTGCCGTCAAGCACGGCGCTGCTCGTCATGCATTACCAGACCGACATCCTCGGCCTCTTTCCGACGGTCGCGCCCGGGCTGCTCGCCAATACGCGCCGGCTCTGCGATGCCGCGCGGGCAAGCGGCATCGGCGTCTGGTTCGCGAACCTCCGGTTCAGCCCCGGCTATCCGGAAGTCAGCCCGCGCAACAAGAACGGCCAGGGGATCAAGCAGCTCGGCCTCTTCATCGACGACGGCCCATGCCCGGAGCTCGGCCGGCAAGCCGACGAGCCGCTGATCGTCGCGCATCGCGCCAGCGTGTTCTTCGGCACCGATCTTCAAGCGCGGCTGGTTGAGCAAGGCGTCGATTCGCTGATCATGGTCGGCATCGCGTCGACGGGCGTGATGCTGTCGTCGATCGCCCACGCGAGCGACGCGGACTTCCGCCTGTATACGGTCAAGGATTGCTGCTACGACCCGGACCCTGTGGTGCACGACCACTTGTTCTCCACCGCCTTCGAATCGCGCACGACGGTGCTGTCGCTCGAGGACGCGTTGCGGCTGCTCGCGTAAGCGCACGTGTACGCGTATGCGCATACGAGCCGAGCCGCAGCGCGACGTACCGGAACCGGCCCGGCTGCTGTGGCCGGGCATCCCGTCGAAGGCGTAACGGGCGACGGCGTGCGCGATGGCGCGCGCCGCCCCTTCCTCGTTACTTCGCGATATACACACCCGACGTCGGGCACGTGCCCTGCGTATTGCCGTCCGTCACGAGCGACGCGGCGCTCGGGAACTGCGTGGCCGCAGTGGTCTTCACCGCGATCCACGCCTCGGTGAAATAGCTGACGCCATTCGTCTTCGTGCACTTCAGCGACACCGCGCTGCGCGTATTGCTGCCGAACGCACCTTCGAACGCCGACAGCAACTGGTTGCGCGTGACCGTCTTGCCCGCGTTCGCCTGCAGGAACGTGTTGAACGACGTATTGCCGAGCCGGCTGATCATGCCGGACGCCTGGTTCCAGTAGGCATCGGGCGACGCCGAGTTCGAGCAGGTGCCGTGCTTGAACCATTCGTGCTTGTCGAGGCACGACGCAACGCCCGGCATGTACGTCGACAGCGTGTTGCGGGTCGCGCTGCTGATCGGGTAGGCGTCCATGCTGCACCACTGGTGCGCGTTGTCGAGGTCGATGTCGTTCTGCGGCACGCCGCAGTAGAACGGCTGGTTGCCGTCGTAGTTGTTCGGCCACAGGCCATGCAGCGACAGGCTTGTCGCCGCATACGTGCCGGCGAGGTTCGTGCATTCGGGCGTGTCGTGCGATGCGCAGAAGCCGGGCTCCCACGACGCGGCGAGCAACAGGTAGTCGTAGCTGGTCTGCGCGGTGGCGTGCAGTGAAACGGAAGCGACGGCGAGTGCGGCAGCGGCGCGGGCGAGCGTCTTGAGCATGGCGTTTCCTCGGAAAAGGCTTGCGGTCGCGGGATGCGCCGCAAGATTGTCGAATGTCTGCCCGCGATTGTTGCCGACGCAACATGGCACGAATGTGAAGGTGGACGAATGATGTCCCGCGGCGCGGGTGCGGGCACGCGCCGCCGCGCCGCGCGCTGCGTCACACGGTCGACGCGTACCACCATGCCGATGGCACGCCGCCGCTCACGATCCCGCGCCCAGCTGCGTGCACGCGCGCGCGGCCGATGCGGGGCCTTCGAGCGCGAGGATCTGCCACACGCCGATGCTGACGCGCTGGCGCGCCGCCGTCGACGCATCGGCCAGCAACGCCTCGACGCGTGGTGCCGCATCCGGCGCCTGCTGCTTCAACGCCGCGTGATGCCGCGCGCGCGAGGCCGGTTCGGATTCGTACACGTCGCACAGGCGCACCATGCCCGCGAGACCGGCGAGGTCGTCGTCCTTGTCGATCGCGCCCGGCTCGACAGGCGCGAGCCCCTTGCGCTCCGCCGCCGGCAGCTTGTTGCGCGCGCCTTCGTCGATCGACGTGGCGGATGCCGGCGGCAGGCCGCCGATCGCCGCGACGATCCGGCTGCCCGCGGCGATCATGTCGCCCTGGCACTCGATCTTCTCGGCAGCCGCGACGTTCGAGCAGAACGACACCGAGGTGCGGTACACGTCGTTGCTCATGCGCGGCACTTCGTCCGCGCTCGCCTGCGCGAAGCCGGCGCTCGTCAACGCCAGCGCGGCGGGGATCAGGATGCGGAATGCTCTCGTCTTGTTCATTGTTGTTTGTATCTGTGGGTTCTTGTGGCGGGCAACATCGCCGGGCCGCACGATCGCGGCCTCTGTGACGCCGGGCCCTCATCCGACGGCACGCGATCACTTCAACGACGCAGCCTCCGATCCGCCCGGCGACATCGCTGCGTTGTCCTGCTCACGCCACGTTCGGCGCGACACCATGATCGCCTTCACGGCCGAGCGCGCGACCTTCCACCACGCGAACGGCCGCGGATCGGCCAGCATGCTGAGCGCACGCGCATAGTCGAGCGTGAGCCCGGGCGTCCACGCCATCGTCACCGCGCGCTTGCGGATCTGCGCGGCAACCCACAGCTCGGGCGTGAGCAGCAGCCGCACGAACGCGCTCCACCCGGCACGCGCGCCCTTCAGCCGCCACACCGCGCCGTCGAGCGCGGCTTCGAGTGCGTTCGACACGGTGCTCGAGCAGTTGCGGTGCGTGAGGTTGTACGTCACGTTCTGCCGGTACGACAACCAGAAGGCGTCCAGCTTCGCCGGATCGTAGTTGCGGATCCGCACGCGCACGGTCGACGGGCACCACGCCTTCGACTCGGTCGCGTAGTCGGGCTGGAACAGGCCCGGCACGTCGTTTTCGCGGGTCGCACGCAGGATGCGCGTGAATTCGTCCGGAGAACGATCGATTTCGACGCCCGGATACAGGCTGATATAGATGCCCTCCGGCGACTCCAGCGCCGCGTGCCCGGTCGAGATCACGCCGTTGACGTCCACCGCCGCGATATAGCGGTCGATCACGGGGTAGCGCTGCGCTTCGGCCTTCGACGTGCCGGTCGGCGTCCACACGTGTACGGTGAGCGCATGCTCGCCGTCGGCCGGCGGGCCGTCCCATTCGGATTGGGCGAAATGCGGCAGGTCGCGCGCATCGTCGAGGTCCGGCGCGAGCGCCGGTGCCGGCGAGGTCGCGAACGCCGGATTGCGCGTCAGTCGCCGCACGCGTGCGGCGAGGCTCAGCATGTGCATCCCGCCGAACATCAGCAGCAGGCCGAGGCAGTACGGCACGGTGCCGACGTAGTGGGTCGGGTACGGCTGGTAGAAGAAGATCGCCAGCAGGATCTCGACGACGCCCCATGCGAAGGCGACGTTCCAGCGGCGATAGCGCACCATCCACGCGGCGGTGCACTGCAGCACCCCGTCGACGAGGAACAGCGTGCCGAAGATCATCGACAGCAGGAAATGGCCGTGGTGATGCCCGGCGAACACGAGCCCGGCTGCCACCACGACCACGATCCCCTTCACGTAGCGCAGGATGCGCTGCCCGCCGACGCCGCTGCCGGCCACCGCGAGCGTCGCGAGCCCCTCGATCAGGAACAGCCACGCAAAGATCTGGATCGGAAAGTGCAGCGCGCCGTCGAGCGCATCGACGAAGATCACGACGCCCGCGACGACCCACACCCAGCCGAGCACGGTCAGCCCGCGCCAGCGGGTGCGCAAGTATTCGATGCCCAGCAGCAGCAAGACCAGTCGTACCATCGCGCCCTCTCGTGATTTTTTCGGGAAACGCGCTGGCCATGCGTTTCCTGTCGTTTCGACCGCGCGCCGTGCGACGCACCGGCCGAAAGGCGGTAACTCATACCGGCGCGTCATGCCTCGACATGACCGTTGGCGGCCGGTACGCCTCCGCACTGGCCGAATAATAAGATATGGCGAAGGCGGTTGAAAGCGTGACGGAAACGTTGTCGGCAGGCCCTGGAGGGCCGGCATGCGCCGGATGCCGCGGGATCGGCAGCGCTGCCCAGGCAGATTTCCCGTTCGACAACGCGCGGCGGATACGCGAGAATCCGGCTTCCGAGGGCGCAAGCCGCCGAACCGCACCAGACGGGACAACAATCCATGAAAACATCGATCACGCGCCGGCGCCTGCTGGCCGCCGGCGTGGCCGCGAGCAGCCTCGCGCTGTCGGGCTGCTTCACGCCGAAGCTGTACAAGGACAACGCATACCGCGAATACGTCTCGGGCTTCATGATCACCCAGGACGGCAAGAAGCTGGTCGTCCTCGGCACGGACTACCATTACATCTTCGATCTGCCGGCGCAATTGCGGCCGGTGCTGCTGTCCGGCTACCGGAAATCGCTGCATACGACGTTTGCCGACTTTCATGCGCGCGGCGGCAGCATCACCGGGCACTACCGGATCGTATTGCCGAAGGACGCGCCGGACGACGCCCGGCAGGCCGCGAGCGCCGACGGATTCACCGCCGAGCCGGCCGGCCTCGTGCTCGAAGGCGACATCGACGGCAAGCGCTATTCGACGGAAGGTTTCGCCGAGAAGGACAAGGGCACCGCGCAACCGTTCAACCAGCGGTACTCGGTGTACATCAGGGAATCGCCGTCCGTCGTCGGCATGGGCCTGCGGATCCTCGCCACGCCGATCACGGTGGCCGCCGACGGCGTGCTCGTGCTGGGCGGCATCGTGCTCGTGCCGTTCGCGGCCATCGCGCTCGAAGCGAACGGCGGCCTCAGGATCATGTAACGGCACGTTCATCGCCGCCGTTGCGCCGGTGACGGCAGACCGCCGCACGCGAGCGCACCCGACGACCGCAACCGGAGCATCGCCATGACCGCGTCACCGCTACACACGCCGCCGCTAGGCCCGCAGCTCAAGCGCTGGCGGGCGCTGCACCGCGTGAAGCAGAGCCACGCGGCGGAACTGTTCGGCGTGGCGCAATCGACGATCTCGCGCTGGGAAGCCGGCCTGCAGCAGATGTCGCCCGACGAGCGCGCGACGGCCGAGCGGCTGCTCGCCGCGCGCCTCGATTCCGCGGGCAATCACGCGCTCGCGCGGCTCGTCGCGGGCAGCGCGGGCCGCATGCATCTCGTGTGCGACCTCACGCACCGCCTGCTCGCCTGTTCGCCCGCGCGTGCGGCCGAATTCACGCAGCCGCTGTCGATGCTGCGCGGCACGTCGCTGTGGCGCTATGCGACGCCGGAAATCGTCCGCATGGAAACCGCGCTCGATACGCTCGGCTGGCATGATCGAGCGGGGCCGCCGAGCGTCGAATTCGACACCGGCGCGAACGCGTCGCGCGTCGTGCCGATCCGCGGCAGCATGTGCCGGTGGACACGGATGACGTTGTCGGATGGGGCGGCCGCGCGGCTCGTCGAGACGCTCCAGGAGGCGTAAGCGCCGGTCCGCAACGAAGCACCGCATGCGGGCAACGGCGCGGCGTACTTCGACGGATCCGGCACGCCACGCAAAAGATGCCAACGTGAATGGCAGCACGCCCAGGGGAAATGCCACATGTCGAGGCTTGTGTTGCGGGAACTCGTGATCGTCGCGTTCATTCTCTATCTGGGCGCCGCCGTGCTGATCGCGCTTCGCTCGGGCGTGGCCAACGCCGGCGGCAGGCGCGTGACACGCCGCAGCCACCCCTACCTGTTCAGCCTGATCGTCGTTGTGCAGACGGGCTTCTTCGCGCTGTTCTGCTGGGCCGGACTTTTCGTGAAGTAGGCGCCCGACAAGGCGCCCCCCCTCAATCCCGCCACCACGCATATTTCATGCGTGGACGAACCGTGCGTGCCCGCATTACGCTGGACGGCTCATCGCACGGACACCAACCATGAACCCCGATACGATCCACGCGAGGCTCGCTTTCCTGCGCGAAGCCGAACGCCTGAAGGATGTGCTGCGCAGCGGCTACACGTCGGGCGGGCGCGCGGAGAGCACGGCCGAGCACAGCTGGCGGCTGTGCCTGATGGCGCTCGTGTTCGCCGACGCGCTGCCCGGCCCCGACACGCTGAAGCTGTTGAAGCTGTGCGTCGTCCACGATCTCGGCGAGGCGCTGCACGGCGACATCCCCGCGATCGAACAGGCCGCGCACCCCGGCAAAAGCGCGCACGAACGCGACGACCTGCTGACGCTCACCGCGCCGCTCGATCGCGTGCTGCGCGACGAGATCGTCGCGCTGTGGGATGAATATGAAGCGGCCGCGTCGCCGGAAGCGCGCGCGGCGAAGGCGCTCGACAAGCTGGAGACGATCCTGCAGCACAACCAGGGCAGCAATCCTCCCGATTTCGACTACGCGTTCAATCTCGGCTACGGCCGCCGCTATACCGACGCCGCGCCGCTGTTCAGTGCGATCCGCGACATCGTCGACGCCGATACGCAACGCCGGATCGACGCGGGCGGGCAGCACGCGTAAGCTCGCGGGACCGGGCGCGCGGCAACGCGCACCCCGCCCGCACGAGGCCCTACGCATGACGCAGAACATCTACGACGACCCGGCCTTCTTCGAAGGCTACAGCCGCCTGCACCGCTCGGTCCACGGACTCGACGGCGCACCCGAATGGCCCGCGCTGCGTGCGCAACTGCCTGACCTGCGCGGCCGCCACGTGCTCGACCTCGGCTGCGGCTACGGCTGGTTCAGCCGCTGGGCGGCCGATCAGGGCGCGGCAAGCGTGCTCGGCGTCGACGTGTCCGAACGCATGCTCGAACGCGCGGCGTCGACCGCATCGCACCCGGCGATCACGTACCGCCGCGCCGACCTCGAAACGCTCGCGCTGCCCGACGCCGCGTTCGATCTCGCGTACAGCTCGCTCGCGTTCCACTACATCGCGCACCTCGACACGCTGCTGCGCACGATCCATCGCGCGCTGGTGCCGGGCGGGCGGCTCGTGTTCTCGATCGAGCATCCGGTCTACACGGCGCCGCGCCGGCCCGGCTTCGTCATCGATGCGCAGGGCAACCGCTCGTGGCCGCTCGACGGCTACCAGCGCGAAGGCGAACGCGTGACCGACTGGCTCGCGCCGGGCGTCGTCAAGCAGCACCGCACGCTCGGCACGCTCGTGAACCTGCTGATCGGCAGAGGCTTCACGCTCACGCATCTCGACGAATGGGGGCCGACGCAGGAGCAGGTCGATACGCTGCCCGCACTCGACGAGGAACGCGACCGGCCGATGATGGCACTCGTCGCCGCGCAGCGATAACGCAGGCCGCAACGCGCGCACGGGGCTTCGCCCGTCGCGCTGACAGATTGCAACAATGACGCCGCCCGGCATCCGCTCCCGCGCGGCGTTCGCACAATTCAGCACAATTTCCACACGATTTGTCGTGATTTCCTCGCTTACCATGAGCGGCTGATTCGACCCGGCACGTCCGTGCGATGCGTACGCGGATGCCGTCGCGGGCAACACGCCCGGCAAGCGACGCCGACCGGATCGTCCTGCGCAGCCGCACGCATCGCCGGCATCGCTTCATCCTCGCCGCACGCTCATGACTCAGAAGACCCATCGCCGCCGGCGCATCGTGCTGGCTACCATTGCCATCGTCGCGATCGCCACCGGCGTCACGCTGAAGGCGTGCGCGCCCGACAAGCATCCGCAATACCTGTCCGCGCCCGTCTCGCGCGGCGATCTCGAGAACGCGGTGCTGGCCACCGGTGCGCTGCAGGCATTCAGGCAGGTCGACGTCGGTGCGCAAGTCTCGGGGCAGTTGAAGTCGCTGAAGGTCAAGCTCGGCGACAAGGTCACGAAGGGCCAGTGGCTCGCCGAGATCGATCCCGTGCTCTCGGAAAACGCGCTGCGCCAGGCACGCGCCAGTGAAGAAAGCCTGCGTGCGCAGCAGCAATCAACCACCGCGCAACTCAAGCAGGCGGAACTCGCGTTCCGGCGCCAGCAGGCGATGCTGCCCGACGATGCCACGTCGCGCGAATCGTTCGAGGCGGCGCGCGCGACGCTCGACGTGCAGCGCGCAACCCTCGCGTCGCTCGCCGCACAGATCCGCTCGGCCCGCATCCAGATCGAGACCGCACAGGCCAACCTCGGCTACACGCGCATCGTCGCACCGATCGACGGCCAGGTCGTCGCGATCGTCACGCAGGAAGGCCAGACCGTGATCGCGCAACAGCAGGCACCAGTGATCCTGAAGCTCGCCGATCTCGACACGATGACCGTGAAGGCGCAGGTATCGGAAGCCGACGTGATCCGCGTGAGCGCCGGCCAGACCGCGTATTTCACGATCCTCGGCGAACCGGACAAGCGCCACTACGGCAAGCTGCGCGCGATCGAGCCGGCGCCGCAGAACTACGCCGAAGCGCAAAGCGCGCTCGGCGGCGGCGCGGGCGGCGGCGCGAAGCCGAATTCGGCCGTGTTCTACAACGCGCTGTTCGAAGTGCCGAATCCCGAGCACCGGCTGCGCATCTCGATGACCGCGCAGGTCAACATCGTGCTCGGCAATGCACGCAACGCGCTCAGCATTCCGGCCGCGGCCCTCGGCGAGAAACGCAAGGACGGCACCTACGCGGTGCGCGTGCAGCGCGCCGACGGCAGCACGGAAACGCGCAACATCCGCATCGGCATCAACAACAACGTGCGCGTCGAAGTGCTGGCCGGCCTGAAGGACGGCGAACGCGTCGTGATCGGTGAGGCGTCGGCTGACGACCACGCGCCGCTGGCGGACGTGGTGTGACGATGAGCCAGCCCCTGCTGAAACTCGCTGCCGTCACACGACGCTTTCCGGCCGGCGACAAGGACGTCGTTGTACTGAACAACGTCAACCTGTCGATCCACGCGGGCGAGATCGTCGCGATCGTCGGCGCGTCGGGCTCCGGGAAGTCGACGCTGATGAACATCCTCGGCTGCCTCGACCACCCGAGCGAAGGCACCTACACGGTCGGCGGCCGCGACACGCACATGCTCGACAGCGACGAGCTCGCGCAACTGCGCCGCGAGCACTTCGGCTTCGTGTTCCAGCGCTATCACCTGCTGCCGCACGTCGATGCGGTCGCGAACCTCGAAATGCCCGCGATCTATGCCGGCACACCACGGGCAGAGCGGCACGCACGCGCACGCGAGCTGCTCGCGCGCCTCGGGCTCGCGGATCGCGCGCACCATCGCCCCGGGCAACTGTCCGGCGGCCAGCAGCAGCGCGTGAGCATCGCGCGCGCGCTGATGAACGGCGGCCAGGTGATCCTCGCCGACGAACCGACCGGCGCGCTCGACACGAAAAGCGGCCAGGACGTGATCCGCATCCTGCACGAACTGAACGCGCTCGGCCATACGATCGTCATCGTCACGCACGACAAGGCCGTCGCGCGCCATGCGCGGCGCATCATCGAGATCAGCGACGGCGAGATCGTCGCCGACCGGCCGAATCGGCACTATGCGGAAGCCCTCGCGGAAGTAGACGCGGGCGCAGATACAGCGGAAACGAGCGAAGCGGCAGCCGGCACACCATCCTCCCGCGATCGTCACGACACGCCGCCGCCCGCAGCAGCCGGCCCCGATGCGCATGCCGATCCCGCCCCCCGCGCGCGACGCTTCGCGGCCGGCTCCGGGCGCTTCGCCGAGGCCTGCCGGATGGCGTGGATCGCACTCGTATCGCACCGGTTACGCACGCTGCTGACGATGCTCGGCATCATCATCGGCATCACGTCGGTCGTGTCGATCGTCGCGGTCGGCGAAGGCGCGAAGCGCTACATGCTCGACGAGATCGGCAGCATCGGCACGAACACGATCAACATCTATCCGGGCACCGACTGGGGCGACAGCCGCGCCGACACGATCCAGACGCTCGTGCCCGCCGATGTCGCCGCGCTCGCCGAGCAGCCGTACGTCGACAGCGCGACGCCCGAAACGTCGCGCACGCTGCTGCTGCGCTATCGCAATGTCGACGTGAACGCGCTCGTGAGCGGCGTCGGCGACCGCTTCTTCCAGGCGCGCGGGATGCGCTTCGCGCTGGGCGTCGCATTCGACGAGGACGCGGTGCGCCGCCAGGTGCAGGTGGCCGTGATCGACCAGAACACGCGCCGCAAGCTGTTCGGCGCGACGCGCAACCCGATCGGCGAAGTGATCCTGGTCGACAACGTGCCGTGCGTCGTGATCGGCGTGACGGCGGACAAGAAGAGCGCGTTCGGCAGCGTGAAGAGCCTGAACGTATGGGTGCCGTACACGACCGCGAGCGGGCGCCTCTTCGGGCAGCGCCATCTCGACAGCATCACCGTGCGCGTGCGCGACGGGCAGCCGAGCGCCGCGGCCGAGAAAAGCCTCGAAAAGCTGATGACGCAGCGCCATGGCCGCAAGGACTTCTTCACGTACAACATGGACAGCGTGGTGAAGACCGTCGAGAAGACCGGCCAGTCGCTCACGCTGCTGCTGTCGCTGATCGCCGTGATCTCGCTCGTCGTCGGCGGGATCGGCGTGATGAACATCATGCTGGTGTCGGTCACCGAGCGCACGCGCGAAATCGGCATCCGGATGGCGGTCGGCGCGCGCCAGTCCGACATCCTGCAGCAGTTTCTCGTCGAAGCCGTGCTGGTCTGCCTGCTCGGCGGCACGATCGGCATCGCGCTGTCGTTCGGGCTCGGCGCGCTGTTCTCGATGTTCGTCGCGCAATGGAAGATGGTGTTCTCGGCCGGCGCGATCGTGACCGCGTTCGTCTGCTCGACGCTCACCGGTGTGATATTCGGCTTCATGCCCGCACGCAACGCGTCGCGGCTCGATCCGATCGATGCGCTCGCGCGCGACTGACGCAAGGCCCGCCATGACGCATTCCTCACCGCTTCAGCGCCTCGGCGCATTCGCGTGCGCAGCCGCGCTGCTCGCCGGCTGCGCGGGCGCGCGCCATGAACCGCTGCCCGCCGTCGCGATGCCCGCGAACTGGACGGCGCCGGTTGCCGCCGACGCGCCGGCCACATCGCGCGACTGGTGGCGCAGCTTCGGCGATCCGCAACTCGACGCGCTGATCGACGGCGCGCTGGGTGCCAACAACGACCTCGCAATCGCGGCGATCCGCGTGTACCGCGCGCAACTGCAGGCCGGGCTCGCGAATACGAACCTGACGCCCAACGTATCGCTCGGCGCGAACGGTAACGTGTCGCGCACGCTCGACACGCACCAGATGAGCCGGTCGAGCAACACGAACGCGTCGCTCAGCTATGAAATCGACCTGTGGGGCCGGCTGGCCGCGCTGCGCGACGCCGCGCGCTGGGAAGCCGACGCGACGGCCGCCGATCTCGAAGCCGCGCGGCTGTCGCTGATCGGCACGACCGCGTCGCTGTACTGGCAGATCGGCTACCTGAACCGGCAGATCGCGCTCGGCGACGCGAACATCGCGTATGCGGTACGCACGCTCGCGGTCGTCCGGTCGCGGCACACGGCCGGTGCCGTGTCGGGGCTCGACCTGGCGCAAGCCGAACAGAACCTCGCCACGCAACGCGCCGCGCAGACCCGCCTGATCCAGCAGCGCACCGTGAACCGTCACGCCCTCGCGATCCTGTTCGACCGGCCGCCGCAGCAGCGCGCGGTCGAACCGTCGGCGCTGCCCGACGCGCCGCCGCCGGAGGTCGCGGCCGGCCTGCCGGCCAGCCTGCTCGGCCGGCGCCCCGACTTGCGCGCGGCGGAATTCCGGCTGCGCGAGTCGCTCGCGCAGGTCGACGCGACGCGTACCAGCTTCTATCCGACCTTCACGCTGACCGGCGCGGCCGGCACGTCGAGCACGAGCCTCGAGCGCGTGCTCGCGAATCCGGTCGGTACGCTCGGGCTCGGCCTGGCCCTGCCGTTCATCCAGTGGAACACGATGCAGCTGCAGATCAAGGTGTCGAAGTCGCAGTACGAGGAAGCCGTCGTCGGGTTCCGGCAGAAGCTCTACACCGCGCTCGCGGAAGTCGAGAACGCACTGTCGGCACGCGTACAGCTCGAACGCGAGGCCGAACAGCGCGCGCTGTCGCTGGCGCAGGCGCAGCGCGCCGAGCGGCTTGCTGCCGCGCAGTTCGCGGCCGGCGCGACCGCCGTGCAACCGTGGCTCGACCAGCAGCAGCGGCTGCGCGACGCACAAAGCGCCGACGAACAGACGCGCCTGGACCGGCTCAACAACCAGATGACGCTGTACCGCGCGCTCGGCGGCGGGATGTCCTGACCGGCGCACGCACCGGGCCGGCCGGGCCTGCCCCGCCGGCCACGCGCCGCGTCATTCGCACACGGCCGCCCCGCGTCGCGCCGGCGCGAACGCCACCGCGCTCGCCGTCGCGAGCACGGCCACGCCCGCCGCGCCATACACCATCACCCAGCCGAACCCGTGCACGAGCGCCGCATGCAACGCCGCGCCGGTCGGGTCGGCCTGCGCGAGCGCCGGTGCGATCTCGTGCAGCCCGTCGGTCCGCCCGGATGCAATCTCCTGCGCGAGCCGGCGCAGCGCCGCATCGCCGATCGCGCCCGCGACCCCGCCCTTCAGGCTCGCGACGATCCCCGCGACCAGCACGAAGCCCATCGCCGCGATATTCAGCGCGAGCGAAATCATCCGCGCGCTCATGTCGATGCCCGACGCCATCCCGGCCCGCGCGCTCGGCACCGCGCCCGTCGTCGTGTTGGTCACGGGCGTGTTCGTGAGCCCGAGCCCGATGCCGGCGATCACGCAGCCAGGCAGCATCGTCACCCAGCTTGCATGCTCGGCCGCGCTGCCGAGCCGCATCAGCGCGAAACCGGCGGCGATCGTGAACAAGCCGCCCGGGATCACGACGCCCGGCCCGTAGCGCAGCGCGAGCCGTTCGCCGAACGGCGGCGCGACCAGCGTCGGCAGTGTGTACGCGAGCAACGCGAGACCGGCCGTCACGCTGTCGTAGCCGAGCGCGACCTGGAACCAGATCGGCAGGTAGATCATGAACGGCCAGAAGCTGAAGTTCATCCCCATCGAGCCGAAGATCGCGCCGGTGAACGCGCGAATCCGGAACACCGAGAAGTCGAACATCGGCCGTGCGCTCGCGCGTTCCGCAATGAAGAAACCGATCACCGCGAGCACGGTTGCGCCGAGCACGCCGAGACCGGCCGCGCTCGCGAGCCCCAGCTCGGCACTTTGCGTGATGTAGAACGCGAGGCCGAGCACCGCGAGCGACAGCGTGACGATGCCCGCCACGTCCAGCCTGCCCGCGTGCGGATCGCGCGACTCCTGCACCGCGCCGCCGATCAGCACGAGCGCGACGGCCGCGAGCGGCGCATGGACGAGGAACACCCACGGCCAGCTCGCCAGTGCGACGATCGCGCCGCCGACGATCGGCCCGAAACCGAGCCCGATGCCGAACACGATCCCCCAGATCCCGAACGCGCGGCCGCGCTCGCGGCCCTCGCGGAACTGGTGCGACAGCACCGCAATCTGGCAGATCAGCATCGCGCCACCGCTGGCGCCCTGCAACAGCCGGCCCGCGACGAGCACCGGCACGTTCGGCGCGAGCCCGCACAGCAGCGACGTCGCGCCGAACAGCACGGTACCGATCACGTACACGCGCTTGCGGCCGAACCGGTCGGCGAGCGTGCCGGCCGCCATCAGCACGGTCGTACACGCGATCGTGTATGCATTCATGATCCACTGCATGCCGTTGAAATCGCCATGCAGCACGTGTTCGAGCGTCGGCAGGATCACCGGCACGCTCGAGATTTCGAGGCCGAACATCAGCGACGTGAGACAGACGGCCGCGAGCGCGACCGCATTCCTGCGGGAGTCGGATAGTGTCATGCGAATTGCGCGGCGGCCCGGCAACGGGCCGCGTGCCTCCAGGAGAGAAGGATGGGTCGCGTGCGGCCGGCAACGCACGCTGGACCGGAATCGGTACTATAGTGAGAATTTCCATCCCCATTGATGCATGCATTTCTCCAGACTGGGGAACTACAGGACTCAATCAGCACACCCTCCCATGACCGACAGACTCGACGGCGTGACGACCTTCGTCCAGGTAGTGGAATCGGGCAGCTTCGCGCTCGCCGCGGAGCGGCTCGACATGACGCGTTCGGCCGTCGGCAAGGCGGTCGCGCGGCTCGAGAAGCGGCTCGGTGCGCGGCTGCTGCAACGCACGACGCGCAGCCAGAGCCTGACCGACGACGGCCAGGCGTACTACGACCGTTGCGTGCGCGCGCTGGCGGAACTGGAAGCGGCGGAGGCCGACCTCGACTGCGGCCGCAACGAGCCGCGCGGCAAGCTGCGCCTGAGCGTGCCGCTCGCGTTCGGGCATCACTGCGTGACGCCCGTCGTACTCGATCTCGCGCGCACCTATCCGCATCTGCGGATCGACGTGTCGATCACCGACCGCTTCGTCGATCTCGTCGAGGAAGGCATCGACCTCGCGGTGCGGATCGGCACGCTCGCGGACAGCACGAGCCTCGCGGTGCGGCGGCTCGGCACGCAATACGGCAGCCTCGGCGCGGCGCCGTCGTATCTCGCCCGCCACGGAATGCCGAAAACGCTCGACGACCTGAAGCACCACCGGACGATCGCGTATTCACGCTCGGGCGTGGTTCAACCATGGGACTTGCGCGCGCCGGACGGCTCGACGGTCCGTATCGACATGCCGCACCAGCTCAGTTTCGACGACGTGCAGGCGATCGCGGCAGCCGGCGCATCGGGGTTCGGGATCGCCTGGCTGCCGAGCTGGCTGCTCGATCACTACGTGAAGCGCGGCGAGATGACGATCGTGCTCGACCGCTGCTTCGTCTGCGAAGGCGACATCCATGCGATCTGGCCGAAGACGCGTTATCTGCCGCGCAAGACGCGCTGCGTGATCGACGCGTTCGCGCAGGCGATTCCGCCGATGATCGAGCGGTGACGGTGCTTGACGGTGCTTGACGGTGCTTGACGGTGCTCGACGGCGCTTGACGGCGCGCGACGGTGCTCGACGGTGCTCGACGGTGCTCGACGGTGCTCGACGGTGCTCGACGGCGCACGACGGGCCGCATGCCGGCATGGCCCGTCCGCCCGCTGTCGTGCGTCTATTCGCCGGCTCCGCTCCCGATCGCCGGCATGCGTCGGCGGCGCGCACGGACGAGCACCGCCGGCGCGAAGTGCAGCACGACCAGGCGCGTCAGATGATGCATCAACACGAACACGACGCTCAGGCCGCCGCCATACGCGACGATCGTGATCGTCTCGATGGCCCCCGGCGCATACGAAAGCCAAAGCGGCAGCACGCCGTAGCCGGACAAGCGCGCCGTCACCGCCGCAAACGCCCCGGCGATCATCAGCATCAGCGCGATGCACACGAGGCCGGTCCGGCCGTAGCGCAGCGCGTCCGCAATGCTGATCTGCCTGAATTGCGCGCCGATCAGCGCCCCGAGGATGACCGACGCCGCATCGACGCTCCACGCCGGCATCTCGAACGCATGCAGCCAGCCCGCCTTCACGAAGACGCCCGTCAGCACGATCGCGGTGATCATGAACGGCGCGGGGACGCCGAGCCCGAGCAGCGCGCGCCCGACCAGCACGCATAGCGCCACCAGCACCGCCAGCGCCAGCAGCGCCGCTGCCGGCAGCACGGCGCCGGTCGCCGGCAGCGGTGCGCCGCCGTGCGCCGGAATGAAGAAACTCACGAGCATGGTGATCGAGATGAGCCGCACCAGATGCACGACGATCACCTTGCTCGATGCGCGCTCGGACTCCAGCAGGTCGAATACCGCAGCAAGCGCGCCAGGATAGACGGCCAGCAGCGCGTCGGTCCGGTTCCAGCGCCCTACACGGGACAGCCAGAGGCTGCCGACCGCGACCTGCGCCGCCAGACAGACGAGCAAGACGCCGAGGCTCGGCACGATCGAGACGACCATCTGCGTGTCCCACGACTTGAACAGCAAGCCGGTCGCCATCCCGAGCACGATCTGCACGTACTCCAGCCCGAAGCGCAACCCGGGCGCGAAGCCGAACCGGCTGGTCGCGATCGATGCGGCAAGGATCGAGCCGAGCAGCAGGCCATGCGGGAGGCCCGCATACTGCAGCGCCATGCCGACCACGGCCAGACAGGCAAGATAGGCGAGTGTCTTCATCGGGCAGCGGCCCGGTGCAAGCAGTTCAATCCTCCCCCAGCGCCGCGAGCGGATGCGCGAACAGCTTCCACGGCGACGTCAGGAAATGCCGCACGCGTTCGGCGCGCACTTCGACGAGCGACGCGGGCGCCCAGCGCGGCTTGCGATCCTTGTCCACGAGATGCGCGCGTACGCCTTCGCAGAAGTCGCCTTCCTCGATCGCACGCGCGACGATGCCGAGTTCCATCCGGAACGATTCGGCCAGCGTCATCTGGCGGCCGCGCAGCAGCGCCTCGCGCGTCACGGAGAGCATCGTCGGCGAATGGCCCGTGAGCGCATCGAGCGTCGCCTGCAGCCATTGACGGTGCTCGCGCGACAGTTCCTCGCGCGCGAGATCCTGCATCAGCGTCGCAACGATCCGCTCGACGGTCGAGCGCTTGTCGAAATGACGCACGATCCACGGCATCTGGCCGTCGAGCGCCGCATGCGGCACGACGTTGCACGGCGGCTCGAACACCTTGCGCAGCAACGGCAACGCGTCGCCTTCCCACTTGACGCTTTCGATGCGCGTCTCGAACGTGTCGAGCCAAGCGGACGGCACGCACAGATCCGCGAGCTTCGCGGTCAGCGCGTCGGCGCCCGACAGCATCGCGCCGGTCAGCCCGACGTACAGCTCGAGTTCGACCGGCATGCGCGACAGGAAATGCGTCGCGCCGACATCGGGCACGAGGCCGATGCGCGTCTCCGGCATCGCGATCTTGCTGCGCTCGGTCGCGACGCGCAGTGCCGCGCCCTGCGCAAGGCCCATGCCGCCGCCCATCGTCACGCCGTCCATCAGCGCGACCACCGGCTTCGGGAACGTATGGATCGCGTAGTCGAGCCGGTACTCGTCGACGAAGAACGGCAGCCAGGTTTCGCGCTGCGCGACCATTTTGTACAACGCGCGCACGTCGCCGCCCGCGCAGAAGCCCTTCTCGCCCGCACCGCGCAGCACGACCGCGACGATCTGGTCGTCGTCGCGGCAGCGTTCGAGGAGCGCGGCCAGCTCGCCGATCATCGCGTACGACAGCGCGTTGAGCGCGGCCGGACGGTTCAGCGTGATCAGCGCCACGCGATTCACCACGCGGAACAGCACCTCGGGCGCGTGCTCCGCGAACGTGTCCTGATTCGTGACCGGCGTGCTCATCGTTGCGGCTCTCCATCGGTGTGCCACTGCGGCGCGCGCTTGCCGAGGAACGCAGCCACGCCCTCGCGCGGATCGTTCGTCTCGAACAGGTCGACGAAGCGTTCGCGCTCGACCGCGAGCGCCGCGCTGCGCGGCACGCCGCGGCCCGCGAGGCCGATCAGCTCCTTGCTGTACGCGACCGCGTGCGGGCTCTGCCGCGCGACGTTGCGCGCCAGCGCCAGCGCTGCATCGCGCGATGCGCCCGACTCCACGACGTCCTCGACGAGGCCGATCCTGAGCGCCGTGGCCGCATCGACACGCGCGCCGGTCAGGATGATCTTCTTCGCCCAGCCTTCACCGACGAGCCAGGGCAGCGTCTGCGTGCCGAGCCCGCACGGCAGCAGGCCGACCGACGGCTCGGGCAGCGCCATCTGCGCATGCGTCTCCGCGATCCGCAGGTCGCACGCGAGCGCGCATTCGAGCCCGCCGCCCATCGCATAGCCGTTGATCGCCGCGATCGTCACGACACGCGCGTCATGCAGCGCCTCGAACGCCGCGCCGAAACGCGACGCCATCGCACGCGCGACCGCGCGGTCGCCGTCGGCGAACGTGTTGAGGTCGGCACCCGCGCTGAAGAACTTCGGGCCGTCGCCGGTGATCACCAGCGCACGCACGCGCGGGTTCGCATTCAGCTCGGCGACGGTTTCCTGCAGTTGCTGCAGCCCGTCGGCGGTAAAGGCGTTCGCGGGCGGACGCTTGAGCGTCGCGCACGCGATCGCGCCGTCGTCGACGTAGTCCAGTTCGATCATGAGGCGTCCTTCTTCGTGGCCGGTTGGTACAGGCGGATCACCGCCGAGAAATCGAGTTGCCCGTCGCCGCGGCTGCTCATCGTCTGGTACAGCTGCTGCGCGAGCGCGCCGAGATAGACCGGCTGGCGCGCCTGCTTCGCGGCGTCGTTCGCGAGGCCGAGATCCTTCAGCATCAGGTCGGTGCCGAAGCCGCCCGAGTAGCCGCGCGACGACGGCGCGGTCTCGATCACGCCCGGATACGGGTTGTAGGTATCCGAGCTCCAGCAACGGCCCGTCGACGTGTTGACGATGCCGGCCAGCACCTTCGGGTCGATGCCGAGCGCGACGCCGAGCGACATCGCCTCCGACACGGCCGCCATCGAGATGCCGAGCACGAGGTTGTTGCAGACCTTCGCGACCTGCCCCATGCCCGTCGCGCCGCAATGGACGATGTTCTTGCCCATGCCGGCGAGCACGGGCTTCACGCGCTCGAAATCCGCATCGCTGCCGCCGACCATGAAGGTCAAGGTGCCTGCCGCTGCGCCGCCGGTGCCGCCCGACACCGGCGCATCGACGAACGCGCCGCCGTGTTCGCGCACGAGCGCGCCGAATGCCTGTGCGCTGGCCGGGTCGATCGTGCTCGAGTCGATCACGGTCGCGCCCGCGCCGAGGCCGGCCAGCACGCCGTTTTCGCCAGACAACACCGAACGCACGTGCGGTGCGGCCGGCAGCATCGTGATGACGAACGTCGCGCCCGATGCGGCATCGCGCGGCGACGCGGCCACCTGTGCGCCGGCATCCTGCAGCGCGCGCAATGCATCGGCGCTCAGGTCGAACGCATGCACTTCATGGCCGGCTTTCAGCAGATTCAGCGCCATCGGCGCGCCCATGTGGCCGAGGCCGATAAATCCGATTTTCATTTTGGAGTCCTCCGCCGCTCAATGCAGCCGGATCGTCGTGTTCACCGGGCCGGCCGTCGTGTCGTCGTCGAACCAGCGCGCGGTGACCGTCTTCGTCTGCGTGTAGAACTGCACGACCTGCTTGCCATACGGGCCGAGATCGCCGAGCTTCGAGCCGCGCGAACCGGTGAAGCTGAAGAACGGCACCGGCACCGGGATCGGGATGTTGATGCCGACCTGGCCGATGTCGATTTCGCTCTGGAACTTGCGTGCGGCCGCACCGCTCTGCGTGAACAGGCCGACGCCGTTGCCGAACGGGTTTGCGTTGACGAGCGCGATCGCGTCGTCGAGCGAGTCGGCTTCGAGCACCACGAGCACCGGGCCGAAGATTTCGTGCGTGTAGATCGACATGCCGGTCTTCACGCCCGAGAAGATCGTCGGGCCGATGAAGTTGCCGCTTTCGTAGCCGGCCACCTTCACGTCGCGGCCGTCCAGCTCGAGCTTCGCGCCTTCGTTCACACCCGCTTCGATCAGCGACAGGATGCGCTCCTTCGCGGTTTTCGACACGACCGGGCCGACGTCGGTGCCGGCTTCCGCGCCCGAATTCACCTTCAGAAGCTTCGCCTTTGCGACGAGATCGGGCAGCCAGTCGCGCGCTTCGCCAACCAGCACCGCGACCGACGTCGCCATGCAGCGCTGCCCTGCCGCACCGAAGCCGGCGCCGACGAGCGCGTTGATCGTCTGCTCGCGGTTCGCATCGGGCAACACCACCGCATGGTTCTTCGCGCCCATCATCGACTGCACGCGCTTGCCGTGCGCGCTGCCGAGGTTGTACACGTGCGTGCCGACTGCCGTCGATCCGACGAACGAGATGGCCTTCACGAGCGGATGCGTACAGATTGCATCGACCACTTCCTTGCCGCCGTGCACGACGTTCAGTACGCCTTTCGGTACGCCGGCCTCGATCGCGAGCTCGACGAGCTCCATCGTCGACATCGGATCCTGTTCCGACGGCTTCAGCACGAACGTGTTGCCGCAGACGATCGCCATCGGGAACATCCACAGCGGGATCATCGCGGGGAAGTTGAACGGCGTGATGCCCGCGCACACGCCGAGCGGTTGGCGCAGCGTGTAGGTGTCGACGCCGCCCGCGACGTTCTCCGCGAATTCGCCGAGCTGCAGCGAACCGATCGAGCATGCGTGCTCGACGACTTCGAGGCCGCGGAAGATGTCGCCTTCGGCGTCGGGAATCGTCTTGCCCTGCTCGGCCGTCAGCGTCTTCGCGATGCGCTGCTGGTTCGTGCGCACGAGATCCTGGAACTTCAGCATGATGCGCATGCGCGCGGCGATCGGCGTGTTCTTCCACGTCGCGTACGCGGTGTGCGCGGCCTGCACGGCCGCGTCGACTTCCGCGACGGTTGCGAACGGCACGCGCGCGAGCACCTGTTGCGTCGCCGGGTTGACGATGTCGCGCCACTCGTTCGTGGCGGACTCGACGAAGGTACCGTCGATCAGTAGCTTGACCGTCGGCACGTCTTTCGAATTCGCGTTCATCGATCCAATCTCCTTGCAGAGGGCCGCGAAGCGCGATATCGCCGTGCGGCCGGTTCAATTCGGTTGCGGGCGGCGGCCGCGAATTGCGGCGCGCGCGGCCCGCGGTCACGTCACTTCAATTCAGCAGCGAAATCTTCTTCCCAGTATTCGCCGGGCATGCGCGCGCTTGCGTCGTCGCCACGCTCGATCTCGCGGCGGCGCAGCTCGACGCGGCGAATCTTCCCCGAGATCGTCTTCGGCAGATCGGCGAACTGCAGGCGGCGGATGCGCTTGTACGGCGCGAGCTTCTCGCGCGAGAAACGGAAGATCTCCAGCGCGAGCTCGGGGCTTTCCTCGTAGCCCTGCCGCAGCGTGATGAAGGTCTTCGGCACCGACAGCCGCACGGGGTCGGGGCTCGGCACGACGGCCGCCTCGGCGATCGCCGGATGCTCGATCAGCACGCTCTCGAGTTCGAACGGGCTCAGCCGGTAGTCGGACGACTTGAACACGTCGTCCGCGCGGCCGATGTACACGTAGTAGCCGTCGTCGCCGCGCATCGCGATGTCCGACGTGCGGTAGTGGCCGTCGCGCATCGCATGGGCCGTCGCATCGGGATTGTTTGCGTAGCCGGTCATCAGCCCGACCGGGCGCGTGACGTCCGCGCCGATCGGCAGCGCGACTTCACCTTCGGTCACGGGCGCGCCGTCCGGGTCGAGCAGCGCGATCCGGTAGCCGGGCAGCGGCCGGCCCATCGAGCCCGCGACCACCGGCTGGCCCGGCGAATTGCCGATCAGGCAGGTCGTTTCGGTCTGGCCGTAGCCGTCGCGAATTGCGATGTTCCACGCCTTCTTCACGCGCTCGATGATCTCGGGATTCAGCGGCTCGCCCGCGCCGACGATCTCGCGCAGCTTCACGTCGAACGACGCGAGCGGCTGCTGCACGAGCATGCGCCACACGGTCGGCGGCGCACATAGCGTCGTCACCTGGTATTTGACGAGCGCATCGAGCACGACCTTCGGCTCGAAGCGCGCGTAGTTGAATGCGAACACGCAGGCCTGCGCATTCCACGGCGCGAAGAAGCAGCTCCACGCGTGCTTCGCCCAGCCCGGCGAGCTGATGTTCCAGTGGATGTCGCCCGGCTGCAGGCCGACCCAGTACATCGTCGACAGGTGCCCGACCGGATAGGTGCGGTGCGTATGCTCGACGAGCTTCGGCTTCGACGTCGTGCCCGACGTGAAGTACAGCAGCATCGGATCGTTCGCGTGCGTGACGGCGTCCGGCTCGAATTCGGCGCTCGCCGCATAGCCGTCGTTCATCGCGAGCCAGCCCGCGCGCGGCGCGCCCGCGACGATCTTCTGCGTGAGTCCGAGGTCGGGCTGTTCGAATTTGGCGGTTTCGTTCTCGTCGACGATCACGTATTTCGCGCCGCCGATCTGCACGCGGTCGCGCACGTCGTCGGGCGACAGTTGCGTGGTGGCAGGCAGCACGATCGCGCCGAGCTTCATCGCGGCAAGCATCGCGTCCCACAGCTCGACACGGTTCGGCAGCATCAGCAGGATGCGGTCGCCGCGCACGACGCCGATCGAGCGCAGCCAGTTCGCGATCCGCGACGAACGTTCGGACATCTGCGCGAACGAATACGGATCGCCCGTGCCGGTCGCCGCGTCGACGATCCACAGTGCGGGCTGGTCGTTGCCGCGCGCCATCGGGTCGAAGTAGTCGAGCGCCCAGTTGAACGCATCGAGCACCGGCCATTCGAACTCGCGATACGCGGTGTCGTAGTCGGTGCGATGGCGCAGCAGAAAGTCGCGTGCGTTCAGGAATGCCTGTACCGTCATCGTTTCCTCCAGTCTCCATGTCTCGCGGTCAACCGGCGCATGCGCTGCAGCCCATGCGCGGTTTCCCCTGGTGCGGCGCACGGTCACGTCGTTGCGTGCCGCGTTCGCCGCGCTGCCCTCGTGCCCTGCGTGATGTTTCGACCGGGGCGACCGTCGCGGCTCAAAGCTGCCGCGCGATCACCATCCGCTGCACTTCGCTGGTGCCTTCGTAAATCTGCGTGATGCGTGCGTCGCGATAGTGACGCTCGACTTCGTAATCGACCAGGTAGCCGTAGCCGCCGTGGATCTGGATCGCATCCGAACACACGCGCTCGGCCATCTCCGACGCGAACAGCTTCGCCTGCGACGCTTCCGACAGGCACGGCAAGCCGGCCGTGCGCAGCTTCGCCGCGTGATGCACGAGCAAGCGTGCGGCGTTGATCTGCACGGCCATGTCGGCGAGTTTCTGCTGGATCGCCTGATGCTCGGCGATCGGCTTGCCGAACTGCACGCGCTCGCCCGCATAACGGCGCGCCTTGTCGAACGCGGCGCGCGCGATGCCGAGTGCCTGCGCGGCGATGCCGATGCGGCCGCCTTCGAGGTTCGACAGCGCGATCTTCAGCCCTTCGCCGCGGTTGCCGAGCAGGTTCTCTTCCGGAATCGCGCAGTTCTCGAACGTGATCGGGCACGTATCCGATGCGCGGATGCCCATCTTCTTCTCGGGCTTGCCGACGATGAAGCCCGGCGTGTCGGTCGGCACCAGGAACGCGGAGATGCCGCGCTTGCCGGCTTCCGGGTCGGTCATGGCAAAAACGATCGCCACACCGGCGCGCTGGCCGTTGGTCACGAACTGCTTCGCGCCGTTCAGCACCCATTTGCCGTCGCGCAGTTCCGCACGCGTGCGCAGGTTGTTCGCTTCGGAGCCGGCCTGCGGCTCGGTCAGGCAGAACGCGCCGATCACGCGGCCGGCCGCCATGTCGGCCAGCCAGCGATCTTTCTGCGCGGGCGTGCCGAAACCGAGGATCGGCCCGCAGCCGACCGAGTTGTGCACGCTCATCATCGTCGCGCACGCGGCGTCGCCGGCGGCGACCTCTTCCATCGCCAGCGCATAGGCCACGTAGTCCGTATACGAGCCGCCCAGCTCCTGCGGCACGATCATCCCGAGCAGGCCGAGTTCGCCGAGCTGCGCGACGATCGCGTCGGGCAGGTGCGCATCGTGGTCCCATTGCGCCGCGTTCGGCGCCAGCCTCTCGGTGGCAAAGGCGCGCGCGGCATCGCGGATCATCCGCTGGTCTTCGGTGTAAAGCTCGTCCATGGTGCTGCTGTCTCCCGCGGCCGCCGGGCGCGACCGTCCTTGCGTTTCGATGCAACAAGTGTAGGCAAGCAGGCGCGACTGTTCGATGCTCGCGTCGCTCATTTACACTGAGCGTTTTTGCCACACCGGCGGCACGGATGAAGCAGGAAGACAAGGGAACCGTCGCGATCAGCCTCGTCGCTTACAGCGTCGCGCTCGCCACGCGGCGCGGCGTCGCGGCCGAGCCGCTGCTCGCGCAGGCCGGCATCGCACCCGCGCTGCTCGGGCAGCCGCGCGCACGCGTGAGCGCGCAGCAATACGGCGCGCTGTGGAACGCGATCGCACGCACGCTCGACGACGAGTTTTTCGGGCAGGATCGCCACCCGATGCGCAGCGGCAGCTTCATCGCGATGAGCCAGTCCGCGCTGTCCGCGAAAGACGGGCTGCACGCGATGGCGCGCGCGGTGAATTTCATGCACTGCGTGCTCGACGACCTGCACGCGGAACTCGACGCGAACCCGCAACGCGTGCGGCTGCGCTTCGTGCACCGCAACAACGGCGCGACGCCCGCGATGTTCACGTACGCGACCTATTTCATCATCGTCTACGGGCTCACCTGCTGGCTGATCGGGCGCCGCATCCCGCTGCTGCATGCGAGCTTCCGCTGCGACACGCCGCCCGCCGACCACGAATACCCGTCGATGTTCTGCGACGACATGCGGTTCAACGAACCCGATTCGTATGTCGATTTCGATCCCGAATTCGCGACACTGCCGGTCGTGCAGAACGCGAAGACGCTGAAGACGTTCCTGCGCAACGCGCCGGCAAGCTTCATCGTCAAGTACCGCAACCCGAACGCACTCGCGCAGCGCGTGCGCGCGGTGCTGCGCGGGATGCCGCCCGCCGCGTGGCCGGGCGCGGGCGGGATGGCCGCGCGGCTGCACGTGGCCGAGGCCACGCTGCGCCGCAAGCTGCACCAGGAAGGCCAGGCCTACCAGTCGATCAAGGACACGCTGCGGCGCGATCTCGCGTTCGAGGCGCTGGCCGACCCCGCGCGCACGATCGCCGACGTCGCGGCTGCAACCGGTTTCGCGGAACCGAGCGCGTTCTACCGCGCGTTCCGCAAATGGAGCGGGCGCAGCCCGGCCGACTATCGCGACGAAGTGCTCGCGCGGGGCGGCGGCGCGGTCTGAAGCTGGCCGGCACGGCCGTCGCTTCGCGCTTTCCGCCGAAACCGCCTAATCTTTAAGCATCGGGCCCACGCCCTTTCCGCAAGCCGGACCGCGCGCAGCCGCGCGCCGCCCGGACGTCCCGATGCAATTTCACCGTCACGAGCCGTCGCCGGCGCCTGCCACGCCCGGCGGCCACTCTCGTCACCCGCTGTCCGCGCGGGTCGCGCGCGCCGCGCTGTTCGCGGCGCTGCTCGTCGTGTGTGCCGCGGTCGCCGCGCCGCCCTCCGCCGAAGCACCCGCCACCGCCCGCCCGGTCATCGTGATCCCGATCAACGGCGCGATCGGGCCGGCCAGCGCCGATTTCATCGTGCGCTCGCTCGACCGCGCGGCACGCCAGCACGCGCCGCTCGCGATCCTGCAACTCGACACGCCCGGTGGCCTCGACACGTCGATGCGGCAGATCATCAAGGCCATCCTCGGCTCGCCCGTGCCGGTCGCCGCGTTCGTCGCGCCGGGCGGCGCGCGGGCCGCCAGCGCGGGCACCTACATCGTCTATGCCAGCCACTTCGCGGCGATGGCGCCCGGCACCAATCTCGGCGCGGCGTCGCCCGTGCAGTTCGGCATCGGCGGCGCCGCGCCGCCGGGCGGAAACCCCGTTGCACCGCGGGCGCCGGCCGGAACCCCGGGTGCGTCAGCGGCGTCCGATGCGGCCGCCACGCCCGCCGCACTGCCGACCGACACGCAATCGACCGAGATCCGCAAGGCGATGCAGGACGCATCGGCCTATATCCGCGGCCTCGCACAGCTGCGCGGGCGCAATGCCGCCTGGGGCGAGCGTGCGGTGCGCGAAGCCGTCAGCCTGTCGGCAGACGAGGCACGCGCGCAGCACGTCGTCGACCTGATCGCGCAGGATCCCGCCGATCTCGCACGCCAGCTCGACGGCCATACAGTGACGACCACCGCCGGCACGGTGCGGCTCGCGACCGCGCATGCGCCGCTCGTCGTGGTCGAGCCCGACTGGCGCAGCCGCTTCCTGTCGATCATCACCGACCCGAACGTCGCACTGATCCTGTTGACGATCGGCATCTACGGCCTCTTCTTCGAGTTCGCGAACCCCGGCTTCGTGCTGCCTGGCGTCGTCGGCACGATCTGCCTGCTGGTCGGGCTGTTCGCGATGCAGTTGCTGCCGATCAGCTATGCGGGCCTCGGCCTCGTGCTGCTCGGCCTCGGTTGCCTCGTCGCCGAGGCGTTCCTGCCGACCTTCGGCGTGCTCGGCTTCGGCGGAATCGTGTCGTTCACGATCGGCGCGCTGATGCTGATCGACACCGACGTGCCCGGCTACGGGATTCCGTGGCCCGTGATCGCGAGCCTGGCGCTCGGCGGCGGGCTGCTCGTCGCGGGCGTGTCGAGCGTCGCGCTGCGCGCGCGGCGGCGCCCGGTCGTGACGGGCGCCGAGGCGATGGTCGGCAGCATCGGCGAGGTGCTCGACGACGGCCTGCAGGCCGACCAGCCGCATGGCGCGGCCGGCGCCGCGCCGTCCGCCGCCGGCTGGGCGCGCGTGCGCGGCGAGCGCTGGCGCGTGGCCAGCAGCGCGCCGCTCGCCGCCGGCTGCCGCGTGCGCGTCACCGGCCGCCACGGGCTGCTGCTCACCGTCGCCCCGCTCTACGACATACCGGCGCAAGAACAACATCAAGGAGAGCCGTCATGATCGGCTACACATTCGGCTTCAGCAGCGTCCTGATCGTCTTCGTCGTGGTGCTCGTCGCGTCGTCGATCCGCATCTTCCGCGAGTACGAGCGCGGCGTGGTGTTCATGCTCGGCCGCTTCTGGAAGGTGAAGGGGCCGGGGCTCGTGCTGATCATCCCGATCGTCCAGCAGGTCGTGCGGATCGACCTGCGCACCGTCGTGTTCGACGTGCCGCCGCAGGACGTGATCACCCGCGACAACGTGTCGGTGAAGGTCAACGCGGTCGTGTATTTCCGTGTGGTCGATCCGGAGAAGGCCGTGATCCAGGTCGCGCGCTTTTTCGACGCGACGAGCCAGCTGTCGCAGACGACGCTGCGCTCGGTGCTCGGCAAGCACGACCTCGACGCGCTGCTCGCCGAGCGCGAGCAGTTGAACGCCGACATCCAGAAGACACTCGACGCGCAGACCGATGCATGGGGGATCAAGGTATCGACGGTCGAGATCAAGCACGTCGACCTGAACGAGACGATGATCCGCGCGATCGCGCGTCAGGCCGAGGCCGAACGCGAGCGGCGCGCGAAGGTGATTCATGCGGAGGGCGAACTGCAGGCGTCGGAGAAACTGCTGCAGGCCGCGCAACGGCTCGCGCTGCAGCCGCAGGCGATGCAGCTGCGCTACCTGCAGACGCTGACAACGATCGCCGCGGACAAGAACTCGACGATCGTGTTCCCGCTGCCGATCGATCTGATCGGCGCGTTGCTGGAGCGGCTGGGGGGGAAGCGGGAGGGGTGATGCCGACATTCGGATTCGCACCGGATTCGGCGGACTCGGTCATGGGGCCGAATGGCGCGAAGCCTTGCGAGCGACGTTGACGGGGTGTTAGCACGTGGACGCGGCGACCCATCTCGGCTTCACGACCGACTGACATGCGACGCCGGCGTGGCAGGGAGTTCAGAGCGGATACAACGGAACGCGCAGCAAGATGCCCGTCACGCTTCGTTTTCGACGCGATGCATTTTGATATCTCGTCGATACTTCGCTAGTATTGTCGATGAAAACGCTGGGGACGCCTCTCGACGATGCGCAACACTTCAGACGGCAAAAGGACGCGCAAGCGTCCTTTTTTATTGCCTGGCTCCGGCTCCTCCGTTGTGAGCTCGATCCACTCCCCGCTCCGGATTCGGTGCCGTTCCCACACCCGATCGATCGCCCCGCGCCCTCCTCGTTTCCGGCCTCCGGTCCAGAGCTTCTCCTTCATTCCCCCCTTCGCCAGCTCGCTCAGCCGCCGCAGGCGAAGCAGCCGCGCTACCTGCAGACGCCGACGACGATCGCGGCGGACAAGAACTCGACGAGCGTGGTTCCGCTGACGATCGATTTGCTGGGGATCTTGCTGGAGCCGTTGGGGGAAGCCGGAGCGGTGAATGCACGCAGCCACCAGATCGACCCGCGTGCCCTTGCATACGTCGATCGCCGTCCTAACCCGCTGACGCCACGATGGAATCGATCAATTCAACGCCACCTTCAATGTCCTCGTTACCCATGAATCGAGACACCTCCATGTGTCCGTCGTCGAACACGTCGATCTCGACACGTTGTCCGACGACCGTCACGGAAACGAGAATGGAGTCTGGTCGATGGCGGCTGAGTGCATAAGCTACATGTGCACCATCCAGCTTCGCCAGCAAGTCAAAAATCGGATGAGTCATGCCGGATCCTATTTCTTGAATCGGTTGTCGTTGAGCAGTTTAAGCGCTTTGCGCGCGTCCTTGCCCCCAGCGCGCGCATCGCTCTGAATATCGTCCAGCGTCACGCCAAGATACTGGCTCGGAAACTCGCGCAATACGGACCCTTTGCATTCCGCGGAAATGACATCGCAGGCGAGCATTTCTCCACGATTGACCGCGGCGATCTCCATCGTGTCGCCAATTGCATTGCCTGGCACATACGGAAACGGTTGCGCATCGCCAAGTGCCGTGGCGATCGTGCCATCGGGCAACACATCCCCCGGATTCGCAAACCAGACTGCAATCCCACTCTCCTCCGGCAATTTTCGCCTCGCACGAACGGACGCAAATCGATTGACCGTGGCCTTGGTGACGCGCCCAAACAGTTGAGAAGGCGTAAGCGTGATCGATCTCGGTCGCGGTCGCCCCTCGAGTTCAGAGCCCGCCACGCCGGTTGAGCGCAACGGCTCAACCACGGCAACAACATCGCCAGCGCTTACGGCACGTTGCAATCCATGCAGAAGCCTCATCGGCTCGGCACTATTTGCATCGGACGTGACGCGACAATCGCGCAGGAAACGACCCAGGAACGACAGTTGCGCTTTATTTCGCGCCAAATCGCTCGCGACTGCGGATCCGACGAGCGCCTTTCCCGTTTTTTCACCCGGCGTGCCGAGCGGAAAACGTGCGCGATATTCACTGGGTGAATACAGCGTGCAACGTCGACCCACCCCTATTTCAAGTTCAAAAGACATCGCGTCTCCGTTTGGAGAGCGCTCAATGGACATTCCGGGAACCATGATCGTGCCCCGGACGTCACGCCCTCGACGGATGCATCGTAGAGACAGACCGTCCACGACGCGGACATTTGCGATGTCGTGCGCCACGAACCTAGCGGCGACGAGACTCATGAAACAGCGTGGCGGCGCGGATGCAGGTCGGTTCTTCGTGTTCCTTGCAACGCGCCAGAACCATTGGCAAGTGTTATCGGCGCATCGCGTGCTTCACCCAATTGGCCGGCATCATGGCTCCCCACCTCTAGAGGCTCCCCTCCATTTCGGCCCTTCATTAGGACAAATCCTCACTCCCGGGGGCTGGCGCGTGACGCCGAACCGGCTATGATTATTACATTGCTCAATGGCACATTAAATGCTGACTGAATAATTCGCGGCGCCCCACGCCGGGGACGCATTCCGGATCAGCACCTCTTTGGAGACGCATCATGGCCGACCACTCGCTGCCGGAAGTCCACCTCGACGAGCTGCCGCAATTCCGCGCGGTCCAGCAGCTTGCCTACCGCTGTGTCGAGACCGTCGGCGCGATGCTCTACCCCGGCATCACCGAGAAGGAAGCCGCGCGCCTCCTGACCGAATGGCTGCAGGACAACGGCGTGCACGACTGGCTGCACAAGCCGTTCGCGTGGTTCGGCGACCGCACCGCGTTCGAGGGCTTCTCGGGACTCAAGCACATGGGCGGCTTCAATCTCGCGTTCTTCCCGAGCAACCGGCAGCTCGAGACCGACATGCCGGTGATCCTCGACGTCGCGCCGGTGCTCGACGGCATCGTGGCCGACGTCGGCTACGCGCACTGCCTCGGCGAGAACCCGATCCTCGAACAGTTGCAGGACGACCTGATGGACCATCGCGACATGATCGTGCGGCTCGTGAAGGAGCGCCGGTCGATGGCCGAGGTCGCTCAGGCAGTCGACGCGCTGTGCCGCCGCCAGGGCGTCGAGCCGCGCCACAAGGCCTATCCGTTCAAGGTGCTCGCGCATCGCGTCGCGAAGATCCACAAGCTGTCGAAGCCGCGCTTCGTCGCTCGCTTCGGGCTGAACGCGACGCGCAACCTGCTGCTCGACCAGGGGCGCGCGGCGAAACAACAGGGCTGGTCGCCGCTGTGGTCGATCGACCGCCGCTCCGAGCATGCGCCCGTGCCGGGCCTGTGGGCCGTCGAGCCGCATCTCGGCTTCGCCGGCGTCGGCGCGAAATTCGAAGAGCTGCTCGTCATCACCGAAGACGACGCGTACTGGCTCGACGAAGACCTGCCGCACGTGCGCCGCTGGCAGCGCCGCCAGGCCGAGCGTGCGCAGGCCGTCGCGACCGTGCCGGCCGCCGCCTGACGCGCACCCGCCCTTCCTCCCGAATCCCTGAACGACGGACTCACGATGCAGCCTCTTTCCGACGAAGCGCCGCTGGCCCTGTTCGAATCGGTTCATAGCGAAACCGCGGTCGCCTCCGGCGACCTGACGCTCGCGGTCAGGACCTGGGGCGACCCGGCCCGCTCGCCGGTCGTGCTCGTGCACGGCTATCCCGACGACAGCAGCGTCTGGCAGCACGTCGCGCCGCTGCTCGCGCGCAAGCACTACGTGATCGCCTACGACGTGCGCGGCGCGGGCCTGTCCGGCGCGCCGAAGCGTACGGCCGACTACCACCTCGCGAAGCTGACCGACGACTTCGTCGCGGTGATCGACGCGCTCTGCCCCGGCCGCGCCGTGCATCTGATCGCGCACGACTGGGGCTCGATCCAGGGCTGGGAATTCGTCACCGATCCGCGCCTTTCCGGCCGCATCGCGTCATACACGTCGTGCTCGGGACCGTGCCTCGACCACGTCGGCTTCTGGCTACGCGAACGCGTGCTGCGCCCGACGCCCGCGTCGTTGGCCAAGCTCGGCGGCCAGCTCGTGCGATCGTGGTACGTGTACCTGTTCCACCTGCCGTTCATCCCCGAGCTCGGCTGGCGGCTGTGGCTCGGCCGCGCGTGGCCGCGCCTGCTGCGCCGGCTCGAGAAAACGCCCGTCGCGCCGCGCCCGACGCAAGCCGACGACGGCGCGCGCGGCGTGCGCCTCTATCGCGCGAACTTCATCCGCTGCCTGTTCGCGCCGCGCGAACGCTACGCGCATGCGCCGGTGCAGACGATCGTGCCGCTCGGCGACAAGTACGTGAGCCCCGCGCTGTCCGAGAACCTGTCGCGCTGGGTGCCGCAGTACTACCGGCGTGAGGTCGCGGCCGGCCACTGGCTGCCGCTCGCCGACCCGGCGCGCTTCGCGGATCTCGCCGGGCAACTGATCGACGCGGTCGAGTCGGGCAACGAACCGCCCGCGCTCGCGAACGCGCGCCGCCGCGCGACGAGCGGCCGCTTCAGCGGCAAGGTCGCGGTCGTCACCGGCGCGGGCAGCGGCATCGGCCGCTACGCGGCGCTCGCGTTCGCCCGCGAAGGCGCGACGATCGTCGCGTGCGACATCGATCTCGCGAGCGCCGAACGCACCGCGCTGCTGATCGGGCTGACCGGTGCGCAAGCCCATGCGAAACGCGTCGACGTCGGGTCCGCCGACGAAATGGAAGCGCTGGCGACGTGGGTCGGCAGCGCACTCGGCGGCGCGGACGTCGTGATCAACAACGCGGGCATCGGCATGGCCGGCGGCATCCTCGACACCAGCGCGCGGCACTGGGAGCGCATCCTGCACGTGAACCTGTGGGGCGTGATCCACGGCTCGCGGCTGTTCGCGCAGCAGATGGCCGCGCGCGGCACCGGCGGGCACATCGTCAACACCGCGTCGGCCGCCGCGTTCGGGCCGTCGCGCGACTTGCCCGCGTATGCGACGACGAAGGCCGCCGTGCTGATGCTCAGCGAATGCATGCGCGCGGAACTCGCGGAGCAAGGCATCGGCGTGACGGCCGTGTGCCCCGGCTTCGCGGAGACCGGAATCATGGCGTCGACGCAGTACGCGGGCGCCAATGCACAGGACGAAGCGCGGCTGCGCAAGCGCGCGACGAAGCTGTACCAGATGCGCGGCCTGAAACCCGAAACCGTCGCGCAGGCGATGGTCGACGGCGTGCTGCGCAACCGCCCCGTCGTCGCGGTCGGCGGCGAGGCGCATGCGATGCGCTTCGTCGGCCGCTTCATGCCGTGGCTCGGCCGGATGATCGCCCGCGTCAGCATGGCATCGCATTGACGGCGCACGACGCCGCACAGGGAGACAGAGATGACCGATACCGCCGACTATCACAAGATCAAGGCCCGGCACGTGAAGTTCGACTTCAGCGACACGCCGATCACCTGGGTGCCGAACGATCCGGGCAGCACGCACATCATCAACACGCTGAACCTGCTGTTCCCGGAAGGCGAGCTGTGGTTCTGCCGCGTGTACAACAAGGCGCTGCCGCTGATCACCGATGCGCGCCTGCGCGACGAGGCCGAAGGCTTCCTGCGCCAGGAAGCCGTGCATTCGCGTTCGCACGGCGGCGTGCTGAAGCACTACTACGACCGGCACGGCATCGACACGAAGCCGTTCACGCAAAAGCTCAACCGGCTGTTCACACGCGTGCTCGGAGAGCAGCCGCTCGGGCTGAAGATCGGCCACACGCGTTTCTGGCTGCGGCAGCAGCTCGCGGTGATCGCTTCGCTCGAGCATTTCTTCGGCTATCTCGGCAACTGGGTGCTCAACGCGCACGGGCTCGACGAAGGCCGTGCCGACCCGACGATGGTCGACCTGCTGCGCTGGCACGGTGCGGAGGAAGTCGAGCACCGTACCGTCGCGTTCGACATCTACCGGCACCTGGGCGGCAGCTATCCGGAGCGCTGCGTGCACATGGCATTCGTGATCCTGCTGCTGCTCTACTACATCACGACCGGCGCAAAGTTCATGTACAAGCGCGACCCGGACGCCGGCCGCTACCCGGGTTTCGTGCTCGCGTGGTGGCAAGGCTCGCGGCGCGGGCACCTGCCGTCGTTCTGGAAGGTGATCGGCGCGGCACTGCGTTATTTCAAGCCGAGCTATACACCGCACCACGAAGGCTCGACCGAACAGGCGCTCGCCTACCTCGAGCGCTCGCCGGCCGCGCAGGCAGCCGCGCACGGCGGCAACTGGGGCACGACGAAGGGCGCCTGAGCGCGTTTCCGACCGGCTCGGCGGGCGGTGCCCGCCGAAATGCGTACAATCGCGGCTTCAATTTCCCGGAGGTGCCGCGATGGCCATGAAGAAAACCGATCTCGAAAAGAACAAGGCGCTCAAGCTGACGCAAGCGATGAAGCAGTCTGGCCCCGCGCGTTTCGGCAAGGGCGCCGACGAAGCCGCCAAGCTCGACCGCCGCGCGCAGCGCAAGCTCGACCAGGAACAGGGCCTCGTGCCGTTCGCGTGCAAGCTCAACGCCGAGCTCGTCGAACAGCTGAAGGCACGTGCGGCCACGCACCCGGAAGGGATGACGGGCCTGCTGTCCGAGCTGCTCGTGAACGGCCTCGCGCAACGCGACGCGTAACCGTCACGTATCTCGAAATTTCCGTTGACATTGCTGCGGTGCCACGACACACTCGTTCGCATGCCTATGCTCAAGCCCAACGCCATCGCGCATAAAACACCAGTGAACGCCCACCCGCGGCGATCACCGGAGGCGCTTGTGCGTTAGCATCGAGATTCAGTTACGCATGTCACAAGGCCTCGCCGGAAACGGATGAGGCCTTTTTGTTTTGGTGCGCGTCATCCCGCCCGGCCCAACGGATGGAGATGACGATGGACCAAGCAAGCCGGCTGGTTGTCTGCCCCGATCGGTGCCGCACCGATGCGATCGCATTGCCGCGGGTCGTGATGCAATTCACGGTCGCGCCGCGCAAGACGCTGGCGTGGCACGCACGAAACGATGCCGAGATCCGCGTGCACGACGCGGCGCTGTGGGTCACGCGGCTGGGCAGCGTCGACGACTACTGGATACGAACCGGCGACGTGCTGCACGTGCAGCGCGGCGATCGCATCTGGATGAGCACCGACGACGACCGTCCGGTCGAAGCATCGATCACGACCGCGTACGCGATGAGACGCGGCGCGTGGCTGGCACGTGCGCTCGCACGGATGCGCAGCTTGCTGCGCGAACGATGTCGAAGTCGCGAATGACGAACGCGTCGCAGCGCATGCGCTCATGGGTGCGCCGCGCACGCTCGCCAGGCAGCCGACGCATCACCCTCGCCTATCTTGAAAATTGTCGTTGACAACGCTGCTCCACGAAGACAAACTCGTTCGCATGCCTATGTACACGCTCATCCCCGTCGCGATTCATCGATCGATGAACATTCGAAAGAATGGTTCACGGGAGGCGCTTGTGCGTTAGCAATCGAGCAGTACCGCATGTCACACAAGGCCTCACCGGAAACGGATGAGGCCTTTTTGTTCTGGTGCGCGTCATCCATCCGGCTCACTCAATGGAGAAGACGATGGACCAGGCAAGCCCGCTGTTTGACCGTTCCGATCGGCGCTGTGCCGGCACGATCGCGTTACCGACTGTCGTGATCCGTTTCGCGGTCGCGCCACGCACGACGCTGACCTGGCGCGCGCCGCAGGATGCAGAGCTGCGCACGCATGGCGCGGCGCTGTGGGTTACGCGCCCGCCGAGCGTCGACGATTGCTGGGTGCAGCCCGGCGACGTGCTGCGCATCGCACGCGGCGAGCGCATCTGGCTCGGCACCGATGCCGACCGGTCGGCCGAAGCAACGCTCACGACCGCGTACGTGCGTCGGGGCGAGCGCTTCAGGCGCACGCTCGCGCAAGTGCAACGTTTGCTCTTCGGGATAGGGAGAAGGAGCGGATGAACGGCGCGCCGTCCAGGCACGCGAGACGCGGCACGGCCGCGACCGGAAACGGACGCACCCGCGGCGTCACGCGCCGCAGGTGCGCATCGAATGACGCGGCACGCCGGTGCGTGCCGCGAGCGATCGCGCGCCGCGATGCAGCAGGTGCATCAAGTGCTGGCGGCGAGACGCGGGCCCGTGCTTCGGGGAGTGGAATCGAGCTCGGGTCGTTGCGAAGCCTGCGAGGTCACCCACGGATCGATGCCCTGCTTCTGCACCTCTTCGAGGAATGACACACGTGTGCGCCAGTAATCCGCCTGTAATTTCGCATCGATGACGCGCTGTTCGGCTGAGAACAGTTCCATGCGCGCCGTCACGAGCATCGACGCAGCGGTTTTTTCCGGCGTGGGGGCGTGTCGCATCGCCCAACGGCTGATCCAGTTCAACATGCTGACCTCCGTGATTACGGACGAACCCGCATCGGGCAATCGCAATCGGCCGTGCCTGCCCGAACGCGCAACGGCCTTGACCGCACTTCACCGCCCGGCCTGCACGGACTGCGACTCCCCCGCGTCGGCAATTACCGGCCGGCGTGTGCATGCGCGGTGTATCTATCCTAGAAAGACTTGCCGGTTTATGCGATGGGGTCTTGCAATCTTTTACACAGAAACCACAGTCGCCCCCGCATCGCGAAATGACAGTTGCGGGCGGGACGGCTTCGGCGCACGATAGCCCGATATCTGCACCCGCCTGGACTGACGAATGGCCGCTGCACGCCGCTGCCGGGCATCCGCACCGGCCGCGCACGCGCTGCCTGCCCCGCGTTCGTGCAGCATGCGGGCGCTCCGTTTCAGTCGGATGTCATCCCGCACCCGCCGCGCGCGATACACCGCGCGTGTCGCTTTGCAGGCCCGCTTTGCACGCTGTTGCGCATGCATCGGCCGGCCTCGCTCGCTTGCCCTGCTTCCGTTTCTGCTCCCGGTTCCGCCATTTCTTCCGGTTCGTTCCGCCCGAACCGGTAAAATGCGCGCCTTCACCGCGCGGCCGGGCTGCCAGACCGTTCGCGCGCAGGCAGCCGATCGATCTTTCGATCGTGCCCTCCAACTATATCGTCCGAGCTATCCGCGCTATTACAATCCGCCGATAGCCGGGCAATAGTGGCTGGTTACAGTAAGCCGGCCGCGCGCTGCCTTTACAACAATTCGGCACAACAAGCAACACGACAACCCGACCGGAGAAACGCCTTCATGGAATCCATCAAGCGGTATTTCGGCTTCGCTGAAGCCGGCACCGACTTCCGCACCGAAATACTCGCGGGCGTCACCACGTTCCTGACGATGGCCTACATCATCTTCGTCAACCCCGCGATCCTCGGCGACGCCGGCATGCCGAAGGAATCCGTGTTCGTCGCGACCTGCCTCGTCGCGGCGCTGGCGTCCATCATCATGGGGCTGTACGCGAACTACCCGATCGCGTGCGCGCCCGGCATGGGCCTGAACGCGTATTTCGCGTACACGGTGGTCAAGGGGATGGGCTTCACGTGGCAGGCCGCGCTCGGCGCCGTATTCATCTCGGGCTGCCTGTTCCTGCTCGTCACGCTGTTCCGCGTGCGCGAGGCGATCGTCAACGGCATTCCGAAATCGCTGCGGATCTCGATCACGGCCGGTATCGGCCTGTTCCTCGGCATCATCTCGCTGAAGACGTCGGGCGTGATCGTCGGCAACCCGGCCACGCTCGTCACGCTCGGCGATCTCCACAAGCACGACACGATCCTCGCGATCATCGGCTTCTTCACGATCGTCACGCTCGACCACCTGCGCGTGCGCGGCGCGATCCTGATCGGGATCATCGGCGTCACGGTCCTGTCGTTCTTCTTCGGCGACAACCAGTTCCACGGCGTGTTCTCCGCGCCGCCGTCGATCGACGCGACGCTGTTCAAGCTCGACATCCGCGCCGCGCTGTCGACCGGCATCATCAACGTGATCCTCGTGTTCTTCCTCGTCGAGCTGTTCGACGCGACGGGCACGCTGATGGGCGTCGCGAACCGCGCGGGCCTGCTCGTCGAAGGCAAGATGAACCGCCTGAACAAGGCGCTGCTCGCCGACAGCACGGCGATCGTCGCGGGCTCGGTGCTCGGCACGTCGTCGACCACCGCGTATATCGAAAGCGCATCGGGCGTGCAGGCCGGCGGCCGCACGGGCGTGACGGCCATCACCGTCGCGGTGCTGTTCCTCGCGTGCCTGTTCATCGCGCCGCTCGCCGGCGTCGTGCCGGCGTATGCGACGGCGCCGGCACTGCTGTACGTGTCGTGCCTGATGCTGCGCGAGATGGTCGAGGTGCCGTGGGACGATGCAACGGAAGCCGTGCCGGCCGCGCTGACCGCGCTGCTGATGCCGTTCACGTACTCGATCGCGAACGGCGTCGCGTTCGGTTTCATCGCTTACGGCGGCCTCAAGCTGCTGACGGGCCAGGCCCGCTCGGTCAAGCCGATCGTGTGGATCATCGCCGCCGTGTTCCTGTTCCGCTTCTTCTATCTCGGCAGCGAGTGACGGTTGCGCTTCGGCGCGATGCACGATGAAAACACGCCACCTTCGGGTGGCGTTTTCGTTTTCACGGAATTTCCTCTGCGATCCTGATGAATCCGTGCGGCCGCTCATTCCGGCGAGCGAGCGTGCCGGTACGGCCCGCATACGAAAATGCCGCCCGGCCCCGCCGAACGGCATCGCATGAAAGGCAACGTCTTCGCGGGCGCGGCGTTCAGCGACGCGCGCAGCAAGACGAGCGTCGTGTCGTCAGCGCCAGTTGGCCTCGTAGAAACGCACATAGCCGCTGCGCAACGTCACGCATTGCGCGCGCGTCTCCGACAGCAGGCGCCGTGCGGCCGCCTCGATACGGTCGCGGTGCTGGTCGAATGCGCCGACCATGTCCTCGAAGCGCGGCGAAGCCGCGCCGAAGTGATCTTCCAGCGCCTCGGCGGTGATCTGACATTGGACGCGCTCGCCATTCACCAACGCCGTGAACGCAAGCATCAGGTCGCGCCCCGAATACTCGGGCTTATCGTTCGTGAAATGGATTTGCATAGGAGCCGCCTCGACCGGTAGAAAACGAATGACCGCGTCCGTCGTCCGCTACCGGCCGGACGATGATGTACGCGGGCTCGCCGGCGGGTGATGGCGCGAACAATGCATGCCGGTTGACTTCCACTTTAGACGGTTTCGCGCAGGAGACAAATATTCCGGCGTGCGTCGTTCCGACGCGCATTTCATCTGATCAGCGCGGCATCCGGCACCGTTTCGCAAACCGGCGTCAGTGCGGATCGGTCGGCCAGACGTTGAGCGCAATCGCAGCCGTCGTGGCGCCCACCGCAATCGCGGCCGCCCCGTATCGCACCGCATCGGTCAGATCGAACAGCAGCCCGTGGATCGCCACGGCAATGCCGCCCAGCATGATGAAGGTGGCGATGGCCGCCAGCACGACTCTCAGTTCCGTCCGAACCATGATGCGTCTCCCGAACGGATGCATGTCGCGTCGCATGCATGTTGCAATGCGGAACACGGCGCGTGCGTGCTCCATTTCCATCATTGCAGGCGGGCATTTAAAAGCAAGGGGATTTTGTTCGCGGTCGCGCATCGCACGCGGCGCTTGTATGATGATGCGTACCCGGATGGCCGGCGTTCGCACATCGATGGTGCGCCGCACGCGGAGGCCGGAATCGGTAGAGGATTTCGGCGAGTGCGCGTGCGCCGGATCGGCCAGATTCGAGGAGCATGGGGCCTGGGTGAGCGATGGAGCGCTGACTCGGGTCGACCGCGAAGCATGGGACCTGGGTAAGCGCTAAAGCGCCAACTCGGGTCGACCGCGAAGCATGGGACAGCAGTAAGCGCTGAAGCGCTAACTGCTGTCGACAGGAGACAAGTCATGCCGCAACCCTTCGTGCTGCCCGCCACCGCGGGTCGCACCGACCTGCTCGCGCAGGCGCATGCGCGTTCGACCGCGGTCGGCCTGCGCGCGCACGAACGCCCCGATTTCTCGCCGCTGTCGCGCATCGCGCTGCGCGAACTGCTCGACACGAATCACGCACTGTTCTCGCACGCGCGCCCGGTGATGGAGAACCTCCACGCGCAAATCGCCGACACGCAAAGCCTCGTGCTGCTGACCGACGCCGCCGGCGTCATCCTGCACAGCATCGGCGACGCGGACTTCATCGAGAAAGCCAACCGCGTTGCACTGTGTACGGGCGTCTCGTGGGCGGAAGGCGCGCGCGGCACCAACGCGATCGGCACCGCGCTCGCATCGGGCCAGGCCGTCGCAGTGCACGGCGCCGAACACTTCCTGCGCGCCAACCACATCCTCACCTGCTCGTGCGCGCCGATCTTCGACCCGTTCGGCCGCACGCTCGGCACGCTCGACGTCAGCGGCGATCCACGCGGCTCGAGCCCGCACACGCTCGCGCTCGTGCGGATGTCCGCGCAACTGATCGAAAACCACCTGTTCGCGAACCAGTGCGCGGAAGCCTTGCGGCTGCGCTTTCATGCGCACGAGGAATGCGTCGATTCGCTGTTCGCCGGGCTCGTCGCATTCGGCCCCGACGGCGGATTGATCGCTGCGAACCGCAGCGCACAATTCCAGCTCGGCGCGTCGTTCGACGCACTGCAGCATCAGGCCAGCGGCGCGCTGTTCGGCATGCGCTTCGGCCAGCTCGCGCAGCAGGCGGCACGCGCACCCGGCGCGATGTTCCGCCTCACGCTGTCGACCGGCGTACGCGTGCTGGCACGCTGCGAATTCGCGGAAGCGCACAAGACCACCGTCGCCGTCACGCCGCCCGCGCCCGCCGCACGCGCACGCACGCCGGACCCGGAACCGGACGCGATCACGTTCGCGACGCTCGACACGGGCGACGCACGCATGGCCGCCGTGCTCGAACGCGTCGCGAAGATCCGCGGGCGCGACCTGCCGCTGTTGATCCTCGGCCAGACCGGCACCGGCAAGGAATGGCTCGCCCGCGCACTGCACCAGGCATCGCCGCGCGCGGACGGTCCGTTCGTGGCAGTCAACTGCGCGGCGCTGCCCGATTCGCTGATCGAGGCCGAACTGTTCGGCTATGAGGACGGTGCGTTCACCGGCGCGCGCAAACGCGGCAGCCCCGGCAAGATCGTGCAGGCCGATGGCGGCACGCTGTTTCTCGACGAAATCGGCGACATGCCGCTCGCGCAGCAGGTCCGGCTGATGCGCGTGCTGCAGGAACGCGCGGTGATGCCGCTCGGCGGCGCGCGCGCGGTGCCGGTCGACGTGCGGGTGGTCTGCGCGACCCATCGCGACCTGCGCGCGATGATCGCGGAAGGCACGTTCCGCGAAGACCTGTTCTACCGGATCAACGGGCTCGCGGTCACGCTGCCGGCGCTTGCCGCACGCACCGACCTGCCCGCGCTCGTCGAGCGGATTCTCGCGCGGCTCGCGCGCAGCGAACCGATGCCGCGCTGCATCGCGGCCGACGTGCTCGACGCGTTCACGCGCCACCGTTGGCCCGGCAACCTGCGCCAGATGACCAACGTGTTGCGCACGGCCGGCATGCTGGCCGAAGACGAAGCCGAAATCACGCTCACCCATTTGCCCGACGATTTCTGGCTCGACTGCGACGACGCACCGGCGGCGCCGTCCACCGCAGCGCCGGCCGAATCGGCCGGCACGCGTGAAGGTACGACGCTGCAAAGCCATCAGGCCGCGGTAATCGACGCCGTGCTTGCGCGGCATGGCGGCAACGTGTCGGCGGCCGCGCGCGAACTTGGCCTCGCCCGCAATACCGTGTACCGGCACCTGCGCCGGCATTGACGCCAGCGGCCGGCCGACGCCGGCCGCCAGCACGTTCGGGTATGCTTGACGCGTTGCCGCCGAACCGCCGCCCGCCTCCGCCATGACCCATCCGGAACACCTTCCCCTCGTGCGCATCGAGCCGCTCGGCACGACCTTCGATGCGCCCGATTCGCTCACGCTGCTCGAAGCCGCCGCGTTCGCGCGCGTGTCGCTGCCGCGCTCGTGCCGCAACGGCACGTGCCGAAGCTGCCTTTGCCGGATCGTCAGCGGCAGCGTACGCTACACGATCGAATGGCCGGGGCTGAGCCGCGAGGAAAAGGCCGACGGCTATACGCTGCCATGCGTGGCCGTCGCGACGTCGGACCTCGTGCTCGACGTGCCCGACGCGGTCATGCTCGACTAGACGCGGCACGCGGTCGCGCGTGCCGTCCCGCAAAGGTTGATCCCGTGTGGAGAACGTCATGACCCAGCAAACCGATCGCATCGAAAAACAGGCCCTGCTCAACGCATCGCCCGACCGCGTGTGGGAAGCCGTCAGCAATTCCGGCGAATTCGGCCAGTGGTTCGGCGTAACGTTCGACGGACCGTTCACGGCCGGCCAGCCGCTGTTCGGCCGCATCACGCCGACCCGCGTCGACGACGATGTCGCCAAGACGCAGGAGCCCTATGCGGGTATGGTGTTCGAAATCGTCGTCGACCGCGTCGAGCCGAAGCAACTGTTCTCGTTTCGCTGGCATCCGTTCGCGATCGCCCCGAATATCGATTACGCCTCCGAGCCGATGACGCTCGTCACGTTCGCGCTCGCGGCACAGGCCGGCGGCACGCTGCTCACGGTCACCGAAACGGGCTTCGATCAGTTGATCGAAACGCGCCGCGCGAAGGCACGCGAGATGAACGATCAGGGCTGGGCCGCGCAGATGACGCTGGTCACGAAATATCTGGCAAAGCACGCATAGCGCGCCGCAACGCCGCACCGCCGTGTCGACATGCGAATCGACGTGCGTGGCATAATCCGCTCCATCGTCGCCCATACACCGCCGCGCATCGCATGCTGAGTCGTCGCCTCCGGAAGATCGGCAGTCTGATCGGGATGCTCGCCATCCTGATGACGGCGCTCGCGCCGACGATCTCGCAGGCACTGACGACGCAGCAGCGCGTCGATACGCTGCTGGCCGGCTACTGCACGGCAGCGCTGGCCACCGGCGAGCGCGCCGCCGATTCGTCGCGCAAGAGCCTGCAGGCTCACCTCCAGGCATGCGGCTATTGCAGCCTGCTTGCCCATACGCCCGCACTGCCCGCGCCCGAACTGACGTTCGCGGCCAACGTGCACGTCATTCAGCACCGCGAAGCGACCCGCTTCGAAAGCCTGCGCCGCGCGCTGCCGCTCACGGCCGCGCAACCGCGCGCCCCTCCGTTCGCGTCCTGATTCGTCGTCAACGCCCGTGATGCCGTAGCGCATCGCGTGGCTCGCGCACGCCGCCGGCGTGCGCGACGTGTCACGTTTCGAAGGACGATCATGTCTCACCGTATTGCGCGCAGCGTCGTGCCGTGCGTGCGGCTGGCTGCTCCCGGTCCGTTCTGTCGCGCCGACTTTCGCCTGCGGGCGAACGTCCGGCCGCGCACGTTCGCACTGACATCGGCCGCCATCGGCGCAGCTGCGACGGTGTGCGTGCACCCGTCCGTCGAATCCGTGTTGCTCCATCCGATTCGCCACTCGCACACTCAACCATGAAAACCGCTACTTTCATTCGCGGCGCACTCGCCGCCCTCGGCTTCGTCGTCATCCAGGCCGCCCAGGCCCACGCGCTCCCGAAGACGCAGGAACCGGCCGCCGACGCCACGCTTTCAACCGCGCCGCACGCGGTGTCGATCGGATTCAGCGAAGCGCTCGAGCCCGCTTTCAGCTCGATCGCCGTCACCGACAGCCACGGGCAATCGGTCGTCGACGGGAAATCGTCCGTCGACGCCGACAACCGGAAACGCATGCACGTCGCGCTGGCCAGCCTGAGCGCCGGCACGTACACGGTCGCGTGGATCGCGGTGGCCAGCGACGGCCATCGCACGCAAGGCCACTACACGTTCACGCTGAAATGATGTCCGCGACGCGCATCGGCGTTCCGCGCCGGTCGCGTCGCCGCCGATCCCCGCTGCATCCACCCATCAGGATAACCAACCATGAAACGCTCGATTCCGACCGGCCTGCTGTTCGCACTGCTGGCGCTGCAAGCCCCCGCCACGTTCGCCGCGCCGGCCGTACAGGCAGAAAACTGCTGGATCCGTTCAATGCCGGCGACGGTGCCGTCGTCCGGCTACTTCACGCTGAAGAACGACGGCGACGCGCCCGTCACGCTGACGGGCCTCGACACGCCCGCCTACGGGATGGCGATGCTGCATGAAACGCAGACGAACGGCAGCACCGCGAAGATGGTTCATGTCGAATCGGTCCAGGTGCCCGCGCACGGTTCGGTGACGTTCAAGCCGAAGAGCTATCACGTCATGCTCGAGGACCCGCGCCAGGCCGTCGTGCCCGGCGCCAAGGTGCCGTTCCGGCTGCATTTCGCGGACGGTTCGACGGTGTCCGTGACCTGCGACGCCAGAGCGCCGTCGTACGCCGGCCAGTAACGTTGCGTCCGCAACGAACGAAGGAGACGAACATGAAGAACCGCCAGCCGCTGGCCGACCTGATCGTCCGCTACCGGACGCCGCTGAACGTCGCCGTGCTGATCGTCTGCGGGATATGGGCCGGGTGGATCGCGTGGATGACGCGGCCCGCCGCGATCGATACGCCGCCGTCGATCCCCGCGTACTGCATGCGCGACGCACGCTGACGCGACGATTCCGGCGCACCCCTGCGCCATTTATTGGCGTGGCATCATCGTGTCATCCCGCACGCCGGAACCGCCTCTCGGAGCGCCGCATGTCCATTCAGACCTGGATGCTGTTTGCCGCAGCCTATCTCGCCACGACGCTGTCGCCGGGGCCCAACGTGCTGCTCGTCATCCGCAACACGGTGCGCTACGGCACGCACGGCACGGCCGCGACGATCGCGGGCAACCTCACGGCGCAAGGCGTGGTCGTGGTGCTCGTCGCGCTCGGCGTCGGCGCAGTGCTGGCCGCGATGCCGCCGCTGTTCGTCGCGATGAAGGTGGTCGGTGCCGCGTACCTGATGTTCCTGGGTGTCAGGCAACTGCGCGGCGAGCGCAAGGCCGCCGCGTCGACCGGCGCGGCGGACGTCGCCGTGCCCGACCGCAGGAAGCTGTTTCGCGAGGCGCTGTTCGTGTCGGGCAGCAATCCGAAGACGATGATCTTCCTGTCCGCGTTCATGCCGCAGTTCATCGTGCACGACCGCCCGCTCGCGCTGCAGTTCGTCGTGATGTACGCGACGATCGCGTGCACCGTCGTGGTCGTTCACAGCGTCTATTCGGCCGGCGTGCGCCGATTCCATCGCGGCTTCGGCATGAGCCGCGCGGTGCGTGCGCTCAAGCGCGCCAGCGGGCTGCTGTTCGTCGGGCTCGGGATCAAGCTGCTGACTGCGCGGCAGGCGTAAGCGCACGCATCTCGATATCGATCCTGCCGCGCAATCCCGTCAGCGTGTTTGCGCAACCAGCGCAGCCAGCGCGGCGGTGATCTCCACGAACGACGGCCGCGCGTCGACCGCCTCGTTCAAACAGGCTGCCGCCAGTGCGTCGAGCGCGTGCCTGCCGGCCCACGCTCGCGGCTCGCATCGATCGAGCAACTCGCCGAGCAGGTAACCGAACGCGCGCACTTCGAGCCGTTCGAACCGTGCGCCGCGCATGCGGTCGTTCACGTCGTAGAGCGATGCCGCACCGAAATCGCCGAGCAACGCGCCACCGGCGTCGTCGTGCAGGATGTTGTGCGCATACAGGTCGCCGTGCATGATGCCGCGTTCGTGCAGATGGCCCGCGACCGATGCGATGCCGTGTGCGATCCGCAGCGCCGCGGCAGGCTCGAATCTCGTGCCGTCGGCATACACGTCGCGCGTGCAGGTCGCGAAGCTCGGCGGCCCCGCGAGGTTCGTCAGCGCGGGATCGACCAGCTCCATCACGAGGCCGTGCGTGCCGTCCGGGTGCCCGCGCACCTTGCCGATCACCGGGATCATGTTCGGGTGGCGGCCGGCGTGCAGGCACGCGGCCATTTCGCAATCGGGCAGGCCGTCGCTCGTCACCGCGCCCTTGAACAGCTTGACCGCGACCGCGCGCGGCGCACGGCTTTCCGCCGTCCATTGCGCGCGGTAAATCACGCCCGAGGCGCCTTCACCGAGTTTCTGCTCGCACGCGAGCGCTGCCCAATCGACATCCGCGACGCCCGGTTCCGCCGACGCCGCGGCTTCCGGTGCCGCGCCGAACGGATTGCCGGCAGCGGCGAGCCACGCGAGCCGCGGCAAGCGCAGCAGCCAGTCCGGCAGTGCGTCCAGACGATTCGCCGACAGGCGCACCAATTCGAGCGCGCGGCAAGCGGCCATTTCCGCCGGCAGCGCGCGCAACCGGTTGCCCGCGAGCATCAGCTTCTGCAGCCGCGAGCATTCGCCGATGTCGGCGGGCAATTCGTCGATTGCGTTGTCGGTCAGGATCAGCCAGCGCAGCGCGCGCGGCAGCGATCCACGGGGCACCGTTTGAATCCGGTTCGCCTTGAAGCCGATCATGTCGAGTTGCGCGCAGGCGCCGAGCACGTCGGGGAATGCGGTGAAATGGTTGCCGGATGCGAACAGGATACGCAGGCGATGCAGGCGCGGCAGGTCGTCCGGCAGCGAGGTAAGCGCATTGCCGGTCAGGTCGAGCACTTCGAGGGTGTCGGCGAGATCGAGAATTTCACGCGGAAACTCAGTCAGCCCGCATGCGAGCTTGAGTTGCCGTGCGCCGGCGAGTTGCCCGGCCTGCAGTTGTTCGAGAGTGTGTGTCACGCGGAGAAAACGGGTTGCGGTTGCGGCGATCATCGGGTCGATCGCCCGAATTCTACCGGGATCGCCTTCACGCATCCGCCGATCGTGTCACACCCTCTTCACAAACGCGAAATGTGACGCTACAATTGCGCCCCTTGCAGTGCAGTGCCGACGTGGTGAAATTGGTAGACACGCTATCTTGAGGGGGTAGTGGCGAAAGCTGTGCGAGTTCGAGTCTCGCCGTCGGCACCAGATGCGGTTCACCGCATTTCACGCATTTACAAAAACCGCGACAGCACATGGCTTCGCGGTTTTTTTGTTTCTACCGCACGCCCTTCGCCTCATCCTCCCCCGCCAGCAACAGAAAATTCCGAACCACCGCCGACGACTCGTCGCATCGTGACGCAATGGCGAGCCGTGCACGCAGCGCATCCCCCGCCAACGGCCGATAGACGACTCCGGCAACCTGCACCTGCGTAATCGCCTTCGGCACGACCGACACGCCGAGCCCGGCCGCCACCAGCGTCACCGCGGACGCCATTTGCGGCGCGGGCTGCGCCATGCGCGGCTCGAACCCGGCGGCATTGCATGCGGCGACGATATGGTCGAACAGCGCGCCGCCGGCCTCCCGCGGCACCTGCACGAACGACTCGTCCACCAGTTCCACCAGATCGATCCGCCGCCGCTGCGCCAGCCGGTGCGCGACGGGCAGCGCGACGAACATCGGTTCGTCGTCCCAGTCGAAGACCCGCAACGTCGCGGCCGCACGGCGTTCCGGCCGCACGATCGCGACGTCGAGGTGCCCGGCCTCCAGCGCCTCCAGCAGCACGCGCGACGCGGCCTCCTGCAACGTCAGCTCGGCGTCCGGGAACGCTTCCCGAAAGCGCCGGATCAGATCCGACACTTTCGAATTGAAGGCCGCCGTCCCGGTGAAGCCCACGCGCAGATGCCCGGTCTCCCCGCGCGCGGCCCGCCTTGCCGCGCGCACCGCACGCTCGGCGGCGTCGAGCACGCGGCGCGCTTCCTGCGCGAAGACCTCGCCCGCCAGCGTCAGCTCGGCGCCGCGCGCGGTCCGCTTGAACAGTTCCACCTCGAGCTCGCTTTCGAGCGCCTTGATCTGCTGGCTCAACGGCGGTTGCCCGATGCCGAGCGCTTCGGCGGCCTTCGTGAAATTCGATGCGGCCGCCACGGCCAGAAAATAGCGGAGATGTCGGAGTTCCATTCGTACGTGACCTCACGGTGCGCCGGGTCGGCTTACTAGCCAGCGGTTAAACATATCGCTGCGGTTGTTTTCATATATTGGACATATCGATGACGGTGCGCAAGAATTCAGGCATCCCTTCGCACATCGAGTGCAGTCATGCCCTCCCCTTCGCTTTCCCGCTCCCTGCCCGGCACGCAACAGGCCACGCCCGATGCGCTGCCCGCCGGCGTTTCCCCGCGCTCGGCCGCATACAAGCGCATCGCGCTGGCGCTCTTCCTCGCCGGCTTTTCCACGTTCTCGCTGCTGTACTGCGTCCAGCCGCTGCTTCCCGCGTTCGCACGCGAGTTCGGGCTCGGCGCGGCGTCGAGTTCGCTCTCGCTGTCGCTATCGACCGGGATGCTGGCGGTCTCCATCCTGTGCGCCGGCGCACTGTCCGAACGCGTCGGGCGGCGCGGGCTGATGTTCGCGTCGATGACGCTCGCCGCACTGTTCAACGTGCTCGCCGCGCTGTCGCCCGACTGGAACCTGCTGCTGGTCTGGCGCGCACTGGAAGGTTTCGCGCTGGGCGGCGTCCCGGCAGTGGCGATGGCGTATCTCGCCGAGGAAATCGCGTCGGAAGGGCTCGGTTTCTCGATGGGGCTCTATGTCGGCGGGACCGCGTTCGGCGGCATGGTCGGACGGATCGGCATGAGCATGCTGGAAGAGCACTTCTCGTGGCGCACGGCGATGCTGACGATCGGTGTCGTCGATCTCGTCGCGGCGGCCGCGTTCGTGATGCTGCTGCCGCCGTCGCGGCGCTTCGTGAAGCGCGCCGACCTGACGCTGCGCCATCACGTCCGGCTGTGGGGCGCGCAACTGCGTCACGACCGGCTCCCGTTCGTTTTCGCGATCGGCTTCCTGGTGATGGGTGCGTTCGTGACGATCTACAACTATGCGGGGTTCCGGCTCACCGCGGCCCCGTTCAACCTGAGCGCGACCGCGTGCGGGCTGATCTTCGGCGCCTACCTGTTCGGGATGGTTTCGTCGTCGAGCGCAGGCGCGCTCGCCGACCGTCTCGGACGCGCACCGGTGCTCGTCAGCGGCGTGCTCGTGTTCGCGGCGGGCCTCGCGCTGACGCTGTCGCATTCGCTCGCGGCGATCGTCGTCGGCATCGTGCTCGTCACGATCGGCTTCTTCATTGCCCATTCGGTCGCGAGCGGCTGGGTCGGGCACCTTGCGGGGTCCGCGAAAGGGCACGCCGCGTCGCTGTACCTGCTTGCGTACTATCTCGGGTCGAGCGTGCTCGGGTCGCTCGGCGGCACGTTCTGGCAACACGGCGCGTGGACGGGCGTCGCCGCGTTCGTCGCGGTACTGCTCGTGCTCGCGCTGCTGGCGGCGCGCCGGCTGGCCCGCGCGTGACGGGTGCGGCGCGGATCGCGCGCGATCCGGTCCCCGTGGCCTGCTTCAAGTACGCCACGCATCGGGCCGGTCGCGCATCGATCAGGATACCGGCACATTCTGCTGCTTCACCGCGTTGCTGCTCGCACGCGAGGAATCCCCAAACGACGTCCGCAACACCCCGACAGGCCGACGCTGCCGCTTCCAGCGCCGCACCAAACGGCTTGCCGGCGACTGCGGCAAGCCCGGCAGGTCGTCTGGCGGTGCGGTGAACGCGCTGCCGATCAGGTCGAGTACTTCGAGCGAATCGGCAAGATCGAACTTCATGAGCTGGAGCGCGCCCCGGGCGGTTCAAGGAACCTGCTCCTCTCCGGGGGGAACAGGTTCCATCTCGGGAGACAGACGCAAGCGATTCGCCAGGTCTGCCACGGCGAACCGGAATCGATACGACTTGGGCTTCTCGATCCTTCCGATTTTCCAGCTTCCGTCCTGCGCCGCGACCGCCTTGCACACGACAGTCTCCGGGGGGGGTGGGTACCACATCGACTGGGCAGCAGACCAAAGCTGCGGCGTCAATGTCCACTTCGGGCCGATCGACGTCACATGACCGACTGCCGTGCCAAGTGACGGCACGAAGCCCTCCAGAGTCATGTCACCACCCGGCCCTCCCGACGCCAGCAGGAAGCCTGTGACATCCGCGGTGGAGCCCTCGTCGCGGTACGATACCGGAATCACGAACGATGTTTCGGTATCGCCAGTTACGCCCGGAATCACCGACACGATGCAACCATTGAGCGCATACCATGGCTCCGACAATTTGGTCGAGAGCTTGCGGAAATCGCCGCCCAGATTCGTATCCCCGGCAGGTGACGCCGGTCCGATAGGACGAAATGCCACGATTTGCCCGAGGTTGTCTCCAAGCGCAGCCATCGGCACCTCTTCCTGCCAGAGCTTCGGGGAATACGCGAAAGCCTGAACATCATCGCCGGTCGCGGCTGGCGGCGAGATCTGAACGAGTACATCGAGCGCGGCCCGCAATGCCGCGCCGTACTCGCCAACAAAACTCTGGTAAGACGTACTGAAATCCAGGCTGTCGTACGTCTGCATGACGGTGGCGTTGTACGCAGCGCCTGCCGGCATGAAAATCGTCAATCCTTTCGCCAGCGACCGGTTGCTTCCCGCCCGCTTGACGACGACGGCCTGGCTCAATGCTTTTTCGACCTCACTGCTCGCGACCGTCGGCTTCGGCAGCGCCGCAAGCTCGAGCGCCCTTGAAAACTGCACCAGATCGACCATATCGTTGACTGTCGTCCAGTCGGTATCGAACGACCGCGCATTGACGCGCGCACGTGCGATGTCCTCCACGCTGGTTCCGTTCGCATAGAGACCGCGGCCCAGTGCGTCAGCCACGCCGATGACACTGTCCAGCGCCCCCAGGTCGACAAGCGAAATCGTGAGATCCGGATTGCCTTCCGCGCGCAAGTCGGCGTAGCTGTTGACGATCAGCGTTCCCAGGTCTCGGGCATTCATATCCGGCTGCGCGGCGAGACCGCCAAATACGCTGGCGTAATCCCACCCGCCGAATTCAAGATCCTCGGATGCGACCAGATAGTCCGCATACGGGCGAAATGCGGCGGCAACCTCGACACTGGCCATCAGGCATGCGTCGAACCCGACCAGATCGAAGCGCTTTCCCGTGGCCGCGGTCGCGCGCTGAAACGCCTGGGTCATGTCCCGCAACGACAAATGCGGGCGCTCCTGCGCATCGTCCTCGGCCTTCGTCGTCGTTCGATAGCCAAAGCCGCCATTCGGCCCTCCCCCGTGATCGCCCAGAATGACTGCGACCCGCTTCGCCGGATACTGCCGGATACCCCATTCGAGAAAATCGCTCAGCGTGGCCGATGCCGCCATGTCCTGCTGTCCGAGGTCGGCCAGCCAGGTTCGCCGCCCCTGCGAGAGCTGCCAACGTTGAGTTCGAGTCCAGTCGACGTCCTCCTGCATCCGGTCTCCGCCGCCGGTTGTAACCAGGATATTCACGTTCGTACCGGCCGTGGCCTTGGCCATCGCGTCAAGATCGTCTTGAAGGCTCGATGTCAAATTCGCGCCGACAAGATAAACGAGCACCGTGCGCTCGGCCGTCGCCGTTATCGATTCGTCTCCCGATCCGCAAGCGCTCATCAATCCGGACAGCGCGAACCCCACAAGCAGCCATCCGATCCGCCTCCACGTCATGCACCAGCGCTTTCCCATTGTTTTCTCCTGAAATGTACTCACCCCCGCCCTTCGCATCACGCCTCGACACCCACGCCTAACCGACGAGCGAAGCAACGATTCCAATCAGTTCCGCGACGAGCAACATCAACGCGCCGATCACCAGTACGGCGAGCCAACAACCGCGGCGTCCGCTACGCGTCGTCATCTGCGCTCCGGCACATTCGATCCGGCACGCGGCCACTCACCGTTCACCGAGCGATAAACGACGAGCGCCTCGTGCGTATCGCCACGACGCGCGCCTTGCCAGAACGGCGCCCATGACGCCCCAGGATCCGGCACCGCACCGCGCACGCCTTGTACGATCAGCCAGCGGCACGCGCGCGCACGCGGCTCGTCCACCGGTATGTAGCGGAGTCCGGCGAAGTAATCGAGCATCGGCACCTCGGACTCGCCGAGCCCCGGGCTCGCGATGCAATCGCCCGCGTGCCACTCGCGCGCAAGCTGGACCTTCAGGTCGTCGAACACCGACCGATAACTTTTCGCTACGTCGAGCCAGGGCAGCAACAGCGTGCAGACAAGGCCCCAGGTGAGCACCACGCCGCTGGCCCACGACAACGTGCCGCGCCACGGGCCCGCGCCGCGCAGCAACGGCAACGCAGCGAGCCAGCCGACGCTCAGCGCGAACGCCCCGCAGATCGCCGCGGGTTGCAAAGGAATCGTCCAGTCAAGCGGCAGCCAGCCCCCCAACCACCCAACGATGTCGCGCGGCAGCGTGTCGCGCGTCATTGCGAACCAGACGCACCACACCAGCACCGCACATGCACCGAACAGGCCGCGACTCGCGTAATCCCACGCGGCATGCAGGCGAGCCGGCATGCGCTCGACGCTGCGCGCGGCGATGAGCGACAGCGGCCCGATGAACGGCAGGATGTAGAGTTGCCGCGACGTCGCGGCGAAGTGGAGCACGATCAGCCCGATCGCGGCGAATGCGACCGGCAGCGCGATCGACGGATTGCGCCAGCCGCGCAACACACCGCCGGCGATCGCCACGACCGCGAGCGGACCAACCGGAAACCCGACCGTCAGCAACGCGCGCCAGATGAACAGCAGCTTGTCGTTCTCGGCGCCGAGCATTGGCACCGAGAAGCCGAAGAAACGGCCGACGTTGTTGTCCCAAAACCAGACGGCGAACAGCGTTTCCGAACGCAGGTAGAGCGCCGTCGGCCAGATCAACACGAACGGTGCGCAGACGAGCGCAGCCGTCGCGAGCGCACGCGCGCAGGCACGCGTGCGACACGCCGGATAAAGCACGAGCGCGACACCGAGGGTCGCGCCGAACACGATCGGCACGAACAGGCCCTTCGACATGAACGCAATCCCGATGCCGGCTCCCAGCCGCGCGGCCGCCCGGTAATCGGCATGGCCGCCGTGCACGAACCCGCCGACAAGTTCAAGCAGACCGCAGAAACCGATCGCCGCACCGGCCATCAGCGCGACGTCTGTCATCATGTCGTGCGTGTGTTTGAGCACCACGAGCGTCCCGGCGCACAGCGCGACGGGACCAAGCACGCGCGGCTCGAACCAGCGCGTCGAGCCGGTTGCCACGCGCGCCGCACGCGCGGTGAAACCGAACGCCAGCACCGCGAAAAATGCGCTCGCAAGCCGCGCGGCGTCATGCAACGGCAAGATTGCGCCGAACAGGCGCGCGAACGCGACCGCGACCCAGTCGTACAGCGGCGGCTTCTCGAGAAACGGCGTGCCGGTGTTGGTCGGCACAATCCAGTCGCCGGAATCGAGCATGTGCCGAATGATCCCGAACGTGTAGGTCTCGTCCTGTTTCCACGGGTCGTGGCCAATGATGCCCGGCGCCAGATACGCGATTCCCAGCGCGACGAACAGCAGCACGCGCACCATCGGCCGCGCGACCCGATCCGCGTCGAATCCGGACGGTGTGCCGCGCCCTGCATGCAGCGGGCCGGCACGGCAAAGCCGTCCTGCGTTTGCAGCGGATCTGTCGCGCATCACCGGAAGAACCTCCCGAGAAAGCGCGCGACGCCGCGCCCGCCCGGCACGGCAATACGCGGTAGCAGAAACGGATCGGTACGCGCGTCAGCACGTCCGCGCACGGTTGTGGTCGCGTTCCGGAAGCCGGCTTCGATGACAAGCCGCCGTACGTTCGCGTCGAGCGCGCCATACGGATAGCAAAACGACATGATCGGGCATCCGGCCGCATCCTCGAGTTGCGCCTTCGAATGCGCGATCTGCCGCCACGCAGCCGGTGAAGGCACGTCGGACAGCGCAACATGATCGACGGTATGCGCGCCGACCTCGTGCCCGTGCGCGCGCCATTCGCGCAGCGCACCGAGATCCATCAACGCGCTCTCGGCCGTCGCGAGCCGGCGATCCCAATCATTGCTGCCACCCAGCCTGCCCGACACGAAGTAGCAGGTCGCAGTAAAGCCGAGCTCATCGAGCACGGGCAGCGCATGCTCGAACACGTTGCGAAAACCGTCGTCGAACGTGATGGCAAACAACTTCTCACGCCGCGCCTGCGGTAGCCGCCACTGCAGGTCGGTGACCGACATGCCGCGATAGCCCAGCGCCTTCAGCGCACGCATCTGGCGCCGAAACGCGCGCGGATCGACGCTCAGGCCGCGCAATACGTCTGAATGCGGCGGCAACGGGCGAATCTGGTGATACATCAGGATCGGGCCGCACACGGCGCGTTCTGCCTGCGGCCGCTCCGGCGGCGTGACCGGCGGTTGCGTCGGAGCATCGGTCATGCAGACACCGCCGTCCCGCGGATCGACGCGCGGTAAACCGAACTCGTTTCGTCGATGAACCGCGCGAAACTGAACTCGCGTTCGCTCCTTGCGCGCGCGGCGCGCCCCATCTCGGGAACACGTTCGGGATGTTCGGCAATCTCGCGCAGGACGGCGGCGATCGCTTCGGGCGAGCGCGGCGGAACGATCCAGCCGTCGATCCGGTCGTCGACGTTCTCCGGCAGGCCGCCGACATCGGTCACGATCACGGCACGACCCATCGACATCGCTTCGCGGCACGCAAACGACAGGCTTTCGTGATACGACAGCACGAACGACGCGTCGCAGGTCGCGAGGATGTCACGCGTCCGATCCGTCGGACCGACGAACGCCACGTTCGCGGCCGCGCCGCAATGCTCGACGAATTCGCGCTGCTCCTGCGACGGCCAGTCGCCTGCAAGCAGCACGCGAAACTTCGCCCGCAACGCCTCAGGCAATTGCGCAAGCGCGCTGACCAGATCGCTCCACCCCTTGTGCGGCCCGGTGCCGGCGACGCTGCCGAGCACGATGGCATCCGCACCGGCTTCGCCGAAATACCCGATTCGCCGACGCCGGATCTCGGCCTGCCCGCCTGTATCCGGCGGCAGCTGCACGCCATGCTTGATTACCGTGATATCCCCGTAGGGCGACTGCCGCTCCAGCATCAGCCGGACGTAGTCACTGACGGCGATCGTCGTGTCCGTCGCGAATCTCGCCCGCAAAAAATTGCCGATGCTGCCGGCTGCATAGGTGTTGTGTTTCGTAAAAACAACCGATGGCCGCGTGCGGCAGCCCACGAGTGCGAGCATGACCTGCCGGTGGTCGGCCGAGCCGTTGACATGGATGACGTCGAACGCAGATTGCTCGATCAGGCGCCGCAGCCGCACCAACTCGGGGAGAAATGTGCGCCAACACGGCTTGAACTGCATGTCGACGACGCGCACGCCCGGTAGCGTATCGACCATGCGCGACAGGCGACTGCCGGCCGGCGATGCGACCGCGACGCGATACCGACGGCCCAGACCAGCCGCAAGGTGATAAATATAGGTGTCGTGCCCGCCACCATTTCCGCCATGAAAGTTGGTATAGAGAATTTTCATCGGTTGTATTCTTCAGCCGGTGTCACGCACGCGCGCCCGTATTTATCGACAGGCATGTCCCTCTGTCACGCGGACGCAAGGACTGGTTTCACCCAGTTGCGCCGCGTAACGCCGCACGATTCGCAATCGAATAATTCAGGATTTACCGAGGGAAACGTATCCGACATAAACTGCATCGGTCACACGATTGTATTGACTATGTAAGATTATTTATTCCGGAATATCGATGGAATTTCTCTAAAAAATAAGCGCTCGGGTGTAAGGTGCTCAGGTCTTCATTTTTCTATTTCCGCACGGCCACCTTGTTTCACTACGTGCAGGTTCCATGCACATAGTCGGCGTAACCGGTCGTATACCCCGTATACAGCACGGCAGCTTATCGAGCGACTGGCTTTTCCCTACGATGCTGGCCGGAAACCGTATTGCTCCCGCATTGATTGACCCCCAATAATATTCAATCAAGCAGATATATTCGAACTGGCCATTATGATGAGTGAATCGCCCATCCAAACGCATCGCTTTCACAGTAATGATCCGGATGAGGTTTCCGACTTTCTCGTGGCGACCTATACGGAGAACCGCTTTCGTGCCTGTCATGCCAGCAATCGGGACGTCACCGTCAGTGGCCAGCAATGGAACGGAATCGCGGTTTACGATGGCAATTTCGAAATACCGTTTCATTTTCAGTCGCACGGCCCCCGCCCCAACTATCTCTTCTCGTCGTGCATCAATGGCGGATCGACTTACTCGAGCGGGAATTCGGTCGCGCAATGCGCAATCGGCGATGTGATGCCTGTTTCGTCCGCGAGTGACGCAACGTGCCTGTCACGACCCGAGGGCCTGCACCACATTGCCGTGATCCTCGATGTCACCGAGGTCAACGAGTTTGTCGGACGCTGGCTCGGCCATCCGCTCGACGACCTCATCCAGTTCGACCTGTCGCCGCTGGCCAAAGATCTCGCCACGCAATGGAACGCGTCCGCGGATTGCCTGCGTCGAATGATGCTGATGTCGCCATCCCCTGATATCGCGATACGCTCGTTGTACGAGCATATGCTCAAGCTCGTCGTGACCGGCCACAAGAGCAACTACAGCGACATCGTCCTGAGCGATCGTCACGCGCCCGAGCACCTCGCGCGTACCGCGGTCGAGATGATCGAAGCCGACCCGACGCGCTGGGCAACGCTCAGCACGGTCGCCTATGCGCTGGGATGTGCAACGAACACGCTGGAAAACGGCATCCGGCGCCTGACCGGAAAACACTCGAGGGACCTCATCGTCGACGCACGTCTTCGCGCCGTTCATCGTGCGCTGGCCGTCGATATCGGCACCGGTTTTGTCGGCGTGCTGCGTGCATATGGCTTTGCGCCGTCGTTGCGCTTCGTTCGCCTGTACCACCGGCGATTCGGAGAGCCACCGAGCGCAACGTACCGTCGAAACCCTAACGCTCAGGACGTCAGTCAAAACATCCGCGAGCGTCCGGACATTCTCTATGAAACGTCCATCAATCGCTGGATCGACGCATCGCTGGGCAAAGCGATCGGCCTTGCCGACATCGCCCGATACACCGGCCTGAGCGAGCACGCGACAATCGCGGCGTTCAAAGAGCGATTCTCACGTACACCGATGCAGTACGTGATTGAACGCCGCCTGGAACGTGCACGCTGGCTGCTGTGCCATACGTCGGCGAGCATCCTGTCGATTGCGCTCGATTGCGGGTTCGGCAGCCAGAGCTATCTGACGACGCAGATCAAGCGGTACTACGGCGTTACGCCGCGTCAACTTCGGCTGTCGGGTCACGCACCGGCTGGCGACAACGACAGCCGATAAATCGCGTCGCACCGCCGTCACGGCAACACGCCTTTCAAACATCGCGAATAGCGCGCATTCGGCGGAATGCGTCGTATTTTTCCCTAGCGTGGCAGGGGCGCAATCCGTATGCCGCATCACTGCACGTTGCCCGCGTCCTGTGCGCGCCATGCACGCCGCTGTTGCGACAGCCGGCTTGCGGCAACCCCTGCTGCCTTCCACCACGCGAACGGACGCGGATCGGCCAGCATGCTCAGCGCACGTGCATAGTCGAGCGTGAGGCCCGGCGTCCACGCCATCGTCAACGCACGCTTGCGAATCTGAGCGGCAACCCACAGTTCAGGCGTGACGAGTACACGCAGAAAACTGCCCCAACCCGTACTGCCGTCGTGCAGTCGGCCCACCGCACCGTCGATCGCAGCCTCGAGCGCATAGGCAACGGTGCTCGAACAGTTGCGGTGCGTGAGGTTGTACGTCGTATCGATCCGGTAGCGCTCCCAGAACGCGTGCAACTTCGCCGGATCGTAATTGCGGATCCGCACGCGTATCGTAGAAGGACACCACGCGCGCGACTCCGTTGCATAGTCCGGTTGAAACGTGCCGGGCACGTCGTTTTCGCGCGTTGCGCGCAGGATACGGCCGAACTCCGACGGCGAACGGTCGATTTCGGCAGCGGGATACAGGCTGATGTAGATTCCCTCAGGCGACTCGAGTGCCGCATGCCCGGTCGAAATGTTGCCGTTGACGTCGACCGCGGCGATGTAGCGGTCGATCACCGGATGATGCTGTGCCGGCGCCTTCGACGAACCCGTCGGCGTCCACACATGCACGGTCAGCGCGCGCTCGTGATCGGCCGGCGGGCCGTCCCATTCGGTTCGATCGAACGGGCCCGTGCGTGTCTCCGATGCGACGTCGGGAAACAATGCTGACCAGCGCGACACGCTGAACGCCGGATTGCGTTCGAGACGCCGCACGCGGGCCGCCAGCGCCAGCATGTTCGTGCCGCCAAAGATCAGGAACAGGCCGAGGGAGTACGGCAACGTGCCCACGTAGTGGGTCGGGTACGGTTGAAAGAAAAACACCGCGATCAGGATCTCGACTGCCCCCCAACCGAGTGCGATTCTCCAGCGACGATACCGGACGATCCACGCGGATATACACTGCAGTGCCCCGTCGACCAGGAACAACGCGCCGAAAATCATCGACAGGATGAAGTTGCCGTGATGGTGTCCGGCAAAGATCAGCATCGACGCGGCCACGACCGCGATCCCCTTCACGTAGCGCAATGCGCGCTGCCCGCCCACGCCGGTCCACGCAACAGCCAGCGTCGCCCCCCCTTCGAGCAGGCACAGCCATGCAAAGAGCGTGACCGGAAAGTGCATTGCGCCATCGAGCGCATCGACGAACACGACGAGCCCCGCGATGACCCATACGATGCCGATCCAGACAATTCCTTTCGCGCGCTTGCGCAGATAGTCGACGCCCAGCAACAGCATGACCAGTCTCACCATGTTCCGCTCCCTCGTCGTCGCCGGCCACGGTGTGCAGGTCGTCGCAGGCCAGTGGCCAGGCATGGGTTCATTCGTTCCGTGCGAGCGGCAGCGATGCGCGGATCGCCGCCGAGAAATCGCCATCGATCATCGCGCCGGGAGGGCGCTGAATCAGGCTTGCCGACTTCAGCGCATCGAACGGTATGGAATCGTCGAGCAGGCCAAGCTCATGTCCGTATCTGTCCGCGTAACCGCTCAGCAACACCTTCCAGCTGTATCCGACGTCAGGAGCAACCGATCTGACGTGACGCAAAATATTCGTCGTGCAATTGTTGAGCAACGTGTTGTAGAACTCCGGATGGCGTTCGAGCGCATGTACGCGATGCAGGTAATCCTCAAACAATGCACGTGCGGTCTCGGACGCGACGTGCGCACGGAATAAGTACACGCGTTCCCGGCGCACATCGGTGCGAACGCCGATCAAATCCCGCTCGTCGGCAACGACGTACACGAGATCGTACAGCGGCAAGAAGCCCTTGTACGGCGAGTAGCGTTGCCCGTGCCGCCGGCGCGTCTCGATCGAGATCGCGATATAACGGCCGTCGCTCAGGCCGAAACTCAGGAACACGTGGGCAATCGCTTCGTTGGTCCAGCGCGACACGACAAGGTCGACCGTCGTCACCGCATCGAGCGCGAACGTTGCGTCGTAGTACGCCGGCATGCAGTCGTCGCGTGTGCGATATCTGAAGTTCCGCACATCGCGCACGGTGACCTGCGCCCCACCCCATTCGATCCGCGCGGCACGCGTGTACTCCGGCACCCACAAGGCCGGCGCGCGCGCAAAGCGCAGCAGCGACGACAGCGGATTCATTCCTGCTCCGTCACGACAACCGGCCGCAGTACCCCGTAGCCACGCCCGGAAAACGCAACGTGAGCGCGCAAGCCCACTGAAGACGGTACGAATGGGCGGAAAGTCGACGTCGAACCAGTCATGTCAATACGATCGTCCACTCACCCTTCCCGATAGCCGAAACCGCGCCTTGCCTTGAACGACTCGTCCGCACATCACGATGTGGCGTTCGATTCAGCCGTCAACGATCGATACCCCGGCGACCCATTTTATGCCGCCACCCGACGAAGGAATTTCGTTAAATATTCTTGATTTTTTTAAAAAATTCGATCGCTCTCGACTGAACAATCAGGCCATGCGCCGCGAGCATAACGAAGTTTCGCCGGGGAGAATCCCGGCGTCTCCTTCAGTATGGCAAGCCGCCCCGTCACCCCAACGACAATTCCACCGCCCCGACAGAATCGGATCATTCATGCACAAGGCCATTCGTGGATGTCAAACGGCGCGACGCTCGGCGGAACATTGCATCGAGACCGACGAAACACCAGAATTTCGCGCTTCCAGGGATATTTTTGACGAGTTGGCTCGCGACATCGCATTGCTCTTCCTCAACGGCAGATTCGACCTTTCCGTCAGCTTCGCATTTCTGAAGCGACTGGTTCGACTGGCAAACTTTGATCTATCGCTTTTTGCGTGGGACATATTTGATGCCTTTGCAAGCGGCGCATATCGCACCGATACGTATCCGTCCGACCTTGACCCTGCCGTTCATCACACGCTCCCGCGACTGCGTGCAATCCTGAGTACGCGTCGCGGCACCTTTTCCGCGATTTATATCGATTCCGGTTCAAGACGCAGTGCGATGCAAAGGGTGGAGAAACCCGGGCGAATACCCGGACCAGACGATCATCCGCAGCGAACGGATCGCGTTCTCACCGATGCCGATGGAATCGGCGTCCCGCACGTTGACCTCTCGACTCGCCCCACGCAGCCTGCCGGCTCTCGGTGACGGAGCGATCCCGGCCTGCGCCAGAAACACTTCCGGCACCCTCCGCTCGCACTCCGCTACTGCACATACTGCTCGTTGCCCGTCAGCCCGATCTTCGTTGCGCCCACGCGCTGCGCCGACGCCAGCACCGCGGCCACATCGCGGTAAGGCGCCTGCCGGTCCGGCCGCAGCCGGATCTCGGCCTGCACCGGCTCGGCGGCCACCCGCGCAAGCTTCGCCTCGAGCGCCGCGCGACCGGGCACCGGCACGCCGTTCCATGACGTGACGCCGTTCGCGGCGACGTCGATCTGCACGATCTCGGGCTCCACGGCCGGTGGCGGCGGCGTGCCGACCGGCAGGTTCATCCGGACCGCGTGCATCTGGATCGGAATGGTGATGATCAACATGATCAGCAACACCAGCATCACGTCGATGAGCGGCGTGGTGTTGATGTCCACCATCACATCCGGCTCGCTTCCCGACGACGACAGATTCATTCCCATGACTGCCTCCTAACCGCCGCGCGCCGGCGGCTCCGTAATGAACGACACCTTGCCGATGCCCGCCCGCTCGCATGCCGTCATCACGCGACCGATGAACTCATAGCGCGTGCTCTCGTCGCCGCGCACGTGCACGTCCGGCTGCGGCGCCTGTACCGCGACGCCTTTCAGTCGCGCGAGCAACGTCGGCGCATCCACCTGCGACTCGTTCCAGAAGACGTCGCCGTCGCGGTTCACCGCGATCTCGATGCTTTTCAGCTGGCTCTGCAGCGGCTTCACGGTTTCCTTCGGCAGATCCAGCGGAATCGTGTGCGTCACCACCGGAATCGTGATCAGGAAAATGATGAGCAGCACCAGCATCACGTCGACGAGCGGCGTCGTGTTGATCTGCGCGATGACTTCGTCGTCATCGTCCTGCCTGACGCTCATGGCCATGGCTCGCTCCGTTCAGTCGACGAGCGACGCTGCGCGCGTCTCGTTGCGCACCGGACGTTTGCCGCCCGCCAGCACCACCGCATGCAGTTGCGCCGCGAACGCGCGCACCCGTTCCATCACGGCCTTGTTGCGACGCACGAGGAAGTTGTAGCCGAGCACGGCAGGCACCGCCACGGCGAGACCGATCGCGGTCATGATCAGCGCCTCGCCCACCGGCCCCGCGACCTTGTCGATCGACGCCTGGCCGGCCACGCCGATCGCGGTCAGCGCGTGATAGATGCCCCACACCGTGCCGAACAGGCCCACGAACGGCGCAGTCGAGCCCACCGTGCCGAGGAACGCGAGCCCGTCCTGCAGCCGGTTCGACACGTTGGTCACGGCCCGCTCGACCGACACGTCGATCCAGGTATTGCGGTCGACGGCTTCGAGCAGCACGTCGTCGTGGTGCTCGCCGGCCTCGATCGCCGTCTCCGCGATGAAGCGGAACGGCGACGATGCGTCGAGCAACTGCGCGCCCTGCTCGAGCGACGGCGCGCTCCAGAGCTGCGCGTCGGCGCGTTTCGCGCGCCGGTTCGCGCGGGTCTGCTCGAAGAACTTGGTGACCATGATGTACCAGCTCCCCATCGACATCACGACGAGCAGGATCAGCACGAACCGCGCGACGAAATCACCGCCGTGCCACAGCGCGCCGAGTCCGTAAGGATTCTCGACGGTTTCCGACGTGGCCGGCGCGGGCGGCGGCGCGGGATGCGCGGCAGCGGCCGGTTGCGACGCGACGACGGTCGATGCCGATGCCGATGCCGATGCCGACGCCGACGCCGGCACGGCGCTCGCCTGCGCCAGCGCCACGCGCGGCGCGACGAGCACACCCGCCGCGCCGGCGGCAACGATCATGCTGGCCGCGAACGCGGCGAGAAAAGGCTTCTTCATGTCTGCTCCATGGGTCGATCTGAATGAGTGTTCAATGCACGGGTTGTGGAATGTCGCGACACACGCCGGTCAGTTCAGGTTGAACGAGAACGGCACCTGCACGCGCACCGACTGCCCCTGCGAAATACAGCTGAATCGCCGCACCGCCGCGAGCGCCGCGCGATCGAGGATCGGGTCGGCCGACCGCGCGACGTGCTCGTCCGACACGAGGCCGTCCGTGTCGACGACGAACTCCACCAGCACGTTGCCGGTGATGTTGTTTTCCAGCGCCTCGCGCGGATAGCGCAACGACGCACGCACCTGGTCCGAGTTCGGGCACACGACGCCCACTTCATGACTCGGCGCCTTGACCGTCACCGGGGCCGGCGGCGCCGGCACCGCGGGCGCGGACACCACGGGGGTGGCCGTAGGCGTCAGCGTCGCTTGCGCAGGCGCCTGCACCGGCACCTCCGGCGGCGGCACGAAGACGGGCGGAGGCGGCGCGCTCTTGTGCGGCGCCGCTTTCACGATCGGCTTCGGCGGTGCGGGCGGAGGCGCAGGTGGCTTGACCGGCTCGATGATCCGCACGCTGACGGGATGCTGGATGATCTCCACCACCCGGTTCGCAAGGCCGTTCAGCAACGCGTAAATCAGCACGGCATGCAGCGCGAGCACGGCCGCGATGCCGCCCAGGCGGCGCGCGGGACGGTGGCTGGTCTGCCGGAACGGGCGCGGGCGGCCGGCGGGCCGGTGTTCCGGTACGGTGTGTGCAAGCATGGAAGCTCCTCGAATCGTCCGCGACTCAGAACGGCGCGCTCAGCTGCACGCCGATCGTGCGCGGCTGGATGACCGACGCCCACACGTTGCCGCCGAGCGGCACGTAGCTCGTGTTGGCGGACAGCAGACCCGCGCGGTTGAACAGGTTCCTGACGAAGAACGACAGGTTCGCGCGGCGCAGGTCCACGCCAAACTGCAGGTCGGTCACCGCATAGGACGGCAGGATGAAATCGGGCGAACCCGCCGAGCCCGCGAAACTCGAATGACGCTCGCCCACGAAACGCTCGTTGGCGCTCGCGACGGCCGGCCACGGGCCGAGCTGGAAGCGCCACGCGGCTCCCAGCGACGCCGCGAACTTCGCCGTGTTCGGCAGCCGGTCGCCCGCGTGCGAGCCGACGCTCGGCGCGCCTTCGGTCAGGTACGCATCGATCGCCGACAGCGACGCGTTGAACGACAGCGCCGACGTCGGCCGCACCACGCCCGACGCTTCGAAACCGCGGATGCGCGCGTTGCCCGCATTGATGAGCTGCGCGACGCCGTCGACCGCGCCGTATTGCTGGATGTCGTGCCATTCGATGTCGTACGCGGACAGCGCCACCGACAGGCGGTTGTCGAGCAGGTCCGCCTTGTAGCCGATCTCGTAGTTCCACAACGTATCGGGCTTGTAGACCGGATTGCCCGAGATGAGCTGCCCCGTCACCGCGCTGACCGCCATGCCGTTGGGGCCGCCCGGGCGATAGCCGCTCGCGGCGCGCGCGTAGACGTTGCTGGTCGGCGTGAGCTTGTAGCTGACCGTGAACATGTACGTCTTGCTCGTATCCGACGACGCGCCCGGCGCGAAAAGCGGCGTCGGCACGAGCAGGCCCGACGTCTCCTGCCGGTAGTCCTGGCTGTTGTGCGCGATGCGCATGCCGGCCGTCAGCGCGACGCGCGACGTGAGGTTGTACGTGATGTCGCCGTACGCGGCGAACTCCTTGTAGCTGCCCCCGTAAGCGAGTTTTTCCAGATCGCCGAGCGACGCGCCGCCCGCACCGGTCGCGCGGTAGGCCTGCACGGTATTGCTGTGCTCGTGATCGTAGTAAAGGCCGGCGACCCACTCCAGCGTCCGGTTGCCCGGCGAGGTGAGCCGCAGTTCCTGCGTCACCTTGTTGGTGCCGACATTGGAGTTCGGCGTGAGCGTGCCGACGTCGAGCCCGCGCGCCGCGAGGATCGGCGCATAGAACGGCGTGAAGTCGAGCGTCGTCGTGGTGCGCAGCGACTGGTACGCGGAAATCGCATTGAGGCGCGCCCAGCCGAAGTCGTATTCCGCATTCGCGGTATAGAACTGGTTGCTCTGGTGATAGGGCTCCTGCGCGTCCTGAAGCTTGGTCAGCGCGCCGTAGGACGGCTGGCCGTTCATCCCGTAGTCGACGTAGTTCTGCCCGTCGCTGTTGATGTTCTGCACCGTGGCGGTGAAGCGGAACGTGAGCTTGCGCGTGGGTGTCACGAGCAGCGATGCGCGCACGCCGGTGGTGTCGTTCGCGTTGATGCGCGTGCCGGCGGCCGCGCCCTTCCCGTCGATGTAGCCGCCGTCGCGATTGTTGAACGCGGCGATGCGCAAGGCAGCGACGTCCTGCTTCAGCGGCAGGTTCAGCACGACGTTGGTCGTGTTGTTGAGCCCGCCGTGCCAGGTCGTCGAAAACGTCGTGGCCGCGCTGCCGAAAAAGCTCTCCGTGTCGGGCTGGTTGGTCACGTATTTCAGCAGGCCGCCCATCGCGCCCGCGCCGTACAGCGTCCCCTGCGGCCCGAACAGGATCTCGATGTGATTCAGGTCGAGCAGGCCCATGTCCAGCGCCAGCGCGGCGCCGCCGCCCGAGACGGTGTTCGAGCCGATCGGCGTATCGTCGACATACACGCCGACGGTCGGCCCGACATCCTTGCCCGCCGTCACGCCGCGCATCGAGATCGTTTCCTGGCCGGGGCCGCCGCCGCTGTCGAAGCCGACACCCGGTTGCGTCGACAGGTAGTCGCTCAGCTTCGTGGCGCCCGATTTCTGCAGCGCGTCGCTCGACAGCGTCTCGACCTTCATCGGCACCTCGCGCGCGGGTTCGCGGCGCCGGTTCGCCGTCACCTCGACGGAATTGAGCGTCACCGCCGCACCGCCCTTTGCGCCTTTTGCATTGGCCGCCTTGTCGCGTGCCGCTTCGGGCGCGGCGCCCTGCGGCGCGGCAACCGCCGCGGGCGGCTGCGTGCCGGTTTGGGCGGGCACGTCCTGCGCGTGAGCGCTGGCCGCCGCGACAAACATCCGCATGACCGAGACGGCAACCAGCGTGCGTCTGAACAGCGTCGGCGCCGCTGCGAATCCGTCCTTGTTGCTTCCCATCTTTGACTCCCCCTGTCTGAACGTGGATCGACGTGTTCGTCTTCTGAAGCGGTCCCGCATGCGAACCGTCCGTCCGAATGACTTCAAAGTAAGCATCCAAATTGGCCGGCGCTTTTGCGAAACGCCGAAAAACATTGGCTGCCGTCCTGCGTGCCGGTGCGCGGCCGGCGGGTCGCGCAGCGCGGTTCAGCACGCGCGCCGATGCGCGTCGCGACATGCGGCGGCGAGGACGGGAAACGGAGGGAACGCGGGAGAAATGGCGGGCTGGCGCGATGCGCCCGGGAGGCGTGGCAGCCGGTCAGGCTGCGTGCGTATCGACGAGTCGAAGCATCTGCGCGTTCACGTCGCAACGCGATTCGAAGCGCTCGCGAAACGTGATGAAGACACTGCAACCAACCGGGCTGCGCGCGTATCGACGATCGACGAGTCGGAGTACCTGAACGTTCACGTCGCAACGCGATTCGAAGCACTCTCGAAGCACGATGAAGGCACTGCAGCCAGCCGGGCTGCGTGCGTATCGACGATCGACAAGTCGGAGTACCTGCGCATTCACGTGGCAACGCGATTCGAAGCACTCGCGAAGCGCGACGTGCGATAGAGCGCGGCAGCCGGTCAGGCTGCGCGCATACCAGCAAGTCAGAGCACCTGCGCGCTCGCGTTGCCGTGCGGCTCGAAGCGCCCGCGAAACATGCGCAGCACGACACCGAGCAGGATCATGCTGAACATCGCGGCCGGCATGCCGAGCCACGCGATGCCCTTGAGCAGCGCGCCGGGCGTGCCGTGCAACGCGTCGGATATCGCGCCGACGGCCGGCACCGACACCGCCTGAAACATATACGTGACGAGCGACGAGGTACCGATCACGCGCCCGCGCAGATGCGGCGGCGCGATGTCCTGCAGCAGCGTCGGCGTCAGCGACGCGCCCGCGATATAGGCGGCGATGATGCCGGTCATGCAAACGAGCAGCATCGTCGCGCTGGTCGCAAACGACAGGCCGAACAGCAGGATCGCCGCGACGAACGCCATCGCGCAGCCGACCGCGACGGGCAACCCCGCCCCGCTGCGCGCGCGCAGGCATCGCACCATGAGCACGCTCGCGAGCAAGCCGAGCGCCGAGCCGCCGCCCACCGCGATGCCGCTGTAGAGCCCCGATTTCGCGACGTCGACATGGAAATCGCGAATCAGCGCAACCGGCGCCCAGCCGAGGATCGCGCCCACGTAGAACGCGGCCATCGCATAGCCGAGGATCAGGCACGTCAGCATCGCGCCCGAGCGCCGCCAATAGTGCGCGAGCGTTTCCCGCGGCGCTTCGTGCGCGTGCCCGGCCTGCGTGCCGCCGCGCGGCGGATGGCCGACGCACGCGAGCAGGCCCGCGACGGCCAGGCCCGGCAGCGCGACGAGCACGAAAGCCAGCCGCCACGGCGCGACCGCCAGCGACTGCGCGAGCGGCGCGGCGAGATGGAAGATCGCGCCGGCGCCCGCGATGCCGAGCCCCGCACCGAACAGCGCGACCGCGAAGAACAGCGTGTTCGCCGCCGTACGCAGCCTGGGCGGAAACAGGTCGGGCAGCAAACTGTAGACGACCGGCCCGAGACCCGCCTCGCCCACCGCGAGCGTCAACGTGCAGAGAAACAGCATCCAGCCGTGCGTGACGAGGCCGCACAGCGCCGTGCCCGCGCTCCACACCAGCACGCAGACGACGAGCAGCCAGCGCCGGTCGACCCGATCCGCGAGCCAGCCGAGCAGCGGCGACGCCAGCGCGCTGAACAGGATCGGGCCGAAGCCGACGATCACGCCGAGGCCCGTATCGTCGAGGCGGAGGTCGCGCTTGAGCGGCTCGATCGCGAGCGTCAGCATCTGACGGTCGGTGATGCCGAGTATCGCGGCCAGCGCGAGCACGACGAGCGCGAACCATGCGCGCGACAACGACGGGGACCGACCGGTTATTCCGCTACCCACGCTGCGCCTCCTTCATTGAAAACTTCCGTGGCCGGCCCGTGCAGCCAGCCTGTCGAGGGTAGCCGCCCGGCGCCGGCAAGACTTTCGCGGACGGCCGGGAAAGTTTCGGCATCGTCCGCGCATCCGCATGCCGGACGCTCGCGGGTCAGACCGCGATTTCGTCGAACGGCCACATCGGGCGCGTCAGGTGCGCGTAGTCGGCCGCGTTGAAATCGAGGCTCAGCGAACCGGGCGTGTCGCAGTAATAGATCGCGCGCGCAAGCGGGCCGAACAGCGCCTGAAAATGCTGCGTCGACTTCACGACGACGATGTTGCAACGCGGCAGGTCGATGCCGAGGTCAGTGAAGCAGCTCGGGCTGTAGGTCTGCTGGCGGGTCGAGTTGACGACCACGCGCACGCCGTCGATCTCCAGCAGGGCGGTGAGCCCGAGGCCGGGGCCCGGAAACTTGAACGCGTCGTCGTGCTGCGCGAGCCCGGCGTCGACGGCCAGCACCGTCGCGACCACATCGAGCGGGCGGCCGGCCCGCGTGCCCGTCTTGCCGCCCAGGCGCACGCAGATCGTCGCGCCCACACCCGCATCGCGCGCGAACGTCGCCGCGACAGGGTCCCAGATCATGCCGAGCGCCACGCCGCGCAGGCCGCGCTTCAGAATCGCGTCGAGGATGAACGTCGAATCGGAGCCGGCCCCGCCGCCGGGGTTATCGGCCGTGTCCGCGATCACGAACGGGCGCCCGGCCGCATCGGCCGGCGCCGCCGCGATCTCGTCGAGGATGCGCTCGATCGGCCGGCGCAGCGCGATCGTCTCGTCGCGCACAGCCACGAAACCGCACGCAAGCTCGCGTGCGTTCGCACGCGCGGCGCCGCGATCGCCGTCGCTCACCACCAGCACCCCCGCCCCGGTATCCGGAAAGTCGGACCACGGGAAGCCGTGGATCAGCGACACCGACAGAATGCCGTTGCGCCCTTCGCGGTCCATCGCGTCCTGGTTGAGGCTCGCCATGCGCGGCTCGGTCGTGAAGAACATGCCGAGCATCGGCACGCGTTCGAAGTGCATCGTCGGCCGGATTTCGCCGCGCACGGTGCGTTCGGCGAGATCGATCAGGTCGACCGCACGCTCGTCGAAATCGATGTGCGGATAGTGCTTGCAGGCGAGCAGGATGTCGCAGTTGTCGAGCATCGCCGTCGTGACGTTCGCGTGCAGGTCGAGCTCGGTGCCGATCACGACCTCCGGCCCGATGAGCGCGCGCGTCTTCGCGAGCAGGTCGCCCTCGCAGTCGTCATAGCCCTGCGCCATCTGCGCGCCATGCAGCAGATAGAGCACCATGTCGACCGGCTGCGCGGCCCGCAGGTCGTCGAGAATTTCGTCGCGCAACGTCTCGTAGTCGCGCTGCGCGCACGGCGCGCCGGGCTCGGCGAACGCGAAGATCGACGCGCGCACTTCGTGGCCGCGCGCCCGGGCTTCGCGCACGAACGTGCCGTAGCCGACGAGGTCATCCGCCTTCCCGTCGGGTTCGCCGTTCGCCGGCCGGTACAGCGCGCGCTCCTCGAACGAATGCAGGCTCGTCGGGATCGGAGAAAACGTATTGGTTTCGTGCGCAAGCGCGGCTACGAAGATTCGCATGATCGTTCCTGAATGGCGTTGAAGTATCGAAAGACGCGGCTGCGCCGCCCGCTTGCGGGCGCGTCAGGTGCAGCCGGTCAGGGCCGTGACCCGGCACAGCCTCCAAAAAAATCAGCATGACGAAACAACCGGCATGCAATCGGAATCCGCCGGGCACGAGAATTACGTCGAAAAACGCGTGCCCGCGCCGCTCAGTCCTCGCGGCGCAGATAACGCAGGCGCGTGTGAACGCCCTCGGGGCGGTCGTCATCGCCGCGGAACGACACGAGCGCGAGCCGTCCGTTGATGCCGCACAACTGCGCATCGGCCGTGCCCGGCGGCGCGAACAGCCCCTCGGCCAGCGGCACGAGGTCGAGCACGTAGGTCGATGCGCCGTCGAATGCGAAACGGATCTCGCCGTTGCCTACCTCTTCGCCGCTGCTCGGCCACAGAATCGCGCGCCGGCTGTCGGCATCCATCTCCGTCCAGTACGCCTCGACCGTCAGCCGCTCCGGCCCCGCGACCGACGCGATGCGCATCGGGTAATGCCGGTAGCCGCCCGCGTAACGCGACAGCGGCCGGCCCGGCGTCGCGCGCTCGAACGGCATCACGGGGTCGTGGCCGAGATGCGCGAGCGTCATCAGCAACACCTGGTCGTGCAACGCGCTGGCACCCGGCCCGGTGCCGCCGGTGACGACGACGAGATCGAGTTCCGGGCACACCGCGAAGCTCGACGTCGTGCCGTAGGTCGTGCCGCCGTGCCAGAACACCGTGACGCCGCTCACCGGCACCTTCCACCAGCCGAGGCAGATCGGTGGAACGCAGGGTCGTTGCGCGTCGAACGTCACCGTCTGCATCGCGGCGATCGTCTCCGGCGCGAGTATCTGCCTGCCGTCGACCACGCCGCCCGCCAGGTGCATGCGCCCGTAGGCCAGCATGTCCTTCACCGTCGAAATGGGCGTCGAGCCGGCACCGGCCAGCGATGGCGGGAGAAGGTATGCATGCGTGGCCTGCAGTGCACCGCTCGTCGCGTTCGCGAACACGCCGACCGCGTGATGGTGCAGGATCGCCTGCTCGGCCGACGTGCACGACGCGTTCATCCCGCACGGGCGGAACAGTTCCTCCTCGAGCGCCTGGTTGTACGGCTTGCCGGACAGCACTTCGATCAGCCGCGCGGCCACGACGAAGCCGGGGTTCGAATAATGGATCGTCTCGCCAGGCGCGAACAGCGTGCCGAAGCCGGACAGGCGCGCCACGTATTCGCGTGTCGCATCCGGGCCGGAATCGGTCGTCGGGCTGAAGGAGTCGGCATCGATGCCGTTCGTGTGATTGAGCAGGTGGCGCACGCGGATACGCTGCGCGTGCGCCGGCCCGGCCAGCGTGAACGACGGCAGATGCTTGACGACGGAATCGTCGAGACCGATCCGGCCGGCTTCGACATGGCGCATCAGCAGGTGCGTCGTCAGCACCTTGGTGATCGAACCGATCTGGAAGCGTGTATCGACCGTCATCGGCGCGCCGGTGTTCAGGTTCGCGATACCGCTCGCCAGTTCGATCTGTTCGCCACGGTGCCAGACGCCGGCGACATAACCGGCCGTTGCCGGGCCGTCCACCGCCTTCGACAGCAGGTCGCCGAGCTGGTCCTTCAGGATTTGCATGACCGCACTCCATGATGAGAAAGTGGGCGTTGCCGCGCGCCGGAGCGAAACCGGCGGCGTGAACGCATGCCGTCAATGTAGTGGCGTTTCGCCGGGCAGCCTTTTGCGATCGACCGGGATGCTTTTGCGCGCGTCTGCCGTTTCGTGTCCGCCATCACACATGCCGTTCCCGGCCGACACCCGCGGCGCGCAAAACCGGCGCGGACGCGCGCGACAATCCCGCGGCGGAAAGCGAAAGCAGGCCGGCACCGCGTCCGCTATCGTACGGGGTCCACGGGCACGCACGCCCGTCGCCTGTCATGCGACGCGCGCGGCCGCCCTTCTCGACATGCCGAACCAGGGAATTCCAATGCGCACATGGCTTCCGACCTTCCTGAGCCGAGACTGGGCGGGCCTGCCCATCGCGTTTGCGATCGCGCTTGCGGGTAGCGGCCTCGTCCACGCCGGTCACGATCCGACGGGCTACACGCTGCTCGGCACGGCCATCGTGCTCGCAGCCGGCTCGCTCTACCACCTCGCATTTCTCTCCCACGTGCGCGCGGCCTGCCCGCCGCCGGGAATACGCGTGGAGGTGAACGGCCACCGCATCCACGTACTCGCGGAAGGGCACGCAGGCGGCCTGCCGTCGGTCGTCTGGATGCCGGGCGCGCATATGGGCGGCCTCGTCCTCCATCACCTGCATCAGGCGTTGCGCGGCGAGACACGCTCGATCCTGATCGACCGGCCCGGAAGCGGCTGGAGCGATGCCGGCCCGTATCCGCGTTCGACCGCGCTGGAAGTGGAGGAAGTCGTGGAGGCGCTGGCACGCGCGGGCGAACGCGGGCCGTTCGTGTTCGTCGGACATTCGTTCGGCGGCCTGCTCGTCGCGAACCTCGCGCGCCGCCATCCGCATCTCGTGCGCGGGATCGTGCTGCTCGACGCGACGCATCCCGACTTCTTCAACTACGCGCCGCGCGGCATGCGCCCCACCGCGATGATCGTCGCCGGCAATCTCGTCGGGCTGCTGCACCTGTTCGGCATCCACATCGATCTCGTCGGCGTGCTGGGGCGCCGGCAGCCGGCACTCAGGCGGCTGCTCGATCTCGTGCAGAAGCGGCTTGCCGATGCGATCGAGATGGGGGTCGAGCGCATCGAGATGCATGCGCGCGCCGGCTTCAGCGCCGCGTCGAGCCTTGCCGAGTTGAGTGTCGCGGGCGGTGCGCGCGCCGGTTTCGACATGCTGGTTCACGACGGCGAGCTGGGCGACCTGCCGGTGTTCGTCGTCACGCCGCGCGATGCGTCGGAAATGCGGCCCGCGCAGGAGGCCGACGCACGCAAGCTGTACCGGAGAATGGGCGTGGACGCAGCCGGCTTCGAGCGCCACCTCGCGCTGATGACCGCATTCCGCCAGCGCTACCTCGCAACGTCGTCGCAAAGCGAGCTGATCCATGCGCCGGCCGGCGACGGGCACAACTTCCCGTACGAATCGCCGGCGTTCGTGGTTGAGGTCGTGACGCGGATGCTGCGCGAGCGCGTGCGCGCGTACGCGGACTGACGGGTACCGCGACGCTCAATCGTCGCCCGTCGCGCAGCCGGCTCCCGGCACGCCGCTGCGCGCGCGCAATGCGCGCGGCGACATGCCGAAACGCTTCTGGATCGCGACGGAGAAGCTGCTCGGATGGTTGTAGCCCACCGCGTAGGCGACGTCCGTGACCGGCACGCCCGGCTCGCTCAACAACCGCAGCGCCTGCTGCATGCGCAGCTCGTGCGCATACTCGTGCACGCTCTTGCCGAGCAGCGCGCGAAAGCCCGCGCACAGGCTGCTGCGGCTCAGACCGACCTGCTGCGACAGCACGTCGAGCGACGGCGGCGACACGAAGTGCTCCTGCAATACGACCTGCGCTTTCGACACCGCGCGCCGCGTCATGCGGCTCACGCTGCCGTTGAGCGCGTCGGCATCGGTGTGGCGCATGCCTTCGGATACGGAATCGACCGCGCGCGCGACGATCTCGAGGCTGCGTGCATGCAGATAGATCGAGCGGCTGCGGCCGTCGAGCGGGCAATTGCCGATGTCGCGCAGGCACTCGACCAGCGCCGGCGGGATCGGCGTCGCATGGATGAACGATTCGCGCAGCGTGCCTTCGACGAAATGCCGCAGCGGCGCCGGCAACGCATCCTCGGCGCCGGCGTAGAGTGCGCCCAGCATGCTGCGATGCATGTAGATGCCGGTCACCTGATGATGGCCGCGCTCGATCACATCGCCCGAGGGCATGCCGTCGGGTTCCGCGACCAGCACCATCGTCGGGCCGTCGAGATTGACCTCGCGCCCGGCCACCGAATACGATGCCGCCCCGCTGCGGCCGATGCGGATACGCAACGCGTTCTCGCCGCGCGTGCGCCGCCGCACGACGCCCTCGAAGCTGACATCCACGTCGGTCATCCAGAAGGCCGGCGACTGCGCATGGAATTCGGTGTGCCCGTTCGCATACGCGTTCGCGTATTCGACGCGATAGTGGTGCCCGTTGCCGATCTGCCGGACCGTCGCGGACGGGAAATCGGGCACGGAAAGGTCGCCCGGCGGCACGGCCAGGTCGCGGCTCAGCGAATCGTAGTCGAGGTACGGCGAATACAGGTTCTGCAACATCGGCGCAGGGCTCCGGTGGCCTGCCCGCGTCCGCACGCGGCGCGGGCTTCTCGCGATCGAGACAAGGCCTCTTTATATCAAGCCGAAAACGTCGTGCAAAAGATGTGTTTACCCCTGACCGGTGACCCCGGTCACGCGTGCGCCGGACACCACCCCGCGCTCGCGGCGTCACGCCAGCGCATCGTCCCCCTTCACCGCATACGCCGCCTCCCGCCGCCGCAACCGCATCGCGATCAGCGCCGCAAACACCGCCAGCGCGGCGCCCGTGAGAAATCCGCCCGTATAGCCGACCTTCGCGGTGAGCGACAAAATCGTCGACGACGCGATCAGCTCGCCGAGGTCGCGCGTGCTCTGCACGGCCGTCACGTCGGTGCCGGCCTGGTCGCTGCCGCCCGCAAAGCGCATGCCGGCCGTCATGATCGACACCGACGTGATCCCGGTCGCCAGCGAACCGAGTACCGTGCACAGCCACGCCCACGACTGCGACACCGGCAGCCACCCGCTCGCCTGCGCGAACCACAGCAGCGCCGCCGCGCCCGCACAGCTCACGCCGGCCGTAAACGCACGCCACAACCCGAGCCGCCTGACGAGCCACGCGCCGCCACCGCATCCGAGCACGACCGTCACGATGCCGCCGGCCATCCCGAGCTTGCCGATCGCGTCGAGCGTCCAGCCGGCGTCGTTGAGGAACAGTTTCGACAGGCCGAAGCCCGAGACGGCCGTCATCGCCGACAGCAACGCGAGCGACAGCAGCGACCACGAACGCGGCCGCTTCGCGAAACGCACGAGGCTCGCATCGTGCTCGGGCTTCACGCGCGCACGATCCGCATCGCGCGGCAGCACCCACAGCACGCAAATCAGGCTCGCGAGCGGCACGGCGGCCAGCGCGAGAAACGCGGTGCGCTGGCCGAACAGGCCGATCAGCGTCAACGTGCCGGCGCCGCCGCCGAAGAAGCCGATCATCACGCCCGCGATCTGGATCGCGTTGATCTTCGCGAGCGTGTCGCCGCTGAAGTGCTCGGCGGCCATCCCGTCGTTCGCGATGTCCTGCGTCGCGCTCGCGAGCGACGCGACGGCCAGCAGGCCGACCGCCCACCCGGCCGTCGCGACCGTCATCCCGATCTGCGCGAGGCTGCCGAGGCACAGCACGACGAGCATCTGCATCGGCAGCATCCAGCTGCGCCGCCGGCCGATGCGCGGCGACCAGCGGTTGTCGACGACGGGCGCCCACAGGAATTTCACGACCCAAGGCAAACCGACGAGCGGCAGGAACGCCAGTGCGTGAAGCGGCGCGCCGTCGTGGCGCAGCAGTGTCGGCATCGCATCCATCGCGATGCCGATCGGGATTCCCTGTGACAGGTAAAGCAGCGTGATCGTGATGACCAGGCGGCGATGTTCGAGCAGATCGCGCATCGAAGTCTCCAGTTGCATGAAATTAAAAAGGTTCGGCGCCGGCCGGCACGCGCGCAGGCCGCATCGCATCGCGTCGCGGACGGCGCGCGGCACGCAGCAGCAATGCGCCGAACGCGACGAGTGCCGCGTCGATCGGCCAGTACACGGGTTCGCCCGCGCCGAGCAGCGCGATCGCGCAGTGCGTCGCACCTGCGAGCCCGTATGCGGCGCCGGCCGCACGCATCAGCCGGCGCAGCCAGGCCGCGCGATCGGCAACACAGGCCGCGAGCGCGACCGCGCCGCCCCACACGGCCCAGAACAGCATCGCGAGCCCATGGTCGACGTGCACGCCAGCGGGCAACGCACGCCCCGCGAACAGCAGGACGCCGCCCGCGAGCACCAGCCCGCCGCAGGTGCCGACGGCGACCGCGGCCAGCACGTTCGCCGAGCGATCGTGCTGCGCCCGCCGCCGCTCGATCCACAGATGCAGCCCCGTCGCGCACAGCGCGCACGCGGCGAGTCCCATCAGGAAATGCAGCACGCGCAGCACGCCGCCCATCGCACCGACCCAGCCGTATTGCGCGAAATGCAGCGGCTGCACCGCGATGAATGCGCGCAACCAGAAACCCCGGCCACGCGACGTGGCGTCCGCGAGCCATTGGCCGTCCGCCGCGCGATACAGGTGACGCTCGAACACCGCCGTGCTCGGCAGGCCGGCGGTCGTCCCGGCAATCTCGACACGCGCGTTCGCATCACCCCAGCCATGCAGCACGACCGCTTCGCGTCGGAAATCCGGCGTACGTGCCGCGTCGCGCCGCAGCAGCGCATCGAGATCGGGCGCGCGTTGCCACGCGCCGCCGGCCACGGCAGGTGGCGGCCCGCCGAGCAGTTCGGCAAACGCGCGCTGCGGCTGCCCCGGATACGCGACACCCGCGAGCGATACCGTGCCGAGCGCGCCGAGCCCCGACAACGCACCGGTGAACGCGAACAGCACGAGCCACGGCGAGCCCCACAGGCCGATCCACGCGTGCAGGTCGAACAGCGCGGCGCGCAACCCGTTGCTGCGCCGGATGCGCGCGGCAGCGGGCCAGCGCCGGTGATGCACGACCAGGCCCGCGACGATGAGCACGAGCAGCACGATCCCCCACAGGCTGACGAAGATCCGCCCGGGAAAGCCCGCGAACAGCGTCTTGTGCAGCGTGACGAGCAACGCCGCGCGTCCGCCGTCGGCCAGCCGCTCGCCCGTCGCCGGGTCGAGCGCCAGCGTGCACGCCTGGCGCGCGTCGCAGAAACGGATTGCCGGATCGTCCGGTTGCGGCAGCACGATGCGCGCATCGCGCAACGGCACGCCGAGCGCCGCCGCGCGCGCGACGAGTTCATTCAGCGACAGCGACGGCCGCGCGACGGCAACCGGCGGCGACCGCCACCAGCCCTGCATCGAATCGGTCGCGAGACTCCACGTGCCGCTGAACAGCACGACGAACAGCACCACGCCGAACAGCGCACCGGCACCACGATGCAGCGCGCGCCAGCGCGAACGCAATGAAACGTCCATGTCAGCGCCCTCCCCAGAACATCGCGCACGGCACGAGCACCGCGAGCCAGGCACCCGCACGCCACGCAGCCTGCCGTCGCCCGGGCGCAACGAGCACCCACAGCAGCGCGGCGACCCCCGCGGCAAGCGACAACAGCACCGCCGCGTAGAGCCGGTTCAGGCCGTCGGCCGGGTAATGACGGGCCAGCGTGACCGCCAGCGCGACCGCGCCCGGCAGCACGCCGCCGATCGAAAGCGCCACCCGCGTCCCCCAGCCGCCCGCCATCAGAACTGCCCGCGCACGGTCAGCATCACGTTGCGCGGTTCCCCGTAGCGGTTGTTCCAGCCCGGGTTGCTCAGGCTCAGGTAGTACTTGCGGTCGAACAGGTTGTTGACGTTGACCGCCGCGCTCCAGTGCTTGTCGTAGCGGTAGCCGAGCCGCACGCTCGCGAGCGCGTAGCCACCCTGGCTCATCGAGACGCCGTTCGCCTGCGCCGAGTAATTGCTCTGCACCTGCACGCCGCCGCCGACGCTCCAGCGCCGTTCCTGCCACGGCAGGTCGTAGTTGGTCCACAGCCGGAACAGGTGGCGCGGGTTCAGCAGCGGCGCGAACGTGCCCGCGTTCGCGAGGTTGTCCGCATAGCGCATCGTGTCGTACGTGTAGCTCGCCCACACGCTCCACCATGGCGTGATGCGGCCGTTCGCCTCGAATTCGAAGCCCTGGCTGCGCACGCTGCCGCCGTTCACGTAGTAGCAGTTCGGCCCCGCGCACGGATGCGCGAGATCGACCTGCGGATTGTTGTCGAGATCGATGCGGAACGCGGCGAGCGACACGTTCAGCTTGCCGCCCGCCAGCTCGCCCTTCACCCCCGTCTCGTAGGTGCGCCCCTTCACCGGCGTCAGGATGCCGCCGCCCCACATCGACTTGGTTTGCGGCTGGAACACTTCCGCATAGCTCGCGTACCACGACCAGTCGCGCGCGAAATCCCAGATCAGCCCGCCGTACGGCGTGAACTGGTGGCCGGTGTTGTAGTGCGCGCCGAGGCTGTCCTGGTTCCACCAGCTCATCCGGCCGCCGAGCACGAGCGTGACGGGTTCCGCGAGCTTGATGCGGCCGAGCCCGTACACGCCCTTCTGCGACACGTCGTTCTGCTGCGACTGCTGGTACGGACCGACACCCGGCTCGGGCACGCTGCTCGGGTTCCAGCGGTAGACGTTCACCGGCGTGCCGGCCACGTTGCCGAGCAGCTGCGCCGACATCTGCCCGCTGCTGCTGTTCGCGTAGGTCACGCCGAACAGCAGGTCGTGCGTCAGCCCGAACGCATGCACCGGGCCCTGCACGTTCGCATCGATGCTGCGGCTGTAGCTGCTGAACTGGTACGCGCCGCCCGTCAGCGCGCCGCCCGCACCGGTCGCCGGATCGATCGCGCCGTAGGAGCCCGCGTACTTCAGGTCCGAACGCACGCTCTGGTATTCGCCGCTGACCTTCGCTTTCCAGCCGGCGCCGAGCTTCTGCTCGACCGACGCGAACGCGCGCGTCGTGTCCCAGTCGAAGTGGCCCCACGCCGTGTCGAGGAACGTCGAGCGCGACAGGCCGAGGCTCGACCCGTCGCGCGCCATCGGCACGCCGGACATGTCGGGCACCGAGCGCGTCGTCTGGTACTGCGCGCCGAACGTGAGCAGCGTGTCGCGCGTCACGTCGACTTCCGTGATCCCGTAGATCGAGCGCGTGTCCTGTTTCGCGTGGTCGTAGAAGAAATGGCGATCCTCATACGCGGCGACGAGCCGGCTGCGCACGGTGCCGGCCGCATTGAGCGGCCCGCCGATATCGGCTTCCGCGCGATAGCGGTCCCAGCTGCCGACGCTCACGCTCGCGTTCGCCGAGAACTGGTACTGCGGCCGCTTGCGCACGAGGTTGACCGTCGCGGCCGGGTTGCCCGAGCCGTGCAGCAGGCCGTTCGCGCCGCGCAGGATTTCCACGCGCTCGTAGACGGAGATGTCCTGCGGCGCGCTCGCCATGTCGCCGATCACCACCGGCACGCCGTCGAATTCGAACGAATCGACCTTGAAGCCGCGCACGAAATACGCGGTGGTGAGCAGCACGTAGGGCTGCACGGTCACGCCCGCCGATTGCTGCATCACCTCGTCGAGCGAGTACAGGTTCTGCTGGTCGATCCGTTCACGCGTCGTCACGCTGACCGACTGCGGAATCTCCCGCAACGCGAGCGGCATCTTGCCGACCGTCGCCACGGCCGGATCGTCGGCCACGCCGCGCGACGCGTTCACCGAAATCGCCTTCAGTTCGCCCGCGGCAGGCTTCACGGCGGTCGCCTCTTCCTTCCGGACTTCCGCGCCGGCCGCCGGCACCGGCACCGGCACCGGCACCGCATCGGCGAACGCCGCCGCCGGATGCGCGGCGATCAGCAGGCCAAGATACAGCGACGGACGCCAGCGCCCTCGCCCGCAACGGGCGACGCGTGCGCCCTTCTTCATCGATCTCCCAGGTTCCAGCACCTCGTACCGCATTCACGCCCCCGTATTTGATAATCATTCTCATTATCAATTAGAACCGGCAGGCCATTTTTCGATCGAGGGGCTTTTCCTATCGATTCCGGGCACGCCGGCCCGCATTGTTCACGTCAGTGTTCGGACTCGGCCGGCCAGGCTTGCGCGTCCGTATCGGCCGGCGGCGGCCCGTCGGGCCACTGCCCGGCACGGGCGAACGTCGCGTACCACGCATCGGTTTCGACCAGCTGCGCGTGCGTGCCGGTCGCCCGCACGCGGCCCGCGTCGAGCACGACGATCGTGTCGGCGGCCGCCGCGAGCGCCGGCTGGTGCGTGACGACGATGCGCGTGCGCTGCCCGCGCAGCGCGACGAGGGTGTCGCGCACGCGCCGTGCACTCAGCTCGTCGAGGCTCGCGGTCGGCTCGTCGAACATCAGCACCGGTGCACGCGCCAGCAGCGCGCGCGCCAGGCACGCGCGCTGGCGCTGTCCGCCCGACAGCAACTGGCCGCCCGGCCCCACGTCGGACTCGAGCCCGTCCGGCAAGCGCTCGGCATCGCGCAGCAGGCCGACCGCGTCGAGCGCGTCGCGCAGTTCGGCATCGGTCGCGTCCGGGCGGCCCATCCGCACGTTCCACGCGAGGCTGCCGCGAAACAGCCCGCTGTCCTGGAATACGAGATTGCGCGTCGCGGCGAGCGTCGCCTCGCTCAGGTGCCGCACATCGGAGCGGCCGAGCAGCACGCGCCCGGCGCACGGATCGTCGAGCCGTGCGAGCACGCCGAGCAGCGTGCTCTTGCCGGCACCGGTGGGGCCGACGATCGCGACGAAGCCGCCCGCCGGGCAATGCAGGTCGACGCCGTCGAGCAGCGTCGCGCCGGCGGCCGAGCGGTAACCGACGCGCACCGCGTCGACGCTCGAATCGTGTACCGGCGTGCCGCGCTCGGGGCTGTCGAAACGCGGCGCATGCAGCACCGCGAGCACGGTGTCGAGCGCGCGCCAGCCGCCGCGCAATGCCTGGTCGAGCTGCGTGAGCTGCGCGAGCGGCTCGATGAAGCGCACGAGCAGCACAAGCACCGCCACGGCCGTTGCCGCATCGAGCCGGCCAGCCGCGACGGCCCACGCGCCGCCGACCAGCATCGCGACGAACACGCCCTGCACCGCGCCCGCGAAGCCGAGCTCGATCGGCAGAGAGCGCCGCATCAGCGCGCGCGTGCGGCGATGCTGCTCGTCGAACGCGTGCTGCAGCGCCGCGCGCGCGTCGCCTTCCCGGCCCGCGAAGCGCAACAGCCCCTGATGCGCGGCGAAAGTCTGAAGCTGCACGGCCATCTCGCGATCGCCGGACGCGCGCGATTGCTCGAACACGAGTGTGCGTGTGCCGCCGCGCTCGAGCAGCGCGAACAGCAACACGGCGGCTGCCGCGAGGCACAGCGCGATGCGCCAGTCGATCCACGCGAGCCCGGCGACGACCGCAAGCGGCGTCACGACCGCGCCGATCAGCGGCCCGAGCAGGTGTGCGGGAATCCCCATCGCCTGCATGACCGGCCCGCGCAACAGCCCGGCCGGATGACTGTCGCGCACGGCCTGCCACGACGCGATGCGCGGCAGGTGGCGCACGAGGCGTTCGACGAGACCGGCCGCGAGCGCGCCGCCCGCGCGATAGCCGCCGCGTTGCGCGGCGTACAGCACGCATGCGTGGCACAGCGTCAGCGCGCCGAGCGCGATCGTCCAGTGCAGTACGGCCGCATGCGCGCCGGCGAACCACGCGCGGATCAACGGCACGAGCAGCAACCCGCACGCGCCGTCGAGCAACGCGGCCGCCACCGCCCAGCCGACCCCGTGCCACAGCGCGCGGCGGGTTTCGGATGGCAGGCACTGCAAACGTTTGAGCGATTTCATCATCATGCGGACTCCCCGCCTGCGGCACCGCGTTCACTCCATAACCGCGCATACAGCCCGCGCGCGGCCAGCAGCGCCGCATGCGTGCCACGCTCGACGATGCGGCCGCGATCCAACACGAGAATCTGGTCCGCTTGCCGGATCGCGTCGAGATCGTGGCTGACGATCACGCGTGTGCGCGCGTCGCCGCGCAGCGCATTGCGCAATGCACTCCCGGTTTCCGGATCGAGTGCCGATGCCGGTTCGTCGAGCAGCAACAGCGGCGCCGTCGACAGCAGCGCACGTGCAAGCGCCAGCCGCTGCAGTTCGCCGCCCGACAGCCGCACGTCGCGCCCGCACACGCAGTCGTAGCTGCCCGGCAACGCGTCGATGCGCTCGTCGAGACAGGCCGTGCGCGCAGCCGCGCGAATCGCGTCGCGATCGGCATCGGGCCGGTAAAGCGCGATGTTCGCGGCAATCGACACGTCGAGCGCGGCGGCCTGCTGGAACACCATCGCCACCTGCTCGCGCCGCGTATCGGGCGCCAGCAGCCGCAGATCGACGCCGCCGAGCCGCACCGCGCCGCGGTCCGGATCCATGAAGCGCGCGAGCAGCATCAGCAGCGTGCTCTTGCCCGCGCCCGACGGCCCGACGATCGCGGTGGTCGTGCCGGCCGCGATCGTCGCGTCGATGTCGCGCAGGATCGGCGTGCCGTCGATGTCGACGCTCACGCCGCGCAGCTCGATCGACGCGTCGCGCGGCACCTGTGCAGCGCCATCGACCGGCTCGGGCAGGCCCGGCTGGGCGAGCAGCGCATCGAGGCGCGCAGCGGCCGCGCGCGCTTCGCGCAAGGCGTCGGCCCCGTGGCCGAGCGCGCGCACCGGCGCGGCGACCGCCCAGATCAGCAGCGCGAACGCACACAGTTCGCCGACCGGCAAACGGCCGGCCGTGAGCCATGTCGCGCCGAACACGACCCACGCGAGCAGGAACGGGGTGCCGAGCAGCACCTGCGTGCAGGCACCGGGCCCGCCGACGGCGCCGACCCACGCCGAAAACGCCTGTTCGAAGCGCCCGGTCGACGCCAGCGCGGCCGCCTCGATGCCGGCGCCCGGATACTGCCGCACGAGCGCCGGGTTCTGCGCGAGCTGCGCGTAATCGCCCATCAGCTGTTCAAGTGCCGCATTGCGCGCCGCGACGGCCGGCGCGAACCGCGCCGAACGCATCCAGCGGAACAGCGCGGCGCCCACGACGAGCGGGACCAGCGCAAAGGCGAGCAGCACCGGATTCAGGTACAGCAGGCACGCGAGCGCCGCGCACGGCACGACGACGAGTTGCGTGACGTCGGCCGGCGCGTGCCCGACGAGCTGGTGCAGCGCGCGCACATCCTGGTCGACGTGACGCGCGACGCGATCGCTGCCTGCGCGCGCGAACCAGCCGAGCGGCAAGCGTTGCAGATGATCGGCAAGGCGCCTGCGCAAGCGGTCGGCGAGATCGGCGTCGACACGATGCGTCAGGTGCAGCGCGACCGTCTGGCCGCCCAGCCAGCACACGCCGGCCACCACGGCCGCGACGAGCCAGCCGCGCGCCGTCGCGTCGACCTGCGCCGTCGCGCGCCATGCGTCGGCGACACGGCCGAGCGCGAGCCACGGCACGAGCGAGGCGACACCCGCCAGCGCCTGCAGCACGACCGCCGCCGCAAGCGGCACCGCGAACGGCCGCAACATCGAAAGCAACGGCCCCTTCATGCGGCGCGCTCCAGCAGCGTGCCGAGCGTGGCCGCGCACGCATCGCCCGGCGGCTGTTCCGGAAAGCCGAGCTGCATGGTCAGTTGCTGCCAGACGCGCGCCACGTCGATGCTGCGCTGGTTGCACGCGTGCAGCCCGTCGCCCGACACGAGCCGATCGACCGCGCGCACGGCCGCTTGCGGCCAGCTGCGTGCATGAATCGCGCCCCACGTGTCGCGCGCATCGTCGCAGATCTGGATGCTCGGCATGTCGTCCCCCGTCGCATCGCCGAAGATCGGGAACAACCCGTCCTCGTCCGTCGCCGGTTCGCGCAGCGCGGGCGCCCACCACAGCGGGCCATGCGGCGACGCGAGCGTCCACGTGCCCGCGTCCGTCGTCAGCGTGATGCTGAACAGCATGCTCATCCGGCCGTCGTCGGCCGCCGCCATCTCGTTGTGCACGCGCAGCGAGACCGGCGTTTCGGCGAGCACCATCGCGCATTCGCGCATCGACGACAGTGCCGGCCCGACCGGCTCGACCGACCACGGGCCCACGCCCTGCAGCGCGGCGGCGAGCACGTCGAGCGCCGCGTAACTGGCCTGCACCGAGCACACGACATCCGCATGCACGGGCGCGCTCGTTTCACGCAGCCGTCGCGCGACGGCGATGAAGCGGGAGACGACCGGCAGGTTCGGATAGAAGCTGTTGAGCAGGCAGCGCCGGCCATGACGCGACGCGGTGCGCAGCACGCGGTCCCATTCGTCGGGCAGCAGCGGATGCTCGATCACGACATCGATCCCGCGCTCGAGCAGCCGGCACGCGAGCGCCGCCCCGTCGGCGCCGCGCGCCGCGCCGCCGACCGCGACGCACGCGACGCGCACGTCCTCGGGAAGCGATTCAGGCGCGTCGAACACCGGCGCGTCGACACGTGCAGCCAACGCGGTGGTCCGCGCGCTGCCCTGCCCCAGAATGCCCGCGACACGATAGGCGCTGGACGCAGCGAGGCCCGCCGCATAGAACTGCCCGAAGCGGGAGCCGGCCACGACGACCGGCAGCGGATGAGCCTTCATTGCGCCTCCTTCAGGCGGGTGTCGACGAACGCGGCATTCAGGCAGTCGAAATGACCGCCGGGGATATCGACGGACGTGATGCCGCCGAGCGCCTGCGCCGTCCAGTAGTCGGTGAGCGCCGCGCGCTGCTGCGGAATCAGCGGGTTGCAGCGCTCCGGCACGAACAGCCGCAGCGCACCCGCATACGGCGCGTCGCCCGCCCAGTGGCTCGCCTGCACCGAATGCATGAAGAGCCGGTACAGCCGCTCGCGTTCGTCGAGCAGCGGATGCGCGACCTCGTCCTGCATCGACAACCCGGCGGCTGCACGCAGCACGCGGCCGCGCAGCGTGTCGAGCGGCTCGCAGCGATCGCCGAAAATCTCCAGCTGCGCCTGCAGGCTGCCGGACGCGACACGCGCAGGGTCGGCCTTCAATGCATCGGCGAGCGCGTCGGCGAGCACGTACGTCTCCGGAAACCCGAGTGCGTCGAGCGGCAGCCCGAGCGTGGCCGCGAAGTTGAACAGCACGAGCCGTTCGTCTTCGATCAGGTACGGAATCCGGTAGCTCGACACGATGTCGAGCGTGCGCACTTCGACGCCGAGCTGCACCAGCGACTTGGCCATTTCGAGCGCGACCAGCCCGCCCGAGCAGTAGCCGAGCACGTCGACCTCGCGCACGCCGGTGCGCCACAGCGCATCCGCATAGCGCCTGCCGAGCGTTGCGTTCAGGTGGCGTGCCGGCAGGTCGAGATAGTCCTGCGCGTCGCGCACCGCGAAGCCGAGCACCGGACCGAGCCGCGCGAGCGCCGGCATGACCGGACGATACGCCTGCACGGTGCCGAGACCTTCGTGCACGATCACGCGCGGCACACCCTCGCCCGGTGCGAGCGGAATCGGCTGCACGCCTGCACGCACGCGTGGTGCAGGCGCATGGATGACCGCCGACGCGTGCGCGATGCGCGGGGTGGCCGGCGCAGCCGGCGGTGCGCTGCCCGACGGCTGTGCAGCCGCATCGCGCAGGCATTGCGCGAACGCGGCGGGCGTCGGTTGCGCGAGCACCCAGCGCAGCAACCGGTCGAACGGATGCGCGTGCGCGAGCGGCTCCTCGCCGCGCAGCCGCGACACGAGCTGCGCGATCAGCAGCGAATCGCCGCCCGCGGCGAAGAAGTCCTGATCGGGCGTGACGTTGCGCGTATCGAGAACGGCTTCCCACAAGCCGATCAGCCGCGCCAGCAGCGGATCGGCGGCAGCCTGCGCGTGAGCCGGACGAGCGGCCGCCGGCTCCGGTTCGCGGATGTCGGCGATGCCGGCCAGCATACGGCGGTCGATCTTGCCGTTCGCGGTCACGGGCAGACGGTCGAGCACGCGCAATTGCGACGGCACCATGTAACCCGGCACGCGCTCCGCGACGAACGCCAGCAGCGCGTCCGGTGCGATCCGCGCCGCGCCACGCCTCACGTGCGCGAGCAGGATGTCGTAGCCGAGTGCGTCGAGCGGCGTGCCGGGTGCCACGCAGCCGAGCGCGCAATCGCCGCCTTCCACTTGCAGCCATTCGAGCCACTGCGCACGCGGCACGAACAGGCGCGCCGTCTCGGCGCGCGCGTCGTTCGGCGTTTCCATCATCAACCCCTGGCTGATGCTGATCTCCGGATGCTCGGTCGTCAGTTCCTGGATCACCCACCACGCATCGGCCGCCGACAGCGCACGCAATCCAGCGACCAGCGCGACCGTGTCGCGCGCATTGTTCAGCGCACCGGAGCTGATCGCGACGTCGATCGAATGCGGCGCAATACCCTGCGCATCGAGCGCCGCGTTCATGTCGAACCGCACGAACCGCATCCACGGATACGCGGCGAAACGCTCGCGCGCCGCCGCGAGGAAATAGCTCGACACGTCGCTGAACAGGTAGTCGATCCGTGCGCCGGCTTCGACCAGCGGTGCGAGTGCGTCGACGATCGCGCGCGTCGCCGCAGCCGTGCCCGCGCCGATCTCGAGGATGCGCCACGGGCGCTGCGGCTCGCGCGCGACGATCGCACGCACGGCTTCCGCCATCCCGTGATGCAGGGCACGTGCATGTTCGCCGTCGCTGTACATCGCGTCGGCGATATGTGACGCGCCTTCCGGGAACATCAGGCCGGCGGGCGACACGCTGCCGTCCACCTGCACGTCGATGCATCCCGCGCTGTCGCGGAAGTAGTCGACGAGGACGGCCGGCCACAGATCGGGCGACGCATCCTGCGCAAACGCGTCCCAGCATGCGTGTGCGTCGGCGTGGCCGGCATCCGGCCGCAGACGCCAGCCGCCTGCTTCAACATCCGCGTGCAGCACGCAGTGCTTGTCGAGCAGCGCGAGCCAGTGGCGCAGCAGATGCTGTCGCGCCGCCGGCACGCGCAACCGTTCGCACAATGTCGCGAAATCCGTCGCAGCATCGTCGGTCAGCGCGCCAGCCGGCACGATCCACGCGGCCAGCGACGCAACGCAGGCCGCTTCGAGCTGCGCGACCGACCGAGACACGTCCGCGTGCGCGGGCCAGCGCGCCGTGTCGAACGCCGTGCGCACGTGCGCCGCAATCTCGTGCAGCGCGTCGTCGTGCGCCGACGGCTCCGCGCCGTGCAGCGACACGAAGCTCGCGAGCCGGCGCTCCGTGCCGTCGCCGAGCACGATCGTCGCGGCCGCACCGACGAGCGGATGCGCGGTCAGCGCCGCATCGATCTCGGCCAGCTCGATCCGGTAGCCACGGATTTTTACCTGATCGTCCTGCCTGCCGAGGAATTCGAGCGAACCGTCGGTGCGCACGCGGCCAAGATCGCCGGTGCGGTAGAGCCTGCGCCCGTCGCGATGATGAATGAAGCGTTCGGCCGTTCGTACGGGATCGTTCGCGTAACCCGTTGCCAGCCCCACGCCGCCGATATGGATCTCGCCGCGCACGCCGGGCGGGCACGGCCGGCCGAGTGCGTCGAGCACGTCCATCGTCTGCCCGGTCAGCGCGCGGCCGTACGGAATGCTGGCAAGCTGCGTATCCGCCGGACGGATCGGATGCTCGATCGACCAGATCGACGCCTCGGTCGCGCCGCCCAGGCTGAACAGCGCGCTGTCGGCCCAGCGCCGCCACCAGCGCGTGGGCAGCGTCACCGGAATCCAGTCGCCCGACCACAGCACGCGGCGCGGGCCCGGCACGTCGAGCGCCGGTTCGCTTTCGAGGTAGTCGATCAACATCTGCCCTTGCGCGGGCACCGAATTCCACAGCGTCACGCGATGGCGCACCATCAGCTCGGCCCAGTGCGACGGATCGTTGCCGCGCGCCGGATCGGGCAGCACGATGCACGCGCCGCGTGCGGTCGCGCCGAAGAAGTCGTAGACGGACAGGTCGAAGCTCAACTCGGCCAGGCCGAGCACCACGTCGCCGTCACCGACTTCATGGCGCGCGCTGATGTCGGCCAGCGTGTTGCACACGGCCGCGTGGCTCAGCATCACGCCCTTGGGTTCGCCGGTGGAGCCCGACGTATAGATCACGTACGCGAGTGCGTCGCCGGCGATGTCGCGCGCGGCGCGCGGCGGCCACTGCGGATCGATCGGCAATGCATCGAGATCGATGCGCACGCAACCGTCGTGTTCGAAGTCGAGCGCCTGCACGCTGACGACCGCACGCACTCGCGCATTGCGCAGAATCGCCTGTTGCCGCAGCGCCGGCTGGCGGCTGTCGACCGGCACGTACGCGGCGCCCGCCTGGACGATCGCGAGCACGGCCGCGAGCTGGTGCGCGCACTTCGGCATCAGCACGGCGACGGGGTCGCCCACGCCGACGCCGGCCTGTTCGAGCGCCGACCGCAGCGCCGCCGCATGCTGCGCGACGTCGCGATACGTGCGCGCCCCCTGCGCATCGATCACCACCGGCGCATCGGGCGACCGCAACGCCTGCGCGGCGAAGCCGGCCGCGATATGCGTATCCGCATCCGGATGAACCTCGGCGGCGGGCGCGTCGGACGGCAGCACGATGTCGCCCGCGCGCGACCACCACGCCGCTTCAGCGGCGAGCCGGCCCAGCAGCGCGACGTACGCGTCGAACATCGCCGCCGGCATCCCGTCCGGAAACAGGTCGTCACGCACGTCCCAGCCGATTTCCAGCCCGCCGAACTGGTCGGTCACCTGGCAGTCGAGCCACACCTGCGGCGTCTGGCTGATCATGTAGCGCGGCGGCTCGGCGCGGGCCGCATGCTCGCCGAGCAGGCGACCGACACTGCCGATGCCGCTCGTGAACACCACCGGCATCAGCGCCGCATCCTTGCCGCGGCGTCGCGCGAGTTCGCGCATCACGTCGACACCGGTAAACGCGCGATGGTCGAGGTCGTCGAACATCCGCGCGCCGATCGTGCGGGCGCGCTCGACGAAATCGCGCCCGTGCGTCGCGTCGACCGCGAGCAGGCTCAGTGCGGTGAAATCGCCCAGCACCGCGTCGATGCGCGGATGCACGGGCGGCCGGTTCAGCACCGTCAGGTTCAGGCAGAACGCGGGCGACTGGCTCCAGCGGCCGACGACTTCGGCGAACGCGGCCAGCGCGACACTCGCCGCGCTCAGCCCGACGCGGCTCGCGTGGCCGCTCAGCGCGGCCCATTGCGCACGATCGAGCCGCGCATGCCGGTGCGTGAAGCGCGGCCGCGCGTCGGACGGCATCGCGGGCACCACCGGCAGATCGGGGCGCGCCGGCAGCGCGTCGATGCGCGCAAGCCACCACGCCTTGTCGCGCGCATGATCGGCGCGCGTGCCGGCATGGGCTTCATTGACGACGTAATCGCGGAACGTCGCATCGAGCGGCGCCGGCTGCCATTGCGGATCGTCGTAACGGCGCCGCCATTCGGCGAGCAGCAATTGCAGGCTCGCGTAGTCGATCAGCGTGAAATCGACGGACAGGTGCAGCACCGCGCCGTCCGGCCCGAGGCTCACTTCCGGCTGCAGCACCGGCCAGCGGTCGAGCGCGTGCACCGCATGGTCGAGGCGCTCGCGCACGCGCTTCACGTGCGCGTCGAATGCGTTCGCATCGGCATCGCGCAGGTCGTGCACCGCGAGCGGCTGCCACGGCACGTCGGGCAGCACGCGTTGCCACGCGTTGTCCTCGACGATCGCGCGCAGCATCGGATGCCGCGCGACGCACGCATTCCACGCAGCCTCGAAGCGCACGCAGTCGAGATTCGCGGGCTCGCCATATTCGACGTACAGATGGCACGCATTGCCGCCGAACTCGAACGATTCGTGCCGGCCGAGCACGTACGCGGCTTGTACCGGCGTCAGCGCGAACCGCTCGTGCCGGCGCGCCGGATCGCGGCGCCAAGCGCCGTCCTTCAGGAAGCGGACGAACGCGTCGCGTTCGGCCTTGATGCGCGCGGCCAGGTCCGCATCGAGCGCGCCGGCCGGCGCGCGATAGCGCAACTGGCCGCCGTCGTCGCACCACAGTTCGATCTGGCGTTCGCGGCAAAGATCGAGCACGTCATCGAAGCTCACAGCACGCCCTCCTCGATCGCCGCAACCGGCGTGTCGCTTTCGGCCTGCGAGGTCTGCGACGCTTGCAAGCCCGGCACGGACGATGCAGCCTGCGCGGCCTCGTCGAGCTGCGCGGCAAGACCCGCGAGCGTCGGCTGCCGGTAGAACGCCGCCATCCCGACCCGCACGCCGAGCCGCTCGCGCAGTTGCGCGAGCAGGCGCGTCGCGAGCAGGCTGTCGCCGCCGAGCGCAAAGAACGTCGCGTCGCGCGCGTTCGCCGGGCGGCCAAGCGCGTGCTCCCAGCAGGCGAGCAGCGTCGCCTGCCGTTCGTCGGCCGGCACGAACGCATCGTGTGCGGCCGGTGCGTCGCCGAGTGCCCGCGCGAGCGCCTCGCCCACGGCCCGCCGATCGATCTTGCCGTTCGCGTTGAGCGGCCAGCGCGCGATCCACCACAGCGCTTCGGGACGCATCGCGTCGGGCAACCGGTCGCGCAGCCAGTCGGCCAGCGCCGCTTGCGCGGCCGGTTCGCCGACACGGCGCGCGTCGATGCAGGCGAACGCGGTCGAGCGCCAGCTCCGGGAATCTTCCAGCGCAAAGCCGCACGCGTGTGCCGCCGACGCCAGCGCTTCGTGTGCAAACGGCCGCGGCAGCGACGCATCGCCCGTCACGCCCGCGACGAGCTCGCGCAGCGGCGAATCGCGCAGCACGTCGGCGAGCAGCAGGCGGCCATTCTCCGCAAGCAACGCTGCTGCGATCCGGAACGTATCGCGCGGATCGTCGCGCAAGTGAGCCGCCGCGAAACTGATCACGCAATCGAACCGGCCGAGATGACGTGCGGGCAGCAGGCCGTCCTGCATCGTCTGCAGCATCGGCATCGTTTGTGCAAAGTACGCCTGCGCGTTGTGCAGCAGACCTGGCGACGCGTCGAACAGCGTCACGTCGAAGCGCGGATCGTCGAGCACGCCGAGCCCCGCATCGAACCATTGCCCGGCGCGTGCGTCGAGCACCGCGACCCGCAACGGTTCGGTGCGGGTCGCGGCCTGGGCCCGCAGTGCATCGCCAAACTCGCGCAGCGCGCGGGCGCCATCCGGCAGACGCGTCGCGAACGCCAGCGGCGCTATCCGCGGATCGAGCGGCACACGCCGCGCGGCGCCGTCAGGATCCGCAGCGAGCGCACGCAGCGATCCGGTCAGGTCGTCGAGATCGGCGGCATACCAGTCGAGCAGATCGAACGCGCCGTCGATGGAAATCAATACGTCATCCTTCGCATGCCGATACGCACGCAGTGACGACGGCAAGCCCGTATCGCCATCAAGCAGCCGATCGGCGACCGCACGCGCGACGGCCGCTTCCGCGTGCAGGGTATCGGCAACGTCGGCTTCCGCGAGCGCGGGCGATGACGGCATGACATCCGATGCGCGGTCGGCCGGCACGAACGCCGCCGCGATGCGCGCGGCTTCGCCGCCGACGACGCTCGCGCACGCACCGTCGATCTGCGGATGCGCGGCCAGCGCGGCCTCGATCTCGCCCAGTTCGATCCGGTGCCCGCGTACCTTCACCTGGCGATCCTCGCGCCCCAGGAATTCGAGCGTGCCGTCGGGCCAGTAGCGGCCACGGTCGCCCGTGCGATACCAGCGGCCCGACGCCTGCTGCACGAAGCGCTGCGCGGTCAGCTCGGGATCGTTCCGGTAGCCGCGCGCGAGACTGTCGCCACCGATCAGCAATTCGCCCGGCACGTAATCCGGCACATCGCGGCCGTCGGCGTCGACGACACGATAGGCCTGCCCCGGCAACGGCCGGCCATATGGAATCGAACGCCAGTGCGGCGGCACGTCGCGCACCGTCTGCACGTTCGACCAGATGCCGGCCTCGGTCGCGCCGCCGAGCGCATGGAACGCACAGGCGTCGCCGCACCGTTCGCGCAGGCGCGCCGGCAGGTCGAGCGCGATCCAGTCGCCGGACAGCAGCGCCGCGCGCACGCTGCGGCACGCGTCGGCCGCAGCGGGCACCGCCAGCGCCATTTCCAGCAGCGCGGGGGCCGAATTCCACAGCGTCACGCGATGCTGCGCAATCAGCTCGATCCAGCGCGCCGCGTCGCGCGCATCGTCCTGGGTCGGCAGCACGAGCTCGGCGCCGGCACCGAGCACGCCGAACAGGTCGTACACCGACAGGTCGAAATCGAGTGCCGACACCGCGAGCAAGCGGTCTTGCGCACGCGCGCCGAGCAGCGCGTCGATCGCATCGATCGTGTTGAGCGCCGCCGCGTGCGTCATCTCGACACCCTTCGGCACGCCCGTCGAACCGGACGTGTAGATCACGTACGCGGTGGCCTGCGGCGCCACCGCGAGCGGCGCGGCCAGCGGCGCATGCGTCGTCAGCGCCGCGACGTCGAAATGCGGCAGCGGCGCATCTGCGCGCGCCGTGTCGCCGATCACGGCCTTCACGCCGGCGGCGCGTTCGATCAGCGCCTTGCGCGCCGCTGGCTGCGCGATGTCGAGCGGCACGTAGCACGCGCCGGCGGCCAGTACGCCGAACACCGCGGCCACCTGTTCCGGCCCGCGCGGCAGGCTGATCTCGACGGCATCGCCGTGACCGATGCCGGCCGCACGCAAGCCACCCGCGATCGCCAGCGCCTGCGCGGCCAGTTCGCCGCGCGTCACGACGCGCTCGCCGCAGCGCAATGCGACGGCCGCCGGCTCGCGCGCAGCCAGTGCAAAGAAGTCGGCATGCAGCGTGCGCGGCCGCGCGGGCGCGGGTACCGCGTTGAGCGCATCGCGCACGCGTCGCTGCGAGGACGGCAGCTCGACTGCGATCGGCAACCGCCAATCGCGATCGCACAGCGCCTGCACGAGCGCGACATACGCGCCGAACATCGCATCGATCATCCCGTCGGGAAACAGGCCGTCGACGCTGTCCCATGCGAGCAGCGCGCCGTCCGGCACGCGATAGAGCTGGTGATCGAGCCACACCTGCGGCGTCTGCGAAATCATGTCGTGCAGATCGCCGAACGCGCGCGCGAATGCGTCGGGCACGAACGGCGCGTCGCCGAGATTGCACGAGAACACGACGGGCGCCGCGCGCGGCGCGCCCTGCCGGCGCGCATCGCGCAGCACGTCGAGCGCCGGATAGGCAGCCTGTGCGATCGCGCCGTGCAGCCGCTGCTGAAACGCGCGCACCGTGTCGGCCGCGCTCGCGTCGGCGCGCATGTCGCATTCGACGAGCAGCAGCGTCGTGAAATCGGCGATCACGCGGCCGAGATCGGGCGCATCGCCGTGCCGGTCGAACAGAGGCACGTTGAGCAGGAACGCCTGCCGGCCGCTCCAGCGCGCGAGCACCGCGGCGAACGCCGCACCGAACACCGACGACAGCGTGACGCCATGCTGCGCGGCCCGCGCCTGCAGACGCGCGAGTTCGGCCGTGCTCAGCGTATGCGCGACGCGGCTGAAACGCGGCGCGCGAATCGTTTCCGGCGCACGGGCGAGCGGCAGCGCCGGCCCCTCCGGCAGCGTCGCGAGCCGCGCATGCCATGCGTCGCGCGCCGCGGCCCGCGCATCGCGCGTATCGGCCGCGCGACGCGCGAGCCAGGCCGGGAACCACGTCGACGGCGCGTCGGGCAATGCCGACGGTTCGGCATACGCGGCGCCGATCTCCTGCATCAGCAACCGCACGCTGTCTACGTCGGCCGCGAGCAGGTCGACGCTCAGCCACACGCGATCCTCGCCGCCGGGCATCTGCACGAGCCCCATCATGAAAACCTGCGCATGCTCGACGTCGAGACATTCGTGCGACCGGAACGCGCGCAGCGACACCCATTCGGTTTCCGCATCGACGGCGACCCTGTCACGCCAGTCCGCATGCGCGAACACCGGCGCGTCCGGTGCCGCGACGATCTGCTGGCGGCCGCCGGTGAAGCGCGCACGCAGCATCGGATGGCGCTCGCGCACGTGCCGGCACGCCGCGTCGAGACGAACGGGATCGATTGCGCGGCTGCGAAACTCGAGGAACGCGTGACAGCTCACGTTGCCGAGCACTTCGCCGTCGCCGCGGCCGAGCCAGTACGCCTGCTGCACAGCGGACAAGTCGAACGGCGCATGCACGTCGACATCCGCCACCTCGGCAGCCTCGGCCTCGGGCGCCGCGGATGCGACGCGCGGCGCATTCGCGAGCAGCTCGGCCCACGCGCCGAGCGTCGGCGTACGCGCGAGCGCATCGAACGTCAGCGCGTAGCCGAGCCGGTTCACGCGCGTCTGCAGGTACATCAGCCGGATCGAATCGAGGCCGCAGCTCAGCAGGTCCTCGTCATCGTCGAGCGACGCGATTTCGTCGACGGGCTCGTCGAGCAGCGCCGCGATCATCGCGACGAGCTGCGAGCGAAGGGCTATGGGAGAAAAACGGGAAGGATCGGAATGATCGATGGTTGAATCGACAGCGGTCTGGCTCATGGGCACGCCTTGTATGGGTCGTTCGATGGCGGATCCGCGCGGCGGCGGCCACCCGTTAATGAGAATCTATCTCATTTACACCCATGAGCCCGGTCGATTGCTTTAGGCGGCCGGTCAGTTGTTTTAGATTGCCGCGCGCTCCAGTTCGACGTCGTCGATCGCGTTCGACGACGCGCGAATATCGCTCGGCGAAATGCCGTAGCGCTTGCGGAACGCAATCGAGAAATGCGCGGGGCTGTAGCCGACGCGGTACGCCACGGTCGACACGTTCGCGTCCTCCGCGCACAGCATCGCGTGCGCGGTCCGCAACCGGTATTCCTGCAGGTACGCATACACGCTCGTGCCGAACACCTTGCGGAAACCGGCCGTCAGCTTGCGCGAATTCATCCCCACGCGGCCCGCGAGCGCGTCGAGCGTCGGCGGCTGCTGAAGCTCGCGCGTCAGGATGTCGCTCGCCGCGTACACGCGCTCGACGTCCGACGACGTGACGCGCACGTCGGCCGGCGCGAACTGCCGCTGTGTCGCCAGCAGCTGCGCGCTCAGCGCGGTCAGCTCGAAGGCCTTGGCCTTCAGGTAGTACTCGCGCACCGCGCCCTCGAACGGGCACGTCGCGATCTGCACCGCGAGCGCCTGCAGCGCCTTCGACGCCGGGCAACTGACGATGCGCGGATCGCCGCCCGTCGGCGCGAGCATCTTCTCCGGCAACAGGCTCAGGTTGCGGTCGAGCGCGTCGAGGCCGAGCTGCACGATCGTGTAGCGCAGCGGCGTGTCGCGGTCGTAGATCTGGTGCGTCGTGAATTCGCCGTCGTTGGCGATCACGCACAGGCCCGGCCCCTTGATGCACTGCTCGGGCTGGCCCGGCACGCGGCAGCGCAGCTGCCCGCTCTGCACGAGGACGAGCTTCAGCCCTTTTTCGAGCGGCTCCTCGTACCAGTCGCGGCTGTCCGAGCACAGCGTGCCGCTCATGAGTTTCATGCCCGCGTCGATGTGCACCACGCCCGGATGATTGCCGGGCACGAGCACCGGCGGGTGACGTCGTGACGAAGCGAAGGAGGTCGAGCTCATCGGAGGTCCGTTGGTTAGGCGGCACGCGCGGCCCGGCGCGCGCCGGCGGCAACCGGCCGATTCTCCGGCCGGGCCGGGCGGGCGCCGCGCGACAGGCGCCCGATCGAATGAAATTGCCGCGATATCGAAAGAAACGGCGTTATCGCGGCACTTGTTACAAATGATAATACCTCTCATTTACATTTTTTGACAACTTGCCGGAACCCAAGGTCAGCGCATGCAACCCTCCCTTCCCTCCGTGGCGCCGGCCATTCCGGCCGACGCGCCCGACTGGCCCGACGACTTCGCGCACCGCTATCGCGACGCCGGCTACTGGCAGGACACGACGTTTTTCGATGCGCTCGATGCGCGCGCGCAGCGCGATCCCGATGCGCTTGCCGTCGTTGACAGCGCCTGCCGGCTCAGCTACCGCGACCTGCTGGCGCGCATCCGCCGGCTTGCGGGCGGCCTCGCGCGTCTCGGCCTGGCGCGCGGCGACGCGGTCGTCGTCCATCTGCCGAATGGCGCACGCTTCATCGAGACGTGCTTCGCGCTGTTCCAACTCGGCGTGCGACCGGTGCTCGCGTTGCCCGCTCACCGCCACTACGAGATCGGCGCGTTCTGCCGCTTCGCCGGCGCGCGTGCGTACCTGGGCGCGGCACAACTCGGCGAATTCGACTGCCGGCCGCTTGCGGCCATGCTGCAAGCCGACTGCCCGACGCTCGAGCACGTCGTGATGGCCGGCGACGATCACGCGTTCACCCCATTCGACGCGCTGTATGACGCGCCGCCGCTGCGCGAATGCGCGGCACGCGCCGACGACATCGCGTGCTTCCAGCTGTCGGGCGGCACGACCGGCACGCCGAAGCTGATTCCGCGCCGCCATCGCGAATACCTGTACAACGTGCGCGCGTGCAGCGCCGCAAGCGGATTCGACGCCGGCACCGTGTATCTCGCCGCGCTGCCGATGGCGCACAACTTCACGCTGTGCTGCCCCGGCACGATCGGCGCGCTGCTCGCGGGCGGCCGCGTGGTCACGACCGGGCGGCCCGAGCCCGAACAGAGCTTCGCGCTGATCGCGCAGGAACGCGTCACGCATACCGCGCTCGTGCCGCCGCTCGCGCTGCTGTGGCTCGACGAACAGCCGCAACGCCAGGCCGACCTGTCGAGCCTGCGCGTACTGCAGGTCGGCGGCGCGCGCTTGATGGACCACGCGGCAGCGCGCGTGACGCCCGTGCTCGGATGCCGGCTGCAACAGGTGTTCGGGATGGCGGAAGGACTCATCTGCTGTACACGGCTCGACGATTCGCCAGAACGGATCGCGCATACGCAGGGCCGCCCCGTGTCGGACGGCGACGAAGTGCGGATCGTCGACGATGCCGGCGAACCGGTCGCGCCCGGTGAAATCGGCGAGTTGCAGGTGCGCGGCCCGTACACGATACGCGGCTACTACCGGCTCGCCGAGCACAACGCGACCGCGTTCACGGCCGACGGCTTCTATCGCAGCGGCGACCGCGTGCGGCGCACCGCGGACGGCGACCTCGTCGTCGAAGGCCGCGACAAGGACCAGATCAATCGCGGCGGCGAGAAAGTCTCCGCTGAGGAAGTGGAAAACCTGTTGCTCGCGCATCCGCAGGTGCACGACGCGGCGGTGGTCGCGATGCCCGACCCGCTGCTCGGCGAGCGCACGTGCGCGTTCGTCGTCGCCCGCGCGCCCGCACCGTCCAGGCTGGTGCTGAAACGCTACCTGCGCGACTGCGGGCTCGCGGCCTTCAAGATTCCCGATCGCATCGAGTTCATGCCGCGCTTCCCGGAAACCGGTATCGGCAAGACCAGCAAGAAATCGCTGCGCGACCTGCTGCGCCGCCAGTTGCAGGCGGCGGCCGCATGACCGCACGACCGGCCGATTCGAACTGGATCCGCGAACTGCGCCTGTCGCCGTGCCCGCGCGCGCAGCTCGTCTGCTTCCCGCACGCCGGCGGCACCGCGAATTTCTTTCGCGGCTGGAGCCGCGCGCTGCCGTGGGACGTCGACCTGCTCGCGCTGCAGTATCCGGGCCGCGAGGAACGCTTCGGCGAGGCGTGCCTGGCGTCGATCGACGCACTCGCCGGCCCCGCCGCCGCCGCGCTGCAACGCTATGCCCATGCGCCGCTCGTGCTATTCGGGCACAGCCTCGGCGCGGCGCTCGCGTACGAGGTGGCGGCGCGGCTCGAGGCGCGCGGCACGGCACCGCTTTACCTGGCCGTGTCCGCGTTGCCGCCGCCGCATCGTCAGCGCCTGTCGGATCTGCACCTGCAATCCGACGATGCGCTCGTGGCCGATGTCGCGCGGCTGTCCGGCGAGCACGCCGCGCTGCTCGCCGATCCGGAAATGCGCGCGATCTACCTGCCGATGATCCGCAGCGACTACCGCGCGATCGAGACGTATCGCCGCGACCGGCCGCCACGGCTCGACACGCCGCTCGGCGTGATGTTGCCGCTTGCCGATTCCGAACTCGACAACGACGAAGCACAGGCATGGCAGGACGTCGCGTCGCGCCCGATCCGCATCGAGACGTTCAGCGGCGACCACTTCTACCTGCGCCACCAATACCCGGCGGTGATCGCGCATCTGGTCGAACGGATCGACCATTCCCTTCGTTACGGAAAGGAGTACACATGAAGACACCGGACGCCTGCACGGGGCTGCCCGACATTCGCGAAGCCATCGATCGCCTGGACGCCGACATCATCGAGGCGCTCGGCCTGCGCATGCAATACGTGAAGGCTGCCGCGCGTTTCAAACCCGACGAAGCGAGCATCGCCGCGCCGGAACGGGTAGCCGCGATGCTGCCCGACCGGCGCCGCTGGGCCGAACAGGCCGGCCTCGATGCCGACTACGTCGAGACGCTGTTCTCGGGCCTGATCGCGTGGTACATCGCGCAACAGACGCAGCACTGGCGCCTGCAACGGGGGCGCGCATGAACGCCGGCCTCCCGCTGCTGCACGACACGTTCGCCCGTGCGGCCCGCCGCGCCGCCGACACCGGCACGCCGACGCTCGCGTCGGTGTCGGTGCCGCTGCGCGCGCTCGATTTCTTCGACCTGATCGCCGCGTGGGACGACGGCGCCACGCCGTGGTTCTTCCACGAAGCCGGCGATACGTCCGTCACGCTATTCGGCTGGGACTGCGCACTCGAACTGACCGCCACCGGCGACACGCGCTTCGCGCAGATCGATGCACGCTGGCGCATGCTCGTTCGCGATGCGGTGACGGCCGGCCCGCAACCGCCGCGCGTCGTCGGCGGCTTCCGGTTCGATTCGCATGGTGCGCGCAGCGCACACTGGGCACCGTTTCCCGACGCGAGCATGACAGTGGCGAAACTGCTGATCGTGCGCGAAGGCGATGCACACTGGGCTGTCTGCCAGCACATCGTCGCCGCGCACGACGATCCGGCCGCGCTCGCGCATGCGTGCCTCGCGCGCATCGAGTCGCTTGGCACGCTCGCCGCCGCCCGCGACGACGATGCCCCGCATCTGCTGCACACGCAGGCGCTGCAGGCGAGCGAATGGCAGCACGAAGTCCGGCGCGCGGTGGACGCGATCCACGGCGGCGCGTTCGGCAAGGTCGTGCTCGCGCGTGACGTGCTCGAACAGTACGCGCGGCCCGTTGGCGTCGCGCCGCTGCTGCGCCGGCTGCGCAAACGCGACGCGCATGCGCACCTGTTCGCGGTCCGCCGCGAAGGCGCCTGCTTCGTCGGCGCCACGCCGGAACGGCTCGCGCGTGTCGCGGCCGGCGACGTGCGCACGCATGCGCTGGCCGGGACAATCCGGCGCGGCGCCACGCCCGACGACGATCGCGCGCTCGGCGCGGCCTTGATGGCTTCCGCGAAGGAACGGCTCGAACACGCGCTCGTCGTCGACGCGATCCGCGCCGCCTTGACACCGCTGTCGCGCGCGCTCGACGTGCCCTCGGAACCCTCGCTGCACCGGCTGCCAAGGCTGCAGCACCTGAGCACACCGATCCGCGCGACGCTGAAGGCGGACGCGACGCTGCTGCAGGTCATCGCGGCGCTGCACCCGACGCCGGCGGTGGCCGGACATCCACGCGATGCGGCGCTCGACCACATCCGCGCGCATGAAGGATTCGATCGCGGCTGGTATGCAGCGCCCGTCGGCTGGATCGACGCACACGGCAACGGCGACTTCATCGTCGCGCTGCGCTCCGCGCTGGTCGACGGCGGGGCCTGCCGGCTGTTCGCGGGCTGCGGCATCGTCGCCGATTCGGAGCCGGTCAACGAATATCAGGAGACCGAACTCAAGTTGTCGGGCATGCAGGCGGCCATCCGCGTGCGTGATGTGACGGAGGCTGCCGCGGAAGCGCATGGCCCGGCACGGGTGTCGGCTTCGTCGACGGTCGAGTGATGCTGAGGCACGGCGGCCGCGCGCATCACAACAACGGCAGCGTGAGCCGGATGTGCTCGGCGAACGCCGCCGTCAGGTGCGACGGCCGCTTGCGGTCGAACTTCAGCGCAATGCCCACGGCCGGCAATGGCGGCAAGCGCGGATCGCCGGTGACGATCGTCAGGTCGGCCGGTACCGCCGTCTGCGTCATCACCGCGAACGCCTGCCCCGAACGCACCAGTGCGATCAGCCCCGCGAGACTGCTGCTCGCATACGCGACGCGGTAGTCGCGACCGGCGCGATCCAGCACCTCGCAGGCCGCGATGTGATCGAGCGTGTCGCGATCGGACAGCGCAAGCGGCAACGGATCGAAATGCCCGGGTTCCAGCCCGGGATAACCGATCCAGACCAGTTGCTCGCGACGAATGATGTCGTCGTTCGCGCCGTCGTCCGGCAATGAAATCATCGCAAGATCGACCGCGCGCTTCTCCAGCTGTTCGATGAGCCGCGGCGTCGGCCCGCACACCACTTCGACGATCGCCTGCGGATGCTGGCTCGAGAACTGCCGCAGCAGCGACGGCAGCCAGACCTCCGCGTAATCGTCCGGGCACCCGAAGCGGATCGTCCCCGACAGCCCCGTGCCGCACAGGTCGACCATCGCCTCGTCATGCAGCCGCAGGATGCGCTGCGCATGCACGAGCAGCCGCTCGCCCGGATGGGTCAGCACCACGCCGCGGCCGGTGCGCTGGAAAAGCGGCTGGTCGACGACAGTTTCGAGCCGCTTCATCTGCTGGCTGAGCGCGGACTGGGTCCGGCCGACACGCGCGGCCGCGCGGCTGAGCGCGCGCACCTCCGCGATCACGACAAACGAGCGCAGCAGGTCGATTTCAAGCGAAAGTCCCAAGGTATTAGCTCCTTTTCTACCTTGCATAAGAACTATTCGTTTCCATCAAACCAGACGCGCGCCTAGACTGCAAGCGACCCCTGCCCCCTTGTCTGGAGACGCCCGATGTCCCTGAACGACGATCCGACCTTCTGGCGCAACGCCAGGCAGCACCTGGTCCGCTACGGCGGCACGTTCGAGCCGATGATCATCGAGCGCGCGAAAGGCAGCTTCGTGTACGACGCCGACGGCCGCGCGATCCTCGATTTCACGTCGGGCCAGATGAGCGCGGTGCTCGGCCACAGCCATCCGGAGATCGTGTCCGTGATCGGCGAATACGCGGGCAAGCTCGATCACCTGTTCAGCGGGATGCTGTCGCGGCCGGTCGTCGACCTCGCGACGCGCCTCGCCGACATCACGCCCGACGGGCTCGATCGCGCGCTGCTGCTCAGCACCGGCGCGGAATCGAACGAGGCGGCGATCCGGATGGCGAAGCTCGTCACCGGCAAGTACGAGATCGTCGGCTTCGCGCAGTCGTGGCACGGGATGACGGGCGCGGCCGCATCGGCCACGTACAGCGCCGGCCGCAAGGGCGTGGGCCCGGCCGCCGTCGGCTCGTTCGCGATTCCGGCACCGTTCACGTACCGGCCGCGCTTCGAGCGCAACGGCACCTACGACTTCCTCGCCGAACTCGACTACGCGTTCGACCTGATCGACCGCCAGTCGAGCGGCAACCTCGCCGCGTTCATCGCGGAACCGATCCTCAGTTCGGGCGGGATCATCGAACTGCCGGAAGGCTATATGGCGGCGCTCAAGCGCAAGTGCGAGGAACGCGGGATGCTGCTGATCCTCGACGAGGCGCAGACGGGCGTCGGGCGCACCGGCACGATGTTCGCGTGCCAGCGCGACGGCGTGACGCCCGACATCCTGACGCTGTCGAAGACGCTCGGCGCCGGGCTGCCGCTCGCGGCGATCGTGACGTCCGAGGCCATCGAGGAACGCGCGCACGAACTCGGCTACCTGTTCTACACGACGCACGTGTCGGATCCGCTGCCGGCAGCCGTCGGCCTGCGCGTGCTGGACGTCGTGCAGCGTGACGGGCTCGTCGAGCGGGCGAACGTGATGGGCGACCGGCTCCGGCGCGGCCTGCTCGACCTGATGGAACGCTTCGACTGCATCGGCGACGTGCGCGGACGCGGGCTGCTGCTCGGTGTCGAGATCGTCAAGGATCGCCGGACGAAGGAACCGGCGGACGGGCTCGGCGCGAAGATCACGCGCGAATGCATGAAGCTCGGGCTCAGCATGAACATCGTGCAGTTGCCCGGCATGGGCGGCGTGTTCCGGATCGCGCCGCCGCTGACCGTCAGCGAGGAAGAGATCGACCTCGGCGTGTCGCTGCTGGGGCAGGCGATCGAGCGCGCGTTGTAACGGTGGGGGCTGCGCCCTGCTCTGCCTCTCGCGATCCGTCGCGCCGGTTCGACCGGCCGGCGCGACGGTTTCCCGGCCGATCAGCGCGCTTCTGCCGCCCACGCCAAGGCATCGGCGCCGGCCGGGATGCGCGTCGGGCTCGACGGATCGGTCGCCGCGCGCCACACGGCTTCGGCGACGTCCTGCGCATGGGTAATCGGCCCCGATGCATCGAGCATTCGCGCGATGGTCTTTTCGACAAACGCCGCATAGGCCGCGTGCTCGAAGCCGTGGATGTTCGCGCGCGCGTTCTCGCTGAACCGCGTATCGGGCGCCCGGCCCGGCAGCACGAGATGCGCGCGCACGCCGAACGGTTCGAGTTCCACGGCCATCGATTCGGTGTACGCATTAACTGCCGCCTTGCTCGCGCGATACGCGCTGAGCAACGGCAACACCTTCAGCGTGACACTCGACGTGACGTTCACGACCACGCCGGCCCCACGCTCGCGAAACTGCGGCAGCACGGCCTGCGTGACCGCGATCGTGCCGATCGTGTTGGTCTCGAACAGTGCCCGCACCGTATCGGGCGGCGTGAGTTCAGCCGGCGCGGCCGCGCCGAAACCCGCGTTGTTGACGAGCACGTCGATCGGGCCCGCCGCGTCGATCGCGGCGCGGATGCTGTCCGCGTTCGTCACGTCGAGCGCCAGCACGCGCAGGTGCGCCGACGGCGGCAGCACCTCCGCGTTCGGCGTGCGCATCGTCGCGACGACCTGCCAGTCGCGTGCGAGGAAATGGCGGGCAATCTCGAGGCCGAAGCCGGAGGAACAGCCGGTGATCAGTACGGTCTTCATGCGAACTCCTGACGTGTGGTGGGCATGTGTCCGTACGATAGATGGCCGGATCCGTATTCGCTACAATCAAAGATCCGATTTTCTTTTGCGAGAGTCCGGCGATGATCGACCCGCTCACCGAAGTCGTGACGCTGCTGCAGCCGGGCGCGCAGTTTTCCAAGTCCATTCAGGGCGCGAGCCCGTGGGCGATCCACCGCACGGTCGCCGGCGAGCCGTTCTATTGCGCGATCCTCGACGGCGGGTGCCGGATCGCGATCGACGGGCATGCGCCGATCGAACTGCTGCCCGGCGATTTCGTGCTGATTCCGGCCGCCTACGGCGTCGCGATATCGAGCCTCGCACCGCCGCCGCCGGGCGTCGACACCGCGCCGCCGGTCGCGCTCGACAACGGCGAATACCGGATCGGCGATCCGGGCCGCCCGATCGACATGCGGATGATGGCCGGCAACTGCAGCTTCGGTTCGCCCGACGCGGCGCTGCTGGTGTCGCTGCTGCCGCAGTTCGTGCACGTGCGCGGCGAACCGCGGCTGACCACGCTCGTGCAACTGGTGCGCGACGAAACGCGCGCGCAACGGCCCGCGCGCGAGATCGTGCTGGCGCGGTTGCTGGAGGTGCTGCTGATCGAGGCGTTGCGGTTCACGACCGACACGAACGCGTCGCCCGGCCTCATGCGCGGGCTTGCCGACAACCGGCTCGCGGCCGCGATCCGCGGGATGCACGCACGCCCCGCGCACCCGTGGACGGTCGCCGAACTCGCCAAGGAAGCGGCACTGTCGCGCTCGACGTTTTTCGAGCGCTTCAGCCGTGCGGTCGGCGTCGCGCCGATGGAATACCTGCTCACGTGGCGCATGGCGCTCGCGAAGAACCTGCTCCGTCGCAACGAAGGCCGCATCGCCGAGATCGCCGGGCGCGTCGGCTACAGTTCAGCGAGCACGTTCAGCGTCGCCTTCACGCGCCACGTCGGGCGGCCGCCGGCGCAATACGCGCGCGACGAACGGATCGCGGCGAACGACGCGTGAACGGCTGAGCCCGGCAGCCCGTGCTGCCGGATCACGCGTCGCGCAGCCTGTCGACCAACGCGCGTTCGACTTCGGTCGCCCATGTCCTGTCGCCGGTCGCGCGCGAGCAGGTTCGCGCCGACCATCGCCGCGAATGCGACGCGCAGTTCGTCGTCGGACATCACGCACGACGCGCTGCATGCCGCGCACGAGATCAACGGGCCGACCTTCGCGCACGAGATCCTGTCGACCGATGCGCTCGTCGCAGCGATCCGTAACGCGGCCGCGTCCGGCGGCGCGTGAGCGCGCGGCATCGGCGTACACTGCCGGACACGTCACGACGCGGCACGAAACGAGCGATGGAGATGGACACAGCGACGAACCGCAGCGACGCACCCGACCACTGGCTCGTCGCGCGGCGCGATCAGGACACCGGTATCGAAAGCCTGCACGCACATTTCAAGGGTCATGCGTACGACTCGCACGATCACGACGACATGCTGGTCGGCTTCACCGAACAGGGCGTGCAGCAATTCCAGTGCCACCGGTCGGTGCATACGAGCGTGCCGGGCCGCGCGATCCTGATCGAGCCGGGCGCGCTGCACGACGGCCACGCGCCCGAAGCCGGCGGCTTCACGTACGGAATGCTGTACCTGCCGCAGGCATGGGTCGAGCGCGCCGCACGCCGGCTGGATCTGCCGGGCCTCGGCGGCGTCGAAGCCGCGTTCGGCCATACGCTCGTCGACGATCGCGGCCTCGTCGACACGATCCGGCACGCGTTCGTCGCGCTCCACGGCAACGAGGGCAAGCTCGCACGCGACCAGGCACTCGACCGCCTGCTGACGCGGCTCGGCGGCGAGTTGCGCGCCCCGCCCGCGACGCACGGCAATGCCGTCGCGCCCGCGATTGCCCGCGCACGCGATCTGCTGCATGCGCGTATGAGCGACGATATCGGCCTCGACGCACTCGTTGATCTCACCGGGATCGACCGGTTCCGGCTGACGCGGCTGTTCCAGCGTGCGTTCGGCACGTCGCCGCACGCGTACCTGGTGCGCTTGCGGCTGCGTGCCGCGCGCCGCCTGCTGGCCGCCGGCCGCACGCCCGCGCAGGTCGCGGCCGACGTCGGCTTCGCCGACCAGAGCCACCTCGGCCGCTGGTTTCGCCGCGCATACCGGATCACGCCAGCCGCATACCGGCAAATGTGCACAAACGTTCCAGACTGATCGCACGCGGGATTCGATCATGTGCGCTTCAACGAGGAGCAAGCATGTTCGATACGAAGGTGGCGCTGATCGTGCGCGACGATCTCGCAGCGTGGCAGAAACTCAACGTGGTCGCGTTTCTCGCGACGGGCGTCGCGGCTGAAGCGCCCGAAGCGCTCGGCGAGCCTTACGAGGATGCGGCGGGGCGCCGCTACGGCCGCATGCTGGGCCAGCCCATGCTGGTGTTCGCATCCGACCTCGACGGCCTGCGGGCCGCGCACCGGCAGGCGCTGTCACGCGAACTCACGATCGTGCCCTACGTGCACGCGATGTTTTCGACCGGGCACGACGCGGCCAACCGTGAAGTGTTTCGCGCCGGCGATGCGGAGAATCTCGACTTCGTCGGGCTCGCGTTACGCGGGCCGAAGAAGGCGGTCGACAAAGCTGTGAAGGGGCTGGCGTTGCATGCGTGACGCACCGGTGTTTCGAGTCGGCGATTCGACACGGTAACGGCTACTGCGCGCCCAACAACTCCGGCTTGTTCGCGCCCATCCACGCCTTTACGTCAATCAGGAGCGCCGCCGCACTATCGAAACACTCCCGAACCGCAGACGCGTGAACCACATCCCCGGAGTAATCGGACAGATTGCGCTGCTTGCGCAGCGCGTCCAGTACGATCATGCGCTCGACCGGCAACCCGATTGTCTGTGGAAGCGTCTGGATCGCCGTCTGGTGGTGCCCCGGCCGACTCGTCAGGGTGCGAAAGCCGTTCGCGTGCAGCGCCAGCATGGCAAGTTGCATGACCGCCTTGTATGCCGCATCAAAGCGGTTTTCGTTGCTCAATGCCGCGATTTGCGCATCCGCCAGATTTCGTTCCGCCGCGGCCAGCAGGCGCGTCACTTGTTCTCGGTCCGGCTGGACCGCATCGAGACTAACGCCGAGCAAGTTCTGCAAGGTCATGGTCGCTACCCATCAAGAAAATCTTGGGTTTTCCAAGCACGTCCCGCAAAAATGCGTCCTGCCCGGCGACGCCATCACGAAACTCGTCCGGCGACAGCACCTTCGGATTGATGTCCCGCCCCAATGTAGCCTGTGCGTCGTAAAGCAGCCGAACCACCGTCGCAAAGCCAACCGAGCCGATCACCATCACGTCGATATCACTGTCCGCCGTCTCGTGGCCGCGCGCGACGGAACCGAACACGAACGCCACACTGATTTCCTCGGCGCAAGGCAACAGCGCTTCGGACAGCACGTCCGCCATACCCGACGTCTTTCGCATGATCGAAGCCAGTTCCTCGTAGATCGGACAACTTCGATTGGCGCGATAGAGCACCTGATTACCTTGCCGATCCCGGCTCAGGATGCCGGCTTCGGCCAGCTTGCTCAGCTCCTTGTGCAGCGTGCCGGGCGTCGTGCCCGTCAAACGGGCGATTTCGCGGACGTGCAACGCCTGATCGGGCCGCAACAAGAGCAGGCCCAGCGCGCGGCGCCGATAGTCGCTAAACAGGGTCGAGGCAATGGATCGTAGCATGATTGGCTACGATTGTAGCTCAATTGGCTACAAGGCATAGTCCGAGTCGCCAACTTTGTATCGATTCGGCCCGATTATCCGGATGTAGCCAATTTGACTACGATCGAAGCAGACTTGGCTACATCCATACTGCGATCAGCACGCAGCCCGCCACGTCAAAGCGCTACCGGGCACGACGCGGCCAACAGCAACGTCTTTCGTACCGGCGATGCGGAGAATCCCGACCTCGTCGGCCCGGCGATGCATGGGCCGAAAAAGGCGGTGGAAAAGGCAGCAAAGGAACTGGCGTTGCATACCTAAACGCCACAGCCGGCCCCGCCTGCCGGATCACCGATGCGCGAGCACGTTGACGAGCTTGCCGAACGGATCGCGCACGTAAAACCGCCGCACGCCCCAAGGCTCGTCGGCCGGGCCGTATTCGACGGGAATCCCGGCGGCATGCACGCGTGCAAGCGCTTCATCGACGTCGTCGACCTCGATCGACAGATCGGGCGTCGGCGTACCCGCCCCGCCCTGGGACGCAAAGCTGATCTGCACGTCCATCTGCTCGGCATTACCGTAGGTCGCGATCCAGCCGTGGTCCATCAACAAGTCGAGGCCGAAGATACGTTGGTAGAAGCGCTTTGCGTCGTCGACTGATCGTGTGTCGATATTGGCGACGATCCGTTTGACTTTCATCGGTTTCCTTCGCAGGTCGGACAGTACCGCGACGCTACACCGGAATCCCGCGCGCAACCAGCGCATCAGCGCCCGGCCGCCTCCATCTCCGCGCGCCGGGCCCGGGTGGCCCGCTCGCCCGGCTTGCTGGCCAGCCACACGCCGATCGCGACGACGACGATGCCGAGATAAGTCGACACCGCGATGCTGTCGCCGAACATCCACGCGGCCCAGGTCAGCGTCACCGGCGGTTCGAGATACACAAGCGTCGCCACGCGTGTCGCGGGCATGCGCTTGAGCAATGCCCACAACGTCAGGTAAGCCATGAAGGTCGAGAACACCGTCAGCCACACGACGGACACCCAGACATTCGGCTGGGTCGGCACGTGCAGGCTGCCGGTGGCGACCCCGCACACTGCGAACAGGATCAGGCTCACGCAGCCCTGTACGAACAGCGGCAGGAACAGCCCGTCCTCGTTGCTGCGCGCGGCCGTCAGCGCGCGGCGCCGCTGATAGATCGTCGCGATCGACAGCCCCAGCGCGGACACCAGCGGCAGCAGGTACATGACGAGCCCGACCGACCCGGCCGGCAGCGCATATTGCCCGCCGATCACGATCCCGACGCCGACAAACCCGACGATGAGCCCGGCCCACTGGCGCGCCCCGCTGCGCTCGCTGCCTTCCAGCGCCGTCATCGCGGCCGTAATGAGCGGCTGCAACGCGGCGACAATCGCGGCGATGCCGGGCGGCAGGCCGTGCTGAATCGCGACGTATACGAAGGCCAGATAGAGAAACTGCGACAGAAAGCCGATCACCGCGTGATAACGGAGCTTCTCCCACGTCAGGCGCCCGAGCTGCCGGTTGAGGACGATCGCCAGGCAGAGCGTGACGAGCAGGAACCGCCAGAACAACAGGTTGAACGCACCGGCCGTCTCCGCGCCGAGCTTGGCGCCGATGAAACCGGAACTCCATGACAACACGAAAACGAGCTGGAGCAGGAATAGCTGCATGGGGCGACGGCTCTCAGAAGGTTGCCGGGGACAGGCGCTGATCTTCCAGATCCTCCGGGCGAATCGGTTCGAGCCCGAGGCGCCGGTACTGCAGTTCGGCGTCGTCCCTGAGCGCACGCTGCAGCGCCAGCCAGTTGACGATCGTGCGCGGGATGCCGTCGTCCGACGCGAGATGCCAGAACCCGTTGTCATCCTCCCGCGTGTACGGGCAATGAAGCGACAGCACCAGCGACATGCGGCGCCCCGACTCGACCGGTTCGACACCATGGAACAGCTTGCTGCCGTAGATGAGCAGCGCGTCGCCCGCGTTGTCCAGATTCGCGGTCTTCACATGCCGGCGTTCGCGATCGTGGCGATCGAACGTCTCCGCAGTCGATTCGTAGAACAGAAAGTTTCCGCCCTCGTAATCGGATCGATCCGACAGCACGATGTTCAGCACGAAACTGGTGCCGTCGGTATGCCACATGCCCAGCTGTTCCTATCGGCGCGTATCTGTCGAAAGATGCCCGCGCATCTCGAACCGCATTGCAGATGCTTGGGTGTGGCTGTCAGCGGCTGAACGACTCCATGAACCCCGAGGCGTTCGCCGCGCAAGAGCGCAGCGTGCCCGAGATTTCCGGGTTTATCGTCGAGATTTGCAGAACGCATCCGCGCCTGACGCGACGCGTCTCCGCAATCAATGCGTGGTCGAAATATGCGGGCGACGGCGAACCGACCTTCGACATGAAGTCGCCGGCCGGACAACGGCAATTGCGCGTAGCGCCGGTGCCGGCAGGCGAGCGCATGCCGGCACCGTACCGTCCGCCCACCGCCCACCGCGTTGAACGCGAGCCGGTTCATTTCGACCAGCGCTTCATCGCCCGGCTGAACGCGGAGGTATTCTTGTACCCCAGTCTCGCGGCTATCTCCTTCACCGTGTATTCCTTTTCCGACAGATATCGCGACGTCAGGTCCTGGCGGACGATATCGTACAAGGCACTGAACGACGTGCCCATTTCCTGAAGCTTTCGCTGCAGGCTCCGCATCGAAATGCCGAGTTTCTGAGACAGTTCCGCGACATCCTGGCACGTGGGGTCCTCATACATCAGGCCGAGCAACCGCCCGATGAGGTCTGAGGGAACCCAGTGCGCCAGTTCGAATTCACGCTTGGAGCACGCTGTTTTCGCCGTTTCGAGTTCGAGTGGATGGGCGAGCGGAAGCGGGATTTCCAGCGTCAATGCACTCAATTCGAGGTAGTTCTCGTCGGCGTCGAACTCGATCGGGCAGTCGAAATATTCCGAGTAAGACTCTGCGTGTGGCGGCTCGGGATAGACAAACCCGATTTTCGAGAAATCGGGATTGCATCCGATCAGGTCGCGTATCTGCCGGCGTACCGCCGTAAATACCATGTCGGTATTGACGACGAGCAGATCGGTGCGATAGGTATAGCCGCCCACCGTGATTCTCGCGGTCTCGCCCGCCGTGGTCACCCGTATCCTGAAATAGCTGATACCGAGCAGCGGGTGCTCGAAGCCCAGGCGCAGCGCGGCGCCCAACGTTGGGCTCACCAGCATCGCGTGGCCACGCAGGCCGTACGACGTCACCGGGATCGCATGGCCGATATGCAGTCCGATCGCGCTGTTGCCGGTCGCCTCGAGCGCATTCGCAAACAGAACCATTTCCTGTGCATGCGTCACCATCGCGCCGGGTCGTTCGATGTCTGACGGAGAAATGCCGGTGCCTTTCAGCAGGACGTCGACCGAAACGCCCATGCGCTTCATCAAGTCGAGCGTGATGAAGATGGTGTGCAGTGGCGCTGGACATTGTGCAGCAGTGCGGCGAATTGCGTCGGCTACCGGCTTCATTCGATCCCTTGGATTTCTAGTTCCCCAGCAAATTCGTAAACACGACCTGACACCCGTACTCGTCCAGATCGCCACGCTTCCAGCCCAGACGCTGGTAAAAGCCATCGGCGCGCGAGCCGGGACCGGTCACGAGCGTGACCTGATTCACGCCCTTGTCCTTCATCCACGTCAGCGCACGGGCAAGCAGCTCGCGGCCGATGCCCGCGCCATGGAAGGGCGGTGCCACGAACAAGGCGGAGATGAATGGCTTTTCAGCGAAAACACCTCGCGCCCTGCGTCCTTCCTCCTCGCGTCATCGTCGCTGCGCTTGAGCGTCGAATATTTTTCGTGATTCTCGACCGTCCATACCGACTCGGCCTTCAACTTTTTGTCCCGCACCAATGCATCTACAACGAAATCATTGATCGACATGAATCATTCCCCGGATAGGTGCGACGCCCGACCGGCTGCCTGCCGTTGTCTGCCTGTTGACCGAGAATATGGGGTGCCCAATAATTCCGTCAATCGACATTACCTGAATCACTGATTCGGAAAAACCAAATCATGCCGCGCACCCTGGACGTCGACCTGCTGCGAACCTTCCACGCCGTCGCGAAGCTCGGCCGCTTCAAGGATGCGGCCGCTCATGTGAATCGCAGCCCGTCGTCGGTCACGGCGCAGATTCAAAAGCTCGAGGAAATGGTCGCGCAGCGCCTGTTTACGCGAAACAACCAGGCCGTCGAACTCACGCAGTTCGGCCACAAGCTGCTGAGCGATACCACCGAGTTTCTGTTGAGCCACGACCGGCTCGTCGAATCGCTGTCGCCGCAGATGCTGACCGGCAAGTTGCGGCTCGGCATCCCCGATTCGTACGCCGCGCACTTCATGGCGGAATTCCTGCCGCGCTTCGCCGCCGATCGGCCGTTGCTCGAACTGACGGTCGAAGCGCGCTCCAGCGAAGAGCTGCAATCGCTGTTCGCCCGCGGCCAACTGGACATCACGATCGCTGTCGTGCCGAAAACGCCGCAGCACGGCGAGCTGCTCAGCAAGACGCATCCGGTATGGGTGGCCGCGCGGACCTTCAAGTTCAATCCCGACGCGCCGCTGCCGATCGCCGTGCAATTGCAGGGCTGCCCGTACCGCGACACCGCGCTGAACGCGCTGAAGAAGGCGAAGATCCCGCACCGGATGCTGCTCGAGAGCGCCAGCTCGCCGGCGGTCGAGGCGTGTATCGCCAACGGCCTCGCGGTCGGCCTCATCGAACACGATCGCGTATCCGGCAACCTGACGAGCCACGTCGCCGGGATCGTGCTGCCCGATCTCCCGCCGCACCTGATCACCATCCTGACCGACGGCAGCAATCGCGCCGCGCTGCATCTGCGCGACGTACTGAAAAGCACATTCAGGATCGGTCTGTGAAGACAAGGCCGGAACCGGCCTTGCATGAGAAAGCGAAGATAAAAACGCCGCCGGCCCGTTGCAGGCCGGCGGCTTTCGGCATCAACCGCCGAGGTACGCCTGCTTGATCCGGTCGTTCGCGAGCAGGTTCGCGCCCGTATCGGCGAGCACCACGCGCCCCGTTTCGAGCACGTAGCCGCGATCGGCCACACCGAGCGCCTTGTTCGCGTTCTGCTCGACCAGGAACACCGTGACGCCTTCTTCGCGGATCGTGCGAATGATGTCGAAGATCTGCGCGATCACGAGCGGCGCGAGGCCGAGCGTCGGCTCGTCGAGCAGCAGCAAACGCGGCTTGCTCATCAGCGCGCGGCCGATCGCCAGCATCTGCTGTTCGCCACCCGACATCGTGCCGGCGCGCTGCGTCGCACGTTCCTTCAGGCGCGGAAACAGCTTGAACACGTGCTCGACGCCTTCGTCGATCTCATGACGGCTCGCGAAAAAGCCGCCCATCTTCAGGTTCTCGAGCACCGTCAGGCTCGGGAACACGCGCCGCCCTTCCGGCGAGATCGCCATCCCCTGCCGCATGATCTGGTGCGTCGACATCGCGGTGATGTCCTTGCCCTCGAACAGCACGCGGCCCGACGAGGCGCGCGGCGTGCCGCACACGGTCATCATCAGCGTCGTCTTGCCGGCGCCGTTGCTGCCGATCAGCGTGACGATCTCGCCCTTGTTCACCTCGATCGACACGCCCGCGAGCGCCTCGACCGCGCCGTAGTGCGTATGGACCTGTTCCAGCTTCAGCATCACTCTTCCCCCAGATACGCCTTGATCACGCGCGGGTCGTTGCGCACCGCTTCCGGCGTGCCGATCACGATCGGCCGGCCATGCTCCATCACGAGGATGCGGTCGGACACGCCCATCACGAGGCTCATGTCGTGTTCGATCAGCAGCACCGATACGCCGAACTCGCGGCGCAGCTTGTCGATCAGGTGCTGCAGCTCGACCTTCTCCTGCGGGTTGAGGCCGGCCGCCGGCTCGTCGAGCATCAGCAGACGCGGCTCGGTGATCATGCAGCGCGCGATTTCCAAACGCCGCTGGTGCCCGTACGACAGCGTGCCCGCCGGCCGGTTGGCGACCGACGTCAGCCCCATCCGGTCGAGCCACACCGCCGCGCGCTCGAGCGCTTCCTGCTCGGCACGGCGATACGCGGGCGTCGAGAAGAGGCCCGGCAGCAACCCCGCCTTCACCTTGCGGTGCTGCGCGACCAGCAGGTTCTCGACGACCGTCAGCGACTTGAACAGGCGGATGTTCTGGAACGTCCGCACGAGGCCCTTCAACGCGATCTTGTGGCTCGGCAGCCCGCCGATCGCGTGGCCGTCGAGCACGACGTCGCCGCCGGTCGGCTTGTAGAAGCCGCCGACGCAGTTGAACACCGTGGTCTTGCCCGCGCCGTTCGGCCCGATGATCGCGAACACTTCATCGCGGCGCACGTCGAAATCGATCCCGTCCACCGCGAGCAACCCGCCGAAGCGCATCTGCAGCCCGGCGACCTTCAACAGTTCTGCATTCGCACTCATTGGGGGAGCTCCACGTGGGGACGGCTCGCGGGCAACAGGCCCTGCGGACGCCACATCATCATCAACACCATCACCAGACCGAAGATCAGCATCCGGTACTCGGCGAAGCCGCGCGCGACTTCCGGCAGCACGGTCAGCAGGATCGCCGCGAGAATCACGCCGAGCTGCGAGCCCATCCCGCCGAGCACGACGATCGCGAGGATCAGCGCCGATTCGATGAAGGTGAACGATTCAGGATTCACGAGGCCCTGGCGCGCCGCGAAGAACGCGCCGCCGATGCCCGCGAACGCCGCGCCGAGCGTGAACGCCGACAGCTTGATGCGCGTCGGGTTCAGGCCCAGCGAACGGCACGCGATCTCGTCGTCGCGCAGCGCTTCCCACGCACGGCCCATCGGCATGCGGATCAGGCGGCTCGTGACGAACAGCGTGAAGCCGACCAGCACGAGCGCGAGCAGGTACAGGAAGATCACCACGTGGTCGCCGCTGTATTCCAGCCCGATCAGCTCGTGGAACGTCTTCGCCCCTTCGACGCTCGCGCTGCGCGCCATCTCGTAGCCGAACACGGTCGGCTTCGGGATGCCCGAGATGCCGTCCGGGCCGCCCGTGAGGCTCGTCAGGTTGTTCGCGAGCAGGCGGATGATTTCGCCGAAGCCGAGCGTGACGATCGCGAGATAGTCGCCGCGCAGCCGCAGCACCGGGAAGCCGAGCAGGAAGCCGAACGTCGCGGCCGCGATCGCGGCGAGCGGCAGGCATTCCCAGAACGACAGCCCGAAGTACTGGTTCAGCATCGCGTACGTATAGCCGCCGACCGCGTAGAACCCGACATAGCCGAGATCCAGCAGCCCCGCGAAACCGACCACGATGTTCAGCCCGAGGCCGAGGATCACGTAGATCAGCGCGAGCGTCGCGATGTCTACCGCGCCGCGCGAGCCGAAGAACGGCCACACGAGCCCGACCGCGAGCAGCACCCATACGATCACGCGCTGCTGCTGCGCGCCCATCGCGGGCATCGCCGGCAGCTTCACCGCCGATTTCGCGCGCACGAGCCACGGCTTGAACAGCTGGAACAGGAACACGGCCGCGACCGCGATCCACACCGGCCGCCAGTGCGGCGTGAGCACGACCTGATAGCCGTCGAGCTGCAGCTGCAGGCCGAGCACGGGGATCGTGAGAATCGCCGTCAGGAACGCGGCGGCCACGGCATTTTTCAGCGCCTGGCCGATCGAAGCGTCGGCGGCCGGGCGGCGAACGGAAATGACTGTACTCATCTGCGTCTCCCTCAAACCTTTTCGATGTCCGACTTGCCGAGCAGGCCGGTCGGGCGGAAGAGCAGGATCAGCACGAGCAGGCCGAACGCGACGACGTCCTTGTACTCGGCCGGCATGTAGCCTGCGGCGAAGGTTTCCGCGAGGCCGAGCAGCACACCGCCGAGCATCGCGCCCGGGATGCTGCCGATCCCGCCGAGCACCGCGGCGGTGAACGCCTTGATGCCCGCGACGAAGCCGATATACGGGTTCAGCTTGCCGATCGTCAGCCCGATCAGCACGCCGCCGACGGCCGCCAGCATCGCGCCGAGCACGAACGTGAACGAGATCACGCGGTTCGTGTCGATGCCGAGCAGGTTCGCCATCTTCATGTCCTCGGCGCATGCGCGGCACGCACGGCCCATCCGCGAATGCCCGATGAACAGCGTGAGCGCGATCATCAGCACGACCGTCACGCAGACGATCATCAGCCGCGAATACGGGATGGTCACGTCGAAGTCGCCGCCGAGATGGATGTCGAACGCGCCGGAGATCAGCACCGGCACGGACACGTCGCGCGCGCCCTGGCCGATCTGCACGTAGTTCTGCAGGAAGATCGACATGCCGATCGCGGAGATCAGCGGCACGAGGCGCGGGCCGCCGCGCAGCGGCCGATACGCGACGCGCTCGACCGCGAAGCCGTACAGCCCGGTGACGATCACCGACACGATCAGCGCGGCGCCGAGCACGAGCGGCAGCGGATAACCGGCGGAGATGCCGATGGCCGTGAGGGTCACGAGGCCCACGTACGCGCCGATCATGTAGATCTCGCCGTGGGCGAAGTTGATCATGCCGATGATGCCGTAGACCATCGAATAGCCGATGGCGATCAACGCATAGATCGCACCCAGCGTCAGGCCGTTGACCAGCTGCTGGGCGAATTGAGGAAAGAAGTCAGTCATGTGCGGGAAGCTCCCGTTGGCGCTGTGTCACGTACCGCGCCGGATCACGGCATTCGGCCGCGCGCAACGCACGGTGTCGTCTCGGGCCGCCTGCCGGCCGCGCACTGGGGACATGCGCGACGCGAATGCACACCCGCCCCGTCCGGGTCTCGGACAGGGCGGATGCGTGGGCGGGTACTCCGTATTACTTGGCGGCGGTCTTCGTCGCGTCCTTGTGCCACGTGTAGACGACGAACTTGAACGCCTTCAGGTCGCCCTGGGCGTCATACGCGACCTTGCCGATCGGCGTGTCGAACGTCGTCTTGTGCATGTACGCGGCGACCTTGGTCGGGTCGGTCGACTTCGCGCCGGCGATCGCGTCGGCGATGATCTTCACCGCGGCGTACGACGGCATCTGGAACGGGCCGTTCGGATCGCGCTTCTTGTCCGCGAATGCCTTCACGAGCGCCGCGTTGGCCGGATCGGCCGAGAAGTCGGCCGGCAGCGTGACGAGCATGCCTTCCGAGGCCGGGCCGGCGATCGCCGTCACGTCCTTGTTGCCCACGCCTTCAGGCCCCATGAACGTGGCCTTCACGCCCTGCTCGCGCGCCTGGCGCAGCAGCAGGCCCATTTCCGGGTGGTAGCCGCCGAAGTAGACGAAATCGACGCCTTGCGACTTCAGCTTCGTGATGATCGCCGAGTAGTCCGAATCGCCGGCGTTGATGCCTTCGAACAGCACGACCGGGATCTTCGCGGCTTCGAGATCCTTCTTCACCGACGACGCGATGCCCTGGCCGTACGACTGCTTGTCGTGCAGCACCGCGACCTTCTTCGGCTTCACGTTGTTGATGATGAAGTGTGCGGCAGCCGGGCCTTGCTGGTCGTCACGGCCGATCGTGCGGAAGATGAAGTGACGCTTCTTGCCTTCCGTCAGCTGCGGCGCGGTGGCCGACGGCGTGACCATCACGATGCCTTCGTTCTCGTAGATGTCGGAGGCCGGGATCGTCGAACCCGAGCACACGTGGCCGATCACGTACTTGATCTTCTGGCTGACGATCTTGTTGGCGACGGCGACGGCCTGCTTCGGTTCGCATGCGTCGTCCATCATTACGACTTCGAACTTGTTGCCGCCCGCACCGCCTGCTGCGTTGACCTGCTCGATCGCGGTCAGCGCGCCGGCCTTCACCATGTCGCCGTATTGGGCGACCGAGCCGCTCATCGGACCAGCGATGGCGATCTTCACGGTTTCCGCTTGCGCGGTAGCGGCGCCGGCGGCGAACAGCACGGCGGCGACGGAAATGGACGTAAGACGGGACAGCGTCATCTGGGAGCTCCTCGATGTTGTTTAGTCATACGGGCAAAGGCGGCATGACTTGCGCAATCGAACAGCACCCGGGGCGAGGACATGGGACACGCCCGAGACACATAGAAGACGGAACTCCGGCGGAATGTTGCGTAGCGGGGCCCGGCTCTTGCAGTCCCCGAAGGGGACGTCTGGTTCGGAAAGACATCGTGATGCGTCTTGCATTGCGCAAGCGTTTCGCCTGCCCCGCTTGCCAAACCGCTTGATCGGAGGGATGGTCCGACAGCCGTTGGCAAGGCAGTCGAAATTATATGGGCGTTTTTAAATCGTCTGTCAAAAATGCCGGTCGACTGAGGGAAAACACGTAGGGATGGTGTGACAGTCGGTAGCAATGACGGCGCAACCTTGGGGGAGCTGGGGTGCTTGCCGGGAGTGCAATCTGGTTGCTATTGGTGGGGGGTTTTTGGTGCTGTGCCTTGTCGGGGTTGGGATTGGGTGATAGGCGATCTTGCGTGGCCTGTGGCGGGTCGGCAAAGGGTCGCATCGCCGCTCTTCAATCAGCTGATGATTGATTTGGTGGGCACCATTGCAGTGCGTTGAGTGGAGTCGCTCAAGCCTTCTGTTCGCCGACGATTTTCGTCACTCGGAAAGGTGATCGTTATTAATATGAAATAATACGGATTCGCCTCTGCAATCCAGCCAGCCTTCCTGTGAGTCGCTTTCGCCGCGCTTCGCAGTCGCTTCAGGGTCAGTTCAACGCCCGCTCGTCGCCCAGCCGCCAGCCAGTGATCTGCCGTTTTTTTCATTGCACATCACCTGATTGGGATCGCTGATGAATCATCCGTTTCGCTTTTCTTCCGCCGCCGCGATCGCGTGCGCGCTTTCTGTTTCCACCGCCGATGCGGCTGGCCGCGATACGCTGACCGATCGGTCGGCTGGCGCCAATGTCTTTCGTTCCGAACGGCGCGCTGCCGTTCGCGATGATGGGCACACGGCACGCTTGAACCGCCGCCGCATGCAGTACGCCGCGCCCGTGGAGCGCAGTCCTTTCGATACGCCGGATACGCGGCCGTTGCGTGTGTCAGGCGATGCGCTTGTGGCACCGCCGCCTTCGTTGGAACACGAACCCGAATTGGTATTGCCCGCGAACCGCGTCGCGCTCGGCGCGGGCGGGAGCGATAGTTTTGGCCGCGCGGTGCCCGGTTATGAGCAACGCGAGCAGAACTGGAATGAGTACCTGCGGGCTAACGGCTCGCGGCCGGCGGGTAGTGGCGGATCGTATGCGGCGCAGCGACCGTACGATGCGCCGCGCGGTCCGCATGGTGCGCCGAATCCGTTCGATCCGTCCGTGCCGCAGCCGGAGACGCGGACGTTCTATGACAATGGAGCGGGCACACATTGTACGGCTACCGGCGGTGCGGGGACGTCGCGGTCGTCCTGCAATATCGCCTGGTGATGTGCTCGGGCGGCCGGCTGAGGCTGCCCTACCCGGCGCGCTGCGCGAGTTCGCGCAGCGCGGCCGCATCTTGCGGCGTTGCCTTTTACAACTGCGTGATGATCAGCCTGCCGGGCTCGATCAGGATCTGTGCCTTGCGGCCCGGTACGAAACACGCATCGGTGACCAGCCACATTCCACCAATCTTCATGTACGGAAAGAACTTTTCCGGCCTGGGTTCCATCCTTTTCGGGGAACCCCACATTTCCTGGATCGTGACGAAACGTTCCGTCTTCGGTGGTCGTGCTTTATGATTCGGCTTAGCCATGGGCAACTCCTGTTCAGTTGGCTGTGGTTAGCGGGTCGTGAGTGTTGGTAGCACTTGCGGCCCGCGCTTGTTTACTGCCGCGATTTTGATAGTTCGGATTCCTCCTTTGTTGGTGGTTCGATGGAAATAAGGCTTCGACATGTGGATCAGGACGTGTGACATATCCATCCGCGCGCGCGATCATCAGCGCGCTGGACATTGCCTATTAGACAGCGTTCGTTGCTTTAGCACACGTTAGCCGTTGGTTATAGGCGCATTGAGGTCAATGCTCACGCCCATTGCGAAAGTTGATGGCGAATGTCGATCTGCCGCAGTTAGCGCTTGATCAGAACTTGACGATTCGAAACAGTTTGAGTGAATCGGGCGAACTGTATGAGTTCATCTCGATACAGATGCGACTGCTACGCACTAACCGAATGCCATCACGCAAGAAATCCTTCCCAGCATCTTCGCAACGCTCGCGCCCGGACTCCTTTGCAGTCAGCCACAGCACTAGGCCGCTACGATTTCGGTCCAATTGATTCATGGAACGCCACCACAGCATTTCTCCCGCCTCAATTCATTCGGATTTCAAGACAATCACACATCGCCGAAATCCTTACCCCCACCAACCTACGCATACTCAAATATCAAAAAACCATTCAATGAATTCATTAAAACCACCCCACTGAGGCCTGAGATCACCATCCTTGAATTTTTTCAAATCATCCCCCAAACCAAGATCCAGAACCTCACCCGTTTCCTTGTTGTAGAAATATCCTCGCCCGCCAGAGAACGAATCCAACGGGATATATGATTCCGGCATCCCAAGAACCTCGCGAGTCATCCTCAATCTGCCATCATAATCAGAATTATTTAAAAACCAGCAGATTTGATATATTTCACCATTTTTTGATATGAATGTCGGCCCATCCTCGACGTGCAAATAAAACTGTGAAAAATCCGATGATATGTCAAGCCCCACCCTTAAAAGAGCATTTCTATAATCCGGCTCAACATCACCAAACCACCAATTCCTATTTTGACAAAAAATAATAATTTCATCTGATAGCATATACGTCTCCCGCACCAGCCTCATGGCATCTCACAGGAAATATTTTCACGCGCCCGACCAGATGGCCTTAAAAATTTGATGCAGCCCGTTCCCTTTACCGCCTGCCCGCATCGCTCAGGTATGTGAGATTCATCATCAAATCACAACTTACGTCGGCGCGGCACGATATTATTTACAAAATCGGAGAACGTTGGTGCGATGTCAATGATTTCATCTACGTTCTCCTCCGACTCCCATAGCACATACTTTACCTCGCCCGTCGCCACATTGATCCAGAAATCATTGTCCCCAGCATCTCCGGCGAATGGAAAATGCCTCCGACAAAAAATATCTCGCGCCGTGGAATACCTAGCCCTCAACTTGCGAACCTTCTCCGCCGAGCGAAGATTAATCTTACGCTCATCGAAATATTTCTCGCCAACATAATAAAAACTCTCAATTTCCACCGAATCCAAATCGTCATCAGCTAGAGCAAAAAACACATCCCGATAGAAATACGCACCGCCATTAAAATATCCGCCGTTGTTTTTTACGTAAAATTCCACAAAGTCATTAATTCCATTAAAATCAACACCGGACAACACCTCCCTCATCAACGCCGTTGATACAGAAGGGCCCCGATCACAAAAATCAAATCCCTCGCAACGAAATAAATCCTCAAGCAACACTGATCACCCCCGACATCCTCTATTCATTTCAAAACTGAAGATCTACTTTAACGGCGTGAGGAATCAAAACCAAAATAGCGGCAAACGCCGTTCCAGTCGCCATCGAAATCGATGGTCGGACAGCTGCCTATCTCCGCCCCTCCTCTCCATGTCATGTGAATTATCGAGTAACGCCCAGACTCTTCAATGTGAGCACATAGAACGTCGTCGTTACCAGTGGCATGAGCTATCACCTTCAGCTTGTACCCATGAAATGGGTGGGCTGGGTGAAGCTCGATTTCAAGTTCCGCCTGCACTCGCGCATGGTCACAATCACATTCCGAGTGGGGATGCGCAAATTCGCACCAATCCTCGGGCAACGTCAAGTCGTCCTGCTTTCCCATAAAGCCAACTCCCAACCAATGCTCAACTGACGGAGACAATGTACGGTACACACAATACGCAATTTCACTTCCTGGCTTCGCGGCGAAGCGCTCGTAGAGTTTCGGCTATCGCCCTGACACGCTGCAAACCCTCTCAGATCGACTTGGCACCCGACTCATAGCACCCTCATTTTGACCATAAATCAAAAAAACAAAACTGATCGAATTCGCCGATTAAATTGATTATGCTTATCATTTCCGCAAAATCCAATCAATCCTCCGGCCACTCATCCGAATCCAAACCAGGATCCCGACTCAACTGGCTCATGAACGATATAAATGAGCTCGCCACCACGGTCTGCAATGCAACGTGATTATCCTTTACACTGAATTCAGGATCAAAAGCATCTGCCGCATAAAAAACAACGCTTCCATCGTCCATGTCGATACAAAAGAAATTTCCACCCGGGTCATGGGCAAATGGAAGCAAATTGGCAGGAATTACTCCCCGGCTGAACATCAGTCTATAGTGGCCAATGAGCAATGAATCCGCCGCCTCGAAAGCCGGAGTATTGTATTTGATTGAATAAAACCCTACCACCTCGAGAGACTCACTTTCACCTTCAATTTTTAATAATGCATTAACAGGACTTCCCCCATTGCGTGCCAGGTACTGCATTCGGAATGCCACCGGCAATGTGCACCCCAAATCCTTTTCCGCATTTTCAAAATCAATAACACTGATATTTTCGGCACAGTTCACAAATTCCTCAATCGCCATCGATCCACTCCTTAAAACGGAATCTGCTGGTTTTATACCATTTATCAACCGCTTCTCCTCAGCAGCGACCCGGTCGCACCGGCATCGAATAGAAGGTGCTTCCCAATCTCCCGGCCCAATCAGGTTCTGAGGTAAACGAGAAGCTCGACTGGTACGCCATCCATTGGCAAATCGAAACGTTCCACAAAATTCCCGAGTCCAGATGTAAGAAAGAGGACTCGAAACTGCACACCGACGAACGGCTTCAGCTGCCGAACTTCCCCGCTATGAGCGGTTTATCTTTCGCGCCACCCCAAATATCATTTCGCAGATACATCGCTTGCCGATGTACCGTTCCTGAAACAAACGTGAATTTGTAGAAAACCTCTTCTCCTTCACAAACCTCGTAATAGACGTCGTAGGCGTTAAGTGGAAGGTCCAACGTAATCTTGAATTTCTCGGTCGCCGAGGCGATTTCGAGTGAACTGCGATCCTCGATACGAAAAGGCGCCACGAAGCATCTTGCGCCCGGATCGTCCATCTCGAACTTGTCCGCCACCTGCAAGTACATCTTTCCACCGAAGGCATCGTCTGGAAGCGGATCAAAAATGAGGTAGTCAGTATGCAGCACCGCCCCCTGATCGACGTTTCCGGCTCCCCATTGACTTAACCCTTCATCGTACGGCCTAGACCGAACCAATATTTGGCTATGGGAAATCAGTAGGTCAACCGACCGCATGCTCGCTCCTTGAGTATTCGATGGATACTCTCTAAAAGTTCCATTTCGAGTTGCATGGAATTTCAACACGCCTTCGTCGCCGCCTTCAAACACAACCTACTGATTGCCGGTGGCAGCATTCCAGGCGCGCTCAAAATCTTCCTGCTTAATTTCGTCTTCTAACGAGATATCAAGCTCACTTCTCGTTCCATCAAAAAGCAAAAATCCTATATCAGGATTCCAATCGTGCACGGATGAAGATGTGCATGCAGCCCCGTTATCAGGATGGCTAATTTGACGCGTCGCCACACCATCGATAAATTCCGTAAAAATCTCTCCGGAGCCGCACGGAAACTCTGTCTTGGAGTGAAAATACTCTTTTTTCATGAGCAACCCGATCCGCTTCTTTTTACGCGGTTTAAATTATCAAGCGGCGCCTTCCCTTCAACCAGGCAAATTCTAAGGTCGGCCTACATGCGACTGACAGGATGAGCACGATTCATTTAGTTTCACTCCACCCAAGGAGATGTCTCAGTGAGTATCTTCAGCACCTTCATCTCGAAATTGCCTACCGGGGGAGCGGGGTGACAAATTACCGCACAAAAACCTCTGTTTTGCCACCCAAGTTGCCTCAATCACCTATCGCATTAAGGTTCCGGGTAAACGGAAATCTTCCTTTGATCACGAATCTCAAAAATCTTCACATCGCTTCCGCCTCCCTCAACCGAAAGTACTCGATCGGGAAAACGGCCCTCCGGCCACTTGACTGTTATTTCAACAATATCTCCGGCAGCGCCATATGAATAGATCGTTTCAGTATACTCAAGATTTCTTTTTTCGATCTGAAACACTTCAGAAACCCTGCCATTTACATAATTCAATCGCACGACGCGAGTTATCTGGGAGTCAGGATTTTCCCTAAATGTATTTCCATAAACGTACCGAGTTGCAGCGTTTTCCGAGTATTCGTAAAAATCATCGGAACGCATCCAATCCTGGTTCCCGGGTGGCCCCCCCAATTTCCCGTACGCAACCATATGTATTACTCGCCCTTGATCATCGTACGAATAACAATACCGTCGGGGACCAGGCTCCGATTTACTTTTCAACATACGTCCAGGCTTCACTCCAAGTATCTCAGTACGATAGGGCTCGAGAGAAAACGGGGCACCAACGCCAGTTCCCCACCCTTCTGATTTAGCACCCTCTTTCGCCTGCTGCAAAAACTTTGAATAAGCTCCATCACTTTCATGCAGCAGCTTAACAAGACCATCCTTATTCATTTCTCACCTATCTTTTCCTGGGGAATGTCTTCCCACCCTCAAGGTCGGTTCTGATTTTATCCAACCCAGCGTGAAAATCGGGAACCGTATTTGCCTTATCTAAATTATCAAAAACGTATTGTTTGTATGCGTTGCTATGAACGCCTTCCCCGGAATGGGCGGTCGATAAATCGCCGGTCAGACGAGAGCTAGTGTTTTTAGGCAACCAAGCGCCATTTTCACCCGCATTAATTGGAATCCCGAGATTATCCATTTTGGTTCGTAACGCTACCATTCTCGGATCAGTCGAGTTCGACATTACGATATGGTGCGCCCGGTAGTCAGCGCTAGGTCTACTTCCGAGATTCTGTGCAAGTTCCTTCGCGTCACTGGAGCACGATAGACCCCATGGATCAATCCAGCTTATTGGGTTCGGTGCGTATTGATAGAGGTTAATGCCTCCCACCAACCTGATCGGATCCGGATTGATGAAGCGCCCGATGTCCGGATCGTAGAACCGGAAAGTGTTGTAGTGCAGCCCAGTCTCGCGATCCAGATACTGCCCTTGGAAACGTAGATTCTGCGGCCGCGGCACATCAGTTCGCACTGGCATCGCCGCTTGCCCACCGCCCCACTCCGGTGTTGGCCACTGCGGTGCCCGCGCGATCCATTCTTCCTGCACCGTGTTGCCCCACACCTTGTAGCGAGCCTGCCAGACCAGTTCGCCATCGGCGTCGGTCAGTTCCTCCGGCAACCCCGATACGTCATTATGGAAATAATAGACAGCGTCCCGCGCATCGGCATCGTTCGCCGCCGGTGCGCGGTGGTCAATGCGTGCGAGTGGCGCATCGCTGTCCGGTTCGTACAGGTAAGTCAGCGCCTCTTCACCATTCCGGTCGTGGTACGTCTCCTGCACGAGCCTCATGCCGTCCCATAGGAAGTCCGTGCTCGCGTAACTGCCATTGAGCTTACGGATTCGGCGACCGAACGCGTCGTATTCGAAATGCGTGGTCGACACTCCGAGACGGTCCTTCGTCACGACTGTCTTCAACTGATGCCAATCGTCGTACTCGAGGGTCAGCTCTTTGGCGGGTCCGTGACCGCTTAGCTTGCGAACAAGCCGCCCGTACGTGTCGTACTCGAAGCGCTTATCCTCGAACATCCTGAGCCTGTTGTGCTCAACATAGCCACCTGGGTGATCGCTCGATACCAGGTTCGCTGCCGCATCCCAGTGGAACACTTCCGACGGCAACCCCGGACCAATCGACTGCTCGATTCGGCCTGTCGGATCGTAGCGATAGCTGATCGTGCCGTAGCGCTGGTCGCGCTTCTGGACAACATCTCCAGCCGCATCGTACCGCCACTGCTTGGCGAGCAGCGCTTCCACCGTGGCACCGCGTTGCGCGGCGAATCGTGTACGGCGGCCGACCGCGTCATACCCAAACCGGCCGGTCAGCCCGCCCTGTGTGCGCAACACCTCGCGATGCAAATCGTCGCGCTCGATGTCGGTGATCGCCGTGTCGCCAACACGGATCTGGTGAACGTGACCCGAACCGTATTGCAACCAGTCGATCGAGCGCTCGCCCGATATTGTCGTACCGACACGGTTGCCGAGTTCGTCGTACGTGTGCGCTAGCCAACCGGTCGGCGTGTATTCCTCGAGCACCTCGCCGCGCGCGCCGTTCTTCAGGTTGACTCGATTCTTCAGCGACAGGCCACTCGCGGTATGTGTATACAGCTCACCGGACGTGATTCGACTCGCCTTGTCGTACAGGTATTCGCAACGTTCGCGCCCGGATGCCTTGGCCGTCAGCCGCCCGAGCGCGTCGCGCTCGTACGTTGTCTGGAGTGTGCCCTCACGCAGCGCAATGCCCAGTCCGCACGTATCGTACCTATATGCGCGGACGCTACCATCCAACCCAGCCTCTTCAACCAGCAGGTCACGACAGTCATAGCGGAAGCGATAGGTCTCCCGATTCTCGTTGGTCAAACTCGCGAGCCGGAACACATCGTCGTAGCCAAATCGCACGACGCGGCCGGCTGCGTCAGTACGTGACAACAACAGTCCACGCGCATTGACCTCGTAGCGCGTGCTGCGCTGGTTCGGGTCAACGACCTCGACGAGACGCCCAGCCGCATCGTAACGGAACATCTGACGGGCATCGTCGGCCCTCACTAGCACCGTGACACGCCCCATCGCATCCGTTTCATAGACGGTGGACTGGCCCATCGCGTCGGTCACGCGCGCAAGCGTACCTCGCGCATCGTATGCAAACCGCGTGACCTTGCCTGAACAATCCGTGTACGAGGTCAACTGCGCACGGCCATTCCATTCGAGAAACTTGTAACCGCCCCGCGCATCGCGGATCGTATGCACCAACCCGCGCTCATCCCGGTAATACTCGGTCGCGAAGCCCGCCGGATCGCGCGTCATCGTCAGATTGCCGCGATCGTCGTAGCGGTAGATCCAGCGCGAATTGGCCGGATCGGTTTCCGCGACAGGCAGATCGTAGTGCCCGTTCCACTCGGTACGCTCAACCTGGCCGAGCGCGTCGATGCGCTGCGTCTGCCGCCCGCGCTCGTCATATTCGAAGCGGGTCGTATTCCCTGCCGGGTCGGTCGTACTGACCAACTGCCGCATCGCGTTCCATTCGAGCTGCCACACGTGGCCTTCAGCATCCGTATGACTCGTCGGCTGCTGATCCTCGTTCCACGTCCACTGCGTCACGCGACCGATCTGGTCGGTAATTGTCACCGTGCGCCTGGCGAGGTCCGCATTGAACGTGTACGCTTCGCCGTCGTTGGTCCAGTGGCGCACGACACGCGCGTTGCGACCAACGCCATCCCACGCATAAAAACACTGCAAGCCGCCGCGCAACGTGTGCTGAACCATCAATCCACGCTCGTACGCAAAGCGCCGCGCGGTGTGGCCGCTGCGGTCCGTAACAGCAACCAGCTCGCCAACATCGTTGTACGCGTAACGCACCAGCGTATCGGGTTGCTCACCGTCCACACCACGGGTCAGCTCGATCGCGGCAATGCGTCGAGCGTGCGATTTATCGTAGACGAGCGTCAGCATGCGACCAGCGCTGTCATGCAGTCGTGCAGGCCGCACAACCTCACCGGCCGCTTCCTGCTCCACCTCGATCCAGTTACCGTTGCGATCCTCGAGACGCCACAGCTTGAGCGCCTCGCTGTCCGCATCGCTACGAGCACGACCGAAATCGCGATACACACCATCGACCGTTTCGACCACATAGTGGCCACCCGCGGTGCAGATCAGGTAAATGCCTTCGGGAACGCTGAAGTGACTCTCACCCGGCGGCACGGCGGGAAACACGATGTCGCGCCCCTGCTCATCCCAATACGTGATCGACGTAACCGCGCCATGCTCACGCGCCACCCGCAGCTCAACGCTGATCGGCACGCTCCATCCCGTCCCGAACAGGCTGTCGGCACGATCATCGAGGCTGCTATAGAAACGTTGCCACACGATCGGCAGCGGCCCGGGCAACGCAAAATCGGTGTCGTCCGTGCCGTCGAGAACCTTGCTGCCGGTAATGACGTTGACCGGATGCCCTGCCGACGGCTTCGCCAGACTACCCAGCCAGGTACCGAACGCACTCGCCGCAAAATTCACCGCAAGACACGGCACCTTGCTCTTCAGAAACTGCCCCCAACTCATCTTCCCGCGCCCGCAAACCGCGAGCGCAATACCGAGCGCCGCCCCCAGCCACCCGAGCCGGGTAGCCGACTTCACGTCCCGCACCCGCTGCGTCCCGCCGCCGATAAAAACGTTATCCGAACCCTCGGCAATCGTCCCGTCGCAAGTCGTCTTGTCCCCGACCCGCGCAGCCGGTTGATCGTTGATATAAACGCTCCCGGACCCATCGGCAATCATCTGCGGCCCGGGATGATCGGTACACGCAACGGTATCGAGATCGCCCGGCTTCGCCGCCCGCGCCGCCGGCTCGTTGTTGACGTAAACGTTCCCCGATCCGCTCGCGATCTTGCCTTTGATCACGGGCGGCACCATCGAATTGGCCAGTGCCTTCGCGCCGTCGTCGATGGCGTCGTTCATGCCGCTAGCTTCCATCAGCGCGCCCGAGCCAACGGCCACGCCAACACCGATCGCGATGACAAGCGGCGTTGCCAACCCGGCTGTGCCGATCTCGAGCAATGCCAGGCCGGCGAACACCAGCCCCTCCATGGCCTCCGCCACCAACATGCCGACGACGGCGCCGCCGACCACCGACCCGACCGTGCCGACAAGCTCACCCAATAACGACGTGTGCTGGATCGGATCTTTGAAGCGAGCGGCCGCGAAGTTCTCCGCGCTCACGACGCGTCACCCGGCCCGAGCAGGGTCGGTCGCGCCGCGCGCGGCTGGAAACTGGCCAGCATGCGGTCGGCGATCGCCTGCTGCTCGTCGGTCAGCGGCGCCGCGCTGGTCAACGTCATCACCAGCACGCGGCCTGCGTCGTCCGACGGAAACATGGTCTGCATCTGATGCCAGAGCCGGCCGTCCCGCTCGTGCGTGGAGTCGATCTGGACGCCCGCGCGCCCGGCGACGGTCACGGGCCGGCGCGCCTTCTCGGTGAGCATCCTGGCATCGCGCGACGCCACATCCCATTCGCGCGCGACGAACGCGTCGAGATTCTCCCCGTCGCGCAACCGCCCGCGGGCGATCACGAGATTGAGGCCGCCGGGGCCGGCGTTCATCACGAGAATGTTGACCGTACGGTCGAGCGCCGCGTCCGGCAGTTCGAAGGTGCCTTCGTGGATTGCGTAGTGCATGGCTGGTTTCGTTCGTATTATTTGTTGAGATCGATGCGCTGGCCGTTGACCATCACGCCGTCGTCGGTCATCAGGATCACGGAGCCCTTGTGCTCGAGGCGAATGCCTTCCGGCGCAAGCGAAATCGAGCTGTCCATCACCTTCAGCAGGATGCCGCGCTCGGCGATGTGCACCTGCGTGCCGCCGCCCCCGTCCTTGGCCGGCGTCATCACCTCGACGGTGGTTGCGGTCGTACTGCGCTTCTCGGAAATCGTCTCGGTCAGGTTGCCCTGCGGAATCTGCTTCTCTTCGCTGCCTGTGGCCACCAGCACGGTACGCATCGGCCCCAGCACCTTGTGCGTCTCGTTGTGCTCGACGACGGTGTTCATGTCCTTCTGCGCGTGCATGAAGAATTCCTGCATGCCGTTCGTGTCGGTCATGCGGATCTCGTTCGACCCCTGCCCCTTGTGCGTCTGGCTCTTGATCCCCATCGTCTGGCCGGCCGCACCGTGATACGGGTTGCCTTGCTCGCCGTTGAACACGCGGCCGACGATCACCGGGTTGTCCGGATCGCCCTGGTTGAACGCGACGAGCACTTCCTGCTTGATCCGCGGAATCGCGGCCGCGCCCCAGCCGTCGCCCGCCCACGGTTGCGACACGCGCACCCACATCGAATCGGATCCGTCCTTCTTGCCGCGCCGGTCCCAAGGAAAGTGCACCTTCACCGCGCTGCCGTTGGTATAGATTTCCTCGCCCTTCGGCCCGACGACGATCGCCGACTGCGTGCCATGAATCACCGGCTTCGGCGTACCGCGCGTCGCGCGATACGGAACCTTCTTCGGCAACAGCGCGAAGCTGTTGCGGTACGGCAGCTTCGCGCTGTGCTGCGTGTAGTCGTTCACCGCCTCGTGACGCACCTGCAGGATCACGTATTCCTGGTTGTTCTCGAGCACCGGGTGATTCGCCACGGTGACGGCGCCCGCCGTGGTCATGCGCCACGCGTAGCCGCCGCCGGTATAGCGGTGGGCCTGCGCCTCCTCGGCCTCCATCGCGAAACGGGCGTAGCGGTTGCCGTCGTCGCCGTGGTCGTACAGCGACTGGTGCTCGAACCGCTCGGTCGCGTCGAGCCGCGCGTGCTTGAGGTTCTGCGGCCCGGCCTCCACCAGCATCAGCGGCGACGACGGGTTCTGGTGGTTGAAGTCGCGGAACGTGACCTTGCCGACGCCAAAGCGCCGGCCTTCGTGCAGCTGGTCGATACCGCTGTCCTCACTCGCCTCGGTGGCCGCGAACGGCACGGTGGCGAGCCCGTCGATCGGGCGGAACAGCAGGTTCGAATCGCCGATCACCAGAAGGTGCTTGTCCTTCTCGTAGCGGTGCGTCCACACGAGCCCCTCCTGCTCCATCAACCGCGCGCAGAAGTTGTAGTAGCTCTCCTGGTACATCACGACATACTCGAGCGGCTTCTGGCTCGTCCGGATATCGAACACGAAGTCGGAAAACCCGTGCTCCTGGAAAATCTCGGTGAGGATGTCCTGCGCGGTCTTGTTCTGGAAGATCCGGCAGTCGGTCGAGCGCGTCAGGAACCAGAACCACGGCACCGCCGTCAGGTGATACTGCGTGACGTTGCCGGGATTGCCGGCCCGGTCGAACGACGCGACGTAGCCGTCGAAGTAACGGTCATTGTCGGCGGCACCCGATGCGACGACGCGCTCGAGCGTCGAGAGGCGCGCCTGCTGGTCGAACCGGATCTTGACCTGCTGGCCGATCAGGTCCTCGGGGCGCAGGTCGTGGCGATGGGACAGCAGGTCGAGGTGGATCTCGGGCAACCGGTTCACGTACTCGTCGACGACGGCAGCGCTGACCAGCAGCACGTCCGGGCCGAGCGGCGTATCGAGCGTCACGTAGCGGTTGAGCTGGGTGAGGCGCGCGGGGTTGGCGGCGCCGTTGATCGCCTCGGCGATCGCGCCGGGCGTCTTGTCCATCAGCGAGAAGCCGGTCTGCGCGAGCTGCATCGCGCGCTGGACGGTGTCGACGTGCCCGGCCAGGCCCGCGAGCGGCCCGAGGCTGCCGGCGACACTCGACGCAACCGGGCCAGCCAGGCCGCCGAGCGCGCTCAAAGAGCCCAGCCCGCCGCCGCCCAAACCATTGGGAATACCCCCGTTCGGAGCGAAACTCATTCTTGTTCCTTGCGTATGATCTCAGGTTCCGTAGGCCGGCGGGCCGGCCCCAAAGCCCCGATAATGTAGGACAAATTCCGACAGCGCGAAAGTCACTCGCAAACGTTTCCATTCGAGCCCTGAAAACCGGGAACCCAGGCTGGCAGCGGGATTCCGGGGCAGGATCGCCCTCGGCAAACAAATGGCGAGGAAGTATTCAAAGAGCCGGCGGAGCGATTTCGTCCGGGCAAGTGACAGCACCGGCTCGAATGCGTCGAACGACACCATCCGGTCGTCGAAGACTGCTTCACCCGGTAATGCGCCACGTCGACATGACAAGGGCATGACGATCGGCTGCTTGCGCCGGGCGAACACCCGGAAGTCCGCGGCACGCGCCGCACCGCCTATGGCGCCGCGGCCGGAAACATCAGATCGGTACGGCAAACGTGTTCCGTTGCGTCTCCTTCCGATTGCATCGATCGGCGCGCGCCCATGCGCGATGCGCATCGGCGCCGGCCGCTGCCCCGCAGAAACGAGACCTCACCGCGGCGACACCACGATCGCCGCCCGCCGGTTCTGCGCGCGGCCCGCCGGTGTCCGGTTGTCACCCACCGGGTCGAGCTTCCCTTTCCCGACGACCGCGATGCGCTTCGCATCCAGCCCGAGATCGACGAGCTCGATCGCTACCACCTCGGCACGCCGCCGCGACAACTCGACGTCGTAGTCGTCCACGCCCTCTTCGTCCGAGTAGCCATAGACCCGCACCCCGTTGATCCCGGCCGAGTAGAGCGTGCGTCCGATCCGCTCGACGATCCGCCGCACATCGGGCTTGAGGTTGTAGCGGTCGAAATCGAACAGGATCGGTCCGGTCGAGCCGAATTCGAAACCCTGTTCGGTTTCCTGGAAACCGGCGGACTTGAGCGCCGTGACCTGCGTCTGCGTCAGCCCGCGATGAAGCGGCGGTGTCTTGCAGCCGCCCAGCAGCAGGCACAGCAGCAGCGCGCTCCAGACGCACGTCCGCCCGATGCCCACAGGAAACGAGTGGTTCATTTCGCATCCCCTTCGAGTGCGCCCGCGCCGGGCGCGCTTGTTGTCATCCGCGGCTGCGGCCTCGCCCGCAGCGCGAAACAATCGATCAAACCGGTCCCGCAACGCTTTCGGCCAGCTGCCACGAGCCTGGCCGGGCGCGCTTGGCCCGGTACATCGCTGCATCCGCCGCGCGCAGCAAACCGCTCGCGTCCGATGCGTGGTCGGGATACAGCGCAACGCCGGCACTCATCATGGTGGCCACCATGCGGCCGTCGGACAGCTCGATCGACGGCGCCATGCCGGACAATATCTCGTCGGCGATCCGGAACACGCTGCCCGCTTCGCGCACCGTCGCCAGCATCACCGCAAATTCGTCACCGCCGAGGCGCGCGACCAGATCGGTCTCGCGCACCTGCGTGCGCAGCCGCGACGCGATGCCGACCAGCACCGCGTCGCCGGCATCGTGGCCGAGACAATCGTTGATCTCCTTGAAGCGGTCGCAGTCCAGATACAGGATCGCGACCCGCTGGCCCGTCCCGTCGGCATCGACGAGCGCACGCGCGAGACGCGACTCGAACTGCACGCGATTGGGCAGCCCCGTGAGCGCATCGTGCGTCGCCTTGTGTTCGAGCGACGCGTTTTCGTCGCGCAGCGTGTTCTGCCAGTCTTCGAATTCGTCGAGCAGCGCGTTGAAGTCGTCACCGAGCTCGTTCAGTTCCGCGATCGCCGCCGGCTCGACGCGCCGTGCGAATACCCGTTCGCGCCGCACCGCATGCGCGACGCCGGCGAGCGCGCGCAACGGCGCGACGATGTTGCGCAGCAGGCGCTTCGAGCTCACATACGCGCCGAACACGCTGACGGCCAGGCAGCCGAGAATGCCGCCGATGCCGCCGAGCAGGAACCCGAAGAACTGGTGTCCGCGGCCGCGCACGACGACCTGCCCGACGACGATGCCGTCGTGCACGACCGGCACCGACACGGGCCCGGGCAGCGCGAGGTCGGCAACGACGCGCTCGAGCCGCGCGATCCCGTTTCCGGCAGGCAGCTGCCACGTCGCGAACGGCTGGCCCTTGCTGTCGGTCACCACGACCTGCGCGACGTCTTCCTCGCTCGCGATCATGCCGATCGCCTCGCTCGCCGCGACGCGATCGCCGAACACGAGCGCCGCCTCGACCGTATAACCGAGCGAGCGGGCCAGCAGGTTCAGGTTGTTGCCCGCATACGCACGCAACGCGATCACGGCGACCACGATCAACGACACGGCGGCCATCGCGACGGCGACGAACGCGAGGCGCAGGTGCGCACGGCGCAGCACGCTTTGCAGCGTGGGGCGCGACATGCGCGAAGGGGGCACGTGGAGCAAGGGCCGCATCATGGTGCCCCCGGCCGTCGCGCGAGATTGAGCACGTTCGGATGCACGCGCACGCCGCTGCGCGCCACCGCGTCGAGATTGATGTCGAACGACACGCGATCGCCATCGACATTGAGACAGAACATGCCGCCCGCGGTGCAGGACGGATCGTGTTCCGCGATCGTCAGGACCGGATGGCCGGCCAGTGCGGTTCTCACGCGCGTTCTCTCGTCGTTGTTCAAGGTCCCGAGATACACGACGTCGCACGCGATGCCGAGCGACGGATCGTCGAAGCGGACACGCTGCACGTCGAGCAGCGTCGAGCCCGCCTGCAGCGTATCGGTCAGGCCGCGCGCGTAGTCGGGCCGGCCCGTGACGCACAGGTGCAGGCGAACGGGCGTGGTCGGCCAGCGCGTGAAGCTGACGATGCCGAGCACGACCTGACGCACGGCGGAGTCGTGTGACGAAACGGCGGAATCGGGAGACGCCGAGGGATCGGCAGGGTTGGCGGCGGCGACGATACGCGTGGTGTCGACGGGATCGTCCGCGTCGGCGGGTACCCCCGCGAGCACGGCCGGCGCCGCACCCAGAACGCAAACGATTGCGAGCAACGCGTGGCGCAGCGAAGCGGTACGGCCGGGCCGGCCCGTCTTCCGCGCGGCAATCGCCGCCGCGCACATTGGCGTCGTTGCCGTCGCAAAACCGGCAGCCGCCGCGCACACTTTCGCATCCATGATGGCAACATCCGCTGGCGTTGCTCCGGCGCTGCCTCCCGCCTCCCTCCGTGCGCGAGCAGGCACCGTATCACGCGCACGATTGCTTCATCTTAGGTAAAAATCCGCGTGATCCACCAGTGGGAAACACCCGCTGGGAAGCGCGAAAAAGCAGGCTGAATCCAGTTTGCTCGCGACGCTGCGTGTGCATCCGATCATCGCCTCCGATTCAGCGTCGATACCGAAGTATTGATCGGCGGATTGGCGCGCCGGTTGCATCGTGGTCTGCCTGGGTAGGATTGGATTGGCCGCAACGGGATCGCAGTCGGCGTGCCGTTGGCAATAGCATCGCAACCACTCGACGCACACGACCGAGCATTCCCTTGAACGCGGACCGTCGCATCCGGTGAAGCGACCACTGCCGAGAAATCCGCTCGCGTAGAATGGCCGGCACCCACGATTCTTCCGACGAAACTGCACGCCATTTCGTCTCGCTGATTCCGATGAACCTGATCGCCAAGATTTTCGGAGCACGGCCACCGTCCACGGCGCCCGCGCATACGGTCTACTTGCCGCAAGGCCAACCGATGCCGCTCGCCGCCGCGCTGCAAATGGTCGCGTCGAGCCGCGACGTCACGCTGCTCGCGCAGGCGATCGGTCATTACTCGGGCTATGTTCGCGAAGCGGGGATCGCCCGCGCGGTCGAGCTTGGCGACAGCGCCCTGCTCGAACCGATTGCCGCACGCATCAACGACTGGGTGCCCGAAGTCCGGCGCGCCGCGACGAACGCACTCGTCACACTGCTCGCGACCGTGCCGCCCGCGTACTTCGCCGCCCTGCTTCCCTCGTTGCGCCAGCTCACGTCGGCCACGCGCGAAGATCACGGCCCATGGCTGCACGCATTCGAACAGCGGCTGGTGCAGGCAGGCGGCGTCGATACGATCGTCGACGCGATGCACGCCCCGGACTTCCGGCTCCGGCGCATCGCCTGCCTCGTCGCATTCGACCATCGGATCCTGCCGGCTGCCGAACTGGTCACGCACGGCCTGACCTCCGGCGACATCGTGCTCGCGCGGCGGGCGGCCACGATGCTCGACGACGTACCGGCAAGCGATCGCCTGCGCTGTATCGATCTCGCGGCCGACTCTCCATTCGGCCCGGTTCGCCACGCGGCGCTCGTTCACATGATCGACGAAGGCATCGACGACGGCACCGAGCAATTCCTGTGGCGGGCAACGCTCGATCCGCAAGGCAGCGTGCGCGCTACTGCGGCCCGGTTGCTCGCCGAACTCGGCCGAGATGTCGCGGACCGCTGCGTTGCGCTGCTCGATGCAGGCACGTTGCCTGCCACTCGGGTTCGCGCGGCGTTGTCGTTGCTCGCCGAACTGCGTGCGCCTGCCGCAATAGCAACGATGGAGCGGTTCTCGACGGATGTCCGCAGCCCCGTCCGCGCGCACGCACTCGTGCTGCTGGCACGGCTGTCGCCATCCATCCGGGACGAGGTTGCCGCACGCGCATTGCTGGACCCCGCCCGCAGGATTCGCAAAACCGCAGTGCGCCTGTGCGAGCAAGGCGCATTCGTCTCGCTCGCGCAGATCGAACAGGTGCTCGAGCGGCACGGCGATCGCCATGCCGCACGTGCGATCTGCTCACGGGATCAGTGGGACAGTCTCGTGTGCATCGTGCTGATTGCCGCGCGCAATGAGCAACCGGACGTTCCGGACGACGCGCTGACGCGCGACGTGCAAACATGGCTGCGCAATCCCGTCGCGATGTGGACGCGCCCCGGCGCAGCACAGCGCGCGATGCTCGACACGCCGGAAGCCACACGCCTGCTGGCGACAGTTGCACGCGATCATCGCGACGAACTGCGCAGCCGGCTTCTGGAACACGGCATCGAGATCTGATGCGTGAACGGCTGGCAACTGACAGCCCGCAACACGCCCCGCGCCGTCGCGAGTATGCTTGCAGTTCGAACGACTTCCCATTCGGGCGAAGCAACAGCCACGATCTCGCGCTGGCCCGGCTAACCGTCACTCACCACCCCAGATGGACTTCGACGTCATCGTTCTCGGCGCCGGCATCGTCGGCGTCTCCGTCGCGCTGCACCTGCAGGATCGCGGCCGCAAGGTCGCCCTCGTCGATCGCGGCGCGCCCGGCGAAGGCACGAGCTTCGGAAACGCAGGGCTGATCGAGCGCTCGTCGGTCGAGCCGTATCCGTTCCCGCGCAGCCCGTTCACGCTGATGCGTTACGCGCTGAACCGCTCGACCGATCTCTACTGGCACAGTGCGTCGCTGCCCGCGTTCGCGCCGTGGCTCGCGCGTTTCTGGTGGGAATCGGCGCCGCTGCGCCACGCGGCGGCTTCGCGCGACATGCTGCCGCTGATCGAGCGCTGCCTCGTCGAACACGACGCGCTGATCGCGCGGGCCGGTGCCGGCGAACTGATTCGCGCGAACGGCTGGCTGGAAGCGTTCCGCACGCCCGCCGCGTTCGAACGCGGCGTGGCCGAGGCCGGGCTCACCGCGCGCCGCCACGGGCTCGGCATCACGCCGCTCGATGCCGCCGCGCTGCTCGCGCACGAACCGAGCCTCGCCCCCGGCTTCTGCGGCGCGCTGCACTGGCTCGATCCGAAAAGCGTCGTCGATCCGGCCGCGCTCGTCAAAGCGTATGCGCATCTGTTCGTGCAAGGCGGCGGCACGCTGCTGACCGGCGACGCCGCGAGCCTCGACGCGCTGTCGCCCGGCTGGCAGGTGAACACACAGGACGGCCCGGCCGCCGCGCCGGCTGTCGTCGTCGCGCTCGGCCCATGGTCCGACACGGTGTTCGGCAAGTTCGGCTACAACATTCCGCTGCGCGAGAAGCGCGGTTATCACATGCACTACGCGCCGTCCGCGCGCGGCGTGCCGTCGGCGCCGATCGTCGATCGCGAATACGGTTACGTGATCGCACCGATGAAGCGCGGGCTGCGGCTGACGACCGGCGTCGAGATCGCGCGCCGCCGCGTGCCGCCGACCGGCGTGCAGCTCGAACGGGCAGAACGCGTCGCGCGCCCCATGTTCGGTTTCGGCGAGCGGCTCGACCCGCAGCCGTGGCTCGGCTTCCGGCCGTGCACACCCGACATGCGCCCGGTGATCGGCCCCGCGCCCGCGCATCGTGGGCTGTGGTTCGCCTTCGGGCACAACCATCACGGGCTGACGCTCGGCCCCGTCACAGGCCGCCTGCTGGCCGAGATGATGACGGGCGAAGCGCCGTTCACCGATCCGGCGCCGTATCGCGCGGATCGCTTCTGACCAGGCAACGCATCAAGGCGCGCTCAGTCGAGCGCGCGGCCGAAGATGCGGATCACTTCGTCGAGATGCTCGGCCATCGCGCGGCGCGCGGCCTCCGGGTCGCGTGCGCGGATCGCATCGAGGATCGCGCGGTGTTCCAGTTCCGAGCGGTGCGGCATGTCGTTCGGCATGTACAGCGACTGCAGCCGCTGGAACATCAGGTCGTACTTGTGCGCGAGCAACTGCTTGATCATCAGCGCATACGCGGCGTTGTCGCTCGCTTCCGCGATGCGGATATGAAACAGCCGGTCGCCCGGATGGGTGAGCGAGCCACTGCGATTGTCTTCCTGGTTGCGCAGGAACGCCGCGTGGATGCCTTCGATCTGCTCGTCCGAGCCGTGCTTCGCGGCAAGCGCCGCGGCTTCCGGCTCGATCAGCCGACGCGCCTGCAACAGCGCGAACGGCGGGATTTCGGTATCGAGATCGAGCGCGATGCCGAGTTCGGGATCGATCTCGATGACCGTGAACGGCGTGGCCTTTTCTGCAAGGACAGGCGTGGGTTCGGGTGCGGCGGCCGTTTCGGGGTGGCGCACCTTCACGCCGTCGCCGACGCGCACGCTGACGAGCCCGCTCACTTCGAGCGCGATCAGCGCCTCGCGCACCGACGTGCGCGACACGCCGAACCGTTCGGCGAGTTCACGCTCGGGCGGCAGATAGCTGCCCGGCGGAAAATCGCCGGACTCGATCATCGCACTGAGCTTGTCGGCGATCTGCTGGTACAGGCGGCGGTTCTGGATCGGCTGGATGGACATACGTTGATGCTGGTAATCGGTTGCATTGCGGACGGCCCGGCGAAACGCACGGGCCGTTCGCGCCTATTTTATATGCCGCGCTTCACGTCGCCCGGCACCGCATAACACCGCGCGGCCGTGCCGCCCCACAGCGCGTTGCGCTCGGCCGCCGACAGCCGCGATTCGGCCCAGCGCTCGACGATCGATGCGACTTCGTCATATGACGCGGCCAGCAGGCACACGGGCCAGTCCGATCCGAACATCAGCCGCTGCGGGCCGAACGCGTCGAGCGCCGCGTCGAGACACTGCTCGATATGCCGGACGTCCTTCCCGCGCAGGCCGCGCTTCCAGTCCGCCTCGGTCACGAGCCCCGACAGCTTGCACGCAACATGCGCCAGCGCGCCCAGCTCGTGCAACGCGGCGCGCCAGCGCGCGAGCGCCGATTCGTCGCGCTCGAATTCGGCCAGCGCGGGCTTGCCGACGTGATCGAGCACGAGCCAGTGCGCGTCGTGCCGTGCGCAGAACGCCTGCACGTCCGGCAACTGGCGCTCGAACACGAGCACGTCATACACGTAACCGTTCGCCTGCAGCCACGCGACGCCGCGGTTGAAGCCGGGATCGGCGACGAACGCGCCGGCGTCGGCCTCGTCCTGCACCTGGTGACGAAAGCCGCGCAGCTTCGGGCTGCGCCATTCGGCGACCCGCTCGGCGAGCTGCGGCGCACCGAGATCCTCCCAGCCGACCACCGCCGCGATGTGCGCATCGTCACGGGCAAGATCGAGCAGGAACGCAGTCTCGTCGCGCCCGGCGCGCGCCTGCACCGCGATCGATGCGCCGAGCGCCTGCGCATGCATCAGCGGCCACAACGCGTCGGGCAGGTAGTCGCGCGCGAGCACGTCCATGCCGGCGCCGATCCACGGATAGTCGGCCGCGCGATAACGCCAGAAGTGCTGATGGGAATCGATACGCACTGCGCCCATGGTGTCCTCGTGTTCCGCTTCCGCCAACCGCCCGCGCCGCCGCACACGCCGCGCGCAGCGGCGCTGCGCCACGGCGGTCAGTCGTACAACACGGCCGCGATCTTCGGATCGTCGATATTGGTCTTGTCGTACCAATAGAAACCGGTATCGATGACCTTCGGCAGCTTCTCGCCCTTGATCGCCTTCACGGCCGCCTCGACCGTCTTGTAGCCGATGCCGATCGGGTTCTGCGTGATCGCGCCGGCCATCAGCCCGCTGCGGATCGCGTCCTTCTGCTGCTTGCCCGAATCGTAGCCGACGATCACGACCTTGCGCTTCATTTCTCTCACGCCGTTGACCACGCCGATCGCCGAGCCTTCGTTGGTGCCGAACAGCCCCTTGAGCTTCGGATACGCCTGCAGGATCGACTTCGTCACCTCTGTCGACTTCAGCTGATCGCCTTCGCCGTACTGCACGGTCACGACCTGCACCTTCGGGTGCGCCGCTTTCATCCGTTCGAGAAAACCGTCGCGGCGGTCGATGCCGGTGCGGCTCGTCTGGTCGTGCGCAACCACGGCCACTTCACCTTCGTCGCCGATCAGCGCAGCGAGCTTGTCGGCGGCGAGCGATGCGGCCGCCTTGTTGTTGGTCGCGGCCGTCGTCACCGGGATGTCGCTGTCGACGCCCGAGTCGAACGCGATCACGGGGATCTTCTCGGCCTGCGCCTTCTTCAGCAGCGGCAGCGCGGCCTTGCTGTCGAGCGCCGCGAAGCCGAGCGCGGCCGGCTTCTTCGCGATCGCGGCGGACAGCATGTCGATCTGCTTGTCGACCATCGCCTCGGTTTCGGGGCCTTCGAACGTCACCTTCACCTTGTAGTCCTTCGCGGCCTGCATCGCGCCCGATTTCACGGCCTGCCAGAACTGATGCTGGAAGCCCTTCGAGATCAGCGGGATATAGGTTTCCTGCGCGTGCGCGCCGGCCGTGACGCCGACGGCGAACGTCAGCCCGACAATCGCGTTCAACACCTTGCTCCTGATCACTTCGCGTCTCCTTTTTTCGTATCGACTAAAACGACTGGAACGTCTGGAACGCCGGCCGGAACCGGCGGTGAAGCACATGCGTACGCGGATACCCGCGTCAGCGGCGCCGCCGGCGCAGGATGTCGACGTAGACGGCCAGGATGATGATCACGCCCGTCACGACCGTCTGCCATTCCTGCGCGACCGACATGATGCGCAGGCCGTTCGTCAGCACGCTCATGATGAACGCGCCGATGATGGTGCCGACGATGCTTCCCGCGCCGCCCGACAGCGACGTGCCTCCGATCACGACGGCCGCGATCGCATCGAGCTCGTAGCCCTGCCCGAGCGCGGGCTGCGCGGAATTCAGCCGCGATGCGATCAGCAGCCCGGCGATCCCGCACACCGCGCCGCTGAACGTATAGACCGCGATCTTCCACGCGTCGACGTTCACGCCGGACAGCCGCAGCGCTTCCTCGTTGCTGCCGAGCGCGAACGTGTAGCGGCCGAAGATCGTGCGGTTCAGCACGATCGACGCACCGATCGCGACGAGGAACAGGATCAGCACCGCGTTCGGGATCGGCAGCGCGGGAATCAGGTTGCCGATCAGCGAATCCTGCGCGATCGACGTGAAGCCCGGCGTGTCGTTGAAGTAGATCGGCCGCGTGCCCGAGATCACGAGCGACAGCCCCTTGAGCAGCATCATCATGCCGAGCGTCGCGATGAACGGCGGCACCTTCATCTTTGCGATCACGAAGCCCGACACGCAGCCCGACAGCGCGCCGAAGCACAGCGCGGCCAGGATCCCGAGCGGCAGCGGCATCCCCCATTTCGTGAGCACGACGCCGGCCATCACCGCGCAGAACGTCATCAGCGTGCCGACCGACAGGTCGATGCCCGACGTGATGATCACGTACGTACACGCGACCGCCAGCACGCCGTTCACGGCGGTGGCCTGCAGGATCGTGACGAGGTTGTCGACTTCGAGGAAGTTCGGCGACGCGATGCTGAAGAACACGATCAGCAGCACGAGGCTCGCGAACGCGAGCAGCTTCTGCCGCGCGGCCGGGTTGAAGAAGCGCGACTTCAGGCTCGACGCGCCGGCCGGCGTATCGCCGGAAGCGAGGGGCGGAACGGGATGCGTATCGTTGGACATGATCGGATCAGCGTCTGTATCGGGAAATCAGGACAACACGGTCGACTCGCGCTGCGTCGCGAGCTGCATGATCTTTTCCTGCGTGGCGTCGGCCGCGCGCAATTCGCCGGTGACGCGCCCTTCGCACATCACGAGAATCCGGTGGCTCATGCGCAGCACTTCGGGCAGTTCCGACGAGATCATCACGATCGCCTTGCCGTCGGCCGCGAGCGCATCGAGCAGCTTGTAGATCTCGCTTTTCGCGCCGACGTCGATGCCGCGCGTCGGCTCGTCGAAGAACAGGATGTCGCAGTCGCGCAGCAACCACTTCGCGATCACGATCTTCTGCTGGTTGCCGCCCGACAAGAGGCGCGCCGGCTGCGCAACCGACGGCGTGCGGATCGCGAGCTGCCGCACGTAGCCCTGCGCGGTGTCGCGCATCGCGCGCGCATCGAGGAACACGCCGCGCCGAATGAAGCGGCGCATGCTCGACAGTGCGATGTTGTTCTGCACATCCATCCCGACCGCGAGCCCGAAGTGCTTGCGATCCTCGGACAGGTAGCCGATGCCGTGCTTCACCGCGTCGGCCGGCGTGCGGATCGTCACGGTCCTGCCATGCACGCGGATCTCGCCCGCATCGACCGGGTCCGCGCCGAACACCGCGCGCGCGACCTCGGTGCGTCCCGCGCCCATCAGCCCCGCGAAGCCGAGTATCTCGCCGCGCCGCAGCGTGAAGCCGACATCGCGGATCGCGCGGCCGCGCGACAGCCCGCGCACTTCGAGCGCGACGTCGTTCGCGGACGTATCGGGCGGCGTGCGGGATTCCGTCGCGAGCTGGCGGCCGACCATCATCGAAATGATCGTATCCATCGACGTGCCGGCCATCGGCACGGTCGCGACGTACTTGCCGTCGCGCATCACGGTCACGCGATCGGCGATCTGGCGCAGCTCGTCCATCTTGTGCGAGATGTAGACGATGCCGACGCCATGCTTGCGCAGGTCGCCGATGATGCGGAACAGCTCGGCGATCTCCGCGTTGTTGAGCGCGGCGGTCGGCTCATCCATGATCAGCACGCGCGAGTCGAACGACAGCGCCTTCGCGATCTCGACCATCTGCTGCTTCGCGACCGTGAGCCGGCCGACCGGCGTGCGCGGGTCGAGATCGAGCCGCATCCGCGCGAAGATCGCGGCCGCGTCGCGATTGAGTGTCTCTTCGTCGACGAACACGCCGAAGCGGCCCCGCGGCTCGCGGCCGATGAAGATGTTCTGCGCGACACTCAGGTGGTTCATCAGGTTCAGCTCCTGATGGATGATGCCGATCCCGAGCGCCTGCGCGGCGCGCGGATCGGCGATCTCCACCGCGCGGCCGTCCATCCGGATTTCGCCGTCGTCGCGCGGGTAGACGCCAGCCAGGATCTTCATCAGCGTCGACTTGCCGGCGCCGTTTTCGCCCATCAGCGCATGCACTTCGCCAGCACGCAGGTCGAAACGGCAATCGTCGAGCGCCTGCACGCCCGGAAAGCGCTTGCCGATGCCGGTCATTGCAATCAGCGGCGGCGCGGCATTCAGGTTCGGTTCCGGTTGCATGAATCGCTGCCCTTAGCTGATCGCACGGTCGAGATGCGTATAGCCGCCGTCGACGAACAGCCACTGACCCGTCGTATGCGACGCGCGTGCCGACAGCAGGAAGACGGCCGTGTCGGCAATTTCGTCGGCCGTCGTGAAGCGCTTGCCGAGCGGCACCTTGTCGGCGATCGCGGCGAGCCTCGTAGCGGGATCGTCGAAGCTGTCGAGCCATTTCCGGTAAAGCGGCGTCATGACCTCTGCGGGAATCACCGCATTCACACGCACGCCGTCGTCGCGCAACGCGACGGCCCATTCGCGCGTCAATGCGAGCTGCGCGCCCTTCGATGCGCAATAGCCGCTCGTGTTGCCCTGCCCGGTCACGGCCGTCTTCGACGAGACGTTGACGATCGCGCCGCGCGTCGCCTTCAGGTGCGGCACGCAGTAGTGCGCCATCACGTAGTAGTGGATCAGGTTGCGTTCGAGCGACGCGACGAACGCATCGCGACCGGCATCGAGCCCGATGCTGTCGTTGACGCCCGCGTTGTTGACGAGGCCGTCGAGACGACCGAAGCGCGCGACGGTCTGCGCAACCGCATCGCGGCACTGTGCATCGTCCTGCAACTCGACGGACACGCACGTGGCCTGCGACTGTTTCTGCACGAGTGCGCGCCAGAATGCATCGTCGGGCGCGTGGCGCGCGAACACCACCGGAATCGCGCCTTCTTCGGCCAGCCGCATCGAGATCGCGGCACCGATGCCCGATGCGCCGCCGGTCACGATCACGACCTTGTGTTGCAGATTCAAATCCACTTCGCGTCTCCGTCGTTCATGTTGTCGGCGCGCACGCCGCGCGTCGCGCGCGGCCGTGCTTCAGCCTCGGAACCGGTATTGCTCCAGCGATTCGGGCTTCATCTCGATCGAGAAGCCGGGCGCCGTCGGCGGCATGTACGCCGCGCCGCGCACGACGCACGGTTCGACGAAATGCTCGTGCAGGTGATCGACGTATTCGGTCACGCGCCCTTCCATCGTGCCGGAAATGCAGACGTAATCGATCATCGACAAATGCTGCACGTACTCGCACAACCCGACGCCGCCCGCATGCGGGCATACGGGCAGCCCGTACTTCGCGGCCATCAGCATCACCGCGAGAATCTCGTTCACGCCGCCGAGGCGGCACGCATCGATCTGCACGACGTCGATCGCGCCGCGCGCGATGAACTGCTTGAACAGTACGCGGTTCTGGCACATCTCGCCGGTCGCGACCTGCACGGGCGCGATCGCGTCGCGGATCTTGCGATGCCCTTCGACATCGTCGGGGCTCGTCGGCTCCTCGATGAACCACGGCCGCGCGAACGCCAGCTCGCGCACCCAGTCGATCGCCTCGTCCACTTCCCACACCTGGTTCGCGTCGATCATCAGCTTGCGGTCCGGGCCGATCACTTCGCGCGCGATCGTCACGCGACGGATATCGTCTTCCAGGTTCGCGCCGACTTTCAGCTTCACGTGCTCGAACCCGGCTTCGACGGCCTCGCGGCACAGCCGCCGCAGCTTGTCGTCGCTGTAGCCGAGCCAGCCGGCCGACGTCGTATAGCACGGGTAGCCGTCGCGCTCCAGCGTCGCGATCCGTTCGGCCTTGCCGGGCGCCTGCCGGCGCAGCAGGTCGAGCGCTTCGTCCGGGCTCAGGCAGTCGGTCAGGTAGCGGAAGTCGATCGCGCGCACCAGTTCTTCGGGGCTCAGGTCGGCAACGAGCCGCCATAACGGCTTGCGTTCGGCTTTCGCCCACAGATCCCATACCGCGTTGACGACGGCCCCCGTCGCCAGATGAATCGCCCCCTTGTCGGGGCCGATCCAGCGCAGCTGGCTGTCCGACGTCACGTGCCGCCAGAAGCGGCCCATGTCCGCGCGAATCCAGTCGAGGTCGAGGCCGACGACGAGGTGACGCATCGCGTCGATCGCCGCGCAGCAGATCTCGTTGCCGCGCCCGATGGTGAACGTGAGCCCGTGACCTTCGAGCCCGTCGCGGTCGGTTTCGAGCACGACGTACGCGGCCGAATAATCGGGGTCCGGGTTCATCGCATCGGAGCCGTCGAGCTGGCGTGAGGTCGGGAAGCGCACGTCGAGGACGCGCATCGATCGAATGATAGGCATGACGAATCGTCCGCGAAAGGAAATCAGGCCTGCACGGTGCGCTGGCGTTGCTCGCCGAGTCCGTCGATGCCGAGCGTGATCACCTGCCCGGCGCGCAGATAGACAGGCGGCTTCTGCCCGAGGCCGACACCCGGCGGCGTGCCGGTCGAGATCACGTCGCCCGGCTGCAGGCTCATGAAACGGCTCAGGTAGCTGATCAGGTGCGGCACACGGAACACCATCGTCGCGGTCGTGCCGTTCTGGTAGCGATGGCCGTCGACGTCGAGCCACAGCCGCAGCGCATGCGGATCGGGCACTTCATCGGCCGTCACGAGCCACGGGCCGAGCGGCCCGAACGTGTCGTTGCCCTTGCCCTTGTCCCACGTGCCGCCGCGTTCGAGCTGGAATTCCCGCTCCGACACGTCGTTCACGACGCAGTAGCCCGCCACGTGCGACAGCGCATCGGCTTCCGCGATATAACGACCGCCCTGGCCGATCACCACGCCGAGCTCGACCTCCCAGTCGGTCTTCTCCGAGCCGCGCGGAATCTCGACGTCGTCGTTCGGCCCCGAGATCGCGCTCGTCCACTTGCCGAACACGACGGGCTCCTTCGGCACGTCCATCCCCGATTCGGCCGCGTGGTCGGAATAGTTGAGCCCGATGCAGATGAACTTGCCGACGCGGCCGACGCACGCGCCGAGCCGCGGCGAGCCTTCGACCAGCGGCAGCGACGACGGTGGAATGTCGCGCAACCGCGCGAGCGAGGCTGGTGCCAGCACATCGCCGGCGATATCGGCGATCACGCCCGACAGGTCGCGAATGTGGCCCTGCGCATCGAGCAGGCCCGGCTTTTCATGGTGCTTGTCGCCAAATCTCAGCAGTTTCATGTCGTCTTGAACGGAAACGGAAAGTGGAGGGAAAGGCGCGGTCAGTTTGACCAGCCGCCGTCGATGAGGTGGATCGCGCCGGTCGTGAACGACGCTTCGTCGGACGCGAGGTACAGCGCGAGCGCGGCCACTTCGTCCGCGCTGCCGATGCGGCCGATCGGCTGGCGCGCGACGAACGCCTGGCGCACCTCGTCGGTCGACACGTGGCGCATGCGCGCCTGGTCCTCGATCCGCTGCTCCAGCGACGGCGATTCGATCGTGCCCGGGCAGATCGCGTTGCAGCGAATGCCGCGCTCGACGAAATCGGCGGCCACCGCCTTGGTCAGGCCGATCACGGCCGCCTTGGTCGTGCCGTAAACGAAGCGGTTCGGCACGCCCTTCACGCTCGATGCGGCCGACGCCATGTTGATGATCGACGCGCCGCCCGCCTCGAGCATCGCGGGCAGCAGCGCGCGAATCAGCCGGTACATCGACGTGACGTTCAGGTTCAGCGAGAACGCCCATGCTTCATCGTCGCAATCGAGGATCGAACCGTGGTGGACATAACCCGCGCAGTTGAACAGCACGTCGAACGCGCGCCCGTTCGCGGCTAGCGCCGCGACGTCCTGCGCATCGGTGACGTCGAGCCGCCGCGTGGCCAGCCGGCTACCCGCGCGTTCGGCGTCAGCCTCGAGCCGCACGAGCGCGGTTTCGTTGATGTCGGTCGCCAGCACGTCGGCGCCCTCGCTCGCGAACCGCAGCGCGGTCGCGCGGCCGATGCCCTGCCCGGCCGCCGTCACCAGCGCGCGTTTGCCCTGCAATCTCATGAGCACGTCTCCCGAAAAAGCCGGCCACCCGTCGGCCGATTGGCACAAAGGACCAAAGGTCCAACCAATCATAGGAAGTGATTTCTCGTTTGTCACGAAATCGGGATTCAGTATTTACCCGGGCAGGGAAATCGGGCTGGCGGAGAAAATTCCGGTGCTCGATGGGCGCTGGACGCATGCCCGCGGTCCGCGCAAACCCAATACTGGCGGGCCTCCCGGCCGGTTTGGTGCATTCGCCCGACGCGGCTTCCACGCCAAACTGACGAAAAAGTCATGTTCGCGTCAGGGTCTCAACGGGATGGGCGCGCCATCATGGCGTCGCCGGACCGCGCTTTTCAACCATCGCCTCCCCGCCCGCGTTCGATCCCTGCGGGCACCTCCGTCCCCCGGCGATGGGCTCCGTGACTGGGCGAGCAGACACGGCGCGCGGGCCGATTTCCCGCCCCGGACTTCGTGTCCGGGGCGTTTTTGTCTGTGGATTCCAAGAAAGTAAGCATGGATTGTTTCTAAATCGGCAAAAGGTAATTTGAGCCAGACAGGATGTTTTTTCCGGTCACAGACGCTTACATTTAGCGCACCACTCATGGAAACCGCTACGGATTCGCCATCGGGTAGTGACATCCACTGCCACGGCCGAACCGCACGAGCTTTAGGAAACGGCAAAATGAAGGCCTCCAAATCCCTGCCTGCGCTCGATCCCGCCGACGTCCACGTCGAAATCCTCGAACGTTCCGATACGCTGCTCGTCGTCCGCTGGGTCGAACCCGGTCGCTGTCACTACGGTGAGCAGCGCTGGCGCCGCCGCTTCGCGCAACGCACCGGCACCTGCGCGCTGTCGCGCCAGGTCATCCAGCGCGGCGACGAAGTGTTCCGCCCGGCCGAACGCCCCGCGCCCGCGAACGCGGCCGCGATGATCTCCGCCGCCGAAGTGCTCGCGCTGGCCGGCGGCAGGTAAATCCTGCCGGCCACACGTCACGGCACGCGGCGCCACACGCTGCGCCGGCCCTAGAAGCGCCGGTCTAATTCCCCCGCTTGTCTGCCGCGCCCGCGCACACTATCGTTACACCACTCAATGTAATGATTACGTGCCGCGGCCGGTCGGTCGCGCCGATGGAGGCAGACATGCACGCATGGAGCGCGCGCCACGTCCCGGCGCAGGGTGGCAAGGTCGCGGTTGTGACCGGCGCCAACAGCGGGCTCGGCTGGCAGCTCGCGGAAACGCTGGCTGCGAAAGGCGCGACGGTCGTGATGGGCTGCCGCGACGCGGCCCGCGCCGCGCAGGCGGCCGACGCGATTCGCCGGCTCCACCCCGATGCCCGCGTCGAAGTCGACGCGCTCGACCTCGCCGATCTCGCGTCGATCGCACGCTTCGCGGCCGATGTGGCCGAACGCCATGGCCGCGTCGACATCCTCTGCAACAACGCCGGCGTGATGTTCCTGCCGCTGCGCCATACGCACGACGGCTTCGAGATGCAGTTCGGCACCAACCACCTCGGCCATTTCGCGCTGACCGGCCAACTGCTGCCCGCGCTGCGCGCCGCGCGGCGTGCGCGGGTCGTGACGATGTCGAGCGGCTTCAACCGCGGCGGCCGGATCCGCGTCGACGACCTGCGCGCCGAGCACCGCTACAACCGTTATCTCGCCTATTGCGACAGCAAGCTCGCGAACCTCGTGTTCGCGATCGAACTGCAGCGCCGTTTCGAGCGCGCGGCGTTCGCCGGGATCAGCGTGGCCGCGCACCCGGGCTACGCGGCGACCAACCTGCAGTTCGCCGGCCCGGCGATGGACAGCTCGCCCGCCCGTGCCGCGCTGATGCGCGCCGCGAACCGTTATCTCGCGCAGCCGGCCGATCAGGGGGCGCTGCCCGCGATTCATGCGGCGACCGCGCCGGATCTCGCAGGCGGCGCGTATATCGGGCCGTCAGGCTGGTTCGAATCGCGCGGGCTGCCGGCGCCCGCGAGCGTGCCACGGGCGGCCCGCGACGTGGCATCGGCAGCGTTGCTGTGGGAGGCATCGGAAGCCGCGACGGGCGTGCGCTTCCTCAGCTCGGGCGCGCCGGCCGGACGCACGCCGGGCCGGCCGTTCGACACGGCGGCCGAGGTGCGCTGAAACGCGTGTCGCCCTCCGCAATATTCTTCATGCTTGTTGCATTAACCGACAAGAAAGCCGGTTGAAAGCCAAAGTCGACGCGCTACTGTTACCGCCCAGGAAACAATCTATCGTCAAAATCAGCGTTTACCCTGAACCTTCCGATGACTAAGATTTGATCAATCGCTTAAGACATGGTGTCGAGAGCGAACTCAATAAAACACCGGAGGTCATCATGAAATCGCTTATTTCCGCAGTCGTTGCCGCTGCCGCCCTGTCCGCTTCGTTTGGCGCATTCGCCCAAAGCACCGTGACCCGCGCACAAGTGAAGAACGAACTGGTTCAGCTCGAAAAGGCCGGCTACAAGCCGGGCCTGTCGAGCCCGTACTACCCGAACGACATCCAGAGCGCCGAAGCGCGTGTTCATGGTGCCGACACCAGCGGCTACGGCGCGCAACCGGCTCCGCTCGTCCACTCGGGCGCCCCGGCTGCAGCGTCGTCGAACGCTCGCGACTCGATCTTCTTCGGCCAATAAGCCGATGCGCCCTCGGCGGGCGCCGCGCGTCGCGCGATGAAGAAACATCAGGACGAGCCCCTTTGCGGGCTCGTCCTTTTTTATGAAACCCATACCTCCGCCGCCCGGCAGCGGGTGGCTTCGCCCGGGCGCTGTGCGTCCGGGCGCTTTTTCGTCCACGTGACCGAGCGGTGCGCACGAAGGCGGCAACAACGCCGAAGCGAATCCAGGTCACCCTGCCCCCGGCCGCAACCGAAGACTGTCCAACGACGTACCCCGCGTCTGTATTGCCCCCGTCTCGTCAACCACGGATGTCGCTTCGTCGGGAGACAGGTCGGCTCGCACGGCACCTGACAGCAATCAAATCGACGTGTTGAGTTTCGCCTGCGCTCCCGGATCGCCCGGGGACAAGCAGTTGGAACCGATAAAAAAACAAGCGCTGCTGCCCGCCGAGCCCTCTCGCCAGCCAACACACAACGTACGGCAATTTTCCGCTCAAGTTTTCGGCGCTGCTGCCGATAGGTAGTGAGTCATTTCTGCGGCTTATGTCGACTGGGAGATCGCGTTCAATCAAGTGATCGTCGACTTCGCGGGGTGAAACCGCAGGATTTGGATACGACGGGGTGCATCGCCGAAGAGCGAGCGAATTTCGACAAGTCCGACTTTCCCGTGCCAGGGCAGATCGGATCAAAACAACAACGACCAATATGGATTTGTTACGGGGTGGCGTCGGCAGCGAACCGACGCCAGAGACGCATTACGCGTCCAAAAGCAATTCGCTTGCGCGGAACGGAGGGGCCGGCTATCGCCCCGACATCGACGGGCTTCGCGCGGTTTCCGTTCTCGCCGTTCTCCTGTTCCACGCATTTCCCGCGCTGTTACCTGGCGGATTCGTCGGCGTCGACGTGTTCTTCGTCATATCGGGCTACGTCATCACGAAACACGCGTTGCGCGAGATCGATGCCGGCACATTCCGTTTTTCCGGGTTCTACGCGCGAAGGATTCGGCGCATCTTCCCCGCACTGCTGCTCGTTCTCGTTGGGCTGTACGCATTCGGCTGGCAGACAATGCTGCCGGAAGAGTTCGCGCAACTCGGCAAGCACATCGCCGGCGGAGCCACTTCCGTCGCGAATTTGGTCCTTTGGCGCGAGGCCGGTTATTTCGACGTGTCCGCCGAGCAGAAACCGCTCCTTCATCTGTGGTCGCTCGGTGTCGAGGAGCAGTTCTATCTCGTATGGCCGATTCTGCTGGTCGCAGCGTGGCGCCTGAGATCGTCACCCTTCTGGCCGATTGCGATCGTTGGCCTCGGCTCGTTCCTGATGAGCGTGCTCACGCTGCCGCACGATCCGGTCGGCGCATTCTATTCGCCGCTGACGCGTGCGTGGGAGCCCATGCTCGGGGCATTCCTCGCCGTCAGGCACCACGTTGCCGGCGAACGGATGCCGTCGGCCGGCTCGGCCAACGCGAAAGCCGGCGTCGGCATCGCCTTGCTCGCCGCGTCCTTCGTCTTCGTCGATCAATCCCTGCCATTTCCAGGCTGGCTGGCGCTGGGCCCGACCGTTGCAGCGTACCTGTTGATCGATGCCGGTTCCGGCGCGCCGTTCGCGCAGAGGACACTCGGCAGCCGGCCGCTGGTGATGATCGGCCTCATCAGCTATCCGCTCTACTTGTTTCACTGGCCATTACTGTCGGCGCTCCGGATCTCAAGCAGCGGCACCGCGCCTGCGTCGTGGCGTGCATTGGCGTTGCTGGCCTGCTTCCCGCTGGCGTTTCTGACGTATCGGTACATCGAGACACCGATCAGAACATCGCGCCGCCCGAGCGTGATTGTCGCGACGCTGATCGTCCTGATGGCGGGATGCGCGTTTGCGGGCTACAACGACTATTCGCGAGGCGGACTGGAGTTCCGCATGTCGCGGATGGTCGGCGCCTTTGCCGATGGCGTCGATTTTGACCGAGATCGGATCTGGCGTCGCGGCCAATGCTATCTCGAGGGTGACGATCGAGGATTCAGCCCGACTTGCGTGGATGGCGGATCAGGGCCGGTCGTCATGCTTTGGGGCGACTCGCGTGCTGCGGCGCTGTCTCCGGGGCTCCGCAGCGCGAGCGCCGAGCGGGGCATTCGATTTGCGCAATTGAGTACGTCGGGCTGTCCGCCGCTGGTCGGGCGCGGCGATCGGCGATGCGTGGAATCGAACGCCCGCGCGCTGGAGCTTGTGCATACGGTAAAGCCGGCGACCGTTCTGCTGACGGCGAACTGGAGTACCGACCGGCTGCAGGCACTTCCCGCTACGATCAACGCCTTGCGGGCCGCCGGCATCAAGCGGATCGTGCTGATCGGCCAGGTCGCCACGTGGCAAAGCTCGCTGCCCAAGTTGTACTGGCTTTACTGGCGGGAGCATCACGAGACGCTGCCGTCGCGAACGAGCTTCGGGCTCGATCCGGCGTCGCAACGCTACGATCGAGAAGGCGCGGCAGTCGCGAAGCAACTCGGAATCGAGTATGTCTCGGCTTTCGATGCGATGTGTGATGCACGCGGATGCATCACGCGAAGCGGCAGCGGCCGAGGCAGCATCGTCACGTTCGACGACTCGCACCTGACACCGGCGGGTGCCGTTGCAGTGTCCGGCCGCATCGCGCCGGACGTGTTCGGGAAATAGGTATCGTCACGCAGTTTACCGATACCTGTCGGGAGCCGCGTGCCGGCGGAACATGACGGCTACCTCACCGAGCGCGACAACACCCGCCACCGCGACAGCAATTCGTCGCGATCGACGTAGCAGCCCTGCAGGTGCCGGCGGCCGGTAGACGGATCGAATTCGGTGCGTGCATGCAGCACGCGCCGGTTGTCGAACGCCCACATGTCGCCCGCCCGCAGCCGGCGCTGCACACGAAGGCGCGGCTCGCGCGCAAGCGTGAGGAACCGCCGGTACGCACGATAGACGGCCGCGACCGAGCCGGCCGGTGCATCGAGCGGCCCGCGCAGAAAGTTCGCGACACGCACCTCGGTAACATTGCCGCGCGCATCGAGCCCGATCACCGGCGCCGAGCAGCGGTAGTCGCTGTTCGCACTCTTGTTCCAGAACTCGAACGGCGTCGACGCGAGTTGTTCAAAATCGGCCGGGTGCTCGCGCCGCAGCGCATCCGCCAGCGCGAAGCCGTCGAGGAATACGCTGTCGCCGCCGGTCGCGTCGTTCGCGAGGCAGTGCAGGAACTGCACGCCCGGCTGCAACTCGCGGGTCGGAAGATCGGTATGCGGCGGCAGGTTCAGCGACGTATACGCATTACTGTCCGGGCGCGGCTTCGATTCGACGTCGAACAGCACGCCGAAATTGCTCTCGCGGATCAGGCCGATGCGCCGCGCGATCTCGTCGACGCTGCCGCGCTCGGTCGGTACGCCTTCGACGAGCGTCAGCCCCGTGCGCTGCAACGCAGCGAGCCACGCGAACAATGCGCCGTCGTCCTCCATCACGTCGCGCCACGCGAATACGCCGATCGCCGTTGCATCGTCGCCGGCCCATACGTGCCGCCCGTGCGCGGCCAGACGCTCAGCGCGCGACGCGTCGTCGTATGCATGCGCGCGCAACCAGCCCGGCGACCACGCGCTGCGATGTCCGTCGTTCCACTCGACATGCAGCGCGCCGTCGGCGTCGACGTGCGCCGTGCGCGCGGCGAGATCCTCGCGCGCATCGGCGATCTCGAACACCTGTTCACGCGTGACGGCATGCACGCATGCGGAGCACGCGCAGTTGTCGCGCAGCCAGTCGAAATGAAACGGCGATCGTCGCGTGTCGCTCCACTCGACGTCCACCGCTCCATTGCCGATCGTCGCCGCCGCGATGGCCACGTCGGCCGAAAACGTCCGCCAGTCCTCGATACGGTGTTGCACTGCTGCCTGCATCGTTGCCTCCCGGAAACGCCCGCTACGCGTGTGGTGCGAGCAGAAACCCGCCGACCGTCCGGTGCATCCGCGCCGCCTGCGGGCTCGTTCCGAGCGCGCGCCAGCAGCCGTGCACCAGCCCCTCTCCCATCCAGTAGTGCGCGGCTCCGCCGGCCGCGCGAATCCGTTCGACGTACACGCGCGCATCGTCGCGCAGCGGATCGTGTTCCGCGCCGATCGCGAGGACGGGCGGCAGGCCGTCGAAACGCGCAGCCGCAAGCGGCACCGACGCACGCAACAGCGGATTGCCGTCTCCCAGCGCTTCGGACAAGCCACCGTCCCAGTACAGTGCGCGATAGCGATGGACGTCGTCGAGCGTCAGCATCGGCGCGTGCGCTTCCGTTTCGCGCGCGGGCGATTGCGGTTCGAACCCGAGCATCGGATAGACAAGCGCGATGCCGTCGACACCGCCTTCGCCCGCATCGCGCAACGCGGTGGCCACGGCCGCCGCGAGCATGCCGCCCGCGCTGTCGCCCGCGAGCGTCAGCGGATGCACGCACGGCCCGAACGGCCAGCGCGCATCGCGCGCGGCGCGCGTGACGGCCAGGCAATCTTCAAGCGCGGCCGGCGCACGATGCTCGGGCGCCAGCCGGTAGTCCGCCGCGATCACGTCGAGCCCCGTATCGGCCGCCAGTTGCGCGGTGATCAGCGCATGACTGTCGAGCGAGCCGACGACGAAGCCGCCGCCATGAAAGAACAGCACCGTGCCGCGCGGCGTACCCTGCGCGGACGTGTAGCGCCGCAGCGCGATCGCGCGGCCGTCGGGCGCATGCCAGACGGCGTCCTGCCGCACGATGCCGGGCGGCAGCGTGGCCGGCGTCCACTCGGCCGCGAAGCGGTCGTAGAGGCGGCGTTGCTCGGCGGGCGAGCGTGCAGCCGCGTCGGCCGGATACCACGCGTCGACGGCTGCGACGAATGCCACGATTTCCGGTTCGAGCATCGTGTGCGCTCCGTGGTTTGAAGGTTCGCGCCTGCTAGCGACGCGGCGGCAGGCCGATCACGCGGCCCGCATACGCAGGCGCCGCACAATCGCGCTGCAATGCATGCAACCCGGCCACGCGTGCGGCGACGTCATCGTCGAACGGCGCCGATTTCGCGCCGTCGCGCGTATCGACGTGCAGCAGCATCTGCTCGCTCGCCGATACCGCATCGTCATGCCCGTCGGCGAACAGCTCGAGATACAGGTGCAGCCGCTTCGCGTCATGCGCCAGCACGCGCGCGTCGACACGCACCTGCGTGCCTTCCTTGATCTCGTGCAGATAGTTCACATGCGCTTCGAGCGTGTAGACCGAGCGGCCCCGCTCGCGACGCGCGGCGTCGTCGAGGCCGATGCGATCCAGCAGCGCATCGGTCGCGAAGCTGAAGATCAGCAGGTAGAACGCATCGCGCAAGTGGCCGTTGTAGTCGACCCATTCGGGCCGCACCACGTCGCGGTATATCGTCAGCGGGGTATCGCCGGTCATCGCCTTCAGTCCTTTAGTCCTCGAATCGCATCCCGTGCCGCGCCTTCACCGCGGCGATCGACTTCAGCACCTCGGTGATGCACTCGTCGCGATAGCGCTCGAGTTCCTTGATGCTGCGCGTGCCCTGCTGTTCGGTCGTGCCTTCGACGACGCTGTCGATCAATGCATCGGTCAACGTGGGCGCGACCAGCTTCGTCCACGGCAGTTCGAGTGCAGGGCCGAACTGCTGCATGAAGTGTCGCATGCCCGCGTCGCCACCGGCCAGCGTGTAGGTCAGGAACGTGCCCATGAACGACCAGCGGATGCCCGCGCCGAAGCGGATCGCATCGTCGATCTCACCGGTCGTCGCGACGCCTTCGTTGACGAGGTGCAGCGCCTCGCGCCACAACGCTTCGAGCAGGCGATCGGCGATGAAGCCCGGCACCTCCTTTCGCACGTGCAGCGGCCGCATGCCGAGCTTGCGATAGATCTCCATCGCGCCTTCGACCGCTTCCGGCGACGTGCGCGCGCCGCCGAGCACCTCGACGAGCGGCAGCAGGTAGACGGGATTGAACGGATGACCGACCACGCAGCGCTCCGGATGCGTCGCGCGTGCATAGAAGTCGGTCGGCAGCAGCCCGGAAGTCGACGACGCGATGATCGCGTCGGGTTTCGCCGCGCGGCTGATCTGCTCGTGCAGTTCGAGCTTCAGCGCCTCGCGCTCGGGCGCGCTTTCCTGGATGAAATCGGCATCGGCGACGCACGCTTCGATCGTCGCCACGAATCGCAGCCGCGCGGGATCGGCGCCCGGCGCGAGGCCGACGCGTTCGAGCGCGGGCCACGCGTTCGCGACGTTCGCGCGCAGTCGCACTTCCGCGCCCGGCGCGGGGTCCCATACGACCACGTCGAGACCGTGCGCGAGCGCGCGGGAAATCCATCCGCTGCCGATCACGCCGGTGCCGATGGCGGCGAACGTCTTGATGTCGGTCTTCACAGCCATGTCAACGCATCCTTCAATTCAGGGGAAATCGATGGGCGGCGACGCCTGTGCGTGCCGCCCCGTCATATCGGTCGGTCAGTGCAACCGCTCACGCGAACTCGGCAACCGCACGGCGTTCGAGCGGACGCTCGCCACGTGCGGGCAAGCCGAGCTTGCGTCGGCCTTCGGCCGGCGTCAGCACGCGGCCGCCGAGCCGTTCGACGATCTCTCTCGCGCGCTCGACGAGCGTGCCGTTGGTCGCGTGCACGCCGCGATCGAGCCAGATGTTGTCTTCGAGGCCGACGCGCACGTGGCCGCCGAGCAGCATCGCCTGCGCGACCATCGGCATCTGCATGCGGCCGATCCCGAAGCCGGCCCAGTGCGCACCCGGCGGCAGGTTGTCGACCATCGCCTTCATCGTGCCCGTATCGGCCGGTGCGCCCCACGGAATGCCGAGGCACAGCTGGAACAGCGGCGGATCGTCGAGCAACCCTTCCTTCAGCAGCTGCTTCGCGAACCACAGATGGCCCGTGTCGAAGATTTCCAGCTCCGGCTTCACGCCGAGTTCCTGGATACGCTTCGCGCCGGCACGCAACTGCGCGGGCGTCGACACGTAGATGTAGTCGCCGTCGCCGAAATTCAGCGTGCCGCAGTCGAGCGTACAGATTTCAGGCAGCAGTTCCTCGACGTGCGCGAGGCGCGTGAGGCCGCCGACCAGGTCGGTGCCTTTGCCGAAACGCATCGGGTCCTCGCCCGGGCCGATCTCGAGATCGCCGCCCATGCCGGCCGTCAGGTTGATGATCACGTCGACGTCGGCCGAGCGGATGCGGTCGACCACTTCGCGGTACAGGTTCGGGTCGCGGCTGCCGCGCCCCGTCTGCGGATCGCGCACGTGGCAGTGTGCAACCGTCGCGCCGGCCTTCGCGGCCTCGATCGCGGCGGCCGCGATCTCCTTCGGCGTGACCGGAATCGCCGGATGCTTGCCGACCGTATCGCCCGCGCCGGTGACGGCGCAGGTGATGATGACTTCATGGTTCATGCTGGTTGCCTCGCTTGAATCAGGTTGTGTCGCAATGCGGATGTTTCGTCGGGGCGCGCCGCGTGTGGCGCGCAAGCCGTCACAGGCCGAGATACGCCTTCACGGCCGGCAGCCCGTCCTTGCCGTCGAACGTCTTGACGCCCGCGAGCCACGGATCGAGCACTTGCGGGTTCTTCTTCAGGTACGCCTTCGCGGCGTCGGCCGGCTTCGTCTTGTTCATCACCGACTGCATCAGCTGGTTCTCGAGCTGGGTCGAGAAGCGCAGGTTCGTGACGAGCTTGCCCGCGTTCGGGCAGCGCACGATGAAGTCGGGCGCGGTCAGCGTGTAGACGCGCGCTTCGCCGTAATTCGGCCCGAACGACGCGTCGCCGCCGGACAGGTAGTTCATGCTCAGCTGGATGTTCATCGGATGCGGTTCCCAGCCGAGGAACACGACCCACTTCTTCTCGCGGACCGCGCGCTCGACCGTCACCAGCATCCCGGCCTCGCTCGATTCGACGAGCTTGAAGCCGCCGAGCCCGTACTGGTTCGTGTCGATCATCTTCTGGATCGTCGCGTTCGCGCTGCTGCCCGGCTCGATCCCGTAGATCTTGCCGTCGAGTTCCGCGCGGTGCTTCGCGATGTCCTCGAAGGTCTTCAGGCCGGCCTGGTATTCGTAGCTCGGCACCGCGAGCGTCGCCTTCGCGCCCGACAGGTTCGGCGTTTCGACGACGTTGATCGACTTGCTGTCGAGGAACGGCTGGAGCTGCTTTTGCTGCACGGGCCACCAGTAGCCGAGCGACACGTCGAGCTGCTTGCTCTTCAGGCCGGCGAACGAGATCGGCACCGACGCGATCGTCGTGGTCGGCTTGTAGCCGAGCGCCTCGAACACGGTCGACGCGAGCGCCGTGGTCGACGTGATGTCGGTCCAGCCGATATCCGCGAAACGCACGGTGCGGCAGGTCGCGGCATCCGTTTCGGCCAATGCCGCATGCGTGAACGCGCCGGTCGCCAGCACGGCCGCGGCAAGCGCGGCGATCTTCGTCGACTTCATGGTTCGGTTCCTCCCGGGGGGACTCGCGGCAGCCGGTGCGCGGGGTGTGCCCGGCCTGCATCGTGGGAGTAAAAGTAACGAGCCATATTGGCCGCGAGAAGACCGGCGGCGACCTGTTCTTGACTATTTGCGACTATGAGTGGAAACCACTAGGTTTCTTGAGAGGCTTGTTGGGCGGGGTTCTTGCGCGTATTCCGGGCGAATTCGGCTTGTCCGCATGCGGCGCGATTCTGTGGAGTCTGCCGGGACGAAGCGGAGCGCCGGTGCGGCTTCGGGCCCGGGGCGCTCGCACCGCACCGACGAACGGGTGTCATGGGCACGTGTGAAGCTGGCCGTGCCTCCAGCAGCCGAAAGAGCGTTTCGTATTGCGGAATCTACGTCGAACTCCCGCGCCGTCGCGTTTTCGCCGCTTGAAAACTTGTTTTGCATCGCAAAAACAGCAACGTAACTCATTGAAAAACAAGAAAAAATAATGTCTTATGTCTTATATAAGACATCGACAAAAGCCCGACGGGCGGCGTTACTATTTGTCCATGCCGTTCGCTGCGACAGACGTAGCGGGCACGCTCAACCAGTTACTCAAACGCGCTTTGCTCCCAGGAGATTGACATGGCCCAGTATCAAGACGACATCAAGGCAGTTGCCGGTTTGAAGGAAAACCACGGCAGCGCGTGGAATGCGATCAGCCCCGAGTACGCCGCCCGCATGCGTGCCCAGAACAAGTTCAAGACGGGCCTGGACATCGCCAAGTACACCGCCAGGATCATGCGTGCCGACATGGCCGCCTACGACGCCGACCCGTCCAAGTACACGCAGTCGCTGGGTTGCTGGCACGGCTTCATCGGCCAGCAGAAGATGATCTCGATCAAGAAGCACTTCAACAGCACCGAACGCCGCTACCTGTACCTGTCCGGCTGGATGGTCGCCGCGCTGCGCTCCGAGTTCGGCCCGCTGCCGGACCAGTCGATGCACGAAAAGACCTCGGTCAGCGCGCTGATTCGCGAGCTGTACACGTTCCTGCGCCAGGCCGACGCCCGTGAACTGGGCGGCCTGTTCCGCGAGCTCGATGCCGCCAAGGACGCTGCTGCGAAGGCAGCGATCCAGGACAAGATCGACAACCACGTCACGCACGTCGTGCCGATCATCGCCGACATCGACGCCGGCTTCGGCAACGCGGAAGCGACGTACCTGCTGGCCAAGCAGTTCATCGAAGCGGGCGCATGCTGTATCCAGATCGAAAACCAGGTGTCCGACGAGAAGCAGTGCGGCCACCAGGACGGCAAGGTCACCGTGCCGCACGAGGACTTCCTGGCCAAGATCCGCGCGATCCGCTACGCGTTCCTGGAACTGGGCGTGGACGACGGCATCATCGTCGCCCGTACCGACTCGCTGGGCGCCGGCCTGACCAAGCAGATCGCCGTGACGGCGACGCCGGGCGACCTGGGCGACCAGTACAACGCGTTCCTCGATTGCGAAGAACTGTCGGCCGACCAGCTGGGCAACGGTGACGTGGTGATCAAGCGCGACGGCAAGCTGCTGCGTCCGAAGCGCCTGCCGAGCAACCTGTTCCAGTTCCGCGCCGGCACGGGCGAAGCGCGCTGCGTGCTCGACTGCATCACGTCGCTGCAAAACGGCGCCGACCTGCTGTGGATCGAAACCGAAAAACCGCATATCGCGCAGATCGGCGGCATGGTCAGCGAGATCCGCAAGGTCATCCCGAACGCGAAGCTGGTGTACAACAACAGCCCGTCGTTCAACTGGACGCTGAACTTCCGTCAGCAGGCGTACGACGCGCTGAAGGCAGCAGGCAAGGACGTGTCGGCATACGACCGTGCGCAGCTGATGAGCGTGGAATACGACGAGACGGAACTGGCCGCGCTGGCCGACGAGAAGATCCGCACGTTCCAGGCTGATGCATCGCGCGAAGCAGGTATCTTCCACCACCTGATCACGCTGCCGACGTACCACACCGCCGCACTGTCGACCGACAACCTGGCCAAGGAATACTTCGGCGACCAGGGCATGCTGGGCTACGTGGCCGGCGTGCAGCGCAAGGAAATCCGTCAGGGCATCGCCTGCGTGAAGCACCAGAACATGTCCGGCTCGGACATCGGCGACGACCACAAGGAATACTTCAGCGGCGACGCAGCGCTGAAGGCGGCAGGCAAGGACAACACGATGAACCAGTTCTGATCATCGTCATACCCGAAGCACGACGCCAACCCGTTTCGACGGGTTGGCGTTTTTTTTATCCGGCGGGATGACTCGCGCGGTGCCTGTCAGGCATTGTCCCGTGCGCTTCCCGCTGCGATCACCCGCACGAACGCGTCCGCCAGCACCGTCGGCTCGATCGGCAACACCAGCGCGCAAACCGATTTTGCGTCTTCATCCGAAATCGGCACGAAGACGACCCCGTCGATACCGAGGCTCGCCATCCGTTCCGGCACGATCGCAATACCCTGCCCGGCCGCGACGAGATTCAGCATCGACGTCTTCGGCGACACGATCCGGGCGGTAGCGGGCACGAATCCCCGCTTCAGGCAAAGATCGATCACGACGCGCGCCAGCCCGCCCCGCTCCCGATGCACGGCCGATACGAACGGCTCGTGCCGCAGCCGCGAGATCGCCGTACGCCTGGCGGGCGCCAGCGGATGATCGGCCGGCACCGCCACGCACAAACGCTCGGCCGCGAGCTCGACGAAGCGAACGCGCGGATCGCGGCGCAGCACCGGCACACGAACGATCCCGATATCGGCGTTGCCGTTCGCGATCTCCAGGACCTGATCCTCGGACGAGGCGCGGTCGAGATCGATCCGCGCGCCCGGACACGCGCTCATGAAGCGCTCGAGCACCGGCATCAGGCTGCCGACGGGAACGGTACTCGAATGCAGGAGCCGCAATACGCCCGCTTCACCGCGCGACAACCGTGCGCCCTCCTCGGCCGCAGCGGTCAGGGTCGCCGGAATCGACGCCACGCGATCGCGATAGATCGCGCCGGCCGGCGTGAGCCGCACGCCCCTCGGCTCCCGGTCGAACAGCAGGAACCCCAGCTCGTCTTCCAGTTGACCGATCTGCCGGCTGAGCGCCGACTGCGCGACGTGGAGCGCGCTCGCGGCCGGCGTGAAGCCGCCGAGATCGGCCACGGTCAGGAAATACTGGATTTGCCTCAGGGATGGCATGCTGAAACGAGATGGATACGCGCCAGATTTGATATTTGCGTTATACCGTCGCGCTTCCCAGAATGGAAGCCTGCCGTGCCGGAACCGCCGTCACGGCAACCTCGCCGGAGCATCCCTCTTCGTGACTACTCTCCTGTCGTATCTGCTCACCGTCGCCGCCGGCATCAGCGTGGCGTTGCAACAGGTGCTCAACGCCAACCTCCGTGCGCAACTCGGCTCGCCGTGGTGGGCCGGGTCGGTCAGCTACCTCGTCGGCCTGGCCGCGATGCTCGCCGTCGCGCTGCTAGCCCCGCATCCGCGCCTGAGCGGCAATGTCGCCAGCGTCGGGTCGTGGTTCAGCTGGACCGGCGGGTTCTTCGGCGCGGTGTTCATCGCCATCGCGATCCTGATGGTGCCGCGACTGGGTGCCGCGACGACGCTCGCGCTGATCGTCGTCGGGCAGATGACCGGTGCGCTCGTGTTCGACCACTTCGGTGTGCTCGGCATCCAGCAACATTCGGCCAGCCCGATCCGCATGGCCGGTGCGGCGTGCCTCATTCTCGGGGTGGTGCTGGTTCGCGCGTGATGCGTTCGTAGTGTTTGCGGCGGCCGCGCGTGCGATCTGAGGTTGTGCGCCATCGCCAGTTGCCGACGGCCGGCCTTGCGCACCGCCCGGCGCCGCATCGAGCGGAGGATGCAGGTCGGGCACGCCGACGCTGAACGAGAACGGCGCGTGGTTGCAGCTCGCCGTCAGCGCTCAGCCGCGTTGCCTCGCCCCGAATGTGCCGACCCGCGGCATGCGTGCGCGGCCGACGTAGCGGCAACGCACGCACCCGCCGCCACGCTCATGCGTAGTTCATCATCACCGACTTGCTTTCCGTGTACTGGTCGATCACCGCGCGACCGAGTTCGCGACCGAAACCCGACTGCTTCATCCCGCCAAACGGCATCGCGTTGTCGAGCAGCGAGTGGCAGTTGACCCACACCGTGCCGGCCGCGATACGCGGGATCAGCTTGTGAATCGCGGCAAGGTCGTTCGACCAGATGCTCGCGCCGAGGCCGTACGGCGTGTCGTTGGCGAGCTGCACGGCCGTGTCGACGTCGTCGAACGGCATCGCGACGAGCACCGGCCCGAAGATCTCCTCACGCACGACGCGCATCGCCTGCGTCGTATCGACCAACACGGTAGGCTCGACGAAGAAACCGGGGCCGTCGATCGCGCGGCCGCCAGCGGCAGCGCGCGCCCCCTCTCCGAACCCCGAGTCGATATAGCCGCACACGCGCTCGCGCTGCTTTGCCGACACGAGCGGGCCGATCTGCGTCGACGGGTCCATCCCCGGGCCGATCTTCAGGCCCGCGGCGATCTTCGCGACGCGCTCGATCACGTCGTCGAATACCTTCGCGTGGATGTACGCGCGCGACCCGGCCGTGCACACCTGCCCCTGGTTGAAGAAGATCGCGTTCGCCACACCCAGTGCGGCCTTGTCGGGATCGACGTCGGGCAGCACGATCACCGGCGACTTGCCGCCGAGCTCGAGCGACATCCGCGTCATGTTGTCGAGCGCCGCGTGGCCGATCGTCTTGCCCGTCTGCGTCGAGCCCGTGAACGCGATCTTGTCGATGCGCGGGTCGCGAGACAGCGCGGCGCCGGCCGTGTGACCGTAGCCGGTGACGATATTGACGACGCCGTCCGGGAAACCGGCCGCCTGGATCAGTTCGCCCAGTCGCAACGCACTCAGCGGCGTATCTTCCGCGGGTTTCAACACCACGGTGCACCCCGTGGCCAGCGCGGGCGCAAGCTTCCAGGCCGCCATCAGCAGCGGGAAATTCCACGGAATGATCGCGCCGACCACGCCGACGGGCTCCTTGCGCGTGTAGGTGAAGATCTCGCTGTCCGGCATGTATGGCATGCCCGCTTCGATCACGCTGCCTTCGATCTTCGTCGCCCAGCCGGCCATGTAGCGGAAGCACTGCGCTGCCATCGCGACATCGAGCCCCTGCGCCACCATCACGGGCTTGCCGTTGTCGAGCGATTCGATTTCGGCCAGCTCGCGTGCATTCGCTTCGATCAGGTCGGCGAGGGCGAGCAGCAGACGCTCGCGGTCGGTGGTCTTCGCGGTGCGCCATGGCCCCGCGTCGAATGCGCGCCGCGCGGCGGCAACGGCCTGCTGCACGTCGTGCTCGGCCGCTTCGGGCACACGCGCGAGCACGGTGCCGTCGGCCGGATTCACGACGTCGAGTTGGCGGCCCGACGCGGCGTCGCTCCACTCGGCGCCGATCAGCATCTTCTTCGGCTTCGCGAGAAACGCGCGCGTTGCGTCGAGCAACGGAAAGGTTTCGTTCGTCTCCATGTCCACGTTTCCTTGGTTCGTTGAATGAGTCGATCAGTAGCGATCCGTGACGCCGTCGATCCCGCGCGCCTGCAACGCGCGGACCAGCCCGGCGCGCACGGTCGCGACGTCGGCAAAAGCAGGACGGCGGTGCGCGGCGACTTCGGCGGCCGTATAAGGCTTGAAGTCGCGCGGCAGCGCATCGCGGTTCATCGTCGTGAGTACCCAGTTGAGCACGTCGGCCAGATCCTGGTCAGACAGCGCCGAGTTCGACGCACCGGGCACGCGCATCACGTACTCGCGCCCGGCTGGCAGATGCGTGAAATAGCCGAGCGAATTCGCGAGCGGCGGCACCTTGCCGGGAATGCCGCCGCCCGTCGCCGTGTGGCAGCCCATGCAGTTGAGCACCCAGTGCTGCCGCGCGAGCGACGCGTCGGCCGTGCCTTCGGCATGCGCGGGCGTCGCAGCCACGCACGCCGCCGCGCCCGCCGCCAGCAACAGCGACGACAGGCGGCGCGACAGGCCGCCGAGCCAGGACGACGACGCGCACCGCATGCCCCGCGCGGACGCGCAGGCGCGGGTCGCGCAGGCCCCGTTCACAGGCCGAGCCCCTTGATCACCACCGCGCGTTGTGCATGCACGGCCGTGCCGTCCATCTCCTTCGCGCGCGCCGCGCGGATATCGGCCGCCGTGAACGGCTTCGCATCGCCGTGCTGCGCGTTGAGATCGAACACGACGTAGTTGAGCACGTGCGCGATGTCGTCGTCGCTCGCGCTCGCGAATGACGGCATCTTGAAGTTATAACTCTTGTCGTGCACCGTGATCTCGCCGAACATCCCGTGCAGCAGCGTCGCGACCAGTTGCGCACGCCCCGGCTCGGCCGCCGCGTACTTGCCCGGATACTCGGTCAGCGGCGGCGCGAGGCCGTCCTGCCCTTTTCCGCCCGCCTGGTGGCACACCGCGCACTGCGCGTCGAACAGGCTCTTGCCGGCCGGGTAATGCACGGCTTCCTGCGCGCCGGCGGCGCCCGCCAGCGCGAAGGCTGCCACGGCCGTCATGCACGCGATTCCAATCCTTCCTGCCTGCTTCACTTTCATTGCTTCGCTGCTCCCAACAGAACCGAAACCGAACAGTGGTAATTCGAATTGCCGTTCGCCATGCACCAGTTGATGTCGTTGTTCAACGACAGCTTGTACAACGGCTTCTCGCGCTCGTTGCGGTTGCAGAAGCACTTGCCGCATGACGTCTTGCCGCAGCAATCGTTGTACGACACGATGTAGTCCGAACCGTCGTGTGGATTGCGGCAGGTGCCGATCCACGTGATCGGCGAAGGCGTGGTGCCCGGCGGGCAACTGCTCGACGTGCCGCCGCAGCAACTGCACAGCCAGCCATCGATCGCACAGTATTTCCAGTAGTCGCAGCTCATCGGGTCGTCGCTCGCCCCCGAGGTGGCGGCACCGGATGCGCCCGATGCCGCATCGGCCGCATAGGCGGTGCGATCGACGGGCAGCAGCGGCAGCATCGCCGATCCCACCAGCACCTTGCCGAGCTTCGCCATCGCGCTGCGCCGCGAACTGTGCTGCGCGACGCCGCGCGCCGACCGCTCGAACCATGAATCAAACAGGCCCATGTCGTTGTTCTCCCTTGACGTTGAAAGACGGTCGGCCGGTCATGCGTGCTGCGCGTGCGCATCGTGGCTGTGATCGCCGTGCACGAACTGCTGCAGCGATGCGACGCCGCGCTCCTTCGCTTCGAACAGGCTCTCGAGATGCTCGCGCGTATTGACGAGCCCCTTCGCACGCACCGTGCCGGTTTCGTCGAGCAGCACCGCGTACGGCAGCTTGCCGATCTGGTACGCGAGGCCGAGCTCCTGCGACAGCACGTACGGGAAGCGCCCGAGGTCGTGCTTGCGCGCGAAGCGCGTGTGTTCGTCGATATCGCCGTCGCTCGCGAGCACGATGTTCACCGGCGTCGCTTCGCTCGCCTGCAGCGAAGGCAGCAGCGGCAGCAGCTTCTTGCAGACGGGGCACGTCGGCGACAGGAAGAACAGCAGCGTCGCCTTGCCCGATGCATCGATGCCGCCGACCTTCACCTGCGAGCCGCGAATGTCGGTCAGTTCGAACGCCGGCGCGATCGCGCCGACCGCCGGCCCCTTGTCGATCATCAGCGCGCCGGCCGGCATGATGCGTTCGTACAGGATGCCGATCTGGCGCACCAGCGCGAGGCAGATCGCGCCGAGCGCGAGGACGGCCACCCACAGCAGGGCGGTGGAAACGGTGAGAGCGGTTTGCATCATGAATTCCTCAGGTGGGAAAGGCGCGGTACGTTGGCGAGCAGCACGTCGACGGTGAGCAGCGCGCAGACGATCAGCAGCACGGAGAAGAACAGCGTCAGGTAGTCGAACCACACGACGGCACGCGTGCCCGGCTCGACGAGTGCGGTCGCGGCCAGCACGGCGAGCAGCAGCGCGCGACCGACGTGCAGCCAGCCGATGCCGCGCGGTGCGTCCGTGCGCGCCGCCGCGAAGCCGGAACAACCGCAGTCGATGTCGGTGTGGCCGCGCAGGAGATTGATCGCAATCGCGGCGGCGAAGGCCATGAGCAACGCGATCAGGCCGATCGCGCCGGCCGTGCGCGTATCGGGAAACAGCAGTGCCGCAGCGCCGACGGCTTCCGCGAGCGGAATCGCGAACGCGACGGGCGCGGTCAGCGCGTCGGGCAGCAGCCGGTAGCCGGCGAGCGCCTGGCCGAACGCGGCGGGGCGGCGCATCTTCGCGAAGGCGCCGAGCAGCACGACGACGGCAGCGCCGGCCTGCGCACTGGTGGCAAGTACGGGATCGAGCGTCATCGCGGCCTCACGGGTTGACGAGCAGCGACGACGTATTGCCGATCTGCTTCTCGACGTTCTGCAGCTTGCCCGTGCGCGCATCCATCACGACGAGGTCGGACGTCGCCGTCAGCCCGTAGAACAGCGGCTTGTCGTCCTCGCTGACCTGGATCGACACGAGCGGATCGACCTTCTGCTGCGCGAGATCCCAGCGCGCGACACGCTGCTTCGATTTCAGGTCGAACACCCACACCTGCGTGCCGGGATCCTTGTGCGAGCCGTCGCCGCCCTTGTGCATCAGCACGTAGTAGCGGTTCTGCCGTGCCTGCACGGCTGTCTGCTGCATGCCGCCCGGGCGCCAGCCTTCGGCGCGCTCGGCGTCCGACAGCAGCGGCCACGACTTGCCGAACACGGGCTTGTCGCCGCTGAAATCCGCGCCGCGCACGTTGCCGCCGTACGTCGTGAACAGATAGTCGCCCTTGTAGCGCGACGCGTTCACGAACGCCGGATCCTTGTCGACGTCGATGAACGCATCCGACATCACGCGCTTCGTTTCCTTGCCGTTCGCATCGAGCGTGACCGTCAGCGCCTTGCCGCTTTCGCACAGTGCCGTGAAGCGGTCATTGCCCGACGGATACGCGAGCACGCAGGCCGCCGTGTCGATCTCCGACAGCACCTTCTTCGAGACCGCGTCGATCACCGTGACCGATGCGGCCGGCGTGATGTTCGCGACGTACAGCCGCTTGCCGTCCGCGCTGAACGCGGTGTTGTACGGCGACGGCACGTGCTGCGCATGCTTCGCCGGAATCGCGATTTCGCCGGCATGATCGAGTGTCGTGTTGTCGGTCATCTCGACGACGTCGGTGCGCGTGCCGTGCGAGCCGCGCGAGAAGTACGTCGTCGCGACGAAGCTCGTCTTGTGGTCCGGCGAAATCGCGAGGCCCGGGCCGAAGCCGCCGTCGATCTGGCCGAGCAGCTTCCTCGCATCGGCGTCGTACACGTAGATGCGTCCGTCGGTCATCGACGGCATCGAGATGTCGACGATATAGACCTCGTGCGGATGCCACGGCGGCATCTTCTGCACGACCAGTTCCTCCGGCTTTTCCGTCGCGTTCGCGCTGCCGACCCATGCCGCCGCGAACGCCAGCGTCGCCGCGAGCACCGCGGTTCGTCGCCTTGTCCTCATGTCGCCTCCAGTTGGGGATTCACGTAATGTGGGGCGACTGTAGTTCGACAATAAATCCGGTCAGCACCCGGACCGGCACCGCGTGCGTGCCGATTCGGGATATTGGAAAACCGCCTGAAAGGCGCGTCGCCCAGAGGCTTCCGACCCTCTGACAAATGCGCCCGGAATAGCGCTCCCCCTTATTGCGCCGACCGCGCGGTCGGTTTAATCTTGCGCGGTCCTGATCGACACACCTGGAGGCGCTGTGTTCGTGTTTCACGAGAGGTTCGACAACGCGGACCGGCATGCCGAGGCGCTGCGCGGCTGGAACCAGCGCTACGACCAGATCGGCTCCGGCACGTATCGCAGCGCGGTCAAGCATGCGGTGCTGGACGGCGTGCAGCTGTTCCAGGAAGCCGCCAACGTCCGGATCATCCAGCGCGGAAAATTGCCGCACGACCATACGGTGTTCGGCATGCCGCTCACCGGCTCGGGTGCATTCGCATTCGGTGGTGCGCGCATCGAACGCGGCACGATGGTGATCGCGCGCGGCGGCGCCCCGTTCGAGCTGCATTCGCCCGACGACATGTCGCTGATCGGTGTCGTCGCCAATGGCGAACTGATGCAGCAGGTCGAGGATGCGGCCGATGTCCACCTCGACGAAGCCACGTTGCGGCGCGGTGTCGTCGACATGCCCACCGCCGTGCTGATGCGCGCGAGCTTGCAGATCGCCACGCAACTCGAACGTGTCCTGTCGGCACCCGATCCATTCCACGACGCTCGCGCGCAGCGCGAACTGCGCGGCGAGATCGGCAACGTGCTCGTCGATCTCCTCACGTACCGGATTCCCGAACCGTCGAACCGTCTCACGCACGCCTGCCGCGCCGACATCGTGCGCCGCGTGCACGACTACGTGATCGGCCATCCCGAAGCACCGGTCGACGTGCTGAGCCTGTGCGCACAATTACGCGTGAGCCGGCGCACGATGCAGAACAGTTTCCAGTCGGTCGTACAGACCAGCCCGCTGCATTACGTGCGCTCGCTGCGCCTGTCGCAAGTGCGGCGGATGCTGCTCGATACGCGGCACGCCGACCTGCCGATCAGCGACGCGGCCGCGCGCTGGGGCTTCATCCATCTCGGGCATTTCGCGAACGCCTACAAGGCGCAATTCGGCGAGTTGCCGTCGACCACCGCGCGCCGTTCCGCGCGCGGCGCAAAAACGCGCTGAAGCCGCGCAAAACCCGCGATAATCTCCCGCTGACCGTTCGGCGCGCGCGAGCCGGCCGCGGCACATGCCCGTGCGCGCGACGCCCCGTGCGACGCGCGACGACCACCGGATTCCATCCCCTGCCCCGATGCCCGAGGATTTCCACTTCCTGCTGCTGCCCGGCTTCTCCGCGCTCGGCTTCATGTCCGCGGTCGAACCGCTGCGCGTCGCGAACCGCTTTCGCACGGAGCTCTATCGCTGGCACGTGATCAGCGCCGACGGCGCGCCCGTCGCCGCGAGCAACGGCATTCCGGTCGCCGCCGAAGCCGCGTGCGCGGATGTCGACAAGGTCGACACGGTGTTCGTCGTCGCCGGCTTCGATCCGCTCGTGTGCTACACGCGCGCGATCGGCGACTGGCTGCGTCGCCAGCACCGTCATGGTGCAACGCTCGGCGGCATCGACACGGGCAGCTTCGTGCTCGCGGAAGCCGGGCTGTTCGACGCGTCGCAGCCGCTCACGCTGCACTGGGAAGCGCTTGCCGCGTTCCGTGAACGCTATCCCGGCCTGAACGCGACGCAGGAGCTGTTCGAGATCGACGACCGGCGCATCACGTGTGCGGGCGGCACCGCGTCGATCGACATGATGCTCGACCTGATCGGACGGCGGCACGGCGCCGATCTCGCGGCGGCAATCTCCGAGCAGTTCGTCGTCAGCCGGATCCGGCAGCGCTCGGACAGCCAGCGGCTCGAGATCGCCGCGCGCTACGGCGTGCACAACCGCAAGCTGATCCAGGTGATCGGCACGATGCAGCGGCACATGGAAAACCCGCTCGGCTCCGATGCGCTCGCGCAGGAAGTCTCGATCACGCGGCGCCAGCTCGAACGGCTGTTCAGCGCGACGCTGAACGACACGCCGACGCATTTCTACCTGAACCTGCGGCTCGATCGGGCGCGTGAACTGCTGCAGCAGACCGACATGAGCATCACGTCAGTATGCGTCGCATGCGGGTTCGAATCGCCGTCGCATTTCTCGCGCACGTATCGCGCGCGATTCGGTCTCAGCCCGCGCAGCGACCGGCGCGCGACGCGCTGATCATCGCGGTTTACACGCACAATACGACGCGGTATTACGCGTTCCGGCAGCGGTTCCCACCGTTCGCTGAACAATGCCGACGATTAATCGACGAACCGAAGCGGTCATCGAAAATAAATTGGAATGTCGTTGAAAATATTCTGTAACATACCTCGAAATTAGATAGGCAGCCTAACGAGATGCACACGTCGGCTCGACGCATGTCTGGCCACGCAGGCTGCCAACCGATATCGATTCGATCCGAGGGGTATGACATGACGATGCTCGATTCGCCGTCGCCGCACCTGCCTGCCGTTCGCTTCTTCGCGCGCTCCTCCCCCTGCTTTTCACCCTGCTTCTCCCCCTCTATTCCCGCCTGTTTCTTTTCGACCTGACATTTAGGGTTCCTTAGTCAGTCGACACCCCCAACACCGCTTCGCCGCACCGGCTCCATCGAGCCGGCGCGCGGGCCGTGTCGTGCCTGCACGCCACGAGCGCGCGGGCGTGTCCAACCGTTGAGATGAGGATCACGTATGCAGACATCACGCAAAGCACTACCGCTCGCCCTGGGTCTCGCGCTCGGTTTCGGCATCGTCGGCGGCACCGCGGCCGATACGAAAGTCTCGAATCCGCAAGCAACGAGCCTGCGCGAAAGCCTGACACGCGGCGTCGCGCCGCCGGCCGCCAAGGCCGATACGGCCGCCGGGCAATTCCGCGCGGACGGCGTCGCCGTCACGCTGTACAACCCCGCGTATCGCGCGAAGAAGGCCGCCACCACGCCCGCCGCCAGCGCGCGCGACTTCGTCGCGTCGCAGGCCACGCAGCTCGGGCTCGACGCGAGCGCACTCGCAAGCCTCGTCGTCACGTCGGAGCGCAGCGACGCCGACTTCACCGTCGTGCGCCTGCAGCAGCAGGCGGCCGGATTGCCTGTGTACGGCAGCGATATCGCGGTGACGGTCGCGAAGGACGGCCGCATCCTGTACGTCGCGAGCAACACGATCAACGGCGTGGTCGCGAAGTCGAGCAAGGCGCAGGCCGTCGACCAGCAGCAGGCACTCGACCGTGCGCGCGCGTATCTCGGCGTGAGCGGCTTCACGAACCTGGATGCGCAGCTCGTCGCGTTCGTCGACAAGACCGGCACGCATGCCGCGTGGAAAGTGCGCGGCCGCCCGAACGACGGCCCGAAAGGCGACTGGGAACTGCTGATCGACTCGGGCAGCGGCGAAGTGCTGCGCGCCGAGGACAAGGCGTTCTACGCGACCGACGGCACGGGCTTCGTATTCCGGCCCGACCCGCTGTCGCCGACCAAAAGCAGCTACGGCAGCACGGGCTACAAGGACAACAACGACGCCGATTCGTCGCAACTGACCGCCGCGCGCGTGCGCGTGACGCTGAAGGATCTCGCGCAGTCGGGCGGGCGTTATTCGCTGTCGGGCCCGTATGCGGTATGCGTCGATTTCGATGCGCCGCTCGACAAGGCGTGCCCCGTGCAGTCGACGCCCGCGTTCGAGTTCACGCGCGGCAACCTGTATTTCGAGGCCGTGAACGCGTACTACCACATCGACACGTTCCTGCGTTACGTGAACCAGACGCTCGGCATCAAGGCGCTGCCGTACCAGTACACCGGCGGCGTGCAGTACGACCCGCACGGCGAATCGGGCGACGACAACTCGTCGTACTCGTCGAGCAGCGGCCGGCTGACCTTCGGACAAGGCGGCGTCGACGACGCGGAGGATGCGGACGTCGTGATCCACGAGCTCGGCCACGGCATCCACGACTGGGTGACGAACGGCGGCCTGTCTCAGCAGGAAGGGTTGTCGGAAGGCACCGGCGACTATCTCGCCGCCGCGTACAGCCGTGACTTCAACCAGTGGAGCCCGTCGGATGCGCAGTACCACTGGGTCTACAACTGGGATGGCCACAACGAGTTCTGGGGCGGCCGCGTGACCAACTGGAACGTCGGGCGCACCTATGCGCAGGCACGCGGCGCGGAGATCCATACGGCCGGCCAGTACTGGGCCTCGTGCAACCTCGTCGCGCGCGACGCGATCGGTGCGCAGGCGATGGACAAGGCGTTCCTGAAGGGCTTGTCGATGACCAACAGCTCGACCAACCAGAAGGCCGCCGCACAGGCCGTGCTGACGGCCGCGTCCGCGCTCGGCTACAGCAACGCGCAGCTCACCGCGATCGGCAATGCGTACAACCAGAGTTGCACGTACGGCGTGACCGTACCGAAGAAGTCGTAATTCCGCAGCAGGCGGGGGCGTACCGCACGACCTGCGGCACGCCCTCTTCCTCGACATCGCCATCCTCACGAGATCGAACATGCCTACTCTGACACTCACCCGCCTGAGCGCCGCGCTGGGCGGCATGCTGCTGACCGCCGCTGCACACGCGACGCCGGTGTGGATCACACTCGGCGACGCGGCGTTCCGCCAGTTGCAGCGGATCGACGCAAGCGCCACCGCGCAATACAGTACGACGCTCGACGCCGGCAAGACGGCCGATGGCGCCTCGCGCCGCGAAACCGTCCACGTCGTCGAGATCGACGATTCACGGCTCGGCGAGCTGGCCCACGCCGTCCACCATACGCGCGGCCACGGGCCCGGCTATGTCGTGCACGACTCGTTCGACGAAGCGCGCCAGACACTGCAACCGTTGCCGCCGACGCTCGCGAAGCAGGCCGCCGCTTCCACGTACAAGGTCTCGAACGCGCCGCAGATCGGCACGTGGATCCAGCAACTGCAGGCCAGCAACATCGTCGGCACGATCACGTCGCTGTCCGGCTTCACGAATCGCTACTACACGACGTCGCACGGCGTCGCCGCGTCGGACTGGCTCGCGTTGCAATGGAAGCAGCTGGCGGGTTCGCGCGCCGACATAACCGTCGAGCAGTTTGCGCACACGGGCTTTCCGCAGAAATCCGTGATCCTGACGATCCGCGGCAGCGATCCGGCGGCGGGCACCATCGTGCTGGGCGGCCACCTCGATTCGACGGTCGGCCGCACGACGGAGAACACGCGCTCGCCCGGCGCGGACGACGACGCATCGGGTATCGCGAGCCTCACCGAAGCGCTGCGCGTGCTGCTGGCGAACAATTACCGGCCGAAGCGGACGATCAAGTTCGTCGGGTATGCGGCCGAGGAAGCCGGCCTGCTCGGCTCGAAAGCGATCGCGAAGCAGTTCCGTGCGCAGAATGCGAACGTGGTCGGCGTGCTGCAGCTCGACATGACGAACTACAAGGGCGATCCGAAGGACATCTACCTGATCACCGACTACACGAACGCGTCGCAGAACACCTACCTGACGAATCTGGCGAAGACCTACCTGCCGGAACTCGCGATCGGCACGTCGCAATGCGGGTATGCGTGCTCGGATCACGCATCCTGGAATGCGCAAGGGTATCCGGCGTCGTTCCCGTTCGAGGCCGGCCAGAACGACAGTCCGTATATCCATACCGTGAACGACACGCTGGAGAATTCGGATCGCCAGGCGAATCATGCGTTGAAGTTCGGCAAGCTGGCGCTGGCCTACGCGGTCGATCTCGGCGGCAACGGCGGGACGGCGGCGAAGCCCTGACGGCGTACGGCCGGGAAGGCGGCGGCAAGGGCTGCCTTCCCGGCCGCCTCGATCAGACGATCTCGTCCAGCGTCCCGTAAAGGCGCATGCCCACCGCCCGCGCGACCGCCGCGGAAGCCGGATTGTCGAGCTGGCACCGGTACTGCGGCACCAGCCCCTCGCGGCAGGCCGCCATACTCATCGCGCGCACGACGCCACGCGCGTGGCCGGCGCCTCTGGCTTCTGGCAGCGTCAGCACCCCCATGTCGGCCAGGCACGAATCCCACCACGCGTACACGCTGCCCGCGCAGACCAGACGATCCTGCTCGAATGCGCCGAAGACGCGCCAATGGTCCAGCTCGACGCTGGCCGTATCGAAATCCTCGGCCGGCATCGCAGCGGCGAATGCGTCGAATGCCGGTCGATCCGCCGGGCTCAGCGCCCTGACCGTCGCGGGAATCGCGTGATTCGGCAGATCGGCCAGCGCCGGCGCGGAATAGTAAAAAAGATTGTCCGCGCCGCACAGGTCGCCACCGGAAGCCGACAGGCGATCGATGAACGCGCCCATCGTCCACGCACCCGCTTCGTCCAGCCGCAACGCGCGCGCAACCTTCTCCTGCACGACGATCCGGCTTCTTCCGTCGGTCGGCACGAGGATCATGCCGTGCTCGTCGCCCAGCGCGGAACTGACGGCGATCTGCAGATCGTCGCCGTCGTAAATGCACCGGTCGCCCGAAAACTTCTGATGCCAGAACTCGCTGATACATTCGTTAAACAATACCCACCTCTCGATTGTGTGACCGGCAGCATCGCAAAGCCGCGCGACGCTCAGCGCCGACTGCTTGCACGCGTCCGGATAGAATCGTCGTTCGACCACTCCGCTATCTACGTTCCGCCATGACCGATACCCCCCGCTCCCTCGACGACCTGTCGCCCGTTCGCGTCACGACAGCTTTCGACCTGCCCGGCCACACGACCGTCCGCTCGCTCGGCGTCGCGCAAGGCATCATCGTGCGCTCGCGCTCGATCGTCGGCTCGTTCGGCGCATCGCTGCAGACGATCTTCGGCGGCAACATCACGCTCTATACATCGCTGTGCGAAAAAGCCCGCCAGCAAGCCTTCGACAAGATGCTCGCCGATGCGCGCAAGCTCGGCGCGAATGCGATCGTCGCGATGCGCTACGACTCGACCGAGATCGGTTCGGGTGTGACCGAAGTCATTTGCTACGGCACGGCGGTCATCGTCAAACCGGCATGATGCCCGATGCCGGCAAGCCGCGTGGAGCCGTTCCGCCCACTGTCCCGGAATGGTTCCCGCACGGCGCCGGCAGCACCGGGGCGCACCCGCCCGACATGCCGGCGAACCCGCGCGATACGCGTGCGAAGTTTTCGATTGACGCGCCGCGCGGTTCCCTCTTAACATCGCACTCGTTTTCATTCATGGAGGCTTCTGTGCCTACCGATGCGAGTTGTAGTTGGTCCTGTACCAACCTGACTGCCGCCTGAGGAAGCTTCGCAGAGCCTTGTCTTCTGCCGCATCCCGGGATAGCAGGATGCGGTGTCTTTCAGGATCGGCGTACCGTCGATCCGAAGTTCCCGTACTCGACAATTCAGTGGCCGCTCGACACCCGGGCGGCGTCCGTACGTGACCCGCGTCGCGTGCGTGTGTCCGGCCGCATGCCCGCGCGTGTGCAGCCCGTGTGCACGCACGTGCCGTTCAAATAGACAGGAGTTCGAATGGACGACGACAGTAGCCGATTAAGCTGCGCCGGCGCGCGTTCGCACGCCATGCCGGCGAATACCCGAATCCCAGCCTCTTATCAGCCGATCGCGCCCGACGCGGCGCGGCGGGAAGCGCTCGTCCGTCGTTGACGTCATGACGCTCCCGCCGTGTGCAGTCCGGCGCCTGGAGCACCCATGACACGACTCGACATTTCCATTCGGCCGCACCGGCCATACAGGCTCGTCCACGACAGCCGCAAGGACGCTCCCCCGCGTCGCCACTGCACACATCATTTGCGTCGAGCCGCCGCGGCTGCGTCACGCGCTGCGCGGTGACGCCACCTGGATCGCGCACACCGCGCCCCGCCTTCTCATGCGCCGGCAACGCGGCAATGCCCGCCGTTCGGCACCACGCCATGACCGATGTACCGGGAGAACACCATGCAAAACCTCATGAAACTCCATGCCAGCCGACTGATCCGCGACAGCTACGTCTACTTCAAGATGCCGTACGCACTGCTCACGCATTTCGACCGGCTCGCGGCCGCCTATGACCAGCTCGATCGCAAGCAAAAGCACGCGTTCTCGTTTCCGGACCAGACCGACGGCTTCCTGCCATTCGGGCTCGAATACTCGCATACGCCCGAGCAGCCGGATCTGTGCGACCGCTTCTGCTACTGGGTCGCACGGCGCGATGCGCATCACGGCTTCCCGCTGGCCAGGTCCACGTTCTATCGCGAGATGGCAGCCTACGAAGCCTGCATCAACGCAATCGCGCAGGACCTGCTCGATGCGGTATGCGACAACCTCGGCGGCTCGCCGCAGCCGCCGGTCCGGCACAGCTCCTACCTGCAGTTCTGCGCGTACGAGCCGCATCACGACAGCCACGACCGCGCGTACCTGCAGGATCCGCACGAAGACGGCCACCTGCTGTCGTTCATCCGGCCGAGCGCACCCGGCCTGGTCCTGCTGCCCGACGCGTCGCCGATTTCCGCGCGGCCGCGGCCCGACGAAATGATCGTGCTGGCCGGCTCGCTCCTCGAGGCGCTCACCGACGGCGAAGTGGCGGCGATGCAGCACGCCATCGAACGCCCGCGCACGCGCGCACGGCGCACGTCCCTGATGTACTTCGTCAATCCCGACCTGTCGGCCGGGCACGCCAGCACGATCGTCAACCGGCGGCCGCTCGACTTGCGCTCGCTTGCCCAGCGCCGGCACGTCGCGTTCGGCAACCGCACGCTGTGCGGCCCGTGCGCAGCCTGACCCGGCTCATCCCGCCCACCTTTTCCCGGAGAATCCATGCTTGGACGCTTCCTCCCCGTCGAAACCCGGTTTTTCGACCTCTTCGATACGCATGCGCAGCACATCGTCCTGGCCGCGTGCGAGCTTCAGATGCTCCTCGACAATCTCGACGATGCCGAGCTGGCCATGGCCAACGTCCAGACCACCGAACGAACCGGCGACAAGCTCGCGCACGAGGCGATCGACCTGCTGCACAAGACTTTCATCACGCCGCTCGATCGCGACGAAATCCACAAGCTGATCACGACGATGGACGACATCCTCGACCTGATGGAGGACGTCGTGACCACCGTCGTGGTCTACGGCCTGAAGTCGGTAACCGGGGAGGCCAGCGAACTCGCAGACATCGTCGTGCAGTCGGCGCTGCAGACGCAAATCGCGGTCAACCGGCTGTCCGACATGAAGCAGTCCTTGCAGATCCTCGAGGCATGCGAAGAGATCGACGCGCTCGAAACCCGCGCCGACCGCGTGCTGCGATCGGCGATATCGAAACTCTTTCGCGACGACATCGACGTGAAGACGCTCATCAAGCTGAAGGGCGTCTACGACCTGCTCGAACGCATTACCGACAAGTTCGAGGATGTCGCGAACATCATCGAAGGCATCGTGCTGGAAAACGCCTGAGCGAATCAACAAGATGCATTCGATACAACTCGCCCTCTGGATGGTCGCGACGCTGGTACTCGTCGCGCTCGTATTCGATTTCATGAACGGCTTTCACGACGCGGCGAACTCGATCGCCACCGTCGTGTCCACCGGGGTGCTGAAGCCCCAGCAAGCCGTGGTGTTCGCGGCGGCGTTCAACGTCATCGCGTATTTCATCTTCCACCTGAAAGTCGCGCAAACCGTCGGTAAAGGCACGATCGATCCCGAGATCGTCGACCACTACGTCGTGTTCGGCGCGCTGGTCGGTGCGATCGGCTGGAACGTGATCACGTGGTACTACGGGATTCCGTCGAGCTCGTCGCATGCGCTGATCGGCGGCCTCGTCGGCGCAGCGCTCGCCAAGTCGGGCTGGGGTTCGCTGAACATCGACGGGCTGCTGAAGACCGTCGCGTTCATCTTCATTTCGCCGCTGCTCGGCTTCATCCTCGGTTCGCTGTTCATGCTCGGCGTGTCATGGCTGTATTTCCGCACCGCGCCCAGCAAGGTCGACCGGCGCTTCCGCCGGCTGCAACTGCTGTCGGCCGGGCTGTACAGCCTCGGCCACGGCGGCAACGACGCGCAGAAGACGATCGGCATCATCTGGATGCTGCTGATCGCGTCGGGCTATGCGTCGGCGACCGCCGATGCGCCGCCGGCGTGGGTGATCGGCGCGTGCTACCTGTCGATGGGCCTCGGCACGCTGTTCGGCGGCTGGCGCATCGTGCGCACGATGGGCCAGAAGATCACGAAGCTCAAGCCGGTCGGTGGTTTCTGTGCGGAAACCGGCGGCGCGATGACGCTGTTCCTCGCGTCGTTCCTCGGCATTCCGGTGTCGACCACGCACACGATCACCGGCGCGATCGTCGGCGTCGGCGCGACGCAGAAGCTGTCGGCCGTGCGCTGGGGCGTGGCCGGCAACATCGTGTGGGCGTGGGTGCTCACGCTGCCGGCGGCCGCGCTGTTCGCCGCCGGTGGATGGTGGCTCGGGCACCGGATCTTCTGACGCAGGCGGCCATGGACTTCACCGCGGCGGGACGCCCGCTTCGGTCGAGTCGATGGCGATGCCGAACACGCGTTGACCTTCCGGGGTGTCCTCGACTCGCCAGCCCTCGACGCTCAACGCTTCCCGAATCCGGTCGGCTTGCGCCCAGTCCCTGGCCGCCCTCGCGCGCTCGCGATCGCCGAGCAACATGCGAACGTGTTCCGGAATGTCGAACGCAACCGGCCTCCATTCGCGCAAACCGAGGCCGAGCACCGCGTCGAAGCTGTCCACGGTCGCTTTCAGCGTCGCGGGTGGCAGGTCGCTCCGGACCAGATCCCAGAGCACCGCGAGCGCCCTGGGCAGATTCAGGTCCTCGTTCACTTCGGCGTCGAAACGCGCGGCGAACTCCGTATCGACGCGCCCTCCGTCCGGCCAGCCGGCATAGAGATGCCGAAGCCGATTCAGCGCGGTGTGTGCCGCATCGAGCGACGCCCACGTGAAATGCAGCTTGCTCCGGTAATGGGCCGTCAGGCACAGATAACGGTACGCGAGCGGATCGACATTCCGGCTCTGCAAGGTCTGCAGACGAACGAAATCGCCGCTCGACTTCGACATCTTCGTATCGGCGTCGAGCGTCAGAAAGTGCCCGTGCATCCAGTAATTCGCGAGCTGCGTGCCGTGGGCCGCGCGAGTCTGCGCGATCTCGTTGCTGTGATGCACGGCGATATGATCCTCGCCGCCGCAATGGATATCGAATAACGTCCCGAGATACTTCGCCGACATCGCCGAGCATTCGATATGCCAGCCCGGAAAGCCGCGACCCCACGGGCTGTCCCATTCCATCTGCCGCTTGACGCCGGCCGGGCTGAACTTCCACAACGCAAAATCCGTAATGTTCCGCTTCTCGCCCAGCGCAACCCGCTTGCCCGCCTGCAACCCTGCGCGGTCGAGCCGCGCGAGATAACCGTAGTCGTCCTGCCGACTGGTGTCGAAGTAGAGGCCATCGTCCGTCCGATACACGTAGCCGGCCCGGTCGAGCGTATCGATGAACGCGATCTGCTCGGCGATGTGATCCGTCGCGCGGCACCAGACCGTCGGCTCGAGCAGGCGAAGCGCGCGCCAGTCCCGGACGAACGCCTCGGTGTAGCGCCGGGCAATGGCCCACGCCGATTCGCCGGTCCGGCGGCTGCCCTTTTCCATCTTGTCTTCGCCTTCGTCCGCATCCGAAGTCAGGTGGCCGACATCGGTGATATTGACGACGTGCCGGACCTCGTATCCGTTGCGCACCAGTACGCGACGCAGGAGATCCTCGAACACGTAGGTTCTCAGGTTGCCGATGTGGGCATCGTCGTAGACCGTCGGGCCGCAGCAGTACAGGCCGACCTGTCCGGCATGGATTGGCGTGAACGGGCGCACGGTACGCGACCAGGTGTCATACAGCGCAAGCGGCATCGAGTTTCTCCGTCCCGAAGGTGTCGGCCCAAAAACAAAAAGGCCGCCTGTTTTGCATCACAGGCGGCCGGAAGGCGATTGCTTGAATGTTTAGCGAGTTCGCTAGACGCAAATTCCCCCTGGCACGTTCTGACAACATGCACGGAGCAGCGAGGAGAGGGAATTAGCGCGATCAAGCATGGGGACGATGCTAGCGTCTATAGACGGCAATGGTCAATACCATTGCATTGCCGTTGCCGGCGATGGCCCCGGGGCGGTGGCCAGGCGGTCGGCACCGACAGGATGCATTTCATGCCCGTTCACACCCGTCAAAAAAAAGCGCGAACCTCGGTTCGCGCCAAAGAGAGACCTCGCTGAAGACGTCACAACCCCACACCACCCCGCTCAGAACGAATGCCGCATCCCGATCCGCACGTCGGCCTGCGTCTGCGTCGTCGACGGCGTGAAGCTGTAGCCGATCACCGCATCCACACCTTGCGACGCGCGCAGGTAATCGCCGGAGACGTACACGTCGGTGCGCTTCGACAGCATGTAATGCAGGCCCGCCGTGCCCTGGTTCCAGTGATGGCCTTCGAAGCGCGTGTGCTGGTAGCCGGCAATCAGGCTCAACGCCGGCGTGAACTGGTACGAGCCGCCGCCTTCATAGACCTGCATGTGCGACGACTGGCCGAAGCCCTTGATCGTCGTGTACGAGAAGTTGCCGTCGAGCGTCAGCTTGCCGATCGTGTAGCTCGTGCCGATGCCGAACGTGCCCTGGCTGTCGACATCCATCGGCGTGTTCGCGAACAGGTCGGTGCGTGCGCCGGTCGCCGGATCGACGGTCACCGTCTGCTGGCCGAGGAACGTGTGCGTGCCGATCATCGCGTACGGGTCGAACGCATAGATGCCGTTCGGGTTGTTCAGGCGCGTGTACGCGGCGCCGATCGAGAAGTCGCCCTTCGTGAAGCTCGCGCCCGCGCTCCATGCGCTGTTGCGGTGGAAGTTGCCGGCGACGTTGCCGAACGAGTACATCGCGCCGAACTTGAAGCCGCTGAGATCGTTCGACAGGAACTTCACCGAGTTCGGCAGGCGATCGCCGTTGAAGCGGTCGAAGTCGCCCTGGTGGATCGCGTAGCCGCTGCCCCACGCGGAGATGTTGTAGATCGACACGAGTTCGTTCGTGATGTCGAGCTGGTTGCCGAACGACAGCGTGCCCCAGTCGTTCTGCAGGCCGACGTACGCCTGCCGGCCGAACTCGGAACCGCCGAAGCCGAGTTGCCCGGTACCTAGCCGGAAGCCGCTCTCGAGCGTGAACACGGCCTTCAGGCCGCCGCCGAGGTCTTCCGTGCCCTTGAGGCCGAAGCGGTTTCCGTACGCGACGCCGTCGTCGAACTTGACGACGTGCGAGCCGCCCGTGTTGTTCACGTACGTGATGCCCGCGTCGAGAATCCCGTACAGCGTCACGCTGCTCTGCGCATGCCCGATGGCGGGAATGCAGGCCGCGCATGCAAGCGCGGCGGCTACGGCAACTTTCGTGTGCTTCATTGTCGACCACCCTCCCTGAACCGTTCGATGGAAAGAATCTCGTCCCGGCGCGTGCCGCGATACGCCGGTGGATTCGAATTCGGTACGCCCGCTGGCTTCGGCATTTCGTTTTCCGCAATAACGCAGCCATTGGCGAAAAATACAAACCCATATTTCGGGTCACCCGTCTGAAGGCGACACCAAATGGTCACGATGCGACCGGTCGGGAAAACACGTAGACGGGCGGCGCGGTAAATCCGGCCGCCCGGAGGGAGGGAATCAGCGACCGTCGAGGGCCGCGCGCACGGCCGGCAGGCCCGGTGCGCCGGCTGTCGTCGTCACGCCGTCCAGCCAGCCGGCAACCAGCGCCGGGTCGGCTTTCAGCGCATGCTGAGCCGCGAGCGCGGGCGATGTCTTGTGGTCGAGCATGTCGGCGATCATCCGGTTCTCGACGTCGACGGAAAACGTCATCTGCCGGAACAGCCGCGCCAGGTTCGCGCACTGGCCGGCGAACCCGGCGCGCGTGACCGTATTGACCGTTGCGCCGCCGTAGTTCGGCCCGAAATACGCATCGCCGCCCGACAGGTAGGTCAGGTGAAACTTCGTGTTCATCAGATGCGGCTCCCATGCAAGGAACACGATCCAGCGTTTGTCGCGCACCGCGCGCTCCACCTGCGTGAGCATGCCCGTCTCGCTCGATTCGACGAGCGACCAGTTCGCGGCCCCAAGCGCATGGTCGGACAGCATCCGCTTGATGTTCTGGTTCGCGGGCGCGCCGGGCTCGATCCCGTAGATCTTGCCGCCGAAGCGGTCCGCGTAGCGCGCGAGATCGGCGAACGTATGCACGCCGGCGGCCGCCACGTAGTCGGGCACCGCGAGCGTAAACTTCGCGCCGCTCAGGTTCGCGTGCAACACGTCGATCGACTTCTCGTCGACGAACGGCTTCACGAGCGGCGCCTGCGCGGGCATCCAGTTGCCGAGGAACACGTCGACCTGCCCCTTCTTGAGCCCCTGGTACGTGATCGGCACCGACAGGTTCGCCACGTCCTGCCGGTAGCCGAGCGCCTTCAGCACGACGCCCGCCATCGCGTTCGTCGCATCGATGTCGGTCCAGCCGGGCGCCGCCATCTTCACGTCGCCGCACGTCTGCGGGTCGGCTGCGTGCGCGGCCTGCGTCGTCATCACGCACGCGGCCGCGGCAAGCGCCGCGCCGATCCGGATTGCTGCATTGCATCGCCGTTCCATCTTCCGCTTCCTCCGTCGTTCGTCAGTGATCGCGATACGGGACGCTCAGCGCCCGACGCGCGGAAAGCGCGCCATCGCCTCGAGCGTGTCGAGTTCGATGTGATTGCGCATGTAGCGCTGGCTCGCGTCGGTGAACGGCTGCCAGTCCCACGCGTGGATGCGGCCCTGCGTCGTCGCCGCGTAATGGAAGCGCCGGCGCCGCTGGCTCGCGCGCACCTGCCGGTCCAGTTCGGGCAGGTTCCAGCGCTGCGCGGCTTGCGCGCGGAACGCGGCGAGCACGTCGGCGGCTTCCGGCGTGCCGGCGAGGTTCGTGAGTTCGCGCGGATCGTCGGCGAGGTGGTAGAGCTGGTCGGGGTCAAGCGGGCAATGCACGTACTTCCAGTCGCCGCGGCGGATCATCACGACCGGCGCGACCGCACCTTCCGCGAGGTATTCGCCGAGCGCGACGTCGTGCGCCGGCGTGCCGTGCAGGTGCGGCACGAGGCTTGCGCCATCGACAGGGTCGGGCCAGCCGCCGGCGGGCGCAGCGCCGGCCAGATCGACGAGCGTCGGCAGCAGGTCGAGGTGCGACACCGGCCCGCGCACGCGCGCGGCGCCGAAGCGGCCCGGCGCATGCACGATCAGCGGCACGCGGCAGCCACCTTCGAAGAACGTCATCTTGTACCAGAGCCCGCGTTCACCGAGCATGTCGCCGTGGTCGGACGTGACGATCACGATCGTGTCGTCGGCGAATCCGCATTGTTCGAGCGCGGCCAGCACGCTGCCGAACTGCGTGTCGACGTAGGACGTCGCGCCGTAGTACGCATGGCGCGCGGCGCGGATCTGGGCGTCGGTGGGCGGCGTGCGGTCGTTCTCGCAGACGAAGCGCAGCCGCTGCGAATGCGGGTCGCTTTCCGCCGCATCGAGCCGCACGGCGGGCATGTCGATCTCTTCGTCGCGGTACAGATCCCAGTATTCGCGCGTGATCGCATACGGGTCGTGCGGATGGGTCAGCGACACGACCATGCAGAACGGCCGCACATCGTGCCCGGCCGCACGCTCGCGCGCGACATCGTACAGCTTCTGCTTCGCGGCGAACGTGACCTCGTCGTCGAAATCGAGCTGGTTCGTGCGCACGCACGGGCCCGCGTCGAGCACCGAACTCATGTTGTGATACCAGCTCGGCCGCTCGGCCGGGCTGTCCCAGTCGGGCACCCAGCCGAAATCGGCCGGATAGATGTCGGTCGTGAGCCGCTCCTCGAAGCCGTGCAACTGGTCGGGCCCGCAGAAATGCATCTTGCCGGACAGCATCGTCCGGTAGCCGCCTGCGCGCAGGTAGTGTGCGAACGTCAGCGTTTGCGCCGGCAATTCGGCGGCGTTATCGTAGGCGCCGATCCCCGACGGCAGCTTGCCGGTCAGCAGCGAGAAACGCGACGGCGCGCACAGCGGGCTCGCACAGTAAGCGGCGTCGAACACCACGCCTTGCGCGGCGAGACGGTCCAGCGTCGGCGTGCGCGCCACGCGATTGCCGTAGGCCGGCAGCGCGAACGGCGTGAGCTGGTCGGCCATCAGGATCAGGATGTTGGGTGTCGGGTTCGTCATCGGCTGTCGTGGGAAAAACGGTGTTCGAATGGAACGGCGCGCCGCTCGTGCGGCGAGACGTCCGGCATGACGGAAGCGGCTCGACGAAAGTGCCGCGCGGGCTAGAATCGCGGGATGCGTTGCGTGCCACCCGTGGAGCGGGATGTGAAGCGGGCTGTGAAACGGCCTGTGAAGCACGCACGCCGCACCGTCCGATGCACTATCGCCCGCCCGAATTCGCGCGGGTAGGCGTCCGGCCCTTATGGGGCCATTAGAGAGACTTATGTCGAAATCCGAACCGTTACCGTCGATGCAGGCGCTGCGCGCGTTCGAATCGGCCGCCCGGCTCGCGAGCTTCACGGCCGCTGCGCGCGAGCTCGGCTCCACCCAGCCGGCCGTGAGCCAGCAGGTGTTCCAGCTCGAGGCCGAACTGGGCGTGCCGCTGTTCGAGCGCAGCCCGCGCGGCGTCACGCTGACGGCCGACGGCCAGTGCCTGTACGAAGCCGTGCGGGTGAGCCTCGACACGCTGCGCGGCGCCACCGCGACACTGCGGGCGCGCCGCGAGCACGGGGCGCTCACGATCGTCACCGACTTCGGCTTCGCGACCTACTGGCTGATGCCGCGCCTGGCCGGGCTGAAGCGCGTGATGCCGGATGTCGACGTGCGCGTCGTCACGTCACAGGATTACGACGCGCAGCGCGACCACGGCGACATCGCGATCCTGTTCGGCGACGGCCACTGGCCGTCGTGCACCGCCGCGCGGCTCTTTCCGGAATCGGTCACGCCCGTGTGCTCGCCCGCGTTCCGCGACGCGCACCCGCACGTCGCACGCGCCGACCACCTGCTCGCGTTGCCGTTGCTGCACGTGCAGCCGACGCGCCCCGAACGCTGGCTGTCGTGGTCCGGCTGGTTCGACGCGCACGGCCTCGATACGGCAGCCGCCGCGCGCGGCGTGACCTTCAACAGCTACGCGCTCGTGATCCATGCGGCGCTGCTCGGCGAAGGTGTCGCGCTCGGCTGGGCGCCGCTCGTCGACGAACTCGTCGCGTCCGGGCAGCTCGTGAAGCTCGTCGACGCGCCGGTCGTCACGTCGCGCGGCTACTTCCTGGTACGGCCGCCGCAGCGGCCCGAGCCGGACGCGACCCACGTGTTCCGGCGCTGGCTGCTCGACGCGTGCGCGCCGGCCTGAACGGCCGGCCGTCCGGCCGTCCGGCGGGCGGCTACCCGTCTGACGCCCGCTGGGCCGGCCGCGCCCGCCCCGCCTGGCGCCTCCCCTGAGCCGCCTGACGCCCCGCTGCCGCCCGGCCGCGTTGGCGCGCCGATACCAGCCACACGGCGCGTTGGTTCTATCCGCCCCAAAATCGTCCTGATTTACTTGAGCCTCCCGCTACCCGCGTAGCGTGGCGCCCCGTCGCGCCGCCGCGCGGGTTGCGTTCCATGACATCCGAGGAACCTCATGACCGCCGACTCACGCCCCGATCAATTCGTCCTGACGCTGTCGTGCCCGAGCGCGGCCGGCCAGGTCGCCGCCGTCGTCGGCTTTCTCGAGCGCCATCGCTGCTATGTCGATGCGCTGAACGTGTTCGACGACGATCTCAGCAACCACTTCTTCGTGCGCTGCGTGTTTCATCCGACGGATGAAACGCTGCAGATCGACGCACTGCGCCAGGAATTCGCGCCGATCGCGGCCGCGCTCGGCGGTGGCGAAGGCGACACGCAATGGGCGATTCACGACGTGAACGCACGGCCGAAGGTGCTGATCATGGTGTCGAAGCTCGAGCACTGCCTCGCGGACCTGCTGTTCCGCTGGCGGATGGGCGAGCTGAAGATGGACATCGTCGGCATCGTGTCGAACCATCCCGACTTCGAGCCGCTGGCCGCGCAGCACGGGCTGCCGTTCCGCCACTTCCCGATCACGGCCGATACGAAGGCGCAGCAGGAAGCGCAGTGGCTCGACTTCTTCGAGTCGAGCGGCGCCGAGCTCGTGATCCTCGCGCGCTACATGCAGGTGCTGTCGCAGGAAACCAGCGCGAAGCTCGCGAACCGCGCGATCAACATCCATCATTCGTTCCTGCCCGGCTTCAAGGGCGCGAAGCCGTATCACCAGGCGCATGCGCGCGGCGTGAAGCTGATCGGCGCGACCGCGCACTTCGTCACCGACGATCTCGACGAAGGCCCGATCATCGAGCAGGTCGTCGAGCGCGTCGATCATGCGCTGCGCCCCGAGCAGTTGCTCGCGGTGGGGCGTGACGTCGAAAGCATCACGCTCGCGCGTGCCGTGAAGGCGTTCATCGAGCGCAGGGTGTTCCTGAACGGCGACCGGACGGTGGTGTTTTCGTAAGCGGGCGGGCTTTGCCGCCCGTCACGCGGAAGCCGACGGCACGCGCGCATGCGGCATGCCGATTCGTCGTGCCCGGCGTCGCAGATAGAGGTTGTTGAGGATCAGCGCCACGCCCGTCAGCGCGGCGCCCAGGATCTGCGCGCGGTTGGGCACCACGCCCGTGACCGCGGATACGATGAATGCCGTGATGGGCACGATGTCCATGAACAGCACGCCGTTCATCGGCCCCAGGTTCCGGTTGCCCGTCATCCACAGCAGGATCGCGCCGAAGCCGGCCACCGGCCCCATGTACGCGAGATGCGGCAGCACTGCGTGCACCGCGGCGAGTGACGGTGCCGCGATCCGGTGCGTGACGATCAGCACCAGGTTGACCGCGACGATCGTGGTCAATCCGAGCCACGTCGTGAAGGTCGTGTATTTCAGTGCGGACCATTTCGTAAACCGCGCTGCGCCGAACGTATAGACGACCCAGCACAGTGCGCCGACGACAATCAGCGCATTGGCCGCGTAATGCTGCGGTTCGTGCAGTGCCGCGATCACATCGCCGCGCGTGATGACGAGCGCGACGCCGGTAAAGGACAGCACGACGAACAGCACCGACACCGGCGCCGGCGCGACGCGCCGCACCAGCGCGTTGAGCAGCAGCCCCATCATCGGCTGCGTCGCCATCATGATCGACGCGGTCAGCGCGCCCTCGTCGCCGGCCAGCTGCTGCCCCAGGAACACGAACGAACCGAATCCGCAGAAGCCGATCGATCCGAGCAGCCAGGCGAGCGCCACGGGCTCACCGGCCGAACGGAACGCACCGGGCCCTTCGACGATCCGCAGCAACGCGAGGAAGCCCATGCCGGCGATCAGATAGCGCAGCGACGTGAACGTGAAGGGATCGATGTACCGCAATGCATCGGTCATCACCGGAAACATCGCGCCCATCAGGATCGTCGCGGTCACACATGCGACGACGCCTTTCCCGTACGCGTTCGCGGCGGGCGTTGCGAGTGTTGTGTCATTCATGACTGATCATTCCCAAATTAATTGAAAAATGATGCCGGTGCGGCTGCGCGCAGCGGCAGTGTCGTATCAACATCCTTATCGTTCTTGCCTGCCCTTCACGGTCTCAATGCGGGCACCCGGCATACCTCACATTTGAAACCGATCATTCTCAAAATAGTCAAAAAAATCAGGTCAGCGCCCGCATCGCGATATCGACGATCGAGGCCAGCTCCGACTCCGATGCACGCGACTTGCCCAACACCCGCATGCCCTGGATCAGGCACAGCAGGAACCGGCCCACTTCCTCCGGATCGAGATTCCGGTCGAAATCGCCCGACTGCTGGCCGCGTGCGACGGCCAGGCTGAATTGCGTACCGATGCGCAGCAGGGTCGACTCGATGTACGGGCGCAGCACGTCGTCGCCGGGCAGGAGTTCGACCGCCGAATTCGTGATGAAGCAGCCGCGTCGTTCCGACAGCCGCACTCCGATTTCCGTGTAGTACAGGAGCGCCTCCCTGAGTGCCTGCCGTGGCGGCAGATCCGCCGCGAGACGCTCCTTGAGCCGTGCAATCGCACCTTCCGCATAACGGTCGAACGCGGCGACCAGCAACCCGTGCTTGTCGCCGAAGGTGCGGTACAGGCTGCCGCGAAAAACGCCGGTGGCTTCGCACAACGCGTCGATCGACGTCGCGTGATACCCCTGCTCCCAGAACACGCGTGCTGCCGCGTCGATCACCTCGTCGGTGTCGAATTCGCGTGGACGGCCCCTGTCGCGGGCGCCGGAAGATGTCGAGGTCGGGCTCATGGAGACGGATATTAGAACTGATCGTTCTCAAAATCAAGTGACCACGCTCACGGTCCTGCGCCGCCCACACCGGCAATGGTGCCGGCCCTGAACGACAAAAAACCCGACCGGTTGCAAGCCGGTCGGGCTTCGTTGCTTGCCGCAAGCTCGATCGCGACGCCCGTGTGCGGTTTCCGGGCGGCGCGCACCGTTACACGGCCTGACGCGTCACTTCCCCCACGCAAAGTAATACGACAGCCAGATCGTCAGCCCCGCGCCAACCAGTGCCGCATAAGGCATCAGGTTCAGCCACATCCCGCGCTTCGGCACTTCGAGCTCCATGTCGCGCTGCATCTGCGCGGGGAACCGGCCGCGATCCTGCCAGTAGTGGCGGAACAGGAACACCGGCACGATCAGCAGCATCGCGATCAGCCCGTTGCGCAGCGTGCCTTCGCCCTGCAGATTCGCACCCGCGCCCACATAGACGAGGTTCGCGTAGCCGCAGATCGAGCCGGCGACGAGCAACCACGTCGGACAGCGGAACGGCCGATCCCAGTTGCCGCGATCCATCCGGTGGATCCAGCCCGACTGAAGATTCAGGAATACGAACAGCATGTAGCAGACGTTCGAAATCGACAGCACCGTCATGTAGTCCGACATCATCAGCAACACGAGGTTGAAGCCGAGATCGGTCCACATCGCGCGCGTGGGCGAGCCGTGCTCGTTCACGTGCGACAGGTACTTCGGCAGCCAGCCGTCGACGGAAGCCTGGTACAGCGTGCGCGACGAGCCCATCATCGACGTCATCACGATCAGCAGGATCGACAGCATCAGCATCACGACGACCGCGTTCGCGACCCACGCGCCGCCGCCGACGATCTTCGCCATCGCGGCCGCGACGCCGGTGCCGTCGCCGATCGACGGATCGAGCATCGCCTGCGTGCCGAGCGCGCCCTGGAACGCCATCGGCACGAGCGTCATCACGACGAGGCACAACGCGCCCGACCAGAAGATCGCCTTGGCGGTATCGCGACGCGGATCGCGGAATTCACGCGTGTAGCAGACGGCCGTCTCGAAGCCGTACGACGCCCAGCCGGCCATGAACATCGCGCCAAGGGCCATCGTGACGCCCTGCCCGTTCCACGTACCGAACGTCGCGGCCGTGAGATTGCCGTGCGCGTCGTGACCGAGCGGCAGCAGCGGGAGCAGGTTCGACATCGGTACGTCGCCCGTGACGAACGGCACGATGCCGACGATCAGCAGCGGCGTGAGCGACGCGATGCCGAGAATGCGCTGCGTGCGCGCAGCCTTCGATGCACCGCTGTGTTGAAGCTTGAACGTGATGAGAAGCAGGATCGTCGCGATGATGAACGTCGCATTGATCCGCAGGGACAGACCCGGCTTGATGAACCCGAGATCCGCAATCTTGAGCTGCCACTGCAGCACCGCCGCATTGGCGGGAAAGAGACTCGTGAGCGCATAGCTCGCCGCGAGGCCGCAGCCGAGCGCGAGCATCGGCGACCACGCGAGCCAGTTGCACCACACGGAAACCGGGGCGATCAGCTTGCTGTAACGGACCCAGCCGATCGCGCCATACACGGACGCGCCGCCCGATTTATGGGGAAATAGTCCCGATATTTCCGCATAAGTCGCGCTTTGAATCAGCCCCATCGTGATCGCGGCGATCCAGATCGCCCACGCGGGCTGGCCGATCGTCGCGCATACGCCGCCGATCGTGAACAGCACGCCTGCCGGCACGCCGCTCGTTACCCAAAAAGCGTCTTTCCAAGTCAGGCCACGATGCAGCGTGTGGCCCGTCGAATCATGTGAGATGGTTGCCTCAACATCACTGGTGCTGTTCGCACGCAGTCCTGCCTGACTCATCCAATTCCTCCTCTCGAGCAGAGTTAGCGCTTCAGCGCTTACTCTGGTCCGATGCAAAGCAGATGACTCCGCACAAGGGCGCTAGTGTAACAACTTACGCACTTTTCTGCAGAATCAAAAAAATAATTCCGGGATACGACCGCATCGCAGTACGATTATTTCGTTATCCTGCCGATCAATCCCGGACTGTCTCTTCGTCTTTTTATTGCGGCGAATCGTCGCGGCTTACTGCGCGCCTTCCGTCCACGAATTCACGCGGTCCGCATGCGCCGCAATCCATGCATCGGCGGCCGCTTCCGGCTTCGAGCCGTTCTGGATCGCCAGCATCACGCTGTCGATTTCACCCGGCTTCCACTGGAATTTCTTCAGGAACGCGACGACCGGTTTGGCCTTCGTTTCGAGCCCCGGATTCACGACACTGTCGACGTGCTCCGCGCCGCCGAACACCTTCTTCGGATCCTCGAGGAAGCGCAGCTTCCACTTCGCGAACATCCAGTGCGGCGCCCAGCCGGTCACGATCACCGGCTTGTTCGCATTGACCGAACGCGACAACTCGGCCGTCATCGCGCTGCCCGAACTCGGCATCAGCGTATAGCTCAGGCCATAGCTCTTGATCGCGTCGTCAGTCTTGCGCATCACGCCCGCGCCTGCGTCGATACCGACGATCCGGCCGCCGAAATTACCCTTCTCCGCGTTCAGATCGTCGATGCTCTTCGCCTTCACGTACGCGGGGACGATCAGGCCGATCTTTGCATCGGGGAAGTTTGCGCCGAGGTCGACAACCTTGGCCTTGTATTCATCCCAGTAGGAGCCGTGCGTGACCGGCAGCCACGCGGACAGCGTCGCGTCGAGATCGCCGCGCGCCACGCCTTGCCACATGATCCCGGCCGCGACCGGCACGAGCTGAACCTGGTAACCGAGCTTCTTCTCGATCACGCGCGCTGCAACGTTCGACGTCGCCACGCTGTCGTCCCAGCCTTCGACGTAACCGATCTTCAGCGTGGGCTTCGTATCGGCGAGCGCCGATGCGCTGAGCGCCACCATTGCCGACAGCGCGCCGGTCCACAACAGTTTTCCGAACAGCTTCATGGTCGATCTCCTTGATGTGCGCCTGCGCGCGTTGTCTCTCTAGGTTCTTCAACCACAAATCCGCGGTATCGTTGTTTTCCGACGGATGCTTGTCCGGGCGCGACGCACCCGGACAGCCGATGGCGAGTGTCGACTACTTGTCGATCACGAGATCCGACAGCGGCTTGCTGCAGCACAGCAGCACCATCCCCTGGTCGATCTCGCGCTGGCGGATACCGCCGTTGTGCTTCATTTCAACTTGCCCCGACACGAGCTTCACCTTGCAGGTGCCGCACATGCCCTGCGTGCACGAGGCCGGCAGCCGCACGCCGGACTGGCGCGCAGCATCCAGCACGTGCTGCTCCGAGCCGCACGAAATCTCGCGATTGCTCTTTGCGAAGCTGACCGTGAACTGTTTCGTCGCCGCGTCGCCGCCTTCAGCCGGCGGTGCGAGATCGGCGAGCAGCTCGTCGCTCGCGGTTTGCGCGAGCGTTTCGAACGAGAAGCTCTCCTCGTGATACTGCTTGCGATCGAAACCGGCTTCGTCGAGCAGGTCGCGCACGGCCTTCATGTACGGCGCGGGGCCGCACGTAAAGATCTCGCGCTCCATGAAATCCGGTGCGATCAGCTTCAGCAGCGGCAGCGTCAGGAAGCCCGTGACGCCCGGCCAGTTCGTGCGCGCGCCCAGGCGCTCGACGACGAACGACGTGCGGAAATTCGTGTGATTCGACGCGATCAGGTCGAGCTCGCGCGCGAAGATGATGTCGTCCGGCGTGCGCGCGCTGTGCACGAACAGGATGTCGCGATCCTCCGCGAGGTCATGGTGCGCGCGGCTCATCGACATCAGCGGCGTGACGCCGGAGCCCGCAGACAGGAACAGGTACTTGCGCGCCGGATGCCGTGCGCACGTGAATTCGCCGGCCGGGCCGAGCACGCGCACCGCTGCGCCCGGCTGCAGGTTGTCGTGCAGCCAGTTCGACACCTTGCCGCCCGGCACGCGCTTCACCGTGATCGACACCGTGTGCGGCCGCGCCGGCGACGACGAGATCGTGTAGCAGCGGTTGATCGTTTCGCCGTCGATGTCGAGCTCGAGCGTGAGGAACTGCCCGGGTTCGAACGAGAACGAGCGGCCCTGCGGCGAACGGAAGAAGAAACTCTTCACGTCGTGCGTTTCCTGCCGCACGTGGCAGCACACCAGCGTTTCCTCGACGTCGCTCGTCCAGCGCTCGGGAAGGGCGTTCCAGAACGCCGGGCGTGTGACCCGGCTGTCCGTCGGCTCGAAGTTGGCCGCATCTCGCATCATGTCTGACTCCGCTTGTACGCTGCTAAGTGCTATTACGCTGCTAAGTACTACTCGCCGGTTTTTTCAGCGAGCCGGCCGATGTACCAGGCCGAGAATTTTTCAACGAGACCTTCCGTGAACGGCGAATACGGGCCCGGCTCGTACGCGCTGCTGGTCGCGCCGCGCTGCGAGAATTCGACGAGCGCGCGATCCTGGTCGTTGGTCGCATTCCACACGGCCGTGAGGTTCTTCACGTCGTAGTCGATGCCTTCCTTCGCGTCCTTGTGCACGAGCCACTTCGTGCGCACGAGCGTCTTGCCGGCCGACAGCGGGATCACCGAGAACGTCACGATGTGATCGCTCATGAAGTGGTGCCACGAGTTCGGCTGCGTCCAGAACGACAGCCCGCCGAGGTCGGCCTTGTCGAAGCCGCCGAGCAGCTTCTTCGATGCGACCTTCGCATCGAGCGTCTGCGATTCGCCGTGACGATCGAGCGGCAGGCGCTGCGTGCGGAAACCCGTCACGTCGAGCAGCTTCTCGATCTCTTCGGACGGCAGGCCCATTTCGGCCCACTCCTTCCCGCGGCGCACACACGTTTCAGCGAACGCATCCATGCCTTCGGCATTCGCGTCGGAACGCTGGTAGCCGAAGCCGTATTCGTACAGCGAGATGGTGAGCTCCGGATGGTTCGCGACGCAGTGATAGCACTCGCGGTTGTTCTCCATCGTGAGCTTCCAGTTGCCTTCCTCGATGATGTCGATCTGCGCGGCGATCTTCGTGTTCGGCAGGTCGTGCGGCAGCAGGTACGGCTCCATCTCGGCGCGCAGCTGCGCGAAATCGACCGGCGGCTCATCGGCGAGGCAGATGAAGATCAGGCCCGCGAGGTTCTCGACGTGGACCGACTTCAGGCTGTGCTTGCAACGGTCGAACTTCTCGCCCATGTGCTCGGCGAACATCAGCTGGCCCGTCAGGTTGTAGGTCCAGCTGTGGTACGGGCACACGATGTTGCCGACCGAGCCTTTGTCCTCGTTGCACAGGCGCGCGCCGCGGTGACGGCACACGTTGTGGAACGCGCGGATCGCCATGTCGTCGTCGCGCACGATCAGGATCGAATCGCTCCCCAGTTCCACGGTCACGTAGTCGCCCGGCTCGGGAATGTCCGGCTCGACCGCCACCTGGATCCAGTGCTGGCGGAAAATCGCCTCCATGTCGAGCGCGAAGATGTCCTCGCTCGTGTAGAACGGCGCTTCGAGGCTGTGCCCTTCCTTGCGCCGCTCGATCAATGCACGAATGTCTGCCGATACTTTCATCGTTTGCTCCGGATTCCTTGCATCCCTGGGTTCTTGCCGACAGGCATCAAAATCAGTAGTCGATGAGCTGATGCTCGCGCAAATACGCGAGGATCACTTGTGCTTTTTCGACCGAACTCCCTTCATTTACGACGTTGCCGCCACGGCTCTCGGTCGTCGTCGCGGACAGCATCCGGGCATGCCCGGAGCGCTTCTCGGCGGCGACCAGCTTTACGGGTTTACGCTCGACCGGACCGACCGTCCACGCGGCCGCGTCGGCGTCCGTGCCGGGCGCGGCGAGCGCAGGCCGGATCGCGCCGGCACGCAGCCGCGCATACGCGTAGCGCGGCTCGGCATTGGCGAGCGGATGGACGGCGATGACGGCCGGCAGCGCGGCATCGACGCGCCGCCGCAGCCCTTTCGGCAAAAATTGCCGGACCGCCGCACGGCCGCCTTCGACCGTCACGTCGACCGCCGAGCCGACCAGCGGATAGCCGAGCGTCGCGGCGATGCGATACGGCAGCATGCCGGTGTCGTACGCACCCTCGGCGCGTGTGCCGGTCAGCACGAGGTCGTAGTCTTCGACGCGCGCGGCGAGCGCATGCACGGCATCGTCGTCGTCGCGGCAGGCCAGCACCTCGACTTCCCGTGCGCCGAGCGCGAGATATTCGGCAAGCGCCGCGTTCGCGGGATCGCCCGCATGGATCACGTCGAGCTTCGCGCGATGCTGCTCGGCGAGCTGACGGCCGGTTTCGAGCGCGGCCGCGTCGTTGCGGCTATAGCGCGCGACGCCGCTGACCGGATGACGGCCGACGGACACGAGCACCGCGATGCGTTGCAAGGGGCGGGGGGCGTTCATGCGGCGACTCCTTCCGGTTCACGGGTGCCGACCGCGGCCGGCGATTCGCCACGCGCGGCGCGCGCGGCCTGCACCTGTTCGATCAGCGCGGCGATCGTCGCCTGCGCATCGCCCACCACCGTCAGGTTCGCGCGCTTCGCGATCGGCGCGCTGCCGTCGAGGTTCACCGCGATCACGTGTCGGCAGTCCTTGATCCCCTGCAGGTGCTGCACCGCGCCCGAGATGCCGAACGCGATGTACACGCTTGCCTCGACCGTCTTGCCGGTCGCACCCACCTGCTTGTCGCGCGTGAAGTGACCGTTGTCGACCGCAACGCGGCTCGCGCCGATCGCCGCGCCGAACGTGCCGGCCAGCCGCTCGAACGCGCCGATGTCCGACACGCCGTTGCCGGCCGACACGATGAAATCGGCTTCCTCGAGCGCGACCTGCGCCGCATCGATTTCGTCGAGACCGAGATCGCGGTACGGCTGCGCGGCGTCATGGGCCGGGCGGATGAAGTCGGCGGCGAGACGCTCGCCCGCGCCGACGAACGGCAGTTTCGCGTCGACCGCGTTCTGCGCGAGCAGGATCACGTCGGGCAGCGCACGGGTGGCAAACGCGCGACCGGCCTGCGCATACGCACCGACGTGCTTCGCGTCGATCTCGACGACGTGGGCCGCGACGCTTGCACCGGCGGCGGCCGCGTACCGCCGGCCGAGATCGCCGTCGCCCGTCGCGTTGTCGGGCACGAACACGTGTTTCGGCGCGAGCGCGGCCACACAGGCCTGCAATGCTTGCAGTTCGCTTTCGGGATCGAACGTGCGGCGATCGAAGCCGGTCAACTCGAGCAGCTTGTCGACGCCGAGTTCGGCCACGTCGTCCTTCAGTTCGCCGAACGCGAGCAGCGCGACTTCGGTCTGCGCGTCGGCGAGCAACGCGGCGGCGGCGATCGCCTGCCGCGAATGATCGTCGAGCGCGCCGCGCTCACTGTGCGCAACCACCAGCATCACGTGCTTCGGGTCCTGTACCGCACGGCGCGGCTTCGCGGCCGCGGCACCATGACCGTGCGCCGGCCCGTGCGCGGCATTCGCATCGGCGCTGCCTTCCTCGCCGAGCGTGATGCGCTTCAGGCCCGCAGCCGTGATGATGAACGGCCGGCGCGGATCGATTCGTTTGATCGTGTTCATCGATTCACTCCAGCGAGGCGGCAACGAGTTCGGCCACGTCGAGCACGTCGGGGCGCGGGCCCACGACGCCTTCGAGCATCGCCGTGCAGTTCGGGCAGGCAACCGCGACTACGTCCGCGCCGATCGTGCGTGCGTCGGCAATGCGGATGTCGGGAATGCGCTGCTTGCCGGGGATATCGGTCAGCGGCGCACCGCCGCCACCGCCGCAGCAGCGGCCGCGCATGCCGTTGCGCTCCATCTCGACGACCTGGATGCCGATCGTCTTCAGCAGCTTGCGCGGCGCTTCCGTCTCGCCGTTGTAGCGGCCGAGGTAGCACGGATCGTGGTACGTCGTGCGCTTCTCTTGCAGCGCCTCGATGGCCTTCGGCGCGATCTTGCCGCTGTCGGCCAGTTCGGCGAGGAACGTTGTGTGATGCTTGACCGTCACACGCAGCCCGAGCGCACGATATTCGTTGCGCAGGCTGTGCATCACGTGCGGGTCGGCCGTCACGATCTGCTTGTACGACAGCGTGCCGAGCGTGCCGATCAGGCGCTTCGCCATCTGCTGGAACGTCGCTTCGTCGCCGAGCCGGCGTGCGACGTCGCCCGTATCGGTTTCGGTCGAGCCGAGCACCGCGTAGTCGACGCCCGCCTTGTTCAGCACCTTCACGAACGCGCGCAGCGTGCGCTGATAGCGCATGTCGAACGCACCCTCACCTGCGACGAACAGCACGTCGACCGGCTTGCCCGGCTGTGCAACGGGCGCGCTCAGGTCGACCGACCAGTCGTAGCGCGCGGCCGTGTCGTAGCCGCCCATCGTGCCCGTCTCGCGCAGGTTCGCGAGCACTTCCTGGCCCTTGCCCGGCACCGTGCCATGGACGAGCGTGCGGTTGCGGCGCATGTCGACGATCGCGTCGACGTGCTCGATCAGCATCGGGCATTCCTGCACGCACGCGCGGCAGGTCGTGCACGACCACAGCGTCTGCTCTTCGATCAGGCCCGACACGATCGGGCCGTTCGGCTCGCCGCGATGCTGGCCGACCGCGAGGCCCGGCGACGGGCTTCCCGCGTATGCCGCATCGGTGCCGCCGGCCATGCCGACGACGAGATCCTGGATCAGCTTCTTCGGGTTCAGCGGCTGGCCCGACGCGAACGCGGGGCACGCAGCTTCGCACTTGCCGCACTGCACGCAGGCGTCAAAACTCAGCAACTGGTTCCAGCGGAATTCGACCGGCGTCTCGACGCCGTACTCCTGGTGCTCGATGTCCGGCAGCTTCAGCGCGGTCGGCGGCGTGGCCGTGCCGTTGCCCGTGAACGACTCACGGGTGGCCGCGAAACGCTCCTGGCGCGGGTGGAAGGCCAGGTGCAGCAGCCCGGCGATCGCGTGCTTCATCGGGCCGCCCTTCGCGGCGCCGACCGTCATCGTGAATGCACCGACACCGATCAGCAGCGCGCAGAGCACCGCGAACGCGCCCGACATCGCACCGGTCGGCACCAGCATGAACAGCACGAGGCCGAGCGCGAACGAGCCGAGCAGCCAGGGCAGCGTATTCCACGGGCCCTTCGACAACCGTGCAGGCACGTCCTTCGCCGCGCGCCGACGCCACACGAACACCGCGCCGACCAGCATCGCGAGCGCCGCGAGGAAAATCAGCTTGTCGAGCCACGGCGAGTAGATCGCGAGGCCGTAGTTGATGAACACCAGCGCAAGCGCGCCGATCGCGCCGCCGGCCGTCGCGACGTGAGTCTTCGCGATGTACGGATCGCGGGCGACCACGTGGTGCAGGTCGACGAAATAACGCTTCGGGATCGCGAACAGGTTCGCGACGCCGAACGAGCCGGGCGCCGTGGCGCGGCCGAGCCGCCAGTAGGACGAGCGCTTCGCGACCGCGAATGCGAGCCCCGCCACCGACAGCCACAACAGGGCGGTAATGAGGAAGGACGGATTCATCTTTTAGAAATCCTTCACGAGACGCAGCGAGTCGTAGATCGCACCGTGGACGTTGTGCATCGAGATGCAGTCGCCGACACGGAACAGCAGGAAACGGCCGTTGCCGAGTTCTTCCGACAGGCACGGCTGCGGCTCGGCCGCGAACAGCGTGTGCGGATCGATCTGGCCGCGGTTCACCGATTCCGGCTTGAGCTTCCAGTACAGTTCATCGTTAGGCGAAGAACCGTTCTCGATCACCACCTGGTCGACCGCGCGCTCTTCCAGTTCTTCCGTGTACTCGTTGCGCAGCACGGCAATCATCTTGCCGTCCTCCTGATAGACGCGATCGAGCATCGTGTTCGGCGTCGGGATCACGCCGAACGCGTACAGGCGGCGATAGAAGATCGGGAACGTCGTGCCGCCGCAATCGTCGGCGACCTTCACGTCCGGCGTGACGACCTCGACCTTCGAGCCGCGGCTCGCCATGAAGTCGGCCACGCCCGCGCCCGCGTGCGTGCTCACGCCGTCGAACAGCAGCACGTTCTGCTTCGGCTCGACCTTGCCGGTCAGGATGTCCCACGAGCTCACGGCGAGCCCGTCGGCCACGCCCCAGCCCGGCACCTGCCACGTGAAGCTCGACCCGCCCGTCGCGAGCACGACGATGTCCGGCTTCTCGGCCATGATCATCTTCTCGTCGGCGGCCACGCCGAGACGGCGGTCGACGCCCAGGCGCTTCGTTTCCATGTCGAACCAGCGGATGATCCCCGACATCTGTTCGCGCTGCGGCGCCTTCGCGGCGATCATCACCTGCCCGCCCACTTCCGCGTTCTTCTCGAACAGCACGACGTCGTGGCCGCGCAGCTTCGCGACGCGCGCCGCTTCAAGCCCCGCCGGGCCCGCGCCGACCACCACGACCTTGCGCTTCGGGCCGCGCGACTTCTCGATGATGTGCGGCATCGTCGCTTCGCGTGAGGTGGCCGCGTTCTGGATGCACAGCACGTCGAGGCCGTTGTACTGGCGGTCGATGCAGTAGTTCGCGCCGACGCACTGCTTGATTTCGTCTTCGCGGCCGTCGCGGATCTTGATCACCATGTGCGGATCGGCAATCTGCGCGCGCGTCATGCCGACCAGGTCGATCATGCCGGTGGCGAGCAGGCGCTCGGCCTGGCCCGCATCGCGGATGCTCTGCGCATGCATCACCGGAATCTTCACGACCGACTTGATGCCGGCCGCGAGGTGCACGAACGGCTCCGGCGGCAGCGCCATCGGCGGCATGCAGTTGGCGATCGTGTTGTGCGTGTCGCCACCCGAGCCGACCACGCTCAGGTAGTCGATCAGGCCCGTCTCCGACATCGCCTGTGCGATTTCCTTCAGCGCTTCGTGATCGAGGCCGTCCTCGTGGAATTCGTCGCCGCACATGCGCAGGCCGACGCAGAAATCCTTGCCCACCGCCTCGCGCACGGCCGTCAGCACCTCGATGCCGAAGCGCAGGCGGTTCTCCAGGCTGCCGCCCCACTCGTCGGTGCGGTGGTTCGAACGCTTGCTCCAGAACTGGTCGATCAGGTGCTGGTGAGCGGCCGAGATCTCGATGCCGTCCATGCCCGCTGCCTTCACGCGCTTCGCGGCCGCCGCGAAATCGCCGATGATGCGGCGGATTTCCTCGATCTCGATGATCTTCGCGTTGCCGCGGTGCACGGGTTCGCGCACGCCCGACGGCGACATCAGGTGCGGCCAGTGCTCGCCGTGGAACGACGAGCGGCGGCCCATGTGCGTCGCCTGGATCATGATCTTCGCGCCGTGCTTGTGCATCGTGTCGGCGAGGCGCGTGAGCGGATCGATGATCTTGTCGGTCGACAGGTTCACCGATTTCCACCAGCCCTGCGGGCTGTCGATCGACACCGGGCTCGACCCGCCGCAGATCGCGAGGCCCACGCCGCCCTTCGCCTTTTCTTCGTAGTAGCGGATATAGCGGTCGCCCGGCAGGCCGCCCGGCTCGGCATACACCTCCGCATGCGCGGTGCTGACGATCCGGTTGCGCAGCGTCAGCTGGTTCAGCTGCATGGGTTTGAACAGGTGGGGATAACGCATCGCTGGCGACCTCTGGCGTTCGAATGTCTCGTGTTGCGGGTGTTGTTCTGTTGCGGTGAATCAGTGCGTCAGTGCGCGATCGGCGACACTTCGAAGACGCAGTGGTCGTGATGTTCGGCCGCGCACTGCACTTCCTTCGATTGCGAACGCGGTGCGCCCTTGCCTTCCGGCGTCGTGTCGTTGACCCAGTCCATCGCGCCGGCGAACCAGCCCGCGAACATGTAGCAGAGCTTGCCTTCCTTGCCCGGCTGCTGGAGCACGAACGACGAGTGGCGCAGCTCGATCTTCGCGCGCGCGCTGGCCGGATCGGCCTCGATGATCGAGAACAGGCCCCAGCCGCGCTGCGACAGGCGCTTCAGGTAATGCTCGAACACGGCCATGCCGGTCAGGCCGTGCAGCTTGGCTTCCTTGTCGCACCAGTGGTAAGCGGACTTGTAGCCGGCCTTGTAGAGGATCTCGGCATACGCGTCGACGCCGAGCGCTTCCTCGACCGCAACGTGGTTGTTCGTGAAGAAATGACGCGGCACGTACAGCATCGGCAGCGCGTCGGTAGTCCAGACGCCGGTATCGGGATCGACGTTGATCGGCAGTTGCGGTTGCATCGTGGTGACTCCGTGAGGAAATTGGCCGCGCGGCTCAGTGCGCAGGCGCGACATCGTCCGCGCGCCCACGCGGCTTGCGCGGGCACGTCCCGATTTCTTTTAATGTTGAATCGCTGGCGGTGGTTCGGCGTTCGCGGCGCTTATGCGCCCCACACGTCCTTGAACACGCGCACCCAGTTCTCGCCCATGATCTTGCGGATACGCGACTCCTTCCAGCCGTGGCGTTCCATCGCCGCGGTCAGGTTCGGGAATTCGCCGATCGTGCGGATACCGTCCGGGTTGATCACCTTGCCGAAGTTCGTCAGCTGGCGATAGCGACCCTTGTCATGCGTCAGCATGTCGAAGAATTCCTTCGCGTAATCCTGCGTGAAATCCGTGCCGATGCCGACCGCGTCTTCGCCGATCAGGTTCACGACGTAGTCGATCGCCTCGATGTAGTCGTCGATGTTCGCCTCGATCCCGCGCTTCAGGAACGGCGCGAACATCGTCACGCCGACGAAGCCGCCCGCATCGGCGATCTCCTTCAACTGTTCGTCGCTCTTGTTGCGCGGATGCTCCTTCAGGCCCGACGGCAGGCAGTGCGAATAGCACACCGGCTTCTTCGAGAACGCGATCGCTTCCGACGACGTGTTGCCGCCCACGTGCGACAGGTCAACCATGATGCCGACGCGGTTCATCTCGGTGATCACTTCGCGGCCGAAGTCCGACAGGCCGCCGTCCCGCTCGTAGCAACCGGTGCCGACCAGGTTCTGCGTGTTGTAGCAGAGCTGCACGACGCGCACGCCCATGTCGGCGAACGCTTCGATGTAGCCGATGTTGTCCTCGAACGCATGCGCGTTCTGGAAGCCGAGGATCACGCCGGTCTTGTCTTCCTGCTTCGCGCGGAAGATGTCTTCCGTCGTGCGCACCAGCGTCAGCAGCTCGCTGTTGTCGCGGATCTTCTTCTTCATCACGCCGATGTTGTCGACGGTCTTCGTGAAGTTCTCCCAGACCGACACCGTGCAGTTCGCGGCCGTGATGCCGCCACGGCGCATGTCTTCGAACACCGGCTTCTCGAACTTCGAGATGTTCAGCCCGTCGATGATGATGCTGTCTTGATGCAGCGTGCTCATGTGTTGCTCCAGTATTGTCGGGTCGGTCGGATCAGTAGATCGGGAAGCGTTCGCACAACGCGAAGATCTCGCGGCGCACGCGCTGTTCGGTCGCGTGGTCGCCTTCCGGGTTTGCGCGCAGCGCGTCGAACACTTCCAGGATCAGGCGACCCACTTCGCGGAACTCCGCGACGCCGAAGCCGCGCGTCGTGCCGGCCGGCGTGCCGAGGCGGATGCCCGACGTGACGGTCGGCTTCTCGGTGTCGAACGGAATGCCGTTCTTGTTGCAGGTGATGCCGGCGCGTTCCAGCGCCTGCTCGACCGGCGCGCCCTTCAGGCCCTTCGGGCGCAGGTCGACCAGCAGCAGGTGGTTGTCGGTGCCGCCCGTGACGAGATCGACGCCGCCCGCCTTCAGCACTTCGCCGAGCGCCTGCGCGTTCGCGAGCACGTTGTCGATGTAGGTCTTGAAGTCCGCATGCAGCACTTCGCCGAACGCGACGGCCTTGCCGGCGATCACGTGCATCAGCGGGCCACCCTGCAGGCCGGGGAACACGGCCGAGTTGATCTTCTTCGCGATGTCTTCGTCGTTGGTCAGCACGAAGCCGCCGCGTGGGCCGCGCAGCGTCTTGTGGGTTGTCGACGTGACGACGTGCGCATGCTCGACCGGGTTCGCATGGCGGCCCGCGGCGATCACGCCGGCGATGTGGGCCATGTCGACCATCAGCTTTGCGCCGACGCTGTCGGCGATCGCGCGGAAGCGCGCGAAGTCGAGCGCGCGCGGGTACGCCGAGAAGCCGGCGATGATCAGGTTCGGCTTGTGCTCGTGCGCGAGTGCTTCGACCTGGTCGTAGTCGATCCGCATCGTGTCGCGGTTCACGCCGTACTGCACCGCGTTGAACCACTTGCCCGACAGCGCCGGCTTCGCGCCGTGCGTCAGGTGGCCACCGGCGTCCAGCGACATGCCGAGCACCGTGTCGCCCGGCTTGGCCAGCGCGAGCATGACCGAGCCGTTCGCCTGCGCGCCCGAGTGCGGCTGCACGTTTGCATAGCCGGCGTTGAAGATCTGCTTCACACGCTCGATCGCCAGCGCCTCGACTTCGTCCGCGAACTCGCAGCCGCCGTAGTAGCGCTTGCCGGGATAGCCTTCCGCGTACTTGTTGGTCAGCACCGAGCCCTGCGCCTCGAGCACGGCACGCGACACGATGTTTTCCGACGCGATCAGCTCGACCTGCGACTGCTGACGCTCGAGTTCCTTCAGGATGGCGCTGCGCACCGGCGCGTCGCGCTCGGCAAGGGGCTGCGAGAAGAAAGGCTGGGTGTTCGACATAGTGCGTCCGTGACGAGGAATAAGGGGCTGAAACCGAAGCTCAAGGCCCGCCCTGCCTGGGTTTCCCGCTCGTCCCGTACAAGGCTGCCGACGGCTCTATTCTTGTCGTTCGGATTTTCGGCGGATTGATGAATTTAGACGCGTTCTTTGCCTTTTCCGACATCGGCGTCCGTTTTATACAAGTGACCGGTCGTGCTTTTTCGGATGACCAAGCAAAACCGTGCGGACCGTTCACCTATGGATACGCACACGGGCAGTGCGTTTGCCGCCCGTTCGGAGTGCGGCGCCTCCCGGATACGGTGCAGTGCAACATCGGCCTTACACCCAGACAACGTATGGAGCTAGGGTTTAGCCGTATGGCACGCTTGTTGCGCTGGCTCACACAATACCGCAGCCCGATCCGTGCCCCGGGCCTATAGCTATTAGAGATTCCAGGAAGCTCCCCATGTCGCCCGACCGCACAGCGTCGCTGTCCCACTTCGCGTTCATGCCGTTACCGAATTTCACGATGATCGCGTTCACCAATGCGATCGAGGTGCTTCGGATGGCGAACTACCTGAGCGGCCAGCCGCTCTACCGCTGGTCGGTCATCAGCCCGGACGGCGGCCCGGTCACCGCGAGCAACGGCCTGACGGTCGACACGGGCCCGGCCGAATGCGTGGGGCAGCCCGACATCGTGTTCGTGTGCGGCGGCGTCGACGTGCAGCGCGCGACCACGCCCGCCCATCTTTCGACACTGCGCCGCTTTGCGCGCGCGGGCATCCCGCTCGGCAGCCTGTGCACGGGCACCTATGCGCTCGCGAAGTCGGGCCTGCTCGCGGGCTACGCGTGCGCGATCCACTGGGAGAACATGTCGGCGCTGAAGGAAGAGTTTCCGGATACGCGCTTCCTGAAGGAACTGTTCGTGATCGATCGCGACCGCATCACGTGCACGGGCGGCGTCGCGCCGCTCGACATGATGCTGAACCTGATCGCCGCGCGCGTGGGCACGGCGCGCGTCACGCAGATCGCCGAGCAGTTCATCGTCGAACACGTGCGCGACACGAGCGCGCAGCAACGCATGCCGCTCGTCGCGCGCCTCGGCTCGGCGAACAAGTCGCTGTTCGAAGTGATTTCGCTGATGGAGAACAACATCGAGGAGCCGCTGTCGCGCGAAGAGCTCGCACGGCTCGCGAACATGTCGCAGCGGCAACTGCAGCGCCTGTTCCGCGAACACCTCGGCATGACGCCGACGCACTACTACCTGACGCTGCGGCTGCGCCGTGCGCGCGAACTGCTGCTGCAGACCGACATGTCGATCATGCACATCACGATGGCGTGCGGATTCCAGTCGGCTTGCCATTTCAGCAAGAGCTATCGCGACGCGTTCGGCGTCGCGCCGACAAGGGAGCGACGCAAGCAGGTCGCGCCGCTTGCGCAGGGGGCAGCGAGCGCCAGCCCCGCCTTCCCGTCCCATGTGCTGCACGCGTAGGCGTCACCGCGATTGACGCATGAAAAAACGGCCTTGAAGGCCGTTTTTTCTTTGCGCTTACGATCCCCACACCTGCATTTCGTAGAGCGAGTAACCCCACTGCGTCGCGCGCTGCGTGCCGAACATCCGCACGTAACGACCGCTGCCGTTGAGATTCGGCAGCGTGACGTGGGTATATGAAACGCCGTTGCTCGTCGAATAGATCGTCGTCCAGTTGACGTTGTCGTTCGACGTCTGGATCTGATAAACGAGCGCGCCCGCATCCCAGTACAGATCGACGTGATCGATGTGCTTCACCGCGCCGAGATCCACGGAGATCCATTGCGAACCGACCCCAGCGCCTTCCGGCGAATCCCAGCGCGTGCCCGTGGTGTTGCCGTCGAACGCCTTGTCGGGCGTGAACGATGCGTTGTAGCTCGCCGACGCGGCAGCCGGATGCCCCTGCGACAGCAGCACCGGCTGCGCGGCGGCCGGGCCGCCGTAATAGCTCGACCCGAGCTTGGCCTTCGTCGTGTCTGCATTCACGCCGAACTGCGACAGGCTCCAGCGCTGGCCGGTCGTCACGTCACCGACGTAGAGCTGATAGCCGCCCGCCGTCGTCGACGAGAAGAACGCGTAGTTCGTGCCGCTCACCGGCGCCGGGTCCGAGTTGTTGCTGATGCAGTCGTTGATCGCCAGCTGATTCGGCGTCGAGGCCGGGTCCGCCGTCTTCGTATAGATCTGGTCGAGCTGGCTCGTGTCCTTCCAGCGCGCGTAGAACACCATGCCGTCCGCGCGCACGATCGGGTAATACGTCTGCAGGCCGGCCGGATTGTCGAACACGGCGGTCGCGCCCGTCGCGAGCGTGCGCTTCATCAACCCCATGTTCGCGCCGGTGCCCGTCGCGTAGTACACGGCGCTCGAATCGGGCGCGAGGAACGGCATCGAGTACTCGGCACCGGCCGGCGCGTTCGTCAGGCTCACGACCGACGTGAACACCGGGCCCGCGCTCGTGTACGACAGCGTCGCCTGCTTGACGTCACCGTTCTGCTTGAACACGAGCGTCTTGCCGTCCGCGCTGAATTTCGGATCCTCGTTGCGCGTGGCGCCCGTGCTGTTGGTCAGGTTGACGGGCGGCGTGCCGGCGCCGAGCTGCAGCATGAACACGTTCCATGCGCCGTTGCTGATGCCCATGAACGCGAGCCACTTGCCATCGGGGCTGAACACGCCGTTCATCGGATCGGTGATGCCCCACGTGCTCTTGCTCAGTTGCGTCAGCGTATGGGCCGAGAAGTCGTAGAGGAACAACTGGCTCGTGCCGTCGCCGTACTTCACGTAGCTGTGATAGACGAGCTTGCCGGTCAGTGCGGCGGGAAACGTCGCGTTGGGCTGGGCGGCGGGATTGCTGATGCAGGCGGCCGTTGCAATGCCGCTCGACAGGTTGAGGGCGATGCCGGCCACAAGGCCGACGACGAGAGTCTTCGAATTCACGCTGAATGCTTCCGGGTAAGGTTGGGACGCCGCAGAAAAGGTCCCGCGCAGGGCGCGCAGGCCACGGATCCGCCGTCGGGCAGCGTCGATTCCGTATCGGTCGGACATCGGGAACGAGGATTGCCCGAGAGAATGCCCGCTCGTCAGACGAAAGAAAAGAATCAGAGCCCGGCAAAAACATGCGGATCAGCAATTGGGGGCGCGCTTGCACGCGACGGGTGCCGTGCTACTCTTTTTCGGCAAGGCCCCGATCCACCGGAGGCTGGCATGAAGCGATACGCGGTGCTCGCACGAACGATCGCCGACGCGATCCGGCGCGGCGACCTCGCGGCCGGTACGCGCATCCCCACCGTGCGCGCGGCATGTCGCGCGTATGGCGTGAGCCCGTCCACCGTATTTCGCGCGTACTACGCGCTCGAAGGCGAGGGTCTGATCGTCGCGCGGGCGCGCTCCGGTTATTTCGTTGCGAACCTCGAAGACAAGCACGTGCGCTTCGGCCACGAACCGCCACGCAAGCCGGCCACCGCGCCGACCGGCAACGACGGTGCGCTGTTCCGCCTGCTCGACTCCCTCAAATGCGAGGACATCGTTCCGCTCGGCTCGGCCTTCGCCAGTTATTCGCTGTTCCCGATGAGCAGCCTGTGGCGCGCGATGGCATCGGCGGCCCGCAACATGGATCGCACGGCGCTGCTGTCCGGCTTGCCGCCGGGCCACGAGGCGCTACGCCGCCAGATCGCGCTGCGCTACCTGAAGGCAGGCGCGGCGTTGCCGATGGACGAGATCGTCATCACGACCGGCGCGCTCGAAGCGCTGACGCTCAGCCTGCAGGCACTGACCCGCCCGGGCGATATCGTCGCGATCGAACGACCGGCGTTCCACGCGGTGCTGGAGGCCGTGCAGCGCCTGCACCTGAAGGCCGTCGAGATTCCGGTCGACCCGCGCACCGGCCTCGATCTCGACGCGCTCGAGACAGCGCTCGACACGCATCCGGTGCGGGCGTGCTGGTTCATGACGTCGTTCCACAACCCGACCGGCGCGACGCTGACCGACGAGCGCAAGCGCGCGCTGATCGACCTGCTCGCGGCACGCGGCGTGCCGCTGATCGAGGATGACGTCTATGGCGAACTGCATTTCGGGACGGTACCCACGCGGCCGGCCAAACTGTATGACGACAGCGGGCTCGTCCTGCATTGCGGTTCGTTCTCGAAATGCCTCGCGCCCGGATTCCGGATCGGCTGGGTCGCGGCCGGGCGCTACGTCCGGCAGGTCAGTCAGGCAAAAGGCGCGAGCGCGCCGGCGGCCGACGTGCCCGCGCAGATGGCGATTTCGAACTACCTGCGCGACGGCACGTACGACCGCTTCCTGCGCAAGCTGCGCCGCAACCTCGCCGCGCACCAGGCGCAGATGCTGGCGGCCGTGCGCGCGTATTTTCCGGACGGCACCGAAGTGTTCGCGCCACGCGGCGGGTATTTCCTGTGGATCGAACTGCCGCCGCGCGTCGATGCGATGCACCTGTTCGGCGATGCGATGGAAAGCGGCGTCAGCATCGCGCCGGGGCCGATCTTTTCCGCGACTGGGGGATTCCGCCGCTATCTTCGGCTCAATTACGGCCGGCCGTGGACGCCGGCCGTCGAACACGCGATGCAGACCATCGGGACGCTCGCGGCCCGGCAGCGGCAGGACGGTTAGCGCGGAACGTGCGAATCGCGATGGTCTGTTTGCGCCTTGCGTTTCACACGCCGGCGACCAAGAATGAAGCGGAAGGTCAGCGCGGACGAACGTGTTCCGCCCACCCGACGTCACGGAGAACCCCATGAGCACCGCATGCGCACGACCGTCGACGACGCACGCTCCGGCAGATTCCGGCATGGGCCGATCGGTTGCCTTGCAGGAAAGCGCCATGTCGACCGGCGAACGTTCGCGTCGTTGACGGCCCCCCGCCCCGTTTCCAGCGATGCGAGTCCTGCCCAACCGGACGATCCGCGCGCGCGATGACTGGCGCGCGATCTTGAGCGCACGAGCCGACGCGCGGCGCACTGCCGGTTGCCGCTGCAGGGAATGCGGCTTCGTCGCCTTCCGCGCGCTCGAGCACTGCCCCGTTTGCGGCCAGCGGAACTGGCCGTTCGATCCGGTTCGCCTTGCATCGGACGACACGCATGCCACGCATGCGGCGCCATCCTTTCACACGTGGTCGTCACGCATCGCGCGGACGCTTCGCAACGCGGCGTTCCGGCGGCCGCGCGCATCGAGCGCACCGATCCTGAGCATCCTGACGCTCGTGCTGCTGGTCGGCGGCTACGTGACGGTCGACCGGACGTGCAAGGCCGATCCGGTTTGTCGCGGTTCGGATGTATCGGGCGCGACGGCGAGTGATGCCGGCCCATACGCGTCGAACGATCCCGTGCTGCCGGTCTTGCCGGCGCCCGCCTATCCGTTTCATTCGACTGACGAAACACAGGTGGCGGCCGCGCGACCGGGCAGCCCGGATGTCGGCGAATCCGCCGGACGGACGGCGGTCGCGCGGGCCACGCCGGCCATGCGTGCACCCGACCGGTCGCATGCCACCACCGCGGTTCGCGTGGCGGAGTGGAAAGGCAGTCGCAGTACCGCCGCGCATCGCGCCCGCGCCTTCCACCGTGTGAGCGCGCACACCGCACACACCGCACATGCGCGACGTACCACCACCGCCGGCAATACGGAAATCGCGCAGCTCTATCGCGGCCACTGAGCGCGCATGCGCAGTCCGTGCATACGCGTCTGTCGCTTCATTTTTTTAAACCTCATGCTGCCGCAACGCGCCACTTCGACAAACGTGTGCAACGTTGCGAGGGGATGTGACTTGGCCATCCGTGGATTCGCCGTCGGGCGGCGGCGGTGGGGTCGGGAACTGGCGATGAAATCGCAGCAATTCCGTGCGGCCGGGATCGAGGAGCGTCGGCGTCCCGGCCCGTGCGGTACGTGCGCGTGGCCGGCTCTTCCCCGTGCCTCCACAGCAAAAAACGGGCGGCCCGTTTCCGGCACCGCCCGTTTCGCACGACGCGCTGCGCGCGTCGAACGCTAGCGCATTACGCCGCCAGCAACCCGTGCGGGTCGATGACGAATTTGCGCGGCGCGCCGCCGTCGAACTTCTTGTAGCCTTCCGGCGCCTGGTCGAGCGAAATCACTTCGACGTTGACGATCTTCGCGATCGGCAGCCGGTCGAACAGGATCGCCTGCATCAGGTTGCGGTTGTACTTCAGCACCGGCGTCTGCCCCGTGAAGAACGAGTGCGACTTCGCCCAGCCGAGGCCGAAGCGGATGCTCAGGCTGCCGTGCTGCGCGGCCTTGTCCTTCGCGCCCGGATCGTCCGTCACGTACAGGCCCGGGATGCCGATCGCGCCGGCCGGCCGCGTGATTTCCATCAGCGAGTTCAGCACCGTCGCGGGCGCCTCTTCCGAGTGGCCCGACGAACCGTGGCCGTGCGCTTCGAAGCCGACGCAGTCGACCGCGCAGTCGATCTCGGGCACGCCGAGAATCTGCTCGATCTGCTCGCCGAGCGATGCGTCCTTCGACAGGTCGACCGTCTCGAAGCCCATCGCCTTCGCGTGCGCGAGGCGTTCCGCGTTCATGTCGCCGACGATCGTCACGGCTGCGCCGAGCAGGCGTGCGGATGCGGCCGCCGCCATCCCGACCGGGCCCGCGCCAGCGATATAGACCGTCGAACCCGGCTTCACGCCCGCGCTCACCGCGCCGTGATAGCCGGTCGGCAGGATGTCGGACAGGCAGGTCAGATCGCGGATCTTCGCCATCGCCTGATCGCGGTCGGGGAATTTCAGCAGGTTGAAATCGGCATACGGCACGAGCACGTACTCGGCCTGGCCGCCGATCCAGCCGCCCATGTCGACGTAGCCGTACGCGCCGCCGGCACGCGACGGGTTCACGTTCAGGCACACGCCCGTGTGCGTGTCCTTGCACATCGCGCAGCGGCCGCAAGCGACGTTGAACGGCACCGACACGAGATCGCCGAGTTTCAGCGTCTCGACGTCGCGGCCGATCTCGACCACCTCGCCCGTGATCTCGTGACCGAGCACGAGGCCGACCGGCGCGGTCGTGCGGCCGCGCACCATGTGCTGGTCGGAACCGCAGATGTTCGTGCTGACCACTTTCAGGATCACACCGTGGCCGATCGCGCGGCCGCTTGGATCGACCATCTTCGGATAATCGATTTTCTGGACTTCGACCTGGCCCGGCCCAAGATAGACGACACCTCGATTGCTGCTCATCGTATTGTCTCCATGTCTCGTTGGATGGCGCGGCGGCGCGCCGGCTAATGCGGCGCACGCGCAACGTGCTGTTCGAGAGTAGTCCGGGAGGCAGGGGCGCCGATGTCTCAAACGCGACACGCGTTTGAACGGCGCCGACATCGATGGCGGGAATGGAGAGTCGCGGCGGGATGGCGGCAAAGCACGACGGCGCGGCCCGGCGGCTTTGGGAGGCTACCGTCGCTCGTAGGCTCGGGTTTCGGCCAACCGTCACGGTCGGCCGCCTGTAGGGCGATGCGGTCCAGTTCCGGTATGCGAGCGTGAATTGCGCGACCACCTCCACCGCAGCCGGCTCCCGCCGAGCGCGGTTGCTATCCGCATCGGCGTGATCGCCCACATGACGGAACTCGGACGTCCACAATTCATTCGCCCTACCCAATGTCGCGAACATGGCGACTACCACGTCATTACATTGAGTTTATGCAACAACGCAGCCCAGAATTACAACTTAAAATTCAATACAAGTCAGAAAAATCGAAGAATACCTTGAATAAGATTCCACTCCACACACAGCACGATCAAGCCGACTGACATCCAATCAGAAGCCACACCAGCCCACGCCGCCAATCTAATTTAGAGATTATTTTATCTCATATATTTCCGTGATTTTTTACCCAATACTTCTTGACCTCAATAATATTGAAATGATAATGTAAGAAACCGTCTGATAAGTGGCACTGCGATCAAAATTGCATGTCGCTTTATCAGACGGTAACCAAGTCGGGCGGTGAAAATCCTCGTTCTTGACCTAAGCAGTGGATTAATTCCGCCTGAAGTCATATGTATTTTTTGCATAGATATAAGGAAATCCAATGGATCTGCATGCTTTCAAACAAGAAATGATGGCTGGCGCTCAGCAAGTAGAGCGCGTAGCTCCTGCCGAGCTTGATTCCGAATTGCTTGCACTGGTTGGGGGTGGCGCCGCATCGCAACCCAACTCCCGCGGCTGGTTTGTCAACGCCACTTGGTCGAAATCGTGGCGATGATCGATATTCCGTTATCTCATTAGGGTAATGTCTTGAGCGATACGCCATCAAGGCGTATCGCCATCAATCGTGGCTGCACCACATGGCACTGATATATTCGACGATAGCGATGTTATTTATTTCACCGTCGATAAACATCCACCTCACATCATTGCCGATACGAAAGTTTGCACCATGCAGCGACGCACCCTTTGAATATCAAATCATAGCGAAGTTCGCGCTTTTAAAAATCAGCAAAGAGATGAAAGAACCGAAAAAAATAAACAGGCTCGAAGTAATACTAAAAATTACGGAACGATGCAACATCGATTGCACTTATTGCTACTACTTTAACGGCAACAATCATGACTATACAAGCCAACCCGCTTACCTAGACATCAACACAGCAAAATCCGTTGCGACTTATTTACGTGATGCAGTCCGCGCGTACTCGGTCGACGAAATACAAATCGATCTACATGGCGGCGAACCACTTTTGATGAAAAAGTCGCGAATGTGCGACATACTGGAAATATTCAGAAACAGCATTTCAGATCCAGCCGATCTAAGGATCAGCATTCAAACAAATGCAACATTGCTAGATGAAGAATGGATTTCTATCTTCGTCAAATACAATGTCTCCGTAGGCGTCAGTTTAGACGGCCCTCCGCAGGAGAACGATCTTCACCGAGTCGACAAAAATGGAAATGGCACTCACTCCGCGGTTGCCAAATCAATCGCAATGTTGATAGAAAAAAACAAAACACATGAGGGAATATTTGCCGGAGTCATTTGCGTGGTAAATCCAGATTTTGACGGACGCAAGATATATCGGCACTTTGTCGACGACCTGGGGGTTGAAAGAATCCATTTCCTGAAATCGAATCAAACCCGGGATGCAGCCGACACCAGACTGACAGACGGAACCGGTCAATTTTTGATGGGCGCACTGAATGAATGGATAAACGACAGCAGCCGAAATATCTACGTAAGGCAGTTTACCGATCCACTCAAGCGCATTTGCGCCCCTGATTCGTCGAAATCGCTCCCGTACCGATTTGTTGCCATGACGGTCAGAGCAAACGGCGAGATCGCGATCGACGATGATTTTCGCAATACCCTGCCGTCGCTTTTCAAGCTTGGATTGAGTGTTTCCAATAGCACACTGGCAGATTTCATCAACCATCCCAAAGTGGCAGATTTTCATCGAGCCTGCGATGAAGTACCGTCATTTTGCTCGCAGTGCGGGGCCAAGGGAATCTGTCAAAGCGGAGCCGGCCTTGGAGAATCCGTTCTCCATAGATACAGTTTCATCAATAAATTTCGCAATGCAAGTTTGTTTTGCAAAAACCACCAGGCCGTCATCATTGGGCTGGGGAAGTTCGCGCTCTCGCACGGCGTGCCATGGGAGACAATCGAGAAAAACATGACTGGGCATCAAATTTAAAACGTACTACCAAACCTCCCGGATTCACTCACTATCGGATCCCAACGGGTCCCAATATCACTATTTCGCTCTCATCCCGCTAACCTCAAGCATATGGTGACGACATGATACCCAATCATCTTGGCGGTATAGTAATAAAGACACTTTTAGCGATCCTGCTCGCATTACCAATATTCTCTCATGCCGAATATATTGAGAACAAAAATCACCAAACCTCGACCAATTCAATAATCAATTTTACGATTCCGACAAATGGACCTTCTGCATTCCCATTCACCGGGCGCGAAATAATAACACCCAACAAAAACAAGATTCGCTATTACTCGTCCGACATATCGCAACAGGAAAAGCCGTTAGTCATTTTTCTACCGGGCAGCGGATGCAAAGGCGCCTTTTCCGCAATACCCGATGAGGGGCACTCCATGGGGCCAGAGGCATTTGCCCTGCAGTTCAGAGAAAAATCCCGATTGGTTGTCGTTGAGAATCCGGGAATCGAGGAGCGCTTTTCTCCCGAAACGGACTCTGCGTGCTCATCGACATTCAAGAAAATGTCCAATATGCAATCCCGTCTGGATTCACTGAAAACCGTAATTGATGATATTCGGAATCGCGGCTGGATTAATCACCAACCGTTCATGATAGTCGCCGGCTCCGAGGGAGTATCCATCGCATCACGCCTGGCAAAATCAACGGATGAAGTTTCCCATCTTTTGTTGTTTTCCGGATTTGGAATTGGACAAACATTGGCGACGATTCATGCCGCACTAACTGGCTGGGGAAATTGGAGTTTCGTGCCGGAAACCGGATCAAGTGGTCACCTTGATCGTTTACAGTCCACGTTGACGGGTTGGGAGCATGTCCATCGACGTCTAGAGAAGGAATCGGACAGGACCATTGCAGGATACGACGAAACCTATTGGCAAACGATCGGTAAGGCATCGCCCGCAGAAGATGTACTCGAATCCAAGGCGCAACTTTACCTGGTTCAAGGCGGGCGCGACCAAAGCGCATCTGCAATTGACTATGAGGCCGGAATTGCCCACCTCGTGGCACATGATCGTCCTTTTGTCACTGAATACATTTCGTGCGGCGACCATTTTTTGGCGTGCCCGGGCGACCAAGGCGAGCCCAAAAATCTTCAGGGAATCATTGAGCGTGGTATGGAATGGTTCCTGACCGCACGAGTGGAAAACACTTTCGCGGCGGCGTTTAACCCGTCACGGTCAAAGTAGTGTGTTAACCGACGTGGCAAGCGATATGAAGCGGTCACCGTTTCGGCCAGAGGCTCTCGCGGCACAGCGCGGATCGACACTCGGGAAAATCGTCCTTGTGCGTCCCGTTTCGTTTACCGTACTCGCGCTCACTATGGCTTTCATGGCAATCGGTGTGGCACTACTGTTTACGTTTGGCAGCTACACCCGTCGCACAACGGTCGAAGGCGTAATCGTACCCAGTACAGGCCTCGTCAAGGTGTATGCACAACGTCCGGGCCTCGTACTCCGCAAGGCTGTGGCCGAGGGCCAGCATATGACGCGCGGGACGGTTCTCTATACCGTCTCTGCGGATCTACAGAGCGCTGCCGCAGGCCATACGCAGGCGGCACTCGTCGAACAAGCGCACCAACGCCACAATTTACTGCAGGAGGAAATCGACAAGATCCGCTCGCTCCAGCAGGACGAGCGCGATACCTTGCAAGCGAAGATCTCCAGCCTGCGTGCGGAAGTCGCACGTCTCGACGCGCAGCTCGCGACCCAGCGTGAACGCGCGTCGATTGCGGCCGACGGCGTGGCCCGCTATCGTCGTTTGCTGGCCCAGGACTATATCTCGACTGATCAATTGCAACAGCGACAGGCCGACATGCTCGACCAGCAGTCGAAACTTCTCGGCTTGCAGCGTGAACGTACTAACGTGATTCAAGCGCTCAAGGAAACCGCCAACGATCTCGCTGGTCTCGCATTCAAACAACAGAATCAAATCTCGCAGATCAACCGCAGTGTGATCGACGTCAGGCAGTCGATGATCGAGAGCGAGGCTCGACGTGAATTTTTTGTTACCGCGCCAGAAACCGGCATCGCGACCGCCGTGATTGCAGAAGCCGGCCAAACAATCGATACCGCAAGTCCGGTTGCAAGCATCGTACCGGACGGCGCCCATTGGCAAGTCCACCTGTTCGTGCCAAGCGCAGCCATCGGCTTCGTACATGTTGGCGACCCGGTACGGATTCGCTATCGGGCCTATCCGTATCAGAAATTCGGTCAGTACCGCGCGCGCGTGTCGTCAATCGCACGCACCGCACTATCAGTTGGGGAACTGTCGACAAGCGGCATACAGGCTATCGACGGTCGCGGCGGCGGCGCGTTTTACCGCGTAACTGCCGCCCTCGACGTGCAGACCGTAGCCGTATACGGCAAGCCGCAACCGCTACAAGCCGGTATGGCGCTTCAAGCTGACATTTTGCAGGAGCGCCGACGTTTGTACGAATGGGTTCTCGAGCCGCTCTATAGCGTCACCGGCAAACTCTGATTCCGCTGTCTACCCATGTCCATTCTCGACCGTCTCTCGCTTGATATCGGCCGCAAATTGCCGATGCTGCTGCAAACCGAAGCGACCGAATGCGGGCTCGCGTGCCTCGCGATGATCGCCGGATACCACGGCCATCACGTAGATGTCGCGACACTGCGCAGTCGCTTTCCAATATCGCTCAAAGGAACCGATCTCTCCGGCGTGGTAAACATCGCGCATCAACTTGATCTCGGCACCCGTGCACTAAAACTCGATCTCGACCAGCTCGACCAATTGGGCGTGCCCTGCATTCTGCACTGGGACTTCAACCATTTCGTCGTGTTGAAAGGAGTGAATGGCCGGACCGCGGTGATCCACGATCCCGCACAAGGCATCCGAAAGCTTCCGCTCGACGTAGTGTCGCGTTCGTTCACCGGCGTCGCGCTGGAGCTGTGGCCGACAAGTTGTTTCGAGCCGCGTAAAGCAGCGCCCGCGATCAAGCTGCGCACGCTACTTGGGCCTGTGACGGGTATCTCGCGCTCGCTTGGTCAGATACTGATACTCGCGCTCGCACTCGAAGTATTCGCACTGTTGCACCCGTTCTTCCTGCAGTGGGTCATCGACGAGGTAATTGTCAGCTCAGACCGGGACCTGCTCACCGTCCTCGCGCTCGGGTTCGGCATGTTGGTGTTGATGCAGCAGGTGACGAGTGCAATGCGCGCGTGGATACTGATGTATTTCGGCACGACACTCAACGTACAGTGGCGCGCAAACATGTTCACACATCTGCTAAGCCTGCCTGTACGTTACTTCGAACGGCGCCATCTCGGCGACGTCATGTCCAGATTCGGCTCGATCGACACGATTCAGCAGACTCTCACCACATCGTTCCTGAGCGCGGTGATCGACGGCTTGATGACAATCGTCACGCTCGCGATGATGTTCGTCTACAGCCCGACGCTCAGCCTCGTCGCGCTTGCCACGATGGCCTTGTACGCGCTACTGCGCTGGCTCTCGTATCGCCCGCTGCGTCACGCGACTGAAGAGCAGATTGTGCGGGCCGCCAAACAGGAAAGTCATTTTCTCGAGACCGTACGCGGCGTAAAGACAATCAAGTTGTTCAACCGACAGAACGAGCGCCGTGCAAGCTGGCTGTCACTACTCGTCGAACAAGTCAACGCCGGTCTCCATATACAGAAGCTGCAATTGTTATACCAACAACTCAACGGGCTCTTGTTCGGCATTGAGGGCATTCTTATCATCTGGCTCGGAGCCCGGATGGTAATGGACGGTCAGTTTACAGTCGGTGTGCTGATGGCGTTCAACGCATACAAGGGCCAGTTCGATAGTCGCGTCGCAAGCCTGATCGACAAATACGTCGAAGTCAGGATGCTTCAATTGCAGGGCGAGCGGCTGGCGGACATTGTGTTCGAGCAGCGGGAACCCGATGTAATTCCGCGTCACGTGCCGGGCGAAACCGACACATTGCCGGCCAGCATCGAATTCGACGCGATCGGCTTCCGTTATGCCGATGGCGAACCGGCCGTGCTCGACGGCGTGTCGCTCGCGATCGCAGCGGGACAATCGGTCGCGCTCGTCGGTGCATCCGGCTGCGGCAAGACGACGCTCGTCAATGTGCTGCTCGGGGTGCTCAAACCGACGACCGGAAAGGTATGGATCGGCGGCATTGACGTCGACAGGATCGGTATTGACCGGCTACGTGCACTGGTTGGTACCGTATTGCAGGATGACGTACTTTTCGCCGGCTCGATCGCCGATAACATCAGCTTCTTCGATCCGTACTCAAACGCACAGTGGATCGCAGAGTGTGCACAGCTCGCTGCCGTACATCAGGACATTATCGCTATGCCGATGGGCTATGACACATTGGTCGGCGACATGGGCACCGTTCTGTCGGGCGGGCAAAAACAACGGGTGCTGCTCGCGCGCGCGCTCTACAAGCGGCCGAAGATCCTCGTGCTCGACGAGGCCACGAGCCATCTCGACCTGGAGCGCGAGCGGCAGGTCAACTCGGCAGTGGACGCCCTGCGGATGACCCGAATTATCGTCGCACATCGGCCTGAGACGATTGCGTCGGCCGAGCGTGTCGTGATGTTGAAGAACGGACGAATCGTGCTCGATCGTCCAGCAACCGTTTTTTCAGATCCGATCGCCCATTCGCCTGACTTCGCGGAACAGGTACGCGGATGAAATACGGCCTACTGTTCGCAGCATCGGTCGCAGCGCTTGTTGGTCATCTTCGCGCCGACGCTCAAGTACTCGATGTGTTCGGGACACTCGGTGAAGTGTCGAAAACGCCCGCGTCGCCGTTCCTTCACGGTATATCGTGCCGCGCCCTGCCAACCGAGCGCCCACTCGAACTCGAGGACGCAATAATCCAGGCGATCTGTGCAAACCCGCGTGTGCACCATGCGTGGAGCGAAGTCAGGGATCGTGCAGCCGCGCTCGGCGTAGTCGACGCCGCCTACCTGCCCACTCTGAATGCGACGGCGGGTATCGAGCGCGACATTTTATCCACCACCCACGACTACAGTGCGATCGGCTCGGACACGATCAACCGGTCACAGAGCACGACTGGCAAGTATGGAATGTTGAATCTGAGTTGGGTACTGTTCGATTTCGGCAAGCGTAGCGCGACACATCGGCAAGTGCGCGCGTTGCTGACCGCAGCCAATGCAACGCAAAACAACATCCTGCAAACCGTGCTCCTCAACACGGCACAGGCATTCTATTCGTTGCACGACATGCAGGCGTCACTCGCTGCCGCACAGCGCAGCGAGTCAGTCGCGGGCGAAGTCCTATCGGAAGCGAGTTCGAAGCACACGGCTGGCGCTGGCACCCTGGCTGACGAACTACAGGCACGAACGAGCTATCGTCGTGCGATGCTCGATCGCGTCAGCGCGGAAGGTGACGTGCATATGGCAGCGGGGCGACTCGCCGTCGCGATGGGACTGGACGCGAATACCGCAATACAAATCGCGTCGCTGGAGCGCGATCCGGATATGCATGCCGAGATCGCTACCGGCATCGATCAATTGATCAACGAAGCAAAGCAGTTCCAACCCAAGCTCGGCGCCGCCATTGCGATGCTTGATGCCGCCCGTGCAAATATCGACGCGACCCGAGCGCTGAGCCGCCCCACCATCTCGTTGGTCGCGAGCCTGACACAAAACAACTGGTCATATCAACAGCAACCGCAGTCGATCCCTGTAACACGCAGCCGTAGCAGCATGATTGGAGTGCAGCTAACGATTCCACTGTTTGAAGGCTTTGCATCTGGCTATCGCACCGCGCAAGCACAAGCGCAGGCCGATGCTCGGGAAGCGGCACTACGCGACGTCGAGCTCGAAGTGTCGCTTGACGTGTGGCAGAGCTATCACAGCGTGCAGACCAGCGCAGCCAATCTCGTCAACTCGCGGGACTTGCTCGACGACGCAGAGCGAGCGCTCGATATCGCGCGAGGCCGCTACAGGGAGGGCGTCGGAACATTCACCGAATTGCTGAATGCACAGGTGGCACTCGCCGATGCGCAAAGGCAGAGGGTGGTTGCCGCATCAAAATGGCGAACTGCTCGCGTGAAGCTCGCGGCGAGCCTTGGCAGGCTGGGAGTGGGGCATAAAGATCCTTAGCGATTCCGATCCTCACCGACAATTGCGTCGAGCGCGCCGGTCGATCGCACCGCTCGGTCGCTTATTATCCGCCCTGATTCTCGCGAATGATCGCGGCGACAGCGCTTTCCGCCTCACTCGCTACCCCGTCGTGCACGCGCGTGCTGACGGCCGGCGTCGGCGGCTCGCTGTCTAGCGCGTGGCCGTTGCGGTCGTGCGTGTCGACCGTTGCACGCATCGACAGCCCGACGCGCAGCGGATGCGCGGCGAGATCGCGCGGCTCGAGCGCGATCACGACCGGCACGCGCTGCACGACCTTGATCCAGTTGCCGGCCGCGTTCTGCGACGGCAGCATCGAGAACGCGCTGCCCGTGCCCGCCGAGAAGCCCTGCACGCGGCCGCGATAGGTCACGCGCGAACCGTAGAGATCCGACACGACCTCGACCGGCTGCCCGATGCGCATGTGGCGGATCTGCCCTTCCTTGAAATTCGCCTCGATCCACAGCTGGTTGAGCTGCACGATCGACATCAGCGGCACGCCGGGCCCGACCTGCTGGCCGACCTGTACCGAACGCTGCCCGATCGTGCCGTCGACGGGGGCGACGATCGTGGTGCGCTTCAGGTTGCGGTACGCGAGCTTGAACTGCGCGGCGGCCTGCACGACGGCCGGGCTTTCGTCGACGGGCAGCTTGCTGCCGAGCGCGCGCGCCGCGTCGAGCTGCGCCTGCGCGGCCGCGAGATTCGCCTGCGCACCGGCGACCGCCGCCCGTGCCCGCGCGAGTTCCTCGGGTGCGACGATCTCCACCGATGCGCCCGAGCGCGCGGCAAACGCGCGCTGTGCGAGCGACAGGTCGGCGCGCCGCGCGTTCACGGCCTCGACGTACATCGTGTTCGAGATCTTCGCGTTCGCGAACTGCCGCACGGCCTGCGCGAGCTGCGCCTTCGCCTGCGCGAACGCGACGGACGCCTCGGTGTCGTCGAGCTTCACGAGCGTCTGGCCGGCGCGCACGGCCTGCGTATCGGCGACCACGACGTCGGTCACCGATCCCGGGATCTGCGCGGCGACCTGGACGATGCTGCCGGCAACGTACGCGTCGTCGGTGTCTTCGTAATAGCGATCGCTCAGCAGCCAGTATGCGATCCAGGCCAGCGCGGCCACCAGCACGACCGCGAAAAACACGATGAAGCGCTTGCGGCGCGTCGCGCGGCGCGCGTCGAGTGCCGGGTCGTTCAGTGCGGCCGGCGGCGCGGCGGTATGAAGGTTGTCGTGGTGCATCAGTCGCTTTGCGTAACGATCAGACGATCGTGCTGGAACAGGGGGATCGGCGGCATGACCGACGCGCCCGGCGCCGGGTTCGCCGCCGCCGTGCGCGCGGCAACGGGGGTGCCGCGAAGCGTCGCGCCAACGGCCGGCGTGCGTGCCATGTCGTCGCGTCGTGCGGCCCCCGCATTCGATGCGGCGACGACCTGCGGGACGGCTGCGCTTTGCGCACGCGCATCGGTAGAGGCTCCCGCCGCCGATCGGCTCGCGGTCGCGGCGGCGGGCGGTATGGTCGATGTGGTCGTGACGACCGCAGCCGCCACGGCGGGCGCCGAGGGTGCGGCGCTCGAAGCGCCTCGCTTCGCCGCCCCGCTACGCGGCCGATGCACGGCCGGCGCCTGCGCGACCGTCGCGCCCGCATCGAACCCGCCGCCCAACGCGCCGATCAGCCCGACACGCAGCGTGCGCTGCCGGCCGAGCAACGCGATCATCTGCGCGCGCTCGTCGATCAGCGTGAGATCCGCGACATCCACGTCCTTCTGCATCAGCACGCCGCGCCGGTGACGGTCGGTCGCGATCTGCACGATCTTCTGCGCGGCCGCGACCGCGTCCTGTTGCTGCGCGACGAGCGTCTGCGACGTCTGCAGCGACGTGACGAACTGCGCGACCTGGCCGAGCGCGTCGTCGACGGTCTTGTTGTACAGCCCGATCGCCACATCGGCCTGTGCGACATCCGCGCCGAGCTTCGCCTTCAGCCGGCCGCGATCGAAAATCGGCAGCGAGATCGCCGGGCCGACGGAGCCGGCGAGTGAGTCGCGCGAGAACAGCGACGCGGGCGTCAGTGCAAACACGCCGCCGAGCGCGACGAGGTTCACGTCCGGATAGAACTGCGCGCGCGTCGAATCGGCATTCGCGAACGCGGCTTCGACGCGCAACCGTGCGGCGACGACGTCGGGCCGGCGGCCGAGGAGACCGGCCGGCAACCGCGCGGGCAGCGCGCCGCCGGCAAATGCGCCGACGCGCGGCCGCTGCAGCGCGAGCCCGCGCTCCGGGCCGCGACCCGACAGCACGCCGAGCTGCAGTTGCGCGAGCTTGATCTGCTCGTCGTTCAGCGCGATCTGCGCGAGCAGCTTGCTGCGCTTGATCGATGCATCGCTCGCGTCGTACGCGTTGTCGAGCCCGCGCGCGGTACGCTCGCGCACCACGGTCGTCACGCGCTGGCTGACCTGCAGTTTCTGCTGCAGCAGGTCCTGCGTCGCATACGCCTGGTCGAGCTGGCAGTACACGGTGACGATCGCGACCGCCAGCGTGAGCCGCACCTGCTCGGCCTCGACCCGCGCCGCTTCACGCAGCGACATCAGGCTCTTCGTCGCGGCGCGGTTCTTGCCCCACAGGTCGAGCTGGTAGTTGAGCCCGACGAACACCGACGACGGCGATACGTTCGGATCACCAAAGATCTCGACCGGCACGCGATAGCCGCCGACCGACACGTTCGCGACGTCGTCGCCCGGCTTCGGCATCCGCGAACGGCTGACCGTTGCGCCGGCCGTGCCCGTCAGCCCCGTCAACGAATCGAACTGCTGAAGCTGGGCCTGCGCGATCCGCAGCCGCGCCTGCGCGACCTGCAGGTCGGGGTTGTTCTGCGATGCCTCGGCGACCAGCGCATCGAGCTGCGGATCCTGCAGCTGCTTCACCCAGTCGGGCGCGGGCCACGCACCGTTCACGCCGGGGCCGGCCGTATGCACGAGCGCATCGTCGGCCGGCGCGCGCAACGACAGTGACGGCAGGAAGCCCGTCGGCACGCATCCGCCCAACGCCAGCGACATCGCCGCGACACCGATCAACGCACCGCCCTTCACGCTGCGCGCCAGACCCGCTGCTTGTTTCACACGCCGCATCGCGCCCCTCATCCCTGCTGAATGCGCTGCTGAACGCGCTGCGCACGCGCGGCCAGACGTGGCCGTGTGTGTTCGAGCGGGCCGAGCCGGCCGAACAGGCCGTCCGCGATGCCGAACAGGATGCCGGCAAGCTTCGCGCGCTTGTCGCGTTCGACGAGCGCGATCTGCACAACCTGCCACACGGTCAGCAGGTTCGGCACGATCGCCACCGGAAAGCGCAGCCCGTACTGCATCCCGAGCTGCACCGCATTGCGTGCGCTGTAGTAGCGCCGTTGCCACGAGTGATTCATCGACGTCATTTCGAAAGGGCCGAGCGCATGACGCTGCTTCGCGCCGATCCGGTGCGGCAGCACCAGCGACGGCACGACATAGAGCGGCACGTTGCGCGCGAGCGCGCGGAAGCTGTACTCGGTGTCGACGTGATCGATGAACAGCGTCTCGTCGAAGCGGCCAAGCACGTCGAAGGCGTCGCGCGACACGACGCAGCCCGACGAGATCAGGAACGCGCAGCGCTGCAGCGGCGCACCCGGCTCGATGCGCAGGCGACGCAGCCCGATCCCGTTGGTCGAGAGTTCCGGCAGGAAACTGCGCGCGTTCTCGTCGAAAATGCGCGGGCCGGCCAGGAACGCGCGCCCCGCGAGCCCCGCGCAGACATCGCGCATCGCGGGGAAATACGCGGCGGGCACGGACGAATCCTGGTCGAACAGCGCGACGGCATCGAGGCGGTCGCGAAACAGCACCGCGAGGCCTGCGTTGTACGCGCCCGCAATGCCGCCCCGATTGCCGTGATGCAGCAGCGCGATGCCCTCGCGCGCGCACAGCTCGCGGGCTCGCGCATCGGGCTGCGGCGTGTTGTCGACGACGAGCAGCGCGTCGCACGCGTGCCGCCAGGCGCCGAGCGCGTCGAGCTGCGCATCGCTCGGGTGATACAGGATCACGAGTGCGCCGAGTGTCGTCATGTTCCTCTCCTCAATGCCCGAACGACGCCGCCGCGCCACGCTTCGGCCGCGTCAGCCACATCATTGCCGCGAGTGCGAGACACGTCATGCTCGCCATCCAGAACATGTCGTTGGTCGCCATCATGTACGCCTGCTGCATCACGACCTGGTGCAGCGTCGTCAGCTCGCGCACGCCGTCCACGCCCATCGCGTTCAGCGTGTGCACGAAACGCTGCGTGTTCGCCGACGCGTGCGTGACGGATTGCGACACGACGTCGTAGTGATAGGTCGCGCGGTTGTCCCACAGCGTCACGCTCATCGCGGTGCCGAACGCGGCCGACAGCGTGCGCAGGAAGTTCGACAGGCTCGACGCGGCGGCGAGCCGGTCGTCCGGAATGCGCGACAGCGTCGCGGCCGTCAGCGGAATGAAGAAGCACGGCAGCCCGATCCCCTGGATCAGCCCCGGCGCGGCGATCTGCGCAAACGTCATCTTCAGCGTGAAATGCGCATCCCACGCGAGCACGGCCGCGAACACGAGGAAGCCGAAGGTCGCGAGCACGCGCGCGTCGAAGCGATGCGCATGCAACCCGACGAGGATCGAGAACACCAGCGCGAGCACGCCGAGCGACGCCGTGGCGAGCCCCGCGTGAAACGCGTTGTAGCCCATCACGGCCTGCATCCACAGCGGGAACACGACGCCGACCACCGAGAAGCTCATCATCCCGAGCGAGATGATCAGCACGCAGAACGAGAACGTACGATCGCGAAACAGGCTCAGGTCGACGACGGGATGCGCTTCGCCCGCCTCCCAGATCAGCAGCGACACGATTGCAAGCCCCGCGACCACCGCCAGCGTGACGATCAGCGGCGAACCGAACCAGCCGCGATCGTGGCCGAGATCGAGCATCGCCTGCAGCGAGCCGACGCCGATCACGAGCAGCACGATGCCCGGCACGTCGATCGGGCCGGCCGTGCCGCGTTGCGCGTCGGGGCGCAGCATCGCGGTGCAGACCGCGAACGAGAACAGCCCGATCGGCAGGTTGATCAGGAAGATCCACGGCCACGAGAAGTTGTCGACGATCCAGCCGCCCACCACCGGCCCGAAGATCGGCGCGAGCAGCACCGTCATCGCCCACAACGCGAGCGCGATCGTGCGTTTGTCCGGCGGGAACGTGCGCAGCAGGATGGTCTGCGACAGCGGCACCATCGGCCCCGAACACAGCCCCTGCAGCGCGCGGCAGATCACGAGCACGTGCAGGTCGCGCGCGAGGCCGCACAGCAGCGACGTCAGCGTGAACAGCAGCACTGCGCCGACGAACAGCCGCAATTCGCCGACGCGGCGCGCGAGCCAGCCCGTCAGCGGCACCGCGATCGCGGCCGCGACCGAATACGAGCTGATCACCCACGTGCCCTGGCTGTTCGATACGCCGAGACTGCCGGAGATCGCCGGTACCGCGACGTTCGTCACGGTGGAGTCGAGCACCTCGATGAAGGTCGCGAGCGACAGCGCGAACGTCAGCAGCGCGAGCCGGATGCCGCGCACCGGCTGCGCGGCCGGCGCGGGGGCCGGCACGTCGAACGCGGACGGCGTGACGGGCCCGTCGTGAAGCGGCGACGCGGTGCTCATGCGCCGGCCACCGCGACTTCGGGCCGCACGGCTGCCCGCCCGCGCGCCGGCGCGAACCGTTCGATGAAATCGGCGGCGGCATCGCAGCCGTCGCGTTCGGCCGCCAGCCGTGCGCGTGTACGCGCCGCGTGCGCCGCAAACGCGGGTTCGCCGAGCACGCGCGCGAGCGCCGCGCCGAGGCGCGCACCGTCGATCGGGCCGTCGACCCGCACGCCGCAGCCGCTCACGGCGACCCGTTGCGCGTTGTCGAACTGGTCGTGCGCGAACGGTGTCACCACCTGCGCGATCCCGGCTTCGAACGCGAGCGCCGCCGTGCCGATCCCGCCGTGATGCACGAGCGCGCGACAGCGCGGCAGCAGCGTGCGCATCGGCACGAAACGGCGCACGAGCAAACGGTCGCCGTCCGGCGCCGCATCGTGCGGCGTCAGCAGGATCCCGCGCGCGCCGGTCGCGCGCAGCGCGTCCGCCACCGCGCGCGCATAGGCCGCGTGATCGACGCGTGTCGAACCGGCCGTGAACACGACCGGGGGCTCACCGGCCGCGAGAAACGCATCGAGTGCCACATCATCGTCAGGTGTCGCAATATCGTTGAACAGAGGAAAACCGCTTTGCAGATGATTCGACGGCCAGTCAGGCTGCGGCGGCGCGAACCAGCCGGGAAACAGGCACAGCACGCCGTCAGTCGAATGCAGCCAGCGGCCCAGCACGCGCCGCGCCGGCGCGAGCCCGAGATCGCGGCGCACCGCGTTGAGCGCGGGGCCGCATGCGCGGTCGAGCACCTGACGCTCGATCAGCGTCATCAGCGCCGCCTTCACGGGCAGCGGCCAACGCGCGGGAATCGTCAGGCGCGGGTGGGTCGGCGGCGCATGCGCGGACAGCAGCGTCGACGGCGACACCTGCACCGACACGTACGGCGTGCCGTGCAACTCCTGCATGAAGCGCGCGGAGAACGCCCACAGCGTGCCGACCAGCACCGTATCGCCGTCGGCCCGCGCGCGCAGTGCGTCGTAATGCGGGCGCAGCGTCGGCGCGATCACCTGCCACAGCGTACGGAACGACGTGCGCGAATCCCACAGCGCGGGGTTCGCCATCGCGGCCTCGTAGTCGGCCGCGGTGCCGATCGGCACGAATTCGAACCCGCAATGGCGCACGGCCGCCTCGAACGGCGCATGCGTGCAGAACACGACGTCGTGACCGCGCGCCGCGAGCGTGCGCGCGACGCCGAGCAGCGGATGCACGTCGCCCGCCGAGCCGATCGCGGTCACGATCATCTTCGCCATTGCGCGCCTCGCGGGGTTCAGTAGAAGCCGGGAATCAGCGCCGCGACCTCGCGGCGGTACTGCGCGTACGCCGGCCCGAAATACCCGGTCAGCCAGCTTTCCTCGACGCGCACCTTGTACGCGAGCGACGCGAACACGAGCAGCACGCCGATCGCGCCGCGCCATTCGCCGCCGATCAGCGCGGCGCCGACGAGCGCGATCAGGCAGCCCGTATAGATCGGGTGGCGCACGAGCGCGTACGGCCCCGTGCGCACGAGTTCGTGGTCTTCCTTCAGCGTGACCGACACGCTCCAGTTCGTGCCCAGATGCAGCCGCGCCCATACCGAGAACAGCAGGCCGGCGGCCAGCACCGCGAGCCCGCACTGCGCTTGCAGGCCGAAGCGCTGCCAGTCGGGCACGAGCGCTTGCCACGACGGATCGGGCAGGATGATCAGCGCGCCGCCGACGATCAGCGGAATCGACTGCAGCGTGCGCGAGCGCGAAGCCTCCTTGCGCACGGTCGTCTTCACGCCTTGCGAAGTGGCAATCCAGTAGGCGAGCCACGCGGCCCACGGAACGACGATGGCGATGGTCTGAACGATATTCACGGCTGGCCTGCCTCGTTGGGATGGGAATTCGGATGCGCCGGATGTGCCCGATGCGCCGGGCGCACGGCGTGCGACGTCACGACGACAACGCGTGCATCGGCGCGGGCATGCACGCCTGCGAGGCGGCGTGCGCGATGCCGGCGGCGAGCGACGACTCGCCGCAGAAAAAGTCGAGCAGCGCCGACCGCGTGTATTCGCGCTGCGCGCGGCCTTCGATGTCGAGGAAGTGGCCGGCATCCGGCACCGTCGCGAACCGCGCGCGCGGCACGTGCGCACCGAGCTGGCGCACGTCGGCGGGCGTCGTGTAGTCGTCACGCTCGCCGTTCAGGAACAGCAGCTCGCAGCCGATGTTCGAGAACTCGCTGAAATAGCGCTCCGGCTGCAGCGACAGGATCTGGTCGACGTGGAACGCGACCTGGTCCTGCTCGTCGCGCGGCAGGCGCGTGAGGTACCGGTAGTTGTACAGCTTCATGATGCGCGGCAGGTAGCGGCCGACGGTGTCGTTCAGCAGCTGCGCGGCCTTCAGGTTCTCGCCGGCCGCGATGTGGTCGCGGGCGCGCGTCACGTAGTCGACCATCGCATCGTTCAGGAACGGCGAGAACGAGCAGATCGCCGCGCGCCGCACGCTCGGGCAGCCGCGTGCAAGTGCGAACAGAGACGCGACGCCGCCCCACGACACCGACACGAGGTAAGCCGGCGCGAAGCGCTCGACCAGGTGCTGCAGGATCGCGGCTTCGTCGTCCTTCGTCAGGATGAAGCAACCCGGGTTGTGTTGGCGCGACTGCCCCGCGTACGGCAGGTCGAAGCAGATCGTGTTCATCCGCTCGCCGAGATACTGGACGGTCTGCCCGAACGACGCGGTCGTCGCGAGCGCGCCGTTGACGAGCATTGCCGTGTCGAACGCCGGGTCGAACACGTTCCGTTCGACGTAGACCTTCAGACCATTCGGCAACGGGACCACGTGTTTTTCGGTCAGCATCGTCGTTCTCCGGTGGATGCGGCGTCTCGACGTCGCGGCATGCTGCAGGTGCGCAATGACTGCGCCGGTTATCGCGCGCAATCCGAATCGCGCTGTTGGCCAATGCACCGCGGCAATACCGGCGGCATCGATTCATTCCTCGTAGTGCGGCGCCATACTAATACGGACAATATTACTGACTCAAGTCATTCCAACGATAGCCTCTACTCTTCCCGGAAATACGGTCGATTCAAATTATTCCCGCATTTTTTATGGTAAGCCGAACTCTTCAGAGCGCGGCCGCAATCGTTTGCCAAGCGACGATCGATCCCCGTTTAATCTTCATATATTCATTTAAAATCAATGCGTTGATTCGTTTCATTCGCTTATTTCAAACGGATTTTCATGAATGAATCGTGACGTCGTTTCTCCGACCGACTTCCATACTTCACCGAGTATCACACTGCTCAATACTCTTTCATTCCGTAATCGCTTCGACACCTGCAACGATTAACCGGATTGATCGCACACCTCAGAAAGTGTTTTAAACAAAATCCAGCTTTTTTAATCATCTTTCGATTATTTTTCCGCACCTGCACAACGCGCAGTCGGGCCCCCCTCTCGCCTGCCCGGCACACACCGTCACCGTCAGACCCCGATTTTTTGTTGATTGAACGATCAATAAAAAACCGCTAAGCTCTCGACTTCCAGGGACGGCCCGTCCGGGCGAAGGGAGTCGCGATGCCGAAAGTCGGAATGCGGGAGATTCGCCGCGCACAGTTGATCGACGCCACGCTGCGTTCGATCGACGAAGCGGGCCTGCCCGGCACGACGCTTGCATCGGTCGCGCAGCGCGCGAACATCTCGACGGGCATCGTCAGCCACTACTTCGGCGACAAGGACGGCCTGCTCGAAGCGACGATGCGGCACGTGCTGCGCGACCTGTGGTCGGCCACCACGCGCCGCCGCGTGGCGGCGCGCAAGGATCCGCGTGCCCGGCTGCGCGCGATCGTCGCCGCGAACTTCGACGACACGCAGGTCAGCGCGCCCGTGATGAAGACGTGGCTCGCGTTCTGGTCGCAGAGCATGCACGACCCGATGCTCAAGCGCCTGCAGCACGTCAACACGCGGCGCCTCCATTCGAACCTGTGCGCCGAATTCGCGAAGGCGTTGCCGCTCGCGAAGGCGCGCGAAGCCGCCAGCGGCCTCGCCGCGCTGATCGACGGCCTGTGGCTGCGCGGCGCACTCGCCGGCGGCCCGATCGACACCCGGGCTGCATTGAAGCTCGCCCACGATTACATCGACCTGCTGCTCGCGTCCGACTGACGCGTCACGCAGTCGCCCTCAAGGAGATCCTCATGTCCGTATTCGGTTTGCAGCGCCTCTACATCGGCGGCGGTTACGTCGACGCCACGAGCGGCAAGACTTTCGACACCTTCGATCCCGCCACCGGCGAACTGCTCGCACAGGTGCAGCAGGCCAGCGCGGCCGACGTCGACCGTGCCGTTGCGTCCGCGCAGGAAGGCCAGCGCGAATGGGCCGCGATGACCGCGATGCAGCGCTCGCGCATCCTGCGCCGCGCGGTCGACCTGCTGCGCGAGCGCAACGACGAGCTCGCCGCACTCGAAACGCGCGACACGGGCAAGCCGATCGGCGAGACGCTCGCGGTCGACATCGTCACCGGCGCGGACGTGATCGAGTATTACGCGGGCCTCGCGACCGCGATCGAAGGGCTGCAGGTGCCGCTGCGCGCGGAATCGTTCGTCTACACGCGCCGCGAGCCGCTCGGCGTGTGCGCGGGCATCGGCGCGTGGAACTACCCGATCCAGATCGCCTGCTGGAAGACGGCGCCCGCGCTCGCGGCCGGCAACGCAATGGTGTTCAAGCCGAGCGAAGTCACGCCGCTGACCGCGCTGAAGCTCGCGGAAATCTATACGGAAGCCGGCGTGCCGGCCGGCGTGTTCAACGTCGTGCAGGGCGACGGCTCCGTCGGCGCGCTGCTCACGGGCCATCCGGACATCGCGAAGGTGTCGTTCACGGGCGGCGTCGAGACGGGCAAGAAGGTGATGTCGCTGGCCGGCGCGTCGTCGCTGAAGGAAGTGACGATGGAGCTCGGCGGCAAGTCGCCGCTGATCGTGTTCGACGATGCGGATCTCGACCGTGCGGCCGACATCGCAGTGACCGCCAACTTCTTCAGCTCGGGCCAGGTCTGCACGAACGGCACGCGCGTGTTCGTGCACCGCTCGATCAAGGACGCGTTCACGCAAAAGGTGCTCGAACGCGTGAAGCGCATCCGTGTCGGCAAGCCGACCGATGCCGATACCAACTTCGGCCCGCTTGTGTCGGCCGCGCAACTCGACAAGGTGCTCGGCTTCATCGAAAGCGGCAAGGCCGAAGGCGCGAAGCTGCTCGCCGGCGGCACGCGCCTGACCGACGGCCACTTCGGCAGCGGCCAGTACGTCGCGCCGACCGTGTTCGGCGATTGCCGCGACGACATGAAGATCGTCCGCGAGGAAATCTTCGGGCCGGTGATGAGCATCCTCGATTTCGAATCGGAGGACGAAGTGATCGCCCGCGCGAACGACACGCACTACGGCCTGGCAGCCGGTGTCGTGACCGAGAACCTGTCGCGCGCGCACCGCACGATCCACCGCCTCGAAGCCGGCATCTGCTGGATCAACACGTGGGGCGAATCGCCGGCCGAGATGCCGGTTGGCGGATACAAGCAATCCGGTGTCGGACGCGAGAACGGCATCACGACGCTCGAGCACTACACTCGAATCAAGTCGGTGCAGGTCGAGCTCGGCCGCTACAACCCGGTGTTTTGAGAATCACGAAAGGAGACTGACCGTCATGACGACACGCGAATACGACTACATCATCTGCGGCGCAGGTTCCGCGGGCAACGTGCTCGCAACGCGCCTGACGGAGGATCCGGACGTCACGGTGCTGCTGCTCGAAGCGGGTGGCCCCGACTACCGCTTCGACTTCCGCACGCAGATGCCGGCGGCGCTGGCCTATCCGCTGCAGGGCCGCCGCTACAACTGGGCGTACGAAACCGACCCCGAGCCGCACATGGACAACCGCCGGATGGAATGCGGGCGCGGCAAGGGGCTCGGCGGCTCGTCGCTGATCAACGGGATGTGCTACATCCGCGGCAACGCGCTCGACTACGACAACTGGTCGACGCACAAGGGTCTCGAGAACTGGACGTATCTCGACTGCCTGCCGTACTTCAAGAAAGCCGAGACGCGCGATGTCGGCCCGAACGACTATCACGGCGGCAACGGCCCCGTGTCGGTCACGACCAGCAAGCCGGGCGTGAACCCGCTGTTCGAGGCGATGGTCGACGCGGGCGTGCAGGCCGGTTATCCGCGCACCGACGACCTGAACGGCTATCAGCAGGAAGGCTTCGGCCCGATGGACCGCACCGTCACGCCGAAGGGCCGCCGCGCGAGCACCGCACGCGGTTATCTCGACCAGGCACGTGCACGGCCGAACCTCGAGATCGTCACGCACGCGCTCGCCGATCGCATCCTGTTCGACGGCAAGCGCGCATCGGGCGTCACGTACCTGCGCGGCAGCGAGCGCGCGAGCGCGCATGCGCGCCGCGAAGTGCTCGTGTGCAGCGGCGCGATCGCATCGCCGCAACTGCTGCAGCGCTCGGGCGTCGGCCCCGGCGCGTGGCTGAAGGAACTCGACATTCCCGTCGTGCTCGACCTGCCCGGCGTCGGCCAGAACCTGCAGGATCACCTGGAGATGTACATCCAGTACGAGTGCAAGGAACCGGTCTCGCTGTATCCGGCGCTCAAGTGGTGGAACCAGCCGAAGATCGGCCTCGAATGGATGCTGAACGGCACGGGCCTCGGCGCGAGCAACCACTTCGAGGCGGGCGGTTTCATCCGCACGCGCGACGACGATCTGTGGCCGAACATCCAGTATCACTTCCTGCCGGTGGCGATCAACTACAACGGCTCGAACGCGATCGAGATGCACGGCTTCCAGGCGCACGTGGGCTCAATGCGCTCGCCGAGCCGCGGCCGCGTGAAGCTGCGCTCGCGCGATCCGAACGACCATCCGAGCATCCTGTTCAACTACATGGCCGAAGCGCTCGACTGGCGCGAGTTCCGCGATGCGATCCGCGCGACGCGCGAGATCATGCGGCAGCCTGCGCTCGACCGCTATCGCGGCCGCGAGCTGAACCCGGGCGCCGACTGCAAGAGCGACAAGGAACTCGACGCGTTCGTGCGGGCCCGCGCGGAGACGGCGTTCCATCCGTCGTGCTCGTGCAAGATGGGTTACGACGACATGGCCGTGGTCGATGAAGAAGGCCGCGTGCACGGGCTGGAGGGGCTGCGTGTGGTCGATGCGTCGATCATGCCGATCATCACGACCGGCAACCTCAATGCGCCGACTATCATGATCGCCGAGAAGATCGCCGACAAGATTCGTGGCAAGCAGCCGCTCGCGCGCGTCGACGTGCCTTATTTCGTCGCGAATGGAGCGCTGGCGCGCAATGTCGCGAAGGCGGTGCGGCAGCCGGAGACGGTCTGACGACGGCGGGCGTTCTGCCCGCTCTTCGGTGTACTGACAAAACGCCGCCGACAGTGATTGTCGGCGGCGTTTTTTTACGGTGACTTGCGCGGAAGCGCGCTCCCGACTTGCCGCCATGTGATCGTATCGGCCGGATGCGTTCGCGGGCGCACGCGTTTTGAAATGAGGCTACCGGGATACGCGCTACCGGGCGAACGGCCGGAGGACTTCTGAACCGTTCGCATGCCGATCCATCCTCACCGGCGAGAGCGGCCGGTGTGTCCTTGGCGTAGCAGCGCTACGTTCTGGTCGATGCGGCCCTGGATCATGCGCAAGGTGTCTCGAGTAATGACCGACGCGTACATGCTGTCGGCAATGTCTGCAAACTGGCTGGCCACCTCGCAAATGCCGTCAATCGTCATGCCGGCAACGGCCTGGGGCACCTCAGCCTCCTCGGCAAGCCGAAGCATGTGCGTGCGAGAAATCTCCAGAGCCTCACCCATCACGTCCATCTGGTGATATCCACCAGGCCCCTCGCAGAAAGTCACGTCGTAAGCCGGTGCCAGCCTCCACTGACCATCCGGCGCCATGATGTAGGCGAAGTTCTTCGGATGGTCGTCCCGGTTGTTGAACGCAACATTGAAGACGGTACGCTCGAAGGCCACCGCCATTTGTCGCACATCGTTGGTACACATCTGCGTCGCCCGCAAGAAGTTGACGTAGTCCAACGCCCCCGGCGTCCGGTAATCCGCACCCGTAAAGGCGGCGAGGCTCTGCATGGGGACGCGCAACCCATCGTGGCGATCAAAGCGCTTGCTGGCAAACGCCGCCAGCCCATTGGGCAAACTGAAGTGCTGCGTGTCCGGGGTCTCGATGCCGCACCTGCGCAGACATTCGGCGTAGACCATCTCGATGGCGCACACCTCGGAATGTTCTTCATTGGCCGGGAACTTGACCAGCCAGGCGTCGAAGCCCGGCGTGATGGCCGTGGTCAACCCGCCGGTTTGGGGATCGCGATAGACCAGGGCCTTGGGCCTTGCACCTTGGGGCGAGCCGCCCACCAGCAGCAATGTCTGCAGGAACGCACCACCTTCTCCATGGAGCACCTTCTGCACGTCAACGGCGAGCTGTTCCAGCGGGATGTGGACATCCGGTGCCGCTCCTTCAGGCGCCACGGGCTCGAACGTCATGGCCCCCATCGCATTGCCACCGATGTAGGCCAACCGCGCCAGGGGACCGATGCGCGCCGTGGTGAGTCCACGGCTCCTGAACATGCGGTCCATCAGCAGCATGCCCCACCCGTCCGGCAAGGCGTCATAGACGGGCCCCGGCAGTTGCAATTGGAAGTCCGGGAAATCTCGCCGCAAGTTGGGACCATCCAGCGGCAGCGTGTACGAGGACAGCTCCAAGCCCCTTTGCCTCGCTTCATTGCTGTACTCGAATGCGATCATCGGGCGACTGCTCAGGGCGGTCGTAGAGACCAGCGTGCCCCAATGCCATCGCTCCCCCCAGCCCTCGTAGAAGACGTTCACTTGTTCAGGCATTGCCGGACTTCCTCCTTGTACGGAGGCGCTTGGCTGTTTTCTCGTAGCGCAGAATGTCCTCGATGCTGTCCAGCTTTGGCTGGAACAGGCCTTCGAGCTCCTTGATTCGGCCAAGCGCCATCGCCACCCGGACTACGGCCTCGAAGCCCACATTGCGCCCGGCTTCCAGGTTGGACACGGTGTTGGTCGCAATGCCGGCACGCCCGGCCAGATCGGCTTGCGTCATGCCCAGCGCCAAACGCTCGGTGCGCAAGCGCTCGCAGAGTCGCTTGACGACCTCACTTGGCTTGCTGAAGCTTAAATCCAGCATAGTGCGTCCCGTTTCCATTCTGTGCCGGTTAACACCCAAAATTATAGAATTAATGGCACTTCTGCTCAAGGCACTTAATTCCTTGATTTTGCGTCTTATCGGCAAAACTTCCTGGGCAACCACAACATATTGGAGTTAATCAGCTCCGCACCAAAGAGGCGCGGATCAGACCGCCCCGGGTTGCGCTGACTATCCGGGGCAATCCGGAGACGGTCTGACGACGGCGGGCGTGCTGCCCGGTCGCCCAAAAGAAACGCCGCCGACGGTTCCCGTCGGCGGCGTTTTTCCTTTCCGGCTCAGCCGTTGTTGACCTCTTGCCGCAACCGCTCGACGTCCACGCGCTTCAGGTAGTTCGTGATGTTCTGCCAGATCGGATGGAACCCGTAGCCGCCATGCTGCAGCTCGTCGAGCGCCTGCTCGCGCGTCCAGCCCTGGTACACCATCCGGTACAACGCCGACACGAGGCCGGTACGATCGGCGCCGTGCTGGCAGTGGATCAGCACCGGGCCGTCCTGGTCGGCCGTACGCAGCGCCTTCAGCGCCGCGACCATGTCTTCGTCGCGGATGTCCCAGGTGTTGATCCGGATGCGCTGCATCTTGATCTGCGTGCCGGCCAGGATGCTGTCGTCCGCGTGAAACGAACGGAAGCTGATGACCTTGCGAATGCCGAGCTTCTGCAGTTCCGGCACATCCGAGCGCGACAGCTGGGCGCTGCGGTACAGCGTCGGTGTGATGCGGTGCAGGTTGTTCACATGCGCATCGGTCACGTTCTGCGCCCATTTGATCGGCCGGGCGGACACCTCGGAGGCCGGGTCCGCGTGGGCCGGCTGCACGAGCCCAGCGAGCGTGACAGTGATCGCGGCAATGACGGCGAATTTCATGTCGGGTCGGGGATCAATAAAATGCGCGCTTGCGCTCGCGGGAAAGAATGAACAGCACGATCGCGGCCGCGCTCATGGTCCAGTAGTCGGTCGGCGCCACGCCGAGCCAGTGGATATGCCACGGCACGTTGGCCGGATTGAAGCGGGCCAACCCGTACGCCGGATTCAGCACGAACCACAGGAAATCCTCGGTCAGCCAGAACACCATGATGCACGCGACGATCCGCGCTTCGATGCGCCACGACCACCGCGCGTTGAAGATGGGCGGCAGGTGGAAGAACAGCGCGACGAACGGGAACACCCACGCGTGGTAGCCGGTCATCGGCCGCCCGCCCCAGAAGATGTCGAGCAGCCAGTGATGCTCGATGCGCCACGTCGGCAGGTTGGCCGCCCAGCCAGCGCTGCCTTCGATCTGGATCTCCACGTTCGCGAAGAAATACGCGAGCAGCACGACCCACGCGACGACGAACAACGTATGGCGCGTCGGCACAAAACGCGCGACGCTCATGCGGCGGGCTCCAGGCCCAGCACGCGATCGAGCACGAAGCGGCCGGCGAGCGGCCGGCCGAGCGGCGCGAGACGGCGGCGCATGTCGGCGAGACGCTCCGGCGTCTGCAGCAACGCGCGGATCCGGTAGACGAGCGCGTCGTCGTCGATCGCCTTCAGCGCGACACCCTGTTCGAGCAGGAAATCCGCATTGCGCTCTTCCTGGCCCGGAATCGGCGAGTTGACGATCATCGGCAACTGCATCGCGAGACATTCGGACGTCGTCAGGCCGCCCGGCTTCGTGATGACGAGGTCGGCGCAGGCCATCAGGCGCTCGACCTGCTGCGTGAAACCCTGCGGAAACAACCGGCCCGGATGCTGCGCGGCCAATTTCTGCAACGACGCGAGCATCGCCTTGTTCTTGCCCGCCAGCGCGATCAGCTGGAAGTCGGCATCCATCTCGAGCAGCCGCGTCGCCAGCACGTCGAGCCCGCCGAGGCCCGCGCCGCCGGACATCATCAGGAACGTTGGCCGCGCGGGATCAAGGCCGAACTCGGCCGCGCAGGCCGCGCGATCGAGCGGCTGGCCGAACGCCGGCATGATCGGGATGCCGCTGACGTGCACCGTTTCAGGCGCCATGCCGCGGGCATGCATGCGCCACGCGATCTCGTCGTTGGCCGCGAAGTAGCCGCGCATGTTCGGCACGACCCACATGCTGTGCAGGTCGAAATCGGTGACCTGCACCCACACCGGCGTGTCGACGCGCGCCTTGCGGATCTCGCGCGACAGCAGTTCGGCCGGCAGGAAGTGCGTGCAGATGATCGCATCCGGGCGCTGCCGTTCGATCTCGGCGAGCAGCTTCCGGCAATTGAGCCGCTCGATCGCGCGCCGGATCTTCTGCGACGGCGCGGCGGGATCGACTTCGTCGGTCTTCTGGTACAGGTAGCCCCACAGCGCCGGCTGGCTGCTGACGAGCTTGATGTAGAGATCGGTGTACAGCTTGCGGAAGCCGGTGGACACGAAATCCATCACGTCCAGGTGGGTGGCTTCGATGCCGGCGGGATGGTGATCGGCGAACGCGCGGATCGCTTCGGCCGCTCGGGTATGGCCGGCGCCGGCGCTGACGCTCAGGAGGAGGATCTTCTTGCTTTGCTTTGACATCTGACTGACCGTTTCGATGAAGAGGGTCCGGATGCAGGTTCGCGGCAGCGCTCTCACACGGCGGCTGTTTGCGTCCGGCTTACAACAAGCTTGGCAGATCTATGGCGATGCGGGCGGGCGGTGACATCGAAGCGATCGCCGGCATCGACTGCGGAATCATACTGCGTTCGGGCGATGGCACCGGAATCGGGGGACACGGGCAGGCTGGGTGGTTTGGCGTTTGGCGTTTGGCGTTTGGCGTTTGGCGTTTGGCGTGGGGCGTGGGGCGTGGGGCGTATGGTGCGGGGTGCGGGGTGCGGGGTGCGGGGTGCAGGGGCGCAGGGGCGCAGGGGCGCAGGGGCGCAGGGGCGCAGGGGCGCAGGGGCGCAGGGCCAGTGTAGACGCTGACGGCATGACGGCTCGGCGCGCCGCCTCCTGATGCCCGTTCGCGCGTGCGAACGGGGTCCGGCATGTCAGCGCGAATCAGGATACGCAGGATGCGCGTGCGCGAGTCGTTTGGAATCCTCTCTGATCGATTCGAAAGAGGAATCGGCAAAGCCGGGCGTCAACCGGCCTTGTCCCAGTGTTCGCGAAGGTATCCGGAATTTCGTGTGTGAGGCGGGTTGAGATTCAGACTCCAATGTTGAATCGTTCCGGGTAAAGCAGTGCAAACTGCGTCATCGCGCTCTTCCAATCGTGTCGGGAGCCGGTCCATTTGGCAACGACGTTGCGCAGCGCCAGCCAGATCAACTTCAGCGCGGCCTCGTCCGACGGGAAGTGACCGCGCGCCTTGATGATCTTCCGAAGCTGCATGTGCAGCGACTCGATCGCGTTGGTCGTATATACAATTTTCCGGATGTCAGGCGCGAAGGCATAGAACGGAATCACCTGATCCCAGGCCCGGCGCCAGAGTGCAGCAATCGGGGGGTATTTCGTGCCCCACGGGCTCGTATCGAACGCCTCTAGCGCCACGGCGGCGGCTTCAGCCGACGGTGCCCGGTAGATCTCCTTGAGCGCCGCCGCGACCGATTTCCTGTCTTTCCAGCTGGCGAAGTCCAGCGAGTTTCGGATCAGATGCACGATGCAGGTCTGGACCGTCGTTTCCGGGAACACCGTGTTGATCGCTTCCGGGAAGCCCTTCAAGCCGTCGACCACGGCGATCAAGATGTCCTGCACGCCGCGCAGCTTCAGGTCGTTCACCACCCGCAACCAGAACTTGGCCCCCTCGGTCTGCTCGATCCAAAGGCCGAGCACGTCGCGCGTGCCATCGCGGCGTACGCCCAGCGCCAGATAGATCGCCTTGTTGCGCACGACGCCTTCGTCGCGGATCTTGACTCGCAAGGCATCGAAGAACACGACCGGGTACATCGGCTCAAGCGGCCGCTGCTGCCATTCGCGCACTTCGTCGATCACGGCATCGGTCACCGTGCTGATGAAGTCCGGCGACACCTCGATGCCGTACATCTCCAGCAGGAAACCCTGAATCTCCCGCACGCTCATGCCGCGTGCGTACATCGCGATGATCTTGCCGTCGAAGCCGGTGAAGCGTCGCTCGCCCTTGGCGATCAGCACCGGATCAAAGGTGCCTTCACGGTCGCGCGGAATCTCGACGTCGAGTAGGTCATCGTCGGTCGCGATGCGCTTGCGGCTGGTGCCGTTGCGATGGTTCGTGCGGTCTACCGGCTTGGCTTCGCCCTTCTCGTAGCCCAGGTGGTGGGTCAGTTCGCCGCCCAGCGCGCGCTCGAAGATCGCCTTCTTGAGCGCGGCGAGCTGCTCGTTGATCGTCGCCCGATCCAGCGTTCCGGGTACCAGTTGCTTGATCAGTTCCGGGTCCAGGTTCAAGCCCTTGCCCGGTTCAATCGTCACTTCTTCCTTGCGTTTGCGTGGCATAAAGTGGCTCCTTGGCCGTCAGTTTATGCCTCACACACAAAGATTCGGATAGGCTCGTGTTCGCCGAATCAGGGTGCTGCGCCGTCCCGCTTCCGCATCCGCTTCCCGCGGACGATCGGGTTCCATCGCGACGTCAGGCTCATTGCGCCACGCAGGTGATCGAATGCGACGTCCTCCTTCGGCCCGAAGCGGCTGACCGCCGGCCACGCGAGCACATGATCGAGCCACGCCTGCCACTCGTCACCATGAAAACGGCGACCGATTTCCCGCACGGCGTCGTCCGGTGCTGCGATCACGATGCCCGCCAGCAGGTAGTAAGCCCAAAAGCTGCCCGCGCCGACGAGTTGATCCAGCCTGCACACAGATAACGCCGCGAGCAGCCCGTCCACCGACGCGAGATCGGAACGATGCGTGCGGATCGCCTGCGCAACGAGATTGTGCTGACCTCCATACGCGGCGATGGAGGCCCCATTGCCGGCGGCGAGCACGGCCGAGAACATCACGAGCGCGGCCATCTCGTCGATGCGCGATGCATCGTCGCGCGGCCCGCACACGCGCAGCACAATCGCGTCGATGACGGCGCCAGGCATGGCCGACGTTTCTCCACTCGCCGCCGCGACGACGGCGAGCCTCTCTCTCAGGTTGTTCGCAGGCGGCGGGTCGTCCGGCGCGCCCCTTTCATGTGCGGTGCATGCGCCGGCATCGCCCTCGCTGCATTCGACACCACGGGCAATCCGCTCGAGCGCGGCCCAGCCGACATCGGGGTCGTCGAATGCACATGCATCGATCACACCGTGCGCGGTGTCGAACACCACGCGCGAACCGGGGCAACTGCGTTCGGCTTCGGCGAGTTGCTGCATCGAAGGCACATGCGAGCATGCACCGCGCGGGTCGGTCAGGTCGCATGCACAGGCGCCGCCGTCCGATGCGATCCACGGTGCGAGCCCGTGAAGAACGGCCGCTGCGTCATGCGACAGATTCGCGCCTGTCCGCATCCGTATCGCATGCGACACGGCGACAGTCGTGTCGCCGGCATCGGCCGCCATCGCTGCGCAAGCGGCAGCGTCGAGATGATCGATCAGGTACTGCAACCACGCGGCCGTGCGCAGCCGGTCAGGCGTCGCGCCGCGGGCATCACCATACTTTGCTGGATCGGTAAGCATGGGTCTTCCGGGATAGTTCTGACCAATTGGAATTGTGTTGTTTCAACCGAATCGGACGGCGCGGCACGCCGCGCCGCGCCAGTCCTGCCTGTCCGCCCGGATCGGATCGCGACACGGGCGGTCAGCCGGCCGTCGCGCCGATACGCGCGACGACACGAATACATCGAGAAATGGGGAGTCCGCCATACGTATCGCACGCCCCCACGTGCGCAACGGGCACCCGCGTCGACTCGCGGGCTCTTACTGCACGTGGAGCTTCGGCGACGCCATGAGCGTGCCGGTCAACCTGCAGTCGGGTGTCCAGTCGGCATTGTTGAACGTGAGCGACGAATTCGAATCGTTCCATGCCGCCACGAGCTTGCTCGGCTCGCAAGCTCCGAGCAGCTTGAAGTCCACCTGCGCGTTGTTGATCGAAAGCTGTGTCGCGCTGTCCACCTGCCCTGTCCATGGCGAAGCGCTGCTCGCGGTACCGCTAACCAACTGACACAAGCTACCTCCGTTGAACTGCACCGACACGATATTGACGATACCCGCCGGCGTAATCGTTCCGTTGAGCGTCATGGAGCAGTTCGCGATGATCTGCTTTTTGACGAGCGACGTCAGCCCCGTCGCGGAAAACGGCTCGCCGTTCGGATTCATCGGCTGACCGTCCACGCGCGAAACGGTCACTGCAAAAGCAGGCGCGGCCGAAACCGCGGTGAATGTCACCGCAGCAACGAGCGATAAAATTTGACGAATTTTCATCTGCACAACCCTCTCTCTTGATATATGGCGGCCTTCCACGAGAAACGCGACCGCTCTGCCGAACGAATCCGGCCGCCGCGCCGATACGCACGACGGCACGGGCCCATCGAAACTGCAAATACCCGCCGCACCTGCCGCACGGCCCTCGCGCGCAGCCGGTACCCGCTTCGATCCGCGACGCTTACTGCACGTGGAACTTCGGCGACGTCATGAGCCAGCCGTTTACCGTGCAATCCGGCGTCAGCACGGCGTTGTTGAGCGTCACCCGCGAGTCCGCATCACTCCACGCCGCCGTGATCTTGCTCGGTCCACAAGTACCGAGCACCCGCATGTCCAGCTTCACGTTGTTGATCGACACTTGCGTCGTGCTGTCCACGTTTCCCGTCCATGGCGCCGCACTGCTCGCGCTACCGGTGAACAACACGCACAATGCGCCGCCGGTGAACTGGGTCGACGTGATGTTGATGATGCCGGTCGGTGTGACGGTGCCGTTGACCGTCGTCGTACAGTTAATCGGACTGAACGCTCCCTTCTGGAGCGACGTCAGCCCCGACGCGGAAAACGGCTCGCCGTTCGGATTCATCGGCTGGCCGTCCACGCGTAAAACGGTCACTGCCAATGCAGGCGCGGCCGAAACCGCGGTCAATACCACCGCAGCAACAAGCGATGCGATCTGACGAATGTTCATCTGTACGACCCTCTCTCTTGATATATGGCGGCTTTCCACGAGAAACGCGACCGCTCTGCCGAACGAATCCGGCCGCCGCGCCGATACGCACGACGGCACGAACCCATCGAAACCGCGAATACCCACCGCGCGTACCGCACGGCCCTCGCGCGCGGCGGGTACCCGCTTCAATCCGCGACGCTTACTGCACGTGGAACTTCGGCGATGTCGCGACCGTGCCGCCCACCGTGCAATCCGGCGTCAGCGTGGCGTTGTTGAACGTCAGCGACGAGTTCGGATCGCTCCACGTCGTCACGACCTTGCTCGGCCCGCAGGTACCGAGCAGCGTGACGTTCACCTTGACGTTGTTGATCGTCAACTGCGTCGCGCTGTCGGCCTGCCCCGTCCACGGCGACGTGCTACTGGCGCTGCCGTTGATCAGCCCGCACGTCGCAGCGCCCGAGAACGTCGTCGACGTGATGTTGACGATGCCGGTCGACGTGATCGTGCCGTTGAAGGTCGCGCTACAGGTTGCACTGATCGATCCCTTGCTGAGGTTCGTGAGCCCCGTCGCGGAGAACGGCTCCCCGTTCGGATTCATGGCCTGACCATCGGCCCGCGTAACGGTCACTGCGAAAGCAGGCGCGGCCGAAACCGCGGTGAAAGCCACTGCAGCAACAAGCGATACGATTTTGCGAATGCTCATTTGAACTGCCCCCTCTCTTCACAAATGGCGGCATGCCGCCAGGAACGCGACCGCCCGGCCGGAATGGTCCGGCCAGCCGGTCGCAGGAAGCCGCCGGCGCGCGTCATGCGCGCCGGACGGCTCAGAACTTGTAGGAAATCCCGACGAACGTGATCAGCGGATCGGCCTTCAGCCGTGTGCGCGTGGTGGCGAGCGTCGAACCGTCGGCCGCCTTGATCACGAGCGACGAGTAGGTCTTCAGCGGCATGTAGGTCAGCGTCGCCGTCACCCCCCAGTGCTTGTCGATCGCATAGCTCGCGCCGACGTTGTAGACCGGCGTGAACGACGACGACGCCTTGCCCTCGACCGACGTCGGCCCCGGCTTGCCGGCGCCGGCCGCGAGCACGCTGCCGAGGTTCTGGTTGATGTCCCTCGCGAAGTTGCCGTTCAGTTCGATGTTGCTGAACCAGCTGTAGGCCACGCCGATCCCGACGAACGGCCGGAACCGCGCCGTCGACGAGTTGAAGTAGTACTGCAGAATGATCGTGGGGCTCCACTGCCGTGCGTTCTTTACGGCCGGCTGGTTCGCCGGATCATCCATGTTGACGCTGCCGAGCGCACCGGCCGGGCCGGGCGGCTTGATCGTGCCGTGCCCGGTCAGCGTGAACTCGGGCGGCACACCAAGCACCGACGTCACCGCGATGTGGTCGGTGAAGAAGTGCGTGAGCGTCAGGCCGACCGTATCGGCGTTGTTGACGGTCAGGCTCGTGCCCGGTGACGTGAACGACCCGGGCAGGCGCAGCGGCCCGTTGATCGGCATGCTGGCGAGATTCGTCGTGAGCCCGTTGGTCGAATCCTGCGGCATGATGTGCAGCCAGCCCAGCGTCGCGACGTTGTCGCCCGCCTGCTGGGCCGATGCGAGCGTCGATACGCCTGCGACGACACCCGCGACAATCAGCTTCTTCATGAAGTCTCCTTCTCATTCTGTCCGGGCGCCGCGCACTTTCGCGCGGCGCCGCCGTGTCTCCATCCAGGCTTGCGTTACTGCACGAATGCGCCGACCGTGAAGTACGGATTGCTCGTATCGTTCATGTCGAGGAACCCGAACACGCCGCCGGTGAACACGAACTTGCCGGTCGCCGGCCCCGATGCCGCATCCGCATGCACGGTCGTGACGACGCCCGGCACCTTCTGCGTGAAATCGAGGTTCAGCGCGCGGGTGAGCGCGGCCTGCGACGCATTGAACGGATCGAGCAGCGTGGCCTGCGCACCGATGAGCGCGGTCGCGCGGTAGTTGAACGCACTGTCGACACCCGTGTACTCGCCGTTCTGCGAGCCTTGCGCGATCGCCGTCTGCGGGCTCAGGATCGAGATGCCCGATTCGTCGTCCGCACTCGGCGAGCCCTGCGTCAGGTCCGCATTCGCCGCACCGGTGCGGATGAAGATCGGCACGAGCTGGTTGCGCAGCTTGCCGACGATCAGGATCCCCTTGCCAGCCTTCGCCGGATCGACCGCCGCGAGCGTCGCCGGAATCTGCGGCAGGTAGTTGAGCGACTGGAACGCCGGTGCGTCCGGGCGCAGCGTGAACGGCTGGTTCACGGTCGCGCTCGACGCAAGCGGTTGCCCGCCGTTCTTCTTGCCGAAGTTGTCGGTCTCGACGTAGCTGCCGTCCGCGTTGATCGTCACCTGCTGGTCGAGCGCCACCGGCTGGAAGCTTTGTGACGGCACCTGGTGATAGCCGAGCTGGTTGTACTTGCCGGCGATCTTCGTCAGGTCGGTTTCCAGCGACGAGAAGCTGATGAACGGGTAATACGGGAACGTCGTCTGCGGGATCTTGCCCACGCCGATCACGCCGTTGAACTGGATCGTCGCGCCGGGAATCGCGCCGCCCAGCACGCCTTCGCCGAGGAACAGCCGCGCGGGCCGGCTCGGGTCGAGGCTCGCGTTCTGCATCCGGAACGTGCACTGGTTCAGCTTCACGGTCGGCAGGCCCGTTTCGTCGGCCAGCGTGCCGTCGACCACATTCGCGGGTGCCGTGTCGCGGGTCGGCTGCACGGTGCCGGTGGTGCTCGGTACCGGCGAAGCGAGATAGGTCATCCGGTACGTCATCTTCGTCGTGTCGAGCTGCACTTTCACGAGCTCGCCCGACCCGGACCCGCCAATGAACACGGTGTTGTAGTCGATCGTCTGCGGGCACAGCCGGACCACCGGCGCGGGCGGCGGGTCGCCGTCTCCGCCACACGCGGCCAGCACGGGCGCGAGCGACGCCGCGGCCATCCATTGTTTAAAATTCATAGGAATCCTCTTGAAATTCGATTCGCCGGCGGCGACGCATGCGCCGCCGGTGTTACGTGTTCAGTGCAGGGTTACTGGACGAATGCGCCGACCGTGAAGAACGGGTTGACCTTGTTGTTGTTGACGACCATCGCGTAGACGTTGCCGGCCGTCACGAGCCAGCCGGTGTCGCCCTTGCTGAAGATCGCCACGTTGCCGTTCGCTCCCTTCGCGTTGAAGTCCTGCGTGGCAGTCACCTTGATCTTGCCGGGCGTGGCCTGCGTATAGTCGAGCGCGAACTGCGAGGTCACCGATGACGTCTGCGGATCGATGAACGCCGCAGTATTGCCCTGGAACAGCGTGGACGTATAGTTCGCGGCCATCGTCGACACGGCGGTACCGTCGTTGCAGGTGCCCGCTTCCGGCAGGAAGTTCATGCCGTTGAAGGTGCCGGGCAAGTCCGGATGCGGGATATTGACGTCGAAGCTCGGGCCGACTGTCGCAGTGGCGCCCGTCACGCCTGCTGACGTCACGATGCCGCACGCCGACGCGCTGGTCGCACCGATGTACCCGCCCTTCATCGAATTCGCCGCGATCGCCTTGGCCGAAGAGAGCATCGAGATGCCGACTTCGGCATCGGCAACCGACGCAAGGACGTTGCTCTCGTCGACATGCGTGTAGCCGACACGAATCACGACCGGCACCAGTACGCCATTCAGCTTGCCGACGATCATGATGCCCTTCGCCTGGCTGGGAGACAGAATCACGATGGCCGACCCCTGTCCGGCAAACGGATAGGTGACCGCGCCGAGTGCACTGGCCTTCGCATTGCTCACGAAGACATTATCGGCCGATCCATCCGCGTTCTTGCGCAACGTCCATGGCGTTCCGGTGGTCTGACACGAGTAGTCGCTGCCCGACGTGATCGTGCATGATCCATCCGCGTTGAACGTCTGGTTCCAGTTGATCACGTCGGGTTGCCAGCCGACGGGCCCCAGAAAATTCTGATAGTTGGAGCCGACCGGCGACAGGTGAATGCCGACCTCGTTGTAGTTGCCCGCGACCTTCGTGAAGTCGGTTTCCGTTTCGATGAAACCAATGAAAGGATAAAAATCGAACGTGCGTGACGGCACCATGCCCAGTACCAGTCCCGGAATCGGCTCGAGGCCCTTGAACGCAATCGTCGCCCCCGGAATCCCGCCCCCCACCACGCCATTGCCGATGAACAGCATCGGCGGATCCGCGCGGTTGATCGTCACCGCATACGCGCCGTCGCTCGTTGCGCCGCTGTCGAGCACGGCCGCACAGCGGTTCTGCTCGGCGGTCGGGAGATTGGTCGGATGATGGAACGCGCCGCTGATCGTCATGCCTGCGCGCGTGTTGTTGACCTGCCCCCCCGATGTCGGCACCGACGATTCGATGAACTGCATCTGGTAGGTCATCTTCGTCGAGTCGAACTTCACCTTCACATACTCGCCGCTGCCTGCGCCGCCCGTATAGGTCGTCGTGTAATCGAGCGCGTCCGGGCACAGCTTCGTGACGACGGGCGGCGTCGTGATGGAGCCGCTCGGCCCGCACGCGCTTCCCGAGCACTGCGGCACGTTGATGGGCCCCGGATCGTCGCCGCCGCCGCAACCGGCGACGAACGGCAAAGCGATTACCGCGCACGACAGGATCGCTTTCCGCAATTCAGGAATGCAAATCATCAACCCCTCCTATTCAGGTACGACAAGTCTCGTCCGGACAGGCTGCATGGCCCGCCGGTTGGTATCGCGCCGCCGCACGAACGCGCGGCGCATGACGGTGCGCGCATGGCCACCGCGATGCCGGTCAGGCAAATGCGGCACGCGCCGCGGCGGCAGACAAGCGCTCTCCCGCGGCGCCGTCATGCGGCACGGCGCCGTGAGAACAATCGAAACGGGAAGTGGTTCGCCGCTACACGGCGATATGACAACGCAGGCACGCGACCTGCATCGCGCCTGCATTCAGCGAAAAAACGGGAAACGGCAGTCCGACTGGCCCCGCGGATAGGCGTCTCATCAATTGGTCTCCATCCGTACGCTTGATTCGTTATCGTGATGCGTCGTTTGTCGAGACTATGATCGGACGATACCTACAAGTAAATGGATGCAGAGTTCCAAACGGCAGAAACCGCGCAATCCTAGTGTGTGCAGGGGATTTGACAGATTTTCAAACAGCCTTCAATTTATTTGCTCAGACAAATACATGGCCCGTATAACACGCGTTTGAATAACCACGGCCAATCCGCGCTCTGCCTTGCCTGCCGGCCCTCGAAGATCCGCCTGCATGCTGCGGCGCAACCTTACACGTCGATGATCGCGAGCGTGCCGTGGCTGCCCGGCAGCACCGCGTGAAGCGTGCCGGCAAGCGCCAGGTACATCTGCCCGGCCTCGACGACGATCGTCTCGCCCCCGACCTCGAGCATCATCCGGCCGTCGAGCACCAGCAGCCCCTCGTTGTAGTCGTGCACTTCCGCTTCGTAAGCCTGCGCGTCCATGCGCAGCACCTTGATCCTGGCCGGCCCGACCTCGCCGACGATCGTGGATTTCCACGCGACGGCCTGTGCCGCCGCCACGGATTTGAAATCGATCAAAGACATGCGCTCCGCTCCGTGAACGATGAAAGGAACGCATTATCGCGAGCGCGGCGCACGCCGTCCCGGTACGGCGCGACGGCCTTCGGGCGGCACAGTCGGCCGGCCGGCCGCGCCGCCGCCGGGCGGAAAGGCGATCGCGGCCCGGGTCGCCGAAGACGGCACTCATTGTTCGTGCAGCACAAATAAAGCCCGACGTAATTGAGCGATGCGCCGTCAATTCGCGCCAATCCGACACCGGCAACGCACGCCCTTTCCACAAGAATGCATTTCCATCTATCGATTGCTAATATGGCGATCCCGCGATCCCGCACCACAACGCCGTTCGACATGACGCCCGTTCGCCATGCCGTCCCCGGTCCCGGCCGCTTCGCAGCGGCGGCGACGCCGGGCACGCGCGGCGCACGCCGTCGCGCCGGCCGGCCGTGCCATCCGTCAGCATGCAACCGATCCTTTCCGTCTCCGACCTCTCCAAGACTTACGCGTCCGGCTTCCAGGCGCTGAAGCACGTGACCCTCGACATCCGCCCCGGCGAGATCTTCGCGTTGCTCGGGCCGAACGGCGCCGGCAAGACGACGCTGATCGGCTCGATCTGCGGCATCGTCACGCCGACCTCAGGCCGCGTGACGGTCGGCGGCCACGACATCCGCGATCACTACCGCGCAGCCCGCGAAATGATCGGCCTCGTGCCGCAGGAACTGACGACCGACGCGTTCGAAACCGTCTGGGCGACCGTGTCGTTCAGCCGCGGCCTGTTCGGCAAGGCGCCCGATCCCGCGCATATCGAGAAGACGCTGAAGGCGCTGTCGCTGTGGGACAAGCGCGACAACAAGCTGATGACGCTGTCGGGCGGCATGAAGCGACGCGTGATGATCGCGAAGGCGCTGTCGCACGAGCCGCGCATCCTGTTCCTCGACGAACCGACCGCCGGCGTCGACGTCGAGCTGCGCCGCGACATGTGGAAGCTCGTCGATTCGCTGCGCGAAAGCGGCGTGACGATCCTGCTGACCACGCACTACATCGAGGAAGCCGAGGAAATGGCCGACCGGATCGGCATCATCCTCGGCGGCGAGCTCGTGCTCGTCGAGGAGAAGCACGAGCTGATGCGCAAGCTCGGCAAGAAGCAGCTCACCGTGCAACTCGAGCACCCGCTCGCGGACGTGCCGCCCGCGCTCGCGCCGTTCGGCCTCGAACGCGCGGACGACGGCGCCGCGCTCGTCTACACGTACGACTCGCAGCGCGACGACGCGAGCATCGCGACGCTGATCAACGCGCTCGGCTCGGCCGGCATCGGCTTCCGCGACCTGCATACGACGCAGAGCTCGCTCGAGGACATTTTCGTCAGCCTGATCGACAACCGCCGCAACGGCGTGCAGCAAGGAGCCTGACGCATGAACCTGCATGGAATCCGCGCGATCTACCGCGCCGAAATGGCCCGCACGCGCCGCACGCTGATGCAGAGCATCATCGCGCCGGTGATCTCGACGTCGCTGTATTTCGTGGTGTTCGGCTCCGCGATCGGCTCGCGCATCAGCGACGTGAACGGCATCGGCTACGGCTCGTTCATCGTGCCGGGGCTCGTGATGCTGTCGCTGCTGTCGCAGAGCATCTCGAACGCGTCGTTCGGCATCTACTTCCCACGCTTCACGGGCACGATCTACGAGATCCTCTCCGCGCCCGTGTCGTACTGGGAGATCGTGATCGCGTACGTGGGCGCGGCCGCGTCGAAGTCGATCCTGCTCGGCGTGATCATCCTCGCCACGGCCGGCCTGTTCGTGCCGCTGCACATCCTGCATCCGTTCTGGATGGTGCTGTTCCTCGTGCTGACGGCGGTCACGTTCAGCCTGTTCGGCTTCGTGATCGGCATCTGGGCCGACAGCTTCGAGAAGCTGCAGCTCGTGCCGCTGCTGATCATCACGCCGCTCACGTTCCTCGGCGGCAGCTTCTACTCGGTCGACATGCTGCCGCCCGCGTGGCGCGTCATCACGCTGTTCAACCCGATCGTCTACCTGGTCAGCGGCTTCCGCTGGTCGTTCTACGGGATCGCCGACGTGCACGTGTGGATCAGCCTCGCCGCGACCGGGCTGTTCCTCGTGATCCTGCTGGCGATCGTCGCGTGGATGTTCCGCACCGGCTACAAGCTGAAGAACTGACGCATCGCGCGCCGCCTGCCCATGACGCATTTGGGCAAGCAGGCGGCGCTTTTCCTCTGATGCGGCATTTTGTGGTCGCGTCTACTGAAGACGAAGCATCGGGGTCGCGAAGCACGCGCTTCACGGCCCCTTTTCATTTCAGAGGACGCCATGCCCGCCGCCACCGCTCCCGCCTCCGCCGCCGCCCGGCTCGAACGCCTGCCGTTCTCCGGCTATCACAAGCGGATCTTCTTCATCATCGCGATCGCGTTCTTCTTCGACTCGGTCGACCTCGGCACGATGACGTTCGTGCTCGGCTCGATCCGCAAGGAGTTCGGCTTGTCGACCGCGGCCGCCGGCCTCGTCGCGAGCGCGAGCTTCTTCGGGATGGTGCTCGGTGCGGCCGTCGCCGGCCTGCTGGCCGACCGCTTCGGCCGCCGGCCCGTGTTCCAGTGGAGCATGGTGCTGTGGGGCGCGGCCTCCTACCTGTGCTCGACCGCGCAGAGCGTCGACGCGCTGATCGTCTACCGCGTGCTGCTCGGGATCGGGATGGGGATGGAATTCCCGGTCGCGCAGACGCTGCTGTCCGAATTCGTGCCGACCGAGAAGCGCGGCCGCCTGATCGCGCTGATGGACGGCTTCTGGCCGCTCGGCTTCATCACGGCCGGCATCGTCGCGTATTTCGTGCTGCCGCAGTTCGGCTGGCGCACGGTGTTCGCGCTGCTCGCGATTCCCGCCGTGTTCGTACTCGTCGTGCGCCGCATCGTGCCGGAATCGCCGCGCTGGCTCGAGCATGCGGGCCGGCACACGGAAGCCGACACGGTGATGCACACGATCGAGGCGAAGGTGATGCGCTCGGCCGGCGTGACGACGCTGCCGCCGCCGTCGCGGCTCGCCGAGCCGGTCGCCGCACGCGGGCGCGGCGCGCTGCGCGAGATCTGGAGCGGCGCGTACCGCCGTCGCACGGTGATGGTGTGGCTGCTGTGGTTCTTCGCGCTGCTCGGCTTCTACGGCCTCACGTCGTGGCTCGGCGCGCTGCTGCAGCAGGCCGGCTTCGAGGTCACGAAATCGGTGTTCTACACGGTGCTGATCTCGCTCGGCGGCGTGCCGGGCTTCCTGTGCGCCGCGTGGCTCGTCGAACGCTGGGGACGCAAGCCGACCTGTATCGCGTCGCTGATCGGTGGCGGCGCGATGGCGTACGCATACGGCCAGAGCGCGCTGTACGGCGGCAGCATGACGCTGCTGATCGGCACCGGCCTCGCGATGCAGTTCTTCCTGTTCGGGATGTGGGCCGCGCTGTACACGTACACGCCCGAGCTCTACGGCACCGGCGCGCGCGCGACGGGCTCGGGCTTCGCGTCGGCGATCGGGCGCGTCGGTTCGCTGATCGGGCCTTACGTGGTCGGTGTCGTGCTGCCCGTGTTCGGCCAGGGCGGCGTGTTCACGCTCGGCGCGCTGTCGTTCATCGCGGCCGCGATCGCCGTGTGGACGCTCGGGATCGAGACGAAGGGCCTCGCGCTGGAGCAGCTCGCGGCGGGCGACGAAGCAGGCGGCGGTGGCCGGTATGCAGCGGCAGCGGACAAGGTGTCCTGAGCGCCGAATCGACCCGGGCGTGCTTTCCGGCCGGCATGACGTTCAGCACCGTGCCGGCTGCTGCGTGAATTGACAGGATTCGCGCCTGGACCGGCGCTGCTAGACTGCATCGAGGCACCGTGTCGCGCGCCCCCGGTGCATCGCGGCGATCGCGCGACTGTGGTGCCCGCCCCCACTGCCCGCGCAAGGATCGCATCGATGGACAACGCCCGTATCGAAGAAATCCGCAGCGGCCTGTTTCGCGCAACGACTTATATCGACAAGCTGAAGCTCGGCTTCAGCCAGTTCTTCGTCCGGTCGCCCGGCGGCGACGTCGTCTGCATCGAAACGGGCACGCGTTCCAATTTTCCGCAACTGAGCGCGAGCCTCGCGACCGTCGGCATCACGCCGTCGATGGTGAGCAGCGTGATCGTCCCGCATTTCGAAGTCGACGAGATGGGCGCACTGCCCGACTTCCTCGCGGCCAATCCGGCACTTATCGCTTATGCGCATCCGATCTGCACGCACGGCCTGGCCGATATCTTCGGCGTGCGCGCGAAGCCGCTGAAGGACGGCGAGCCGACGACGATCTCCGGCATCGACGTCGTGCCGATCTTCACGAAGCATGTCCATCAATGGGATGCGCTCGTGGTGTATTTGCCGGCGTACAAGGCGCTGCTGTCGTCGGACATCCTGATGCGCTTCGGCGACGAAGCCGCCGACGACCCGCTGCCGGCCATCCTCGATTCGATCCGGCGCTCGGACTACCTGCCGTCGCTCACGCACATGGCGAGCGCGCTGCGCCGGATCCAGGCGCTCGACCTCGACGTCATCCTGCCGATGCACGGCCCGGCCATCACGCACGACATCCCGCGCGTGCTCGCCGGCGCGATCGCGCATTGCGAGGCCGCCGCCGCGTGAGCCGCGGAGGCGGCAGGCCGACGGCGGTGCAGCAGGTTCCTGTCAGGCGACGACGAACTCTTCGGCCGCCTTGCGTTGAACCGCGGCCATCACCGCCAGTTCGCGCTTGCTGCGCGCGTCGCCGGACACGACACCCGTCGCGTTCTTCGCCTTCGCGCCCAGCGGGAAAAAGACAAACGACGCGCCAGCCGGGGCCGCCGGCTCCGCGCGCAGGCGTTTGTTCAGGATTTTCAGGTACTTCTTCTTCGAGACTTCTTTAGCAGCCATGGCACCCTCCGCGTGAACGTGGTGAGGATCAGCATACCAGTTTTGGTGGCGGGCTCCGCGCCAGGGCCCGCCGGTGCACGCGTCATCGAAACTTCGCCGGGCTCGATGTCGATTCGCGTCGTTGCCGCGCGTCGTGTTGTCGTAACCGATCGTTTTGCCGTCGGCGCGGCCGGCGGCGCCCCTTCATTCCCTTTCAAGGAGATACGACCATGCGCGTCCTGGTAATCGTCAAGGCCACCGCCGATTCCGAATCCGGCCGGATGCCCGACCCTGAAATGATCGCCGCGATGGGCCGGTTCAACGAAGAACTGGCAGAAGCCGGCATCCTGCTCGCCGCCGACGGGCTGCATCCGAGCATGCGCGGCAAGCGCGTGCACTTTGCCGGCAAGAACCGCACCGTCATCGACGGCCCGTTCGCGGAAACCAAGGAACTCGTCGCCGGCTTCTGGCTGTGGCAGGTGAAATCGATGGAAGAAGCGGTCGAATGGGTGAAGCGCTGCCCGAACCCGATGCCCGGCGACTCCGATATCGAGATCCGCCCGCTGTTCGAGGCTGAAGACTTCAGCCCGGCATTCACCGACGAGTTGCAGGCGCTGAAAGCGCGGATGAGCGCGCAAGCCGAGGCCGGGAAGCGCGCGTAAGCCGGGCGGCGTCAGGCGGTTTCACATGACCGCCGGGCGCCGCCCCAGCCCGCTCGCGCGTGCGCGGCTCACGCGCGTTTGCGCGGCACCGCGAGCCGCTCGACCGCCCCGCCGGTCACGCCCCTGAACATCCCCGCATTGCCGTACGCCCGGGCGGCAAGCATCGCGCCATAGACCAGCGACACGAACGTCGCGGCCTCGGTCTGCACCGACACGCCCGGCTGCACGACGCCGTCCTTCACCCCTGCCTCGAGCACACGCACCAGCCACGCGGCAAGGTCGTCGAAATGCGCCTTCACCGCCCGCGCGACTTCGTCGGGCAATGCCGGCAACTCCGCGCCGAGCATGCCAGCCACGCAGAACGGCGCGCTGTCGTCCACGATGCAGCGTTCCCAGTAGCCGATGTATGCGCGCATCTGCACCAGCGCGTCGGCGCCGCTCGCGTCGAGCAACGCCATGTCGGCATCGAATTTCGCCTGCGACTGCTGCAGCACGGCGACCGCCAGATCCGCCTTCGTCGGGAAGTGATGGTGAATGCTCGCCTTCCGGATGTCGATCGCGTCGGCGATGTCGGCATAACTGAACCCGCTATAGCCGCGCCGCATGATCAGTTGCCGCCCGGCTTCGAGAATGCGGCCCGCCGTGCTGTCCCCCGTTACCGTCATATTTGCCTACCATCTAGTCGGATGAAAAACAGCGATAGTTTACCGCCCGGAGATACTCTTTTCCAGCCGTGATTTCTCCTTGTCGATCATCCTACCTACTAGTAGGATGAACGCATCGACAGAACAAGACGCCTGTCGATATCCGACGGTTTCCTACCCTGTCTTCCTTCTGGAGAATGAAAATGAAGCGCTTTTCCCAAGTCCGCCAGATCGCCGCGGCACTCGCGTTGTCTGCTGCCGCACTCGGTTCGCACGCGGCCGTCGCCGCCCCCGTCAAGAACGTCGTGCTGGTTCACGGCTACTTCGCCGACGGCTCGGGCTGGCAAGCCGTCTCGAACATCCTCACGCGTGACGGCTACAAGGTTTCCGTCGTTCAGCAGCCGGAAACGTCGTTCGACGACGACGTAAAGGCAACCCGCCGTGTCGTCGACGCGCAGGACGGCCCGAGCATCCTCGTCGGCCACAGCTATGGCGGCGCGGTGATCACCGAAGCCGGCAACGACGACAAGGTCGCGGGCCTCGTCTACGTGGCCGCGTTCCAGCCCGACACCGGAGAAAGCCCGCTCGACCTGACCAAGAAGACCCCGCCCGCGACGAAGGCGATCAAGGCCACCGAGGACGGTCACCTGTATTTCGACGAAGCGTCGTTCCACGCCGATTTCGCGGCCGACGTGCCGGCCGCCGAAGCGAAGTTCATGGCGATCTCGCAAGTGACGCCGGCCGCGCAGTCGTTCGGCGTGCCGATCACGCATGCCGCATGGCGGACGAAACCGAGCTGGGCGGTGGTCGCCACCGCGGACCGCGCGATCAACCCCGAGCTCGAACGCTTCATGACGCAACGCGCCGGCAGCAAGACGATCGAACTCAAGTCGAGCCACGTCGCCTACATCTCGCATCCGGCCGAAGTTGCAAAGCTGATCGAGCAGGCAGCCAGGGGCGCCGGCAAGGAGTGATGCAGCGCATCGCCCGATTCCCGCCGTTGACGCTATCCGCCGAGTAACGTATCGTTTTGATACGTTACTCGGCAATCTCTTTCCGTCATGCATTCCCGTTTCGACCGTTTCCGCACCACCGCGCTCGGCGCCCAGCTCGAAGCACTGATCGCGCAACCCGCGCGCTACGTCGAATTCGCGGCACTGTCACGTGTGGGCGTCGCCGCGATCGGCGCGATCCAGCACGAAATCGCACTGAAATTCCCCGAAATCGACACCGACACGACAGCCCGCCAGTTCTGCGGCGCGATGGTCGCGGAAGTCATGCGCCGCCACGGCCACGATGTCGTGCAGGCGCGCGGGCGGCTGAGCGGCACGCTATTCAGTTACGGCGCGGTGTTCAGCGCGTATCCGCAGCTGCTGCCGTTCGCCGACGTCGTCGCCGCGCTGGCGCAATTGCCCGATCGGCTCGCCGCGTATGCGGCGCACGTGCCGGCCGCGCTGCGGACGCGCCGCCCCGACGGCACGGGCTTCTCGTTCGTCGAGCATGCGTGCCACCTGCGCGACCTCGACGCGGTGTTCGCCGAACGCATCGACGCCGTGCGCACGCTCGAACTGCCGGTGATCGCCTCCGTCGACGGCACCGCGCTCGCCGCGCGACGCGACTATCTTGCTCAGCCGCTCGATCCTGCGGTCGCCGCATTCCGCACGGGCCGCGCCGCGCTGTGCACGACCGCCGCCGCGCTCGATCCTGCACAGCTCGCACGCTGCGGGCTGCGCGACGGCATCCGCCGCATGTCGCTCGACGAACTCGTGCGCGAGCTGCTCGACCACGACCGCACACACGTGCTCGAACTCGACGAACTGCTCGCCGAACTCGAATTGCCGCCCCTCCCATCCGCACCCGCCCCATGACCCAGCCCACGCCCGTCGTCTTCATTCACGGTTTCATCGGCACGCTCGACGTGCGCGGATGGAACGGCCCGCATCTCGCGCCCGACCTGCTCGGCTACGGCGCGCATCGCGCGGTACCGTTCGACGCGATCACGCTCGCCGCGCAGGTCGAGCACGTCCGCCACACCGTCGATACGCACTTCGGCGCGCAGCCGGTCGATGTCGTCGGCCACTCGGTCGGCGGCGCGATCGCGATGCTGTTCGCGCATGCGCATCCGGACCGCGTGCGGCGGATCGTCAACGTCGAAGGCAACTTCACGCTCGACGATGCGTTCTGGTCGGCGTCGGTCGGCCGCATGACGCCCGGTGAGGCCGATGCGATGCTCGACGGGTTGCGCAACGATCCGCCCGGCTGGCTGCGTGGCGCGATCGACGCGCCATCGGCGGGCCTCATCGACGACGCCCGCCGCTGGCTCGCGCATCAGCCCGCATCGACGCTGCGCGCGATGGGCCGCTCGGTGGTCGCGACGACAGGCGAACCCGGCTATCTGCAGGCGCTCGCGCAAGTCTTCGAGCGTCACCCCGTCTGGCTCGTCGCAGGCGAACGCTCGCGCGCAGGCTGGCACGTGCCCGACTGGGCGCTCGCGCGCTGCGCCGGCTTCGACATGATCGCGCGCTGCGGGCACCTGATCCCGGCCGAGCGGCCCGATGCGTTTCGCGCCGCCATCGAGCGCATCGTCGGCGCGCCGCCCGCCTGACAACCCGTAGGATTCGCCGAAATATGGTTGAAAGGCACGGTTGCTAGAGTCGTCCGAACAGGGATTTCCCGGCGCTCGACGCCGGACGGGGTCGACACATGCGAGGATCGAGGAATCTGGCGCGCGCCTTCTGGCTGCTTCTGCTGCTCGCCATTTCGGGCCCTGCTCTCGCATTTCACGCGCGGGTCGTCGTGATTCCCAGCGCCGCGATGAACGAGACGCTAAAGGCAACCGTCGTGCTGCCCGACGCTTATGCGCGCGGCGCCCGCGACGGCGACCGCTATCCGGTCGTCTATCTGCTGCACGGCTCCGGCGGCGACCACACCGACTGGACGTCGAACACGCACATCGCAGCGCTCGCCGACCGCTACCACGTGATCCTCGTGATGCCCGACGGCGGGCACGAGAGCTGGTACATCGACAGTCCGTTCGACTCGGGCAGCCGCTACGAAACCTTCATCGGCGACGAAGTCGTCTCCTACGTCGATTCGCACTTCCGCACGATCGCGACGCAGCACGCCCGCGCGATCACCGGGCTCAGCATGGGCGGCTTCGGCGCGCTGCGCATCGCGCTCGACCGGCCCGACACGTTCGGCGCGGTCGGCAGCATCAGCGGCGCGGTCGATCCGCGCTGCTGCGAGGACGAGCCGGGCATCGACCACGTGTTCGGCGACCCCGGCCGTCATCCGTCGTTCTGGAACCGCAACGTGATCGTCGCCAGCGCCAGCGCGTTCGTGCGCGCACATCTCGACCTGACGATCGATTGCGGCCGCGACGACGCATTCGTCGGCTCGAACCGCACGCTGCACGAACGGCTCGTCGCGCTCGGCGTGCCGCACGACTATGCGGAGCGGCCGGGCGGCCACACGTGGGATTACTGGGCGAACGCGATCCGCTACCAGATGCAGTTCTTCGCGACGTCGTTCCAGCATGGCGGCTATGCGTACCATCCCGCGCCCCATGCACCGGGCATGACACGCGCGGGCTGACGCGCGCCGCATCCCTCGTCGCCTTGCCGCGCGGCCCGGTGAACCCGGTGGTACGATGCGCGGGCATCGACCACCCGACACCTTCCATGCCGCGCGACAACTTTGCGGACCTCCTCGCCTTCATCGCCGTCGCGCGCGAGCGCAGTTTCACGCGGGCGGCCGCCCAGCTCGGCGTATCGCAATCCGCGCTCAGCCATACAATCCGCTCGCTCGAAACGCGCCTCGGCGTGCGGCTGCTCACGCGCACGACACGCAGCGTGGCGCCGACCGAAGCCGGCGAACGCCTGCTGCTGAACCTCGCGCCGCGCTTCGACGAAATCGAGGCCGAACTGACGGCGCTCGCGGAATTGCGCGACCAGCCCGCGGGCACCGTGCGCATCAACGCGACCGACTTCGTGATCCGCACGCTGCTGTGGCCGAAGCTCGCGCCGGTCCTGCGCGACTATCGCGACCTGAAGGTCGAGTTCGTGAACGACTACGGGCTGTCCGACATCGTCGCGGAGCGCTTCGACGTCGGCGTGCGGCTCGGCGACCAGGTTGCGAAGGACATGATCGCCGTACGCATCTCGGCCGACATGAAAATGGCGATCGTCGGCGCGCCCGCGTATTTCGCGGAACGTGCGCGCCCCGCGTCGCCGCAGGATCTGGTCGCGCACGACTGCATCAACCTGCGCCTGCCGACGCACGGCGCGCTGTACGCGTGGGAACTCGCGCGCGGCGACGACACGCTGCAGGTGCGCGTCGACGGGCAGGTCACCTTCAACGGCACCTACGAAACGCTCGACGCGGCGCTCGCGGGCTACGGGCTCGCGTACGTGCCCGCCGAACTCGCGGCGCCGCATGTCGCAGCCGGCCGGCTCGTCAGCGTGCTCGACGACTGGTGCCCGACGTTCCCCGGTCATCACCTGTACTACGCGAGCCGGCGGCAATCGTCGCGCGCGCTCGCGGTGATCGTCGATGCGCTGCGCTATCGCGCATGAGCCGGCGGGGCATCGCCCATGCATCACGATTCATGAGTCGCGTCGATAAGTGCATGCGCATTGCCGGGGATTATCGATAAGCGCATCGGTGGCTACCATCGTCGATGTTCCCCAACTTCCCCGGAGCCCTCGATGTCCGAGCCGACTTCCGCCGCGCGCAAGGCGTTCGGCGCCATCGCACCCGCGCTCGCCGACTACACCGACAACGTGCTGTTCGGCGACGTCTGGCAGCGCCCCGGCCTGTCGCCACGCGATCGCAGCCTTGTGACGGTCGCAAGCCTCGTGTCGCTGTATCGCGTCAACGAACTGCCGTTCCACCTGAAGAAAGCACTCGACAACGGCCTCACGCGCGACGAGCTGATCGAAACGATCACGCATCTCGCGTTCTACTCGGGCTGGCCGACCGCAAGTTCCGCATTGACGATCGCCCAGCGCGTGTTCGACGAAGCCGGCGTGTAAGCGCGGCTTCCTTCATTCAACCGGCGGGCACGTGCCCGCATGGAGCTTCCATGGATTACCGCTATCTCGGGCGCAGCGCGCTCAAGGTGTCGCCGCTGTGTCTCGGCGCAATGATGTTCGGCGGCGAGACCGACGAAGCGACGTCGGCGCGCATCATCGACAAGGCGTTCGACCAGGGCGTCAACTTCATCGACACGGCCGACGTCTATCACGCCGGCCGCTCGGAAGAAGTCGTCGGCCGCGCGATTACGCCGCGTCGCGACAGCTGGGTCGTCGCGACGAAGTTCGGCTATCCGGCCGGACCGGACGCAGGGCCGAACCGGCAGGGCCAGTCACGCAAATGGATCGTCGAATCGGTCGACGCGAGCCTGAAGCGGCTCGGCACCGACTACATCGACATCCTCTATTTCCATCGCGCGCTGACCGATGCGCCGCTCGACGAAGCCATGCGCGCGATCGCCGACCTGATCCGGCAAGGCAAGGTGCGCTACTTCGGGCTGTCGAACTTCAAGGGCTGGCGCATCGCCGAGATCGTGCGACTCGCGGATCAACTCGGCATCGATCGCCCGGTTGCGAGCGAACCGCTGTACAACCTCGTCGATCGCACGGCCGAGGTCGAACAGCTTCCGGCCGCTGCGCATTACGGGATCGGCGTCGTGCCGTACAGCCCGCTCGCGCGCGGCGTGCTGACCGGCAAATACACGGCAGATACGCAGCCGCCCGCCGATTCACGTGCGGGCCGCGGCGACCGGCGCATCCAGCAAACGGAATGGCGACCCGAATCGTTGCATATCGCGCAGCAGGTGGCCGCGCATGCGGCCGCACGCGGCTCGACATCGGTGGCGTTCGCGCTCGCGTGGGTGATGAAGAACCGCATCGTCAGCTCGACGATCGCGGGGCCGCGCACCGAAGCGCACTGGGACAGCTACATCGATGCGCTCACGCTCGAACTCGGCCCGGACGACGAACGGTTCGTCGATTCGCTCGTGCCGCCCGGGCACGCATCGACGCACGGCTATACCGATCCCGGTTATCCGGTGGAAGGCCGCAAGGTCTGAAGCAGGAACGGGATAAGTGAACGACATGCCGGGCGCGATGCCCGGCATGAAGATGAACGCGCGTCGCCTGACGCGCGAACACGCGGGGCCGGCGGGATCAGTTGTCGTGTGCGGTTGTGTCGGCGCTGACTACGCGATCGAAGCATTCCTGCGCAAGCGCCAGCTCGTCGAGCGCGCGATCGAGGCGCGACATCGCGCGTGCATATTCGGCCGACGAAATGTCGTCGTCGCTTTCGCCACGCACGGCGCGAAAGGCCTGATCGACGTTGCGCGTGGCTTCGACGAAGCGTTGCGCGGCCCGGGCTTCCCGCGAACAGATGTGGGTCGACATCGACACTTCTCCCTCAGGGTTGCAGTGTGAAGCACGCCGACGCTCAGTGTGCGTGGTGCGCATGTCGGCGGCGTGAACCACGACCCATCGAGTATCGACGCATCGGCCGCCGCGCAGCGCGCTTCGTGCCGATTGTCTCTCTGCCCTCGCCGCTCCGCTATGGCGAGATTGCAACAGATTCTTGCGCGATCTGCTGCGCGGGTTGCGTCACGCGCGCCCGATGCGTGGATGCGCAAGGCCCGCGAACGCGGCCGCCTCGCCCGGTGACAGGTCGAACAGGTCGCCCGTGAGATCGCGCGCATGCTCGGCCGCCGGCCGGTTGCGCAAGCGCGCCACGTGCGTGGGCGCAACATACGCGGCCGCCGTTTCGATCGGCGGCACGTCGAACAGATCGCGCGTGACGCCGCGCTCGGCGTCCGTCGGCGAACGGCCGCGCAAGCGCGCGACGAGCTCGACGAAGCGATCGAAATCACCGGCGCGCGTCGCCTTGTTCACTTCCGCGAGATCGCGCGCCTTCAGCACGCACGGCTGGGCGAGCCGCACGAAATACGGTGCCTCCAGCTCGACCGACAGCGCGAGCGGATAGCTCTTGCCCGTCTGCTCCTTCGCACGCCCGACACAATCGACCACGGCCGCGCCCTGCGCGGCGCCGAGCGGCTTGCCGGTGCTCACGCTGCGCAGGTGATCGGGAAACACGCGCAATTGCGTGCCGACCGTCAGCGCGGTGGACGACGCGCAGACGAGTGCGTAGTGCTGCTCGCGGCGCCGGCCCGACGGCAAGGTCGAGCGGCTCGCGATGAACGTGTGCGGCGGCAACGGCCGTACCTGCCCGCTCGCGTCGACCCATGCATTCCACAACAACGCGTCCTTGCGCTCGCCTGCGCGCGGGCGCGACGCGACCGGCGAAAACAGCGCGAGCAGCGAGCCCGTGCGATGCGCGGCGACTTGCGCGCTGCTGCCGAGCGGTTGGTTGATGCCCCACAGAAAACGCCCGCCCCCGAGCCGGCGCTCCCATTCCTTGCGGAGCACGACGGTCGGCAGTTCCTCGCCGGACTCGGTACCGATCTTGGTCCAGCAGAACGTGGGTGGGAGGTGTTTCAGTGTCATCAACTTTCTCGGGATACAGCCTCGCTGGTGACAGCAAGCCCATTCAACAGCCGTAACTGTATAGGTATAATGCATCGCATGGAAGCCCCGGACCAAGATTTTCCCGTTCAAGACCTGTTGCGCCGCCTGACGGCAGATACACGCTCGTCCAGCGAAATAGCGCGACTCTCCGGGGTCAGCCAGCCGACCGTATCGCGCCTGAGGCTGTCGAATGGGCATCGGCTGCGCCGAAGCGCGCCATTCAATAAGTTATGCAGTTTCTATGGTGTCGATACCGGGCTGTCGCGCCGCCGGTACAACGACCTGCTGCGCGACGCGATCGTCGACGCGTGGGATGGGTCGGACGAGCACGGCCGCGCGCTGCTGGTCGTGATTCAGGGGTTGAAGGGGCTGCAGGCGAAGGCGGACGACGGGTGATCGCCGAGCCGTGTTGCAGGGCACACGGCGCGCGACCTGCGCGCCGCCGCTGCGGGAATCGGTAAAGCCGGCAAGAAGGAAAAGAAGATGCCGCGCAACACGATGCGTGTTCCACGCAAGTCCGAACGATTCGCCCGGTTTCAATCGAAGCGCATCGCGCGTTGCATCGAACGCGCGCTCACTTGCTACGCGCAGACAACGAAACCGCGAGGGCCGGTTTCGGAACGTCGCATCGAAATGGCAGCGGCGGCATCGGTTTTTCGCAACGCCAGCGCCTGGCTCGCACTGCGTCACGCGTCACTCGTCAAGGATGACGAATGACTTACATAATCGCTTCCCGTTCATAAAAAACATCCTTTGAAGCGATTATCTAAACTTTTTAAACGCAATCAAAAAAAGTTTGACTCTGCGTTTTCTTTCTTGCTATCTTTCCCCGCAAGAAATACCGCCGTGAAATCGAATCCGCATCAGGAAATCAACGGCCCGACAATTAACTTCCGTTTTTATTACGTTGCACGAGAACAGTAGCTGATTCGTAAGCCACGATATCTACTCGCAACACCCAGCTCCCGCGTCACCGGTCATCCCGTTCCGCTTCAGGCGGAAGACGACGATATCGACCTCTCTCCCGGCTGACCGGGGCATTCGATCTCGCCCGCAGCACCTCACACGAAACACGCGCACCACGCCGTCGAACGACAATGCATCACCCGCTTATACGGATTTTATATATTGGATTCCTAATTAAGTGATAACGCGTTGAAGCAGCCGTCGCAGCAGATTGAACGGAATGAGAGAAGGTCGGACCACGCCGCCGCCGATGCGACGCAGGCCGACACGATAGAGGGCCGTGCGCGGGATCGACGTTCGCGATGCGCGAATCCGATACCCCGACCGGCCTCCGATCTTGATGGTGGGAGGGGGAGGAAAACTTATGTCGCCTTGAATCACGCTGGTTGGTCCGGTCTTGCGTCAGGTTGCATGCGCCGCCCTGCCGCTACCCGCGATCCGGGTCGCGCGCTGCACCGGTTCTACGTCGAAATCTCGGAGCTCACAATGCAGAGAACTCAGCACGTCAATCGCACACTCTCGCAACGCTTTGCCCTCGCCGCACTGCCGCTCGCGGTCGCCGCCACGCTGGCGCCGCTGCCCGCCCAGGCTGCCACCAACTGGGTCGCGACCCGCACCAGCGCTTTCCTGCTGTCGAATGCGCCCGCCGCGGCTGCGTCGGCCGCATCGCAGGCTCAGCCTGCGTACTCGCTCAACAGCGTCGGCACCCCGGCGCTCACCGACACGCACGTGACGCCGCTCGAACTGAGCCAGCCGCTGCATGTGACCGTGGTGCTGAAGAACCGCAACACCGACCAGCTCGACGCATTCCTGCGCGACGTCAACCAGCCGGGCAGCGCGAGCTACCGCAAGTACCTGACACCCGCCCAGTTCAAGGCACGCTTCGCGCCGACCGACAGCCAGGTCGCGGCCGTCGTGGCCCACCTGAAGGCGAACGGCTTCAGCAACATCACGGTGTCGGAGAACAACACGCTAGTCTCCGCCGACGGCAACGCGACCAACGCGCAAAACGGCTTCCACGCGAGCATCAAGCGCTTCAACTATCGCGGCAAGCCGGTCTTCGCGAACGATTCGGCCGCGCTGATCCCGGCGTCGCTCGGTTCGGTCGTCGATTCGGTGCTCGGCCTGCAGAACGCCGCGGTGCCGCACCGCCTGCTCCACCGCTTCGCGCCGGCCGCCGTCATCGAGCCGAACAGGATCGCGAAGAACGCGGCCGCCGCGTCGCAGCAAGTCGGCCACCAGCCGACCGATTTCGCGGCGATCTACGACGCGAGCGGCCTGCCTGCCGCGACCAACACCACGGTGGGCATCATCACCTGGGGCGACATGACCCAGACCATCGCCGACCTGAACACCTTCACGCAGAATGCCGGCCTGGCGACCGTCAACACGGCGGTGGTCGCAGGCGGGTCGGGCACGCTGGCCGACGACGGCGATCCGGGCGAATGGGATCTCGACAGCCAGGACATCATCGGCACCTCCGGCGGCGTCAAGCAGCTGATCTTCTACTCGGCGGTGAACGGCGACAGCAACGACAGCGGCCTCACCGACGCGACGCTGACCGCCGCATACAACAAGGCCGTGACCGACAACAAGGCGACCGTCATCAACGTGTCGCTCGGCCTCGACGAAACCGCCGCGAACTCCGACGGCTCGCTCGCCGCCGACGACGCGGTGTTCAAGCAGGCCGTCGCGCAGGGTCAGGTCTTCTCGGTCTCGGCCGGCGACGCGGGCGTCTATCAATGGTCGACGTCGCCGCAAGGCGCGCCCGGCTACATCGGCACGTACAACGGCACGTCGGTCAGGACGACGATCAACCTGTCCAAGTACAGCGTGTCGTCGCCCGCGAGTTCGCCGTATGTCGTCGCGGTCGGCGGCACGACGCTCTCGACCACCGGCACCACGACGTGGGCCGGCGAAACCGTGTGGAACGAAGGCGTCGCGTACGCGGATCTCGACAGCAACGGCAACCCGGTCGACAACGCGGTGCGGATCTGGGCGACGGGCGGCGGCGTGAGCGCGTTCGAAACCGCGCCGAGCTGGCAGACTGCCGCGCTCGGCAGCACGGTGACGAAACGCGTGCTGCCCGACGTGGCGTTCGACGCCGCGCAATCGACGGGCGCGTACATCGTCATCAACGGGCAGACCAACCAGCTCGTCGGCGGCACAAGCCTCGCTTCGCCGATCTTCGTCGGCGGCTGGGCGCGGGTCGAATCGGCGAACAACAACAGCCTCGGCCTGCCGACGTCGGCGTTCTACCAGAACTTCCCGACCAATACGTCGCTGCTCCACGACGTGACCTCGGGCAACAACGGTTACAGCAGCCACGGCTATACCGCGAAGGCCGGCTGGGACGACGATACGGGCTTCGGTAGCCTGGACTTCGCGAAGGTCAGCGCGAGTTCCGCGAAGTAACACCTTGCGCGATGCGGCGCGGCGATGCTGCCGCTCGGTATCGCGCTCGGTACGAGGGGGAGGGTTTCGCTACCCTGCCCCTCGTGTATGGCGCCGGCCTCGACTATCGCGTCACGCCGGCCCTGGCCCCGAGGCGTAGCCAGTCCGCTGTTCGATGTAGCCAGACGTTCTTCGACTTTCATGCCCACCATCCATCCCCCAAGCGATTCGCCCAGTTTCGGATTGCAGCCGACGGTGAATACAGGCGCGTGGCGCAAGATCGATCGCAACGATTCGCACAGTCATTCGTTGCCCGTCGCGGTCGACGTCAGTTGCAGCCAGTCGAAGCGAACCGTCCTCCATGCGCAAGCTGGCGTCGTCAACCACCACGGAACGATGGATGCCGACCCCGGCATCACTCGCGGTGCGTTGTCCGGATTGCCCGGCACACCGGTCGGCCCCAACCTCGGCATCCATCACGTATTCTGACTCGGCGCATTCGGACGGATGATCGGCGCCCGCTCGTCCGGCGCCCGGCCACCGGAAGACAGCCGCACAAAAACGGGAAACGCGCGGTGCTGGCCCAACCATCCGGATCGCCGATCTGGACGTTTACCCGACCTCAAGTCGGCGGCTACGCCGCCGTCAAGTCAGGGGCACACTCCCAAAATTCGCCAAAGACCGGCCAAGCGTGTCCACCAGGAGACCCAGCAACGTGAACTTCTTCGGAATCGGCCGCAGCCGCCGTTCATCGCGCGCACTCGTCGGCGACATCGCCGAGCAGGCCGGCAGGCTCGGCATCGAGATCTGCGACGTGTCGGGTCACGTCGAGGAAGTCGCGACCCGCGTCGCCCGGCAGGCGGAGGTCTGCCACACGCTGCGCGAATCGGCGGCCGTCACGTTGCGCGGCAACCACCGGATTGCCGAAGCCGCGCAGCAGGTGCGCGCCGTGAGCGCGAATGCGTCGAACGCGGTTCGCCAGTCGCAACAGACGATCGAGGCGTCGCTCGCCGACATCCACGGCCTCGTCGAGGGCGTCACGTCGATCGGCAACCAGATGGGCGCGCTGCGCGACGCGCTCGATCACGTCCGGGCCGTGTCCGAGGAGATCTCCGTGATCGCGCGACAGACCCACCTGCTCGCGCTGAACGCCGCGATCGAGGCCGCACGCGCCGGCGATTCGGGGCGCAGCTTCGCCGTCGTCGCGGCCGAGGTCAAGAACCTGTCCGCCAAGACCGGACAGGCGACGGCCCAGATCGAAACGACCCTCGCGCGCCTTGCCGAGCAGACCGAACACCTGATCGCGGAAGGCACCGACAACGCCGCACGCGCGCATCGCGTGCGCGAGGGCACGCGTACGATCGGCGAAGTCGTGCACGCGACCGGGCACGCGATCACCGAGCTCGCCGGCGAGGCCGAACAGATCGCGTCGCTGACGGACGAGATCGAGACGCAATGCCACCGCCTCGACGAACAGGTCGGCGAGATGGCATCCGGCGTCGAGGATTCGAGCGACAACTTCTCGCAGGCCAAGGACCGGCTCGGCAACCTGCTCTCCGTCTCCGAGACGCTCATCGAACTCACGGCCGCGACCGGCATCGAATCGCCCGACACGCGCCTGATCGACACCGCGCGGAATACGGCCGCCGCGATCAGCAAGCTCTTCGAGGAAGCGGTCGGGCGCGGCGATATCGCACTCGACGCGCTCTTCGACGCGAACTACGTGCCGATTCCCGGCACCGACCCGCAGCAGTTCATGACGCGCTTCACGGCGTTCACCGACCGCGTGCTCCCTGCCATCCAGGAGCCGATCCTCGAGATCGACGCACGCATCGTCTATTGCGCGAGCTTCGACAGGCAGTGCTACCTGCCGACCCACAACCGCAAGTTCTCGCTGCCCCAGCGCGCGGACGCCGCGTGGAACGCCGCGAACTGCCGGAATCGCCGGATCTACACGGACCGCACGGCACGCACCTCCGTGGCGCATACCAAGCCGTTCCTGCTGCAGACCTATCGGCGCGACATGGGCAACGGCAACTTCGCGCTGATGAAGGACGTTTCCGCACCCATCGTCGTCGGCGGACGGCAATGGGGTGTGCTGCGGATCGGCTACAGCGTCTGAGTCCGGGCCAGCACCGGCGGGCCGTCGTCTTCTACTGCTCCAACTTCACCGCCAGCGGCCGCTGATCACTGCAGCCGTGATCGTCGTCATGAAAAGTTGGCGCCGCTCGTACGTGCGGAACAAGGCTGTCTCCGGTAAGGTCCCCATCCGGTCGTCGGTGAGGGAAATGGATTTTTCTTGATCGAACGCTGGGTATCAAACGAAGCATTAGCGGCACACGACGCAACGCGACACATGATTGTGGCCGATGCGGATGCCCGAGCCTCAGGACGATACCGCGCAGGTTTTACGACTTGCCCCCGACAGCCTCGCATAGTCGATCTTCCAGCACAGCACGCGATCAGGGCCGGCCCGGATGACGAAGTGACGGGGGGCCCGTCACCGAACGGACTTCTGCCAAACGTTTGTCGCCGGAAGCACACAGGCCGCTTGCACGCGAAGCGTGCCGTCTCGAGTGACGAACAGTCGCATCGGTTTGGCGCCCATTCGGGATATCGCTTTCGCGAAAGCGCTTTCACCATGCCTGATAGCATAGTGGCCTCCTTCCTCCAGCCGACATCAGCATGACAAGCCCTGTTCGACGATTTTCGATGATCCGTGAATTTCATCTGGCTGACTGGTTCACGCTCGGTAACGCGGTGTGCGGCACCGGCGCACTTTTTTCAATCATTTCGTACATCGCGAGTGGCGACAAGCTGCACATCTATTACGCGGCCGGCCTGATTGTCGGCGCCCTGGTATTCGACATCCTGGACGGCAGAATTGCGCGCTGGCGGCAAAAATCGTCGGCGTTGGGCCGCGAACTCGACTCGCTTGCCGACGTGATTTCGTTCGGCGTCGCCCCCGCCATCATCGGTTACGGATGCGGCATGACAGGGTTGTACGACCGGTTGATACTGGTTTATTTCGTGGCCTGCGGCGTGTCGCGGCTGGCCCGTTACAACGTGACGGCGGAAGAGCTGTCGCAGGAAACGGGAAAGGTTTCGTACTTCGAGGGCACACCGATTCCGACATCGATCGTCCTCGTGCTGTTGCTGGCGGTCGCCGCGAGGTTCGACGCAATCGGCCCGAACCTGTGGCTCGGCGACCTGCAGATCTGGGGCGCCACGCTGCATCCGATGACGCTGCTTTTCGGTCTGTCGGGTTCGCTGATGATCAGCCGTATCCGGGTGCCCAAACCCTGACTGTGCGACGGGAACAAGCCCCGGATGTCGGGCCGGCAATTCCGCACCTCGATTGCGCGAACGGCCGCGCCAGACCGATCGTCGCCCGACGCATTCGACTGAAGCCGCCCCTGTACGGACGGCCCCACGTTCGACAACAGTCAACAAAGCGAACCAATCGGACATGGATCGCCGGCAATCGGTGCTACATCGGGGGCATCGTGCCGTACTGTTTGATCAGCCCCTTCCAAAGGTCCTGCAATTCCGCCTCTCCGGGCCACCTACCGCCTGTGTGCGAACCGCAGGACGGCAATCCCGCTCGAGAGTTACGGAAAATGACCGACACCGGCATTTCGCCTGCTGCCCGCATGTGATCCGGAACGCCTACTGCTCCAACCCCACCGCCAGCGGCCGCTGGTCGCTGCGGCCGTGATCGTCGACCACCCGCACCGTAAAACTGCCGGCCGTCCGCGGCTGCCAGAACAGCGCATCACCCGGCACACTGCGCCCGACAAACGCATCGTTGACGAACCAGTACAGCGCGTGCGCACTCGCATCGGCCGTCGCGTTGAACGCGATGCGCATCTCCTCCGTACTCTTCACGCGCATCGCATACGTACTGCCGCGCAGCGGCGACGTAATGCGCGGCGGATCGCCTTCGACCTGCCCGGCATCGCGACAGTCCGCATTCTGCGGCGGCCGCCGGCGCGGAATGCCGGCCTGCGCGAACACCTGCTGCAGATCCGACGACCAGAACTCGAAGATCTCCGTATGCGTGCGCTTGCCGTCGTACGGCGGGCACGCGGCCTTCCCCGTCGCGTCGTCGATCACGACCGGCCGGTGCACGGTACTCACGCGAATCGGTGACGTGCCCGGAATGAACCACGTCCAGCCCTGCTGCGGGCACCACTCGTTCGGCAGGTCACCGCTCGCGAGGCAGATCCGCACGCGCTTCAGCCGCGGCGGCACCGCGCGCGGCGGCTCGGCGAGCGTGCGCTCGGCATTCAGCGCGTCGACGACCTGGAAGAACAGCGGCGCGGCCGCGTCGACACCGACGAATGCCGTATTGGTCGAGTTGTCGAAATTGCCGACCCACACGACCAGCACATACGGGCCGAACACGCCGGCCGTCCACGCATCGCGGAACGACCATGACGTGCCGGTCTTCCAGTAGACGGGCACGCTCGACGGTTGCGCGCCGCTCGTCTCGTCGGGGCGCAGATGCTGGCGCAGCATGTCCATCGTCATGTAGCTCGCCTCGGCACTGAGCAGGCGCCGGCCGGGCAGCGCCGGCTCGTCCGCGCGCAGCCGCAGCGGCCGGAATTCGCCGCGATTCGCGAGCATCGCATAGAGCCCCGCGAGATCCTGCATCGTCACTTCGCCGCCGCCGAGCACGAGCGCGAGCCCGTAGTGCTGCGCGCTCGCGAGCCGGCGCACGCCGGCTTCCTGCAGGAACCGGTACAGGTCGGGCGACTTGAGCTGCGACGCGACCCACACGGCAGGCACGTTGCGGCTGCGGTTCAGCGCGTCGGTCGCGGTGATCGGCCCGAGAAAATGCCCGTCGAAATTCTCCGGCGCATACGGGCCGAACGCGGTCGGCACGTCGCGCAGCACGGTCTGCGGATGCAGCACGCCCTGGTCGAAACCGAGCGCATAGATGAACGGCTTGAGCGTCGAGCCCGGCGAGCGCCGCGCGAGCGTGCCGTTCACCTGCCCGTCGATGGTGCGGTCGAAAAAGTTCGCGGAGCCGACCAGCGCCTTCACGCCCATGTCGCGCGTATCGACCAGGATGGCCGCCGCGTTGCGCACGCCGCGCGTGTCGTTGCGCGCGACATAGCGTGCGATCTGCCGTTCGAGCGTGCGCTGCAGGTCGAGATCGAGCGTCGTCACGAGCCGCGCGCCGCCGTCGCTGTCGTCCGCCGCGCCGCCCGAGGTCGTACGCCACGCACTGCGTGCGGCGAGCGCCTGGTCGACCGCATGCGGCGCATCGAAAGGCAGTGCCGACAATGGCCGCATCGCAAGCGGCAACGCGAACAGCGGCTTGAGCGACGCATCGCCCGGATGCTTCGTCAGCCAGCGCGCATACAGCCGGTTGCGCGACGCGGCCAGCGCGCGGTTGATCTCGTCCTGCCCGCCGCGCACGCGCCGTGCCGGATCCTGCGGAATCACCGCGAGCGCGAGCGCCTCGGGCAACGTCAGCGCATCGGGCATCCGGTCGAAATAGACGACGCTCGCGGTGCCCGCGCCTTCGACGTTGCGGCCGTACGGCGCATCGTTCAGATACGCTTCGAGGATCTGCCGTTTCGAATAGAAAAGTTCGAGTTGCATCGCGCGCGCGACTTGCGCGAGCTTGCCGGCCGGCGTACGCGTGTTCAGCTTCCACAGTGAGCGCGCGAGCTGCATCGTCAGCGTCGAGCCGCCCTGCGGATTGCCGCCACGCACGTAGGTGATCCATGCGCCGCGCGCGAGGCCGTACGGGTTGAAGCCGGGATGCCAGCGAAACCAGCGGTCCTCGTGCAGCATCACGGCTTCGACGAGCTGCGGCGACATTCGGTCGAGCGGCACCCATAGCCGATAGCGGTCGTCCTTCGCGAGCGTCAGGCGCAGCAACCGGCCCTGCGCGTCCGTCACTGCAACGGACGACGGTTTCCAGTCACGCAGCGGCGGATGCGGCCACAGCCGGCACGCGGCCAGCGCGCCGAACACGAGCAGCGCGCCGACGATCCAGTTCTGCCAGCGATGCAGCCAGCGGCCGGCGCCACGCAACGCGCGCCGCAGCACCGAAGCGTCAGTCACGCGCGGGCGCTCCTTGCACCCGGCGCGGCCGGCACCTCTGGCAAGGCCGTTGCAGCTGCATCGTCATCGCACGCGCTCCACGGTCAACGTCGTGCCGCCGGGCGCCTGAGCCTGCACGCGGCGGTCGTACATCGACTCGCCGTACGCAGGCGGCGCGACGAAGCGGCCCGCGTTGCTCGCCTTGATCCGGTAGACGAACTCGCGCACGTCGGTCGTCGCGGTGCCGTAGATCACCACGCGGTCCTCGCGCACGTCCGCGAACTGCGGCTGCCACGTGGAACCCTTTACGCCGATCGGCGAGCGCCACGGTGCATCGGCCACCGGCGCCGACGCGCCGCCATCGCCGTTGCTGTCGCCGTCCGGCGTGTCGGTAACCGGCGGCGGCGCGATCACCGGATCGAAGCCGCCGGGCAGCAGGTCGACGATCGCGATGTTGCCGACGCTTGCCGAGCCCGTCGCACGGATCTTCAGGTGCACGTCGATCTCCTGGCCGACCGTGATCTTCTCGAGCGGCTTGCCGTCCGTGTCGGTGTAGTCGCGCACGATCTCCAGCCCGTCCTTGATCGCCTTCGTCGACGTGCCGCGGTCGTAGCCCGACTGGCTCGTGATCCACCACGCGGGCAGCGTGCTGCCGTTCACGAAGTCGACGCGCGACGCACCGCCCGACCACGTGCCGGAGCGCACGAGGTTCGCCTGGATCGACGACACGTCCTTCGGCGCGGCGCCCGCGCGTACCTCGTCGATCGCGAGCTGGTCGAGCTGGCCCGCACTCGATGCCGCATACGCATCGAGCGCGAGGATCGTCATCGCCGACGACAGCGTGTTGTAGCGGTTGTCGACGAGCGGCGCGGCGAGGTTGTCCATCGCGCGCGGCGACAGCTTGCGCACGCGCTCCGGGAAGTGCTTCGCGATCAAGTACAGCACGCTCGCGTCGCGTGTCAGCGGATCGAGGTAGTAGCCCGTCACGTAACCGCCGTCGGACGCGCGCTTGCGCTCGAGCAGCGCCTGCGGGCCCGCGATCAGCGCCGCGGCCTCCTTGTCCTGCTTCAGCAGCTGGTACGACGCGGCGAGCCACGCGGCCGCGAGGTCGTTCTTCCAGTCGTTCGGATACGCATCCTGCAGCCGCTTCTGCACGGCCGCGAGGCTGTTGGTCGTCACGTTGCCCTGGCGTGTCAGCAGATACACCGCGTACGCACGCTGCCGCAGCAGGTCGAGCGAGCCGAGCGAATCGTTCGCCGCGAGCTTCTGCAGATACTGGTTGCCCGCGTCGAGCATGTCCTTCGGCACGGCGATGCCGCGCTCGCGCGCGTCGAGCAGCACGTGCATCGCGTATGCGGACACGAACGGATCGGCGTCCGGCGTCGCGCTCCACAGACCGAACCCGCCCTGCGCGTTCTGCCGGCTGCGCAGCACGCCGAGGAACTGCGCGATCGCCGCCTCGTTCGTCGCGTCGGCGCCGGCGTCGGTCGCATGCATCGCACTCGTCAGCGCGCGCACCGACAGCCACTTCGCCGCGAACATGCGCGGCACCGCCGCGCTCACCATCTGCTCGCTGCAGTAGTGCTCGAAGTTGACGAGATACGACGAGAGCCCTTCGGACAGCACGAGCGGCGCGGTCGAGATGCTCGCGTCGCGCGACGCATACGCGTCGTACATCGACCGCAGGTTCGGCACGCTCGCCTTCTTGCCTGGATCGAGCCGCGCGATGTCGAGCTGCGTGCGGAACGCGGCGGCCGGCCGCACCGACACGTCGACGCGCTGCTGCGCGCCCTTCGCGCCATAGCGCGCGCCGAACGACAGCGAACCCGAGCCGAGCGTATCGGTCGCCTTCACGCGGAACATCGCGACGCCCTCGTGCTGCGGCGCGAGCGCGACATTCTGCGTGGCCGGCCCGATCACCTGCAACTGCGGGCCCGTCTTCAGCGTGACCGCGACCGGCACCGGCTGGTTGCCGGCGCCCGTCAGGTTGTTCGAGACACCGACGCTGACGTCGGCCTCGTCACCCGGCGCGAGCGTCGTCGGCACGTTCGGCGACAGCACGAAATCGCCGCGCACCGTCGTCGCGCCTTCGAACGTGCCGACCAGGTCCGGCGACACCGACACGGCCATCACGCGCAGCTTGCCGTTGAAGTAGTCGGGCACGGTGTAGCTCAGGCGCGTGTCGCCGTTCACGTCGACGATCCCCGACCAGTAAACGACCGGCTTGTCCCGCTTGCGCTTGAACGGGTTCAACTGGCGGCCGATCGCGTCGTCGGCGTCGCCGCCGGGCGCGGCCATCGCCATCAGCTTCTCGAAATCCGGCAGGATCAGGTCGAGGATCTGCGACGTGCCGACTTCGAGCATCCGCTTGCGGAAGAAGAACTTCAGCGGATCGCCGAGCTTGTAGCGCGCGACCTGCAGGATGCCCTCGTCGACCGCGAACACGACGACCTTCGCGGGCTTCGCCGAATGCACGGTGAAATTCACCGTGTCACCGGGCTTCACGAGCGCCGGCGCATCGACCGACACCGCGTTGCGGCGCGCGTCGAGGTTCACCGAGAACGGCACGACGCCGTAGCTCAGCGGGCTCATGAAGATTTCGTCGGACGACGGATCGCGGATGTACTGCACGTTGATGTAGCCGTTGCCTTCGAAGCCGGCTGGTACCGTGATGTGCTGGATCGAACTGCTCGTGTCCGCATGGAACCAGGCGTGCGCATACACCTTGTCGCGCTCGATCGTGATCAGGCCGCTGCCCGCGTAAGGTGCGCGGATCGCGATCTCGACCTGCTCGCCCGGCTTGTAGTCATGCTTCGCGAGGGTCACCTGCAACTCCGCGTTGCGGTCGAGCGAACGCGTGACGTTCGCGTCGCCCGTGACCGAATACTCGATCCGGTTCACCGCGGCGCCGTCCGCGTTGCGGATCACGAGCGCATAGCTGCCCGGCTTGTCGGTGCGCAGCGTGAAGTCGAGCCCGGCCGCCGGAATCGTCAGCGGCTGCTCGTCGACGGGCACTTCCTTCAGCCGCGAATCGTATTTGTATGCGCCGGAATCCTGTTTGGTCAGCACCGACACGTAGCGTTCCTCGACGAGCTGCGCGCGCAGGTCCTTCACGCCGATCGCCTTCGCGTTCGGATCGATCGCGACGAGCCGCACCGTGCGCGGGCTGCCGCGCTTCACGTAGCCGAGATCGTCGACCGACTTGTAGCCGACGAGCCAGTCGTTGTTCGACACGAGCGTCTGGGCGTTCGCGGCGACGTTGCGCCCGCCTTCCGCTTCGTACGCCTTCGCCTGGAAGTAGAGCTGGTAAGTCGAGTCCGCGTACTTGTCGAGATCGAGGTCGAACTCGGCATGGCCGTGGTCGTCGGTCGTGCCGTCCTGCAGCGTCGTCGTGTAGCCCTCCTTCGCGCGGCGTGCGTCGAAGAAGTGATAGCCCTGCCAGCTGCGGAACGACGGCCACACCGGGCGCAGCGTCAGCGTCGCCGCGACGCGACGCTTCTCCGCCGGCGTGCCGAACAGGTTCTGCGCATCGACGACGCCCTTCAGCCCCTTCGGTTTCACCCACCCTTCGACGACCTGCTGCGACAGCTTCGCGTCGACCTTCATCCGGTCGGGCAGGAACTCCTTCACCTGCACCGTCGTGCTGCCGATCGGCTCCGCGCCGGGCTGGCCGTCCTTGACGATGTACAGGTTCACCGTCCACGTGCCGGTCGGTGCCGTTTCGGCGGTCGTATAGCCGAGCTCGGTGAAGCCCGTCGCATCGACCGTCACCGGCTTGCGCTCGACGGTGATCCCGCGCGGGTCGACGATCTCCGCCTGCAGCGGCACGCCGGCCGGGCTGCGCGCCCAGCTGGCCGCCCGTACGATCAGGCCGATGTGGAACGGATCGCCGGGGCGATACAGCCCGCGATCCGAGAACAGGTAGGCGGACAGCTGCCCCTGGCCCGTCGCATTGCGCTCGCCGTCGACGTCGAAACGCGAGAAATCGAGCTGGCGATCGCGGCCGGCCACCGGCAGGAACGACAGGTCGGTGTCCTTCTTCACGACATACAGCTGCGGCCGCTTCTCGCGGTCGAGCCCCTTGAACGCGGGGAAGTGCACGATGCCGTCGGCGCCGGTCGTCTGCGTGAACAGCGCCTGGCCGTTCACCGCGAGTACCGATACCGTTGCGCCCGCAACCGGACGGCCGTTGCGGATCGACTGGACGAATACGTCCTGGCTGCCATCCAGCGCCTTCTTGACCAGCATCCCGAGATCGGTCACGACGATCAGGCGCGTGTCGCCGAGCGCGCTGTCGCTGTCGTCGCCGTTGCCGTTTCCGTTGCTGTCGCCCGAATCGGCGTTGTCGGATTGATCCTGGCTGCCGTCGCCGGACGATGCATCGTTATCCTTGGCATCGTCGGCTTTCTTCTTCTCGGCGGCCGGGTCGTACTTCGTCAGGTGCAGCAGGAACACGCCGCGCTTGCCGCCCTTCAGGTACTGGCCGAGATCGATGCCTTCGTAATGCGCCTTGCCGGGGTCGCCGGCCGGGAATGCGCGCGTCTGCACGAAGCGCTCGACGATGTGATCCTCGCTGAACGAATACGACAGCTCGGGCCGCGCGTACGTGCCGTTGTTGAAGCTCACGAGATGCTGGAGCTGGTCGGGCAGCACGCGACCGATCTCGACCTTCATCCCCGGCAGGTTGCGCGACACGACCGACAAGCGCTTGCTGCCGCTCATCGACAGCAGCGAGCCGTCGGCCATGAAGCGCAGCAGCTTCGGATAGTCGGGCACCGTGAACGCGGTCGTCACCGGCTCGGCGAGCAGGTAGCCGCCCGCCGATTTCAAGTCGCCCGCGAATCGCACGACGATACGATCGCCCGGCGTCGCGTGATACTTGAAGCTTTGCAGCGTCGCGTAGTCGTTCTCGGTGGGCACCGCTTCGAGCGGCAGCGGCTTCGACTGCTTCAACACAGCGTCGCTGATGTCGGCCACGTTCCATTCGTACGGCGGATCGTCGTCCGACTGATCGACGCCCGGCTTGCGCTTGGGCAACACCCACGCCTTGGCGCGCGCGGCCAGGTCGGCGCTGCGCACGCCATCCGACGCTTCCGCGACGAGCACCTGCTCGGGCTCGTAGCGCTCGTTGTCGACGAGCGTCGGCGCGATGTTGTCGATCGACAGGCTGTAGAGCCCCGGCACGTCGACCGATGCGTGCAGCACCTCCGGCGTGCCGTTGCCGCCGCGCGAACTCTTCACGCCCTTGTCGACGTCGAGCCGTGCGACCAGCGGATCGCGCGGAATCTCGAGCGGCTGCGAGTAGACCCACGCGCTCGTCTTCATCTTGTCGTAGTTGACCGTGTAGCGCAGCGGCGACGCATTCTTGCCGTCGCGGCCGACCAGCACGAGGCCGATGCGCTTCTCGAATTCGGCCGGATCGACCGGGTAGTTGAAGCGCAACTGCAGCAGCGCCTGCTTCTCCGCCGGATTGTCGGGATTCTGGTAGAACTCATTGTTGCCGAACGTCGCGGCGAACGCGGGCAAGTCGAATGCAAAGCGGTCGTCGTGCATCGTCACCTGCGGCGCGAACACCCGGTGCACCGCGAAACGCACCTCGACGTGCGCGCCGACCGGCCAGTCGGCTGCCGGCGTAAAGCGCAGCGTCTTGTCGTCGGCCCACTCCCATGCGCCCTTGAGCGCGGGCGTCATCTCGATGCCGTCTCCGGCCGGCTTGCCGACCTGTTCGATCGGCGCGGCCGACTGTGCGAACACGACTTCGAGCGGATGCACGGTGATCTTCGGCTTGTCGCTGTCGTCCACCTCGTAGGTGGTGATCGCCGGCGCCTTCACGGTAAAACTGACGGTCTCGGGCTCGGGCGGCTTCGGGCGGTGCTTGAACCAGTAGCCGCCGTAGCCCAGCGCGGCCGTGAGCAGCACGAGGCCGCCGGCATGCCACGGGCGGCGGCGCACGGCCGCGACGGTGATGCCCATCCACGCGGGTGCTGTCCACGACACGTCGCCGACCAGCGGCCGCAGCGCGGAGCCGAGCAGCCACCAGACGAAGCCCGCGACGCGAATCGGCAGGAGCAGCAGGAAGCGCAGCAAATCCATTGTTATTTCCTTGTCGAGGACATGCTGCCTGTTGCGGCAACCTCCCCCGAATTGTTATGGGTCTGTGACGGCGCGGCCCGGTTGCGCCGTACATGCTTGGTATGTTCGACCGGATGCTGGCCGCCATTATCGATCAGACCCGAAACGATGGAAATATCGGTGTGCCGGCGTGCAACGCCGGCCATCGACCGGCCGGTCGGGCGGGTTTTCGGCTCGCCGCCCATCCGCTGCGCGCACTCGCGCCGCGTTCGCTAGAATGCGCGGCTCGGCACGAATCGAATCGAAATGAAAGGAAACCGCTTGAAACTCCCGTTCGAATGGCAGATCGGGCTGCGCTATGCGCGCGGCGGCCGGCGCTCGGCCGGCGACGGCTTCGTGTCGTTCATCGCCGGTGCCGCGATGGCCGGTATCGCGCTCGGCGTCGCCGCGCTGATCGTCGTGCTGTCGGTGATGAACGGTTTTCGGACGGAAGTGCGCGACCGGATGCTGTCGGTGCTCGCGCACGTGGAAATCTTCTCGCCGACCGGCGCGATGCCCGACTGGCGGCTCACCGCGCACGAATCACTGCAGAATCCGGCGGTGCGCGCCGTAGCACCCTATGTCGATGCGCAGGCGCTGCTGACGAACGCGGGCAGCGTGACGGGCGTCGCGCTGCGCGGCATCGACCCCGTGCTCGAGCCGCGCGTGTCCGAGATCGCGCGCAAGCTGAAAACCGGGCGCCTCGACGCGCTCGTGCCGGGCGGGATGGGCATCGTGCTCGGCTCGGCGCTGGCCGACGCGCTGCACGTGAAGATCGGCGACCGCATCACCTTCTTCGCGCCCGGCAACACCGCGCGCATCGGCGACGCACTGCCGCAGTTCCGGCAGTTCAACGTGGTCGGCACGTTCGAGTCGGGCCACTACCAGTACGACAGCGCGCTCGCGTACATTCATCTCCGCGACGCGCAGACGCTGTTCAACGTGCGCGCGCCGACCGGCATCCGACTGCGCCTCGACGATCTGCAGCGCGCGCCGGACATCGCACTGGCGCTGTCGCGCACGCTGTCGGGCGACCTCTATATCCGCGACTGGACGCGGCAGAACCGCACGTGGTTCGAAGCCGAGCGGCTGCAAAAGCGCATGCTGTCGCTGATCCTGATGCTGATCGTCGCGGTCGCCGCGTTCAACCTCGTGTCGTCGCTCGTGATGACCGTCACGCAGAAACAGGGCGACATCGCGATCCTGCGCACGCTCGGCGCGCCGCCCGGGTCGATCATGAAGATCTTCGCGATCCAGGGGATGACGATCGGCCTCGCCGGCACGCTGGCGGGCGTCGCACTCGGCTGTGCGATCGCGGTGAGCATCCCGTGGGTGCTGCCGGCGATCGAGCAGTTGCTCGGCATCCGCTTCCTGACACCGTCCGTGTACTTCCTCAGCTCGCTGCCGTCGAAGCTGGCGGCGACCGACGTGATCGAGATCGCCGCGGCCGCGTTCCTGATGTCGTGCGTCGCGACGCTCTACCCGAGCTGGCGCGCCGCGCGGGTACGGCCGGCCGAAGCGCTGCGCGACGAATAGGCGCGCGGCGCGACGGCGCGGTGTGGCGTGCCGTCATGCCGTCTCGTGAAAACCGACGCTGTTGGTGCCATTCAGGATGTCCTCGAACGCGTACCCGAAGCCGACGTCGATCAGGCCCGCGCGCCTGCCGTAAGTCTTCTGGCCGGACACGTCGTTGACGAAGATCGCCGCGCCCGACGACAGCTGACGATCGGTCTCCAGCAGTGCGAGCGTGCCGCGCGCGCTGCCGGCCGACGGGTCGAACTTCAGCCGCGTGCCGTCCTGCGTGGTGAAATGCCCGCCGATCTCTTCGAACTTCTGGTTGCGCGCGACGGACGCGTTGATCTCCTTCATGAAGAGGAAATCCGCGTCGGCGCGCTGGCTGGCCACCTTGCGATCGTCGTCCGTGAACGTGTCGCCCACCGAGGCGGCGCCCTGCTCGGCGAAGTCGACGGCCTGCTGGTGAAACTCGCGCGTCGCGAGCACGAGGCCCGCGTTCGCGTTCAGCGTCGACTCGACCCACGCGCGATCGCTTTCCGTCATCGTCTTCGACACGACCTTGATCCGGCCGTTGTCGGTCATGAAGTCGAACTGCGCGTCGGCCAGGTCCGGGCGCTTCGCGATGATCTCCTTCATGCTCGTCGCGAGCTGGCTGGTGACGCCGCGCAGCTGCGTCGACAGGTTGCCCAGGATCGTCATCTGCTTCATGCGCGCCGCGTGCATCGCGTCCTGGTCCAGCACCCGGATGGTAAGCGGCGGATCCTGCGGTTTCCCGGCCGCCGCGTCAGGCGGTTGGCGCCCGTCGAGCGCCGCTTCCTGCACCATCTGCGCGAGCGAAAGGCCGCTCGCTGCCGTGACTGAAATCGTCATGCCCTCTCTCTCCTTTCGATCTGCTTTTTACCGTTTACGGACGGATATCGCGGAAATTTAGACCGATCGCACATGGATTTCGGGGCACGCGCCAATACATTGTTTGATCAAAACTAAAAAAGTTTGACACCGAGATTTCACTGCGATAAGTTTGCGCAAGCTTCCGGAAAGCAATCCGGCCCGCCTCGCCGACTCGTGTCGCGCTTTCCTGCCGTTGCAGCACCGCCGTTCGCACCATCCCCGCCTCATCGCATCGTGCCGTTCCGTTTCATCCGAAACCTGAAGGAAGATCGGGCATGCCCACATTTGATTCGCACTCCTCCATTTATTTCGTACCGCCGGCCTCGCGTCGACCGTGCGGCATGAACCGGCCACCGTGCTGACGCTTTCCGGTCGGGGCAACGCAATCGCCCCGACACCCGCCGGGTTGCGCGTTGCGTGACGCGCGTCGACGCCGGCCGTGACACCCGGGCATGACGCCCGGCGCTTTCGAAGATGCAGTTCCGCTTTATCCGATGCAGCACCCGGCCGGCCCGCAGGGGGCATATCGCGGGCCGTCCGGTTCCAGACAATCAAAACAAGAGGTCGACAATGGACATTCATCGAACCGGATTGCGTCGTGCGTGGCTTCCCGCGCTCATTGCAGCCACGACGCTCGCCGCGTGCGGCGGCGACGACGGCGGCAGCGTGGCGGGCGCCTCCGCGCTCGCGCAAAGCCAGCAGGAGGGGGCCGCCGCATCGGCGGCCGACAAGCAGTCGCTCGCATCACGCATTTCGCCGTCCGGCGTCCCGTACGCCAACCCGGCCAGCGGCGGCCGCTACCGCCCCGTGATCACGAACGGCCAGGTGCAGCCGTCGCTGTCGGGCGGCACGATCGAGGAGAACGCGTGGGTCGACACGCCGGTCGATTCCGACGGCGACGGCACGCGCGACCGCATCCACGTACGCATCGTGCGCCCGACCGAAACCGCAAATGGCGCGCGCACCCCCGTCATCGTGCTCGCGAGCCCGTACTACGCGGGCCTCGCCGACAGCCCCGACCACAACGTCGACGTCGAACTCGACGGCACGCCGCATCCGGCCGCCACGGCGGCCACGGCGGCGACCGGCGCCTCCGCGCGCATCATGGCCGCCGCGCCCCAGGTGCGGATGCTGCAGCAGGTCGAAGCGGCCGCCGCCGGGCGCTCGTGGATCGAGAGCTACTTCATTCCGCGCGGCTTCACGATCGTCTACGCGGATTCGCTCGGCACCGCCGGCTCGGACGGCTGCCCGACGATCCTCACGCGTGACGAATCGGTCGCGATGGCATCGGTGATCCGCTGGCTCGGCCGCGACGCGACCGCGAAGGATGCGACCGGCAAGACGGTCGTCGCGAACTGGTCGACGGGCCACGTCGGCATGTACGGCGTGTCGTACGACGGCACGCTGCCGAAGATGGTCGCCAGCCTGCGCACGCGCGGGCTCGACGCGATCGTGCCGGTGGCCGGGCTGACGAACATGTACGGCTATTACCGCTCGGGCGGGCTCGTGCGCGCGCCGGAAGGCTATCAGGGCGAAGACGTCGACGTGTACATCAAGGCGCTGCTGACGAACGCGCATCCTGAGCGCTGCACGCACCTGATCGACGAAGCGTTACAGAAGGAAGACCGCACGACCGGCGACTATTCGCCGTTCTGGGCCGCGCGCGACATCCCGACCGGCTTCGCGGTCGCGCCGGCGCTCGTTGCTCAAGGGCTGACCGACGACAACGTGCGCGTCGACCAGTCGACCTCGTGGTATCTCGCGATGCGGCGCCAGGGCGTGCCGACGCAGTTGTGGCTGCACCGCCTGAAGCACACCGACCCGACCCGCGTGCCGGCGATGGCCGATGCATGGACCGCGGAGGTGAACCGCTGGTTTACGCGTTATCTGATCGGCTTCGACAACGGCGTCGAACGCGATCCGCGCGCGGTGATCGAGCAGGCGGACGGCACGCTGCTGAAGGAAGCGGACTGGGCCGCACGCCACGCCACGCCGGTCACGTATTTTGCGGGCGGCGACGGTGCGGGCACCGGCACGCTGCTGCGGCTGCCGACCGGCGGCCCGCTCGCACGCTTCACGGACGATGCGCGCATCACCGCGCTCACACTGGCGAACGCACCGACCGGCGAGAATCGCAGCCGTTTCGAAACCGCGCCGCTCACGGCCGCGACACGCCTGTCCGGTGCCGCGACCGCACGCGTCAGGCTGACCTTCACGGCGGTGGCCAACGTGACGGCCCTGCTGGTCGATCGCGCACCGGACGGGTCGGCCACGATCGTCACGCGCGCCTGGACCGACCCGCGCAACCGGTGGTCCGAATGGCGCTCGGAGCCCGTACTGCCCGGGATGCCGTACGACCTGAAGCTGACGTTCATGCCGCGTGACTACAAGCTGGAAGCCGGCCACCGGCTGGGGCTCGTTGTCCTGTCCAGCGACAACGAGGCAACGCTGCGGCCGACGCCGGGCACGGGCCTGACGCTCGATCCGGCCGGGACGTCGGTGACGGTGCCGCTGGCGGCAGCGTCGACGGGCGCGTAGCCGCACGCCAACTGCCGGCATGACGGCACCCCATCCCCCGCCTGTTCGCCCATCGGCGCAGGCGGGGGAATCGCTGCAAAAAGGGAACACCTGCGATAGGCTGCGGAAGTCGAACGCCAACGGTGAACCCACATGATCCCCCTCAGCGCGAAAGCCATCGTCCGTGACGGACGCTCGGTCCTGTTCCTGCGCAATCCACGCGACGAATGGGAACTGCCGGGCGGCTGGCCCGAAGCGGGCGAATCGCTCGAAGAAACCGTCACGCGCGAAGTGCGGGAAGAATGCGGGATCGTCGCCTCGGCGCTCCGCTATGTGGCGAGCCGCTCGTGCGAGGTCGTGCCGGGCAAGCGCGTGCTCATCGTGTGCTTCGAGTGCCAGGTCGATCGTCATGAAATCGTCCTGAGCGACGAGCACAACCAGTTCGGCTGGATCGATCTCGATGCCGACAAGCCCGCAAACCTGCCGGATTTCTATTGGGAATTCTGCAGGCAGGCGGGCTGATTCGCGCCCGCCCCGCCGCTCACACCGGCGTCAACACCGGCTCACCCGCGAAATGCCGCGCCGCGTTGTCGAGAAACTGCTGCACCGAGCGATCGAGCGCCTCCGGCGACCAGCCACCCATGTGCGGCGTCAGCACGACATTGTCGAGATCCGTCAGCGCGCGCGGCGGTTCCGGTTCCCCTTCGTACACATCGAGCCCCGCGCCCGCGATGCGCCTTTCGCGCAACGCATCCGCCAAAGCAGCGGTATCGACAACACTGCCGCGCGACACATTGACAAGAAAGCCGCCTGGCCCGAGCGCATCGAGCACCGTGCGGTCGATCAGGTGCCGCGTGCCCGCGCCGCCCGGCGTCGCGACGATCAGGAAATCCGCCCACTGCGCGAGTGCGTCGACGCGGTCGAAATAGCGGTACGGCACGTTCTTCTCCGACCGGTTGTGATAACCGATCCCGATGTCGAAACCGGCTGCGCGACGCGCGCACTTCTCGCCGATCTTGCCGAGCCCGACGATGCCGAGTTTCTTGCCCGACACGTTCGGCGGCATCGGCAGCCCGTCGCGCCATATGCCCGCACGGGTTTTCGCATCGAGCGGCACCACGTTGCGCACCGCTGCGAGCAGCAGCGCGAACGCGTGATCGGCCACGCAATCGTCGTTGGTGCCGGCGCCCGTGACCACGGTCACGCCGCGCGCCTTTGCGTGCGCAACGTCGATGTGCTCGTAGCCGGCCCCGAGCGCGCTGACGAACGTGAGTTGCGGAAGGCGGTCGATCTCGGCGCCGGTGAGCCCCGTGCTGCCGTTGGTCAGCACCGCGCGTATCGTGCCGCCGTGCTCGGCGATCGCGCGTTCGCGTGCTTCGGGGGTCGGGGCGTGGCGCACGTCGAACGACGCGGCGATCTCGCGATGCGCGTCGCCGCGCAATGCGATGAGAACCAGCAACTCGGGCTTCATGGCAGGAAGTGTCGGCAGGAGCGGGAACGGATTTCAGTGTAACAAGCCCGGATGACGGATGCGGGTTATCCCCACACGGGCTGTGGGCACGCCGCCGCACGCGGTTTGCCAAAGCCGGCTCAGTCAAGTAACTTTCGGCCTACGCCCCCGTCCTGGAGATTGGCCCGATGAAGCTCGCCCTGCCCGCCCGGATCCTGGGCCTCGCGCTCGCCGCAACCCTCGTCGCACCCGGCGCGCATGCCGACACGCCCGTCGTGGTGTCGTCGAAGATCGACACCGAAGGCAACCTGCTCGGCAACCTGATCGCGCAGGTGCTGAAGGCGCACGGCATCCCCGTCACCGAAAAGATCGCGCTCGGCACCACGCCGATCGTGCGCAAGGCGCTCACGAGCGGCGAGATCGACATCTACCCTGAATACACAGGCAACGCCGCGTTCTTCTTCAACAAGGCCGACGATCCTCTGTGGAAGAACGCGAGCCTGGGCTACGACGCCGCGAAGAAACTCGACTACGCGGCGAACCATCTCGTGTGGCTCACCCCGGCGCCCGCGAACAACACGTGGGGCGTCGCGTTGCTCGCGCCCGTCGCGCAGTCGCAGCACCTGAAATCCTTCTCCGGTTTCGGCAAGTGGGTAGCCGGCGGCGGCAAGGTGAAACTCGCGGCATCGGCCGAATTCGTGAACAGCGCGTCCGCGCTGCCGTCGTTCGAGAAGGCGTACGGCTTCAAGCTGAAGCCCGAGCAGCTCGTCGTGCTGTCGGGCGGCGATACGGCCGCGACGATCAAGGCCGCCGCGAACCAGACCGACGGCGTGAATGCGGCGATGGTGTACGGCACCGACGGCGGCATCGCGTCGAGCGGCCTCGCGGTGCTCGACGACGACAAGCACGTGCAGCCCGTCTACGCGCCCGCGCCCGTGATCCGGGAAGCCGTGCTGAAAGCGCACCCGCAGATCGCCGACTACCTGAAACCCGTGTTCGCGAGCCTCGACCTGAAGACGCTGCAGTCGCTGAACGCGCGCATCCAGATCAACGGCGAGCCGGCCGCCGGCGTCGCGAAAAGCTACCTGAAAGCGAAGGGCTTCGTGAAATGACCGAACGCGCGGCGGCGTCCGCGCGGCGCGTGAACCCCGACAAGGTCGGCATCCTGATCGGAGTCCTGACGATCGTTGCGGTGCTCGGCCTGCCGTTCGTCGTGCTGCGGCCGAACCGGATCGCGGCCGGCACGGGGCTGTCGGTGTTCGCCGCGCTGCCTGCGATGCAGGGCGCCGTGCTGGCCGCGCTGTGGATCGTCGGCGCACTGTGGGCGATGACGGCAAGCCGCCCCGCGTGGCGGCTCGCAGCCGGCTGCGCATGGCTCGCGACGCTCGCGTATGCGCTCGGCGCAGCCGCGACGCACGTCGTCGCCCCCGACGACATGCTCGCGCGCGTGTCACCCGACGCGGGCGTCTGGCTTCTCTTGTTCGCGTGGACCGTGCTCGTCGCGGACGCGCTCGCACGCCTCGCATTCGGCCCGTGGCGGCGCCTCGCCGCGCTCGTCGTCGCGATAGCAGCGATTTCGGTGCCGCTCGCGAGCGGCTGGTGGGACGGCCTCTCCGTGATGCGCGAATACGCGGTGCGCAGCGACGATTTCTGGCGCGAAGCGATCCGGCACGTGTCGCTCGCCGGTGGCTCGGTGGCCGCCGCGCTCGTCGCGGGCGTGCCGCTCGGCATCGCCTGCGCACGCATCGCGGTAGTGCGTACCGTCGCGATGCCCGTGCTCAATGTCGTGCAGACGATCCCCAGCATCGCGATGTACGGGCTGATGATGGCCCCGCTCGGCCTGCTCGCCGCACACGTACCGCTCGCGGCCGCGCTCGGCATCCGCGGCATCGGCGTCGCGCCGGCCGTGCTCGCACTGTTCCTGTATTCGCTGCTGCCGATCGCGTCGAGCGTCGTGGTCGGGCTCGGGCAAGTGCCGCCGCACGTGACCGAAGCCGCTCGCGCGATGGGCATGACGCGCGCCCAGCGGCTGCTGCGCGTCGATCTCGTGCTCGCGCTGCCGGTGATCCTGAGCGGCGTGCGCATCGTGCTCGTGCAGAACATCGGGCTGACCGCGGTCGCCGCGCTGATCGGCGGCGGCGGCTTCGGCACCTTCATCTTCCAGGGGATCGGGCAATCGGCCGCCGATCTCGTGCTGCTCGGCGCGATCCCGACGATCGCGCTCGCGCTGGTGGCGGCCGTCATATTCGAAGCCGCGACCACGCTCGCGAAGGGGCGTGCAGGATGATCGAGATCGAACGTGCGGGCAAACGCTTCGGCGATATCGTCGCCGTCGACGACGTCTCGCTGACGATGCAGCGCGGCACGATCACCGCGCTCGTCGGTGCGTCGGGCAGCGGCAAGTCGACGCTGCTGCGCATGATCAACCGGCTGATCGCCCCTACCAGCGGCACGATCCGCATCGACGGCGTCGATACGGCGACCGTCGCGCCCGAACAGCTTCGACGCGGCATCGGCTACGCGATCCAGGGGCACGGGCTGTTTCCGCACTGGAGCGTCGCGCGCAACATCGCGACCGTGCCGCGCCTGCTAGGCTGGCCGGCCGCGCGCATCGACGCGCGCGTGAACGAATTGCTCGACCTGTTCCATCTCGCGCCGGCCGAGTTCGCGGACAAGCTGCCGCACGAACTGTCGGGCGGCCAGCAGCAGCGTGTCGGCGTCGCGCGCGCGCTCGCGGCCGAGCCCGCGATGCTGCTGATGGACGAACCGTTCGGCGCGCTCGATCCGATCATTCGCGGCAAGGCACAGGACGACCTGTTCGCGCTGCAGCGCCGCCTCGGCATCACGGTCGTGATCGTCACGCACGATATCGAGGAAGCGTTGAAGCTCGGCGACACGATCGCGGTGATGGACGGCGGCCGGCTGCTGCAGGTCGCACCGCCGGCCGAGATTCTCGGCAAGCCGGCGGCCGGCGTCGTTGAGCAGCTCGTCGCGGGCGTCGACCGGCCGCTGCGCCTGCTCGCGCTGACGCCGATCGACGCAGTGGCCGAACCCGGTCATGCCGACGGCGAACCGATCGCCGCGACGCGCACGCTGCGCGATGCGGTGTCGGAATTGCTGTGGCGCGGCGTCGATGCGTTGCCCGTCGACGACGGCGATGCACGCGACGCGCGCGGCGCTCGCCGCATCACGCTCGATGCGATCCGTGCGCATGCGAGGAAGCCCGCATGACGACACCGGATGCGACGCAACGCGCACGGCCTTTGCGTCAGCTCCTGCCCCGCCACTTTGCCGCGTTCACGGCGCGCGCCGCCGCGCTCGCGCTGCTGCTCGTGCTGCTGATTCGGCCGATGTGGCTGCAGGGTCTTTTCGCACCGTTCGCGGACAATGGCGCGCCCGTCATCTACGATCGCGCGAGCCTGCTCGACCTGACGCTCGCGCATCTCGGCACGGTCGCGCTGTCGAGCCTGATCGGCACGATCGTCGCGGTCGCGGCCGGGATCTTCGTCACGCGGCCGGCCGGCGCGGATTTCCTGCCGGTCGCGCGCAGCGTCGTCGACATCGGCCAGACCTTCCCGCCCGTCGCGGTGCTCGCGCTCGCGGTGCCGGCCGTCGGCTTCGGGCTGAAGCCCGTGCTGATCGCGCTCGTGCTGTATGGCCTCCTGCCGGTATTCGAAAGCACGATCGCGGGGCTCGAAGACGTGCCGCGCGATGTCGTCGATGCCGCGCGCGGCATGGGAATGAGCGGCTGGCAGCAACTGGTGTCGGTCGAGCTGCCGCTCGCGTTCCCGGTGATCGTCAACGGCATCCGGCTCGCGGTCGTGATCAATCTCGGCACCGCGACGATCGGCTCGACGGTCGCCGCGCGCGGGCTCGGCGACGTGATCATCGCGGGGCTGCAGACGTCGAACACCGCGTTCGTGCTGCAGGGCGGCGTAATCGTCGGGCTGCTTGCGGTGCTCGTCAGCGATGCGATCGGTGCACTGGCGCGGGTGGCGACCGCGCGACGCGCGTAAGGTTTGCGGTGCAGCACACCTTACTCGTCTGTTAAAAAACGTCAGCGCGAGATTGCTCGGCGTTTATCCGGACTACGATGCGTGTCCGCGCAACGATCGCCCCGCCGCATCGTTGCGCGCCGAAACAAGCCTACATGCTGCTTTCATTCGAATCGACGTTCGACAACCCGTGTTGATTGGCCGATATACTATGCGCCTCCCATTTCCCCGCACTTCACCATGCGACGGTTTCTCTCGCTAATCGTGCTTTCGTTCGGCATCGCGCAACAGGCATCGGCGCAGCAAGCGCCCGCGCTGCCTGCATCCGCGCCCGAAGCGATTGCATCGGCACCGGCTGTCGCCTCCGCGCCGCTCGCCAACGCCAACGATCAGCCGAACGAAGCAAACCGCCGCATCACGTCCTACCTGACGAAGAAATTCGGCGTTGCGAAAGAAAAAGCCACGAAGCTCGCCGATATCGTGAGCGTGACTGCGACGAAGTATTCGCTGCCGCCGGCACTCGTTTACGCCATCATCTCGATCGAATCGCGCTTCCAGGAAAAGGCGCGCGGCCAGCATGGCGCGACGGGGCTGATGCAGGTCGTGCCGGCCGCGCACCGCGGCCTGCTGCGCAACGTGAAGGACCTGACCGAGCCTAACGCGAACGTCGAAGCCGGCTCCGCGATCCTGTCGGGCTACGTGAGGGCGGCCGGCGGCAACGTGCAGGCCGGGCTGAAGAGCTATGGCGGTTCGAACGCGTATGCGGCGAAAGTGATGCAGCGGGTCGATTCGTTCCGGTTCGTGCTCGAACCCGACGACGACGCAAAAGCCGCGAACGAGACGAAGGCGCGGATGGTGCCGGTCAGCGAATCGTCGTCGAGATCGACGTCGGCTCGCAACACGCAGTAAGCGCGACCACGCACGCCCCTCTTTGCGACTGGTCCTGCACATGCGCGACACGATTCGACACGCCACCCGCCTTCTCGCCGTCGCCGCGCTCGCAAGCGGCGCAGCTTCCACGTTCGCCGCGGTCGATTGCGAACAGCACGGGCCGACGATGGATGCGGTACGCCGATGCATCGTCGACAACAACAATCAGGCAGTGGAACACGCGTACCGGTCCCTCGAACGCAAGACCCGGCAACGCAACCCCGATGCGGCGAAACAACTCGCGCAATCGCAGGCAAGCTGGCTCAACTTCGCGCGCGACACCTGCGACTACGTGAAAGCCGCCAATCCGCAGCAGATGATTCCGGACGATGCGTGGCTGAACTGCTGGGTCGACTTCAGCCAGGCACGCGTGCGCATTCTGAAGAAATGGGAAGCGCAGGGGGACGCGCCGCAGCCGGCGCAGCAGTGAACGGCGGACGATCGTCCGCGCAGCCTCCCGTCACGCCTGCGCGAAATGCGCGCGCAGAAACTCGATGAAAATCTGTGTCTTCGCTGGCAGCAAGCGCGTTTCCGTCATCGCGTAAACGGGAACGGGCGCGCCCTCCCATTCAGGCAGCACGCGACGCAGCCGGCCGGCGGCGACATCGTCGGCCACCACTTCGTCCGGCACCTGGATGATCCCCGCATCATGCACGGCCAGTTGCCGGTTCATGCCCACGCTGTTCACGACGAACCGCCCGCCCACCGGCACGTCGACCGCCTGCTCGCCGCGACGCAGCGTCCACGCGGTGAGGCGCTGCACGCTCATGCACTGGTGCTGCGCCAGGTCGCCCGGTTCGAGCGGCTCGCCCGCGCGTTCGAGATAACGCGGCGACGCATACAGGTAGTTGCGGAACGTCGCGAGCCGCCGCGCGACGAGCTGCGAATCCGGCGATTCGCCGATCCGGATCGCGACGTCGAACGGCTCGCTCACGAGGTCGACGCGCCGTGACGTCAGCTCGAAATCGAAGGTCAGCTTCGGGTAGCGGTTCGCGAATTCGACGATCAGCGGCGTCAGGTAGATCACCGCGAAATCGACCGGGAACGACGCGCGCAGCACGCCCGCCGGTTCGGCCAGCAGCCCGCCGAGCTGCTCGTGCGCGAGCCGCGCCTCGTCGACGATGCGCTTGCATCGCTCGAAATACAGCTGCCCGGCTTCCGTGAGCTCGATGCGGCGCGTCGTGCGGTGCAGCAGCCGCAAGCCGATCGCCTTTTCCAGCGCGCCGATGCGCCGCGACAGCGTCGAATTCGGCATCCCCAGCGTGTCGGCCGCGCTGCGAAAACCCTTCGCTTTCACGACCTCCACGAACAGCGCCATGTCGTTCAACAGTTCCATATCGATTGCTCCATCTGCGGATCAATGTTCTCCATTGCACCCACTTTATCTCGAAAAAGGAGCAATGGATGATGCAGGTATGGCGTCACGGCCGGCGCGACCTGCGCGACCCTCGCCCGATGCGGCACCGCCCCGGTGCCGTCACCCGAACTTCGATGAGGAAATACGCGATGAAACAGCTTTTCGTTCCCGCTCAAGCCGGCCAGGACGCGCCGCGACTGTTCGCCCCGGTCCGCGTCGGCCGCTACGACCTGCAGAACCGCCTGGTCATGGCGCCGATGACGCGCAGCCGCGCGGCATTCGACGGCACGCCCGGCGCGCTGGCCGCCGAGTATTACGCGCAGCGCGCGGATCTCGGCCTGATCGTCAGCGAAGGCACGCAGCCGTCGGACGACGGCCAGGGCTACCTGACGACGCCCGGCATCTACACCGACGCGCACGTCGCCGGCTGGAAGGCGGTCAGCGAGCGCGTGCACGCACGCGGCGGCCGGCTGTTCATCCAGCTGATGCATGTGGGGCGCATGTCGCACCCCGACAATACGCCGCATCATCGCCAGGGCGTCGCGCCTTCCGCGATCGCGCCGGGCGTGCCGATGTTCACGATGAAAGGGATGCAGGAGATTCCGGCACCGCGCGCGCTGACGACGGACGAAGTGCGCGAGACCGTGAACGACTTCCGTATTGCCGCGCGCCGCGCGATCGAGGCCGGCGCCGACGGCGTCGAGATCCACGGCGCGAACGGGTATCTGGTCCAGCAGTTCTTCGCGCCGAACGCCAACACGCGCACCGACGCGTACGGCGGCTCGATCGAGAACCGCGCGCGCTTCGCGATCGAGGTTGCCGAAGCGATCGCCGCCGAGATCGGTGCGGACCGCACCGCGATCCGCCTGTCGCCAGGCACCACGCTGTGGGGCATCGACGAAGGCCCGGAAAGCGGCGAGCTGTACCGTCATCTGGCATCGCAGCTCGACCGCCTCGGCCTCGCATACCTGCACGTGATGCACGGGGGCGACGAGCCGCTGCTCGCGGACCTGCGCGCACACTGGAATGGCACGCTGATCGTGAATCGGCCGGGCCGCGTGCGTGACGCGATCGGCACGGATGTCGCGTCGGGGCTCGCCGATCTCGAAGCGTACGGCCAGATGGTGCTCGCGAATCCGGATTTCGTGACACGGCTGAAGACGGGTGCGCCGATGAACGACGCGCAGCGCGACACGTTCTTCGGCGGCGATGCGCGCGGGTATGTCGACTATCCGGCGCTGGATGGGGCGGCTGCGGCTTGACGCGATCGCACGGGGCGATAGCTGCGACACGCCTGATCCGTTTCGCAGCTATCGCCGGTGAACCGCGCGATATCCGTCAAAGACCGAACGTCTCATTGTTCGCCACCTGTCACGTTGAACTGAGCGGAAGCAGCCGATCAATCGGCATTTCGCATGGCGTCCGGAATACGGTAGGTGCCATCGCGATAGTCGAGCGTAACGTTACGGCGTTGTGCGGGTGACGTGTGATCCGAGCATGTATCGGCTTCGAGCCGGCTCTCGCGCTCGACATACTTTTCGGCGACCCGCAAAACGGCGTAGCCTTGCGTGCCTGCCGGGCCGAGTGCGAGTGTGCGTGATGTTTCAGACGTACTTGTACAAGGACCATCACGGTCGCCGGTCCAATCGCTCACAATCAGGCGATCCAGCACCGGGCGCAAATGCTGCCCATCGATCAAATAGAGACTCAGCGTAGCGATGCCGGACATATCCGCGGGCGGGCCGCCAGACGACTTCAGGCGCACGCCGAAGGCACGTTGAGTGGGGGTCAGCTGATAACGCGCCGTGTCGAGCTCGACGCCGTCAAAATAGTGATCCTCTCCGTAGTGAATCGCCGATCGCTGAAACCGGTGCGCGACAATCGCGCCCGTAGCCGTATCGGCAACCAGTACCTCGATGTCGACGACGTTCGGCCCGTCGCTGCTGCTTTTCTGCTCCAGAGGTAACACCCCGATCGTCAGCGCCTCATTCGCGGGCCAGACCTTGCAAACCGCGTGAGCAGCATCCAGCGCTTGGCCGGGATGAAGTTGTGCGAACCAGTTCTGAAGGTTCTCACTGCACCCTGCGTGTGCGATGAGCGGCGCCAAAGCGGCAACAACGCAAGTCACAGCGCGTTTCATCATCGCCTTCCCGATGGTCTTCGTGAATTTTTCCCGATAGCGAATAGTACGTGGGAAACATCGAAAACCGGACGGAAGAAGCTCGACGGGAATTGAATCAGGCCATGTCAGGGCTACGCGGAACGCTCCTGAAGAGACTGCCGCACGCTTGGCTCGTAGAGGGCGGCATCGCGAGCATTGACCGGGAAGGCCAGCGCAAGCTGCTGGAGCGGGCCCGCAGCGGGTTGCCCAAGAGCGCTCGCGTGACAAGTGACGAGGGGGTGAACGTCTCATTGTTCCGATATTCCAGGAACAATGAGCCATCGCGTGGGCGGATCGCCTCCCCGCCCCGCCCGCTCAAAACTGCCCCGCCGCCCCCGTCCACCGCAAATAATCCCCGCGCGTCCAGTCGAGCGACACGCCGACGCGCTTCGTGCCGGGCCGGATCTTCGGCTTGTACACCGACAGCGTCAGCGACTCCAGCGCCGGCCATTCGCGGAACGACAGCACCGCGATATCGGCGACGAGCGTCTCCAGCAGCCGCGTATGCGGCTTGTGCGACAGGAACGCGGCAAGGCGCGCGCAATAGCCGTCGTAATCGATCCACTCGCCCTGCTCGCTCGGCTCGCAGCGATAGCCGAGGCGCGCATCGATCACGATCGGCTGCGGCGCTTCATGCTCGTGCGCATGAATGCCGATCCGCGCGGGCACCTTCAGTTCGTCGACGAACACGCTCCAGCCGCGCCCGCGCAGGCGCGGCGCGTCGATCGCCACGAACGGTTCGTCGAACGGCTTCATGATGCGAGCGGCGCGGCCGCGTCGAGCATGATGCGCACGAAATAGTCGGCGAAGCTGCGGCGCAGGACGATCTCGAACGCATCGTCACCGGTCGGGATCAGCACGATCGACGTCTTGAAGTAGTGCGACTGCGCGCACTGGCCCGGCTTGAACGCGCGCGGATGGAGATCGAGCGGGCAGCCGCGTGCGAGCACGTCGCGCACCCGCTCGCCGCTGATCTCGACGACGGTATAGCCGCTGCCGACGTCGACCGCCGCCGCATACGAACCCTGCACGGCCTCCGCGAGCTGAGCCTCCAGCACGCCGGCCTGCACGGGCCCGTTCGAGCGCACGAGCCACTCGTCGGGGCCGAGCCACAGCACGTCGTACTCGGCGCCGCGTGCAACCGTGTTCGGCGCCGCAGGCGGCCGGCAGCCGACCACGCGCTCGAATGCGCTCACGAACGCCGGATCGCTCAACTCGCCGCGCACGTTGACGAGATCGAGGAACGGCCGCTCGCGCAGCGTGAACTTCTTCGATGCGCGCGCCTGGTGCGGCTTCAGCACGTCGGCCGCGCCGACGAACGGCGATTCAAGCGTCACGCCGCCCGCGCCTGCCACCTGCGTCTGGTTTCTGGTTTCATTCCACATGCTGGCGCACCCCTTCGGTATCGTAGAAAACCGGGCTCGAGATCTTCGCGGTGATGCGCTTGCCGTTGGCCAGCGGAATCACGACGCTCTCGCCCATCTTGTTCAGGCCGCCCTTCACCACCGCGAGCGCGATCGAGCGCTTCAGGATCGGGCTGTAGTAGCTCGACGTCACGTGGCCGATCATCGGCGTCGGATCGACCGCCGACACCTGCGTGTCCTTCGCGACGATCTGCGCGCCTTCCGGCAGCACGAACTGTTCGTCCTCGGTCAGCAGGCCGACGAACTGCTTGCGGCCTTCCTTCGCGGTGTCCGAGCGCGCGAGCGAACGCTTGCCGAGGAAGTCCTTCGACTTCGCGACGACCCCGCCCATCCCGAGGTCGTACGGCGTGATCGAGCCGTCGGTATCCTGGCCGACGATGATGTAGCCCTTCTCCGCGCGCAGCACGTGCATCGTCTCGGTGCCGTACGGCGTGATGTCGAACTCGGCACCGGCCGCCATCAGCGCTTCCCACACCGCGCGGCCCGCGTTCGCCGGCACGTTCACTTCATAGGCCAGCTCGCCCGAGAAGCTGATCCGCATCACGCGCGCCTTCGCGCCCGCGACGGTGCCGTTCCGGTAGCTCATGAACGGGAATGCCTCGTTGCCGAAGTCGATGTCCTGGCACACCTTCTGCACGACTTTGCGGCTCTTCGGGCCGACCACCGCGAACGTCGCCCAGTGATCGGTGACCGACGACAACCGCACCTTCATGTCGGGCCATTCGGTCTGCAGCCAGCGTTCGAGCCACGTCAGCACGCGCGCCGCGCCGCCGGTCGTGGTCGTCATCATGAAATGCTGGTCGGCGAGGCGCACGGTCACGCCGTCGTCGAACACCATCCCGTTCTCGTCGAGCATCAGCCCGTAGCGGCACTTGCCGACCTCGAGCTTGTTCCACGGGTTCGTGTACATCCAGTTCAGCAGCTTCACCGCATCCGGGCCCTGGATGTCGATCTTGCCGAGCGTCGATGCGTCGAGGATGCCGACGCTGTTGCGCACCGCCAGGCATTCGCGCTTCACGGCCGCATGGAGATCCTCGCCGTTCTTCGGGAAATACCACGGCCGCTTCCAGTTGCCGACGTCCTCGAACAGCGCGCCGTGCTCGACGTGCCACTCGTGCACGCAGGTCTTGCGGATCGGGTCGAGGAAATCGCCGAGCTCGCGGCCCGCGAACGTGCCGAACGACACCGGCGTGTAGTTCGGGCGGAACGTGGTCGTGCCCGTTTCCGGAATCGTCTTGCCGAGCGCGCCCGCGAGGATCGCCATCCCGTTGATGTTGCCGAGCTTGCCCTGGTCGGTGCCGAAGCCCATCGCCGTATAGCGCTTCACGTGCTCGACCGATTCGAAGCCTTCGCGCGCGGCGAGCAGGATATCTGCGGCCGACACGTCGTTCTGGAAGTCGACGAACTGCTTCGGCCCGCGCGCCGCGGCTTCGCGGCTGCCGACGAGCCACAGCGGCTGCAGTGCGCCTTCGACAGCTTCGGCAACCTGCGGCGCGACCGGGCGCTGCTCGGCCGTGAAGCCCGCGGCCTTCGCCGCTTCCACGCCCGCGTCGACCGCGAGCCGCAGCGCGCGCGCCAGCCCGAATTCGCCGGCCGCCGCACCGATGCTCGCCTCCGCCTGCACGGGCTTGCCCGGCAGGAAGCACGCCTTCTCGTCGTTCCAGCATGCCTTGCCGCCCGATTGCGCGAACAGGTGCAGCACGGGGCTGAAGCCGCCCGACATCGCGACGAGATCGCACGGCAGCGTCTGCAGCTTGCCGCCCACCTGGCCGTTCGCGCTGGACGCGACGTCGACCGACGATACGCGCCACTTGCCCGCTGCGGCCGTCACGACCGCGCCGCTCATCACCGTCACGCCCTGTCGCTTCGCCGCGGCCGGCAGTGCGCCGTTCGACGATGCGCGCGAATCGACGACCGTCACCTTCGCGCCGCACGCCTTCAGGTCGAGCGCGGTCTGGTACGCGCGATCGTTGTTCGTGAACACGACCGCGTTGCGGCCCGGTAGCACGCCGAACCGATGCACGTAGGTGGACACCGCGCCGGCAAGCATCACGCCCGGCAGGTCGTTGTTGCCGAACACGATAGGACGCTCGTGCGCGCCGGTCGCGAGGATCACGCGCTTCGCGCGGACCTTCCACAGCAGCTCGCGCGTGCCCTTGCGCATCGATACCGGCAGGTGATCGGTCAGGCGCTGCGTGACCGTCACGAGGTTGTGGTCCTGGTAGCCGAACGCGGTGCTGCGCGACAGGATCGTCACGTCGGGCAGCTTGCGCAATTCGGCCTCGATCTTCTCGACCCACTGCAGCGCGGGCTTCGCATCGATCTCGGCGCGGCACGACAGCAGGCTGCCGCCGAGTTCGCGCTGATCGTCGACGAGAATCACGCGCGCGCCGGACGTGGCCGCCGCATGCGCGGCCGCGAGCCCCGACGGGCCACCGCCCACGACGAGCACGTCGCAGTGCGCGTAGCACTTGTCGTAGCGATCGGCGTCGAGCGCTTCCGGCGCCTTGCCGAGGCCGGCGGCTTCACGGATCTTCTCTTCGTACTTCGGCCACATCTTGCGCGGCCACATGAACGTCTTGTAGTAGAAGCCGGCCGGCAGGAAGCGCGACAGCTTCTGGTTGACCGCGTACTTGTCGTTCTCGAGCGTCGGCTCGGCGTTCACGCTCGATGCGACGAGCCCCTGGTACAGCTCGATCTCGGTCGCGCGCGCGTTCGGCACCGTGTACGGGCCCGATTCGAGCTGCACGACGGCATTCGGTTCCGCGACGTCAGCCGTCACGATCCCGCGCGGGCGGTGGTACTTGAAGCTGCGCGCGACGAAGTGCACGCCGTTCGCGAGCAGCGCGGACGCGAGCGTGTCGCCCTGGAAGCCCTGATACGTGCGGCCGTTGAACGTGAAGGTCAGCGGAATCGCGCGATTGATGCGGCCACCGGTGCCGAGGCGGTCTTTCTGGCTCATTTGCTCGTGCCCTCTTCGTGTGAGTTGCCGGCAGCGGTGCCGCTGATGGCAGCCCCACCAAACGTTTCGTATCCCTTGATATCGTAGGTCACCGTGTCGCGCGTGGCCTTGAACCAGCGGCGGCAGCCCTGCGCGTGCAGCCATTGCTCCTTGTGCAGCCCGCGCTTGTTCTCGCGCATGAACACGTATTCGCCCCATTCGCGGTCGGTCATGTTCTCGTTGTTCACGGGGCGCACGATGTCGGCTTCACCGCCACACGAGAACTCGGATTCGGCGCGCGGCCCGCACCACGGACATTCGATCAGCAGCATGTTTCTTTCTCCAATGGTCGGGTTAGTGCGCAACGGCAGCAGCGCCGTGCTCGTCGATCAGGTGGCCCGTGTAGAAGCGGTCGAGTGCGAACGGCGCGTTCAGCGGATGCGGTTCGTCGCGCGCGATCGTGTGCGCGAACACCCAGCCCGAGCCGGGCGTCGCCTTGAAGCCGCCGGTGCCCCAGCCGCAGTTGAAATAGAGGCCCTTCACGTCGGTCTTGGTGATGATCGGGCACGCGTCCGGCGACACGTCGACGATGCCGCCCCACTGGCGGTTCATCCGCACGCGCGAGAACACCGGGAACATCTCGACGATCGCCTGCAGCGTGCTTTCGATGATGTGGAAGCTGCCGCGCTGGCCGAAGCCCGTGTACTGGTCGATGCCCGCGCCGATCACGAGGTCGCCCTTGTCGGACTGGCTGATGTACGCGTGCACCGCGTTCGACATGATCACCGAGTTGACCACCGGCTTGATCGGCTCGGACACCAGCGCCTGCAGCGGGTGGCTTTCGATCGGCAAACGCACGCCGGCCATGTCGGCAAGCGTCGTCGTGTTGCCGGCCGCGACCACCGCCACCTTCTTCGCCTTGATGAAGCCCTTCACCGTATCGACGCCGACCACCGCGCCGCCTTCGCGGCGAATGCCCGTCACCTGGCAGTTCTGGATGATGTCGACACCCGCGCGGTCCGCACCGCGCGCGAAGCCCCAGGCCACCGCGTCGTGACGCGCGACGCCCGCGCGGCGCTGGATCGATGCGCCGAGCACCGGGTAGCGGCTGTTCAGGTTGATCGTCGGCTCGATTTCCTTGATCTGCGCGGGCGTCAGGAATTCCGCGTCGACGCCGTTCAGGCGGTTCGCGTTCACGCGGCGCTCGGTGTCACGCACGTCCTGCAGCGTGTGGGCCAGGTTCATCACGCCGCGCTGGCTGAACATCACGTTGTAGTTCAGGTCCTGCGACAGCCCTTCCCACAGCTTCATCGCCTTCTCGTACAGCGCGGCCGATTCGTCCCACAGATAGTTCGAGCGCACGATCGTCGTGTTGCGCGCGGTGTTGCCGCCGCCGATCCAGCCCTTCTCGAGGATCGCGACGTTCGTGATGCCATGCTCTTTCGCGAGGTAGTACGCGGTCGCGAGGCCGTGGCCGCCGCCGCCGACGATCACGACGTCGTATTCCTTCTTCGGCTCCGGGCTCTTCCACTGCTTTTCCCAGTTCTCGTGGTACGAGAGGCCGTTGCGGAACAGGCTGAATATCGAGTAGCGGCTCATGTTAGTGATCCTTCGTTAGCATTCGATGACGTTCACGGCCAGACCGCCGCGCGACGTTTCCTTGTATTTCGTCTTCATGTCGGCGCCCGTCTCGCGCATCGTCTTGATGACCGAATCGAGCGACACGTAGTGCTGGCCATTGCCCTTGAGCGCCATGCGCGACGCGTTCAGCGCCTTGATCGCGCCCATCGCGTTGCGCTCGATGCACGGGATCTGCACGAGCCCGCCGACGGGGTCACAGGTCATCCCGAGGTTGTGCTCCATGCCGATCTCGGCCGCGTTCTCGACCTGGTCGGGTGTGCCGCCCATCACGGCGGCGAGCGCAGCGGCCGCCATCGAGCACGCGACGCCCACTTCGCCCTGGCAGCCGACTTCCGCGCCGGAGATCGATGCGGTTTCCTTGTAGATGATCCCGATCGCCGCGGCCGTCATCAGGAATTCGACGATGCCGGCCTCGTTCGAGCCCGGCACGAACTTCACGTAGTAGTGCAGCACCGCGGGAATCACACCGGCTGCGCCGTTGGTCGGCGCGGTGACGACACGCCCGCCCGCCGCGTTCTCCTCGTTGACGGCCATCGCATACAGGTTGACCCAGTCGAGCATCGACAGCGGGTCGCGCAGCGACTCTTCCGAACGCTCACGCAGGCGGGCGTTCAGCTCGGCCGCGCGGCGCTTCACGCGCATCGGGCCCGGCAAGTCGCCCTCGACCTTGCAGCCGCGCTCGACGCAGGCGGCCATCGTGCGCCAGATCGCGAGCAGCCCGGCGCGCACTTCGTCAGCGGGGCGCAGCACGCATTCGTTGTGCATCATCAGCTCGGCGATCGACAGCCCGTGTTCGCGGCACTGGCGCATCAGGTCGTCGCCGGTACGGAACGGATACGGCACCTCGACCGCCGCGCGCACGCCGTTCACGCGATCGCCGTCGCGGTTCACGACGAAGCCGCCGCCGACCGAGTAATACTCTTTCTCGACGAGCAGCTGGCCGTGCTCGTCGAAGGCCTGGAAGCGCATCCCGTTCGGGTGCACGATGCTCGTGCCGCTCATCAGCTTGCGATAGAAGCCGATGTGCTCCTTTTCCTCGAAGCGGACGGTCTGCTTGCCGAGCAGCGACAGCGATTTCTCCGCGCGAATCGCGGCCAGCCGCGGCTCGATCAGGTCCGGATCGATCGTATCGGGCAGGTGGCCCTCGAGACCGAGCAGCACGGCCTTGTCGGTGCCGTGGCCCTTGCCGGTCGCGCCGAGCGAGCCGTATAGTTCGACCCGCACGCGGCGCACGAAACCGAGCAGGTTCGCGTCCTCCACGTGCGACGCGAAGCGGCACGCGGCGATCATCGGGCCGACCGTATGCGAACTGGACGGGCCGATGCCGATCTTGAACAGGTCGAACGCGCTGACGTTCATCTGGCTTCCTCTGGATGGGGACATACATCAAGTGACGTTGGGCACCAGTACATCAAAGCGTAAAATCGGCCGATAGAACAAAAACGGCATCGGCGTGGGATACCGCCGCCAAGTACCACGCCGGCAGGCCGGAAAGTGCGTTTTGGCGATGGTTCGCGACGGAAAACCACAAGTCGGGCCGGAGCCGATCGGCGACGCTGGCTTCATCCGCGCCGCCCCGGCCGCGCCCGACTGCCGTACCCGCATCACCCGTATCAACAGACTGAGTGAGACCGCCCGCCCGGCGTGAAGAGATTGGCCGCGATGACACCTGACGTACCCGCTTCCCCCCTCGCAGAACCCGCGCCGCGCCGCATCCGCTTCGGCATCGTGCTGCTGCCGAACTTCACGCTGACGGCCTTCTCGGGCTTCGTCGACATGCTGCGGCTCTCGGCGGACGACGGCGACTACAGCAAGCCTGTGCGCTGCGCGTGGAGCGTGATCGGCGAGACGCTCGCGCCGGTGCGCGCGAGCTGCGGGATCCAGATCACGCCGTGGGAAACGTTCGACGCGGCCGAGCCGTTCGACTACGTGGTGGTGGTCGGCGGGCTGCTGCATTCGGGGCCGCAGGCGGGCCCCGAGACGCTCGACTTCATTCGCCGCGCGGCAGCCGGCGGCGCAACCGTCGTCGGCATCTGCACCGGCGTGTTCACGCTGATGCGCGCCGGCGTGCTCGACGGCTACCGCACCTGCGTGAGCTGGTTCCATTACTGGGATTTCATCGAGCGCTTTCCGGCTGCCGATCCCGACCTGCTGATCGCCGACCGGCTGTTCGTGATCGACCGGCGCCGCATCACCTGTTCGGGCGGTCGCGCGTCGATCGACGTCGCCGCCGCGATCCTGCTGCGCCATTTCGATCACGCGACCGTGCAGAAGGCGCTGCGCATCCTGCTGGTCGGCGAGATGCAGAAAGGCAATGCGCCGCAACCGCATCCGCCGGGCCTCGAACCGGCGACGCACCCAAAGGTCAAGCGCGCGATTCTCCTGATGGAACAGCACGTCGGGCGGGCGCTGTCGCTCGACGAGCTCGCGAACAAGCTCGACCTGTCGACGCGGCAGCTCGAGCGGCTGTTCAAGGCCGAAACGGGCAAGAGCCCGCAGGCGTTCGCGAAGCAGGTGCGGCTGCGCACGGCCGCGTGGCTGCTGACGAGTTCGGATCGAACGGTGGCCGATATCGCATCGAGCTGCGGGTTCGCCGATGCGTCGCACCTCGGGCGCGAGTTCCGCAAGCAGTTCGGCGTGCCGCCGGCGGCTTATCGGGAGCGCGGCGGGGAAGAAGTGGCGGCTGGCGGCGTGGATATCGTCGCGGAAGAAGACGCTTGAGCGTAGGTGGGCGAGCGCTCACTGGCCTGCGATAGTGCCCCGTTACCGCTTGCCTGCCGGCCGCACGGCGAGACTTTCCTTTGCGATGTCGACGAATCGCGCCACCGGCAACAGGTCGAGTTCGGCCGGATAGACCAGATTGAGCGGCACGTGGAAGGTCGAAGCGTCATCCAGCGGACGGAATACGACGCTCCCCCGATGCAGCGATTGCGCGGAACGCGGCAGGATCGAAATGCCGAGTCCGGCCGCCACCATCGTGACCGCCGACAGCAAGCGGGGCACTTCTTCGACCGCGCGCGGGACGAACCCGGCTCGCCGGCAGGCCGCGAGCAGATCGTCCCAGATCCCCGGCCCTTCTGCCCGGCGATACATGATGAAGGGTTCGTCGGCAAGCGCGCCCAGTGCGATCGGCCGGGTTTCGCGCGCCAGCGGATGATGGGTCGGCAACGCGACCGACATTGCCTCTTCGGTCAACGTCAGTGCGCACAGCCCCGGATATCGAGACGGCCACGACCGAACGAATGCGACATCGACCGCGCGAGCGGCAACGGCATCGAGCAGGTCGCGCGTCGTATTCTCGTGCACCTCGAGCCGCACCTGCGGATAACAGGACCGGAACTGCTGGATGACGCGCGGTACGTCTTCATGCAACGACGCCGAACTGGTGTAACCGACTGAAATCCTGCCAAGTTCGCCACGATCGGCCTGCTGCGCACGCAACACGGCAGCATTGGCCAGCGCCAGCAACGCACGCGCATCCTCCAGAAAAATCCTGCCGGCCGGATTGAGCCGGATGCTGCGGGCCGTGCGCTCGAACAACGACACATTCAGTTCGCGCTCCAGATCACGAATCTGCTGGCTGAGGGGCGGCTGCTGGATGCCGAGCCGCTCCGCCGCGCGCGTGATGTGCTCTTCCTCGGCCACCGCCACGAAATAACGCAGATGACGCAATTCCATTCCGCCTCCCGAGCATACAAAATTTATATGCATATAAAACCAAGCGGATATTTTACATTGCAAATTGGTAAATATAAGATGACCGTGAATGTTCAGATGTAAACAAGCCAGATTTTCGTTATGCCGTTTCGCAAATCGAGGTTCAACACGTGGCTACGCGAGTAATCCCGGCGGTCAAGCGCAGGTTGACTGGAGTCGGATACCAGTCGGGGGGACGGGTGCGTGGCAACCGGACTCATGCGGAATCCCCATCGCATCATCGCCATACACAGGTCGATCCCGACTCCCCGGCGATCGACCTGTGCGCGATCGTCCTGATATTTATGCTGATGGCTGGGATCTACGCGTGGTTCAGAACCGGATGGGCATTGACCGGAATAATGATCATGTTCTGATCGGAAATGCATGCATATCGTCGTTTTTAAAAACGTCCATAAAGCTGCATTTCAGAATCGGGGTATTTCATGAAGATCACGCCCGGTACCGGAAACCTCGGCGCACGAGTCGACGCTGTCGATCTGAGCCGGCCACTCGATGAACCAGAGATTGCCGCGATCAGGACAAATCTGGGCCGGTACGGGGTACTGTGCTTTCCCGGACAACATCTCGACGCACTTCAACTCAAACGCTTTTCCGCCCGCTTCGGGACCCTCGTCCTGAGCCACCCCGGGCAGGTCGCGTGGCAAATCTGCGACCATAAGATCCGACCTCTCCTCAACGACGCCTGACCGTGCGTGGTCCGGCGCGCCCATGCACCGGACCTCGACCCGCTCGTTTCCAACTGAACGCGAAATCAACCGGATCACGTCAAATTAGCCTTAATTGGAACCGGTTTCATTCAACTTGACCGACGTTCATTCCCGTTAACCGAGGGTTATCCCGGATGCTGTCGCACACTCAAATTTGTATGATGACCACATAACCTGACAAACCAGAGCACCATGTTCGAGAAAATTCCCGCCCGTGCGATGAGCGATCACGTCGCGCAGCAGTTGCTCAAGCAGATCGAAGTCGGCAGTTTCTCCGCCACCGGCAAGCTGCCGACCGAAGCCGTGCTCGCGCAGGAATTCGGCGTGAGCCGCACCGTGATCCGCGAGGCGATCTCGCGGCTGAAGAACGAAGGCGTGGTCGAGCCGCGCCAGGGCAGCGGCGTGTACGTGAACCAGCACGGTGCGATCCGGCCGCTGCGGATCGACTACGCGGAAGCGGTCGAGGCCACCTCGCTGCCGCACCTGCTCGCGGTGCGCCGCGCGATCGAGGCCGAGGTCGCGGCCGAAGCGGCCCTGCATCACACCGACGACGACATGGCCGACATCGACGATGCGCTGCGCAAGATCGACGACGCGGTGGCCGAAGGGCGCGACGGTGTCGCGGAAGATGTCGCGTTCCACCGCACGATCGCGGCCGTCACCGGCAACCCGTATTTCCTGAAGACGCTGCAGTTCCTGAACCAGTACCTCGAAGCCGGTGTGAAAGTCACGCGGCGCAACGAGGCGACACGCGAGGACTTTTCGCGCCAGGTGCGCGAGGAACACGCGGCGATCGCCGATGCGATCCGCGCGCGCGACCCGATGGCTGCACGCAACGCCGCGCGCACGCACATGTACAACGCCGCCCGCCGTCTCGCGGAAGCCGGCATCTGCTGAAACCGGCGGCCGCTGCCCGATCAGGCGCCGCCCCTCTCCCGAATCGATCAAGGTTGACCATGTCACGAAATGTTGGAGTCATCGGCCTCGGCGCGATGGGCCTCGGCGTCGCCCGCTCGCTGCTGCGCGCCGGCCTGCGCGTGCACGCATGCGACGTGCGCGACACCGTGCTGCAGGCGTTCGCCGCCGAAGGCGGCATCGCCTGCGCGACGCCCGCCGAACTCGGCGCGCAGTGCGACGTCGTCGTCACGCTCGTCGTCAATGCCGCGCAGACCGAAACGGTGCTGTTCGGCGAGCACGGCGCGGTCGCGGCGATGAAGCCGGGCGGCGTCGTGATCGCAAGTGCGACGGTTGCGCCCGAGTTCGCGGTGGCGCTCGGCGCACGCATCGAGGCCGCCGGCCTGCAGATGCTCGATGCGCCCGTGTCGGGTGGCGCCGCGCGGGCGGCCTCCGGCGAGATGACGATGATGACGTCGGGCCCGGCCGCCGCGTACGCGGGCTGCGAGGACGTGCTCGCCGCGATCGCCGGCAAGGTCTATCGCCTCGGCGACACACACGGCATCGGCTCGAAAGTGAAGATCATCAACCAGCTGCTGGCCGGCGTGCACATTGCTGCGGCGGCCGAAGCGATGGCGCTGGGCCTGCGCGAAGGCGTGGACGCCGACGCGCTGTACGACGTGATCACGCACAGCGCCGGCAATTCGTGGATGTTCGAGAACCGCGTGCCGCACATCCTGAACGGCGACTACACGCCGCTGTCGGCCGTCGACATCTTCGTGAAGGATCTCGGCCTCGTGCTCGATACCGCGCGCCGCAGCAAGTTCCCGCTGCCGCTGTCGGCCACCGCGCACCAGATGTTCATGAGCGCGTCGAGCGCCGGCCACGGCGGCGAGGACGATTCCGCCGTGATCAAGACTTTCCCCGGCATCACGCTGCCGCCTGCCCGCTGATTCGAACGACGTTCCTGCCATGACCGCTTCCGCTTCCCGTCCCCTGCTCGGCTGCATCGCCGACGATTTCACCGGCGCGACCGATCTCGCGAACATGCTCGTCAAGAGCGGCATGCGCACCGTGCAGACGATCGGCGTGCCCGCCGACGGCGCCGCAGCCGGCAACACGCTCGACGCGGACGCGATCGTCGTCGCGCTGAAGTCGCGCACGCTCCCCGCCGCCGACGCCGTCGCGCAATCGCTCGCGGCGTACGAATGGCTGCGCGCGCAAGGCTGCCGGCAATTTTTCTTCAAGTACTGCTCGACATTCGATTCGACCGACGCGGGCAACATCGGCCCCGTCGCCGATGCGCTGCTCGATGCGGCCGGCGGCGGCTTCACGATCGCCTGCCCGGCGTTCCCCGAGAACGGCCGCACGATCTATCGCGGCCACCTGTTCGTCGGCGACGTGTTGCTGAACGAATCGGGGATGGAGAACCATCCGCTCACGCCGATGAAGGACGCGAACCTCGTACGCGTGCTGCAGCGGCAAACGAAGTCACCTGTCGGCCTGATCCGCTACGACACAATCGCGCTGGGCGCGGCCGCCGTGCGCACGCGGATCGACCAGCTGCGCGCGGAAGGCGCGCGCTTCGCGATCGCCGACGCGCTGTCGGACCGCGACCTCTACGTGCTCGGCGAAGCCTGCGCGGGCCTGCCGCTCGTCACCGGCGGCTCGGGCATCGCGCTCGGCCTGCCCGCGAATTTCCGCCGCGCGGAGCAACTGCCCGAACGCGACAACGCGGCGTCGCTGCCGCGCATCGACGGCCTGTCGGCCGTGCTAGCCGGCAGCGCGTCGAAGGCCACCAATGCGCAGGTCGCCGCGTGGCGCGCCACGCGGCCGAGCTTCCGCATCGATCCGCTCGCGGCATCGCGCGGCGAACCCGTCGTCGACCAGGCGCTCGCGTTCGCGCGCTCGCACCTGCCGCAGCCCGTGCTGATCTACGCGACCGCGACGCCCGACGAAGTGAAGGCTGTGCAGCAAGCGCTCGGTGTCGACGCCGCCGGCCATCTCGTCGAAACCACGCTCGCGGCAATCGCGCGCGGCCTGCGTGATCTCGGCGTGCGCAAGTTCGTTGTCGCCGGCGGTGAAACGTCCGGCGCAGTCGTGCAGGCGCTCGACGTGAAGTCGCTGCAGATCGGCGCGCAGATCGATCCGGGCGTGCCGGCGACTGCAACCATCGACACCCAGCCGCTCGGCCTCGCGCTGAAGTCCGGCAACTTCGGCACCACGGACTTTTTCGACAAGGCGCTGCGCGCGCTGGATGGAGCCGCACGATGAGCAACGAAGCGAAACTGCGCGAAGAGATCTGCGTCGTCGGCGCCAGCCTGTACGCGCGCGGCCACGCGGTCGGCAGCGCCGGCAACATCAGCGCGCGGCTGCCCGACGGCTGGCTGATCACGCCGACCGACGCGTGCCTCGGCCGGCTCGACCCGAACGACATCGCGAAAGTCAGTACGGACGGCCAGCCCGTATCGGGCGGCAAGCCGTCGAAGACGCTCGCCCTGCATCGCGGCATCTACGCACGCAATGCCGAAGCGAACGGCGTCGTCCACACGCATTCGACGCACCTCGTCGCGCTGACGCTCGCGGGCGTGTGGCGCGACACCGACGTGCTGCCGCCGATCACGCCGTACTACGTGATGAAGGTCGGCCACATTCCGCTGATCCGCTACCGCCGCCCCGGCGATCCGGGCGTCGCGGCCGAAGTGGCGGCGCTCGCCGACCAGGTGCGCGGCGTGCTGCTCGACCGCCTCGGCCCGGTGATGTGGGGGGCGTCGGTGTCGCACGCGTCGTATGCGCTCGAAGAACTCGAGGAAACGGCGCGGCTGTGGCTGATGACGAACCCGAAACCCGAACCACTCGACGACGCCGCGCTCGACGAATTGCGCGTGAGCTTCGGCGCGCGCTGGTAACGACGCACCACGCAACGATTTCCATGCCCGCCGTGTGCGCGGGCCCTTCCGTCAGCACACACATGATCCGGCGGCGTACGCGCCGCCGGCAGACAACACCCTGGAGACGACGATGACTGCTCTCGACGCGGCCGCTGGCCGCTCGCCCGCTGCGCCCGCCCACGCCGCGGAACTCGACCGCACCTACAAGAAAGTGTTCTGGCGCATCGTGCCGTTCCTGATGCTCTGCTACGTGGTCGCGTATCTCGACCGCGTGAACGTCGGCTTCGCGAAGCTGCAGATGTCGCAGGACCTCGCGTTCAGCGAAACCGTGTTCGGGCTCGGCGCCGGCATCTTCTTTCTTGGCTATTTTTTATTCGAACTGCCAAGCAACATGCTGATGCACCGGATCGGCGCACGCATCTGGATTGCGCGGATCATGATCACGTGGGGCCTGCTGTCCGCGCTGTTCGCATTCGTGCAGACGCCGACGCAGTTCTACGTGCTGCGCTTCCTGCTCGGCCTCGCGGAAGCCGGCTTCTATCCCGGCGTGATCCTGTATCTCACGTACTGGTTCCCGTCGCATCGCCGCGCGAAGATCATCGCGGTGTTCATGTCCGCGATTCCCGTGTCGGGCATCTTCGGCAACCCGTTGTCGGGCTGGATCATGGAGCGCTTTCACGGCGGCTCGGGTTTCCACGGCTGGCAATGGATGTTCATGATCGAAGCCGTGCCGGCCGTGCTCGTCGGCATCGCGACGATCCTGTATCTCGACAACAGCATCCGCAGCGCGAAGTGGCTCGACGAGCGCGAGAAGCAACTGCTGGAGGACGAGATCGCCGCGCAGCCGCAGGAACAGCAGGAACAGCAGAAGCACGGCCATTCGCTGAAGGCCGTGTTCGCTGACCCGCGCATGTGGTGGATGTCGCTGATCTACTTCGCGTTCGTCACGGGCCAGTACGGCCTCACGTTCTGGATGCCAACGCTCGTGAAATCGACCGGCATCACCGATACGTTGCAGATCGGCCTGCTGTCCGCGATCCCGTTCCTCGTCGCGATCGTCGTGATGAACCTGTTCGGCCACAGCGCGGACAAGCGCCGCGAACGCCGCTGGCACCTGATCGTGCCGGCGCTGATGGGCGCGCTCGGGTTTGCGGTTGCCGCGTCGTACTCGCACAATACAGCGGTGTCGATCGTGTTCCTGTCGCTCGCGGCGGGTGGCGTGCTGACCTGCGCGCCGCTGTTCTGGTCGCTGCCGACCGCGTTCCTCGCGGGCTCCGCGGCTGCCGCCGGGATCGCGATCATCAATTCGGTCGGCAACCTCGCCGGATTCGCGAGCCCGTACGTGATCGGCTACCTGAAGGACGTCACGCATAGCACGGCGTCCGGCATGTACGTGCTGGCGGCGATGCTCGTGATCGGCGCGATCGCCGTGTGGCTCACGCCCGGGAAACTCGTGAACCGCTGATCCGCTGAGTTGCCATTCGACGCGGGGCCCCGTACGCCCCGCCCCCTTCATTCACAGGACCCGCTGCCATGCCACGCTTCGCCGCCAACCTCTCGATGATGTACACCGAGCACGCGTTCCTCGAACGCTTCGCCGCTGCCGCCTACGACGGCTTCAAGGCCGTCGAGTACCTGTTCCCGTACGACTTCGCCGCCGAGGACATCCGCGCGCGCCTCGACGCGCACAACCTCGAACAGGCGCTGTTCAACGCGCCGCCCGGCGACTGGGCCGCGGGCGAACGCGGCACCGCGTCGCTGCCGGGCCGCGAGGACGAGTTCCGGCGCGGCATCGACCAGGCGCTCGACTATGCACGCGTGCTCGGCAACAAGAAGCTGCACGTGATGGCCGGCATGGTGCCGCCGGGTGCCGACCGTGCACGCCATCGCGACACCTACCTGTCGAACCTGCGGCATGCGGCGCAGGCCGCCGCCGCGCACGGCATCACGATCCTGATCGAGCCGATCAACCAGCGCGACATGCCCGGCTATTTCCTGAGCCGCCAGGACGACGCACAGGCGATTCGCGCGGAAGTCGGCGCGCCGAACCTGAAGGTGCAGTTCGATTGCTACCACTGCCAGATCGTCGAAGGCGATCTCGCGATGAAGCTCAAGCGCGATTTCGCGGGCATCGGCCATATCCAGATCGCCGGCGTGCCCGAACGCCACGAGCCGGATCTCGGCGAACTCAACTACCCGTACCTGTTCGAGCTGATCGACACGCTCGGCTACGACGGCTGGATCGGCTGCGAGTACCGCCCGAAGGCCGGCACGTCGGAAGGGCTCGGCTGGCTTAGGGCCTATTCCCGCCAATAACGGGCTTGCGCTGGCCGCCAGAAGGGCCGAGCGCAAGGAATGCGACGAAGCGAATACTCGACGTATTCGCGAGGAGCATGACGCGGCGATCGGCCCTTCTGGCGGCCAGCCCCACGAATGATTTTTTCCAAGCAGGGGAACGTGCCTTGCCGGCCGCATTGCGGCGTCGCGCGTCGCTTGTTTGGCTCGGCCAAACGGCGCTCCTTGCTTCTTGCACTGCAGCCGGCAAGGCACGTTCGCAAGCCCGTTATTGGCGGGAATAGGCCCTGACCGTACCTGTAATTCACGCATTCCTCAGAGGGCAACAAACATGAAAGTACTGATCACCGGCGGCGCCGGCTTTCTGGGCCAGCGTCTTGCGCGCAAGCTGCTCGAGCGCGGCGAACTGACCGGCCCCGACGGCCGCAGCGAGAAGATCGACGAGCTGGTGCTGCTCGACGTCGTCGAAGGCAGCGATTTCGGCGACGCGCGCGTGACGTCGATCGTCGGCGACATCGCCGAGCGCGCGGTGCTCGAACGCGCGATCGACACGCAAACGGGTGCGATCTTCCACCTCGCGGCGATCGTCAGCGGGCAGGCCGAGGCCGATTTCGATCTCGGCATGCGGATCAACCTCGACGCATCGCGCACGCTGCTCGAAGTGTGCCGCGCGCGCGGCCACCAGCCGCGCGTCGTGTTCACGAGCTCGGTCGCGGTCTATGGCGGCACGCTGCCCGACGTCGTGCAGGATGACACCGCGCTGAACCCGCAATCGTCGTACGGCGCCGAGAAGGCGATCGCCGAGCTGCTGCTGTGCGACTACGCGCGGCGCGGCTTCGTCGACGGCCGCGTCCTGCGGCTGCCGACGATCAGTGTGCGGCCGGGCCGCCCGAATGCGGCCGCGTCGTCGTTCGCGAGCGGCATCATCCGCGAGCCGCTGAACGGCGAGGAAAGCGTGTGCCCGGTACCGGGTTCGACGCGGCTGTGGCTGCTGTCGCCGCGCGGCGCGATCGAAGCACTCGTCGCGGGCTGCGAGATCGACAGCGCGAAGCTCGGCAACAAACGGGTGATCAACCTGCCCGGCCTGTCGGTATCGGTCGACGAAATGATCGCGGCGCTGCGCGAAGTCGCGGGCGACGAAGTCGTGAAGCTGATCCGCCATGTGCCCGACGAGCGCGTCGAGAAGATCGTCGGCAGTTGGCCGGGCCGCTGGGATACGTCGCGCGCCGAGGCGCTCGGGCTGAGGGGCGATACGTCGTTCGCGGACGTGATCCGCAGCCATCTCGCCGACGAACGGCGCTGATTCCCGCGCCGGGCACCGCCCACCGAGCGGGCACGGGGTACGGGGCCGCATCAATGCGGCCGCGCGGATTCCCCGATGGGCAACGACGCGCGGTTCGTGCCGCCCGGCCGGTTCGCCGAACCGGCCGCCCACTGCCACGCGAGCAGGCCCGGCAGATAGAACAGCAAGTCGCGCACGCGGCGCGCGCCGGCCAGTGCGAGACACGTCGGCGGATCGAACCCGAGCAGCCCGCCGATCAGCACGAACCCGCCCTCCTGCACGCCAAGTCCGCCCGGCATCAGGAACGCGATGCTGCTCACGAGCTGGATCAGCGCCTCGATCGCGAGCGCCTGCGCGAAGGTCGGCTCCGCGCCGAGGAAATACAGCGCGAGCCAGATTTCCAGCGCGTACCCCACGAACTGCAGGGTCTGCCAGATCGCGAGATAGCGCACGACGATGCCGGTCTTTCTCCAGATCATCCGGATCGACTGATCGGTACGCGCCGATTCGCCGACGAGCGCCACCACCTTCCCGCTCGTGATGCGGTTGACCACGCGCATCGCGCGCTCGAACGGCCGCGCATGCTGCACCAGCGCGAACAGCAGCAGCACCGGCACCAGCGCGGCCATGCCGATCGCGAGGTTCCCGGCCACCCGCGCGGCATCGGACGAGACGTGCTCGAGCACGTAGCCGATCGCGACCAGCGCGAACACCAGCTGGCTGATCAGCGTCAGCTGCATGTCGGCGACGAGGCTGGCCACGGCCGTCGCCGGTCGCACGCCCGCCTGCCGCAGCAGGCCGAACGACACGATCTCGCCGCCGATCCGCGCGACCGGCAGCAAGCCGTTGATCGATTCGCGAATCCACACGAGTTTCAGCATCGCCGCGAACGACGGCCGGCGCGGGCCGCGGATCAGCATCCGCCAGTCCCACGCATTCGCGAGCATCGGCAGGAGGTGGGCCAGCGCCGCGAGCAGCAGCCCCGCGCCGGCGATCTGCAGGCGATGCAGGATTTCCAGCGGATGCTCACGCCAGATCAGCCACACGGCGAGCGCCAGCCCGCCCAGCGCCGCCGCCTGCCCCGCGTGCCGAAGCCGCGCGTCGCTGCGCGCGGCGTTCCGGGCCGCGTCGGCGCCGGGGTTCGCCTGCGTCGTCATGATTCGCTCACCGGCGACAACAGCCCTTCCCGGTCGACGTGAAAGCGCGTGCCACGCCACACGACATGCGACGAGAAGAAGCTCGACACGAACACGAAGAACTGCAGGAGATCGACGAACGGCAGCCAGATCGCGCCGCGCAGGCCCGCGCCGGTCGCACGGCTCGTTTTCAGCATCAGCACCACCCGCGCGGCGAGCGCCGCGACCGCCAGCCAGCACGCGGCGGCCGTGCCGCCCGAGAACAGCAGCGCCAGCAGCGCGAGCGGCACCGGGTGCATCAGCACCGAGCCGGCATGACCGAGCCGGTCCGCCGCGCGAATCGTGCAGCTCCAGCGCAATTCATGGGCGTACAGCTTCGCGAACGTCTCCTCGACACACGCATGCCCGACGACGAACGGCGGAATGACGACCTGCGCGCCCACCTGCCGCACCGCTTCGCCCAGTGCGTGATCCTCGGCCAGGTGATGCGCGAATCGCACGAGGCCGCCGATGCGCTCGAGCGTCGCGCGCGTGATCGCAATCGTCTGGCCGAAGCATGGCCGCGCACGCCCGATGAAGAGCCCGGTGATCACGCCCGGCAGGAAATGGTAGTTCGTCATCGCGACGGCGACACCGGGCCAGAAACCCGGCGACGCGACGCCGCGATACACGCTCGTCACGATGCCGACATCCGGCTGCTGTAACGCGCCGACGACCGCGCGCAAATAATCGCGCTCGACCAGCACGTCGCTGTCGGCGAAACAGAGCACCGAATACTCCGCGTGTTCGAGCATGTTCACGAGATTGCCGATCTTGCGGTTCGGCCCGTACAGCCGCGCATCGGCGACGACCTTGATGTTCGCGTCGGGATAGCGCGCACGCAGCGTCTCGACGGCCGCGAGTGCCGCGTCGCCGGCATCGTGCACGCCGAACAGGTGCTGGACCGGGCCCGGGTAATCCTGCACGAAGAAGCTTTCGAGATGCTGTACGAGTTGCCACTCGTCGCCGTGAAGCGGCTTCGCGACGGTCACGCCCGGATACTCGCTCGGCTGGGCCGCCGCCCGGGAAAAGAACCGGCCGACCAGCACGCTGGCCGTGATCGTATAGGCAATACCCAGCAATACGCCCAATCCGCAGACGATCGACATCACGCCGGCCAGCGCGTGCAGCACATGCAGCAACACCATGCGACTCCTCAGTGGTGGCCCGGCCGGACCACGGCGCCGCTCGGGGCCGGCACGCGCGAAGGCGGGCTCACCCGTGTGCGTAGCGGAACCGATTCCCGTTGAGCCGGATATGAAGGATGACCAAGCGACGGTACGCGCAATCGGATGAAACTGCTACCGTGTGGCGGTCGATTCCGGTCACATGTGCGAATCCGCATGCCAGCGCGGCCCTGAACGCCGTCTCGGCAAGCTTGCGAACCGAAAGGATCGCAGTGACGATCGCGACGACGATCCAGATGCGAAACGTCATCGTCGTGAAAAATGCCTGGGGTACGCGCAGCGCAAGCAATGAAACCAGCACGAAGCACTGAACGACCATGCCGGCCAGCGCGGCGATCAGCAGGTAGGCGCGCCATCGCTCGATCGTTGAGGGTGCCATGAGGAAAGACTCTCCCGTACGGGCGACTCGCGTCGACCGGATATCGATCGGCAAGGTCGCGGATTGACGGGCCAGCCGGACAGGCCTGACCCGGTTCGGGATCAGGGGAAGCGGAGAATCCCCCTGGAAATGTTGTGGCCGATGGTAGCGGGATTGCCGCCGCCGAACCTTAAGCGTTCTTCAGAATCGGGGGGAAGTTTGATCCCGCACAATTACAATCCGTTGCACGGCGTGCGCGGCCGCGCTCGTACAATCGCAGGCATCCGCCCCCGAATCGACCATGCGACTCCTCCTTGTTGAAGACGACGACCTGATCGGCAGCGGCCTCGAGATCAGCCTGACTCAGGCCGGCTATCACGTCGACTGGCTGCGCGACGGTCACGCAGCCGCCGTCGCCCTCGCGACGACGCGCTTCGCGCTCGTCGTGCTCGATCTCGGCCTGCCCGGGAAATCGGGCACCGAACTGCTGCGTGCGTTGCGCGATGCGGGCGATACCGTCCCCGTGCTGGTACTGACCGCGCGCGGCACCGTGGCCGACCGCGTCCGCGGCCTCGACGACGGCGCGGACGACTATCTCGCGAAACCGTTCGAACTGACCGAAGTGCTCGCCCGCTGCCGTGCGCTCGTGCGCCGCTCGCAGGGCCGCGCCGGCGACGAGATCGTGTGGCGCGACATCACGATCGACCTGACCGCCCACACGGTGACACGCGATGCATCGCGCATTGCGCTCACGTCGCGCGAGTGGGCCATCCTGGTCCAGCTCGTCGGCCACCCGGGCACGCCGCAGTCGCGCTCGCGCCTCGAGGACGCCCTGTACGGCTGGCAGGAAGGTATCGAAAGCAATGCGATCGAGGTGCATGTTTCGAACCTGCGCAAGAAGCTCGGCGCGGAACTGATCCGCACCGTTCGCGGCATCGGCTACGTCGTCGACCTCGCATGATCTCCCGCTCGATACGGCGCCGCGTTTCGTCGATGGCGCTCGGCTGCGTGACCGTCGTGTGGCTCGTCGCCGTGTTCGGCAGCTTCCGGTATGCGACGCGCGAGATCGGCGAATGGGAAGACGCCCGCCTCGTCGAATATGCGTCGCTGCTGGTCAATCTCTCGCCTGCCGACCTCGACCGCCTCGCCCGTGTTCCGCCGGACGCGCGCGTCGAACTGGATCGCCACGGGTCGAAACCCGGCCCCGAAACCGACGGCGATCGCCTGCCGCGCGACGTGCTGTTCGAGGTGCGCGACGCACGGGGCCAGGTCGTCGCGTCGAGCCTGCCGGCCGACGCCGCCGGCCTGCCCGATGCGCGCGACCCGCGCGGCGACCCTGAAACGATCGTCATCCGCGACGCGACATGGCGCACGCACACGCTGCGCGACGGCGCGTCGGGGCGCTGGATCCGCGTGATGGAAACCGCGAACACGCGCAGCGACCTGGCGACCGGCATCGCGCGCGGCATCGTCCTGCCGCTGATCGTCGCGCTCCCGGTGCTGGCGCTCCTCCTCTGGTACCTGATCGGACGCGGTCTCGCACCGCTGAAGACGCTGTCGATGATGATCGGCGCGCGCGACGCGCGCTCGCTCGAACCGCTCGACATCGCCACCGTGCCGGACGAAGTGCGCACGCTGGTCGACGCGATCGACCGCCTGCTGGCCCGGTTGCGTCAATCGATCGTGCGCGAACGCGCGTTCACGTCCGACGCCGCGCACGAGCTCAAGACGCCGCTTGCCGCGATCAAGGTCCAGGCCCAGGTGGCCATCGCGACCGACAATCCGGCGCAACAGCAACTGGCGATGCAGCGGGTCGTTCAAGGCGTCGACCGCAGCGCGCGGCTCGCCGACCAGTTGCTGCTGCTCGCGCGGCTCGACGAATACGAACGCATTCCGACGCGCGCCGTCGCCGTTCGCGAACTCGTCGAAGCCGCCCTCGACCGCCATCTCGCGAAGGCGGCGGACAAGGCCATCGACCTCGTGGCCGGCCCCGTCTCCGGACGAACGATCGACGCCGATCCGATCCTGATCGGCATCCTGCTCGACAACCTCGTCGACAACGCGGTGAAGTACGGTCGCCCGGGCGGCCGCATCGAGCTCGGCGTGCACGACGACGGCGCGCTGCAACGCATCGTCGTGCGCGACGACGGGCCCGGTGTCGCACCCGGCGAGCACGAGCGGCTCGGCGACCGCTTCTATCGCGGCAGCGGCGCGCAGTCGCCCGGCAGCGGGCTCGGGTTGTCGATCGTCACGCGCATCGCGCAATACTTCGGCGGCACCGTGCAGTTCGGGCCCGGCATCGGCGGCCAGGGCCTCGGTGTCGCCATTGCGCTGCCGTCGGCGGGCGCGGGCGCAGCGATGCCGGCAGGCGCAACCGGCGACCGCTCGTCGCGTGAGATGCCGCGTGCTTAACGTTTCGTTAAGGATACGGCCGTAGAATCCGCCCGATCGTTACCGTCTCCATCGTCCGCCAGGAGTCTCCATGTCCACGCCCGCCCGATATGACGCCGTTGCGCGCTTTCTTCACTGGCTGATCGTCGCGCTGATCGTCGCGCAATATGCGATCGGCTGGACGATGCCCGACGTGCATCGCGATACGCAGCCGGTCGGCCTGATCGCCGCACATCTGATCGTGGGCACCGCGCTGCTCGCCGCGATGGCCTGCCGCGTGCTGTGGCGTGTGACGCATCGGCCGCCCGCGAGCGACCTGTCTGCCGCGATGCGTGCGCTGTCGGGCGTCACGCATTTCGCGCTCTACGCGCTGCTGATCGCGGTGCCGCTGCTCGGCTGGATCAACGCGTCGTCGCGCGCATGGGGCGTGACGCTGCTCGGAATCGTGCCGTTGCCCGCGCTGTCGGCGGCCGGCTCCGGGTTCGGCCACGCGATGGGCGATGTGCACGGCATCCTCGCCTGGGTGCTGTTCGCCGGCATTTGCCTGCATGTGGCAGCGGCGCTGGCGCACCGCTTCGTGCTGCGCGACCAGATCGTGCAGCGCATGATGCCCTGGTGATCCCCCGGCCGGCAGCACGGCATGCCGTTGCACGCATGAACCGGCCTGCCGCAAGGGCCGATACCGTCTTCGCTCCGGCTCATCGCGCGATCGGCCTGCCTGCCCATCGCGCGCGGCCGGCGAGATGATCGCGGCGCCGCGCGAAGCGGCGCGCGATGACGGGCACGGCGGCCGGCGCCCTTGTGTCGCGTCGAGCGGCACGAAGGGCTGCCGGACGGCTGTGCCGCGAACACGACGGCCTGAAGTCGCACAAGATCATGTCGACACCTAGTTGCTGGTCTGCGCCGGCATACCGGGCGCCGGTGCATGCGCGGCGGCAGCCGCCATCCGCGCCCGGTCCTGCTCGGCGAGCTTCGCTTCCGCCGCCTGGATATCCGCCGGATACTCGCCTTCGTCTCCTTTCGCCGGGTCGTACCCGGCTGCTTCCAGGCGCATCAGTTCATCGCGAACCTGCGCGCGCGTCAGCGGCGCGGCCGATTGCGCAAAGGCCGACTGACCGACGATCGCCCAGATCATCATCAGGACTGCGATATATGCTTTCATCATGAACTCCTTCAATGTTCCGTATCGATCAACCTGGGTGAATGCCTGCCCTGCGAACGCAGGCGGCTGCGTCAGCTGCCGAAATAGATCGTGCAGAAGCTCGCCGGGCCGACGCATGCGGCGGAACGCTGGCGCGGCGCCATCGTCGCCGGCTTGCCCGCATCGGACGAGGCGGCCGGCTCGCTGCCGACCGCTGTGCCGGCCTGGCGCTGCGGCATCTGTTCGACCTGCTGCTGGAACAGCGGGCTCACGTCCGGATACGACGTATCGGTCACGAGGCGAAGCCCGTGGTTTTCGGCGTCGATCAGTTGCTGCGTGACCTGCGCGCGCGTCAGCGCCTGTGCCGATGCAGGCGCCGCGACGCCCGCGAAAGAAATCGCCGCCACGGCGGCGGCCACCAGCCAATGCTTGTTCATGATCCACTCCTCGAGAAGTCAACGAGACGACGTGCTACACCCGTATGACGACGGAGCGCGTGCGTTTATTCCCGCGTATCCCGATCCGAGTCGCGCGGCTTCCCCGGCCTCGGGAGCGCCCGGAACGGGTGTTCATGGAACTGTCATTCTTTCGTCAGCCGGCGTAACCTGACGTAACGCAGCGCCCGACGCGCTTCGGGCAGACTGATGTCACCCTTTTCGGATCGCCCTTCGATCGCCCATGTCCGTCGCTTACGACTATGCAGCCGGCCTGCTGCGCACGCTGTACGACCGCCATATCGACGGCGGTGCGGTGCTCGATACGGCCGCGTTTCCCGACGCTGAACGCTTCGTCCGTGCGTGGCCCGCCATCCAGGCAGAGGCATTCGCCGTGGCCCGCGACATGCCGCGCATCCCGCGCTTTCACGAGATCATGCGCGAGCAATACGACATCTCGGCCAACGACGCACGCGACTGGCGGATGTTCATCATGCAGGCGTACGGCCAGCCGTTCCCGCGCAACCTGTCGCGTTGCCCGACCATCGCGTCGATCATCGCGACGTCGCCGGACGTGCTGTCGGCATCGCTGTCGTTCCTCGCACCCGGCAAGCACATCCCGCCGCATCGCGGGCCGTTTCGCGGCATCCTGCGCGGCTATCTCGTGCTGTCGATGCCGAAGCGCGCGGACGGCACGCCGGCCGCCGTGCTGAAGATAGACGGCCACGAATACCGGCTCGCGGAAGGACGTTTCCTGCTGTGGGACGACACGTTCATGCACGAGGTGTGGAACGACAGCGACGCCGTGCGGATCGTGCTGCTGCTCGATATCCGCCGGCGCGGCATGCCGCGCTTGCTCACGTGGCTGTCGAATGCGGTGATCGGCATCGTGCGGCTCGGAATCAGGATTCGCGGGCGATCGATTCCGGTTTAGCGCGGGTGGCCGGCACACGCCGGGTGACCGGTCGTTTCGCCCCCTCTGGTGTGTCGAAAGGGAACGCGGCCGGCTCCGGATGCCTGATAAATCATCAGGATTCCTTTTCTAAACCGTCCGCCAACGCATAGATGCCGCGCCTGGCGACACACGGAAAAGGCGGGGCGATCGCCCGCACATTCGCCAGTTCCCAGCACACGTATCCGGCACACCATTGCTTGCCTTGCGAGCGGGCTTCATCAGGCGTCCAGTCGTGCACCCCCACGACGTCGACCAACGCGAGCGCGATACCGTCGGGATCTTCCTGCCCGTCCTGTCGCAGGAAGATCGTGTTCTGCACCAGCACGAGATCGCGCAACGGAATGGCCGGCGGCGCCCACGACCGGATTTCCACGCGCTTGCGGCCCGCGACGATATCGTCGACGGCGGGCTTGACGATCGACAGCGCGGATCGAGACATGACAAGAATTTCCTTCATCGGCAAGTGAATGACATGCGACCGTCGATCGGCATGGCGGCCGAATCCGGCATGCGATGACGGTCCGGGCAGGATTGTTGCCGATGCGCCCGAACGTGTCGACCGGGACGGATCGGACATGCCGGCGCACCGCGACTACGCGACGTCCCCCTTTTTGCCCCTGACGGATCGCCTAAACTAAAGACCGTCCCCTCCGCGCGGCTCCTGCCAGCCACCGCCATGGCGCACCTCTTTTTCGCCGCGTCGATCCAGCGGCATATCGAAACGCCCGAACGCGAAATCGACGCCCACACGCTCGGCGAAGCATTCGACACCGTTTTCAGCGAGCAGCCGCGACTGCGCGGCTACATCCTCGACGACCAGGGTGCGCTGCGCAAACACCTGTCGGTATTCATCGACGGCCAGCCGATACGCGACCGGCAGCACCTTTCGGATGGGCTCGGCGGCGCCAGCCGGGTCTATGTCGTACAGGCGCTGACGGGCGGATAAGGGGACGTATGCACAAGCGCCGACCGTGTGCCGGAACGCCGGGTCGGGCCATCAGGAGACATCGCACATGAACGATCGACTGCTCGTCGCCACCCGCAAGGGCCTGTTCGTGCTGCAGCCCGACCGCACCGGCGGCTGGGCGCTCGGTGAGCCGCACTTCGCCGGCGAGCCGGTCAGCATGACGCTCGCCGACCCGCGCGACGGCACGCTGTATGCGGCGCTGAACCTCGGCCATTTCGGCGTCAAGCTGCACCGCAGGCGCGCAGGCGCCACCGACTGGGAAGAATGCGCGGTGCCCGTGTACCCGCCGCAGCCTGCCGACGCCCCACCCGCCCGCGCACATGCGGGCACGGGCGCCGCGAATGACACGGGCGACGCGCCGCCCGGCCCGCCGCAGCCGCCGTGGACGCTCCAGCAGATCTGGTCGCTCGAAGCCGGTGGCGCGGACGAGCCGGGCGTGCTGTGGGCAGGCACGATTCCCGGCGGGCTGTTCCGCTCCGACGACGGCGGCAGTTCCTGGGTGCTCAACCGGGCATTGTGGGATCGCCCGGAGCGCGCCGAATGGGGCGGCGGCGGATACGATGCGCCGGGCATCCATTCGGTGATGGTCGATCCGCGCGACAGCCGGCACGTGACGGTCGGCATCTCGTGCGGCGGCGTCTGGCAGACCGCCGACGGCGGCGCGACGTGGCGTGTGACCGCCGACGGCATGGAAGCCGACTACATGCCGCCCGAGCGGCGCGGCGAACCCAACGCGCAGGACCCGCACCGCGTCGTGCAGTGCGCGGCCAACCCGGACGTGCTGTGGACGCAGCATCACTGCGCGATCTTCCGCTCGACCGACGGCGCCGAACACTGGCGCCGGATCGAGGCGCAGCCTTCGAGCTTCGGCTTCGCGGTGGCCGTGCATCCGCACGAGCCGGACACCGCGTGGTTCGTGCCGGCCGTGAAGGACGCGTGCCGGATTCCGGTGGACGGCCGGTTCGTCGTCACGCGCACACGCGACGGCGGGCGCAGTTTCGAGCCATTCACGAACGGGCTGCCGCCCGCACCGGCGTACGACCTCGTGTACCGGCACGGGCTCGCGGTGGACGATTCGGGCACGCGCCTCGCGATGGCGTCGACGACCGGCGGGTTATGGACGTCCGGCGACGGCGGGGAAAACTGGCGGCTGGTGTCGGCGCATTTGCCGCCGGTTTATTGCGTCAGGTTCGGGTGACGGTGGGCGGTGGGCGGTAGGTGACCCGCTACACGACACCCGCACATCGCGCGAATCGAAGGCCTGCCTCCGCGCACCCGTCGCACCGCCCCTCTTCCGAAGCAACCGGACTTCGAAAGTCATGGCGCCATGCGGACCGAATCCGAATATCCCGGTTGCCGAAACAAAAAGTATTTCGTGATCGAGTGATGGCCGGTTGATTCCCGTCAGACCGCGGGACGGCCGATAAGGAGACGATGACTCGTGTCTCCCAAAAAAACATCACCTGCAATGAGATCACCGATCCGCAGTCTGTCGCAGTTCTGCCTCAAAGCCGCACTATCGATCGCCGCGATGCTGCCCGTCATCACGGCAGCGGCGACGTCCCCGGTGCAAGTCGACGCAACCGAGCTGGTCAAGAAAGGCGCGTACGTCGCACGCGCCGGCGACTGTGTCGCGTGCCACACGTCGGCGAACGGCCCGCCTCTCGCGGGTGGCCTTGCGTTGAGCACGCCGTTCGGCACGGTCTATTCGACCAACATCACGCCCGACGATGCCACCGGCATCGGCCGATACACGTTCGAGCAGTTCGACCGGGCCATGCGCAAAGGCGTCGCGGCGGACGGGCATCACCTGTATCCGGCCATGCCCTACCCGTCCTTCGCCAAACTCGACGAAGACGACATGCGCGCCCTCTTCGCGTATCTGAAGCACGGCGTCGAACCGGTAAAACTCGAGAACAAGCCGCTCGGCATCAAATGGCCGTTCAACATGCGCTGGGGCCTCGCGTTCTGGAATGCCCTGTTCCTCGACGACACCCGTTACGTGCCCAACCCTGACAAGGACGCGACCTGGAATCGCGGCGCGTACCTGACGCAAGGCGCCGGGCATTGCGGCGCCTGCCATACCCCGCGCGGGATGTTCTTCCAGGAAAAGGCCATGTCGGAGTCGGGCAGCAGCGGGCCGCTGTACCTGTCCGGCGCGACGGTCGAGTCCTGGCGGGCCGTCAATCTGCGCGCACTCTGGCCCGTCGACGATATGGTCACGTTACTCAAGACCGGTCGCAATCGCTACACGGCCGCATCCGGCGGCATGTCGGACGTGGTGCACCACAGTACCCAGTACTTCAGCGACACGGATCTCTCCGCGATCGGCGTGTACCTGAATTCGCTGCCGAACGCGGCCGCGAACGCGCCGGCCACGGTATCGCCCACCTCGGGCAAGCCTGAGCCCGATATCCCCGGGACGCTGTACACGTCGAAGGGCGGGCTCGGCTACGTGCAGTTCTGCAGTTCATGCCATCAGGCCGACGGCCACGGGTTCTCGCCGGTATTTCCGCCGTTGTCCGGCAATCCCGCCGTGCTGTCGAAAAACACCGATTCGTTGATCCATATCGCGCTGACCGGCTGGCAAACGCCGCAGACCGGTACCCATCCGCGCGTCTACACGATGCCGGCGTTCAACCAGCTGTCCGATCGGGAACTGGCCGAGATCCTGACGTTCGTCCGCGCGTCATGGGGCGGCCGCAACGACCCCGTACTCGCGATGGACGTCCGCAAGATGCGCAGGTCGCTGGCCGCTGCCGCCGGCGAAGCGAGCACGTTCAGGACGCCGCGCTTCTCCGCGCTGCTGGACCAGCCGAACGCGGCGCAACTGGTGCGCGGCATGCGGCTGAATCTCGAGACGAAAGCACTGCTGCCGCACAACGTCGGCAATTCGCTCAACTGTGCGAGCTGCCACCTGAGCGCCGGCACCGTTGCACTCGCGTCGCCGTATCCCGGCCTGTCGTCCCAGTTCCCGAGCTACGCGCCGCGATCCGGCAAGGTGTTGTCGCTGGCGGACCGCATCAACGGGTGTTTCCGGCGTTCGATGAACGGCAAGCCGCTCCCGGTCGACTCGGACGACATGAAAGCGATGGTCGCGTACTTCGACTGGATGCGAAACGGCGCACAACCGAAGGACCGGATTCCGGGCCGCGGGGTCGGCACGATCGATACCGCACTGAAACCCGATCTCGCGCACGGCAAGGCCGTGTATGCCGCACAGTGCGCATCGTGTCACGGCGCGGACGGCGCCGGGATGCAGCGTGCCGACGGCACCGCGATCTATCCGCCGCTTTGGGGCGACCAGTCGTTCAACATCGGGGCCGGCATGGCACGCCTCTACACGGCCGCCGCGTTCGTGAAGCACAACATGGCTATCGGTTCGCACGACCGGTTCCCGCTCGGACAAGGCGGATTGAGCGACCAGGACGCAGTCGACGTCGCGGCGTGGTTCACGACCCGGCCGCGCCCGGACTTCCCGGACAAGATCCACGACTGGCCGAACGGCGGCAAGCCCCGGGATGCGCGTTACTGACCGCCATCGCCCCCATCGATCATCGTCGGCCGGATGCGCAGCACCGGCCGCCCCCTCGCAACGCGCCTCCGCATTTTTCGACTACCAGACACGATGAAACCAGGTTTCACCCGGACAGGATCGCTCGTCGCATCGATGCTCGTCGGCATGGCGACCGCAGAAGGTACGCGAGCGCAAAGCAGCGTCACGCTGTACGGCCTGATCGACACGTCGATCGCGTACGTCAACAACCAGGGCGACAACGGCAAGCCGCTCGGCAGCGGGCCCCACAAGCTCTGAACTCGCCACGTCATCCACGCGAACCTTCTCACGCGTGTCCGTCGTCCCCCATCCGCGCCACCGCCTCCCGCGTCTGCGCGATCTCCGCTTCGAGCCAGTCGAGAAACGACCTGACCTGCGGCTCGCGCTCCCGCCCGGGCCGACACAGCGCGATGAAGCGCGCGCCGTCGAGCCGCACCGACGGCTCGATCGGCGTCAACGCCCCGTGCGCGACATGCTCGGCGGCCAGCACCGAGCTGAGCAGCGCGATGCCCTGCCCATGCAGCACGGCCTGCAACGCGTAATGCTCGTCGTCGTAGTGGCGAAACACCGCGCGCGCGAGCCACGCTTCGCGGCCGGTCGCGCGGCACCACGACGCCCAGTCGACCGACACCGGCAACGGCGTATCCCACACGGTCTCGATCAGGTCGAGCGGCTCGTCCGTGCGATGCGCGTCGAACCCGGCGGCCGCATAGGCGCCGAAATACTCGTCGATCAGCGCAATCTCGTACAGCGCCGGAAACGTGCGCGACGTCGCGCGAATCGCGAGATCGATCCGCGCATCGCGTTCGAGATCGGCGAGCGCGTTACCGGTTTCGATCTTGATGTGCAGTTGCGGATCGATGCGACGAAACCGGCCGAGACGCGGAATCAGCCACATCGCGGCGAATGCGGGCGTGGTGGTCAGCACGAGCGTGCGCTCGCCGGTCGCTTCGGGCCGCACCGCATCGAGCCCGCGGCTCAGCGCCAGCAATGCATCGTGACTCGCGCGAAACAGTCGCTCGCCTTCCTCGGTGAGCCGCACGCCGCTCGCGCCACGCTCGAACAGCAACACGCCGAGCCGGCTTTCGAGCGACTTGATCTGGTGCGACACGGCGGCCGGCGTCACGGACAGCTCGTCCGCGGCAGCCTTGAATGCGCCAAGCCGCGCCGACGCTTCGAATACACGCAATGCGGTCAGGGGAAGTTTCGAGAACACGGGGCCTCACGGGCCGGATCGGGCCGGGTTGAATTCGATTGAATCCGGGTGAGATTAGGTGAATTGAAGCGGGCGTGCAACGCGGATAGCCTTGCTGGACGTCACGGCACGGTGCCGCGGCGAGTGGCGTCGGAGCGGCGTCGAACCGGAGAAACAACGTGCAAGGCCTCACGCGCAGGATCACGCAAGCAGTGCTCTACGAAGCGATCGCGATTTCCTGCATCTCGCCCGTGATCGCGGCGATCTTCAGGCAGGACCTCGTCTATTCGGGCGCGCTGTCGGCGACGATGTCGGCGATCGCGTTGCTGTGGAACATGGTCTTCAACGCACTGTTCGAGCGCTGGGAAGCGTCGCGCCGGCAGCCGGCACGCACGCTCGGGCGGCGGATCCTGCACGCCACCGGATTCGAAGGCGGGCTGATCTTCATCCTGGTGCCCGTCGTGTCGTGGTGGCTCGGCATCTCGTGGTTCGACGCGTTCGTCGTCGACATCGGGCTGTTTGCGTTCTTCTTCTGTTACGCGTTCGTATTCCAGTGGGCGTTCGATCGGGTGTTCGACGTGCCGGTGGCGACGAAGGGGCAATGAGTCGAGCCGCCCCTGTGACCGAACATTCGAGATCGATATCAATCGGTGCGTTTATTTCAATTCCAAAACGCACCCTATTTCATTTGTTCGACATTCAAATAATACCGCCGCCAGCATTCACAAAATCAAAACAACCCTAGGGTTTACGTTACATTGTCTCTCCACAAATCCGAATGCTAATGTTGGTTGACGATTAACATAAAATAATCACCCACATCCATCCCAAATAATCAGCGCAACTCCATGCGCCCACTTAATCGCTAAATCCGCCCTCGAATTTTCGAGGGCGATTTGCGATGTTCGCGGTTCAATTCCTAAACAAGGAAATCATCATGAACGAAAATCAGGAAAAGCAGGATCTCCCGCTGATCGAGTGGATGCAGGAAGATCAGCATGAAGACTGGGTCGAGATGATGAAAGACAGCGCAGTGATTCCATTCGCCACGGCTCTGTGGGCATAAACGGGCACCCCGAATGATGGCGGATCGTAATGACCCGCCATTTTTTTGATCCAGAACCTGGATACCCCGGAGATAATCATGGAAAAAAGTGTCGAAAATTTCTTTTCGTGCGTCCGCGGACATCCAGCCATGATGCAGAAACACTCGCCCGGCGCCAGCATTCTCGTCGGCTCGGACAAAAGCCAGAGAAATACCGCGCAATCGATCATTCAGCATTGCCCGAAAAAACTCGAATACTCGTTCACCTACGTCGAGCTTGACACGGAAGATCACGAACAGGTCATAAAGGAAATCGACCGATGTGACATGTTCATCTTCATGTACGACTCCTCCATACGTTCCGACATCAACCCGCACGGGCCGTCATTCATCCCGCCCCTCAAGCCGAAAATGGCCGAGCACTGGAAGAAGTCGGTATTGCTCCGGGAATACGGTGAATTCTTCAAGGAAGCCTTTTCCGAGAACATCGACGACATTGCCGCTCGCAACGAACGCATCATTGCGGCGGCACAACGCGCTCGACACGTGCAATTTCACGACGGCTTCGGCGGTTCGCTGCACGGAACGCTGGATCAGACATGGAAAAGCCTGGATGGCCGCAACCACTATGACCTGATGCCGGGCGAAGTGGCGACCCGGGTACTCGACCTGACCGGAAACGTCGTATTCGGCGGCACGTTCTTGAGCACGGTGCCCTTTGCCATCAAGTACGGCGTCATCGACCCGATCTTGAACATCGGGATCGAACGGGGCCACGTGATCAGCGTCGAATCAGCCAATCGGCAGCTCGAGGATGATTTCAAGCTGTATCTCGATAAATGCGCAGGAAACAGGATCGTCGAGGAGTTCGGGATCGGGACGAACCTGAACGTCAGGCTGCATGGGCGAAATGCAAGTTTCGAGGAACGCCATCCCGGATTGCACCTCGGCCTCGGTGGCGGTGAACGTGGCAGCCATCATCTGGATCTGGTGTTTTCGTCCGGAACAATACGGTTCGACGACACCGTCATCTTCGACGGCTCATTCCGTGTGTAGCCCCTTCGGCGACACGGCCGGCATCGAAGCACCGACAAGGTGCCGGCCTCGTGATGCGCACCTTCGGCATCCTGCTCGCGCTGGTTCCCGTTGCGCCCGTGCTGCACGGTGACCGCGCCCGCCGGAGCCGAATTCATGCCCGATCTCGAACAGCAGCTGCATGCTGCGCAGACGCAATATGCGGACGATTCACATAATCCCGCGCTTCTGCATCGAATCTACGAACTGTTGACTGCCCTCAGGCGAGACGAGGAAATGCTCCCCTGGGCCGACCTCGCGCTGGCGCTCGACCCGCACGACGCCGTCTCCCTGACACGGCGTGCCGATGCGCTCTACCTGCTGGGCCGGTACGTCGAAGCCGCCGAAACATGGCAACGCGATCCGTCGCGGCACAGCCGGCCCGAACTCTACCGCTTGCGACTGGGCATGAGCCTGATGATGGCCGGCGATCTCGTGCAGGCCATTGCGTTGCTGGACGAAGCCTACCGGATGGCCGCCTCCGGCCATACCGAGATGACCGCGTCGATCGGATTCGCGATGGGAGAGGCGATGCTCAAGGCAGGCGATCCGCGCGGCTTCGCCTATTGGCGAATGCGTGACGACGTTCCGCGCCTGTCCGCCAATTACCGCCCGGTCGACATCCCGGCATGGGATGGTGAATCGGACGTGCGCGGCAAGCGTGTCCTGATCACGCATGAACACGGCTTCGGCGACAACTTTCTCCTGGCAGCCTGCGTGGCCGACTGGCTGGACGAAGGCGCGCACGTCATGCTCACCTGCCATCCGCAGAGCCACGCGCTCATGCAGGCGTCACTGCCGCGGTGCGAGGTGGTCGCCGCCCCCAATCCGGTGCAGTTTCATGCCCCATTGCCCGGTGCACTGCAATCACTTGCCGACAGGTTCGCGCCGGACCTGCATGCCACGCTGCTCCATTTGCCGATGCTGAAGGCCCGGCGGACATGCGTGCCGGAACAATGGTTCGCGCCCTACATCCAGACGCCGCCGCACAAGCAGCGGATCGCTGCCGAATGGGCGGCGCAAGTGCGCGAGCAACATCCCGGCAAGCAGCTGATCGGACTGTTTTGGGATTGCGTTCAACGACATTGGCCTGAAAAGGGCGCCGTCGTCAGGTGCTGGGCCGGCCGCCGCAGCCTGCCGCTCGATGCGATCAACGCGATCGTGGCACACCCCGCCATTGCGGAATGCATGCATTTCGTGAATCTGCATCATCCCGCTGCCCAGGCGCTGGCGGGCACGCCGGCCGGCAATGTCAGCCACTACCAGCCGGTGATTCGGGATTTCGGCGACACGGCGGCATGCATTGCCCAACTGGATGCCGTGGTCGCGGTCGACTCAGGCGTCGCCAATCTGGCGGTCATGATGGGTAGGCGGACTTGCGTACCGACCCACATCTGCGGCGATTGGCGTTGGGGGGTCGAGGGTACCGCGAGCCCCTGGATCAGGGATGCGACCGCTATGCGGCAAACCCGCGAAGGTGACTGGAGCGACGTGATTCGACGCATCACCGCGTGGCTCATGCATGCGGTGGCCTGATGCGTGATACCTGATGCCTGATTCGAACCATCCCGCCTGAATACGCCGGACAGACATGCCGACGCCCCCCGTCCCCGGATCTTCCCGGGACGGGGGGCACCAACCAGTCCGTCAAGCCGCTTGCGGGCCCGGCGAAAGCCCGAACACGTCGTTCAATGCACGCCGAGATAAGCCTTCACTGCCGGCAGGCCCGGCTTGCCGTCGAGCGTCGTCACGCCCGCGAGCCACTTGTCGAGCGCCTGCGGGTTCGCCTTCAGGTACTCGGCCGCAGCCTTGTTCGGGTCTTCCTTGTTCATGATCGGCACCATCACGTGGTTCTCGATCGTCGTCGTGAACTGCAGGTTCGACACGAACTTCGCGACGTTCGGGCAGCGCTGCGCGTAGTCGGGCGGCGTCGCCGTGAGCACCTTCGCTTCGCCGTAGTTCGGGCCGAACACGTCGTCGCCGCCGCTCAGGTAGTCGATCTTCATCTGCACGTTCATCGGATGCGGTTCCCAGCCGAGGAACACGATCCACTGCTTGTCGCGGATCGCGCGATTCACCTCGACCAGCATCCCGGCCTCGCTCGACTCGACCATCTTGAACTTTCCAAGGCCGAACTGGTTGCCGTCGATCATCTTCTTGATCAGCAGGTTGCCGTCGTTGCCCGGCTCGATCCCGTAGATCTTGCCGTTGAGCTTGTCCGCATACTTCTGGATGTCCGCGAACGACTTCAGGCCGCCCTGGTACACGTAGTCGGGCACCGCGAGCGTGTATTTCGCGCCGGTCAGGTTGGGCGTCGCGAGCACCTTGATCGAGCCGGCCTTCGTGAACGGCTGGATGATCGGGTCCATCGTCGGCGACCAGTAGCCGAGGAACACGTCGATCTGCTTGCTCTTGATCCCCGCGAACGTGATCGGCACCGACGCGATCGTCTTCGTCGGGCTGTAGCCGAGCCCCTGCAGCATCGTCGACGCGAGGCCCGTGGTCGCCGCGATGTCGGACCAGCCGACATCCGCGAAGCGCACGTTCTTGCACACGGGCGGATCGGCCGCATAAACGGCCGACATCGGCGCGGTTATCCCGATCCCGCACACCGCTGCGATCAATAGGCGCTTCATCTTGCTTCTCCTCAAAGTGATGTCGTTTGCTTGAATTCGGGATCGTTTATTGAAGCCGCGCGCCGCGATCCCGGCGGCGTCGCGGACCATGGGTTTTGATCAGCGCCCCGGCAACCGGCGCTCGTAGCTCGGCGCGTGGCCGAACTGCGCGCGGTAGGCCTTGCTGAAATGGCACGGCGAATGAAACCCGCAGACCGTCGTCACGCGCGCGATCGACGCATCCGTCGTGCGCAGCAGGTCGCGCGCGCGCTTCAGGCGCATCGTCAGGTAATAGTGGGTCGGCGACACGTTCAGGTACACCTTGAACATCCGCTGCAGGTGCCGCTGCGACAGCCGCACGAGCCGCGCGAGTTCCTCGAGCGACAGCGGCTCCTCGATGTTCGCCTCCATCAGCCGCACGACCTCGATCAGCTCCGCGCGCGAGAAGCCGACGCGCGCATCGACCGGAATCGGCTGCGTATCGGTCGAGCTGCGGATGCGCTCCAGGATGAACTGCTCGGATACCTGCGCGGCAAGCTGCTGGCCGAACCGCATGCCGACGAGGTTCAGCATCAGGTCGAGCGGCGCGGTGCCGCCGGTGCAGGTCAGCCGGTCGCGGTCGACCACGAACAGCTCGTCGGCGAAGCCGACCTGCGGAAACTCTGCATGCAGCGCGGACAGGTTTTCCCAGTGCACGGTGCAGCGATAGCCGTCGAGCAACCCGCTCGACATCAGCGCATATGCGCCCGTGCAGATGCCGCCGAGCGGCAGTCCGCGTTCGGCGAGCGCCGCGAGCGTATCGCGCGCGCCCTCGTCGACCACGTCGCGGATGCGGATGCCGCCGCACACGATCATCACATCCGGCAGGTTCGTGTAGTCGAGTGCCTGCGTGGGCCGCACCGCGATGCCGTTGCTGGCATGTGCGGGCGCGCCGTCGAGCGAGTAGATCGACCACTGATAGTGATCGGCACGCCCGACGTAGTTCGCCATCCGAAGCACTTCGACCGCGCTCGAGAACGCGATCATCGAGAAGTTCGGCAGCGTCAGGAAGCCGAAATGGGCGAGGGACGAAACCGGTGAAACGCAGGCGGCGGGCGCGACAGCGACGGCGGACGTCACATCGGTCTCCTGGCGAGGAGGTTGCAGGGGGCCAACCCCGCGGCGCAAGCCGCGGAAGCCGTTATTCATTCAGGATGAGCGGCCGGTGGTAGTCCGGCCGCCGGAGGTCAGGCCCGTGCGGGCGCAGCCTTCACGCGAAACAGCTGCTTGAGACCGGCGAACAGCGGTGCCTTCACGGTGCCCGGCGCACGGCCGAAGCTTTCGGTGATGCGGTCGAGAATGATCGCGAGCAGCACGACCGACAGGCCGCTTTCGAAACCGAGGCCGATGTCGAGGCGCTGGATACTGGCGAGCACGTCGTTGCCGAGGCCGCCCGCGCCGACCATCGACGCGATGATCACCATCGACAGCGCCATCATGATCGTCTGGTTCACGCCCTGCATGATCGACGGCAGCGCATTCGGGAACTGCACCTTGTACAGCAACTGCCACGGCGTGCAGCCGAAGGCCTGGCCGGCTTCGACGATCTCGCGGTTCACGTGGCGGATACCGAGGCTCGTCAGGCGCACCGCCGGCGGCATCGCGAAGATCACCGTCGACAGGATCCCCGGCACGCGGCCGAGACCGAACAGCATCGCGGCCGGAATCAGGTAGACGAACGCCGGCATCGTCTGCATCAGGTCGAGGATCGGGCGCACGGTCGCGGCGACCCACTTGCTCTTCGCGGCCCAGATGCCGAGCGGGATGCCGAGCACGAGGCTGATGATCGTCGACGACAGCGTGAGGCCGAGCGTGATGACCGTCTGGTCCCAGAAGCCCGTCGCGAAGATCAGCAGCAGCGACGCGGTGGTGAACAGCGCGAAGCGCCAGCCCACCCGCCACAGCCCGACGCCGATGAAGATCGCCATCATCATCCACATCGGGATCGCCTGCAGGCTGTGCTCGACGAATGCCGCGAGCCCCTCGATCGCCTGACCGATCGTGTCGAACGTCTTCGCGTCGTGGTCGAGCAGGTAGTGAACGCCCTGGTCGACCCAGGTACCGAGCGGAATCATTTCAGACATGGGAACCTCGCGAACGCGTGATGGCCTTCAGGATGAGCGCACGATCGACCGAACCGCAGTAGCAGCCGTCGTCGTCGACGACAGGCAGTGCATTCGGGCTCGCGACCACGCGCGCGACGACGTGTTCGAGCGACGCATCGCGCCGGATGCTTTCGATCGGCCGCACGGACGGCGTGGCCTGACCGATCGCATCGCGCGTAACGAAGCCGCGAATCTTGCGTTCGGCGTCGAGCACGAACGCGTATTCGGCACTGCCGTTCAGCGTTGCCGCGACGTTCGCGGCGTCGCACTTCGACACGATCGGCACGGCGCCCGTCTGCATCAGGTCGCCGGCTGTGAGGTAGCGGCTGGTGTCGATGCCGTCGAAGAACGCGCGCACGTAATCGTCGGCCGGGTTCGCGATGATGTCCTGCGGCGTACCGACCTGCACGAGGCGGCCGCCTTCCATGATCGCGATGCGGTTGCCGATGCGCAGCGCTTCCTCCAGATCGTGCGACACGAACATGATCGTGCGGCGCTGTTCCTTCTGCAGTTGCAGCAGCACATCCTGCATTTCCCGGCGCTTGAGCGGATCGAGCGCGGAGAACGCCTCGTCCATGATCATCAGCGACGGGTTCACGGCCAGCGCACGCGCGAGGCCGACGCGCTGCTGCATGCCCCCCGACAGCTCGGACGGCAGCTTGTTCGAGAACGGTGCCAGGCCGACCTGCTCGAGCACTTCCATCGCGCGGCGCTCGCGTTCCTTCTTGCCGACGCCCGCGACTTCGAGGCCGAACGCGGCATTCGACACCACGGAGCGATGCGGCATCAGCGCGAACGACTGGAACACCATGCTCATGTCCTTGCGGCGCAGCGCGGTCAGCGCCGAGCGGCGCGCCGATGCGACGTCGAGCCCGTCGATCATCACCTTGCCGGCGCTCGGATCGACCAGCCGGTTCACGAGGCGGATCAGCGTGGACTTGCCGGAGCCGGACAGGCCCATCAGCACGAAAATTTCGCCTTCCTGCACATCGAAGGAGACGTTGTGCACGCCGACGACCTGACCAGTGCGCTTGAGCACATCGTCTTTCGTCGCGCCGGCGGCGAGCATGTCGAGCGCCTGCTGCGGGTTGCTTCCAAACACCTTGCACAGACCTTCGACCACGACCTTGGGGGCATCCATCGAAACCTTCTCCTCGTGTAGCGGGGACTCACGCGAGTCATAGCGTGCCTACATAGTTGCCAGAAAAAACCCCGACCTGCCGACGAATTACGACAAACGCTTGCGCAAATACGACACGGCCGCCAGCCCCGCCGGGCGGGCCGCGGCACGCGACAGCACCCGATTGCGGCGGCGCAATACGCGCACGGCCAGCAACGGCGGGCATCGCGCGCCAGACTTGTGCGCAGCAGCGCGGCGCATATCGCGTCGCGTTATGCGCCAATTCGCATCGGGCACGCGTCGCTTTACGACAATTTCACGTCCGATCACGCGTCGATCTGCTCAGACGAATGCGCGCATGGCATTCACCCGTAAAAAGCATGACCGTGCAAAAAGCCGCGCGACGACACCGGACGGCGCACGCCGCGATACCTCGCCAACCCGGAAAATCCGCGACGGCCGCTGTGATACATTCCCCGCCAACAGGCTGAGTGCGACGCAGGCCGCCACGCGGCCACCGCTGTCAGCAGTGCATGCCGGTTCGCCTGCCGGCCATGCCGACACCGCCTCGATCGGCAACCGTCCGATCGCCGGCCGATAACGATACGAGAGAGGGAGCAGGGCGAGATGAACTGGGCTTTTACCGCAATCGGCTTCATCGTGGGCGGGATTGCCGCATTGATCGGGGATTTCTCCGCCATCAACGGCGCAGTGCTCGGCGCCGCGATCGGGTTCTGTCTCGATCACACGCTGCAACAGCGCAAGCGCAAGTCCAAGGGCGCAACACCCGACACGTTCGCGATGCCGGCGCAGCCCGCACAGCCGCCGGTTCCGCTTGCCGATCGCGTCGCGCGCCTCGAAGCAACCGTCGAGACGCTGACGCGTGAAGTCGCGTCGCTGCGCGGCCAGCTGGCCGGCGCGAAGGCCGGCTCGGCCACGACCGGCGCGACAGCGCACACGCCCGCCGGCACCGCTTCAGCGTCCGCAACGACATCCGCCCCCGTCCCGCCTTCGGCCGCCCTGCCGCCGCGTGCGCCTGCCCAGTCGGCCGCCGCACAAGCGGACGCACCGGCGTTCGCATCGGCACCGGCCCCCGCACCGGTTCGCACCACCGCGCCGGTACCGACACCAGCCGCGACCCGCGCGAGCGAAACGCCTGCCGCCCCGGCTCCCGCACCGTCGGTTCCCCCCACGCCGCCCAAACCGCGCGAACCCGACATCGTCGAGCGTGCATTTCGCGCCGCGCGCGACTGGCTGCTCGGCGGCAACACGGTCGTGCGCGTCGGGATCATCGTGCTGTTCTTCGGTGTCGCGTTCCTGCTCAAGTACGCGGCCGACAACAACATGCTGCCGATAGAATTCCGCCTCGCCGGCACCGCGCTCGCAGCGGCCGCGCTGCTCGCGATCGGCTGGCGCGTGCGTGCGCGCCGCGCGGCGTACGGGCTGGTGCTGCAGGGGGGCGGCGTCGGCATCCTGTACCTGACGATCTTCGCCGCGACCAAGCTTTATACGCTGCTGCCCGTCGGCGCCGCGTTTCCGCTGATGGTCGCGGTATGCGCGCTGAGCGCGTTCCTCGCGGTGCGGCAGAACGCGCTGCCGCTCGCGTTCATGGGCACCGCGGGCGGCTTTCTCGCGCCGGTGCTGCTCTCGACCGGGCACGGCAACCACGTCGCGCTGTTCAGCTACTACGCGCTGCTGAACGCGGGCATCTTCGCGATCGCGTGGTTCAAGGCGTGGCGTCCGCTGAACCTGCTCGGCTTCGTGTTCACGTTCACGATCGGCTCGGCGTGGGGCGTGACGGCCTACCGCCCCGCGCTGTTCGCGAGCACCGAGCCGTTCCTCGTCCTGTTCTTCCTGATGTACGTCGGCATCGCATTGCTGTATGCGGTGAAGCGCGAGCTCGCGCTACGGCACTACGTCGACGGCACGCTCGTGTTCGGCACGCCGATCGTCGCGACCGCGCTGCAGGCGTCGCTCGTGAAGGACATGCCGTTCGGGCTCGCGTGGAGCGCCGTCGCGCTGTCGGCGTTCTATGTCGTCGTCACTGCATGGCTCGCGCGGCGCCGCGACCGCCTCGCGCTGCTGTTCGAATCCACACTCGCGCTCGCGGTGATCTTCGCGACGCTGGCCGTGCCGCTCGCGTTCTCGGGCCCGACGACCAGCGCCGCGTGGGCGATCGAAGGCGCGGCCGTCGTCTGGCTCGGCGTACGCGAGAAGCGCATGCTGCGGTTCGGCTTCGGGCTGCTGATGCAGGTCGCCGCGGCCGGCGCGTTCTTCACGAGCCTGCTCGGGCCGGCCGACGCCACCGCGCTGCCCGTGCTCAACAGCCCGTACATCGCGATGCTGCTGATCGCGCTCGCCGGCCTGTTCACCGGCTGGTGGCTGCACGGGCGCGAGGAAGCGCGCGCCTGGCATGCGTGGATGCCCGAGATCGGGGCCGCGGCAGCCGCGTGGGGCCTGCTGTGGTGGGTCAGCGGCGGGCTGCACGAGATCCTCGTCTACGCGAGCCGTCACGTCGACCTGCATGCCGACCGCTTCGTCGTCGATTCGACCGCGCTGTTCGCGGCCGGCACCGCGTGGCTCGCGCATGTCGCGCGCCGCCGGCTTGCGTGGCCGCTCGCCGAATGGCCCGCGCTCGCGCTGACGCCGGTGCTGGCGCTGCTCGCGCTGCGCGTGTTCGATGCGCATGAAGCGCCGCTGTCGGGGATGGGCGCGTTCGCGTGGCCCGTCGCTGCTGGCGCAGGCCTTGCGCTGCTGTGGCGCCAGTCGCGCGGCACGGCCGGCGCCGATCCCGCGAAAGGCCCGGCGCCCGGCCTCCTGCCATCCATCGGCGCAGGCATCATCGCGCCGCTGCATACGCTGATGTTCTGGACCCTGTGCGGGCTGCTGTCGCTCGAAGGCTTCTGGCGCCTGCGCGCATTCGTGCCCGAAGGCGCATGGAGCTGGAGCGCGTGGGCCTACGGCTTCGGTGCGCTGCTCCTGCTGGTGTCGGGCCCCGGCTCCCGCCTGCGCTGGCCCGTCGCGGCGTTCCCGCGCGCGTACCAGGTGTGGGGCGCGGCACCGCTCGCCGCGCTGCTGTGGCTGTGGAGCATCGCCAGTGTGAGCAGCGACGGCAACGCGGCGCCGCTCTTCTGGCTGCCGCTGCTCAACCCGCTCGACATCGCGCAATTCCTCGTGTTCGTCGCGTTCACCGTATGGCTGCGGCGCCTGCGCACGCTCGGCATCGCATGGCATCCGCGCGTCGTCGACTACGCCGCGATCGTCACCGTGTTCCTGTGGTTCAACGCGCTGATGCTGCGCACGCTGCATCACCGCTTCCACATGGCCTACGACATCGACACCGTGCTGTCGTCGTTCAGCATCCAGCAGGTGTTCATGGTCGGCTGGAGCCTGTTCGCGTTCGCCGGGATGTGGCTGACGCGCCGCGACGGCATCGCCCGCGTGTGCGCGCTCGCGTCGCTGCCGCTCATTGTCGTGATGTGGGTGTGGACCTTCTACGCGAACTTCACGCAGGACGGCGGAAGCTGGGCGCGCGTACCGCTCTTCAACCCGCTCGACCTCGTGCTCGCGGTCGTCTATGCGCTCGCCGCGTCGTGGTTCCTGCGCGCCCGCAAGCTCGGCTGGTCGTTCGGCAACTATCGCGTCGAGCTGCTGAGCGCGGCCGGCGCGACCGCGTTCCTGTGGCTGAACGCGATCCTGCTGCGCACGCTGCATCACTGGGCCGGCGTGCCGTACGAACTCGGCGCGATGGCGGAATCGACGCTCGTGCAGGCGTCGGTGTCCGTGTACTGGACGCTCTGTGCGCTCGCGATCACGATCTGGGCCACGCGCCGCGGGCTGCGTCCGCTGTGGTTCGTCGGCGCCGCACTGCTCGCGCTCACGGTCGTCAAGCTGTTCCTGTTCGACCTGTCGCACGTGACCGGCATCGAGCGCATCGTGTCGTTCATCGGCATCGGCGTGCTGCTGCTGTTGATCGGTTATTTCTCGCCGCTGCCGCCGAAGGCCGCCGCGCAACAGGACGACCCGCAATGAAACGACTCGCCGCGCTGCTCGGACTGAGCCTGCTCGCGTCGTTCGCGGCCGCCGACGGCGCGCCCGCGCAGCGCTTCTCGCTCGACCTGGACGGCGCCGCCGCGTATTACCAGCTCACCGTGCCGCAACCAGTCTATGCGGCGAGCCGGCGCGACGATCTCGGCGACGTGCGCATCTTCAACGGCGCGGGCGAGCCTGTGCCGTATTCGCTCGACGCGCCCGCGGCTGCCGCACCCGCCGTACCGCCGGCGCACACGCCGGTGCATTGGTTCCCGCTGCCGCCCGCTCACGCCGACAACGGCAACGCGCCGCTCGGCGTGACGGTCGGCCCGGACGGCGCGCTGCGCGCGGGCGTCGCCGCACCGGTGCGCGCGAAGCACGGCGCGGATCTCGTCGACCTGTCGCACGCAGACGGCGACATCGACGCGCTGCTCGTCCACGTGGGCGACGACAGCTACCAGGGGCGTGTCGCCGTCGAAGCCAGCGACGACCTGCGCAGCTGGCGGCCGCTCGGCAGCACGCAGTTGCTGAAGGTCGGCCACGGCGACGACATGCTGGTGCAGGAACGCATCGCGCTCGAAGGCGCGGCGCCGCGCTACCTGCGGCTCGACTGGCTCGACGGCGCGCCCGCGATCGCGTCGATCGACGTCGAGACGCACCCGCGCGACACGCGCGGGACCGACACCGCGTCCGTGCCGCGCCAATGGCGCAATGCCGTGCGCGTGCGGGCCGGCGGCGCGCCCGGCGAGTATCTGTTCGACACCGACGGCGCGTATCCCGTCGACCGCGTGCGCATCGACCTGCCGCAACCGAATACCGTCGCGCGCGCGACGCTGCAGAGCCGCGCCGACGCGCAGGCGCCGTGGCGCGACGTCGCGGGCGCCGTGCTGTTCCGGCTGCAGGGGAAGGCCGGCGAGCAGCGCAACCTGCCGCTCGAGTTCGCGGCGAATACGGATCGCGCGTGGCGCATCGTCGTCGACATGCGCAACGGCGGATTCGGCGGCGGCCAGCCGGCCGTCGCGATCGGCTGGCATCCGGCCGCGCTGACTTTCGTTGCACGCGGCACGCCGCCGTTTACGCTCGGCGTCGGCGACGCGTCGCTCGTGTCGTCGGCCGTCGGCCGCGACGCACTGCTGGTCGGCATGGCGCCCGAAGTGCGGCCCGCGCGCGTCGGCGCGGCGTTGCCGATATCGGCGGTCGTGCCGGTGCCGGCCGCCGATACGGACGCACCGCGCCGCTACGTGCTGTGGGGCGCGCTGGTCGTCGCGGTCGGGGTGCTCGGCACGATCGCATGGCGCCTCGCGAAAGGCGGCGGCGAGTCGAGCAGTCGCGACGAGTGATGCGGCACGAGCATGCTGGGTGCTGGGTGCCGGTTGCCGGTTGCCGGTTGCCGGTTGCCGGGTGCCGGGTGCCGGGTGCCGGTTGCCGGGTGCCGGGTGCCGGGCGCCGGGCGCCGGGCGCCGGGTGCTGGGTGCTGGGTGCTGGGTGCTGGGTGCTGGGTGCTGGGTGCTGGGTGCTGGGTGCTGGGTGCCAGGTGCCAGGTGCCAGGTGCCAGGTGCCAGGTGCCAGGTGCCGGTTGCCGATCGCCGATCGCCGGTCTGCGGTCGCCGGTCTGCGGTCTGCGGTCTGCGGTCTGCGGTCTGCGGTCTGCGGTCGCCCATCTTTACGCGCCGTTTATCGGGCGTGCCGGTTTCTTTCGACGGTCGCAACGCATAACTGCGTACAGTCGTCGCATCGGAACCACGATGCGACGACATGCAGGAAACCTATTCATCGCATGACCTACCGGCGCCGCGCGCGCGCCCGGCGCTCCCGCTGAAGCGGCTTCTGCTGCGCCTCCCGATCGCGCTATCGCTGGCGCTTGCACTGCCCGCGCATGCCGACGACACGCCAGCATCACCGGTCACCGCCGCCAGCACACCCGACGTATCGCTTCCCCCCACCGTCGACACGATCGTCACGACCCTGCGCAACCGCTTTCACGTCGCGTACGCCGAAGCGCGCACGATCGCGCGTGCCGTGCAGACCGAATCGGATCGCTACGGGCTGGCACCGGCGCTGCTGCTCGCGATCATCGCGGTCGAGTCGGGCTTCGATCGCCACGCGGTCAGTGTGGCCGGCGCGCGCGGGTTGATGCAGGTGCTGCCCACCGCCCATCGTGATCTCGTCGCGCATGTGAAGGACCTGTCCGATCCGGCCATCAACGTGCGGATCGGCGCGGCCATCTTCCGCGGCTATCTCGACGATGCAGACGGCGACGTCGAAACCGCGCTCGTGCGCTACAACGGCGGCACGAAACGCTATGCGCAGCGCGTCGCGCTGCGCGTGCAGCAGTTCGACGCGCAATTGCGCCTGGCGAACGGCACGGCGAACGACGCACTGCGCACGGCCGCCAACCCCTGACCGCGCTACGCTACACGGCGCCGGCGAGCCGATAGCCGACACCCGTCTCCGTCACGATGTGCTCGGGCCGCCGCGGATCGCACTCCAGCTTGCGCCGCAGGTGGCCGACATACACGCGCAGGTAGTGCGCATCCTTGCCGTGCGCCGCGCCCCACACCTCGTTCAGCAGGCGGTCGTGCGTGAGCAGCCGGCCCGCGTGATGCGCGAGCACGGCCAGCAACCGGTATTCGATCGGACTCAGATGCACGCGCACCCCGCCGCGCAGCACCTGGCGATCGCCGAGATCGACGCTCACGTCGCCGAAGCGCACGCGCACCGCGTCGAGGCGCCCGCCGCCGGCCTGCCGCCGCAGGTGCGCGCGAATCCGCGCGATCAGCTCGGCCGCGCCGAACGGCTTGGTCAGGTAGTCGTCCGCGCCCGCGTCGAGCGCGGCCACCTTGTCGCTTTCCGCACTCAACGCCGACAGCACGATCAGCGGCGCGGCCGAGCACGCACGTAGCGCACGGATCAGGTCGGTGCCGCCAAGATCCCGCAGGTTCGTGTCCGCGACGATCAGGTCGGGACGGCGCGCACCGACGGCCGCCACGCCCGCGGCGCCGGTCGCGGCCTCGCACACGTGCATGTGTTCGGCCTTCAGCGCGACACGGACGAAATGCCGGATGAACCTGTCTTCGTCGACGATCACGATGACGACGGTCGGTTCGCTCATGTGGCCGCGCCTTCGTCCGGTGCGTCATGCGCGCCTGCGCGCGCGGCGGGGTGAGTGCCCATGTTCAGGCCCATCCGCATGCCACCAGCACCATGTCGATCAGCTTGATGAACGGGAACGGCAGCAGCACGCCGCCGAGGCCGTACAGCAGCAGGTTGCGGCGCAGGAGCGGCGCCGCGCCGAGCGGACGATAGCGCACGCCCTTCAGCGCGAGCGGGATCAGCGCGACGATGATCAGTGCATTGAAGATCACCGCCGACAGGATCGCCGACGCCGGCGACGCGAGGTGCATCACGTCGAGCACGCGCAATTGCGGATACGTCGTCGCGAATGCCGCCGGAATGATCGCGAAGTACTTCGCGACGTCGTTCGCGATCGAGAACGTCGTCAGCGAGCCGCGCGTCATCAGCATCTGCTTGCCGATCTCGACGATCTCGATCAGCTTCGTCGGGTTCGAATCGAGGTCGACCATGTTCCCGGCTTCCTTCGCCGCCTGCGTGCCGGTGTTCATCGCGACCGCGACGTCGGCCTGCGCGAGTGCAGGCGCGTCGTTGGTGCCGTCGCCCGTCATCGCGACGAGCCGGCCGGCCGCCTGATGCTCGCGGATCGTCGCGAGCTTGGTTTCCGGCGTCGCTTCCGCGAGGAAATCGTCAACACCCGCTTCCGCCGCGATCGCCGCGGCCGTCAGCCGGTTGTCACCCGTCACCATCACGGTCTTGATGCCCATCTTGCGCAGCTCCGCGAAGCGCTCCTTGATGCCGCCCTTCACGATGTCCTTCAGCTCGATCACGCCGAGCACGCGAGCGACACCGTCGACGCGCTCCGCGACCGCGAGCGGCGTGCTGCCGCGACGCGCGATGTCGGTCACGACTGCTTCGACTTCGCGCGTGACGCGGCCGCCGTGGGACTCGACGTAATGCGTGATCGCATCCGCCGCACCCTTGCGGATTTCGCGGGCGGGCGCCCCGGTGGAAGTCCCGTTGGGGGAAAGGTCGACGCCGCTCATCCGCGTCTGCGCGCTGAACGACAGGAACACCGGATGCAGTGCCTGCAGGTCACGCTCGCGCAGGTTGAAGCGTTGTTTCGCGAGCACGACGATGCTACGGCCTTCCGGCGTTTCGTCGGCAAGCGACGACAGCTGCGCGGCATCGGCCAGCGCTTCCTCAGTCACGAACGGCGCGGGCACGAACGCCGACGCCTGGCGGTTGCCGAGCGTGATCGTGCCGGTCTTGTCGAGCAGCAGCACGTCGACGTCGCCGGCCGCTTCCACCGCGCGGCCTGACGTCGCGATCACGTTCGCCTGCATCATCCGGCTCATCCCGGCCACGCCGATCGCGGACAGCAAGCCGCCGATTGTCGTCGGGATCAGGCACACGAGCAGCGCGACGAGCGCGGTGATCGTCACGACATGGCCGGCTTTCATCGCGTCGACCGCGAAGGTCGAGAACGGCAGCAATGTGGCGGTGGCGAGCAGCATCACGATCGTCAGGGCGACCAGCAGGATCGTCAGTGCAATTTCGTTCGGCGTCTTCTTGCGCTTCGCCCCCTCGACCATGGCGATCATCCGGTCGAGGAACGCCTCGCCCGGATTGACGGCGACCCGCACGACGATCCAGTCGGACAGCACGCGCGTGCCGCCCGTCACCGACGAGAAATCGCCGCCCGATTCGCGGATCACCGGCGCGGATTCGCCGGTGATCGCCGATTCGTCGACCGACGCGACGCCTTCGATCACGTCGCCGTCGGCGGGGATCACGTCGCCGGTTTCGATGAGAACGACGTCGCCCTTGCGCAGGTCGGTCGACGCCATCACTTCAACGGCCGCGCTCGCATGCGGCGCCGCGAGCTTTTTCGCGACCACGTTGTGCTTCGCACTGCGCAGCGATGCGGCTTGCGCTTTCGATCGGCCTTCGGCGAGCGCTTCGGCGAAGTTCGCGAACAGCACTGTGAACCACAGCCACAGCGCGATCGCGACGATGAAGCCGGCGGGCGCCTCGGCCTGGCCGAACAGCGCGGCGATCCACAGGATCGTGGTCAGGATGCTGCCGACGTACACGCAGAACATCACCGGGTTGCGGAACTGCGTGCGCGGCGTGAGTTTCCGGAACGAATCGGCGATCGCCGGGCGCACGAGCGCGGGATCGAACATCGAGCGCGCGGCGGTGCGCGCGCGGCCGGGCTGCGCGGGGCGCGGGTCTGTCACGGGTGCGAGAGACATGGCGGTTTTCCTTTTGCCGGCACGCCTTGCGCAGCGGCACCCGGCATCGCTCGGGCGATGCCGGATGCCTTCGCGCGAGTTCGCGTGCGGCTTTCCGTTTCCACGCAACCATCTTATGAAGGTTCGCGTGAAGATCGCGGCAAAGGATCGCGTCGGAGCATAAAAAGCGCGTAAACGTCCGTTTCGCCGCGGCGCGGCGGGGGTGTCTCAAGGGCCGTACACGAGCGGGAGCGCCACACTCCGCTCATTCGACGTTTACGCGGCAAAACGGGAAAAATGAGGGCGGCGTTCAGCTCAACGCGTAGCGCCCGTGCTGGCGCGGGCGCCACGGCGACGAACGGCAGCTCGCGGCGCCGGCCGCGCGTCGCGCCGCCCAGCCGGCGCCCCGGCGCACTTGCCGGTCGCGGCGGGCCACCGCGGCCACGCGCAACGGCAACGCATACGCGGCTCGCCGCACGGCCGCCACGCGCGCAACCATTCGCGACGCCGGCGACACGCGGCGCGCGACATGCAGGACGGGCCGCTTGCAAAGGATCGCGCTGTCGTAGCGCTTGCCGTCGAAGCGCATCACGTCGACGACTTCAAAACCCTGCGCGCCGTAGAACGCGAGCAGATGCGAAGCGGGATGCGGCGTATCGAGCGCGAGCAGCGTATAACCGCGCAGCGCGGCCCACTGCTCGGCGAACGACAGCAGCAGCGCGCCGATCCCGCGGCTCTGGCAATCAGGATCCACCGCTACCTGCCGCACGCTCGCGACGCCTTCGCGCCGGTACAGCGAGCACGCCGACGACGGATCGGTTGCATACAGTGTGGCCGTGCCAATCACGCGTCCGCCGCACACGGCGACGTAGCACTCGCCCGCTTCCGCGCGGCGGCGTGTGACGTCCTCGTCCTGGTCGACACACGTGCAGTTGAGTCCCATCGCACCGAGCCGCGCGAACGCGCGATGCAGCATCGGCGTGAGTTGCGCATAGCTGTCGAACGCCGGATCGAAACGCCGCACGATCACCCGATCGGCGCACACGGAAGGCGGCGCGGCAGGTGTGTGTTCGGCGATCGCGTTCCAGGGTATCGACATTGCCTTGCTCCGTGGTTGGGATGCCGGAAGTCTATGAGCGCGCCAGCCGCCCTCGCAAGAAAAAATGTCGTAAAACTTTCAGGCCGCACACGCTCGCCGCGCCGGATTTACGACATTTTTATTTGCGCCGCTCTATACCGTGATCAGGCGATCCACGCACGTCGCGTCACACGGCGCCGGGATCATCGATGCAAGGAAATCGTCGATTTTCATCGGGAGAAACACGATGAACCTGGTTTTCTGGCTGCCGTTCCTGTTCACGCTCGGCCTCGGCGGCCTCGTGCTGTGCCTGCTGTTCGTCGACGCGTGCGAGCGCATCTGAGGAGACGGTCATGGCCTGGCTTGCTGCAATCGTTTCCGCGTTCGCCTTCGTCTATCTGTTCGCCGCGATGATCCGGCCGGAATGGTTCTGACGTTCCGGCGCCGGCACGCACGAGCGTGCCCGATTCGCACGTCGCACTTCACTGACGCAGGGGGAATGGCCCATGTGGACCCTACCGCTATTGATCGTCGTCGCGGCGATCGCCGTGTCGATTCCGCTCAGCCGCTACATGGCGTGGATCATGGACGGCCGCTATCACGCGCCGCGCGTGCTGCGCTGGTTCGAGACGAAGCTCGACAGCGGCCAGCAGAACTGGAAGCAGTACACGGTCGCGCTGCTCGTGTTCAACGTCGCGCTGTTCGTGTTCGGCTTCGTCGTGCTGTCGCTTCAGCCGCTGATGCCGCTGAACCCGCTCGGCCGCGGCGTGCTCGCGCCTTCGACGATCTTCAACACGGTCATCTCGTTCATGACCAACACGAACCTGCAGCACTATTCAGGTGACCAGCACTTCTCGAACTTCAGCCAGATCTTCTTCATCCTGCCGAACATGTTCCTGTCGGCGGCGGTCGGGCTGTGCGCGCTGACCGCGATCATCCGGCTGTTCCGCGGCGAATCGCAGATCGGCAACTTCTTCGTCGACATGTGGCGCGTGGTCGTCTACATGTTCGTGCCGATCGCGCTCGTCGTCGGCACGATCTTCATCCATGAAGGCATGCCGATGACGCTGCGGAGCGACGTGCAGGTGACGACGCTCGAGCCGGCCGCGATGGGTACGGCCGACAACGGGCAGGCGAAGCAGCAGACGCTGATCGTCGGCCCGGTCGCGGCCGTGATTCCGATCAAGATGCTCGGCACCAACGGCGGCGGCTTCTACGGGATGAACTCCGCGCACCCGTACGAAAACCCGAGCGCGCTGTCGAACTTCCTGACGACGCTCGCAATGATGATCTTCCCGTTCTCGCTCGTGCTGATGTACGGCCGCATGCTCGGCCGCGTGCGGCACGCGATCGTGATCTACAGCGTGATGCTGTCGATGATGATCGGCCTCATCGCATGGGCCGTGTACTTCGACACGATGCAGCCTAACCCGGCGTTCACCGCGCACTCGGTCGCGCGCACGTATCCGCTGGCGGGCACCGCGCACTCGGTGACGATCCCGCCCGTCGCGGCGCTGCCGGTCGACCAGCATCTCGGCAACCTCGAAGGCAAGGAATTGCGCTTCGGCACATCGGCCGGCGCGACGTTCGCGGCGATCACGACCGACGTCACATGCGGAGCCGTCAACGCCGAGCATGACAGCCTGAACCCGCTCGCGGGCCTGTCGCCGCTGGTCGGCATGTGGCTCAACTGTGTGTTCGGCGGCAAGGGCGTCGGGATGATCAACCTGCTGCTGTTCCTGATCGTCGGCGTGTTCCTCGCGGGCCAGATGGTCGGTCGCACACCTGAATATCTCGGCCGCAAGGTCGGCGCGCGCGAGATGAAGCTCGCGATGATCGCGCTGCTCGTGCACCCGATCCTGATTCTCGGGCCGACCGGCGTGTTCTCCGGAACCGACTGGGGCACGAAGGCCGAGGCGAACCCCGGCGCGCATGGCTTCAGCGAAATCACCTACCAGTTCTCGTCGGCATCCGCGAACAACGGCTCCGCGTTCGACGGCCTCGGCACCAACTACGGGTTGAACGCGAACCCGAACCCGGCGCCGACCGCCGTGCAGTGGGATGTGTCGACGGGCCTCGTAATGCTGTTCTCGCGGTACCTGCCGATCGTCGCGCCGGTCGCGATGGCCGCGTTCCTCGGCCGCAAGAAGCGGGCGCCGGCGACGCTCGGCACGATGCGCGACGACACCGCGACGTTCGGCTTCCTGCTGCTCGGCACGATCGCGATCGTCGGCGCGCTGCTGTTCCTGCCGGTCGCCGCGCTCGGCCCGCTCGCGGATCACCTGGGCCCGATGCCATTCGGCGGATGACGCACGCCGTGCCTCGACAACCTGCCCACAGGACGGAGTCATCATGAAAACCACGCCCCTGACGCCCGATACCCTGCACGCACCGCCGGTCGCGCCGAAGCCGCCGCGCAAGCCGCGCGACCGGCTGTTCGCGCCGGAGCTGGTTCGGCTGGCGCTCAGGCAGTCGCTGATCACGCTGCGGCCGGATATCCAGTGGAAAAACCCGGTGATGTTCGTCGTCGAGATCGGCGCGGTGCTGACGCTCGTGTTCATCGTGCAGATGGCGCTCGGCGCCGCACACAGCCAGGCGCCGCTCACCTACTTCATCGCGCTGTTCTGCTGGCTCGCGCTGACCGTCGTGTTCGCGAACTTCGCGACCGCGATCGCGGAAGAGCGTGGCAAGGCGCAGGCCGATTCGTTGCGTCGTGCGCGGCACGACACGCAGGCCTACAGGCTGCGCGACGACCGGTCGTACGAAACCGTGTCGTCGGGCGCACTGCGCCGCGGCGACCTCGTGCGGGTGCGCGCCGGCGAAGTGATCCCGGGCGACGGCGAGATCGTCGAGGGCACGGCATCGGTCGACGAATCGGCGATCACCGGCGAATCCGCGCCGGTGATCCGCGACGCGGGCGGCGACCGCTCGGGCGTGACGGGCGGCACGACGGTGCTGTCCGACGAGATCACGGTGCGCATCTCGGCCGGCCCCGGCGAATCGTTCCTCGACCGGATGATCGCGCTCGTCGAGGGTGCGGTGCGCCAGCGCACGCCGAACGAGATCGCGCTGACGCTCGTGCTGTCCGCGTTCACGCTGATCTTCCTGATCGTCGTCGTGCCGCTGTGGCCGATGGCGCTGAACGCCGAGCGCTACATGACGAGCTACCTCGGGCTGTCCGAGCCGCTGCACAGCCTCGGCACCGACGTGCCGACACTCGTCGCGCTGCTCGTCTGCCTGATTCCGACGACGATCGGCGCGCTGCTCGCGGCGATCGGCATCGCCGGGATGGACCGCGCGCTGCGCGCGAACATCATCGCGAAGAGCGGCAAGGCGGTGGAAGTTGCAGGCGACATCGACACCGTCGTGCTCGACAAGACCGGCACGATCACGATCGGCAATCGCCGCGCGACCGGCTTCATGCCGGTCGGCAGCGCGGACGAGAACGAACTGAAGCGGCTCGCGTCGCTCGCGTCGTTCGGCGACCTGACGCCCGAGGGCAAGAGCATCGTGTCGGTCGTGTCGCCGCTCGCGCCGTACGCAGGCGGGCATCCGGTACCCGACGGCGCGGTCGTGATCCCGTTCAGCGCGCAGTCGCGCATGAGCGGCATCGACCTGCCTGACGGCCGCACGATCCGCAAGGGCGCGCCCGATGCGGTCATCGCATGGGTCCGCGAACGCGGCGGCGACATCCCGTACGGCCTCGCGCCGATCCTCGAGCATGCGGGCAAGCAAGGCGCGACGCCGCTCGTCGTCGCGAACGGCAACGAGATCACCGGCGTCGTGATTCTCGAGGACATCCTGAAACCCGGCATCCGCGAGCGGATCGGCCACCTGCGCAGCATGGGCCTGCGCACGGTGATGGTGACGGGTGACAACGCACTGACCGCGGCGACCATCGCGCGGCTCGCCGGTGTCGACACGTTCATTGCCGAAGCGACGCCGGAGCGCAAGCTCCAGTACCTGCGCGAAGAGCAGGCCGAAGGCAAGCTCGTCGCGATGATGGGCGACGGCACCAACGATGCGCCCGCGCTCGCGCAGGCCGACGTCGGACTCGCGATGAACTCGGGCACGCAGGCGGCGAAGGAAGCCGGCAACATGGTCGATCTCGACAGCGATCCGACCAAGCTGATCGAGGTGATCGAGATCGGCAAGCAGTTGCTGATGACGCGCGGCGCGCTGACGACGTTCTCGATCGCGAACGACGTCGCGAAGTATTTCGCGATCGTGCCCGCCTTGTTCGCCGGCACGTTGCCGTGGCTCGGCGCGATGGACGTGATGCACCTGCATTCGCCGACGTCGGCGATCCTGTCGGCGGTGATCTTCAACGCGCTGATCATCCCGCTGCTGATCCCCGTCGCGCTGAAAGGCGTGCGCTACCGCCCGCTCGGTGCCGACGCGCTGCTGCGCCGGAACCTGCTGGTCTGGGGACTCGGCGGCGTGATCGTCCCGTTCGCGGGCATCAAGCTGATCGACGTCGCGATGACTGCGCTCGGCCTCGTGTCTTGAGCGCGCACGCAAGGAGAGCATCATGTTGCGCCATCTGTCGAAGAGTCTCTGGCTGCTCGGCTTCATCGTCGTGCTGGTATGCGGCGTTTATCCGGCCATCCTGTGGACGATCGGACAAACCGCGTTCCCGTTCCAGGCAAACGGCAGCATCGTCGCGGGCCCGGACGGCAAGCCGGTCGGCTCGTTGCTGATCGCGCAGCCATTCACGCGCGACGAATACTTCCAGAGCCGCCCGTCGGCCGTGTCGTACGACGCGTCGGCCTCCGGCTCGTCCACGCTCGCCGCGGCCAACTACGCACTGCGCGACCGCGTCGCGCGCGCGATCGCGCCGGTCGCCCGCTACGCAGGCGGCCCGAAGGCCGGCCAGCTCGTCGCGCCTGACGTGGAAAAGTGGTTTCAGGCCGACCTGGCGGGCGGCAAACCGCACATCGTCGCGCAATGGGCCGACGCGCACAATGCGCTCGCGCAAGCCTGGGTTAGCGCCGACGCGACGCACGGTGCGACCGTCGATGCATGGGCGAAACAGCATCCTGACGCGGTGAAGCAATGGATCGCGGCAAACCCTTCGACGCCGCAGCCGAAAGCGCCTGACCTCGCGGTGCCATTCTTCGAGTCGTTCTCGGCGGATCATCCAGGGATGTTCCCGTCGGCCGTCACGCACACCGCCGCCGACGGCAAGAAGAGCACGGCGATCGAGCCCGTCAACACCGGCACGGACATCCAGACGATCTTCTTCGACACGTGGCGGCAAGATCACCCCGACGTCGCGCTGCAGAACGTGCCCGGCGATTTCGTGACGACGTCGGGCTCGGGGCTCGACCCGGACATCACGCTCGCGAACGCGCTGTTCCAGCTCGATCGTGTGGCCGGCGCGTGGGCGAGCGATACGAAACGGCCGGCGGTATCGATCCGCGCGGAAATCGCCGCGCTGCTTCAGCGCGACGCGCACGCACCGTTCGCGGGACTCGCGGGCGAACCGATCGTCAACGTGCTGCAAACCAATCTCGCGCTGCGGCGCATGTACGGTGCACCGCCCGCGTGACGGCGCGGTGTTGGGGGCACCGTCGTTGACACACTGCGGCGTCCGCTCCAGACTCGTGCGTTCCGCTTCCCGAATGGTGCGCCACAGTGATTACCTGCTTCCTTCGCTACGTCATCGATCCGTACAAGCTCGACCAGTTCGAAACCTACGGCAAGATGTGGATTCCGCTCGTCGAACAGTTCGGCGGCACGCATCACGGCTACTTCCTGCCGTCCGAAGGGGCAAGCAACATTGCGCTCGCGATGTTCTCGTTCCCGAGCCTCGCCGAATACGAGCGCTACCGCGAACGCTCGAAGGACGATCCGGCCTGCCAGGCCGCGTTCCGCTACGCCGAGGAAACGCGCTGCATCGTCAGCTACGAGCGCAGCTTCTTCCGGCCGGTGTTCGAATAACGGGCAACGTCCGCCGGCATCACGCCCCCTTTTCCTGACCGGGACAAAAAAAAGCCCCGCCTGCATCCGCGCGGCGGGGCCAACCCATGTCAGTAGAGACATCATGGAGGAGACGGGCCCATCTTATCGACCACGGCCGGCCCTCCCAACCAAGCATTTCTGCTATCGATCCGCGCGGGCGCGCACACGATTGCCCCCGCCGCCCGGCATATCGATAGAACGAAAAGTCGTTTTCAGAGTGGCGACGGGGTCGTTACCATCTGGTTTTAAGCCTGTGCTTAGCCGGGCAAGCCATCCCCAAGGAGCGCCCCTTGACTGCATTCGATCAACACCGCCGCCCGTTCGTCGTCGGCATTGGCGGTACCACCCGGGCAGCGTCGTCGACCGAACGCGCGCTGTCGTTCGCCTTGCGCGGCGCGCAGGCGGCCGGCGCACGCACGCGCCTGTTCGACGGCCCGTTCCTGCATACGCTGCCGCACTACGCCCCCGAACACAAAACGCTGACCGACGCGCAGCGCGAACTGATCGACGCCGTGCGCCAGGCCGACGCGATCATCATCGCGACGCCCGGCTATCACGGCGGCGTCTCCGGCCTCGTCAAGAACGCACTGGACACGCTCGAGGAACTGCGTGCGGACGATCGCCCCTATCTCGACGGACGCGCGGTCGGCCTGATCGTCACCGCGTATGGCTGGCAGGCAGCCGGCACCGTGCTGACGTCGCTGCGTTCGATCGTGCACGCGCTGCGCGGCTGGCCGACGCCGTTCGGCGCGACCGTGAACACGCTCGAAACGCGCTTCGACAGCGCCGACAGCTGCTCGGATCCGAAGGTTGTGGCCCAGCTCGAGACGGTCGGCGCGCAAGCGGCCGAGTTCGCGCTCGCGTTCGCATCGCATCGCGCGGCCGCGCATGCGGCATCGGTCGATGCGCTCGCGCCCGTGCTGAAGATCGCCAACCAGTAACTTCCCCGCCTTCCACCGCCCGCGCCCGGCCGACCTGGTTCTCCGGCGCGGGCGGTGCTCGTTCGGACGAGCGGCCACGCGCCGTACACGCCGACACCTCTCCCCGGTTGCCCTTTCCCTGCGCGTCGCGCCCCGCGCCGATAACGATTCGGCCCGCCGCGTGATTTGCATTGGCCGAAAGATTGGTTCACGCGGCAGGCGGGTTTTCGTACGCTGAATCTCCGAACTTTCTCCGCGCACGCCATGAACCGTACGATCCGCTACAAGGGCTACGAAGTCGCCCCCGCTGCCGCCCGGTTGCCGAACGGGCTGTTCGCCGCCAACCTGACGATCGCGAAGGCGAGCAGCGGCCCGTCGCCGCGCTCGGTTTCGTTCGACGCGATCGATTTCTTCTTCGAGGAAGAGCACGCGCTTGCCTACGCGTCCCGCTGGGGCCGCCTCTGGGTCGACACGCACGCGTGACGCACGCCTGGCCGGCGTGCACATGGCCGCTCGAAAATACGCGTTTACGGAAGCTATGCAAAAATCTTTCGGTCCGTAATCGCACAACAATAGCCATGAGTGACACGCTGCAGGAAGCGCATGCAGCCGCAGATCACGCAATGCGCAACTGGACCTTCGAGAGGCAAGGTCCGGTCCGGATCGGTTCCGATGCGCACATGCAGATGTTCTGCCGCATGCTGCTCGACACACACAACCCGTACAAGCCGGCGGTGATCGACTGGCCGGCGCTCAAGCCCGACGAACTCAAGCGGCTCACGTCGCTGCCGATCTGGGACATCGCGGTGCAGACCGAGGGTCGCGCATCGATCCGCGTGGCAACCTACGCGGAGTCAATCGACGATCCGCTGCTGCGCCGCGCGCTCGAGATGGACGGCGGCGAGGAAGCGCGCCACAAGGTCGTGCTGTCGAAGCTCGTCGAGGCATACGGTATCCGGCTCGCCCCCGAGCCGCCCTACCCGGCACCGAAGGACCCCGAGTGGTCGTGGATGATGACCGGCTTCAGCGAATGCATCGACAGCTTCTTCGCATTCGGCCTGTTCCGCTCCGCGCAGCGCTCCGGCTATTTCCCGCCCGAACTCGTCGACACCTTCGAGCCCGTGATCCAGGAAGAAGGACGCCACATCCTGTTCTTCGTGAACTGGTATGCGTGGTACTGGCGCAGCCTGCCGTGGTGGCGGCGGCCCTGGTTCTTCGCGCGGGTCGCGGCCGTATGGGTCCATTTGATCCGGGACCGCATCAGCATCGCGCGCGGCATCGACACCGACGGCGTCGCGCACGACGCGAACTTCCCGGCGACGAACACCGCCGACATCGGCGAAGCGTTGAACCCGCGCGAGCTGATCGCACTGTGCCTCGCCGAGAACGATCGGCGGATGGCCGGCTACGACAAGCGCCTGTTGCGTCCGATGTTCGTGCCACGCATGGCGCGGCTCGCGCTGCGGTTTCTCAAGAAGTAAGGCGAGTGCTCCGGGCAATGGCCCGGCGGCCGGATGGCCCGGTCGAGTAACCGGGCAACGCCACTCGGCGATCAAAGCGTCGGGGCGGCTGAATTCCGACCGGAGGCCAGCCGCTGGCTATTGCATCGTCCGCATCCGGGCGCGCAACAGCGCGATACGCAGCGATCGACGCATCCGTTCTGTTCCGTGACCCGAGTCCCGAGTCCCGTTCGAACCTCGGAGCGCGTTCGCCGCACTCGCATGGCGGGCCGCATCCCTTGGCCCGCGGCCCACTAGAAGTCGCGACATCGCATGCGGTGCGGAACCTCACCGACAGGCATCCGCCTGCCGGATGTGGCGCACCCGACACATTTACTCCCGCCCTTTTTTCGCGGCGCTTCGGGGCGCGCGGACAAATTGTCACACCCAGGATTTGACGATTCGGGAACGTCGCAGCCGACGCCGGCCAGCGCCTTTAACAACCTGTCGCCGGCACACGCAAACTGAAGCGGGGAACGCCTCCCGGACGGGTTCGCCCCCTCTTCGAATCTCACCAAAACGTCAACTTCATCGAAATAGTCAATAGGACAAATTCGAAAGATGAATGATGACGGCCCCGTCCAATGCCCTGTAGCACTTTTTTACAACTTCGACGCGCCAACCCGCCCGGAACGCCCGTCACGCGGGCCATCGCAGCGACCGAGATGCGCAAATCAGCACAGCCCGATGTTCGGCATTTCAAATTAAATCGATTTACCATTAACCCAATAAATCAACAGAAAATCGACACTCAAATCCTGAATTAACAAATTAACAAGACAGCAATCATATTATCCATCAGCACATCCACACACATTACAATTACGAAAGAAACACGTCGGCCGCAAACGTTTGCTATTTCATTTGTCTTACGTTTGAGTCACCCCAATGTGTAACCTACCGCACAAAACAAACGCAACACATTGATTTTTATAAGAAAAATAGATGATCTGGCGGGAAATTCGAACCCTACTTTAAACATTCTTACATCTTTCAAATTCATTCTTCGTTGATACATCAAAACGCGATGTATTAACCATCCTTTAACTTTCCAAACCCGCTATTTATCACTTTTTATCAATCTAAAAAAACCTCCTCCAATAAACTCCGCCCATCAATTTTGAGATTCGCGCGAGCGCACGGAGTATTCCTCTAACGAAAGAGACCGGTGTGTGGCGTGCACATTTGGAGGTAGCAGGACATGAACCGCACATACCGCTCGATCTGGAACGAAGCCCTCGGCGCCTGGGTCGCTGCGTCCGAACACGATTCGGCACGGGGCAAGCCGAACAAGTCGGCTGTCGTGAAGGCCGTCGCGGCCGCTGTGCTCGTGGCGGGGGCGGGCGTCGCGCACGCACAATATGCCGCGGGCAATGGCGGCGGTGGCGTGACTGCGCTTGGCGCACAGTCGATCGCAATCGGCGGTAACAACAGCAGCACGACGACGGCCAGCGGGTCGACGTCGATCGCGATCGGCGCGAACGCGACGGCTGCGGGCAATTATTCCCAGGCTTTCGGCCAGGCCACGACGGCGACCGGCGCCAGCGCGATCGGTATCGGCTCCGGCGCGAAGGCGCTGAACACGGGCGCAACCGCAGTCGGCAACGACACCACGGCATCGGGCCAAAGCGCAATCGCAATCGGCGGCGGCAACAGCTCGGGCACGGGCGGCGCCGTGGCGTCTGGCACCAACTCGATCGCGCTCGGCCGGTTCTCGAATGCGTCCGCCAGTGGCGCGAACGCAATTGGCTCGAACGCGACGGCGACCGGCACCGATTCCATCGCTTTCGGCACCAACGCCACCGCGAACAATACGTCCGTCGCAGTCGGCCGCGGGGCATCGGCCACCGGCACGAACGGCTCGGTCGCGATCGGCAATTCGGCCACGTCGTCGGGCCTGGGTTCGATCGCGATGGGTACGGTCGGCAGCTTCTCGGCCACCACGGTAGCGACCGGCACGGACGCCCTTGCACTCGGTAACGGCTCGACGGCCAGCGGCAGCTCCGGCGCCGTGGCTGTCGGCTCGGCCGCCGTGGCGTCGAACTCCTATGCGACTGCCTTCGGCTCGAACGCGACCGCGTCGGGTTCGGGCTCCGTTGCATTCGCGCAAAGCGCCACTGCATCGACCACCAACGCCATCGCCATCGGCGTCGGCTCGACCGCGAACGTCGCGAATTCGGTCGCACTCGGCAGCAGCTCCGTGACGAACAGTGCGCTGACGACGACGTCCGGCGGCAGCACCGCCGTCAACAGCACCACGATCGGTGGTCAGTCGTTCGGCACTTATCAGGCCGGGACGCCTACGGGCGGCATCGTCAGCGTCGGCCAACCGAATGCGGAACGCCGCATCCAGAACGTCGCGGCAGGCCTCGTCAGCGCAACCAGCACCGACGCGATCAACGGCAGCCAGCTCTACGCCGTGGCGAGCACGACGACGTCGAACATCACGAGCCTGTCGACGTCGACGTCAACGGGGCTTTCGTCGGCGAATAGCTCGATCGGTTCGCTGTCGACCTCCACGTCGACGGGTCTGTCGTCCGCCAATAGCTCGATCGGTTCGCTGTCCACGTCGACCTCGACTGGTATCACCTCGCTGTCCACTGGTATCAGCTCGGCCAACAGCTCGGTCGGCTCGCTGTCGACTTCCACGTCGACGGGCTTGTCGTCCGCCAATAGCTCGATCGGTTCGCTGTCCACGTCGACCTCGACTGGTATCACCTCGCTGTCCACCGGTATCAGCTCGGCCAACAGCTCGGTCGGCTCGCTGTCGACTTCCACGTCGACGGGCTTGTCGTCCGCCAACAGCTCGATCAAGTCGTTGTCCACGTCGACCTCGACCGGCCTGTCGTCCGCGAACAGCTCCATCACTTCGCTCTCGACTTCCACGTCGACGGGTTTGTCGTCGGCCAACAGCTCGATCGGTTCGCTGTCCACTTCGACTTCGACCGGTATCACCTCGCTGTCTACCGGCATCAGCTCGGCCAACAGCTCGGTTACTTCGCTGTCGACTTCCACGTCGACGGGGCTGTCGTCCGCCAACAGCTCGATCGGTTCGCTGTCGACGTCGACTTCGACCGGTATCACCTCGCTGTCCACCGGCATCAGCTCGGCCAACAGCTCGGTTACTTCGCTCTCGACGTCTACGTCGACGGGTCTGTCGTCGGCTAACAGCTCGATCGGTTCGCTGTCGACGTCGACTTCGACCGGTATCACCTCGCTGTCTACCGGCATCAGCTCGGCCAACAGCTCGGTTACTTCGCTCTCGACTTCCACGTCGACGGGCCTGTCGTCGGCTAACAGCTCGATCGGTTCGCTGTCCACGTCGACCTCGACTGGTATCACCTCGCTGTCTACCGGCATCAGCTCGGCCAACAGCTCGGTTACTTCGCTCTCGACTTCCACGTCGACGGGCCTGTCGTCGGCTAACAGCTCGATCGGTTCGCTGTCGACGTCGACTTCGACCGGTATTAACTCGCTGTCCACCGGCATCAGCTCCGCCAACAGTTCGGTCACTTCGCTGTCGACTTCCACGTCGACGGGCCTGTCGTCGGCGAATAGCTCGATCGGTTCGCTGTCCACGTCGACTTCGACCGGCATCAACTCGCTGTCCACTGGCATCAGCTCAGCCAACAGTTCGGTCACTTCGCTGTCGACCTCCACGTCGACGGGCCTGTCGTCGGCGAATAGCTCGATCGGTTCGCTGTCCACGTCGACTTCGACCGGCATCAACTCGCTGTCCACTGGCATCAGCTCAGCCAACAGTTCGGTCACTTCGCTGTCGACCTCCACGTCGACGGGCCTGTCGTCGGCTAACAGCTCGATCGGTTCGCTGTCCACGTCGACCTCGACCGGCATCAACTCGCTGTCCACCGGCATCAGCTCGGCCAACAGCTCGGTCACTTCGCTCTCGACTTCCACGTCGACGGGTCTCTCGTCGGCCAATAGCTCGATCGGTTCGCTGTCCACGTCGACTTCGACTGGTATCAACTCGCTGTCCACCGGCATCAGCTCGGCCAATAGCTCGGTCACTTCGCTCTCGACTTCCACGTCGACGGGTTTGTCGTCGGCCAATAGCTCGATCGGTTCGCTGTCCACCTCGACCTCGACCGGTATCAACTCGCTGTCCACCGGCATCAGCTCGGCCAACAGCTCGGTCCTGTCGCTGTCGACCTCGACGTCGACGGGTCTCTCGTCGGCCACGAGCTCGATCGGTTCGTTGTCCACCGGCCTGAGCACGGTCACGGTCAAGACGGACAACCTCGGCACGAGCACGGCATCGGCACTCGGCGGCGGCTCCACGTACGACCCGACGACCGGGACGGTCTCCGCACCCGCATACACGACTTACAACGCGAACGGCACGACGTCGACCGCGAACAGCGTCGGCTCGGCGATCAACAACATCAACAGCCAGGGCATCAAGTACTTCCACGCGTACTCGACTGGCCCCGACAGCACCGCGACCGGCACCGACGCCGTCGCAATCGGCAGCAGCGCCGTCGCCAGCACGAACAATTCCGTCGCGCTCGGCGCCGGCTCGCAGACGGCCCCGGCCGTTGGCACGAGCAGCGCGACCGTCGACGGCGTCACGTTCGGCGGATTCGCAGGCACCTCGCCGGTTGGCACCGTCAGCGTCGGCAGCGCCGGCAACGAACGACAAATCACCAACGTCGCGGCCGGCCAGGTGACGTCGACCAGTACCGACGCGATCAACGGCAGCCAGCTCTATTCGGTCGCCCAACAGGTTGGCACCGCAACCAGCGCCATTTCGTCGCTGTCGACTTCGACGTCGACGGGGCTGTCGTCGGCGAATAGCTCGATCACGTCGTTGTCGACGTCGACCTCGACGGGCCTCTCGTCGGCTAACAGCTCGATCGATTCGCTGTCCACCTCGACGTCGACTGGCCTGTCGTCGGCTAACAGCTCCATCACGTCGCTGTCGACCTCCACGTCGACCGGTCTGTCGTCGGCAAATAGCTCGATCACGTCGCTGTCCACCTCGACGTCGACGGGCCTCTCGTCGGCTAACAGCTCGATCACGTCGCTTTCGACTTCCACGTCGACCGGCCTCTCGTCGGCGAATAGCTCGATCACGTCGCTTTCGACCTCGACCTCGACCGGCCTCTCGTCGGCGAATAGCTCGATCACGTCGCTGTCCACGTCGACCTCAACCGGCCTCTCGTCGGCCAACAGCTCGATCACCTCGCTGTCGACTTCCACCTCGACCGGCCTGTCGTCCGCGAACAGCTCCATCACGTCGCTGTCGACCTCCACGTCGACCGGCCTGTCGTCGGCCAACAGCTCGATCACGTCGCTGTCCACCTCGACGTCGACTGGCCTGTCGTCGGCCAACAGCTCGATCACGTCGCTCTCGACCTCGACCTCGACCGGCCTCTCGTCGGCTAACAGCTCGATCGATTCACTGTCCACGTCGACCTCGACCGGTCTGTCGTCCGCGAACAGCTCCATCACGTCGCTGTCGACCTCCACGTCGACCGGTCTGTCGTCCGCGAATAGCTCGATCACTTCGTTGTCGACCTCGACCTCGACTGGCCTCTCGTCGGCGAACAGCTCGATCGATTCGCTGTCGACCTCGACCTCGACTGGCCTGTCGTCCGCGAACAGCTCGATCACGTCGCTCTCGACGTCGACCTCGACCGGCCTCTCGTCGGCCAACAGCTCGATCACGTCGCTCTCGACGTCGACCTCGACCGGCCTCTCGTCCGCGAACAGCTCGATCACGTCGCTCTCGACCTCCACGTCGACCGGCCTCTCGTCGGCGAATAGCTCCATCACGTCGCTCTCGACCTCGACGTCGACCGGCCTCTCGTCGGCTAACAGCTCCATCACGTCGCTGTCGACTTCCACCTCGACTGGCCTGTCGTCGGCTAACAGCTCGATCGATTCGCTGTCCACGTCGACCTCGACGGGCCTGTCGTCGGCGAACAGCTCGATCACTTCGTTGTCGACCTCGACCTCGACCGGCCTGTCGTCGGCCAACAGCTCGATCACTTCGCTGTCCACCTCGACGTCGACCGGCCTCTCGTCGGCCAACAGCTCGATCACGTCGCTGTCCACCTCGACGTCGACCGGCCTCTCGTCGGCTAACAGCTCGATCACGTCGCTGTCCACGTCGACGTCGACGGGTCTGTCGTCGGCCAATAGCTCGATCGACTCGCTGTCCACGTCGACCTCGACGGGCCTGTCGTCGGCTAACAGCTCGATCACTTCGTTGTCGACCTCGACCTCGACCGGCCTGTCGTCGGCTAACAGCTCGATCACTTCGCTGTCCACCTCGACGTCGACGGGTCTGTCGTCGGCCAATAGCTCGATCGACTCGCTGTCCACGTCGACCTCGACGGGCCTGTCGTCGGCTAACAGCTCGATCACTTCGTTGTCGACCTCGACCTCGACCGGCCTGTCGTCGGCTAACAGCTCGATCACTTCGCTGTCCACCTCGACGTCGACCGGCCTCTCGTCGGCGAATAGCTCGATCACGTCGTTGTCCACGTCGACCTCGACCGGTCTGTCGTCGGCCAACAGCTCGATCACTTCGTTGTCGACCTCGACCTCGACCGGCCTGTCGTCGGCCAACAGCTCGATCACGTCGCTGTCCACCTCGACCTCGACCGGCCTGTCGTCGGCGAATAGCTCGATCGATTCGTTGTCGACCTCGACCTCGACTGGCCTGTCGTCGGCGAATAGCTCGATCACCTCGCTCTCGACCTCGACCTCGACTGGCCTCTCGTCCGCGAACAGCTCGATCACGTCGCTGTCGACCTCGACCTCGACCGGCCTCTCGTCGGCGAATAGCTCGATCGACTCGCTGTCGACTTCGACCTCGACTGGCCTGTCATCCACGAACAGCTCCGTCACGTCGCTGTCGACCTCGACCTCGACCGGCCTCTCGTCCGCGAACAGTTCAATCACGTCGCTGTCCACCTCGACCTCGACGGGCCTGTCGTCGGCGAATAGCTCGATCGATTCGCTGTCGACTTCGACCTCGACGGGCCTCTCGTCGGCTAACAGCTCGATCACTTCGCTGTCGACTTCCACGTCGACCGGTCTGTCGTCGGCCAACAGCTCGATCACTTCGCTGTCGACTTCCACCTCGACGGGTCTGTCGTCGGCCAACAGCTCCATCACGTCGCTGTCGACTTCCACGTCGACCGGTCTGTCGTCGGCCAACAGCTCGATCACATCGCTGTCGACCTCCACGTCGACCGGCCTGTCGTCGGCCAACAGCTCGATCACATCGCTGTCGACTTCGACGTCGACCGGTCTGTCGTCGGCCAATAGCTCGATCGACTCGCTGTCGACTTCGACCTCGACGGGCCTGTCGTCCGCGAACAGCTCCATCACGTCGCTGTCGACTTCCACGTCGACCGGTCTGTCGTCGGCCAATAGCTCGATCGACTCGCTGTCGACTTCGACCTCGACGGGCCTGTCGTCGGCCAACAGCTCGATCACGTCGCTGTCGACTTCCACGTCGACCGGCCTGTCGTCGGCGAATAGCTCGATCACTTCGCTGTCCACCTCGACGTCGACTGGCCTGTCGTCCGCGAATAGCTCGATCACCTCGCTGTCCACGTCGACCTCGACCGGCCTGTCGTCCGCAAACAGCTCCATCACGTCGCTGTCGACTTCCACGTCGACCGGCCTGTCGTCGGCGAATAGCTCGATCACCTCGCTGTCGACTTCCACCTCGACCGGCCTGTCGTCCGCGAACAGCTCCATCACGTCGCTGTCGACCTCCACGTCGACCGGCCTGTCGTCGGCCAACAGCTCGATCACCTCGCTGTCGACATCGACCTCGACCGGCCTCTCGTCGGCCAACAGCTCGATCACATCGCTGTCGACCTCCACGTCGACCGGCCTGTCCTCGGCTAACAGCTCGATCGATTCGCTGTCGACTTCCACGTCGACCGGCCTGTCGTCGGCCGACAGCTCGATCACCTCGCTGTCGACCTCCACGTCGACCGGCCTGTCCTCGGCCAACAGCTCGATCACGTCGCTGTCGACTTCCACGTCGACCGGCCTGTCCTCGGCCAACAGCTCGATCACGTCGCTGTCCACGTCGACCTCGACCGGCATCAGCTCGCTGTCCACCGGCCTGAGCTCGACCAACAGCTCGGTGTCGTCGCTGTCGACCTCGACCTCGACGGGCCTGTCGTCGGCGAACAGCTCGATCACGTCTCTGTCCACGTCGACCTCGACCGGCATCAACTCGCTGTCGACCGGCCTGAGCTCGACCAACAGCTCGGTGACGTCGCTGTCGACCTCCACGTCGACCGGCCTGTCCTCGGCCAACAGCTCGATCACCTCGCTGTCGACCTCCACGTCGACCGGCCTCTCGTCGGCGAACAGCTCGATCACCTCGTTGTCCACCTCGACCTCGACCGGTATCAGCTCGCTGTCCACCGGCCTGAGCAGCACGAACAGCACGATCCTGTCGCTGTCCACGTCGACCTCGACCGGCATCGGCTCGCTGTCCACCGGCCTGAGCACGACGAACAGCTCGGTGACGTCGCTGTCGACTTCGACCTCGACCGCGATCAACGCTGCGAAGACGCACTACTACAGCGTCAACGACAACGGCGTGCAGCAAAGCAACTACGCCAACGACGGCGCCACCGGCACCAACGCCCTCGCGGCCGGCGTCAACGCCAGCGCGGCGGGTACGAGCAGCGTGGCAGTCGGCGACGGTTCGAACGCGCAGTCGGCAGGTGCGGTCGCGATCGGCCAGAACGCATCGGCCACGGGCGGCAAGGCCGTGTCGATCGGCTCCGGCAACACGGCAACCGGCGACGGCGCAGTCGCGATCGGCGACCCGAGCATCGCGACGGGCACCGGCGCGGTGGCGATGGGCGCGAACGACACGGCGACCGGCAACGGCGCAGTGGCGCTCGGCAACGCGAACACCGCAACCGGCGCGAGCGCACTTGCCCTCGGCAGCTCGAACCAGGCCACCGCGGACAACACGATCGCGCTGGGCAACCAGTCGACGGCCAGCGCCGTCGGTGCACAGGCCTACGGCTCGAGCGCCACGGCCAGCGCGGCCAACGCGCTCGCACTGGGTTCGAACGCCACCGCGAACGTCGCCAACTCGATCGCACTCGGCGCGAACTCGGTCACGGGCAACGCAGTCGGCACGTCGAGCGCCACGATCGGCGGTGTCACGTACTTCTTCGCGGGCAGCTCGCCGGTCGGCGTGGTGAGCGTCGGCGCACCGGGCCAGGAACGCCAGATCACGAACGTCGCCGCCGGCCAGATCTCGGCCACGAGCACGGACGCGATCAACGGCAGCCAGCTCAACGCGACGAACAACGCGGTCAACGCGCTGTCGACGTCCACCGCCTCGAACGTCGCATCGCTGTCGACCGGCATCAACTCGCTGTCGACGGGCCTGAGCGCGACGAACAGCTCGGTGTCGTCGCTGTCCACGTCGACCTCGACCGCGGTCAACTCGCTGTCCACGGGCCTGAGCACGACGAACAGCAACGTCAACTCGCTGTCGACGTCGACCTCGACGGGCATCGGTTCGCTGTCCACCGGCCTGAGCACGACGAACAGCAACGTGGCCTCGCTGTCGACCGGCGTGACCAACATCAACAACACGTTGAACTCGCTGTCGACGACGATCAACAACAACACGACGCGCGCCGCCAACAACAACGGCGTCGCCGCCGACATGAACGGCACGGGCTCCGACGCACCGAAGGTCACCGCCGGCTCGAACTCGGTGGCGATCGGCGCGAATTCGAATGACGGCGGTCGTTCGAACGTGGTGTCGGTTGGCAGCGACACGCAGCAGCGCCAGATCGTGAACGTCGCGCCGGGTACGCAAGGCACCGACGCGGTGAACGTGAACCAGCTGACGCAGGTGCAGACGACGCTGTCGACGGCACTGTCGGGCCAGCAGGCGCAGATCAACTCGCTGGGTTCGCAACTGCAGCAGACCGACCAGATGGCGAAGCAGGGTATCGCGGCCGTCGGCGCGATGGCGTCGATCCCGCAGCTCGATCGCGACGCCAACTTCGGGATGGGTGTGGGCACGTCGACCTTCCTCGGCCAGAAGGCGATGGCGGTCAACATGCAGGCCCGCATCACGGAGAACCTGAAGGCGTCGATCAACGGCGGCTTCAGCGGCGGTCAGAAGGTGATCGGCGCCGGCATGCTGTACCAGTGGAAGTAACACGTCGCGCCGCCAGGCCGCCCGGCTCGCCAGCCGGACGGCCCGCGGCGGCCCCGACGGCCGGACGAGCCCGCCGCGCAACCCGTGGCGGGTTTCAGTCAACCCAAGCATTGAGGATGTAACCGTGAACAAACTCGCTCTTGCGCTCGCACTTTCCGCAACGGCCCTCGCCGCGTGCTCGACCGCATCCGGCCCGACCTACAGCGCTTCCGAACTGCAGCCGCGCGACGGCGTGCGCACCTTCCAGGTGGACTGCCATGGCCTGTTGTCCGGCCCGCAAACGTGCATGAAGGCTGCCCGCAAGATCTGCGGCGAAGAGCCGGTGCGCGCCGTCGACTCGGCCCGCGCGCTGCGCGACAAATCCGATCCCGCGACGCTCGTGTTCCAGTGCGGCGCGGCACCGGCCGAAGCGGCCTCGGCCGCCACGCCGGCGGCCGCCGTCGTCGAACAGGTCAACCTGTCGGGCGACGCGCTGTTTGCCACCGACCACGCGACGCTTGCCCCGACCGCGCGCGAATCGCTCGACCGTTTGCTGAGCGAGCGTGCAGACCACACGTACTCGCAGGTGAGCGTCACCGGCTTTACGGATTCGGTGGGCAGCGACGACTACAACCTCGCGCTGTCGAAGCGCCGCGCCGAATCGGTCGCGGCGTACCTGAAGGCACACGGCCTGAAGACCGACTCGTTGACGGTCTCGGGCCGCGGCAAGGCCGATCCGGTCGCGTCCAACGCGACGCCTGAAGGCCGAGCCAGCAACCGCCGCGTCGAAATCCGCCTGCAGCACTGAGCGGGCCGCCGCCGCGCGCGGCGCCCCGATCCGGCCGGCCTCCAGCGCCGCGCCGGACCCGCATCCGACCTCTGCCGGACAACCCGGGCGCCGCTTCGCCGGCACCTGGCTCCCATTGACCGGCAGCTATGTCAAAGTTCGTCACACCCCGCCAAAACCGGCGGTTTCCGTGCCACAATCGCCGCAGACAGTCGCCGGGGCAACCTGCCCGAATCGCGCGCCGTGCCAGGCGTGCCCGATGACACGCCGGGAACCGGCTGCCGCCTTCGCGAACCAGGTCGCCCGATTCGCCCGCTGCGGCGCACCGGCGCAACTGCAACCATGACAATCCACGGCGCGCCGCTTCCAGGCCAGACGCTCGACGCGATGCCCGGACGCACGCCGCCGCAGAGGAAACCAACCGGTGACGGACATCAATGAAGCCGCCTCGGGCGGCACCCGCAAGCAACGGCCGGCCGTCGGCATCTCGCTGTTTGCGCGGGACGGCCAGGCGATCTGGGAAAACGGGATACACCAGAACATCGCGTTCCTCGCGATGATGCTCAAGCGCTCGGATCGCGTCGGCCCTGTCTACTTCCTGAACGGCGGCGACGCCAACGCGCTGCCGGCCGGCCTCGAACTCGACGGCCTCGACATCCCGCTCGTGAAGCCCTCCGACGTCACGCACGAACTCGACGTCGTGATCGAAATGGGCGCGCAGTTGCCGGTGGAGTGGCTCCGACACATGAAGGCACTCGGCAAGAAAATCGCCGCGTTCTTCTGCGGGCACGTGTACGCGGGCCTGTGCGAAACCCCGATCTTCGGCAAGCCGTCGGGGCACGTCTTCAACGGCGCGCCGTTCGACGAAGTTTGGCTGCTGCCGCAATACGACAAGACCGCGGCGCCGATGCTGCAGACCATCCTGCGCGCGCCCGTCCACCTGATGCCGCACATCTGGTCGCCGTACTTCCTCGAGCGGCGCATCGCCGCGCTCGCCGCGGAAGGCGCGACGTTCGGCTATCGGCCCGGCCGCCGCCCGTGGTACCTGGCGATGCTCGAGCCGAACATCTCGGTCGCCAAGTCCTGCCACTACCCGATGCTGGCATGCGACGAGTTCTATCGCGCGCGGCCGGACGCGGTGCAGCACATGTTCGTCGTCAATGCGATGCACATGAAGGAGCATCCGACCTTCGTGCACTTCGCGAACAGCCTCGATCTCGTGCGCCAGCACAAGGCGACCTTCGAGCCGCGCCTCGACCTGCCGGGCTTCATGGCGCGCCACGCGGATGCGGTCGTGTCGCACCACTGGGAAAACGGGCAGAACTATCTGTATTACGACGTGCTGTACGGCGGCTATCCGCTGATCCACAACTCGACGCTGATCGGCGACGCCGGCTATTACTACCCGGACTTCGATTCCGCCGCGGGCGGCCGTGCGCTGCTCGACGCGTGGCTGCATCACGACGAACGCCTCGACGACTACCGCGCGAAGGCCGGCCGGCTGCTGCAGTCGGTCTCGATCGACAACCCCGCGAACCTCGACGCGTTCGTCTCGCGTCTGGTCGCCTGAACCGGAGAATACGCATGTCGGACTCCAATGCCCGTCAAGCGCCCGGCGAGGGCAAGCGTCTCGTCGTCGGCGTGTCGCTGTTCGTGCGCGGCGCCGGCCAGTCGCTGTGGGAAAACGGCATCTTCCAGAACTGCCTGCTGCTGATCCTGCTGCTGCGCCAGTCGCCGCTCGTCGCCGAAGCCGTGATGGTGAACGGCGGCGAACAGGTCGCCGATCCGCAGATGATGCTCGGCGAATGGAACGTGCCGTTGCTGTCGATGGACGAAGCGCTGGAACGCTGCGACGTGCTGATCGAAATGAGCGCGCAGTTCGGCGCGGATTACCTGCGCGCGTTCCGCGAGCGCGGCGGCAAGGTCGTCACGATGCGGGTCGGCAACGACTACGTGATCGACATCGAACGCGCGATGTTCGACAAGCCGTCGGGTTTCCTGTTCTCGGGCGCGCCGTACGACGCCGTGTGGACGATTCCCGAATTCGAGCGCTCGTGCCTGCACTATTACCAGACGGGCCTGCGCGCGCCCGTGACGATCGTCCCGCACATCTGGCACCCGATGCTGTTCGACAAGGCGCGCGCGACGCTCGGCGCCGGGCTGTCGTTCGGCTATGAGCCCGGCAAGCCGCGCTGGCGCGTGACGATGTTCGAGCCGAACATCTGCATGGTGAAGACGAGCGTCATCCCGATGCTAGTGGCCGAGGAAGCATATCGCGCGAAACCCGATTTCCTCGAGTTCGTGCGCGTGTGCAACACGCTGCACCTGAAGGAACATGCGACGTTCGTCCATTTCGCGAAGAGCCTCGACATCGTGAACCACGGGATCACGACGTTCGAGAGCCGCTACGCGGTGTACGAGTTCATGGCCGCGTACGGCGATGCGGTGGTGTCGCACACGTGGGAAAACGCGCAGAACTACCTGTACTACGAGCTGCTGTACGGTGACTACCCGCTGATCCACAACTCGCCGTTCCTCGGCAAGGCCGGGTATTTCTATCCGGACTTCGACTGCCAGGCCGGCGGCCGCGCGCTGCTGCAGGCGTTCGCCGAGCACGACGCGAACCTGGAAGCGTACCGCGAGCAGTCGAGGCACGTGCTCAGCTCCGTGAGCATCTACAACCCCGCGAACGTCACCGCCTATACGGACGCGATCGCCACCCTCTATCGCGACGCGTGACGCGCCGCCTTCTTCCGGACTCCGACATGACCGCACGCACGACCCTCACCCGCGCCAAATGGCTGATCGGCTGCGCCGTTGCTTCGATCGCGATCGGCGCGCATGCGCAAGCCGAAGGCGAATCGGCCGACGCGCTGCTCCGCGACTCGGACGCCGTGTTCAAGCAGCTCGACGCCGGCCAGTACAGTGCGGTGTGGACCGATGCCGCCGGGTTCGTGAAGGCGCGCATCAAGCAGGACCAGTTCGCGTCGGACATGCAGCGTGCGCGCCAGTCGGTCGGCACGGTCCGCCATCGCGGCTGGGCGCAGATCACGCGTATCCGCTTTACCAACGCGTCGACGACGCCCGACGGGCTCTACGCGAACGTCGATTACGCGACGACGCTGACGAGCGGCACGACCATGTTCGAGAAGCTGAGCTTCCGCCTCGAGGACGACGGCCGCTGGCACCTGACCGGCTATGTGCCGCGCCAGTCGCAGAACTACACGCCGTAAGCCGCGCAACGCCCGCACCACGGAGCCGTCATGAAACTCAATGTCGCGATAACGATGAACGTGCAGCGCGACGCGACGCAGTCGATCTGGTACAACGGCGCGAACCAGCACTGCGTGTACCTGTACATGCTGCTGAAGCAGTCGCCGCTGATCGGCGAGGTCTGGCTCGCGCACGACGAAGGCGTCACCGAGTATCCGCAGGCGCTGATGATGGACGCGTTCGGCGACGCGCTGCGGCCGCTGTCGGCCGTCGTCCACCAGACCGACCTGCTGATCGAGATGAACGCGTTCATCGACTCGTCCCACACGGAAGCCGTGCGCCGGCGTGGCGGCAAGTGCGTGTCGTACCGCTTCGGCAACGACTACGTGATCGCCGTCGAGACGATCAACTTCGAGAAGAACCAGTGGCGGCCGAACCCGCACCGTGTGCAGTTCGACGAGATCTGGACCAACCCGCAGCACATGCACACGTGCGCAGCGTATTTCCAGGCCGTGTACCGCGCGCCGGTGATCGAGCTGCCGCACATCTGGTCGCCGTATTTCATCGAGCGCAGCCTCGATGCCGATCCTGAACTGAAGGCGCGCTTCGGCTATCGCAACCACGGCCCCGCGAAGCGCATCGCGTTCTTCGAGCCGAACCTGAATGTCGTGAAGAGCTCGATCGTGCCGATGCTCGCCGCAAACGCGTGCTACGTCGAACATCCGGAGCTCGTCGAGCACGTGTACATGACCAACACGTTCGACAAGAAGGAAAACGTCGCCTTCAAGCATCTCGCGCTCGGGCTCGAGATGGTGCGCGACGGCAAGGCCACCGCCGACGTGCGCGCGCCGTTCGTCGCGTGGGCCGCGCATCACACCGACATCGTCGTGTCCCATCACTGGGAAAACGGCCTCAACTACCTGCTGTACGACGCGCTGTACGGCAACTACCCGCTCGTGCACAACTCGCCGTTCCTGCGCGACGTCGGCTACTACTATCCGGATTTCGAGATCTTCGATGCGGCACGCGCGATCGCGACCGCCGCGCAGACGCACGACGCGCGGCTCGACGACTACGCGGCCGCAGCCCGCCGCTGCCTGCACCAGGTCGACACGCTCGCCGAACACAACGTCCGCGCGTATTCCGCGCAAATCCAGCACCTGTTCGCCGATCGAGTGCTCGGCTGACCTCATTCGTCCCCGCTACTACCCATGAATCAGACCGTCCGCAATTTCGTCGTGATCGATTCGATTCACGGTCCGTTCGTCATCAACCGGCACTGCGCGTATCAGGCCGAGGCACTGATCAAGACCGGGCGGCCGCACATCCAGGCCGAGCTCGACACGATCCTGAGGGTGATCGACCAGTTGCCGGACGATGCGATCGCTGTGGACGGCGGTGCGAATGCGGGGCTCGTATGCGTGCCGATCGCCCACCGGTTGCGGGCGCGCGGCGGCCGCGTGTACGCGTTCGAGCCGCAGCGCACGCTGTTCCATGCGCTCGGCGGCACCGTTGCGCTCAACCAGCTCGACAACGTCCACCTGCTGAACATGGGGCTGGCCGGCGCCAACGGCACGATGAAGGTGCCCGACGTCGACTACGGACAGGACGCCGACTTCGGCCAGGTCTCGCTCGTCGACGCGCACGCGGAAGGCGGCACGCCGACGCCCGTCATCAGGCTCGACTCGCTCGGCCTGCCGCGGCTGGATTTCCTGAAGCTTGACATCGAAGGCATGGAGATCGACGCGCTGCGCGGCGCACGCGGTCTGATCGAGACGCATCTTCCCTGGTGCTGGATCGAATACTGGAAAGTCGGCGAGGCGCCGATCATCGCCACCTTTGCCGGCCTCGACTATACGTTCTACCGGATCGACCGGCTGAACCTGCTTTGCGTGCCGAACCCGCGCTGGGACCGGCAGCGGCTGGTCATCTCGATCGAGCCGATCGCCGTCGCATCGCCGGCCGAAAACGATACGAACCCCGCGGCAACCGCCGACACCGACGCGCCTGAAACGAACTGGAACCGCGCGCTCGACCATGAGTCGCGCTGCGAGTGGGGACATGCAATCGGCCGCTGGCAACGTGCGCGCGGCCGCGGGCTCGACGACGATGCGATCGCGCTGCAACTCGCGTCGTGCTACGGCTTCGCCGGGGCACCCGACGCCGGGCTCGCGGCGCTCGAACACTTCGGCGATCCGGCCGCGCTACCCGACTCAACGCGCGGACGCATCGAGCTGTCGCGTTCGTTGCTGCTGCTGCGCGCCGGCCGGCGCGACGAAGCCGCTCGCGCCACCATTGCGAGCGAAAACGTCCTGACGGCCGCGCAGTTCGGACTGCCGACGGAGCGGCTCTACCAGGGCCAGCCGCTGCAGGGCAAGCGGCTGCTGGTGCTCAGCTACGGCGGTGTCGGCGACCAGCTCCAGTACGCGCGCTACCTGCATGCCCTCGACACGCTCGGCTGCGCGAGCGTGACCGTCGTCGTTCCGGACGCGCTGACGGGCCTGATGCGTCATTCGTTCCCGCACATCGAATTCATCGGCGCGCACGGCGCGTGGGTCGACGCGTCGCAGATCGCCCACGACTACTGGTGTTCGTTCCTGGTGCTCGCCGCATTGTTCGGCTACGCGCCGGCGCCCGCAGGATCGGCGGCCGCGTACCTGTCTTGCCCGCCCGAGCACGCGGCCGCGTGGCGCGAGCGCGTGTCACGCGACGGCCACGGCGCCGGCATCCGTCGCATCGGGCTCAACTGGCGCGGACGCGACGAAAGCGACGCGCGCTTCCATCGCGCGGCCAGCCTGCGCGACTTCGCGCCGCTGACGCGGATGCACGGCCACGCCGCGTACTGCATCAACCGCGACCTGTCCGCGCAGTCCGAGCAATCGGACCTGCCGGTGACATTCCCGCATCACACGATCGGCAATTTCAGCGACCTGGCGGCGCTGATGCTCGCGCTGGACGCCGTGGTGACCACCTGCACCGCGCACGTCCACCTCGCCGGCGCGCTCGGCGTGCCGGCCGTGCTGCTGCTCAGCCCGAAAGCCGACGCGCGCTGGGAAACCGGCTCGCGCACCGCCCTGTATCCGGGGGTCCGGATCGTGCGCGCCGCGCACGTCGGCCAATGGGACGACGCGGTCGACCGCGCGATGGCGTTCGTGCTCGGCGGATTCGGGAAGGATTGATCGGTTTGCCGGGAGGTTCGCCGGGAGATTTGCCGCGAGTCCGGGCCGCTACGCGCGAATGATGCCGACGCGGGCCACGCGCATCGCGCTGTGCCGGGGGCACGCCACCGGCACGAACAGGCGTGAAAAGGCGCTACACCAGCACCCGGTCGCCGCTCTGCGCGGCGAACACACGGCCGTGCCGCCGGCCCGTCCGTGCGAGCACGGCGAAGCAACGCGCCACCAGCCGGCTGGCGCCGCCGGACTGCTTGACGAGGCTGTCGGATACACCACGCGCGATCGCCGAATCGTCGCCGCACGCGCCCGCGATCACACCCGCGTAATAGTGCCGCGCGGCCAGTTCGCGGCCGCCGGCATCGAGCGGCTTCATCCGCCGAATGCGACGCGCAATGGCTTTCAGGCCGTCGAGATACGGCGCGACGTCGATCGGCACTTCGGTCGATTCGGCGCCCAGCTGCCACAGCATGTCGGCCAGCTCGGCGATCGCGACGAGCTCGCGTGCACCGGCCACCTGCGTGCCCGTTCCGCCTCCGGCCTTCGTCCCCGCCATGCCCATGCCCCTTTGCGATTCGTCCCGGCCACGCGCCGGCCACGCCCGACACCGGCGTGCATCGTGCACGCCGCCCCGCCTGTTACCGCGCCGTCACGCGGCAGCCGGCGACCGCCATGAAAAGCGGATGCCCTGCGCCCAGGCGACGCCGGCATCCACGATGATCTGCCGGTCGATCTCGCTCTCCACGCCTTCGACGACGACGTGCCGCGCGCCTTCATGCGCGAACGCGATCAGCCTGCGGAACTGGTAGCGCCCGATCGCGTTGCGCTTGATCATCGACAGGATCGAACGATCGAGCTTCACGATGTCGGGATTGCCGACCACCAGGTTGTTCAATGCGCTGAAGCCGACCCCGAAATCGTCGATCGCGATGCGGCACCCGGCCTGCCGGAAGCGGTTCACGAACGAACGACCCGCGACGGGATTCAGCGGCCCCGTCTCCGTGATCTCGACCACGAGCCGCGCCGCGACCGACGGCTCGCGCTCGAGCCGCCTGAAGATGGCCAGCCACGCGTCGTCGACGACCGCGCTCGTCGCCGCCACATTGCAGCCGTAGACGGCAGCCGGATCGGCGCGCAGCGCGTCGATCGTCCGGCCGACCACGAGCCGGTCGAACCACCGCATCAGCCCGAGCGCCTCGAGGCGCGGCAGGAACGCGAGCGGCGGCAGCGCATCGCGCTCGCCCCACCGCAATCGCGCCAGGCATTCCTGGTACAGCACACCGCCCGACAGGTCGGCCCGGCACACGGGCTCTTGCGCGAACCCGAGGCGGCTTTCCACGAAACTGCGTACCGACGCGAGGTCGGGATGATCGTCGGGGGAGCCGAACACGAGATCGATGTCGTCACGATTCACTTCCCGATTTGCTTCCTGATTCGCCCCCTGGCGAGCTTCGACCGCATTCATCCGGCGCTCCGGCAAATGGCGAGCCGCCGTTCGCGGCTCGACCTCAAGAAACATGCGGAGCAAGCCGACCATGACGCGCTCCGCCGCCTACCCGGCCCATCCTGTTATGTCGATCTTTTCCGGGAGCGTACTTTTCGCTTCGGCGCGCCGTCAAATTCGATATTTTCAACGATATCCAGTTACTGGAAATACACCATGCATGCACGATACCGAATGTGCGACAGGTCACACTAACGCAAATCACCGAACCCCGATCCGGATATTGTTTATTCCGACCACCTAAACAAGCTTATCCGAATCAATTCCCACGTAATTTGCGGGCCTCGCAAATCGGGAAATCTTCAATTAATCTGATAAATACCGGCCTGTGAGCACCACCCCGCTCGCTACCATGCCGGCCGTGAAGGCTGGCCACCCGGTTTGCTCTTCGCTGAAAACCGGCCGCCGCACGTCATTCGATCGTCGCAGCGTTCAATTTTCCCGTTTCAAACGAATTATTAAATTTCTAAACCGAATAAAACAGCCTTTAATCGATAATATCAAGTTAAATCATATGATGATTATCAATTGAACCATTTTTAACAATCTTAAAGACTTGTTAACCTCTAAAATGATTTCCGACGGACTTCCCTCGGAGCCGTCAATTTCGTGCCTTCAAAAACCGTCGAACCGATCGGGTTCGGCGGTTTCTTTTTTAACGGCATTATTTCGTCAGACATTAGGGCGGGACAATCCCGATGGCGGACCGCGGCGCAACGGTGTGCGCCGCGGGAAAAATCGGGCCTTATGCGGCCGATGCGCCGACCAGGTTCGCGAGCAGTGCGTCGTATTCGGCGACGAGCGCCGGATTCGCCGACGTATAGCGGCCAAGGATCTCGCGCTGGCGCCGCGTGTACGCTTCCCAGTCGTCATCGTGCGTATGCAGCGCACGCAACAGCGCATCGGCGCCCTGCTGCACGTCGTTGTCCGGATAGTAGTAGCCGAGATCGGGCGCGAGGCTCGCGTTGTGCACGAGCGGATAGCCCTGCCAGCACACGTCGAAATAAAAGTAGTTGAGCGGGTTCGACCATTGGTGCGACACGACGATATCGGTCAGGTCGGCGAGGAACAGCGGCGTGTCGAAGCGCCCGACGAAACTCGCCTTGCCCGCGCGCACGATGTCCAGGTAGTTCATCAGCATCACGAACTCGGGGCTGTCGTGCGCGAGGCGATCGGCGTTCGTCACGTGCGTGAAGCAGATCGCGTCGGGGTCGCGCCGATACGCTTCGTCGATGATCAGCATCGGATACACGCAGAACTTCACGACGTTGTGGTTCGGCTCCATCACCGTCAGCCGCTTGCCCGGCTCGCTGCGCGGCCGGTATTCGCCCTGCTCCGGCAGCGACTGCGCACGCGCGCTCAGGAACATCGGATCCCACACGAACGGCACGACGCGCCCCGGGCAGCGGCGCAGCGACTGCAGGAACGGCAGCGACGACGGCGCGATCTGCGGAATCGCCCACACCTCGTCGTAGCCGCGGTTGATGAACAGCGAATCCCACAGCCGGCGGCCGAACAGCATCGATTCCATCGCGTTGATGTACTCGACGCCGCAGCAGTAGCTGACGAGCTTCGCGCCGCGTGCTTTCAGGTAGGCCGTCTGCTCGGCGTCGATCTGCCCGCCGAGCTCGATCACCACGTCGAGCGAATCCTTCATGTCGGCGAACGCGCGCGTGTCGAACACGTTGCGATCCCACGGCAGCGCGTCGGTGAGCGGCACGTCGGTGGTGTTGACCAGCGTCACGCGGTAGCCATGCGGCGAAGCCATCAGCAGCTTCGCGAGAAACAGCGCGTTCTGCTTGATGCCGTTGATCCACAGGCTTTCGTCGGGGGCACGCAGGCCGATCGTGATACCGATGCGCAGGCCGTTCAGGACAGGAGACGTCATCGTCGGCGGGATGAGAGGTTGGATGGGGATGGAATGGATGCAGTGTAGCGCGCGAAGCGCCGCCCGCGTCAAGCGGCGCACGCCCACGGCAACCCGGCATTTTAGCGGAGCACCGGCCGCATACTGTCAGGGATGGTCAGCGCCCCTCCGGCGCAAGCAAATCCGCGAGACGGTTGTGCGATACTCGGGCGACCCGCCGCGCCACCGGGTTGCCGGGCGGTATCGGCACCGGGGCCGGCAGAAAACGACCTCGCAGCAACGCTGCTGAAAAATGGCTGACAGAATGGAACGCGACGCCGCGCAAGTCTTCCGGGCAATCCGTCACGAGCAGGGGCGGCACGCGCGGCAAAGCATGCCCGGCCGCGAAGCCGCGCCGACACGCACCGCGCCCGGCGCCCGCCGTCCTCCGCTGCGCGACCTTCGGAGCGCACGATGATCGTCCTCAGCCATTTCAGTCAGGCCGCACCCGCCAGCCTCGACAATCACCGGCAATACGCACAGGCGCACGGCTATCGCCACGCATTCGTCGACGCCTGCGCGATGCCGCAGGCGCTGCCGCTGCGGCCGCTGTATCGCTACGAATCGCTGCTCCACGTGCTGCGCGGCGCGCAGCCCGACGAACTCGTGCTGCTGCTCAGCGAAGACGCGGCGATCATCGAGCCCGTCGCGCTCGATCGCCTGATGCGCGGCCGCGACATGCTGTTCGTCGACGCGTTCGCGCCCCCGCTGCCGCAGGTCGACGTGCAGATCTGGCGCAACACGCCGGCCGTGCGGGCGATCGTGATGCAACTGGTGCAGCGCTGCAAGCTCGGCAGCGAACCGCGGCTGACCTCGGAGGCCGCGCTGTTCGCGGCGCTCGACACGCATCACTACATGACGCAAATCGACGGGCTGTATCCGGTCATGCCGTCCAGCCCCGACCTCGATCCGATGTGGAGCCGCGAACCGACGTTCGCAATCAGCATCGACGACACCCCGGACGATCCCGAACGGAAAGGCGCGACGCCCCGCTTCCGCGACACGCTCGTGGCGTACGTCAATCGATGCCGTGCGGCCGGCCGGCCGATGTTCTCGTTCGATCACGACGCCGCGCGCACGCCGGACGAAGCCGCCGAGCGCAGCACCTACAACCCCGGCCGTTCGATTGCGTTGATGACGCTCTACACGCCGAACATCGGCAGCTATGCGCGCATCGCCGAACGGAATTTCCGGCGCTACAGCGACGCGCACGGCTACACGCTCTACGTGCATCGCGACATTCCCGCCGAAATCGGCATGAAGGCGACCGGCAACTGGTTCAAGCCGTGGCTGCTGCATGCGTACCTGCAGCATCATGAATGGGTCGTGTGGCTCGATGCCGACGTGCTGATCGCCGATCAGCAGCAAGCGCTGGAACCGCTGCTCGAAGGCCGCGACTGGCTGCTCGCGCAGGACATCGGCCAGTGGGCGTTCAACTCGGGCGTGATGGCGTTCCGCCGCACCGAGCGCAACGACGCAATGCTGCGCGACATGATGGCGACGATCGCCGCGCTGCACGACCGGTCGAGCGTCTATGCGAGCGACGGCGACCAGCTGCATTTCATTCGCGCGATGGAGCGCGACGGGCAATTGCACGGCGAAGGCGTGGCCGATCTCGTCAGCTTCAACACGCCCTGGCTGTTTCGCCGCACGGACAGCTACATCGTGCATTACTACGGGATGTGGTCCGCGATGCGGGCGCTGATGATGGCGCAGGACGACGGGCTGCTACGCTGACGCCTTCGTCCGGAGCCGCTCGCACGACTGGACGTTTGTTCTATCCAGCCGCATGGGTTGTCGCATGTCGGGAAGAAAGACGAGCAACGCAGTGTGATGGGGCCTCGAACCGTTGATCGCGGCGTTTGCGACTGCGCACGAATAGGTGGATCCGTTACATCGATACGATCATTTTTTCGAACCAGCCTTGATGGGAGGTCAGATTGGAACAGATCGGGTATTCATGGCCCACGTTTGATCAACTCACCCAGCACCTGGTCAAGTCGATCAATCCGAGCAATATCCTGGATATCGGGGCCGGAGGCGGGAAATACGGGCGCCTGCTCAAGAAGGTCGTGCCGGATTGCCGTTTCACGGCGCTGGAATGCGATGAGGAGACGCATCCGTTCCTGATCGAGAACGGGTACGACGACATCATTTCCGGTGTCAGCGACACGCTTTATGAACGATCCGGCGACGCGTACGACACGGTCATCCTGGGAGATGTCATCGAACACATGCGCCACTCCCACGGTCGCGATTTACTGGAATTTCTCAACTACCGATCGCGATACATCATCATCTCGACCCCCGAGTGCATGCCGATGAGCACCGCATCGTACTTCGAGAGCCACAACTCCGTATGGCGGCCCGACTCATTCATGTGGCATGACTTCTGGGCGCATCAGCAATGCGGAATCATGCATTTTTATTTGCTCAGGGGGCACCTCGACTGGAACGCAACGCGCCTCGACGCTCTCGTGAACTCCGCAAATGCTTCGAGCCTGTTCAATACGCGCGCCAGCAGCGAACTCGAGGCCACCAACGAGAAATTGCTCCAGCCAGTCAACCTGACGCTCCATGACTCCCGATACATGGAAAAAATCGATGGCGACCAATATGCGGTCTTTCGCCCCATGTGATTGCGTGACCCTGAATGAGAAAGGCGCCATGCGGCGCCTTTCTCATTTCTGACATACCCTCATCGCGTGCCGGCGCGGGCCCGGCACGCACGGATAACCGTCAGATCGGCGCGGTCGTCGGCGCCACGGCGGCCGGGTCGGTGATGCTGGCCTTGCCGGTTTCGACGTGCCCCGCGATGCGGCGCGTCCAGCCCGTATTCCCCGCCACTGCGAACTGCAGGTCGTACCAGTGGCTGCTGCACGACAGATCCCAGTGTGCCTCGACGCTCTTGCCCGGCGGAATCGTCAGCGTGCGTGCCGCGGTGCCGTACGCGACGTCGGTCGCCGTGACCGTCAGCGCGCTGGCGCCCGCATTGGCGAGCGTCACGTACACGTCGCCGTTGGCGACGTCGTAGCACGCGGTGATTTCAGGCTTCGCGCCGGCATCCGCGGCGGCCGATCCCGCGAAGCGCCGGAAATAGCCGTTCGGCCCCCACACGCTCACCAGGTAGTTCCCGCTCGCATCGAGCGTCCACGTATCGGTCAGCTGCTTGCCCGCTTCGACCGTGTAGCGGCGCGGCATCGCGGTGGGGTCGCCCGTATAGGCCCAGAAATGCGCGCCCTGCGTGCCGGTGTTCGCGAACGTCACCGCGTAGCCTTGGGCCTGCAGCTGGCCCGTCACGTGCAATTCGTACGGCAGCGCGCGCGCCAGCCGCGTGCCGGGCTCCTGCGCCGTCACGACCTGCTGCGCGGTGCTGGCCGGTGCGGTCTGCGACGACGCGCGCGAACATTGCAGGTCCGCCTGCGCGACATACGCCTGCGTGCTCGGCAGGGTCGGCAGTGTGGCATCCGATTTGGAGAAGTCGAGCGCCGACGTCAGGTCGCCGCAGATCGCGCGGCGCCACGGCGAGATGTTCGTTTCCATCACGCCGAAGCGCTTCTCGATGAATTGCAGCACCGACGTGTGATCGAAGACCTGCGAGCAGACGAAGCCGCCCTTCGACCACGGCGAGACCACGAACATCGGCACGCGCGGGCCGAGGCCGTACGGCAGGTTGTCGGCCGTGTAAGTGCCCGTCTGCGTCGAGGTCACGACGTTGTGCCGCTCGAGCGACACGTCCACGGTGCTCATGCCGGAGCCCGGCAGCGTCGGTGCCGACGGCGGCACGACGTGATCGAAGAAGCCGTCGTTCTCGTCGTACATGACGAGCAGGACGGTCTTGCTCCACACGTCCGGATTCGACGTCAGCGCATCGAGAATGGTCGACAGGTAGTACGCGCCGTAGAGCGGCGTGAACTTCGGATGCTCCGAATACGCGGCGGGCGGCAGCAACCACGAGACCTGCGGCAGCGCGTTCGCCTGCACGTCGGCCTTCAGCTGCGTGATCGGGCGCGTGCTCATCCCGCGCGTCTGCAGCGACGAACCGGCCGGCGCATTCACGAAGTTGTTGAAGCACGCGAGCATGTTCGTGCCGTAGTTGCCGGTGAAGTTGTCGAACCCGGTGCCCTGCTGATAGATCTGCCACGAGATGCCCGCTTTCTCGAGGCGCTCCGGATACGTCGTCCAGCTGAAGGGCGGCAACTGGATCTTGTCGAACTGGTTGTCGATGTAGTCGGTGTTGTCGAGCAGCGGGCCGCCGCCCGTGCCGAGCGGGTCGACCATGCCCGTCATCAGGTACATGCGGTTCGGGTGCGTGTTGCCCGGGATCGAGCAGAAGTAGTTGTCGCACACGGTGAACGCGTCCGCGAGCGCGTAATGGAACGGGATGTCGTCGCGGACGTGGTAGCCCATCGTCATGTTCGACTTCTGCACCGCCCATTGATCCGCGCGGCCGTTGTCGATCGCGCCGTGCGTCGTCGCCCACGTATGCGGCAGGCCGCCGATGCACTGCGCGTTCACGCCCGGGTTGGTCGTGTCGTAGCGGAACGGCGCGATCACGCTCGTCTTGTCTTCCTGCCGCGGCTGGAACCACACCGGCTTGCCGTTCGGCAGCGTGACCGGGAAGCGGTCGTTATAGCCGCGCACGCCGCTCAGGTGACCGAGGTAGTGGTCGAACGAGCGGTTTTCCTGCATGAACACGACGATGTGCTGGACATCCTGGATCGTGCCCGTCACGGTATTCGGCTCGATCGCCAGCGCCTTGCGGATCGATTCGGGAAGGAGTGCGGTGGCGGCGGTCGCGCCGGCGAGGCCGGCGGAGAACTTCAGAAAATCGCGTCGCGAATGGGTGGCCATGCTGGTTGCTCTTGATTGGATTTCTGGTGGAAACGGCCGGGATCAGGAAGCGGGCGACGAGGCAGGCGCGGTGAAACCGGGCGGGCAGTGCATCTGCGCGGTGGCGACCACGCCGCCGCCGCATGCGGCCTTCTGCTGCGCTACAGGTGCGGCGGGTGCAGCCAGGTCGTCGTTGCAGGCACCGAGGAGTGCTGTCAGCGCGATCAGACCAACGACCGCGAAAGGCCGTAGGGCCGACTTTCGCATAACTTCTCTCCGTGGATGTGATGACGTGACACAGGCGCGGGTGCGCACCGGTCATATCGACGGCGAGATGCTAATTACGACGTGTTACACGACGGTGTCGCGTCAAGAGGCGCGCTGCGTGCATGCAGGGAACGGCACGTGTCGCAGCGGAAGGGATAGCGAAAAACGTAATGCAATCGAAAGATTCGTATTGCTTCGTTTTTGCCGATGCGATCGGAGCAAGTCCGTCGCGGTATCGGTCGCGCAACGAATCGCGACGCTTTTTTTGCGGGCCGGCAGCCGCAGCAACCGGCCCGCATACAGCGAAACAGGCCTTGCTCAGCCTTCCGCCATCATCAGCAACTGCGCGCCGTCCGAAACCTGGTCGCCGACGCCGTACAGCACTTCCGCGACGACGCCCGCGCTCGGCGCGCCGATCGTGTGCTCCATCTTCATCGCTTCCATCACGATCAGCGGCGTGCCCGCTTCGACCTTCTGGCCCGGCTCGACCAGCACCGCGATCACCTTGCCGGGCATCGGCGCGGTCAGGCGGCCGCCGCCCTGCTCCGTGTCACCCGCATGCGCGAGCAGGTTGCGCCATTCGAACGCCTCGGCCGCGCCCTGCGTGAACACGTGGAAGGTGTCGCCGTCCGCAACCACGCGGCCGCTGCTGCGCACGCCGCCGAGCGTCACGTCGAAATCGAGCGGCGTGGCGCCGCGCGTCCACACGAACGGTTGCGCGGCTGCGTCGCCGGCCGCGAGGCGCGCGACGGCGCCGTCGTCCTCGTACGTGACCGTCACGTCCGCTTCGCGCTCGGCCGCATGCCATTCGAGCGTGCGGCGATAGCCGCCGTTCAGTCGCCAGTCCGGCAGCGCGCCCCACGGCGATGCACCCTGCACGGCCGCGCCGCGTTCGCGCGCGAGCAGCGCCGCGCACGCGAGCGCGAGCATCGCGCGCGGCGGCTCTTGCGGCGCGAACAGCGCGTCGTGGTTGCGTTCGATCAGGCCCGTGTCGAGATCGGCCGTCGCAAACGGCTCGCACGCGACGATCCGCTGCAGGAACGCGGCATTCGTGTGCAGGCCGACCACTTCACATGCACGCAGCGCGCGCAGCATCAGGCTCAGCGCTTCCGCACGGTCCGCGCCATGGACGATCAGCTTCGCGATCATCGGATCGTAGAACGGCGTGATCGCATCGCCTTCGCGCACGCCGCTGTCGACACGCACCGATGCACCGATCGCGAACTCGACGCCTGCCGGCAGCCGCAGGTGCTTCAGCGTGCCCGTGGACGGCAGGAAGCCGCGCGCCGGGTTCTCCGCATACAGGCGCGCCTCGAGCGCATGGCCCTGCACGCGCAGTTCGTCCTGCTGCAGCGGCAGCGGCTCGCCGGATGCGACACGCAGTTGCCATTCGACGAGATCGAGCCCCGTGACCATCTCGGTGACCGGATGCTCGACCTGCAGGCGCGTGTTCATTTCCATGAAGTAGAACGCATCGCCCGTCATGATGAATTCGACGGTGCCCGCGCCGACATAGGCGACTGCGCGCGCAGCCGCGACGGCTGCCTCGCCCATCGCACGGCGCAGGTCGTCGGGCAGGCCCGGCGCCGGCGCTTCCTCGAGCACCTTCTGGTGACGGCGCTGCACCGAGCAGTCGCGGTCGAACAGGTACACGGTATTGCCGTGCGTATCGCCGAACACCTGCACCTCGACGTGGCGCGGGCGCGTCAGGTATTTCTCGATCAGCACGCGATCGTTGCCGAAGCTGCTCGCGGCTTCGCGCTGGCACGACGCGAGCGCCGCCGGGAAATCGGCGGAGCGCTCGACCACGCGCATGCCCTTGCCGCCGCCGCCCGCGCTTGCCTTCAGCAGCACCGGGTAGCCGATCTCGTCGGCTTCGCGATGCAGGTTGCCGGCATCCTGGTCGTCGCCGTGATAGCCGGGCACGAGCGGCACGGCGGCCGCGTGCATCAGCGCCTTCGCGGCGGCCTTCGAGCCCATCGCCGCGATCGCGTCGACCGGCGGCCCGATGAAGACGATGCCGGCCGCTTCGCACGCATGCGCGAAATCTTCGTTCTCGGACAGAAATCCGTAGCCGGGGTGGATCGCCTGCGCGCCGGTTGCACGCGCGGCTTCGATGATGCGCTCGATGCGCAGGTAGCTGTCGGCGGCGGCCGAGCCGCCGATGTGGACGGCTTCGTCGCACGCGGCCACGTGTTTCGCGTTCGCGTCCGCGTCGGAATAGACGGCGACGCTCGCGATCCCGAGACGTTTGCACGTCGCGGCGACGCGGCACGCGATTTCGCCGCGGTTGGCGATCAGAATCTTGTCGAACATGGCTTCGGTGTCGTCCGGAAAGAGGGGGTCACGCGTTCTGCGCGATCATTCACGCCACGACGGCGTGCGCTTTTCGAGGAAGGACGCAATCCCTTCGCGCGCTTCGGCGCCGGCGCGGGTTCGCGCGATCCAGTCGGCGGTCTGCTCGATCAGCGTCGCGTCGAGCGCACGGCCGGCCACGTCGGCGACGAGCCGCTTGCACGCCTTCACCGCATCGGGGCCGTTCGCGACGAGCGTCGCGGCCAGCTTCGCGACGGTTTCGTCGAGCGCTTCGGCCGGCACCGCTTCGTGAATGAAGCCGAGCGACGCCGCGCGCGTGCTGTCGAACACCTCGGCCGTCGTGAAGTAGCGGCGCGCCGCGCGCTCGCCCATCGCACGCACCACGTACGGCGCGATCGTCGCGGGGATCAGCCCGAGCCGCGCTTCCGACAGGCAGAACTTCACGCCGTCGGCAGCAATCGCGATATCGGCCGCGGCCACCAGGCCCACCCCGCCCGCGTAGGCATCGCCATGCACGCGGGCGATCACCGGCTTGCCGCAGCGATGGATCGCCTCGAGCATCCGCGCGAGCTTGCGCGCATCGGCACGGTTCTCGTCGTCCGAGTAACCGGCCATCTTCTTCATCCAGTTCAGGTCCGCGCCCGCGCAGAATGCCGCGCCTTCCGCGGCAAGCACGATCGCGCGCACGCCTTCATGCGCGTCGAGCCATTCGAACGCGGTGGTCAGCTCGGCGATCGTCGTCTCGTTGAACGCGTTGCGCACGTCGGGACGTGCGAGCGTGACGGTCGCCACACGGCCGGCTTCGCTTACCTTGATCGTTTCGTATCGCATCGTTCAGCCCTCCCGGCCGTTACATGCGGAACACGCCGAAGCGCGTCTCGTCGATCGGTGCGTTCATCGACGCGGCAAGGCCAAGGCCCAGCACATCGCGCGTCTGCGCGGGGTCGATCACACCGTCGTCCCACAGCCGCGCACTCGCGTAATACGGATGGCCCTGACGCTCGTACTGGTCGCGGATCGGCTGCTTGAACGCGTCCTCTTCCTCGGCGGACCACGAACCGCCCTTCGCCTCGATGCCGTCGCGACGCACCGTCGCGAGCACCGACGCGGCCTGCTCGCCGCCCATCACCGAGATGCGCGCATTCGGCCACATCCACAGGAAACGCGGGCCGAACGCGCGACCGCACATTCCGTAGTTGCCGGCGCCGAACGAGCCGCCGATGATCACCGTGAACTTCGGCACCTTCGCGTTCGACACGGCCGTCACCATCTTCGCGCCGTGCCGCGCGATGCCTTCGTTCTCGTACTTGCGCCCGACCATGAAGCCCGTGATGTTCTGCAGGAACACGAGCGGGATCTTGCGCTGGCAGCACAGCTCGATGAAATGCGCGCCCTTCACCGCCGATTCGGAGAACAGGATGCCGTTGTTCGCGACGATCCCGACCGGGTGCCCCCAGATGTGCGCGAAGCCCGTGACGAGCGTCGTGCCGTAGCGCGCCTTGAATTCGTCGAATTCGGAATCGTCGACGATGCGCGCGATCACCTCGCGCACGTCGAACGGCTTGCGCGTATCGACCGGAATCACGCCGTACAGGCTCTTCGCGTCGTAGCGCGGCGGCTTCGGCTCGCGCAGCGCCACCGGCGATGCGATCTTCGGCGCGAGATGATCGACGATGTTGCGCGCGATCGACAGCGCATGCGCGTCGTTCTGCGCGAGATGGTCGGCCACGCCCGACAGGCGCGTGTGCACGTCGCCGCCGCCGAGATCCTCGGCGCTCACTTCCTCGCCGGTCGCGGCCTTCACGAGCGGCGGCCCGCCCAGGAAAATCGTGCCCTGCTCCTTCACGATGATCGACTCGTCGCTCATCGCCGGCACGTATGCGCCACCGGCCGTGCACGAGCCCATCACGACGGCGATCTGCGCGATCCCCGCCGCCGACATCGTCGCCTGGTTGAAGAAGATGCGGCCGAAGTGGTCGCGATCGGGAAACACGTCGTCCTGGTTCGGCAGGTTCGCGCCGCCCGAATCGACGAGGTACACGCACGGCAGCCGGTTTTCCGCGGCGATCTCCTGCGCGCGCACGTGCTTCTTCACGGTGACCGGATAGTAGGTGCCGCCCTTGACCGTCGCGTCGTTGCACACGATCACGCATTCGCGGCCGGCGATGCGGCCGATCCCGGTGATGACGCCCGCGCCCGGCGCGTCGTCGTTGTACATGCCATTCGCCGCGAGCTGCGAGAACTCGAGGAACGGCGCGCCCGGATCGAGCAGTTGCGCGATGCGGTCGCGCGGCAGCAGCTTGCCGCGCGACAGGTGCTTGTCGCGCGCGGCCTGGCCGCCGCCCTGCGCGAGCTGTTCGATCTTCGCGCGCAGCTCGGCGACGACCGCCTCGAGCGCCGCGGTATTCGCGCGGAAGTCTTCCGAGCGCGGGTTCAGTTTCGATTCGATGATCGGCATCGACGGGGCTCCGTTCGCGTGTCGTGGGGCGTTACATCGTTTCCGCGAACAGCTCGCGGCCGATCAGCATCCGGCGGATCTCGCTCGTGCCGGCGCCGATCTCGTACAGCTTCGCATCGCGCCACAGGCGCCCGACCGGGTATTCGTTGATGTAGCCGTTGCCGCCGAGAATCTGGATCGCCTCGCCGGCCATCCACGTCGCCTTCTCGGCCGTATAGAGGATCACGCCCGCGCAGTCCTTGCGCACCTGGCGGATGTGGTCGCTGCCGGCCGAATCGAGGTGGCGGCCGACCGCGTACAGGTACGCGCGGCATGCCTGGAACGTGGTGTACATATCGGCGACCTTGCCCTGGATCAGCTGGAATTCGCCGATCGACTGGCCGAACTGCTTGCGGTCGTGGATATACGGCACCACCGCGTCGAGACACGCGGCCATGATGCCGGTCGGGCCGCCCGACAGCACCGCGCGCTCGTAGTCGAGGCCGCTCATCAGCACCTTCACGCCGCCGTTGAGCTGGCCGAGGATGTTCTCCTCCGGCACTTCGACGTCCTGGAACACCAGCTCGCCCGTGTGCGAGCCGCGCATGCCGAGCTTGTCGAGCTTCTGCGCGACCGAGAAACCCTTCATCCCCTTCTCGACGATGAACGCGGTGATGCCGCGCGAGTTGGCTTCGACGTCCGTCTTCGCGTAGACGACGAGCGTGTCGCAATCGGGGCCGTTGGTGATCCACATCTTCGTGCCGTTCAGCACGTAGCGATCGCCGCGCTTGTCGGCGCGCAGCTTCATGCTGACGACGTCGGAGCCGGCATTCGGCTCGCTCATCGCGAGCGCGCCGATGTGTTCGCCCGACACGAGCTTCGGCAGGTATTTCTGCTTCTGGGCCTCGGTGCCGTTGCGGTGGATCTGGTTCACGCACAGGTTCGAGTGCGCGCCGTACGACAGGCCGATCGACGCCGATGCGCGCGAGATCTCCTCCATCGCGACCATGTGCGCGGTGTAGCCCATGTTCGCGCCGCCGTATTCCTCGGCCACCGTCATGCCGAGCACGCCGAGATCGCCGAACTTCTTCCACAGATCCATCGGAAACTGGTCGGTGCGGTCGACCTCCGCCGCGCGCGGCGTGATTTCCTTCGCCGCGAACGTCGCGACGGCGTCGCGCAGCATCTCGATGTCTTCACCGAGCATGAATTGCACACCGGGCAGGTTGATCATGTCTCCTCCGTCTCCAGAAAGTGTGTGGCACCCACCGATTTCTGAGTTTCGCTCAAATCGAATGAATGCACCGATTCATTGACCAATACAGCGTAAATTTTGCACAGTTTCGCGCCTCGTCGGGTTCGGCGTCAATAGTTTTTTGAGTGACACTCAGATATCATGCCGAGATGACAGCCGCTACCGCCGACACCATGACCGCCACCGTCAAAGCCGACCGCGCCGACACGTCGCGCGCGCCCGCCGGGCGCAAATCCCAGCAACGCGTGCAGGACATTTTGCGCGCCGGCCGGGAAGTGTTCGCCGAAAAAGGTTACGAGCATGCGACGGCCGCCGAGATCGCACAGCGCGTGGGCGTATCGGAGGCGACGGTGTTCAGCTACTTCCGCGGCAAGCGCGAGCTGTGCGCGCGGGTCATCGCGGATTGGTACGACGAAAACATCGCCGCATTCGAGGAAGGGATGCCGCAGGACGCGTCGGTCCAGCAGCAGTTCGCGTTCATCGTGCGCACCCACCTGCGGCTGATGCTGGTGAACGGCACAGGCCTGTGCGCGCTGGTGCTGTCGGAAGGCCGCGCGAAGCAGCATGCGCTGAGCGACGAGCTCACCGCGCTGCAGCGCCGCTACACCGCGCCGCTGATGGATGTGCTCGCGCGCGGCCAGGCGGCCGGGCAGGTGCGTACCGACCTGCCGCTGAGCCTGTTGCGCTCGATGGTGTTCGGGCCGATCGAGCACGTGCTGTGGGATGCGATCCTCGGGCACCGCAAGCTCGATACGGAAACGACGGCTACGCAGCTCGTCGACATGCTGTGGGCCGCCGTACAGCCGCCGGCGCCGGAGCAGGCGGCGCTCGTGCGGTTCAGAAATGAAGTGGCGGAAGCCGTGCGGCGGCTGGAAGGGGAAGGCACGCGCGGGTGACGCGCGGCAGGCAGCGCGCCCGTCGCCCCGTCGCCGCTTTCCGCTTTCCGCTGTCGCGCAGGGCTCGGGGCCGCTACGACTCGTCGCTGACGCGCAGCGGCGCGCGGCTCTGCTCGTTGTTCAAGTGGACGAACTTGCGCAACAGGCGCACCAGTTCCTGCGAATCGTCCTCTCCCATCCCGTCGAACAGGCCGGCACGCAGTTCCTTCACCGACGGAATCAGGTGCGTGAGCAGCTCGACGCCAGTCGGCGTCAGCAACAAGCGGCGCTGACGTCGCGGCAACACTTCCCGCACGATCAATCCTTTCGCTTCGAGCCGGACCGCTAGATCCGCGGTCGTCGACGTGTCGAGCGCCACCCGCTGCGCCAGCGTCACCTGATCGAGCCCCGGGCACTCGTAGAGCATCCGCAGGACGGCGTACTGCACCGGCGTCACGTCCCGGCCCAGCTTCTCGTAGAACATCGCGACGGCAATCTGGTGCGCGCGCCGGATCAGGTGCCCAGGCTCGTCGTACAGGTCGAGCGGGAAAGCCGGCGCGTCGGCGGGATTCGTTTTTTCCATGAATGAGTCGATGACAGAGGCGACGCGCGCCGGTTGCGCGCGCCGACGGCATGGCGCTGCCTCGCGCCATTTCCCGGGAAAACCAGTATACCGCTCGCCTTGCCCCAGCCAATCTCGATGAGTACACTGAATCTCATTCAGTACACGGAATGAAGAAATGCCGCATACCAGCGGCACCGCCCTGAAGGAGACGAGGAACGTGTTTCTCAAGAACGCTTGGTATGTGGCGTGCACGCCCGATGAAATCGACGGCAAGCCGCTGGGTCGCAAGATCTGCAACGAGTCGATGGTGTTTTACCGCGCGGCGGACGGCCGGGTCGCCGCGCTCGAGGATTTCTGCCCGCACCGCGGCGCGCCACTGTCGCTGGGATTCGTGCGCGACGGCGTGCTCGTGTGCGGCTATCACGGGCTGGAAATGGGCTGCGACGGCAAGGCGACCGGCATGCCGGGCCAACGCGTCGGCGGCTTCCCCCCGATTCGCAGCTTCCCGGTGGTCGAGCGGTACGGATTCGTGTGGGTCTGGCCGGGCGAGGCGTCCGCCGCCGATCCCGCCAAACTGCCCGCCCTGGCGTGGGCCGAGAATCCGGCCTGGGCGCACGGCGGCGGCCTGTATCACATCCGTTGCGACTACCGGCTGATGATCGACAACCTGATGGACCTCACGCATGAGACCTACGTGCATGCGACGAGCATCGGCCAGAAGGAAATCGACGAAGCGCCGCCGAAGACGACCAGCCACGGCGACGAAGTCGTCACGAGCCGCTTCATGGAGAACGTGATGCCGCCGCCGTTCTGGCAGATGGGGTTGCGCGGCAACGGGCTGGCCGACGACGTGCCGGTCGACCGCTGGCAGATCTGCCGCTTCACACCGCCGAGCCACGTGATGATCGAAGTGGGCGTCGCGCACGCGGGTCACGGCGGCTACGATGCGCCGGCCGAGTTGAAGGCCTCGTCGATCGTGGTCGATTTCATCACGCCCGAAACGGACACCTCGATCTGGTATTTCTGGGGCATGGCGCGCAACTTCCGGCCCGACGATCACGTGCTGACCGCCGAGATCCGCGAAGGCCAGGGCAAGATCTTCGCCGAGGATCTCGAGATGCTCGAGCGCCAGCAGCTCAACCTGGAAAAGTGGCGCGACCGCAAGCTGCTCAAGCTCAACATCGACGCCGGCGGCGTGCTGTCGCGCAAGGTGATCGAACGGCTGCTCGCCGAAGAAAACGCGGCGAGCCCGCAGCGGCCCGTGATTCCGGTCGTGCAGATCAAGGAGGCGTCATGAGCGCCTCGACATTGACCGTCCGGGTAGCGCGCAAGTGGCAGGAAGCGCGCGACATCTGCGGCTTCGAATTCGTCAGCGACGACGGTTCGCCCTTGCCGAGCTTCGACGCCGGCGCCCATATCGATGTGCATCTGCCGGGCGGGCTCGTGCGTCAGTACTCGCTGTGCAACCACCCGGAACACGGCGATCGCTATCAGATCGCCGTGCTGCGCGATGCCGATGGCCGCGGCGGGTCGCGCGCGATTCACGACGCAGTCCGGCAAGGCGATACCGTGCGGATCGGCGTGCCGCGCAACCAGTTTCCGCTCGCCCCCGACGCCCCGCATCACCTGCTGCTCGCGGGCGGGATCGGCGTCACGCCGATTCTCTGCATGGCGGAACGGCTGTTCTCGTCCGGCATGCCGTTCGACCTGCACTACTGCGCGCGTTCGAGCGACCACATGGCCTTCGTCGAGCGAATCAACGCAGCCGGGTTTCACGATCGCGCCCGCTTCCACGTCGACGACGGTGCCCCCGAGCAACGCTTCGACCTGGCCGCCGTGCTCGCCGCGGCGCCCGACGGCACGCACCTGTACGTATGCGGCCCGCGCGGCTTCATGGATGCAGTGCTGAACGCCGCGCGCGAGCGCAACTGGGGCGAAGCGCGCCTGCACTACGAGTTCTTCGGCGGCGCAGTTGCGTCGTCCGGTGCAGACCGTGCGTTCCAGGTCCGGATCGCGAGCAGCGGCAGGGTGATCGATGTGCCGGCCGAATGCACAGTCATCGCGGCGCTGGCCGCGAACGGCGTCGACGTGCTGACGTCGTGCGAGCAAGGCGTATGCGGCACCTGCGCGACGCGCGTGCTCGAAGGCGAGCCCGATCATCGCGATTCGTATCTCACCGAAGCGGAACAGGCGGCCGGCGACCAGTTCATGCCCTGCTGTTCGCGATCGCGAAGCGACCTGCTGGTACTCGATCTGTAGATCTGTAGACGGACCGCCCGACACGCGGCGGCCAACCACAATACTGGAGACGATCAATGGAGCAACATGCCCGACCACCGATCAATACTACTAAATTCCCGATGGACCGATGGTGGGTTGCCGCGCTGTCATCCGAACTGACGGACAAACCCGTCGCCCGCACGCTGCTCGGCCGTCCGGTCGTCCTGTTCCGGTTGCCGTCCGGGGAAGTCGGTGCGCTGGAGGATCGCTGCTGCCACAAGTCGCTGCCACTGTCGTGCGGCTCGCTCGAAGCACGCGGCCTGCGCTGCGGCTATCACGGCCTGCTGTTCGACCGCGGCGGCACGTGCGTGGAAATTCCCGGCCAGGCGCGCATTCCGGCGAAGGCGTGCGTGTCGTCGTATCCGGTGCAGGAACAGGACGCGATCATATGGATCTGGATCGGCGCCGACGCGCACGCTCAACCGACCTGCGCGCCGCCGCGCTACGCGTTCCACGCGGATCCACAATACCGGTTCGGCGGCGGCAACTACCATTACGACGCGCCGTATCAACTGATTCACGACAACCTGATGGACTTGAGCCACCTCGGCTATGTCCATCTGAAAACGATCGGCGGCAACGCGCCGCTGCACATGGGCGCGGAAACCCGCGTCGGCAGCGACGGCGACACGGTGACGCTGGTTCGCCGGATGCCGGATTCCGACCCGCCGCCGACCTACACCGCTGCGTGGCCGTTCGCAGGCCGCGTCGATCGCTGGCAGGAAATCGAATTCCATGTGTCGCACATCCGGATCTGGACCGGCGCGATGGACGCCGGCACCGGCGACCTGCACGATCCGGCGCGCGGCGGCTTTCACATGCGCGGCTTCCACGGCATCACGCCCGAGACGGACACCACGACTCACTACTTCTGGACCGTCGCGACCAATCCGCAACACGACGTCGAGCGCGTCGCGCAAACGGTCATAGAGCAATCCGCGGCGACGTTCGATGAAGACAAGAGCGTGATCGAAGCGCAATACAGGAATCAGCTGCGGTTTCCCGGCGGCCACCAGATCGACATACACGTCGACGCGGGCCCCAATCGCGCGCGGCGCGTGATCGAGCGGTTGCTGCTCGAACCCGCGTAAGCATCGCGCCGACGACGCCCGCCAGCCGACGGTCGCGACGGGCGTTCCACGGGTTGCCCGTCAGCCCGTGCAATCGCTTTCGTCCCATTCGCCGTGTCCGGCTTCGATGTCATCCCATTTAATTAGTCATACTATTCACAAGGATCTTTGACGTGAGCGCAAACATCCGCAATACGATCGACGAATCCCCGATGAGCGCGTTCCAGACGATGGCGGTCACGGCCTGCGTCGTGCTGAACATGCTCGACGGCTTCGATGTACTGGCCATCGCGTTCGCCGCGCCGCATCTGGCGGCCGAATGGAAGCTGAGCGGCAAGGAAATCGGCCTGCTGCTGAGCGCCGGGCTGGCCGGCATGGGCATCGGCTCGGTGCTGATCGCGCCGCTGGCCGACCGCGTCGGCCGCCGCCGCATCATCCTGCTCTGCCTCGCCGTGATCTCGACCGGGATGCTCGCCTGCGCGGCCACGCACAGCACGCTGCAACTCGCCGTCGCGCGTGCGTACACGGGGCTCGGCATCGGCGGCATGCTGGCGAGCCTGACCGTCATCAGCGGCGAGTACGCGTCGAACAAATGGCGCAGCGCCGCGATCGGCATGCAGTCGACCGGCTACGCGATCGGCGCCACCGCCGGCGGCGTCATCGCCGGCTACCTGCTGTCGACGTGGGGATGGCGCAGCGTGTTCGCGTTCGGCGGCATCCTGACCTTGCTGTCGATCCCGATGGTGCTCGCACTGCTGCCGGAATCGCTCGACTTCCTGCTGGCGCGGCGTCCAGACAACGCGCTGCGGAAAATCAATCGCATCCTCGCAAGAATGAAGCGCGCGCCGATCGACACGCTGCCGGCCGCGACTTCTTCCATCGACACGGCGAACCCCGCGTCGAGCTGGATGGCCGTGTTGCGCGCACCGCTCGCGCGCCGCACGATCGCGTTGTGGATCGCGTTCTTTCTCGTGATGGGCAGCTTCTATTTCGTCGTGAGCTGGACGCCGAAGCTGCTGGTCCAGGCCGGGCTGTCGGCATCGCAGGGCGTGACCGGCGGCGTGCTGCTCAATCTCGGCGGCATTGCGGGCGCTTCCCTCTTCAGCCTGCTGTCGACGCGGTTCGGCCTGCGCAACCTGCTCGGCGCGACGCTGCTGCTCGGCGGCGTACTGATGGTCGTGTTCGGCGCGAACACGGGCTCGCTCGGCATCGGGCTGACGGTCGGCGTGTTCCTCGGCGCCGTGATCAATGCGTGCGTGGCCGGCATGTATGCATTGTCGCCGACGCCGTACCCAGCCGAGATCCGCACGACCGGCATCGGCCTCGCGGTCGGCATCGGCCGCCTCGGCGCGATTCTGTCGCCGATGACGGTCGGTGCGCTGCTGGACGACGGCTGGTCCGTGTCCCACCTCTATCTCGCGTTCCTCGTGCCGATGGCCGGTGCGGCAATCGCCGTCGCCGTGGCGGGCACGCGTACGGCGGTACCACGCAGGCAACGCGACCCGGCGATGTCGTAACGCGCGACGCCCGCAGTCTTGCCGATACCCGTCGGCATCCCGGATACGTCCGGGTCATTAAAACAATCGATAAGCATATCTACATACTGTTTGGAGACAGCCATGAAAACGAAACTGGGTGCCGCACTCGCGACGACGGCGCTGGCGCTGGCCGGACCGGCCTGCGCGCAAAGCAGCGTGACGCTTTACGGGATCATCGATACCGGCGTGTCCTACTACAACAACGCCGCGCACGGCGGATCGTTCACCGGCATGCCGACGCTGACCGGCGAAGTGCCGTCACGCTGGGGGCTGCGTGGCACGGAGGATCTCGGCGGCGGCTACCAGGCTTTCTTCGTGCTCGAAAACGGCTTCCAGCCCGGCACCGGCGCACTGAACTATGGCGGGCGCCTGTTCGGGCGACAGGCGAACGTGGGCGTGAACAGTCCGTTCGGCGCGCTGACCCTCGGCCGCCAGATGAACATGTCGATGATCGTGCTGACCAACGCCGACGTGATCGGCCCGTCGATTCATTCGATGGCGGATTTCGATTCCTACCTGCCCAACGCGCGCAGCGACAATGCGATCGGCTACAAGGGCACGTTCCACGGCGTGACGCTCGGCGCCACCTACAGCTTCGGCCGCGATGCGGCCGGGCCGGCAGGTCCGTCAGCGACGGGCTGCGCCGGACAGGTGCCCGGCGACTTCGTCGCCTGCCGCCAATACACGGCGATGCTCGCGTATGACACCAGCAACTTCGGGCTGGCCGCGTCGCACGACGTGATGCGCGGCGGCGGCGGTGCGCTCGCGCCGCTGAACAATCCGGCGTACACCGACACGCGCGACATCGTCGCCGGCTACGTGAAAATCGGCCCCGCGAAACTGGGCGCCGGGTGGATCCGCCGCAACCTCGCGGCGGCCGAACACCTGCAGGCCGACATCGTGTTCGCCGGCGGCACGTACTACGCGACGCCCTACCTCGCGCTCGACCTTCAGGGCGTCCGCTACCTGCAACGCCGAGAAAACAGCGAAGGCGGCACGAATGCCACGCTGTTCGTCGGACGCGCGAACTATTTCCTGTCGAAGCGGACGACCGTCTATACGTCGGTGGGCTACATGTTCAACAGCACACTGGCCGCGAACGCGGTCGCCGCCGGCGGGACGGTCGGCACCGGGATGAACCAGCTCGGCGTGATGGCCGGCATCCAGCAGAAGTTCTGAACGCCGCGCGCCCGCGCGCCGGTCAGTTCGCCAGACGGCAATGCGCCAGCTTCAGGCCCGGCAACACGGGTGCATCGATATACCCTTCGTTCACGCAGCTGAAGCGGAAAGCCGTCGACGTCACGAACGGCTTGATCTCGCCGCCAGGGAATTTCGGCTTCAGCGCATCCTGGTCGGCCACGTCGAAATGCGTATCGAACTGCTCGCCGTCGGCCGTCAGCGCACCGAAGTACGTGCCGCCCGGGTCGCCGCCCATCCGGATCACGGCGCCGACGAACGCGAGGCGCTTGCCGTCGTACTTCGCCTTCGCGGCGGCCATGTCCTGCGTATAGGCCTCGATCACGGCGCCGTAGTGCGCGTCGATCGCGGGTTCGGCGTCCGAAGCCGCGCAAGCGGCCTGGTGAACGCCCGCCAGCAGCGCGCAGGCCGCAAGCGCGGCCGCCGCGAACGGCGCGGAAATCTTCTTCATGGGTGGTCTCCCGTCTAGCGTGGTGGTTGAAGTGATTGAAGCCCGGCGCAACGCCGGATGAATTCGCTTCCGTTGCTTTAATCGTTCGAATGGCGGAATACGGCTGCGATCACTTCATCACCCGCATGGTCGTGCGCGGTGCTTGGCGCCGCGCGAAACGCGACGTGACAGGAAGATGACATGGTGCGGCCCCCGGCTCTCTCATTGAATTTCACTGCGTCTGATTTTGGTCGCTACGGTAGCAGACGGCCAACGGCCCGGCAACCAACGCCCGCGCGCCGCCGGGTCGCATCATTACAATTGCAAATGATTCTCATTACATATATCATGCGGACCTTGGTCGCCACGAAACGTCGCGGCCCGAAACACGATCCTTAGTACTCCGTCCTGCATCGATTCATGCCATCCCGTCGAACGCCCCGCCGCGTCCGGACCCTGCGTCCGTGGCGCTCGAGCCTGCCTGCCCTGATTTCCCTTTGCGTCGCGAGCGGCGCGCATGCGGCCAACGCCGAAGCCGCTGCCCCCGCATCGGCGCCCGCGACGCCCGCCGGGAAAGCACTCCCCGCCATCAACGTCAACGCATCGTCGGCCGTCGACCCGACGATCGGCTATCAGCCGCGCACAACGAGCATCGCGGGCGGCAGCGACCGTCCGCTGAAGGAGATTCCGCAATCGGTCGCGGTGGTGAGCAGCAGCGTGATGCAGGACCAGCAGGCGCGCTCGCTCGACGACGTGCTCGGCAACATCAGCGGCGTCACGCAGACGAACACGCTCGGCGGCACACGTGACGCGTTCATCAAGCGCGGCTTCGGGTCGAACAACGACGGCTCGGTGCTCGTCGACGGCGTGCGCACGCCGGTGCTGCACAGCTATCTCGCGACGATCGACCGCGTCGAGGTGCTGAAGGGCCCGGCCTCGCTGCTGTACGGGATGCAGGATCCCGGCGGCGTGATCAACCTCGTCACCCGCAAGCCGGAAGACACGTTCGGTGGCTCGATCTCCGCGTCGCGCACGAACCACGGCGGCAGCAGCGCACAGTTCGATCTCACGGGCCCGCTCGGCAAGCCGGGCCAGGTCGCGGGCGGCACGCTCGCGTTCCGGCTGACCGGCGAATACGACACCAGCCGCTACTGGCGCAGCTTCGGCCGCGAACGCAACGCGCTGATCGCGCCCGCGCTGTCGTGGCACGACGCGAACACGTCGATCGACGTCAGCTACCAGTACGTCGACTACACGATGCCGTTCGATCGCGGCACCGTGCTCGTGAACGGCCAGCTCGACGATGCGTTGCGCTATCGCCGCTACGAGGAAGCATGGTCGCAAAGCAGCGGCATCCAGGAAACGCTGCGTACGCGCATCGAGCACCGCTTCTCCGATGCATGGCGCGTGCGCGCGACCTACGGCTGGGGCCGCGATCGCTACGACCAGTACATCACCCGCGCGACCGCGTTCAACAGCCGCACCGGCGCGATGACGCGCTCGTCCGATGCGAACCTCGGACGCAACGACTCCGACCAGATCGCGACGCTCGGCCTGCTCGGCAACGTGACGCTCGCGGGGATGAACCACGCGATCTACATCGGTGGCGAATACGAACGGCAGCGCAGCTTTCGCGGCGACACGATCCGCGGCAAGGCGACGACGGGCTTCAATCTCTACGATCCCGTGTACGGCCTGCTCGCAGCGGGCGGCACCCCCAACGCGAAGCAAAGCGATTCGCGCTCGGTCGTGCATGCGTACTCGACGATCGTGCAGGACTCGGTGAAGATCACCGACCGCCTCACCGCGGTGGGCGGGTTGCGCTGGGAAAACTGGCAGCAGGAATCGGGGATGGGGCGGCCGTTCGCGTTCGCCGACCGCTCGCGCGGCACCGTCTGGCTGCCGCAGTTCGGGCTCGCGTATGCGCTCACGCCGGCGCTGACCGCCTACGCGAACGTGAGCCGCTCGTTCAAGCCGAACGTCGCGACGAATGTCGCCGCACCGCTTGCGCCGGAATACGGCCGCGTGCTCGAAGCCGGGCTGAAGTTCAGCCTGAAACCCGCGATCACCGGCACGCTCGCGGTCTACCAGATCGACAAGCGCAACGTCGCGGTCACGGTCGGCGACATCACGTCGACGATCGGCACCGCGCGCTCGCGCGGGATCGAGCTCGACGTCGCCGGGCAGATCACGCGTCATCTGAGCGTGATCGGCAGCTATGCCTATACGAATGCGACCGATCGCGACAGCAACACGCCGCTCGCCAACGTCGCGCGCCACACGGGCAGCCTGTTCGCCGTGTACGACACGGCCATCGCGAATCTGCCCGGCCGCTGGCGCTTCGGCGGCGGCGCACGCCTGGTCGGCGCACGCTCCGGCGACACGGCGAACAGCTTCACGCTGCCCGGCTATGTGACCGTCGACGCCTTCGCAGCCTACGAAACGACGATCGGCAAGTTCCCGACGCGCTTCCAGCTCAACGTGAAGAACCTGCTCGACAAGACCTACTACCCGTCGAGCAACAACAACCTGATCGTCGCGGTCGGCGAGCCACGGCTCGTCACGTTGACGACGACGGTGTCGTTCTGACGTTCCGACGTTCCGACGTTCTGACGTTCTGACGTTCTGACGCTCTGATGCTCTGACGCTCTGACGCTCTGACGCTCTGACGCTCTGACGCTCTGACGCTCTGACGTTCCGACATTCTGACGTTCTGACGCTCCGACGCTCCGACGCTCCGACGCTCTGATGGCCTGATGGCCTGATGCGTGCGTGGGCCGGCCCGAATACGGCGGCCCACGCGCAACACCCGCATTCGCGGCCACTCGCTACGCGTAGCGGCTCGCCCCTTCTCCCCGGTGCAGCATCCCGGCCGCTTCGTGATCGGTCACTGCGAATCCGCGCGCGTTGTGCCGGACAACGCGGACAACGACGCGGCGACGAAACTGCGCCCGATCATCCGGCGAAACACGAACGACAGCGAATCACCCCGTTGCTCGCCGCCGACACCCTCGCCCGATTCTTCTTGACCGGCGCTTCGCGCGACACCTGACGCCGTCATCCACACGCCTTCCCGGCCCCCACTTTGCCGCCCGCAAAAATGCATCCGGGCGATGCAATTCCGCCCGCTCCCGAACCGCATCGCACGCCGTATGATCGCCCCGGCCTTTTCTCGAGGCGGCCCAATGCGCGCCGCCATCTGCATCCGCTCACGCGCTCCGCCCCAACCACCCAGCGACCATGTCCAACTTCTCACTCATCCTCGTCGTCTCCATGTTGAGCGCCTTCGGCCTGATCGCGTCCGACGTCTACCTGCCCGCGATGCCGTCGATGGCCCACGAGTTTTCGATCGGTGCCTGGCAGATGCCGCAGACGGTATCGGCTTACCTGATCGCGCTCGCCTGTGCGCAACTGGTCTACGGCCCCCTCTCCGATCGATGGGGGCGCAAACCCGTGCTGACGGCCGGCATCCTCCTGTACATCGTTGGCTCGATCGGCTGCGCAAGCGCAGCCGGCTTCGCAAGCTTTCTCGGATGGCGCGTGCTCGAAGCGCTCGGCGCGGCGTCCGGCCTCGTCATCGGTCGCGCGATCATCGCCGACACCTGCGACAAGCACGCATCCGCGAAGGTCTACAGCATCGTGTATCCGCTCGTGTCGCTGTCTCCGGCACTCGCCCCCGCAATCGGCGGAAATCTGGCTGCGTGGTTCGGGTGGCGGAGCGATTTCATTTTCGTCGCCGCGTTTGGCGTCGTCGCGCTCGCGCTCGTTCAGCTTCTGCTGAAGGAAACTCGTCCGCCCGTCGCGCCGGGGCAAAATCGCGCCGCGCCGCTGGCCGGCTTCGCGGACGTGCTCGGGGACCGGGCATTCATCCGCTACACGCTCGTCGTCTGCGCGATCTATTGCGCGTGGTTCGTTTACCTGACGCAGTCGCCGTTCATCTTCTCCGGCCTTGGCCTTTCGGAACAGCAAAGCGGCTGGCTTTACCTGCCGCTGACCGCCGGCATCATTTCCGCCAACATGATTGCGCGCCGCATGCTCGACCGGATGTCCTACGACTCGATCGTCGTGGCCGGCGTGAGCTGCTTCGTTGCCGGCGGCATGGCGTTCGCCCTGTGCGAATCGTGGCACGTCAAAGGCATCCTCGCGATCGTGATGCCGATGTTGCTCATCAGCCTGTCGAATGGATCGTCGCTGTCGCTTGCGGTCTCGGGCGCCATTGCGAGCGGACACGGGCGCGCGGCCACGGCGTCGGGGCTGGTCGGCTTTTTCCAGATCGGCAGTGCCTCGCTCGCTGCCACCGTGTCCGGCGGCCTGCTCGGCACCGGCAGCCACGTGCTGGCTGTGGCCATCCCGTTCTTCGCGATCGTCGCGGCAATCGCGATCATGCCGCGCTGGTATGCCGCGCGGCGCACGCTCTCGACGCGCAACTCCCTGACCCGTTGAGCACCCGCGCCTGCACCGTCATGATTCCGGCGTGATCCCGGCCGCTATCGATAGCGGTCGAACGAAGCCGCGATCTCGGCGGTAACCGCCCGGACGCGCGCCGTCCGGTTCAGGTCGGTATGCGATACGAGCCAGACCTGATACGGCGCGGCTCGCGTCCTGTCGGGCCAGAGTCGCACGAGCGAATCGTCCTCTTGCGCCATATACACGGGGAGTTCGCCTATACCGATACCCGACCGGATCGAGGTCGCCAGCATCAGGCTCGAACCCACTTGCGCAACGATACGCCCGCGTTCCATCGACTCGCCGCACAGCGTGTACCCCTGGTTGGACGTCGTGCCGGGCTGGTAGACGACCAGGTCATGCCCTTCGAAAGCGGACCCGATCGCGGGCGCGCCATGTGCATCCAGATACTCGTGACTCGCGAACAGCCCGACGTCCCATTCCGCGAGCTTCCGGCGCACGAGATCGGGATTTTCCGGCATCACGGTGCGAATCGCGAGATCCGCATCGCGTCGCGTCAGGTTGAGCACCTGCACGGACGTCGTCAGGACCACGTGTATCGCCGGACATTTCCGGCGCAATTCCCGTATCGCGGGAACGACGAAATCCATCGCGAGGGAATCGGTCGTCGTCACCCGAACCTCGCCTTCGAGGCGATCGTCCGAGCCCTGGGCGCGACGCTCGAATTCGCACGCCGCTTGCTCCATTGCTTGCGCGGCCTGCAGCGAGTGCTCGCCGATCTGCGTCACGACATAGCCGGACGACGTCTTGAGAAACAGCTTCGCCCCGAGCGCCTTCTCCAGTGCCGTCAACCGTCGCCCCACGGTGGCCTGATCGACATCGAGAACGGCCGCGGCCTCGCGCAGCGTCCCGGTTCGATGAACTGCCAGAAAAACGCGGGCATCGTCCCAATTCATGAGTATCGTTCTCTCTCGGCAAGGCATGTGTGAATTCCAGGGAGGCAATTATACAAGTCGGTCCTCTGCTACCCATCACACATAATCAGTCATCCATATCAACAGGATGATCGACTCTCCGATCGACTCTCTCCGATCGACGCCGAAACCGAAACCGTCCGCAGGAAGCCCCTTAACGACTCGCGCGCCGACAGAGGCCGGTTGCAACGATCGAACTGATGGCCGTTGCACCGACCGCCCCGCCTCCAGCCTCCCGCCCTCTCGCCCAATCATCAGACCCCCGAATATCTCCCATCCGATATCGCGATTTTCCGTACCGGGCGCGCGCCGCTAGACTGGCTACGCATTCGCGACGCCGCGTCGCTGCACGGCAACGCGACACGCCCCCACAAAAACGATTCCGGGAGATACCCCATGTCCGACCGGCACGCGCGCCGAGGCGCGCTCAAGACACTCGGCCTCGCGGCCGGCACCGCGCTGCTCGCCGCCGCCCGCCCCGCTCGCGCCGCCACATCTGAAACCGGCGCGCTGCTGCCCGGCGGCGCCACGCACCTCGCCGACCTCACGCGCCGCCTCGCGGCCGCGCCGCGACGGCGCGACTTCAAGACGGTGCCGATGATCCTCGAACGCCCCGACCAGTGGGATCACGCGGCGCTCGCCGAACTGACCGGCTACCGCGGCGGCCCGAAGCAGGTATGGGACAACACCGAGCTCGGCGGCCCGTGGCTGAACCTGATGCGCAATTCGCTGAACGCGCAGATCTGGTCATACCGTCATCCGGATTTCCTCGTCGTATCGGCCACGCACGGCAGCGCGCATCTCGCGCTGTTCGACCAGGCCGCATGGGACAAATACGGCCTCGCGACATTCGCCGGCGCCGCGTTTCCGGCCAACACGCTGCTCGACGCGAAACCCGCGCAATCGAAGGGCGCACAAGACCACGAGTTGCCCGACGGCGCGTTCTCGTCGCACGACAACAGCATCGCCGCGCTGCAGCAGCGCGGCGTCGTGTTCCTGTCGTGCCACAACGCGATCTGGGAACTCGCGGAACGGCTCGACGGCGCGAACGCGAATCCCGACAAGCTGCCGCTCGATGCGCTCGCGGCCGACCTGACCAACCACGTGATCCCGTCGGCAATCGTCACGCCCGGCGCGGTCGGCACGCTGCCCGAACTGCAACAGGCCGGCTTCACGTACGCAAAATGAACCCCTCGATGACATCGATCCCCATGCAACCGCCATCGCCATTGCACCGCCGTCGGCGCACGCTGCGCGCCGCGCTGGCCGCCTGGCTCTGCTGCGCCTCGGCGCTGTCGCTCGCCGCGCCGGCCGGCCCCGCCGCGAACATCTTCCCGCCCTGGCAGGACGGTCGCAACAACGACGCAACGCACCGTGGCCTCGAATTCACGGTGCCGCAGGTCGACGTGCTCGCCGATTTCCACGGCGACCTCACTGCGCCGAAGCTCGTGCTGTTCGTCGGCGGCAACTATTTCTTCGCGATGGCGCCGCTCGTCGCGAAGTTCGAGGAAGATCATCCCGAGTACCGCGGCCGCATCTACTGGGAGACGATCCCGCCCGGCCTGCTCGTGAAACAGATCCAGGCGGGCGGCACGATCACCGTCGGCAACATGACGTGGACGGTCAAGCCCGACGCGTATTTCGCGGGGCTCGGCAAGATCAACGGGTTGATCGCGGACGGCACGCTCACCGGCCCCGCCGTACCCTACGTGACGAACCAGCTGACGATCATGGTGCGCGCAGGCAATCCGAAGCGCATCGCGTCGCTGAACGACCTCGCGCGGCCCGACGTGCAGCTTGCGATGCCCAATCCGGAATTCGAAGGCGTCGCGCGGCAGATCCGCGCGTCGCTCGTGAAGGCCGGCGGCGACGCGCTCGCGCGTACCGTCTACGACGACAAGGTGCGCGCCGGCACGACCGAGCTCACGCACATCCACCATCGGGAAACCGCGCTGTTCCTGATGCAGGGGCGCGCGGACGCGGGTGTGCTGTGGCAATCGGAAGCGGCGTTCCAGGAGCAGGTCGGGCATCCGCTGATGCACATCGACATTCCGGCCGAGCAAAATACGACTGCGATCTACGCGGGGGCGATGGTGAAGGACGCGCCGCATCCGGAGGCCGCGCGCGCATGGCTCGCGTTCATCCGGTCGCCGGAAGCGTTCAGGATCTTCCAGCGCTACGGCTTCGGCCGATATGATGCGGCGACACCGGCGCAGCATCTCGCGCCGGAGCAGAAGGAGAAGCAGCCCGACGCGGGCTGACCGCAAGGCCGCGCCGGCAGTCCGGCGGCGCACCCGCGGCCTACAACAAGGAGGGGACACGTGAACGATACGGTGGACACACCGCGGCGCCGGTTCGCGCCGCTGCTGCTCGCTGCGGCAACGCTGCTGGCCGGCCACGCGCGCGCAGACGACGCGGCACTCGGCAAGACGCTCGCGACGCAGGGCTCGACGACGGGCGTCGCCGCCTGCATCGGCTGCCACGGCAGCCAGGGCGAAGGCAACGCGGCGGCCGGCTTCCCGCGCCTCGCGGGCACGAACGCCGCGTACCTGTCCGCGCAGCTTGCCGCGTTCGCCGACGGCAGCCGCCAGAATCCCGTCATGCAGCCGCTCTCGAAACTGCTGACGCCGCACGAGCGCGATGCGGTATCCGCGTACTTCGCGAGCCTGCCCGCACCGGCCGGCATCGTCGCCGCCGACGACACGTCGATCGATCCGGCGAACACCGGCGCGTGGCTCGCGACGCGCGGACGCTGGTCGCAGGGCCTGCCCGCGTGCGCCCAGTGTCACAGCCCCGGCGGCCTCGGCGTGGGCACCGCGTTTCCGCCGCTCGCGGGCCAGCCCGCCGCCTACATCGCCGGCCAGTTGAACGGCTGGAAACACGGCACGCGCCCGCCCGGGCCGATGGCGCTGATGCAGGCGATCGCCGGCAAGCTGTCCGACGCCGACATCGACGCGGTGGCCGCCTACTACGCGCGCGGCGGCGCCGCACAAGGAGACAAGCGATGATCGACCGCACGACGCTGATCCGCCGCACCCGCGCGGCACTGCTCGGCGCGGCCTGGATGCCCGCGCTCGCGTTCGCGGCCGCACCGCAGGATGCACCGGCCACCGCTTCCGCACCCGCGCCTGCCGCCGCTGCGACGGCAGCCAGACCGTTCGCGCCGCCCGCCGAATCCGCGATACCCGCCGACGAGTTCGGCAAGACCGTGAAGCTCGGCGAGCAGATCTTCCTGCACACGCCCGAGTTCGCGGGCAAGTACGTCGGCAACAAACTGACCTGCGCGAGCTGCCACCTCGACGCGGGCCGACGGCCCGACTCGAGCCCGATGTGGGCCGCATACCTGCTGTATCCGGCGTACCGCAGCAAGAACGGCCACGTGAACACGTTCGCCGAGCGCCTGCAGGGATGCTTCCGCTACAGCATGAACGGCAAGGCGCCGCCCGCCGGCGATCCGATCCTCGTCGCGCTCGAAACCTATTCGTACTGGCTCGCGAAGGGCGCGCCGGTCGGCACGAAGCTGCCGGGGCAGGGTTTCCTGAAACTGCCGCCGCCCGCGCAGAAGGCCGACTATGCGCGCGGCGGGGCCGTCTACACGCAGCACTGCGCGCTATGCCACGGCGCGGACGGCCAGGGGCAGTCGGGCGGCGGCAAGGCGGTGTTCCCGGCGCTGTGGGGCGCGCGTTCGTTCAACTGGGGCGCGGGGATGGGCGACATCCGCAACGCAGCCGGCTTCATCAAGGCCAACATGCCGCTCGGGCTCGGCGGCACGCTGACCGATCAGGAGGCGTGGGACGTCGCGACCTTCATGGACAGCCACGAACGGCCGCAGGACCCGCGCTTCACCGGCTCGGTGCAGGACACGCGCGCGAAGTTCCACGATTCGCCCGATTCGATGTACGGGCTCAGCGTGAACGGCCGCGTGCTGGGCGCACCGTGACGCGGGCGCCGAGCAGGCCCTGCGGCCTGCTCGGCCCGCACGACCTGCGCGTTCACGGATGCCAGCGGTACACGATCATGCTGGTGCCGTTGTAGTTGTCCTTCGTGATCACGTATTCGCCGGTCGAGCGCAGGTACGCGCGAATCCCGTACATCGAGTCGACGTCGTTGCCGACGTCCATCGCCGACGTGTTCGAGTTGGTCAGCGTCGTGACGAGGGCGCCCGTGTTGAGGTCGAACACGTCGACGTTCGGCACGGTGTGCACGTAGCCGACGAACAGGTAGTGGCCGGCCGCCGCGATCGATTTCGGGTTCGCGCTCGTCAGGTTGATCACCGGGTTCGGCGCGCTCGTGTTGCCGTTCTTCCAGCCGTGATAGACCTCGATGTGCCCGTTCATCGCGGTCCAGTCCCAGTTGCCCGCGAGGCCCTGCGCGAGGATCATCGTGTCGCTGTCCGCCTGGTAGAGGATGCGCGTGACCGGCGCCACGGTGCCCGGCACGGCCGTCGTGACCGGCTTGCCCCACGACGGCTTGCCGGTCGCGTCGAAGCCCGTCATCGGGTAGCGGGTAATCACGTTGGAGCCGTTCAGCCCGGCCCACACGTCGCCGTTGCCGTCGATGTCGAAACCGGCCGTGACCTGCAGCGTCGTGTTGAACGGCTTGCCCGGCAGCGAGCCGGCCGGATTCGCGATATAGCCGGTCGCCGGCGTGAAGTAGTAGAAGTTGAAGTTGCCGGGATTCTGGCCCGACGCGACGAGAATCCGGTTGCCGCCGACCGTCACGAGCTGGCCGAAGTGCTGGCCGCGCTGGTAGTCGTTCATGTCGAGGCGCGGGTCCTTCGGATAGGTGAACGGATCGACCGTGTTCGCGACGAACGTGCCGCCCGCCGAGCCCGTATACACGTTGTTGCCGCTGTAGAAGAACGCGCCGTCCGTCGCCGGGTCGGGCGCGGCGATCGCCTCGAAGTTCAGCGCCTGCAGCTTCCATTGCAACGCGCCCGTCGGGCCGTATGAATGCAGGTCGGTGCTGCCGTTGCGCCCGAGATCCCAGCCCCCGCCCCACGCGTTGTTGAGCACGTACAGGTTGCCGCCGGAATCCTTGCCGATGCCGACCACGCGCGTGAAGCGCTTGTCGCCGACCTGCCCCTTGATGCCCGACGTCGTGTCGAGATAGCCGCCCTGCACGCCGAACGTGCCGACCTGCTGCGGCAACCCGGCGAGGCTGTAGCGCTTGATGTTCATGTCCGGGCCCTGGTCGCCCACCAGCAACTGCCCCGTCGACGCGTCGAAATACAGGGCCGACGGCCGTGCACCGGCCGCCATCTGGATCGTGTTCATCAGCGTGCCGGTCGCGCCGTACTGCACGACCACGCCCGCGCTCATCCGGGCAACCCACAGGTTGCCCGCCGCATCGATCGCCAGCGCGCCGGGCCCGGTCACGCCGATGTCGCGCTGCCAGACGCCGTCGGTCGTATAGACGCGCACGCGGTTGCCGTAGAAATCGCTCGCATACAGCAGGTTGCCGGCCGTTGCGAGGCCGGTGATCACGTCCGGGTTCGGGAGGCCCGTCCACGTGCTGACCGGGATGCGCAGGTCACGCTGGTTCGTGCCGCGGTTGTAGCGGCCCACCGAGCCGCTGCCGAAGTTGCGGTTGTAGCCAAGCGCAACGAAGATCGACGTCGCGTTGCCGGTGATCGCGCCGCCCTGGAATTCGTCGTGGATGCCGATGGTGCCCATCGGCTGGCCGTTCTGGTAGAGCGCGACGCCGCCCGCGTTCTCGTCCCAACGCGACGCCGTGTAGATCACGCCCTCGGGCGCGACCCACATCGAGCGCGCGGCGTTGCCGACGTGCTGGGCCAGCGTGCCGTACGTGTTCGCGAGCCAGTCGGTCGAGTATTGCGCCTGCGCGTGACTTGCCGGCGCCAGCATCGCCATGCACATTCCCAGCAATGCCGCCCGAATTTGTTTCATTGACATGAATAATGCTCCCGAACGTTCAATTGTCGACACTGTAAATCGCGGCGCATGAAATATTGGTGATTACGGCTAAATCGCATTCGCCGTCATCCCGAATTATTCACTCCGCTCTTTTTGCCGTCCGGCGCTTTTCCGTCAACGATGGTCAAACCCGCTCACCGCGCCGTAACGGCTTGCCGGCCGCACGATTTCGGTGCTTTTTCCCCGGCATTTTCTTCCGGATTGTTCAATACGGATGCGTCATTTTTTCTGAAATGCCCGCATTGCCTTTTTCATTCCCCGGAAATGGGCTCGATGATTACAAATCGAAATTGAAATGAAAGAGAAAAAATATTATCCGGTGCGATCGCGTCGATGCGATTCAGCGCAGCGGCATGCGGCGGGAGGAAGGGAGGAGAAAGCGGGATACGGCGGAGAGAACCGCGCGCCAGCCGTGCCGGCACGCGGCCGCGATCGTTCAGTTCGCGTCGTCGAGCGTCGGGCCGTCCCAGCCGTCGAGGAATTTCGGCAGCGCGTCCACGACGTCGATCACGCGGTGCCGGTAGAACAGGTGCATCGTCGGCTGCAGGTCGCCGGGCAGTTGCCCGCCGTGCGCACGCGCCGCCAGGCTGTTCGGTACGACGCGCATGCCGAGCCGGTTGGTGCCGAACACGATCTCGCCGCAGGACGCGCAATACGTGCGCGACATCGACTTCGCCGGATGCGGGAACGTCGCATGGCCGCCTTCGACGGCAACCTGCTCCGGCGGCCACGCGGTCGCGGACAGCACCGGCGTGCCGTAGAAATCGCGGCAGGTCGCGCAATGGCAGTTCGCGCGCGCCGCCGGCTCGCCACGCAGCGTCACGGTGACGGTTCCGCAAAGGCAACTCGCGGAATGCGTTCGGGTCATGTCGTCTCCTCGAAGAAGGGAGGTGACAGTATAGGATAGGAGCATGCGTGCAACGTCGCCTGCATCAGCTGCGGGCAACGTTGCGGCCGCAACGATCGCTGCGCGTCAGAACTTCTGGCGCAGGCCGAGGCTGACGATGGCCTGCGACCGCGAATCGGACGAGTGGCCGTTCGCCTTGTCGGATACCGACGCGGTCGCGGCCACCGGCCGGCCGAGCGCGTCGAGCGTCATGCCCGATGCATGCTGGTACGCGCCGAGCAGGTACACGCTGGTGCGCTTCGACAGGTCGTAGACGGCGCCGAGCGTGACGTTGTGATACTGCGCGCGGTCGTCCACGCCATCGACATCGCTGCCGCGCGTGTAGCTGTAGCCCGCGAAGAGTTGCGTCTGCGGGCGCACGTTCCAGCGCGTGAACACGCCCGCGACGTTGAACGTCGCGTGGCCCGTGAACAGCGACTGGCCGCCGCTGCGGTACTGCACGTTGCTGTAGTTCACCCCGACGACGGCCGGGCCGAAGTCGTAGGTCGCGCCGGTCGCGATGATCTGCTGCGACTGTGCGCTCGCATAGCCTTCGTTGATCGACGAGTTGAACAGCCCGTCGTCGGTGCTCTGCCACTTGCCCGCCGTCGGGTCGGTCGCGCCCGTCTTGCTGTTGTCCGAACGCTCGTAGCCGACACCGACGCGCAGCGGGCCCGCCGCGTACGCCGCGCCGACGCTCCACGTGTTGCGCTGCTTCATGCTGCCCGGCTGGCTGCCGAAGCCGTACAGCGCGCCGAACGTGAAACCCGAGTAGTTGGCGCTCGTGTACTTGATCGAGCTGTCGACGCGCGCCGTCTGGTCGAGGTCGTCGATGTCGCCCGGGTGGGCGCCGAAACCGCCGATGTACGACGACGGGCCGACCGGGCTCACGAAGTCGTCGAGCGACGTGTACTGGCGGCCGAGCGTGACCGTGCCGTAGCGGTCGCTGCCGAGGCCGACGAACGCCTGGCGGCCGAACTGGCGGCCGCCCTGGCCCGACGTGCCGTTCGTGATGTCGAAGCCGTTCTCGAGGACGAACAGCGCGCGCATCCCGCCGCCGAGATCCTCGGAACCCTTGATGCCCCAGCGGCTGCCGGACAGGTTGCCGGTCGTGAGCCCGACGCTCGAATGGCCGGTGTACGCGCCCGCGGAGCCGACCCGTTCGTTGCTGCGATAGGTCACGCCCGCATCGACGATGCCGTACAGCGTGACGGAGCTTTGCGCGGCGGCGATGCCCGCGAACGAGAGCAGCAGCGGGGCTGCGATCAGTTGCTTGTTCATGATTGTCGTGTCTCCGGGCGGTGAACCCGTTGTTCTGGCTGTCAGTTGCGAGTAGCGCGCGGGCGGCGAGATCCGCCGGCGGTGCGAGGCCGGCGGCGTCCGCGCGCGACGACGCGGCGGGCATGCCCGCTGCGGCCTCCATGCTAAATGGAACCGGTTTCAATCGATAGCGGAATAATGAAAACAGTTTCTTGCCAAAATCGAGATAGTCGAACGGGCGGCCGTGTGCGCAACCCGCCGTCCCTGTACAGCCCGTGAGGGCGCAGCCGATAATCGAACCCGCGCCGTCCATCCATCGGGAGTGCCTGCATGCATGAAACGACCCTGCTGATCTTCGCCGCCGTCGCCTTCGTCGGCATCGCGACACCCGGCCCGACCGTGCTGCTCGCGCTGACCAACGGCTCGCGCTACGGCGTGCGCCGCGCGGCCTACGGCTTCGTAGGCGCGATGCTGTCCGATTTCGTGCTGATCGTCGCGGTCGCGCTCGGCCTCGGCGCGCTGCTGATGGCGTCGGCGTTCTGGTTCTCGGTGGTGAAGTGGCTCGGCGCCGCGTACCTCGCGTATGTCGGCATCCGGCTGCTGATGTCGAAGGGCTCGCTCGACGTCTCCGCCGCGCACGCCGGCGCGGCATCCGGGCGCAACGCGTCGATCTTCGCGAAGAGTTTCCTCACGGCGGTGACGAACCCGAAGGGCTATCTGTTCTTCTCCGCCTTCCTGCCGCAGTTCCTCGACCCGTCCGCGCCGCTCGCGCCGCAATACGTCGCGCTCGCGGTCACGTTCGCGATGCTCGACGGCGCGGTGATGTTCGGCTACGCGCTGCTCGGCGCACGCGCGGTGCGGCTGCTGAAGCGCGCGGGCGCGCTGTGGCTCGAACGCACGTGCGGCGCGATGCTGCTCGCGCTCGCCGGATCGCTGGCGCTGTACCGACGTCATGCTTCGTAGGAGCGGACGCCGATGAAAATCGCTGCGCCGCCCCGCTCCGGCTTTCCTGGCCTGTCGCTCCGCCAGATCGAACGTGCCGACCTCGACGCGTGGTACGCGTACCTGTCGAACCCCGACGTGTTCCGCCACACGAGCTGGAACCTGCGCTCGCCCGCCGATCTGCTGCCGCTGTTCGACACCATCGAATCGACGGACCCGGATTCGGTCCGGCGACTCGCCGTGATCGACGACGCATCGGGCGCGCTCGCCGGGACGATCGGCCTGCATACCGTATCCACCGTGAACCGCTCGGCGGAGATCGCATACGATCTCGCGCCGTCGCACTGGGGGCGTGGAATCGCGAGCGCGCTGTGCACGGCCGTCACCGCGTGGGCATTCGCCGACGGCGGCTTCATACGCATGCAGGGCGTCGTGCTGACCAGCAACGCGGGCTCCGCGCGCGTGCTGCAGAAGTGCGGCTATCGCTACGAAGGGCTGTTGCGCGCGTACAAGATGGTGCGCGGCACGCCGGGCGATTTCGCGATGTACGCGCGCCTCGCCACCGACTGACGCGCCACCCGCGGCTTCACGCCAAACGGCTCACGGCGTCGCATGCGCGCGCCATTGGACGGCCTGCGCCGAATTGGCGACAATCGCCGTTCCCTTCCCCGACGATCCGCCATGAAAATCGCCGCGCTGTCCGACATCCACGGCAACCTCGCCGCGCTCGACGCGGTGCTCGACGACGTCCGCCGCCGCGGTGCCGACGTGATCGTCAATCTCGGCGACATCCTGTCGGGCGCGCTCCATCCGCCCGAAACGGCCGACCGCCTGATCGCGCTCGACCTGCCGACCATCAAGGGCAATCACGAACGGCAACTGCTCACCGGCGATCGCGAATCGATGCGGCTGTCGGATCGCTGGGCGCACGACACGCTGCGCGCCGAGCATCTCGACTGGATCGCCGCGCTGCCCGAACGCGCGACGCTCGACGGCGACGTGTTGATGGTGCACGGCACACCCGGCAGCGACCTCGTCTATTTCCTCGAAACGGTCACGCCCGACGGCTGTCGCGCGGCGACGCCCGATGAAATCGCGCGGCGCGCGGGCGACGAACCGGCGTCGCTGATCCTGTGCGGCCACACGCACATCCCGCGTACGGCCAAGCTCGACGACGGCCGGCTGATCGTCAACCCGGGTAGCGTCGGGCTGCAGGCGTACGCGGACGACCTGCCGCATCCGCACCGCATCGAGACGGGTTCGCCGCATGCGCGCTACGCGATGGTGTCGCGTACGGCGGCCGGCTGGAACGTCGAATTCCATGCGGTCGAATACGACTGGCACACGGCCGCGGCCACCGCGGCAACGCGCGGACGCGACGACTGGACCGTCGCGCTGCGCACCGGCCGGTGCTGATGCCCGCGCTGCCCGATCACCCCGCTTCGCTTCTTTCGAAAGGAAACCGAGCGCCATGCCCGTTCCGTCGCAACTGCTGTTCCTGCCCGGCGCATCGGGCAGCACCGCCTTCTGGCAACCGCTCGCCGGGCGCCTGACGCATCCGGCCGAGCGCCGGATCGTCGGCTATCCAGGCTTCGGCGACACGCCACGCAATCCGGCCGTCGACGATTTCGACAGCCTCGTGCGTCATGTCCTGGAAACGATCGACCGGCCGACCGCCGTGATCGCGCAATCGATGGGCGGCGTGATCGCGATGCGCGCGGCGCTCGACAAGCCCGGCCTGATCACGCACCTCGTGCTGACGGTCACGTCCGGCGGACTCGACATGGAAGGGCTCGGCGCGCAGGACTGGCGCACCGGTTTCGCGCAAGCCAACCCGCAGCTTCCCGACTGGTTCCTGACGTTCCGTGCCGACCTGTCGCGGGATATCGACCGCATCGCGCAGCCGACGCTGCTGCTGTGGGGCGACGACGATCCGATCAGCCCCGTCGCGGCCGGCCGGCGCCTGCTCGAACGGTTGCCCGACGCGCAGCTGCATGTCGTGGCGGGCGGCCGGCACGATCTCGCGGCCGTGCATGCGCAGACGCTCGCACCGCTCGTCGATGCGCATCTGCAGCGCGTGTGATGTCGCGCGCTTCAACGTCAGCTTCGGTTTCGACGTCGGCTTAGGCTTCGACTTCGACTTCGACTTCGACTTCGACTTCGACTTCGACTTCGACTTCGGCTCCGACTCCGGCACGAACCTGACACTACGCGGCTCGCGCACCGCTCCCCGTCACCCCGCATTGCGCAGCGTGAGCCGCGCCTCCAGCCCGCCACCGTCCGTCCGGTTGTTCAGCGTAAGCGTGCCGCCCATCGCGAGCGCGAGTTGCCGTGCGATCGCCAGGCCGAGCCCCGTGCCGCCCGTCTCCCGGTTGCGCGACGTCTCCACGCGCCGGAACGGCTCGAACACCGCGTCGAGCTGATCGTCCGGAATGCCGGGCCCGCGGTCGAGCACGGCGATCACCGCGCCGCCGTCCGGCGCGGCGTGCACGTCGATCTCGGCCGCCCCCGCGAACTTCAGCGCGTTGTCGACGAGGTTGCCGACGATGCGGCGCAGTGCCTTCGGCCGCGTGACGAGCGCGAGCGGCGCGCGGGCGTGCAGCGCGACGTCCTGCCCCGCATCCGTGTAGTCGCACACGATGCTGTCGAGCAGCGCGTCGAGATCGATGCGGCGCGCGGCCTCCTCGGTGCCGTGCAGCGTCCGCGCGTACGCGACGCCCTCCTTCACCAGATGCTCCATCTCGATCAGGTCCTGGCGCAGCTTCGCACCCTGCGTATCGTCGTCCATCACGTCGACGCGCAAGCGCATCCGTGTGATCGGCGTCTGCAGGTCGTGCGAGATCGACGCGAGGATCTGCATGCGCTCGGCCATGTACTGCGCGATGCGATCCTGCATCGCGTTGAACGCCCGGGCGGCGCGCGCGACTTCCGACGGCCCGCCCTCGTTCAGCCGCTCGCCCTTCAGGTCGGGGCCGAGCGCGTCGGCGGCCTGCGCGAGCTGCTTGAGCGGCCGCGTCGCGAGCCGCACCGCGAGCCAGCAGCACGCGGCCAACACCGCGAGCTGCAGCACAAGCACGACCGGCAGCCAGCCCGACAGCGGCACCGTCGACATCGGATGGATGTCGATCGTCAGCGGCGACCCGTCGGTCAGGCGCAGATGCACCTGCAGATGTTCGCGGTCGCCGGGAATCGCGTTCGCGGTCAGCGGGTAGTCGCCGCCGATGCCGTCGGAAATCGACCGCTCGACGCGCGCCGACAGCCGCGCTTCCGGCGGCGTACCGGTCTCGCCGGGCCCGAGGATGAACGCATAGCTGCGCCGCGCGAGGCGCGGCAGCCACGCGGCCCGCTCGGCCGGCGGCAGGTGGTCAAGCAACGCGACCGAGCTCGCGACCTCGCGCTCGATGTAGCCCATCATCAGGTTGGTGGTCGCCTGGTCGCGCTCGGTGACGGTGAGCCAGAACGACAGCGTCTGCGCGAGCGCGAGGCCCACGCACAGGATCAGCGCGAGCCGCGCGAACAGCGAGCGCGGCCAGTGCCACGACGTGCGCGCGCTCATGGCGTACCGTCGACGGCGGTCACGGCCGACGAGAACACATAACCCTCGTTGCGCAGCGTCTTGATGTAGCGCGGTTCGCGCGCGCCGTCGCGCAGGCGCTGGCGCAGCCGGCTCACGAGCAGGTCGATCGACCGGTCGAACGGGTCGGACTGCCGCCCCTGCGTGAGGTTGAGCAACTGGTCGCGCGTCAGCACGCGCTGCGGGTTGTCGAGGAACACGCGCAGTAGCCGGTATTCGGCGCCGCTCAGCGCGACCAGCGTGCCTTCGGTATCGAGCAGGTGGCGCCCGGTCGTGTCGAGACGCCATTCGCCGAACGCGAGCATCGCGGCCGTTTCCGTCACCTGCATGCCGGGCGGCAGCATGCGCGCGCGGCGCAGCACCGAGCGGATCCGCGCGAGCAACTCGCGCACCGCGAACGGCTTGGCCAGGTAGTCGTCGGCGCCCATCTCGAGGCCGATGATGCGGTCGGTTTCCTCGCCGCGTGCGGTCAGCATCAGCACGGGCACCGTCCGGAACTTGCCCGCCCGCAGGTCGCGGCACAGCGTGAGGCCGTCCTCGCCCGGCATCATCAGGTCGAGCACGATCAGGTCGGGCGCGCCGTCGTCCAGCACGTTGCGCATCTCGCGGCCGTTCGCGGCCAGCGACACGCGCATGCCGTTCTTCTCCAGATAATCCGCGATCAGTTCGCGGATCGCGCGATCGTCGTCGACGATCAGCACGTGGTCGATCTTGTCCATGGGTCGTTTCGGTATCGAGATGTCGGTGTGTCAAGGCAGGCGATGTCCCCTTTTATACCGCACGGCAGGCACGCGTTTGTATCCCAATGTATCGCGCCGCCGTGACGACACACAACATTGCACATGCGCGGCCTGCCGGACACATCGCAGATACGTCGGCGCCGCCTAATGGGGCCTGTCGAAACCCGTCCGGCCGCCGCCATCGAGCGCCGGCCTCCCGCTCAGGAGAACGCCATGCTGCCCCGACTCAAGACCGCCGCCCTCGTCATCGCCCTTGCCGCCACGGCCGGGCTAGCCGCGTTCGCCGGCACCCGCGACGACGCGAGCATGCCGGCCTCGCAGGCCGGAACGGCGGCACCCGATTTCACGGGCATCGACCGCTGGCACAACAGCGCGCCGCTGACGCTCGGCCAGTTGCGCGGCAAGGTCGTGCTCGTCGATTTCTGGACGTATTCGTGCATCAACTGCATTCATACGATTCCGTACGTGAAGGAGTGGGACCGCAAGTATCGCGACCAGGGGCTCGTGGTGGTCGGCGTGCATACGCCCGAGTATCCGTTCGAGCGCGACGCGGGCAATGTCGCCGATGCGATCAGGCGCTTCGGCATCCGGTACCCGGTCGCGCAGGACAACCGCTACGACACGTGGCGTGCGTACGGCAACCAGTACTGGCCCGCGCTGTACCTGATCGATGCGAACGGGAAGGTCGTTTATACGCGCTATGGCGAGGGCGGGTACGACAAGACCGAGGCCGCGATTCGCGGCGCGCTCGCGCAGGCGGGAGAAGGCATGAAGGGGGTGACGCGCGCGCAGTAACGGGCGGCGAGCGGGGGTGGCACCCACCCGCGCTCGCCCCGCGCGTCATGCACGTCATGCACGTCGCTTGTGCGTCGCTTGTGCGTCGCTTGCGCGTCACCCGCGTTTCGCGTCGGCCGCCGCGAGCATCGCCTCCCCGATCGCGAGGTTGCCGTCCGCGACCAACGCTTCGCCGGCGCCGCGGATATCGGCTTCGTCCTTGTTCTGCCCGAGCTTGCGCTTGCCGACGAGCCGCGTGATCTCGATCTGCAGCCCGACGATCGACTCCAGCATCATGTCGATGTAGTCCTTCGGCGCGTCGCCCATCTTCCACGGCACCGGCTGCGACGCCTCGTGCGTACGCGTCAGCCGGGCGACCACGCCGCGCACGAACTTCTCGTCGTCACGCACCGTGATGCGGCCGTGCGCATGTACGACCACGTAGTTCCAGGTCGGCACCTGCCGGTGCGCAACATGCTTGCTCGGATACCAGGTCGGCGAGATATACGCGTCGCCCGCGCGGAAGATCGCGAGCACCTCGTCGCCGTTCGCGACCTCCTGCCAGACCGGATTCGCGCGCGAGACATGCGCGTGCAGCTCGCCGAGCCCGCCGTCGGCGGGCAGCAGTTCGAACGGAATGTGGTTTGCGTCGAGCCCGTTCCTGCCATGCGTGATCAGGCTGCCGAACGGATGCTGCACGATCAGCTCGCGCAGCACGTCGGGATCGGGTTCGTTGAAATCGGCGGGGACGTACATGTCGGCTCCACGGTCGTACGGGTTGGAAATGGCGCAGGCGCGAGCCCGTCATGCGGCGATTGTGATCCCAAACTGGTTTATGCTGTAGAGCCGGTTTGGAACAATTTCAGCAGACCAGAATCATGGCAAGAACGGCCCGGATCGTCGAAATCCCGTCGCTCGGCGCGCTCGACCGCGCGGCCGGCGACCTGAGCCGCCAGCTCGCGCAGGCGCTGCGCGAAGCCGTGCGCCGCGGCGACGTGCTGCCGGGCGACACGCTGCCGTCCACGCGGCTGCTCGCAACATCGCTGCAGGTTGCACGCGGCACCGTCGTCGATGCGTATGCGCAGCTCATCGCCGAAGGCTTTCTCGAATCGCGCGGCGGCGCGGGCACGCGGGTCGCAAACGCGCTCGCCGAACCGCCGCCCGGCAACGAACCCGCCCCGCCGGCGCCACGCCAGCGCCCGGCACATGCGGGCCTGCCCGAGCCGGCCGCCGCCTTCGCGCGAATCGCCCGCGAATTCCGGCCGCTGCCGGCGATGCCGTTCGCGATCTCGGTGCCGATCGGCCTTACCGCGCCCGACGACATCTGGCGCCGGCTCGGCAACCGCCTGCGCGCGCGCGGCGCCGGCGCACCGTCCGGCTATGCCGATCCGCAAGGCGCGCTGCCGCTGCGCGAAGCGATCGCCGACTACGTGCGCCGCTCGCGCTCGGTGCGCTGCGATGCCGGCCAGGTCGTGATCACGAGCGGCACGCAGCAGGGGCTGCATCTCGCGAGCCAGCTGCTGCTCGGCGCGGGCGACCGGGCCTGGGTCGAGAACCCGGCCTATCGTGGCATCACCGCGCTGCTCGAGAGCACCGGGCGACACGATGCAATGGTGCGCGTGCCGGTCGACGCCGACGGTCTCGACGTCGACGCCGGTATCCGCCTCGCGCCCGATGCGCGCGCCGCGTTCGTCACGCCGTCGCACCAGTATCCGCTCGGCATGCCGCTCAGCATGGCGCGGCGCAATGCGCTGCTCGCGTGGGCGCGTGCTCGCCACGCGTGGGTGGTCGAGGACGATTACGACAGCGAGCTGCGCTACGAAGGCTATCCGTTCCCGTCGCTGCAGGGTCTCGCCCCCGATCGTGTGATCTACCTCGGCACGTTCAGCAAGATCCTGTTTCCGTCGCTGCGGCTCGGCTACGTGATCGCACCCGACGATCTCGTGCCCGCGTTCTGCGGCGCGCGCGTACTGATGGATCGCCACGTGCCGACCGCCGACCAGCACGTGCTGGCCGCGTTCATCGCGGAAGGCCATCTCGACCGCCACATCCGCCGCGTGCGCGGCGTGTATGCGGAGCAGCGCGCGCTGCTGATCGACACGCTCGGTGCGCGGCTGCCGCGTGAACGCGCGTGGGTACAGCCGGGCGATCAGGGCATGCACGTCGTGCTGTGGCTCGCGGAAGGGATCGACGATCTCGACGTGGTCGAGCGTGCCGCGCAAGCCGGCGTCGCGGTGCGCGCGGTGTCGCCGATGTTCGCGCCGGGCACGGCCCGCCCGGGGCTCGTGCTGGGCTTCGGCGGGTTCGGCCGCGCGCAGATGGAAGCGGCCGCGCAGCGGCTCGCGGCGGTGGTGTCGTCAGCGGAACCTTGATCAGCGCTCATGTCCGCCGCCATTCCAGGCCGCATCGGCCAAGGCCAGAAGTTTGCTGGCAGGTGCCGAAAGCGGTGTCGACATGTTGTGAATTGCAAGGGTGTTGAACCATATGGGTTCGTCGACCTCGACGAACTTCACTCCGTGCCAGTCGAACATCTCGACGGAAAGCGGATCGACCACCCCTATGCCTGCACCATGACACACCATGGATGCAACGGTCAGCGCGTAGGCGACCTCGATGACGACATTGAGTTTCTCGCCCCGATTCGCCAGCAATGCATCGAGTTGACGGCGTGACGTATCCCTCGACGAAAGCGCAATGAACGGGTAGTCCACCAGATCGAACAGCGACACCCTGGATTGTTGTGCAAGGACATGATCCGCTGGCACTGCAAGGACTGCTCGCCGCCTTGCGATCGATCGGGCAACCAACCCATGCGTATCGATCAATTCGGCGGCAAATCCTACGTCGCATTGCCCGCTCGAAACACGCTCGCGTACTTCCTGGGACGAGTAAATTTCGTAGCGGACAAGCAGATCCGGCATGTCGCAGCGCAATTGCGTGATCAAGGCAGGCAACGGCCCGTATCCCAGCGCGGGCAGACTCGCAATCGTCAGGATTCCGCTCCGCCCTTCCCGCAGGCTCGTTGCCCGCTCCCGGATCACATCCATCCCGGCGAACATGCGATCGACTTCGATCAGGAGCGCCTTGGCCTCCGGCGTCGGGCGCAGCCGGGCGCCATCCCTGTCGAACAACTTGAGGCGCAACGTCGCTTCCAATTGGCTGACGAGCCGGCTGATCGCCGATTGCGACGTGTGCATCAGATCCGATGCGCGGGTTGTCGTGCCGGTCGTCATGACAGCCCGGAAAGCTTCGAGTTGGCGTGGATTCATCGACATCACCCATATCAATGGCGACTACCTGCAAGTCAAAACTGCATTGGGAACAAAGTATCTGATCACGCATTATCTACGCGTCAGGTATCCACTATCGATATAGATCGGCCAACAAGGTCGACATGACCGAGAGTGCTTGTCGAATCGACAGGCAATGCAGATTCCCCGAGGACTGGCCCCATGAGCGTATGTATCGACGAAACGGAAATGCTTCGGCAACTCGAACCTGCAGATGCCGCACGCGCACGACCTGCTATCCAACTACGAAACCGCCATACAGCGCTTCATCAGCGATAAAGGAGTGGGCAATTGTCATCCGACCATCCTTCAAGAGACCACACAGGCACAGGCGGCAACGATCTACCGTCAATGGTCAACGACCTTTGGAAAAGCGGAGTCCTGCTAGCGGTCCTGGCCTCCTTCACCTTCAGCATCATGAATGCGCTGGTAAAGGAAATCAGCGCGACACTGCCACCGGCCGAAATCGGTTTCTTTCGCGGCACGATTGGTGCGGTACTCGTGTACCTGTTGATGCGACGCGGCAACGTGTCATTTTCCCGCAGCGACCTGTCGATGCTGATCGTGCGCGGGTTGCTCGGCGCGTTCTATCTCGTCTGTTACTTCTATGCAATCGCGCATATTCCTCTCGCCGATGCGAGCATCCTCGCGCACCTTTCCCCGGTTTTCATCATCCTGCTCTCGGCCGTCTTTCTGAAGGAGCATATTCCCAGACAAGTGTGGTTGCTGCTCCCGGTCATCCTTGCCGGCGCCTTTCTGATCATCAAACCCTACCAATACTCGAGCTACTCGATCTATGCAGGGCTCGGACTGTTGAGCGCGGTGTTTGCGGGGGGCGCACACGTCGCCATTCGCCAGCTCAGCACCAGGCATCACGCGTACGAGATTGTTTTCTACTTTCTTGCCATTGCGGCGCTCGTTTCGGTTCCGCTGATGTGGAATGATTTTGTCTGGCCGGATACGCCGCGCGAATACGGCCTCTTGCTGGCACTCGGAGGCGTTTCGCTGTTCGGACAATTGTTTCTCACAAAAGCATTTACACACGAAAAAGCATCCGTCGTCGCTGTAACACGCTACATCGGCATCGTGTTCAATGCGTCATGGGGCTGGATCTTCTGGCATGAATCAATGGACATTGGATCAATCGCCGGCGGCATCCTGATCATCGTTGCCTGCATCAATTTGTCTCGACTCAAAACCTGAATCGTCGCGATGGCTTGTCCGGATCTATCGGGACCATTTCACATCGGCTCCGACCACCGCTTTGCGTCCGGCCTCCCGAGTATCGCGAGGGCTGCCGGCGTGCGTTCATCCAAACCAGCCCGTTCTCGTTTACACCGGAACCGTAAGCCGACGAGTACACCTGTCCACCAGGAACATGTGAAGTAGACGGCCTGCACCGGCAGCGTACCGACGCCAGCGTCTACACATGCGCTTCTGACACCGGTCAGCGGAGCAGCGCACTGATGGAGGCCGCCGCGCAGCGGCTCGCGGATGGGGTTTCGTCTGCGGAATCGCGGCCGCGCGCGCCGCAAAAGGTTGTCGGCAAGCAACAAACGTAATCGTCTGTAAATCCTGCAAGCAAACGGCCGTTTTGGCCCGCGTCGCACGTGTGTCGTTTGCTAGGATCGCGCCTCTTCCATCCGCGCTCCTGCCGCCTTGAACCGCTTCGTGCCGCTTCTCCGAGACGCCTGGCTCCGTTGCCGCGCCCGCGTCGCCCCGTTCGCCGCCGCCTGCGGCGCGCGCCTCCGCACGCTGTGCGCCGGCGCGCTGCACCGCCTGCGTCATCCGACGCGCCGCGGCGTCGCGCTGACGCTCGCCGCGATACCGGTGCTGGGCCTGCTGGTGCTGCTCGCGTTCGTGCCGTTCACGCCGAGCATCGGCGACATCCGCAAGGCGCGCATCGACCGCCCCGCGCGCGTGCTGTCGGCCGACGGTCAGGTCATCGCCGAGTTCCGGCCCGTCAACCGCGAATGGGTGCCGCTCAAGCAGATCTCGCCGCACATGGTCGACGCGCTGATCGCGACCGAGGACCACCGCTTCTACTCGCATCACGGCATCGACTGGCGCCGCACGCTCGCGGCCGGGCTGCATACGTTCTCGGGCAGCCGCCAGGGCGGCTCGACGATCACGCAGCAGCTCGCGCGCAACCTGTATCCGGACGAAGTCGGCCGTTCGCTGACGCTCACACGCAAGGTGAAGGAACTGATCACCGCGTTCAAGATCGAGTCGGTGTACAGCAAGGACGAGATTCTCGAGACTTACCTGAACACCGTGCCGTTCCTGTACAACGCGTACGGCGTCGAGATGGCCGCACGGACCTATTTCGGCAAATCGGCCGACCAGCTCGACATCGTCGAAAGCGCGACGCTCGTCGGGATGCTGAAGGGCAACAGCTACTACAACCCGGTGCTGAATCCGGAGCGCGCGGTCCAGCGACGCAACATCGTGCTCGGCCGGATGGCGGCGATGGGCATGCTGTCGCCGCGGCAGCTCGCGCAATTGCAGCGCCGGCCGCTGCGCGTCGACTTCGAACCGCAGACCGCGCAACCGGGCCCGGCGCCGCACTTCGCGGTGCAGTTGCGCAAGTGGCTGATCGCCTGGGCCGACCGCAACAACTACGACCTCTACTCGGACGGCCTCGTCGTGCGCACGACGCTCGATGCGCAACTGCAGGACATGGCGACGCAAGCGCTGACGCAGCAAACCGACCGCCTGCAGGCAGTCGCCGACAGCGCATGGCGCGGCCCGTCCGGCTGCGGGCTGCGCAACGACCTGTTCCGCGGCTTCATCCGCCAGACGCCCGACTATCGGCAAGCTCGCGACACCGGTCTCACCGATGTCGCCGCGCTGAAGCAGCTCGGCGCCGACCGGGCGTTCATGCGCGCGCTGTGCGAGCGCAAGACGCAGGTGCAGGCCGGCTTCGTCGCGATCGATCCGCGCAACGGCGCGATCCGCGCGTGGGTCGGCAGCCCCGATTTCGGCAGCGAGCCGTTCGATCACGTCGTGCAGGCGCGGCGTCAGCCGGGCTCGACGTTCAAGCCGTTCGTCTATGGCGCCGCCTTTGCCGACGGCATGCACCCGGGCGATACGTTCGTCGATCGCCCCGTCGCGATCCCGATCGGCGCACACGCAGTGTGGCGTCCGACCGATGCCGAGCCGCCGACCGACGCGCCGATGACGCTGCGCGACGCGCTCGCGCTGTCGCGCAACCGCATCACCGCGCAGGTGATGCAGCGCGAAGGCGCGGCCAGGGTCGCGCAGCTCGCCCGCGCGATGGGCGTGCGCGAGAGCCCGCTCGACGCGGTACCGTCGCTCGCGCTCGGCACGAGCCCCGTCACGCTGAAGGAAATGGTGTCCGCATACGGGACGATCGCGAACCGTGGCGTGTACGTCGCGCCGCAGATGATCACGCGCATCGAGGATCGCGACGGCAAGGTGCTCGCCGCATTCAACAGCGCGCCGCCCGAGCGCGCGTTGCCGGTGGCGGCCGCGCAGACGCTGGTCGACGTGATGCGCGGTGTCGTCGATTACGGGACCGGCGCGGACATCCGGTCACGCTACGGGATCCGCGCCGACGTCGCGGGCAAGACCGGCACGACGCAGGACAACACGGACGGCTGGTTCATCCTGATGCATCCGCAACTGGTAGCCGGCGCATGGGTCGGCTTCGACGACGGCAGCGTGACGCTGCGCAGCGACTACTGGGGGGCGGGCGCGCACAGCGCCTTGCCGATCGTCGGGTCGTTCTACGACGCCGCACTGCGTGCGCGCGCGATCGATCCGCATGAGCAGTTCTCGCCCGACTTCCGGCCGCGCAGCGCACCGGCGCCGACGCCGAAGCGGCGTCCGCATCCCGGCCTGTTCGACTGGCTGAGAATTTTCCGCTGAGCGTGCGGCCGGCGGATCACGCCGGCCGCACGTGTCATCGACGCGACGTCGACACGTGCCCGTCCGCGTACAGCCAGACGGGCGCACCGTCGTCGCGTAACGCCGCGACCGGTTCGCCGCTACTCCAGTTCCGCGCGATCGCGACGCGACGCACGAACCACGGCATCAGTGTCGTACGCGCCGCGTTGCCGTCGAACAGCGCATCGTCACCGATGCGCGTGTAACGCGCGGGGTGCAACTCGGTGCCGTCCGCGCGAAACACGGCCACCCGCACGTCGTCGCCCGCTTCGTCCTCCACCCCGGCCAGCCAGCCGTGACCAGTGCCCCAGTACAGCCCGGACACGTCGTCACAGCGTCCCAACGCGATCGTTGTGCCCGCATCCAGATCGCAGATCGCGACCCGTATCGGCTCGTCCGGCAGGATGCCGATCGCATGACGCCTGAGCAGCGCGTGCGGCACGGTGCCATCGTCGGGCAACCACGACAGCGCGCCCATGTTCACGAAATCGAACGGCGTCAGCACGCGGCCGAGCGCGTCGACGATCGCGCAGCGCCCGTCGTCGCGCCGCACGATATGGCGGATCGCGCCGAGTTCGGCCACCGTCTCGGTCCGTTCGCCGTCGATCAGCCGGGCGATTTCCGCGTAACGCGGCTCGACGACCACGCGGCCCTTCAGGTCGACGAGGCCGACGTGATCGTCACGCTGCGCGAGAAACGCGCCGTGCTCGAACGACCATTCGAGCGACGCCCATTCGGGCCGCGCCAGCCATTGCCCGTCGCGACCGACCAGCCCCCAGCGCTCGCCTTCGCACACCGCGACGGCGGTGCCGTTCACGAATTCCTGCACGTCGTCGAAACGCGGCGGAATCACCCACGCGCCGTTCGTGTCGACGAAGCCCCAGCGGTCGTCCACGCTCGCCGACGCGAGCCCGTCGGAGAATTCGCCGAAATCGTCGAGCGACGGTTCGAGCACCCATGTGCCGTCCGTGCGCACGAGCCCGAACCGCTCGCCGACGCGCACGCATGCGATGTCCTCGCTGAAGTCCCACACAGCGTCGAACGCCGGCTCACGCACGACGCGCGCGCCGGCTTCATCGGCAAGCAGCAGGCCGACCTTGCCGTCGCGCGCCACCCATAGCAGCCGGTCGTCGTGTGCGCCGCTGCGCCACAGGTTCGTCCACTCGGGCGGCACGATCACGTCCCACGCATCGTCGGTTTCACGCCGCGCGCCCCACAGGCCGTTGCGTGCGCGAAAGCTGAACGTGTTGTAGTCGAGCCAGTTTCCATGCACTTCGCCGGCGTCGAACATCTCGGCGAACGTCACGCCGCGCGGCGGCTCCTGCCGGTCGAAATAGTGATGCGACACGCCGCCGAACCCGAAGCCCCACGCCCAGTCGGGCCAGGCGGCGGGCGTGCCGATCTCCAGCGCAGCGCGCACGCCGCGCACGTCGCGGAAGTCCATGCAGTTCGCGACCTGCCACCACAGGCGCGTGCAGTTGGCACGCTCCCGCTCGATGAAGTCGGCCGGATCGCCGCCGTCGAGCCACGACAGCTCGTCGAGGTTAGCCGAAAACCGCGGCGCATCGTGCGCATCACCGAGCACGTCGATCGACTCGCCGAGGTGACGCACGAGCGCGTCGAACTGCCGTGCGAGCGCCGGATCGTCGCCGGGCAGCGGATGCGCGACGACGAACGACGCGAGCCGGCTGATTCGCGCATGCGCCGCGCGTGCGTCGCTGGCGAGATCCGGCGTGCCGGCGTCGCCGAACACGCGCTGATCCGTAATCGCGTCGCCCGCGCCACCGTCGGCGAGCAGCACGCGCCACAGCAGCGGAAAGTGATTGCTGGATTCCGCGAACTCGATCGTTCGCGCGTCGTCGCCGTCACCGGACTGGAGATAGAGCCATGCTCGATTGCCCATCGGAAGGGTCGCCCTCGTTGTTGTGTCGTCGTGCGTCGCGGTACGCCGGGTCGGGCGCCATCAGCGCGCCGCTGCCGCCTTCAGCAGCCGCAGGATCTCCGGATCGTCGCCCGCATCGGCCAACACCTTCGCCGTCGGCTTCACGCCGACACCCAACAGCCGTCGCACGCCCTCGACATGATGCTCGATCACCTCGCCGTGAAGCAGCGTGTCGCTCTGCAGCACCACCGGGTTCGTATCCTTCACGAGCAGCGCGAACACCGCCGCCGACACGGGCGGATTCAACGCGTCGGACAACGCGGCGTCGGCGAGATGGTACGGATTGTTGTCGTGGATCTGCCAGCCCAGTGCGCCGCTCGCGTGCAGCTTGCCGAGCGCGGCAAGCGCGTCCGCTTCCGGCAGCTTCACGAGCTCGGTGACGAGGTCGCTCGCCTGCTCCTCGCGGCCGTCGCGCAACGTGTCGGGCGGCGGCAGGTTCGGCACCAGCAGGTCCAGCACGAGCGCCTGCCGGCGTGCGCGGTCCGGCGACGCCTTGGCACCGTCGTCCGAACGGTTGTGGCGCAGCAACTGGCCGGCCACGCGCCAGCGATCGTCGCTGCCATGCTCGTCGCGCGGCACCTGGTGTGCACGCAGCATCACGTCGAGCCAGCGCCACATCGCATCGACCGTCTTCGCGTCGTTCGACGACACCCCGTCGCCGACGATTTCGTCGAGCGTCTGCCCGCACACGAACGCGCGCTGCTGCACCGGGTCGAGACCGGCGAAGTAAGTGTGCACGCGGTCCGACAGTCCATCGAAGTCGGCCTGGCTCATGTCGGGCGCATGGTAGCCGGGGCACGGCCCCGCGCTGGCGACCTCGCGGCCCCGCACCGCCTTCACCGCGGCCGGCGGCGAATCGCCGCTGCGCGCGACCGGATACAGCTCGATACCGTCGACCTGGAAGCCCTGCTCCATGCGCAGCAGGACGCCCGTGGTCGAATGTTTCGTTGTGAAGTTGCTGCCCGTGATCGACGTGACCTGATACGGCGCGCCGATCGGCATCTTGATCAGCTCCCCACCCGGCACGTCGAGCACACAGGCGCCCGGCGGCGCCTTGTCAGGGCCGTCGGTTTCCAGCTCGGCCTCGTGCGTCGGTGCCGTTTCGACACTCCACCGGCCGGCGTCGCGCCCGCGCAGCACGATCTCGCCGCCCACTTTCTCGACGCGCAGCGTCGCGGGTTTGCCGGCGGCCGGCGCGTAATCGCCGAGCAGCCCGTCGCAGGCACTGCCGGCTCGCGCGGACAACGAGACGAACATCATCAGACAGAAAACAGGAATGCGCACGGCGGGCCTCTCAGGATTCGAATTGTTGTCGGAATGCCGGCGCGGACGCGCACGGCGGCAGCGACACGACCGGGCGCCGCCGGACGCCAATATAGCGAACGCGACCGATGTATGCCAGCCCGCAAGGCGGCATGTCGCGCAACGCGGTGCGCAGCGATGACGCAACGCGTGCACGGCATCGTGCCTGAACGATGCGCCGCCTTAGTCCACCTGGACGAAGCGGCCCGGCCACGCACCGCGCACCATCGCCGTCATCGTCCATCGATGCCGGAGGCCGCATGACCGCAAGCGCTGTCGAAATCGCAAACCTGCTGTACCGCTACGCGGAATTGCTCGATGGCGGCGACCTGCCGGGCGTCGCCGAGCTGTTCCGGCACGCTCGCATCAAGACGAAAGAAGGTGCGCCGACGATCGGCGCGGATGAATTGCTCGCGCTGTTCAGCGCGAGCGTGAAACGCTACCCGTGCGGCACACCGCGCACGAAGCATGTCGTCACGAATCCGATCATCGAGATCGACGAAACCGCGCATCGCGCGACGGCGCGCTCGTACTACACGGTGCTGCAGGCCGTCTCGGGATTCCCGCTTCAACCGGTCGCGGCAGGCCGCTATCACGACGCATTCGAGCGCGTCGACGGCGTGTGGCGTTTTTCATTTCGCGACTACACGCTGTTCGATTTTGCGGGCGACCTGCGCTACCACCTGAACCTGAACGAACCGCCGGCCGGTTGACGCACCGGCCGGCAGCCAACACGGTCGCGCTCAGCCCGCCGCGAGCGTGGCGGCCAGCGCATCGAACTCCGGCGCCCATGCCGCGCGCCACGCGGCCTTCGTCGCATCATCCGCCCACGCGCCGTCGATCCCGTTCAGCATGAACTGCTTCAGCTCGGCGACGGTAAAGCCGAAATGGCTGAACATCAGCTCCCATGCCTCAGACGGGTTCACCTTGTGCAGCGTCGGATCGTCGGTGTTCGGATGGATCTTCAACCCGAGGCCCGGCATCTTGCGCATCGGGTGCAGTTCCGCCCACTGCTCCGGCGGCAACGTACGCAGGTAATACGAGTTCGTCGGCACGACGGTGAAGACGATCCCGCGTTCCGCGTAGCGTGCGCACAGCTCGGGGTTATCGACGATCGTATAACCGTGATCGACACGATCGACCTGCAGCAGATCGACGGCCGTCTCGACGTTGCGCCACGGCATCCCGAACTCGCCCGCATGCGCGGTCGTGCGAAAACCGGCCGCGCGCGCGTTGCGGTAAGCCTTCCAGAACAGTTCCGGCGGCCGGTCGTTCTCGCGATAGTCGATCCCGAGCCCCGCCACTTCATCCGCGCGATGCGCCTTCATCCATTCGACGATCGCCACCGCCTCGTCGGGATCCTGCTCGCGGTCGATGCTCGGGATCAGGCGCGCGCCGATCCCGAAGTCGCGGGCGGCGTCGCGGATCGCCGTCACGATCGCGGCCTGCGCGTCCGCATACGCGATGCCCGACACACGCACCGTGCCCGTCGGATTCCAGAAAAATTCCGCATGCCGAACGTTGTGCGCGGCCGCATCCTCCAGATACTCGTAAGCGATCCGCCGCAGGTCGTCGGGCTGCGTGAGCAGATACTTGTCGAGCGCGCGCAGCACGTGCAGCACGCCGACCGGCTTCTCGCCGCGCGCATAGAACGCGTCGATCTCCGCGCGCTCGATCGGCGCGCCGCTGCGCTCGGCGAGCGCGACGAACGTGTCGTGCCGCACCGCGCCGAGCAGGTGGCAATGCAGCTCGACCTTCGGCAGCGCGTGGAAGAAGGCCCGATGGGCCGGCGTGATGTCGATGCCCGTGCGCGCGGCCGGGACGTTGCCTGGTGTTCCCTTCATTTCAGTCTCTTTTGCGGTAGTGCCATTGCATCGCGAATGCCGTCTCTCAATGCGGCTTCACGACGGTCCAGAAGTAATAGCCGAGCGGCAGCGCGAGCACGACGAGCCCCCACGACACGTCGCGCCAGCGGCCGGCCAGCAGCTTGACGAGCACGTAGCACAGCAGCCCGCCCGCGATGCCGGTGCCGAAGCTGTTCGACATCAGCGTGAGCAGCACCATCGACATCACGGGCAGCGCATCGGTGAAGTCGTCGAAATGCGTATGACGGATCGTCGCGAACATCGACAGCCCGATCAGGATCAGCGCCGGCGCGGTCGCCTCTTTCGGGATCGCGAGCGCAACCGGCACGAACAGCAGCATCGCGGCGAACAGCACGGCGGCGGCCAGCGACGACAGCCCGCTGCGGCCGCCGGCCTCGACGCCTGCCGCCGATTCGATCAGCGCGGTCAGCGCGGGAATGCCGAACACGGGCCCGATCGTCGCGGCGAGCGAATCGACGAGGAACGGCCGGTTGATGTTCGGCAGGTTGCCCTGTTCGTCGAGCAGGTTCGCCTTCGCGCCGACCGCGAGCGCGGTGCCGAGCGTCGAGAAGAATTCCGCCGCGAAGAACGCGAACAGGTACGGCGCGGCCGCAAGGCTCAGCGCGCTGCCGATGTCGAGCTTGAACGCGATCGGCGCGATGCTGTGAGGCAGCGACACGAACGACGCGGGCAAATGCGTAACGCCGAGCGGCACGCCGGCCGCTGCCGCGACGAGGATCGCGATCAGGATCGCACCGGGTACCTTGCGTGCCTGCAACACGATCGCGATCGCGAGGCCGATCAGCGCGACGAGCGCACCCGGCCGCGAGAAATCGCCGAGCGCGAACGCGTTGGTCTTCGCGTTCGCGACGACCATCCCCGCATTGCGCAGCCCGAGCATCGTGACGAACAGGCCGATCGACGCGCCGAGCCCGAGCTTGATCTGCACCGGTATCAGCTTCATCACGACGCTGCGCGCGCCGAGGATCGTCAGCAGGAAGAACAGGATGCCCGACACGCAGGCGATGCCGAGGCCCGTCTGCCAGCCGACATGCTCCGTCGTCGCGAGCGTCACGCCGATGATCACCGAGCCGCCGATGCCGGGGCCGACCAGGAACGGCAGGTTCGCGTAGAGCCCCATCAGCGTGGTGAACAGCACGAACACGATGATCGTCGCGGTCGTCGCCGCGCCGCGCTCCATGCCGCCCGTCGCGAGCAGCGACGGGATCACGACGAGCAGGTACGCGGCCGCGAGAAACGACGTGACGCCCGCGATCGTCTCGGTGCGCACGCTCGTGCCGCGCGCGGCGAGCGCGAAGCGGCGTTCGAGCCAGTTGGCCGGCGCTCGCGCCGGGATCGTGTCAGTCGCTGACATGGTGGTTCTCCTGTGATTCCGAATATTGTCCTGTGTCGATTCACGCAGCGCGGTCTTATACTGCCGCGTACCGCATTCCGACCGTTATTGCCCGATGTCGTCCGACCGCTCGTCGCTGCTGCCCGCGCTCACGCTGCGGCAGGTCCAGCACTTCGTCGTGCTCGCCCACGCACGCAGCTTCACGCAGGCCGCGCAGGCGCTGTCGCTCACGCAGCCCGCGCTCACCGCGTCGATCCGCCAGATCGAGTTCCTGCTCGGCGGGCGCCTGTTCGCGCGCTCCGCGCACCGGCTCACGCTCACCACCGCGGGCGAGGCCGTGCTGCCGCTCGCCGAACGCCTGCTCAACCAGGCGCGCGGCACGTTCGACGACATGACGCGGCTCATCGGCGAACGCATCCAGACCGTGCGCATCGCCTTCATCCCGTCGGTCGCGGGCCGCCTGCTGCCCGCGCTCAACGCACTGCGCGACGCCTACCCGACGCTGCGCTTCACGCTCACCGACCTGCCGAACAGCGCGCTCGTCGAAGCCGTGCGCGACAGCGTCGCGGATCTCGGCATCGGCGTGCGCGAACCGGACAGCGACGACGGCACGCTGCGCTACCGGCAGCTCTTCGAGGACGAGATCGTGATCGTCGTGCGGCACGACGATCCGCTCGCCCGCGCGAAGAGCGTCACGTGGGCGAAGCTCGTCGATCGCGAGCTCGCGGTGTTCGTGCGCGGCAGCGTCAGCGAATCGCTGCATCGCACCGGCGGCGCCGAGAAGCTGCGCCTGAACGTCACGTACCGGATGGAATACACCGAGCCGCTCTACGCGCTCGCGCGCAACGGCCTCGCGACCGCCGTGCTGCCAAGCCTCTACACGATGCATCTGCACGATCCCGAACTCGTCGCGCTGCGCGTCGACAAGCCGCGCGTCACGCGCGCGATCTCGCTGATCTCGCTCGCCGGCGACGATCGCGGCCCGCACGTGCGCGCATGCCGCGAGTGGATTGCGAAGCACATCTGATTGCGTTGACCGTTCGCCGTTCGCCGCATGACCGCCCAGGCTCAGGGCAGCTTCGCGATACGCTCGACGAGCGTCGCGTAGAAGCGGTCCGCGTCGACCTCGTTGATCCACGTCGCGTTCGCCGCGCGGCCGCTGCGCCCGTTCCAGTCGACGACGGTTTCGCCGAGCGTCCACTGCCCGGTCGTCTCGACCATCACGTTCACCTTGCGCCCGCCGAACAGCGTCGGGTCGACGAGGTAGCCGACCGCGGTCGGGTCGTACATCGGCGCGTCTTCGACGCCGCGCCGCTTCTTGTTGTACGCAAGCTCGGCATCCATGATGTCCGCGACGATCGCGCCGCAGCGGTTGCCGAGCGCGCGGAACGGCGCGACACGTGCCGGCGTGATCGGCGCCTTCACCGCGACGTCGCGCGGCAGCACGACGATCGGCACGCCGCTGCCGAACACGACTTCGGCCGCCTGCGGATCGACGTAGATGTTGAACTCGGCGGCCGGCGTAATGTTGCCGCGCTCGAAGAACGCGCCGCCCATCAGCACGATCTCGCGCAGCGCACCGCGAATCTGCGGCGCTTCGACCAGCGCGGTCGCGAGGTTCGTCAGCGGCCCGAGCGCGCACAGCGTCACGCTGTTCGGCGCCGCGCGACTCAGCGTATCGACGAGATACGACACCGCGTGGCCCGCAGCGAGCGGCGCGCGCGGCTCGTGCAGCTCGACGCCTTCGAGCCCCGTCTTGCCGTGCACGTTCGCGGCCGTCACGAGCTCGCGCACGAGCGGCCGCGGGCAGCCCGCGTAGACCGGCAGCGTCTTCGTGCGGCCGGCCCAGTCGCGGATGATCCGCGCATTGCGTTCGGTCAGGTCGAGCGGCACGTTGCCCGCGACGGCGGTCAACGCGCGCACGTCGAGCCGGTCCTGCGCGCCGAGTGCGAACAGGATCGCGATGGCGTCGTCCTGCCCCGGGTCGGTATCGATGATCACCGTGCGGCGCACGGCATCGCCACCGGCCGCGAACGCGCCCGTTTCGGGCAGCAGCGCGGTGCCGGCCAGCGCGGCGGACAGTTTCAGGAAGGTGCGGCGGGATGCGATCGGATGGGTCATGGTCTGGCGCTCAGAAAACGTGCCGGACGCCGAGCGTCGCCATCATCTGGCGCGTGCTGGTCGAGCGCGCGTACGCGAAGATCTGCGCATGGTCCGCGTCGCCGGCCGCCTGCTGCGCGATCACCGTCAGCGCGACGTCGGTGCGTTTCGACAGGTAGTAATCGGCCTGCAGGTTCACCTGATGCCATTTCGGCCGCTTGTCGATCACGTCGTACTTGCCGTTCGTGAACGCATACGCGGCGCCGAGAAAGAGCTGCGGCGTCATCGTGTAGACGACGTTCACGCCGAGGTTCTGCAGGTGCAGGTGCGAATTGTCGAGGTAATCGTAGCGCACGTCGGTAAACATCGCCGCGAACTGCGCGCGGCCGATCGTGTAGAAGCCGCCCGTGCCCGCGATCCGCTGCCGGCTCGCATACGCCGCGGGCGACATCGCGCTCTTGCTGAATATCAGCAGCGGCGACGCATAGTCGTTCGCGATCGCGCCGTCCTGGTTCGTCGCGCTGTAAGGATGGTTGTACTGCGCGTAGACCGCGCTCCAGCGCAGCGGGCCCTGCTCGTAGCCGAGCCCGAAGCTGTATGCGCTGTTGTTCGCGAAGCCCGTCGCGTTGCTGAAGCCGTACAGCGCGGTGAATTTCAGGCCGTAGTAGACCGGGCTCACGTACTTCACCGAGTTCTGTACGCGGATGTCGTTGTAGCCGTTGTCGTTGTCGCCGATGTTCACGCCGTTGCTCGCGATGATCACCGGCCCGATGTAGTCGTGGATCGCGTCGTACTGGCGGCCGAACGTCAGCGAGCCATAGGTGCGGTCGGCAAGGCCGACGTAGGCCATCCGTCCGAATTCGCGACCGTTCTGCGCGGCCGTGCCCGTCATCACGTTGAAGCCGTTCTCCAGCTGGAAGATCGCGGACAGCCCCTGCCCGAGATCCTCTTTGCCCTTCAGCCCCCAGCGCGGGTTCTGGTTCGTGCCGGACAGCGCCTGCCAGGCGTTCTTGCCGCCCTGGTTGGTCGCGAACCCGACACCGGCCGAGATGAGACCGTACAGTGTGATGCTGCTTTGCGCACAGGCATGCGTCGCGAAGGCGCCGAGCATCGCGAGCGGAGCGAGCTTGTAGAGAGTTTTCATGCGGGTCGTGTGATCGGTGGTGGTCCAGGCGCGGCAGGGTTCCGCGAAACTGGCCTCGACTATACGAACCCGGATCGGATAATAAAAGTTTGCTTTTCTTATGTATCAATAAAACGGATTTATTCTCATCCTGGCATCGCCCACCCACGGCGGGCCGGCGGTCAATCCGCCGTGTCGCCGCCCTTCGGCACCTTCGACCACGCCTTGTGCCCCGGCATCGGCGACCAGGCCGGGCGGGCCTTGCGCGCGCTGTCGATCACGACCAGGTAGCGGCCCGCGATCGGCGTGATGTCGCGGTCGCGCCGCAGCACCCACAGCGACTTGCCGGCCTCGACGCGCGCCTGGTAATCGTCGTCGAGCAGGCCGTGACGATCGAAGAACGTGTTCAGCGAGGCGGGAATCCGCACGCAGCCCTTCGAATGCCGGATGCCGAGCAGCGATTCGAGGCGGTCAGGATCCGTCGCATGCATCTGGAAACGCATCGGCGACACGCCGCCCTTGCCCCAGCCGCGTTCGCCGTCCACCCAGCCGAAGTCGTAGATGCGCATGTCGCGGCGGCCATAACCGCGTATGCCGTTCTCGTTCGTCGTGCCTTCCGCGCGGAAATCCATGTTGTCGGGCGAGTGATGGAACACGCCGAGCGGCGTCAGGAAATGGTCGTACTTGCCCGGCAGCCCGGTGCCGACCGGCGAAGCGCCGATCAACAGCCATGCGTTCGCCGGCGTTGCACGGAAGTAGATGAAAAGCGCCTGCACGTTCGGCGCGCGGTCGACCATCGCGACGTATTCGCCGGCGAGGTTGCCGAGATCCGCGTCGGTGAGCGCCGCCTGGAGCCGCTGGCCGTAGGCGCGTTGCTCGCTTGCCGGCACGTTCAGGCGCCGCGTGACTTCCTGCGTGAAGCGCTTGCGCATGTCGATCGCGCGCGCCGTCGCATTTTTCGCTTCCTCGGCCGATAGCGGCGGATGCTGGCGCGGCGGGGTTGGCGCGGGTGTCTCTGCCTCGCTGGCCGGTACGGCGGATGCAGCCGACGCGGCGGAAGCCGCCGACGAAGGCGCTGCAGTGGACGCGGCAGAAGCTGCCGATGCGCCCGACGCCGCGCTGGCAGGTTCCGCATGATGCGCATGCGATGCCGCGGGCGCGGGCTGCGCGGCCGATGCGCCCGACGATACATGCGCCGGCGACGCCGGATGGACACGGGACGCCGCAGACGTGGGCGACGCAACTGCTGAGGATGACGTAGCAGCGGACGACGGTACGTCGGACGCGGCAAGGGCAGGCCGCTCGGCAAGAACGGAAATCGGCAGTGCGACAGCGAGCCATGCATACGTGGCGACTGCGCGGGTAAGGCAACGCGGCTTCGCAAATCGCCGCGTCAGATTGGAAAGCATCATACGTTCGAAGCCATCGGCCGATCCGGCCGCCGCATGCTGCTGTTGCGAGCGGTGCATCTTCCGCGCGAGCCATCGATACGTCCGGCGCATCGTGTGCGCCCGGCGCCGACGCCTCTTCGCGGCGGAGCCGCTCGCTGATGCAACGCGTACGATCCGATGGCGGCTAATGAGTCGTCAGACGTTTCATTCTACTCGTCTGCGCAAGAATCGGCAGCGACGAAAGCTGCGGTTTCACGGCGGATTTGCGCTTCGTCACGCTTTGTTTCAACTCGTTGCCGCTCGCGTTGTCGTTGCGTGGCAAGCTTGTTTTTTTGGGGCGTTTTGGCGTGTACCGGGATGCGAGCCGTAGGCTTGTATTTTTCGCTACGATGCGATGTCTTCTCCACATCGATTCGCATGCCATATCATTTTCTATGCGGCTCGCTCAGTGCAATCACATTGCACGCACGCCGCATGAACCGTGCGACATGCGTGCACATTCCTTGACTACTTCGAGATGGTTTCGAGCGCGATGCCCTTCGTGCGCGGCCCCATGAGCCCGATCGCGGCCATCACGACCACCATCGCGCCCGCGATGAACGCGAACACGCCGAAGGTGCCGAAGCCCTTCAGCACGGCCGCGATCACGAACGACGAGAAGATCGCCGAGAAGCGGCTCCACGAATAAACGAAGCCGACGGCCCGTGCACGGATCGACGTCGGGAACAGCTCGGCCTGATACGCGTGGAAGCTGTACGACATGATGTTGCTGGCGAGCGTGAGGCCGATGCCGAGCACGATCAGGAATGCGCCCACCGTCGTCTGGCTGAACAGCAGCCCGCAGACGACGATCGCCGCCGCCATCGCGACGATCACCGACTTGCGCTCGAAGCGGTCGGCGATCACGAGGCCGATCAGCGGGCCGACCGGCGCGGCGAGTGCGATCACGCTCGAATACATCAGGCTCGACGTGATCGTGATGCCCTGCTTGATCAGCAGCGTCGGCACCCAGTTCGCGAAGCCGTAGAAGCCGACCGTCTGGAACACGTTGAAGATCGTCATCATGATCGTGCGGCTGCGATACGGCTGCACCCACATGTCGCGGAAGCTGCCGCGCGGCGGCACGGGCTCGGCGGGCGCGGGTGGCGGCAGCGGCCGGCCGTACTCGGCTTCGACCTTCGCCTCGAGCGCGCGCATGATGCGGTCGGCTTCGTCGACCCGGCCCTGCTGCGCGAGCCAGCGCGGGCTTTCCGGCAGTCCGCGGCGGATCCACCATACGAACAGCGCGCCGTGCGCACCGATCAGCACGACCCAGCGCCAGCCGTCGAGGCCGAACGGTGCATGCGGCACGAGCAGGTAGGCGAGGAACGCGACCACCGGCACCGCGACGAAGCCGACCGCCTGCTCGCACGCGAATGCGCGGCCGCGAATCTGCTTCGGTACGAGCTCGGAGATGTACGTGCCGATCGTCACCATCTCGACGCCCAGGCCGAGACCGACGACGAAACGCCAGAAGTTCAGCCCGGCGGCGGTGTCCTGGAACGCCATCACTACGTTCGCGGCGGTGTACCACAGCAGCGACCACGTGAAGATCGCGCGGCGGCCGAAGCGGTCGGCGAGGAAGCCGCATGCGATCGTGCCGATGAAGAGCCCGGAGAACAGCGCGGCGATGAAGCTCGCGACGCCCGTGGTGCCGAACAGGCCGTGCGTCGTCGCCGAGAGGATGCCGCTTTTCACGAGGCCGGGCGCGACGTAGCCGCTATAGAGCAGGTCGTAGAGCTCGAAGAAGAAGCCGAGGCTCAGCAGGACGACGAGCTTCCAGACGGTACGTGTGGGCGGCAGGCGGTCGAGGCGGGCCGAGATGGAGCCGGGGTCGATCGCCGCAGGGTGGGCGGCGCCTGCTGCGGTGAGCGAGTCGGGCTGGGTGGATGCCATGGTGGCAAGTCTCCGGATTCTTGATTGTCTTTGGCGCTGGCAGAGGGGAACTGGCGAGCGGCTTCGCGCATTTTAGCGAGGCGCGCGTGAGCACATCAATCGGCTGAAGCACGGCCCGCGCGACAGGGTTGCCTACCACTGGAAATATCCGACACCGACACTCGCGGCATCCTGATAGTACCGGTCATACAGCGCGCCATTCAGCATGCCGACCGGGCATCCCGGTGCCGCACGTTGAGACAGGACGTAATACCTCACGGTAGGCTGCTCCTCACCTGACAAGCCCGACGATCGCCGATCATCGACAACGGACCGCGATTCCGAAGCGGGACGCGTACTGTTCGCCCCGCATCGGTTCGATGGCTCACACGGAACCTTCCTGAGACTGCCGCCCGGTCCGGCGTCAACCGACCGGCGGGATGCCGGTGGTGAACCTGACACCCTTGTTCGCGGCGCGCAGTACCGCATCGGCCAGTTGATCGCCGACGACGATGTATGACGCGGAGTCGCATTGTCGGCCCATGCCGTTGGCCGGAAAGTCGGCGCGCAAGACCAGCCTTCTGAAACCGACCGTGGCGTCGGGGAACCCCGGGATTTTCACCACGATCGGCTCGGACGCGTCGCGATCGACCACGTCGACTGTCGTCGTCGGGTTGAGCAGGAAATACGAGCCTTCAATCGCCTCGCCGCCCGATCTGATCACTGCCGGGATGAACTGCACATCATCGTTATCCACCCGCGCTTCGATCGCCATACGTACCGCTTCGTTGACGAGCGGAACCAGGATGTCCGACCAGATGACGCCGTAATCCCGAATCCTCGACCGCCCGTTTCGCGGCAGTTCGAACGACAGGGGCACGGGTGTAGCGACGCGCGTTGCCGCCTGCAGCTCGAACCGATCCATCTTGCTCGCGGCCTCGTCGTAGCGGGCCATTCGGCTTGCCGGATAGTCCGCTTCCGTGGTCCAGATTTTCGTCATGCTTCCTCATCCGGTTCGGACGTACCCGTCGCGCTGACCCCATCATTGCCCCTGAAGCTCGGTGCTATGTTCCACCAGCCTCGGTTCATGCAGAACGATCCAATGCATTGGCCGGCCGGGGCGCCGAGTGAATGACTTCGCATTGATTGACGGAATACCCCGTGCCCCCCCCTCTCGACCCGATTCGCGCCCGGTAACGGGCGCGCATGAATTTACTCATACTGCGTCAACTCCGCGCGGATCGACGCCAGCAGATCGAGCGGCAATACAAGCGACCCGCTGTCTTCCGGCGTCGGAAAAACGGCACATACCCTTTGATCCCTTCCCATCCCGGGCAACCAGCGCGACAGAAACGCGTCGAGAGGAATCGCCTGCGCATGAAAGCCCGCCCATTCGTCACCGGCACAGATCGCCGCGAAGTCCTGCTCGGGCCAGAATGGAATCACGATGCGCCCCTCCGCGGCCGCGGTCGCCCAACCCGTATTGAACAGGCCCCAGACAACTTCAGAGTCGGCAATCTTGCGAATGAAATAATCGGATCGGGCGTGAGCGTCGAGCCGCAGAACGCTTTCGATCTTTCGTGGGTGAGCCGCCATCAAACGCCTCCGCGTCGATGTCGAGCCTGGCGGAAAGCGGCGGCGGGCTTGCCCGGGATAGACATCGCGTCGGCCGCCGGCGCCGGCCGTCCGACGTTCGCACGGCCGATACGCCGCGCGCCACTGTCACCGAACGGCTCGATGCAGTCCGAACCGGCATCGGTCGGCCACGGCGCAGCCCGTTCGTCCGCCGTGCCCACGGGAAGTGTTTGATCTGCCACGCTCTAAGGATGCCTGTCGTTGTTCGTGTTCGGATGCCCGGCGACGGCTTCCGCGTCTCGTGCCGCGGATGACCTGCCGGCGGCTCGCGGCATTGTACGACGGCCACGCAGCCGGGAAATGTCCGGTCGCCGGTCCGCCCCGGGGCCCCTCACGGAGATCATGCCCCGTTTATCCGGCTCATCGGCGCGCCGACTTTATGTAAATGTCGTAACCGTCTGTCCCGCCGCTTGCCCCGACCGACTGCAGAAAACGCGCCCTTTCCGCCGCGACTCGCGCCGACAGACCCCCGGTAAAACAAGGCGACCGGGATTTCCCGTAGTCCGTCGCGCATGCCTACCCCGGAGACGCCACAGATGCAGATTCGGAAATGGTTCGCCCCACACCCCGGTAACATGCTACCGGGCCAATCACCGGCTTCCGGCTGCCTTTCGGCACCCGGCACTGTCGGCAAATCGTAAGCATTCATGTTCATACAACGACTATCCACGTACGCCCGCCGGATCGCGCTGATCGCGCTGCTGCAGTTCGCGGCGATCGCGACCGCGTCGGCGTTTCCGGAGGCTGCTTCCGCCCCGGGCGCAAGCGGCGTCGGCGCGCCCGTGCCGGCCATCTCGCTGAACGACGCCGTCGCGCAGCTCAAGCAGATGCAGGTCGAGCTCGACCGCATCAAGCAGCAGACCTCGACCGCGTCGAGCAGCAAGGAGCTGGACGGGCTCGACGACTCGGCGCAGGAGCTGAGCACCGACGTCGTGAAACTACAAAGCGATCTCACGCCGCAACGCGCCCAGATTCAGGCACAACTCGACGTGCTCGGACCGCCGCCCGCCGAGGGCGCTGCGCCGGAAACGGCAGCCGTCGCGAAGCAACGGGCCACGCTGAACGCGCGCAAAACACAGCTCGATGCGGCGCTGAAGCAGGCCGCCGACCAGAAAACCGGCCTGACGAACCTGGCCGAGCAATTCGCAAAGCTCCATCGCGGCCTGCTGAAGAACCAGCTCGCGTTCCGTTCGGGCGGCATTTTCAGCGCGCAGTTCTGGCTGCCGCTGTTCCATCTTTCGCCGGACGACACCCAGCGGCTCGGAGATTTCGACGAAGAAATACACGACATGCTGCGCTCGTCGTGGGTGCCCGGACAAAAGGCGATCACCGTGCTGCTGCTGATCGCCGCGTTCGCGGCATGGATGGGCGGCCGCCGGCTCATCGAGCGCGGGCTCGCCTGGCTCTGCGTCAACCGCCTGCCGGCCACCCGCTTGCGCCGCAGCGCACTGGCGTTATCCATCGCGCTGTCGACCCTGCTGGCGACCGCCATTGCCGTTCAGATCCTTTATCTCGCCGTCGCGCGCCGTTACGACCTCACGTCGGGACTGACCGATCTGTGGGACCAGTTCGCGAAGCTCGCCGCGACCTGCGCACTGATCGCCGGGCTCGGCCGCGCACTGCTCTGCACGAAGCATCCGTCGTGGCGCCTGCCCGCGCTCGCCGATCCCGTAGCGCTCGCGATGAAGCCGTTCCCCGGCATCCTGGCCGCGCTGCTGCTCGTGTCCGGCACGCTCGAATCGATCAACCGGATCGTCGACACCAGCCTGTCGGTCACGCTGTTCGGTCGCGGCATCGTGTCGCTCGTCGTCACGCTGACGGTCGGCGCGTCGCTGTTGCGCGCCAACCGCGCGCGCAGCGTGCTCGCGGCGGCGGGCGAGGCACCCGAGCAGCGCTCGACGCTCGCGGGGCTGATCCATGCCGGTGTCACGCTGGCGATCGTCGCATCGCTGATCGCACTCCTGATCGGTTACATCACGGTCGCGCGCTTCATCACGTACGAGCTCGTGTGGTTCGAGATCGTGCTGTGCACGACCTACATCCTGATCCAGTTGACGCGCGACGCGAGCGAAAGCCTGTTCTCGTCGAGCCTGGCGACGGGTCAGCAGATCAAGCACCTGTTCGCGCTCGAGGATCGCCACCTCGACCAGGCGCGCACGGTGCTGTCCGGTTTCGGCACGAGCCTGCTGATGCTGATCGCGGCCATCGCGCTGCTGACGGGCGGCTTCGGCACGACGCCGAGCGACCTGCTCGACAGCGCGGTCGCGATGATCGGCAGCCAGCGGCTGCAGAGCCTGAACATCATGCCCGACCGGATCCTGAACGCGACAATCGGGTTCGCGATCGGCTTCTATCTGTTGCGCTCGCTGCGGCGCTGGCTCGACAGCGAGTTCATGCCCGCGCTCGGCATGGATACCGGGATGCGTGTATCGCTGATCACGCTGTTCACCAACGTCGGCTACGTACTGCTCGTGCTGATGACGCTCGGGCTGCTCGGCGTGCGGTGGAACAACCTCGCGTGGATCGTCAGCGCGTTGTCGGTGGGTATCGGCTTCGGCCTGCAGGAGATCGTGAAGAACTTCGTATCCGGGTTGATCCTGCTGACCGAGCGCCCGGTGAAGGTCGGCGACATGGTCAGCATCGCGGGCGTCGAAGGCGACATCCGCCGCATCAACGTCCGTGCGACCGAGATCCAGCTCAGCGACCGCTCGACCGTGATCGTGCCGAACTCGCAGCTGATCTCGCAGAACGTGCGCAACGTGACGATGGGCAACAGCACGCAGGGCGTCGCGACGCTGGTGCTGACGTTCCCGCTGAACACCGATCCCGAGCAGGTGCGCGACCTGCTGCTCGACGCGTATCGCTCGCACCAGGCGATCCTCGAGAAGCCGGCGCCGTCGGTGACGTTCAGCCAGCTCACGCCGGACGGAATCACGCTGAGCGTGACGGGTTACGTGTCGAGCCCGCGGATCGCGAGTTCGACGAAGAGCGATCTGCTGTTCGAGATCCTCAAGCAGTTGCGCGCGGCGGGGATCACGCTGTCGAGCCCGCAGATGCTGGTCGTGCAGAACATGCCGGCGGCGGCGGAGAAGTGATGCAGGCTACGCGCCGGGTGGCGTCGCGCTGAACGGTCGGGTCGGCTGTCCGCGGTCGATGCGAAGGTTCACAACATCGTCTGCGGATACCACCCATGCATCGCCGGCCTGCGTCACGAATGCGATGGCGCCGTCCGTACGCCGGGCGGCGACGAACGGGTCCAACGTCGTCGACATCACGACCCAGTCGACATGGTTTCCCGTGCGCTTGTAGAAGAATCCGTATGACCCGTGCGACGCGCCCTCGCCGCCTGCATAGATCGCGCCGTCGATCTCGATCGAGAATCGTTCGAATGCATCGGTGACATCCGATTCGTCGATACCGATCAAATCATCCAGCGCCAGCCGCGCACCAGCAATCGTGTAGCCGATCACGCGCGTGCGGCTCAACGCGATGCAGTCCGCGTAGAAAAACGATTCGCTTCGTATCAGATCCGCGAGCGTGTCCATTCGTGTCCCCGTCCCGATCGGTCAATCGATCGTGACCGTCTCTTCCCAGCCGTAGACGATCTCGTCGCTCGCCTCGTCGTCTTCGTGACAGGTAATCGTGATCAGGTTGTCGCTCGGATCGCGCAGATGCGCCGCTTAGCCGGCAATCATCCGTGCCACCACGTCGAACCGTCCGCCGCATCACACGCACGCACGCGGCGGTAGCGGAATCCCACTCTGTTCCAGAACGGCGATCGCCTTGCGAAGAAACGCCAGCGGAAGATCGGTGTTCGCGCCGTACAGATCGACGATTCCAACCTCGACGACGGCTTCGACCAGCGCCGCGAATGTCTGCGACTCGCCATCCGGCAGCACCGATTCGATGGCTGCCGGAACGGGATCGCCTCTACCGTTCAGTTCGAGCAATGCACCTTTCCGCTCCCACTCCGGCAGGCTTCGAGCACCCGCGACGGCGTCGAGATGAGCCAGGAGCGCATCGATGGCCACGTGCGACACCCCTTTCGCGTCGCAATAGCGACGCAAACAGGAAGACGCATAAACCTGCATGCCGACCGGCGACGACCCCGCCAGGCTCGCAAGACATTCATTTCCGTTCACGATCTCTGCACCGTCGACCCGGGCCGGCACGCACGCGCGCCGTTCCCGGCATGTCATCGAAAAAGCACCGGCGCCGAACGACGCCAACGCGCACGATACCGCATTGCGCCGCGCCAAACACAACGGGCCGGCACCGCAACGCGGCAACCGGCCCGATTCATCGTCAAACGGTGCGACACGCACCGCGCGACATCACACGTCGAACTTCACGCCCTGCGCCAGCGGCAGCTGCCGGCTGTAGTTGATCGTATTCGTCGCGCGGCGCATATACGCCTTCCACGCGTCCGAACCCGACTCGCGGCCGCCGCCCGTTTCCTTCTCGCCGCCGAACGCGCCGCCGATTTCCGCGCCGCTCGTGCCGATGTTCACGTTGACGATCCCGCAGTCGCTGCCCGCTGCCGACATGAACTGCTCGGCCTCGCGCATGTCGTTCGTGAAGATCGCCGACGACAGGCCTTGCGGCACCGCGTTATGCAGTTCGATCGCGTCGTCGAAGTTGTCGTAGACCATCACGTACAGGATCGGTGCGAACGTCTCGCGCTCGACCACGGCCGATTGCTTCGGCATCCGCACGATGGCCGGACGCACGTAGTACGCATCCGCGTGACCGACGTCGACGCGCTCGCCGCCCTTCACCTCGCCGCCCTGCTCGCGTGCATCGCCCAGCGCCTTCTGCATCGCATCGAACGACGCGCGATCGACCAGCGGGCCGACCAGCGTGCCTTCTTCGAGCGGGTTGCCGACCTTCACCGACACGTAGGCCTTCTCGATGCGCGGCAGCAGTTGCTCGACCAGGCTGCGATGCACGATCAGGCGACGCAGCGTCGTGCAGCGCTGGCCGGCCGTGCCGACCGCCGCGAACGTGACCGCGCGCACCACGAGGTCAAGATCCGCGCTCGGCGCGACGATCATCCCGTTGTTGCCGCCGAGTTCGAGGATGCCGCGCGCGAGGCGCTGGCTCAGCACCTTCGCGACTTCCTGGCCCATCCGCACGCTGCCCGTCGCGCTGACGACCGGCACCTTCTTCGACGCCGTCAGCACCTCGCCGACATCGCGCATGCCGAGCACCAGCTGGCTCAGGCCCTTCGGCGCGACGCCCGGATGCGTCTTCTCGAACTCGCGCAGCGCCTTCTCGAGCAGCACGTGGCACGCAATCGCGGTGAGCGGCGTCTTCTCGGACGGCTTCCACACGACCGAATCGCCGCACACGAACGCCAGCGCCGCATTCCAGGCCCACACCGCAACCGGGAAGTTGAACGCCGAAATCACGCCGCACACGCCGATCGGGTGCCACGTTTCCATCATCCGGTGGCCCGGGCGCTCCGACGCGATCGTCAGGCCGTAGAGCTGGCGCGACAGGCCGACCGCGAAATCGCAGATGTCGATCATTTCCTGCACTTCGCCGAGCCCTTCCGACGTGATCTTGCCGGCTTCGAGCGTGACGAGACGGCCCAGTTCGGCCTTGTGCTCACGAAGCACGTTGCCGAACACGCGCACGAACTCACCGCGCACCGGCGCCGGCACCGTGCGCCACTTGAGGAATGCGTCGTGCGCGGCGTCGATCTTGCGCTCGGCGTCGGCGGGCGTGTCGACGGCCAGCGTCGCGAGCGTCGCGCCGTCGAGCGGCGAACGCGCGGTCAGCGCATTGCCTTTCCACTGGGCGAGATCGATATCGAGCGCGGCAAGAATGTCGTTGAATTGCATCACTTCCTCTTCAGGGACAGATTGATCGGTGCGGCGGCAGCGCCGCCCGCGTGATTCGATTGGAGCGCGTTCGCGCGCCCGGTGCAAGCGGATGCGCAGCGCGGCGGGCCCGGTGCGCCGTACGGCGCATCGCGCTGCGCCGCCGCCGGAAGCCCGGCCGGACGGCGCGCCCCCGCCTCGCAAGGCACGATCCATGAAACACATTGTCGGTGGCCACAAGTCGGGCCGCTATTGATATTAACTCACGACTTCATTCCCAAAACGCAACAACTCGATAGGCCCACCCCACGCGCTTCTGCGCCGATATAGGACGTTTCCAAAGCCCGTAGCCGGGCCGTCGGACGCATCGCGACACGATGCAAGTTGATGACAAACCTGCATCACCCTGTGCGGAAATATCGTTTGCCGGCCGTGCATCGGGCACACACAATCGTTGCGACGTCGAGGTGCAACGCACCCGGCGCGCCGCCGGCCGCCACGACTGCAGCCGGACGCCAGACGAAGGCGACACGCATCGCGATCCGGCTCATCAGGCCCGCTTCCGCACCGCATCACCGCTGCCCGGCCCACGGCCGGCAACGCGTCGCGCTTCGTCACCAAAAAACAATCCCGGAGACAGCGCCCAGCGCCCGCCATGCATTCAGATGCCCGCCCCGATTCACCCCGTCCGTCCGGCTCGCCGCCCGCGAAGCCGTCCCTCCACCGTGCGCTGCAGGCACGCCATCTGCGAATGATCGCGATCGGCGGCTCGATCGGCACGGGCCTGTTCGTCGCGTCCGGCGCGTCGATCTCGCAGGCCGGCCCCGGTGGCGCGATGCTCGCGTACATGGTGATCGGGCTGATGGTCTATTTCCTGATGACGAGCCTCGGCGAAATGGCCGCGTTCATGCCGGTGTCGGGCTCGTTCGCGACCTACGGCGCGAAGTTCGTCGACGAAGGCTTCGGTTTCGCGCTCGGCTGGAACTACTGGTACAGCTGGGCCGTGACGCTCGCGGTGGAGCTCGTCGCCGCGCAACTCGTGATGAACTACTGGTTTCCGCACGTACCGGGCATGTGGTGGAGCGCGCTGTTCCTCACCTTGATCTTCGCGCTCAATGCGTTGTCGGTGCGCGGCTTCGGCGAAGCCGAATACTGGTTCGCGTTGATCAAGGTGCTGACGGTGCTCGCGTTCGTCGGCGTCGGCCTGCTGATGATCTTCGGGATCATGCAGGGCGGCCCGAGCGCGGGCTGGGGCAACTTCACGATCGGCGACGCGCCGTTCGCCGGCGGCTGGGCGACGATGCTCGGCGTCGCGATGATCGCGGGCTTCTCGTTCCAGGGCACCGAAATGATCGGCGTCGCGGCCGGCGAATCGGAAAACCCGCGCACGACGATCCCGCGCGCGGTGAGCCAGATCTTCTGGCGGATCCTGCTGTTCTACGTGTTCGCGATCTTCGTGATCGGCGTGCTGATTCCCTATACCGACCCGAGCCTGCTGAAAAGCGACGTGACCGACATCGGCGTGAGCCCGTTCACGCTCGTGTTCCGCCACGCGGGCCTCGCATTCGCGGCCGGCGTGATGAACGCGGTGATCCTCACGGCCGTGCTGTCGGCCGGCAACTCGGGCATGTACGCGTCGACGCGGATGCTCTACAACCTCGCGGTCGAAGGCCGCGCACCGAAGATCTTCGCGAAGCTGTCGCGCGGCGGCGTGCCGCGCAACGCGCTGTATGCAACGACGGCCGTCGGCGCGCTGTGTTTCCTCACGTCGCTGTACGGCGACAAGACCGTGTACCTGTGGCTGCTGAACACGTCGGGCATGGCCGGCTTCATCACGTGGCTCGGCATTGCCGTCAGCCACTACCGGTTCCGCAAGGGGTTCCTGAAGCAGGGCTACCGGCTCGACCAGCTGCCGTACCGATCGAAGTGGTTCCCGTTCGGCCCGCTGTTCGCGTTCGCGTTGTGCGCGGTCGTCGCGCTCGGCCAGGATTACCAGGCGTTCCTCTCCGACAAGATCGACTGGGTGGGCATCGCCGCGACCTACATCGGCCTGCCGTTCTTCCTCGCGATCTGGCTCGGTTACGCGCTCGTGCGCAAATGCCGCCTCGTGCGCTACGAAGACATGGAGATCGCACCGTGGATCGAACGCAACGCGACGCCTGAAACCGCACCGCAGGCCGAAACCGGCTACGCGGGCTACGTCGCCCGTCCGGCCAACCCGACGCAGGGCGCCTGAGCGCCCGGAGCGGCCCGCATCGGCCGACTTCGCACCGGCCGCCGCCCACGCGCGGCAGCCGGTGCGCTGCCCCCCATTCGACGCGGCGCGCGCGTTCAGGCAAGATCGACGCGCGCCGCCTGTTTTTCCGCCGTTACGAGTCAACGAAATCGCATGCAGAACTTCTACGAAGCCACCGTTACCCGCCAGCCCTACCCGCAACTGACCGGCACGATCGACACGCAGGTCTGCATCGTCGGCGGCGGCCTCGCCGGCCTGTGCACGGCGCTCGGCCTCGTCGAGCGCGGCGTGCATGACGTCGTCGTGCTAGACAGCGAACGGGTCGGCTTCGGCGCATCGGGCCGCAATGGCGGCTTCGTCTTCGGCGGCTACAGTCTCGACAACGCCGACCTGCTGCGCACGCTCGGCCGCGACGAAGGGCGCCGGCTCTACCGGCTCACCGTCGATGCGGTCGAACTGATCCGCGCGCGGATCGCACGCTACGACATCGACTGCGACATCGTCGACCAGGGCGTGATGCTCACGAACTGGTTCGACGATCCTTCGCGGCTCGACAGCGTGCGCACGCTGATGAAGGACGAACTCGGCGTCGACTGGGAACCCGTTTCGACGGACGCGCTGCGCAAGCGGCTGAAGACGCAGCGCTATTACGGCGGCCTGTTCGAGCCGAATGCCTTCCACTTCCATCCGCTCAAGTACGTGCTCGGCGTCGCGGCGGCCGCATCGCGCGGCGGCGCGCGCGTGTACGAACGCTCGGCCGCGCTCGGCATCGCGCGCGAAGGTGCCGGGTACGTCGTGCGCACGGCGCAGGGCACGGTGCGCGCGAAAGACGTCGTGTTCGCCGGTGGCGGTTATGCGCGCGGCGTGTCGCCGCGCATCGAGCGCGCGGTGCTGCCGATCGCGACCTACGTGATCGCAACCGAACCGCTCGGCGCACGCCTGCCGGACGCGATCGACGCACCGTACGCGATCTACGACACGCGTTTCGCGTTCGACTATTACCGCCCGCTGAAGGACACGCGCATCCTGTGGGGCGGCCGGATCTCCGTGCTCGACCGCGGCCCCGACGCGATCGCACGGCTGCTGCGGCGCGACCTGCTGCGCGTGTATCCGCAACTGGAAGGCGTGAAGGTCGACTACGCGTGGGGCGGGCTGATGAGCTACGCGCGGCACAAGATGCCGCAGATCGGCCGCGACGCGGACGGCGTGTGGCACGCGATCGCGTTCGGCGGCCACGGGATGGCGCCGACCACGGTTGCCGGCGAAGCGCTCGCGGCCGCACTGGCCGAAGGCCGGCCGGTGCCGGAAGGCTTCAACGCGTTCGGGCTCACGCGCACGTTCGGGCTGGCGGGCCTCGCTGCCGCACAGCTCACGTATACGGCGTACCAGGCGCGCGACGCGCTCGCATCCTGCCGTCGCTGAGCGGCGGCCACGGCGGCCGAAACCGCCCTGCCGATTAGAGCGGAAGGTCGGCCGGGCGGGGATTTCCCACATGCTAGAATGGCTTTTCCAAGCCGCCGAAGCCACAATAAATTCACATGAAAGCAGGAAGCAAGGCCGCCACGTCCGACACCCGCGCGCTTCCGTCCGATACGCGGCGCAAATACGATCCCGAGCAAACCAAGCGCAACATCCTCGACGTCGCCACGCAGGAATTCTCCGCGATGGGGCTCGCCGGCGCGCGCGTCGATGCGATCGCCGAGCGTACCAACACGACGAAGCGGATGCTCTACTACTACTTCGAAAGCAAGGAAGGCCTGTACGAGGCCGTGCTGGAGAAGGTGTACGGCGACATCCGCGCACTCGAGCAGGAACTGCACGTCGGCGACATGGAGCCGCGTGAAGGCATGCGCCGCCTCGTCGAATTCACGTTCGACTATCACGACAAGCATCGCGACTTCGTTCGCCTCGTGTCGATCGAGAACATCCACGGCGCGAAGTATCTCGAACAGCTTAAGTCGTTCAAGAACCGCAACGTCAGCATCATCAAGACGCTCGAGGAACTGGTCGAGCGCGGCGCGGCAAGCGGCGCGTTCCGCCAGGACATCGACGCGTTCGACCTGCACCTGCTGATCAGCTCGTTCTGCTTCCACCGCGTGTCCAACCGCTACACGTTCGGCGCCGCGTTCGGCCGCGACCCGTCGGCGCCGCGCCTGCGCGCACGGCATCGCGACACGATCGCCGACGCCGTGCTGCGCTACGTCGCCGCATAAGCGGCGGCGGCAGCCGGTTTCCCGGCCAGCCTCACGTCGGGCGCGCGACATCCGCGCCCGTCGCGCTCGCGTGCATCAGTCCGTCGGCGCGGTCGACGCAAGTGCTATCCGCGCCTTTTCTTCCGGGCTTCCCGCCACGTAATACTTCTTCGCCCAACTCGAATCGGGCGCAAGCGCGAGCCGCGCATGCGTACCCGTGCCCGTATCCGCGCCCGCGCCCGTGCCGTGCTGCTTCGCATTGATCGCCAGCGCCCGCGCGCGATAGTGCTCGTAAAACCGCAGGAATTCCGCGAGATAGATCGCCGAGATCCGCGAGTCGCGGATCTCGAGCAGGTTCTCGTCGTTGTACTGCTCGGAATTGCGGCTCATGTTCGCCGAGCCCGTATAGACGACCGGATGCGCGCCCTCCGCATCGATCACGATGAACTTGTGATGGATCACGACGGGCGGAAAGGCCGGTGCCGGTTCACCCGGGAAGAGGCGCAGCTCGGGCTCGAAACCCTGCGGCACGGTGGCCGGCGAGAAATACGCGGCATCGATCACGTCGTGGTTGTCGCGGCTGCGGTGGTACAGCTCGAGGTTCGCGAGCGTGGCCGCATCGAGCGTCTGGCCGGCCTGCTGCTGGGCATCGGCCTTCGTCGCGCTGCCTGCGTTGATTTTGTTCACCAGGCCGAACATCATCAGCCCGCGGTCGCCGGCCGCGAAGCACGCGTCGCGCAGCGCCGCGTCGGTCGGCATGAACAGGCAGAACGACACCGAATGCTTCGCGGCCGCGATCGCGGCGACGATCGTGTCGATCTCGGTGCGCTGCCCCGCCGGCTCCGGCGAAAACGCGAGCCGCACCTGCGCACTGCCGATCGTCATCGGCTCCGACCACCCCGGCGACAGCTTCGCCGTCTCCGCGATCGACGGATTCCCGGCCAGCGCCTGCGCGCGATCGTTGTACAGCGCGGCAAGCGCGGGCGAATCGAACGCGTGCAGCACGTTCGCCTGTTCCGTGAGCCCCTCGGTCGTGAAGTTCGCGGAGCCGGTCAGCACGCGTGAGGGCACCGCGTTCGACGCCGCATCGGTCACGATGAACTTGTCGTGCATGATGTGCGTCTTGTCGCGCGGCGCGAGCGTCGCGAGGCCCTGCAGCGCGTCGACGGCCGGCTGGTTCGGCGACGGCAGCGGCGGCTTGCCCTTGCGCGCCGTCGTGTGCGCGTCGTAGACGATCGCGAGCGACGCTTCGCCGTGCTGGCGCCCGAATGCTTCGAATGCGGGCAGCACCCACAGCGTGTCGGTCAGGTGATAAACGGCCGACGCCGCGCGCGACGCGGGGTCGAGCATCTCCGCGAACACCTGCTCCATGTCGTTCGCGAGCCACGTGCGCAGCTTCAGCGCCTGCGCGTCGCTCGGGGCCGCATTCGGCGCGAGGCCCAGCGCCGCCACCTGCTTCGCGAATGCCTGCGAGCTGACCACCGCGCGGTTGAACCACGTGCCGATGCCATCCTCGACATGCGCGGGCAGCACGACGTTGCACACGCCGGCTTGCGCGTCGAGTACCTGCAGGTTCGCCGGCGTGCCGACGACCGGATAGACGTCGTAGCGGAACGACGCACCGCGATCCTGCGGATCGATGCGCGCGTCCCACCACATGAATTTCTGGATCGGCGCCTGGTCGGTCGGCGCGTCGCCCTGCGTGTGCGCGGCCGGGCCGTCGAACGTCAGGCGGTTCGGCAGCCAGCTGTCCGGCGCGCGCGTCTTGCCGTCGGCCGACCAGAAGCCCGGCGTGCGCCGGATCGCGAAGCCGAGGAAATCGGCACGCGACGCCGCATCGGGCCAGTCGAAGGCCAGCAGGACCAGGGTGGGGGAAAGATAGCTGCGCACACTGACGGTCATTCGTTGCTCCCTGGCTTGCGGCCGGTCGAGATGAATGGGTCAGTCTTGACGGCGGTTCTTCCCGCGCAATGACGGTTCGATGAACCTTGTATGTCGGACGCGCGTCAGTCGCACACGAGCAGCTCGATCCCGCGCGCGGTCAGCGCGCGGCGCACGGCCTTGTCGGGCGCGCGTTCGGTCACGAGATAGCGGGCAGCGGCCGTGCCGTTGATCCTCACCGGCGTCACGCGGCCGAATTTCGAATGGTCGGCAACGATCATCGCGGTGCCGGCCGCCGCGATCATCCGGCTGCGCACCTCGGCCGCGAGCCGCGAGTAGTCGGTGCATTCGCCGTCGGGCGTGATGCCGCCGGCGCCGACGAACGCGAAATCGACGTGGTACTGCGCGAGCTGCTGGATCGTGTCGAGCCCGAACGTGGCGTCCTCGTCGTCGGACAGCTCGCCGCCGAGCAGCGTCACGCGATTGCCGTTGCGCCGCGCGAGCACGAACGCGGTGCGCCAGTCGTTCGTGTAGATCGACAGCCGGTGCCGGTCGGCGAGCGCGAGCGCAACCGCATGCGGCGTGCTGCCCGAATCGATCAGCACCGATGCATCGTCGGGCACGAATTCGGCCGCGCGCCGCCCGATCGTGCGCTTCGCTTCGGCGTTCGCGGCTTCGCGCTCCGACAGGCTCGGCTCACGGCGATCCGCGGCCAGCGCACCGCCGTGCGTCATCACGAGCAGGCCGCGTGCGGCCAGTGCGTTCAGGTCGCGCCGCACGGTCTCGCGCGACACGTCGAGCGAGCGGACGAGTTCCGCGACCGACAATGCGCCCGATCGCCCGAGCTCCGACAGGATGAATTGATGACGTTGTTCCGCCAGCATCGCGTGTGCGCCCGAGGCGACTGGTAATGGGTAAGCCGACCATTGTATTACGGCCGTTTGACCGGGATTTGACTGCGGCGGGAAACCGGGCAGGCCGCGTTTCCCGAAAGCGAAATTCTGTATTGCCTGACGCGCGCGAATCGGCGCGGCGCCGGTTGCTACACTTTGCGCTTCGCCGAATGACAGACCAAGCAAAGGGGCTCGCGCCATGTATCGCAAAGGCAGTGTGATCGAAATCCAGTTTCCGCCCGAACGTCTCAACGACGCGGCCGGCGATCCGTACTGGATCGACCTGACGCTCGACGAGGCTCGCCGGCTCTACGAACAGCTCGCCGCGCGCTTTGCGACCGACGCACGCGCCAACCAGCCGCTCGACACGTTCTCGATCGACTGATCTTCGCTGCTTCACGCTCGCCCGCTCCGCATGCCGGGCGGCGCCTCTCCCCTTCCCGCGGCATCGCCCGGCCCACACCGACGGCCGCATGTGCGACACATTCGGCACGTTCGGCACATTCGGCACATTCGGCTCGTTCGGCTCGTTCGGCTCGTTCGGCTCGTTCGGCTCGTTCGGCTCGTTCGGCTCGTTCGGCTCGTTCGGCTCGTTCGGCTCGTTCGGCACGCAGCATGAGTGCAGGATTCGACAAGACGCCGGCATCGCTTCCCCCGATACTGGCCGACTTCACGATTCTGTCCGGCCGCATCGCGGCCCGTCACGCATGCTTACCTCGATCGTCGCCGCCGCTTTCGTCGCACTCTGGTCCACCGGCTTCATCGTTGCGCGGGCAATCAAGCCCTACGCCGATCCCAACCTGTTCCTGCTCGCGCGTTTTGCGGGCACGGCCGCGCTGTTCGGCGTGGTGGCGCTCGTCGCGCGCGCGCCGTGGCCGGCCCGGCGCGAATGGCCGCGTCACCTGATCGCGGGCGCGCTGCTGCAGGGCGTCTATCTCGGCGCGAGCTACTGGGCCGTCGCGCAAGGGCTGAACGCGGGCGTCATGGCGCTGCTCGGCGCGCTGCAGCCGCTCGCCACCGCCGTGCTCGCCGTCCCGCTGTTCAACGAGCGCCTGCCCAGGCGCGGCTGGTTCGGGATGGCGCTCGGGCTCACCGGCGTCGCGCTCGTGCTGGCGCCGAAGGTTACGGGCGGTGTCGCGACGCCGCCGGGCGCCGCGCCTGCGTGGCTCGTCGTCGCCGTCTCGGTGCTTGCGGTCGGGTCGATCACCGCCGGCTCTCTGTATCAGAAAGGCAAGCTCGCGAAAAGCGACCTGCGCACGGCGGTTGCCGTCCAGAACTTCGGTGCGGCGATCGTCGCGGCCATCTTCGTCGCGCTGCTGCACGAGACGCGCTGGATCGGCGCGCCGGCGCTGTGGGTCTCGCTCGTATGGGGTGTCGTGTTCCTGTCCGGCGGCGCGGTCACGATGCTGATGTGGATGCTGCGGCGCGGCAACGCCGCGCGCGCGACGTCGCTGCTGTTCCTCGCGCCGCCGCTTGCCGCGCTCCAGGGCTACTGGCTGTTCGGCGAAACGCTCGCGGCCATCCAGCTCGCCGGCTTCGCGCTCGCGCTGGTGGGCGTCGTGCTCGCGCGGCGCTAAAGCGCGCCACCGGGCCGGTACCCGCATCGGAGCGGCACGCAAGGAGGCCCATCGCGCGGCATCCTGCACCCGCCCGGCGCACCGTGCACCACGGCGATGCAGCCCGTCTCGCCGAAGCAACGCGAAACCGCCGGATCGCACGCCCGGCGCGGCGCCGCGCCGCGATTGCGCTTATGATGGGCGCCTTGATTTCGTTCCGGAACTCCCTTCATGACATCCGCCGATTACGCCAGCCGCCAACGCGCGATCATTGCCGAACTGAACGTCGCCCCGCACTTCGACGCCGAGGCCGAGATCGCCCGCCGCGTCGAATTCCTCGCGCAATATCTTCGTTCGACCGGCCTGCGGACCTACGTACTCGGCATCAGCGGCGGCGTCGATTCGTCGACGGCCGGCCGGCTCGCGCAACTGTCGGTAGAACGCCTGCGCGCCGACGGCTACGATGCACGCTTCATTGCCATGCGCTTGCCGAACGGCGTGCAGAACGACGAAGCCGATGCGCAGCGCGCACTCGCGTTCATCCGCGCGGACGAGGAGCTGACGGTCAACGTGAAGCCGGCCGCCGATGCAATGCTCGGCGCACTGGCCGCGTCCGGCCATGCCTTCGAGACGCCGGCGCAGCAGGACTTCGTGCACGGCAACATCAAGGCGCGCGAGCGCATGATCGCGCAGTACGCGGTGGCTGGTGCGCGACGTGGCATCGTGATCGGCACCGATCACGCGGCGGAATCGCTGATGGGTTTCTTCACGAAGTTCGGTGACGGCGGCGCGGACATCCTGCCGCTCGCGGGGCTGAACAAGCGTCGCGTGCGCGCGGTGGCCCGTGCGCTCGGCGGCGAGGAACTGATCGTGATGAAGGTGCCGACGGCCGACCTCGAGGAACTGCGCCCGCTGCGCCCCGACGAGCACGCGTACGGCGTGAGCTACGACGAGATCGACGATTTCCTCGAAGGCAAGCCGGTCAGCGACCATGTGTACGAGACGGTGCTGCGCTTCCACGAAGGTTCGCGCCACAAGCGCGCGTTGCCGTACACGCCGTTCGACTGGCCGACCGCCTAAGCGGCTAGCGCGGCGGAACGACCGCCGCGTCGCAATCCGGCGCTGCGGCCTGGCAACCGGCCGGCGGCGTCGGGGCCCATCCGCCGCGCGCGGCCGTGACGGCCACACGCGGCAACCCGGCGACGGGCACCGCTACGCGTGCCCGCCCGTCTTCGTCGCCTGCAGCGCGCGAATCCGCATCCGCGCCCCCGTGTCGCTGACCGTCGCGTCGTACATCGTCGCGAGATCGCGCTTGAGCGCGGTGCGCGATCCGCCGTCGAGATACACCATGTGCCCCGACGGATAGAAACGCGCGGACAGGTTCTGCCGCACCTTCTGGTCCTCGAGCGGCATCTGCTGCAGGTCGATCACGGTCTGGTAGAACGGCGTGACGAAATCGTAGAAGCCGTTCGCCGACAGTACCTTCAGGTCGACGTTCAACGCCATCACCGCGGCGAGATCGCCGGCCGTATAGAGGATCACGTTCCCCTGCGCATCGATGCCCTGCTGCGCGCCGGTCGGGTCGATGTGGCTGAAATCCCAGTTCTGGAACGCCTGGTCGTTCAGGTCCGTGAACGCGGAATTCGACGTGAACTTCAGCTGCTCGTTCAGGTAGCTGTTCCACATCGCCGTGTAGACGCCCGTCACGGCCGTCATCGTCGGATCGTTGCCGCCCGAGTTCGGGTCGATCTTGCCGGCGATGCCCGACGAGATCCCTGTCACGCGGCCGTCGTACGAGCCGAGCGCGAGCCCCTGCGCATGCAGCAGCGTCGTCAGGAACAGCGAATTGCCGCGTGCGTCGTAGCCGGCGATATTGAGGCTCCACGATTGCAGCGTCGCGGTATCGATGCCCGTGTATTGCGACAGTTTCTGCACGGCGGCCGGGTCCGCATGCGGGACCGCGCGCAGCGCGTTCAGGTAGTCGGTACGCGAGAACTGCGCGACTTCCTCGACGAACGCGCCGAGATCGGTCGGTGCCGGCGTGACGCCGAGTTTCTTGTGATACCACGCATCGGCGGCCGCGGTCGGCAGCGCGCCGACCGGGTTGCCGGCCTGCCGGTAGTCGAGGATCGACGATTGCAGCGTGACGCCGTTCAGGTCGACACCGTCCTCGTGCAGCTTGTACGCGAGCACGCAGCTGCGCGCGGTGCCGTACGATTCGCCGAACAGGTATTTCGGCGAATTCCAGCGGTTGTTCTTCGTCAGGTAGCGCTTGATGAACTGCTTCAGCGAATCCGCATCCTGGTCGACGCCCCAGAAGTTGCGGTTCTTGTTCGGCGCGACGGCCGCCGAATAGCCGGTGCCGACCGGGTTGATGAACACCAGGTCGCTGTGGTCAATCATGCTGTCCGGGTTGTCTTCCATCTGGTACGGCGCGGGCGGCGTGAACCCCGGCATCGACGTCTTGATGCGCTTCGGCGCGAACGAGCCCAACAGCACGAACACCGACGACGAGCCGGGCCCGCCGTTATAGAAGAACGTCACGGGCCGCGTTTCTTCCTTCGCGCCGTCGGCCGTAAACGCGACGTAGAAGAGCTTCGCGGCCGGCTGCGAACTGCTCGGGTCGACCGTCACGAGATGGCCGGCCGTCGCCGTGTAGGCAATGCGCTTGCCGTCGATCAGGATCGTGTGATGCGTGATCGCGGCCGCCTCGGTCGTGTCGGTCACCGAGTCGTCGGGGCCGTTGCCGTACGCGACCGGATCGAAGAACGGCTGGTCGCGGCCGTGGGCCAACGCGACCGGATTGACGGTCGGCGGCACGCCATGCGAATTGTGGTCGCCGTGATGCAGCGGATACACGCCGCCGGAAGATGCGGAATCGATGCCCATCGTGCTGCTCCTGGAGGTGAGAAAAAGGCGCGGGCAAGCAGCCCGCGCCATACGGAAAGCCGTGTACCGCGGCCGTCAGCTCGACGGCTTGCGCACAAGGATCGCGGCGAGCTGCGCGCCGTTCGGGCTGCCGAGGCCCGTGCAGGCATCCCAGCCCTGCGCGGCCGCATACGTACCGTTCGAGCCCTGCGTGATGTCGCGCAGCGCACCCGGATTCTTGTACAGCACCGGATTGACCCAGCCGGCGGCCGCACCGCCCGCCGCGCTCGCCGCCGCATTGATCCGCGCGATCAGCGCGGCCCACAGCGGCGCGACCGCACTCGTGCCGCCCATCACCGTGGCCGTGCCCGCGATCGACACTTCGTAGCCTGTCTGCGGCGACGCATCGCCGGCAACGTCCGGCACGCCGCGCTTCGCGAGCGGTGTGCTGCTGCCATCGGCGCGCGTGACGGTCAGCCCCTGCTGCCACGCCGGCAGGTCGAACAGCGTGCTGACGCCGCCCCCGCCCGCGCCGCCGCCGGCCGCCTCGTCGTTCCACGTGACCTCGCTGCGGATGCCCTGCCCGGGCAGCGCGTCGAGCTGCGTGCCGCCGCAGCCGAGCACATACGGGCTCGATGCGGGGAAGTCGACATGGTCGGCGCCGTCCTGCAGCCCGTCACCCGAGCCGCTGTCGCCGGATGCCGCGCACACCGTGATGCCCTGCGCGGCCGCCGCCTGCAGCACGCGGTTGAACGCCTGCGCGGACTGCGCCTGCCAGATCGCTTCGGGGCCGCCCCAGCTGATCGAGATCACTGACGGCTTGTTGGTCGTGTCGCTGACGGCCGCGTTCACGGCCTGGATGAAGCCTGCATCGCTGTTCGACGCGAAATAGACGGCGATCTTCGCGGCCGGCGCGATTGCGCCGGCGATCTCGATGTCGAGCGCGACTTCACCGTCCGGGCCGCTCGGGTCGCCGGTCGGCGTGTTGCGGCCGGTGCCGACGTTGACGTCGACGAGCGTCGGCGGCGTCGTGATGCCGAGCCCGCGGAAATACTGCTGGATGTCCGCCGCGCGGTAGCCGCCGCCGAGCTCGATGATCGCGATGCACTGCCCGGCGCCGTCGCCGGCCGGAAAGCCGTACAGCGATGCCAGCTGGATCGGGGTGAACGTGACGCCCGCCGCGCCGCCGCGCGCGGGCTTGAACGGTGGTCGCAGCCGGAAGTGCGGCCGCGCCTGCGGACGGCTGTCGAGGCCGAGCACGGCCGTGACGGCGTCGCCGAGATCGTCGGGCAGCGCGATCGGGCCGGAGCGGCCGCGATACTGGCCGATCGACTGATGCTCGAAGCGCTCGAGTTTGACGCCGAACGCGGCTTCGAACTGCTGGATCGTGCCGGACAGCACGACGACGCTTTCGACCGGATCGACGCGATCGACCGTCAGTTGGTGGCGACGCGCGAAGTCCTCGGCCTTGCGAATGTCGTCGGGATTGGCGGAAAAACGTTGCGCGAAGGTTTCGCGCGACACCGGTTTCGCTTGCGCGTCGCCGGTGGCGAGCTGGTGAAGCAGCGTATCGAGTTGCCCTTCTTCCTGCCGCCGCAACATGATCGTGACGTGGATGCGTTCTGCCGGATCGCACGGGCCGAGGCACTTGGACTCGGCGACGATTCGGGGTTCACGGTCGGCGTGAAGATGCCTTGCCATGTTCAGACCCTCCTTGGTACCGCGTTGCACGGAACAGCCAGGAAATCGGACAGGGCCAGCGGGAGACGGTTCCGTTCGGTCGGTCGGGTTCGCGACAGCGCGAAGTAACAGGGAGTTTAGAACAGTCAGACGATTTGCGCGCACGTCCTTCTGCGGCGGGGCGCACGCGCGGGCCGGCGTTGCGCGCGGCCCTCATCCGCTGCGGCGACACGCCGCGCGACCTGCGCGGGCGCAACACCGCAGCGGCACTCAGTCCATCGACAGGCGCAGCGCAAAGCCGATCAGCGCCGCGGAAAACGTCCAGCGCTGCACCGTCTGCGCGAGCGGATGCGCCCGCATCCACGCGGCGATCCGCGACGCGCCGAACACGCACGCGAGGTCGAAGCACACGCCGGCGGCCACCAGCAGCGCGCCCAGCTCGAACATCTGCAGCACGACCGGCCCGGCCTCGGGGCGCACGAACTGCGGCAGCAGCACCGAGCAGAACAACAGCGCCTTCGGGTTCAGCAGGTTGGTGAGCAGGCCCTTCACGAACGACTGGCGCAACTCGCCCGCCGTGGCCGCCGCTTCGCCGTCGCCGAGCGCGAACACGGGCGAACGGAACACCTGGATCGCGACATAGGCGAGATAAAGCGCGCCGCCGTAGCGAATCACTTCGTACAGCCACGGCGCGCTGCGGATCAGCGCCGCGACGCCGCAGGCGGACAGCGTCACGTGCGCGGTGCGGGCGAGCGACAGGCCGGCGGCGGCCGCCATCCCCGGCCGCACGCCGCGGCCGATGCTGGTCTGCAGCACGAGCGCCATGTCCGGCCCCGGCACCGCGTAGATGGCCGCCAGCGCGGCGAGATAAATCAACAGCAAATGCGTGGAAATCATGGTCTGCCCCTGTCCTCTTACGGCGATATGTTGCCGCCAGAGTGCGAGGGATTATTGGCCATCTTTGGCTCAGGATTGGCGATTCGTAGGGGAATCCGCCACAATCGTCGAATCCGCACCAGGAATCCGCCACCATGACCGAACTCGACAAAACCGACCGCGCCATCCTTGCCGCGGTGCAGCGCGACGGCCGCCTGCCGATCGCCCGCCTCGCCGACACCGTGGGCCTCTCCGAGACCCCTTGCGCGCGCCGCCTGAAGCGCCTCGAAACCGACGGCTACATCGAGCGCTACCGCGCGCAGCTGTCGCGCCAGGCGCTCGGCTTCGGCGTCGTTGCATTCGTGCTCGTGCGGTTCGCGACGCACGACCGCAAGACCGCCGACCGCTTCGAGCGGGAAGTGCTCGGCATCGAGCGGATCCTGGCGTGCCACAACGTGGCGGGCACCGCCGACTATCTGCTGCAGGTCGTGGCGCGCGATCTCGACGATTACGGCACGTTCCTGCGCGAATCGCTGCGGATGCTGCCGGGCGTGACGTCGATCGAATCGGCACTGTCGCTGCGCGAGGTCAAGCACGACGCGGGGCTGCCGGTACCGTGATGCCGGCGGGCGGACGGCACACGCGCGCCGCGCCCGACGCCCGATTTGTCACTTCGACGCCGATCGATGTGGGCCGCATCGGGCCGCGTCGCTGCAACACTCGCTGACATTGTTGATGCCGGCGGCCTACGCGATGTCGGACGGTTGGTGTGCGCGTTCGAGATCCTCGAGAAACGCTTCCACGAGCGGATTGCCGCGCCCGTTGCGCGCGACGACCATGTGGAACGTGACGTCGTAGCGCAGTTGCTCCGGATTGAGCGGCGTGAGCAGCCCCTGCGCGACGTAAGGCGCCGCGAAGTGCTGCGGCAGATAGCCGAGGTGGTGGCCGGACAGGATCAGCAGCGCGACGGCCTCCATGTTGTCGGCCGTCGCGGTCACGCGGTCGGGCGTCGTCGACATCTGCGCTTCGGGTAACGGATACGAGCGCCACGCCCATTCGAAGCCCGCGACGTCGGCCGGCGTCAGCGCGCCGGCGCCGTCGAACAGCGGATGGCCGCGGCCGCAGTACGCGACCTGGCGCTCGATGAACAGCGGCGTGTAGTGCAGCGACGGCACCCGGTGCCAGAAGTAGCCGACCGCGATCTGGATCTCGTCGCTCAGCAGTTTCTCTTCGAGATCGCCCGGCGCGCGCACGGAGATCGAGAAACGCACGGCCTCGTCGCGCGTGCGGAACGCGGCGATCGCCTCGGCGATCCGCGCGTTCTGGCTTACCGGCGTATGGCCGATCAGGCCGATGTGCAGCGTGCCGACCAGTTGGCGGTCCATGTGCCGCGCGGCCATCCCGAATTCGTCGAGCGCCGCGAGCAGCTTGCGGCTCATCGCGTGGAACCGCTCGCCCTTCGGCGTGAGCCGGAAACCGCTGCGGCCGCGCTCGCAGAGCCGGTAGCCGAGCCGCGTTTCGAGCGACGAAAGCTGCGCGCTGATCGTCGACTGCCCGACGTTCAGCACGGCCTGGGCGGCCGACACACCGCCCGCATCCGTGACCGCGAGAAACACGCGGATCAGCCGCAGATCGAGGGTCGACAGATTTCCCAGCACGTTCATCCCCTTCTATACATCGATGAAAATCGATGTTTACGTCGATATCTTCGCATTCTTCTTTCCCGGCTGAGCGCGTAAAACTGTGCGCCAAGCCGCGTCGGATGATACGGCAACCCCACATCGGAAGAGACAGCCCATGAACGACCACACCCATTTCCAGCCGCTCGGCGGCAATGAAATGCCGCGCTGCGGCGGCATCGCGACGATGATGCGCCTGCCGCACGTGGCGAGCGCCGAAGGCCTCGACGCCTGTTTCGTCGGCGTGCCATTCGATCTCGGCACCTCCAACCGCACCGGCGCGCGCTTCGGCCCGCGCCAGATCCGCACCGAATCCGTGCTGCTGCGCCCGTACAACATGGCGACGCGCGCAGCCCCCTTCGATTCGCTGCAGATCGCCGACATCGGCGACGTCGCGATCAATCCGTACAACCTGCACGATTCCATCGCGCGCATCGAAGCCGCGTACGACGCGATCCTCGAACACGACTGCAAGCCGATCACGCTCGGCGGCGACCATACGATCGCGCTGCCGATCCTGCGCGCGATCCACCGCAAGCACGGCAAGGTTGCATTGATCCACGTCGACGCACACGCCGACGTGAACGACACGATGATGGGTGAAAAGATCGCGCACGGCACGCCGTTCCGCCGCGCGGTCGAGGAAGGCCTGCTGCACGGCGACAAGGTCACGCAGATCGGCCTGCGCGGCACGGGTTACGCCGCCGAGGATTTCGACTGGTGCCGCGAGCAGGGCTTCCGCGTCGTCCAGGCCGAGGAATGTTGGAACAAGTCGCTCGCGCCGCTGATGGAAGAAGTGCGCGCACGCGTCGGCGATACGCCCGTCTACATCAGCTTCGACATCGACGGCATCGACCCGGCCTACGCGCCGGGCACCGGCACGCCGGAAATCGCGGGCCTCACGGTGCCGCAGGCACTCGAGATCATCCGCGGCGCGAAGGGGCTGAACATCGTCGGTTGCGATCTCGTCGAAGTCGCGCCGCCGTACGACCCGTTCGGCACCACGGCGCTGCTCGGCGCGAACCTCGCGTACGAGCTGCTGTGCGTGCTGCCGGGCGTCGCGTACCGCGACTGATCCCGGCACCACCACTATTCCAAATCAAAGGATTCCAGAGGAGCACACATAAAGATGGGGACTTCCGTCAAGCAACCCAAGCGGGCGGCGCTCGCGTCGTTCGTCGGCACCACGATCGAGTGGTACGACTTCTATAGCTACGCGACCGCCGCCGCCATCGTGTTCGGGCCGCTGTTCTTTCCCGGCGAAAACCGCTTCATCAGCCTGCTCGCATCGTTCGGCTCGTTCGCGGTCGGCTTCTTCGCGCGGCCGCTCGGCGGCGTGATGTTCGGCTATCTCGGCGACCGCTTCGGCCGCAAGCGCTCGCTGCTCGCGACGTTGATGCTGATGGCCGTGTCGACGGTCGCGATCGGCCTGCTGCCGACCCATGCGCAAGCCGGTGTGATCGCACCGATCCTGCTCGTGCTGATGCGGGTGCTGCAAGGCATCGCGGTCGGTGGCGAATGGGGCGGCGCGGTGCTGCTCGCCGGCGAGCATGCGCCGGAAGGCAAGCGGACCTTCTTCGCATCGTTCGCGCAGCTCGGCAGCGCGAGCGGCCTGATCCTGTCGATGCTCGCGTTCGGCGCGATCAGCACGCTGTCGAAGGAAGACATGATGAGCTGGGGCTGGCGCGTGCCGTTCCTCGCGAGTTCCGTACTGCTGATCGTCGGCTTCGTGATCCGTGCAAGCGTGTCGGAGTCGCCCGAGTTCGAGGAAATCAAGAAGAGCGGCAACATCGCGCAAAAGCCGCTGCGTGAAGCGCTCAAGTACTGGCCGCTGCTGCTGCTCGCGATCGGCGCGAACGTGTACGGCATCGCCGGCGTGTATTTCAGCAACATCTTCATGATCAGCTACGCGACGCAATTCCTGTCGCTCGACCGGTCGATGGTGCTGCATTGCATGACGATTGTCGCGGTGCTGCAGTTCGTCGTGCAGCTCGCGGCCGCGTTCCTCGCGCAGCGCTTCGGCACCACGCGCGTGCTGCTGATCACCGGCGCATGGGCCGCGATCGTCCCGTTCGTCATGCTGCCGCTCGTGCACATGGGCACGCCGCTGTCGATCACGGTCGGCGTCGGCCTCGCGACACTCGCGGAATCGGGCTATTACTCGGTGGTCGCGGGCTTCGTCAGCGGCATCTTCGTCGCACGCATCCGCTACACGGCGATCTCGATCGCCTACCAGGTGTGCGGCGCGCTCGCCGGCGGCCTCACGCCGCTGGTGGCGACCATCATCGCGCAGAACACCGCGCCGCAATGGTGGCCGCTCGCGATCCAGTACACGAGTGCCGCCGTGCTGTCGTCGCTGTGCGTGTGGCTGATCTCGCGCCGCGTCAGCATCGACGATGCCGGTGCGCCCCGCAAGCAGGACGACGCGCTGCCGCGCGGCGCGCGCACCGTGTAATACCCGCGCACCGGCGCAGGCAGCTTCACCCGCCCGCCCGGTCGTCGCAAGCAAGGGCAGCGCACCGCGCTGCCCTTTTTCATTTGCCCGTACGGAAGTACGAGCGCAAGGCAGGCATCGCGTTGCGCATGCCACCGAGCGCGCAATACGACAGGCCCGCGTTGCCCGCGTCAATGCACCTGGCTGCGCAGCGTCTTCGCGGCGGCGACCATGTTCGTCAGCGCCGGGATCACTTCCGCCCACTGGCGCGTCTTCAGGCCGCAATCCGGGTTCACCCACAGGCGCTCCGCCGGAATCCGTTCGGCCGCCTTCTTCATCAGGCCGACGATATGCGCCTGCGTCGGGATGTTCGGCGAATGGATGTCGTACACGCCCGGCCCGATTTCGTTCGGATACTTGAAGTTGTCGAACGCGTCGAGCAGCTCCATGTCCGAGCGCGACGTCTCGATCGTGATCACGTCCGCATCCATGTCGGCGATCGACGCGATGATGTCGTTGAACTCCGAATAGCACATGTGCGTGTGGATCTGCGTATCGTCCTGCACGCCGTTCGCAGTGATGCGGAACGATTCGACCGCCCAGCGCAGGTACTCGCCCCATTGCGCGCGGCGCAGCGGCAGCCCTTCGCGCAGCGCGGCCTCGTCGATCTGGATCACGCGCACGCCGGCCTTCTCGAGATCGAGTACCTCCTCGCGGATCGCAAGCGCGAGCTGGTAGCACGACACCGAGCGCGGCTGGTCATCGCGCACGAACGACCAGTTCAGGATCGTCACCGGGCCGGTCAGCATCCCCTTCATCGGCTTGTTCGTCAGCGACTGCGCATACGTGATCCATTCGACCGTCATCGCCTTCGGGCGGCTGATATCGCCGAACAGGATCGGCGGCTTCACGCAGCGCGAACCGTACGACTGCACCCAGCCGAACTGGCTGAACGCGTAGCCGTCGAGCTGTTCGCCGAAGTATTCGACCATGTCGTTGCGCTCGGCTTCGCCGTGCACCAGCACGTCGAGTTCCAGTGCTTCCTGCTCGCGCACGCTGCGTTCGATTTCAGCCTGCATCGCGGCCCGGTAGCCCGCATCGTCCAGCGCGCCGGCCTTGAACTGGCTGCGCGCGTGACGGATTTCGCCGGTCTGCGGGAACGAGCCGATCGTCGTCGTCGGGAACGCCGGCAGGTTCAGTCGCGCCGACTGCTTCGGCGCACGCTGCGTATAGGGGCTCACGCGGTTGCCGAGCTGCGCGTCGATCCGCGCGATCGCGGCCTTCACCGCCGGGTTGTTCACGCGCGGCGAGTTGCGGCGCGAATGGATCGCGGCAGCGTTCGCGGCCAGTGCATCGGCCACCTTGTCGCGGCCTTCGTTCAGCGCGGTCGCGAGCACCTTCAGCTCGTCGAGCTTCTGCAGCGTGAACGCGAGCCACGAGCGGATTTCCGCATCGAGCTTCTCCTCGCTCGCGAGATCCACCGGCACGTGCAGCAGCGAGCACGACGGTGCGACCCACAGGCGCTCGCCCAGTTGCTTCGCGAGCGGTTCGAGCCAGTCGAGCGTCGCGTTCAGGTCCGTCTTCCAGATGTTGCGACCGTTGATCGCGCCAACCGACAGCACGCGCTCGGCCGGCAGTTCGCGCACCAGCGCGTCGACTTCGTCGCGGGCGTTGATGGCATCGACATGCAGGCCGTCGACCGGCAGCGAAGCCGCGAGCGTCAGGTTGTCATGAAGCTGGCCGAAGTAGGTGGCGAGCAACAGCTTGATGCGGCGCGTTTCCAGCGCCTCATAGGCGGTGCGTAATGCCTGACGCCACTCGGCGTCGAGTTCGGTGACGAGAATCGGCTCGTCGATCTGCACCCATTCGACGCCCTGCGCGGTCAGCGTGTCGAGCAGCGCGCCGTACACGGGCAGCAGCTTCGGCAGCAGCGCGAGGCGGTCGGAATCGTCCTTCGCTTTGCCGAGCCACAGGTACGTGACGGGGCCGATGATCACCGGCTTCGCGTTCACGCCCTGCGCCTTCGCTTCAGCCAGTTGCTGCAACAGGCGCGACGGGTCGAGCGAGAAATTCGTGTCCGCGTGGAATTCCGGGACGATGTAGTGGTAGTTCGTATCGAACCACTTCGTCATTTCGCCGGCCGCGACGCCGCCGCAGCACGCCGCATGTTCTTCCGCCGACTGTGCCGAACGGCCGCGCGCGACGCGGAAATAGTTGTCGAGCGCATCGCCATGGAAATCCTGCACGCGCTTCGGCAGGTTACCGAGCGTGAAGCTCATGTCGAGCACCTGATCGTAGAACGCGAAGTCACCGATCGGGGCCAGGCCCAGGTCGCGCTGGTCGTTCCAGTGACGCTGCCGCAACTCGGCGCCGAGCGCCTTCAGCTCGTCGCGCGACGATTCGCCCTTCCAGTAGCGTTCGAGACCGAACTTGAGTTCGCGCTTCGCACCGATGCGCGGGAAACCGAGGTTGTGTGTCGTGACCATGAGCTGCCGTCCAGAAGAAGTGAAGATCCGGCAGCCATCATAGGGATTTCAAACCATGAAATAAAATGGCATTATTTCATTCATCCATTAAAGTTGCTCATGCATCTGTTACGCGAGCGATATCCATGCTGGAACGATTCCATCTCGTCGTCATTCGTGAGGTCGAGCGTCAGGGCTCGCTGACCGCGGCCGCCAATACGCTGCACCTCACGCAATCGGCACTCAGCCATACCGTCCGGAAAATCGAGCAGCAGCTCGGCACGCCGATCTGGGATCGGGAAGGTCGCGGCCTGCGGCTTACCCAGGGCGGGCAGTATCTGCTGAAGCTGGCGAACCGGCTGCTGCCGCAGTTCGAGCTCGCAGAGGAGCGGATGAAGCAGTACGCGAAGGGCGAGCGCGGCACGCTGCGCATCGGGATGGAGTGCCACCCGTGCTACCAGTGGCTGCTGAAGGTCGTGTCGCCGTACCTGTCGCGCTGGCCCGACGTCGACGTGGACGTGAAGCAGCGCTTCCAGTTCGGCGGCATCGGCGCTCTGTTCGGCTATGGCATCGACGTGCTCGTGACGCCCGATCCGCTGAACAAGCCGGGCCTGCGCTTCGACCCTGTGTTCGACTACGAGCAGGTGCTGGTGGTCGCCGACTCACACCGGTTCGCGAACGCCGACTACGTGACACCCGAGCAATTGACCGACGAGATCCTGATCACCTACCCGGTCGAGACCGACCGGCTCGACATCTACAACCAGTTCCTGACGCCGGCCGGCATCGTACCGAGGCGGCACAAGTCGATCGAGACGACCGACATCATGCTGCAGATGGTGGCGAGCGAGCGCGGCGTGGCCGCGCTGCCGAGATGGCTGGCCGACGAATACGCCGACCGGATGCCGGTCGTGCCGGTCAAGCTCGGCAAGAAGGGAATCGCGAAGCAGATCTTCCTCGGCATCCGCGAGGCGGATGCGTCGATCGACTATCTGGCCGCGTTCGTCGCGCTGGCGCGCGAATCGACCGGGAGCGCGCCGCGCATGCTGCGCTAGGCGCGCCCCGTTGCAATGCGCGTCAGGCGGCGCGCAGGCCGGTGCGTTCGCCGCGCTCGACCCATGCGCCGAACAGCAGGCCGATCGTCGTCCACATGATCACCTGCATGCCGATCGCCGCAACGCGGAACTTCCACAGCAAGGCCGCCGGGAAATCGGCCGGTAACTCGCTGATCGACGGCAGCCCGATCTGCACGGCCGCGATGATCGCGACAAACACGAGCCCGGCGACGATCGACGCGTTCCACTGGCCGAGCTTCGCCAGCAAATGGCGGCGCACGCTGACCGAGAACACCATCGTCGCGACCGAGATCGCGATCATCAGGAAGAACAGGCCAGTGCGATAGCCGATCGTGTCGGGATCGCCGACCGACGGCGGATTGGCCGGGTACTTGAGGTTCGGCACGATCACGAGCGCGACGAATGACGCCAGTGCGAGCCAGGCGGCCAGCGGCCGTGCCCGGAGGCGGCTGCCTCGCCCGTAGGCATACGCGAAGACCAGCGAGAACAGCCCGCCGAATGCCGCGCCGTAGGTCACGACGCCCGTCAGCAGACCGAGGCCGGCCTGCGTGTGGCGGCTGACCAGCTCGGGCTCCGGTGCGTCGCCCTTGGCGGCGTCGGCTTTTTCTTCGAAGGAGATTGCCTGATCGACTTGCGGTTCGCCGACGACTCTCGCGAAACCGAACGTGAGGAGGCCTGCGGCGATGCCTGCGAGCATCCCGCGCATGAGCAGCTTTCCGACCATCATGAACTCCGCGTCAGTGGCAGGGGAAGCCGAGCAGATGGCGGCCGTCGTGGACGAATTCGTGGACGTACATGCCCGGCACGAGTGACGTCGCACCTTGTTCCGCACCCACGAAATAAAGGGCGAGCAACAGGATCAGGCCGACGAACACGGCCCACGGCAACAGTTCACGGACGGGGATGGGCGCCGGCACGACCGCCGGCTTCAGCACTGCTTCGCTCATGGATGCACCTCAGGGGAATCGCGCCCCGGCAAATGTTGAATGGGTACGAAGGCAGGTCTGGCTTCCGGGATCATGGATTCCCCGGTTACAGTGGCGCGACCGCGCCGGAATTGCACCGGCTTCCGCGTTTCGTATCGGGCGAATTGTACGCGCGAACGTTCGCGTATTGAAGTAATCGCACGGTGGCGATCGCGTCCCGCCCCGGAGCCCCCGAAAACCGACATGAACATGCATGCCTCGCTGCGCCTGATCGCACACGCATCGACCCGGGCGATGCGCACCGGCACGTTTCCCGACGACGATCCGCTCGACGCGCACGGGCTCGCCGAAGCCGCGGCACTGCGCAACCGCTGGACGGACGTCGCCGGCTCGCTCGTGCTGTGCAGCCCGGCCCGCTGTGCGGTGCAGACCGCCGATGCATTCGGACTACGCGCCGACATCGACGACGCACTGCGCGACGTCGACTACCGGAACTGGCGCGGCAAGCGGCTGCACGACCTCGCGCGCGACCTGCCTGACGAATTGAGCGCGTGGATCGGCGATCCGTCCGCGTCGCCGCACGGAGGCGAATCGTTCGACGCAGCCATGCGCCGCGTCGGCGCATGGATGAACGCGCTGCAACACGGCCGCGACATCGTCGCCGTCACGCATGCGCCGATCGTTCGCGCGGCCGTCGCGCATGCGCTGCAGCTGGATCCCGACGCGGCAACCCGCATCGACGTTGCGCCGCTGTCGTGCACGACCTTCGCTGCGTCGCCGCACGGATGGAAGTTGATCGCCGACGACGATCGGCGCGACACTGCCACCTAGCCTCCTGCCGTGTTGCGTTCGCGATATCGCGCACGACGCAAGCCGACGTGCCGCGTCGTATCGCAATCGCATGGCGACGACCACCTTACGTCGCCGTAAGACATACCGTTCGCCATCCCTGCTGTCATCAAACTGACTGCTAGCCGAAGCTAGGATCAGTCGCGGTTCCCTTACGAGATACCGTCATGAATCAACCTGCTTCGTCTGCCCCGAACTCGCCGGGTTCCGTCGAGCGCACCAGACAGCTCGGCTATGCCGTCTTCCTGCTGGTGCTCGCGATCGGCGCGATCTATATCGCCACGCACCTGATCGACGATCTGTCGCCAGTGCGCGAAGGATCGCTGTTCCCGTACCTGATGCTCGGCGCCGCGTTGCTGATCGCGCTCGGCTTCGAATTCGTCAACGGTTTCCACGACACCGCGAACGCAGTGGCCACCGTGATCTATACGCACTCGCTGACGCCGAACGTCGCGGTGATCTGGTCCGGCATGTGGAACTTCCTCGGCGTGATGGTCTCGAGCGGCGCCGTCGCGTTCGGCATCCTGCAGTTGCTGCCGGTCGAGCTGATCCTGCAGGTCGGCAGCGGCGCGGGCTTCGCGATGGTGTTCGCGCTGCTGATCGCCGCGATCGTGTGGAACCTCGCGACCTGGTATTTCGGGTTGCCGTCGTCGAGCTCGCATACGCTGATCGGGTCGATCATCGGCGTCGGGCTGATGAACCAGTTGATGCACGGGCCGTCCGGCACGAGCGGCGTCGACTGGGGCCAGGCGCTCGGCGTCGGCAAGTCGCTGCTGTTCTCGCCGATCGTCGGCTTCCTGTGCGCCGCGCTGCTGCTGCTCGTGCTGAAAGCCCTCGTGCGGGTTCCGGAGTTGTACAAGGAACCGCCGAAGGATCAGCCGCCGCCGTTCTGGATTCGCTGCCTGCTGATCCTGACCTGCACGGGCGTGTCGTTCGCGCACGGTTCGAACGACGGGCAGAAAGGGATGGGCCTCATCATGCTGATCCTGATCGGTACGGTGCCGACTGCCTATGCACTGAACAAGGCCGTCACGCCGGCCGAGACGCAGACCTTCGTTGCGGTCGCAAACCAGGCAGCCACGACGTTCGGGAAGTACACGAACGGCGTCGCACCGTCTGCGAACCCGCGCGCCGACGTCGAGCTTTACGTGCAGCATCGCGAACTGACGCCGGCCGTGATCCCCGCCGTTCAGCAGTTGTCCACGTCGCTCGCGACCGCGGTTGGCGCGTCGGGCTCGATGGCGGCCGTGCCGCAACACGACATCGACAACGTGCGCAATACGATGTATCTGGTGTCCGAAGCAATCCGCCTGATCGAGAAGTCGGGTCAGCCCGCGTTCGCCGCCGACGACAAGCTCGCGATCGACAACTATCGCAAGCAGCTCGACCACGCGACCAAGTTCATTCCGACATGGGTGAAGGTTGCGGTCGCGATCGCACTGGGCCTCGGCACGATGGTCGGCTGGAAGCGGATCGTCGTGACCGTCGGCGAGAAAATCGGCAAGCAGCATCTGAAGTACGGACAGGGCGCGTCGGCCGAACTCGTCGCTATGCTGACGATCGGCGCGGCCGACGTTTACGGATTGCCCGTGTCGACGACTCACGTGCTGTCGTCAGGCGTCGCGGGCACGATGGCGGCGAACGGCTCCGGGCTGCAATGGAGCACGGTGCGCAGCCTCGTGCTGGCGTGGGTGCTGACGTTACCGGCGTCGATCGTGCTTGCCGGCGGGCTCTATTGGCTGTTCCGGTCGGTGGCGTGATTCGCGTTGCGACGGGTGGCCGGTGTGAGCCGGCCGCCTGTCGTGGAAGATTCGCCGCTCGCTTCTCTGCTTCTCTGCTTCTCCGCTTCTCCGCACTGATACGTCGCAGCCTTCGATGTGTCCGTGCGCGTCCCGTGCCCTCTCCTTTCACTTCCGAATTGAAGCGCAAGATCTGGAGCGCACCTGCGCACGAACGTCGCTAGACTGGGTTCATCGACTTTCTTCGTGGCTCCAACCGCGCACGCAATGCTTCCGAGCATTTCGCACGGTTCGGCGCCACATCGCTGACGAACCGAGGGATGCCCGTGAACATCGCCGATCTGCCACCTGCCGTCGAATCGCCGGACATCGCACAACGCCTCGACGCCATCGACTGGCCGACTGTCGGCGCCGAACTCGATCGCTATGGATGCGCGCGCGTGCCGAGCCTGATCTCGGCAAGCGAGTGCGCAGCACTCGCGTCGCTCTATCCGCGCGATGCGCTCTATCGCTCGCGCGTCGTGATGGCACGGCACGGATTCGGCCGTGGCGAATACAAGTATTTCGCGTACCCGCTGCCCGCGGTCATTGCCGAGCTGCGCGCGACGATCTACCCGCATCTCGCACCCATCGCGAATCGCTGGAACCAGGCGCTCGGAATCGACGTCCGCTATCCGAAAGACCACACGACATTCCTCGATCGCTGCCATGCGGCGGGGCAGACGCGACCGACGCCGCTGATCCTGCAATACGGTCCCGACGACTACAACTGCCTCCATCAGGATCTCTATGGCGAGCACGTGTTTCCGCTGCAGGTTGCGATCCTGCTGTCGGCGCCCGGCCGCGATTTCACGGGCGGGGAATTCATGTTGACGGAACAGCGGCCACGCATGCAATCACGAGCGGAAGTGGTGCCGCTGATGCAAGGCGACGCGGTGATCTTCGCCGTGCACGGCAGACCCGTGCAGGGGACGCGCAGCGTCTATCGCGTCAACCTGCGCCACGGCGTGAGCCGGATCCGCAGCGGCCACCGCCACACGGTCGGCATCATCTTTCATGACGCGCAGTGACGACGATCGGGATATGCACGACGCTGCCATGTCGTCCATCATACGCGCGGATCCACGCGGGAAATGCCGCGCATCTGACATGCCAATCGCGCGTGATCGATCAGGGTTCTTAGCGAACGGGTATCACCGCGCGATCAGCTCGTTCATCCGCTGTGGTGGATGACCGCTTTCGCTTCCCGCGATACCTTCACGACACGATAGATCGATGTTCCGAGTGAGCGACAGTGAGCCCAGGCACTCACTTGTCGCAGCACAAAGTCGGCGGAAAATCGGTCTATCCTCGCGCTACATTAACCCGCAGTCTGTCTCCCGAATCGGGAAGTGAGCGACAAGGAGCCCAAACACGCACCTGTCGCAGCACAAAGTCGGCGGAAAATCAGCCTATCCGCGCGCTACATTAACCCGCAGTCTGTCTCCCGAATCGGGAAGTGAGCGACAAGGAGCCCAAACACGCACCTGTCGCAGCACAAAGTCGGCAGAAAATCAGCCTATCCGCACGCTACATTAGCCCGCAGTCTGTCTCCCGAATCGGGAAGTGAGCGACAAGGAGCCCAAACACGCACCTGTCGCAGCACAAAGTCGGCGGAAAATCGGCCTATCCTCGCGCTACATTAGCCCGCAATCTGTCGCCCGCATCGGAGGCGAGCCGTGCATAGCCCGGCAACGTCAGCAGCGCGAGCACGCCCGCCGCGACAAATGCCCAGCGGAAATCGTCGAGCACGTAATGCATGCCGGCAGCATCGCCGCGCACCAACGCCGCGAGCCGCAGCGACAACGCACCGAACGCGATCCCCATCCCGATCGTCATTTGCTGTGCGGCACTCCACAGCGTGCTGGCTGCACTCGTCTGATGAGCCGGGATATCCGCATAGGCGAGTGTCGCGAGCGTCGTGAACTGCATCGACCGCGTGAGTCCGTAGACGAATACGACGAGCAGCGTGATCGTCAGCGGCGTCGACGCGGTCAGCCAGCCGCACGCAATCGTGAAGATGCCGACAATTGTCACGTCGACGAGTGCAACGCGCCGGAAGCCATATCGGTCGAGAATCCAAGACGTTCCCGCCTTCATCCCAAGATTGCCGAGCGCGCTCGCGAGCAGCAACAGGCCGGACTGGAACGGCGACAGCCCGAAGCCGATCTGGAACAACAGCGGCAGCAGGTACGGCACGGCGTTGATCGCCATCCGCGTGATCGAACCGGTGATCACCGTCACCGAGAAGGTCGGCACCTTCAGCGTGGTGAAGTCGAGCAGCGGATGCGCGCAGCGTCGCGCATGCAACCACGCTGCCGCGCCGAACAGCACGCTCGCACCCACCAGGACGCCCGCGCGCGTGAAGTCGACATCCTGCTGGCCGGCCGCTTCTGTACCGATCAACAGACAAGTCAATGCGCCACCGGCCAGCACGAATCCAACCCAGTCGAGCGGCCGTTGCTGGTCGGCCCGCGTGTTCCGGACGATCAGCCAGGTACAGACCAGCGCGGCAATACCGAACGGGACATTCAGCAGGAAGATCCAGCGCCATGACGCATAAGTTGTGATGAAGCCGCCGATCGGCGGCCCGACGACAGGCGCGACGATGCCCGGCCACGTGATCGTCGTGATCGCTCGCATCAGCTTGGCCTTTTCGGTGCTGCGCACGACGATCATCCGTCCGACCGGCACCATCATTGCTCCGCCAACGCCCTGCAGCAGCCGTGCAGCCGTGAACGTCACGACGCCCTCGGACAACCCGCACAGCACCGACGCGCCGGTAAAAACGACGATTGCACTAGCGAACACCGTGCGCGAGCCATAGCGGTCCGCGATCCAGCCGCTGATCGGGATGAACACCGCCAGCGCCAGCATGTAGGCCGTCATCCCCAAGCTCAGCGCGTTCGGCCCGACGCCGAACGAGCGCGCCATTTGCGGCAGCGCAGTCGCGATCACGGTCGTGTCGAGGTACTCCATGAAGAACGTTGCGGCGACGAGATACGGCAAGAAGTCGGTCGTCCGACCACCTTGGGCAGGGCTGTCAGTCATGAACGATGCAGGAGACGGAATGCGAAAAACACCGATCGCCGGCAGATGTGGACAAGCGCCGCGAATCGGGACGAATGGCGATATTACCCCGAAGGGCTTGCTCTCCGCTCTGTAGCGCATGTCGCGTAAACGGACTTTATGCGCATAGATTTCCATGCGGAATTCAGTCCGTGCTCGCCGAGTGTCGCCTGCGATCAGGTCGACGCAGCACGTCGAAAAATGGATGACTCACGCAGTCTTTCGCCAATACGCACCATTCATTGCGCATTTTCGACGAACGTCGTGCATCGTCCGCCATTACAACTTCACCTGTAGACAGAACGATATTGGCTGGGCGCCAACTGAAGGAGTCAGGTATGTGCTGGGGCCGCCGCTCGACCTGATCACCATTGTCGTGAACAGCGGGTGGCTGGATGTTTGAATGGTGGTCTCGGCCCGCGCCGGCTAGCGGTGCGAGGCCAGGCCGATCGGGCCGACCACCTTTTGCGCTGTCCCGTAGATGGCAATCCTGGAGAATCCGCACCCCGGCCCCAGCTCGAGCTGCAGCCTAGCGGCCCATCCCGATCCCCCACGTATTTCCGTCGCCGAAATGCAAGAACCCCGCCTTTCGGGCGGGGGTTCTTGGCTTAGGGAGCCTGACGATTACCTACTTTCACACGGGAATCCGCACTATCATCGGCGTAGAGTCGTTTCACGGTCCTGTTCGGGATGGGAAGGGGTGGGACCGACTCGCTATGGTCATCAGGCAAAGAGGGTTGTTGCGCTGCTTCGCAGCACAACCAATCTTGGAAGAAGCAGTAATTTAGGTTGTGTGTATCACACACGAGAATCCAACTTGTCGCTCTGGATCTTGCGGCCAGTGCTGTCGCACGGCGCCGATCTACAAGGCAGACTTGTTATAGGATCAAGCCTTACGGGCAATTAGTATCAGTTAGCTGAACGCATTACTGCGCTTACACACCTGACCTATCAACGTCCTGGTCTCGAACGACCCTTCAAGGGGATCTAGTCCCCAGGGATATCTCATCTTAAGGCGAGTTTCCCGCTTAGATGCTTTCAGCGGTTATCTCTTCCGAACATAGCTACCCGGCGATGCCACTGGCGTGACAACCGGTACACCAGAGGTTCGTCCACTCCGGTCCTCTCGTACTAGGAGCAGCCCCCTTCAAATATCCAACGCCCACGGCAGATAGGGACCAAACTGTCTCACGACGTTTTAAACCCAGCTCACGTACCTCTTTAAATGGCGAACAGCCATACCCTTGGGACCGGCTACAGCCCCAGGATGAGATGAGCCGACATCGAGGTGCCAAACACCGCCGTCGATATGAACTCTTGGGCGGTATCAGCCTGTTATCCCCAGAGTACCTTTTATCCGTTGAGCGATGGCCCTTCCATACAGAACCACCGGATCACTATGACCTGCTTTCGCACCTGCTCGACTTGTCGGTCTCGCAGTTAAGCACGCTTATGCCATTGCACTATCAGCACGATTTCCGACCGTACCTAGCGTACCTTCGTACTCCTCCGTTACGCTTTGGGAGGAGACCGCCCCAGTCAAACTGCCTACCATGCACTGTCCCCGACCCGGATCACGGGCCAAGGTTAGAACCTCAAACAAACCAGGGTGGTATTTCAAGGACGGCTCCACCGAAACTAGCGTTCCGGTTTCATAGCCTCCCACCTATCCTACACAGATCGGTTCAAAGTCCAATGCAAAGCTACAGTAAAGGTTCATGGGGTCTTTCCGTCTAGCCGCGGGTAGATTGCATCATCACAAACACTTCAACTTCGCTGAGTCTCGGGAGGAGACAGTGTGGCCATCGTTACGCCATTCGTGCAGGTCGGAACTTACCCGACAAGGAATTTCGCTACCTTAGGACCGTTATAGTTACGGCCGCCGTTTACCGGGACTTCAATCAAGAGCTTGCACCCCATCATTTAATCTTCCGGCACCGGGCAGGCGTCACACCCTATACGTCCACTTTCGTGTTTGCAGAGTGCTGTGTTTTTATTAAACAGTCGCAGCCACCAGTTTATTGCAACCCCTTCACCCTTTGCCCGCAGGGGCATCAAGCTACAAGGGCGTACCTTATCCCGAAGTTACGGTACCAATTTGCCGAGTTCCTTCTCCCGAGTTCTCTCAAGCGCCTTAGAATACTCATCTCGCCCACCTGTGTCGGTTTGCGGTACGGTCATCGTTAGACTGAAGCTTAGAGGCTTTTCTTGGAACCACTTCCAATTGCTTCGCTCCCTAAGGAGCTCGCGCCACACCCTTGAATTACGCACCCGGATTTGCCTAAGTGCCTTCTCCAATGCAGCGACCGGGACTTCCAACACCCGGACAACCTTCCGCGATCCGTCCCCCCATCGCATCTAACAATGGTGCAGGAATATTGACCTGCTTCCCATCAGCTACGCATTTCTGCCTCGCCTTAGGGGCCGACTCACCCTACGCCGATGAACGTTGCGTAGGAAACCTTGGGCTTACGGCGAGGGGGCCTTTCACCCCCTTTATCGCTACTCATGTCAGCATTCGCACTTCTGATACCTCCAGCATCCCTTCCGAGACACCTTCGCAGGCTTACAGAACGCTCTCCTACCATGCGTGCAAAGCACGCATCCGCAGCTTCGGTATATAGCTTAGCCCCGTTACATCTTCCGCGCAGGACGACTCGATCAGTGAGCTATTACGCTTTCTTTAAAGGGTGGCTGCTTCTAAGCCAACCTCCTGACTGTTTTAGCCTTCCCACTTCGTTTCCCACTTAGCTATATTTGGGGACCTTAGCTGGCGGTCTGGGTTGTTTCCCTCTTGACACCGGACGTTAGCACCCGATGTCTGTCTCCCGTGATTGCACTCTTCGGTATTCGGAGTTTGCTATGGCGGGGTAATCTGCAATAGACCCCCCAACCATGACAGTGCTCTACCCCCGAAGGTGAGACACGAGGCACTACCTAAATAGTTTTCGGAGAGAACCAGCTATTTCCAAGTTTGTTTAGCCTTTCACCCCTATCCACAGCTCATCCCCTAACTTTTCAACGTTAGTGGGTTCGGACCTCCAGTACGTGTTACCGCACCTTCATCCTGGCCATGGATAGATCACTTGGTTTCGGGTCTACGCCCAGCAACTGAACGCCCTATTCGGACTCGCTTTCGCTACGCCTGCCCTATACGGTTAAGCTTGCTACTGAACGTAAGTCGCTGACCCATTATACAAAAGGTACGCCGTCACCCCTTACGAGGCTCCGACTGTTTGTATGCATGCGGTTTCAGGATCTATTTCACTCCCCTCCCGGGGTTCTTTTCGCCTTTCCCTCACGGTACTGGTTCACTATCGGTCGATCACGAGTATTTAGCCTTGGAGGATGGTCCCCCCATCTTCAGACAGGATTTCACGTGTCCCGCCCTACTTGTCGTACACTTAGTTCTTTCATACTGTTTTCGCCTACGGGGCTATCACCCGCTATGGCCGCACTTTCCAGAGCGTTCGGCTAACAATACAAATAAAGAGTACAAGGCTCATCCCATTTCGCTCGCCACTACTTTGGGAATCTCGGTTGATTTCTTTTCCTGCGGTTACTTAGATGTTTCAGTTCACCGCGTTCGCTTCACATGGCCTATGTATTCAGCCATGGATACTCCAAAAGGAGTGGGTTTCCCCATTCGGACATCTACGGATCAAAGCTTGTTTGCCAGCTCCCCGTAGCTTTTCGCAGGCTACCGCGTCCTTCATCGCCTGTGATCGCCAAGGCATCCACCACATGCACTTGTTCGCTTGACCCTATAACGAGTCTGTCTCGTTACAGGTTGAGTTCTCGCGTTGTGCCGTATTCCAATTGAGTCAAACATAGAGTTCGAATCATCTTGAGATACATCGATACAATCACAACCCGGATAACTTTCACGTCCATCTCAAGACGCTTCCGCTATCCAAATTACTTACTTCTTCCAGATTGTTAAAGAACGACAGCCGATACATACTACGTATCACTCTGACTGGCTCAATCGCCAATGCAAAATTCTCGGTTCATCGTATGAACCAAGCCCTTAGCGTTGGTGATTGGTGGAGGCAGACGGGATCGAACCGACGACCCCCTGCTTGCAAAGCAGGTGCTCTCCCAGCTGAGCTATGCCCCCATTGAGTACAGATGACCTCAGGTACCTACCATCAGACAAGACATTGGTGGGTCTGGTTGGATTCGAACCAACGACCCCCGCCTTATCAAGACGGTGCTCTAACCGACTGAGCTACAGACCCCTGAGTCTGTCTTTAATTTACAGCCGATAAGCGTGAGCGCTCAATTTTGCGAGAAGCTCTGGAAAGGAGGTGATCCAGCCGCACCTTCCGATACGGCTACCTTGTTACGACTTCACCCCAGTCATGAATCCTACCGTGGTGACCGTCCTCCTTGCGGTTAGACTAGCCACTTCTGGTAAAACCCACTCCCATGGTGTGACGGGCGGTGTGTACAAGACCCGGGAACGTATTCACCGCGGCATGCTGATCCGCGATTACTAGCGATTCCAGCTTCATGCACTCGAGTTGCAGAGTGCAATCCGGACTACGATCGGTTTTCTGGGATTAGCTCCCCCTCGCGGGTTGGCAACCCTCTGTTCCGACCATTGTATGACGTGTGAAGCCCTACCCATAAGGGCCATGAGGACTTGACGTCATCCCCACCTTCCTCCGGTTTGTCACCGGCAGTCTCCTTAGAGTGCTCTTGCGTAGCAACTAAGGACAAGGGTTGCGCTCGTTGCGGGACTTAACCCAACATCTCACGACACGAGCTGACGACAGCCATGCAGCACCTGTGCGCCGGTTCTCTTTCGAGCACTCCCACCTCTCAGCAGGATTCCGACCATGTCAAGGGTAGGTAAGGTTTTTCGCGTTGCATCGAATTAATCCACATCATCCACCGCTTGTGCGGGTCCCCGTCAATTCCTTTGAGTTTTAATCTTGCGACCGTACTCCCCAGGCGGTCAACTTCACGCGTTAGCTACGTTACTAAGGAAATGAATCCCCAACAACTAGTTGACATCGTTTAGGGCGTGGACTACCAGGGTATCTAATCCTGTTTGCTCCCCACGCTTTCGTGCATGAGCGTCAGTATTGGCCCAGGGGGCTGCCTTCGCCATCGGTATTCCTCCACATCTCTACGCATTTCACTGCTACACGTGGAATTCTACCCCCCTCTGCCATACTCTAGCCTGCCAGTCACCAATGCAGTTCCCAGGTTGAGCCCGGGGATTTCACATCGGTCTTAGCAAACCGCCTGCGCACGCTTTACGCCCAGTAATTCCGATTAACGCTCGCACCCTACGTATTACCGCGGCTGCTGGCACGTAGTTAGCCGGTGCTTATTCTTCCGGTACCGTCATCCCCCGACCGTATTAGGGTCAAGGATTTCTTTCCGGACAAAAGTGCTTTACAACCCGAAGGCCTTCTTCACACACGCGGCATTGCTGGATCAGGCTTTCGCCCATTGTCCAAAATTCCCCACTGCTGCCTCCCGTAGGAGTCTGGGCCGTGTCTCAGTCCCAGTGTGGCTGGTCGTCCTCTCAGACCAGCTACTGATCGTCGCCTTGGTAGGCCTTTACCCCACCAACTAGCTAATCAGCCATCGGCCAACCCTATAGCGCGAGGCCCGAAGGTCCCCCGCTTTCATCCGTAGATCGTATGCGGTATTAATCCGGCTTTCGCCGGGCTATCCCCCACTACAGGACATGTTCCGATGTATTACTCACCCGTTCGCCACTCGCCACCAGGTGCAAGCACCCGTGCTGCCGTTCGACTTGCATGTGTAAGGCATGCCGCCAGCGTTCAATCTGAGCCAGGATCAAACTCTTCAGTTTAAACCTGTTACTGTTTTCGGTTCAGTTAAGAACCGGTCGCTCACTCAAAGCTGACAGGAATATGAATCACTTCATAAACCTGACTTACTTTAGTGTGAGACTCTTGATACTTTCGCTATCTGATCCGAGGATCAGCTCGCTGCCATCAAGCGCCCACACTTATCGGCTGTTAATTTTTAAAGAACATTTCTGCGAGGAACTTCGTGTTTCTCAGCAGCGCTGCGTTTTCAGCAGCAGAGAAGCGAGATTATGAACCGTGTTTCGCAGCTCGTCAACAACTTTTTTACACCATCGTTGCGACTGCGGGGTTCAACTTCCAGGCCAGTTGCGCGCTCCAGACTGCAGCACACCGCCAACCCTGCTTCCCTCTTCCGCGCCGCGTTTCCGTTAGCGCGAAAGAGGCGTGATTGTAGGCACGCTTGTCGAACTGCGCAAGGGGTTTCGCAAAAAATATAAGGCCCCGCACGCTATCGCGTGCGGGGCCTTATATACAGGCAGCCTAACCGTCAGGCCGCGCGCACCTGGCGCCCGACGATCTCCATATAGTGATCGAGATCAGGCGTCACTTTTCCTTCTTCCTTCGCCGTATCGTCCCAGCGGCGCAGACGCAGTGCGTCCTCCGCGAACGGGCGCTGCAGGAATGCCGCCGTCTCCTCTTCACTGAAGATGCCGCCCTGCAGCGCGAGGCTGCGCACCGAGTCCGGCGACAGGCTCTCGAAGTAGCCGGCGTCCGTGCGGCACAGGCAGCGCTTCGCGTCGACGTGCAGCCGGATCGGCTCCAGCACCGCGTCGGAGAACAGCGGCCGCAGGAACGGCAGCACATAATACTGATGCAGATCGTCGATCCCGCGTGCGCTCGGCGTCTCACCCTGGCGATTCAACAGATGCCCGAGGTCATGCAGGAACGCCGCCGCGACCAGTGCCTCGTCCGCACCCGCCTCTTCCGCCAGCAATCCGCTCTGCAACGCATGCTCGAGCTGCGTCACCGGTTCACCGCTATAGGCCACATGGCCATGTTCACGATACAGCCCGTGGATCTCTTCCACCGTCAATGCCATTCATTCACTCCCAAGGCAGCGAAAACGTCTTCAGGTTCGTAAAGCTCTTCATCGCCTCCTGAACGCCTTCCTTGTAACCGAGCCCCGAATCCTTGATCCCGCCGAACGGCGACAGCTCGATCCGGTATCCAGGCACTTCCCATACATTCACCGTGCCGACGTTCAGTTCGTTCACGAACCGCACGACCGCCGCCGTGCTGTCGGTACACACACCCGACGACAGCCCGAACGCCGTCCCGTTGCTGATCCGGATCGCGTCGTCGATCGTATCGAACGTGATCACCGGCGACACGGGCCCGAAGGTCTCCTCGCGCACGATCGTCATCGACGGATCGACGTTGTCGAGCACGGTCGGCGAATACAGCGCGCCGCGCCGCACGTTGCCGGTCAACAGGCGCGCGCCCTGCGCGACCGCCTCCCCGACGCGCGCCTCGAACAGCCGCGCCGCCTCCTCGTCGATCACCGTGCCCATTTCGTTCGCGGGATCGAACGGATCGCCGTACTTCCATGCGCGCGTCTTCTCGACGAGCAATTCGGTGAACGCGGGCGCGATCGAGCGCTGCACCAGCATCCGCTTGACGGCCGTACAGCGCTGGCCCGAATTCCGGTACGACCCGAGCACCGCCAGCGACGCCGCGCGTTCGAGGTCGGCGTCGTCGAGGACGATCAGCGGATCGTTGCCGCCCAGCTCCAGCACGATGCGCCGGTAGCCGGCCCGCGCGGCAATCGCCTTGCCGATCGCCACACCGCCTGTGAACGTGATCAGCGACGCATGCGGGTGCGTGACGAGCTCGTCCGCGATCTCGCGCGGATCGCCGGTCAGCACCTGCAGCATCGGCTCCGGCAGCCCGGCTTCGACCAGCAGGTCGGCCAGGTAGAACGCCGACAGCGGCACCTTCTCCGACGGCTTCACGATCACGCGGTTGTTGGTCGCGATCGCCGGCGCAATCTTGTGCGCCACCTGGTTCATCGGATGATTGAACGGCGTGATCGCGACGATCACGCCGTCGAGCGGCTGCCGCTGCGAAAACACGCGGCGCGCCTTGCCATGGGGCGTCAGGTCACACGAGAAACTCTGCGCGTCGTCGCGCAGCGCCTCGACCGCCGCAAACTTCAACACGTCGGCAACGCGGCCGATCTCGTAGCGGGAGTCCTGTTTCGACAGCCCCGATTCGAGCGTGATCAGGTCGGACGCTTCTTCAATGCGCTCGCGCAACAGCGCGGCCGCGCGTTCGAGGATCTGCGAACGCTCGTAACGCGTGAGCTTCGGCCGATACGCCATCGCATAGTCGAATGCCGCGCGCACGTCGTCGACGCTCGCCAGCGGCACCGTACCGACACGCGTGCCCGTGTAAGGATCCATGACGTCGAGCGTGCGTTCGCGCGTCGCGCGCGTGCCGCACCAGCGCAGCGCCTCCGCGCGAAACGCCGGGTGATCGTGTCGGGGATGAGCCATCATGTCGCGACCCGGTTCAGCACGAAATCGAACACGTCGAAGTTGCGCGGGCGACGCGCAGGATCGACCGGCTCGATACGGCGATTGAACAGCAGCGGGACTTCCTGCTCCGACACGCCGCCATGCGAACGCAACGGCACGGTGAGGCCCGACAGATCGTGTTCGCGCTCGCGCGTGCCGAGCGTCATGTCGCGGCGGCCGATCACGACGAGATCGCCGATCCGGTCGGCCGGCAGCTCGAAACGTGCGGCGGCTTCCGCGTTGTCGAGCACGAGCTCGACGCCGTCGAGGCTGCCGACGCGCCACATCGCCTCGGCCTGGTCGACGCCCGGCGCCAGATAAATGGTCGCGAACGAGCCGAGCGCGCCGTGGTGCACGACGTACGGATCCGTGATCGGCAGGATCACGCGCGCAGCCTGCGCGCCATACCAGCCGTCGAATGCATCCTGCAGATAGATGACGTTCGGCCGGCCCGTCGCAGGATCGTGCTTCGCGTTCATCCCGTGATCGGCCGTCAGACCGATCGCCCAGCCGAGCGCGTCGAGCTGCGCGAGATAGCCGTCCATCATCGCGTAGAACGCGTTCGCGCCGGCACTGCCCGGCTCGCACTTGTGCTGCACGTAATCGGTGGTCGACAGGTACATCAGGTCGACCTGGCGCGTCTGCGCAAGCCGTACACCGGCTGCAAACACGAATTCGGACAATGCCGCGCTGTAGACGTCCGGCGACGGCAGGCCAACCCAGTCGAGCACGTCGACGATCCCGTTTTCCGCGAGATTCGCCTGCGCGGCCTTCTCGGCCGAAAAGCAGATGCCGTTCAGCTGCCAGCCGAGCAGCCGGCGCAGCTTGTCCTTCGCCGTCACGACGGCGACCCGCGCACCGGCGTCGGACGCCGCCGCGAGCAGCGTGCCGGCCCGCAGGTAGGCCGGGTCGTTCATCATGACTTCGGCGCCGCGTCCGCCGTCGGCGGCCGGGTCCCAGAAATAGTTGCCGCAGATCCCGTGGACCGACGGCGGCACGCCGCAGACGATCGACAGGTTGTTCGGGTTGGTGAAGGTCGGCACGACACAATCGGCGCGCCAGGCCGTGCCTTCCGCGATCATCCGGCCGATGAACGGCGCGACGCCCGCTTCCACCGCCCGTTCGAGATAGTCGTACTCGCAGCCGTCGACGCAGACGACGACGGTCGGCTCGACCGGCAGCCGGTAGTGCCGGCCGTTGACGTCGACGGAGCGTCCCGCGAGACCCGTCGCTGCGCCGGCTGCCGACACGTCACCGGGTTGGCGCAATGCAAACGCGGCGTTCATGATGCCCCCCGCTTGCCGCGCGGCACGCGCGCGGCGATCAACAGCAGCGCCGCGAGCGACGCGCCAAGCATCAGCAGCGACAGCGCCGATGCCGGAAGGTAATACCCCCGCTCCACCTGGCCGATCACGACGATCGGCACGGTTGCGAAGCCGGGCGGATAAACCGTCAGCGTCGCACCGAGCTCGCCGAGCGACAGCGCGAAGCCGAGTGCGAGGCTCGCACGCAGCGCCGGCACCAGCTGCGGCAACAGCACGCGGCGCAGCACCATCGCGGGCGGCGCGCCGAGGCTCGCCGCCGCTTCGCGCAGCACGGTCAGTTCCGGACGCAGCGCGGCGGCCGCGCAGCGATAGCAGAACGGCAAGATCAGCGCGAGCTGCACGAACACGACGATCGCCGCCGAGCTCGACAGGTCGACCGGCTTCTGGTGATACGCGATCAGCACCGCGAGCCCGAGCACGACGCTCGGCACACCGTTCGGCACCATCACGAGCGCGTCGACCACCGCGCCAAGGCCGCGCCGGTCGCGCCCTTCGAGCGCCAGCGCGAGCCACAGCCCGAGGATCGTGCCGACCGCCGACACGCCGAAGCCGATTTCGAGGCTCGTCAGCAGCGCGTCGTATTCCGGCGACCCCAGCCGCTCGAACCAGCGCAGGCTGTAGCCGGCCGGCAAAATCGTGCCCGACCACTGGGTCGACACGCTCGACAGCGCGACGACGACGACCGGCAACACGAACAACCAGAAGCACGCGAACGCGGCCAGCGCGAGCGCCGCGCGCGACGCATGCTTGAGCACCGTGTCGCCCCAGCCGATCTGGTGGCGCGGCACGGCTTGCCCGATACGGAATTCAGCGGACATCGTTCCCTCCCGTCGCACGCCGGTTCACCCGGCGATAAACCGCATACAGTGCCAGCGACAGCGCGAGCATCACGACCGCACCGGCCGACGCGGTCGGCAGGTCGAGGTCGACGGTCGCGCTGCTGTAGATCGCAACCGGCAGCGTTACCAGCCGTGCGCTGCCGAGCACGAGCAGAATCCCGAATTCGTTCAGCGTCAGCAGGAAGCACAGCACGGTGCCGGCGGCGATGCCCGGCCACGCGATCGGCAGTACGACGCGGCGGGAGAGCATCCAGCCGGAAGCGCCGAGGCTGCGCGCGGCTTCGATCAACCGCAAATCGAGCGTCGCGAACGACGCGAGCGTCGGCCGCACGACGAATGGCGTATAGAACACGGTCTGCGCGAGGATCACGCCGCCGATGCCGAACAGGAAATCGAGCGGCGGATTCTCGAGATGGAACAGGTGCTGCAGCGCGATACTGATCGAGCCTTGCGAGCCGTACAGGAAGATCAGCGTGAACGCGACGAGAAACGACGGGAACGCGACGTACAGCTCCAGGAAGCGCGTGACGAGCGATGCGCCCGGAAACGGCTTGAAGAACAGCAGCGCGGCCAGCAGCACGCCGAGCACCGACGCGGTGCCCGCGCTCGCGAACAGCACGCCGAGCGTGGTCAGCAGCACGTTGCGCGTGTCGGGGTTGCCGAAGAACGTGCGGTACGCGGCGAAACTCAGCCCGTGGTCGCCCGACACGCTCAGCAGCACGAGCCGCACGAGCGGGTAGACAACGAGCGGGCCCAGCACGACGATCGCGAGCGCGGCCAGATGCAGGTCGCCCATGCGCTTGCGGCGCCGCGCGGCGGCGGCGTGCGCGGCGGCCGACGCGAGCACGTGCGGCGGCAGGCCGGCTTCAGGGCTCGATAAGGACGACATCGTCTGCCTCGCAATGCAGGGAAACGCGCGCACCGCGCTCGGGAGCCGCACCGCGGCCGCGTTGCATCGTGACACGCACGGGCTCGTCGGGCGCCGCATCGATCGTGACCGCGATCGACAGATCCGCGCCCTGCCATTCGACGGACGACACCGTGCCGTGCAGCCCGCCCGCGGCGGGCGGCATCACGGTCAGGCGCTCGGGGCGCACGCAAGCCACCTTGCCGCGCACTTCATGACGCGGATCGCCGAGCGGGAAGATCACGTGCGGCGGCAGCAGGTTCGCCGGGCCGAGATAACGCGCGACGTAGCCGTCCTGCGGCGCGTCATACAGCTGCTGCGGCGTGCCGAGCTGCGCGATGTGGCCGTCGCGCATCAGCAGCGCGCGGTCGGACAGCACGAGCGCGTCGTCGCGGTCGTGCGTCACGCAGACGACGGTCAGGTTCGGCAGGCGCTCGTGCAGCGCCTTCAGTTCGCTGCGCACCGAGGCGCGCAGGTTGGCGTCGAGCGCCGACAGCGGCTCGTCGAGCAGCAGCACGTCCGGCTCGATCACGAGCGCGCGCGCCAGCGCAACGCGCTGCTGCATCCCGCCCGACAGCTGCGCGGGCAGGTGATGGCCCGCATCGCCGAGCTGCACGAGCTTCAGCGCATCGGCGACGCGGCGCGTCACTTCCGACGACGCCATGCCGCGCGCGCGCAGCCCGAATGCGACGTTCTCGAACACCGACAGGTGCGGGAACAGCGCGTAATTCTGGAACAGCAGACCGAGGTTGCGCTTGTGCGGCGGCGCATAGGTCAGGTCACGCCCGGCAACGGTCAGCGTGCCGGTCAGGCCGTCGGCCTTCACGAACCCGGCGATGAAGCGCAGCAGCGTGGTCTTGCCGCAGCCGCTCTTGCCGAGCACGGTCAGAAATTCACCGGCACCGATCGACAGCGACAGATCTTCCAGCACCGTGCGTGCGCCGTAGCGCACGCTCAGGTGTTCGATCTGCACGCCGCCCGGCGCGCCGGACCGCAGCGTTGCTTGCGGTTCGGCGGCGCCGAATGCGCCGGGATGGGTCAGGGTGGTTTCCACCGGGTTCATCCTCTTGCTCACTAATACAGGCGGCGTGCGCCGATCACTTCGGCTTGACGACGTCGAGCTGCTTGCCCGAGCTGCCGATCACGTCCTTCTTCCAGCGCTCGATCCACACCGGCTTCTTCGCCATCACCTGGGTCCAGTCGACCGGGATCAGCTTCACGCCCGCGATCGCCTTCTTGACCGCTTCGCCGTTCTTGCCCGCCAGCGGCACGTCCGTGCGGCCCGGGATGCCGTACATGTCCGGCACCTTCGACTGCACTTCCGTCGACATCAGGTAGTCGATCAGCTTCTTGCCGGCGTCCTGGTTCGGGCCGCTCTTGATCAGGCCGATGCCGTACGGGAGCTGGAACGTGGTCGGCTGGTCGCCTTCCTTCGCGGCCAGGAAGATCGGCTTGACGGACAGCGCGCCGTGTTCGGCGTCGTCGAGGTCCATCTGCAGGTCGCCGTTCGCGACGCTGATCTCGTTACGCGACAGCAGCACGTTCAGGTAGCCCGTGCCCTTCGTGTGGAACTTCACGCTTTGCGACAGCTTCGCGAGGTAGTCGAACGCCTTGTCCTCGCCCATCAGCGACGTCGTCAGGATCAGCACGGCCATCCCGTCGCCGGCCGTGGCCGGGTTCGAGTAAGCGACCTTGCCCGCGTAGGCCGGCGACAGCAGGTCGGCGAACGTCTTCGGCTGGTTCTTCACGACATCCGGGTTGATCGCGAACGAGAAGTAGTTGTTCACGAACGTCGCCCACGTGCCGTCTTCCGCCTTCGCAATGGCCGGCACGTTCTTGTAGTTCACGCTCTGGTACGGCTGCAGCAGGCCCATCTGGCCGGCTTGCTGAATGAACGGCGGCAGCGTGACGATCACGTCGGCCTTCGGGGAATTCTTCTCGATGTTCGCGCGGTTGACGACTTCGCCGCTGCCCGCCGTCACGATGTTGACCTTGACGCCTTCCTTCTTCTCGAAGGCCGGCAGCACATCGCGATAGAGGTTCTCGAGACCGTCTGCCGTATACAGCACGACCGCGCTCGCCGCATGCGCGGGCAACGCGGCGCCCATCAGCCCGGCGACGCTGGCGGCCAGCGCAAGCTTGCGGAACGCGCCGGCAGCGGCGCGCGAGGAATTCTGCAGTGTCATCTCACTTCTCCGTAGGCGGAACACCAAATGGCCGGGGCACGATCCGGCTCTCCTGTTATCTCGGGCAAGGCCGATCAACGGCCTGCCTCGCCGCCGCGCTGAAGTCTGGTTTCTCGCGGCAAGCGAAGGATCACAGCGTTCGATGACAAACCCGTGACGAGTGCCACAATTTCCAAAAAATGACACATTTTGCCAATATCATGCAAGTCATTCAGAAATGCCGCCCGGCGTTTCTTCCAACCTTTGCAAGGGAAAACCATGTCCGATCCGATTCTTCTTACGCCCGGCCCGCTCACCACGTCCGCCACAACCCGCCACGCAATGCAACATGACTGGGGCTCGTGGGATGCTGCTTTCAATCAACTGACGGCCAGCGTCTGCGCGGATCTCGTCGCCATTGCGCACGGCGGCGACGAGTACGTGTGCGTACCGATGCAGGGGAGCGGCACGTTCTCGGTCGAAGCCGCGCTCGGCACGCTGGTGCCGCGAGACGGCGTCGTGCTGGTGCCCGACAACGGCGCGTACTGCACGCGCATCCTGAAGATCCTCGGCCGGCTCGGTATCGAAGCGATCGCCTTGCCGTTCGGCGAGGACGCGGCCGTCGATCCGGCCGCGATCGAAGCCGCATTCGCACGCGAGCCGCGCATCACGCACGTCGCACAGGTGCATCTGGAGACGAGTGCCGGCATCCTGAACCCGCTCGACGATATCGCCGCCGTGTGCCGGCGTCACGGCAAGCGGCTGATCGTCGACGCGATGAGCTCGTTCGGCGCGCTGCCGATCACGCTGGCCGGCAGCGGGATCGATGCGCTGATCTCGGCGAGTGGCAAATGTCTAGAAGGCGTGCCGGGGATGGGGTTCGCGATCGTGCGGCGCGACGCGCTCGACGCGAGCGAAGGCAACTCGCCGTCGCTCGCGCTCGATCTCCATGATCAGTACGCGTACCTGCGCAAGACGGGCCAGTGGCGCTTCACGCCGCCGACGCACGTGATCGCCGCACTGCGCGCCGCGCTCGACCAGTACCTCGCCGAAGGCGGCCAGCCGGCGCGCGGCGCGCGCTACGTGGACAACTGCCGGACGCTGGTCGAATCGATGCGTGCGCTCGGCTTCACGCCGTTCCTCGACGCAAGCGTGCAGGCGCCGGTGATCGTCACGTTCCATGCGCCCGACCACCCGGCCTACGATTTCCGCCGCTTCTACGACGCGGTGCGTGACGCGGGCTTCATCCTGTATCCGGGCAAGCTCACGCAGCTCGAGACGTTCCGCGTCGGCTGCATCGGCGCGATCGACTCGAACGATATCCGGCGCGCGGTCGCGGCGATCGCGCAGGCGGTCGAATCGCTCGGCATCGCGGTGCAGCGCGCATAAGCGCGGCACTATGCGAGCCGGCGGATCCGCCGGCGCGTGCAAGCAAAAAAGCCCGGCGGCCTTGCGGCTGCCGGGCTAACGCACTGGATGTGCGTGGAGCCGGTGCTTACAGCTCGATCCGCTTGATGTCGCCGACGACGAAGATGTACGACGCCGCGCCGACCAGCGCGATCACGCCGATGAACACGAGCGCGCCGACGAACGAGCCGGTCGACGCGACGATGAAGCCGACGACCAGCGGCGTGACGATCCCCGCGAGGTTCGCCGCGAAGTTGAAGATGCCGCCCGTCACGCCGAGCAGGCCGTCCGGCGCGATGTCCGACACGAGCGTCCAGCCGAGCGCGGCCATCCCCTGCGCGAAAAACGCAACCGACATGATCGCGATCACGGCTTCGTTGCTCTTCACGTAGTTCGCGAGAATGATCGTCGATGCGAGCAGCAGGCCCGCGATGATCGGCAGCTTGCGTGCAAGGTTCGCGGACTTGCCGCGGCGCAGCAGCCAGTCGGAGAAGATCCCGCCGAACATCACGCCGACCGACGCGGCGATGAACGGCATCACCGCGAAGAAGCCGATCTTCAGCCAGCCCATGTGGCGCTCGGTGGCGAGGTAGGTCGGGAACCAGGTCAGGAAGAACACGAGCGTCGAGTTGCCGGCGAACTGGCCGAGGCAGATGCCCGCGAGCTGGCGCTTCTTCAGCAGTTTGCCGGCCATCGCCCAGCTGAACTTCTTCTGCCCGCCCTTGCCGCCTTTGTCGCCGTCCTTGCGTGCACCGTGCACGAGACCGCCACCCGCCTCGATATACGCGAGCTCCTCCGAGTTGGCGCCCGGATGGTTGCGCGGCTCATGATAGAACTTCCACCAGACCAGGCCGAACACGATGCCGATCGTGCCGACAACCCAGAACAGCGAGCGCCAGCCGAACGCGCCCATCAGCGCGAACAGCACCGGGCTGAAGAACGCGAGGCCGATGTACTCGCCGACGGTATAAGTGCCGGTCGCCATCGCGCGCTCGTTCTGCGGAAACCACGTCGCGACGACCCGGCTGTTGGTCGGGAAGCACGGCGCCTCTGTCACGCCGAGCCCGAGCCGGCATGCGAACAGCGTCGCGATGCCCGGCACGAAGCCCTGCAGGAACGTGCACAGCGACCACAGTGTCATCGACCAGTAATAGGTGATCTTGCTGCCGAAGCGGTCGAGGAACAGGCCGCCGGGCACCTGCATCGCGACGTAAGTCCACGAAAACGCGGAAAACATGATGCCCATCACGGCCGCGTTGATGCCGAGCTCCTTGGTGAGCTGCGGCGCAGCCACCCCCAGCACGGTACGGTCGAGATAGTTGATCATCGTGCCGATCGCGAGCAGCGCGAGAATCTTGTAACGCGCCGAGGTGCGCCGGACCGTGCCGGCCGCCTGCGCCGGCGCGGCGCTCGTGTGGGTGGTGTGCTGCATGGTCGTCTCCTGGTCTCTCTTTCTGTAAGGGGTCAGCGCGTGACGAGCGACTGAAAGTGATCGAACATCCGCTCGGCATCGGGCGGGCGTCCGGTGAAGATCTCGAACGCGTCGACGGCCTGGTAGACGGCCATCCCGCCGCCCGGCAACGTGGCGCAGCCGGCCGCGCGCGCGGCGTGGATCAGTTCGGTTTCGAGCGGGAAGTACACGATGTCGGCCACCCACATGCCGGCGTGGAGCAGCTCGGCCGGCAGCGGCAGGCCCGGATGCTTGGCCATGCCGGTCGGCGTCGCGTGGATCAGGCCCGTCGCGACACGCATCGCGTCCGCGAGATCGCCGCCCTGTACAACCCGTGCCGCGGGGAAGCGCTGCTGCAGCTCGGCCGCGAGCGCGGCGGCGCGCGTGCCGTCGACATCGAAAATCGTCAGTTCGGCCGCGCCCATCTGCAGCGCAGCATGCGCCACGGCCGCGCCCGCGCCGCCCGCGCCGAGCTGGACGACGCGTTCGAGCGACGCGTCGGGCAACCCGCGGCGGAACGATTTCGCGAAGCCCGACCAGTCGGTGTTGTGGCCGATCCGCTTGCCGTCCTTGAACAGCACGGTGTTCACTGCGCCGAGCGCACGCGCATCGTCCGACAGCGCGTCGAGGTGCCCGATCACGCGCTGCTTGCACGGGTGCGTAATGTTCAGGCCGTTGTAGCCCATCCGCTGCGCGTCATCGAGCAGTTGCGGCAGTGCGTCGGCGGTCACGCCGAGCGCGTCGAGATCGATGCGCCGGTAGACATAGCCGAACCCCTGGCGGAATCCTTCTTCCTCGTGCATCGCGGGCGACAGCGAGCCGCCGATGCCCTGGCCGATCAGGCCGATCAGAAACGACGGGCGGCTCATCGTGCGGCTCCCTGCGCGAACAGCGTCGCCAGACGCTGCAGCGCGAAGGCGTAGCCTTCGGTGCCGCAGCCGCAGATCACGGCTTCGGCGACCGCCGACACATAGGAATGGTGGCGGAACACTTCGCGACGATGCACGTTCGAGATATGGACTTCGATCACCGGCTTCGCGATCGCGGAAAGCGCATCGGCCAGCGCCACCGACGTATGCGTATAGGCAGCCGGGTTGATCACGATGCCGTGCGTGTCGTGACGCGCGGCATGCAGCCAGTCGATCAACTGGTGCTCGGCGTTCGACTGGCGGAAGTCGATGTCCAGCCCGAGCCCCTCTGCCGCCGTGCGGCAGCGCTGCTCGACGTCGGCGAGCGTTTCCGCGCCGTAGATATGGGGCTCGCGCGTCCCCAGCAGATTCAGGTTCGGGCCGTTCAGCACCAGCACCTTGTGCTTGCTCATGGTGGTTCTGCTCCTAAAACAGGGGCGGACCGTGACCGGCATCGCCCCGAAAACATCGGAATTTGGCGCTAGTGTGCGCCCGGGAATGCGGACTGTCTTTTCGGGTTTTCGCTAATTTGTACCACCTAGTTAGTTTGTACAATACGCATCACTAGCCCAGTAAATTCGGGATATGGCGTTCGCCGGGAATTCAACGACTGGTTCATTCAGGGCCGGTTCGATCGACGCCATGCCCCGCTCATCCGCAGGATTCGCCCATGCAGCGCTCGATCGCCACCGTGTCACTTTCCGGCACGCTCGCCGAGAAACTCGCCGCCATCCAGGCCGCAGGCTTCGACGGCGTGGAAATCTTCGAAAACGACCTCGTCTACTTCGACGGATCGCCGGCCGACGTCCGGCGCATGGCCGCCGATCTCGGCCTCGACATCGTGCTGTTCCAGCCGTTTCGCGACTTCGAAGGCGTGAGCGCGGCCCAGCTCGCCCGCAACCTCGACCGGATCAAGCGCAAGTTCGACGTGATGCATGCGCTCGGCACCGACCGCATCCTGGTGTGCAGCAACGTGTCGGCCGACACGATCGCCGACGACGGACTACTCGTCGACCAGCTCGGCGCGCTCGCCGAGGCCGCGCGGCAGGCCGGCGTGGTCGCCGCGTACGAAGCGCTCGCGTGGGGCCGCGTCGTGAAGCGGTACGGCCATGCGTGGAAACTCGTGAATGCCGTGAACAGTCCGCACCTCGGCCTCGCGCTCGACAGCTTCCATACGCTGTCGCTCGACGACTCGCCGGACGCGATCGCCGACATCCCCGGCGACCGGATCGCGTTCGTGCAGATCGCCGATGCGCCGAAGCTCGCGATGGACGTGCTCGAATGGAGCCGCCACTACCGCTCGTTCCCCGGCCAGGGCGACTTCGACCTCGCGCGCTTCACCGCGCGCGTGATCGAATCGGGCTATACGGGGCCGCTGTCGCTCGAGATCTTCAACGACGGATTCCGCGCCGCGCCGACCACGGCCACCGCCGCCGACGGCCATCGCTCGCTGCTCTATCTGGAAGAACTGACGCGCGGGCGGCTCGCGCAGGACGGCCGCGCGCCGGCCGCCAGCCAGCCGCTGTTCGCGCCGCCGGCACCGCCCGCGCACGTCGGGTTCCAGTTCATCGAATTCGCGGTCGACGCACAGGCGGCGGCGACCGTCGGCGAATGGCTCGGCCGGATGCGCTTCCGGCTCGCGGGCCGGCATCGGTCGAAGGACGTGACGCTGTTCCAGCACGGCGCCGCGTCGATCGTGCTGAACGCGGAGCGCGACTCGTTCGCCGACGCGTTCTTCCAGCAGCACGGGCTGTCGCTGTGTGCATCGGCATTCCGCGTCGACGACGCGAAAGTGGCGTTCCAGCGCGCGGCCGGCTTCGGCTATGCGCCGTTCTCCGGCCGCGTCGGGCCGAGCGAACGGGTGCTGCCGAGCGTAAAGGCGCCGGACGGCAGCCTCGAGTATTTCGTCGACGAAACACCGAACGCGCCGACGCTGTATGAATCGGATTTCGTGCTGACCGACATCGACGGCCCGAGCGAAGTCGGCCCGCTGACCGGTATCGACCACGTGTGCCTCGCGCTGCCGGCCGACGCGCTCGATACGTGGATCCTGTTCTTCAAGACGGCGTTCGGCTTCGAGGCCGAGCGCAGCTGGCTCGTGCCCGACCCGTACGGGCTGATGCGCAGCCGCGCGGTGCGCAGCGCCGACGGTTCGGTGCGGATCGCGCTGAATGCGTCGGTCGACCGGCACACGGCGGTTGCCGAATCGCTCGACCGCTACCACGGCACGGGGCTGAACCACGTCGCGTTCCGCACGGACGACATCGTGAAGACGGTCGCCGCGTTCGCGGCCGACGGCATTCCGTTCCTGCGCATTCCGCCGAACTACTACGACGACCTTGCCGCACGCTACGCGCTGCCTGACGAACTGATCGACACGCTGAGCACGCATCACCTGCTGTACGACCGGGACGAGCACGGCGGCGAATTCCTGCACGCGTATACAGAACTGGTCGACAACCGCTTCTCGCTCGAGATCGTCGAGCGGCGCGGCGGATACGACGGCTATGGCGCGGCAAACGCGGCCGTACGCCTGGCCGCGCAGGCGCAGCGCAGGAAATAAGGGAAGGAAAAGAAGCGGGATTTTGGGGCCAAACCGTATCGGCAGCCCGTAGCTAACTTAAAGGGCCGCATCCCGCGCGCACCATCGTGGTGAATTGCGCGGCGGTGCCCCCGCCCGTGCGGCTGGCCGCGATCGGGCCGGAAGCCGCGCGCCGTATGACGTTACATCCCGTAACCCATACCGCAGCGCAGCATCCCATCGCCCGCCACGGTTTTAAGAATCGCTTAAGTCTTCGACGGCACCATCCGCAACCAGTACCCGATAGTTATCTCGAAAAGGAGGAAAGCGATGAGCGCCGTAGAAGCACCCGCGGGCCGCCAGGCCGCGCCCCCTGCAAAGAAGACGATGCTGCGCCGCCTGCTCAGTCATCATGAAATCGCGACGCTGCTCGTGCTGCTGCATGCACCGATCGGCGCAAACGCCAAACCCGAACTGCCTGCGCTGCAGGAAGCCGGCCTCGTGGAGATGGTCAAGCTCGACGCCGATACGGCACCCAGCTTCCGGCTCACCGAAAACGGCACCGCCGTCCTGAAAGGGCTCGGCTACCGCTGAGCCACGGTTTTCACCGCTTCACCGTTACCCCGTTTCCCCGCATCGCCCCGATCCCTGCGACTCGTCGGCTCTTCCGGCGTGTCGCGTCACCCTGCCCGATCCTGCAGCATCAACCGGTATTCCGTCGGCGTCACGCCGACCGTCGCCTTGAACTGGCGCGTGAACGCGCTGTGATCCGTATAGCCGCATAGCGCCGCGACGTCGGTCACCTTGTCGTGCGTGACGAGCAGCGCGGTGGCCGCATCGAGCCGCGTCTTCAGCAGCACCTGGCGCGGCGTCAGGTGGAACACCTTGTGGAAGTAGCGTTCGAGCTGCGCGACCGACATCCCGGCCATCTGCGCGAGCTGCTTCAGGTTCAGCGGCTGCACGTAGTGATCCTGGATGTGCTGGACCACGTCGGCGAGCCGGCTGTACGCCGGGTGCGATCCCTCGTGCGCCTTCAGGTCGCGCGAGATGCCCGCGAGGCCGACCACCCTGCCTGCGGCGTCGCGCAGCGGTTCCTTGCAGGTCAGGCACCAGCCCGGCTGACGGCCCGGATACAGGTGCAGCTCGAGCTGGTCCATCAGTTGCTGGCCGGCGTTGATCGTCGCCATGTCCTGTTCGAAATAGCTCCGGCCGAAACGGCGCGGAAACACTTCGTCGGTCGTCTTGCCGAGCAGGTCGCGCTTGTCCTTGTAGCCGCAGCGCATCGCCAGCGTGCGATTGACGAGCGCGTAGCGGCCGCTCGCGTCCTTCACGAAGAACGCGACGTCCGGCAGCGCATCGAACACCGGTTCGAGCAGGCGGAAGTGCGCGAGCATCGCGCCGAGATCGGCGTTGTCGGGCTGGTAGCGCAACGTGTCGGACAGGCTCATGGGCGGTACGGCAAGCAAGGGCGTCATCCCGGCAACCGCAATGCGAGTGGCAGATGGCGTCGATTATAGAAGCGCCCCTTCGATCGCGTCGCGCCGATCGCAAAGGCGGGCAAGTTGGCGGTGGCCGTCACGTCGCGCCGCCGATCGTCCGGCATCGGCACGCGACATTCGTTGCATGCACAACCACTGCGCCGCGCGCATGGCGGCCGGCCACGGATCCGCTTGGGTCGACGCTGCAGCAACGCATGCGCCGATGCCGGCCTGCCATGAGCACATGGGCTCACCGACGCCCCGGCACCGCGCGCCCGGACTCGCCAGCATAAAAATGAGACGGCGCAGCGTCTTGGCGCGTTTGCGCATTCTCCATGACGATTTCGGCACATATCAGGGTTATCGACGATATGCCGATATCGTCGCCGCCCGCGCACCGAACGCGCAAGACGCCCGCATTTTCGCTATCTAGACTTCGCTTCACGGTCACGAGACGACCTTCCGCCGCGGCAGCAATCGGCGTGCACGGCCTGCGGCATCGGCCATCATGCGCGCCGATTCCGGCACAGCCCGGGCAGCCCGCGGCAAGCACGCACGGCCCTCGCATCGGCCTGCCGACCGAACCGTCTCGCCCGGTTTACCGGTGCCGGCCCGCCAGCCGGCGGCGGCCCAACCACGCCATCAAGGGGAAGTGAAAGTGAAGCTGAAGGTATCGCACGTCGCGCTGGCCGCTGCCTGCGCACTGTCGGGCGCACACGCCATTGCCGCCGACGTCGTCAAGATCGGTTTCGCCGCACCGCTGACCGGCCCGCAGTCGAACTACGGCACGGACATGCAGAAGGGCGTGCAGCTCGCGATCGCCGATTTCAACGCGACGCGTCCGACGATCGGCGGCAAGCCGGTCACGTTCCAGCTCGATTCGCAGGACGACCAGGCCGACCCGCGCACCGGGACGACCGTCGCGCAGCGGCTGATCGACGACAACGTCCGCGGGATCATCGGGCACTTCAACTCGGGCACGAGCATTCCCGCGTCCGACCTGTACGATCGCGCGGGGCTGCCGCAGATCTCGATGGCCACGTCGCCGCAATACACGGCGCGTGGCTACAAGACAACCTACCGGCTGCTGACGAGCGACGCGCAAGCGGGCCGCATCGTCGGCACGTACGCGGTGAAGACGCTGCGCTTCAAGCGCATCGCGATCATCGACGACCGCACGGCCTACGGCCAGGGCATCGCCGACGAATTCGCGAAAGCCGTCGAGGCGGCGGGCGGCACGATCATCAAGCGCGACTTCACGAACGACAAGGCGCTCGATTTCTCCGCGATCCTGACCAACCTCAAGGGGATGAACCCGGACGCGATCTTCTACGGCGGCGGCGACGCGCAATCGTCGCCGATGATCCGCAAGATGCGCCAGCTCGGGATCAAGGCGGCGTTCGTGACGGGCGAGATGTCGCGCTCGCCGACGTTCCTGAAGGTCGGCGGCGACGCGGCCGAAGGCGCGATCGTCTACATGGGTGGCCTGCCGAAGGAGAAGATGCCGGGCTTCGCCGGCTACGCGGCACGCTACAAGGCGCGCTTCAACGAAGACGTGATCACCTACTCGCCGTACTCGTATGACGGCACGATCGCGCTGCTCACCGCGATGAAGGACGCGAACTCGACCGACCCGAAGGTGTACACGCCGTATCTCGGCAAGGTGTCGGTCAAGGGCGTGTCGGCCCCGAGCATCGCGTACGACGCGAAGGGCGACCTGAAGGACGCACCGGTCACGATCTACAAGGTCGAGCACGGCGCGTTCAAGCCGGTCGATACGATCGCCGGCAACTGATACGCCAGTGTAGTGTTCGGTGCCAAGCGGTGCTTATGGGCCTGCGGATTCGCGTTCGCGGCAACGCGCAAACCGCAGCGATGCCCAGTGGCATCGCGAGGATTTGCAACGCCGCCACGGGCGCGAAGGCGCGGCTCATAAGTGCCGATTAGCGCCGAACACAGCACTGGACCCCGCGCGGCGCGTCAGCGGCTCACCGGCCGCCCGCGCCGCGCGCGCTTCGGCGCACGCTACGAAACCTTCCCCGGCGCACACCCGCGCGCGCATTTCGCGCTCCTGTAGAATCCCCCCACCCGCTTTGACGCTTCGTCCCCGCCGCGCCCCATCCCGGTGCGGCGGCGCGTGTTTCGTGCCTCACCCGGCACACGACACGCTTCGACGACGCAAGCCGCGCCTTGTCAGTCCATGCCGATAGCGGGCCCTGGAGACGCAGCACCGACAACAACATTCGAAAACCGATCGTCCTGACCATGCAAGCTTCCGAATTGAGCGGCGTGCCTCGCGCCGCCGAACGCGCGCTCACGCGCAGCGACTACAAGACCCTTGGCCTTGCCGCACTCGGCGGCGCCCTCGAGTTCTACGACTTCATCATCTTCGTATTCTTCGCGCCGGCAATCGGGCAACTGTTCTTCCCGCACGACATTCCCGACTGGCTGCGCCAGCTGCAGACGTTCGGCATCTTCGCGGCCGGCTATCTCGCGCGCCCGCTCGGCGGCGTGATCATGGCGCACTTCGGCGACCTGTTCGGCCGCAAGCGGATGTTCACGCTGAGCGTGCTGATGATGTCCGTGCCGACGCTGCTGATGGGCCTGCTGCCGACCTACGACACGATCGGCATCCTCGCGCCGGTGTTGCTGCTGCTGTTCCGCGTGCTGCAGGGCGCGGCGGTCGGCGGCGAAGTGCCGGGCGCGTGGGTGTTCGTGTCCGAGCACGTGCCGTCGCGCCACATCGGCTATGCGTGCGGCACGCTGACCGCGGGCCTCACGGCCGGCATCCTGCTCGGCTCGCTCGTCGCGGCCGGTATCAACAGCCGCTACTCGGCCGCCGAAGTCGGTGCGTTCGCATGGCGCATCCCGTTCCTGCTCGGCGGCGTGTTCGGGCTGTTCTCCGTGTACCTGCGCCGCTGGCTGCATGAAACGCCGGTATTCGCCGAGATGAAAGCGAAGAAGGCGCTCGCGGCCGAAATTCCGCTGAAGGCCGTGCTGCGCGACCACGGCCGCGCGGTGATCGTGTCGATGCTGCTCACGTGGATGCTGTCGGCCGCGATCGTCGTCGTGATCCTGATGACGCCCGCGCTGCTGCAAAAGCAGTTCCACCTGACGCCCGCGACGACGCTGTTCGCGAACAGCGTCGCGACGCTGTGCCTGACGGCCGGCTGCATCACCGCGGGTTCGCTCGCGGGCTGGATCGGCGCGAAGCGCGTGCTCGGCATCGGCGGCATCGGGCTGGCCGCATGCTACTACCTGTTGTTCGTGCAGGTCGCGGCCGACACGTCGACGCTGCCGCTCTACTACGGGATCGCGGGCTTCATGGTCGGCACGATCGGCGCGGTGCCGTTCGTGATGGTCAAGAGCTTCCCGGCTGTCGTGCGCTTCTCGGGCATCTCGTTCTCGTACAACGTCGCGTATGCGATCTTCGGCGGCCTCACGCCGATAATCGTGTCGCTGATGATGAAGTCGAATCCGCTCGCGCCGGTCGTGTACGTCGCGGCGATCTGCGTGCTCGGCGCGATCGCCGTGCAGTTCTCGAAGGATGCGAAGGACGTGAAGGACACGCATTGAGCACCGCCGCGCACGCGGCTTCGTGAATGCATGAACAAAGGGCCGAATCCCGCGGGATTCGGCCCTTTTGTTTTGCTTCAGCGCAACGGCAACGGCGCGTGTGCGATCAGCGCAGGCTACCGTACGTCGAACTCGGCCGGCGCAGGCCGTCGATGCTCGCGCCGCCCGCGCCCGTGACGAACAGCAGCAGGAACCCGCCGGCGATCGCAATGTTCTTCCAGAAATGGATCACCATGTCGTGCTGGACCGCGGCGTCCGTCGCGTCCCAGAAATTGTGCCCGACCATCGCGGTTGCGACCGTGTAGAACGCCATCAGCAGCGCGAGCGGCTTCACCTTGTAGCCGACGATCAGCAACAGCCCGCCGAGCCCCTCGATTGCGACGACGATCGGCCCGATCACCTGCGGATACGGCACGTTCAGCCCATGCAGGTAACCGATGAAATCGCCGTAGCCGAGCAGCTTCATCACGCCGCCCCACAGGAACAACGCCGCCAGCGCCAGGCGCGCGAAAAAAATGACGCCGGAATCGACGGAACGCGTCATGCCTCTCTCCTCGTATGCAATTCGGCCGCGGCCGCCCGGGGCATGCCCTGACGGCCTGGCGCCGCGCAGCCCTGCGGGGCCCGCGGCAAATGGGCCAGCATAGACAGAGTTTCGGCCGTGTCCAAGAAAAAGGTTGTAGCAAATCTTTACACGGCGGCGGCCGCGCGGCCCGAAGGCGCGGTATGGAAAAGGCGTTTACCCCGCGTCGCTCAACAGCACGCCCTTCTTGAAGATGAAGCAGCCATAGCCGCGCAACTCGCCGGTGACGATCACCGCGTATGCCTGCTGCGCGCGCTCGTAAAACGCGAACCGGTCGATACCCGCAAGCGGCACCGAACGGCCTTCCGCGCGATCGATCTCGGCTTGCACTTCGCGTTGCACGGGCGGCACCGCCGCCGCATCGCCGACGACTTCCATCCGCCACGCGGGCGTGTCGACGAACGTATCGAGCGGCAGCACGGACAGCACCGCGCGCACGACGCGCGCCGAATCGGCGCCGTCGATCCGCAATGCGCGGCCGACCACCGTGTGCTCCGCGACGGATTCCGCCGGGAAATTCGCGTCGCAGATCGCGATTTCATCGCCGTGGCCCATCGCACGCAGCGTGTGCAGGATGTCGGCGTGCAGCAGCGGGTCGAGATTTTTCAGCATGTCGGCAAGTCTCCGGGATCAGGAACGAACCGCGTAACGTTACCCGATCCCGGTGGCTGCTGCGCATGCATCGCTCGCGTCACGACGCCGCGGCCGGCATTTCGTCGATGAAACCCGTGATCGTCGCGAGGCGGCCCGATGCGTCGACCGTGCCGAAGTCCGAACCCTTCACGATCGCCGCGCCGTCAGGCGACACGAGCGCCCACGAGAACCGCAGGTGCTGGCCGAACGTGTCGACGTCGGTCGTGCGGCGGAAGCGGAACGCAGGGAAACGCTCCTGCACGGCCGCGATCATCGTGTCGATGCCCGCATGGCCGTCGCCGGCCATCAGCGGATCGCGATAGGCCGCGTCGCTCGCGTAGGTCGCATCGATCAGCGCGCGGCGGCGTGCGACGTCGGGTTCGTTCCATGCGTCGAAGTAGCGGTCGATCAGGTCGGCGTGAACGGACGAAGCGGATTGGGCGGTGTTCATAGCGAGGCTCCTTGTGTCGATGAGGTGACGGTGTCGCGAACGTTGCGTGTTTCGTATTCGCGTGCAGTCATCGTCGCCGGCCTCGCGCGGGCGGTCGATTACGTACGAGGTAAGGAAATCGCGCCCGCGCCGCCGCGATCAGCCGGCCGCGTAGTCGACCGCCAGGCTCCACGCCGGATCCTCGTGCTTCGCCCAGTACGCATCGAACAGCCGGCGCGTCATCGGGCCCGGCCGGCCGTCGCCGATCGGCACGCGGTTCAGCCGCGTGACGGGCATGATCCCGCCGGCCGTCGACGTGATGAACACCTCGTCCGCTTCGCGCAGTTGCGCATCGTCGACGCGACCGGCCTGCGCGTCGATGCCCATCGACGCCGCCAGCTCGAACACGGTCTGCCGCGTGATGCCGTGCAGCACGCCGCGCTCGGGCGTCCGAAGCCGGCCGTCGCGCACGATGAAGACGTTGAACCCGGGCCCTTCGGCGATGCTGCCGTCCGTGCACTTCAGCACGACCGACTCCGCGCCTGCGTCATAACCCTTCAGCAGCCCCGCGACGAGGTCGAGCCAGTGGTAGTTCTTGATCTGCGGATCGACCGATTCGGGCGGAATCCGCCGCACGTCGTCGACCAGATGCAGGTGCAGGCCCTCGCACAACTGCCGCTCGTTCGCAACCGAGCCGTACGGCACCGCGAACGCGATGAACTGGTTCACCGCGTCGCGCGGGTCACGGCTGAAGGTGGGCGATACGCCGCGCGTGCACAGCATTTCGACGTACGCGTTGCGCAGGCCCGAGCGGCGCACGCATTCGACGAGGATGTTGCGCAGCGCGTCGTCGCTCAACGGTACGTCCAGCCGCAGCCTCGCCAGCGAGCGCCTGAACCGCGCGATGTGCTGGTCGAGACGGAAGAAGCGGCCATTCCACACGTGCACGGTGTCGTACGTGACGTCGGAATGCAGGAAGCCCCAGTCGAGCACCGACACGCGTGCATCGGCGATCGGAATGAAGCGGCCGTTCATGTACGCGGCGCCCGGCGGATACACGGGTGCTCCGGCAGACTGAATGCTCTCCGGCGCCGTACGTTTTGCGTCGGGCGCGTGCGGCGCATAGTCGACCTGCGCGGCAAACGACGCACGATCGGCGTCGAACACGCTGCGATGCACGACCGCATTCGGCCCCGCCGCGCGATCGAACGACAGCTTGCCGTCGAGGTGGTCGATCTCGTGCTGCATCAGCTCCGACACATCGGGCGACAGCGCGTCGCGCCGATGCAGCTCGCCGTCGAGCGTCGTGTACTGCACGCTCACCGACGCATGGCGCTCGACACGCACGAACAGGTCGGGAAAGCACATGCAGTCGTCCCACAGCGTCATCCGCGCCTCGCTGCGCCACACGATTTCGGGGTTCGCGATCACGTCGGGCCAGCCGTCCAGCGCGAGCGCAATCATCCGTTGCCCGACGCCGATCTGCGGCGCGGCGACCGCGCGGCCGAAACCGTGTTCGTCGCGAAACGCACGCAGCGCGGCGCGCAGTGCGCTTGCCGCTTCGCGCACGGCGGGATCGGTAACGTCGCCGACCGGCCGCGCGACGTCGCGCAGCGATGCGGTGCCCACGGGAAGAATCCGCGTATTCATTTCACTATCTCCGACAAAGTCACCTTGTTGCCTCCTTTGAACGTCGAAATCGTCGCCGCCGGGTTGCGCAGCTCGCCGTTCGCGTCGAACGCGATCCGGCCGGTCACGCCCTGGAAGTCGACGCGATGCAGCGCGTCGACGATCTTCGCCGGATCGGTAGACTGCGCGAGCATCACCGCGTGGTAGACGGCCATCATCGCGTCGTAGGCGTACGGTGCGTAGAGCTGCACGGGGGCGCCGTACTGCTGCGTGAAGCGCGCCGCGAACGCGGGGCCGCCCGGCATCTTCGCGAGGCTTCGGCCGCCGTCCGCGCACACGAGGTTGCCGTCAAGCGCATCGCCGGCCAGTTTCAGGATCTCGTGCGTGCACAGACCGTCGCCACCCAGCAGCGGCGCGGCGATCCGCAGCTTCTTCATCTGCTTGAGCATCGGCCCGCCCTGCGTGTCCATGCCGCCGAAGAAGATCGCGTCGGGCGCACGGCCCTTGATCAGCGTCAGCGGCGCGCCGAAGTCGAACGCCTTGTCGGTCGTGTATTCGCGTGCGACCACGGCGGCGCCTGTCTTCCCGAGCCCATCGGCGAACACGTCCGCGATGCCCTGCCCGTAGGCCGTGCGATCGTCGACGACACCGATGCGGCGCGCGTGCAGCTGCTCGACCGCATAGCGGGCGACGGCCTGCCCGAGGAAGTCGTCATTCGCGAGCATCCGGAACGTGGTGCGATAGCCGAGACGCGTGAACGCCGGGTTGGTGGCCGACGGCGTCAGCTCCGCAATGTTCGCCGTCGCGTAGAGCCGCGCGACGGCGATCGACGTCCCCGAATTCTGGTGGCCGATCACGGCGCTGACGTGCGTATCGACGAAGCGCTGCGCGACCGTCGTCGCGACCTTCGGGTCGGCCTGGTCGTCCTGCGCGTCGAGCGCGAACGTGACCGGATGCCCGGCGACGCTTGGATGCGCCGCGTTGATTTCGTCGATCGCGAGCCGGATGCCGCGCGCGCTGTCCTCGCCGAAATGCGCCTGCGCACCCGTGAGCGCGCCGGCAAAACCCACGACGACCGTGTCCGCGCCGAACGCGGGAACGGCCGGCACAAGCGACACAAGAGGCACCAGCAGCACAAGCGGCGCCAGCAGCAGACGTCGGGAACGCATGATGTTTTCCTCGCAGCTTCGTCGTTGACGGATGCTACGATTATCGGCAGCCGTCGCGAAATCCGATAAACATCGGGCGACCTCATTCGTGCGTTTGTTTCGTTTTTTCTCTCCGAAGGAAATCCGATGAACCCCGCCGCCGCGCCGCTCGACGATTTCGACCTGCGAATCCTCGCCCGCCTCCAGCATGACAACCAGATCACCAACCAGGCGCTCGCCGCCGAGATCGGCCTGAGCCCGCCCGCGTGCCTGCGCCGCGTGAAGCGGCTGCGCGACGAGCGCTATATCCAGCAGGACGTTTCCGTCGTCGATCCGACCAAGGTCGGCCTCCCGTTGACGATGCTCGTGCTCGTGCAGGTCGAACGCGAACGGGTCGACCTGCTCGACGAATTCAAGCGGTTCCTGAAATCGCTGCCGGAAGTCATGCAGTGTTATGTGGTGACGGGGCGCGCCGATTTCGTGCTGATGATCGCGATGCGCGACATCGACCATTACGAGGAGTTTTCCACGCGTGTATTCCGGCAGCACCACAACATTCGTCACTTCGAGACGATGGTCGTGATGTCGCGCGTCAAGGTCGGGCTGTCGCTGCCGATTGACATCGCGTAACGATCGCCCGTCGCGGCCACACGCGCCGCAATGAAAACGGGCGCCCTCGGGCGCCCGCATCGTCCGGCGGCAACGGCCGCGCGTGTCAGGTCACCGGCGCCGGGTTGAACAGCGTCAGCGCATTCGCGAGCTTCCATTGCTCGGCCCACGTGCGGCGCTTGCCGCTCGCGACGTCGAGCATCAGCCGGAACAGTTCCCAGCCGGTGTCCTCGATCGTCGCCGCGCCGGTCGCGATCTGCCCCGCATCGAGATCCATCAGGTCGTGCCAGCGGCGCGCGAGATCGCTGCGCGTCGCGACCTTGATCACCGGCACCTGCGCGAGGCCGTACGGCGTACCGCGGCCGGTCGTGAAAATGTGCAGGTTCATCCCCGCTGCGAGCTGCAGCGTGCCGCATATGAAATCGCTCGCGGGCGTCGCCGCGTACAGCAGCCCCTTCTGCTTCGCGCGATCGCCGGGACGCACGACGCCGGCGATCGGCGCGCTGCCCGACTTCACGATCGAGCCCATCGCCTTCTCGACGATGTTCGACAGGCCGCCCTTCTTGTTGCCGGGCGTCGTGTTCGCGCTACGGTCGACGCGGCCGCGCTGCAGGTAACGGTCGTACCAGTCCATCTCGCGGATGATCTCGCGCGCAACGTCCTCGTTCGCCGCACGCGACGTGAGCTGCGCGACGCCGTCGCGCACTTCCGTCACTTCCGAGAACATGATCGTCGCGCCCGCCCGCACCAGCAGGTCGGCCGCAAAGCCGACGGCCGGATTGGCAGTCAGCCCCGAGAACGCGTCGCTGCCGCCGCACTGCACGCCGACGACGAGATCCGACGCCGGGCACGTCTCGCGCCGGCGGCGGTTCAGCCGCTCGAGATGCGATTCGGCCATCTTCATGATCGAGTCGATCATCGAGTTGAAACCGACGTGCGCGGCGTCCTGCAGGCACACGACACCGCCGTTGTCCGTCGCGCCGTCGGCGGTCACCGGAATCGTGCCGGGCGGCAGCAGGCGCTCGGGCTGCAGCTTCTCGCAGCCGAGGCTCACCGTCATCACCTCGCCGCCGAAGTTCGGATTCAGGCTGATGTTGCGCAGCGTGCGGATCGGGATGTCGGCGTCGGGTGCGTCGATCGCGACGCCGCAGCCGTACGTGTGCTCGAGCCCGACCACGTCGTCGACGTTCGGGTAGCGCGGCAGCAGTTCGTCCTTGATCCGCTTCACCGCGTGCTCGACGACGCCCGACACGCACTGCACGGTCGTCGTGATCGCGAGGATGTTGCGCGTGCCGACGGAGCCGTCGGCATTGCGGAAGCCCTCGAACGTATAGCCTTCGAGCGGCGGCAGCGGCGGCGCGGCACGGGTCGCAAGCGGCAGGTCGTCGAGCCCCGGCGGCTCCGGCATGCGCATCGTGCGCTCGTTGACCCAGCTGCCGCGCCGCAGGTCGGTCAGCGCGTAGCCGATCACCACGTTGTAGCGGACGACCGGGTCGCCGGCCGCGAGATCGACGAGCGCGACCTTGTGCCCCTGCGGTACGCCTTCGCACAGCGTCAGCCCGTCGGCGAACGTCGCACCTTCGGGCAGGCCGCCGTCGTTGACGACGATCGCGACGTTGTCGTCCGGGTGCACGCGGATGTAGAGAGGGGAAGCAGTCATTGCAATTCCTGGAGGCTATCGGCCATATTGTTAGTCATCATACGACATTCAACCTCACCCGACGATGCTGCGTAAACCCTTATCCGGAAAGACCCTACCCTTGAGCGACCAGCAAACCGCTTGCGTCACCTTTCCCCTCGTTGTACGATGACATACAACGACATCGCCAATTCGGCTCGTATGCCGTTCCCGACGAACCCAGCACTCGCGCTAGACGGACGACCCCAACCATGACTTCACCGCAAGAACTCAAACAGATCATCTCCCACGGCCTGCTGTCGTTTCCGCTGACGGATTTCGACGCCGACGGCAGCTTCCGCCCGAGCACCTATGCCGAGCGCCTGGAATGGCTCGCGCCGTACGGTGCGAGCGCGCTGTTCGCGGCCGGCGGCACCGGTGAATTCTTCTCGCTCACGCAGCGCGAGTATTCGGACGTGATCCGCGTCGCAACGGAAACCTGCAAGGGCAAGGTGCCGATCCTCGCCGGCGCGGGCGGTGCGACGCGCGTCGCGATCGAGTATGCGCAGGAAGCGGAGCGCCTCGGCGCGAGCGGCGTGCTGCTGATGCCGCACTACCTGACCGAGGCGAGCCAGGAAGGGATCGCCGATCACGTCGAGCAGGTGTGCCGCGCGCTGAAGATCGGCGTCGTGGTGTACAACCGCGCGAATTCGAAGCTGAATGCCGACATGCTCGAGCGCCTCGCCGACCGTTGCCCGAACCTGATCGGCTTCAAGGACGGTGTCGGCGAAATCGAGAGCATGGTCACGATCCGCCGCCGCCTCGGCGACCGCTTCGCGTACCTCGGCGGCCTGCCGACGGCGGAAGTCTATGCGGCCGCATACAAGGCGCTCGGCGTGCCGGTGTATTCGTCGGCCGTGTTCAACTTCATCCCGAAGACGGCGATGGAATTCTACGAAGCGATCGCGAAAGACGACCACGCCACCGTCGGCCGCCTGATCGACGACTTCTTCCTGCCGTACCTGAAGATCCGCAATCGCCGCGCAGGTTATGCGGTCAGCATCGTGAAGGCGGGCGCGAAGCTCGTCGGCCATGACGCAGGCCCGGTGCGTGCACCGCTCGTCGATCTCAACGACGAAGAAGTCGCGCAGCTCGACGTGCTGATCAAGAAGATGGGCCCGCAGTAAGCGGGGATGGCCGGCGCGGGGCCCTGATCGGCGCCGCGCCGGCCGGTTGTTGCGTCGCGCGCCGGTTCGACGGTGTTGCGACCGTTCGCAGCACTATCCGCGCACGCACCCGCCGCGATGCGTGACGCCTCCGGCGCAGCGCTTCGCCTGACGCCGCCCCGCCTTGCAGGCCGTCCGGCCCCGTCACATCTGCGCGATGATCCCGACGATCCGGTGACGCACGTTCGCGAGCCTCACCCGCGTCGCCTCGATCTGGCCCTGCGTGCCCGCACGCGTACGAGCATTCGATTCGCCGTCGAGGATCTGTCCGAGCACGTCGCGGTCGACGACCGCATCGAAGAACCGGCCGACCGTGATCGTCGCCGACTGCTTCGCAGTCGCGAGCTGGCTGTTCGCCTGCATCAACGCTTCGGTGCGCAGATTCGAGTCGCGTTCGTCGATGCCGCGCCGATACTGGAGCGCGAACACCAGCGCTTCCATGTCCTGCCGGAAACGGCGCACGGCCTGCCCGAACACGAGCGAATGCGTGTCGGCGCCCATGACGAGCCGCCCCTGGTTAATCGTCACGTCGAATTCGCTGCCGCCCAAGTCGCGCTGAAATTCCAGCAGCGCATTCGCGAGCACGCGCCCTTCGCTGTATTGGCCGATCTGGGTGCGCACGGATTTAGCGACGTCGCCGATCGCTTTCCACAATCCGGCCGCGAACAGGTGATCGCCACGCTTGTTGATGTTCATTGGAGGTTCCCTCGGTGTTTTTTTCGGTCTCTCAGGCTTGCCTGCGGGCCGGCTGGGCCGAGGCTTCGCTACTGTAGGAGAAATTCGGGGAACGGGGAAGGCGCCATTTACGACCGTTTTACACTCGGTACCGCCACGCCGACCACCCGATCCGACACCACGCCTGCTCACCCCCTATCGGCACACCGCATCACGAGCGACATCAATCGGTGACATAACTGATGCCTCGATCTTTTCGGAGCCGATCATGCGCACCACCTTATCGCTGGACGACGCCCTGCTCGCCAAAGCGCAGCAGTTGACCGGCGTCACCGAAAAATCGGCGCTGGTCAGAGAAGCGCTGCGTGCGCTGATTGCTCGTGAAAGCGCACGACGGCTGGCGCGCCTCGGCGGCACCGAACCCGATCTCGAATCCGTCCCGCGCCGTCCATCGGAGCCAGCATGATTCTTGTCGACACTTCGGTCTGGATCGATCACCTGAGCGCTGGCGATGCAACGCTCACCACGCTGCTGGAAGCCGAACGGGTATTGATCCATCCGTTCGTCGCCGGCGAACTTGCGCTCGGCAGCTTGCGTGATCGCGAAACCGTGCTGGATGCGCTACGCGACCTCCCCGCCGCCGCGGCAGCAACCGATGACGAAGTTCAACGCATGATCGACGTCGCGCCACTTTACGGACTCGGCATCGGTTACGTCGATGCCCACCTGCTCGCGTCGGTCCGACTGACCAGCGGCAGCAAGCTGTGGACACGCGACCGCCGTCTGCTGGCTGCGGCCGAACGTCTGCAACTCGCCGCCCACCCCGCTCACTGACCGAACAAACCCGGCAGCACCGAAATCCATCATGCAAAAAAGGCGGAAGCGGCCCACCGGCCACTTCCGCCTTTTGGTTTCCGCGTGCAGACACCGACCCCGACGCACCGGCCGCCGGGAATCCCGCCCTCAGCCGATCCTGCCCGTCACTCCACCTTCCCGTCCCGCAGCCGCGGAATCGCGAGCGGATTCTTCTCCTGCAGCCCTTCCGGCAGCAGATCGTCCGGGAAATCCTGGTAGCACACCGGCCGCAGGAAACGATCGATCGCCGTCGCGCCGACCGACGTGACGGCCGGGTTCGACGTCGCGGGGAACGGCCCGCCATGCACCATCGCGTCACACACCTCGACGCCGGTCGGGTAGCCGTTCACGAGCAGACGCCCGGCCTTGCGTTCGAGGATCGGCAGCAGGCGGCGGGCGAGCGGCTTGTCGTCGGCGTCCATCTGGAGCGTGGCCGTCAGCTGGCCCTCGAGCGCGTCGAGCACGCGCGCGACTTCGTCGAGATCGCGGCAGCGCACGATCAGCGACGCCGGCCCGAACACCTCGTGGCTGAACGCCGGCTCGGCCAGGAATGCCTGCGCGCCGACTTCGTACAGCGCGCCGCCGGCCTGGCAATCGGTCTGCGCGGCTTCGCCCGCGCCGATTTCGCGCACGCCCGGCAGTTCGGCCAGCTTGCCGCGGCCGTTGCGATACGCATCGGCAATGCCGCGCGTAAGCATCACGCCGGCCGGCTTCTTCGCGAGCGCCTGCGCGGCGATGGTCTCGAAGCGGTCGAGATCGGGGCCGTCGATCGCGAGCACGAGGCCCGGGTTGGTACAGAACTGGCCGACGCCGAGCGTCAGCGAATCGACGAAGCCCGTCGCGATCGCGTCGCCGCGCGCGGCGAGTGCCGCCGGGAACAGCACGACAGGGTTGATGCTGCTCATTTCCGCGTAGACGGGAATCGGCTGCGGCCGCGCGTTCGCGAGCTGCACGAGCGCCATGCCGCCCTGCCGCGACCCCGTGAAGCCGACGGCCTGGACCGCCGGATGGCTGACGAGCGCCGCGCCGACCACACGGCCGGGGCCGACCAGCAGCGAGAACACGCCGGCCGGCATGCCGGTTTTCGCGACGGCGGCGCGGATCGCGCGGCCGACCAGCTCGGACGTGCCGAGGTGCGCCTCGTGCGCCTTCACGATCACCGGGCAGCCGGCCGCGAGTGCCGACGCCGTATCGCCGCCTGCCACCGAGAACGCGAGCGGGAAATTGCTCGCACCGAACACGACGACGGGCCCGAGCCCGACTTTCTGCAGCCGCAGGTCCGAGCGCGGCAGCGGCGTGCGGGCAGGCTGCGCGGGATCGATCGACGCGGCGAGGAAGCGGCCGTCGCGCACGACGCGCGCGAACAGCCGGAGCTGGCCGACGGTGCGGCCGCGCTCACCCTGCAGCCGCGCGACGGGCAGGCCCGTTTCGGCGTGTGCGCGCTCGATCAGCGCGTCGCCGAGTGCGACGATTTCATCGGCGATCGCGTCGAGAAACGCCGCGCGGGCCGCGAGCGGCTGCGCGCGGTACGCGTCGAACGCGTCACGCGCGAGTTCGCAGGCGCGCTCGACATCGGCCTGCGCCGCGACGCCGAACGCCGGCGCGTCGATCGGCGCGCCCTTCGACGGGTTGAACGCGCGCAAGGTACCGGCCGAGCCGACTACCGCTTCGGCGCCGATCAGCATCTCTCCTGTCAGTTGCATGGGTGTGCTCCGTGGTTCGGGAATAGGTGGCTCATTGTAGCCCAACAGATATGATGTCCGCCCACCAAACATCAATATTCACGCCAACTGCCGGACCAGCGCCAATGCGCGAGAAATCCTTATTCCACGAGAGAATCCCCGGAGTTATTACCATTTCACGTCATCATCGCGAGGGAAAACCCGAGGTTTCTGCGTTTGCTTATTGCCAATAAACTGCCGTCATGTCATACGACGACGTACATTAAAGTGCCTAATCAGACCACCTCCCGCGACCTTCCGCTCGACCTCGCCCGCACCGCGCGCCGGACCGCCGTGCGCTACTGGATCCTGGCAATGCTGTTCGTCGTCACGACGCTCAACTATGCGGACCGCGCGACGCTGTCGATCACCGGCACGCCGATCCGCAAGGCGTTCGGCATCGATCCGGTGACGATGGGCTACATCTTCTCGGCGTTCAGCTGGGCGTACGTGCTCGCGCAACTGCCGAGCGGCTGGCTGCTCGATCGGTTCGGCGCACGGCGCGTGTATGCGGCAAGCATCTTCCTGTGGTCGGCATTCACGCTGCTGCAGAGCACGATCGGCCTCGGCGGCAGCGCCGCGTTCGCGGTCGCCGCGCTGTTCGCGATGCGCTTCGCGGTCGGTATCGCCGAAGCACCCGCCTTTCCCGCGAACGCGAAAGTCGTCGCGAGCTGGTTCCCGACCGCCGAGCGCGGCACCGCGTCCGCGATCTTCAACGCCGCGCAGTACTTCGCGGCCGTGGTGTTCTCGCCGCTGATGGCGTGGCTCACGCATGCGTACGGCTGGCACCAGGTGTACCTGTGGCTCGGCCTCGCGGGCGTCGCGCTCGCGTTCCTGTGGCTGCGCGTGATGAAGGACCCGGCCGACCATCCGGCCGTGAACCGCGCGGAACTCGAGCACATCGAGCAGGGCGGCGGCCTCGTGCGCACGACCGTGCGCGGCACCGACGGCCAGCGCTCGGAAGGCAGCCGCGTCGCCGGCTGGTACTACGTGCGCCAGCTGCTGTCGAACCGGATGCTGATCGGCGTGTATCTCGGCCAGTATTGCGTGAACGTGCTCACGTACTTCTTCCTCACGTGGTTTCCGATCTACCTCGTGCAGGCGCGCGGGATGTCGCTGCTGAAGGCCGGCTTCATGACGTCGCTGCCCGCGATCTGTGGGTTCCTCGGCGGCGTGCTCGGCGGGATGCTGTCGGACGGGCTGATCCGCCGCGGCGTGTCGCTCACGCTCGCGCGCAAGATCCCGATCGTCGGCGGGATGGCGCTGTCGATGGTCATCATCGGCTGCAACTACGTCGATAGCGAAGCGCTCGTCATCGTGCTGATGGCCGTGTCGTTCTTCGGCAAGGGCATCGGCTCGCTCGGCTGGGCCGTCGTCGCGGATACCGCGCCGAAGGAAGCGATCGGCCTGTCGGGCAGCCTGTTCAACATGTTCGGCAACACGGCCGGCATCGTCGCGCCGATCGCGATCGGCTACCTTGTCGGCGCGAGCGGCTCGTTCAACGGCGCACTCGTGTTCGTCGGGCTGAACGCACTCGTCACGGTATTCAGCTATCTCGTGATCGTGAAGGACATCAGGCGCGTCGAATTGCGCCATCGCGACGCGTGAGATGCGACGAACAGGAAGGAAATGGAACACGACGGCGGCCGCGAAAACGGCCGCCGTTTTTGCGTCAGGTCGACGAATGCGCGACGCGCAGCATGTCGTGCACGCCGGACGTCATCAGCGCGAGAAACGCGAGCAGGCCGACATAACACAGCGCGTACGTCGTCTTCGTCTCGATCGACGTCGCGTAGTACACGCGGTTCTCCGGCGCATCGGGATCGTAGCGCCACGCGCGCCGTAGCTGCGGCAGCGCGAGGATCGCCATCACGATCAGCAGCGGGCTCGGGCGGTACACGAACAGCGCGATCAGCACGGGTACGCCCGCGAACCAGATGCGCGGCGACAGCACCGCGGTGATCCGCCCGCCGTCGAACGGCGACAGCGGAATCATGTTGAACAAGTTGAGGAAGAAGCCTGTGTACGACAGCGCGAGCAGCAGGTTGCTGTCGTAGTGGCGCGCGGCCGCGTAGCAGGCCAGCGCACCGAGCGTGCCGACGAACGGCCCGGCGAGCCCGACGTACGCCTCGGTTTCCGCGTCGTGCGGCATCTCCTTCAACTGGATCCACGCGCCGACGAACGGGATGAAGGTCGGCAGCCCGACGTCGAGCCCGCGCCGCTGTGCGGCCATGTAGTGGCCGGCCTCGTGCACCAGCAGCAATGCAACGAAACCGGCCGCGAACCGCCAGCCGTAGAACAGCGCGTAGACCGCGATCGACGCCAGCATGGTGCCCGCCGACACGAGCACCTTGCCGAGCTTGAGGCCGCCGAAGATCAGCAGCAACAGCTTCGTCATTCCTTGCGCTCCGTGCCGGATGCGTCGGATGCGTCGGCGACGGCCGGCACCGCGGCCGGCTTCGGCTTGCGCCCGAAGAAGCGCTTCAGCGCCGCGCCGCCGGCCAGCAGCGCGACCGCGCCGACCTTGAAGAACTTCACCGCGAACGCGCCGATCAGCGCGAGCAGGCCGAGCTTCTTCGCGCCGACGCCGACGATCAGCGCCGCGAGGCCATACTCGGCGACGTGGTCGGTCGACTTGTTGAAGTCGGCGTAGCGCTTGCCGTCGTTGAAGCTGATGTTCGACAGCAGCTCGTCGGCCGACGCCTTGTATTTCGGCAGATCGGCGAGCGTCGACGCCATCGTCAGCGACAGGTAGCCGTCGCGGCCGAGCACGAGCGTCCGGTAGTTCACGCCGTCGTTCTCGGCGTTCGGGGCCGCGCCCTTGTCGCGGATGATCGCGGACCATACGAGCCGATGCGTGGCCGCATCATATGCGGGCGCCTTCGCCCAGCCGACCACCTCGGTTTCCGGCAGGCCGCGTTCCTTGCGCCCGGGGTTGTCTTCCTCGGTGCCGGACTGCAGGCTCTTCAGCAGTTCGTCGGGCTTCCAGTCCTTCGCGTCGTCGTCGCGAATATAGCCGCTCGGCTCGAACGACACGACCGAGATCCAGTCGGCGTCGGGATCGTCGGGCAGCACGAGGCCGACCAGCTTCGTTTCGTCGATCGAGTTGCCCATCGAGCGCAGGTAGCGGCCAGCTTCGGCAGCCGGCACGAACGATTCGCCGGCTTTCAGCTTCAGCACGGCTTCGTGTTTCACATCGATGTCGGTCGGGCCCTTCACGACCGCGTCGTTGGCGGCCGCGGCGGCGGCCCTCATTTCCACCTGAGCCGCTTCGGTCTGCGCGTGGCCGCTGATCGCGGTGAATGCAAGCGTCGCCACGCAGGCGAGCCGGACGGCAAGTTTTTTCATTGTTGGATTCCCCTGGAATGCCTTGTCGTAAATATGCACGGCGTCGGCCCATGCGTTTTCAATCGCGGGTCCGGCGTCGTCTCTCAGTTGGCACGGGGGCTATGGTAACGCAGCGCCGTGATACGCCCGGGGAACGGCGCGACGCTTACGTCGCAGGTAATGCCCAAGGTGCGCGGGATTGCCTATCATCTGCTGCATGAACCCGACCGCCGCCCTCCATTCGCCCTCCCCGTCCGCCGGCCGCGCAGCCGGCATCGGCCCGCTGCTGCGCACGTGGCGCCAGCGCCGGCGCCTGAGCCAGATGGCGCTCGCGCTCGACGCGGAAGTCTCCGCGCGTCACCTGAGCTTCGTCGAGTCGGGCCGCGCGCAGCCGAGCCGCGAGATGGTGCTGCATCTCGCCGAGCGTCTCGACGTGCCGCTGCGCGAACGCAATGCGCTGCTCGTCGCGGCCGGCTTCGCGCCGCTGTTTCGCGAACGGCCGTTTTCGGATCCGCAGCTCGATGCCGCGCGCCATGCGGTCGAAGCCGTGCTGCGCGGCCACGAGCCCTACCCGGCGCTCGCCGTGGACCGCCACTGGACGTTGCTCGCCGCGAACCGGATGCTCGGCGCACTGGTCGCGCAGGCCGATCCGTCGTTGCTGCAACCGCCCGTCAACGTGCTGCGGCTGAGCCTGCATCCGGATGGAATCGCATCGCAGATCGTCAACTGGCATGAATGGCGCGCGCACATCCTGCATCGGCTGCAGCGGCAGATCGATGCAAGCGGCGACCGCACGCTGCACGCGCTACGCGACGAGCTCGCCGCGTATCCGGCGCCGGCCGGGCAACCCGACGACCCGCCGGCGCGCGCCGACTTCGCGGATATCGCCGTGCCGCTAAGGCTGCGCACGGCGGCCGGCGAGCTGACGTTCTTCAGCACAACGACAGTGTTCGGCACGCCGGTCGACGTGACACTGTCGGAGCTGGCGATCGAGGCGTTTTTTCCCGCGAATCCGGAGACGGTGGAAGCAATGCGGGCGCTGGCGGACGCATTGCCGGTGCAGTAACGCGTGCTGTCGGCGCCATCGCGCCGGCGGCACGCGTACGAGGTAACGGCGATCAGCGGCGCTCGAGCGCCAGCTTCACACCCAGCCCCAGCAGGACCACCCCGCTGACGCGGTGCATGCGCGTCAGTATCCGCGGGTTGCGGCGGATCGATGCCGACAGCAGGCCGGCGAACACGGCAACCGGCCCCTTGACGAGAAACGTCAGGCCGGCAAAGGTCGCGCCCAGCACGAACAGCGACAGCATCGGATGCGCGGCGCCCGCCGGCACGAATTGCGGCAGGAACGCGAGATAGAAAAGCGCGACCTTCGGATTCGACACGTTGGACAGCGCGCCTTGCGCGAACGTGCGAAGCCGCGATGCCTGCGCGCCGTCGCCGCTCGCGAGCGTCAATTCGCCCGACGAGCGCAACAGCGTGATGCCGAGGTACAGCAGGTACAACGCGCCGACCACCTTCAGCGCCGTGAACAGCCATGCGGATGCCTGAAGCAGCGCGCCGAGCCCGAGCGTCGCGAGCATCGTGTGCACGAGCAGTCCGACGCTGACGCCCGCGGCGGTCACGAGGCCCGCGCGCGTGCCGCCGGACAGCGTGCGCGACATCACGAGAACCATGTCCTGACCCGGCGTGACGATGATCAGCAGCGACGTTGCGATGAATGGAAGCCAGGATAGATGCGACATGGGATAGCTCCTGAACGGGATGGCCGACGGGCGGGAATCGCCCGGCCTGTCGTCAGATTATCGGCGCCTTCCCATGGAGATTGGATGCGTATTCGGCTACTTCGACTCTCGTAATTGGCGCTATTCTCTAGCATTCACCGATCGGGTAGTCAAAAATGCCAACCAAACTGGACGCGATCGACCGGCGCATTCTGCGTGCTTTGCAACAGAATTCGAACCAGACGAATGCGGAACTCGCGCAACAGGCCGGGCTGTCCGCCACGCCCTGCCTGCGCCGCGTGCACTTGCTCGAAGAACAGGGCGTGATCGACGCGTATGTCGCGCTGCTGAACCCGGCCGCCGTCGACCTGCGATTCACGGCGTTCGTGCGCGTCACGCTCGAGCGCCAGGACAAGAAGACGGTCGAACGCTTCGCGCGCGAGATGGAACAAGCGCCCGAAGTGCTCGAATGCCACCTGATGGCCGGCAGCTACGACTACCTGCTGCGCGTGATCGCCCGCGATCTCGACGATTACCAACGCTTCCAGATGGAGACGCTCACGCAGATCGAAGGCGTCCGCAACGTCGAAACCGAGATTCCGCTGAAGCGCATCAAGCAGACGGTTCGCTTGCCGATCTAGGTGTCGAGGAACGTCACGGCCTGCCCCTGCGGCTCCCCGTTCAGCGCACCGTCGCGCACCACGACCTGCCCGCGCACGACCGTATGCACGGGCCAGCCCGTGACCGCGCACCCGTCGTACGGTGTCCAGCCGCATATGCTGGCGATCCATTCGTCGCGAATGATCCGCCGCGCGTGCAGGTCGACGATGCTGAAATCGGCGTCGTAGCCCACCGCAATGCGCCCTTTGCCCGCGATGCCGAAAACGCGCGCCGGCCCGGCGCTGGTCAGGTCGACCAGCCGTTCGAGGCTCAGGCGGCCCGCATGCACGTGATCGAGCATCAGCGGCAGCAACGTCTGCACGCCGGTCATCCCGCTCGGCGACTGCGGATAGGGCCGGCGCTTTTCGTCGCGCGTATGCGGCGCGTGATCGCTGCCGATCACGTCGACCACGCCGTCGCGAACGGCCTGCCACAGCGCGTCCTGATGATGCCGCTCACGCACGGGCGGATTCATCTGCGCGAACGTGCCGAGCCGTTCGTAGCAATCGGGCGCATGCAGGCTCAGGTGATGCGGGGTGACCTCGACGGTCACGCGACGCCGATGCCGAGCGAGCCACGCCATTTCCTCGGCGGTGGACACGTGCAGCACATGCAGCCGGCGGCCCGTCTCGGCGGCCAGCCCGACGATGCGCCGCGTCGCATCCAGCGCGCTTTGCGGGTCGCGCCAGCGCGGATGGTCGCGCACGTCGCCGCTTGCCTCCACGAGCGCCCGGCGTTCGCGTAGCCGCGCTTCGTCCTCCGCGTGCACGGCCATGCGCCGCCGCCCGTTGCGCACGATCCGGCGCAGCACGGCTTCGTCGTCGGCCAGCAGGTCGCCGAACGAACTGCCCATGAAGACCTTCACGCCCGCGCAGCCCGGCAGGGTTTCAAGCGTCGGCAACCATTCGGCGTTCACGGCCGAGCCGCCGATGTAGAACGCGTAGTCGCACCACGCACGGCCGCGCGCCCGCTCCAGCTTGGCCTGCAGATCCTGCGCGGTCAGCGTCAGCGGATGCGTATTGGGCATCTCGAAAATCGTCGTGACGCCGCCGAGCACCGCGCCGCGCGTGCCGGCCTCGATGGTCTCCTTGTGCGTCAGGCCCGGTTCGCGGAAATGCACCTGGCTGTCGACGACACCCGGCAGCACATGCAGGCCGCCGGCATCCAGGAGGACGTCGGCGCTCCAGGTGCCGTGCAACGCACCCAGCGCGACGACGCGGCCGTCCACGCACGCGACGTCGATCCGCTCGGCACCGTTGGGCGTCATCGCCGTGCCACCGTGCACGAGCAGGTCGACATGGCGTCGCTTCAGCGCGTCGGTCGCGCCTCCTTCACGTCGAACGGATTCGTCCATGACTCAGAACTCGTTCTGGATGTGCTTGTAGCCCAGCACCAGGGCATTGTTCGTACGCGCGACGTCCTCGGAGAAGTCGCTCGCGTCGGCCGTCACCTGCGGCAAGGCGGCGAGATCGGTTTCCGGCCCGATGCGCTCGGTCGAGCGCACGTAGAAACCCGGCGGCAGGTGGCAGCCGTCGACGACGGCGTTGTAGCGCACCACGCAGCCGTCGTCGATGGTGCAGTTGAACAGCACGCTGTTGAAGCCGACGAACACGCCGTTGCCGACCTTGCACGGCCCGTGGACGATCGCGCGGTGCGCAATCGACGTGTGCTGGCCGATGGTGACGCTCGCGCCCGACTTCGAATGGATCACCACGCCGTCCTGGATGTTCGAATGCGCTCCGATCACGATCGGCGCGATCCGGCCGCCATCGTCCGTTTCGTCGGCTCGGATCACCGCGTACGGGCCGATGAACACGTTCTCCTCGACGATCACGAGCCCGCACAGAATGGCGGTCGGATCGACGAATGCACTCGGATGTATCTGCGGCAAGTCGCCGCGCGGATTCTTTCTGATCATCAGGATTCCTGCGTTGAAATGGAGCGACCGCGCTTGATGCGCTCGAACAGGCCCGGATCGCGCCACTGCCCGGCGATGGCCGGCGCGAACACGATGTCGTCCAGGTCGATGCGGCCCATGCGCGGGTTGAACGCATCGTCGCGAAAACACTGCGCGTAACCGGTCTCGGTCTCGTGAACGATGATCGAATGCAGCCGCACGCCGGCTTCGCCGTTCGACATGCGCGTGCAGGACAGCGCCGCATCGACGAGGCGAAACAACACGCGCGAGAACTGCTCGGCGCTCGGCGACACGGGCAGCAGCACCCAGCGCTCGGAATGCCGGCGCATGCTCTCGACATAGCACGGGTCGTCATCCGACCATAGCGTCACCGCATGGTCGAACGCGTCGATCAGGTCGCGCACGTCGCCCTTGAGCAGCCCGAAGTCGTAGATCATCTGCCCGTGATCCAGCGCATGCGCTTCCAGCAGCAACTCGACACGGTACGAATGGCCGTGAATCGAATGCGAGCAGCGCCGCGTGCTGCAGCCGCGCACCACGTGCGCGTTCTCGAACCGGAACAGCTTGCGAATCAGCATGCGTCGGCGCCTTCGCGAACCGGCGCGGCCCAGGCCACCGCATCGTGCGGATGCAGGCTTTCCAGATGGCGCACGTGCACGCGCGGGTTCGCATGGCGGCCGTCGAGCGCGGCCTGGACCCGGCGTGCGGCATCCTCGACGAACATCAGGTTCCCGCCGTTCAGCACCGCGAACGCCTGCTCGTCCGCGCGCTTGACGGCCGTCTGCACCGGCGTGCCGAGCGCGTGCTCGATGCGATCGATCAGGTCGATCAGCCCCAGCGTCGCGCCATCCGCCGGCAGCCCCACGCTGACGACGGCTTCGCTACGCTGGCTGTGCGGCGTAGCCGCCGTCGCATGCCGTTTCAGCCACGCGGCGACCGCCTCCGGTTCCACGCGATCGTCGCGGCCGAACGCAGCCAGGAACGCCTGCTCGACCCAGTGCCGCGACAGCGCGGCCGAGCACGGGCACGTCGACGAATAGACGACCGTCACCTCCGAGCGCAACTCGAACCCGAAGTCGGTCAACGTCGCGTCGATCCGAACCGGATAGGCCTTCCACCCGGCGAGCCCGTCAGTCACCAGCGCGGCGCGGCGCGCCAGCAGGTCGAAGCGCAGCCGTAGCCGCGCACTGCGCGTGTCGCAGTCGCGATGGCTGTCGACCATCGCATGCAGCACATGCCGGAGGCCGGCCGGCGACAGCGCCGCACCATCGCCGAGCCCGTCGAGCAGCCGGTACAGCCGCGACATGTGGATGCCCTTCACGTGCGGCGCGGGAAGGTCGACCTGCACGTCGGCGCGTGCATGCACGTCGCGCCGGCAGCCGGGCTCGGCCACCGCAACGGGCAGGTCGATGCCCTGCATGCCGACCCATTCGAGCGGGCGGCGGCCCGGCGCGGCATCGGTCAGGGAGATATCGGGAAGGGGTGCATTCATGCTCGGGGTCCGGTGGAGCGCCTTCTCCATCCGGATCGATGCAGGAAGCGCGTTCAGGTCAGGGCCAGTCGCGAAACGGGTTGTCCCACGTGGTCCAGTGTTCGGGGCCGGTGGCCATCTCGGCGTCGGTCAGCAGACACGCGTCGAAGCGCGCGCGCAGCGCGGGCTCGTCCATGTCCATGCCGATCAGCACGAGTTCCTGCCGCGCGTCGCCGACGCGTTCGTCCCAGCGCGCGCGGATCTGCGCGACGGCTTCCGCGTCCTGCGGCCAGCGCTCGGGCGGCACGGCCGCCCACCAGTGGCCGGCCGGCCCGTGCCGCGCGACCGCGCCGGCCTGCGACCACGAACCGGCGACGGTCGGATGGGTGGCGAGCCAGTAAAACCCCTTCGAGCGGACGACGCCCGGCCATTCGCTTTCGACGAGATCGAAGAAGCGCTGCGGATGGAACGGCCGCCGCGCGCGGTAGACGAAGCTGCGGATGCCGTACTCGTCAGTCTCGGGCGTGTGCGTGCCGCGCAGCTCCTGCAGCCAGCCCGGCGCGCGCGACGCCGCGTCGAAATCGAACAGGCCCGTGTCGAGCACGCGCTCGAGCGGCACCTTGCCGAATTCGGCGATCTCGATCCGTGCCCGCGGGTTCAAGCCGCGCAGCAGCGCGACCAGCCGCTCGCGTGCGCTGTCGTCGATCAGGTCGATCTTGTTGATCACGATCACGTCGCAGAACTCGATCTGGTCGATCAGCAGATCGACCACCGTGCGCGCATCCTCGTCGCCCATTGATTCACCGCGCGACTGCAGGCTGTCGCGCGATGCGTAGTCGCGCAGGAAATTGAACGCATCGACCACCGTCACCATCGTGTCGAGCCGCGCGACTTCGCCGAGGCTGCGGCCGTCCTCGCCTTCGAACGTGAACGTCTCGGCCACCGGCAACGGCTCCGAGATGCCGGTCGACTCGATCACGAGCTGGTCGAAACGCCCTTCGCGCGCGAGCCGGTCGACCTCGATCAGCAGATCCTCGCGCAGCGTGCAGCAGATGCAGCCGTTGCTCATCTCGACCAGCTTCTCGTCGGTGCGCGACAGCCCCGCGCCGCCGTCGCGGACGAGCGCCGCGTCGATGTTGACCTCGGACATGTCGTTGACGATCACCGCGACGCGCCGGCCCTCGCGATTGTTCAGGATGTGGTTGAGCAGCGTCGTCTTGCCGGCGCCGAGGAAGCCGGACAGGACGGTCACGGGAAGACGCGTGGACGGAGGGAGTGCGAGGCTCATCGGGCGATTCCGGAAGGGACGTGGACGATCATCGAGTGATACATTGTATCGCAACGATATAACATATCATTTTGGGCGTCCAGCAGATCGGTCGCGAGGCATCGCTTTCGCACGAACGGACGGCGGCATCCGCACCGCGCGTGGCATGCCGATTGAAAGGTGTGGTTGATAAGCTTGCCGGCGAGACCGTTGGCCGACTCCCCACACGATGAACAAGAAAATACTGTCCGCGCTGTCACTCTGCGCCGCGCTGCCCTGCGTCGCGCTCGCCCAATCGATCGCAGCCCCGACGCTGAAGCCCGGCGATACCTGGACCTACATCAACACCGTCGAACTCGGCCCGAACGGCTGGCGCCAGTCGCGTGACGAGATTTCCGTGCAGCGCACGACACCCGGGCACATCTACGTCGAAACCCGGCAAAGCGGCACGACGCAAGCGCCGCGCGAATTGATCGTCGACGCGGACTGGAGCCGGGCGCGCAGCGTCAACGGCACGGAAACCGTGGTGAACCGCCCGCTCGCGTTTCCGCTGACGGTCGGCAAGACCTGGGCGATCAGTTACACCGAGTCGCACCCGAATCCGCAGCACGCGTCGGAAGCGTACGACACGCATTACAAGGTCGTCGGCCCCGACACGGTCACGGTGCAGGGCGGGAAATTCGATGCGATCAAGATCGAGGCCGAAGGCACGTGGAAGGCGCAAGGCGCACCGGGGCAGTCGATCACGTCCGGCGTGTCCCGCAACGTGAACGGCTCGACGATCGTGATGCAAAGCCGCAACAACGGCACGGCGGAACAGACCGGCAAGACCTACAAGGCGTTCTGGTATGTGCCGGCGGTCGGGCGCTGGGTGAAGTCGGTCGAGGAGTACTACGACACGAACGGCGTGCGCACCGCGCGCTATTCGAACGAACTGGCGTCGTACCGGCGCGCGGGAACGGAAGGCAGCGCGCCGCTGGCCGCCCAGCCCGCGCCGGCAGCGGCGCCGCCGGAAGGCACGCCTCCCGGCGATCAATGACCCGGCGCGCGCCCGCTTACGTATAGAGCGACGCCGGCGGCAGTTCGCCCGCCAACGCGAACCGGCCCACATCGCGCAGCCGGTAATCGAGCGGATCGTGCAGCGTATGCGTGCGCGCGTTCCGCCAGAAGCGGTCGAGCCCGAGCGACGCGGCCGTCGCACGCGCGCCGCATGCATCGAACAGTGCCTCGCCGTTGTCGAGCGCCGCGCGCTGCGCGACGATCTTCGCCTCCGATACCGCGAGCGCCGCCTCGGCGCGCTCGTCCGCCGTCAGCGCCTCCTGCCGCGCCCACGCGTGCTGCAATGCGGCCGCCGCGCGATCGGCGAGCGCCGCCGCGGCGAGCGCCCGCACGCGCATGTCGCCGAAGCGCTGCAGCGTGTACGGATCGTCGCCCGCCTGTGCGACATCCGACTGTATCCATGGGCGACCATGCTTCAGCACGTAGTCGCGCGCTTCCGCCAGCGCGCCTTCCGCGAGCCCGACGAACAGGTTCGTCAGCACGAGCTGCGACACGAGCGTGCGCAGCGTCGCGCGCGGTGTCGGCGGCGCTTCGGAGCGGTGCAGCACCTCGTCCGGCGCGAGCGTCACGCCGTCGAAGCGTACGCTGCCGCTGTCGGTCTGGCGCTGGCCGATCGGATCCCAGTCTTCGTTGACCGTGATCCCCGCGCGATCGGTCGGCACCACGCCGAACACGGTGCGGCCGGTGTCCGGATCGTGCGCGGACACCGTCATGCGCTGCGAGCCGCGCGTGCCGGAACAGAAGCCCTTCACGCCGTCGAGCCGGTAGCCGCCGTCGGGCGTCGCCGTGGCCACGAGCCGCGTGTCGAGCGGATTGACCGCATTGCCCCACCACCAGCCGTGCTCGACCGTGCCGCGCAGATAGCGTTCGCGCTGCGCGGCGCTGCCCCACACGTCGACGCTCACCACCTGCAGGCACTGGAACCCGACGAGATGCGCGAGCGCACTGTCGACACGCGCGATCCGCCGGATCGCATCGTAGATCTCGGGCCACGCGGCGTCCTGCCCGCCGAATGCACGCGGCACCGCAAGCGTCAGCAGGCCCGCGTCGGCGAGCCACTGTTTCTCCTGCGCCGCATGACCGCCCGCGCGGTCGCGGGCGGCGGCGGTCGTGCGCAGCGCGTCGATCGCGCGCGCCAGCGCATCGCGGTCGAACGCGCGTGCACGGGAATCCGGCGCGAATGTTGCCGGGCCGCGTGGATCGTTCATGCGAGGGCTTCCTGTTCGACTGCTTCACCCGACAGCGGCACGAGCGCGTCGAGCCGGCGGCCGGTCAGCCGCGCCAGGATCTCGCGCCGCCAGTCGTCGTAGATCGCGCGGTAGTCGGCGATATCCGCGCCGAACACGTGCGCGGTGTGCGCGTACTCGTCGTGCAGGTAACCGTCGAGCCGCGCCTGCATTTCCTCGTCGGCCGCGATCACGCGATCGATCAGCGCGTCGCGCTCGGCCGCCGGCAGCGCCTTCAACGTGTCGAACCACCACTGGACGATCTGCACGCGATGCCACTCCTCGTCCGGCCGGATCCGGTTCTCGCCATGCTCGCGCATCGCGCTGTCGCCGATACGGCCGGTCTTGCGCTGGATCCACAGCTTCGCGAGGATGTGCAGCTCGTAATGCCACTCGAACGCGAGAAAGCCCGCGACGTCGCGTACCGCGATGTCGCCGATGCGCGCCCAGTGCGCGGCGACGAGCCGGTCGACTTCCGGCAGCGGATCGCGCCCCGTCAGTTCGGTCACGCGCTCGCGGCCGATCACCGCGTGTGCGCCGTCGTCGCCGAGCTGGCGCGACAGGATCAGCTGGAAATGCGGATCGTCGCGGAACAGCGTGTCGATCGCCTTCGCGACGACCTGCACGATGAACAGGTCGTGCGACGCCATCTTCGTGTAGTAGTCGGCGACGGCGGCCAGCTCGTCGTCATTGCGCGGCTCGCGCGGCGGCGTGGCCAGCTTGGCCGGGAAGCCCGGACGATGGCGTCGCGCCACGTCGAGAAACAGCGCTTCCTCGAATTGTCCGGTCCATTCGCGCGGCGCGCCGATGGGCAAAGTCATGATGTATCGGTCTCTCAGGATCGTTGATAAGGCGAGCGGACGCTTGTGGCGTCGCTCAGGTACGCCGGGTCACGCGTCGGACCAGACGGTCGCCCGTGATTTGCACGGCCGAAACGAGTGCGATCAGGATCACGATCACGGTCACCATGACGGTCGTGTCGAAACGCTGATAGCCGTAGCGGATCGCGAGATCGCCGAGCCCGCCCGCGCCGACGGCGCCCGCCATCGCGGTCGAGCCGATCAGCGCGACGACGGTAATGGTGAAGCCGCCGAGCATGCCGGGCAGCGCTTCGGGCAGCAGCACGTGCCAGACGATGTGGCGGCGCTTCGCGCCCATCGCGAGCGCGGCCTCGATCAGCCCGCGATCGACTTCACGCAGGCTCACCTCGGCGATGCGCGCGAAGAACGGAATCGCTGCGATCGACAGCGGCACGACGGCCGCCCATACGCCGATCGTCGTGCCGATCAGCACGCGCGTGAACGGCAGCAGCGCGACGAGCAGGATGATGAACGGCGTCGAGCGGAACACGTTGACGAGCGCGCCGAGCACCGCGTTCACGCCGCGCCGCGCGTAGATGCCGCCGGGTGCGGTCGTCACGAGGATCACCGCGAGCGGGATGCCGATCAGCGCCGCGATCGCGGCCGACGCGGCGACCATCGACAGCGTGTCGCGAATCGCGTCGAGCAGTTCGGGCCACCAGAGATCAAACATAGCCGAGCACCTCCGCGTGATTCGCGTGGCGGCGCGCGCGTTCGAGCAGTGCGGCCACCGCGCCGCCGCGGGCCAGCGATTGGTCAGCATCATCCACGCGCGGTGCTGCCGCGATCACGAGCCGCCCTTGCGCATGCCCCTGGATGCGCTCGATCCCGCCGTGCAGGAACCGCACGGAGCCGCCGAGCGCCGCCGCGAGCGCGCCGACATCCGGCTCGCCGCCGCTCTCGCCCGTATAGCGGACGTCGAGCACGACCTGCGCGCCTTCAGGCAACGCGGCCTGCTCGGGCAACGGCTGCACGCGCGCGGCCAGTTCGGCCGGCAGGTCGTGCACGAGCGTGCTGAGCAGCGCGCGCGTCGCGCCGTGGCGCGGATCGCCGAACACGCGCCACACGGGGCCCGTTTCGACGACTTCGCCCTGTTCGATCACCGCGACCGTATCGCACACCGCGCGGATCACTTCCATCTCGTGCGTGATCAGCACGATCGTCAGCCCGAGGCGACGGTTGATGTCGGCGAGCAGCGCGAGGATCGACTGGGTCGTCTCGGGATCGAGCGCCGAGGTCGCCTCGTCGCACAGCAGCACCTCGGGATCGTGCACGAGCGCACGGGCAATGCCGACGCGCTGCTTCTGCCCGCCCGACAGGCTGGCCGGATACGCGTCGCGTTTCGCGGCCAGCCCGACGAGTTCGAGCAGCGCCTCGACCTTGCGCACGCGCTCGGCCTTCGGCACGCCGGCGATCTTCAGCGGCAGCGCGACGTTCTCGAACACCGTCTTCGCGGACAGCAGGTTGAAATGCTGGAACACCATGCCGGTGCGACGCCGCAGCGCGACGAGCCCGTCCTCGTCGAGCGCGCCGACGTCGACGCCCTGCACGCGCACGCGGCCCGAGCTCGGCCGTTCGAGCCCGTTCACGAGCCGCAGCAACGTCGACTTCCCGGCGCCGCTGCGGCCGATGATCCCGAATACCTCGCCGCGCCGCACGTCGAGCGTCACGTCGCGCAGCGCAGCGGCCTGGCCGCGCGGCGTCGCGAACACCTTGCCGACCTGCTCCAGCGACACGGCGGCGCCGCCGGCCGATTCGGCCGACACGGCCGCTGCGTCATGCGCCGCGGCAGCGGCACCGGCACCGGCACGCGCGGCCGATGCGTCGATAAAACCCAGCGTATCGAACAATTGCGTCATCGCTTCGCTCCGTCACGTTCAGGCATGCGCGGGATGCGCGGGTTCCGTTGCCGGCGCGGCGGCCGGCCGGTGCTGCGCGCCCGTGTGCCACGCGGGCAGGCGCGGGCCCGCGCCGAACAGCTTCTCGCGCAGCGTCGGCGCGGGATCGTAGTCTTCCTTGTAGACGCCGCGGTTCTGCAGCTCGGGCACGACCCAGTCGACGAAATCCTCGAACGACTCCGGCATCACGGTGCGCGTCAGGTTGAAACCGTCGATGCCGGTCTCGTCGATCCACGACTGCAGTTCGTCCGCGACCTGCGACGGCGAGCCGACGATCGGCGCATAGCGCCCGCCGAGCGACATCTGTTCGAGCATCCGCCGTACCGTCCACGTGCCGGCCGTGCTCTTGCGCGAGATCGCGTCGACGGCCGACTGGATCGAGTCGGTCTTTACGTACGAGATCGGCTCGTCGAGGCCGTACTTCGCGAAGTCGATGCCGGTCGAGCTCGCGAAATGCGCAAGGCCGGCTTCGGGGCTCGCATAGCGCCGGTATTCGTCGAACTTCTCTCGTGCGAGCAGCTCGGTCTCCGCCGTCACCACGCTCACGCCCGCGAAGATCCTGATCGATGCCGGGTCGCGCCCCTGCCGCGCGGCAGCCGCACGGATGTCGAGCGCCGCCGCACGCGCGGCGGCCTTGCTTTGGCCATTCACGAACACGCATTCGGCATGACGGCCCGCAAACTCGACGCCGCGCGCGGACGCACCGGCCTGGTATAGCACCGGCGTGCGCTGCAGCGACGGCTCGCTCAGGTGGATCGCATCGATCGAATAGAACGGCCCGTCGTGCTTCACGCGCCGCACCTTGCCCGGCTGCGCGAACACGCGCGCCTGCGCATCGCGGATCACCGCGTCGTCGTCCCAGCTCTGCTCCCACAGCTTGTAGACGACGTCCATGTAGTCGTCCGCGCGCGCGTAGCGGTCGTCATGGCCGATCTGCTGCGCGAGGCCCATGCCGCGCGCGGCGCTGTCGAGATAGCCGGTGACGATGTTCCAGCCCACGCGCCCTTTCGTCAGGTGATCGAGCGTCGACATGCGGCGTGCAAACAGGTAAGGCGGTTCGTAGGTCAGGTTCGCGGTCACGCCGAAGCCGAGATGCTTCGTGACCTGCGCCATCGCCGGCACGAGCAGCAGCGGATCGTTGACGGGCACCTGTACCGATTCGCGCAGCGCGGCATCGGGGCCGCCGCCGAACACGTCGTACACGCCGACGATGTCCGCAAGGAAGATCCCGTCGAACTTGCCGCGTTCGAGCGTTTTCGCGAGGTCGGCCCAGTAGTCGAGATCGGTGTAGTGCGCGGAGCGGTCGCGCGGATGCGTCCACAGCCCGTGGTTGATGTGCCCGACGCAGTTCATGTTGAACGCGTTGAGCAGGATCTTCTTGCGGTTCGCCGTCGTCATATGCCCGCCTCGATCACCACGCGATCGCGTACAGCGAGCCGAACGCGTTGTCGAGCGCACGGCGCACGGCCGGCGACTGCTGGTAGATCGCGATGAACTTGCGGATGCGCGGATCGTTCACGCTGTCCGGCCGCACGACCCACTGGATCGCGAAGATCTTGTTCTCGGTGCCGTCGAACAGCAGCGCGCTGTTCGGGTCGGTCGTGCCGGCGAGCTTGATGAAGCTCGGGTAGCCCTGCGCGAGATCGACGTCGTCGAGCGAACGCGCGAGTTGCGACGCCTCGAGCGGGATGATCTTCAGGTGCTTCGGATTCGACACGATGTCGTGTGTCGTCGCGCGGTAGTCGGCGCCCGGCTTCAGCGTGATGAGCCCCGCGCGCTGCAGCAGAAGCAGCCCGCGCCCGCCGTTCACCGGATCGTTCGCGATCGCGACCTTCGCGCCGTCCTTCAGCTCGCTGAAGTTCTTCACCTTCTTCGAATAGAGGCCGATCTTCATGATCGTGCCGGGCGCGATCGACACGAAGTTGTAGCCGCCCTGCTTGTTCGCGTTCTCGAGGAAGGGGATGTGCTGGAAGTAGTTGACGTCGATGTCCTTGTTCGCGAGCGCCGCGTTCGGCGTATTCCAGTCGGTGAATTCGATGATCCGCACGTCGAGCCCCTGCGCCTTCGCCTCCTTGGCGGCAACCTTCAGCGCCTCGATCTGCGGGCTGGTCGAAATGCCGACCTTCAGCGGCGCGGTGTCGGCCTGCGCACCATTGAGCAGCGCGACGCCAAGCAGCGCGGCGGCCAGCAGGCGCGTGATGCGGCCGGCGGAAAAGCGGGCGGAAAAAACGGCATGCAGCATGGAAACCACTCTCCTGTCCAAAGACGGTATCGACTGATGCGCGACGCCGCGGCGAACGCGCGGGCGTTCTCCGGACAGGGGGCATCACGTCGGAAAAGGATCAGCCGATGATAGAGAGCGGCGCGGGGACGGTCTACGAAGCGATTGTGCGAAGAAAATCGCGCGCGGCGATATGGCGGGCGGCCATGCCGGATCGGGGGCCTGACCGGGCGCCCGAATCCCGCGTGGCCGCGTGGCCGAAATCTCGGCCTGGGCGCCGGGAGAATTCCGAAATCTCGGCCAGCCGGTCGGGCCACACATTCCACAGACGAAACAAACGCCTTATAAATCAATGCATTAAAAAATCTCCGACAGGCCGGATTCCTGGCACGAGGGTTGCGTAATAGACGGCACACGATGCCGCGAAGCCATGCAGGCATTCCAACATCAGGAGACACGTCTTGCAGACCTCTATCCATACCCCGTCCCATCCGGAGCCGGCTTCCGACGCCGTCGCCACCCCGCGCGAGCGCTTCTGGCCGGAAGGCTGGTGGAAACTGATGGAAATCCGCATCGGCATCATTCCGCTGCCCGTCTACTTCATCCTGCTCGCGCTGATCGTCGGTTTCGCGGTGACGGGCAAGGTGCCCGGCGAGATCTCGATGGCGATCGCCGTGCTCGCGTTCTTCGGCTTCACGTGCGCGGAACTCGGCAAGCGCCTGCCGCTGTTGCGCAACATCGGCGCGGCCGCGATCTTCGCGACCTTCGTGCCGTCGGCGCTCACGTACTACCACCTGCTGCCCAAGCCGGTGCTGAACCTGACGGTCGAATTCACGAAGTCGACCAACTTCCTGTACCTGTTCATCGCGTCGATCATCGTCGGCAGCATCCTGAGCATGGACCGCCGCGTCCTGATCCAGGGCTTCCTGAAGATCTTCATCCCGCTGGCCGCCGGTTCGGTCGCGGCCGCGATCGTCGGCACGGCGGTGGGCACCGCGCTCGGCCTCGGCGCGCGCCACACGCTGCTGTACATCGTCGTGCCGATCATGGCGGGCGGCGTCGGCGAAGGCGCGATTCCGCTGTCGATCGGCTATTCGGAACTGATGCACCTGCCGCAAGGCGAGATGTTCGCGATGGTGCTGCCGCCGGTGATGCTCGGCAGCCTGACCGCGATCATCCTGTCGGGCGCGCTCGACATGCTCGGCAAGCGCATGCCGCACCTGACCGGCAACGGCCGCCTGCAGGTCGGCGAATCGGGTGACATGACGCCGGAAAGCGAAGAGATCCGCGGCCACGTCGACGTCACGCACATCGCGGGCGCCGGCATCACGGCGATCACGCTGTACCTCGTCGGCCTGATGGCGTTCAAGCTGTTCGGCCTGCCCGCGCCGGTCGCGATGCTGTTCCTCGCGGTGCTCGTGAAGCTCGCGCGCGCGGTGTCGCCGCCGCTGCAGGAAGGCGCGTTCGTCGTCTACAAGTTCTTCTCGACCGCCGTCACGTATCCGCTGCTGTTCGCGATCGGTGTCGCGATGACGCCGTGGGACAAGCTGACCGCCGCGTTCACGATCGTCAACGTCGTCACGATCGTGTCGACCGTCGCGACGCTGATGGGCACCGGTTTCGTGGTCGGCCGCCTGATGAAGATGTACCCTATCGACACCGCAATCGTGAACGCCTGCCACAGCGGGCAAGGCGGCACCGGCGACGTCGCGATCCTGACTGCCGCGAACCGGATGCAGCTGATGCCGTTCGCGCAGATCGCGACCCGCATCGGCGGTGCGATCGTCGTCACGGTCACGCTGATCCTGATCGCACACTTCGGATGACGCGCCGCCGCGCGCACCGTCGCGCCGGCCGCTTCGCACGCGCCGCCGCCGGCCTTGCCGGCGCGCGGCGCGCGTCGTTCGGGGCGGCCGGTTGCGGGCTTCGATGAGGGCGAACGTGCAGAAGAGCTTCAAGGGAATCCCGTGGTGGGGCTGGGCATCGGCCGGCGTGCTGTATGTGTGCGTGGCAGCCGCGGCCGTTGATTTCGCGTGGGAACGCGCGATCGACGCGCTCGAGGAAGCCGGCGCGCACCGGCTCGACCTGTATGCGTCGAGCCTGAAGAGCGAACTCGGCCGCTTCGAGATCCTGCCCGGCCTGGTCGCGCGGCAGGACGGCGTGCGCACGATGCTGAAAGCCGCGCCGCACGATGCCCCCGAACTCGTGCACACGGTCAACACGTACCTCGAAGCCGTGAACCGCGACGCGGGCAGCGGCGCGGTCGACGTGATCGACCTGCAAGGCGACGTGATCGCCGCCAGCAACTGGAACGAGACGCTCAGCTTCGTCGGCACTAACGTGTCGTACCGGCCGTATTTCAAGGACGCGCTCGCGCGCGGCAGCGGCCGCTTCTTCGGCATCGGCACCAACACCGGCGTGCCGGGCGTCTACTTCGCCAGCGCGGTGCGCGACGACGGCGTGCCGATCGGCGTGGCCGCCGTGAAGATCAGCGTCGATCCGCTGGAATCCGCATGGCGCGCGCCGGGCGTCGCCGCGATGGTCGTCGACGGCAACGGCGTGGTCGTGATCTCGACCGAACCCGCGTGGAAATTCACCGCGCTGCGCCCGATCACCGCGCAGCAGCAGCGCGACATCCAGGCGTCGCGACAATACGCGGGCCGCACCGTCGACGCGCTGCCGTACCGCCGCATCGGCGACCGCAGCGCGGCCTCGTGGTTCGGCACCTTCCCCGATCCCCGGCACACCGGCCGCACCACACGCTATCTCGTGATGTCGCGCCCCGCGCCGCAGACCGGCGATTCGCTGATGGTGCTGCTCGACATCGCGGGTGCGCGGCGCCAGCAGCAGACGGCCTTCGTGTTCGTCACCGGCGCGTTCCTGATCGCCGCGCTGCTGGCCGGCTACGCGATCCAGCGCCGCCGCGCGATCGTCGCGCGGCTGAACGCGCAGGACGCGCTGCGGCGCGCGAACGACCGGCTCGAGCTGACCGTCGCGCAGCGTACGGCCGCGCTGACGGCCGCGAACGAACAGATGCAGCGCGAGATCGTCGAGCGCGAGCGCACCGAGCAGCGGCTGCGTGCATCGCAGCAGGAAGTCGTGCACGCGGGCAAGCTCGCGGTGCTCGGGCAGATGGCCGCCGGCCTGACGCACGAGCTGAACCAGCCGCTCGTCGCGATCCGCACGCTGTGCGACAACGCGCGCACCTTCTTCGAGCGCGGCCAGCCGGCGCCGGCGCTCGCCAATCTCGAACGGATCGGCAAGCTCGTCGACAGCATGGCCGTGCTCACCGGCGAGCTGAAGACCTTCGCGCGCAAGCCGGACGTCGAGCGCGTCGCGGTCTCGCTGAACGAGGCCGTCGCGCATGCGCGGCTCATCTACGATGCGCGGATTCGCGACGAAGGCGTGCGGCTCGACGTGAACATCGCGCCCGGCACCGCCGTATCGGCCGAGTCGAGCCAGTTGCAGCAGGTGATCGTGAACCTGCTCGGCAACGCGCTCGACGCGGTGCACGATGCGCCCGTGCGCCGCATCGTCATCGAGGCCACCGGGCCGGACGAAGCCGGCCGCGTGCGCTTCACGGTCGCCGACAGCGGCGCGGGCATCGCGCCCGAGGTGCTGCCGCACCTGTTCGAGCCGTTCGTCACGACCAAGCCGCGCGGCCAGGGCCTCGGGCTCGGGCTCGCGATCACATCGCGCATCGTCGAGGCGTTCGGCGCGAAGATCGCCGCGACGAACCGCGACGAAGGCGGCGCGCAGTTCAGTATCGAATTCGCGGCGGCCACGCTGCAAAGGACAGAGCATGGAAGATGAGATTCGGGTGCTGGTCGTCGAGGACGATGAAAACGTCCGGATCGGCGTCGAGCAGGCGGTGGCGCTTGCCGGCTTCGCGGTCGATGCATTCGCGTCGGCCGCCGACGCGCTTCATCACGTCGCGCCCGGCGCGCCGGTCGTGATCGTGTCGGACGTGCGGATGCCGGGCATCGACGGGCTGCAGCTGCTCGATCGCGTGATGGCCATCGACGCGCAGATCCCGGTCGTGCTGATCAGCGGCCATGCCGATATCTCGACAGCCGTCGGCGCGATGCAGGTCGGCGCGTACGACTTCATCGAGAAGCCGTTCTCGTCGGACGTGATCGCAGGGCGCGTCGCGCGCGCGGTCGAGAAGCGCCGCCTGACGCTCGAGGTGCAGGGCCTGCGCGCGGCGCTGAACAACTGGCAGGGCATCGAGGCGTTCGTGCTCGGCAAGTCGCCCGCGATGGCCGACGTGCGCAAGAAAATCCTGCGCCTCGCCGGTACGTCGGTGTCGGTGCTGATCACCGGCGAAACGGGCACCGGCAAGGAACTGATCGCGCGCAGCCTGCACGACTTCGGCGGCCGGCGCGACGCGCATTTCGTCGCGCTGAACTGTGGCGGCCTGCCCGAACAGGTCTTCGAAAGCGAGCTGTTCGGCCACGAGGCCGGCGCGTTCACCGGCGCGATCAAGAAACGCATCGGCAAGATCGAATGGGCGGACGGCGGCACGCTGTTCCTCGACGAGATCGAGACGATGCCGGTTCCGCTGCAGGTCAAGATGCTGCGCGTGCTGCAGGAGCGCGTGGTCGAGCGGCTCGGCGCGAACGAGCTGATTCCGGTCGACTGCCGCGTGGTCGCCGCGTCGAAGGCCGACCTTGCCGAGCTCGCGGCCGACGGCCGCTTTCGCGCGGATCTTTTGTATCGCCTCAACGTCGCGCAGATCGAACTGCCGCCGCTGCGCGAGCGGCGCGAAGACGTGCCGCTGCTGTTCGAGCATTTCGTGCTCGCGGCTGCGCGGCGCTTCGGGCAGCCGGCGCCGGTCGTCACGGCTGCGCAGGTGTCCGAACTGATGACGCATGCGTGGCCCGGCAACGTGCGCGAGCTGCAGAACGTGGCCGACCGCTTCGTGCTCGGGCTGACCGGCGACAGCCTGCTGTCGTCCGGTGAGGCGCCGGCCGTGGGCGGCACGCTCGCGGAACAGCTCGCGTATTTCGAGCGGATGCTGATCGAGGACATGCTGCAGCGGCACAACGGCAACGTCGCGGATGCCAGCGTTGCGCTCGGCATGCCAAAGAAAACGCTCTATCACAAGCTGCGCAACCTGCGGATTCCCGCGCGCGGCGACGCGGCGGCCGATGGCGGCGAATGACGCGAACGAGGATACGCAGAACAGCATGGATCGCATCGAAGTCACCGAACACGGCCGCGTCACCGGCCATCTGATCCGCGGCGTCACGCGCGCGCAGAAAACCTTCCGGCCGAGCGACTGGCCCGAGCGCCTCGCGGGCGTCATCACGTTGTTCGTCGGCGAGCGGCGGCCCGGCTATCCGTGCGCGCTGTCGCGGCTCGCGATGCCCGTCGTCGACGGCAACGTCAAATGCCTGTTCGTGTCGGACGAATTGCGCACCGTCTGCGCGGACGCATTCGACTTCGCGATGCAGTTTGCGACCGACAACGACCTCCCCGTCGAACTTCAGACTGCGCCTGCGTTGACGGTGCGCTGAAACGCGGGCCGCTTTCGCGGCTCGCGCCCTTCCCTTTTCCCGGTTGCGATGCGCAGATGCGCAGGCCGCCACACGCCCTTTCCAGGCGTGTCCGGCTTCACGACCAATCGTTAGACGATTGAAAGCATCGACACCCATCCCCCTCCGACAAGGGTTTGCGGCCGAGCCATCAATAAAATTGATCGTCACGATGAAAATTATGCGTTTTCCTTGCAGGTCGCCGTGATGCATAGTTGCGTCGTGTTGACGCACCTTTGAGTCTTTCAGTCATGAACATGCGAATCGAGCCGTCCGTGCTCGCGAACCCCGACCTGCAATTTGCGACGCTTTCGTCAGGCATCAGCCTGCCGTATGTCGAGCGGGGCAGCGGTGCGCCGATGGTGTTCGTGCACGGCTCGCTGTGCGACTACCGCTACTGGGATCCGCAACTCGCCGCGCTGTCGGCCCACTACCGCTGCATCGCGCCGAGCCTCAGCCACTACTGGCCGGCCGTCGAAGCGGGCATCCAGGACGAATTCAGCTGGCAGAACCACGTCGACGAACTCGCCGAATTCATCGACGCGCTCGATCTCGGCCCCGTGCATCTGGTCGGCCATTCGCGCGGCGGCAGCGTCGCGTTCAACGTCGCGCGCCAGCATCCGCACCTCGTCGAGTCGCTGACGCTCGCCGATCCCGGCGGCCCGCTGCAACAGCCGGGCGTGCGCGAAGCCGCGCTGCCGGCCGCCGCACTTGCGCTGCGCACGAAGGCCGTGAACCTGATCGGGCAAGGCGACGTCGAATCGGGCCTCGAGATGTTCGTCGATTCCGTGAGCCTGCCCGGCGCGTGGAAGAAAAGCACGTCGCGCTTCCGCACGATGGCGATCGACAACGCGAGCACGCTGCCGAAGCAGCTGCGCGACCCGCTGCCCGCATATTCGCAGCAAACGGCCGGCGATATCGCATGCCGCACGCTGCTGATCGACGGCCAGCGCAGCCCGAAGATGTTCCGCAACAACGTCGACACGCTGTCGCAATGGATCGGCAATGCGCAACGACAGACCGTTGCCGGTGCGTCGCACGGAATGAATGCGGCGAGCCCCGCCGTGTTCAACCGCTTCGTGCACGAGTTCGTCGCCGCGTAAGTACCGTCGCATGAGGCGGCTTCAGAGCCGCCTTGCTGCAAGCCTCTCCCAAGACGATGCGGGCACTGCCCGCATCGCTTCTCCATCGGCCGGCGTGTGTCGTCGGCGCATCCGTTTCGTCACGCACGCTGCGCGCCGCATCAAGCCGCCGGTTCGACCTTGCGCGTGACCGCATCCGGCAGCCCGAACACGCTGTCGAAGGCCCAGTTGTACGTGAACGTGAAGATCGGGAAGAACACGATCAGCACCGCGTCGTACAGGAACGCCTGCAGCAGCGACACGTCGAGCCACCACGCGATCAACGGGATCAGGAACGTCACGAGCGCGACCTGGAAGCCGATCGCATGCAGCACGCGGCGACCGACCGTGCGCGTCATCGCCGCGCTGCGCCGCTCCCACGCCTCGAACGCGAGGTTGTACAGGAAATTGACGGTGACGCCCGTCGTCGAGATCATCACGCCCAGCAGGCCGCTCGTCGCCGCGCTCGCGCCGCTCAGCATGCCGAGCACCGACGATGCGACCAGAATGCCGAGCACCTCGAACATCACGACGTAAACTACGCGTCTCTTCCACCCTTGCATGACCATCCACCTTCATCTCGAACAAGGTGGCGAGACTATCAGCGGGCCTGCGTCCGCCAAAGTCAGGTCCTTTCAATTTTTCTGACAGGAGGCCGCCGATGCTGACCAGCGACCACATCGACATGCTGCTGACCGTCATCGACAAAGGCTCGTTTTCCGCAGCCGCGCGTGCGCTCGGCCGCACACCGTCGGCGGTCAGCATGGCGATCGCGAACCTCGAGGCCGAACTCGACCTCGTACTGTTCGACCGCGGCACGCGCGAACCGACACCGACCGCCGCGATGGCCGCGCTGCTGCCCGACGCGCGCTCGATCGCCGAGCAATTGCAGGTGCTGCGCGCACACGCGCAGCACTTGTCGGAAGGTGTCGAAGACACGCTGCGGCTCGGCGTCGCGGCCGAAATCGACAGCGCGCCCGTCGCCCGCGCGCTGGCGGCAGTCGCCGCGAAGTATCCGGCGCTCGCGGTCAGTGTCGTCACGGCGCCGCAGGACGCGATCGTCGACGCGCTGCATCGCGCCGCCGTCGATCTCTGTGTGGCGTACTGCGGGCTCGACCTCCATCCGCAGGAACAGATCCACGCGCTGTGGACCGAGACGCTCATTGCCGTCGCCGCGCCGGCCCATCCGCTGATCGCCGAAGGCGCGCATCCGGAAGCGATCGAGCGGCTGTCGGGCTTCCGGCAGATCGTGATCGCCGATCCGGAGCGGCCGTTGACCGACGTGCGGCCGTTGATCGGCAACCGCACGTGGAAAGTGACCGACATGGCGACCGCGATCGCGCTCGTGAAGGCCGGTCACGGTTGGGCGAACCTGCCTGCATCGGTGATCGGCGGGTACGTCGCCAACGGCGAACTCGCGCCGCTCGTGTTCGAGAACATCCGCAACGGGTTACCACTGCCCGTGTACCTGCGGCGGCCGAAGCATACGGGGCTCGGCAAAGCGGCGAGCGAACTGATTCGCGCACTGCGAACTGCATGCGACTGCAGGTAACCGGTGCGGCGGCGGTACCGCCGCACCGTCGGTCAACGCCCGAGGGCTTGACCGTTAGTTGCAGCTAGTCGCAGTCAGCGCGAGGCAGCCGCCGCACTCTGGATCGAATCGACGAGCGAAGCGTTGTCGTACCGTCGCCCGGCAATGCCCCATCCGCCATCGACGGCATGCACGACGTTCACCCACACTTGCGCGGGCGTCAGCCGCCCGCCCGCCCGATGCAGCACGATCTCGGTCGCCCGTTCGACGAATTGCCGCTGCTTGTCGGGCGCCGCGAGCGCCACGGCAGGCAGCTTCAGCTCGACGAACGCGGCGGGCTCCGCGCGGCCGTGCACGAAGGTCCGGTTGCGCGGCAGCACGTTGAGCGTGCCCACCACGTTCGGCGCCAGGAAGCCGTTCCCGGTCAACCCTTCGACGTCCAGCAGCGCATCGGTCAACTCGGCAAACACCGGCCCTTCGTCGTCCTGCGTGAAAACCCCTTCGGATACTGTCAGCGTAATCGGCATCGCACTTTCTCCAGGTCAGGTCATCGGAATCGTGACGTGATATAAATATCAGTCACTCTCTATACATTAGACACTGATCACTCTCTATGCAAGCGATAAAGAGCGATCGCTCTGAAGCGAGCCTGTCATGCGTTATTCCGTCGAGCACAAACACGAAACCCGCACGCGAATCCTCGAGGCCGCGAGCCGCCTGTTCCGCGAGGAAGGCTATGGCGGCTCCGGCATCGGTCCGCTGACGAAGGCGGCGGGCGTCACCAACGGCGCGTTCTACGGGCATTTCAAGACGAAGGGCGAAGCGTTCCGGCAGGTCGTCCTTGATGGCCTCGACCAGCTCCGGCAAGGCGTCGCGACGTTCAAGGCCGAGCACGGCGCACGCTGGCGCCGCCCGTTCGTGTCGTTCTACCTCGGGCCGCGGCGCACCTGCGCACTCGGCGAAAGCTGTGCGCTGCCGAGCCTGTCCCCGGAAGTGATGCGCGCCGACGACGAGACGCGCGACGCCTATGAGCAGGCGCTGCGGCAGATCGTCGACGACGTGTCGGCCGGGATGGGCGACACCCCCGACGACGACCGCGCGATCGCGTTCCTCGCACTGCTGTCGGGCGGCGTCACGCTCGCGCGCGCGGTGCGCGATCCCGAACTGGCGCAGCGCATCGCCGATGCGGTCGGCCGCTACGCGGTGGTCATCGCCGAGCGCACGGACGTGAAGCCCGACGAGCAGCCGTAACGCGCGGCCAATAAAAAACCCCGATCCGCATTGCCGCGAATCGGGGTTCTGCTTCGATCAGCCTTCTGTCTGAACGGCCCTTGGCGGGCCTCGGCATCAACGCGCGGCGACCTCCGCCTTGACGGACGCCGCATCGCCAACCGCCGTCGGCGCCGCACCCCACCCGCCGCCGAGCGCGCGGATCAGGTTGACGGTCGATACGGCCTGCGCGCCGGTAAGCTGGTTCGCCTGCAGTTGCGACTGCAGCACCGAGCGCTCGCTGTCGATCACGTCGAGATAGGCGACCTCGCCTTCCTGGTACTGCGTGCGCGACAACGTCGCCGCGCGCCGCGACGCGTTGACAGCCGCATCCTGCGCGCGGATCTGGTCGTCGAGCAGGCGCAGGTCGGCGAGATTGTCCTCGACCTCACGGAACGCGACGAGCACCTGCTGCCGGTAGTTCGCGACCTGCTCGTCGTACTGCGCGCGCGCCTGCTGCACGCCGGCCGCACGGCGTCCGCCGTCGAACAGCGGCAGCGTCAGCGCAGTGCCCGCGAACGGCCCGAGCAGGAACGTACGGCTCGACCACAGGAACAGGTTGCCGAGCGTCGACGCTTCATAACCGAACGCCCCGGTGATATCGAGCTTCGGGAAGTACGCGGACTTCGCGAGGCCGATCCGCGCGTTCGCGGCCGCCATCGCACGCTCGGCCGCCGATACGTCCGGACGGCGTTCGAGCAGCGCGGACGGCAGGCCCGGCGGCACCTTCACCGCGACCGGCACGATCGGCGTTTCCTTGAACCCGAAATCCGCCGGCGCCTTGCCGAGCAGGATCGCGAGCGCATGCTCGGACGCCGCACGCCGGCGCGCGACGCCGACCGCATCGGCCTGCGCGCTGGCCAGCTCGTTCTTCGCGCGCGACACGTCGAGTTCGCTGATATCGCCTTCGTTGAAGCGGCGCTGCACGAGCTTCAGTGCCTGGTCGCGCAGCTCCACCGTGCGGCGGTACAGATCCTGGTCGGAATCGAGCTGGCGCAGTTCGAAGTAGTTCTGCGCGACATCCGCCTGCAGCGCGAGCTGCACCGAACGGAACAGCGCTTCGCTCTGCGCCTGGTCGGCACGCGACGCCTCGACGTTGCGACCGACACGGCCGAACAGGTCGGCCTCGTACGACACCGTACCCTGCGCGCGCCACAGCGTCGCATTGGTCGGGCCCGTGCCCTGCGGCTGGAACTGCGACGCCGACGACAACCCTTCGCGCGTCGGCCCGAAGCCGGCACCGACCTGCGGGAACCATTGCGAGCGCGCGGTACGCGTCGCCGCACGCGCTTCCTCGACGCGCGCGGCCGCAGCCTTCAGGTTCTGGTTCGCGGCGAGTGCCTGCGTCTCGAGCGAATCGAGCACCGGGTCGCCGAACACCTTCCACCATTCGCCGCGGTGTTCGCCGTCCGACGGCTCGGCCGTCTTCCACGTGCCGGCCTGTTCGCCCGCGGCGAGCGTCGGCGCTTCCTTGAACGCGGCGGGCGTCGACACATCCGGGCGCTTGTAGTCGGGCCCCACCGCGCACGCGGCGAGCAGCGTCGCGAGCAGGGTGCTCGCGGCCGCCACCTTCGCGAAGCGCATCAGGCCGTTCGTGTTGTGCATGTAGTCCATCTTTTTATCCTCAAGCATCCGGAGCCGGTACGCCGGGGGGCGTCACGCCATAACCCGCCGAGTCCTTGCCGGCGACGTGAATCTTGCCGCCCGCGAGCGTACGCAGCACGACGTAGAACACCGGCGTCAGCATCAGCCCGAACAGCGTCACGCCGAGCATCCCGAAGAACACCGCGACACCCATCGCATGGCGCATTTCCGAACCGGCGCCCGTCGACGTGACGAGCGGCACCACGCCCATGATGAACGCGATCGACGTCATCAAAATCGGGCGCAGCCGCAGCCGGCTCGCCTCGATCGCGGCCTCGAGCGGCGTCCTGCCGTCGTGTTCGAGCTCACGCGCGAACTCGACGATCAGGATCGCGTTCTTCGCCGATAGCCCCACCAGCACCATCAAGCCGATCTGCGTGAAGATGTTGTTGTCGCCCTGCGTGAGCCACACGCCTGTGAGCGCCGACAGGATGCTCATCGGCACGATCAGGATCACCGCGAGCGGCAGCGTCAGGCTTTCATACAGCGCGGCGAGCACGAGGAACACGAGCAGCACGCTGATCGGGAACACATACATCGCCGAATCGCCTGCAAGAATCTGCTGATACGTGAGGTCGGTCCATTCGAACCGCACACCGCGCGGCAGCGTTTCATGCGCGATCCGCTCGATCGCGGCCTGCGCCTGCCCCGACGAGAAGCCCGGCGCCGGGCCGCCGTTGATGTCGGCCGCCGTGTAGCCGTTGTAGCGCACGACCATTTCCGGGCCGAACGTCGGCGTCACCGTGACCAGCGACGACAGCGGCACCATCTCGCCCTTGTCGTTGCGCGTCTTCAACTGCAGGATGTCGTCCGCGCGCTGGCGGAACGGCGCGTCGGCCTGCACGCGCACCTGGTACACCCGCCCGAAGCGGTTGAAGTCGTTCACGTACAGCGAGCCGAGATACACCTGCATCGTGTTGAACACGTCGGTGACGGGCACGCCCAACTGCTTCGCCTTCACGCGGTCGAGATCGACGTTGAGCTGCGGCACGTTGATCTGGTAGCTCGTGAACAACGGGCCGAGTTCAGGCGCCTGCTGCGCACGCTTGATGAAATCGTTGGTCGCATCCGCGAGCCGCGCGTAGCCAACCGCGCCGCGATCCTCGATCTGCATCTTGAACCCACCGAGCGTACCGAGGCCCAGCACCGGCGGCGGCGGGAACACCGCGACGAACGAGTCCTTCATCGCGCCGTACTGCTGGTTCAGCGCACCCGCGATCGCGCCCGCCGACAGCGCCTTGCCATGCCGTTCCGAGAACGGCTTCAGCGTGACGAACACGATGCCCGCGCTCGAGCTGTTCGTGAAGCCATTCACCGACAGCCCCGGGAACGCCACCGCGCTCTCGACACCCGGCTGCTTCAGCGCGATCGAGCCCATGTCGCGGATCACCTTCTCGGTACGGTCGAGCGACGCACCGTTCGGCAGTTGCGCGAACGCGATCAGGTATTCCTTGTCCTGCGCGGGCACGAAGCCGCCCGGCACGACCTTCGACACCAGCACGGTCGCGCCCACCAGCACGAGGTACACGCCCAGCATCGCCGTCTTGCGCGACAGCACGCCGCGCACGCCTCGGCCGTAGTTCTCCGCGCCGCGATGGAACACCTTGTTGAAGCCGCGGAAGAACCCGCCGAGCACGCGGTTCATCACGCGCGTGAGCCAGTCTTCCTTCTCGCCGTGCCCCTTCAGCAGGATCGCGGACAGCGCCGGCGACAGCGTCAGCGAGTTGAACGCCGAGATCACCGTCGAGATCGCGATGGTCATCGCGAACTGCTTGTAGAACTGGCCGGTCAGGCCCGACATGAATGCCAGCGGCACGAACACGGCGACGAGCGTCAGCGCGATCGCGATGATCGGCCCGCTCACTTCCTGCATCGCCTTGTAGGTTGCCTGCCGCGCGTTCATCCCGCTCTCGATGTTCCGCTCGACGTTCTCGACGACGACGATCGCATCGTCGACCACGATCCCGATCGCGAGCACCATCCCGAACAATGACAACGCGTTGATCGAATACCCGAACGCGAGCAGCAGCGAGAACGTGCCGATGATCGACACCGGCACCGCGATCAGCGGAATCAGCGACGCGCGCCAGGTCTGCAGGAACACGATCACGACGATCACGACCAGCGCGATCGCTTCGAGCAGCGTGTGCACGACGGCCTTGATCGACGAGCGCACGAACTGCGTCGGGTCATAGACGATCTTGTAGTCGATGCCCGCCGGCATGTCCTGCTTCAGCTCGGCCATCGTCTTGCGCACTTCGTCCGAGATCTGCAGCGAGTTCGCGCCCGGCGACTGGTTGATCGCCATCGCGACGGCCGGCTTGTTGTCGAGCAGCGAGCGCAGCCCGTATTCGGACGCGTCGAGCTGGATCCGCGCGATGTCGCGCAGGCGCGTGACGCCGCCGTCCGGCGTCGTCTTCACGACGATGTCGCCGAATTCGTCTTCCGTCTGCAGGCGGCCTCGTGCGTTCACCGACAGCTGCAGCGGCGTGCCGGGCAGCGACGGCGAAGCGCCGATCACGCCGGCCGCGACCTGCACGTTCTGCTCGCGGATCGACTGCACGACGTCCTCGGCCGACAGCCCGCGCTGCGCGACCTTCTGCGGATCGAGCCACACGCGCATCGCGTAGTCGCCCGAACCCCACAGCTGCACCTGGCCGACGCCCTGGATCCGCGACAGGCGATCCTTCACGTTGATCAGCGCGTAGTTGCGCAGGTAAGTCATGTCGTAGCGGTTGTCCGGCGAGATCAGGTGGACCACCATCGTCAGCGTCGGCGAGCTTTTCACCGTCGTGATGCCGAGCCGTTGCACGTCTTCCGGCAGGCGCGGCAGCGCCTGGTTCACGCGGTTCTGCACGAGCTGCGTGGCCTTGTCCGGATCGGTGCCGAGCTTGAACGTGACGGTGATCGTCATGTTGCCGTCGCTGTTCGCCTGCGACTGCATGTAGAGCATGTCCTCGACGCCGTTGATCTGCTCTTCAAGCGGCGACGCGACCGTCTCGGCGATCACTTTCGGGTTCGCGCCCGGGTACTGCGCCTTCACGATCACGGAAGGCGGCACGACTTCCGGATACTCCGAGATCGGCAGGAGGAACATCGCGATCACCCCGCCGAGCAGGATGATCACCGATAGGACTCCTGCGAAGATCGGCCGGTCGATAAAGAATTTTGAAATGTTCATGTGTGGCTCTGTCTGGTTGAACGCGGATGCGAAGCGGCGGGCCGCTTACGAATCCGCCTTCGCCGGTGCGGCCGGCTTCGCGTTGTCCGCCAGCGGCGCGGACGGCGCGTCACCGCCCGTCATCGGGACCATGTGCGGCTTCACCTGTTCGCCGGGGCGAACGCGCTGCGTGCCGTTCACGACCACGCGATCGCCTGCCGCGAGGCCGCTCACGATCACGCGCCGGTTGCCGTGCTGCATCCCCTGCTGCACTTCGCGGTACGACACGCGGCCCTGCTGGTCGACGACGAACACGAACTTCTTGTCCTGGTCGGTGTTGATCGCCGCGTCGTCGACGAGCAGCGCCTCGTGCGGCGCGCTGCCGCCCACCTTCACGCGTGCGTACAGGCCCGGGACGAGCGCACCGTCCGTGTTGTCGAAGCGCGCGCGCACGCGGATCGTGCCCGACGACGTGTCGAGCCGGTTGTCGACCGAGTCGATCTCGCCGCTGCGCGAGTAGCCGGTTTCGTTCGCGAGGCCGAGCTCGACCGGCACCTTGCGGCCGTTGCGCGCGCCGTTGATGTATTGCAGGTAGGTCTGTTCATCCGCGTCGAACGACGCGTAGATCGGCGACACCGACACCAGCGTGGTGAGCGGCGCGGCCGACGCGCCGGCCGACACGACGTTGCCGAGCGTGATTTCCGCACGCGACACGCGACCCGAGACAGGCGCGGTGATCCGCGTATAGCCGAGGTTGATGCGCGCCGTTTCCAGCGCAGCGTCGGCGGCCTTCAGGTTCGCCGCCGCCTCACGCGCCGCGTTCTGCTTCTCGTCGTAGTCGCGCTTTGCGATCGCGTTGTCGCCGATCAGCCGCTGCGCGCGCTGCCAGTCGGTCTGCGCGTAGCCGTTGCGCGCCTGCGCGGCCGCGAGCTGCGCGGCCGCGCGATCGGTTTCGGCCTGGTACGGGCGCGGATCGATCACGAACAGCACGTCGCCCTTCTTCACGAGCGCGCCGTCCTTGAAGTTCACCGCGACGATCGTGCCCGACACCTGCGGGCGCACGTCGACCTTCTCGACCGCTTCGAGGCGGCCCGAATAACTCTGCCAGTCGGTGACGGTCTGCGGCACGACGGTCGCGACATCGACTTCGGGAAGCGGCGCTGCCGATTTCTCGGGCGCGTTCGCGTTCACGCGCATCGCGCCGAACGTTCCGAGGCCGACGACGGCGAGCGTCACGATCGCCGCTGTCGCGATTCGGGAGCGGGAGGTGCGTAGGATGGCCATGTGGATCTCCAGTAAACGTGGATTGGTTTTGGTTATTCGGAACGGTTCGGCTGGCGCGCCTGGAAGCGGCACTGGAAGAAGCGCACGGCTTCCTCGAAGGCGGCTTCGTGCGTCGCGAGCGCGGCGTGCGTGATGTCCGGATAGCGGATCACCTGCGTGAGCACGCCCGACGAGATCAGGCAGCCCGCATATTTCTCCGCCTCGACATGCAGCACGTCGTTCTGCGCGGTGACGACGAGCGTCGGCGGCAGGCCCGCGAGGCGCACCGATTCGAGCGGCGCCGCGTACGGATGCATGCGTTGCGCGGCCTGCGGCAGATACGCGCGATAGCATGCCGCGCATTCGCGCGCGGTGATGTCGGAGGCGAGGCGCTCGGCGTCGCCGATGCGCGTCATGCTCGGGTCGAGCATCGGCCCGAACAGCGCCTGCGCGACGATCGACACTTCACCGCGGTCACGTGCGATGAATGCCAGGCAGTTCGCGAGCTGGCCGCCGGCATCATGGCCGGCGACACCGATCTTCTTCGGGTTGCCGCCGAACGCGCGGGCGCGCGTCGCGGCCCACACGGCGGCGCGATACGCATCCTCCGGCGCGGCCGGAAAGGGATAGGCCGGCGCGAGCGAATAATCGACCGACACTACGAGAGCTGGTAAGCGTTCTGCTAAAAAACGCGCGGCGAAATCGGCGTCTTCGAGCGAACCGCGGACGAAGCCGCCGCCGTGGAAATAAAGCACTACTGGCAACCCGGTTTTGTCCGGGCGCCGGTAGAGGCGCAGCACGATGTCCTGCGCGTAGCCGGGAATTTCCACTTCGGCGACCGTCAGCGCCGCGCCCGCCGTGGCTTGCGCGGGCAACGCGGCTTTCAGGAATTTGCTGAATTCAGAAGCGTCCATGACGATGCAGCATCCATTTCGAGATGGAACGAATTCTGGGTCCGGCAGACATTGGGATAAATGCCTATAATCCGGCAACACAATTCAACGCCCCCGAACAATCCGAGGCTGCGTTTACCCACGAGGTAGCGCAGCCTTGTTGTTCCGGCGGCAAATTAGATTGCGGAGGTTGTGATGGACCGGCTTCAGGCCATGCAGGTGTTTACTCGCGTCGTCGATACAAGCAGCTTCACCAAGGCAGCAGAAACGCTCAGCTTGCCGCGGGCGTCCGTCACGACGATCATCCAGAATCTCGAAGCATTCCTCGGTGTGCGGCTGATGCACCGGACCACGCGCCGGCTGTCGCTCACGCCGGACGGCGCCGCGTACTACGAACGATGCGTGCGGATCCTCGCGGACGTCGAGGAAACCGAGGCGAGCTTCCAGGCGAACAACCGGAAGCCGCACGGAAAGTTGCGTATCGACATGCCGGGTTCGATCGGGCGGCTGCTCGTGATTCCGTCGCTGTGCGAATTCCATACGCGCTATCCGGACATCGACCTGCAGCTCGGCCTGTCCGACCGGCCGGTCGACCTGCTGCAGGAAGGTGTCGATTGCGTGATCCGCGTCGGCGCACTGCAGGACTCGTCGCTCGTCGCGCGCCGGGTCGGCCTGTTCGAATGCGTGACGGTCGCGTCGCCCGACTATCTCGCGCGCCACGGCGAGCCGAAGACGATCGACGACCTGAGCCAGCACAAGGCAGTCAACTACTTCTCGAGCCGCACCGGCCGCACGATCGACTGGACGTTCCTGACCGGCGGCGAGGAAGTCGAGATGAAGATGGAGGGCATCGTGTCGGTGAACGACGCGGATGCGTACGTGACCTGCGGAATCGAAGGCTTCGGGCTGATCCAGCCGCCGCTCTTCATGGTGCTGCCGCATCTGCGCGAAGGCCGGCTCAAGGAAGTGCTGCCCGGCGTCAAGCCGCTGCCGATGCCGATCTCCGTCGTGTATCCGCACAGCCGTCATCTGTCGCCGAAAGTGCGCGTATTCGTCGACTGGGTCGCCGAGGTGTTCGACCGTTGCCCGCTGCTGAGCGGCAAGGGCAGCCTCGACGCAACGTGCAGCAAGCGTACGTTCGAGGAAGCCGAACGCGCGCCGGTGCTCGACACGCCGGTCATCAACGAGTGGGTCGCGTAAGCGACTGAACCGCGCGGCTGAATTGCGCACCTGAACCAGACGCGCGGGCTGCGAGGCCCGCGCGTCGTCCCGCCTCCGCGCCACGCTCCCGCCCGGCGCGCCAGATCCTTCCCGAATCCGCAGCAAACCTTTGTGCAGTGCGACGCAATCGTTCGCATGCGTCGTCACGCGCCGCCGCCGCACCCTTGCGAGGCCCGCTGCAAGCGGGTTTGAGCGATTTCCGCATAACCCTGCCACGCGTGCGGATGTCGATTGTTCCACTGACACGACAATTCAATTCGCATCTGCCGCATTTATCGCGACGGAACAGATACCTAGAGTAAACCCTGTCGCGCACCTCGTTGCGCATCGAACAGATCCCGCTTGATGGGACCGGAGTAAGCGCCGAAGCGCCAACTCCGACTGCGCAAAGCATGGGATCTGAGTAAGCGCTGAAGCGCTAACTCATATCGACACAGGAGCTACACCATGAACCGCCGCCATCTTCTCTCCGCCCTCGCGCTTACGCTCGCCGTGTCCGCTCCGGCCTTCGCCGATTCGGGCACGCCGCACGCCGGCGACTACGGCAATACGTCGTGGTACTCGCAGCACTACGGCCCGCGCACGCGCGCCGAAGTGAACGCGGAAGTCGAGCAAGCACGCAAGGACGGCACGCTCGCCTACCTGCGCAAGGCAAATTCGTATCCGCAAGGGCTCGAACTGGCGCAAGGCCCGTATCGCTCGATGCCGGAAAGCAACCAGCTCGCCGGCGGAGGCCGGTAAACGCGCAACGCCGTGCAACGGGTTGCCCCGTGCACGGCGTCGCGATTCCCCTCTCGACGACTCGCCGAGTCATTCAGCTAGATAGTTAGTTGCAGGAGCACATGATGAACGATCAACTTCCTTCGCCGCTCGATCACTGGGACGACACCACGCCGGTGTGGACGCCGTTCCGTTCGGCCCCGCACGCGCATTGACCTCTCTGCCGCCGGGCCCTCATCCGGCGGCCGTCAACGACACGGCACGCCGTCGCGCCATTCGCTCCAGTGCGTGACGATGTCCTGCATGAGCGGGTTGCCGGCGTGATGATGGTTTCACGCGCTCGGCAGCGAGCAGATTTTCCCTTATCGCTTTGACGTGTCCGCGTCGAGCCGATGCTGCTGCCACGACATCCATCGCAGCGACACGATTCGTGACGTTGCCCGCCGGAAATCCAGCGACCAAGTCGTGCCAATACCCGACACGTCAATTGACACGGGGGCATTCATATGCCGGGTCATGCTGTGACGTAACACTCGACGGTCTAACGAGCGCACACAGCAAGTCCAGGCGGTTCGGTGCAACCGCCACGCAGGTTGAGCCTGTGAACGCACACCTCTTCGTTGCGAGAGGTTTGGGGACTTGCGCTCCTCCCGATTCACACTTCCCAAGATTTGTTCACCTCGTCAACGGCAATTTGGCGCGCTGACGGTCGACGCCTGATGCCTAGCATGAGCACTCCCAACAAGTTCCATGCGGAGAGTACCCATGACTACGTCGTCAGAGCCGGGTGTATCGCTCGGCGTGCCCACGATATGCCCGAACATGCCGGATTCGGAGTTCAGGAAACGAATACTTGAATTGCGAGACGAGGCGGTGACGATCACCGAGCAGCGCCGGAGGGATTTGGTTCGATGGAGCCCCGCCACTGAAGCTCGGGTTGTCGAGTGGTTCGGGTCGGCGCATTTCGATACGACACGAAGGCTGATATTGGGACTCGGCGCGCTGGCCAGCGTAATGGCTAGTCTCGGCCCACGAAACTTCGTCCGCATCGGCTCCGAGGCCGATCGCGCAACAGGATGTCTGCCGAACACGAAACATGTCGACGCCGAGGTCGCACACGTCTGTCGTCCGGACACGTCAACCCATACCATCGCCATCAATCTCCCTTTTTGCTCACTGCCCCAACGATCGGCCGGCAATCTCTCGTCGCAGCAACTGACGATCGTTCACGAATGCGCACATTTTGCAGACACATTCGATGCGGACGACCATCCCGGCGCATACGGGCGTTCGGCTTGCGCCCAGTTCGCGAGGCGTCATCCGGACAAGGCGATCAGCAATGCGGACAATATCGCCTGGTTCATTCTGGCGCGGTAGATCGGAGAACCCATGCGACATGCTTTCCCGACAATATTGAGCGCTGTCCTGTTACTCCCGATACAGGCGGATGCATGCAAGATCCTGCTGACCGATGGCATGCAACTGCCAATGAATTCATCCGAAATCAGCAATGCCGACAGGCTCTCGGTCGTCAGGCATTACCTGACGGCCAGGGAATGGACGCGCGAAGGTGCAACGGCATCGGTGGAGGCGGCGGCCTACGATTCGGAACACAACCCCATGCAACTGGCGCGGCAACGTGGGGACCGGATGAGGTCCTTTCTCGTGCAACTGGGCATGCTGCACGAAGACATCTACGTCAGCGAGCGCATCGTGTCTCGCAGGAACGGCAAGCTCGATCCCGACGATGCAAAGCAGCTTTGGGTTCAGTTCGTTCCCAAATGCCCGCCCGCCGGGTGCCAGAGTCTCTGCAATTCGCCTGCTACACCGGGCGTCGCCAGTTACGCACTGACACCCGAGACCCCCGGCCCCGCGCCCGGCTCGAATCGCTTTACGTGCAACGACAACAGGGAGCCCACGCCAGCGCGTTTCGCGACATCGGAGCACTGGACCGCTCGCACACGTAACCAGACCTTGTTTTTACGGGATGAATACAAGAAGCCGCTCGCACATATCTGCTATCGGATCAGCACCAGCGCAGCGCAATACATCGGAATGACGGATGAGCGCGGCCAGACCGCGACTGTGCAGCTATTGGGGCCTGAATATACGCGAATTGAACTCAAGCTCGCCCAGCCCACGCGGTGAGTCCCTGCGTCCGGCGCCCGGGGCCTGGGGTCGGGTTGCCCCGGGCGACACTGAATCGCCCGGAGCCCGACCACGCGCGATCAGTCGAGTGACTCCCGCGCGTCGCTACATCAACTCAGCGGCGCGGCACCCCATCGCGCCACTCGCCCCAGTGCGTCACGATGTCCTGCACGAGCGGGTTGCCCGCGCGATACAGGTTTTCGGTCGCCGGGGCGAAGCCGCCCTGGTCCGCGTAGTTCAGCAGGTTGTCGGCACTCGTCTGCCCCGCATACGGCCGGTCGAAATCGGACCCGGTGCGCAGCACCGCGACACGCGACAGGTCGACCCGCTTCACGCTCGCCGCACGCTTGAGCGCTTCATACGTCGCGTTGTCTTCCTGCGCGGTCATGCAGTAGGTGCCCTTGCCGTCGGTCAGGATCTTCGTCCACTGGCGCGCGCGCTCGCCGATCAGCGTACCCGAGAACCACGTGTTGCCTGATGACGTATCGCACTGGATCACCGTCGGCGGCCGGTTCGCCGGCGCATACGTGAACTTCGCGCGCGCGGCCTGCGCCTGTGCACTGTCGGCGAGCACGACGTTGCGCGACAGCGCGACAGCGGCGTCGGTCAGCTGCGGGTTGAGCTGGAACACTTCGGTGCGATAGTCGAGCGGCGGCTTGTCGTTCGGGCTCTTCGTATTGATGCCGAGAAAGCCGGTATTCCAGCCGGCCGGAATCTCGCGTGCATCGAGCTCCCACTGCAGGCTGAAATCGACGAGGTACTTCGACCACGCGGCCGAACCGACCGTGCCTTGCGCGGGATCAACACCCGCGATGCCGGAGATCAGGAAATACGTGCGGCGCAGATCGAAGCGCTGCGAGAACGTGAGCGCCATGATCGTCGCCGACGCGTTCGCGTAGCCCATGCCGGTCGTGACCACGCACACGTCCTGCTTGTTGCAATGAACGTTCGGGTAGTCGGGCGACAGGCCGGGCACGGCGATGTCGCGCCACGGGCCGATCCGGTCGAGCCATGCCTGGCCCTCCGGACCGAACATCGTGATGATCATGACCTTGACCGGGCGGCCCTGTGCACCGGTCTCGGCGAATGCATTGTTGCCCGCGTTGTTGCCCTGGTTGTCCTGCGCGATCGACGGCGCGGTCGCACAGGCTGCGAGCGAGAATGCAGCGGCGGAAAGAATGGAGCGAGTCAGCATCGGCGTTCCTTGTTTCGAGGATGTTGGGTGAGAACGGCTCTCGTAGACTGCGCGACGGAGTATAGAACGGGCGTGCCCGATGCGGAACCCGACTACGAAACGACGGCGGGTGCGGGTGCGCGCGGGAATCGCACAGGAAATGCCCTCCGCGCGCCGCGCATACCTTCAGGAATACTATCCGGTTGATCGACAACGATACGTCGATCGCACCTGCACGCTCGTCGCCCGGCAAACCGCTACAGCCGCGCCAGCCCCGCCACCCCGTAACCCAACACGACAAGCGCGGCGACCACATGGCTCGCCGCGAGCAGCCCCGGCGACTTCACGATACGGCCGATCACGCTGCCGCCGAATGCGAACACGAGCTGCCCCGCGAGACTGCCTGCAAACACGCACGCGGCACCGAGCAGCCAGTGCCGATGCGCGCCGGCGGCGGCCGTTGCATACCCGTAGAACAACAGGATCGTCAGCGGATTCGCCAGCGTGACGAAGAACATCGATGCAAACGGGCGACTGCCCGGCGGCCGCGCTTCGCCGTCGAGCGTGCGGCGGCGATCCCGCAGCGCCTGCCACAGCATCCGCGCCCCCATCGCGAGCAGCACGAGCGCGCCGACCAGGCGAAACCACGACAGGTGCGCCGCGAGCGTGCTCGCGAGCATCGCGCCGAGCGTGAACGCGACGACCGCATAGCAGCCGTCGGCCGTCGCGACACCCACCGCCGCGCGCACGCCGCTGGCGGTGCCGGCGCGCATCCCGTAGTTCGCGATCATCAGCGCGACGGGCCCGACCGACAGCGCGATCATCAGCCCGAACAGGAAATCGTTCATCGGTCGTCGATGCCTTCGATGGAAGGCATCGATTCTAGCGACCGCACAATAATCCGCTGTGGCGATTCGGCGTCACGCGACATCGACGCGCGCAGGCCCGTCCACCATCTCGCCGATCACGCCCGCGCGGTCGAAGCCGTCGGCACGGAAGCACGCGAGCACGTCGTCGACAGCCTCGGGCGCGCATGCGACCAACAGGCCGCCCGATGTCTGCGGATCGGTCAGCAGCGCCTGCGCGACGGGCGGCAGCGTGTCGGCCAGTTGCACGTCCGCGCCGTACGCGGCCCAGTTGCGGCCCGACGCGCCGGTGAACACGCCGTCGGCCACGAACGCCTCGACGCCCGTGAGCCACGGCAGCGACGCATAGTGCACGCGGGCGGTGAGGTGCGCGCCGCGTGCGAGCTCGAGCGTATGGCCGAGCAGGCCGAAGCCCGTGACGTCGGTCAGCGCGTGCACGCCCGGCAGCGCGGCGAGTTCGGTGCCCGGGCGGTTCAGCTTGGTGGCCGTCGCGACCATCTGCGCATAACCCGCGGCATCGAGCTGGTTCTTTTTCAGCGCGGCCGACAGCACGCCGACACCGAGCGGCTTGCCGAGCACGAGCACGTCGCCCGCACGCGCGGCCGCATTGCGCTTCACACGCGACGGATGCACGACGCCGATCGCCGCGAGCCCGTAGATCGGTTCGACCGAATCGATCGAATGGCCGCCCGCCACCGGAATGCCGGCGTCCGCGCACACCGATTCACCGCCGCGCAGCACGGCCGCGATCGTCTCGTGCGGCAGCACGTTGATCGGCATCCCGACCAGCGCGAGCGCGAGGATCGGCTTGCCGCCCATCGCATAGACGTCGGACAGCGCATTGGTGGCCGCGATGCGGCCGAAGTCGAACGGATCGTCGACGATCGGCATGAAGAAGTCGGTGGTCGCGACGATCGCCTGCTCGTCGTTGAGGCGGTAGACGGCCGCGTCGTCGGACGTCTCGGTACCGACCAGCAGATCAGGAAACAGCGCGGGCGGCGTCGCGCGCTTCAGCAGCTCGGACAGCACGCCCGGCGCAATCTTGCAGCCGCAGCCGCCGCCGTGCGACAGGCTCGTGAGGCGCGGAACGGCAGGCTGGGCTTGAGTGGCTTCGGTCATCGTCGGCATCCGGTGAATAACAACACGCCATTATCGACAATTCCGTGCGAGTGCGCCCGATACCCACATAATGACGGCGCGCTCCCCGCTCCCGCCGCCTTCCACACCTCCGTCCATGGACCACCTCTTCATCGGCCTCGTGCTGTGCTCCGCGTTGCTGCACGCCATCTGGAATGCCTTCCTCCACGTCAGCGAAGACCGGCTCGTCCAGCTCGGCACGATGTCGCTGCCCTATTTTGCGTTCGGCGTGGTCGGCGCCGCGCTGCTGCCCGCGCCGGCACCCGCCGCGTGGCCGTACATCGCCGCGTCGGCCGCGCTCGAGGTCGCGTACTGCTTCACGCTGGCGCGCGCATACCGCAGCGGTGAGTTCGGCCAGATCTATCCGATCGCGCGCGGGATCTCGCCGCTGCTCGTGTCGGTGCTCGCGCTCGCCTTCCTCCACGAACAGCCGACACCGTTCGGCTTCGCGGGCATCGCGCTCGTGTCGTTCGGCATCATGTCGCTCGCGCTGCGGCGCGGCTTCCGGTTCTCCGGCGAAGGCGTGCCGTTTGCGCTGCTCACGGGTGTGTTCATCGCCGCATATTCGATCTGCGACGGCATCGGCTCACGCGCATCCGGCAGTGCGCTCGGCTACATCGCATGGGTGTACGTGCTGTGGAGCGTGCCGCAGTTCGTGCTGGTCTGCGCGGTGCGTGGCGGCCCGCGCGCGGTACTCGGCTCGCGCACCGCACTCACGCAGGGCGCGATCGCGGGCACGATCTCGCTCGCCGCGTACGGGATCGTGATCCTCGCGTACCGGTACCTGCCGGTCGGGACGGTGTCGGCGCTGCGCGAAACGAGCTCGATCTTCGCGGTCGCGATCGGCTGGCTCGTGATGCGCGAGCGGCCCGGCGCGCAGCGGCTCGCCGCGTGTGCGCTGGTGGTCGCGGGCGCGGCGCTGATCCGCCTCTAGGCGGCGCGCCCGGCCCGCGGCCTGCCGCCGTGTCAGAACTTGTGGCGGATGCCCGTCACCGCGACGATCTGCGTGCGTGTGCTCGACGGATTCGAGATCCCTTCGATCGCGGCCACCGTGTTCGATGAAGCGCGCTGGTAGAACGCGTTCACGTAGACATCGGTGCGCTTCGACAGGAAATACTGCGCGCCGACGCTCGTCTGCAGGTAGTGCGAGCTCGGCTTCGGCCCCTGCGACGCGAGCACCTGCGTATAGGTTTCGCCAAGCGCGAACTGGAGCGCGGGCGTCATCAGGTAGCGCACGCTGCCTTCGTAGTTGTTGAAGCGCATCGCGCCGCCCGTCTGCAGGTTGAACAGCGAGCTCGTGTACAGCAGCCCGAACGTCGCGGCGCCCCATGCATACGCACCGCCCGCGCCCCAGATCTGCTGGCGCGTCACGCCCTTGATGAACGTGTAGTAGTTGTCGGACGCCGCCGCGCCGGTCGTGTCGAGCGCCGGATGATCGACACGCACGTACGCCGCGCCGAGTTGCAGCGGCCCGTTCTCGTAGCTCGTACCGATGCTCCACACGCGGTTCTGCGAGAACGACGTCGAATTCGAGAAGCCGTACAGGCCGACCGCGCGCAGCCCGTACCACGTGGGCGTCTGGTACTGCACCGAGTTGTTGGTGCGGAACGTGTTGTTCAGGTCGTCGGTGTCGAACGGATGCAGCGCGTACTGCGTGAGCGCGGTGGTCGCGCCGATCTGCAGCGGCTCCAGCACTTCCTGCGCCGCGTTGTACTGGCGGCCCATCGTCAGCGTGCCCCAGCGGTCGTTTTCCAGCCCGACGTACGCCCGGCGCCCGAACAGCCGGCCGCCCTGGCTCGCGGCGCCGCTCTCGATGTTGAAGCCGTTCTCGAGCCGGAACACCGCGCGCGTACCGCCGCCGAGTTCCTCCTTGCCGAGCAGCCCGAAGCGCGTGCCCTGCTCGTTGCCGCCGGTCGCCTGCCACGCAGCGTGGCCGTTCTGGTTGTTCGTGTACGTGATCCCCGAATCGACCACGCCGTACAGCGTCACGCTCGATTGCGCCTGTGCATGCGTCGCGCCTGTCGCCATTGCGATACCCGCCAGCGCGACCGTCATCCCTTTCCGCTTCATCTCCGACCCCTTTTTGTCGATTGAATATGGGGAGCGATTTATCTCGCCCTTAACGTGTTTTATTGAATAAAACATCGTCTTATTCATTGTCGAATTCGGCGATTTGAAGCGTCAAGCGATGCCAAAAATCGCACGCGGGAGTCAAATACCCCTGAATCGCAACGCGTTTCGAGGAACGAAACAAGCCCAATAACCACGGGCATGACAGACCGATCGCGACGCGTAATCCCGGTATCGCAAAAAGCCCTTGACCGCGATTTTCAGTCGTTGTGAAATATTGATACGCTGTTTTAATGATTAAAACAAACGAACGAGACGCTCCAAGAAACTAGGTAAAGAACCTGATCCCCATGCTGACGTTTAATTGCAACAACGCGACTGCCGGCGCATCGCCCTCGCATTTCGTCGCGACGCCGACGGTGCCGGCCCTGCCGATCGTCGTCGACTCGCCGCACAGCGGCATCGCCTATCCGCCGGACTTCGCCACCGTCGCGCCCGACGACGCGATCCGCACGACCTGGGACGCGTACATCGACGAACTGTGGGCCGGCGCCCCCGCGCGCGGCGCCACGCTGCTCGGCGCGACGTTTCCGCGCGCGTACATCGATCCGAACCGCGCGGAAACCGACATCGACGCGACGCTGCTCGCCGAGCCGTGGCCCGAGCCGCTCGCGCCGCAGCCGTATACGCAGCGCGGGATGGGGCTGATCCGGCGCGACGCGTTGCCCGGCGTGCCGCTGTACGACCGCAAGCTGTCGCTCGCGGAAGTGCGTCACCGGATCGACGCGTACTACCTGCCGTACCGCCGCGCGCTCGCCGGCATCGCCGAGCCGCTGCATGCCACGCACGGTGCGCTGTGGCACATCGACTGCCATTCGATGAAGTCGCGCGGCAACGCGATGAACGTCGACGCGGGTGCGTTGCGGCCGGACGTCGTCGTCAGCGACCGCCGCGGCACGACCGCCAATCCGGCCTTCACCGCGTGGACCGCGCAATGGTTCGTCGATGCCGGCTATCGCGTACAGGTCAACGACCCGTACCAGGGCGGCGATCTGCTGACCGCGCTCGCCGATCCCGCCCGGCAACGCCACAGCATCCAGATCGAATTCAATCGCGCGCTGTACATGGACGAGGCCGCGTTCGCGAAACACGCGGGCTTCGCCACGCTGAAGCGCTCGGTCGACGCGTATCTCGACGCGCTCGCCGATTACGTCCGTGCGCGCATCGCGCCGCAGGGAGAGACAGCATGACGACCTACATCGTCGACGCCGTCGACAGCGCGCTGAAGCTGCTGACCTACGTGGCCGAGCATCCGCACCTCGGCGTGACCGAGCTGGCGTCGCAACTCGGCATCAACAAGTCGCGCACGTACCGGATGCTGTGCACGCTCGAACTGCACCGCTTCGTCGTGCAGGACCCGCGCACGTCCACCTATGCGCTCGGCCCGCAGGCGTTCGTGATCGGCGTGGCCGCATCGCAGCAGAACGCGCTCGTGCGCGCCGCGCACCGGCACATGCTCGCGCTCAACCAGGCGATCAACGAGACCATCGTGCTGCGCGTGCGCGAAGGGCTCGAATCGGTGTGCGTCGCGCGTTGCGAAACCACGCACGCGGTGCGTACCGTCGGCGCGGTCGGCAACCGCCGGCCGATCAATTTCGGCGCATCGGGCAAGGTGCTGCTCGCGTTCGCGCCGGATGCCGTGCGCGACGAATATCTCGCGCAACTGCGCCGCAACGGCCAGGCCGACGACCCGGCGAAGCTCGCCGCCGAACTCGACGCGGTCGCGCGCAAGGGCTACGCGGTGAGCAGCGGCGAGGTGACGCCAGGTGCGGTCGGGATCGCGGTGCCGGTGCCCGACCTGACGGGCGCGACGGTCGCGTCGGTCAGCGTGACGGGGCCCGAGGTGCGCGTGAGCCATGCCGACATTCCCGACTATCTCGAACGCCTGCAGGCGTGCAGCCTCGCCATTTCCGCCGAACTCGGCTACGTCCCGGCGCGCGCCGCGCTGCAACCGGCCTGACGGCCCGCTTCTTCTTCGACGAGGATCCGATGTCCGCTTCTTCCCCGAACCCGGCCGGCGCGCCCGGCGCCGACACCGCCGCACGTGCGGCCGACGATCCCGCGGCGCCTGCCGCTCACGCGCCGCATCCGCACGGCAAGATGCTGCACCCCGTCGTGATGATGTTGTGGGTGCTCGCCGCCGCGATCGCACTCACGTGGCTCGTCGACTCGGGCCAGTTCGCCCGCAACGGCCGGCTCGTCGTACCCGGCACCTATCACGTGGTACCGAAGACGACTGCGCTCACGACGCTCGTTGCGCCGGCCGTCAGCCACAGCACGTCCGCGCAGGCGCTGCCGGCAAGCCTCGTCTCCGCGTTCGTCGCGGTGCCGCAAGGGCTGCTGAAGAACGCGCCACTGATCGTGATGGTGATGTTCGTCGGCGGGATGTTCGGCGTGATGCGCCGCACGGGTGTCGTCGATGCCGGCATCGACCGGCTGCTGCAACTCACCGGCAACAATGCGTACCTGCTGACGCCGCTGCTGATGATCCTGATCGGGCTCGGCAGCACGCTGCTCGGCTTCATCTCCGAGTATCTCGTGATCATTCCGATGGTGGTCGTGATCGCGCGGCGCCTGGGGCTCTCCGACCTGTTCGCGGTCGCGCTCGTCGCGCTCGCCGCGAAGATCGGCTATATCGCGTCGGTCACGAACCCGCTCGCGCTCGCCGTCGCACAGCCGCTCGTCGGCGTGCCGCTGTTCAGCGGCGTTGCGCTGCGCGCGGCCATATTCGTCGTATTCCTGACGATCGGCATCCTGTACCTGCTGCGCTACGTGCGCAACACCGGCTATCGGGCCGGGCAGACCGCGGCGGGCCACGCCGCGCACGCGGCCGCGAAGCTGTCATTGCGCCACAAGGCGACGCTGCTGGTGTTCGCCGCGGCCGTCGCGATGCTGATCTACGGCACGCGCGAACTGAAATGGGGCAACGTCGAACTCGCAGCGTTCTACGCGGCCGTGAGCATCGCGACGGCCGTCATCGGCCGGCTCGATTCGCGCAGCGCGGCCGATGCGTTCGTCGACGGGATGAAGAACATGATGCTCGCCGCACTGCTGATGGGGCTCGCCGCTTCCGTCGAACTGCTGCTGCAGAACAGCCTCGTGCTCGACACGCTGATCCATTTCTTCACGCGGCTCGCGGACGGGCAATCGCCGGTGTGGGTCGCGAACGGGCTGATGGGTGTGCAGATGGTGCTCGACGTCTTCATTCCGTCGGTGTCGGGCAAGGCCGCGGTCAGCATGCCGATCATCGGGCCGATCGCGCAACTCTCCGGCGTGAGCGGGCAGACGTCGGTGCTCGCGTTCGTGCTCGGCGGCGGGCTGACGAATCTCGTCACGCCGACGTCCGGGATGCTGCTCGCGTATCTGGCAACGGCGCGCGTCGATTTCGGCGCGTGGATCCGCTTCGTGCTGCCGCTGTTCCTGACGCTGCTCGCGCTGTCGTGCGTCGTGCTGACGTTCGCGGTGTGGATCGGGTATTGAGGTTCGCGACAGGGTCGGCAGAACGCGCGTGCGCTCGGCGGTGCGCAGCGCGTGCCCCCTACCCGGCTCGATGGCGGCGGCGGGCATCGCAACCCAATACCGCAACCGGAAGCGCCGTTCAAGCCACCGCCACCGCCCCACCGAACGCCCGCTCGTCGATCGCCTCGGCGAGCGTCGCGAACGCCGTCGCGATCTCGTCCTCCGGCACGCACGCATAACCGAGCAGCAACCCCGACGCCGCACGTTCGCGGTCCGCGTAGTAGCCCGACAACGGTCGCACGACGATATTGCGTTCGAGCGCGGCCTGCGCGACCGCGCGATCGTCGACACCCTCCGGCAACTGCGTGACCAGATGCAGCCCCGCATCGCTGCCGAGCGCGTGCAGCGTGTCGCCGTAGCGTTGCGCGACCGCGTCGAGCAGCATCTCGCGGCGCTGCCCGTACAGCGTGCGCATCTTGCGGATGTGCGACACGAAGTGCCCTTCCGCGATGAATTCGGCAAGCACGGCCTGCTGCAGCAACTGCCCTTCGCGATACAGCTCGGCGCTCGCGGTCGCGAAACTTTCCGCGAGCGGCTCGGGCGCGACCAGGTAGCCGACCCGCAGCCCCGGGAACAGCGTCTTGCCGAAACTGCCGACGTAGATCACCTGCCCGGCCGTGTCGAGGCCCTGCAGCGACGCGAGGGGCCGGCTGCCGTAACGAAATTCGCTGTCGTAGTCGTCCTCGATGATCCAGCAACCGTGCTGACGCGCGTATTCGAGCAGCATCCGCCGCCGCGCGAGGCTCATCACCATCCCGAGCGGGTACTGGTGCGACGGCGTGACGAGCATCAGCTTCGGCGGTTCGGCGAGATCGGCGGCCGACGGCGCGATCCCTTCCTCGTCGACCGGGATCGGCCGCGTCGTCAGCCCCGACACGTTCAGCACGCTGCGCACGCCCCAGTAGCAGGGATCCTCGGTCCAGATCGCGTCGCCCGGGTCGGTCAGCAGCCGCACGGCGAGGTCGATCGACTGGTGGATGCCGGTCGTGATCACGATCTGCTCGGGCGTGCAGCGCACCGAGCGCGACGTGCGCAGGTAGTCGGCCAGCGCCTCGCGCAGCAGCGCGAGCCCGCCGCCCGGCGCGTAGGTCAGCAGGTCCGGGCGCAACCGCCGCCAGTATTTGTTGTGCAGCCGCGTCCACACGCGCGCCGGAAATCGCGACACATCGGGCACGCCCGGCATGAACGCGCCGCCCTGCCGTTTCGACACGCCGGCCCCTTCGACGAGCCGTGTGCCGCGCGCGGACAGCCGCCGCGCGGACGGCTGCACGAGCGCCGGGTGTGCGGCGGCCGCGTCGGACGGCGCGCCGACGATCTCGTCCGGCGCGCTGTCGGCGACGAAGGTGCCGCGGCCGGTCGCCGAGTTCACATAGCCTTCGAGCGCAAGCTGTTCGTAAACCTGCGTGACCGTGTTGCGCGCGATCCCGAGTTCGGCGGCGAGGAGCCGCGACGACGGTACACGCGTGCCGGCCGGCAGTTCGCGCGACAGGATCGCCTGTTGCAGCAGCCGGTGAAGCTGCCGGTAGATCGGCTGTTCGCCGCCGCGCACGAGGCGCTGCGCCAGCCAGTCCGACAACACGCTCGCGCGCATGATTGGCTCCTGAATATTTATTGAAATGGCTCTGATTGCCAGAGCCAAATGTGATTATAGTCGCCTCCATGGGCTGTCGAAGCGCCCGATTTTCACCTCACCGGAAAGAACATCAAGGAGATGACCGTGAAGAATGCCGACCTGCAGGCCCGCAAGAACGCCGCCACCCCGCGCGGCGTCGGCGTGATGTGCGATTTCTACGCAGCCCGCGCCGAGAACGCGGAACTGTGGGACGTCGAAGGCCGCCGCTTCATCGATTTCGCCGCCGGCATCGCGGTGCTGAACACCGGCCACCGCCACCCGAAGATCGTCAAGGCAATTTCGGATCAACTGAACAACTTCACGCACACCGCGTACCAGATCGTCCCGTACGCGTCGTACGTCGAGCTGGCCGAGAAGATCAACGCACGCGCGCCGGGCGATTTCCCGAAGAAGACCGCGTTCTTCACGACCGGCGCCGAAGCCGTCGAGAACGCGATCAAGATCGCACGCGCGGCCACCGGCCGTCCGGGCGTCATCGCATTCTCGGGTGGCTTCCACGGCCGCACGATGATGGGCATGGCGCTGACCGGCAAGGTCGCCCCGTACAAGCTGAATTTCGGCCCGTTCCCGGGCGACGTGTTCCACGCCCCGTACCCGAACGCCGTGCACGGCGTGACGACGGCCGACTCGATCAAGGCGATCGAGATGCTGTTCAAGGCCGACATCGATCCGAAGCGCGTCGCCGCGATCATCTTCGAACCGGTCCAGGGCGAAGGCGGCTTCTACGCGGCGCCGGCCGAATTCGTGCGCGCACTGCGCAAGGTCTGTAACGAACACGGCATCCTGCTGATCGCCGACGAAGTGCAAACGGGCTTCGCGCGTACCGGCAAGCTGTTCGCGATGCAGCACTACGACGTGCTGGCCGACCTGATCACGATGGCGAAGAGCCTCGCGGGCGGCATGCCGCTGTCGGGCGTCGTCGGCCGTGCCGACCTGATGGACGCGGCAGCCCCCGGCGGCCTCGGCGGCACGTACGCGGGCAACCCGCTGGCCGTCGCATCGGCACACGCGGTGCTCGAGATCATCGACGAAGAGAAGCTGTGCGAGCGCGCGACGCAACTCGGCGACGTGCTGAAGGCGAAGCTGAACGCACTGCAGGCCGACGTGCCGCAGATCGCCGACGTGCGCGGCCCGGGCGCGATGATCGCGGTCGAGTTCCTGAAGCCGGGTTCGGGCGAGCCGGATGCGGATTTCACGAAGCGCGTGCAGACGCGCGCGCTCGAGCGCGGCCTGCTGCTGCTCGTGTGCGGCGTGTACTCGAACGTCGTGCGCTTCCTGTTCCCGCTGACGATCCCGCAAGCCGTGTTCGACGAAGCGCTCGTGATCCTCGAGGAAGTGCTGAAGGAAACGGTCGGCGTGCCGGCCTGAGTTCCCGTCGACTTCATCCATTGAATGCGCCGCCGCCGTCTTCACGACGGCGGCGGCCGTTTCATCCGTCCTTTTCGAAGCAGGTGATTCATATGAGCACGGTTCAGGAAACCCTGGCACTGAAAGACCCGTCGCTGTTCCGCCAGCAGGCGTACGTCAACGGCGAATGGCAAGGCGCGACGAACGGCGAGACGTTCGACGTCCGCAACCCGGCGACGGGCGGCCTGCTCGGCACCGTGCCGGCGATGGGCACGGCCGAGACGCGCCACGCGATCGAAGCCGCGAACGCCGCATGGCCGGCGTGGCGCAAGAAGACCGCGAAGGAACGCGCGGTCATCCTGCGCAAGTGGCACGACCTGATGATGGAAAACGCCGACGACCTCGCGCTGATCCTGACGACCGAGCAGGGCAAGTCGCTGGCAGAAGCGAAGGGCGAGATCGGCTATGCCGCATCGTTCCTCGAATGGTTCGCGGAGGAAGGCAAGCGCGTGTACGGCGACACGATCCCGACGCCGGCGAGCGACAAGCGCATCGTCGTGACGAAGGAAGCGATCGGCGTGTGCGCGGCGATCACGCCGTGGAACTTCCCGGCGGCGATGATCACGCGCAAGGTCGGCCCGGCGCTCGCCGCAGGCTGCCCGATCGTCGTGAAGCCGGCTGAAGCGACGCCGTTCTCGGCACTCGCGATGGCCGTGCTGGCCGAGCGCGCGGGCGTGCCGGCCGGCGTGTTCAGCGTTGTCACGGGCGACCCGAAGGCGATCGGCGGCGAAATGACGTCGAACCCGATCGTGCGCAAGCTGTCATTCACCGGCTCGACGCCGGTCGGCCGCCTGCTGATGTCGCAATGCGCGGCGACGGTCAAGAAGGTGTCGCTGGAGCTCGGCGGCAACGCGCCGTTCATCGTGTTCGACGACGCCGATCTCGACGCGGCCGTGCAGGGCGCGATCGCATCGAAGTACCGCAACAGCGGCCAGACCTGCGTGTGCACGAACCGCTTCTACGTGCATGAGGCCGTGTACGACCAGTTCGCGCAGAAGCTCGCGGCAGCCGTCGGCCAGTTGAAGGTCGGTCGCGGCACGGAGCCGGGCGTCACGCAGGGCCCGCTGATCAACGAAGCAGCGGTGCTGAAGGTCGAGGCGCACATCGAGGACGCGCTCGCGAAGGGCGCGACCGTCGTGACCGGCGGCAAGCGCCATGCGCTCGGCCACGGCTTCTTCGAGCCGACCGTACTGACGGGCGTCACGCCGGCGATGAAGGTCGCGAAGGAAGAGACGTTCGGGCCGCTCGCGCCGCTGTTCAAGTTCAGCAGCGACGATGAAGTGATCCGTCTCGCGAACGACACCGAGTTCGGCCTCGCCGCGTACTTCTACAGCCGCGACATCGGCCGCGTGTGGAAGGTGGCGGAAGCGCTCGAATACGGGATGGTCGGCGTGAACACGGGCCTGATCTCGAACGAAGTCGCGCCGTTCGGTGGCGTGAAGCAATCGGGCCTCGGCCGCGAAGGCTCGCACTACGGCATCGACGACTACGTCGTGATCAAGTACCTCTGCCTCGCCGTCTGACGGTTCAGGGCCTGCCGCGTCAGTGGCAGGCCCTGACCGCCCGGCCGGAACCGGGCGGTCCGACGCGGGCCGGTGTCCCTCTCCGCCGTGCCCGCGTCACCTTGGTACGCACGAAATCGCCCCGCTCTGCGCACCCAATTTCGATCGCTGTATTCGCCGATACGTCATATCGCGCGCCAATTTCATTCGAGTCTCGTTTCTCATTTCGCTGCACGCCGCTGGGTTGAGTGTTCCACCTCGATCTGGTTTGCCCGCGCGTGAACACTTCCCCCGACGGCCCCCAGTGTGCAGAGTCAGCGCACACAGGCACCGCTGCAGCGGGTGGTGCCGTGACACACGTTAACAGTCGCCAGTATGACGGACGGGCAGTTACACACCCGGCCGCGTTCTGCTCGATCTCCCGTCGCCTCAGCCTCGATGATCGTTTTTGATCATCAATCTCCGTCGGACTCCAAAACAAGAATCGTACTCGTTCTATAGACAGAGAAAATCCTGCCGGCCACTGTCTACAGCTCGTCCTTACATAAGGTATCCGAGTCCGTGGAAGAAGAACATGCCGCCTGCCCTTACTTTCTTCACTCATCGATCCGGCTTTACGCGATGGCGCAGCAGCTACACACGCCGCCGACCGATGCGCCCGATTCGATCGATCCGACGTATAGCGGAAACATGCAGATGATCTGCACGCACGATCCGTTCATTTGCACCTACCTCTCCCCACTTGACGCGGTCATAGGCTCGAAAACGCTCGCGCGTGACGATGACCACTATTGGCCGATCGATTTTCAACAAGTCGATACCCGTCGCTTCATGGAACAGCATGGCCGGTTACTGGTCGCCGTGAACTATGCATACGGAGCGACCAAAGGACGTCTGGTTGTTTCCGATGAGGGGCATCCCTTGATGGCCTACTTCGCTTCGTCGTTTGACGTGCCAATCGCTCGTCGTGACCATTTCACGATCCGCTTCGCGGACAACATGGTCGAGCAGATCGAAACAGCCTATCTGCGTGCTGGGCTATCCAGGTTCGGCGCGACGCTGGACTTGATGCATGCGTGGACCGCCGACCAGTTAGCCGAAGCAGAAGCTGAAGCATTGGCGTGCACACCGCCGACCATCGCAATTGAAGATGCCACGATCGATCAATACGCGATTTATGACCCGGAGTCAGCCGATTGGGTCTTTACCAACTTCAATTGAGGACATAGCCGTGAGCCGACGAGCGATCAGGAATGGCGACGCAACGACGACAGGTGGAATCGTCATCGCGGGCGCTTCAAGCATATTCGTGAACAACAAGCACATTGCCTTGGACGGCGACAAAGCGACGTGCGGAAATTGCGAGGGAATGTTTCCGATAGCCGGAAGCGCGGTATCCGTTGTTGGTAACGGACGTGCCGTAGCGGTGGAGGGCGACGCTGTACTTTGTCCATGCGGGCAAAATCTTTTGGTCGCGGGCAACGACTGCACGTTTTTCATTGGGGGGGACGGCGGCCGTGGCACGGCGAACGCCTTCACCGGATATTCGGGATTCGCACCCACGCGATACGCGCCGATATCGGATATTTACAACGATCAATTTGTGATCCGCGACGTGAGGACGAAGCAACCGTTAAGCAACGTGCGCTATTGGATCAAGGATCGATTTGGGAGCGTGCTTGCGTCCGGCGTGAGTGATCGGCACGGCTGTACCGTGCGCGTGCGAACCGAACGCGCACAGACGTTGAAGCTTGTAATCGAGGACTGAAACGATGGGAAACCAAACTACCGTCGCCGAGACGACAACAAACACCATCGCAGGATCGCAGACATTCGCGGACGTTGACTTGCGACCGATCTGCGAAAACATGACCAACTCGGAATTCCGTGCCGTGTTCGCGAAGGCACAAGCTAAAGCCGTCGAGAAGCTAGGCGTACGCACCGTCGCTTTACAAAGATGGGCGCAGTCCGAAAAAGATCGCGTGTTCAAGTGGTTCGGTCGTAACGACGAGCGAACGCGTATGCACCTGCTCACCGGCTTAACGAAAGTGCTTGGCGTAGTTCGAGCGTTCAACGAAAGCAATGTCGTTCGAAGCGGCAGCGCTGGCGATCTGGCCACGGGTTGCACGCCTCACCCGCGCGGAACAGCTGACGAAGCCGCACATGTATGCGCACCAGACACGGCAACGCATACCATCGCCATCAGCGCACGATTCTGCACGATGCGCCCATGGACCGACGGTGCTGACTCTCACGTATCTACTATCATCCATGAAGCAACTCACTTCCACGACACCATGTCTTCGACAGACGATCAATACACGATCACGCCATTTCTCGCGCCTTGGGGCCGGTCAAATCCTGACTTGGCAATCCACAACGCCGACAGCATTGCGGGGTATGTTGTCGATGGCGACTAAATTCCTAACCGCCGCCACGCTCGCGTTGACCTTCGCACATGCAGCGTTCGCCTGTGACGGCGCGTCGAACATGCCCGCCCATTACATCGATATTGTTTTCGATGCGGACTCGAGTGCGATTTCTCCGACCGAACTGTCGAGGTTATCGGCATGGTCGAGCGACATGCACAAGCGCTTTCCGATCATTGATACGGTATGGCTTATCGGACTGGCCGAGCAAACCGAACGTAACGCGCAACAGCTTGCAACGCAACGAGCGGAAAACGTGATGGCTGCTCTGGATCAGCATTCGATCCGTGGCGAGAAAAGCGCCTTGGCGGGAAAAATTTTCACGCCGGACGAGTTCGATCAATCAGGGCGACGCGTCGAAGTGAACGTCAGTCCAGGATGCCCAAACCACTGTTGCCCGAACCTGAATCCCATACCCAGGGCGCAATGACGTAGCACAACGTACTCACAGCGGCCCGCGCGAGGCGGGCCGCCGTCCTCCTGCCTCGCACGTTCGCGCGATTAGCGAAACACATTCACCGCATCCACCAGCCGCGTCGCCTGCTGTTGCAGGCTCTCCGACGCCGCCGTGCTCTGCTCGACCAGTGCCGCGTTCTGCTGCGTGATGTTGTCCAGGTGCACCACCGCCTGGTCGACCTGCGCGACGCCCGTACTCTGCTCGGCCGTCGACGAACTAATCTCCGCGATCAAATCCGACACGCGCTTCACCTGCGTGACGATGTCCTCCATCGTCTTGCCCGCCTCATCCACGCGCCGCGCGCCCGATTCGACGCGGTCGACACTCGCGCCGATCAGCGTCTTGATCTCCTTCGCCGCGTTCGCGCTGCGCTGCGCGAGCGCCCGCACCTCGCCCGCGACCACCGCGAAGCCGCGCCCCTGTTCGCCTGCGCGCGCCGCTTCAACGGCCGCGTTCAACGCAAGGATGTTGGTCTGGAACGCGATGCCGTCGATCACGCCGATGATGTCGGCAATCTTGCGCGAACTGGCAGTGATGTCGCTCATCGTCGTGACGACCTCGCCCACCACCTGCCCACCGCGCTCGGCCGCGTCACTTGCGGAAACCGACAGCTGATTCGCCTGCAGCGCCGTCTCCGCATTGCTCGACACGGTCGCCGTCATCTCGGCCATCGAGGCGGCCGTCTCCTGCACGCTCGACGCCGCCTGTTCGGTGCGCGCGCTCAGGTCGTTGTTGCCCTGCGCGATCTCGTTGCTCGCGCGCTGCACGTTGTGCACCTGCTCGCTGACGTCGTCGACGAGCCAGCGGAACATCAGCCCGAGCTGGTTGATCGTGCGCAGCGTCATGCCGATCTCGTCGACGCGGTTCATCCGCGCGCCGCGCCGGCTTTCGCCGGTCGCGACGTTCAGCGCCTGATCGTGCAGCCGCTTCAGCGGACGCACGATCTGCGCATCGAGCCACAGGCCGGCCGCCGCCGCCACGCCGACCGTCACGCCGGCAAACGCCGCGAGCCCGCCGCCGTCGAGCCCGCATGCCCAGCCCGCGCCGACCACCGCCGGGGCAAGCACGCACAGCGCCGAATGCACGCGCGCGCGCACCGACATCGTCTGCGACAGCGACGCGATGCGCAGCAGACCCGTGCGGATCACCAGCCCCTTGTGAAACCGGCGCTGGCCGGCCTTGCCTTCGCAGAACGCGCGATACACCGCATCGGCGGCTTCGGTCTCGTCGTGCGGCGCCTTCGTGCGCACCGACATGTAGCCCTGCGGCTCGCCGTTGCGCATCACGGGAATCGCGTTCGCACGCACCCAGTAGTGATCGCCGTTCTTGCGGCGGTTCTTCACGAGTGCGGTCCACGGCTCGCCGCGCCTGAGCGTCGCCCACATGTCGGCAAACGCCTCGCGCGGCATGTCCGGGTGGCGCACCACGTTGTGCGGCTGGCCGACGAGTTCCTCGTTCGTGAAGCCGCTCACCTGCGCGAACGTCGTGTTGGCGTAGGTGATGATGCTGTCTGCATCGGTCGTCGACATCAGGGTGACGTCGTCGGGAAAATCGAATTGCTGTTGGGTAACGGGCTGGTTATTGCGCATGCATGGCTCCGAAAGGCGGATCTATCGTCCGCGTCGCGCTGAAATCACGCTCAGTAGCCGAAAAAAGCGGTTTATCGCTTTACGACGGTCTTTATCTTACTGTCGGCACATTGGGGAAAAACCTTACCCCTTCCTCGCATAAAATATTCATTTCGGCCGCCGCCATGATTTCGATCAAATAATCCAGCAATAATCGCCGCGCATGTTCATCCGGATGTCACGTCACGCTGCCCTGCCACGTCGCGCGGCAGGTCAATGCCGTCAGCCATTGCACGTGGCGAAACGATTCCGTCTATCCTGCTCCATTCAACCGGTATTCGAATTCGATGAAAAAGGCATTGCACGAACTGAATCGGCTGTCCTGGAATACGGCGACAGTCGCGCATAACAGCCATAAAGGCGACCAGGCCGCGTTTTTCCGCGCGGGCGGCTCGACGCTCTTTCCGGAAGAACGCGAACTGCTCGGCGACGTCGGCGGGCTGCGGCTGCTGCACCTGCAGTGCAACGCTGGGCAGGACACGCTGAGCCTCGTGCGCGACGGCGCGGATGCGACGGGCGTCGACATCTCCGACGAAGCGATCGCGTTCGCACGGCAACTGTCGGCCGACGCGGGCCTGCCCGCGCGTTTCGAGCGCGCCGACGTGCTCGACTGGATGCCCGAGGCCGCCGCGCGCGGCGAGCGCTTCGATCGCGTGTTCACGTCGTACGGCGCGATCTGCTGGCTGTCCGACCTGAACGCGTGGGCGCGCGGGATCGCCGCGCTGCTCGCGCCGGGCGGCCGTTTCGCGATGGTCGAGTTCCATCCGTTCGCGCTGTATTTCGACGAACACTGGAAGCCGCACTATGACTATTTCAAGGGCGACGCGACCGAGGAGCCGGCAGGCGTCGGCGATTACGTCGCCGCATCCGGCACGGGGCTCGGCGCGCAGCACGACCATCCGGGTGTCGTCGATTTCGCGAACCCGCATCCGAGCTACGAGTTCATGTGGGGCATCGGCGAGGTCGTGAACGCACTCGTATCGGCCGGGCTCACGATCGACCGCCTGACCGAATATCCGTATGCGAACGGCTGGAAAGGCTTCGACGGCATGCGCGAGCTGGACGGCCACCGGATGGTGCCGCCCGGTCACATGCCGAGCCTGCCGCTGATGTATGCGATCGCCGCGCATCGGGAGGCCGCATGACGCGCCGCACCGCCGCCGAACGCGACGCGCTTTCCGCACGCCCGCTCGCACGCGACGAGGTGCCGCTCGTGTGGACCATTGACCGGCGCGAGATCATCGAGCACCTGTACGTGCTGCGCGACGGCGCGCTGCATCTCGTTCCCGAGTTCTACGACGTCGGCGGCTGGCCGGACGGCGAAGCCGACCACTACACGCCGATCCTGCTCGACTGTCACGATCGCGGCGGCTGGTGCCTCGGCATGTTCGACGATGCACGGCTCGTCGCGGCGGTCGTCGTCGACAGCCGGCCGCTCGGCCCGCATCGCGACATGCTGCAGTTGAAGTTCCTGCACGTGAGCCGCGACTGGCGCGGCTGCGGCCTCGGCGAGCAGCTCTACCGCGCGGCCCGTGAGCAGGCGCGCGCGATGGGCGCCGCGCGCCTGTATGTGTCCGCGACGCCGTCGCAGCGCACGATCGACTTCTACCTGCGGCTCGGCTTCACGGTCAGCGCAGCGCCCGACCCGGCGCTTTACGCACTCGAGCCGGAAGACATTCATCTGGAAGGACCGGCGGCCTGACGCACCGGCACATGGGTGAAGCGTGGACATTCCCGCGTTGCCCCAGCCGCGATCGGCCGTCGCGGAATCACGGAATCACGGAGAGCGAAATTGCAGAACGAAGCACAGCCGCAAGCCATGCCGAAGATCCTCGTCAGCATGTGCGTGGTCGGTCATCCGGTCCGTTACAACGGCTCGGCCAAGACTGCCGCGCACGAGGCACTCGAACGGTGGCAGCGCGAAGGGCGTCTCGTGCCCGTCTGCCCCGAACTGGCCGGCGGCTTCAGCGTGCCGCGCCCGCCCGCCGAAATCGCCGGCGGCGGATCGGGGCAGCAGGTGCTGTCGGGCGCCGCGCGCATCGTCGACGTAAACGGAACGGACGTGACGGCGCCGTTCGTCTCCGGCGCACAAACCGCGCTGGCCCTCGCGCGCACGCACGATTGCCGCTTCGCGATCCTGGCCGACGGCAGTCCGTCGTGCGGCAGCACGTTCATTTATGACGGGAGTTTCGAGAACCGGCGGCACGCGGGCACCGGTGTCACGGCGGCCTTGCTGCGCGAGCATGGGATCGAAGTGTTCGCGGACACCGAGATCGACGCGCTCGATGCGCGCCTCAAGCAACTGTCGCAGGCCGGTTAACGACGATGCGCGGCACGAGACTCCTCGTGCCGCGCATCGTTTCGAAAGCGGCGGAGCAACCAAGCAGCGAAGCGGCTCACACGCCGCCGCTTCACCACGTCACGCTGATCAGACGCGTTCGATCGCGATCGCGATGCCCTGGCCGACGCCGATGCACATCGTGCACAGCGCAAAGCGGCCGTTCGTGCGATGCAGCTGGTACATCGCGGTCGTCACGAGCCGGGCGCCCGATGCGCCGAGCGGATGGCCCAGTGCGATCGCGCCGCCGTTCGGGTTCACGCGCGGATCGTCATCGGCAACGCCGAGCATGCGCAAGACCGCGAGACCCTGCGATGCGAACGCCTCGTTCAGTTCGATCACGTCGAACTGGTCGATCGTCATCCCGAGCCGGGCGAGCAGCTTCTGCGTTGCCGGCGCGGGGCCGATGCCCATCACGCGCGGCGCGACGCCGGCCGTCGCGATGCCCAGCACACGTGCGCGCGGCGTCAGGCCGAAGCGCTTCGCGGTTTCCTCGTTCGCGAGCAGCAGCGCGGCGGCACCATCGTTGACGCCCGACGCGTTGCCGGCCGTCACCGTGCCGTCCGGACGCACGACGCCCTTCAGCTTCGCGAGCGCTTCGAGCGACGTTTCGCGCGGATGCTCGTCGCGCGAGAAGACGACCGGGTCGCCCTTCTTCTGCGGAATCGTGACCGCGACGATTTCCTCGGCGAGCGTGCCGTCCTGCTGCGCGCGCGCGGCCTTCTGCTGGCTGCGCAGTGCGAACAGGTCCTGGTCGGCACGGCTGACGTTGTAATCGGTGGCGACGTTCTCGCCCGTCTCCGGCATCGAGTCGACGCCGTACAACTGCTTCATCAACGGATTGACGAAGCGCCAGCCGATCGTCGTATCGTAGATGTCGGCCTGGCGCGCGAACGCGCTCGCGGCCTTGCCCATCACGAACGGCGCGCGCGTCATGCTCTCGACACCGCCCGCGACCATCAGCGCGGCCTCGCCGGACTTGATCGCACGCGCGGCCACGCCGACCGCATCCATCCCGGAACCGCACAGGCGGTTGATCGTCGAACCCGGCACGCCCTGCGGCAGCCCCGCGAGCAGCGCCGACATGCGCGCGACGTTGCGGTTGTCCTCGCCGGCCTGGTTCGCGCAGCCGTAGATCACGTCGTCGATCGCCGTCCAGTCGACGTCGCGATTGCGCTCCACGAGCGCCTTGAGCGGCACCGCGCCCAGATCGTCGGCGCGCACGCCGGACAGTGCACCGCCGTAACGCCCGATCGGCGTACGGATCGCATCACACAGAAAAGCTTCGGTCATCAGTGTCTCCGGTCCCAGGACTGGGTGGGAAATGAACAGGGCGCGCCCCTTGCATTGCCCGCCGGGATGCGCTTAAATGTTCTATATACGAACATAAGATCGTGTATCGAACGTTCAACGCATCATAGGGAGTGCGGGGACGACCTGTCAAGCGCCCGGTCCGCCGTGCGGTTGGCGTGTCAGGCCCCATGCGCTATCTTCTCGGCTGCACGATATTCCAGGCGCTCATGACAACCGAAGATACTCAGACGAAACCCGGCGACTCCTACGTCCAGTCGTTCGCGCGCGGCCTCGCGGTGATCCGCGCGTTCGACGCGGCCCGTCCGGAGCAGACGCTCACCGAGGTCGCCTCGGCCACCGGGCTCACGCGCGCAGGCGCGCGCCGGATCCTGCTCACGCTGCAGACGCTCGGCTATGTCGAGGCCGACGGCCGGCTGTTCCGGCTCACGCCGAAGATCCTCGAGCTCGGCTTTGCGTACCTCACGTCGATGCCGTTCTGGAATCTCGCCGATCCGGTCATGGAGCAACTGTCCGAGCAGATCCACGAAAGCTGCTCGGCGGCCGTGCTCGACCGCACCGAGATCGTCTACGTGCTGCGCGTGCCGACCCGCAAGATCATGACGATCAACCTGTCGATCGGCAGCCGGCTGCCCGCGTACTGCACGTCGATGGGCCGTGTGCTGCTGTCCGCGCTCGACGACGCCGCGCTCGACGAAACGCTCGCGCAAAGCGGCATCCGCGCGCATACGCCGCGCACGATCACGGATCTCGGCGAACTGAAGGCGGCGATCGCACAGGTGCGCCAGCAGGGCTGGGCCGTGGTCGACCAGGAACTCGAAGTGGGCTTGATGTCGCTGTCCGCGCCGATCCGCAACCGGCGCGGGCAGATCATCGCGGCGATGAACATCAGCGGCAACGCGCAGCGGCATACCGCGAAGCAGATGGTGAAGGAGTTTCTCGGGCCGCTGCAGCAGGCCGCGCAGACGGTGTCGGAGCTGGTGGCACGACGGGGGTGAATGCCGATCCGCGCGCGGGTACGGGTCCGTCCACGCCGCGCAGCGTGAAACGACGCGCGGCGCCGTGTGTTGGCCGCCGCGACGGCATTGTCCGGAACAGCCACCCGCTCGCCGGCGTACCGGCACGCCGGCGGCGTGCCCTGCTTCAGCCGTTGCCGGCGAATGCGTTGCCCATCGGCTTCGTCCGGATGCCCGGGGCCAGCCGGGTCCAGGGCAACTCGGCCGGATCGGCCGTCATCGGGCCCGGTGCCGTGGCAACGAGCACCGCCTCGGCGATCCCCTGGAAGTCGGCGCGAAAGTGCACCGAGCTTTTGTTAACGAGGATGCGCATCGCTTCCGGCTCGACGCCGCCCACGCGATAGAGATTGCGGTCGAGCATCTGCGCCTTGCCGCTGCTCACCACGATCAACACGCCATCGATCCGCAGGCAGGCAACAGGCCCGATATCCGCACGCATGCCGTTCATCATCGGGCCGTCGTACCGGCATACGCCGTCGGACAGCTTCACGACCTCGAAACGTGCGTGGACCGGCTCGTCGCCGGGCACGCCGGAGACACCGCCGAGCGCCACATCGATGAACGCGCCGACACCGGCGCGATGGGCCGCCGCCGCGGCAGCCGGATCCCAGATCAAACCGATCGCCGCGTCTCTCGCGCCATTGCGCAGCAACGCCCGCAGCATGCCCGTCGTGTTCGAGTCGCCGCCCGCGCCGGGATTGTCCTGCGTATCGGCGATGACGACCGGCTTGCCGGCCCCGTCGGCAAGCCGCATGGCTTCGCGCACGGCGGCATCGGGCGACAGGAACGGCACCTGCCACGCGGCCTCGTCCGCGAGCATCTTGTCGTAGAGTGCCTGCACGGCGGCCTCGGCCGACGCGGCGTCATCGCCGTAACCCCAGATGACCGGGCCGCATTCGGGAAAATCGGCCGCCGGAAAACCTGGCGCAAACGACAGCGACGCCACGGCCCCGGTTTCCAGCGCCGCGAGTTGCGCGTACATGCCGCGCGAAGGTTCCAGCAGCGTGCACATGCCGTTGATCGGGATCAGGAACGGCAGCCGGCGCACCGCGCGATGCAGCGGCCGGCCACCAGCCGCGCGTGAAACGAGCAGGCGCTCGAGCAGCACGGCCGCGCGTTCGCCGGTCTCGGCCATGTCGACATGCGGATAGGTGCGGAAGGCAACCAGCGCGTCGGCCTCGTGCAGCATCTTCCCGGTGACGTTGGCATGCAGGTCGAGCGACGCGACCACGGGTACATCCGGGCCGACCGCGGCGCGTACGCGCTCCAGCAACGTGCCTTCGCCGTCGTCGGTATGCTCGGCGACCATCGCGCCGTGCAGGTCCAGGTACACCGCGTCGTAGCCTCCGTTGCGAACCGCCGCGAGGATTTCGCCGGCAATGCGCTCGAACGCATCCTCGGTCACGTGGGCCGACGGGCTCGCACCCGCCCAGATGACCGGCAGCAAGGTCCAGCCGCGCCGTTCCGCCGCGACGATGAATCCGCCCGCGGGAATGTTGACGTCGCGCAGCGCAAGCACGTCGTCGCCCCGCACCATGGCCGGGAAGCCCTCGCCGCGCTCGAAGTTTGCGTAAGCGGCTTTCGACGGCGCAAACGTATTGGTTTCATGCTGAAAGCCGGCGATCAAAATGCGCGTATTCAAAAACGTGTCTCCGGAAATAGTGAGTCAATGCACCGGCACTAAGCGCCGTCAGCCCCGCACCGCGATGGATGTCACGGACGCTTGCGCGCCCGCGACGTCACGCTGTCGCCAACGCGTCGTGCGGCGCGGGAAGCCGGTTCGCCACGAGTACCGCGGCGCCCGCGACCAGCAGCGCGACCATGACCAGCAGGCCGGCTGCCATGCTGCCCGTCGCCGAGTGGATCGCACCGATGATGGTCGGGCTCAGGAAGCCGCCGATCAGGCCGATCGTATTGATCAGCGCGATGCCGCCCGCGGCCGCGTCGCCCTTCAGATATTGCGACGGAATCGCCCAGAACACCGTGTACGCAGCCCAGATCATCGACGTGGCGATCGTCATGCCGACCAGCGAGACGACGAGATTGCCGTTGGCAGTCGTCGCCACGGCTAGCGCGATCGCGCCGATCAGGGCCGGCACCGCGCTGTGGAAACGGCGCTCGCGGCGGCGGTCCGACCTGCGGCCGATGACGACCATCGCGATCGCGGCGCAAACGTACGGGATCATCGAGTACAGCCCGATCTGCATGGTATCGGTCACGCCGTCGGCCTTGATGATCGACGGCAGCCAGAAACTCACCGCGTAGATCCCGCAGATGATCGTGAAATAGGCGAACGCCAGCAGGTACACGCGCGGGTCGCGCAACACCTGTCCGAACGAGTGATGACCCGCGCCCGACGTGTGCAGCTCGGCGGCGAGCATCCGCTTCTCGTCGTCGCTCAGCCACTTCGCGTCGGCCGGCCGGTCGGACAGGACCTTGAGTGCAAGCACGCCGAACAGCACGCACGGCAGGCCTTCAACGACGAACATCCACTGCCAGCCGGCCAGGCCGTGGGCACCGGACAGCCCGGTCATCAGCCATGCCGACAGCGGCGACCCGAAGGCGCCGCCGATCGGGCCGGCGAGCATGACGACCGCCATCACGCCGGCCATGCGGCGCTGGCCGTACCAGTAGGTCAGGTAAAAGATCATCCCGGGCGCGAAGCCGGCCTCGAACACGCCGAGCAGGAAGCGCATCGCGTAGAAGGTGGTCTCGTTATGAACGAACATCATGCCCGCCGAGGTCAGGCCCCACAGCACCATGATCCGGCTGATGGTCTTGCGTGCGCCGATCCGCGGCAGCAGCAGGTTGCTCGGGATCTCGAACAGGACATAGCCGAGAAAGAAAATGCCCGCGCCCAGCCCGTACACCGCATCGGAGATACCCAGGTCGCTCTGCATCGAGAGCTTCGCGAACCCGATATTCACGCGATCGAGATAGGCGAACGTGTAGCACAGCAGCAGGAACGGCAGCAGGCGCCAGTTCAGCTTGCGGTACAGGGCCTGATGCGCCGGGCTGTCGGGCGCGACCGGGTCTTGAGGGGATGGAATGGCGGACATGCGCTCTCCTTTAGGGCGTATTGCTTCGAATCCCGCATCGATGATCGACTCTGTTCGAATCGTCGAGGAGCCGAAAAAGCGGCGCAAGAGCAACTTTGGCGAGTTATTGTTGCTCAACCGGCAACACCTCACCGACGAACGGACCGACACCATGCGCGAACTGAACCAGCGCCGCTTGCGCTATTTCCATGAAGTCCTGACGCACGGCTCCATCCGCGGCGCGGCCGACAGCATCAACACGTCGCCGTCCGTCATCACGCGGCAGATCCGGCTGCTCGAGGAAGAAATCGGGGCGCCGCTGTTCGAGCGCCAGCCTCGCGGCGTCCGGCCGACCGAGGCCGCGGCGCACCTGCTCGAATACTGGCACGGCTGCCGCTCCCAGCAGGAACTGTTCGAAGACCGCCTGCAGGCGCTGCACGGCCTGCAACACGGCCAGATCCGCATCGCCACCAGCGAAGGCTATATCGACTGCCTGATGGACGAGGTACTCACCGATTTTTGCGCGCGCTATCCGAAGCTCGACGTCACCGTCGACCTCCTGCCGGTCAGCAAATTGCTCCAGGAAGTCGCCGAGAGCCGCGCGCATATCGGCCTGGCCTACAATCCCCCGGCGCATCCGGAGATCGAGTGCGTCGCCACCGCGTCGCAGCCGGTGGTGGCGCTCGTGCATCCCGGGCACCCGCTCGCCGTGCGGGGCCGGCCGGTCGCGGTACGTGAACTCGCCGAGTATCCGCTCGCGCTGATGCCGCCGGCGTTCGGTCTCGGACAGGCGGTGCAGATGCTCGCCTACGCGGAGAACATCCAGCTCCACCCGACGCTCACCACCAACTCGCTCGCCGTGCTGCGCCACTTCGTCAAGCGCAACAGCGGCGTCACGCTGCTCGCCGCGTTCGCTGCGTATCAGGAACTGGAGGCGGGAGAACTCGTCGCGCTTCCCGTCGCGCATCCGCTGCTCGAGGCAGCCAACGCGCGGCTGCTGGTCAAGGCCGGGCGCACGCTCGGGGTGGCAGCCGATACGCTGCTGCGCGGCATCCTGCGGGACATGAAGATGTTTTCGAACGCGGGCGGGCGCAACGGCAAGACAACGGCGCGCAGCAAGGCCGGCAAGCGGTCGGCGGGGCATCACGGCGGGTCATGACTGTCCCCGCCGACGATGAAGCCCGCCTCGCCGGCTGCGAAAAGTCGGCCGACCTGGCGCAAGTCGACATCGAGCGGCAAGGGATTATTTGAGGAACCCGAAATTTCTCGCCGTTTTCGTACGGGTCAGGTTCGGCGCGCGCCGCTCGTCACGCGCCGAGCAGCATCCCCTTGCGCACCGGCACCGTGCCCGTCACGCGGCCGAGCGGCGCGCCGGCCGTCACGAAGCGGATCGCGCGCCGCATGTAGAACACGCCGTCGGTCGCGCTCGTGATCGTCGTGATCGCATCCGTCAGCGGATCGACGATGTCGAACAGCGGATCGCCGGCACGGATCGTCGCTCCGATTGCCGCGCGATGCACGAGGATCCCGCTCACCGGCGCGTAGAACTGCTCGCTGCCCGCGAGCGGCGTGGCCGGCGCGGCGAGCGGCGGCAGCGGCGTGCGTTCGCCGTGCACCGCACCGCGCCAGACGAGATAGTCGACGAGCGCGCCGGCATCGCGTTCAGCGTATTCATATGTCACGTCGCGCTGGCCACGGCACTCGACCGTCACGGCCACCGTGCCGGCCGCCATCGGCGTGCCTGCCGGCAAGTGCTGCCGCAACTGCGACCACAGCAGGTGATGCGCATCGTCGAACGCATGTCCGCCCGAATCCTCGGCGAGCAGCGACACCTCCGCACCGAGATAACGCGCAAGCGGCTCGACGTCCGGCCATGCGGTATCGCTCGTGTACACGTGCATCACTGCTTCGAGCGAGCAATGCAGGTCGATCACGACGTCCGCGTCGTGCGACACCTTCAGCAGTGCCAGCTGCAGCGCTTCGAATTCGGTGCGCGGCGCGATGTCGTCGAGCGCCGCGCCGACACATTCGCGCACGATCGCGCGATTGCGTTCGCCGTCGTCGCCGAGCCGGTCGCGCGCACGCGCGGCGATATCCGCGAGCGGCAGGAAGCCGCGATTGAAGTTGCGACCGCTCGCGAGGTCGAAACGGCCGATAAACTGCCCGAGCAGATGATGATTGAGGCCGACCGGGTTCGCGACCGGCACGAGCACGATCTCGGCCGCGAGCCGGCCTTCGGCATCGAGCTGCGCGAGACGCTGCTTCAGCACGAACGCCGCGAGCATCGCGGGCGTCTCATCCGCGTGCAGCGCGGCCTGCAGGTAGATCTTGCGGCCGGTGCCGGTCGGCCCGAAATGAAAGCTCGTCAGCGTGCGCTGCGTGCCGATCGACGGCGACAGGAGTGGCGTGGTGCGAATCTGCATCGATGGTCTCGAACGGATGAAAACGGGGCCGCGGGCGAAACGGCAAGGAGGCTTGGCGCTCAGTCGCCGTACGGGTTGAAGTCGAAATACTGCTTCGCGATCCGGTCGTACGTGCCGTCCTTCAGCATCGACGCGATCGCGCCGTCAATCGATGCCTTGAGCGCTGTATCGGACTGCCGCATGCCGATGCCGACGCCGCGATCGCCCATGTCGAGCGGCGCGCCGACGAACGCGAAACCCTTGCCCTTCGGCGTGCGCAGGAAGCCGTAGTCGGCTTCCACGGTGCCGAGCAGCGCCGCGTCGAGGCGGCCGTTGACGAGATCGGCGAACACGTCGTCCTGGCTCTTGTACGGCACCACGCTCACGCCGGCCGGCGCCCAGTGCGCGAGCGCCCACGATTCGAACTGCGTGCCCGACTGCACGCCGACGCGCTTGCCGGCCAGCGACGCGGTCGTGCTGCCGAGGCCGCTCTCCGGCCGCGCAACGAGCCGCGACTTGAATCGGAACAGCTTCGACGAGAACAGGATCTGCTTCTCACGCTTCTCGGTGATCGCCATCGACGACAGGATCGCGTCGATCTTGCGCGCCTGCAGCGCGGGAATCATCCCGGAGAATTCGAGCTCGACCCACTGGCAGCGCAACTGCGCGCGGCGGCAGATCTCGTTGCCAAGATCGACGTCGAAGCCCTTCAGGCTGCCGTCGGGCGCCTTCGAATCCATCGGCGGATAAGTCGGATCGATGCCGAGGCGCACGGGGCGCGCATCGAACGCAAACGCGGACGTGGCAGCCAGGCCAAGGCACAGGGAAACGAGCGGGACGAGGAAACGTTTCATGGTCGACGGAGGGCAGGAAGAAAAGCAAACGGCATCAGCCGGACTGCCTGCGATCGTAGGCGGCACGGGCCGCCGCTGGAACCATCGACTGCCTTATCATGATCGGTATTTCCGATCACCGGCCTCGTCGCGCGCCCATGGCGTTCACGCTCTCCCAGCTCCGCATCTTCCAGGCCGTCGTCGAGCACGGCAGCCTGCGCGCCGCCGCACGCGCGCTCGATCTCGCGCAGAGCGGCGTCACGCAGCAGTTGCAGAGCCTCGAGGCGACGCTCGGCGCGACGCTGTTCACGCGCACCAATCGCGGGATCGTGCCGACGGCCGTCGGCCAGCGGCTGCTCGCGCGCTCCGGTTCGATCCTCGGCGAATGCGAGCAGGTCGAGCGGGAGATCCGGCAGTTGAGCGGTGCATACGAAGGCACCGTCACGCTCGGCCTCGTGGCCGAACCGCTGATCGACGCGTTCGCGCCCGTGCTGAGCGCGTTCCGCGCGCGCTTCGACAAGGTCGACGTGCACCTGCGCACCGGCACGTCGCGAATGATGATCGGCTGGCTGCGCGAAAGCGCGGTCGATTTCGCGATCGCACTCGTCGCGAAGCAGACCGACACGACCGATCTCGCAGTCACGCCGTTGCGGGCTTCCGCGCCGGTGGTCGTGTGCCGCAACGGGCATCCGGCGATGCACGCGCAATCGCTCGCCGAACTGGCCGGCTACGCGTGGGTGTCGACGCGCTCGCCGAACCTCAGCGCCGACCCGGTCGTGAACCGGCTGCTCGCGTACTTCGACGCGCACGGCCAGCCGCCGCCGAAGATTCTCGCGACCGTCGAAGGCATGTTCGAGACGCTGCAGATCGTCACGCAGACCGATTCGCTGGCGCTCGAAACCGAAGCCATCACGCGGCACGGGCCGTTCGCCGGCGCGCTCGCGAAGGTGCCCGTGCGCGAGCAGGCCGAATCGCAGGATATCTGCCTGCTGCAGCGCGCGGCCGTGCCGCTGACGCCGGCCGCGCAGGAACTCGCGACGATGCTCGCGTCGTACCTGCGGATGGTGCGCGGGCGGTAAGCGCGTATTGCCGCCTGCTGCCTGCTGCCCGCCGCGCCGCGCCGCGCCGCGCGTCAGTCGATCGAATCCCGCGCCGTCTCGCGCAGCATCGCGACCGCGATCAGCGACAGCACCACGCACGCGGCCACGTAGCCGGCCGGCGCGAGCTTGCTGCCGGTCGTCTTCACGAGCCAGGTCGCGATCAGCTGCGCGGTGCCGCCGAAGATCGTCACCGCGAGCGCATACGCGATCGAGATGCCGGTCGCCCGTACGTGGCGCGGCAGCGACTCGCACATCAGCGCCATTTCCGACGCCGAGCCGAGCGAATAGAACAGCAGCATCAGCGCGGTCAGCGGCAGGATCACCGACAGCGTCGGGTGGTGGTTCATCAGCCAGAACGCCGGGAACAGCAGCAGGACCAGCACGCCGCGACCGACGAAGATCGGCAGGCGCCGGCTGCCGAGCCGGTCCGACAGCCAGCCGAACAGCGGGCACGTGAGCAGCATCACGCAGCCCGATGCGACGCCGACGAACATCGACAGCTTCATCGGCAGGCCAAGCGTGTGGATCGCGTAGGTCGGCATGTAGAACGTCAGGATGTAGGTCGACACCGTGCCGCCCATCACCGTGAGCATCAGCAGCAGCACCGTGCGCGTGTGCTTCGAGAACAGCTCGTGCAGCACGCCGCGCTCGATGCCGTGATGGCTGTCGCCGGGCGCATCGTCGGCGAGCCGGCGGCGCAGATACATGCCGACCGGTGCGATCAGCACGCCGACGAGGAACGGCAGCCGCCAGCCCCAGCTTTCCAGCGCGTCCTTCGTCATCGTGTTCGACAGCAGCGCCGCGAAGCCCGAGCCCATCAGCGCGGCGCCGCCCTGCGTCGCAAGCTGCCAGCTTGCACGGAACGCACGACGCGACGTGCCGCCCTGTTCGAGCAGCGTCGACGTCGCCGCGCCGAATTCACCGCCCTGCGAGAAGCCCTGCAGCAGCCGCGCGAACACGACCAGCAGCGGTGCGGCCACGCCGACCTGCGCATACGTCGGCGCGATCGCGATCAGGCCCGTGCCGAGCGCCATCAGCATGATCGTCAGGTTCAGCGCGGCCTTGCGTCCCTTGCGGTCCGCGTAGACGCCGAGCACGACGCTGCCGAGCGGCCGCGTGAAGAAGCCGGCGGCGAACGTCGCGACCGACAGCAGCAGCGACGTGGTCGGGTCGCTCGACGGGAAGAACAGCTTGCCGATCAGCACCGCGAAGAAGCCGTACACGGTGAAATCGAAGAATTCCAGCCAGTTGCCGATCACGGCCGCGGCGATCGCACCGCGCCGCGTGACGGCCGGTGCGCCTGGCGTGCCGACTTCGGCCGCCCCCGTCGATGCGGGGTGCAGCGCGAGATGGTCTTTCTGCATCGTTGTCGTCTCCTCTCAATGCGGCCGGAAGCGCCGGCCGCCCGCCCCGCTGCCGGCATCACCGCCCGAGATAACGCTCCACGAGACGCGTCCAGTACGCCGCGCCGATCGGCAGGTTGCGATCGTTGAAGTCGTATTTCGGGTTGTGCACCATGCAGCCATCCTCGCCTTCGCCGTTGCCGAGCCGCACGAACGAGCCCGGCCGCTGCTGCAGCATGAACGCGAAATCCTCGCTGCCCATCAGCAGGTCGGTCTGCTCGACCACGTGCGCGTCGCCGACGAGCTCGCGCGCCACCTGCGCGGCAAAATCCGTTTCGGCGTCCGAATTGACGACGACCGGATAGCCTTCGATGTACTCGACGTTCGCGCTCGCGCCGTAGCTCGCGGCCTGCGTCTCGGCCAGCTCGGTGATGCGGCGCTTGAGCAGCGCGCGCACGTCGGGGCTGAACGAGCGCACGCTGAGTTCGAGGCGCGCGCCGTTCGGGATCACGTTGTTCGCGGTGCCCGCGTGCATCGAGCCGACCGTAACGACCGCCGGCTGTGCGGGGTCGACGTTGCGCGCGACGATCGTCTGCAACGCCATCACGATGCTCGCCGCGACGACCACCGGGTCGACCGTCAGGTGCGGCCGTGCCGCGTGGCCGCCGACGCCCTCGATCGTGATGATCGCCTTGTCGCCGGCCGACATGAACGGGCCGCGCCGCGTGAGGAACACGCCGGGCGCTGCGCCAGGATGGTTGTGCATGCCGAACACGGCGTCACACGGGAAGCGTTCGAACAGGCCGTCATCGATCATCTTCTTCGCGCCGCTGTCGACGCCATGCTCTTCCGCCGGCTGGAAATACAGGTGCACGGTGCCGGAGAAATTGCGTGTCTTCGCGAGCTGCTGCGCGGCGCCGAGCAGCATCGTCGTGTGGCCGTCGTGGCCGCATGCGTGCATCTTGCCGTGCGTGCCGCTCGCGTAGGGCAGCCCGGTCGCCTCGATGATCGGCAACGCGTCCATGTCGGCGCGAATGCCGATGCTGCGCGTGCCGTCGCCCACGCGCAGCGTGCCGACCACACCCGTCTTGCCGACCCCGCGCGTCACCTGCCAACCCCACTGTTCGAGCTTGTCGGCGACGAGTGCGGCCGTGTCGTGCTCTTCGTAAGCAAGTTCGGGATGGTGGTGGATGTGGTGACGGATCTCGCGCAACCCGCCGGCGGCGGGCATCAGATCCTCGATTTCGGTGAATCGGGTATCGGTGGTCATCAAGGGGCTCCTGCTGTTTGTCTGCGCACGCAACGCGTGCGTGCGGGAAAGCGAGCCACTATATCGAGCCGATATCGGTTCAATAAGATGCGGAATTTTTCACCGCGATAAGATTTTTTAATCAGGGTTAATACGAGCGCCGCTCGTTGTCTCGACCTCATCGGACGTGATCGACACGCGACCGGTTGATTTTTGAGACGAACGGTCTATTATTCGCGCATGGACGTTCGAACTGATCCGCCTCGCCGTCGCGGCAGGCCACCGAAGCAGCATGAAGACCTCGTCGCCACGCGGGACATGCTGTTGCGCACCGGGCTGGAAGTGCTCACCGAGAAGGGCTTTTCGGCCACCGGGCTGGACGAGATCCTCGGGCGCGCCGGTGTGCCCAAGGGCTCCTTCTATCACTACTTCGACAGCAAGGAAGCGTTCGGCCTCGAACTGATCGACCGCTATGCGGACTTCTTCGCGCGCAAGCTGGACCGTCATTTCAGCGACCCGACGCACTCGCCGCTGCAGCGCGTGCGCGCATTCGTCGACGATGCCCGGGACGGCATGGCCCGCTACGACTACAGCCGCGGCTGCCTGATCGGCAACCTCGGGCAGGAAATGGGCGCGCTGCCGGAAAGTTTCCGCGCACGCCTGCGCACCACGTTCGAGGACTGGCAACGCCGCCTCGCCGATTGCCTGGTCGCCGCGCAGCAAGCCGGTGAACTGGCCGGTTCGGCCGAGCCTGCCGAACTCGCCGCATGCTTCTGGATCGGCTGGGAAGGCGCCGTGCTGCGCGCGAAGCTGGAGCGCAGCGACCAGCCGTTGGCCCTGTTCGCGCAGTTCTTCTTCAATGGACTGCCTCGCCGCTGAATTTTTTTGCCATTAACTAGACGATCGGTCTAGAAAGGAGGACACATGTTTCAAGGCATCGTGATCGACAGGCAGGAAACCGGCCAGCAAGCCCGGCTCCAGACGCTGGACGACGCGCAGTTGCCCGCGGGCAACGTGACGGTACGCGTGGGCTATTCGACGCTGAACTACAAGGACGGGCTGGCGATCACCGGCAAGAGCCCGGTGGTCCGCAAGTTCCCGATGGTGCCCGGCATCGATCTGGTCGGGGAAGTCGAAGACAGCACGCACCCGGACTACCGCCCCGGCGACCAGGTCGTACTCAACGGCTGGGGCGTCGGCGAAACGCACTGGGGCGGCCTGGCGCAGAAAGCCCGTGTCGATGGCGACTGGCTGGTGCCGCTGCCGTCCGCCTTTTCGCCGCAACAGGCGATGGCCATCGGCACGGCGGGCTACACCGCGATGCTGTGCGTGATGGCGCTGGAGCGGCATGGCGTGCGCCCGGACGACGGCGAGATCGTGGTGACCGGCGCGGCCGGCGGGGTAGGCAGCGTCGCCACGGCCCTCCTCGCGCGGCTGGGATACCGCGTCGTCGCCGTCACCGGCCGCCCCGCCGATGCCGACTACCTGCGGCAGCTCGGCGCGGCGGAGATCCTGGAACGGTCGCAATTCAGCGAGCCCGGCAGGCCGCTGGGCAAGGAACGATGGGCCGGCGCGGTCGACGTGGCGGGCAGCCACGTCCTCGCCAACGTGTGCGCGACCACGCGCTACCGCGGCGTCGTGACGGCCTGCGGCCTGGCTGCCGGCATGGATTTCCCCGCGACCGTCATGCCGTTCATCCTGCGCGGCGTCACGCTCGTCGGCATCGACAGCGTCATGTGCCCGCGCGCCGACCGCCTGGAGGCGTGGCGCCGGCTCGCGTCCGACCTCGACGTCGAGAAGCTGGGCGCGATCAGCCACGAGGTCGGTCTGGGCGACGTCATCCCGCTTGCCGGGGCATTGATCGACGGCAAGGTTCGCGGCCGTATCGTCGTCGACGTCAACGCGTAACGCCGCTGACGACCACCGGCGTTTCTTTGTTCGAACGGCGGCTCGCGCAACGAGAGCGGCCGTGCCACTTTATCCAGGAGACCTCATGACCGCCGCAAACACCGCCCCCGTCAGCCGCTTTCCCGTGCCCGCGCTCGAAGACTTGCCCGAGGACATTCGCGAACGCATCGCGGCCGTCCAGGAAAAGTCGGGCTTCATCCCGAACGTATTCCTGACCCTCGCGCATCGCCCGGACGAGTTTCGCGCGTTCATGGCTTACCACGACGCGCTGATGGACAAGCCGGGCAACCTGAGCAAGGCCGAACGGGAAATGATCGTCGTGGCCACCAGCAGCGTGAACCAGTGCCAGTACTGCGTGATCGCGCACGGTGCGATCCTGCGCATTCGCGCGAAGGATCCGCTGATTGCCGACCAGGTCGCCACCAACTACCGCAAGGCCGACATCACCGACCGGCAGAAGGCAATGCTCGACTTCGCGATGAAGGTGTCACAGGCCGCGCACCTGGTGGGCGAAGCGGATTTCGACACGCTCAAGTCGCAGGGATTCGTCGAAGAGGACATCTGGGACATCATGGCGATCTCGGCATTCTTCGGGATGTCCAACCGCATCGCGAACGTGACGAACATGCGGCCGAACGCGGAGTTCTACGCGCTGGGGCGCTGAGCGCTGAGCGGGCAGTCGGGCGGTCACGCGGGCGGGACGCGGCGGCCGCTTGATCGTTGGCGGATGCGAGCGCAGGTGCACGCCGCGCTCGCCTGAGCCGCCGAGGCCACCGTCGTTCAGTTCGTCCCGCTCAGAAACACGCGAATCTCGTCCGCGAGCCAGTCGCGCAACGCGCACACCTTCGGATCGTCCTTGCTGCCGATCCGGTAAATCAGATCGTGCCCGCGCTCGGCGCGCAGCGCGTGCTGCGGAAACGGTGCGACGAGACGCCCGGCCGCGATATCGTCCGCGACGATCACGCTGCGCCCCAGCGCAACGCCTTCGCCGCGCATCGCCGCTTCGATCGCGAGACTCCCGTGGCTGTATGCCGGCCCGCGATCGCTGCGCGCGCCGCGGATGCCGGCCAGCGCGAACCACTGCTCCCAGTTGGCCAGCATCCGGTCCTCGTGCAGCAACGTGCAGCCAACGATGCGCTCGACGGACGCAAGCCCGCCCATCTTCGCTCGATACGCAGGACTGCAGACGGGTGTCACCGTCTCCTCGAGAATCCGCTCGGCGAGCACGCGCGGATAACGCCCGCTGCCGTAGCGAATCGCCACGTCGGCCTCGCCTTCGTTCAGGTCGACATGCGTGTCAGTCACGTCGAGATGGATGTCGAGTTCCGGATGAAGCGCCTTGAACCGATGCAATCGCGGCGCGAGCCACTTGTTCGCGAACGACACGCTGGCGTTGATCTTCAGCCGCGTGACGCTGTCGTGCGCACGCAGCCGTTCGGCCGCCTTCGTCAGGTCGCCCAGCGTACGGCTCACGTCGAGCAGGAAGGCCGCGCCGGCCTCGGTCAATACGATGCGTCGCGTCAGGCGCTGGAACAGCGTGACGCCGAGATGGGCTTCGAGGTTCTTGATGTGCCGGCTGACGGCGCCGTGCGTGACGTGCAGCTCCTCGGCCGCCAGCGTCATGCTCAACAGCCGGCCGGTCGCCTCGAAAGCGCGCAGCGTTTGCAAAGGAGGAAGCCGGTCGAACACGATGACGTTACGCGTGAGTTGTACTCACGCATTGTATGTCGATAAATGGTTTGTCAGGGCCCGCGGCGGCTCGCAATATCGACGGCAAGCGCTGAGGTCGACGGCCGTGCCGGCCGATGTCCCGATTGCGTCCGTGCGCCGCCTTTCCGTCATGCATCACGACCGGAATCGCGGCTGCGCTTCATGCCTGAAGCCGCGACACCCGGCGCGCGCTTCGTCCGGGGCACGTGTATGCCGGGTCGTGCCGCTCATCATGGATCATCTTCTTTTCAAGCTCGTCGCCACCCCGCTGCTGCTGGCCGCCGCCACGTTCGCCGCGCGCCGCTGGGGTGAGGCGATCGGCGGGCTGCTGGTGGGGTTGCCGCTCACGTCGGGGCCGGTTTCGGTGTTTCTCGCACTCGAGCACGGCCCCGCCTTCGCCGCGCATGCGACGGCGGGTTCGCTCGTCGCGACCGCCGGGCAGGCAGCCTTCTGTATCGCGTATTGCAGGCTGGCGAAACGCGGCTGGCCCATCGCACTGGCCGGTGCGGCCGCCGCGTTTTCCGTCGTCGCGCTGCTGCTGAAGGCCAGCGCGTTGCCGGAAACCGGCCTGTTCCTGATCGCGATCCTCGCGGTCGCGCTCGTGCTGAGCGTCGTGCCCGCCGCCCCGGTCAGGGCCGCGCGGCTCGATTCGCCGCGCTGGGACCTGCCGCTGCGCATGGCGTTGATCGCGGGCCTCGTGGTGGGCGTGACGATGATCGCGCCGTATGTCGGGCCGGAAACGAGCGGCGTACTGGCTTCGTTCCCGTTCATGGTGATCATCCTCGCGGTGTTCGCGCATCGCATGAGCGGGCCGGCGGCCGCGCAGCAACTGATGCGCGGGATGGCGACCGGGCTGCTCGGCTTCGCCGCGTTCTTTCATGTGTTGAGCCTGACGCTCACGCGGCTTGACCTGGTGCCGGCCTACGGGTTCGCGATCGCCTGTACGCTCGCGATCCAGGCCGTGTCGCTGTACCGGATGCGCGTGCCGGTCGTCGTGCCGATCGAGTAAGGCCACGCGACCGGCCGGCGGCGCCACACCCGGACGGCGAGCCGGCCGCCGGATGGCCGTCCGGGCCGCTCACCCGCTCCTGCGGCGGCCCGGCCCCTTCAACGCCTGCAGCCCGCCTGCAACCCCTCCGCCAGCTTCGCGACAGGAAACGGACACACACGCGATCCATCAAATGCGTGCACTATTAGGGTTTTGCCGTACCGGCGCCCGGCGCCTTCGACGTTCGTTCCACGCTCACCGTTTCAGACGCGAACCTCCCATGACGAATCAGCCTACCCCGACCGCGGCCGACCGGCCCGTCGACATGATCATCTTCGGCGGCGGCGGCGACCTGGCCGCCCGCAAGCTGTTGCCCGCGCTGTACATGGCGCACCTGCACTGCAACCTTCCGCCCGAGACGCGCATCATCGCGGTCGGCCGCCGCGACTGGGGCATCGACGGCTATCGCAAGTTCATGGACGAGCAGTCGCGCCCGTTCATCGACGAAAAGGCATTCGATCCCGCCGCCTGGAGCCGTTTCCTCGATCTCTTCAAGTACGTGCTGATCGACGTGAACGCGCCGGACGACTACCTGCGGCTCGCGGAAGCGGCGCGCGGCGATGCGATCCGCGTGTTCTACCTGTCGACGTCGCCGGAGCTGTTCACCACCATCTGCGACAACCTGTCGGCCGCGCATCTCGTCGACCGGCACTCGCGCGTCGTCCTCGAAAAGCCGCTCGGCCACGATCTCGCGTCCGCGAAGGCGATCAACGATGCGGTCGGCAAGCACTTCGAGGAATCGCAGATCTATCGAATCGACCACTATCTCGGCAAGGAAACCGTGCAGAACCTGATGGTGCTGCGCTTCGGCAACCCGATCTTCGGGCCGCTGTGGCAGGCGCCGAGCATCCGCAGCGTGCAGATCACGGTGGCGGAATCGGTGGGCGTCGGTAGCCGCGCGGGCTTCTACGACCATACCGGCGCGCTGCGCGACATGGTGCAGAACCACCTGTTGCAACTGCTGTGCATCGTCGCGATGGAACCGCCCGTGTCGCTCGACCCGGACGCGGTGCGCGACGAGAAGCTGAAGGTGCTGCGCTCGCTGCGGCCGATGGCGGTCGCCGACGTCGCGCGCGACACGGTGCGCGGCCAGTACACGGCCGGTGCGGTCGACGGCCAGCCGGTGAAGGGCTATCTCGAGGAAGACAACGTGCCGGCGGACAGCCGCGCGGAAACCTTCGTCGCGCTGCGTGCACACATCAACAACTGGCGCTGGGCGAACGTGCCGTTCTTCCTGCGCACCGGCAAGCGGCTGCAGCGCCGCCAGTCGGAAATCGTGATCGAGTTCGCGGACATGCCGTTCTCGATCATCCCGACCGGCCCACGCCACTACAGCAACCGTCTCGTGATCCAGCTCCAGCCGGAAGAGTCGATCCAGCTGCAGATGCTGGCGAAGGAACCGGGCAGCGGGATGAACATGGTGCCCGTAAGCCTGAACCTCGACCTGCAGCAGGCGATTCCGGAGCGGCGCGCGGAAGCGTACGAGCGCCTGCTGATCGACGTGATCCGCGGCCGCCTCACGCACTTCATGCGCCGCGACGAGCTCGAAGCCGCATGGTCGTGGGTCGAGCCGATCCTCGACGGCTGGAAGCAGCTCGGCGACCGGCCGCGCCTGTACACAGCCGGCACGTTCGGGCCCGCGGCTTCGTCGGCGCTGCTCGCGCGCGACGGGATGTCCTGGTCCGAAGAAGCGTAACCGCCGCACGACGGCGTGCCGCCCGCGCGGCACGCCGGCTCACCCCGCTTCCCCGCGAACCCGCTGCTACTGCGGTTCCATCCACGCGGCCTTGCGCCGCGTCGGCGCATCGCCGCCGCTGCTGCCGCCCAGTACCTCGATCATGTAGTCGACGAACGACGCAATCCGCGACGAGATCGCGGTGTTCCGGTAGTACACCGCATGGATCGGCTGCTGGACCTCGAGCGTCTGGCGCGCGAGCACCTGCACGAGCCGGCCCGCGTCGCGATCCTGCGCGGTCATGAAATCCGACAGACAGACGACACCCGCGCCTTCCAGCGCGAGCTGCCGCAGCGTCTCGCCGCTCGACGAGCAGATGTCCGGCTCGATGCGGCACGCTTCGCCGTCCGCGCCGAGGATCGGCCACACGTTCAGCGATTCGGGCTGCGTGAAGCCGAGCAGCGTGTGTTTGTCGAGATCCTCGACCTTGCGCGGCTGGCCGTGCGCGTCGAGATACGCGGGGCTCGCGAAGATGCGCAGCCGGCTGTTGCCGATGCGCCGGCTGTGCAGCGTCGAATCCTTCAGCCGCCCGATCCGGATCGCGACGTCGGTGCGCCGCTCCAGCAGGTCGATGATGCCCTCGTTGCTGTTCAGCTCCAGCTCGACTTTCGGGAAGCGTTCGCGATAGCCGCGCACGAGCGGCACGATCACATGCAGCATGAACGGCGTCGCCGCGTCGACGCGCAGCCGCCCCGACGGCATTTCGCGCCGCGCGAGCATCTGCTCTTCCGCGGTCTCGACCGATTCGATGATCGCGCGCGCGTCCTGCAGGAACGCGCGCCCTTCCTCGGTCAGTTCGAGCCGGCGCGTGGTCCGGCGCAGCAGCGTGGTCTTCAGCTTCTCCTCGAGCCGCGCGAGCGTGCGGCTCGTGGCCGACACGGTGAGGTCGAGCTGCTGGGCCGCGGCGGTGATCGAACCGGTGTCGACCACGGCGGCAAAGGCCTGGAGTTCGTCGAGCGTGATCTTCATTGTTGATTTGAAATCAAAACAATTTGGTTTATAGACCAGTTTTTCCGCAAAAGTAAAGTCGGCACACTGCGATCCATCCTTACTGGAACCAGGATCCCCTCATGCCACTCGCCCTGCTTGCGCTGACTATCAGCGCCTTTGCCATCGGCACGACCGAATTCGTGATCGTCGGGCTGATCCCGACGATCGGCGCCGATCTCGGCGTCAGCCTGCCGTCGGCCGGCCTGCTCGTCAGCCTCTATGCGCTGAGCGTCGCCATCGGCGCGCCGCTGCTCACCGCGCTCACCGGCCGCGTGCCGCGCAAGACGCTGCTCGCCGGGCTGATGGCGCTCTTCACCGTCGGCAACCTCGTCGCGTGGCAGGCGCCGGGCTACGAATCGCTGATCGTCGCGCGCGTCCTCACCGGCCTCGCGCACGGCGTGTTCTTCTCGGTCGGCTCGATCATCGCGACCACACTCGTGCCGAAGGACAAGGCCGCCAGCGCGATCGCGACGATGTTCAGCGGGATGACCGTCGCATTCGTCGCCGGGATTCCGCTCGGCACCTTCATCGGCCAGCACTTCGGCTGGCGTGCGACGTTCCTGATCGTCGCGCTGTTCGGCCTCGTCGCGTTCCTCGGCGCCGTGGCATTCGTGCCGCGCGGGCTGCCGCGGACGCCGCCGGCGCCGCTCGCCCGCCAGCTGCGCGTGCTCACCCAGCCGCGCCTGCTGCTCGTCTTCGCGATGACGGCCGTCGGCTACGGCGGCTCGCTGATCGCGTTCACGTACATGGCGCCGCTGCTCGAACAGATCGCCGGCTTCACGCCGTCGCAGGTCAGCCTCGTGCTCGTCGGCTACGGCGTGTCGGTTGCGTTCGGCAACGTGTGGGGCGGCAAGCTCGCGGACGCCGTCGGCCCCGTGAAGGCGCTCAAGCGGATCTTCCTGCTGCTCGCAATCGTGCTGCTCGCGCTGACCTTCACGATCCACGTGAAATGGCTCGCGGTGCTGACGATGCTCGCGTGGGGCGCGGTTGCGTTCGGCAACGTGCCGGGGCTGCAGGTGTACGTCGTCAAGCAGGCGCGCCACGTCGCGCCGGACGCCGCCGACGTCGCATCGGGCTTCAACATCGCCGCCTTCAACCTCGGCGTGGCCGGCGGCTCGTCGCTCGGCGGCCTGATCGTCGCGCACGTCGGCCTCGGCCACACGCCGTGGATCGCCGCCGTCGTCACGCTCGGCGCATTCGCGCTCACCGCACTGAGCGGCCGTCTCGACCGCCGCCACGGGCTGCCGGAACGCACGGCCGAACCCGTCGAACTCGCCCATTGAACGGCACTTGTTGCAGGAGCCATTCAGCATGAACGCATCGACCCAACGTCCGCCGTTCGCCGGCAAGACTTTCGAAGTCCGTTACGACGGCCTCACCGCGCTCAACGCGTACGACGAGGACGGCCTCCACATGCGCTACGAGATCACCGAAGGCCCGTACGCGGGCGCGAAGGGCGAAGTCGAATACACGTGGCAGCGCGTCGCCGGCGACACCTACGCGATCTCGTGGCAGGAAGCCGACCGCGCGACGGTCGTGCACATCGACGATTTCGCCGCCGGCACGTCGCGCTCGTTCTTCACCGCGTCGTCGCTCGATTTCTACCGCCTCGAAGGCAGCCTGCGCGCGGTCTGAACGGAGCCCGACATGTCCACTTCACTCGACAAGCTCGCCGACGGCGGCTTCAGCGTCGGCATCGAACTGCCGCTCGACAACGACTGGTCGCCGGCCGGCGACGCGAAGCGCCAGCAGCAGGGCCGCCGCCCCGGCGTGCCCGACCTGGAGATCCACGCGGCGCTCGCGCAGCTGGCCGACACGCTCGGCTTCCGCGCGCTCTGGGTGCGCGACGTGCCGGTGTACGACCCGTCGTTCGGCGACGCCGCACAGGTGTTCGAAACGTTCTCGTATCTCGGCTACCTCGCCGGCATCACGAACGACATCCTGCTCGGCACGGCGGCCGTCGTGCTGCCGCTGCGCGAGCCACTGCTGACGCTGAAATCGGCTGCGACGATCCAGGAACTGAGCGGCGGCCGCCTGATGCTCGGGGTCGCGAGCGGCGACCGGCCGGTCGAATATCCGCTGTTCGGCCGCGACTTCGCGTCGCGCGGCGCGAATTTCCGCGACCAGGTCGCGCTGCTGCGCGACGGCGCGCGCGGCCACCTGCCGCCGGGCCTCGAAGTGCTGCCCGCCGCGCGTTCGCCAGTACCGCTGCTCGTCGCGGGTCTCGCGCAGCAGACGCCCGCGTGGATCGGCGAACACATGGATGGCTGCCTCGCGTACCCGGGCACGCCGGCCGACCACGCGCAGCGCGCCGCGAACTGGCGCGCGGTGGCCGGCGACAAGCCGTACGTGAGCTTCATCCACCTCGACCTCGCGGAAGACCCACACGAGCCGCTGCAGCGGCACCGCTTCGGCGCCCGCGCGGGCCGCCTCGCGCTGACGGAAGAACTCGCGGCGATGCGCGACGCGGGCGTACGGCACATCGGCCTGCATTTCCGCCGCAACCGCCGCCCGCTCGACGAGACGATGGCCGAGATCGCGTCGGACGTGCTGCCGGCATTCCATGCGAATGCAAATGCCGACGCTGCTGCCGCTGCCGACACGAACGCACGGACGGGCACCGCCTGACGCCGGCACGCCGGCAGCCGCCCCGACTCACGATCAATATTTGACTTTAAATCAAATATTTTTGACCTCTAAAGGCGTTTATCTCATCAGTCTCAAGCGCCAGAATGACCTCCATACCGCAACCGTTCCCCCCCTTTCAGGAGCACATGATGAGCAACATTCCCGCATTCGGCCTCGGTACGTTCCGCCTGCAAGGCCAGGTTGTCATCGATTCGGTCCGCAACGGCCTCGACGTCGGCTACCGCGCGATCGACACCGCGCAGATCTACGGCAATGAAGCCGAAGTCGGCGAAGCGATCGCCGCGTCGGGCGTGCGCCGCGAGGACCTGTTCCTGACGACGAAGGTCTGGGTCGACAACTACGCACCGGAAAAGCTGGTCGCCAGCCTCGAGGAAAGCCTGCGCAAGCTGCGCACCGACACCGTCGACCTGACGCTGATCCACTGGCCCGCCCCGGGCAACGGCGTGTCCATCCAGGCGTTCATGACCGCGCTGGCCGAAGCGAAGGCGAAGGGCCTCACGCGCCAGATCGGCATCTCGAACTTCAACATCGAACTGACGAAGGAAGCCATCGCGGCCGTCGGCAAGGAAGCGATCGCGACGAACCAGATCGAACTGAGCCCGTACCTGCAGAACCGCACGCTCGTCGAATTCCTGAACGCCGAAGGCATCCACGTGACGTCGTACATGACGCTCGCGTACGGCAAGGTGCTCGGCGACCCGGTGATCGGCGCGATCGCCCAGCGTCACGACGCGACGCCGGCACAAGTCGCACTGGCCTGGGCGCTGCAGCTCGGCTACTCGGTGATCCCGTCGTCGACGAAGCGCGAGAACCTCGCGAGCAACCTGCTCGCGCAGACGCTGCGCCTGACCGACGAGGACATGGCGCAGATCGCCGCGCTCGAGCGCAACGGCCGCGAAGTCGACCCGGCCGGCCTCGCGCCGAAGTGGGACTAAGCGCGCCGCACCTTCAATCGACCCGCACGCGGCCAGCCGGCCGCGGCACCGACAGGACACCACCATGACCCAGGACCCGCTTTTCCAACCGCTGCAATTCGGCGCGCTGACGCTGCCGAACCGCATCGTGATGCCGCCGATGACGCGTTCGCGCGCCAGCCAGCCCGGCGACGAAGCCAACGAACTGATGGCCGCGTATTACGCCCAGCGCGCAAGCGCGGGCCTGATCGTCAGCGAAGGCACCTACGTCGCGCCGCTCGGCAAGGGCTACGCGTGGACGCCCGGCATTCACACGCCGTCGCAGGTCGCCGGCTGGCGCAAGGTGACGGACGCCGTGCATGCCGCGCACGGCCGCATCTTCGCGCAGCTGTGGCACGTCGGCCGGTTGAGCCACACGAGCCTGCTCGGCGGTGCGCAACCCGTATCGTCGTCGCCGATCCAGGCGAAGGGCGTGAACGTGTTCGTCGCCGGTGAAGACGGCAGCACGCCGGGCTTCGTGCAGGCGTCCGAGCCGCGCGCACTGTCGATCGACGAGATCGGCGAAATCGTCGGCCAGTACCGCGCCGCCGCACGTCACGCGATCGAAGCCGGCTTCGACGGCGTCGAGCTGCACGGCGCGAACGGCTATCTCGTGAACCAGTTCATCGATTCAAACGCGAACACACGCACCGACGCATACGGCGGCTCGCTGGAAAACCGGCTGCGCTTCCTGCGCGAAGTGACGCAGGCGCTGATCGACGGCACCGGCGACGCATCGCGTGTCGGCATCCGCCTCGCGCCGCTGACCACGCTGAACGGCTGCGTCGACGACGATCCGGAAACGACCTACCTCGCGGCTGCGAAGCTGCTCGGCGAACTCGGCGTCGGTTACCTGCACATCGCGGAAGCCGACTGGGACGACGCGCCGCTGATGCCGGTCGCATTCAAGCAGCAGCTGCGTGCCGCGTACCCGGGCGTGCTGATCTACGCCGGCGCGTACACCGCCGAGCGTGCGCGCGAAGCGATCGCGGCCGGCTGGGCCGACCTCGTCGCATTCGGCCGCCCGTTCGTCGCGAACCCCGACCTGCCCGAGCGCCTGCGCACCGGCGCCGCGCTCGCGCCGCACGACCGCAACACGCTGTTCGGCGGCGGCGCACCGGGCCTGACCGACTATCCGACGCTCGCGCAAGCCGCGGCGTGAACGACCCACAGGATTTCAACATGAGAATCACGCTCCCTTCCCGCCTGGGTTTCGGCACTGCGCCGCTGGGCAACATGTATCGCGACATCCCGAACGAGGAAGCGCTGGCCACGGTCGACGCGGCCTGGGAAAGCGGTATCCGCTACTTCGACGCGGCACCGCTGTACGGCGCCGGCCTCGCCGAACTGCGCCTCGGCGAAGCACTCGCCGGCCGGCCGCGCGACGCGTATTCGCTCGGCACCAAGGTCGGCCGGCTGGTCCTCGACGAACACGAGGACGCGTCACAACGCGATCTCGGCGAAAAGGGCGGCTTGTTCCGCCATGGCCTGCCGAACAAGATCGTCTACGACTACACCGAGGACGGCACGCTGCGCTCGATCGACGCGAGCCTGAAGCGGCTGCGCACCGACCGGCTCGACACCGTGTGGATCCACGATCCGGCGATCGACTTTCACGGCGAACGCTGGCTCGACGTGTTCGACGTCGCGATGTCGGGCGCGGCGAAGGCGCTCACGCGCCTGCGCGACGAGAAGGTCATCAAGGGCTGGGGGCTCGGCGTGAACCGGATCGAACCGTGCGAGCTCGCGCTCGAACGCTCGGATCCCGACGGCTTCCTGCTGGCCGGCCGCTACACGCTGCTCGACCATGCGGGCGCGCTCGAACGGCTGATGCCGGAAAGCGCCGCACGCGGTCTCGGCATCATCGTCGGTGGTCCTTACAACTCCGGCGTGCTCGCCGGCGGCACCCACTTCGAGTATCAGCCGGCGACGCAGGAGATGCTCGATCGCGTCGCGCGCATCCGCCGGATCAGCGAACGGTTCGGTGTCGACGTCCGCGCGGTGGCGCTGCAGTTCTCGCTCGCGCACCCGGCCGTGGCAGCCGTGATCCCCGGCGCGAGCCGGCCCGATCGCATCGACGAGAACCTGCGGCTTGCCGCGGCGCCGATTCCGTCCGCACTGTGGGACACGCTGAAGGCCGAGCGCCTGATCGCCGAACACGCGCCGACGCCGGCCGGCGCTGCCTGAGCCGCTTGCGCGCGGCCGCTGCAACGCGCGGCCGCGCGCATCCGCTCCATCGCAATCGCGGCGACTATCGCCGCGATTGGCATTTCCGGGTTGCAGCCTGCGCAATCGGCGTCTAGTGTTGACGGGATCGACTCCACCCGACGACCTGAAAGGACGCCCCTCCATGCCAAGCCGCTCCCCGACACGCGACATGCTGCTGGCCCTTGCGGCCGGTCTTTCCTTTGCTGCGCTCACCGCGCCCGCGCATGCCGACGAGGCTGCCGGCCTCGCGCCGCCCGAGCCGGCCACGCCGGTGCTGTCGACCACCGCGAGCGGCATGCAGGTCTATGCGTGCGAATACGATGCCGGGCACCAGCTCGCGTGGACGTTCAAGTACCCCGAAGCGCTGCTGTTCGATGCAGGAGGCACACTCGTCATCCGGCACGGCGCAGGGCCGTCGTGGGAAGCACTCGACGGCAGCCGCATCACCGGCAAGAAGCTCGCGGAAGCCCCGAGCGAGCGCCCGGGCAGCATTCCCCAGCTGCTGCTCGCCGCGACGCCGGCCGCAACGGGCACGCTCGCCGGCGTGCGCTTCGTGCAGCGGCTCGACACGGCAGGCGGCACGCCGCCGGCCGCGACGTGCACGACCGAGCATGCGATCGGACGCTTTCCTTACTTCGCGCGCTATGTGTTCCTGAAGTGAAATGAAGTGCCCGGCGCCGCCAGCACCGGGCATCATCCCGGTTTCTTTCGCCAAGGCATCATTTATTCAGCCTTCCTATCTCTCATGCGTGGAAGCGTGAAATCGTCGCCCCCCTCGTTGCGCCTGCTCAGCGTATCCGCATCGCACTCGACGACGCCGCGCCCCTCTATCGCGACGCGCCCGAGGCCCGGGAAGTGAAGGCCGACGGCAACCGGATCTTCGGCGCGCTCATGCGCGAAGCGCTGCCCGACGTGTCCGACACCACGCATGCGCCGGCCTGCGAACTGGTCATGACGACGCTCACGACGGGCGGCAAGGCGTTCTCCGAAACCGAACGCACGCTGGCAGAAATCGACGCCTATTCGACCGCGACGGCCGACATGATCTGCGCGTACCTCGCGCATCTCGCGCGCGACGCGACGAGGGCCAGAACGTGCGCGAGCGCAAGCGGCGCGCGGCACCGGTATCATCCGGGTGCCGCTTGCGCACGGCCGCGCATCGCGTCACACGCCGCCGCTTTCGTCCGCATGCGCGTGCATCGCCTCAATGAAAGATATTCGTAAGACTTCATGCCTCACCCGCTCCCGCCCTGCCCGCCGACCCCGCATTCAAATAGTCGCCTTAACGGATTCGAACTAGGCGTATACACGCGTGTCGTCGCGACGGAGCCCGGTTGCACGCCGATATAAGCGCTGCGACATGCGCTGCATGCTCTTCCCCCGATGGGACGTGATGGGCGCCTCGCCTAACCTTCGCTACGGCAAAGCACACGTGACGGGGTCGACCACACCACGCGTCGTCCGACGCGACACCCTCGCGATCGTTTCGATTCTCACGTAACGACACGAATCACGCGTCATTCGTCCCCACGACGTTGCCGACAAATCCCAACTAGATACGAGACACCCTGACGACGGTTCGCTACGGGCCGTTTCAGCATGCTGATAAAGGAGCAAGCTCATGAGTGATACCCCGGTGCAGCCGACGGTCGACGTCGGCTCGGCAGAAACTGACTTTGGCACCAAGGGAGTCATCGACCGGTACTTCGGCATTTCGTCGCGCGGCAGCACGCAACGCACCGAAATCGTTGCCGGTGTCACCACCTTCCTCGCGATGGTCTATTCCGTGTTCGTCGTGCCCGGCATGTTCGGCAAGGCCGGCTTCGACACGAGCGCCGTGTTCGTCGCGGTCTGCCTCACCACCGCGTTCGGCTCGCTGCTGATGGGCCTGTGGGCGAAGCTGCCGATCGCGATCGGCTGCGCGATCTCGCTGACCGCGTTCACCGCGTTCGGCCTCGTCCTCGGCAAGGGCCTGCATCCGACGGTCGCGCTCGGCGCCGTGTTCCTGATGGGCCTCGTGTTCACGGGCATCTCGGTCACCGGCGTGCGTTCGTGGATCCTGCGCAACCTGCCCGCGGGCGTCGCGCACGGCACGGGCATCGGCATCGGCCTGTTCCTGCTGCTGATCGCGTCGAACGACGTCGGCCTCGTGATCAAGAACCCGGGCGCCGGCCTGCCGGTCTCGCTCGGCCAGATCACCTCGCTCCCGGTCATCATGTCGGTCGTCGGCCTCGCCGCGATCTTCGGCCTCGAGAAGCGTCGCGTGCCGGGCGGCATCCTGCTCGTCGTGATCGCGATCTCGATCTTCGGGCTGATCTTCGATCCGGCCGTGAAGTACCACGGCATCTTCGCGCTGCCGTCGCTGAGCGCACCGGGCCACGCCTCGCTGATCGGCGCGATGGACATCAAGGGCGCCCTGTCGATGGCCGTGCTGCCGAGCGTGCTGGCGCTGGTGATGACCGCCGTGTTCGACGCGACCGGCACGATCCGCGCGGTTGCCGGGCAAGCCGGCCAGCTCGACGAGAACGGCCGCATCATCAACGGCGGCCGTGCGCTGACCGCCGATTCGCTCAGCTCGATCTTCTCCGGCTTCCTCGGCGGCGCGCCGGCAGCGGCCTACATCGAGTCGAGCGTCGGCGTGGCCGCCGGCGCGAAGACGGGCCTCGCGGCCGCCGTCGTCGGCCTGCTGTTCCTCGTCGTGATGTTCTTCTCGCCGCTCGCTGGCCTCGTGCCGTCGTACGCCACCGCACCGGCGCTGATGTACGTCGGCCTGCTGATGCTCGGCAGCGTGAGCAAGCTGCACATGGACGACATGGTCGACGCGATGTCGGGCCTCGTGTGCGCGGTGTTCATCGTGCTGACCGCGAACATCGTGACGGGCATCATGCTCGGCTTCTCGACGCTCGTGATCGGCCGCATCGCCAGCGGCGAATTCCGCAAGCTCAACGTCGGCACCGTGCTGATCGCAGCCGTGCTCGTCACGTTCTATCTCGGCGGCTGGGCGATCTGACCGCGACACATGCGCGACGTCGCCGGCAGAAGGACGGCGCGCATCGGGACGACATCGTCTCCTCCACCATCATCGCTGATGGTCTCCAGGCCTGGAAACGCAAGTTTCCAGGCTTTTTTTGTCGATGCGCCACGGCGCGGCGTGCAGCAGGCACGAGACGCGACACGAATCCACGCCCGGTGCTACGATCGCACTTTGCCTTCAGGAGCCCCCATGAACGCGCTCGGCATCGTCTCCGAATCCAGCACCCGGACTTCGGCGTGCAAGCCGCCGTTCATTCCGTCGTTCGGCTTCCACGAAGTGCACGAATCGAAGCCGATCGACGCCGCTCCGGCACGCATCATCGACGCGGTCACCGCGCTCGACATGCGCACGGATCCGGTCGTCGATACGCTCCTCAACGTCCGCGAATTCCCGGCCGCCCTGGCCGCGTCGCTGCGTGCCGGCACCACGGACACCGCGCGAGGCGAACGCGAACGCTTCGGCCTCCATGCGTTCACGCCGCTGCATCGCGACGAGATGTCGCTGTCGCTCGGCCTCGTCGGCCGCTTCTGGCGCCCGGACCTCGGCGTGCGAACGATCGCCGACGCGGCGGCCTTCGTGCGGCACGACGACCCGCGCGACGCGAAACTGGTGCTCCGCTTCGAAGTCGTCGGGCTCGCGTCGGGTGCGCACATGCTGCGCACCGAAACCTTCGTGCATTGCCCGACCGCCCGCACACGGCTGCTGTTCATGCCGTACTGGCTCACGATCCGGATGGCGAGCGGCTGGATCCGGCGCCGCACGCTGGCGGCCGTCGAGATGGCGCTGGCATAGGGCCCGCCAGGCGGCGACGAAGGTGCGTACCCTGACGCAGCGCGTCCAGGAGCAGACGGCACATCGCCGCGGCAACGGCTGCAGACCACACACGCCAGCCATGCGCAGCAGTCGCTGGAGGTCACGGCGCCGTCGATCGAGCATGTCGCGGCGGAGGCCGGGTTCGGTCACCGCGTTTCGCGAATGGTTCGCGCACCTCGTCGGCACCTCGCCGCAGCGGTATCGTCAGGCGTTCGCGCGCGATCCGGCGCATGATGGCCGCTGCGTCTCCACGCACCGCGCCTCGGCTCGCGATGCTTCGCCCCGACGGCGCAAAACCATGCGCACGCAACCATCAGGATCGCTACCGAATGCCGCCACACCCCGTCGCCCGCCACCATATCGCGCCAACCTGACCCGATCGATGACCCGCATCCGCAACCCCCTGAACATCGCGCAGCTGCAGGCGTTCGTCTCCGCCGCGCATCACAAGAGCCTGCGCGCCGCCGCGCGCGAACTCGGCGTCACGCAGCCCGCGATCACGCATACGATCCGCGAGCTCGAAACGGCGCTCAACGCGGAGCTGCTCGCGCGCAGCGTGCGCGGCGTCGAGCTGACCGCGTGCGGTCAGGCGCTGCTGCCGCGCGCCGAGCAACTGCTCGGCGATATCCGCCGCACGGTCGAGGCCGTCGAACAGGTGAAGGGCGAGATGTCGGGGCGCGTCGCGGTCGGCACGATGCCGTCGATCGCGCTGACCGCGCTGCCGCATGCGGTCACGGCCTTCCGCCAGTCGATGCCGAACGTGAGCCTGCATCTCGAGGAAGTGACGGTGCCCGACGCACTCGCGCAGTTGCGCAACGGCACGCTCGACATCGCTGCGATGCACCATGTGCCCGCGCTCGATCGCGATTTCACGCAGTCGCCGCTGCTGTCGACCGAATTCACCGTCGTGATGCGCGAAGGCCACCCGCTCGCGCACGCACGCCGGTTAGAGGAATTGCTCGATGCCGAGTGGATCGTCACCGTCGGCGCCGAGCAGTTTCCGCACAGCGTGATGGTCGGGATGTTCGAGGCGCGCGGGCTGCCGCTGCCGAAGCGCCTGCTGCGCTCGCCGATGTCGTTCGCGGTGACGCTCGGGCTCGTCGCACGCTCGGACGTGATCGGCTGCTTCACGCGCCCGCTCGCCGCGATGGTCGCGCCGCTCGGCATCCGCACGGCCGAACTCGACGAAAGCATGCCGCGCTTCGACCTGTCGATCATCGCGCGGCGCGACCTGCTGCCCACGCCCGCTGTCTCGCAATTCGTCACGTGCCTGCAGCGTGCGGTCAACGAAACGCTCGGCTGAATCGTTCCTGTGTCTGAAACGGCGGCGCATGCAGCGCGCCGCCGCCGGGCCCGGTATCGGGGCTTGTCCTAGGCGCCCTGCCGGTATTTTGTCTTGATAATCTTGCGCACGTCGCGCGCCCGCATCGGGTGGGCGAAACGGACAGCCCGACGCGAAGCCGCGGCGGGCCGAAGGCTTACGGCGCGGCACAACCGCGCACCCATCGAACAAAACGAGGAGTCACCGAGTGAAAAAGATTCTTGCGGCTGTGACCGTAGCCCTGCTCGCCGTATCGGCCGGCAGCGCGTATGCGAAGGACTGGACGACCGTGCGGTTCGGCGTCGACGCAAGCTACCCGCCTTTCGAATCGAAAGGCGCTGACGGCAAGGTGGTCGGGTTCGACGTCGACCTCGGCAACGAAATCTGCCGCCGCATGAACGCGAAGTGCGTGTGGATCGAAAACGACTTCGACGGGATGATTCCGGCACTGAAGGCCCGCAAGTTCGACGGCGTGCTGTCGTCGATGTCGATGACGCCGGCGCGTCAGGAACAGATCGCCTTCTCGGCGAAGCTGTTCAACACGCCGACGCGCCTCGTCACGAAGAAGGGTGCCGGCCTGATGCCGACGGCCGAATCGCTGAAGGGCAAGTCGGTCGGCGTCGAGCAGGGCACGATCCAGGAAACCTATGCGAAGACGTACTGGGCCGCGAAGGGCGTGAACGTCGTGCCTTACCAGAACCAGGACCAGGTCTACGCCGACCTGATCTCCGGCCGTCTGGACGGCGCGCTGCAGGACGCGGTGCAAGCTGAAATCGGCTTCCTGAAGACCCCGCGCGGCGCAAGCTTCGATTTCGCCGGCAAGGATATCGACGATCCGAAGACGCTCGGCGAAGGCGCCGGCATCGGCCTGCGCAAGGAAGACACCGACCTGAAGACGAAGATCGACGGCGCGATCGCCGGCATGCGCAAGGACGGCACGTACGCGAAGATCGCGAAGAAGTACTTCGATTTCGACGTCTACGGCAAGTAATCCGCCAGGCAAGCGCACGCTTCGCTTCGGCACGAACGGGCTCCGCAAGGAGCCCGTTTTTTTTCGTGCGCCGCGGCCGCAGCGTTATTTTTTCCGCACCAAGCTGATGATTCTCAACGAGAATCGCGGTGCTCTGGCGCCGGTTTGATGGCGGCGAGGAAGGCAACGTACAATCGATCTTCCACGCACACCGGATCATTCGCGGCTGCGCCGCACTCCCCATCATGCAAACGCAGACCCATCCGCTGATTTCCCCCGCCGTCGGTACCGAACGCCAGATCACGAGCTTTCACTACGGCCCGCGCGGCGGCAAGAAGGTCTACATCCAGTCGTCGCTGCACGCGGACGAACTGCCCGGCATGCTGGTCGCCACGCTGCTGCGCCGCAAGATTGCCGCGCTCGAAACGGCCGGCAAGCTGCGCGGCGAAGTCGTCATCGTGCCTGTACCGAACCCGATCGGCCTGTCGCAGCACGTGTTCGGCGATCACCTCGGCCGCTTCGAGCTCGGCTCGATGCAGAATTTCAACCGCAATTTCTACGATCTCGCGGCGCTCGTGCTGCCGCGCGTCGAACACCGCCTCACGCACGACGCGCAGCACAACCTCGTCGCCGTGCGCGCCGCGATGCGCGAAGCGCTCGACGAGCAGAAGCCGCGCACCGAGCTCGACTCGCAGCGCCTCGCGCTGCAGAAGCTGTCGTTCGACGCCGATATCGTGCTCGACCTGCACTGCGACAGCGATGCGGTGATGCACCTCTACACGAATCCCGATCTGTGGCCCGAGGTCGAGCCGCTGTCGCGCTATCTCGACGCGCAGGCGTCGCTGCTCGCGCTGAATTCGGTCGGCAACCCGTTCGACGAGATCCACAGCTTCTGCTGGTCGGACCTGCGCAACCGTTTCGGCGACCGCTTCCCGATCCCGAACGGCGCGATTTCCGTCACGGTCGAACTGCGCAGCGAGCGCGACGTGTCGTACGAGCTCGCCGAAAAGGACGCGCAGGCGATCGTCGAATACCTGACCGAGCGCGGTGTCGTCGAAGGCACGCCGGCGCCGCTGCCGCCGCTCGCGCATCCGGCCACGCCGCTCGCGGGCACCGATCCGCTCGTCGCGCCCGTGTCGGGCGTGATCGTGTTCCGCACGCCGGTCGGCGCGATGATCGAGGCCGGCCAGGCCGTGGCCGACATCGTCGATCCGCTGACCGATCGCGTCGTCACGCTGAAGAGCAGCGTGTCGGGTGTGCTGTACGCGCGCCAGATCGTGCGCTTCGCGACGGCCGGCATGGAAGTCGCGCGCATCGCAGGCGCGACCGCGATCCGCACGGGTTCACTGCTGTCGGCCTGAGCGGCCGGCCTGCGCGCCGGGTCACGGCGCGTAGTGTGCACACCCTGCGCACACCCCGCGCTCACCAACGAAATCGCCCGCTTGCGCGGGCGATTTGCTTTCCGGAATGCCCGGCCATCCCTCCGGCCGGGCGGCGGCACACGTGGGCGTTCAGAACGCCGGCACGATCGCGCCACCGAACTTCTGGTCGATGAACTTGCGCACGTCGTCCGATTCATAGGCCGCGACGAGCTTCTTCACCCACGGCTTGTCCTTGTCCTGCGCGCGCACGGCGATCAGGTTTGCGTACGGCCCGCGCAGGTCCTCGATCGCGATCGCATCCTTCACCGGCGTGAGCCCGGCCTTCACCGCGTAGTCGGTGTTGATCGACGCGGCATCGACATCGGGCAGCGCGCGCGGCAGTTGCGCGGCGTCGAGTTCGACGATCTTGATCTTCTTCGGGTTCTCGGCGACGTCGAGCGGCGTCGCGTTCACGCCGTTGGTGCCGACGCCCGCCTTCAGCTTGATCACGCCGTATTTCTGCAGCAGCAGCAGCGCGCGGTTGCCGTTCGACGGATCGTTCTGGATCCCGACCTTCGCGCCCACCGGCAAATCCTTCAGCGACTTGAGCTTCTTCGAATAAAAGCCCATCGGCGACGTGTACGTGAGCCCGACGTTGACGATCTTGTAGCCGCGCTGCTTGATCTGGCTGTCGAGGAACGGCTGGTGCTGGAAGCCGTTCGCGTCCAGGTCGCCGGAATCGAGCGCCGCGTTCGGCTGCACGTAGTCGTTGAACTCGATGACCTTGATCGCGAGGCCTTCGCGCGCGGCGACCTTCGTCACCTCGGTCCAGATCTGCGCGTCGGGGCCGCTCATCGTGCCGATCTTCAGCGTTTGCGGGTCGGCGTGCGCGCCAGGCGCCGCGAATGCCAGTGCGGCTGCGAGCGCGCCGAGGCCGGTCAGGAATGAACGTCGCATGGTGTCCTCTTGTCCCGTGTCGTTTGTTGGAGCACGGATCGTGGCATGGGGCCGGAACGCCACCAACCAAGCTTATTTCATGTGCATATTCCTGATCCGGATCGATTCTCAGCCGAATTCGGTATAACCCCGGATAGCGCAACCGGGCAGAATTCAGTGTCGCATCGGCGCCACACATTCTTCATATGACAGTCGCTGTCATATTCATTACGTGGCCCCTCGATAAAGTTGCCGCCGGTACGTGAAAGCGCCCACAGAGAGCGCCGAAACCGCAACTGGACACGCCATTTATTTCGCTCGGAGAATCCTTTGAACAAGAAACTGTTGACCATCGCCGTCCTGGCAGCAACGGCCGGCACGGCGCACGCACAAAGCAGCGTGACCCTGTACGGCATCATCGATGCCGGTATCAGCTACGTGAACCACAGCAAGACCGCCAACGGCGGCACGGGCAAGCTGTTCAAGTATGACGACGGCGTTGCCCAGGGCAGCCGTTGGGGCCTGCGCGGCACCGAAGACCTCGGTGGCGGCCTGAAGGCGATCTTCGTGCTCGAAAGCGGCTTCAGCAGCGGCACCGGCGCACTGGGTCAGGGCGGCGCAATCTTCGGTCGTCAGGCTTACGTCGGCCTGAGCCAGTCGCAATACGGCACGGTCACGTTCGGCCGCCAGTACTCGTTCTCGACCGACATCCTCGGCTCGAACTACTCGACGGGTGGCAACACGGTCGCAGGTAACTACGCGTACCACGTGAACGACATCGACCAGCTCACGTCGAGCCGCATCAACAACGCCGTGAAGTTCCAGAGCGCGAACTACTCGGGCTTCACGTTCGGCGCGTTGTACGGCTTCTCGAACTCGACGGACTTCGCCGGCGCACCGGGTTCGGGCACCGCGAACACGGGCGGCTCGTCGCGCGCATACAGCTTCGGCCTGAACTACGCGAACGGCCCGGTCTCGGTCGGCGCTGCGTACACGGACATCCGCTACCCGAGCCAGTCGCTGACGCCGGCGGGCGGTTCCAACTACTCGACCAACATCGCGAACCTGAGCACGGGCAACGTCCGCGACCTGCGCACCTACGGCGTGGGCGGCCGCTACGTCTGGGGCCCGGCAACGGCATGGCTGCTGTGGACGCGTACGCAGTTCTCGACCGTGTCGGGCGCGGGCGGCACGTTCTACAACGCGTATGAAGCAGGCGCGAAGTACGCGTTCACGCCGGCTCTGTCGGGTGGCCTCGGCTACACGTACACGAACGCGACGCAGAGCGGCAATTCGTGGCACTGGAACCAGGTCAACGGTATCGCCGACTACGCACTCAGCAAGCGTACGGACGTGTACGGCCTGGTCGTGTACCAGCAGGCATCGGGCAAGGGCGTGCAAGCGCAGATCGGCTCGAGCACCAGCTACTTCAACACGTCGGGCACGGGTTCGAAGAACCAGATCGCCGCACGTATCGGTATCCGTCACAAGTTCTAAAGCATCCGCTTAACTCGCGGATCACGACGGCAAGAAGCGCCCCGCTCCACGCGGGGCGCTTTTTTATGTGCTTTTAAGTTTCGCTTAATTCTGGGCTGAGAGGATGCTCTCACCCCCCCTGTTGGCCGCCTGAGCATCGGCGGCTTTTTTTTTACATGCCGACGGCGCCGCCATCGATTGCCCACAAGACAGGATCGGAGGCCATGATGATCGAAGATACCGTTTTCAGCCATCTGCACGCGATTCTGACGTGCCAACACTCGATGCCGGTCCAGAGCTGCCGCGTATCGGTCGAAATGCAGCGCCCGTGGGGCCGCCCGTACCGGCTCGTCGAATGGACGATGCATCTCGACGCGCCCGCGCGGCGCCAGATCGTGCCGGCTGAATCGACCGACGAAGAGATCGCCGAGGTCGTCGCCTCGCACGTGCCGGGCCGGCTTTACGGCGACGGCCGGCTGCAGTTCTGAACGCCTTCCTGTTCCACCCGCTGCCCGTCTTTCGGCCGCGCCGCACGCATCGTGCGGCAGTCGGTCTCGTTTGATGCAGCACCGAAACCTGCTACGCTGCGCGTTTTCGTCCACGCAACACACGATGGAAAACGCATTCAACGAACGCGGCGTGATGATCACGCGCAACGGCCTGTCGGCCGCCGGTCAGGTATTCGCGCTGCGTGACATCCGCCAGGTCGATGTCGTCAAGATTCCGAAGAACCGCCTCGTACCGTCGCTGATCTCGCTGATCGGCGCGGCCATCGCCGTCGCAGGCGGCATCGCCGCATCGAGCGCCGCGCTCGTCGTCGGCGTGATGCTCGCCGTCGTCGGCTATCTCGCGTGGGCCACGCAGGACGTCACGTATCGCCTGATGGTCGAGATGCCCGACGGCAAGCGCGAAGCGCTGTCGAGCGTCGACGTCGAATTCGTCGAACGCGTCGCGCAGGTCGTGCGCGATGCGCAGGCCGCAACGACGGCCGGCTGATTCCGTTCGCATCCCTGCACGCTTCCATGCGCGGTGCCCGGCCGCGCATGGCGCGTTTCGCGTCGCGCAACGGCACGCTCGATTGCGCCGTCGAATCAGGTTCCACCACCACCTCGCCTGCGCTGCGTACGCCGACCGCCTAGTATGGAAAGAGCGGCTCGCCGCCGCATCGTCCGAGGAGGCCAGCATGAACGTCCAGACGCTGTCCGGCACGCTTCGCGCGCAGGAACTGCTGATCGTTTCGATGATCCGCGCGCTTCCCCCTGACGCACGCCGTGCGCTCGTCGATCTCTACACCGAACAGATCGCGTTCGCCGAACAGGCCGGCCTCGAAGGCCACGGCGATCGCGCGACGCACGACGCGTTCATCGCGCATGCGCGCAACCTGCTGATCCGTATCGAAGCACTCGCGTAGGGCCTGTTCACGCGAATAACGGGCTTGCGCCAGGGCTCGCGTTTCTCCCTTGTTTCCCGCCGCGGCTCGCCCGAGCCGCGCAGGTGAGCGCTCACCCACGCGAGCCGCTTTCCGTTCTTGTATTGATAATAATTCTCATTTACACTGGCAAAATTATCAGTTGCCTTTCAATTCGCCGCTCGCCGCATTCCGCGCGCGGGCGGGCCAGCCAGGTGAACGCGTCACCCAGCCAGCCTTCGGGCTTGTTTTCGTCAATGGGAGACCACCTGTGCATTGCTATACGCTGGCGCGGCGGCCGATCTGTGCCGCGCTGTTCGGCGCGTTCGGCCTGTCCGCCGCCCCGGCTCACGCCGATTCGTCGCCGCAAGGCGCCACCCTGCCTTCCACCCTCCTCGTCGCCGCGTCCACGCGCGGCGATGCGGCGCTGCTCGACCCCGTTACCGTCACGGCCAACCGCACCGCTACGGCCGCGAGCCGCACGGCTGCGTCCGTCTCGGTGATCACCGACGAGGATCTGGAGGAACAGCAGGCCACCAACATCAAGGACGCACTGCGCTACGAGCCGGGCATCACGGTGCGCCGCACCGCGTACCGGCCCGGCAGCGCCGCCCTCGGCGGCGGCCGCGACGGCGATTCGAGCATCAACATCCGTGGCCTCGAAGGCAATCGCGTGCTGCTGATGGAAGACGGCATCCGCCTGCCCAACGCGTTTTCATTCGGCCCGCTGGAAGCGGGGCGCGGCGACTACGCCGATCTCGACACGCTCAAGCGCATCGAGATCCTGCGCGGGCCGGCCTCGGCGCTGTACGGCAGCGACGGCCTGACCGGTGCGGTGAATTTCATCACGAAGGATCCGCGCGACCTGCTGTCGATCTACAACAAGCCCTACTACTTCTCGTTCCGGCCGAGCTACGACTCGGCCGACCGCAGCATCGGCGCGACCGTGTCGGCCGCGGGCGGCAACGATCGCATCCAGGGGATGATCATCGCCGACGGCCGGCGCGGCCACGAGGTCGACACGCGCGGCAGCAACAACTCGGCGAGCACGCTACGCACCACGTCGAACCCGCAGGACGTCTATTCGGAATCGCTGCTCGGCAAGCTCGTGCTGACGCCGACCACGCGCGACACGATCAAGTTCACCGCCGAAACGGTGCAACGCCGCGTGAGCACCGACGTGCTGTCGGCGATCAGCCCGCCGACCACGCTCGGCCTCACGACCTACGACCGGCTCGAGCGCAACCGCTTCAGCGTCGACTACGATTTCCGCGACGATGCGTTCCGCTGGTTCCAGACCGCACACGTGCAGTTCTACTACCAGGACGCGAAGCAGGACCAGTACGCGTTCGAGACACGCGGCAAGCAGCCTTCGCGCTCGCGCGACAACCAGTACAAGGAACGCACGTTCGGCGGCTCCGCGTTCGCCGAAAGCGGCTTCGCGACCGGCCCGTTCGCGCACAAGCTGCTGTATGGCGTCGACGGCAGCGTGTCGCGCGTGACAAACCTGCGCGACGGCACGGTGCCGGGCGTCGGCGAGGCGTTCCCGAACAAGGCGTTCCCCGACACCGACTACACGCTGTTCGGCGCGTTCGTGCAGGATCAGATCGGCTACGGCCGCCTGCTCGTCACGCCGGGCCTGCGCTTCGACACGTACCGGCTGAGCCCGACCGAAAACGATCCGCTGTTCACCGGCAAGGCCGTGTCGACGAGCGCGAACGAACTGTCGCCGCGCGTCGCCGTGCTCTACGAGATCACGCCCGCAGTGATTCCGTACGTGCAGTACGCGCACGGTTTCCGCGCACCGACGCCCGACCAGGTAAACAGCAGCTTCTCGAACCCGGTGTATGGCTACACGTCGATCGGCAACCCGAACCTGAAGCCCGAGACGAGCGACACGTTCGAAGCCGGCCTGCGCGGCAAGGCCGGCACCGGCTACGGCGTCGTGCGCTACAGCGCGGCCGCGTTCACGGGCCGCTACCGCAACTTCATCTCGCGCACGACGATCGCCGGCAGCGGCCGGCCGGCCGACCCGTTCGTGTTCCAGTACGTGAACTTCGCCGACGCGCGCATTCACGGCCTCGAAGGCCGCGCCGAATGGGTGATGCCGAACGGCATCACGCTGAAGACGGCGATGGCGTTCACGAAGGGCTCGACTCAGAACGACGGCGCGGCCAGCCAGCCGCTCAACACCGTCAACCCGTTCTCCGCCGTGTTCGGCGTGCGCTACGAGCCGACCGACCGCTGGTTCGTGCAGACCGACCTGCTGTTCCAGGCGGCGAAACGCGACAAGGACATCGACAAGTCCGACTGTTCGAACAAGGCGTGCTTCTCGCCGCCGTCGTCGTTCGTCGTCGACCTGCGCGGCGGCTACCGCTTCAACAAGCACGTGAGCGCGACGATCGGCATCCGCAACCTGTTCGACCGCAAGTACTGGAACTGGTCGGACGTGCGCGGCATCGCAGCCGATTCGCAGGTGCTCGATGCCTATACGTCGTCCGGACGCACGGTCGCCGTCAGCATGAAAGTGGATTTCTGATGCGCGCCGCGCGCGCTGCCACCCCAACCGTTACTTGAAGGAGTCCGACATGATGCAATCCGCCCTTCCCGGTCAACCGGCCACGCCGGCCCGCGCGGCCGCCGCGCTGCGCGACGCGTTCATCAAGCTCAAGACCGAGCGCCAGCTGCGCAACCGCGACGTCGCACAGGCGCTCGGCGTCAGCGAAGGCGAGGCGCTCGCCGCGTTCGTCGGCGAGCACGTCGTGCGGCTCGACGCACGCTTTCCGGCGATGTTCGAGGAAATGCCGCGCCTCGGCCGCGTGATGGCGCTCACGCGCAACGACACGGCCGTCCACGAAAAGGACGGCGAATATGCGCAGATGAGCCATGACGGGCCCGTCGGCCTCGCGCTCGGCGACATCGACCTGCGCATCTTCTACCGCCATTGGGTGTCGGCGTTCGCGGTGCGCGACGAGACCGCGCACGGCCCGCTGAAGAGCCTGCAGTTCTTCGATGCGCAAGGCCATGCGATCCACAAGGTCTACCTGCGCGCGCACAGCAACCACGCCGCGTACGACGCATTCGTCGAACGCTGGCGCGCGCCGTCGCAGGAGGCGGGCCTCGCGGTCGCGCCCGCCGCGCCGAAGACACCCGAGCGTGCCGACACCGAGATCGACGTCGCGGGCTTCCGCGCCGCGTGGGGCGCGATGACCGACACGCATCAGTTCTTCGGCATCACGCAGCGTTTCGGCGTGAGCCGCATGCAGGCGCTGCGCCTCGCCGATCCGCAATACGCGTATCCGGTCGAGACCGCGCATGCGCTGCGCCACGTGCTCGAACGGGCCGCGCAAAGCGGCCAGCCGATCATGGTGTTCGTCGGCAATGCGGGGATGATCCAGATTCATACGGGCCCCGTCGCGAACGTGCGCGAGGTCGGCGCATGGATCAACGTGCTCGACCCGGGTTTCAACCTGCACGTGCGCGAGGATCTGATCGCCGCCGCGTGGGTCGTGAAGAAGCCGACGAGCGACGGCATCGTCACGTCGCTCGAGCTGTTCGACCGGCAGGGCGACCATGTCGCGCTGCTGTTCGGCGAGCGCAAGCCCGGAAAGGTCGAACGCGACGACTGGCGCGCGCTCGTCGCGACGCTGCCGCCTGCGGCACGTGGAGACGCGCGGTGAGCGCGCGACCGTTCGATCCGCGCCGCCGCGCCGTACTGGCGAGCGCGGCGGCCGGCGCGCTCGCCGGCGCGCTGCCCGGCAGCGTACTCGCCCAGGTTGCACCGGCCGCGCCGAAACGCGTGGTCGTGATCGGCGGCGCACTCGCGGAAACCGCGTTCGCGCTCGGCGGCGCGGAGACGCGCAGCTACCGGCTGGTCGGCGCCGACACGACCTGCACGTATCCCGATGCCGCGAAGCGTTTGCCGAAAGTCGGCTACCAGCGCGCACTGTCGGCCGAGGGGCTGCTGTCGCTGCGGCCCGATCTCGTGCTCGCATCGGCGGAAGCCGGCCCGCCCACGGCGATCGCGCAGGTGAAAAGCGCCGGCGTCGCGGTGACGACGTTCGACGAACGCCACGACGTCGAATCGGTGCGCGCGAAGATCACCGGCGTCGCGCAGGCGCTCGACGTGCGCGACGCCGGCGCCGCGCTACTGCAACGCTTCGACCGTGACTGGCAGGCCGCGCGCGACGTGGTCGCTACCCGCTCGCCCGGCGGCGCACAACCGCCGCGCGTGCTGTTCGTGCTGAACCATACTGGCAACCAGGCGCTCGTCGCCGGCCAGCGCACGGCCGCCGACGCGATGATCCGCTACGCGGGCGCGCGCAACGCGATGCAGGGCTTCGATCACTACAAGCCGCTGACGACCGAGGCGCTCGCCGCCGCCGCGCCCGATGTCGTGCTGATCTCCGACGAAGGGCTCGCGGCCGTCGGCGGACGCGCAGCGCTGCTCGCCACGCCCGGCTTCGGCGCGACGCCGGCCGGCCGCGCGCAACGCGTCGTGTCGCTCGATGCGCTGTTCCTGCTCGGCTTCGGCCCGCGCCTGCCGCTCGCCGTCACGACCCTGCACCGACGGCTGTCGGATGCGCTCGCCTGATTCCGGATCGACCCGATGCCCGCTCATGCTTCGCCTTTTCCCGCGTCGTCGCACGCATCGCGCGCAGGCGCGGCGCGCATCGGCACGTCACGCCGCTTTGCGCCGTGCGCGCTGGCCGCACTCGCCGGCCTCGTATGCGCGATGTCCGTCGCCGCGCTGTGCGTCGGCGCGTATCGCATTCCGCTCGCGGAAGCCTGGGCCGCGCTGACCGGCGATGCGGCCGCGCAGCAGGCGCGCGCGGTGCTGTTCGACATCCGCGCGCCGCGCGTTGCGCTGGCGCTGCTGGTCGGTGGCGGCTTCGGTGCGACCGGTGCCGCGATGCAGGCGCTGTTCCGCAATCCGCTCGCCGATCCGGGGCTCGTCGGCGTATCGAGCGGCGCGGCGCTCGGCGCGACGACGATGATCGTGCTCGGCCCCGCCCTCTTTGCTTCGCACGTGAGCGCAGCCGCACTGCCCGTCGCCGCATTCGCGGGCGCGCTCGCGGTCGCGGCGCTCGTCTACCGGCTCGCCGCGTCGCGCGGCCGGCTGGCGCTGCCGCTGCTGCTGCTCGCCGGCATCGCGATCAACGCGCTGGTCGGCGCGGCGATCGGGCTGCTCACGTTCGTCGCCGACGATGCGCAACTGCGCTCGCTGACCTTCTGGAGCCTCGGCAGCCTCGGCGGCGCGCAATGGTCCGCGCTGGCGGCCGTCGCGCCATGCGTCGCGATCGGCTGCGTGCTGCTCGCACGCGAACGCGACGCGCTGAATGCGCTGCAGCTCGGCGAAACCGAAGCGCTGCACCTCGGCGTGCCGGTGCAGCGGCTGAAGCGGCGCGTGCTCGTCGCGGTCGCGCTCGCGGTCGGCGCGCTCGTGTCGTGCGCCGGCATCATCGGCTTCATCGGGCTCGTCGCGCCGCATTGCGTGCGCCTCGCGTGCGGCCCCGACCAGCGCGTCGTGCTGCCCGGCGCCGCGTTGCTCGGCGCGTTGCTGACGCTCGCCGCCGATCTCGCCGCGCGCACGGTCGCGGCACCGGCCGAAATTCCGCTCGGCGTGCTGACCGCGCTGCTCGGCGCGCCGTTCTTTCTCGCGCTGCTGTGGAAAAGCCGCGGCGCGCTCGGCGGGTAACCCTTTCTTCACGACGACCATGCTGACCGCTCATCACCTCGACGTCGCGCGCCGACACAACGCCATCCTCCGCGACCTGTCGCTGTCGATCGAACCCGGCCGCGTGACCGCGCTGCTCGGCCGCAATGGCGCGGGCAAGAGCACGCTGCTGAAGACCTTCGCGGGCGAGCTGACCGGCAGCGTCGCGCCGACCGGCGTGCGCGTGACCGGCGACATCACGCTGAACGGCGAGCCGCTCGCGCGCATCGACGCGCCGCGCCTTGCGTGCCTGCGCGCGGTGCTGCCGCAGGCTGCGCAGCCGGCCTTTCCGTTCAGCGTCGACGAAATCGTGCTGCTCGGCCGCTATCCGCATGCGCGGCGCAGCGGTGCGACGTCGCACCGCGATCGCGACATCGCGTGGCGTGCACTCGAACGCGCGGGCGCCGATGCACTCGTCGGCCGTGACGTCACGACGCTGTCGGGCGGCGAACTTGCGCGCGTGCAGTTCGCGCGCGTACTCGCGCAGCTATGGCCCGACGACGACGCCACGGAAAGCGGCCCGCGCTACCTGCTGCTCGACGAGCCGACCGCCGCGCTCGATCTCGCGCACCAGCACCGCTTGCTCGATACCGTGCGCTCGGTCGCGCGCGAATGGCAGCTCGGCGTGCTCGCGATCGTCCACGATCCGAACCTCGCCGCGCGCCACGCCGATTCGATCGCGATGCTCGCCGACGGCACGATCGTCGCGCACGGCGCGCCGCGCGACGTGATGACGCCCGCGCATATCGCGCAGTGCTACGGGTTTTCGGTGAAGATGGTGGAAACCGGCGACGGTGCGCCGCCGGTCATGGTGCCCGCGTAGCGCGGGCGCGTGCCGCATGGGCATGGCGTCGCGCGACGTCATGCATGATCGACAGCAACGATTTTTACAACGCATCATTCGCGCTTCGCGCATCCCGTCAAGGAGACCCACGTGCCGCTTCCGATGACCCGCATCATCCTGTACGTCCAGGACGTCGCGTTGCTCAAGACGTTCTACCAACGGTATTTCGATCTGCCCGTCATCGAGGAAATCGAAAACGAGTGGGTCGTGCTCGGCGCAGGCACCATCGAGCTCGCGCTGCATCTCGCCGGCCCGGCGTTCCGCCACGCAGTCCCTGCCGATGCGAAAGCGCACGCGGAAACCAGTCACGTGAAGTTCGTGTTCTCGATCGGCCAGGACATCCGCGTGCATCGCAACCGGCTGGCCGGCGACGGCGTGACGGTGCGCGATCTCAAGCGCTATGACGGGTTCGCGTACACGCTGTACGACGGCATCGATCCGGAAGGCAACGTCTTCCAGGTGATGCAGGCCGACTGACGTTCCGGTCGGCCCGGGCGCTCACCCGAACGCCCGAGCCGGCGCCGCTCGCGCCGTCACCCGCCGCGCGGGTGGCGAGCCCCCTTCTCAATGCTCGAGGTCCGCCGCGCCGTACGTCCGCATCTTCCAGCCGAGCCGCACGGCGAGCATCCGCATCGAGAACCCTGCCGCCAGTGCGACAACCGTCGCGATGCCCGCATCGATACCGAGGTGCTGCATCCCGACATACAGCGCGCCCGTGACGAACGCGACGCTCGCATAGAGTTCCTCGCGCAGGATCAGCGGCATCTCGTTGCACAGCAGATCGCGCAGCATCCCGCCGCAGACACCCGTAATCGCACCGGCCAGCACGACGATGATGGGCGCGGTGCCCGTCGATGCGCCGACGTCGCAGCCGATGATCGTGAAGGCGGCGAGGCCGATCGCATCGACGGTGACGAACAGCGTCTTCATTCGCGCGACATGCCGGGCGACCCATGATGCGACGGTTGCCGCGACGAGCGTGATCACCAGATATTCGGGATGCGCGATCCAGCCGAGCGGATAGTGGCCGAGCAGCACGTCGCGCACGGTGCCGCCACCAAGCGCCGTCACCGCGCCGACGAGCGCGAGCCCGAAGCGGTCCATCCCGCGCCGCATGCCCATCAGCGCCCCCGACATCGCTTCCGCGACGATCGCAATCAGATAAAGCGTATGCATGGTGCGCGTCAGTCGTCGGTACGGAACAGGTCGAGCACGCGTTCGCGCTCGGCCGCGTCGACGGCCGCGGGCATCGGCTCGTCGGGCTTGCCGGTGCCGGCCGGCGCATCGGAAGCGTCCGGCGCAGCCGCGCCGCCGCACGCGAAGCGGCTGCGGATGTACGACGGCACGTCGGCCGTGCACGTGCCGCGCGTGTATTCGGCGTAGACGAAATCGCCGTCGACGAGCGCGACGTCCTGCGGCGGCGTCGCGTCCACAGGTGTACGCCCATCGACGGCCGTCTTCATGTAGTCGAGCCAGACCGGCAGCGCCAGCGTCGCGCCGGTCGCACGCCCCATCGGACGCGGCGTGTCGTAGCCGAGCCACGCAACCGCGACGATGCCCGACGAGTAGCCGGCGAACCACACATCCTTCGACCCGTTCGACGTGCCCGTCTTGCCGGCCGCGTCGTCGCGGCGCAGTGCGAGCGCACCGCGCGCGGTGCCGGCCTTCACGACGTCGCGCAGCATGCTGTCCATCATGAACGCGTTGCGCGCCGACACGACGCGCGCGCCTTCAGGCATCGTCGCCTCGTACATCGCGCCGCCGTGACGCTGCTTCACCGACAGGATCAGGCGCGGCTCCATCCGCGTCCCGCCGTTCGCGAACACGCTGTACGCGCTCGCGAGTTCGAGCGGCGTCACCGCGCCCGCGCCGAGCGCGAGCGGCAGCGACGCCGGATTGCGCTGCGCGTCGAAGCCGAAATGCACCGCGTGCTGCTGCACGTAGCGCGCGTCGGTGGCCTGCATCAGGCTGACCGCGACCAGGTTCTTCGAGCGCACGAGCCCGCGCCGCACCGGGATGAAACCCTCGTAGTTGTTGGCGAAATTGCGCGGACGCCACGGGCGCGCGCCGGTTTCCTCATGGGTGAGCGTGCGCTGCGTATCGTCGACGAGCACGCCCGGGAAGTAGCCCTTCTCCAGCGCGGCCGAATAGACGAACGGCTTGAAGCTCGAACCCGGCTGGCGATACGCCTGCAGCGCATGGTCGAACACGTTGCGGTTGAAATCCGCGCCGCCGACGAGCGCGAGCATGTCGCCGGTGGCCGCGTCGAGCGATACGAGCGCGCCTTCGAGCCCGTTGCGCGCGTCGCGCTTCGCGGCCGGCTGCCGGCTCAGCGTGCGCTGGAGCGCGGCTTCGGCCGCGCGCTGGTCGCGCATCGAGATCGTCGTCGTCACGTCGAGGCCGAGCGTATAGGCGTCGTCGTGAAAGCGCTCGACCATCATGCGGCGCGCGCGTTCGGCGACGTACGGCGCGGCGACGATCCCCGGCGGCGGCGTGGTCGCGAGCGCGATCGGCGCGTCGACGGCCGCGCGGTACGTCGCGTCGTCGAGCTGGCCGAGCGCATGCATCCGCCCGAGCACGTAGTTGCGCCGCGCGGTCGCGCGCGCCGGATTGACGACCGGGTTGAACGCGGACGGCGCCTTCGGCAGCCCCGCGAGCACGGCCGCCTCGCCCGCGTTCAGCGCGTCGAGCGGCTTGCCGAAATACACGTTCGCGGCCGCTGCAAAACCGTACGCGCGCTCGCCCAGATAGATCTCGTTCATGTACAGCTCGAGCAGTTTGTCCTTGCTGTATTCGCGTTCGAGCTTGGTCGCCATCAGGATCTCGGCGAGCTTGCGGCTCAGCACCTTGTCGCGCGTCAGGTAGAAGTTGCGTGCGACCTGCATCGTGATCGTGCTGCCGCCCTGCCCCGGCTGCCCCGTTACGACGTTCGCGAACGTCGCGCGCGCGAGGCCGCCGACATCCACCGCGCCGTGCTGGTAGAACTTCGCGTCCTCGGCCGCGAGCAGCGCCTGCCGCATCAGCGGCGGGATGCGTTCGAGCGGCACGAACTCGCGACGCTCGACGCCGTATTCGGCGAGCAGATCGCCGTCGCGCGAGAAGATCCGCAGCGGCAGCGCGGGACGATAGACGGCGAGGTGCTCGACGGACGGCAGTTGCGTCCAGATGCGCTGGATCGTCCATGCGCCGATGCCCGCGCACGCGAACGTCAGGCCGAGCAACACGCCCGCGAGCGTGCGCCATACGCGACGGCGGCGCGGCGGCGGCGCGGGTGGCGGCGGAGGGGATGCGGTGTGGTCGGTCATACGGGCTCCTTCTTCGATGCTGCGACGGCCGGCACGCAATAGGCGCCGACCGGTCACGAAAGGCGCGCATTGTCGAAGGGATCGCGCGAAACCGGAACATTCTTTAGCTAAAGTTTGGCTGGCTAAATTTTATTTAGGAAAGCGTGCCGCGGCCGTTCACGCCACACCTGCGACCGCGTGACGCACCGTCGGGCAAACCGCGCTGCACGCGATCCGGTTCGCCTGTAGCATCGTGTGATGTTCGATCGATACCTCGGCCTGTGGGGCCTCGTACCCGACGGCGGCCCAATCCTGACCGCGAGCGGCGGCCTGCTGCCTGTCGTCTGGCAAGCACGGCCCGCGATGCTGAAGGTCGCCACCTGCGACGAAGAGCGTCGCGGCAACGCGCTGATGACCTGGTGGAACGGGCATGGCGCCGCGCACGTGTGGCGGCACGACGGCGACGCAGTCCTGCTCGAACGCGCGCAACCGGCACCGACGCTGGCCGCCTTGTCGGCATCGGGCCACGACGACGACACGATGCGCATCGCATGCAGCGTCGTCGCGCGGCTGCATGCGCATCACGCGCCGGGGCCGGTTTCGGTCGTGCCGCTCGACGACTGGTTCCGTGCGCTGCTGTCGGACGACACCGGCAACGACGTGCTGCGCCGCTCGGCGGCGATCGCGCGTGAGCTGCTGGCCGGGCCTGGCGTCGACGAAGTCGTCCTGCACGGCGACATCCATCACGGCAACATTCTTCATTTCGGCGATCGCGGCTGGCTTGCGATCGACCCGAAAGCGCTGCGCGGCGATCGCGCGTTCGACTACGCGAACCTGTTCTGCAATCCCGCGCCGGACATCGCGGTCGATCCGGTGCGCTTCGCGCAACGCGTCGTGTGTGTGGCCGAAGCCGCACAACTCGATCGCCGCCGGCTGCTGCAATGGATTCTGGCGTGGGCGGGCCTGTCGGCCGTGTGGCTGAGGGAGGACGACCTGCCGCCGGATACGTCGCTGGCGGTCGCGCAACTCGCCGCACACGCACTGGGCTTGTAGGCGCGCAACGCAGCAACATTCGCCAGTGGCCGTGCATCGTCTGGACGCGCCACATGCGTCTGTTCCGCCTCCGAGGCTTGCCATCACCGGCAGCGCCTTTTCACCTGCGACACGTGTGTGATGCAGCCGCATGAGATGCGCAAACGCCACTGCGCAACGTATAGGGGCGTCGAATGCGAGTGCCTGCTCACGCGACCCGGCTTGCGCTCCCGATCACCGGCGATACATGTGTGATGCAGCAGCATGAGAGACGCAAACGCCCCTGCACGACGTATAGGGGCATCGATTGCGAGTGCCGGCTCACGCGACCCGGCTTGCGCTCCCGATCACCGGCGATACATGTGTGATGCAGCCATATGAGATACGCAAACGCCCCTGTACAACGTACAGGGGCGTCGAATGCGAGTGCCGGCTCACGCGACCCGGCTTGCGCTCCCGATCACCGGCGATCCATGTGTGACGCAGCAGCATGAGAGACGCAAACGCCCCTGCACGACGTACAGGGGCATCGATTGCGAGTGCCGGCTCACGCGACCCGGCTTGCGCTCCCGATCAGGGTCTTGGGCTCCAGATAAGCGCTGATGCCCCACCGGCCCATTTCCCGCCCCAGCCCCGAATGCTTGAAACCGCCGAACGGCGCAAGCGGCTCGTGAGCCAGCGTATTGACGAGCACGCGGCCGGAATCGATCTGCAGCGCCACGCGCTCACAACGTTCGGGGTCCTTGCCCAGCACGACCGCGCTCAGGCCGTAGCGCGTATCGTTGGCAATGGCGATCGCATCGGCATCGTCCTCGTAAGGGATGATGGTCAGCACCGGGCCGAAGATCTCTTCCTGCGCGATCCGCATCCGGTTGTTCGCCCGGGAAAAGACCGTGGGTTTCACGAACCACCCGGCGTGCAGACCTTCCGGCCGCCCTTCACCGCCCGCCAGCAGCACCGCGCCTTCTTCCTGCCCGATGCGGATGTAGTGCTGCACCCGCTCCCATTGCTTCGCGCTGACCATCGGCCCGATGTCGGTGCCGGCATCGCGCGGATCGCCGGAGCGCACGTGCGCCACCGCCTGCGTGATCACCGCTTCGAATTCCGCGAGCCGATGGCGCGGCACCAGCACGCGCGTACCCGCGATGCATGCCTGGCCGCTGTTCATGAATCCCGCCTGCAGCACGAGCGGGACGACGGCTGCGAAATCCGCATCGTCGAGCACCACCGTCGGCGACTTGCCGCCGAGCTCCAGCGTCACGCGCTTCATCGTGGCCGCGCCGGCGCTCACCAGATGCTGGCCCACCGCCGACGAGCCGGTGAACGAAATCTTCGCGACGTCGGGGCTGCGCGAAATCGCATCGCCGACCACGTCGCCGCGCCCGTTGACGATGTTGAACACGCCCTTGGGCAAACCCGCCGCATGCAGCGCCTCGGTGATGACCTGCGTCTGCATCGCACTCATCTCGCTGGGCTTGATGACCGCGGTGCAGCCTGCCGCCAGCGCGGTGGCCAGCTTGTTGCAGATGAACCCCGCATCGCTGTTCCAAGGCGTGATCAGGCCGGCCACGCCGACGGGCGTCATGATCACGCGGGCCGAGCCGGCCTGCTCCTCGAACTTGAACGTCTCCAGCGCGGCGATGGCCTGCCGGATGGTGTCGGCCGGATAGGTCGCCATCCAGCGGCCGCGCTCGACCGGCGCGCCGTATTCGGTCACGACCGCCTCCATCAGGTCGTCTTCCCGCGCGACGACGGCGTCGCGCATGCGCTCGAGCGCGGCGATCCGTTCTTCCCGCGTGGTGCGCGACCAGCCGGGAAACGCAGCCTTGGCCGCGGCGATCGCCCGCTCGGCATCCTGCGTGTCGCCGAGGCGGACCTGGCCGATCACCTGCTCGGTGCTCGGGTCGTGCAGGTCAAACCATTCGTCGCCGTGCGGCGTCACGAATTCGCCGTTGATGTAGATCTGTTCGATGCGTTGCATGGTGCGTACTCCTGTTCGCGTGTCCGACAAGCCGTCATGACACGCAGTCTAGGAAACCATTACTGTTCTGATAAGCTGCCTTATCGCTGATGACTCATCCCGAAAATCAGGACAATCGATGCACCGCACCGGAATGACCGAGCTGGAAGTGGTCCTGGCCGTCGCGCGCCGCGCAAGCTTTCGCGGCGCGGCGCTGGAGCTGGGCATGTCGACGACGGCGGTGAGCAGCGCCGTGGCCGGGCTGGAAGCGCGCCTGAAGGTGCGCCTGTTCAACCGCTCGACACGCAGCGTGTCGCTGACCGATGCGGGCCAGCGCTACGTGGAGCGCATCGCGCCCGCGCTCGCCGAGATCACGAGCGCCGGCGAGGAAGCCGCCACCGGGCCAGGCACGCCGAGCGGCACACTGCGCATCAACGCGCCGCAGGGAGCCGCGCATCTGTTGCTGGGGCCGCTGTTCCATCCGTACGCGCAGCGTTATCCCGAGGTCCGCATCGACATCGTGAGCGAATCGCGCCTGATCGACATCGTCGCCGAAGGGTTCGACGCCGGCATCCGTCTGGCCGAATCGGTGCCGCAGGACATGATTGCGGTGGCGCTGTCGCGCGATATCCGCATGCTGGTGGTCGCCACGCCCGAGTACCTGAAGCGCCACGGCTCGCCGCGCCATCCGCGCGACCTGCTCGAGCACCAGAGCATCGGCATGCGCATGTCCCACGGCGGCATCTATCACTGGGAGCTCGAACGCAACGGGCAGAAGCTGCAGATGGACCTGCCCGTGCGGTTCGCGCTCAATGAACTGGCCGCGATCAAGCAGGCGATCCTGTTCGGGCTGGGCATCGGTTTCATTTCCGAATGGTTCATCGACGAAGAGCTGAAGACCGGCGCGCTGGTGCCGGTGCTGAAGCCGTGGTGCCCGTCGTTCGGCGGGCTGCGGCTCTACTATTCGGGCCATCGCTTCGTGCCCGCGCGGTTGCGCGCGCTGATCGACCTGGCGCAGGAGCTGCGGCTGGTCGATGCACCGTTGCACGACGGGCGTGCGGGATGATGCACGGGATGGCCTGCGCCGCCGTCCGAGCGGCGGCACGGTAGCGGGCTTCGCAAGCGACATGCGCGCCCCGGCCCCCGGACAACCGCCGCGTCATGAAAAAAAGCCCGCCGGCATGCACCGGCGGGCTTTCACATTCGACTGCCGACGCGGCGTTTAACGCGCCGGGTTCAGCGTCAGGTTCATGTGACGGTTCACGTCTTTGTACAGCAGGTAGCGGAAGCGGCCAGGGCCACCCGAATAGCATGCCTGCGGGCAGAACGCGCGCAGCCACATGAAATCGCCCGCTTCGACCTCGACCCAGTCCTGGTTCAGTCGATACACAGCCTTGCCTTCCAGCACGTACAGCCCGTGCTCCATCACGTGCGTTTCAGCGAACGGAATCACGCCGCCCGGCTCGAACGTCACGATGTTCACGTGCATGTCGTGGCGCATGTCGCTCATGTCGACGAAGCGCGTCGTCACCCATGCGCCGTTGGTACCCGGCATCGGGATCGGCTCGACGTCCTGCTCGTTGGTCACGAAGGCTTCCGGCAACGCAATGCCGTCGACGGCCTGGTAATGCTTGCGCACCCAGTGGAAGCGCACCGCGGCATCGCTGACGTTGTGCAGCGTCCAGTCCGCGCCCGGCGGAATGAACGCGTAGCCGCCCGGCTTCAGCGTGTGCTTCGTGCCTTGCAGCGTCAGTTCGGCTTCACCTTCGACGACGAACAGCACGGCTTCGGCGTTCTTGTCCTGCTCCGGCTTGTCGCTACCGCCGCCCGGGTTCACTTCGACGATGTACTGCGAGAAGGTTTCGGCGAAACCCGACAGCGGGCGGGCGATCACCCACAGGCGCGTGTTCGTCCAGAACGGCAGCCAGCTCGTGACGATGTCGCGCATCACACCCTTCGGGATCACCGCGTACGCCTCGGTGAACATCGCGCGATCCGTCAGCAGATCGGTCTGCGGCGGGTGGCCGCCATGCGGCGCGTAATACGTTGTCTTAGACATAGTGCATCCAGGCAATGGGTTGGTCCGGCCCCGGGCTGCAACGGCATCGGGCGGCACGCACGCGCGTGGGGCGCGCAGGCGGCGGCGGGACATCGTTGCCGGGGTGGCTTGAAGGCGCACGCGCCTTCGTTCGGTCGGCCAGGCTTCGCGACGGGTTCGTCCGGTTCATCGGACGCAGCGGCCCATGCTTGTGGGGCCGGCGGCCGGGCCGTGGCGCTCGCGTTCATGCGACGAGGCGCGGCCAGCGGCACGGTTCGACGCCGTACGCGAGCACTGCCGACGATAGCGAAGTCGTTCGCAATCGACCAATTAAATGTTGCGATGGAATCCATTCGATTTCCCACTACCGGCCGGCACCCGCGATACGCGGTGAGGTAGCGCCGCGCGGCGGCCCGGCTATCCGGGAAAACCTGACGGGCGGGGCAATGCGCACGTTCGCCGGGACGCTGGAAGCGCAGGCGAATAACCGCCGCCGTTCCGGTCGCGCACGCGGGTCGCGATACATCTGGTTACGCAGATTGGAATGCAACGACGCGTGCGGGGCTGCAAAGCCGCTCCGCGCCGATCATGCGCCGCCGTCAGGCCGGAACGGGCCAACGAGGTCGAACGTAACGCGAATGGGGTCGACGCTGCCCGGACGCATTCGGTCGCGAGAGGTGGTGTAGTCGGGAAACGGGGAAATGCAACGAGGAGGGAAACTTGCCGGCCCGTCGATCGGGTATTTGGCCGCGGCTGATGAAGCCGGAAAGGGTTCGCCGGTCTGGCCGGCGATGGCGGCCCGGCGGGCCGCCGGGCCGAATCTCGCGTCGGATGCCGACGCCTTCGACGCGACAGTGCGCCGTTCGCGCACCGTGCCGCGTCAGCGGCGATCAGTCCCAGTCGCGGTGGTGACGATGCTTGCGGTGACGGTAGTAGCCGCCGCCGTGATCACGCTCGTACGAGCTGCGCGACATGTTGCCGCCGAGCGCCGCGCCGGCGCCGCCGCCGACAGCCGCACCCAGCAGGCCGCCCGTGCGGCCGCCCATCGCGTTGCCTGCCGCGGTGCCTGCGCCGCCGCCGAGGGCGCCGCCGATGATCGCGCCGGTGCGTTCGCGACGGTTCGACGTCACCGCGCCACCCGCGCCGCCGCCGATGGCGCCGCCGATCACCGAGCCCGTGCTGCCGCCGAGGGCACCGCCGACCGCTGCGCCGGCTACCCCGCCGAGCGCGCCGCCAAGCGCGTTGTTCATGTCACCAGCCAGGGCCGGCAGCGCAGTCGCGCCGGTCAGCGCGGCGACGACGAGAGCGGGGGCGATTTTCTTCCACATTCCCGTATTCTTCCTTGTTCGCAATCTGGTTATCGAAGGTCCGCTCGGTACGACGATCTGAATCGATCGACGTCGGGTCAGGCATTGTGCCGAACCGCGGACCAATTCATTTCAATGAGCTTGCGGCGAAGAATAGCACCGGTCCCACGTCCTTGCCGTGGACATTCTGGTAACAAGTTGTTTACGAATAAGCGACCTGGAACGCCTGCGCCAGAATGCCCGCAAACCCGCGCCGGCATTGGCTCCACGGACTATTCGACCCGGCGGAAAGACTGGCCGCCCACGCGCGGCGTCGCACGTTTGCGACACACGTGGCAACACATCGGGCACGTATCGTGAGCGGACCCCGAAACGACGGCCGGGGAGCAATGAAGAGGGTCAGTACACGCCGGGCAGCAACCGCCAGGTCCGCGCGCAATACGCGTCGTACTCGGCGCCGAATTGCGCACGCAGCAGCGCCTCTTCGGAGCGGATGCGCGCAACGAGCGGCACCAACATCGACACGACCAGCAGCACGCCGACGCCCGAACGGAACGCGAGCGCCCAACCGACCGAATTGACGAGCAGGCCGAGATAGCTCGGATTGCGAATGCGGCGGTAGATGCCGTCGGTCACGAGCGTATGGCCCGACTGGATCGCGACGAGCCCGCTGAAGCGCTTGCCGAGTACGAATACGGGCCAGATGCGCAGCCCGCCGCCCGCGATGTACAGCGCGACGCCGGTCCAGCGCACCGCATCGCCGCCGAAGGTCCAGAAATCGAGCCGGTCGGTCAGTGCGGGCAGGTACGCCAGCAGGAGCCCGCTCACCCCGAACGCCGCGAGCACCCAGCGGTTGTCGCGGTTCTCGCGCTCGCCGCTGCTCAGGTTGGCTTCGGTGAACATCGCCGCGACGACCATCGCGAGTGTCGCGACGGCGACGACGGTCAGCGGCGGATGCGAGAAGAAGGCAGCGAACCCGCCGCTGCCGAGCACCGCAAGCCCGAGATAGACGAGCGTGGAGATGCCCGACAGGGCGGCGACCTTGCGGGTGACTGTCATGGTTGCCTCGCCGGAATGCGCTTTCCTGTGAAGTATAGGAACCGCGCACACGTCGCGTAGCGCGCCGCCGTCATGCGGTGTGCGAATCCGCACGCATCGTCCGGCGCAACGCGGCGCACCTGACCGGTGAGGCCAGGGCCCGCGCCCGGTGCCGGATCAGCGGATACGGAAGTTGCCGCCGATCCCGACGCTGACGGGCGGCGCGTAATACGCCGGCGCATAGCCGTAGTAGGCCGGCGCGGGCGCGTAGCCGTACGGCGGCGCGATGTAGCAGCCGGACAGGCCGCCGATCAGGGCAAGCGTAATGAGAAGTCTGGACATGGCTCGATTCCCGGCGCGAAAGACGAATGGCACCTCGCGAAAGCCGCGCCGCCGCGGGATGCGCCGGCCGGCACGAAGAGGCAATCCGCCCTTCCTGTCGCTCGATGAAGCAATGCGCCGAGTCTAGCGCCGGGTGGGCCGGGCCGAGTTTCGCCGGCGGTTACACGTGTTACCTCGCATGACCGCCGAAACAGGCGATGGCGCGGCAGCCGGCGTGCCGTACCGCGCCATGCTGCGCCGCGCCGTGCGTAATCGATGCGTTACACGAAGCGCGCGCGAATGCGCTGCGCGAGCGCTTCGAGCGTCGCCGCGTCGGCGATCTCGCGCGCATGCATCCGCAACTCGGCACCTTCCCAGCGCGGGATTACGTGAAAGTGCACGTGCGGAACCGTCTGGCCGGCTGCCGCGCCGTTGAACTGGCCGATGAACACGCCGTCCGGCTCGAGCGCCGCGCGCACCGCCGCCGCGACGCGCTGCGTCATGCGGATGCCGGCCGCGGCTGCGTCGCCGGACAATTCGAAGATCTGCGCGGCCGGCTCCTTCGGGATCACGAGCACGTGGCCGTCGGCCTGCGGCATCAGATCCATGATCGCGAGCGTCGTGTCGTCTTCAGCGACCTTCACGCACGGCAGTTCGCCGCGCAGGATTTTGGCGAACGGGTTGTTGTTGTCGTAGGACATGGCGTATTCCGATGAGGGTTGGACCGGGAGAGCGGGAGAGCAATGCCGGACGATTATCGGCCGACGGCGGGTCGGATTTCAACTTGTCAGGCCGGGCCGCTCTTGCGGCGAACAATGAACGCCGGTGCGCACGCAACGTGCTGTAACAGATTGGAATATCCGGCCGTCGCCATCCGTTCATTTCAAGCGCGGGTTCGCGCGACAACCGTACGACCGCGAACCCGCGCCGGACACCCGTCGGCTGCGCAGGCCGGCAGCCGGGATGACTGATCGCTATCATCAACCGGAGTCATGCCATGGACCCTCTCCCCTCCTGTCGTTCACCCGCCGCGACTATGTTCGCGGTTGATCCGCCCGTGCTCGCGCGCGTGCGGCGCACGCTTGCGCACACGCTATGCCGCGCGGCTTGCGGCGCCGGGCTGGTCGCGTTGTCGTCGGCTTTCGCGTGGGCCGGCGGCAGCGACATCATCTTGCCGACGGCGTCGGTCACCGCTTCGACCGTGCCCGCCAACGGCGATGTCAATCCCTACGGCATCGCGTTCGTGCCGCGCGGCGTGCCGACCTGGAGCACGCTGAAACCCGGCGACGTCGTCGTGTCCAACTTCAACGCGGCGTCTAACACGCAAGGCACCGGCACGACGATCGTGAAGCTGTCGCCCGGCAAGACGCCGGCGACGTTCTTCCAGGGCAGCAATCTCGGCCTGACGACCGCGCTCGCGGTGCTGCGCAGCGGCTTCGTGCTGGTGGGCAACGTCCCGGCGCCGGACGGCAAGACCGTCGTCCCCCCGGGCTCGCTGCTCGTCATCGGCCCGCAAGGCAATCTCGTCAAGCAACTGGTCAGCTCGACGCTGCTCGACGGGCCGTGGGACATGACCGTGATCGATCGCGGCCAGCGCGTGACCGCGTTCGTCTCGAACGTCCTGAACGGGACGGTCTCACGCATCGAACTGGCGATCGGCGACGATGGCGTCACGATGCTGCCGGGCTCGCGCGTCATCGCGTCAGGCTACGTGAATCGAACCGATCCCAACGCACTCGTCGTCGGCCCGACCGGCCTCGCGTACGACCCGAACATCGACGTGCTGTATGTCGCCTCCACCGGCGACAACGCGGTGTTCGCGATCCAGAACGCCGCGTCGACGAATCGCAACGGCGGCGTCGGGCGGATGATCTACTTCGACGCTGTGCACCTGCACGGCCCGCTCGCGCTGGCGCTCGCCCCGAACGGCCATCTCGTGACCGCGAACGGCGACGCGGTCAACGCCGACCCGCTGCAGCCGAGCGAGATCGTCGAATTCACGGTGGACGGGCGCTTCGTCGCACAGATTCAGGTCGACTCCGTGGCGGGGGCCGCATTCGGCATTGCGTTCGGGCAAGGCAGCAAAGGCCAGCCACAATTCGCGGCCGTCGACGACAACACGAATACCGCGACGGTCTGGACCCTGCGCTCCGACAACAACAACGCGCAGTGACGCGCCACTTGAACGGGCCGCGCGGGGCCCGTTCGACATCGGCGATCGACACACACGATTCGCACACGCCGGGCAATCTGCGCGCTGTCGACGCCGCCCGGCATCGCAAGCCCTCGCGATTGCCACCGCCGGCCTGAACCTGCGACACTGCCGGTTCATGTTCTGCCTGCAGACAACCGAGGACGCTCGCGCATGACGATCCCCCTCAAGAAGCTGATCCTGCGCGGCGTCGCGCTCGCGGTCATCGCCGCGATCGGCTACACGGGCCACATGCTGTCCCGGCTCGCGCCGATCGCGACCGGCTATGCGGCGAAGGCGCTGTGTTCCGGCGTGTACGTATCGGGCCGCCCTGCCGCGTCCGTGATCGACGTCGACATCATGGCCGGCGTGCATCCGCTGCTGAAACTGGTACGCCCGTCGATCGATCCCGACCATCGTCGCGCCGTGGCGACCTTCGCCGGCTTCGCCGGGCGCGAGGCCGACTTCAGGCCCGGGCTCGGCTGCACGCTCGCGATCGGGCCGTCGCCCGGCGCGTTGCCGGCCGCGCTGCCGCCCCTCCCCGATCCACCCGCGCAGCCCGCGCCGGCCACGCCGCCGGCCGGCATCGACGCGCAGAAGCTGCAGACCGCGCTCGACCGCGCGTTCGACGAGCCCGATCCGGCACGGCCGCGGCGCACGCGCGCGGTCGTCGTGATGTGGCGCGGCCAGGTGATCGCCGAACGTTATGCGCCCGGCTTCACGGCCGACACGCCGCTGCCCGGCTGGTCGATGACGAAGACCGTGACGGCCGCGCTGGTCGGCATGCTCGTCGCACAGCACAAGCTGTCGCCCGACGCGGCGGCGCTGCTGCCCGAATGGCGCGGCAGCGGCGATCCGCGTGCGGCCATCACGCTCGACGAGCTGCTGCGGATGACGAGCGGCCTGCAATTCAACGAGGACTACGACGACCCGCTGTCCGACGTCGCGTTGATGCTGTTCACGCAGCCCGATACCGCGCGGTTCGCATCGGCGAAGCCGCTCGCCGCGACACCCGGCACGCAGTGGTCCTACTCGAGCGGCACGAGCGCAATCATCGCGCGCGTGATGCGCGAAGCGCTGGGCGGGAGCGAGGACGACTACCTCGCGTTTCCGCGCCGCTCACTGTTCGCGCCGCTCGGGATGCGCAGCGCGGTGTTCGAGCCCGACGCGTCCGGCACACTCGTCAGCCCGTCGTACATGTATGCGAGCGCGCGCGACTGGGCGCGCTTCGGGCAGCTTCTGCTGCAGGACGGCGTGTGGGACGGGCAGCGGCTGCTACCGGAAGGCTGGGTACGCTACCTGACGCGCGCGACACCGCAGTCGGAGCGCCAGGAGTACGGCGCACAGCTGTGGGTCAAGGTGCCGGAGCCGTTCAACGATCGCGATCCGCATGCGAACGCGATACCGGCCGACGCGTTTCATGCAGTCGGCCATGAAGGCCAGTTCGTGAGCGTGGTGCCGAGCCGTCAACTGGTAGTCGTGCGGCTCGGGCTGTCGCGGCCGGAAGCCGCGTGGAATCACGAGGCGTTTCTCGCGCGCGTGCTCGACGCGGTGCCGGCGCCCGGCGCGTGACGGCGGGTACGTGGATCGATGAATCAGGCGTGAAGCGGCAGCGATTGCAACATTGCCGCTTCACGCACTACCTGCCTGGTCTTACGGATTCGCGCTGCCCGCGTATTGCTTGAAGCCTTCGCGCGTTGCGAGACGTTCGATATAGCGCGACACCGCCGGGAAATCCGGATGCTCGAACGGCGTGCCGAACCAGCGGTTCACCGACAGGCCGATCGGAATGTCCGCGAGCGTGAACGTGTTGCCGGCCACGTACGCGCCCGTCTTTTCGAGCTGGGCGTTCAGCACGCGCATGTGCTTCGTCCAGCCGGCGATCGACTGCGCGATGCCGGCCGGATCCTGGTGATCGGGCGATTTGCGCACGAGGCCGAGGAACGCACCGACCCACGAGCGGTTCAGGTCCGCACCCTGCCAGTCGATCCATTGGTCGACCCGCGCACGCGCCTGCGGCTCGGCCGGATACAGCGCATCGCCGCCGTAACGGTTCGCGAGGTAGCGAATGATCGTGTTCGATTCCCAGAGCACGAAATCGTCGTCCTTGATGACCGGCACGAGACCGTTCGGATTCAGCGCGAGATAGGCCGGATCATTGGTCGTGCGGAAGCCCGCGCCCCAGTCTTCCTGTTCGAACGGCAGGTTCAGCTCGGTGCACAGCCACAGCACCTTGCGGACGTTGATGGACGGGATCTTGCCGAGGATGTGCAGCATGCAGTCTCCTTGTGAGGTCGGATGCGGAGCATCCGGGGCGCACGACACGCCCCGAACGCATTCACGTCGAATTTATCAGGTTTGCTCCGAGAACCCTCGTCCTTTTCCCCTGGGGAACGTCCTTCGGGGCGCGGGGCGGGGAGTGAAGGGACTGTGGCCGAACTGCCGCTGAAAGTGCGCGCGTGGGTTTGCCCCGAATGCGGGACGCCCCACGACCGCGACATCAACGCAGCGCGTCACATTTTGGCCGCCGGACCGGTGGCGCCAGCCCATGGAGAAAGCGTCAGTCCCATGTCTCTTTGAGGCGATGTCGGGTCGCATCCAGTGAAGTGGGAATCGCCTTCTCCCAGGGGGAGCGCCGTCAAACACGACCACGCGGCAAACGACATGCCGTACGCGGAAAATCCGCGTGCGGCCGATTCGTCAGGTCACGCAGCGCGTGCTCGGCCGTCGGAAACCGGAACATGAAGCCGTCCTGATGCAGCCGCGCCGGCATCACGCGCTGCCCGTCCAGCAGCAGCTCGGCCATCTCGCCCATCGCGATGCGCAGCGGCGTGGCCGGTACGTGCAGCCAGGCCGGACGATGCAACACCTTCGACACGACCTGCACGAACTCGCGCTGGGTCAACGGCGCGGGTGCGACCGCGTTGTAGACGCCGTGCATGCCCGAATTCGCCATCGCGCGCGCGATGATCCGCAGCACGTCGTCGCGGTGGATCCAGCTCATCACCTGCGTGCCGTCGCCGAACCGGCCGCCCATCCCGAAGTAATGCGGCAGCAGCATCGAACGCAACGCGCCGCCGGGCCCGAACACGAGGCCCAGCCGCAGCACCACCGAGCGAACGCCGTGGCGCTCGAGCGCCTGTGCGGACTGCTCCCACCGCCGGCACAGCTCGGACATGAAGCCGGTGCCGGCGCTGCTGCGCTCGTCGAGCCGCTCGTCGGAGGGACGCACGCCGTAGTAGCCGATCGCCGATGCCTGGATCCACGTGCGCGGCTTGATCTCGGCGGTCTCGACCCAGCGCATCAGCGATTCCGTGACGCCGACGCGGCTGGCGAGCAGCAACGCCTGCCGGCGCTTGCTCCAGCGCGCGCCCAGCACCGGCGCCCCCGCGAGGTTGATGATCGTGTCGAAACGCTCGTGCGGCTGCAGTTGCTCGACGGACGTCACGCTGCGCACGCGGCCATGAAACTGGTAGGCCGCGCGCAGCGGATCGCGCGCCAGCAACGTGACCACATGCCCCGCATCGAGCAGCCCGTTCACGAGGGTTTCGCCGATGAAGCCGGTCCCGCCGGTGACGAGCACGTTCCCCGGCGGCTGCCCCGCGAACGGATTGGCGGCCGGCGCGCGTTGCGCGATCCGGCAGGCCGCGATCCCGTCGCGGATGCCCGATACCGTCACGCCGACGGCAAACACGCTCAGCAACCCGCCGCGCCAGCCGAGATCGAGCGCCTGCAGCGCGGTCGGCTCGTGCGCCCAGACGGCCAGTTGCATCGCGATCATCCCGAACAGCGCGCCGCCGTTGACGGCCAGCAGCGTGTGCAGCACGCGCTCGGTCGCCGGCAGCTTGCGGCTCTGGTCCTCGACGACGAAATCCCACAACGTCAGACCCACCTCGACGACCACCACCACCGCGATGGCCGCGACCCAGGCGCCGTGAAAGGCGACGTTCGCGATCGACGCGAACACGAGACCGTAAAGCACGGAGCGCACCGCGTGAATCGCCAGCTCGAGCCGCGCGCGCGGGCTGTGCGGCAGATCCTGCGTGAGTTCGTGGTGATAAAGCGTATCGAATGCGCCCATCGCGCCCTGCACGATCAGCAGGTTGAGCGCCCAGTCGTAAGCAGCCAAGGTGTTCATACGGTGTCCCTCCTCCACAGCCAGACGAGTGGCGGCACCATCGCGACGAGTGCCGCCGCGTCGATCGCCACGTGGCCCGATACACGGGCCTGCAATGAAAACAGCATGTCCTGCGGCGCCCAGACCAACAGGCCGGCCAGCAGCCATCCCCACACTTCCCGCCGGCGCAGCCGGTTGCCGAGGTGGACGAGCGCCAGCATCCAGACCGACGCGCATTGCACCGTTGCACCGATCAGCGACATCCACCAGATCTGCTGCGCACGCGCCGGTTCGGGCGCCGTGCCCGCCCAGAAATGCAACTCGATGACGCGGTGATACGCGTCGAGCCATGGCGTGCCGGCAACCCATGGAACGGCAATGCCGACGAGCAGGTGTGCGATCGCCGCGCCGTACATCCAGGCCACTACGATGCGTCGCGCGTCATCACGTGCGGGACGATCCGCCGTATGTTCGGCGGCACGGTCGCCGCCGCACGCCGCCCCGTCGCACGGTGCTTTGGCGTGATAGCCGAGCCAGCGCGAGACGGCATACCGGTTGCGCGCGAAGCGGCGATACAGCGGCGCCAGCGCACTGCGCACGACCGGCACGCGAAGCAGCCGGACGAGCCAGCGGCGCCCGGTCAGCGCATGGGCGGCCAGGATGCTCTCCACACCGGTCAGCATGCGTCCGTCGGGCAGGCGCACGTGCAGCTCGCGATTCAGCGCGGGCAGGTCGACGCCCAGCGGCGACGGATCGAAGCCCGGCCCGGCGATATCGACGAAAGCCAGCCGCTGCCGCGTGTCGCGGGCCCCGAGACGTCGTATCTGCGCGGCGCATAACGGACATCGTCCGTCGAAGTACAGCACCAGTTCACTTGAGTCCATGATTCGCACTCCTTCTTGTTGTGGCTGGCATCATGAATCGATCCATTGACTGCATTCCGTTGCTTCGAACCGCCGCTCCCGCACGGCGGCGACACGCTTACATCGGCTTGACCACCATCAGGAAATAGATGGTCAGCATCGCGAAGAACGCCGGATAGCCGAGCAGTTCCCAGCGCTTCGCATAGCGCCAGTAGCGTTCCGGCAATGCGGCGGCGCCGTTCGCGTGAGCGAGCTTCGCCATCGCGGCCAGTTCGACCTGCAGCCACACGACTGGCAGCCAGCACGCGCCGGCGATCGCATACAGCACGATCGACGCGAGCAGCCACGGCGTATGCCAGGGCCAGCCGGCCGTGTGCGCGAGCCACAGCCCCGAGGCCGGCTGGAAGATCACGGCCGGCGTCGTGAACCACCAGTCCGCGCGCACCACGAGGCGCGACACGGCCGCGATCGCGGGCACCGATTGCGTGCGGTTTGCGAAGAACAGGTAGAACGCGGTGCCGAACCCCGTGCCGACCAGCAGCACCGAGGACAGGATGTGAAGCGCCTTGATGACGAGATAGGTATTCATGCTTGTTCTTCTTCTGAAAAAAGGATCAACAGGATCGCGAGAATCGGCACGTTCTTGAGCACGGGCCCGAACGGTTCGGCGAGCAGCCCCGGCATCGTGACCGCGATGACGGCCGAGTACGCGACGATCAGCGCCGCTTGCGCAACCCACAGGCGACGCGACGGCGCGGCGACGGTTGCGATGCCGAACGCGAAGTCCAGCGCGCTGGCCGCGTAGAGCGCGATCAGCGCAGGCAGCCCCGTCAGATGCGCAGGCGCGAGCAGCGCGAGGCTCGCGGACAGCGGATGGATGAACGCGCTGGCGATGGCCGTCCAGATCCACACGATCGCGAGCGCGCCGCGCAGCAACGGACGACGCCACATCGCGAGCGCGTCGCGACGCAGCGCGGCGGCTTCCGTGCCGATGAAGCCGTCGATCCCGCGCGGCGGCCGGCCGAGCATGGCCGTGGCGGCGGCCGGATCGCCGGTATTCCCGCCACGCAGCATCGTCCACGTGTCGCGCGTGAACATCGCGCCCGGCAGCACGCCGAGCAACGCGGCCGCCGCGCCGGCCAGCGGGCCCGGCAGCGTCACGCGGGCCGCCGGCGCAAACCCCAGCGCGGCGCGGTAGCGGGCCAGCATCTCGCGGTATTCGACTTCGTCGTTGCCGACCACGTCGATCACCGGGCGGCCGGCCGCCGGCGCATCGCCCGGTTGCACGACGCACCGCGCGACGACTTCGGCGAGATCGTCGACGTGCACCGGGCGCAGCCGCTGATGACCGCCCGCCGGCAGCACCTGCACGGGCAGGCTCGCGAGCATCCGGAAAAACCGCGCGGACGCGCCGGCCGTGCCATAGACGAGCGCGGGACGCACGATCCGGAAGTCGATCGGCAGCGTCTGCAGGAAACGGTCGGCGGCGTACTTGCTGGCGAAGTAGCGCGTGTCGCCGCGCTCGACACCGAGCGCCGAGATCTGGATCACGCGCCGCACGCCTGCGCGGCAGCACGCGGTAAAGAGTGCGCACGGCGCGGCGCGATGCACGGCGTCGAGCGTCGCGCCGCGCCGATCGGCGAGGATGCCGACCGCATTGATCACCACGTCGACGCCCGCGAGCCGCGCGAGCCACGCGTCGGGATCGATGTCCGTGGCGAAGTCGATCGCGACGTCGCTCGGGCCAACCGCATGACGCACACCGCGCAGCACGCGATGGCCGCCGGCTTCGAGCTGCGCGCACAGTGCCCGCCCGATGAACCCGTTCGCGCCGCACACGAGGACAGTCATGCTGCGCGCCCCGGTGCGGCCTTGCGGGCAAGTCGACGGCAAGACGGTGTTCATTTTCATCCTCTATTTACAGTTATTTCTGTACAGACAGAAATAACAGCCCCGAAAAAAGCGGGCTGCCTGCCCGCATTGCGCGTCACGCTTACTTCGACGGCTTGCGCCTGACCGTCTGGCTGATCTTCGCGCCGATGCCGAGCGCCTTCATCAGCGTATCGGGCTTGAGCCGCAGCATCTCGTCCGACCAGGTCGTGAGCGTCTCGACGAACTGCAGCGTGTCGCGGATGCGCTGTTCGGTCTCGCGGCTCTCGTTGGCGATCTCCGGGTTCGTGAGGCAATCGCGCAGCACCGTGAGCGTCGGCTCGATCTCGCGTTGCCGCCGCCCTTCGACGATCAGCTTGAACAGTTCCCAGATGTCGGTCGACGTCTCGAAATGGTCGCGGCGGTCGCCCAGCACGTGCACGACCTTCGCCAGCCGCCACGCCTGCAGCTCCTTCAGGCTCGTGCTGACGTTGGAGCGCGCGACGTTGAGCGTCTCGGCGATCTCGTCGGCTGCGATCGGCCTTCCGGCCAGGTAGAGCAGCGCGTGGATCTGCGAGACAGTGCGGTTGACGCCCCACCGCGAGCCCATTTCGCCCCAGTGGAGAATGAATCGTTCGGCAATCGGTGTGAGTTCCATGCCGTGAAATTTAGGCATTTCAGTTATTTCTGTCAAGAGAGAAATAACCGGACGATCCGCCGGGTTCCGGCCGCGCCCGCCCGCGATCCGCCGCTTCCATTACAATGCGCGGGATTTTTCCGATTTCAGGCCGTTGCCGCCTTTCTCACTAGAGGTTTCCATGATCATCAAACCGCGCGTGCGTGGCTTCATCTGCGTGACGACTCATCCGGTCGGCTGCGAAGCCAACGTCAAGGAACAGATCGACTACGTGACTTCGCACGGCACGATCGCCAACGGCCCGAAAAAGGTGCTCGTGATCGGCGCGTCGACCGGCTACGGCCTCGCCGCCCGGATCTCGGCCGCCTTCGGCTCGGACGCGGACACGCTCGGCGTGTTCTTCGAGCGCGCCGGCAGCGAAACGAAGCCGGGCACGGCCGGCTGGTACAACAGCGCCGCGTTCGAGAAATTCGCCGCCGAAAAGGGGCGCTATGCGCGCAGCATCAACGGCGACGCATTCTCCGACAAGGTCAAGCAGGTCACGATCGACACCATCAAGCAGGATCTCGGCAAGGTCGATCTCGTCGTCTACAGCCTCGCGGCACCGCGCCGCACGCATCCGAAGACGGGCGAAACCATCAGCTCAACGCTCAAGCCGATCGGCAAGACGGTCACGTTCCGCGGCCTCGACACCGACAAGGAAGTGATCCGCGAGGTCACGCTGGAACCGGCGACGCAGGAAGAGATCGACGGCACCGTCGCCGTGATGGGCGGCGAGGACTGGCAGATGTGGATCGACGCGCTCGATGAAGCCGGCGTGCTGGCCGACGGCGCGAAAACGACCGCGTTCACGTATCTCGGCGAGCAGATCACGCACGACATCTACTGGAACGGCTCGATCGGCGAAGCGAAGAAGGATCTCGACAAGAAAGTGCTGTCGATCCGCGACAAGCTGGCCGCGCACGGCGGCGATGCGCGCGTGTCGGTGCTGAAGGCCGTCGTCACGCAGGCGAGCTCGGCGATCCCGATGATGCCGCTGTACCTGTCGCTGCTGTTCAAGACGATGAAGGAAACCGGCACGCACGAAGGCTGCATCGAGCAGGTGTACGGCCTGTTCAAGGACAGCCTGTACGGCGCGACGCCGCACATCGACGAAGAAGGCCGCCTGCGCGCGGACTACAAGGAGCTTGACCCGCAGGTGCAGGCGAAGGTCGTCGCGCAGTGGAACCACGTGACGAACGACAACCTGTACGAGCTGACCGACTTCGCCGGCTACAAGACCGAATTCCTGCGCCTGTTCGGCTTCGAGATCGCCGGCGTCGACTACGACGCGGACGTGAACCCGGACGTGAAGATCCCGGGCATCATCGACACCACGGTCTGACGCCCCGGCCCGCCGCCCACGCCGCGCGCGCAGCGCGGGTGGCGGGTTCGAGGTTCCGGCGGCGTCAACGCGGCGCCGGTTCTTCCAGATAGACGCCCGACGACAGCGCGGCCTTCACCTGCCGCGTGAACTCGTCGGTCGACACCTCTTCCTCCCCCGCTTCGATCGCTTCGTACGCCTGGCGCACGACGTCGGCCGGCGTCGCCTTCGGCACGTCGAGGCCGGCCGTCAGGTCGGTATCGATGAAGCCGGCATGCAGCCCGACGACCTGCGTGCGCTGCTCGCGCAGTGAATGGCGCAGCCCGTTGGTCAGCGCCCATGCGGCCGATTTCGACACACCGTAGCCCGACAGGATCGGCCGGTTCACCCAGCTCGCGACGGACAGGATGTTCAGGATCGCGCCGCCGCCATGGCCGGCGAGGATGCCCGCAAATGCGCGCGACATCGCCAGCATCCCGAACACGTTGGTTTCGAAGTGATCGCGCAATGCGTCGGCCGCACCGTCATCCGTCAGGCTGCCGAGCCGCGCGATGCCCGCGTTGTTGATCAGCAGCGTGACGTCGCGCGCCGCGTCGGCGGCCGCCGCGACGGCCGCCGGATCGGTCACGTCGAGCTTCACCGGCACGACGCCCGGCAGCGTCACGGTGGCCGGATCGCGCGCCGCCGCATAGACCTTGCGCGCCCCTCTCGCGAGCGCCTGCTTCGCGAACTCGAGCCCGAGCCCGCGATTCGCGCCCGTGACGAACACCACTGCACCTTCGATCTTCATGATCCGTTCCTTTCGCATGATGAATCGCATGCGCGCCGGCTCGCAGCGCGCGTGAGATCCGGTGGAAAACCAGGCTGCCATTACGTACCGAACCGGTGCACCGCCGGCAGGCGGCAAATCTCCTGCTGCCCGTGGCCCGGCGGCGCCAAAGACGCCGATCGATTGCCGTCCGATGTTCCGGCCGTGGCTTTGCACCCTCCGCCAAGTCGGCTACACTCGATGTCAATGTCGATCGCCATTGTCTTTGCAGTGCATTGTGTTCACGCAACCCGCCCATGTCAATGGTGATCGACATTGTGTTTTCCAATCGACGCGATCGGCAAGACGCGATCTACAAAAATCAGGGAGGGATCGATGGGCGTTTCAAGACAGCAGGCTGCCGAGAACCGGAGCGCGATCGTCGCGGCCGCCGAGCGGCTGTTCCGCGCGCGCGGCGTCGACGCGGTAGGACTCACGGAGCTGATGAAGGAAGCCGGCTTCACGCAGGGCGGCTTCTACAACCACTTCAAGTCGAAAGACGCGCTGGTTGCCGAGGTGATGGAAAAGGCCATGCAGGACCGCGCGGATTCGCCGAACGCCGGCAGTCTCGACGCGCAGGTGGCGTTGTATCTGTCTGCCGCGCATCGAGACAACGTCGAGGCCGGGTGCCCGCTGTCCGGTTTCGCGGGCGATGCGCCGCGACTGACCGATGCGGCGCGTGCGTGCTATGCGCACGGCCTCGCCACCTATCTCGATCGGCTGGAACGGATGGTGGCCGTGGAAGGCGGGACGCCGGCGCAGACGCGTCGCGATGCGATCGCGGTCTTCAGCCAGATGGTCGGCGCGCTCGTGCTGTCGCGCGCGATCGCCGGTACCGATCCCGCGCTGGCGGACGAGATCCTTGCGGCAGGGCGGGACACGCTCACCGTAGAGCGCGATGATTCGGGCGCGCCGGCTTAGGCGCTTGGGCGCTTGGGCGCTTGGGCGCTTGGGCGCGTAATGGCGTGTCGGCTTGAGGGACTGCGTTTCAGCGCCATGCCCGCGCTATTCGACCGCCCGCGCGGCCTCCCACAGCGGCTGCCCGCGCAGCGCCGCATGCCACGCATCGAAACGCGTGCGCCACGCTTCGAACGGCTCCGCCAGCGGATGACGCGGATCGTCACTGAGCGAATACGCCATCCCCTCGATCAGCCAGCGCGGCTTGGTCGCGACCGCCAGGTTGCCGAGCACTTCCGCCTGGCGGTGATGGATCAACTCGTGCGCGAGAAAGTAGGTCTGCCAGCCGCGCGGTGCGACGACCACGCCGAAATTCCCGAGCGTCAGCGCCGCGCGTTGGCCGAGGCCGAATGCATCGGCGCACGCGCGGGTCGAACAGAACACAACGCGCGGCGTTCCCTGAAATGCACCCACGGCTGCCGCCGCGCGCGCATAGCCGCCGCGATAGAGCTGCCGCGCATCGCCGAGCTTCGCGACATCGTCCGTGCAGATATCGGCGCTCGGGCACGATACGCCGGGGACCAGCGCGGGCGCGACGACGCGCAGCGGCTTGACGAGCGCATACGCGGCAATCGGCAGCGCGACGAGCAGGCCCGTGAGGGCGAAAGCGACATGGGAGCGTTTCATCGAGGCGGGGGTTCCGGGGCGTTCTGCAGAAATCTTCCTTCATGAATATATCGGACTGGCGACGTCTCCGGCCCTGCCGGATTCCCGGACGGCGCCCGGCCGCCAGCCTGCGCTCGCCGCGAACGGGGGCGCCCCCGCGCTTGCCATTGCGATCGGCCAATTTGTTGCAATAAAGACTTTTTGCGACCTAATTCCGCCCAAATAATATATTGGACGCATTACCGGGCGCACCGCATCCTTGCCCTCTGCCGGCTCGCAACGGCCGCACGACAAGGACAGGACATGAACGGAAACGAACGGCTCGCCGGTATCGGCTACGGATTGCTCGCGGCGCTCATCTGGGGCGGCTTTCCGGTCGTCACGCGCATCGGCGTCACGCACTCGGCCCTCGACGCCTACGACGTCGCGTTCATCCGCTTCATCGTATCCGGCACGCTGCTGCTGCCCGTCCTGCTGCGCCGCGGCCTCGGCACGCTGCGCCCGGCGTCGGTCGCGCTGATGGTGACGGGTGCGGGCGCGCCCTACATCCTGACCGTCGCGGCAGCGTTGAGCCGCGCGCCGGTCGGCTACTTCGCGCTGACGCCCGGCAGCATGATCGCGTTCACGGCGATCCTCGGCCGGCAGGTCGCGCATGAGCGGCTGAGCGCCGCGCAGGTCGCCGGCATCGTCACGATCCTGGCCGGCATCGCACTGGCCGCGTCCGATGCGCTGCGCGGCGCGATCGGGCTACCGGCCCTCGTGCTGTTCATCCTCGGCGGCCTGCTGTGGGCCGTCTACAACGTGACGACGAAACGCGCCGCCGCCGGTGCGCTGCACGCGACGGCCGTCGTGTCGGTCGGCTCCGCGGTGCTCTACTGCCCGCTCTATCTGGCCATGCGCGGCGGCGCCGTGCTGCATGCTCCGGTCGCAGCCATCGCCACGCAGGCGATCTACCAGGGCGTGCTGATGTCGGTGCTGGCGCTCTACTGCTTCAGCCGGGCCGTCGTCGCGCTCGGCCCGGCGATCGGCGCGACTTTCGCCGCGCTGATGCCGCTCCTCGCCACGCTCGAGGCCATGCTGCTGCTCGGCGAACGGCCACACGCGCCGGCACTGGCCGGCATCGCCATCGTCACGGCCGGCATGGCCCTGAGCCTCGCCAGCCGGTGGCGATCGGCAGATGCGCGAGCCATCCGGCGGCCGAACCCTGCTGCAAACGGCTGAAACGAGCGCGGCCCATCAGGCGATATGCTCAGTGCTCGCGCCTCCGGCACCCGTCGTCCAGCGGCTCCAGCGAATGCCCAGCAACAGGAGCACGGCGCTGCACGCGAACAGGGTCGCCTCGACCAGCACCGTATCGACATGCCAGCGCCGCGTCAGCAGCACGACGACGAGGTCGAACACGAAATGAAGCGCAATCGCGTACGCCAGCCAGCGTTTCGTTCCGCGCACGAACGTCTGCAGCACGATCAGCGACAGCCCGACATGCGCGGCCAGCGCGCTCGTGCGTTCAAGCAGCGCGAGCAACGGCGACGCGAGCGTCATGCCGGAGAACTGCGACCCGACCAGCGACTGCATGCCCTCGGGCACCACGACACCCGCGTGCGCGAGCAGATAGGCCGTGCCGAGCGCAAGAAACCCGACGCCGACCAGCAGCATCGCCTCCAATCCGCCGTGCCCGAGCCCGAGCATCACGGCAGTCGGCGCATCATGCCGCTTCGGCAGCAGATAGCGGAAGGCGACCCAGCGCCCGCATTCCTCGAAGAGCCCGGCCGTCAACGCCGCGAACACGAGCATCGGCAGGTGCCAGCGCGGGTCGTGAGCGAGCCAGCGGTACAACGGAATCTGCCACGACATGCGCAATACCGGCTGGAACACGAAGAAGGTCAGCATGCCGTAGAAAAACACGCGAAGCGGCACCTGCGTGCGGCGCCGCCACGCGGCTGCGAGCCACGCGGGCGCGAGCAGCGCGACCAGACCGGCCGCGAGCGTGAGGAACAGGAGCGCCGGGGCGACGGGATGCATCACGCACCCTGCTATGCGAGTTGCTTGTGGAAATACGTCGTCGCGCAGAGCGCGCCGTCGGGCATCAACGCAAAGTTCGGCACGACGCCGACGCGCTGCCAGCCGGCCCGCTCGTACAGTCGCTCGGCGTCGCCGCCCGTCACGGTGTCGAGCACGAGCACGGTCTTGCCGGCGTCGCGCGCGGCCGCGTCGGCCGCCGCCATCAGCCGCGCGGCGACGCCCTGCCGGCGCGCGTGCCGCGACACGAGCATCTTCGCGATATCCGCACGATGCGGCTGGTTCTCGGGCTGCGCGGTGACGACCTGCACGGTGCCGACGATCCGGCCGGCTGCGTCCTCGGCGACGAGCAGGATGCGCTCGCCGTTCGCAACGCCGTTGGCGACGCGGGTCCAGAACGCGACGGCGGTCGGCCGCTCGATCGGCAACATGAAGCTGACGGACGCGCCGCCCTCGACGCAATCGATCAGCACGTCGGACAGCGCATCGACGCAGGTCATCGCTTCGCCCGCGTCGACGCGGCGGACGGTAACAGATTCGGTCATGCCATCTCCGGTAACAGGTGGACCGCCCGCGCGGGTTCGGCGTGCGTCCGGATCGGAAAGAACACCGGCCGATCGTCGCGGCTCGCGCAACGGCAGCAGGCGCGCGGCAACGCCGCACCCGGTCGGCACGTGTTACCGCCCCATCATCCTACGCGACGAAAATTTCCGTTGCATCGCCGTTCGCTTCTCCTACACCTAGCCACATGGCTAACTTTCAACCCGGCATCAGCGACGTCTTCCACGCCCTCGCCGATCCGACGCGCTGCGCGATCGTCGGTGCGCTCGGCCAGGGCGAGCGGACCGTCTCCGCACTGGCCGAGCCGTTCGACATGGCACTGCCGTCGTTCATGAAGCATGTTGCGGTGCTCGAGCGCAGCGGCCTCGTGCAGACCCGGAAAACCGGCCGCTCGCGCACCTGCGCGCTGGTCGGCAGCCGGCTCGCCGAGGCCGAGGCATGGCTCGCCGCGCAACGCGCGCTGTGGGAAGCACGATCCGATCGTCTCGTCGAATTCGTCGAACGCCGTCATCAGGAGGAGCAAGATGTCAGCCAGCCCCGTCGACCCCGCTGAAGCCCACGATCTCGTCATCACGCGCACGCTGCGCGCGCCGCGCCACGCGCTGTGGCGTGCGTGGACCGACCCCGAACTGCTCAAGGAATGGTGGTGCCCGAAACCGTGGACCACCGAAGTGCGCGCGTTCGAGCTGCGTCCGGGCGGCGCCTTCCACACGTACATGCGCGGCCCCGACGGCGGCACGAGCGACAATCCCGGCTGCTTCCTCGAAATCGTGCCCGAATCGCGCATCGCGTTCACGTCGATGCTCACGGGCGGCTGGCGGCCGCAGGCGCCGTGGATGGGTTTCACGGCGATCATCACGATGGCCGACGACGATGCGGGCAGCCGCTACGAAGCGCGCGTGATGCATCCGGACGCCGCCACGCGCGATCGCCATGAAGCGCTCGGTTTCTTCGAGGGCTGGAACACCTGCATCACGCAGCTCGACGCATTCGCGGCCGCGCTGCGCTGAGCGCGGCCGGGTGCACGGTCATTGCATGCCGCCTCGCACGCGCCTAGGATTCCTGAAGGAAGCATGACGACACGCCGGCCTCCGGCGTGCACCGTCGCGCGCGCTCCGCGGGAGGCAACATGTTGCACATGCACACGCATTCGACCCGGGTCAGCCGGCATCTGAACGCCCCGCGCGGTCGCGTCTATCGCGCGCTGCTCGATCCGCACGCCGTCGAGCAATGGAAGGTGCCCGACGGCATGACGTGCCGCGTGTATGCGTACGACGCGCGCGAAGGCGGCGCGCTGCGCGTGTCGCTGAGCTACGACGCGCCGTCGGCCGGCACCGGCAAGACCTCCGCGCGCACCGATACCTATCACGGCCGCTTCGTCACGCTCGTGCCGGACGAGCAGATCGTCGAGATCGACGTGTTCGAGACCGACGATCCGATGCTGCGCGGCGCAATGACGATCACGATCACGCTGTCCGACGAAGCGGGCGGCACGCGCGTGGACGCCGTGCACGACGGGGTGCCGCCCGGCGTGCCGGCCGCCGACAACGAGACCGGCTGGCAAATGGCGCTGGCGAGGCTGGCGGCGCTGGTGGAGGCCGGGTAGCGGCCGTTCGCGCCGGCGGCGGGAATGCGGTGCGGCGGCGCGAAACGCCGGCGCGTGCGACACTGCTCCGCACCCGATCCATCCGGACCCGCAAGAGGAGACACTCCCGATGAACGCCGCGCGCACCGCCACCTGGTATTTCGATTTCGTATCGCCGTTCGCCTACCTGCAGCAGGAACGGTTCGACCGGTTGCCGGCCGCCGCCGTGTTCGAGCCGCGGCCCATCGTGCTCGGCGCGCTGCTCGCACACTGGGGCCAGAAAGCGCCGGCCGAGATCGCGGCGAAACGCGTCTTCACCTATCGCCACGCGCAATATCGCGCGGACAAACTCGGCATCGCGTTCCGGATGCCGCCCGCGCACCCGTTCAATCCGATCAAGCCGCTGCGCCTCGCGATCGCGATGGGCAGTTCACCCGACGCGATCCGCCGGATCTTCCGGCATATCTGGCGCGACGGCCAGGACGTGTCGACGCCGGAAGGCTTCGCCGCACTGTGCGAAGCCGTCGGCTTTCCGGAAGGCGTGACGGCCGTCGAAGCCCAGCCGGTCAAGGACGCGCTGCGCGCGAACACCGACGATGCGATCGCGCACGGCGTATTCGGCGTGCCGACCTTCGAACTCGACGGCGACCTGTTCTGGGGCGAGGATGCGACCGACATGTTCGCCGACTGCGCGACGTCGCGCGCGTGGCTCGATTCGCCCGAGGTGCGCCGCATCAGCGCGCTGCCCGAAGGGATCCGGCGCGGCTGACGGCGCGGCAGCAGCCGGGCGGCGCTCGCGACGCGTCCTGCGTCTCGCGTTGCGCAACGCGCAACAGGTGTCAGGCGTCGCGCCCTTCGACGAGCCCCGGCACGGCCTCGCGTATCAACGCGACGAACCGCAAGAGCCGCGACGGAGAGAACTGCGCATGCGGGTAGGTCAGGTAGACGGGCAGCGGCGCGGCCTGCCACTCGGCAGCGAGGTGGACGCGCTCACCGTGCGGATCCGGTGCCACTGAACCTCCGCACCACACACATGGCGGGCAGGCCCACAGGGCTTGCCCGCCTTTTCTTTTATTTTCGATCGGCGCATGCGTGACGCTGCGCGGCCCGGCAGATTCGCGCGCATCCTGCGCGAAAGCCGCGCATCCCGTGCAAGGTCCGCAGCGGCCCGCACGATTGTCCAGTTCTACGCATTATTTTTCCGGCGGCCATGCGCATCGATGCAGAAACATCGGACGAATCGCATGCCCCCCGCCGCGCGGCGCTCGCCCATCCGGCCCCACTGCACAGCCCCGTTTTATCAGGGGATTCCCGGTATTTTTTCGCATTTTCTTCGAAATAACGGGTGACATACTTGCCCCCCGTTGCGCTCCGGTACGAGCGCGCTTCCAGATCCTGTCGGCCGCGCGTCATGCATCGGGCGTCCGCCGGGGTCGCACGACATGAACAATTTCGACACCACGATCCAGATATTCCTCACTCACATCACGTTCGGACCGCTGATGAATCACGCGATCCGCGTGATCGCGGGCCTGTACACGTTCAAGGGCTTCGTACTCATTCCCGTGCTGTGCTGGCTGTGGTTCCAGCCGGGCCCGAACCGCGAGCGGCAGCGCGAGCTGGTCGTCGCGACGATCGCGAGCGGACTCATCGCGCTCGCGTTCGGCCGGCTGCTCGCCCAGGTGCTGCCGTTCCGCGTGCGGCCGATCTACAACCCCGAGCTGCACCTGCACTTCCCGTCGGCAGGGCTGCGCGCGGCCACGCTGCAGGCATGGAGTTCGTTCCCGAGCGATCACGCAATGCTGTGGATGGCGATCGCAACCGGCATCTTCATCATCGCGCGCCGCATCGGCATCGTCGCGTTGCTGTATTCGGTCGTCTTCATCTGCCTGCCGCGCGCCTATCTCGGCTTTCACTACCCGACCGACCTGATCGCGGGCGCCGCGATCGGCATCGCGATCGCGTGGCTGCTGACGCGCGACGCGGTCCGCTCGCGCTTCGCGCCGCAGGTGCTGGCGATGATCCGGCGCTTCCCCGCGCCAGCCTATACGCTCGCGTTCCTGCTGTGCTTCGAGCTGATCACGCAGTTCGACGAACTGCTGACGCTCGCGCAGTCGGCCACCCACACGATGTAAGGGGGAGACGCCGCGATGCTGCCGCAGTTTTCGTTTCGTCACCCCGGCACGCGATGCCGGCCGTGCGCGGTTGCGGCGCGCCGCGCCACACCTGCGCCGCTCAGTCGCGATCGGGCGCACCCAGCGGAAAGAACGAGCGATACGGCCGCGCCTCGTCGACCGCGCGCGCAAACGACGGCCGCGCCAGCAGACGCTTGCGGTACGCGATCACGTTCGCGAACGACGGATCGATCCGGTGCGTCCAGTCCGCATAGAACAGGAACGGCGCCGCGCCGCAGTCGGCGAGGCTGAAGCGGTCGCCGGCCGCCCATTCTCGATCCGCCATCTTCCTGTCCAGCCACGCATACGACGTGTCGAGCATCGCGCGCGCGTCGGCGACACCGCGCGCATCACGCTCGGCTTCCCGACGCAACGCGTCGTGCACGACCTTCTGCTGCGGCGTCGACACGTAGTTGTCGAAGAAACGATCCATCATCCGCACCTCGAGCGCGGCGTGCGGATCGTCGGGCAGCAGCCGCACGGGCCCCGGATGGTTCAGGCCGAGATACTCGATGATGATCGACGCCTCGATCACGGTGCGGCCGGCATCGACCAGCACCGGAAAGCGCTTCAGCGGCCACAGCGCGGTCAGCTCCTGCATCGGCTTCGGATCGTCGTGCGCGAGCACGCGATACTCGAACGGCGTGCCGTTCTCGTACAGCGCGGTCAGCACCTTCTGGCAGTAGGACGAAAAGGGATGGGCGTAAAGGGTCGGCATCATCGTGCGGTCTCTCAGGGTTTCGGCGCCGCGTCATGCGGCGCCGCGTGATCGGATACCTTGACGACGAACGGCACCCGGCCGTTTCGACAGCGGTCCGGAAATTTTTTGTCGTGCGACTCGGGCCGTTACGACCGGCCGTCCATCACGACGCGCCCCTCGGCACGCCAGCGCAGCATCCCGCCGCCGAGATTCGCCACCGTATCGAAGCCGGCCTTCAGCAGGATCACGGTCGCCTGCGCGGATCGCCCGCCGGCCCGGCACACGGTCACGACCGGCCGGTCGCGCGCGATCTCGCCGGCACGCGCGGCCAGTTCGCCGAGCGGAATCGGCGTCGCGCCGGGCAGGTGGCCGAGCGGGCCCGTGAATTCGTCCGGCTCGCGCACGTCGACGACTTGCACCGCCGGCAGATGATCCTCGAGCCATTGCGGATCGATTTCCCAGAACCCGGCGAACGTATAGACGAGCGGCGCCCAGTCGGGCGCCGCCTGCACGTCGGGCGCGTTCGCGGCGACGCCGCACTGCAGGTTGGCCGGCACCGCCACGTCGATCTGGCGCGGGTGCGCGAGCCCGAGGTTGCGCATGTAGCCCGCGAAATCGTCTTCGCTCAGATCGCCGCCGAGGCGCGGGTTGAAGCGCCGCTCCTCGCCGACGCTCGTCACCGTGAGCCCGCGGTAGTCGTGCGCCGGATACAGCAGGCACGCGGCCGGCAGCGTGAAGAGCCGGCCGTGCACCGCGCGATACAGCGCGCGCGGGTCGCCCTGCTGAAAATCGGTGCGGCCCGTGCCGCGGATCAGCAGGCAATCGCCGGTGAACGCCATCGATTCGTCGTCGAGCACGAGGCTGATGCAGCCGCTCGTATGGCCGGGCGTTGCGCGTACGGTCAGGTAGCGTGTGCCGAACGCGCAACGATCGCCGTCGTTCAGGTAACGATCGGCGCCCAGCGCGCCGCTCGCGGCCGAGATCGCGATCGTGCTGCCCGTGCGCTGCTTCAGCAGCCACGCGCCCGTCACGTGATCGGCATGCACGTGCGTGTCGACGGTCGCGACGAGCTGCAGCCCGAGCTCGTCGAGCAGCGCCGCGTCGCGGCGCACCTGCTCGAACACGGGATCGATCAGCAGCGCTTCGCGCGACGCGCGGTCGGCGAGCAGATACGTGTACGTCGACGATTGCGGGTCGAAGAGTTGCCGGAAGATCATCGCGAAGTCGCTCCGTCGCTGGTTGATGTGTATTGTCCGGCCCGCGCCGCCGTCACTGCGGCTGCCGCGCGGGCCACCCCGTCGTGGTCCTGCCCTGCCGGCATCCGGCCGGCACGGTGCGTCAGCCCGGCTGCTTCACGTAGCGCAGGTACGGCTTCAGCGTCCGGAAGCCCTGCGGATACTTCTGCTTCGCCGCATCGTCCGACACCGACGTCGGAATGATGACATCGTCGCCGGGCCGCCAGTTGACCGGCGTCGCCACCGTATGCTGCGCGTTGAGCTGCAACGCGTCGAGCAGGCGCAGCACCTCGTCGAAATTGCGTCCCGCGCTCATCGGATAGACGAGCATCGCCTTGACCTTCTTGTCCGGCCCGACGATGAACACCGAGCGCACGGTCGCGTTGTCGACCGCCGTGCGCGCGCCGCCGCTCGCATTCGGATGAATCATGTCGTACAGCTTCGCGACCTTCAGCTCGTCGTCGCCGATCAGCGGATAGTTGACCGCGTGACCCTGCGTCTCGGCGATATCCGCCACCCACTTCCGGTGATCGCTGACCGGATCGATCGACAGCCCGATGATCTTGGTGTTGCGCTTGTCGAATTCCGGTTTGAGCCCGGCCATGTAGCCGAGTTCGGTCGTGCATACCGGCGTGAAATCCTTCGGATGGGAAAACAGGATCGCCCAGTGGTCACCGATCCATTCATGAAAGCGGATCGTTCCCTCCGTGGTCTCCGCGGTGAAATCGGGCGCGTCCTCGCCTAGTCGAATCGACATGTTCGTCTCCGTCAAATGGGAATCGTCACGACGCCCGCGCCACGGCTTACGCGCGACGCGCGATCGTCCACGCGCGAAGGGCAGGCATGGCACATGCCGGGTTCCGCGCGTTCATATAGCCTAGTTCAAAATGCGCGCACCACTGGCATGCGGCGCGGGGCATGCGTCATGCCCTGGCCGATTCCAACGACGAATGCGGCACGGCAGCACGATGTGTCGCAACCGGTCGCTGGCGCGGGCTGCCTTACACTACCGGCTGTTCTCGTCTTACGTTCACAGGAATGCCACCGACATGTCGATGACGATCGATCCGAAGCAAGCCGCCGCGCTGCTGGCCGTCGCCGACACGGGCAGCTTCGAGCAGGCGGCCGTGCGCCTGCACGTGACCGCTTCCGCCGTCACGCAGCGGGTCCGCGCGCTGGAAGCGAGCCTCGGCACGCCGCTCGTGCTGCGCACGCGGCCGTGCCGCCCGACGGTGGCCGGGCAGCGCGTCCTGCAGCACCTGCGCCGCGTCGCACTGCTGCAGGCCGACCTGCAAAGCACGCTCGCGACCGAGCGCGAATCGCCGATCTCGGTCACGATCGCGCTCAATTCCGACAGCCTCGGCACGTGGTTTCTCCCGGCGCTGACCTCCGTGCTCGCGGGCGAGCGCATCCTGTTCGAGCTGATCGTCGAAGATCAGGACCATACGTTCGCGCTGCTCGAAAGCGGGATGGCGGTGGGCTGCGTGACGACCGAGCCGAAGCCGATGCGCGGCTGCCTCGCGACGCCGCTCGGCACGATGCGCTACCGGCTGCTCGCGGCCGCCGCGTTCGCGGTGCGCTGGTTTCCGCGCGGGCTGAACCGCACGAGCGCGCGCAAGGCGCCCGTCGTCGCGTATTCGCGGCGCGATACGCTGCAGTCGTCGTTCCTGAAAGAGAAGTTCGGGTTGCCCGAGGGCGCCTACCCGTGTCACTACGTGCCGGGCACCCATTCGCACTTCGCCGCGGTGCGGCACGGGCTCGGCTATGCGATGGTGCCGGAGCCGCTGATCGGCACCGCGCCGCTCGACGCACAGGGGCTCGTCGATCTCGCGCCCGCGCATCCGACCGACGTCACGCTGTACTGGCACGCGTGGACCGTGCAGTCGCCGACGATGGCGTCACTGTCCGAACGCGTCGTCGAAGCGGCGCGCCGGTTGCTCGCGCCGCTGCCGTGACGCGCGGGTGATCGACACCGCCGACGCGGTGGGCGGTGGGCGGTGGGCGGTGGGCGGTGGGCGGTGGGCGGTGGGCGGTGGGCGGTGGGCGGTGGGCGGTGGGCGGTGGGCGGCACGCGGTCTGCGGTCTGCGGTCTGCGGCACGCGGTGTGGTACGCCCGGTGGCGAGAAACCCTGCCGCGCCGCCTATACTTTTTCCATCGGCCTCGCGAACGCGCCGCGCGGCCGATCACGCCAATCCGGCCGTTCCCTTTCCCGCAAGGAGAACATCATGTCCCGCCGCTATATCGATTGCCGCGAGTTTCCCAGCGCGACGCATTGCTCGGTCGCGATTTCCGCCGACTCCGACAACGAACTGCTGGAGGCCGCCGTGCAACACGCGGTGCTGGTGCACCAGCACACCGACAGCGCCGAACTGCGCACGCAACTGAAAGCACTGTTCCGCGACGGCACGCCACCCGCCGACGCACCGCGGCCAGCGTAATCCGCCGGCTCGCCCGATATCGACAGACGGGTCGCCACGTCGCCCCCGTCGCCTCGTCGCTCCCTGCTTCGCGCCACATCGCGCCGGCGCCTCCCGCCGGCCGGCGCACTCCACCTTACGCGCGGCGCTGCGCGAAATACGCGCCGACCGCGTCGATGAAGGTATCGATGTCCGCGCGCGACACGTCGCAGTGCGTGACGAAGCGCGACGCGTACAGCATCTGCGTGAGGATCCCGCGCTCCTTGAGCCACGCCTCGAGCGGCGCGCAATCGGCTTCGGGGAATTGCGCGAACACCATGTTCGTCGCGTGCGACAGCACCTTCACGGTGTCGATGCGCGCGAGACCGGCCGCGAGATGCGCGGCGTTCGCGTGATCGTCCGCGAGCCGCTCGACGTTGTGGTCGAGCGCATACAGGCACGCCGCCGCGAGAATGCCCGACTGCCGCATCCCGCCGCCGAGCACCTTGCGCCAACGCGCCGCGCGCTCGATCAGCGCACGGTTGCCGACCAGCACCGAGCCGACCGGTGCGCCGAGCCCTTTCGAGAAGCAGATCGACACGCTGTCGAACGGCGTGCACAGCTCGGCGATCGACCGGCCCGACGCGACGGCCGCGTTGCACACGCGCGCGCCGTCGAGGTGCAGCGACAACCCGCGGCTGCGTGCGAACGCGGTGGCTTCCTGCACATAGCCTTCCGGCAAGACCTGGCCGCCGATCGTGTTTTCGAGCGCGAGCAGGCGCGTACGGGCAAAGTGATTGTCGATCGGCTTGATCGCCGCGGCGATCTTCGCGAGCGGCAGCGTGCCGTCCGGCGCGTTCTCGATCGGCTGCGGCTGGATGCTGCCCAGCACGGCCGCACCGCCGCCTTCGTACTTGTAGGTGTGCGCAAGCTGGCCGACGATGTATTCGTCGCCGCGCTCGCAATGGGCCATCAGTGCGGCCAGGTTGCTCTGCGTGCCGCTCGGGAAGAACAGGCCGGCTTCCTTGCCGGCCCGCTCGGCCGTCACCGCCTGCAGGCGCAGCACGGTCGGGTCGTCACCCCATACGTCGTCGCCGACTTCGGCGGCAGTCATCGCGGCCAGCATTGCCTGGCTCGGACGTGTCACGGTATCGCTGCGTAAATCGATCATCGCTGAGTCCTGGGTAAACGCGGACCGGAACCGATGCGCCCGGCCCTGCCGAAACGAGACTCAGAGTGTACGCAATTCACGCAGCGTGTGTGTGCCGACGGTCGTGCCGCATCGCGCACTTGCACGCCATGCGGCACGACGCCGCCCAGGCCGCCGTCAGTAGCGCGGCGGCGGCGGCTGGACGCCCGCCGGCGGCATCGGCGGCGCCGCGCGCGGTGCGCCGCCGTATCCGCCACCGCCATATCCACCGCCACCTCCCCCCCCTCCGCCGCTCATCCCGCCCGGCACCGGCACGCGGTTGCCGGTCGCGTACATGCATTGCAGGTAACCGTAGTCGTAGCGGCGCTGGATGTCGTAGGCCGAGCCTTGCGCGGCGCCGGCCCCGACCACGCTGCCCGCGAGCAGCCCCGCGCCTGCGCCGACGGCCGCACCCGTGCCGCCGTTGAACGCCGCACCGGCTGCCGCCCCGAGCGCGGTGCCGACGGCCGCGCTGCCGACCGCGCTCGCGGTCGATGCCTGCCCGGCGCTCACGCCGCCCGATTGCTCGAACGCGTATTGACGGCAGTTCGCATCGTCGGCGCGGAACTGGTCGAACGACTTGCCGGTGCCGGGCAGCGCCATCACGCTCGGCCCGGTCGGCATGTACGCGCATGCGCCGAGCAGGCCGGCCAGCGCCAGCGCGGCCGGCACGCGCAGCGGTCGAAATAGGGATTTCATCGTCGCGCCTCCGTCACTGCGGCCGTGCCGGCACCGATCGCCAGCCCGACTTGCAGGTCTTCACATGCGGGTAGTAATGCTTCGACGCGTCGCAGTAGTACCAGACGTTCGCGTCGCCGTCGTCCTGCGGCTGTCCCTTCTCGACGTACTCTGGCGGCGGCCCCGGGTCGACGGGCACCGCGACGACGGGCGGCGGATAGTAGTAGGGCGCAGGGACGACGGGGTAGTAATACGGGTAGCCGGGGCCGATATAGACCCCGACCCGGGCAGCATGCGCCACGCCGCCCGTCGCGATCGCCACTGCGGCCACCGCGCCCAGTGCGAGCTTCAATCCATTCACGTCACGTTCTCCGGCTGGCGGTTCGTCGATGCGAACCCGACACACCGAACGCTACGCCGCGTGCGATCCGTCATCCATTACGGGCGGGCGCGCCAATGTTGCGCGGCGTTACCAATGTGACAGACCCCATCGGCAGCGGGCCGCCGGCACGACCGCGCCCGTTACGCGATAACGCATCGCAACGGTTCGGCCGCGCGCGGGCGCCGCGTCGCGCGATGTCGCGCGGTTTCACACAGCATTTGCGTCCGCATCGAACCGTTCCGATGACGCGACGCGCCATATTGACGCACGTGCGTCAGACCGCCACGCCACGGCTGCGCGCGCGGCAAACAGTCTTCTTGATACGAATCAACGATTTACCCCGGAATCGAGCGCGGCGGGCTGGACATCTGCGACGAGTTGGCGCATTTCGCGGTGCAACATCGCGGCCCATACTCCAGCCAACCCCGACGCCCGTCCGCCGGGGTCCGCCGGCACCCGTCGGCGGGTATCGTCAGCCTCGGTCAACTGGTATGGACACCGCTCTTTCGGCCCTCGATCTGGCCCGCCTGCAATTCGCGTTCACCGTCTCCTTTCACATCGTCTTTCCGGCGCTGAGCATCGGCCTCGCCAGCTTCATCGCCGTCCTCGAATATCGCTGGCTGAAAACCGGCAAGCAGTACTACAAAACCCTCTGCCTGTTCTGGTCGAAGATCTTCGCGGTCGCGTTCGGGATGGGCGTCGTCTCCGGCGTCGTGATGAGCTACCAGTTCGGCACGAACTGGTCGGGCTTCTCGAGCTTCGCCGGCGCCGTCACCGGCCCGCTGCTGATGTACGAGGTCATGACCGCGTTCTTCCTCGAGGCTGGCTTCCTCGGCATCATGCTGTTCGGCTGGAACCGCGTGAGCCCGCGCGCGCACTTCGGCGCGACGCTGATGGTCGCGATCGGCACGCTGATCTCGACGTTCTGGATCCTCGCGTCGAACAGCTGGATGCAGACGCCGCAGGGCTTCGAGATCGTCGACGGCCGCGTCGTGCCGACCGACTGGTTCGCGATCATCTTCAACCCGTCGTTCCCGTACCGCCTGTTCCACATGGCGATCGCCGCATTCATCGTCGCCGCGCTGGTGGTGGCCGCGACGGGCGCCTGGCACCTGCTGAAGGGCCGCCGCGACAAGGGCGTGAAGAAGATGTTCTCGATGGCGCTGTGGCTGCTGCTCGTGCTCGCACCTTTGCAGGCCGTGATCGGCGACCAGCACGGCATCAACACGCTGAAGCACCAGCCCGCGAAGATCGCCGCGATCGAAGGGCTGTGGGAAACCGAGAAGGGCGGCACGCCGCTCAACCTGTTCGGCATCCCGGACATGAAGGCGGAAACGACCCGCTACGCGGTGAAGGTGCCGCACCTCGGCAGCCTGATCCTCACGCACAGCTGGGACGGCGAGATCCGCGGGCTGAAGGACTTCCCGCCGGAAGACCGCCCGAACTCGACGGTCGTGTTCTGGAGCTTCCGGATCATGGTCGGCCTCGGCTTCGCGATGATCGGCCTCGCGGCACTCGCATGGTTCCTGCGCCGCCGCGGCCGCCTGTATGAATCGAAGTGGTTCCAGCGCTTCGCGATCGTGATGGGTCCGACCGGCTTCGTGTCGCTGCTCGCGGGCTGGGTGACGACCGAAGCGGGCCGCCAGCCGTGGGTCGTGTACGGCGTGATGCGTACCGCGCATGCCGTGTCGCCGCTGTCGGTGCAGCAGGTCAGCTTGTCGATGATGACGTTCGTGATCGTGTACTTCCTCGTGTTCGGCACCGGCGTGTACTACATGCTGAAGCTGATGAAGGCCGGCCCCGCGCTGCCCGACGTGAAGCACGACGACACGCCCGACACGCGCCCCGACCACACCGCGCGCCGCCCGATGTCGGCCGTCGACGAACCGCTCGAGACCGTCTGAGCCTACCCTATCCGCACACGAGAAACCCTATGGACGTCACCGTAATCTGGGCCGCGATCATCGCATTGGGGCTCTTCATGTACGTCGTGCTCGACGGCTTCGACCTCGGCATCGGCATCGTCTTCCCGTTCTTCCCGGACGAGAAGGAACGCGACCTGATGATGAACACGGTCGCACCCGTGTGGGACGGCAACGAGACCTGGCTCGTGCTCGGCGGCGCCGGGCTGTTCGCGGTGTTCCCGATCGTCTATTCGACCGTGCTGTCGGCGCTGTACCTGCCGCTGATCTTCATGCTGGTGTGCCTGATCTTCCGCGGCGTGTCGTTCGAGATCCGCGCGAAGGCGCGGCGCACGAAGCAGCTGTGGGACCTCGCGTTCATCGGCGGCTCGGCCGGCGCGACGCTGTTCCAGGGGATCGCGCTCGGCGCGTTCCTGCAGGGCATCAACGTGAAGGATGGCGTGTTCGCGGGCGATGCCTTCGACTGGCTGACGCCGTTCAGCCTGCTGACCGGCCTCGGCCTGCTCGTGACCTATGCGCTGCTCGGCTGCTGCTGGCTCGTCGCGAAGACGGAAGGCGACCTGCAGCGGCGCCTCCATCGCGTCGTGTGGCCGCTGACGGTCGTGCTGCTCGGCTTCATCGCGGTCGTCAGCCTGTGGACGCCGCTGCAGGATCCGGCCATCGCGCAGCGCTGGTTCGATTCGGGGCTGTTCTGGCGCCTGCTGCCGGTGCCGTTCCTGGTCGCCGGGTGCGCGGTATGGATGCGGCGCGCGGTGCGCGCCCGGCATGACATGACGCCGTTCGTGCTCGCGCTGGCGCTCGTGCTGCTCGGCTATGTCGGCCTGCTCGTCACGCTGTTCCCGTATGCGATTCCTCAGACGATGACGATCTGGGAAGCGGCGGCGCCGCGTTCGAGCCAGACCTTCACGTTGGTCGGCGCAGCGGTTATCCTCCCGATCATCATCGCCTACACGACGATGGGTTACTGGGTATTCCGAGGCAAGGTGCGCCATGAAGACCAGCATTACTACCACCACTGATTCCACCGATCGCCAGCCCGATGCGCCGAAGCCGCGCATGCGCGGCTGGATGTGGTTCGTCGTCCTGTGGGCGGGCGGCGTGATCGGCGCCGTCACGCTCGGCTATGCGTTCAAGATCTTCATGAACCTGACGCTGTTCGCGGTGAAGTAGGCACCCACTGCGTTGCACGCCGGAGCGCATGCCGGATCCATTCCGCGCATCCCGCCTCCGGCGCACCCGCCTTCGCTGCCGGCGCGCTGCCGTGGCGATCGCCCTCCCCGGCAGTCACGCGCAGTGTCACAAGCCGGCGCGCACCCTCCCGCTCACCGTTCGCACTTCGCCGTGCACATCGCCTTGTCCACTTCCGTGAAGAACGCCTGGTAGTACTCGGGCTCCATGACGGTCTTGGTACGCGAATCGCCGGCGCTGTCCCACACCGTGCGATCGAATCGTGCACGCACGATCGCGACGTGCGCGTCCTGCCCCGCCCGAACCGTCACGATCGCGGCCACGCGTTCATGATCGGGCTTCGTCGGCAGCATCCCGATGCGCGCCTTCAACGCGCCGCGCAACAGCTGACGCCACTTCGGGATCAGCGCGTCGCTGCGCCCCGCTTCCACCAGCCCCGAATCGCGCTCGACCGTCACCGGCGCGTAACCCTGCGCGCGCAACGCGCCGGCCACCGCGTCGAGCATGCGCGCCTGCGTCGCATCCGCATAGCGGCGGTCGCTGAGCATGCGCAGCGTCTGCTGCTCGGTATCGGTCAGGTCGACTTCGGTCTGGCTCGAGCTGTAGCGCACCAGCGATCCACCGTTGCCGATCTGCCGCTCGTTGGCGGGTTTCGTCGCGCAGCCGGTCAGCGCCGCGAACAGTCCGGCACAGGCGAGCGCCAGCGCGCCGCGGCCGCGCGCGGGCGGCACCATGGCCGGGCGGCGCGTCGCCTGCCGCGCCGCGCGCCGCAAGCGAAGACGGTGGCGAATTCCGGTTGCCCGGGCGTCGGGTGGCGATATGATCGTCATTGGGGCGTTCTCTCCTGTCGGCGCCATGATAGGGAGGCGCCCCGGCCGCCACAAACGACATTTTTTGACCCACCGTGTAGCTTTTCTTCGCGATCTCACGATGCGCCGATTGCCTCCCCTGAACGCGCTGCGCAGCTTCGAAGCTGCCGGCCGCCTGCAGAGCCTCACCCTCGCCGCCGACGAGCTGAACGTGACCCAGAGCGCGGTCGCGCAACAGATCCGCGTGCTCGAATCGTTCTTCGGGCAGAAGCTGTTCGAACGCGACGGACGCTCGTTGCGGCTCACGCCGCGCGCGCGGCATTACCTCGTCGACGTCGCGAGTTGCCTCGGCCGGCTCGCGCAGGCGACCGGGCAGATGTTCGAACCGGTCGACGGCCATCCGGTGCGGATCAACGCGTCGGTATCGTTCGCGCACGGATGGTTGCTCACGCAACTGGCCGCGTTCCAGGCCGAGCATCCGGACATCGACGTACAACTCGTCACGACGCCCGACAACGAGCGCGACCAGATCGACGAAACCTGCGACATCGTGGTCCGCCGTTATACGCCGGAGCTGCGCCGCAAGGGGTTCGTGTCGCGGCCGCTGCTCGCGACCGTCGCGGTGCCGGTGTGCGCGCCCGGCCACCCGGTGCTCGAACAGGCGCGTACGCCGGCCGACTTGCGCAACGCGCCGCTACTGCATTACGCGGGCTTGCCGCAGGCGTGGCAATACTGGTTCCACCAGGCCGGCTCGGTCGTCACCGAGACGCTGCGCGGGCCGTTCTATCGTGAGTTCTTCCTGATGACCAAGGCTGCCGCGAGCGGGCTCGGCGTGTGCCTCGCGCCGCGTGCGGTCGTGCGCGACGACCTCGAGCACGGGCGGCTCGTCGCGCTGTTTCCGGAAGTCCACCTGGAAGGGCCGCCGTTTCATTGCCTGTATCGCGACGACGACGATGCGTCGCTGCGCACGTTCGTCGACTGGCTGTTCGCGCGGGCGGAGGCGCTGGAGGGGGTGCCGCCGGGATAGCCTGCGAGGCGCAAGGAAGCGGCAACCAGCGACGCAGCCTGACTCGGATGCGGATGCGCTGCCGTCGACCGGACAGATGCGCCGTCACGTCCTGCTACCTGTTCAGGCTCACCACACCGGGCTTCAATCCCGGTGTGCCGAATCTGCGGTTCGTCGCCCCGGGGAACCTACTTTTGCCCGCGCAGCGCCGCTTCGATCTTGCGATCGGTCTTGTACTGGCTCAGCGCATACACCGACCAGATCGCGGCCGGCAGCCAGCCGATGATCGTGATTTGCAGAATCAGGCAGATGATCCCGGCGATCGGGCGGCCGATCGTGAAGAACTGGAACCACGGCAGCAGCAGGGCAAGCAGAAGGCGCATGAACAAACCTCTCGGTGCGTCGTTGAACGGGTGATGCGTGGCGAATATGCCGGTACCGGCGACAGAATTCAAGCCGTCCGTCGCGATACCCGCCTGCTACACTCGCGCGTCTTCAAGCGAAGCATGACCAGAACAACAACGGAGAAAGAGGGCAATGAACACCCCGTCGTCACACCACGGCCACACGCGGCCCGCCATCACGCACCCGAAGAAAACCTGGCACCGCTGCGCGGCCGTCGCGCTCGCCGCCTTCACCGCCGTCGGCATCGCGCACGCCGAAACGAAGCCGACGACGCGCTACGCGATCAACCTGACCGGCGACAGCGGCAGCGAAATACCGCTGAGCAACGAGCCCTACAGCTGGACCACGCACGACGGCAAGGTGCTGGCCGAAGGCGTGACCGATGACAAGGGACGTGCCGCCGTGGCACGGCAGGCAGGCGAGACGCACTATGTGCTGGAGACCGTCAACACCCGCTGGATCTACACGGTCGACAACGCGTGCTGGGCGCGCCGCGACGCCGCCTTCGCCCGCTGCGCGAAGCTGACCGACGCCGTCAACCTGGTCGCGCAGCGCATGGCCGACGACGCGCGCGACGAACAGGCCGCGACTGCGCGGCGCCGTGATGCCGCGCTCGCCCGTTACCGCGCGGCCGCGGCTGCCCATGACGACGAACTCGTGTGGCTGGGCCCGCTGCCGGCCGAATGGTCGAGGGACGACGTCCAGAAACAGCTCGACGACGTGTACGGCAAGATCAAGCACGAGCTCGACAATCTCGGCGATGCCGACATCGACGTGTCCCGCTTCGTGTGCAGGTCGCCCGACCAGATCGGCCCGGCACCGGACCAGCAGGCCGTGATCGACTACATGGGCAGCCTGCGCGAACCGGGCTCGACGACGCCCGCGCAGTGGACGGCGCTCGTCGAGGCCGCGCGCAAGGGCAACTGGCTCGCGCGGCTGCAGATCTTCGTCGCGCTCGGCTCGCGCCCGAAAGACGACCTCGTGTCGGTCTACCGGCGTATCCAGCTGATGGCGTGGCTGCAGGCGAACCACGTCGGTGCGCTGTACACCTACTACCTGGGCGAACTCGCCGCAACCGGCTATTTCGAAGGGCCCAGCCCCGGCGCCACGTCGCCGATTCCGTTGTATGCGGCGATGCGCGGCAGCTATGCGGCGATGAAACGCGCGGGCGATTCGCTCATGGCGCGGGACGAGCCGGACGTGCAGGCGATCGGCAAGCGCATGCACGATTGCGCGCTGCAGATGATGCCGGTGCTGTTCGCGAAGTAGACGCGGATAGCACCTCAGGCAACACCTCACGCAGCACACAGGCAGCCCGCCGCGCGGCCGGCGGCGGGCAGTCCTACGGCGTCGCGTGGTTCAGCGACCGATACCGAGCCCCGGCAGCACGCCGGTATTCTCGGCTACCACCGCATGCAGCAGGCGCGGGTCGGCACCGAGAAGCCCGAGGATCGTCGGCGCGACCTGCTTCGTGCCGACGACGTCGGTCACGGTGCGCGCGCGATGGACGCCCGGATACGACACGAGCAGGCCGAGATGGCTGTCGTCCGGCGCGTTGCCGCCGTGCTCTTCGTCCTTCTTCGTGCTCGACGTGTAGATCACGCCCGGATTCGGCTGGACGATGATGTCCGGCGTGCGGCCGTTGGCCGGATCGCCGAAGCGCTCGGCGAGCGCCGCGCCGTACAGGATGTACGCCTGCGAGCCGTCCGCGCAGATCCCCGGCGCGTTGCAGCTCAGGTTCGCCTTCAGCGTCTGGACCACGGCCGTACGCTGGTTGCGGTCGCGCAGCCAGATCAGGCCGACGTCGTCGGTCTGCACGAAGCCCGTGTCGACCAGGCCCGAACCGTCGTTCAGGTTGCCCGTCTTCGTGTTGTTCTGGCCGAAGTTGCCGTTCGGGTCGAGATAGTTGTTCGCTTCGAGCAGCTTCGTCAGCGTGTCGCCGTTCTTCACGAGCTTCGTGTGATCGGTCGGTGACTGGCCATGCTTCGACGTGACGATCACGGCCGTCGACGAATACAGGTTCGCCTGCTTCAGCGCCGCGACGATATGGCCGATCGAGTTGTCGACGTACGTGATCGCGTTCGCGACCTGCCCGTTCGGCGTGAAATTCGCGTCGAGATAGCCGCCGCCCGTCGCGACCGTCGCCTTCTGCGCGACGCTGAGCGTCTGGAAGTCGGCGCCGAACAGCGTCGGCACCGGCGCGCTCTTCGTGCCCGTCGAGTCACGGCCGTTGATCTGGTTGATCAGCGCCTGCACGTGCAGGTTGTCGAAGCGCGCGGTGTGCGAATAGACGTCCGTGTAGTTCGTGCCCGTAGCCGGATCGATCGAGTTGATCTCGGTGCGCGCGAGATCGTCGACGCCGGTGCCCGACGGCCCGTTCAGCCAGTCGTAGCCCCATGCGTGCTTGTCGGCCCACGCGGTGGTCGCGTTCGGGATGCCTGCCTTCACGGCCTCGAACACCGTGTTGGTCTTCACGTAGTTGTGCGGATAGACCGGCACGCACTTGCCGTTGACCTTCGCGTTCGGGATCGCCTGCGGATTGAATGCGCCGCCGCCGTTCAGATGGACCAGCGCGCCGCCGTTCTCGGCGTCGATGCCGGTCGTCTCGTCGAACACGACGTTCCAGCCCTGCTTGCCCGAGCAGCTCGTGTCGCCCGGCGCGTACAGGTTGCGGTCGTACGACACGTCGTAGAACAGGCCGGCCGCCTTCGGCGAGCCGCCGGTCACGAGCGCGGCGAGGCCCGGAAACGAATCCGACAGGCCGGGCGTATAGGCATTCGTGTACGTCACGCCGCTCTTCGCGAGCACCGCGATGTTCGGGCACGTGTTCGCGCCGACGCAGCGCGCGAGATCCTGCTCGTGCAGGCCGTCGACGCTGATCAGCAGCACGTGCTTCACGACACGGCTCGCGTGGCCGCGGTCCTCGCCCTGACTGTTGCCGTCCTGCTGCGCCGCGTGCGCGCCTGCGCCTGCGAGCGCCAGCGCGCCCGCCACCATCGCCACCAACTTCCGCTGCTTACCAAGGAAAGACATGATTACCCCACCTCATCGATTGATGTTGAACTGCGTGACTTGCCATCAGGCGCGCAAAATATCGCCGGATCGTGGGGCGCTCGGATGAAGCGGGGCTTTCTGTTTTCTGTCAAACGTAACCAATCGCAAGTGACACGAGCCGGTCGCAATGCACGGTGGCCTGGCGCACGTTGCGACGGGCGCGCTCACCTGCGGGCACCGCGCCGGTGCATCGGTCAATTCGTCCGCGGCGTCACCCGCCGCGCGATTTTTTTTCCGGCTTGGCGCGCGACTATTGGCGTGTGATAAAGGGTTTTCCCTGACCCGGAGCACGAGTATGTCGACCCTGGAAGCCCTCCGGTTCGTGCTGGACGATGCACGCACCCCCGAAATCATTCGCCACCACGTCGTCGACGCGTTGCAGTACGCGTTGCGCAACTACGGACAGGTGTTCACGGCGAAGGAACTCGAATGGCTGGCGCAGTGGGACGACGCGCGTCTGCCGCTGGCCGCGAAGAAGGAATTGGGCAAGCGCGAAGAACCGGCGATCGCCGCGCGCTGAAGGAAGCACGCCGCCGCGCCCGAACGGAGGAACGGACGCAGCGGCGGCGGATGGCCTGCTTACTGCAGGCCGAAGTCGACGCGGGTGGTCGCGCCCTTGTCGTCGATGCCCTTCGCATCGAGCTTCGGCGCGACGACGAACACGCGGCTCGAATCGATCTTCCCGTCGAGGTACTGGCGCACGGCCTGCGCGCGCTGCTGCGCGAGCGCACGCAGCGCGTTGTCGTCGGCCGGCGCATGGTCGGCGAGCGCCTTCTTCATGTCGGCATCGGGCAGCGTCTTCTGCAGGCCGATCATGTTGCGCGGCTTCTTGAAGTCGGCGGCCTTGTACGCGCGCGTCAGGTACTTGCTGTACTCGGCCGGCTCGACCTTCACCGACATCGGGTCGATGCTCTCGCCCTGCCCGACCACGTCCTTCAGCTTCTGCTGGCGCACCAGCCGCTCGACGTACGCGTCGCCGAGGCCCGACGTGTCCTTCGCCGGGTCGACGCGGCCGATCAGGTCGAGACGGATCGACGGCTTCTCGGTCAGCATCTTCACGACGGTGTCGAGCTTCTTCTGCTGCGCATCGTCGAGCTGGTACGAGCCCGGCGCGAATTCGACGTAGCCGAGATCCTCGCCGCCGCTGCCGAACGCATGCGCGAGCAGCGAGAACGGCGACGTGACGGCCTTCGCGATCAGGTTCAGCACCGCGCGCCAGATCAGCCCGCCGACACTGAACTCGGGATTCGACAGCGAACCCGACACCGGCAGGTTCACGTCGATCTGGCCGCGCGTGTTCTTCAGCAGCGAAATCGCGAGCTTCACCGGCAGCTTGGTCGCCGTGTCGTTCTCCACCCGGTCGCCGAACGTGAGCTGGTCGATGAAGATGTGGTTGTTCGCCTTCAGCTGGTCGTTCGCGAGCTCGTAGTGCAGGTCGACGTTGAGCTTGCCCTTCGTGATCGGGTAGCCCGCGTACTTCGCCGAATACGGCGTCAGGTTGGTCAGCTCGATGTCGTGTGCGGTCGCGGTGAGGTCGAGCGCCGGCTTCTCGATCAGCGGGTTCACCGAACCCTTGATCGAGATCGGCCCGTTGCCCGCGAGGTTCGCGGCGACGTCGACCGGCGCGGACGTCGTCGAATCCGTGCCGAACGCGCCGACCGTGCCCTTGATCGCGACGAGGTTCGCCGTGTAGTTCGGCTTGATGAAGTTGTCGGTGTACGTAACGCGACCGTTCTGCAGCAGCAACTCGCCGAAGTGCATCCGCACCGGGTTCTGCGGCGGCGTCGCGGCCTTCACGACGACCGTCGCCGATGCGGCGGCCGGCGCGGACGCCTGCTGTGCGGCCTGGGCGGCCTGGGCGGCCTGGGCGGCAGCCGGCGGCGTCATGCCCGGCGACAGCGGCACCGGCTCGCCCTTGCTCGCGTCACGCGTGAGCGACTGTGCGGGACCCGATTGCTTCGCGACCACGTCCTTCAGGTTCAGGCGCCCCTGCGCGTCGAGCAGCACGCGGCCGTAGAAGTTCGAGAACGTCACGCGCGCGGCGTCGACGTCGGTGCCCTTCTCGTCGTAGTTCGCCTTCAGGTTCGTCAACGCAAGCGAGCGCCAGCCCGCGAACGGGTCGGAGGTCGCCTTGTCGAGCATCCGCACGTCGACGAGCGCGACGTCGCCGCGATAGGTCGCGCGCGGCGCGTCCTTCACCTGCGCGAACGTCAGGTTGCCCTGCGCGTTGAGCAGCGCGCTGGCGATCGTCGCGTTCAGCGCGCTGCCGAAGTACGGCTCGAACGCGGCCGCGTCGAGGCGGTTGCCGTTGATCTTCAGGCCGAGCTTCAGCGGCTGTGCGGTCACGTCGCCCGTCACGTTCAGCGAACCCTTGCGGTTCAGCGTCGCCTTCAACTGCACGGGCAGCGGCTTGGTCATGTCGTCGCTGATCTTCTGCACCGACAGGTCCAGCGGCTTGATCGCCAGCTTCACCGGGCGCGGCGTCGACAGGTCGGTGAAGTTCGCGGATGAATCCTTCACGTTCAGCGCATCGATCCGGTAATGCCACGACGGTGCGGCGGCCTCGGCCTTGCGCGCGACCGTGCGCTTCGGCACCGACGCCTGTGCCGGTTCGGCCAGGGCCGCGAGGTCGATCTTGCCGTCCTTCAGGCGCTGCACGTCGAGCGCGAGCCCGCTGACGTCGACGCTCGCGATCTCCGCGATGCGTGTCGCCACGTCGACCTTCGCGATCTTCGCGCTTGCGTCGGGCAGCACGATCGCGGGCGCCTTCGCGTCGGGCGTCGCGATCTTCAGCGATTTCAGGCTGACCGTGCTGTCGGCGACCTGCGCGGCGAGCGGCGTCTTGCCCCAGTCGGCCGTCGCGTTGACGGTGGCGCCGAGCGTGCCGTCGAGCACACGTGCACGCGTGGCCTCGCCGAGGTACGGCTGCAGCGCCGGCAGCGCGAGGGCAGCGACCGTCAGCTTGCTGTCGGCCTGCTTCTCCGCGAGATTGAACGTGCCTTCGGCCGTCACGTCGCCGCCGCGCGACAGCGACGTCGACAGCGTGTATTTCGCGGGCGTCTTGCCCTGCATCGAGAAGCCGTCGAGCGTCGCGGCGAGCTTCGTGAGCGACAGCGCGGTCGGCGTTGCCGGCACGCGATCGTCGACGTTGACCGTGCCGCCGTCGATCGCGAAATGACGGATCGTCAAGTCGAGCGGCGGCGCCTCCTTCGCGTCGGCTTCGACCTTTGCGCCGCTGGCGGTGGCTTCTGCAGCGGCAGAAGCGGCTGCGGCGCCCGACGCCGCCGGCTTGCCCTCGGCGGCGTTCGATGCGGCCGGCGGCTGCGCGGCGAGCTTCTCGACGTTCAGCACGCCCTGCTTGTCGCGCGACAGGTCGACCACCGGCTGGTCGATCCGGATCTCGTCGAAGTGCATCGCGTTGCGCAGCGGCTCGAGGCTGGCCGCCGCGACATGCACGCCGCGCGCGGCGAACAGCGGCGCGGACGCGTGGTCCGTCACCTTCGCGTCGTTCAGGTCGACGGTGCCCGATACGCGCAGCGCGGGCGTCTCGCCGCTCATCACGAAATTGACCTTGAGGTCGCTGCTCAGCAGGCCGCTCGTCACAGCCACCGGCAGCTTCGCCGGCACGTACGAGATCAGCTTCGGCACGTCGAGGCGGTCGAACTTCAGCGCGATCTCCGATTCGCGCGACTGCGCGAACGGCTTGGTCTTGCCGTCGATCGAGATCGGGCTGCCGTCGAAGCGCGCACGCAACTTCGGCTCGACGAAGATGTCGGTCTTCGATGCCAGCGTCGCGATGTACGGAATGCCCAGCGTCCAGTTGTCGACGACGTGCTTTTCGTTCAGCAGACGATCGTCGAAATCGATCCGGCCGTTGTTGACCTGGATGTTCGACACCGAGAACTGCGTCGGCTTGCTTTCGGGCTTGGGCGACGGTGTCGAGAATTTCTCGATCAGGTCGGTGAAATTGAAGCGCTGCGCATCGTAGCGGACGATATGGAAGCGCGGCGAGTCGAGGCGGACTTCATTGACGATCGGCGCGCCGCGGAACAGCGACGACCACGACGGCCGCACGATGAGCTTCGCGATGTCGATGAAGTCGCCCTGCCCGCCTTTGTCGCCGAGATGGATGCCGTCAGCCTCGAGGTTCAGCGTGTAAGGATTCAGCGCGATGCGCTGGATCGTCGCGGGCCGGTCGAGCTGCTGGCTCAACTGCTGTTCTGCGATATGGCGGATCAGCGGCGGCGCCGCGAAGAATCCGAGCAGTCCGAAAAGAACGAGGAAGATCAGCAGGCCGATGCCGATGCGCCGGGTCCGGCGCGAGCGTGCAACGCCACCGAGGGCATGGAGGGTCGAGGATACGGTTTCTTTGTCTGCGCTTGCCATGCTTGAATGCCTCGGGAATGGATGCCGGGCCGCACCGGAGAACCGGGCGGCCACGCACGCTATCCCGAAAGTATAGGCTCAGGAGGTGACGGTACGGGATTCGGGCGCCGTCGCGCCCGCCGGTCGGACAACGCCGCCGGTCATCCGTTCATTTCCGGACGACGACGGGCGGCATCCACGACCCGTCGCTCGCCTGCGGCTTCGGTGCGTACAGGCGCAACGCGAGTGCGAAATCGGCGCGCGGCGCCGGCAGCCAGTTGCCCGCATGCGCGCCGCCCGGCGACGCCGATACGACAACGTCGATCGAGCCGTCGTGGTTGCGGCGCAGGCGGTCGCGATCGCCGAACGAGCGGCGCGCCGACCCGACGTCAGGCAGCGCGCCGTTCGTCGTATAGGGCGTAAGCGTCCAGAACGCGCGAACCGGCGGCAGCGCGCCCGGCGCGAAATGCAGCACATAGCGGTTCGCACCGTTCAGCGGATGGCCGTCGCTGTCGACACGCACGACCGCGAGCGTTTCGTCGTCGCGCGTCGCGGTGCCGAATTGCGTGTAGGCCGCGTACGCACGCAGCGTGTAGTCCTGACCGTACTTGCCGGCCGTATCGCCGATCCAGCTCCACCCGTTCGCGTTCAGCAGGTTCGAAGGCGGTGTCGCGAGGCGCGCGCGCGCCTCGGCGACGCCGGCCGTCGCGGCCGCGAGGCGGTCGCCCGTCCACAGCACCGGATAGCCGGCCGACACGCCGATGTCGCCGAGCAACGCCTGCGCGTGCGCGTCGTCGGCCGGCGCCGGGTTGTCCTGCAGCGCCTGCGCGAAGCGCGCGAAGAACGCCTTCGGGTCGAGTGCGGCCACCTGCTCGGCCGGCGTGCCGCCGCTTACCGCCTCGGACGGCGCGCTGCCCGCATGGACCGCGACCGACGCGCCGCGCGCCGCGCCCGTGTAGACGGACAGCGGCACCACGCGGATCGCGCGCTGCAGTTTCTTCACGTTCGTCAGGTCGCGCCCGCCGCTCGTCTGCAGCCGGACTTCGAGCCACGCGTTGGCCGACGGGACATCGATCCGGACCGCGCCCTTCGGCAGCGTGCCCTGCCAGTCCTTCGCGACGAAGGCAATCGTTTGCGATCGCGCGCCGCCGCGGGCGCCGCGTGCGGCCACGCTCGACGACGACCACAGCACGTTCGTCCACATGTCGAGCGCACGTGCGTCCCAATAGCGGCCGCGCGTGTCGGGCAACGTGACGATCACGGGTTCGGTGGCGACGTCGAGCCAGCCGGTCGAGTCGAGCGTGTCGACGCCCGGCAGCGGCGGATTGACCGCGCCGACGGGCGGCAGCGCCTGCGCGTGGCGCAGCGTGTTGAGCGGCGCCTGCCCCGGTTGCGCGCCGTCGCCGCCCGTCGCCGCTTCCTTCGCGACGTCCATCAGCACGAGCGGATACGCGTATACATAGGAGTCGGCGACTTCCGCGCGCATCCAGCCGGTTTTCCGCTGGATGGCATCCGGTTGCGACGCGCACCCCGCAAGCAACGCCGCCATGGCCAGCGACGCGCACGCGCGCCGCAGAGAAACTGATTCCTGCTGGTTTTCAATCATCGATTACTGGCCGAATATCGTTCTTTTCAGTCAACGCCTTGTTCGACTCGCGAATGGCGAAATCAAGGCACCCCAGCCTGCCCGGATAACCGTTTTGCTACGGTCCATAACGGCGGGCGCTGATGTCAGGCCGGTATCATAGCGCCTACGGGCATCCCCTAATATGCCGAATAGCCGACCGAACGGTAGTGAATTGTCGACAGATTCGAAATAGTTCTGGCGATTCGCAACAAAACCAGAGATGCCCGGGCGACACACGCTCAAGCCGAAACAATCTCGAACGCAGGGGCCGGTTGGTCGATTGACGAATGGTGTCACTAATGACACCATTCGATATGGCTAGCGTATGGAAGGTCCTCGAACTCATGAGGCGCGAGCCCGCGAACGTGCGATTCAACGACCTGTACAAGGTATGCGAGATGCATTTCGGAGCGGCCCGCCAATCCGGTTCGAGCCATGCCATTTTCAAGACACCGTGGCAAGGCGATCCTCGCGTGAATATCCAGAATGATCGCGGGAAAGCAAAGGCCTATCAGGTGCGACAGGTTCTCGACGCGATCGATCGACTGAAGGAACAGAAATCATGACTCAAGACCACTTTACGTACCGCGTAACGTGGTCCCCGGAGGACGGGGAGCACGTTGGCCTGTGCGCGGAGTTCCCGTCTCTTTCGTGGCTCGACGCAACGCCGGAAGGTGCGCTGGCCGGTATTCGCCGGCTCGTCGCCGATGTCATTCGCGACATGACCGCAAACGGAGAAAAGGTGCCCGAGCCGATCGCCGACCGCACCTACAGCGGTGAATTCAAGGTTCGCATCCCGCCGCAGGCACACCGCGCGCTGGTGATCCAGGCCGCCGAGCAGGGCGTCAGCCTGAATCGTCTCGCGAGCGCGAAGCTCTGCGCCTGATCGCGCGGTCGAGCGCAACGGCACGACCCGCCCGGATGTCGGTCTGACATCCGGGCGATTGTTTTTTCCGCGTTGTGACAACCTGTGTGTATCGGCATGCGCTGCCACCGCTTGACCTTCCCATTATGGGAATGTTGATACTGGATCCATTCGCGGCATGAGCCGCGCATTCAGGGAATCCGACATGACTGAATCACTTGCCTCCGCAGCGCTGCACACGATCGAGCTGAGCGTCGACGGCATGCATTGCGGCGGCTGCACAGGCCGTGTGCAACGGGCGCTGGCCGCGGTGCCGGGCGTCGTCGACGCCGCGGTCGACCTCGACGCGCACGCGGCGACGGTGACGGCGCAGGAAGCGGTCGACGCCGCACAACTCGTCGAGGCGGTCGGCGCAGCCGGCTACCGCGCCGCCGTGCGCGCACCGGTGCTCGAAGTCGCCGCGGCCGCGCATGCGCATCCTGCCGAAGCGTCGCCCGCGCCGATGGCCGCAGCCGCTTCGACTGCCGGCCACCCGCTTCCAGCCAACAGCACCGTCGAACTCGATATCGACGGGATGACCTGCGCGTCCTGTGTGTCGCGCGTCGAGAAAGCGCTGGCAAAGGTGCCGGGCGTCACCCGCGCGTCGGTCAATCTCGCGACCGAACGGGCTACCGTCGATGTCACGGCCGGCGTTTCCGCCACCCAACTGGTGGAAACCGTGAAACAGGCCGGCTATGGCGCGACGCCGACCGTAACGGATGCAGGCTTCACCGCGTTCGCACCTTCCTCGCCTGCCGCGCCCGCCAGCATCGAACTCGACATCGACGGCATGACCTGCGCGTCGTGCGTGTCGCGCGTCGAGAAGGCGCTGGCGAAGGTGCCAGGCGTCACGCGCGCGTCGGTCAATCTCGCGACCGAACGGGCTACCGTGGACGCCGCGCCTGACGTTACCGCCGCCCGGCTCGCCGAAGCCGTGAAACAAGCGGGCTACGGCGCGACGCCGGTTGCGGGCGCGACGATCCAGCCGGCAGCGTCCACCGCCCCCGCCGATCTCGAATTCGACATCGACGGCATGACCTGCGCGTCCTGCGTCGGCCGCGTCGAAAAGGCGCTGGCCGCCGTGCCGGGCGTCGCGCGCGTTTCCGTCAACCTCGCGACCGAGCGCGCATCGGTGCACGGCGCAGGCGCCCTCGACGCCGCCACGCTGATCGCGGCCGTCACCACCGCCGGCTACCGCGCGTCGCTCGCCGCCGCGTCGTCAGCCGGCACCACGGGCGGCGCTGACGCGCAACCGGCCAGCGCCGCGCAGGATCCCGAGACGCGCAAGCGCCTCGAAGCGATTCGCGAACGCGATCTGGTGATCTGGTCTGCGGTGCTGAGCGCGCCGCTTGTCGCGCCGATGCTCGTCGAGCCGTTCGGCATCCACCTGATGCCGAACGGCTGGCAACAGCTCGTGCTCGCATCGATCGTCCAGTTCGGCTTCGGCGCGCGCTTCTATCGCGCGGCCTGGCATGCGGTGAAGGCGCGCACCGGCAACATGGACCTGCTCGTCGCGCTCGGCACGTCGGCCGCGTACGGGCTGAGCCTGTGGATGCTGCTGCGCAACCCCACCGATCCCGGCCACCTGTATTTCGAGGCGTCGGCCGTCATCGTCACGCTGGTGCGCTTCGGCAAGTGGCTCGAATCGCGCGCGAAACGCCAGACCACCGACGCGATCCGCGCGCTGAACGCGTTGCGTCCCGACCGGGCCCGCGTCGTCGAGCACGGCGTCGAGCGCGACGTGCCGCTGGCGCAGGTGCGCGTCGGCACCCGCGTCGGCATCCGTCCCGGCGAGCGCGTGCCCGTCGACGGCCGGATCGTGTCGGGCCGCTCGCACATCGACGAATCGCTGATCACCGGCGAGAGCCTGCCGGTGCCGAAGGACGACGGCGACCCCGTCACGGCCGGCTCGATCAACGGCGAAGGCGCGCTCGTCGTCGAAACCACCGCGATCGGCGCGGAGACGACGCTGGCGCGCATCATCCGCCTCGTCGAATCCGCGCAGGCCGAGAAGGCGCCGATCCAGCGGCTCGTCGATCGCGTGAGCGAGGTGTTCGTGCCGGCCATCCTCGGCATCGCCGTGCTGACGCTGGTCGGCTGGCTGATCGCCGGCGCCGGGACGGAAACCGCGATCCTCAACGCGGTCGCGGTGCTCGTCATCGCATGCCCGTGCGCGCTCGGCCTCGCGACGCCCGCCGCGATCATGGCCGGCACGGGCGTCGCGGCCCGGCACGGCGTACTGATCAAGGATGCGCAGGCGCTCGAACTCGCGCAGCGCACCACCGTGATCGCGTTCGACAAGACCGGCACGCTGACCGAAGGCAAGCCGTCCGTGACGGCGTTCGAAGCCGTCGGCGTGCCGCATGACGAAGCGCTCGCGCTCGCGGCGGGGGTGCAGCGCCAGAGCGACCATCCGCTCGCGCGCGCCGTGGTCGCGGCGCACGACGCCGACGTTGCCGCGCGCGGCAGTGCGGTGCCGTCAGCAGTCGCGGCCGATGCGCGCGCGGTGGCCGGACGCGGCGTGGAGGCGCGCGTTGGCGGGCAGTTGCTTGCGCTTGGCAGCACACGCTGGCGCGACGAGCTCGGCATCGCGGTACCGCCCGCGCTCGACGCCCGCGCGGCGGAGCTCGAACGCGCGGGCAACACGATCTCGTGGCTGATGCGCGCCGATGCGCCGCGCACGTTGCTCGCGCTGATCGCCTTCGGCGACACCGTGAAGCCGGGCGCCCGCGACGCGATCGCGGCACTGTCGGCGCGCGGCATCGCGAGCGTGCTCGTGACAGGCGACAACCGCGGCAGCGCGGCGGCCGTCGCGGCGTCGCTCGGCATCGGCGAGGTGCATGCGCAGGTGCTGCCCGACGACAAGGCGCGTGTCGTCGCCGAGCTGAAGCGCACGCACGGCGGGATCGTCGCGATGGTCGGCGATGGCATCAACGATGCGCCCGCGCTTGCCGCGGCCGACGTCGGCATCGCGATGGCGACCGGCACGGACGTCGCGATGCACACGGCCGGCATCACGCTGATGCGGGGCGACCCGGCGCTCGTCGCCGACGCGATCGACATCTCCAGACGCACGTACCGGAAGATCCAGCAGAACCTGTTCTGGGCGTTCGTCTACAACCTGGTCGGCGTGCCCCTCGCGGCGCTCGGATTGCTGAACCCGGTGATCGCGGGCGCGGCGATGGCGTTTTCCAGCGTCAGCGTCGTGACCAACGCGTTGCTGCTGCGGAGATGGAAAGGACGCGCGCACTGAGGGGTGTGGGCGGCGCGCGCAGGGCGGCCGAATGGTCGGATGGCGATTCGGCTGTCGGTGTTTGACGGTCGATGCTGGGTGCTGGGTGCTGGGTGCTGGGTGCTGGGTGCTCGGTGCTCGGTGCTCGGTGCTCGGTGCTCGGTGCTCGGCGAGCAGGGAGGATCGGGAGCGTGGCTGGTGCAGGTCGTCGGCGGCGGACCCGGTTGACCGCAAGTGACAGCCGAGCGCCGGCCAGCTGATTCAGTCTTGAATAACCGGCTTGATCAAGGTCGTCGTGATCGGCGCGAAACCGCACGCACGATACAGCGCGCGGGCCGCAGCGTTGTGATTGAACACCGACAGCCCGATCTCGGTGACGCCGTACCGGCGCGCCTCGGCATCGAGCGCTTCGAGCGTGCGCGTGGCCCAGCCCTGACGGCGCCGGGATGGATCAATGTCGAGATCGTAGATGAACAGCGTGCGGTTCGGCCCTTCGGGCACGATCGCGTACCAGAGGTCACCCACCGCGTCGCCGGTGGCGCCGTCGACGAGCACGACGAGGATCTGGCCGGAGGTACGCAAGCCGTCCGGCAGCAGCGTGTCGAAACAGGCGCGCGCACGGCTGGCCGCGTCTTCGACAGCATTTTGTCCGGATGAGACGAGATCGCGCGCGTAGCCGTCGATGGCTCGCGTGCGGTACGCGTGGAATTCGCTGGCCGTCATCGGCCGCATCTGCAGCATGGTCCGGTCACCGTGAACGGATTCGGACTTCCAGTGTAGCGGGACGGTCGCGCCGGCGCGCGATGCGGCGGCGGAAAACGGGCGGGCCGGTACTGCGGGCGCCGCGCTGAAAGCGAATCAGCGAATCAGCGACGATACAGGACGATCGGCACGAGGTGCGCACGGCGCACGCGCTCGGCTTCGGCACGACGCGCAGCGTACGAGTATTCGGCGTCAAGCGGCAGGTGGGGCGACACGAACAGGTCGTCGATCTTTTGCAGCAGGGCGAGGATGAAGCTCATGTGAGACTCCTGACAGATGTATCTAGGGTTTTCCCTTAAACGGACTCCATTCTAAGGGTTTTCCCTGAATTCTGCCAGCGCACCGCATCAGTTTGCCGCATGCGCGCGACGACCGATCGCCGATGCAGAACGGCGATCCCCGCTGCGTCGGGCTCCCAGGATAGGGTCGAATCGATTAACGCGTGCGGCGGGGGCGCTTCGCGACGGCCGCCTCGCGATTCGCGTTGCGCTGAAGCCGGTCGACTTGCGACAGAAGCGCCTCGTGATGCTCCTCGAGCGTCATCAGCGTTGCCTGCTGCGTCGACAGATCGGCTGCAAGGCGATCGATCCGCTGCTGCTTCGCCGCCACGTCCTGCTTCAGGTGCGCGATCTGCCGCGTCTGCAGCACCAGCGCGACGAGCGCGGCCAGCACGACGACGGCCAACGCCAGCAGCAGGCGGTTGACGCGGCGCATCTCGCGATCGGCCGCGCCCGTCAGGCCGTCCACGTCGCCCTGCAGCGCGGCGAGCCGGTCGGTCAGCGGGCGCAGGTGCGTATCCGGATCGAAGGCCGGCGCAGCCGGTTGCGCGCGCTCCGCCGACGGCTTCGTGACAAAGGTTGCAGCGGAAGTCACTGGCTGCGTGACAGGGGATACGGTGGCGTCGGCCCGCGGCGCGACGTCTGGGGCCTTCGCGAGGTTCGCCGTGTTCGCCGTGTTCGCCGTGTTCGCCGTGTTCGCCGGGTTCGCCGGGTTCGCCGGGTTCGCCGGGTTCGCGGCGATTGACGGCTTGGCCGGCTGCGCCGACGTCTGCGGCTCGACCGTCGACACCGCGTCCGGTGCCGGACTCGGCCCGGCCGGCTCTGGCGCCGTGTCGACGCTCGTCACGACCGGCGCAGATTGCTCCGGTGTCGCGCCGCTTGCCCCGGCAGCCGCCCGGCGTTTGCCGCCCGACGACGCACGACGCTCCTTCACGGCGTCGCCGGAGGATCGCCCTTCGCGGGATTTGACGACGGCGGCGACACCCACCTTCTCGACTTCACCGCCAGTCGCTTGCGTTTCGGTCACCTTCGCCGCTGCACCATCGGCCGCTTGCAGCTTGGTCGCCACCAACGTGACCGCGTCGACCGCAGGCACATCGGCGGCCTTCGCTGCGACGCCACCGGCCACGGGAATATCGCCCGCCTTCGTTGCAACGCCATCGGCCACGGGAATATCGCCCACCTTCGTTGCAACGCCATCGGCCGGCGGAATGTCGACCGCCCTCGTTGCAATACCACCGGCCACGGGAATATCGCCCGCCTTCGCTGCAACACCATCGGCCACGGGAATATCGCCCGCCTTCGCTGCGACGCCATCGGCCACGGGAATATCGCCCGCCTTCGCTGCGACGCCACCGGCCACGGGAATATCGCCCGCCTTCGTTGCAACGCCATCGACCGGCGGAATATCGACCGCCCTCGTTGCAATACCACCGGCCACGGGAATATCGACCGCCTTCGCTGCAACGCCATCGGCCAGGGGAATATCGACCGTCTTCGCTGCAATACCACCGGCCACGGGAATATCGCCCGCCTTCGCTGCAACACCATCGGCCACGGGAATATCGACCACCTTCGCTGCAACACCATCGGCCACGGGAACATCAACCGCCTTCGCTGCAATACCACCGGCCGGCGGGACATCAACCGTCTTCGTTGCAATACCACCGGCCGGCGGAACATCAACCGCCTTCATCGCAACAGCACCAGAGGCTGGCACGACGTCGACGACTGCAACCTCCCCACCTTCCACGGCTTCCGCCTGTCCCGCCGCGGCCGCCCTCTCCGGCGCGCCGAACCCGACCAGCGGAGCCTGCCGCCCGGAGGCCACATCGTCCGCGATATCGACCGCTGCATCGGCCTGCGCACCCGTTTCGTCGCGCGCCGCAACCGGCGCGCGCTCGCCCGGCTCGAACACCGGATCGCCGAACAGGTCGAGCGTTCGCTCGTCCCGCGACGCGTCGCCGGCCGGCGCACTGCCGGACCGCGCCGTCGCCCTCGCGGACGTACTCCCCGCGGCAGCAGCCGAGCGCTGACGGGAACGGGCCGACGAACGATTGGAACGGGAACGGGAGCGAGGCGAGGAAACGGATTCGGTCATGGAGATCGGATAGCGGGGCCCGCGAACACGGAACCGGATGTCGAACGGAATCGGTGGTCGGCCATTGTCGCATGCCCCGTTGCCGATTCAGCCTATTCGTCGCCCGACAGCCCGTTGCCCTCTTCAAAGCGCGTCACGCCCTTCAGCACGCGCAGCTTGTCGCAGATCGCCCGGTATTCGAGTTCCGACACCCGCGCGAGCGCGATGCGCACCTCGTCGTGCTCGCCCGTGTCGTCGGCACGCTGCACAATGAACTGCTTCACGCGCGCGCTGTCGGGGCCGAGCGCCGCATGCAGCGAATCGAAGTTCAGCGTGCCGCTCACGACCGTCAACGCGAGCTGGCGGCGCTGCCGCACCGTGAAATAGCGGCGCTCGAGCGGTTTGATGCCGGCCAGGATGATCAGGATGATGATCGTCGCCGAAATCGACGCGACGTAGAGCCCGCCGCCCACCGCGAGGCCGATCGCGGCGACCGACCACAGGCTCGCGGCAGTCGTCAGCCCGCGCACGATCTCGCCGCGCAGCAGGATCGAGCCCGCGCCGAGGAAGCCGATGCCCGACACGACCTGCGCGGCGATCCGCGACGGATCGAGCACGATGTGCTCGCTGCTGCCGAGGACATCGGCAAACCCGAACGCCGATACGATCATGATCAGCGTCGAACCGACACAGACGAGCATGTGCGTGCGCAGGCCGGCCGCCCACGACAGACGCTCGCGCTCGAAGCCGATGACGCTGCCGAGCGCCGCCGCGAGAACGAGCCGCATCACGAGTTCCAGGTTGCTCAGCATGCGATTTATCTCCTTTTTTGGTGCCGGCCGCGCGGAATGTTTTATCCTTGGCCCCGGCCGCGCCGATCCTCCGGGCCGCGCCGACACGTTTCGAACCCAGCGCTCAACCCCGTCATGTCCGTTTCCGACTCCGCTTCCGCCCAGGCCGCCCAGCTGCGCCACCATTTCGCGCACGTCGTCTTGCCGATCTGGCGGGGTTCAGGGTTCGACCAGACATTGCAGTTGCCGTTCGAAGCCGTCGATCCGGCCACCCACGCGCCGCTGCCCGTGACCCGTTATCGCGCAATGGCCTGCGCACGGCAACTGTTCGTGTTCGCGCAGGCCGGCGACACCGCGCACGCGGCCACGCTGTTCGACGCGCTGGACCGGCGCTTTCGCGACACGCGCCACGGCGGCTGGATCTACAGCGTCGACGCGCAGGGCGCGCCGCTCGATACGAGCAAGGATCTCTATACGCACGCATTCATCGTGTTCGCGTGCGCCGCGTGGTATGCGGCGTCGGGCGACGCCGCCGCGCGCAAGGCGGCCGAGGAGACCGCCGCGCTCATCCGGGACCGTTTCGCGCCGCGCCCCGGCGACGCGCTGCTCGATGCGGCGCGCCATGCCGATTTCTCGTCATCCGGCAGCGGGGCGCTGCAGAATCCGTTGATGCACCTGACCGAAGCGTGGCTCGCGGCTGCCGATGCATTCGGCGATGCGGCGTTCGACGATGCGCTCGCGCACACCGCGCAGGCCGTCGAGCGCACGTTCGTCGACGCGGCGACCGGCTGCGTGGCCGAGTTGCCGCTCGGCTCGGCAGACAACCGTTTCGAGCCCGGCCATCAGTTCGAGTGGTTCTATCTGGTCGATGCGGCCGGCGCGCGGCTCGCGCAGACCGGGCTTCCCGCCGCGCTGGCACGCGCGTTTGCGTTTGCGGAGCAATACGGCGTGGATCCGCAGACAGGCGGCGTCTGCGCGGCGCTCGACGCGCAAGGCGCGTGCGTCGACGGCACGCAACGGATCTGGGCGCAGACCGAATACCTGCGCGCGCTCGCGACGCACGGCGGCACGCCGGCCTCCGCGCCGCTCGCGCGGCAGATCGAACGCTTCGCCGCGCGCTTCCTGCATCCGCGCGGCTGGTTCGAGTGCAAGACGGCTGACGGGCAGGTGTCGCGCGCCGACATGCCGTCGACGACGCCCTACCACCTCGCGACCGCCTACGCGGCGCTGCCGGCCGGTTCGTAACCCGTCCCGGCGAACGACGGCGCCGCACGCTCGCCGCGTGCGGCACGTCCGTCGCCCAGTTCGAACACCGACACCGCCTGCATCAGGTGCGCGGTCTGGTCGTTCAGCGACGCGGCCGCCGCCGCGACCTCCTCCACCAGCGCCGCGTTCTGCTGCGTGAGCTGATCCATCTGCGTGACGGCCTGGTTCACCTGCTCGATCCCGACGCTCTGCTCGACCGACGCCGCGGTGATCTCCGACATTGTCTGCACGACGCGCGTGATCGACGACGACACCTTCCGCATCGCGTCGCCGGCGCGCTCGACGAGCTCCGCGCCGCCGTTGATCTGTGCGACCGAATCCTCGATCAGCGCCTTGATCTCCTTCGCCGATTGCGCGCTGCGCTGCGCGAGCGAGCGCACTTCGCCCGCGACCACCGCGAAGCCGCGCCCCTGTTCGCCGGCCCGCGCCGCCTCGACGGCCGCGTTCAGCGCAAGGATGTTGGTCTGGAACGCGATGCCGTCGATCACCGAGATGATCTCCGCGATCCGCCCCGAGCTCTGCGCGATGCCGCGCATCCGGTCGATCACGCTGTCGACCACGCCGCCGCCGTGGCTCGTCGCCTCGAGCGCCGCGTCGGCCAGCGCGCTCGCCGCGCGCGCGCTGTCGGTGTTCTGCCGGACGGTTGCCGTCAGTTCCTCCATGCTCGCGGCCGTTTCCTCGAGCGACGCGGCCTGGGTGCCGGTACGTGCCGACAGGTCGGCGTTGCCGCCCGCGATCTCGCCCGCGCCGAGGTGGATCGCATCGGACGCGTGGCGCACCGTGCGCACGGTGCCCGCGATGCTCGTCTGCATCGTGGCGAGGCCGCGCAGCATCCGGTCGATCTCGAACACGCCGCCTGCCCGCACGACTTCATCGAGCCGGCCCTGCGCGATCCGCTCGAAATGGCGGCCGGCTTCTTCCAGCGGCGCGACGACCGCGCGCCGTGCGGCCGCGTAGATCGCCGCGCTCGCCACGAGCATCGCCACCAGCAGCACGATGCCGACCGACTTGAACCAGAGCATGCCGCCGTCGATCGTGTCGAGCGCCGTGCGGCTCGATGCGCCGCCATAGTCGGTGAAACGGTGCAGCTCGGCGATATAGGCGTCCTGGATGCTCTGCGTCGGCTGGTCGAGGAAGGCCTGAATGTTGTCGGCGTCGAGGAACTGCACGAGTTCGCCCAGCGCGCCGCGCAGCGCGCGATAGCGCTCGGTGAGCGCCACGACGCGCGCGCGGTTGGTTTCGTCGACCGGCTGCGCGGCCGTCAGCGCGGCGAATGCCTTGTCGGCTTCCGCGAGCGAAGCGCCGGCATGGCGGATGATGTCGTCCGGCTTCGGGCCGCCGCGCACCATCCGTGTGCCGGCGCGCGACAGGTTGATGCGCGCGTCGAGCAGCTGCTGGGTTGCCTGGCTCGCCGCACCGACCTGCGTGATCGCGACGTTCGACAGATCGTCGACGCCGCCGCGCGTCGACGTGAGCGCCCAGAAGCCGAGCGCCTCGATCGCGAACAGGAAGAGACAAAACACGGTCAACACGCCGAGCAGACCCGACGCGAGCTTGATTTTTCCGAACATGGGGGAGATTCCTGGAAAGCGGACGATGAGGCAATGCCCCGGCATTAGCGGCATTTCTTCGTCGGACTTTAGGAACAGAAGGCGGCAAAGTTCGCGTTGCCCGCGCATTCCCGCGGAATCGCCCGCAAACCGGGAGATCTTCGGTATTCGACGCAATAATCGCGTCGCATCGGGCCGGAATTCGCAGGAAACGCGGACGAATTTCCTTGCTTATCCGCAGCCCCCTTCCTAGAGTTCAGCGCAAGCGGGCACTCATTTCGAAGGAAGTTCGATGACCGACATCACGGATCACGCGCGCGGCGCATTGCGTGCGCAACCGTTCAGCATGCTGCTGGGCACGGAGTTGATGCATATCGGCGACAACGAAGTGTCGCTGTGCCTGCACGTGCGCGACGAACTGCGGCAGCAGCACGGTTTCGTGCACGGCGGTGTCATCAGCTATCTCGCCGACAACGCGCTGACGTTCGCCGGCGCGCTCGTGCTCGGCCCGCGCGTGATCACGGCGGAATACAAGATCAACTACCTGCGGCCGGCCGTGAACGGCACGCTCGTCGCGCGTGCGAAGCTCGTGTATGCGGGCCGGCACCAGGCAACCTGCCAGTGTCATGTGTTCGTCATCGACGGCGATCACGAGCGGCTCGTTGCGATCGCACAAGGCACGATCAACCGCGTCGGTGACGGCAAGATGCCGGATACGCCGGAAGAGACGGCCTGAACGGCCGGCACGCTATTTCCGGCGGTCTGGCGACTGAGTCGCGCCGCTAGACCGCCTCATCCCCCACCAGCGGCAAAAACCGCGGCGCCACCCGCGCCCGCACATTCCCGTTCTCGTCAGTTCGATAGATCCCGCGTGCCACGTTGTGCGGATGCGCGACCGCGTCGGCTACGCTCAGCAGCGGCGCGAAACACACGTCGGTGCCTTCGAGCAGCGCGCGCCAGTGCGCGGACGGCTGCTGCGCGAACACGTCGGCGAAACGCGCCTTCAGCGCCGGCCAGCGCGCGCGGTCGTACTGCGAGGCCGGATCGACGTCGGTCAGCCCGAGCCGTTCGACCAGCAACGCATAGAACGGCGGTTCGAGCGCGCCGATCGTCACGCATTCGCCATCCGCGCAGCGATACACGTCGTAGAACGGCGCATCGTGGAACAGGCTCGGCTGCGCGCCGTCGAGCTGCCCGTTCGCGCGTGCCCACAGCGCAAGCGAGCCGAGCATCGACACGATGTCGACGATCGCACCGTCGACCACGCGCCCCGGCCCGCCGCCGCGCACGTCGAACAGCGCGCAGACGATCCCGAACGCGAGCCCGAGCGCGCCGCCTGCATCGCCGACGACGGTCGGCGGCAGCCCCGGCCGGCCGTCGCGCGGCGCGGACAGTGACAGCAGCCCCGTCAGCGCGACGTAGTTCAGGTCGTGCCCGGCCGCGGCCGCGAGCGGGCCGTGCTGGCCCCAGCCGGTCATCCGACCGTACACGAGCTTCGGGTTGCGACGCGCGCAATCGTCAGGCCCGAGGCCGAGCCGTTCCATCACGCCGGGCCGCAAGCCCTCGATCAGCGCATCGGCCTGCGCGATCAGGTCGAGCGCGGCCTCGCGGCCGGCCGGCGACTTCAGGTCGAGTTCGACGATCGTCTTGCCTTCGCGCAGCAGGTCACCGTCGCGGGCCTTCAACGCGTCCGGCGCGCTGGTGCGGCCGGCCGGACGCGCGATCAGCGTGATGCGTGCGCCCATCCCGGCGAGCATCCAGCCCGCGAGCGGGCCGGGGCCGAGACCTTCGAATTCGACGATGTGGATGCCGGAAAGCGGCACGTTCAATGACATGGCGACCTCGCTGAAATACAGCCGGAACAGGAGCGGCGAAACCTCCCGATTCTATGCGAATGCCTGCGCGCACCGGCCTCGTCCGGCTAGCCGGCTGCCGCATCCGGGCGCTGCGCATCCAGCGCCTCCCGCATCGCCCGCACGATCGCGTCGCGACGCGCGTCGATCCGCTCGACGGGCCCGGCCACCCCCATCGCCAGCGGCAGGCCGTTCCAGCCGTCCGCGATCACCATCGAGATCATCGCGGCGCCCTGCGTGACCGTGTGCGCCGAATAGGAATAGCCGAGCCGGCGCGTCTGTTCGACCTTGTCGAGCACGACGTCCTCGTCGATCGTCCTGCCCGACTTCCCGATCCGGCGGATGCTGCGCGACACGAGCCGGCGGATCGTGCTGTCCGGCTGCAGGCTCAGCAGCGCCCAGCCGAGCCCCGACATGCACATCTCGCGACGCGTGCCGATCGGCGCATAAAACTGGATCGGAATCGTATGCGAGCCCTCGACCGCATCGATGTACTGCACGTACAGATCGCTCTGCACCGCGATCACGACCGCCTCGTGCGTGCGTAGCGCCAGCCGCTTCGCAACGGCATGCCAGTGCCGCCGGCTACCGGCGGCCGAATCGACCAGCGCTTCGCCGAGATTGACGAGCCGGGCGGTGGGCGCATACGCGTGGGTCGCGTCGTCGTACGCGAGATAGCCGAGCGCCTTCATGCTGGTCAGCAGCGCCGCCGCGCTCGACCCCGGATACCCACAGCGCGTGGCGATCTCGCGCACGCTCAGCGGCCGCTGCAATGCGCTGAAGAGTTCCAGCACCTCGAACACGCGCGCCGCGCTCTTGACCACGTTTCCGCTCATCCCGCCCTCTCCGCAGCTACCGGGACGGGCCTTCCACATACGTGGAACGGAATTTCCCGCCGCCAACCGTCGTGACGATACTAGGCTTCGGCCCGCGGCGTGAAGTCCCGCGGCACAGAACACACGGAGACACCATGGCAGCCTTTCTGATCCGTGAACGGCAGGGCCCGATCCTGACCGTCACGATGAACCGTCCCGAAACCCGCAACGCCATTTCGGACACCGATGCGATCGACGCGCTGACCGAATGCTGCGACGACGCGAACCGCGACGAATCGATCCGCGTGCTGGTCCTGACCGGCGCCGGCACGACGTTCTCGTCCGGCGGCAACGTGAAGGCGATGCGCGCGCTCATGGAATCGGACCCGCACGATCTTGCCGCGATCCGGACCCGCTACCGCCGCGGCATTCAGCGCCTTGCACAGGCGTTCCAGCAACTCGAAGTGCCGGCCATCGCGGCGGTCAACGGCCCGGCGATCGGCGCCGGCACCGATCTCGCGTGCATGTGCGACATCCGCATCGCGGCCGACCGCGCACGCTTCGCCGAGAGCTTCATCGCCCTCGGACTCGTGCCCGGCGACGGCGGCGCATGGTTCCTGCCGCAGATCGTCGGCGCCGCCGTCGCCGCGGAAATGTCGTTCACGGGCGATGCGCTGGACGCGCAAGCCGCGCTGCGCTGCGGGCTCGTGTCGCGCGTCGTGCCCGACGGCGACCTCCTGGCACACACACATGAACTGGCCGGCCGCATCGCCCGTCACTCGGGCACCGCGTTGCGCCTGACCAAGCGGCTGCTGCGCGAAGGCCGCCACGCGAGCCTCGACACGTTGCTCGACCTGTCGGCGTCGTACCAGGCGTTCGCGCACGCGACGCCCGAACATCGCGCGGCGGTAAACGCGCTGTTCGCCGCACGCGGCTGAACCCGCGACGCATCGCGGCCGTGCAGCCGGCGCGTACCGGCCTGCCGGCCCATCGAATCCACATCGAAGGAGACATCGTCATGACCAGCAGTAACGAAGGCGCGCTCGCAGGCGTGCGCGTGGTGGACCTGAGCCGCGTCTATGCGGGGCCGTTCTGCGCGCAGACGCTCGCGGACCACGGCGCGGACGTCATCAAGATCGAACCGCCGCAGGGCGACGAAACGCGCGACTGGGGGCCCGCGATGCCGAACGGCCTCTCCAGCTACTACTGGGGGCTCAACCGCAACAAGCGCAATCTCGCGCTCGACCTGTCGCATCCCGACGGACGCGACGTGCTGTTCCGCCTGCTCGAAACGGCCGACGTGCTGATCGATAACTTCAAGCAGGGCACGCTCGAACGCTGGGGCATCGGCTACGACGACTGCCTGCGCGAACGCTTCCCGCGCCTGGTTCATTGTTCGATCTCCGGATACGGCACCGACGGCCCGCTCGCGCGGTTTCCGGGCTACGACGCCGTCGCGCAAGGCCTCGCCGGCTTCATGTCGATCAACGGCGAGCCGGGCGGCATGCCGCTCAAGGTGCCGTTTCCGGTCGTCGATTTTGCGGCCGGCCTGAGCGCCGTGTCGAGCATCCTGCTCGCGCTGGTCGAACGGACGCGCTCCGGCCTCGGCCAGCACGTCGACATCGACCTGTTCAGCACGGCGCTGTCGATGCTGCATCCGGTCAGCACGAGCTGGATGGCGACCGGCGAGGTGCCCGTCGCGACCGGCAACGTGTACGGCGCCATCGCGCCGTACGGCGTCTATCCGTGCAAGGACAAGCCGGTCGCGACCGGCGCCGGCAACAACCGCACGTTCGCACGGCTCGTCGACGCGCTCGGCGTGCCCGAGCTGGCGCGCGATCCGCGATTCGCGACCAACGCGCAGCGCGTCGCGCATCGCGACGCGCTCGACACGCTGCTCGGCCAGCTGACCGCCGAGCTGCGCGCCGACGACGTCGTCGAACGGTTGCTGCAGGCCGGTGTCGCGACAGGACCGGTGAATACCGTCGCCGATGCATTCGGCCACCCGCAGGCCGCGCGCAACGCGATGTTCGTCGACACCGACACGTACACCGGCGCAGGCATCCCCGCCAAACTGTCGCGCACGCCCGGCTCGATACGCCGGCCGCCCCAACCGTTCGCCGCCGATACGGACGCCGTGCTCGGCGCTTTCGGCATCGACGCGGCGCGCCGGGACGCGTTGCGGCAGGCAGGCGTGCTCCACGACACGCGCGCCGACGCCACCGGGAGCACGTCATGACCGCATCCGGCTCGTTTTCCTCGCTGACGGGCGACGACGCGCCGTCGATCCTTCGCAACGACGACGACGGCATCGCGTGGCTGACGATCCATCGCCCGCACGTCGCCAACGCACTGTCCGCCGACGCGATCCGGCGCCTGTGCGACGAACTCGTCACGCTCGACGACGACCCGTCGATCCGCGTCATCGTGATCCGCGGCGCGGGCGAGCGCGCATTCAGCGCGGGCGTCGATCTCGGCGATCCCGAGATACGCGGGATGCAGCCGATGCGCGGGCTCGCCCGCAACGTGCACGAGCTGATCCTCGAACTGCGCAAGCCGACGATCGCGGCAGTCAACGGCCACGCCATCGGCGGCGGCTGTGAAATCGCGCTCGCCTGCGACCTGCGGATCGCCGCCGATCACGCGACCTTCGCGCTGCCCGAAGCGCGGGTCGGGATGGGCGCCAACTTCGCGAGCGTGCTGCTGCCGCGCATGCTGCCGCGCGCGATCGCGATGGAGCTGCTGTTCACGGGCCGCCGCTTCGACGCGGACGAGGCGCAGCGCGCCGGCTTGCTGAACCGCGTCGTCCCCGGCGCCGCGCTCGACGACACCGTGCGCGAACTCGCGCAGACGATCGCCGCGAACGCGCCGCTCACGATCCGCCGCATCAAGGAAACCGCGACGCGCAGCCAGGGGCTGCCGGTGGCCGCCGCGCTGCGGCTGGACGTCGGCCCCGACGTCTACGCGAGCGAGGACCGGATCGAGGGCGCCCGCGCGTTTCTCGAGAAGCGCAAGCCGGTGTTCAAGGGGCGCTGAACCCGGCACGGCAAGGCCGCACCACGCGCGCAACCGCTCCCAGAACGCGGCGCGCCACAAAAAAGACATGGAACGGAGACACCTTCATGCAACGAAAAGCACTCCTGATCGGCGCGTGCGTGCTGTGCGCCACATCGGCGCACGCGTCGTCAGTCACGCTGTACGGGATCGTCGACAGCTACGTCGAATTCGATCGCATCGGCAGCCTGTCGAGCGTGCGGCAAAGCGGCGGCGGCTCGTCGACGAGCCGGTTCGGACTGACGGGCGTCGAGGATCTCGGCGGCGGCACATCGACGAAGTTCGTGCTGGAAAGCGGCTTCTCGCCGGCCGACGGATCGTTCCAGGGCGGCACGCTGTTCTACCGGCAAGCCTACGTGTCGCTGCAGAACACACGCTACGGCGACCTCCGGCTCGGCCGGCAATACACGCCCGTGTTCTACATCGTCTATGACGGCGATCCGTTCGGGCTCAACGAACGGCTGTCCCCGCTCGCGCTGCTCGCGACGTCGACGGACACGATCACGAGCAACACGACGCCACCGATTCCGCGCTTCAACCAGGCCGCGTCGTATCTGAGCCCCGACTGGAACGGCCTGCGCGTGATGGCCACGTACGGCTTTCCGACACCGAATGCGCTATCCACGCAAGCCGGGCGCAACTACGGCGCCGGGCTTCAGTACCGGATCGGCGGGCTCTACCTCGGCGCCGGCTTCCAGGGCGACACGTCGGCCGGCAACCTGGCGCCTGTCGTCTCGCCGTCGACGACGCGCCACTACGTGTTCGCGGCCAACTACGCATTCGCACGCGTCAAGCTGTACGCCGCGTTTCTGTACGGCGTCGGCACGGCGCCGCACCTGCCCGCGTTCTCGACGGCGAGCGCCGGCGCGTCGATCAACGTCGGCGCGCTCGATCGCGTGCTCGTCTCGGTCGTGCGCCGCGACGTGAAAGGCTCGGCGAACGACGCGACCGCGCTCGGCGTCGGCTACGACCATCCGCTGTCGAAGCGCACGTCGCTCTACGCGCGCTACCTGTACATGAAGAACGGCGGCGACGCCCGCAACACGATCGTCGTCGGCCTGCAGCCGCAACCGGGCGGCACCGAGCAGGTGTTCGCGCTCGGCATCGTTCACCGCTTCTGACGGAGTGCCCATGACCCCGACCCTTTCCTCTCACCCGGCCGCCGTCGACGATCGCGCGACGCAGGCGCTCTACCGCCGGATCTCGCGCCGGCTGCTGCCGTTCCTGATCCTCTGCTACACGCTGTCGTTCATCGACCGGATCAACATCGGTTTCGCACACGCGCAGATGGCCGCCGAACTGCACTTCTCCGATGCCGTCTACGGGCTCGGCGCGGGCATCTTCTTCATCGGCTACATGGCGTTCGAGATTCCGAGCAATGCGCTGCTGGCGCGAATCGGCGCACGCAAGACGATTGCCCGGATCATGGTGCTGTGGGGGCTCGGCTCGGCCGCGACGATGTTCGTCACGACGCCCGCGCAGTTCTACGCGTGCCGCTTCCTGCTCGGCGTGTTCGAGGCCGGCTTCTTCCCCGGCATCCTGTTCTATCTCGGCGCGTGGTATCCGCCACGGCAGCGCGCGAAGGCGTTCGCGCTGTTCATGACCGCGCTGTACCTCGCGGGACTGATCGCCGGCCCCGTGTCGGGCGCCATCCTCTCTTACTTCGACGGCGCCGCCGGCCTGAGCGGCTGGCAATGGTTGTTCGTCGTCGAAGGGCTGCCGAGCAGCGTGCTCGGCCTCGTCGCGCTGCGCTTTCTCGACGACCGGCCGGACGACGCGCGCTGGCTGTCGGACGCCGACAAGGCCGCACTGCGCGCCGCGCACATCCACGCCGAAGCCGGCGCGCCGGACGCGAACACGGCACGGCCGCTGCTTGCGCACCGCGACTTCTGGCTGTTGTGCGCGGCCAATTTCGCGATCGCGGCAGCCGGCTACGCGCTCGTGTTCTGGATGCCCGTGATCTTGCATCGCGGCGGTCTGCACGGCGCGATGCAGATCGGGCTGCTATCCGCGCTGCCCTACCTGTGCGGCATCGTCGGCATGCTCGCGATGGGCTGGCGCACCGAGCGCCGGCGCGAATGGCGCGGGCACGGCGCAGTCGCGATGCTCGCGTGCGCGGTCACGCTCGCCGGGCTGGCGAGCACCACCGGCACATCGCACCTGATGATCGCGCTCTGCGTCGCGGTCGCCACGCACGCCGCGGCGTTGCCTGCGTTCTGGGTGCTGCCGGGGCTCGCGCTGCCGAAGCGCTCGATGGCGGTCGCGATCGCGGCGATCACGATGTCCGGTGCGATCGGCGGGTTCGCGAGCCCGTTCCTGATGGGCGTGCTCAACACGGCCACCGGGTCGATGCGCGGCGGCCTCTATTTCAACGCCGTGCTGCTTGCGGCCGGCGCCATCGCCTTGCTCGGCACGCTGCGCACCCGCGCGGTGTCGCGCACGAACGCCGGCTGACGGCATCGACCTCCCTTTTCTCACACACATCGACTCCCATGAATTTCGACCTTGAACTCGAACACCGGATGATCCGCGACCTCGTCGCACGTTTCGTGCAGGACGAGCTGATTCCGCTCGAAGCGGCGGTCATGGCCCGCGAGGCCGACGGCCAGCGCTTCGGGCTGCTCGACGAAGAACGCGCACACCTCGACGAGCGTTCCCGGCAGCTCGGCCTGTGGGGCCTCGACGCGCCGCTCGACGCCGGCGGCTCGGACCTGCCGGCCGTCGCGATGGTCGGCGTCAACGAAGCGATCGGTACAACCGTGACGCCGTACATCCTGCCGCCCGATTCACCGAACCTGCGGATGCTGTGCGAAGTGGCCGACGACGCACAGCGCGCGCGCTATCTCGAACCGTACGCACGCGGGCTCACGCGTGCCGCGATGGCGATCTCCGAGCCGGGCGCCGGCTCGGACCCGGGCGCGTTGTCGACGACGGCCGTGCGCGACGGTGACAGCTGGGTGCTGAACGGACGGAAGATCTGGATCAGCCACGCGCCCGAAGCCGACTGGACGATCGTGATGGCGCTCACCGATCGAAGCAAGGGCAAACGCGGCGGCATGTCGGCGTTCATCGTCGACCGCGATACGCCGGGCTTCGTCATCGAACGGCGGATTCCGATGATCGGCGGGCTGTCGACCTACGAAATCGTGCTGGACGACTGCCGCATTCCCGCCGCGCAACGGCTGGGCCAGGAAGGTGCCGGCTTCGCGCCGATGCAGGCACGGCTCGCGAACCGGCGGCTGGAGATGGCCGCATGGTGCATCGGCCGCGCCGAGCGCGCGGTCGCGATGCTGTGCGACCATGCGAAACAGCGCAAGACCTTCGGCGTGCCGCTCGCGGAACGCCAGGCGGTCCAGTGGTGGGTCGCCGACGCGCTCACGCAGATCCACGCATGCCGCCTCATGACCTACGAAGCGGCCGCGCGCGTGGATGCCGGGCAGGATGCACGCACGCAGATCTCGATGGTCAAGGTGTTCGCCACCGAAATGGCATCGAGCGTCATCGATCATGCGATGCAGACGCTCGGCGCGATGGGCATGACGAAGGAAATGCCGTTGCAGCAGATGGCCAGCGAAGCGCGGCTGATGCGCATCTTCGAAGGCCCGACCGAGGTCCATCGTTGGGTCATCGCGCGCAGCGTGCTCTGACCGCGGTGCACCGCCCACCTTCACGATGGAGCTACGCGTTGGACACCCTGCATCTCGTCGATCCTGAAATCCGCCCGCTGCTCGAAACCTGGCCGACCGTCACGCTCGGCCTCGACAACCTCGCACAGTCGCGCGAACGCGTGCTGCCGCTGCCGCCGCCCGACCTTGCCGGCAGCACGCTCGAGCGCCGCGCGGTGCCCGGCCCTGCCGGCGCGCCGGACGTCCCGGTCCTCGTCTACCTGCCCGACCATCACGCGCACCCGCTCCCGGCAATCGTTCACATGCACGGCGGCGGCTTCGTGCGCGGCAAGGCGAACGATCTCGAGGCGGTGCACCGGTCTCTCGTGACGCAGCTCGGCTGCGCGTTGATCTCGATCGACTACCGGCTCGCGCCGGAAACCGTGTTTCCCGGCGCGATCGAGGATTGCTACGCGGCGCTCGCATGGGTCTTCCGCCATGCCGATACGCTCGGCATCGACGCGGCCCGCATCGGCGTGGCAGGCGAGAGCGCGGGCGGCGGGCTCGCCGCCGCGCTGGCGCTGCTGGCCCGCGACCGCGGCGAATACCGGCTCGCGTTCCAGCATCTGGTCTATCCGATGCTCGACGACCGCACCTGCACGCGTACGCCGCATCCACATGCCGGCGAATTCGTCTGGCACGCGGCCAACAACCGGTTCGGCTGGACCTCGCTGCTCGGTCACGCGCCGGGCATCGACGGCGTGTCGCCATACGCCGCGGCCGCACGCGCCACGCGGCTCGACGGCCTGCCGCCCGCGTTCCTGTCGGTCGGCTCGCTCGACCTGTTCCTCGATGAAAATCTGGACTTTGCGCAGCGCCTGCTGCGCGCGGGCGTGCCGACCGAACTGCACGTGCTGCCCGGCGGCGTGCACGGTTTCGACATCGTTCCCGGCGCACGTGTGTCCGAAACGGCGCGCCGACTGAGCCACGACGCGCTGCGCCGTTTCCTGCACGGCTGACTGAAACGACGCGGGCGGCCGAAGCCGCCCGCATCTCCATCGATACCGCCCGCAGCGATCAGAACGCGTCGCCCGGCACCCGCACCCAGCCTTCCATCAGCACGCGCGCGCTGCGGCTCATGATCGCCTTCGTGACGGTCCACTCGCCGTTCTCCTGCTGCTGCGCTTCCGCGCCGACGCGCAGCGTGCCCGACGGATGGCCGAAGCGCACCGCGTTGCGTTCGCCGCCGCCCGCCGCCAGATTGACGAGCGTGCCGGGGATCGCCGCGGCCGTGCCGATCGCGACCGCCGCCGTGCCCATCATCGCGTGATGCAGCTTGCCCATCGACATCGCACGCACCAGCAGGTCGACGTCGCCCGCGTTCACGCGCTTGCCGCTCGACGCAACATAATCGGCCGGCTTCGCGACGAACGCGATCTTCGGCGTGTGCTGCCGCGTCGCGATTTCATCGAGCGTATCGATCAGGCCCATGCGCAGCGCGCCGTGCGCGCGGATCGTCTCGAACTTCTCGAGCGCCTTCGCATCGCCGTTGATCGCGTCCTGCAGCTCGGTGCCCGTATAGCCGATCGCTTCCGCCTCGACAAAGATCGTCGGGATGCCCGCGTTGATCATCGTCGCCTTCAGCGTGCCGACGCCCGGCACCGCGAGATCGTCGACGAGGTTGCCGGTCGGGAACATCGAGCCGCCCGCGCCTTCTTCCTCGGCGGCCGGGTCCATGAATTCGAGCTGCACTTCGGCAGCCGGGAACGTGACGCCGTCCAGCTCGAAGTCGCCCGTCTCCTGCACCGCGCCATTCGTGACCGGCACATGCGCGACGATCGTCTTGCCGATGTTCGCCTGCCAGATCCGCACGGTCGCGACGCCGTCGCGCGGCACGCGCGCCGGATCGACGAGCCCGCCGCTGATCGCGAACGGGCCAACGGCCGCCGACAGGTTGCCGCAGTTGCCGGTCCAGTCGACGAACGCCTTGTCGATCGCGACCTGGCCGAACAGGTAGTCGACGTCGTGGCCGGGCCGCGTGCTCTTCGACACAATCACCGTCTTGCTGGTGGACGACGTCGCGCCGCCCATCCCGTCGATCTGCTTGCCGTACGGATCGGGGCTGCCGATCACGCGCAGCAGCAGCGCGTCACGCGCGGCGCCCGGCGCCTGCGCGGCGTCCGGCAGGTCCTGCAGCCGGAAGAACACGCCCTTGCTGGTGCCGCCGCGGATATAGGTCGCGGGAATCCTGATTTGAGGAATATGAGCCATGTCTGTGTTCCCGTTGTGCGCCCGTCAGGCCGCCTGCGACGATTCGAGGAAGTCCTGCGCGAAACGCTGCAGCACGCCGCCCGCTTCGTAGATCGACACTTCCTCGGCCGTATCGAGCCGGCACGTCATCGGCACCTCGACGCGCTCGCCGTTCTTGCGGTGAATCACGAGCGTCAGGTCGGCGCGCGGCGTGCGCTCGCCGATCACGTCGAAGGTCTCGGTGCCGTCGATGCCGAGCGTCGTCCGGTTCGTGCCCGGCTTGAACTCGAGCGGCAGCACGCCCATCCCGATCAGGTTCGTGCGGTGGATCCGCTCGAAGCCTTCGGCGGCGATCGCCTCGACGCCCGCGAGCCGCACGCCCTTCGCGGCCCAGTCGCGCGACGAGCCCTGGCCGTAGTCGGCGCCGGCCACGACGATCAGCGGCTGCTTGCGATTCATGTACGTCTCGATCGCTTCCCACATCCGCATGACCTTGCCTTCCGGCTCGACGCGAGCGAGCGAGCCCTTCTTCACCGCGCCGTCGACGACCGCCATCTCGTTGATCAGCGTCGGGTTCGCGAAGGTCGCGCGCTGCGCGGTCAGGTGGTCTCCCCGGTGCGTCGCGTACGAGTTGAAGTCCTCTTCCGGCAGGCCCATCTTCGCGAGATATTCGCCGGCTGCGCTGTCGAGCAGGATCGCGTTCGAGGGCGACAGGTGGTCGGTCGTGATGTTGTCGCCGAGCACCGCGAGCGGGCGCATGCCCTGCAGCGTGCGCTCGCCGGCCAGCGCGCCTTCCCAGTACGGCGGACGGCGGATGTACGTGCTCTGCGCGCGCCAGTCGTACAGCGGCGCCGCGCGCTCGCCCGCATCGGCGCTACGCGCGAACATCGGCTCGTAGACCTTGCGGAACTGCTCGGGCTTCACGCTCGACGCGACGATCGCATCGATCTCCTCGTCGGTCGGCCAGATGTCCTTCAGCGTGACGGGCTTGCCGTCCTGATCGTGGCCGAGCACGTCCTTCTCGATGTCGAAGCGGATCGTGCCGGCGATCGCATACGCGACGACGAGCGGCGGCGACGCGAGGAACGCTTGCTTCGCATACGGGTGGATACGGCCGTCGAAGTTGCGGTTGCCGGACAGCACGGCCGTCGCGTACAGGTCGCGATCGACGATTTCCTGCTGGATCTTCGGGTCGAGCGCGCCCGACATCCCGTTGCAAGTCGTGCACGCGAACGCAACGATGCCGAAACCGAGCTTCTCGAGTTCGGGCAGCAGGTTCGCTTCTTCCAGGTACAGCTCGACCGCCTTCGAGCCCGGCGCGAGCGAGCTCTTCACCCACGGCTTGCGCACGAGGCCCTTCGCGTTCGCGTTGCGTGCGAGCAAGGCCGCGGCGATCACGTTGCGCGGGTTGCTGGTGTTCGTGCAGCTCGTGATCGCGGCGATGATCACCGCGCCGTCGGGCATCTCGCCCGCCTTCTCTTCCCACTGGCCGGCGATCCCGCGCGCGGCGAGGTCGGACGTCGGCAGCCGCTTGTGCGGGTTCGACGGGCCGGCCATGTTGCGCACGACGCTCGACAGGTCGAACGTGAGCGTGCGCTCGTATTGCGCGTTGTTCAGCGTATCGGCCCACAGGCCCGCCGCCTTCGCGTAGGTCTCGACCAGCTTCACCTGCTCGTCGCTGCGGCCGGTGAGGCGCAGGTAATCGGTCGTCTGGCCGTCGATGAAGAACATCGCAGCCGTCGCGCCGTATTCGGGCGCCATGTTCGAGATCGTCGCGCGATCGCCGAGCGTGAGGCTCGCCGCGCCAACGCCACGGAATTCCAGGTACGCGCCGACCACCTTTTCCTTGCGCAGAAACTCGGTCAGCGCGAGCACGACGTCGGTCGCAGTGATGCCGGGCTGGCGCTTGCCGGTCAGCTCGACGCCGACGATGTCAGGCAGGCGCATCCACGACGCGCGGCCGAGCATCACGTTCTCCGCTTCGAGGCCGCCGACGCCGATCGCGATCACGCCGAGCGCGTCGACGTGCGGCGTGTGGCTGTCGGTGCCGACGCAGGTGTCCGGGTATGCAACGCCGTCGCCGCTGACCTGGATCACCGGCGACATTTTCTCGAGGTTGATCTGGTGCATGATGCCGTTGCCCGGCGGGATCACGTCGACGTTCTCGAACGCCTTCTTCGTCCACTCGATGAAGTGGAAGCGATCCTCGTTGCGGCGATCCTCGATCGCGCGGTTCTTCGCGAACGCGTCCGGATCGAAGCCGCCGCATTCGACCGCGAGCGAGTGGTCGACGATCAGCTGCACGGGCACGACCGGGTTCACCTTCGCCGGGTCGCCGCCGCCGTCGGCGATCGCGTCACGCAGGCCCGCGAGGTCGACGAGCGCCGTCTGCCCGAGGATGTCGTGGCACACCACGCGCGCCGGGAACCACGGGAAGTCGCGTTCGCGCTTGCGCTCGATGATCTGCTTCAGCGAATCGGCGAGTGTCGCCGGATCGCAGCGGCGCACGAGGTTTTCGGCGAGCACGCGCGACGTGTACGGCAGCGTGTCGTAGGCGCCGGGCGCGATCGCGTCGACCGCGGCACGCGCGTCGAAATAGTCCAGCGACGTGCCGGGCAGGGGTTTGCGGTTGGCGGTATTCATGATGTGGGGCGGGAATCTGGGTATGACGTTCCGCGCGCGCCGGCGGCCCTTATCACGGGCGCCGGTGCGCGCGGCGGGCGATCAGCGCTTCTCGATCGGCACGAACTGCAGGTCTTCCGGACCGGTGTAGTTCGCGCTCGGGCGGATGATCTTGTTGTCGACGCGTTGCTCGATGATGTGCGCGCTCCAGCCCGACGTACGCGAGATCACGAACAGCGGCGTGAACATCGCGGTCGGCACGCCCATCATGTGATACGACACCGCGCTGAACCAGTCGAGGTTCGGGAACATCTTCTTCGCGTCCCACATCACCGATTCGAGGCGCTCGGCGATGTTGTACAGCTTCACGTCGCCCGCTTCCTTCGACAGCTTGTGCGCGACGCCCTTGATCACCTTGTTGCGCGGATCGGAGATCGTGTAGACCGGGTGGCCGAAGCCGATCACGACTTCCTTGTTCTCGACGCGGCGGCGGATGTCGGCTTCGGCGTCGTCCGGCGAGCTGTAGCGGCTCTGGATCTCATACGCGACTTCGTTCGCGCCGCCATGCTTCGGCCCGCGCAGCGCACCGATCGCGCCGGTGATCGCCGAGTAGATGTCCGAGCCCGTGCCCGCGATCACGCGGCCCGTGAACGTCGATGCGTTGAATTCGTGTTCCGCGTACAGGATCAGCGACGTATGCATCGCCTCGACCCACGACTTCGACGGCGTCTTGCCGTGCAGCAGGTGCAGGAAGTGGCCGCCGATCGAGTCGTCGTCGGTTTCCGTCTCGATGCGCTTGCCGTTGTGCGAGAAGTGATACCAGTACAGCAGCATCGAGCCGAGCGACGCCATCAGGCGGTCGGCGATGTCGCGCGCGCCCGGCAGGTTGTGGTCGTCCTTCTCCGGCAGCACGGTGCCGAGCACCGACACGCCCGTGCGCATCACGTCCATCGGGTGCGCGGACGCCGGGATCTGCTCGAGCGCCACCTTCAGCGCGCTCGGCAGGCCGCGCAGCGCGCGCAGCTTGGTCTTGTAGGCGGCCAGTTCGGTCAGGTTCGGCAGCGTGCCGTGCACGAGCAGATGCGCGATTTCCTCGAATTCGCACGATTCGGCGACGTCGAGAATGTCGTAGCCGCGGTAGTGCAGGTCGTTGCCGGTCTTGCCGACCGTGCACAGCGCCGTGTTGCCGGCCGCCACGCCCGACAGCGCCACCGACTTCTTCGGCTTGAATGCGCCTGCGGCGGCCGGTGCTGCTGCGTCTTTCGTCTCGCTCATGTTTCTGCTCTCCAATGTGTATCGGGGGTGTCATGTCCGCCGGGCGCGGCACGGGTGCGCGCGGCCCGGTTTCATGCAAAGCGTTCCGGGAACCGTGCCCGGCGCGCGGGCCGCGTTACTTCTTGCCCTGCGCGAACAGCTCGTCGAGCTTGCGCTCGTATTCGTGATAGCCGAGGAAGTCGTACAGCTCGGCGCGCGTCTGCATCGTCGGCACGGCCGCCTTCTGCGTGCCGTCGCGGCGCAGCGTCTCGTAGAAGTTCAGCGCGGCCTTGTTCATCGCGCGATACGCGCCGCAGCAGTACAGCGCGATGTCGACGTTCGCCTCGCGCAGCTCGTCGAGCGTGAACAGCGGCGTCGAGCCGAACTCGGTCAGGTTCGCGAGGATCGGCACCTTCACGGCCGCCTTGAAGCGGCGGTAGTCGTCGAGCGACTTCATCGCTTCCGGGAAGATCATGTCCGCGCCGGCTTCGACATAAGCGATCGCACGCTCGATCGCGGCGTCGATCCCTTCGGCGGCGGCGGCATCGGTACGCGCCATGATCACGAACTGGTCGTCGGTACGCGCATCGACCGCGGCCTTCACGCGATCGACCATTTCGTCGGTCGGCACGACTTCCTTGCCCGGACGGTGGCCGCAGCGCTTCTGGCCGACCTGGTCTTCGAGGTGCACGGCCGCGACGCCGGCCTTGATGAACGAGCGCACCGTGCGCGCGATGTTGAACGCGCCGCCCCAGCCCGTATCGATGTCGACCAGCAGCGGCAGGTCGGTCGCGTTGGTGATCCGGTTCGCGTCGATCAGCACGTCTTCCATCGTGCTGATGCCGAGGTCGGGGATCCCGAGCGAGTTCGCGGCGACGCCGCCACCCGACAGGTATACGGCCTTGAAGCCGACAGCCTGCGCCATCTTGGCCGCGTACGCGGTGATCGCGCCGACCACCTGCAGCGGCTGCTCGGCCGCGACTGCCGCGCGGAACTTCGCGCCGGCGCTCTGAAGATGCGTATTGCTCATGAACGGCCTCCTGATGGAATGCCCGATAACAGCAAGGACCGGGCCAGCTCGCGGAACGTCGCTAACCCACTGATTCTTAAGCAACCGGCACGGGCGATGCCATGCCCGGCGATTTCAATTCGGCAATCTCATGTTTCAAAAATGAAATCGCGCGCGCATAATCGACCGCCATGGACCTCTCCTCGACCAAGCCCGTCGGCCCGGCCGATCGCGCGGCGCGCCCGCGCATCTGGGCGATGGGCATCAGCCGCCTGCGCGATCTCTTTCGCGAGATCGCCGGCGAATTCGACGAACGCGCCGACGTGCGCATCGTGACGCGCGCCTATGAGGATGCGCTCAGCGCGATCGCCGAGGCCGGCACCGCGCGGCCCGACGTGATCGTCGCGGCCGGCTCGAACGGCGGCTTCCTGAAGACGCGTGCGCAGGTGCCGGTGGTGGTGGTATCGCCGACCGGTTTCGACGTGATGCAGGCGCTCGCGCGCGCCCGGCGCGACGCGTCGCGGATCGCGCTCGTCAGCGCCGGGGAAACGCCGCCGGAAGTGCGCCGCTTCGTCGCCGCATACGGCCTCGACGTGCAGTTTGCGTCATATCAGTCCGCGCAGGAAGCGGAAGCCTGCGTGCACGAGCTGCGCGACCGCGGCATCGAAACGATCGTCGGCCCCGGCCTCGTCACCGATCTCGCGGCCAGCGCCGGCATGGGCGCGGTGTTCCTGTATTCGCATGCGTCGGTGCGCAAGGCCGTCGATACGGCGCTCGAAGTCGCGTATGCGACGCATGCCGAGGCGTTCCGCCGTCAGCGGCTCGACAACCTGCTCCAGCACCTGCGCGACGGCGTGGTCGCGCTCGACGCGCGCGGCCGCGTGGAGGCGATCAACGAGCGGCTCGCGTCGGCGCTCGGGGTCGAACCCGCGGCGGCCGTCGGCCGCGCGCTCGTCGACCTGCGGCCCGAGCTGCGCACGCTGCGCGGCGAGGATGGCGACGCACTCGCGACCGTGCGCGGCGTGCGTTACGTCGTGCATCGCGGGCCGCTCGTCGATCGCGGCGTCACGTCGGGCAGCGTGCTGACGTTCCAGGAATCGCGCGCGGTCGAACGGCTCGACCGCGCACTGCGTTCGCAGCCCACCACACAGCAGTTTGCGGCGCGCTACGCGCTCGACGACGTGGTCGGCGCATCGGCGCCGATGGCGCGCGTGCGCGATCTCGTGCGCCGCTACGCGAAATCCGACGCGACCGTGCTCGTGCTCGGCGAAAGCGGCACCGGCAAGGAAATGATCGCGCAGAGCCTGCACGCGCTGTCCGCGCGGCGCAGCTACCCGTTCGTCGCGGTCAACTGCGGCGCGTTTCCGGAAGCGCTGCTCGAAAGCGAACTGTTCGGTTATGAGGAAGGCGCGTTCACCGGCGCGCGGCGCGGCGGCAAGACCGGCCTGTTCGAGGCCGCGCACCGCGGCACGCTGTTTCTCGACGAGATCGGCGAGATGCCGCCGTCGCTGCAGAGCCGGCTGCTGCGCGTACTGCAGGAGCGCGAGGTGATCCGCCTCGGCTCGACCGAGCCGATCCGCATCGACGTGCGCGTGATCGCCGCGACGCACCGTCCGCTGCTCGCGGCCGTCGAGGCCGGCACGTTCCGCGCGGATCTCTATTACCGGCTCAACATCCTGAACGTCGGCCTGCCGCCGCTGCGCGAGCGCGCAGCCGACATCCCGGCACTCGCAGCCACGCTGCTCGTGCAGGCTGCGCGCCGCGAATCGCGCCTCGCCGACCGCCTGCGCGATGCCGGCGATGCCGCGCGCGTGCTCGGCGCGACGCAGGCCGCGCTCGCGCGCTACCGGTGGCCCGGCAACGTGCGCGAACTGCAGAACGTGATCGAGCGGATCGCGGTGGAACTCGCCGAAGAAGCCGATGAAAACGATCCCACGGCCGCGTGCGGCGCGCTCGATCCCGACGCGCTGCAGGCGATCGCGCCCGAACTGTTCGCCGCGCCGCCCGACACGGCCGACACCGACGACGCGCAGACACTGCACGCACGCCGCCGTCGTGCGGAAGCCGACGAGATCCGCGCGGTACTCGACGCGTGCGGCGGCGACCGCGACCGCGCGTGCGCGATGCTCGGCATCAGCAAGACGACGCTGTGGCGGAAGTTGTCGGCGAAATAGGCAGGGTGGCTTCGACGCGCCGGCGCGCGCCTGGCTGAAGCGGCCCGTCACTCGGCCTTGTGATAGTGGCGGTACGCCTTCGCGCGATTACCGCACGACGACATCGAGCACCAGCGGCGGCTACCGTTCTTGCTGTCGTCGATGAACAGCCACTGGCAGGCGTCGTTCGCGCAACGCTTGACCTTCGCGAGCCGCGCACCGCCGAGCAGGTCGATCGCCGACCACAGGACCGGGCTCAGCAGCCCGGCCAACGTCGCGCGCCCCTCCCCGATCCGCCACGCATATCCGCCGTCGATGCGCGCCAGCGCGACGCGCGGCGCCGCTTCCGCGAGAAAGCCGCCGAGCAGCGCCAGATCGTCGGCCTGCGGCTCACGCTGCTCGGCCTGCGCATGAAAGAGCCGATACAGCGCCTCGCGCAGCGCGAGCGCACGCGCGAGCGTCGCCGGCTCGTCACCCTTCTCCCGAACGCGACACGCGTCGGCCAGGCCGGCCGGTACGCCCGCCTGCTCGCGGCACCACATGAACAGGTCGTCCAGCGTCCCGAAGGTCTCCGTCGGCGCGTCGGCACCGCGCCAGTACAGCGTGTTCGCGAAATCGATGCTCAGCGTTTCCGGCGGCGCCGGAATCAGGCAGTCCGTCGTGACGGAAGGTTGCGTTTTGGTCATGACGCGATCGTATCTAACCATCATGCCGGTTGACAAGCATCCGGACGCTTTCTAACATAACCAGCATGGTGGTTAAAAACAGATTCGCTGCACTGCGCCCTTTCAGCTCAAGGAGACACAGATGATCGATCGCCTTTCCTTCGGAGTTATCCACAACGACCGCAGCCGCGCGTTCCACGACAGCACGCTCGGCGCGCTTCGCTACAAGCGGCTGGCATGGTGCTTGTAGGCAGGTTGCCGTACTGACGTCCCCCTTCAGTTCAAGGAGCCCACAGATGATCGATCACCTTTCCTTCGGCGTCGCCCACATCGGCCGCAGCCGCACGTTCTACGACAGCACGCTCGGCGCGCTCGGCTACAAGCGTCTATATAGCGACGACGGCTCGATCGGCTACGGCGAGACCGAACCGGTACTGTGGCTGCAACACGCGGCTCGCCCCATCGCCGCCGACCTCGACTCGGGGCTGCACCTGTCGTTCAAGGCCGCGTCGCCCGTCGAGGTCGACGCGTTCTACCGCGCCGCGCTCGAGCACGGCGGCCAGGACAACGGCGGGCCCGGCAAGCGCGAGCACTACGGCCCCGGCTATTACGCCGCGTTCGTCGTCGATCCCGACGGATACCGGCTCGAAGCCCATTGCGAGCTCGACAACGTCGTCTGATCCGGTTCGTACGGACGCGAGTGAACGACAAGGGCCCGATTCCGCATCGCGCGGAATCGGGCCCTTGTCCTTGTCTTTGCTGCATCGATGCCTGGTTCGCGACGGCCGCCGCAGGCAAGCACGCCAGTGACCGGACGGCGCGGCCGGGTTGCGGTTGATTGCACCCGCGATCCGGCCCGCGCCGGGCACATGCTTATTGCGCGTTGCGCGTGCTTTGCAACTGCTCGCCGAGCCCTTCGACCCCGAGGCGCACCGTCTGGCCGGCCTTCAGGAACACCGGCGACGGCTTGATGCCCATCCCGACGCCCGGCGGCGTGCCGGTCGTGATCACGTCGCCCGGCTGCAGCGTCATGCAGCTCGACAGATAGGCGATCAGCTGCGCGACGGTGAATACCATCGTGCGCGTGTTGCCGTTCTGATAACGGTGGCCATCGATTTCGAGCCACAGGTCGAGACGCTGCGGATCGGGCACCTCGTCACGCGTGACGAGCCACGGACCGATCGGGCCGAACGTGTCGAAGCCCTTGCCCTTGTCCCACTGGCCGCCGCGCTCGATCTGCCATTCGCGCTCGGACACGTCGTTGACGACGCAGTAGCCCGCGACGTAATCGAGCGCGCGCGCTTCGTCGACGTCCTTGCAGGTCGCGCCGATCACGACACCCAGCTCGACTTCCCAGTCCGTCTTGACCGAACCCTTCGGGATGTCGATGCCGTCGTTCGGGCCGCAGATCGAACTCGTCCACTTGCCGAACACGACCGGCTCCTTCGGTACCGGCATGCCGGCTTCGGCCGCGTGATCGGCGTAGTTCAGGCCGATGCCGATGAACTTGCCGACCTGCCCGACGCACGCGCCGATACGCGGCTCGCCTGACACGAGCGGCAGCGTGGCCGGATCGATCGCGCGCAGCCGCGCGAGACCCGCGTCGGACAGCACGTCGCCGGACAGATCCGGCACATGCGCGGACAGGTCGCGAATCCGGCCGTCCGCGTCGAGAATGCCGGGCTTTTCCTGGCCGGACGGGCCATAGCGAAGCAGTTTCATCGTGCTCAACCTCTGTAGTCGAATGGGACAGGATACCGGCCGACGCGGCCCTTCACAGCCGCGCGCCGGACTGATTGTCGATCGTCGATTGCACGCGCCGGCGCCGCATCCGGCATGCCGTTCGACGTGCAAGGGTCGCGCGGGCGCAGCGATCGTGACACCGCACGGAAGTACGGTGCGCATCGAACGGGCGGCCGCCGGTCTGCGCATCGGCGACGACGGCCCGGCACCCGCGACATGGTCCGGCCCGTACCGGCCGGCTTCACGCGCGGCCGCACCGTCGCTGGCCCGCCAGTCTTTGTACCATCGGCCGCGCGCCATGAAATGACGCGCGACGGATACCGACTATTGGTGCGCCCGCGGACGCTGCGATGCAGCATCGCGGGCACCGCCGCCCCCGATTTCCTTTCGACAACCTTGAATCGGTGCCACCTGTCATGAATACCGGGTATTCGGAGCTTCCCTGTCATCCTGAAAGCGAATCGATCCGTTCTTGTCCGGTAACGATCGGTAAAAAGACGCTGCATTGCACACTAAATGTTTGTTGTTAAGCTCAAACGGATGGCGTTCGTCGCCACACGCGGGCCCGACACAAGCGAGTTGCAGAATCGGTCAGCGTGCGTCGCCAATCGATCAACGGCAATCCCCCAACCTCACACCAACAATGCAAACAACCAACGACCTGCTTCCCGGCTGCGACGCTCGGGAATCGATGGGCGCAATCGACCGCTATCGTGCACCCGCGCTCGACAAGGGTCTCGACATTCTCGAACTCCTGTCGGAGCAGAAAGAAGGCCTCACCCGCACCGAAATCACGAAGGAACTCGGCCGCAACGCGAGCGAGATCTACCGGATGCTCGAACGCCTCGTCGCGCGCCGCTACGTGATGCGCTCGACCGGCGGCGACCGCTACTCGCTCAGCCTCAAGCTGTTCTCGCTCGCGCACCGGCATCCGCCGATGAGCCGGCTGATCGCCGAGGCCTTGCCGCCGATGCAGCGCTTCGCCGACGCCTCCGAACAGTCGTGCCACCTGTCCGTCCTCGATCGCGGCAACCTGCTCGTGATCGCGCAGGTCGACGGGCCCGGCCCGTGGGGCGTGTCGGTCCGGCTCGGCTCGCGCGTCGGGCTCGCCGATACGGCATCGGGGCGCGTGATGCTGTCGTTCCAGGGCGCCGAACAGCGTGCACACATGCTCGCCGAGCACCGCAAGGTCAAGGGCGAAGCGCCGCTGAACGAGCAGGAACTCGCGTACGCGTGCCAGTCCATCCGGCAGGCCGGCTACCTGCGCCAGGACAGCCGCCAGGCGTACGGTGTGACCGACCTGACCGCGCCGATCCTCGGGCCGTCCGGCCATGCGATCGCGGTGCTGACCTGCCCGTACATGCGCCGGATCGATGCGCACATGGCGCCGTCGGTCGACGCGGTCGTTGAAGGGTTGCGCGACATCGCCGCCCATCTGTCGATGTGCCGCGCCGAAACCTGCTGACGCTGCTGACACGCAGGCGCGTCGGAACGCACCGGGTACGGCGCCATTGCGTCGATCCCGGTCGCACGCAACCACGCCGATGCGGGGCGCGACGCACGGTGCCATATCGTGCGTCCACGGCGCTACGCTAAAATAGCGGCCCTCTCAAAAACTACGGCGGCCGGTTGTCGCGGCCGTCGTGTCCGATGGATGTCATGGCCAAACTTCTGAACGATCAAGAATTCCAGCGTTTCTCCGAACTTCAGCAGAAGCAGGCAAGCTTCACGATCACGCCCGAGGAGGCGGACGAACTGCGCGATATCGTCGCGCGCGCGCAGAAGAAGCGCGACGATCGTACGGCCGCGATGCAGGCGATCGAGAGCTATATCGAGCAGTTCGACATCACGCCCGACGAGCTCTTCTCGCCCGAGCAGATCGGCGACGCGGCCCGCACCTACGGGCTCATCACGGCGACCAAGAAGGAACGCACGCTGCCGCCGTCGATCACGTTCAACGGCAAGCCGTACCAGTGGACCAAGACGCTTCCGGACGACGTGCGCGGCGCGCTGTTCGAGGCATTCACGTCCGGCGAATCGGTCAAGCGCTTCATCGCGATGCCGAAGGACACCGCGCGCTGTGCACTGACGATCGCCCGCCTCGAGCGCGAAACCGGCGCCATCTATGCCGATCCGCACCTCGAGGAACTCGCGATTTCGCGCGACCAGGTGAACGACGCGGCGTCGAAACTCGCTGCCTGAATGTAACCGCGGGCACGGTTCATGCGTGCCCGCCCCCTGCGTGACGCCGGCCCTGGCCGGCGCTGCGCTTGCGCGAGCCGTCCGTCCGGATGCTCCCGAAAAGCCTCACCTTGGCGTCCCGCAAGCCCTCACCCACGCCTCCCGAAAAAGCTCACCAAGGCTCCTGAAAACCCTCACCCAGGTCTCCCGGATGTCCTCACCGGCACTTCCCGTAGCCCCTCACCAATGCGCCCCGCAAAGGCTCACCGACGTGTCCCGCAGATACTCACCGGCGACTCCCGGGAAGGCTCACCAAGTGCTCCCGTATCGGCTCACCCCGCTCCTCCCGAAGAAGCTCACTGCCGGCTCCTGAAAAGTCTCACCTTTTGGGCAGGTTCGAATTTTCGAGGCTGGAATACGGCGGTAAATGCGTGTGGACACCTCGTGGAAAACTGCGACGCGGGTCGGATATCGCGGCCAGCGATACGCGTGTCGCGGGGCCATATGTGCGTCGATATTTCCGCCGCGAACGGGCACCGACACGTTCGCGGTCGCTTCGCTCGCGAGACCGGCTCGAATGCTCTGCATTCCTGACTTAAAACATCTGCAACATGCCGGAAGGCCGGGGACATCGACTGCATGCAACGTCTCCGGGCGTCGGGCCGCCGACGGACGCTACGGCTGCAGCTTCATCCTGAATCCCACGACGCCGGGCTCCTCCGTCGTCGACACGGCAAAACCGCACGACTTCGCAAGCGAGATCATCGCCGAGTTTTCGCGTAGCGCCTCGCCGATCATCCACGCCGTTCCGCGCGAGCGCGCATAGTCGATGATCCGGGCCATCATCAGCCGGCCAAGCCCCTTGCCCTTCTGATCGGGTCGTACCGCGATCGCGAACTCCGCCGTCTCGTTGTCGGGATCCGCCACCGCGCGCACCACCGCGAGCGTGTGGTCGCGCCCCGACACATCGGTGAACGACACGATGAAGGCCATCTCACGGTCGTAATCGATCTGCGTCATGCGCGCCACCTGCGAATGATCGAAGCTGCGCACCGCACCGAAGAATCGCATCCGCAGATCGTCCGGTGTCATCGCGCCGAGCAGCTCGTTGTGCGCGGCCTCGTCTTCCGGACGAATCGGGCGGATCGTCACCGTTTCGCCGCGCCACTCGAGCGTCTGCTCGAGGTGGCGCGGATACGGCATGATCGCGAGCCGGCTGCGCCCCGCGGCCAGCGTGATGCGCGGTGCAATCACTTGCGCACCGTCGGACCGCACGCGCAGCGTGACGGACATCGCGACGACTTCACGCACGTCGCAGACGACCTGCGACAGCGCCGTCAACGCGTCGAGCGTCGGCTCGACGGGTGTGCTGCGCGCATACGGCGAGCGTTCCATCACCGCGCGGGCGAGCACGGTGTTCAGCGGCGGCAGGCCATAGACGACGAACGGCGCCGATACGCCGTCCGCGGGCGGCACGGCATAGCGAAACACCGGGCCGAAGTTCGAGTCGTCGTACATGTCGACCGTGACATCGACGACTTTCGTACCGGCCGGCTCGATGGCCTGCTCGCCCTGCAGGCCGAAATGGGACAGCCAGCGCAGCGCGGCTTCGCCGGTCAGCTCATGCTGGCCGGCTTCGACCATCCGGCGCGCGTCGGCCTGTGCGGACGCAACGCACTCGGCCGGCTGCGACGGCGTGCCCTCGGGCGTTTGCATCAGCAGTTGCCGCCCGAGGTTGTAGTCGACGAGACGCGCATACGCGCGTGCGAGCCGCTGCGGCGTGGTGTGCACGGGAATGCCGTTCGCATGCAATGCATCGCGCGTCGCCGCGTCGACCGCGCCGAAGAAACACGCGAGGATGCCGCGATGCGCGTACTGCCGCGCTTCGATCAACGTGTGCGCAACCGCATCGGCTGGCGCGCTGTGCGAAGTCGAATGGACGACGAACAGTGGGCCTGTTTGCGGGAACGGCGCGAGCGCCTTGACCGCCGCGGCAAAATGCTCGGGGCGCGCATCGTCGCCCAGCGTCAGCGGATTGCCGGGCGATGCGAGATGCGGCAGCGCGGCCGACACGGCCGACGTGGCGGCGGGCGACCAGTCGGCCAGCATGACGCGCACTTCGGCCACCGCATCGACCGCGAGTTTCGCGACGCCCGCATCGCTCGTCACGAGCGTGGCCGCGCCGCGCGCCGTGACGCGGCCGACGCCGAGCGTCTCGATCTCGTCGAGCAGATCGTCGAGCGCATCGACACGCACCATCCCCGCGCGCTGGAACGCTGCCGTATAGAGCGCGTCGCCGGGATCGGCGCGACCGGTGCGCAATGCGAGCACCGGCTTGTTGCGCGCGGCCGCGCGTGCGGCCGACATGAACTTGCGCGCCGCGCGCACGGTATCGAGTTCGAGCAGGATCGCGCGCGTGCCGGGGTCGCTCGCGAGATAGTCGAGCACGTCGCCCGCATCGACGTCGGACTCGCTGCCGAGCGCGACGACATGCGAAAAACCGAGGCCCCGCGCATCGGCCCAGCCGAGCACCGCGTTCGTCAGCGCATTCGATTGCGACACCCACGCGACGCCGCCCGATCGCGCCGTATAGGCCGGCGCGCCGAAATGGGCATGCCGTGCGGGCGACAGCACGCCGAGGCTGCCCGGCCCGACGATACGCAGCACAAACGGCTTCGCCGCCTTCAGCGTGCGATCGAGCGCGGCGCGATCGGCATCCGTGCGCGCCTCGCCGACGATCACCGCCACGCGCGTGCCGAGCTCGCCGAGCTTGCGCACGATACCGGCCCAGGTCGCGGGCGGCGTGCAGATCACCGCAACCGACGGCGGCGCGGGCAACCGGTCGACATCGGCAACGACTGCATGCCCGTGCAGGTCACGATACTTCGGATTGACGGGCCACACGGGCCCCTGGAATGCTCCGTCGAGCACGCGCGACCACACCATCGCGCCGATACTGCCCGCGCGCGACGACGCGCCGACGACCGCAACGGACTTGGGCTGGAACAAAGCATCGAGATGGCGAACGGTCACATCGGCTCCCTGCGATAACGAAAGACGACCCGATCGGCAGGCGGCACGGACAGTGCCATACACCGATCGACGCGAACCCCAAGCATAGGCGAAGCGCATGCGGCTGCCTATATGCCGAACGGCCGACTATTCGACACACGTCAACGCTCGCACCATGGTGCCTGTAACACGAGCACGGAAGCCATCGCCACGCGCCGGGCGTACACATTCGCTCGGCACGCGCGGTGCACGCATGCGGTGCGGTGCTGCGTCCGCTTCGTCAAAGGTGAGGATTTACGGGAGCCATGGTGAGTATCTTCGGGAATTGCACGACGCCACGCGCAAACACGCGAAAGGTGATCGGAATTCGCGGCACACGTGCACCGCGAGAATGGCGCGAACCAATGCGCCCGTGCGGTGCCATTGCAGCGCTGTTTACCGGAATTCGCCGCGATATCCCGCCGAATCGCTGCGAATTCGCAAAACGGGATCCGTTAATTGCGCGGCGTCGCTGTTCAATACGCGGTCGGGAATCGCGCCGGGAATGCACAAAAACAAAACGGTGCGACGGCCGCAGGGCCGTTCGCACCGTCAGTCGGCACGCGAAAGGTGAGAATTTTCGGGAGTCAGTCCTTGATCAGGAAACGCTCGCGATTCTTGCCGAGCCACGTCGGCGAGCGCCCACGGCCACTCCACGTTTCGCCCGTCTTCGGGTTCAGGTATTTCGGCGGCGACGTACGCTTCGGCTTCGCGGCGGCAGCGGCCGCCCCTGCCGGACGAAACCCGAGCTCTTCCGGCGTAATGTCGTATTCCTCGATTTTCGCGCGGATATCGGCAATCGCGTCGGCAATCGCCTTTTCGCGTTCCTTGTCGATCTTTTGCTGAAGCCGTTCGAGCTGCGCGGTCAGTTGCCTGTAGGTCGCCATATGGATGGGACTCCGTGAGTGTTATTCGTGAAAAATAGATGACTCTCAGCAAACAGAAAAGCGCTTCGCCCGATCGTGGTCTCCTCAGCCGGTTATCTCGAGATCAATAACCGCTCTTCTTCTTGCACGCGAAGAGAAGATTTCGCGTGGCGTCATCGGTCGATTGCTGAAGCACTTCGAAATCCCCGTTGCAGATCGCCCGGGCATTGTCCGTGCAATTGCTCCAGTCGTTGCCGGTGCATTGCACCTGGGTAGTCGGACGCCCGTCCGAAGTGAACAGCGGCGCGCTACCGCCACACCCGCCGAGCCCTGCAACGAGAGCCAACACGACGGCCGCCCGAGGCCACCGACAGACCGACGCAAGCATGTGTTTCATTGTTCTTCCCGTCAACCTTTTTTTGAATGTCGCGAGTATGCCATGCGCGGCCCTTCCGCCGTCAGTTCGGCATACGGCCGGGTTGTCCGCGCGCCTTGTACGGCAAGCGCTTGCGCGGATCGTCGGTGATGCGAACGAAAACCTGCTCGACGTCCGGAAGCGCCTCGAGTTCGCGTTGCAACGCCTGCCGATCGAACGCCGTATCGGCACATCCTTCGACGTAAATGAAACGCCGCTGCACGGTGATCCACAGGCTCGTGCCATGCAGCCGATCGGAGCCGGCGAAGTGCGCCTTCACGGCGTCGGCGATCGGTGCGTCGTACATGTAGGAGTTCGGCTTCGTGCAGCGGTGCGCGAGCCAGCAGGTGGTGCCGCGTTCGGCACGGTAATGGGCATCGTCCGTCATCTCGGCACGGGTCATCCACGGGCCGAGCGGCAACGGGCATTCGGCCACGTCCTGCGACAGCGCGATGAACGGATCGTTGTACCAGTTGCGCCGCGCCTCGGGCGCGTCGGCGTCGCCGGACTGCGCGAGCGCGGAGGTCGCCAGCACCATGGCCAGCCACCCTGCGATGCCGATCCGTTTCATTGTGATCTCCTGTTCGATGCCTCACGTCCGGCCGCATCGGCTTTGCCGATCGGCCTACCGGTCAATGCCCAGCGCGGCCAGCTTCTTGTACAGCGTCGCGCGGCCGATCCCGATGCGCGCGGCCGCTTCCACCACCTTCCCGTCGCAGGCCGCCAGCGCATCGGTCAGGAACTGGCGCTCCCACGCCGCCAATGCATCGGCATACGATGCGGCCGGCGCAGCAGGCGCTTCGCCCGCGCGCCGCCCGACCGGCGACACGGCCACCGGCTGCGCCGGTGCTGCGCCGTCCGTCGATACGCGCACCGGCCCAAGGAACTGCGCGAGCGCACACGCATCGATCACCGAGCGGTCCGACAGCATCAGCGCGCGTTCGAGCGTATTGCGCAACTCGCGCACGTTGCCCGGCCACGGATACGCACACAGCATCTGCAACGCATCGTCGGTCAGCTCGCAATGGGCAGCGCGCCCGTGCTGCGCGGCCAGTTCCTCGAGCGTTGCGTAGACGAGCGCCGCGATGTCGGATGCGCGCTCACGCAGCGGCGGCGCGTGGATCGTCAGCACGTTCAGCCGGTAATAGAGATCCGCGCGGAAACGCCCGGCCGCGACCAGCGCCGGCAGGTCGGCGCTCGTGGCAGCGATGATCCGGACGTCCGCGCGCACGATCCGGTTCGAGCCGACCGGCTCGAATTCCTTGTCCTGCAGCACGCGCAACAGCTTGCCCTGCAGCGGCAGCGGCATGTCGCCGATCTCGTCGAGAAACAGCGTCCCGCGATCGGCCAGCTCGAACTTGCCGATGCGCCCCTTGCGGTCGGCGCCCGTGTACGCACCGGGCGCCGCGCCGAAGAATTCGGTTTCGAGCAGCGTGTCGGGAATCGCGGCAACGTTGACGGTCACGAGCGGCTGGAGTGCGCGCGCCGACGCCGCGTGGATCGCGTGCGCGAGCAGTTCCTTGCCGGTGCCCGTCTCGCCGAGCAGCAGCACCGGCGAATCGACCTGCGCGGCGCGGCGCGCCTGACGCTTGGTTTCGAGACTCGCGGCGCTCGTGCCGACGAAACTCGCGAACGTGTATTTCGCGCGGCGCGCCTGCGCGAGCGAACGCTGCGTCGCGATCAGTTGCTGCTGAAGCTGTGCATAGCGGGAAAAGATCGGCGTGAGCGTCTTCAACTGGTCGAACAGCGCGAAGCCGATCGCACCGACCGTCTCGCCCGCCTCGTTCTTCAGCGGCAGGCGCGTGACGACGAGCGGCTCGCGGCCCGTCTCCATGATGTCGAGCAGGATCGGCTGCCCGGTCGACACGACCTCGCGCATCAGGCTGTTCGGGATCACGGCTTCGCAGTCGAGGCCGACGGCCTGCTGCGGATCGGCGAAACCGAAGCGCGCCGCATACCGCTCGTTCATCCACACGACGCGTGCATCGCGATCGACGACCACCGTGCCCGCGCTCGAATCCTCGAAGGTCCGGAACAGCGACTCGGCGGCGCGCCGCAGCACGTCGCCGTAGTTGACGGGCAGGCGGGCCCAGTCGTTCATCATCGTGTCTTCGTCTCCGTGTATTTTCGACCGGCTGTCTCCGGAACGAGACGGATTATCTCACTCTGGAGACACGCCGCAATGCGTTGCCCGGGAAAGCCCTGCCCGATTCCACGGGCTGGCCGGACGGCCATTTCGTCTCCAGATGGAGACGTTTTATGTAGAATCGTCAGACAACGACCGGCGCGGGCCCGCCGGTTTCCGGCGGACCCATGTCCGGCGGCGCAATCCGGCCGATGGCACGAAACCTGCACGAACCTGAGCTGGTCCGCGGCGCGCCGCGCGATCGAACAACAACCAAAGCCATTAGGAGACTCCCTTGTCTTTCGTGATCGTCCTCGCCGCGCTGGCGTTCCTGATGTTTGCCGCGTATCGCGGCTACAGCGTGATCCTGTTCGCGCCGATCGCCGCGCTCGGCGCGGTGCTCCTGACCGAACCCGCCGCCGTCGCACCGGTCTTCTCCGGCATCTTCATGGAGAAGATGGTCGGATTCGTCAAACTGTATTTCCCGGTGTTCATGCTCGGCGCGGTGTTCGGCAAGGTGATCGAACTCTCCGGGTTCTCCGAGTCGATCGTCCACGCGGCGATCCGCTACATCGGCCGCTCACGCGCGAATGCGGTGATCGTCGCGGTGTGCGCACTGCTCACCTATGGCGGTGTGTCGCTGTTCGTCGTGGTGTTCGCGGTCTATCCGTTCGCGGCCGAACTCTATCGCCAGAGCAACATCCCGAAACGGCTGATGCCCGGCGCGATCGCGCTCGGTGCGTTCTCGTTCACGATGGATTCGCTGCCGGGCACGCCGCAGATCCAGAACATCATCCCGACCACGTTCTTCAAGACAACCGCCTGGGCCGCGCCCGCGCTCGGCACGATCGGCTCGCTGTTCATCATCGTCGTCGGCCTCACGTATCTCGAATGGCGCCGCCGTTCGGCGATGGCAAAGGGTGAAGGTTACGGCACGTCGCTCGTCAACGAACCGGAGCGCGTCGAGACGCAGTCGCTGCCGCACCCCGCGCTCGCGATCCTGCCGCTGATCCTCGTCGGGGTTTCGAACTTCGCGTTCACGAAGCTGATTCCGCAGTGGTACGGCGCCGCGTCTTACACGGTCGCGCCGGAAGTGCTGCCCGGCGTGCATGCGCCGGTCACGACGTCGATCAAGACCGTCGTCGCGATCTGGTCGGTCGAGGCTGCGCTGCTGCTCGGCATCGTGCTGGTCCTGCTGACCGCGTTCAAACGCGTCAGCGGGCGCTTCGCGACCGGCTCGAAGGCTGCCGTCGCCGGTGCGCTGCTCGCCGCGATGAACACCGCGTCGGAATACGGCTTCGGCGGCGTGATCGCCGCGCTGCCGGGCTTCCTCGTCGTCAGCGATGCACTGAAGAGCATCCCGAACCCGCTCGTCAACGCAGCCGTGTCGGTCAGCTCGCTCGCCGGTATCACGGGCTCGGCGTCGGGCGGCATGAGTATCGCGCTCGCCGCGATGTCGGATCTGTTCATCAAGGGTGCGCAGGCCGCCAATATCCCACTGGACGTGCTGCACCGGGTCGTCGCGATGGCGAGCGGCGGCATGGACACGCTGCCGCACAACGGCGCGGTGATCACGCTGCTCGCGGTCACGGGCCTCACGCACCGCGAATCGTATCGCGACATCTTTGCGGTCACGATCATCAAGACGCTCGCGGTGTTCTTCGTGATCGCCGTGTACTACACGACGGGTCTCGTGTAATCCCCCGCGCGGCGGCCCGTCTCCGGGCCGCTGCCCGCCGGCCGCCGGCCACGTCGCTGCGGCCGGCTTCTCTCCCGCCCCCCCTTTGCCGGGCGCCTTCCAGGGGCTCGCGCCCGCCGCTCATTGTTGTCTTCGGCAGAACACTAAGTTGGGCGCAGCGGCATTTTTCGCGCGTCGGGCGAGGCCTACACTGCTTTCGACGGTCACCGCATGCGATCGGTACCGTCGAAAACATGGAGGTACCCGCTCATGAACCCGCTGATCCGCACAATCGCCCTCGCGGCCGCATTCGCCGCCCCCGTCGCCGCGCAGGCGCAAGCCAGCCCGCCGCTCACGCGCGCCGAAGTTCATTCCGAAGTGGTTGCACTGAGAAAAGCCGGCTTCCAGCCGAGCGACTGGTTCTACCCTGCCAGCATCCAGGCCGCCGAGGCGAAGATCGCCCGGCAGCAAGGCGCGCCGCAGGCCGCGGGCGCCGGCTACGGCAATCGCGGCGCGTACTCCACGGGCCAATAGCCGGGTTTCGAACTTGCGGGCGGCGCTCGCGTCAGCGCCACGTTCCCGGCCCGCGCAGCGCACACCGCGCTGCCCGGTCAGCGCGGCTCGATGCTCGCTTTCGCGTAGGACTCGCGCTCCAGCTCAAGTATTTCCGCGCACAGTTGCAGGTGCGTGCCGGGCGGCGCGACGACGTGCCGCTTCAGTTCCGCCAGCACCTGCTCCGAGAATTCGCGCTTGACGTCAGTCGACCGGCCGCTCAGCACCGCGAGCTTCGCGTGGACAAACGCGCGCGGCGCCGGCGACGTGCCGACCGCGAACGTATCGAACCGCAGCGCGCGGCTCTTGATATCGAGCTCGTCGAAATGGCCGGACGCGGCAAGCGCGGCATTGAGCGCGCGCAGTGTCGCGCCGGCGTCGAACCCGTCGAGGTTCGCGGAATATTCGAGCGTCAGGTGGGGCATGGTGTCGGTGGCCTCGTTGGTATCGGGAAAAGCGCCGGCCGGCATCCCGAAAGCCCACGCAGCGCCACCGGATCTATGCCTTGACTGGCTGGATCAGGCGCTCGCAGGCGCTTGCCTGCGGATCGCCGGCAGGCAGTTTCCCACAGATGCCGTCGAACTGCTTCGCGATCGACCTGACCGATGCATCGTGCGCGCCGCTGCCACGCCAGCGGTTCAACTGCGTGACGACCTTGGTCAACGCGCGCAGGTTCGCGCCGTAGAACGCGTCCCGCGTCTTGTCGGCCTGCGCGAGCACGCTCGCGGCGATCCCTTCGATGCGCGCCGAATCGTCCGGTGCCAGTTCGACCGCATTCGCAAAATAGGTCGCGCCCCAGCGCAGCTTCGTCGCCGGCCCGCTCGCCGCGTCGTATGCCTTGCGGTACCAGTCGAGCGCCGCGGCCTTGTCGCCGCGCGCCTTCGCATTCGCGGCCAGCCCGGACATGAAGTAGTACGGCGTGGATGAACGCGGCAACTCGGCCTTCAGCAACGCCTCCGACTCGTCGTACAGCCCCGCGTCGGTCAGCGTGTCCGCGCCTTCGCTGACGAGTGCCTGCCGCTCGTATGCATTCGCGGCGCCCTGCACCGACGCGGCGATCTGTTTGCGCGCCGTGTCGGCCAGCGCCGGCGCGGCAAGCGGTGCCCCCTTGCGTGCATCGCCGCGCGCGAGCAGCACGCGGCCGTGCAGCGCCATCAGCCGGTCGATCGAAGACAGCGTGGTGTCGGTCGACAGGCGCGCAAGCGCCGTGTCGTACGCGCCGCGCAATTTCGCGCGCGGCGCGTCGCCGCCACCGAGATACGCGACCACACGCGCAGGCGCTGCGACCAGCACGTCCGAATCGGCGCGCGACCATGCCGGGTCCTGCAACACCGTGCGCAGCGAATCGGCAAGCGCCGTCTTGTCCAGCGCGCCGGCCTGCGCCGGATCGTCGGACGCGGCGACCACGGCCGACTTCAGCGCGAAGCGCGCCGATTCGGCCTTCGCGCCGGCCGCCCGCGCGCGTTGCGCGAGCGACTGCAGCGTCTCGGCGACGCGATCGGCCGGCACCGGCAGCGCGCCATCGGTATCCCACGAATAGTCGGCCAGCAGGCGCCATTCGTCCGGCGTCAGCGACGCACCGCTCTTCAGCGCGGTCGCGAGCGTCTGCCGCACCGGATGCGCAGCCGTCATCCCGAGCGACAGCGCCTGCATGTAGCGATCGAGATCGGCTTCGCCCGGCAGCCGCGTCACTTCGGTGCCGTCCGGGCGGAACAGGATCATCGTCGGATAGCCGTGCACCTTGAAACGCTCGCCGAGCTTCTGCGCGCTTTCGGTATCGCCGTCGAGATACACGGGCACGAAGAACGACGAGCGGGTCTTGAATGCCTGCTGGCTGAAGATCGTCGACTTCACCTGGTTGCACGACGGGCACCACACCGCGCCCCAGTAGAGCAGCAGCGGCTTGCCGGTGCGCTTCGCCAACGCGAAAGCGGCGTCGACGTCGCCGTGCTGCCACGCGATGCCGGGCGGCAGGTGCGCGCCGTCGGGCGATGCGCTCGCCACCGGGGCGCCCGTGGGCGTGGCAGCGGCAAACGCCGCACCCGCGGCGGCGAACAGGCAGGCGGCAGTCAGATTCCGGAGAGCGGTTTTCATCGAAGCGGGTCCGTTGAAAGAGGCGGTTGCGGGAAGAGTTGTCGTGCGAAGCAACGACCTGAAGCGACGACCATGAAGCGAGGTTCATGAAGCGATGAAGCGCACCGACATGCGGCGTGGCGCAAGCCGGCGTGCGTCGATGCATGCCGCGCGCATCGACGCGGAAACCGCCAACGCCAGCCGAAGCAGCCGGCAAATCCTTCAACGATACGACCCGCGCAGCCGGCGGGAAACGAACGAATTCTTGAATGAATATGACGCGCGACATCGTCGCCGCGCGTTCACTCCCGGCCCTTGAGCCGCGCCATGTGATACACGGATGCATGCACGCCGTCACGCAATGCATAGCCCGGCGATTCGCCCTCGATCCGGAAGCCGTGCTTCTCGTAGAGCGCGATTGCCGCGCGGTTGTCGGTGAACACGGTCAGCTCGAGACGCGTGAGGTTCAGCCAGCCTTCCGCGAGATCGATCGCGGCCGCGAGCAGCCGGCTGCCGATGCCGCGCCCGTGACGGGTCGCGTCGACCATCATGCCGAGCCCCGCCGCATGGCGCCGGCGCGGATTCGGTTCGAACTCGAGGCCGAGATGGCCAACCACCTCGCCGTCGATTTCGGCGACGAGGCTCGCGCCACGCTCGTGCGCGTTTGCGAGCCGCTTCTGCCATTTCTCGAACGATGGAAACGGATACTGCAGCGTATACATGTACACCGCGGGATGCGCGGCGATCTGCCGGATCGCGTCGACGTCGTGTGTCTCGCTGTGCCGGATCTTGATGTCGGTCATGGGTGGGCCGGTTCCGAAAAGTCGCGCCAGCGGCGCGGGCTGCGCACATGCGCAGCAACGGATCGAGCTTATCCGATTTCACGCATTTGAAACATGGCCGTCATGCGATGCCGTTGCACCCGCAACGACAGGCGATCGCGCTACCGCGCCACGAGCAGGAAAAATCCGACCGGCCCCGCAAACGGAAATCGGTAAATCCTTACCGGTTTCCGTCACGCATTGCTTCCCGATCAATCGTTGCGCACGCAACGTCACGCACACGACATGCGATGTCATGTCTTCATCACGTCGACGTCACGTCGTCTCCCTAGACTGGGCGCCGCCCAACCCGGCATGCACCGGGCCGGTGTGTGCCGACGTCCTGGCCCGCGCATCACGAGCGCGCGTCGCGCAGGTTCGCGGCAACGGCCAACGCATCGCGCGCGACGCACGCACTTCCGACACGCACGGCCGATGCACCCGACCGCCCATGCCGCGCGAATCGTCCCAGGGGGCGACGCACGGGCGCCTCCAGTCGAAGTCACGAACGCTCCCATCATCACAGGATCCGAACGCCATGACATCACGCCGCAAATTCCTCCAGCAGACCGCCACTTCCGGCCTCGCCGCCGCCGCGCTTGCCGCGTTTCCGCCGAGCATCCGCCGCGCGCTCGCGATTCCCGCGTTTCACGAAACGGGAACCATCAAGGACGTGAAGCACGTCGTGCTGCTGATGATGGAGAACCGCGCATTCGACAGCTACTTCGGCACGTTCAAGGGCGTGCGCGGCTACGGCGACCGCTTTGCCGTGCCGTCGCCGAACGGCCGCAACGTGTTCTACCAGACGTACACGAAGCCGACGCCCGCCGCCACCGTCACGCCGTATCACCTCGACGCGAGCCAGGGCAACGCGCAGCGCGCCGGCGGCACGCCGCACACGTGGGCCGATGCGCAGGCCGCCTGGGACCATGGCCGGATGAATCGCTGGCCCGACGCGAAGACGCCGCTGTCGATGGGCTACTACGACGCGGCGGAAGTCACGTTCCAGCGCGCGCTCGCCGACGCGTTCACGCTGTGCGACCACTACCACTGCGGGATGCACACGGGCACGATCGCGAACCGCCTGTTCTACTGGAGCGGCACCAACGGCCCGAACGGCATCAGCCCGACCGACGGCAGCCGCGTGAAGATCGCCGCGCTGAACAACCAGTTCAACGGCGGCAACGACATCGGCCCGTCGAGCCAGGGCTGGACCTGGACCACCTACGCCGACCGGCTGCAGCAGGCCGGCGTGAACTGGAAGGTCTACCAGAGCCTGATCGACAACTTCGGCTGCAACGAGATGATGAGCTTCCGCCACTGGCGCGCGGCGATCGAGCAGATGCCGCCCGCGCGCCGGCCTTCCTACGTTGCATCGACCGACATCACGCAGCCGGTGACGGCGGCCGGCGCGTTCTACGATCCGGCGATCGACGATCCGCTGAGCCCGCTTGCGAAGGGGTTCGGCAACACGATGCCGTACGGCTTCCTCGAAACGTTGCGCGACGACATCCGCAACGGCACGCTGCCCGAAGTGTCGTGGATCATCCCGCCGTCCGTGTACAGCGAACACCCGGGGCCGTCGAGCCCCGCTCAGGGCGGCTGGTACGTGCAGGCGGTGCTCGATGCGCTGACGGCGAACCCGGAGGTGTGGAGCAAGACCGTGCTGCTGGTCAACTACGACGAGAACGACGGCTTCTTCGACCACATGCCGTCGCCGGCCGTGCCGTCGCGCAACGCCGACGGCACGCTCGCGGGCGGCCATACGCTGCGGGATGCCGACGTCGCCGCCGAGTACCACGACTTCACGCCGGCCACGTCGAGCCAGCCGGCGATCGACGGCCGCCCGTACGGCCCGGGCCCGCGCGTGCCGATGTGGATCGTGTCGCCGTGGAGCCGCGGCGGCTGGGTCAATTCGCAGGTGTTCGACCATACGTCGACGCTGCTCTTCCTCGAAAAGCGCTTCGGCGTCGCGGAGCCGCAGATCAGCGCGTACCGCCGCGCGGTGTGCGGCGACCTGACGAGCGCGTTCAACTTCCGCTCGCCGAACAACGAGCCGCTGCCGACGCTCGCGGGCCATACGACGAAAAGCCAGGTCGACGCGCTGAGCGCCGCGCAGCAAGCCGCGCCGAAGATCCTGCCGCCGGCCGCGCCGTCGCTGCCCGCGCAGGCGCCCGGCGTGCGCCCGTCGCGCGCGCTGCCTTACGAACTGCATGCGAGCGCGCGTGCCGATGCCGGCACCGGCACGCTCACGCTGAAGTTCGCGAATACGGGCCGCGCCGCCGCCGTGTTTCATGTCTATGACAAGCTGCACCTCGACCGCCTGCCGCAGCGCTACGTCGTCGAACCGGGCAAGGCGCTGCACGGCGACTGGGCTGCGCGCGCCGACAATGGCGGTAAATATGACCTGTGGGTGCTGGGCCCGAACGGCTATCACCGCCGCTTCACCGGCGACCTGAGCCGCCTGGCCGGCGCACGCGCGCCTCATCCGGAAGTTCGCGTCGGCTATGCGGGTGCGAGCGGCAACCTCCACCTGAAGCTGCGCAACCACGGCGGCGGCACGGTGCGCTTCACCGTGAAGTCGAACCAGGTCTACGGGCCGCTGTCGGGCCGCGGCACACACGACGATCGCGGTCATGGCCACGGCAACGACGACGGCAACAGCCAGGGTCACGGCACCGGTACCACGTGGACGGTCACGGTGCGCGCCGGCGACCAGGCCGAACTGCACTGGAAGCTCGACACGACCGGCCACTGGTACGACTTCATCGTCACGGCGGACAGCGACGCGAGTTTCTCGCGCCGCGTCGCCGGCCGCGTCGAAACCGGCCGCCACTCGGTCAGCGACCCGGCGATGGGGCTCGCCGACCGCTTCTGATGCCGCCGCGGCGACACGCGTTGCGCTACGTGTCGCCACCCGAGCTTACCCGGCCGCGAACGGCGTTCAGGCGCCGGCCGCGGCGGCGCCCGATCCGGCGCAAACGCCCGCCCCGCGCGGCTCAAACATCAGAAGGATCCCTGGTTCATCCCTCATTTCACCTCACGAAAATGCTCCGAATTGCGGCCCGTTCGCGTTAAACTGCGTCAAGCTGTATTCAACAAAGACATCTTCGCCACTACGGCATCCACGATACGAGGATACGTTCGATGCGCACTACCGGCTCATCCGGGGCAATGACCCTGCTCACCGAACACGACCCGGCCGACGGCCGCGAACTGCGCTCGCTCCGGCTCGAGGCAACCGGCGACGGCAAGAGCGTGCTGCTGATCGAGATCGACGAACGCAAGCCCGGCATCCATCGTGAAGTCCGCTACGAGATCACGCCGGCCGAACTGATCGCGGCGATCCGCTCGCACGGCGCCGAGCTGCCCGGCGAAAACCACGGCGCCGCATCGCTCGCCCGCACCTCCTCCTGATTCCGAACGGTGAGCCGCTCGCAGCGTGCCGGCTCACCAACATCCCCCTGCCGCCTTCAGGCGCTTTCCGTCATTCCCGCTGTTGTCTTGAAAAAGGCCGATAATCGGCCCATCTGCGTTTTCTGCCCACGCATGTCCTTTTCGGCCAGCCGTCATGCTCCGTGACCTCGTCGCCCAGTACGGGCCGCTTCTCGTCTTCGCCAACGTGCTCGCGGCGGCCATCGGCCTGCCGGTGCCCGCGATGCCGACGCTCGTGCTGTTCGGTGCGATGTCCGCGATGCATCCCGAGATGATCGGCTCGCAACTGGTGACGGTGGTGGCGCTGTCGGTGCTCGGCGCGCTGATCGGCGACACCGTCTGGTACGTCGCCGGGCGCCGTTACGGCGGCACGACGCTGAAGACGATCTGCCGGCTGTCGCTGTCGCGGGATACCTGCGTGAGAAAGACCGAACGCTTCTTCGGCCGCTACGGCGTGCGCGTGCTCGCGGTCGCGCGCTTCATTCCCGGGTTGTCGCTCGTGTCGGTGCCGATGGCCGGTGCGCTCGGCACACGCTACCGCACATTCGCCGGCTACGATGCACTCGGCGCCGCACTGTGGACGATCGTCGGCCTGGTGGCCGGGCTCGTGTTCTACCGGCAGATCGACTGGCTGTTCGCCGGCGCGAGCCACCTCGGCCGCGCGGTGCTGCTGGTCATCGTCGCGCTGCTGGCGATCTATGCGGCCATCCGCTGGATGCGCCGCCGCGCGCTGATCCGCCAGCTCGCCCATGCACGGATCAGCGTCGACGAACTCGACCTGCTGCTGCGCGACACCACCGCGCCGGTCGTGCTCGACGTGCGCTCGCCCGAGCACCGCAAGCTCGACCCGTTCACGATTCCCGGCGCGCAATTCGCCGACGATCGGCAGATCGGCGACATCGTCGCGCGCTATCCGCTCTCGCAGAAGTTCGTCGTGTACTGCTCGTGCCCGAATGAAGTGACGGCGGCCCTGATGGCGAAGCGCCTGCTCGACGCAGGCTTCACCGATGCGCTTGCGCTGCGCGGCGGCCTCGACGCATGGCGCGATACGGGCCGCCAGCTTACGTCGCTCGTGGAAGACATGCCGGCCGCGAACGATCCGGTCGCGGGGCTGCACAAGCCGGCCTGATCGTTTCGATCGCAGGCCGGCCGTGCGAAGCGGGGGCGCCTGCGCCCCCTTCGATCAGAACGCGTGCAGCGGCAGGTTCACGACCAGCCGGTACTCGGTGTTCGTCGCGTCCGAGTAGTGTGCCGATCCGGCGTGCCACATCGCGATGAATGTGACCTTCGTGTCCTTCAGCTTGCCGCTCTGGAACGTGTACGACGGGATGAAGCCGAACTCGTGGTGACGGCCCTGCACCGGCGAGCCGTTGCTCCAGTAGATGCTCGACTTGCTCGGGTCGAGCGCCGCGCTCGCGCTGCCGTCCGCGCCCCAGCCCGTCACGCCCCAGACCATCGCCTTGAAGCCCGGCAGGCCCGCTTCCTTGCCGTAGAACGTGTAACGCAGCTGCAGCGACTTTTCGTGCGGCGCGTTGTAGTCGACGTCCATCGAGTTGGTCAGGAAGATGCCGTTCGTTTCGTTCAGGTAGTCGAAGAACTGGTCGCCGAGCACCTGCTGGAAGCCGAGCAGCAGCTCGTGCGGGCCGTGCTGCGCGGCCAGCGACAGGCTGTACGCGTTGTTGTTGATCTTGCCTTGCAGCGCATCGCCCGTGTCGTGCGTCGAGTAGATGTTGCCGAAGCCCGTCCACTTGATCGTCTGCGGGCTGCCGATGCTGTGCTTCACCGACGCGTAGTACTGGTGCCACACGTCGTCGGCCTGGTTCGCGTACAGCGCGATTTCACCGTTCGGCGAGTAATCCCACGTGCCGCCGACGTACGACAGGCGATTGATCCGCGTGCCGCCGTATTGCGTCGTCAGGTTGGTGAGCGTCGTGTGACCGCGCGCGTCGGTCTTCGTGAAGCTGCCGGCCTCGAGCATCACGTTCTTGAATTCATTGCTGACGAGTGTCGCACCGAGGAACGTCGGCGGCAGCGCACGGTTGTCGTGCTGCTCCATGAACGGGTTGTCGACGGCCTGCAGACCGTACTTGACCACCGTGTTCGAGATGCGCGCCTTCACGTCGTAGATGCCGGGATAGGCCCATGCGAGCTGGTTGCCGCCACCGCCGCCCTTCGCGATGTGCACCATGCTGCCGGCGCCCTGGCCGCCGTCGAGCTTCAGCGCCGCATACAGCGACGCGTCGAAGCCGATACCGATCAGGCCCGTCGTATAGCCCGACTCGAAGTTCGCCATCGCGCCCTGGACCCATGCGTGGCGATGCGGGCCGCCCTTGGCGTCGAGCACGTCCGCATAGTTGCGGAACAGGAAGTTGAGATGGCTGTCGGCAATGAAGCCCTTCGACTGCGACTGGGCCGACGGCGTGTCGGGCGGCGTGACGGCCTGGTTTGCTTCGGCGTTGACAATGGCGTTCGGGGTCGTTGCCTGCGCAACGGTCGTGCCCGGTGCGGCCTGTGCGACCGTCAGCGGTGCGGGGGCCGCGTCGTCGGCGTGCGCGACGCCCGTCAGCGAGACACCGGCGAGTGCCGGCAGCCCCCATGCAAGCAGCATTTTCGATGCCGTCCCGATCGTCTTCTGTTTTTTCATCGTAATTCTCGTCTTGTGTTGATATCGTCCACGCCGGTTGCGATCCGCTCCCGGCCCCCCGGCGCGCCCGGTTAAGGACGCGCCTGTACCCGCGGCGCGAAGATCGTTCGCGCCGCACCTACCCCTGTTGACCTGCCTTGGTTATATTTGCTGCGTCACTTCACGCCACACCCGCGCGGATGCACGCGACACGCGCGGCCGACCCCTGCCGAACTTCCGGCAGCGGCACGTCCTGCGCGCACGCATCGATCGCAACCGGGCAGCGCGTGCGGAACGCACAGCCGGACGGCGGGTTGAGTGGCGAGGGCATCTCGCCCGCCAGCAGCATCGGGCGGCGAGCACGCTCGCGCGCCGGCTCCGGCGTCGGCGCCGCATCGAGCAGCGCCTTCGTGTACGGGTGTTGAGGCACGCCGTACACGTCATGCCGCGTGCCGAACTCCATCACGCGGCCGAGATACATCACGAGCACACGCTGGCTGATCGCCTTCACCACGGCGAGATCGTGTGCAACGAACAGATAGGACAACGACAGTTCGCGTTGAAGATCGCGCAGCAGGTTCACGATCTGCGCCTGGATCGACACGTCGAGCGCCGATACGGGCTCGTCGCAGATCACGAGCTTCGGCTCGCCGATCAGCGCGCGTGCGATGCCGACGCGCTGGCACTGCCCGCCGGAAAATTCGTGCGGATAACGCAGCAGGTGATGCGCGTTCAGGCCGACGCGCTCCAGCATCGTGACCACGCGGCGGCGCACCTCGGCGCGGCCGAGGCCGGCCTGGTGCGTGACGAGCGGCTCCGCGACGACCTGTTCGATCGTCATGCGCGGATCGAGCGACGCGAGCGGATCCTGGAAGATCATCTGCACTTCGCGCCGCATCGTGGAGCCGCGCAGGTGATCGGGCGCCACCGCTTCGCCGCGCCATTTCACGGCGCCGGCCGTCATCGGCACGAGGCCGATCAGCGCGCGCGCGAGCGTCGACTTCCCGCAGCCCGATTCGCCGACGAGCCCGACCGTCTCGCCGCGCTTCACGTCGAACGACACGCCGTCGACGGCGCGCAGCGTCCCCTTCGGCGACCACGGATAGCCGCCGAGCGGCACGCGGAAATGCACTTTCAGACCCTCGACGGACAGCAGCGTGTCGTCCGTCGCGCCGGCATTGCGGCGTTCATTGACGCTCATCGCAGACCTCCCGTCAGATCGGCCACGGGCCGGTGGCACGCGCGCACCGCGCCCACGGCGCCATAGGTTTCGAGCGCAGGGCGCGCCGCGCCGCAGCGTTCTTCCGCATACGTGCAGCGCTTCGCGAACGCGCAGCCGGCCGGCGCGCTGCCGGGCATCGGCGGATTACCGGGAATCGCGACGAGCGGCGCATCGTCCGCGTCCGTCAGGCGCGGCAGCGCGTTGAGCAGGCCGATCGTGTACGGATGCGACGGCGCCGCGAAAATCGATTCGGCCGGCGCGTATTCGACGGTGCGGCCCGCATACATGACCATCACGTCGTCCGCGAGGCCCGCGACCACGCCCATGTCGTGCGTGATCAGCACGATCGCCGTGCCGCGCTCGCGGTTCAGCTCGCGCAGCAGGTCGATGATCTGTGCCTGCACGGTCACGTCGAGCGCGGTGGTCGGCTCGTCGGCGATCAGGATTTCCGGCTCGGACAGCAGCGCCATCGCGATCATCACGCGCTGGCGCATGCCGCCCGAGAACTCGTGCGGATACATGCGGATGCGTCGCGCCGCGTCCGGGATACGCACCGATTCGAGCGCCTCGATTGCGCGCTTCGTGGCTTCCCGGCGCGACAGCTTGCGATGCAGCTGCAGCGTCTCGGTCATCTGCCGCTCGATCGTCAGGAACGGATTGAGCGACGTCATCGGATCCTGGAAGATCATCGCGATCCGGTCGCCGCGCACCTTGTTCAGCGCGCGCCCGTTCATCTCGAGCAGGTTGTCGCCGCGATAGCGCGCGGCGCCAGTCGTCGTGCCGTTGCCGGCCAGCAGGCCGAGCAGCGCCATCACGGTCTGGCTCTTGCCCGAGCCCGATTCGCCGACGATGCCGAGCGTCTTGCCGGCTTCGAGCGAGAACGACACGCCGCTCACGGCGTCGACCGGCGGCGCGTCCTTGCGCGTGAAGCGCACGCCGAGGTTGTCTACTTCTAGCAGTGCAGTCATGTCAGCCTCCGCCGGGCCGCCGTGCACTTCGACGGAAACGCCTGGGGGAGACGAGGGGGCTGCGCCCCCCCGAGCGAGCAAAGTGAGCGTGGGGGTCGTTTCATCTCAGCGATCCTTCGGGTCGAGCGCGTCACGCAGGCCATCGCCGACGAAGTTCACGCAGTAGAGCGTCACGCACAGCATGACGGCCGGGGCCAGCAGCAGCCACGGCATCGATTCCAGTTTCTGCGCGCCGTCCTGGATCAGCACGCCCCAGCTCGTCATCGGTTCCTGCACGCCGAGGCCGAGGAACGACAGCACCGATTCGGTCAGCACGATGCCCGGCACCGAGACCGTCGCGTACACGACGACCACGCCGAGCAGGTTCGGCACCACGTGGCGCAGCACGATCAGCGCCGGCGACACGCCGATCGCACGCGCCGCATCGACGAACTCGCGGCTGCGCAGCGACAGCGTCTGGCCGCGCACGACACGCGCCATGTCGATCCACGAGAACGCGCTGATGGTCAGCACGACCAGCATGAACGAGCGGCCGAACAGGGTCATCATCAGGATCGCGATCAGCAGGTACGGGATCGCGTACATCATGTCGACGACGCGCATCATCACGGCATCGGTGCGGCCGCCCGCGAAGCCCGCGGTCGCGCCCCACGCGACACCGAACAGGCCCGACACGAGCGTGCCGAGCACGCCGACCTCGATCGATACGCGCCCGCCGATCAGCGTGCGCACGAGCAGGTCGCGGCCGAGTTCGTCGGTGCCGAACCAGTGCTGGTTGGCCCAGGTCGGCGGCAGGCTGATCGCGCCCCAGTCGCTCGCGGCCGGGTCGGCGGTCAGCAGCCACGGGCCGACGAAGCACGCGATCGTGATCAGCGCCAGCAGGACGAGGCTGAACACGGCCGCGCGGTTGTGCAGGAAACGGGCGAACGCGAGCGAAAGCGGCGAGCGCGAACGCGGCGGCGTGTCGGTCTGCACGGGCAGGCCGACGACAGGAGTAGTCGGAGTCATCGCGGTGCCTCGCTCAATAACGGATGCGCGGATCGAGCCACGCATACGCGAGGTCGACCAGCAGGTTGAACAGCACGGCGCAGACGGTGGTCAGCACGACGAGACCGAGCACGAGCGTGTAGTCGCGGTTGATCGCACCGTTCACGACGAGTTGGCCAAGGCCCGGCAGCGCGAACACCGATTCGGTAACGACGGCCGCGGTGATCGACGAGATGCAGACCGTGCCGACCAGCGACACGACCGGCATCAGCGCGGGCTTCAGCGCGTGGCGCAGCACGATCGTCGAGCCCGGCAGGCCCTTCGCGCGCGCGGTGCGGATGTAGTTGCTCGACAGCGTCTCGATCATCGAGCCGCGCATCACGCGTGCGAGCAGCGACATGTTGATGAAGGTCAGCAGCACGATCGGCAGCAGCCGGTACTGCCAGCCGCCGTCGCCCCAGCCGCCCGCCGGCAGCCAGCCGTTCCCGGCCGACGTCTTCAGCAGGATCGCGAAGATCCACACCAGCACGGGGCCGAGCACGAACGGCGGCACGACGTTGCCGATGTTGCCGATCAGCATCACGATGCGGTCGATGAAGCTGTCGCGGCGCACGGCCGCGACGGTGCCGAGCAGCACGCCGAGCCCGATCGAGATCGGGATCGACAGGCCGCCCACGCCGAGACTCACCGGCAGCGCCTTGCGCACCAGGTCGTTCACCGACCAGTCGACGTAACGGAACGACGGACCGAGATCGCCGTGCAGCAGCGCGTTCAGGTACATCAGGTACTGCTTCCACAGCGGCTGGTCGAGGTGATACTTCGCGTTCAGGTTCGCGAGCGTCGCCGCGGACAACTGCTTTTCCGTATCGAACGGGCCACCGGGCGTCAGGTGCAGCAGCAGGTAGCAGACGGTGACGACCGCGAGGATCGTCGGCACCGCCCACAACGTGCGCCTCAATGCGTAGGCCAGCATGATCGCTCCGCTCAGTGCTTGATCACGTACATGTCCTGCGAAGCACGCATGTCGATCACGTTCTTCAGCGAGTAGCCACCGACGTACGGCTTCACGAGACGGTCGGCCGAGTACTGGAACAGCGGCACCATCGGCGTGTCTTTCAGCGCGAGGTCATGTGCCTGCGTGAGCAGCGCGGCGCGCGCCTTGTCGTCGAGCTTCTGGTTGCCTTCTTCGACGAGTGCGTCGGCCTGCTTGTTGCAGTAGCCGACGGTGTTCTGCGCGCTGCCGCAACGCAGCAGGTCGAAGAACGTCATCGCGTCGTTGTAGTCGGCGAACCAGCCGTCGCGCGCGATCTGCACCTTGCCGTCATGACGCTGCTTCATCAGCACCTTGAACTCGACGTTCTCGAGCTTCGTGTCGATGCCGAGCTTGGTGCGCCATTCGGACGCCGCGAACAGCGCGACCTTCTTGTGCAGGTCGTTGGTGTTGTAGGTCAGCGTGAACGACAGCGGCTTCGCGTCCGAATAGCCGGCCTGCTTCAGCAAGTCCTTCGCGGTCGCGACACGCTTGGCCATCGGCCACGACGCCCAGTCCGGCGTGAACGGCTGCACGCCCTTCGTGCCGTTCGGCATCAGGCCGTACATCGGCTTCTCGCCGGCCTGCGTGAGCTTCTGGGTCAGCACGTCGCGATCGAGCACCATCGACAGCGCCTGGCGCACGCGCTTGTCCTTCAGCGCCGGATCGCTGTTGTTCAGGTAGTAGTAGTAAGTCGCGAGCTGCAGGCCCTGGCGCAGTTCGCCGCCGAACTGCTTGCTGACCTGCTGGAAGATCCCCGACGGGATCGAGTAGCTGTAGTCGATCTGGCCAGCCTGGTACATGCGCATCGCCGTCTCGTCGCTCTCGATCGGCAGGTACGTGACCTTGTTGATCACGACCTTCGGCGCATTCCAGTATTTCGCATCCTTCGAGATCACGATGCGGTTGTTCGGCTGCCAGTCGACGAGCTGGTAGGCGCCGTTGCTGACGATGTTGCCCGGGCGCGTCCACGCGTCGCCGAGCTTCGTCACCGTGTCCTTGTTCACCGGCGCGAGCGGCACCATGGCCGTCAGCTCGGGGAAGAACGCGACCGGCACGTCGGTCGTCACTTCCAGCGTGTACGGATCGACGGCGCGCACGCCGAGCGTCGACGGCGCGGCCTTGCCCGCGATGATGTCCTTCGAGTTCTTCACGAACTCGACGAGGATCGTGTACTTCGAGCCCGTCTTCGGATCGACGAGGCGCTGCCATGCATAAACGAAATCGGCGGCCGTCACCGGCTGGCCATTGCTCCACTTCGCGTCATGGCGAAGCTTGAAGATCCACGTCGTCGGCGTCTTGCGTTCCCACGACAGCGCGACACCCGGCACGACCTGGCCGGCTGCGTCGATGCGCGCCAGCCCTTCGAACAGGTCGAGGCCGATCGTGTTGCCGGTCCACGACTCGATGTGCGCGGGGTCGAGCGACTCGACTTCGGCGGGCACCTGGCGCGTCAGGTCCTGTTGAGGAGCGAGCGCGACGTTCGACGGAACGGAAACGGCGTGGGCGACAGGCGTCAGGGCGAGCGCGGCCAGCACGGCCGACATGGCATGCAAGGATTTCATCGTGGCAGTCTTGAGAAGGGTTGTTCGGTGAGCGTCGCGCGGCGGATGCCGCGGCTTACGCGTGAGACGCTGACGGGTGCAGCGATTGAGGAGGCCCGTGATTCTCGTATTGCATTTTAGTATTCCTTACGTTTCTTTCGACAGGTATTCCGTCTTCGAAACGAAGGAATACCTGTGCGTTAGAACAGCCTCGGTGTACCGACCCAGACCACCACCGACTCGATCTTCGCGGTGTTGGCCCAGCTGTGCGGGACCGTCGACTGATAGTGCGAGCTGTCGCCGGCCTGCAGGACGAACGTCTTGCCTTCCAGCGTCAGCGACACTTCCCCTTCAATCACATACAGGAACTCCTCTCCTGCATGTGTCGTCACCTCCGACCGCTTCTGCCCCGGCGGCATCCTCACGAGGATCGCCTCCAGCTGGCGCCCTTCGGACACGTTCGTCAGCCTCGCGAACAGGTTCGCCGAATCGGCAAACCCGAAGAAGCGCAGCTGCTCGCCTCGGCAAACCGAGCGTTCCTCGCTCGGCGTATCCACAAAGTACTGCACCGTCACACCGAGCGCGTGCGCGATACCGGCCAACGATGTCAGCGACGGCGACGCGAGCCCGCGTTCGACTTGAGACAGAAACGGCTTCGAAATCCCCGCGGCGGTAGCGGTGTCGTCGAGCGTGCGCTTGAGTCGTTGGCGCAACGCGCGAATCTTGCTGCCCAGAGCGGCGGCAGCGTCTGCAGCCCGCGAGTTTTCAGTGGGGGGAACCATAGCAGGCCGAAAAGTGATCGTCAAAAAATGTTTGATGGAAAATAACTAAGTTAGAACGATATAGCTTAGTCTTCGGGTTCGCATACGTCTTCGATGTTGAGCCCGGTGCACTAAACGGGACACGAAGCGAGCGAAATGACGCGCTATCTTGCCAGACTCGCCGGCTTCACTGGCAAGCTGCAAGCGGCTCTCCGGGAATCTTCGGAGGGCCGGCACGAAAGCTTACAAATAGATGATGAGACGAATGTTCCTGAAAGCTACTGCCACATTGGGAGTTTCCCTAGGTGGCAGATACGTGACGCACCGGACCGGCAGCCGTTACCATGCGCGCGCCGGTCGGGGCCCCTCCCCGCCACACCAGGCAGAGACCGACCCCGGCCCGGGCTAACCGCCCGACTGATCCATCGCCAGCGCCAAGCCTACCCGGCCCCATTGTGCACCGGCACCAGTTCGACCCCAAGACGACGCGCGATCCGTGCCGTCCGTTTCAAACGAGATTGATGATGCAACCACCCGTTTCACAAACCCGATCGTTCACGACGGTCTTCCTCATCGAAATGTGGGAGCGCTTCGGCTACTACGGCATGGCCGCGCTCCTGGTCCTCTTCATGGTCGACCGGCTCGGTTTCACCGACAGCCATGCGAACCTGACCTGGGGTGCGTTTACCGCACTCGTCTATGCTGCGCCGTCGATCGGCGGCTGGATCGGCGACAAGGTGCTCGGCGCCCGTCGCACGATGATCATCGGCGCTGCCGTGCTGTGCACCGGCTACCTGATGCTGTCGGTACCGAACGACCAACTGACGTACATGTATGCGTCGCTCGGCGTGATCGTCGTCGGCAACGGCCTGTTCAAGGCCAACGCGGCGAACCTCGTGCGCCGCATCTATGAAGGCGACGACGCCCGCATCGACAGCGCGTTCACGATCTACTACATGGCGGTCAACATCGGCTCGACGGTGTCGATGCTCGCGACGCCGTGGATCAAGGATCACTGGGGCTGGCACGCTGCGTTCGCGGTCTGCTGCGGCGGCATGCTGCTCGCGATCTTCAACTTCATGCTGATGCATCGCACGCTCGCACACGTCGGCTCGCTGCCCGACGACCAGCCGATCCGCTGGAAACGCCTCGGCGCGGTCGCGCTGGGCGGCGTCGGGCTCGCGCTGGTCACGCTGTACGTGCTGCAGCACAAGCAGCTCGCAGTCGCCAGCGTGTGGACGGCAGCGTTCGCGATCCTCGCGATCTTCGCATACATGATCGCGAAGTCCGAGCGCTCGGAGCGCGCGGGCCTGATCGCGGCGCTCGTGCTGATCGGCCAGGTGATCCTGTTCTTCATCTTCTACGTGCAGATGTCGACGTCGCTGACGCTGTTCGCGCTGCGCAACGTCGATCCGCGCTTCATGCTGTTCGGCACGACGCTGTTCACGTGGAGCGCCGCGCAGTTCCAGGCGCTGAACCCGATCTGGATCATGCTGCTGAGCCCGGTGCTCGTGTGGGTCTACAACGCCGTCGCGAAGGGCGGCCGTGACCTGCCGGTCGCCGCGAAGTACGCACTTGGCTTCGGCGCAGTGGCCGCGGGCTACCTGGTGTTCACGATCAGCGGCCGCTACGCGGTCGACGGCCGCGTGTCGTCGTGGTTCATGGTGTGGGGCTACGGCCTCTACTCGCTCGGCGAACTGCTGGTGAGCGGCCTCGGCCTCGCGATGATCGCCCGCTACGTGCCGGCGCGCATGAGCGGCTTCATGATGGGTGCGTACTTCGTCGCGACGGGCGTGTCGCAGTATCTGGGCAGCGTCGTCGCGAACTTCGCGCAGATGCCGTCGCACGAACTGCCGGCCACCGAATCGCTGCCGCTCTACCTGTCGCTGTTCGAGAAGCTCGGCTGGCTCGCCGCGATCGGCATGCTGCTCGCGCTGCTGCTGCTGCCGCTGATGAACCGCCTGTCGCGCCAGCACCAGCGTTGTGCAGAAGAGCGCCGCGAGGAATCGCTGCAGGCGCAGGGCGTCGCCACGGCCCAGTAAGGGCTATCCCTCGGCGTGCGGCCTGCACGCCACATTCTCCCGCCAGCTGGGCAATTGCGTCCTACACTGGTTGCAAGCAGTGCATCCGCCGCGATGCGCACTGGCGGGAGAAGACCATGAAAAGCAAGACCACGAGGCTCCTGAGGATCCTCTCGGACATCCGGTACGCGCAGCGATGCACTGCGCTGCGCGCCGCCCGGGCGGCTGCCGAAGCCGACGCGGTACTCGCGGAACGCGACGATCCGGCGCCCGACGAATGCGACGACGCCGAATCCGACGACGCAACCACCGTTCCCCGCTCCCGTATCGGCTCACCTCACTGACGCTACGCGGCACGTTCCGTGCCCTCCCGCACCGCTCACGCGGCTGCGCTGCGCCACCGCGCGATCCACGTTCCCGAACCGGCCACGGCCATCATCAGCCCGAGCGCGCACGCGTCGGCCGCGAGGCCCACGCCGACATGCCGCAGGTCGGCACTGCGCACGACCGGATGCAAGAGCGAATCGATGACGAGCGAGATCGCCGCGCCCGCGACGAAGCAGATCAGCCCGCGCTGCCCCACGGCCACGACGGGCCGCACGCCCTGCGCGATCCGCGCGATCCAGCCGAAGCGCACGCAATCGGCCATCAGCCACGCGATGGCCGCGAAACTCACGACGCGCGGCAGCGCGAGATCGCGCTTGAACACGCCTTCCGGCAACGGCAGACCCGAGAACAGCTTGTAGCTCGCGCAACCGAGCACGACCGCGCATGCGAGCCCGGTCGCCGCGGCCCCCCAGCGGCCGAGCGCGATGCGCCGGTAGAACGGCTGGCAGCGCGCGAGCACGCCGGCGACGAACATCAGTTGCCACGCGAACGGATTGAAACTCCAGCGGAATCCGTCGGTATCCAGCAGCTCGGGGCCGAGCCAGCCCGCCGTGATCCACGACGCGATGCCGAGCGCGACGAGCAGCCACGGATGCCGGCGCGCGAACGGCACGAGCACCGGCGACGCGAGTGCGAACAGCACATACATCGGCAGCACCGACGCGAGATACGGCTGGCGCTGGAACGTCAGCAGCTCGGCTGCGCCCGTGAGCGGCGAGGCGAGCATCACGCTGACGTCGTCGAGCGCGAGGTTCGGCGCATCGATCCCGTAGTGGTCGAGCACGGCCGACACGACGAGCATCAGCGTCGACGTCGCGAGAAACGCGCGATAGATCTGCATCGCGCGACGCACGAAGCGCCGTTGCGCGGCACGCGCGCCGTGCCGTTCGGCGATCGCGCCATAGGCGCTCGCGGTCGCGAAGCCGCCGAGAAAGACGAAGACCTCGGCCGCGTCGCACAGCGCGAACGCGTGCAGCGTGACGCGCGACAGCACGCTCGCGCCGATGTGATCGACGACGATCATCAACAGCACGATGCCGCGGAAGAAATCGACTTCGATCAGGCGGCCGCTGCGTGACGGCTGAACCGTGGCGGGCGGCACGCTCAACGCCATGAGCGCACCTGCACGACAGCGGTGCGGCACGCACCGGGGAATGGATCGGGAAGGAGAAGGCGAGCGGGATCAGCCGCGATACGCGTATGCCCGCATCGCGCCAACCCGGCCGGCCAGGCACGGGGATGACCGTTCATTGAAAGGCTGCATACGAAGGGAAGTCGGTGAGGCCAGTCTAATGGCCGATCAGGAGCGACCCTAAGTAACAAAGTGCAACCGAATCTTCTGTTCGATTACACGCGCGAGCCTGGTGGTGCGAAGCAGGCAGCATCGCCAGACTCACGTCAGCACGACGCCAGTTTGCGGTCAGCATGAGGTGTTCGACCGCCGCGCGACTGCCATGCGATGCGCGATGCGCGGCACGTTCCGCGCCGCCGCCGCATCGCGATCGACGCTTATCCGCGTGCGGGCAGGCGCCGCATCAGCATGGCGCTGTGCCACGCGGTCAGCGCCACGGCGACCCAGATCGGCCCGTACGTCGCGAGCTTCGCGACGCTCAGCGTTTCGCCGAGCAGCAGCAGCGACACCGCGACGAGCAGCACGGGCTCGACGTAGCCGAGAATCCCGAACAGTGCCATCGGCAGCATCCGGCTCGCCTTCAGGTAGCTCGCGAGCGCGAGCGTGCTGAGCACGCCGAGCCCCGGCAGCAGCGCGGCCCACAGCACCGGATGATCCGCCACGCGCGTCGCGCTCGTCGCGACCATCGCGAACGCGATCGGGCACAGCAGCGCGATCTCGACCGCGAACGCGGCGAGCGAATCGGCGTTGATCCGCCGGCGCAGCACGAAATACGGCGGATAGCCGAGCGCGACGACGAGCGTCGGCCACGCGAACGCGCGCGTTGCCCACACCTCGTGCGCGACGCCAAGCGCGGCGCACGCGACCGCCGCCCATTGCAGCGGATCGAGCCGTTCGTGATAGTAGAAGCGGCCGACGAGCACCATCGTCAGCGGCAGCAAGAAATAGCCGAGCGACACTTCGAGCATGCGGCCGTGCAGCGGCGCCCACAGGAACAGCCACAGCTGCACGCCGAGCAGCGCTGCACTCACCGGCAATGCGATCAGCAGACGCCAGTCGCGCACACTGCGGCGCACGAGTTCGACGAGTGCCGGCCAGCGGCCGCGCAGCGCGATCAGCGCGAGCGCGCCCGGCGCGGTCCACAACACGCGCCACGCGAAGATGTCGAGCCCCGTGAGCGGCGCGAGCAGTTTCGCGTAGGCCGACATCAGCGCGAACAGCATCGACGCCATCACCGACAGCATGAGGCCGCGGCCGGCCTCCGGATATCCCGTCATGGGGTTCGCGCCGCCTTATTGCTGCTGGAAGCGCTCGAAGCGCCGTTCGGTCAGGCGCTCCTCGAACGTCACCTCGGTCACGCGCGCGGCCGGCGGCCCGTGACGCAGCCACGCGAGCATCCGGTCGATCTGCGCGCCGGGGCCCTGGATCATCGCTTCGACGGTGCCATCCTCGAGATTCGCGACCCAGCCGCGCAGCTTCAGCGCATGCGCCTCGCGCACCGTCGCATGACGGAAGCCGACGCCCTGCACGACGCCGCGCACCCGCACGTAGTAGGTCTCGATCCGTTCGTCCAGTTCATTGCGGCTCATCGCGTCGCCCTCCCGTTGCATTCAAGCCCGGCATTGTAGTCGCGTCGGCCGCTTCGCACACGGGCCAGGGCCTGCTCACACCCGTCACGGCCTTGCGTCGCCGCGCGCGCCGACCACGTACAATCTCGCCGACGCTCAACCGCCGCGCCGCTCGCGCGCGGCCCTGAAGGAAACGCATGACTGATACCTCCCGCGATCTCGTTCTCGTCACCGGTGCGTCCGGTTTCGTCGGCTCGGCCGTCGCGCGCATCGCGCAGCAGAAGGGCTATGCGGTGCGCGTGCTCGTGCGCCCGACCAGCCCGCGCACGAACGTCGCGGATCTCGACGCCGAGATCGTCACCGGCGACATGCGCGACGAGGCATCGATGCGCGCTGCCCTGCGCGGCGTGCGCTACCTGCTGCATGTCGCGGCCGACTACCGGCTGTGGGCGCCCGATCCCGACGAGATCGAGCGTGCGAACCTCGAGGGGGCGGTCGCGACGATGCGCGCGGCACGCGCGGAAGGCGTCGAGCGGATCGTCTACACGAGCAGCGTCGCGACGCTGAAGGTGACGAGTGCCGGCGATCCGTCCGATGAAAACCGGCCGCTCACGGCGGAGCAGGCGATCGGCGTCTACAAGCGCAGCAAGGTGCTCGCGGAACGTGCGGTCGAGCGGATGATCGCCGACGAAGGGCTGCCGGCCGTGATCGTCAATCCGTCGACGCCGATCGGCCCGCGCGACGTGAAGCCGACGCCGACCGGCCGCATCATCGTCGAGGCCGCGCTCGGCAAGATTCCCGCGTTCGTCGACACGGGGCTGAACCTCGTGCACGTCGACGACGTCGCGCACGGCCACTTCCTCGCGCTCGAGCGCGGCCGGATCGGCGAGCGCTACATCCTCGGCGGCGAGAACCTGCCGCTGCAGCAGATGCTCGCCGACATCGCGCAGATGACGGGCCGCAAGGCGCCGACGATCGCGCTGCCGCGCTGGCCGCTCTACCCGCTCGCGGTCGGTGCGGAAGCGGTCGCGAAGTTCACGAAGAAGGAGCCGTTCGTCACCGTGGACGGGCTGCGGATGTCGAAGAACAAGATGTATTTCACGTCCGCGAAGGCCGAGCGCGAGCTCGGCTATCATGCGCGCCCGTACCGCGAAGGGCTGCGCGATGCGCTCGACTGGTTCGGCTCCGCGGGCTACCTGAAGTAACACAAAGCGGCGTGCTTCACGCCGCTTTGCGCACTTTGTTACACGACCCGCGCGGCCCGGTACCGGCGCAGCGGGTAAAATCGCGGGTCTTACGCAGAGAAGACACGCATGAACCTGAACGATCAGATCGCTTCGCTCACCATGGGCGTCGATCAGCTGCTCCACGATCACCACGCCGCGCAGCAGGCGGCCCGTAGCGCGGAAGCCTTCGCGCGCGCCGCAGCGGCGGAAGCCCAGGCTGCGGCAGAACGTCACGCCGCCGCGGAAACCGAAGCGCAGAGCGCCGCGCAACGCCACACGGCTGCCGCCGCCGATGCCGAGGCCGCGCAGCAGCGCCACGCCAGCGCGACCGCCGCCGCCGAAGCCGCCGCCCAGCGTCATACCGATGCCACCGCGCAAGCCGAAGCCGCCGTGCAACGCCATGCGGAAGCCACCGCGCTGACCGAAGCACTCGCGCAGCGTCACGCGGATGCGGAGGCTGCCTCGCAGCGCCACGCGGCAGCGATCGCCGAAGCCGAGGCCGCCGCGCAGCGTCATCACGCGGCAGCCACCGAAGCCGATGCGGCTGCGCAGCGCCATGCGGCTGCGACCGTCGAAGCCGAGGCCGCTGCGAAGCGTCACGCGGAAGCGACCGCCGAAGCCGAAACGGCCACGCAGCGTCACGCGGCCGCCATCGCCGAAGCCGAAGCCGCCGCGCAGCGCCACACGGCTGCGATCGCCGAAGCAGAAGCGCTCGCGCAGCAGCACACGCAGGCCATCGCGGAAACGCAGGCCGCCGCGCAGCGTCATGCCGACGCCACCGCCGCGGCCGAAGCCGTCACGCAACGCCATACCGAAGCGATCGCGCAAGCCGAGGCGGCCGCGCAACGCCACGCCGATGCCACCGCGCAGGCCGAGGCCGTCACGCAACGCCATACCGAAGCGATCGCCCAAGCCGAAGCGGCTGCGCAGCATCACGCGCAGGCCATCGCCGACGCGGAGGCGCTGGTCGAGGCCGTCGTCAAGGAAGCCGCGACGGGCGCCGTTGCCGCCACGGCCGTTGCGGCGGAAGCCGTCGAACCTGCACCGGCCGATACGCCGGCGGCGGAACCGGCCGTGAACGCGCCGGTGCCCGCGCCGGCCGCAGCCGAAGCGGTGGAGGCAACGACCGACGCCGAAACGGCAATCGTCGCGACGGCGCAAGCCGAAACGCCGGTCGCTGGCGAAGTCGCAGCCGACGCCGACGCCGCCGACACCCCGGCCCCGTCCGACAAATCGACGCTGCACGTGTCGCGTCCGACGCAGAACGAACTTACGCTGACCGTCAACGGCGAATCGATCACGCTGCATCCGGAGCAACTGGGTCAGTTGATCGAGGAACTCGCGCATGCGCGCGCGTCGATGCAGCCGGAGCCGCCGTCCGGCATCCCGGCCGGCTGGCGCTTCGTGACGACGAAGAACCCGATGATGGCCGTGCAGAAGCAGTCGAACGGCGACCGCCTGCTGGTCGCCCGCCACACGGGCTACGGCTGGGTGCCGTTCACGTTCTCGCCGGACATCGTGGTCCAGATGTACATGATGCTGACCCAGCGCTAGGCACCGGCAAGCCGCACCGCCGAAAACGAAACAGCCCGACCGGTTTCCACCGATCGGGCTGTTCGTTTTGCGGCTGCCGGGGCCGGGAGGCACGCCTCCCGGGAAACGCTCAGCGATCCACCGGCGCCTGCACGCGCGCCTTCCACTGGCCGCCCTTGCCGCGCCAGTAGCGCCACGCGGACGCGAACGTCGCGCCCACATAGAACAGCGCGACGAGCGGCAGCGCGGGCGCCCACAGCGGCGAGCGCCGGTAGTAGCGCAGCATCGGCGCATACGCGGCGCACATCGACGCCCACGCGAGCCACGCCGGCCAGGCGCGCGCGCCGTACGCGAGTGCCGCGGCGGGCGGCACGAGATAGATGATCGTCATCCCGAGCAGCGTGCCGGCCAGCAGCAGCGGCGAATAGTGCAGCTGCGTGAACGCAGTGCGCGCGATCATGTTCCAGATGTCGCGCCAGCTGTCGTACGGGCGCAGCGACACGCTGCGGTCGGCCAGGTCGAGCCGGATCGGATGGCGGCCGCTGCCGCGGTGCTTGATCTGCGCGGCGAGGCTGCAGTCGTCGATCAGCGCGCCGCGGATCGACTCGATACCGCCCGCTTCCTCGAGCGCCGTGCGCTTCACCAGCATGCAGCCGCCCGCGGCGCCGGCCGTCCGGTTGCGCGGGTTGTTGATCCACGAGAACGGGTAGAGCTTCGCGAAGAAGAACACGAACGCCGGGATCAGCGCCTTTTCCCAGAACGAATCGCAGCGCAGCCGCACCATCAGCGACACGAGATCGCGGTTCTCGGCCTGCGCGCGCGTGACGAGCTGCGCGACGGCGTCGGGCGGATGGCCGATGTCGGCATCCGTCAGCAGCAGGTAGTCGGCCGGCAGGCCGAGCGTCTGCACCGCGGCGATCCCCTGCGACTGCGCCCACACCTTGCCCGACCAGCCAGCCGGCAGCGGCTTCGCGGCCAGCACCGTCAGCCGGTCGGCGCGGTTGACGGCGAGCGCGGCCGCGCGGGCCGCGTCGGCGGTACCGTCGTCGCTGTGGTCATCGACAATGATCAGATGAAAATTGCCCGGGTAATCCTGCTCGAGCAGCGAAGTCGCCGCACGGGCAATCACGTCGGCCTCGTTGCGTGCCGGCACGACCGCGACGACGGCCGGCCAGCCGGCCTCGGCAGCAGCCCCGCGCGCCTCGGGCGGCAGTAGCCGCGCGGGCTGTGCGCGCCAGAAGCCGCCGCGCGCGACGAGCAGCACGATCCAGATCATCAGCGACAGGCCGGACACCAGGAAAGCGAGAACCAGCATCATCGGCATGCCTCCTGCCGGGCGCCGGCCTCGGCAAAATCAATAGGGGTCAGGAACAAAGCACCCGAAACCGGACGGGCGGCCGGGTAATACGCGTAAGAATCGACGGTCATCGAATGGCCTTGAAATAAGCGCGACGCCGGGCAGCCGGAGCGGCTGTCCGCGAAACCGCATAGTTTACTGGGTTCCGCGCGCGCCAGCGCCGACGCGGTTCTCCCGCAAATGCAACACGGCAGACACAGCGCCAAAGCAAGGAAGGCCCGATAGAGTTAAAATGCGCGATTAATTCGGGGTTCCGGGGCCTGGCCGGCCGGTTCGTTCCTGCCTTCATAACATCAAGCCGGGGCGAGCGAGCGAGTGCCAGCTCCTTGAACCCCGGCGTCTGTCGTCGGAGTTCGCTCACCTATGCGAGTCATCCTTGCCCAGCCCCGTGGCTTTTGTGCGGGGGTTGTCCGTGCGATCGAGATCGTCGATCGCGCGCTGCAACAGCACGGTGCGCCGGTCTATGTGCGTCATGAGATCGTGCATAACCGGCATGTCGTCGAAAATCTGCGTAATAAAGGGGCGCGATTCGTTGAGGAGCTCGACGAGGTGCCCCACGGCGCTGTCGCGATCTTCAGCGCGCACGGTGTCGCCCAGACGGTCGAGCGCGACGCGGAAACGCGCGGGCTCGACGTGCTCGACGCCACCTGCCCGCTCGTCACGAAAGTGCACGTGCAGGGCCGCCAGTATGTCGCGGCGGGCCGCCGGCTGATCCTGATCGGCCATGCGGGCCACCCGGAAGTCGAGGGTACGATCGGCCAGATTCCGGCCGAGGTGATCCTCGTGCAAAGCGAAGCAGAAGTCGATACGCTGACGCTGCCCGTCGACACGCCGGTCGCGTACATCACGCAGACCACGCTGTCGGTCGACGATACGCGCGGCATCATCGAGGCGCTGCAGCGCCGGTTCACCGACATCGTCGGCCCGGACACGCGTGACATCTGCTACGCCACGCAGAATCGTCAGGCTGCCGTGCGCGAGCTGAGCGAACAGGTTGACGTGCTGCTCGTGGTCGGTGCGACGAACAGTTCGAACTCGAACCGCCTGCGCGAGATCGGCACCGAAAGCGGTGTGCCGAGCTACCTCGTCGCCGACGGTTCGGAAGTAAAGGCCGAATGGTTCGCGAATGCGAAGACCGTGGGCCTGACCGCCGGGGCGTCCGCGCCCGAGGAGATGGTCGAAGATGTAATCGGCGCGTTGCGCGCACTGGGTCCCGTCGACGTCACGACGATGGCGGGCCGTGAGGAAAAAGTCGAATTCAAGCTGCCGGCGAAGCTCACGCAAGCTGTCGCCCGCGAAGTTTAAGGAGGACATCTCTTGTCTATTCCGCTGCTCCAGCAAGTCCGCGTCGGCGCGTACATCACGCGCCAACACCTGTCCGGCAACAAACGCTATCCGCTCGCGCTGATGCTCGAGCCGCTGTTCCGCTGCAACCTCGCGTGCAACGGCTGCGGCAAGATCGATTACCCGGACCCCATCCTGAACCAGCGTCTGTCCGTCCAGGAATGCCTGGAAGCGGTCGACGAGTGCGGCGCACCGATCGTGTCGATCGCCGGCGGCGAGCCGCTGCTGCACAAGGAAATGCCGGAAATCGTCCGCGGCATCATGAAGCGCAAGAAGTTCGTCTACCTCTGCACGAACGCGCTGCTGATGGAAAAGAAGATGGACGACTACCAGCCGAGCCCGTACTTCGTCTGGTCGGTCCACCTCGACGGCGACCAGCAGGCACACGATCACTCGGTGTCGCAGGAAGGCGTGTACGACAAGGCGGTCGCGGCGATCAAGGAAGCGAAGCGCCGCGGCTTCCGCGTGAACATCAACTGCACGCTGTTCAACGATGCAGTGCCCGAGCGCGTCGCGAAGTTCTTCGATACGCTGGGGCCGATCGGCGTCGACGGCATCACCGTGTCGCCGGGCTACGCGTATGAGCGCGCACCGGATCAGCAGCACTTCCTGAACCGCGACAAGACGAAGAACCTGTTCCGCGAGATCCTGAAGCGCGGCGAAGGCGGCAAGCGCTGGTCGTTCAGCCAGTCGTCGCTGTTCCTCGACTTCCTGGCCGGCAACCAGACGTACAAGTGCACGCCTTGGGGCAACCCGGCGCGTACGGTGTTCGGCTGGCAGAAGCCGTGCTACCTGGTCGGCGAAGGTTACGTGAAGACCTTCAAGGAACTGATGGAAGACACGAACTGGGACAACTACGGCGTCGGCAACTACGAGAAGTGCGCGGACTGCATGGTCCACTGCGGCTTCGAAGCGACCGCCGTGATGGACACGATGGCGCATCCGCTGAAGGCGTTCGCCGTGAGCCGCAAGGGCATCAAGACCGACGGCCCGTTCGCACCGGACATTCCGATCGACAAGCAGCGTCCGGCCGAGTACGTGTTCTCGCGCCACGTCGAGATCAAGCTCGAGGAAATCCAGCGCGCCGGCAAGGGCAAGCTGCAGAAGCCGGCGAAGCCGGCAGCCGCCGCTTAAGCGCGTTTCGCCACGCGGGGGCCTTGCCTCCGCGCCGGCGGAAAAAATGAAGCGCCACGGAGCCTGCTCCGTGGCGCTTTTGTTTTGGGCCGCGGTGTCGAGTCGCGTTCCGCCGTCACCGTATGACCGCGACAGCCGCGCAATCGCTGCTTCGGCGATTGCGGCGGCCGCGCCGGTGCGACCGGCCCTGTCTCCTCCATCCTCCCTGCGAAACCGGTGCGACGCTACACGGCCAGCGAATCGGCCATATGCACGCGCATCTTCTCCGCCGCGCCCGCGACGAGCGCCGGCTGGCCGCTCGACGCGAACGTGCAGACGTGCTCCCACAGCTCGGCCAGCCGATGCCGCGTGAGCGTCGTGACGCACGTGTCGTTCGCCGCGAGCACGTGCTCGAGCACCGCGCATTCGTCGTCGTGCAGCGTCCATGTGCCGCCTTGCGCCGCGCGCGCCACGCCTGCATCGAGTGCACGCTCCGCGTCGACGCACAGGTCGATGTCGGCCTCTGCGCACACCGCATCGTCGAGCGCCAGGAACACCAGGTAGACGCTCGTGCGCAAGCGCATCAGCAGCGCCTCGTTGCCATGCCCGCCACGCAGCGCGACGAGCGCCATATGGCATTTCAGCGAGATGTCGCGTGCATGCACGGGCGGCAGCGGCAACAGCCACTCGCGGGTCAGCGGCACGTGGCGGCGGTGCTTCCGGGTACTTTTCATGATTGCCTCCCGCTTGCGGGCGCATCGCTCGCCGCGACGGCCGGGCATGCGATGCGGCACGCAACGGCATCACGGCGCGCTTGGCGGCGGTGCTTTGCACGACGCCGCGCGCCGTGCCCATCGTCCCGCCGCTGCGTCGCGCGCGCGGCCGGCAACCGGCGCGGCGCCGACGGACGCACGACGGCGGCAAATCGAATCGGGCAAGCCATGCTCGTCTCTTGCATCAGAACGTGTTCTCGCCCTTCAGGTAGTACGCGGTCTTCACGAAGAACGCCTTGATCGGATGGCCGCCCTGCACGTCGCGTGCGGCGCGCGCTTGCATCTCGGCCCGCTCTTCGCGCGACCGGTCCGGCACCGGATTGCGGACGCGTTCAAGCGCACGCTGCATCGCGAGCGGATAGTCCTGGTTGCCGGCCGACGTCGCGCGATAGCCGGCACGCGTCATCTGCATCAGTTGTGCGTCGGTTTCGGCACGTGCCGTCCACCAGCTCGACTGCGAGGCATTCGGTGCCCCGTCGGAAACTGCCGACTGTGCAAAGCTGACGGCGGGCAGCGCAACGAGTGCACAGGAAAGTACAGCAACGGGAACGAGGGATCGCATAGTGGCCTCCAGGTGGTTGTCCCCGCATCGATCGTGTTCGACGACGCGTTGAATGCATCGTATGTCGCGCTGCATTCCGCTTGAATAGCCGAATCCGCAATTGATTTTTTCGGCTTCGGAATTCGGTGCGCAAACCGCGTCGCGCGCGAATCCCGCCAAACCGGAATTTCTTTATTTCATTCAACGTCCTGATCGCATTTGTTCAGACGATCCGAAACCGTGCACCCAGCGCTTTTTCAATTTCCGAAATGACGTGTTGCCGATGCGATCGCGCCGGCGCACCTGCCAACAAGGCTTCCGGCGTGATATCGCGCGTGTGGATATCTCCGGATATCGCAAACCTCGGCCTTGTCCGATCGAACGGTTCTTGTGATTCAGGACAAGCCTTCGCATCCGGATTGCCGGATTGCGACACGACGCGTGCGGCAAGGACGCGCGATAATCACGCATCGGCCGTTTCGCGCGGCACTTCATGCATTCCCATTTTTATCGAGTCCTGCCATGGCTGCCCTCGACACCACCGCCATCCACAGTTGGCACGCGCATGTCTATTTCGATGCAGCCAGCCGCGACGCGGCCTGGGCGTTTCGCCAGGTCGTCGATGAACGGTTCGGCGCGGTCATCGAACTCGGCCGCTTTCACGAACGCCCCGTCGGCCCGCACCCGGCGTGGTCGTACCAGATCGCGTTCGACGCCGCGCGCTTCGACGACATCGTGCCGTGGCTCGTGCTGAACCACGGCGCGCTGGATATCTTCCTGCATCCGAATACGAGCGACGAACTGCGTGACCATCGCGATTGCGCGGTGTGGATCGGGAAGTCGTACGTGCTGAACCTCGACGCGCTGGCCGGATAACAGCCGGCACGCGCCGCCCTCGTCGCGACGACATCCACGTTTCGGGTCGACGTGAAACGTCTCGCGACGGCGCGCCCATACAGTGGGTTCCGTTATCGATACTTCCGGAACCCGTCATGACACACGCCGACGCCGATGCCCGGCACATTTATGAAGGCTGGCACGCGGCCGTCGTCGCGCGCGACCTCGATGCGTTGATGGCGCTGTATGCCGACGACGCGGTGCTCGAAACGCCGCTGATCGTCGTCACGCTGCCCGATCACGGCTCCGGCGTGCTGCACGGCAAGGCCGCGATCCGCGCATTCTTCGCGGCCGGCCTGCGCAATCCGGGCAACAGGCTCGGGCGCTGGTACCGCACCGGGCTGTTCTTCTCGAACGGCCGCCAGCTCACATGGGAATATCCGCGCGCGACGCCGGAAGGCGACCAGGTCGATCTCGTCGAGGTGATGGACTTGCGCGACGGGCTGATCGCACATCATCGCGTGTATTGGGGATGGGTCGGGTTTCTCGCGCTGCGGGCCGCCGCGCCGGCGCCCGCCCGCGCATGACGGCCGCCGCGCCGAACCGTGCCGCGGCCCGCCGCGTGCTCGCCGCGACCTGCCTGAGCTACACGCTCGTGCTGCTCGATGCGTCCATCGTCAACGTCGCACTCACCGACATCGCCCACACGTTCGGCAGCCGCGTAGCCGGCCTGCAATGGATAGTGAACGCTTACACGCTCGCGTTCGCGAGCCTGCTGCTGACGGGCGGCACGCTCGGCGACCGGCTCGGCGATCGCACCGTCTATGTCGCTGGGCTTGCGATATTCGTCGCCGCGTCCGCGCTATGCGGCGTCGCGCCGACCCTCCCGGCGCTCGCGATCGCTCGCGCGTTGCAAGGTGTCGGCAGCGCGATGCTCGTGCCCTGCTCGCTCGCGCTGCTCAACCGCGCATTCCCCGAGCCGGCCGCGCGCGCATCGGCGATCAGCCTGTGGATGGGCTGCGGCGGCATCGCGATGGCATCGGGCCCGCTGATCGGCGGCCTGCTGATCCATCTGTTCGGGTGGCGCAGCCTCTTCTTCGTGAACCTGCCGCTCGGGCTTGCCGGCATCTGGCTCGGCCGCACGGTCGCGCGCGCCGCCGGCGACGCATCGCGGCATTTCGACTGGGGCGGCCAGGCCGCGGCCATCGTCGCGATCGCAACGCTGATCGGCACGCTGATCGAAGGCCCGTCGCTCGGCTGGCGTTCGGCGCCGATCGTCGGCGGCGCGGCGACGAGCGCCGTCGCGTGGATCGCGTTCATCGCGATCGAAGCGCGGCGCCGCGAACCGATGCTGCCGCTCGCGTTCTTCCGCAACCGGCTGTTCGCCGGATCGACGTTCGTGTCGATGGCTTCGGCGTTCGTGTTCTACGGCTTGCTGTTCGTCCTCAGCCTGTTCTATCGGCAGATCCGCGGCGCGAGCCCGCTCGACACCGGGCTCGCATTCCTGCCGATGACCGCGATGGTTGCGCTCGGCGGACTGTGCTCGGGCAGGCTCGTTGCGCGCTTCGGTGCACGCGGCTCAATGTGCGCCGCGTTCGCGCTCTATGCGGCCGGCGCGCTCGGCATGTTGGGAATCGGTGCGATGACACCGGCGTGGCTCGCCGTCGCGCCGATGCTCGCGATCGGCTTTGCGTCGGGATTCATCTCGCCGGCCGCGACGTCGCCGGCGCTCGGGACGGTCGACCGCCGCCGCGCCGGCGTAGCGGCGGCCGCGCTGAACGCGGCGCGGCAGAGCGGATCGGCGCTCGGTGTGGCGATCTTCGGCGGGTGCATCGCGACGCTGCAGCCGTTTCCGGTGGCGATGCGGGTGGCGTTGCTGGCCGCCGTGGTGATATCAGCGTCTGCCGTGCCGGTGTGGTGGATCGCGACAAGGATAAGCAAAGCGCCGAAAGTCGGCGCTCACACGGCCGGGATTCGTGTCGCAGAAGGCGAGTAGTTCACTCGCCCGAAGCGACAGCGTGTCACGACGAACAGCGCCGCGCGCCGACGGATCTTCCTCGACACATCCGCAGGTTCATCGCGAACCGTCGACATCCGTCAAGCCGATGCCCGTGCGATCGTCGACCAGGGATCGGTCGACGCAGGGCCGGCGACGGCTGGCGCCGCCTTCCGCTCACGCCACGTACATCGCGACACTGACGAACTGGCACAGGCTCCCTGCCAGCACGAACAGATGCCAGATACCGTGCCCGTGACGGATACGTTCGTCGTTGATGAAGAAGTAGATCCCAGCACTGTAGATGAGGCCGCCGGCCACCAGCCACGCGGTGCCGACCGGCGGCAGCGCATGAATCAGCGGACGCACCGCGACGAGCGCCAGCCAGCCCATCGCCACGTACAGGATCATCGACAGCATCCGCGTGCGCCGCCCGAGCGTCAGTTCCTGCACGATGCCGAACACGGCGAGCCCCCAGCTCACGCCGAACAGCGACCAGCCCCACGGGCCGCGCAGCGTGACCAGCGTGAACGGCGTATAGCTACCGGCGATCAGCAGGTAGATCGCCGAATGGTCGCACTTCTGCAGGATGGCTTTCAGGCGCGGGCTACGCACGCTGTGATACAGCGTCGAGATCGCATAGAGCACGAAGAGCATCGCGCCGTAGACGCTGAAACTCACCACCTTGTAGGCGTCGCCTTCGAGCGCGCCCATCGTCACCAGTGTTGCCAGCCCTGCCACCGATAGCACCGCGCCGACGAGATGGGTAATGCTGTTGAAACGCTCACCGGCATGCACGACGGGTTCCTCCTGTGCGGGTTCATCGGGGTTGAATGGCTCACATGATACCGGCCGGGAAACGAAGCCGGGTTGCGGACAGATCAAGCCCTGTACCCGAACGGCTTCGCAGCGCTGCGTGCCCGGCACGTCACGCTCGCCGCCGAACGGCAAACCTGCCGGCCCCGCCGGGCGACCATCCCGGCAGCGGTCAGCGGTCGTTGTCTGCCGGCGGCGCCCACTCGGCCACGAGCTTCAGCAGGCCGGGAAAGCGCAGATCGAGATCTTCCGTGCGCACGCGGCTGCGCCGCTCGAGCCCGTATTGACGCTGGCGCAGCACGCCCGCGTCGCGCAGCGCCTTGAAATGATGGGTGAGCGACGATTTCGGGCGATCGAAGCCGAACCAGCCGCAAGGATGGTCGTAAGCCTCGGATTCCAGCATCAGCTTGCGCACGATCGTCAGCCGCAACGGATCGGCCAGCGCGCCAAGAATGGTTTCGAGGCGGAGCTCGGCAACGTCCGGCTCCGGCAGCGGGTCGGGCAAATCCGCAGGCGCCGGCGCGATGCCGGCCGCCCGTTCAGGGTGGACTCGTTTCATGCCCGCAAGCATATCACCCTGTACGAGTTTTTTCGAACTAGGCTATAGTTCGAAAAAACTCGTACAAGGAGTGCGTTCATGTCCGACACCGCCGTTCCCCAATCGCGACCCGCAGCCTCGCGTCCCGTGCCCCGCATGGCGCACGCCGCCTGGATGGTCACCGCCGTGTTCATGCTGTCCAACTCACCGACGCCGCTGTACGTTGACTGGCAGCGCGCACTCGGTTTCTCGTCCGGCACGCTGACCGTCATCTTCGCGCTCTATATCGCCGGCCTGCTGGGTACGCTGCTCGTCGCCGGCCAGCTTTCGGACCGTTACGGGCGCAAGCCGGTCCTGCTGCCCGGCCTCGCCGCAGCACTGATCGCGTGTGCGTTGTTCGCGACCGCGTCGTCCGTCGCCATGCTCGCGGTCGCCCGCTTGCTGACGGGCATCGCGGTCGGCGTGATCGTGTCGGCAGGCATGGCCGCGGTGGTCGATCTCGCGGGCACCGAGCGGCGCAAGGCCGCGCTGCTCGCATCGGTTGCCATGGTGCTCGGCGCGGGGCTCGGGCCGTTGCTCGCCGGGATTGCCGCGCAAACCGCCGCGCATCCGGTCGCCGTCGTCTTCGGTGTCGAGTTCGTGATCCTGCTGAGCGCATTGGCCGTCGCCCTGCGGCTGCCGCGCAACCGGCCCGCGCAGGCGCAAGGCGACACACCGCCGCTACGCCTGCCGTCCGTACCGGCCCGCAACCGGCGCCATGTCGCCAGCGGTATCGCCGTGTTCGGGCCGGGCATTACCGCGACCTCCTTCGTGCTTGCGTTGGGTCCGTCGTTGCTGGCACGCCTGCTTCACGTGCGCAGCCCGCTGCTCGCGGGCGGAATGGCCTGCGCGATGTTCATCGCCGCCACCGGTGTCCAGTTCGTCGCGCGGCGCGGATCGATCCGTACGACGTTCGTTGCTGGCACGGTCGCCACCATGCTGTCGATGGTGATGCTGTGCGTCGCCGTGCATGCGTCGTCGGCCGCCGTCCTCGTCGCCGCGGCGCTCTTCGCGGGCGCGGGACAGGGCCTCGGGCAGCTCGGCGGCCTGACGCTGATCGGCCTGCATGTGCCCGACGCACGGCGCGCCGAGGCGAACGCCGTCATGAACATCGGCGGCTACCTCCCGGCGGGACTGATGCCCGTGATGACCGGGTACGCGATCGATCGCGTCGGCTTCACGGCAGGCGCGACCGGCTTCGCCGTCGCATTGACCCTGATCGCGCTCGCCGCGGGCGCCGCTGCGGTGCTCACGCTCCGTCACGACAACGACTGACGGCTTCGCGCGAGCCGTGATGACCGGGTACGCGATCGATCGCGTCGGCTTCACCGCAGGCGCGACCGGTTTTGCCGTCGCATTGACCCTGATCGCGCTCGCCGCGGGGGCCGCTGCGGTTCTTGCGCTCCGTCACGACAACGACTGACGGCTTCGCGCGAGGAGAAGCGTTGCACGAGCCGATCGCCTTGCGACGGCATGAAAAAAAGCGTCATGACTCTCACGCCATGACGCCTTCTCTCGTCGTTCCTTCCGTTTCAACTGCTCAACAGCACTTCCCTGCGCCCGACCCGTACCGCGCATTCTGACGCTCGCGGAAAAACTCCTCGTACGTCATCGGCTCGCGGTCCGGATGAGTCTCACGCATGTGCGCGACGTAGGTGTCGTAGTCGGGCAGGCCGACCATCAGCCGCAACGCCTGCCCGAGGTAACGCCCCGCGGTGCGCAGGTCGCTGCCAAGATCGCTGAACATCGCGGCCTCCCCTTAACGTCCGCTGCCGAGCGCCTGCGCGGCCGGCATCGCTTCGTACGGCGTCTCGCGCACGGTCGGCTTCGACTCGCGGCGCGCGCGCAGCACGGCGATCACGCCGTACACCGCGATCGCCACGACGACGAAGATGAACAGGCCAGCCAGCGCCGCATCGATGTAGTCGTTGAAGATGATCCGCTGCATCTGCGCGATCGACTTCGCCGGAGCCAGCACCTTGCCTTCGTCCACTGCGGCCTGCAGCTTCGCGGCGTGCGCGAGGAAACTGACCTTCGGGTTCGCGTCGAAAATCTTCTGCCAGCCGGCGGTCAGCGTGCAGATCAGCAGCCACACGGTCGGCACGATCGTCACCCACGCATAGCGTTCGCGCTTCATCTTGAACAGCACGACGGTGCCGAGCACCAGCGCGATCGCGGCAAGCATCTGGTTCGAAATGCCGAACAGCGGCCACAGCGTGTTGATGCCGCCAAGCGGATCGACCACGCCCTGGTACAGGAAGTAACCCCACGCGGCCACGCACAGCGCGGTGGCGACCAGGTTCGCGGGCAGCGACTCGGTGCGCTTGAGCGCCGGGTGGAACGTGCCGAGCAGGTCCTGCAGCATGAAGCGGCCCGCACGCGTACCGGCGTCGACGGCCGTCAGGATGAACAGCGCTTCGAACAGGATCGCGAAGTGATACCAGAACGCCATCATCGCTTCGCCGCCGATCACCTGGTGCAGGATGTGCGCCATGCCGACGGCCAGCGTCGGTGCACCGCCCGCGCGCGCGATGATCGTCGTTTCACCGACGGCCTTCGCGGTCTGCGTCAGCATGTCGGGCGTCAGCACGAAGCCCCATTGCGTGACCGTGCTGGCCACCGCTTCCGGCGTCGAGCCGAGCACGGCGGCCGGCGCGTTCATCGCGAAGTAGATGCCCGGCTCGATCACGCAGGCAGCAACCAGCGCCATGATCGCGACGAACGATTCCATCAGCATCGCGCCGTAACCGATGAAGCGCGCGTTGGTTTCGTTGTCGATCAGCTTCGGCGTCGTACCCGACGAGATCAGCGCGTGGAAGCCCGAAACGGCACCGCACGCGATCGTGATGAACAGGAACGGGAACAGGCCGCCCGACCACACCGGGCCCGAGCCGTCGACGAACTTCGTCAGCGCGGGCATCTTCAGTTCCGGTGCGACGACCAGGATGCCGATCGCGAGACCGAGGATCGTGCCGATCTTCAGGAACGTCGACAGGTAGTCGCGCGGCGCGAGCAGCAGCCACACCGGCAGCACCGATGCGACGAAGCCGTAGCCGATCAGGATCCACGTGAGCTGCGTGCCGGTGAACGTGAACCATGCGGCGAGCGTCGGCGAATCGTGCACATGCTGGCCGAACGCGATCGACGCCATCAGCAGCACGAAGCCGATGATCGACACTTCGCCGATGCGGCCCGGACGGATGTAGCGCGTATAGACGCCCATGAACAGCGCGATCGGAATCGTCGCAGCGACGGTGAACGTGCCCCACGGCGAATTGGTCAGCGCCTTCACGACGATCAGCGCGAGCACCGCGAGGATGATCACCATGATCAGGAACGCGCCGAACAGCGCGATCACGCCGGGCACCGTGCCGAGCTCCATCTTGACGAGATCGCCGAGCGAGCGGCCGTCGCGACGCGTCGAGATGAACAGCACGATGAAGTCCTGCACCGCGCCGGCGAACACGACGCCGGCCAGGATCCACAGCATGCCGGGCGTATAGCCCATCTGCGCAGCGAGCACGGGCCCGACGAGCGGACCGGCGCCCGCGATCGCGGCGAAGTGATGGCCGAACAGCACGTACTTGTTGGTCGGCACGTAGTCGAGGCCGTCGTTGTACTTGACGGCCGGCGTCATCCGCAGCCCGTCGAGCTGCATGACCTTGCTGGCGATGAAACGGCTGTAGAAGCGATACGCGATCAGATACACGCAGACTGCGGCGATCACGATCCAGAGGGCACTCACGCGCTCGCCGTGTGCAAGTGCGATCGTTCCGAACGAGAACGCGCCGAGCAGCGCGACCGCGATCCAGAGCAGGGTACTGGAAGCCCGATTCATGGCGTCTCCTGGTCTCCAATATGGTTTTAGATGGCATGCGGCGAGGGTGCCGCATACGCGTGACGTCGATGCGTCGTGCCGGGGTCTCGCGGAGACCGCGGCGATGGGCCGTAGTATTCCGTGCGACGGGGGCAGCTTACAAGCGGTTAACTACGTATGTGGAGCTACGTAGAATTACGTAGATACTGGTTGCGTGTACATCGTCCGGCGCGCGATTGATCGTGAACGGCGAGCCACGTACAGTGTTCACCTGTCTCTCTGCCGGAACCGCCATGCCGATCGGATTTCAGAAAATGCACGCGAATGGCGACGACTTCGTCATCGTCGACCTGCGCGGCCAGGATCAGGATCGCGTGCACGCGATCGACCGCGACCTCGTACGGCGCATGGGCGACCGGCACAACGGCATCGGCTTCAACCAGCTCGCGGTCGTGTCGGATTGCGAGGACGCGGCGGCCCGCGTCGCGTTCTGGAACGCCGACGGCTCGCCGCTCGACACCTGCGGCAGCGCGACGCGCGGCGTCGCGTGGAAGCTGATGCGGGAAACCGGCATGGCGTCGCTCGTGCTGCGGACCCGCCGCGGGTATCTCGTGTGCTCGAGGGAGGCGAACGGCCTGATCACCGTCGGGATGGGCACGCCGCTCACCGGCTGGCGGGACGTGCCGGTCGCCGAGGCACTCGATACCCTCGCGCTGCCGTTACCCGGCGCGCCGGCCGCCTGCAACATGGGCAATCCGCATTGCACGTTCTTCGTCGACGACCTCCGCGCGATCGATGTCGCGTCGCTCGGCGCGGCCATCGAAACGCATCCGCTGTTTCCGCAGAAAACCAACGTGCATTTTGTTCAGGTCATCGATCGCACGCATATCCGCCTGCGCATCTGGGAGCGCGGCGGCGGCGTGCCGCTCGGTTCGGGATCGTGTTCGTGCGGTGCGGTCGTCAACGGCATCCGGCGCGGGCTGCTCGACGATACGGTGCGGGTGACCTGCGACGGCGGCGACGTCACCGTTCAATGGGACGGCACCGGCAGCGTGTTCCTGAGCGGGCCGGTCGCGTTCGGATTCGACGGGGTGTGGGTGGACGAAGAGAAGCCGGCGATCTGATCGCCGGTATATGCGGCATTCACGGCGTGTTGCGGATCACTGCGCCGAATCGCGCACGATGCGCAGCCGCATCGTCATCGATCGTCGAGGCAATTCGTCCGGCGCCATGATGCAACGCCATGCCTCCGCCGACTCGCGCAGACTCGCATGGCGATTGACGGCCTGTGATCGCCAGCCCGGGCGCATTGCACGCCGGGCTGCGATACATCGAATCGACGATCAGTGCTTGTCGTCGACCTTTTTCGGCTTCGGCGGCGTCGGCACCTTCGCGTACTGGAACGCCGGCGTTGCCTTCAGCGCTTCCTTCGTCGCGCCCGGCAGGTAGATGTTGCCCTTGCGCACGTCGAGCGACGCGATCGGCACCGCGACGTCATGCGCGGCCACGCCGAGGAAGCCACCGGCCGACACGATCGCCGCCGACACCGAGCCGTCCGGCGCGACGATCAGGTCGCGCACGGTGCCGACCTTCTGGTTGTCGTCGTTATAGACGGCCTTGCCGAGCACGCTCTTCTTCACGCTCCAGCCTTCGAGCAGCGCCTGCGATTGCTCGACGGTGACGCTGAGCGGCTGCGCACCCGCGATCTGTGCGTGCGCGCTGACGCTCGAGGCGAGGACGGTTGCTGCGATGAGGGTCTTGTAGAAAGCCATGCTGTTGTGTACTCCGGTGAATTGTTGTCGGTGTCGGCGGCCGGCCGAGCCGCCGCCATGCATGCGCCGCATGAAGCACGGCGGCTCGCGCACGACGCGTTGCACCGGCCCATGTTAGCGTCACTCGCGAATCGCTGCATCGGACGCGATGACGCAGCACCGGCCACGCGACCCGCGCGACGGCAACATTACGGACACCGCAGCGAATCGCGTACGCGGTCGAACTCCGGCAGATAACGCGCGTAGTTCTCCTCGCGCGCCGTGTAGATCAGCACGCAGGTCTTCGTGTCGCCGGACGTCAGCACGGCCGCCTGGTGCACGGTTTCGTCGTCGAGCGCTCCCTTGTGCTCGCACATCAGTGCGGGCCGGCCGGCTATCGTGCCGTTCGCCGCGTGCGACCACTCGATCGCGCTGCCGCCTTCCTTGACCGCATCGACCATCCCGTCGCAGAAGCTCGACAGCGTGTCGTCGCCCTTCTCGCCGATGACGAACTCGATCCCCGCCGACATCAGCCCGAACCTGAAACGCCGGATCCGGTAGGTCGCGTCGCCGCGATCCTCCGGCTGGTTCGCGACCCGCCATCCGGCGGGCAAGCGCAGCTCCGCGGGCGCCGGATAATCGCGCACGAGCCGCAGGTCGCTGTCGAAGTTCAGCACGCCCGCGACACCCAGCACCACGATCGCCACGGCGATCGACAGCCAGACACCGAGCAGCGTCAGCAAGCCGATGCCCGCCGCACGCCAGTTCGACTGCAGCGCACCGCCGGCGGCCCGATGAGCGTCTACGGCCGCGCCTTGCGCGTGCCGTGCATAGATGACCGTGCCGGCGAGGCCGGCAATGACGACCGCGTGCACGAGCGCGTGCGGCACCGCCGCGGTTTCCGGAATGTCCACCGCCGCGTAAAGCATGATCGACACGAGCGTGACGAGTGCCGTGACGAGAATCTGCCGCTGCGCGAGCGCGCGGTGGCCGAGGCGCCGCGCGTTCGCCGCGAGCAGGATACCGCCGGCGAGCGGCGAGCCGAGAAACGCCGCCCAGCCGACGCCCGCCATCGTGAACAGCTTGCCGGGCGGCACCGTTGCCGCCCTACCGGAAGCAGCGGGTTCGCCTGGGATAGCCGGTGCGTCGGACGGGAAATCGGTCATGTCGGCGTCGCCCCCGTCACGCATTTCGCGAATACACGCGCCGTTGCCGCACGGCGTCGGCCAGCACGTCGAGCACCGGCTCTGTCTGCGTCCAGCTCAAACACGCATCCGTGATCGACACCCCGTACTTCAACGGCACGCCCGGCTTCAGGTCCTGGCGTCCGGCTTCGAGATGGCTCTCGACCATCACCCCGACAATCCGCTGCTCGCCCTGCGACAGTTGCCGTGCGAGATCCTGCGCGACGCCCACCTGCCGGTCGTGCGACTTGTTCGAGTTCGCATGCGAGCAGTCGACCATCACCTGCTCGCGCAACCCGGCCTTGCGCAGCACCGCGCAGCACGCCTCGACATGCTCGGCGTCGTAGTTCGGGCCCGTCTTGCCGCCGCGCAGGATCACGTGCGCGTCGTCGTTGCCGCGCGTCTCGAAGATCGCGGCCATCCCCATCTTCGTCATCCCCATGAACGCATGGCTCGCGGCCGCGGCGACGATCGCGTCCGACGCGACCTGCACGCCGCCGTCGGTGCCGTTCTTGAAACCGATCGGGCAGCTCAGGCCCGACGCGAGCTGGCGGTGGCTCTGGCTCTCGGTCGTGCGCGCGCCGATCGCGCCCCACGCGATCAGGTCGGCGATGTACTGCGGGCTCAGCAGGTCGAGGAATTCGGTCGACGCCGGCAGGCCCAGCGCGTTGATGTCGAGGAGTAATTGCCGCGCGGCGCGCAGCCCTTCGTTGATGCGGAAGCTGCCGTCGAGGCGCGGATCGTTGATGTAGCCCTTCCAGCCGACCGTCGTGCGCGGCTTCTCGAAGTAGACGCGCATCGTGATCAGCAGGTCGTCCTTCAGCGCATCGGCGGCCACCTTCAGGCGGCGCGCGTAGTCGAGCGCCTGGTCGTGATCGTGGATCGAGCACGGGCCGACGACGAGCAGCAGCCGATCGTCGCGGCCGTGCAGGATGTCGCCGATCGCGCGGCGCGTATCTTCGACGAGCGTCTGCGTGGCGGCCGGCACCGGCAGCTCGTCGAGCAGCAGCGCAGGCGAAATCAGCGGGCGCACGGCGCCGATGCGGACGTCGTCGATGCGCGTGGTGTCCTGCGTCGCGTCGGCGCTGCCTACCTCGCGATCGTGGGAAGGATTGTCGAGGTTCTGCATGGTGATTCTCCGGGGGACGTCTGGAATGATGGGCAGGCTCGATTATGGCACCCGGGCGGGACGGCGAAGGGTTGCGGCGGGAGGAACGGGCGCGGCCCAGGCGGAGCAAACGTGACTGCGGTCAATCCCGGAATGAAAAAAAGCGACCCATGAAGGGTCGCCTGGTCATGCGCCGCGGGTGCGGTGCTGTTGGGTGCTGTCGTGCTGTGCCGTGCTGTGCAGTGCAGTGCTGCGGTGCGCTGCGGCTAGTGCAGCGTCTCGGGCGCCAGCGAATTGCTCGGCAGCAGCGACGTCAGCCAGCAATTGCTCGGCGCGGCTTTTCCGTTGAAACGGTCGTAGAGCCACGGCAGCATGCCGGCCACCCACGGCACGATCGCGCCCGCATGTTCGAGCGGATACTCGTTGTACGTGACCGGCGTGCCGCTGGCGCAGAACTTCTGCGCCAGCGCGCGCACGTCGTACGCCATCATCACGCCGTCGCCCACCTGGCTGCTGAAGGTGCCGTCCAGCGCGCCCGCCGTGCCCTGGCCGATGAACATCGGGATCGTCGGCGATGCGGCCAGCCCGGCATTCACCTTGTTTGCGTACGTCACATACACGGGAATGCTGTTGATGTCGTTCGCGTATTGCGGCTTGAACAGCGTGCTCCAATGCAGCCCCGTGTACTTCGGCAGGATGTACGCGAGCGACTGGTTCTGGATGTCCTGGAACACGGCGACGCCGGTATCGCTGAGATAGGGCGTCAGGTCGAAGCCGTAGCCGCGCGACAGCCCGGCCAGCGCGGCCGCCGCCACGCCGCCCCACACGATGCTGCCGTCGACATAGCGCAGGTTGTGCGCGGGGTCGACCAGCACACCGCCTTCCGCCGCGCCGACGAGCTGCCTGTTGATCTCGGGCGCATAGCTCGGCGCGAGCTGCGCGGCCCAGTTCGTCGCGATCGCGCCGCCGGAATAACCGATCATCGCGACCTTGCTCGACGGATTCAGGCCGGTCGACGGCGTATTGAGCGCCGCGCGGATCGAATCGAGCGTCGTCATCCCGTATTCGGGGCCGGCGGCGAAGTCGGCCGTCTGGCCTTCCGTATCGGGCACGATGACGTTGTAGCCGAGCAGCAGCAGGGTCGACAGCGGAATCGATTCCGCGCTGTAGAGCAACGTGCCGATATTGATGACCTTCGTGACGTCGCGATCGCCGGCGATCACCTGCGACGGCTCGTCGTACGGGTTCAGCGAATCGTAGGCCGACTGGTACGAGATGGCCTGGCCGTTGCTGACCTGGCTCCGGATCACGGACGTCACGTTGACGACCGGCTGGTTCAGCGCGTTATTGGTGCGATACAGCAACTGCTGCGCGGTCAGCGCGGTCGGGATGCCGGCCACGTGATAGGTGACGTTGCGCGTGTTGAGCACCGTGCCCGGTGGAATCGATGCCAGCGGCGTGGTGCCGGTGTACGTGTAGAACGGATCGGACACGGCCGGCGCGCCGGCGCTGGCCGGCGGTGCGGCGACAGCCAGCGCGACGGACACGGCGGCCGCGGCCAGCATGAAGCGTCTGGAGGACATGGTTGGAGCCCCTGGGATAACCTGCTTTCATCGAAGGAAGTTCGGCGGTGTTGCAGAGCATCGTGTGTGCCGCTTCAAAACCGTTTCCGTGCCATCGCACTGTCTCCTGTTAATGAATAATCCGGCCTGTTCTGAATCTGTAATTTTAGTAGGAGTACAAACCGGATTAATTGAAGCACATCGAGAACGCGCTCGATGGGCGTTTTCCATTGTTTGAAGGAAAACGTCTAAATCCGCCGCCGCACGATGCGGGTGCACCGGCCGTTTGGCCGACTGTCCGCGTTTTGCCGAAGTGCCGTACGATCACGGCTGTCCGGTACCGAAGCGGCCGCGCCGCACGCCGTCTGCCAGCAACCGATCGTTCCCTGCCCGACCGACACGCCACGATGACCGTCTCCGAACTGCTCCGCGCCATCCGCCAACCGTATGCCGACCTGCTCGCGAAAGCGGCTGCACGGCCGGCCGTGATCGTCGAGCCGGCCTACCGCCGTGCCGACGGCACGCTCGCCACCGAAGGGCCGCTCGCGCTGCCGTGCCGGGCCGACCTCATCGCGACCGAAGGCGAAGCGGCCGGCCAGCCCGCGATGGTCGATTCCGCCACGCAGCTGGATTTCGAGCCGTTCGCGTTCGACCTCGAAACGGCGGCCGTGTCGATCCGCCCGTTCGTGTGGGACTGGGCCGCGATCGAGGCCGACGGGCTCGACGAAAGCGCAGCAATCGATGCGTTCAAGACCTGGTTCTTCGCGTGGTTCGATGCCGACGACGAGAACACGCCGGCCGAAGACGGCCTGCACGGGATCGTTCACTACCTGTCGGAACCGGTTCGCACGGAACAGGGGTGGCGCGTCAATGTGGATCTCGGCTCCGCGCCCGAGACAGCCGTCGAGGATCTGCTGTTCCGGCTCGTCGATGCGGGCGCTTCGCGGATCAGCGTCGGTTGACGTGCCGCTTCATTACTCTCACGCCATCATGAAAAAAGTCCTCGCAGCCGTGCTGCTCTGCGTGTCGCTGCCGGCGCTCGCCAAGGTGTCCACCGAAGTGTTCTGCTTCCGGTCGGACGGCGACAAACCCGTGCGCTTCGAGATGCGCACCTACTATGACGATGCGGTTAAATGGTCGGGCGGCATGGTCCGGTATGCGCAATCGAAAACGGCCCTGCCGCTGGTGATCGAGCACGAGGAGGATGAAGTGCTCGACGAAAGCCGTCCGCACCAGTACACGACGACCTGGGCCGAAATGGTCGGCGGCAGGATCAACGGGCGCTACGAAATGATGACCCAGGGCGCGATGGTCTATTCGATGACCTACACCAATGCGCGCACCGGCAAGCAGACCGCGTTCGGCCGCGCGCTGGATGTCGACGCATCCGAACAGACCGGGTGCCGCTGGTGATGCGCCCGCTGATCCGGATCGCGTGGGTGCTGGCCGCGCTGCACGCAGGCTTCGCGCATGCCGCGCCGCGCACCGTCTACGAAGGCACGCTGCAGGGCGCAGGCACCGTCGTCATGGAGCTCGACGATCGCACGGCGGCTGACGGTTCGATCTCGGGTCGCTACTTCTATGCACAGCTCGGCGTCGATATTCCGCTGCACGGCACGCCTGCGCAACTGGTCGAACCGCTCGTGCGAACGCAGTTGCCGGACGACGCCCGCAGTCCATTGGGATTCCGCGAGCAAGCCGATTTCGATCATGCCGCGGCCACCTGGCAGGGCACGCGGGACAAAGCCGGCTATCGCGGCCGCTGGACCGATGCGCGCTCCGGCAAGACGCGCAGCTTCACGCTGCGGCGCATCGCTGAATACGATCCCGACGCGGTTGCGCCCGGCTCCGTCGAAGCCGTCACCAACAGCATCGCCGGCGGCGTCGGCAGCGGTATCGCAAGCGGCGTGGCCATCGACATGCGGCAGGCGCCTTATGCCACGCTGAAGCTTGACGGGCACGCGCAGCCGGCCGGCCCCGAGATCGGAGACGGCACCGTCGCGTACCGGATGTGGCGCGACCCGCGCACGAAGCTCATGTATCCGCGTCTGAGCCGCCATCCCGATCCAGCGGTCATGGCACGGGTCAACCGCCTGCTCGAACAGCAGCACTGGCAGATGAATCTCGCCGCGCTCGAATGCGCGTCGACCCGCTATTCCGACGACGGGCCGGCCGCCGGTTCGCTCGGCGGCTACGACGACGAACAGGTGACGGTCACGTGGCTGTCACCTGCGGCACTCGGCATCGTGGAATCGGGCAGTACGTACTGCGGCGGCGCTCATCCGAACAATCACTACGATCCGGTCACGTTCGACCTGCTGCGTGGTACGTACCTCGACTGGAATCGCGTGATCGACGCGGCTACGGCAGGCAAGGACGGCGACCCGGGAACGAGCCCCGCGCTGGTGAGTTTCATTACGCAGTTGCGCGACAAGGCAACACACGGTCAGCAAGTGTCGGACGGCGAAGGCGATTCGCTGTCGTGTGCCGACGTGTTCCCGCAGTATCTGGCGTTCGAGCTCGATGCGCCCGGCAAGCTGTCGTTCGTCGTATCCGGGATCGGCCACGCGATGGGCGCCTGTCTCGGGCCGCAACTCGACGTGCCGTTTGCGGCGCTCGCGCCGATCCTGAGACCGGACGGCGCACGCTATCTAGTACCGGGCGTCAAGCTGAAGTAACGCGGCGGCGCGGGCCGTATCCGCATCGCGCCCCGGCCCGGCCGCGTGGCGACGAGGCCGGGCGAGGCACGCGCATCGCCGCCATCTGTGTCAGGACGCGTCGCCTTGCGCGTCGACGTCGATGCCCAGCTCGCCGGCCATCCGCAGAACCAGCGCATTCAGTCGCGCCACTTCATCCGCGAGGCGCTTCTGTTCGGCCTTCAGCGCTTCGAATTCCGAAGGCGGCACGGAATCCGCGCCGCCGGCATCCGCGCTCGCGAAGTCGGCCATGTTCACTTCGCCGCACATCAGGTGCATCCAGCGGTTCTCGCGCGCGCCCGGCGCACGCGGCAACCGGACGACGAGCGGCTGCGCGCGCGCCGCGAGTTCGTCGAGGAACGCCTCGACCGACGAGATATCCGCGAAGCCATGCAGGCGCGCGCTGTTCAGGCGCAGCTCGGCGGCCGTCTGCGGGCCGCGCAGCAGCAGGATCGTCAGCAGCGCGATCGCCTGGCTCGGGATGCCGAGCACACGGTTCATGTTGTGCTCGAAACGCGGCACGCGGCTGCTGCTGCCTTCCATCACGATGCTCAGGTGCTTCAGCCCGTCGAGCGCGGTCGTGACTTCGTCCTCGCTGACGTTCATCACCGGCGCGCGCGCGGTTTTCTGGTTGCAGCCCGCGGTCAACGCATTCAGCGACAGCGGATAGGTGTCCGGCACCGTGTGCTGTTTCTCGACGAGCACACCGAGAATGCGGGCCTCGAGGGGCGTGAGTTCGCGAAGGGCGCGTGGCGTGGGCGTATCCGGCGTGGTGTTCATGAGTGGCGTCGCAGCGTGCAGCAGGTGAAGGGAAACGGTCGCGGCCCGTCCGGCATCGCGCACGGGCGAGCCATATGATAGCTCGCGTCGCGCGGCCCGGCGCCCCCCGCCGCGTCGGCGCGCGAACTTGCCGCAGCCGGCTTTCGTCCGACCTGTCGGCCGACCGGTGCCGCGCGGCGATGGACACGCGCCGCGCCGGCGATTCCGCCCCGTTGCACGCGGCGGTGTTTGCGCGACACGCATGCGGGCGCTACGATATGCGTCACCCTGAAGTCCACGGCGGCATGCGGCCGCCTTCGCACGCATCGCCACGCATCGGCTGTCCCGCAGGCCATGCCGCCACGCATGCGCGCCGCGCGTCGCCACCGCTCATCCGTTCACCCCTTCGACCCGCTCACCGCCATGAACGCATCCTCTTCCGCACCGCACGTGCGCGCCATCGTCACCGGACACACGCGCGGCCTCGGCGCCTCGCTCGCCGAACAACTGCTGCTTGAAGGCATCGCCGTGCTGGGCGTGTCGCGCAGCCGTCATCCGGCGCTCGCGTCGCAAGCCGGCGACCGATTCACCGAAATCGAACTCGACCTGTCGGACACGCCGGCCGTCGTGGCCTGGCTGGCCGGCGACACGCTGCGCCGCTTCGTCGACGGCGCGTCGATCGTGCTGCTGTTCAACAACGCGGGCATCGTCGATCCGATCGGCCCGCTCGCCGCGCAGGATCCGGCGATCGTCGCACGTGCGGTCGGCGTGAACGTCGCGGCGCCGCTGATGCTGTCGGCCGCGCTCGCGCAAGCGGCATCGGCCACGACCGAATGCCGGATCCTGCACGTGTCGAGCGGTGCGGCGCGCAACGCGTACGCGGGCTGGAGCGTCTACTGCGCGACCAAGGCCGCGCTCGATCACCATGCGCGCGCAGTCGCGCTCGACGCGAACCGCGCGTTGCGGATCTGCAGTGTCGCGCCGGGCGTCGTCGATACGGGCATGCAGGCGACGATCCGCTCGACCAGCGAAGACAACTTCCCGATGCGCGAGAAATTCGACCAGTTGAAGTCGAGCGGCGCGCTCGCGACGCCCGAGGCGGCCGCACGACAGTTGATCGCCTATGCATTGAGCGATGCGTTCGGCTCGGTGCCGACCGCCGACGTGCGGGAACTGCCGAGCCACTGAGCCACGCGGCCCGTCAACCTCCTTCGAGCCGCTTCGCCCAGTCTTCGACCTGCCGCTCCGTCCGGCGCTTGTCGAGCATCTTGCGCCATCCGGGCGGCAGTATGGGGACGTCGCACAGTGCCTCGAGCGCGACCATGTCGAGCGTGCGCCGGTACAGCACGTCGAGCACCGCCGACAGCGTCCATTGCGGACAGGTGCGTCGATGCAGCGCCAGCACGTCGCCCGGGGCCACCCAGCCCTCCTGCAGCACGCGGTAATACCACCCGGTCCGGCCGCTTTGCTGCACGAGCGCGGCCATCCGCGGATGATCGAAACGCGCGTTGAGCTTCCAGCACGGCTGTCGCGACTGCGACACCTGAAGCACGGCACCGCCCAGCGTGAACTCGTCGCCGAGACACACGTCGTGCTCGGTCACGCCGCGCGTCGACAGGTTCTCGCCGAACGCACCCGGTTGCGCAAGCACGTCGCGCGCGCCGATCTGCGCGGCCCACCATGCATAGTGATCGTGCGCATAGTGGTGCACCGCCTTGTCGGGGCCGCCGTGATGCCGCGCATCGGCCTGCTCGTCGCCGGCAAAACCGAGCGCGCCCAGCCACAGACGCGAGCCCACCGGCTGCTTGTCGATCGCGCTGGCGTGCGGCGTGCCGGCCAGCGGCCAGCTCTTACCGACCCGCACCGCGCCGATAGCGGCCGAGATCGCCGGCCGTGCCGCCTCGCTCATGTCGTCACACCGTCCGGCAGCGCCGCGAGCAGGCGTTCGAGTTCGCGCGTGCGCGCGTCGCCGAGCGGCATCAGCGGCTTCCTCGGTTCGCCGGCATCGAAGCCGCACAGGCGCAACCCGGCCTTCACGGTCACCGGCAACCCGCCGTTGACGATGAACTGCAGCAGCGGCAGCTGCGCATGAAAGACCGTCCTGGCGCGCGCCAGGTCGCCCGCGCGCATCGCGTCGAACAGCGCCAGCGGCAACGCCGCATTCAGGTTCGGCGCGGCCGTGCACCATCCGGCCGCGCCTGCCGCGAGCGCGGCGAGCGCCATCGGGTTGCTGCCGTTGTAGAACGGAATCGCGCCGTCGCTCAACTGCGCGAGCCGATGCATCCGGCCGATGTCGCCCGTGCTCTCCTTGACCATCGTCACGTTGTCGACGGTCCGGCAGATCGTCGCGATCAGGTCAGGCGACATGTCGACGCCGCTTGTCGCGGGGTTGTTGTACAGCATGATCGGGATGCCGATGGCGGCGCCGATCGCGCGGTAGTGCGCGACGATCTCGTCGTTACCGAGCTTCCAGTACGACACCGGCAGCACCATCACCGCATCGGCGCCGGCCTGTTCGGCGAAGCGCGCGCGGCGCACCGCGCCCGCCGTGGTGAGGTCGGAAATGCCGACGACGGTCGGCACGCGCCGGCGCACCGCGCGGATCGACGCGGTGGCGACCGCCTCCCATTCGGCGTCGGACAGGTATGCACTCTCACCCGTGCTACCCAGTGGGGCGATCGCGTGGACGCCATCGGCAATGAGCCGCTCGATCAGCGCATCGAGCGCTTTCAGGTCAACGCTGCCGTCGGCGGAGAACGGCGTGACCGGGTAGGCAATGATGCCTTGCAGCAGGATGGACACGATGTGTATTCCTCAATGATTGTCTGACGAGATGGAAACGACGCACGCGTTCATGCGACGCAGTCCTGATGGGTACGCAGCGCGCGCCGCGCGTAATAGTCGAACGTCACCGCATCGCGCTTCGGCTTCGAGATCCAGTCATGCGCTTCACGCGCCAGCGCCGGCGGCACCGGCCTGATCTCGCCGGCCGCCATCGCAAGCAGCTGCAGCTTCGCGGCCCGCTCGATCAGCAGCGCGAGGATGCACGCTTCCTCGATCGTCTTGCCGACCACGAGCTGACCGTGATGCGACAGCAGGATCGCGCGCTTGCTGCCGAGCGCCTTCGAGATGATCTCGCCCTCCTCGTTGCCGACCGGCACGCCGGGCCAGTCCTTCAGGAACGCGCAATCGTCGTACAGCGGGCAGGTATCCATGTGCGACACGACGAGCGGCTGCTCGAGCATCGACAGCGCCGCGACATGCGCGGGATGCGTGTGGATGATGCAATTCACGTCGGGGCGCTCGCGATAGATCCACGTGTGGAACCGGTTGGCCGGATTCGGGATGCCTTCTCCGTCGATCACGTCGAGATCCTCGTTGACGCGCAACAGGTTCGCGGCCGAGATCTCGTCGAAACCGAGCCCGAGCCGCTGCGTGTAGTACGTGCCGGCGTCGCCCGCTCGGCAGGTGATCTGCCCGGCGAGGCCGGAATCGTGGCCGGCGTCGAACAGGATCCGGCACGTGAGCGCGAGCTTTTGCCGCGCGGACCAGCCGCTGTCGCCCACCTCGTTGTCGAGACGCCGCTCCGCCAGCGCGACCAGCGCCTCCTTCGTCAGATTCAGCGTTTCCGCCATGTTCACCTCCTGAATGGATCGGGTCGGTCGCGCCGTCCGCGGCCGCTTTCCCGGAGAAACATGACACACAATACACCACAGGACACTTTGTGTCATGCGTTACAATCGGTTTTTCGAAGGACACCTGGCGCCCCATGACGATTCGCCTGAAGCTGCTCAGAAAACAGAAGGGCTGGACGCTCGACGTGCTGGCCGACGAAACGGGCCTCACCAAGAGCTACCTGTCGAAAGTCGAGCGCGGCCTGAGCGTGCCGTCGATCGCGGTCGCGCTGAAGCTGTCGAAGGCACTGAATGTCGACGTCGAGCAGTTGTTCTCGGAAAGTCACAACCGCGAGCTGATCACGGTCACGCGCGCCGGCGAGCGCACGGCGATGGGCGCGGCGGCCAACAGCCAGGCGCACCGCTTCGAGAGCATCGCGGCCGGCGTCGCGCCGAAGAAGATGCTGCCGTTCGTCGTGCATCCGCCGCACGAATTCGTCGCATCGACGTTCCGCGAGCACGAAGGCGAGGAATTCCTGTTCGTGCACAAGGGGCGCGTCGAAATCGAGTTTCCGAACGAGACGGTGCAACTCAAGACCGGCGATTCAGTCTATTTCAACGCACTCATCCCGCACCGCACGCGCAGCCTCGGCGCCGCGCAGGCGGAGATCCTGGTCATCGTCAGTCACGACGACTAGCCTCGCCACTTCTTCGCGCAAGGATCCCCGATGGTCACAAAGGCCACCGCACCGTTCCAGCAGATCAAGACGCTCGTTCGCCAGAACGTCGACTCGGGCGACTGGCGCCCCGGCGACCGCATTCCGTCCGAGCTCGATCTCGCCGCGCAGTTCGGCGTCGCGCGCATGACGGTCAACCGCGCGCTGCGCGAGCTGACCGAGGAAGGCGTGCTCAAGCGCATCGCGGGCGTCGGCACGTTCGTCGCCGAGGTGAAGCCGCAGTCGAACCTGCTGATGATCGCGCACATCCGCGACGAAATCCGCGCGCGCGGGCACGAATACCGCTGCCGCGTGCTGAGCCAGTCGAGCGAACCCGCGTCGTTCGACGTCGCGGCCGCGTTCGGCCTGCCGGTCAATACGCCGGTTTTTCACGTGGTCTGCGTGCACGAGGAAAACGGCCGCCCGATCCAGCTCGAGGATCGCTACGTGAACCCGGCCGCCGCACCCGGGTTCATCGACCAGGATTTCCAGGTCGAGCCGCCGTCCGAGTACCTGTTCAACAACGTGTCGCACTACGAACTGGAGATCGAGCACGTGGTCGATGCAGCGCTGCCAACCGGCGAACAGGCGCGGCTGCTCGACATGCGCGCCGACGAGCCGTGCCTCACGCTCACGCGCCGCACCTGGACGAACGGGCAGCCCGTCACGTTCGTGCACTTCCTGCATCCGGGCAACCGCTACCGGCTCGGCTCGCGCTTCAAGCCGGGCGCCGGACGCCACCCGACCTGATCCTTCGTCACACGCCCGCACGCACAAAAGCGCGCGGCGGCCGTTTCGTCAGGAAACGGCCGCCGCGTCCGTCATGCACGCGCGCCAGTGTCAGCGTCAGATCGCGCCGGCTTGCCCCGCTCCACGCGACCACACGACCGGAAACAGCGGGTGGTCGAGCGGCGCACCGTCGGGCAGTTGCTCCGCGAGCCCGGGAAATTCAGGCGACGTCTTCCAGTGGCGCGGCGCGTGACGGATATCGTCGCCGACGAAGCGGATCGAGAACGCACGCCGGCGGTTCTGCGTACCGCCCGACGCGTGCAGCGTGAGCATCCGGAAGCACACCATGTCGCCGGGCTCGAGCGCCCAGTGGCGGATCGGGAAAGCCGCACGGTCGCCTTCGATGTCCGGTAGATCCGCAAGGCTGCCTTCCGGAAACCACTTCGCTTCCTTGTCCATGAACGTGCGCGGCATCAGCCACGGCCCGAGATGCGAGCCCGCGACGAATTCCAGCGTCGATTCGAGCGGCACCGGATCGACCGGAATCCACATGCTGACGTTGTCGTCGCCCTCGATGTTGTAGTACGGCTGGTCCTGGTGCCACGGCGTGCGCTGCCGCGTGCCGGGCTCCTTCACGAGCAGGTGGTCGTGATGCAGCCGCACATGCTCGCTGCCCATCAGCGCGGCGGCCACCGACGGCGCGGGCGAGCGCACGATGAAGTCGCGATACGCGTCGTTGTGCTGCCAGTTGCAGAAATCCTCGAAGAACCAGCCCGGATCGTCGGGCCGGCTCGCGACTTTCGCGCGCGGGCTCGGCTGCGCGAGATTCGTGTCGATGCCGGCGCGCAGCGCGGCGACTTCGTCGGGCGAGAAAATGCCCTTGATGCAGACCGCGCCTTCCTCGCGGAACGCGGCGATCAGTTCGGGCGTCACGGCTTGCGCGACGCGATCCTGGATACTCGTCATGGTGTGCCTGTCGATTGAATGAATCACGGAGTCACGGAGTCACGGTGCCGAAGTCAGCTGCTGCTTCGCCCCGTAGATGTCGAAGTCGAAGTATTTCGCGGCGATCTTCTGGTACGTACCGTTCGCGCGGATCGCGACGATCGCGTCGTTCAGCCGCTTCTTCATCGCGTCGTCGCCCTTGCGCACGCCCATCGCCACGCCGTAGCCGGTGATCCGCACGTCGGTCACGTCGGGGCCCGCGAACGCGTAACCCTTGCCGCGCGGCGTCTTCAGGAACGAGTAGCCGGCCTGCGTCTTGTCCTGGAAGGTCGCGTCGAGGCGGCCGTTGACGAGATCCTGGTACACCTGGTCCTGGTTCTGGTACGAGACGATCGTCACGCCCTTGGTCGCCCATTCGGCCTTTGCGTACGCTTCCTGCGTCGTGCCCTGGTCGATCCCGATGCGCTTGCCCGCGAGCGACGCGGCGGTGGGCAGCAGCTTCGAGCCGACCGGCGCGACGAGCGCGCCCGGCGACGCATACAGCTTGTTCGAGAAGTCGATCTGCTTGAGCCGCTCGTCGGTGGCCGTCATCGCGGACATGATCACGTCGAACTTGCGCGCGCGCAGCGCCGGAATCATCCCGTCGAAGCCCTGCTCGACCCATACGCACTTCGCACGCAGTTGCTCGCAGATCGCATTGCGCAGGTCGATGTCGAAGCCGGCCAGCGAGCCGTCGGGCTGCTTCGCCTCGAACGGCGGATACGTGGGGTCGATGCCCCAGCGGATCGTCGACGTGTCCTGCGCGAACGACACGAGCGGCGCGAACGCCAGCGCGGTAACGAGAAGCTTTGCAGTGCGGTTCATGGCGTGTCCTTGAAGGTCTCGACGCGGCGGGCAAGCGCCGGCGTCCGGTGGGTGGCATTGCGCCGGAACGCCCGGCGCGGTGCGCGAAAGACAGGGACTTCGATGAAACTGCGATGCAGTCTAGACCGCTCAAATTTTGAGCGCAAGCGGGGAAACGCGAGGGGCAGGCGGATGGGAGGCGGGCAGGGGCGGGAATCGACGAGGATCGCGTCAGCGTGGGCCTCAACGCTACTATTTCGCCAGATTTTTCAATATTTTCATGTATTTACCCTGCGCAATGCACGCTCACCACAGCGCGTATTTTTCCGGATATTAGTCGAGCGGCGGTGTCTATGCGGGCTACCAGGATCCTATTTCCCTTGATCCGGATCCGATGGAATGGGTGACGCATCCTATACCGCCCTGAAAATCGTCCGGACACGACAGCATCGCCCAGCGATGCAAGCTATACCTTACATTCGAGAGTCGCTGAATCCGTGCCGAAAGGTCCATATGCAACTCCATGAAATCGGTCATGTCGTGGCGAAACGTCGGGCAGAGCTCGACCTGACGCAGGCCCAGCTCGCCAGACTCGCCGGACTGTCTCGTCTCACCGTGAATCAACTTGAAACCGGCAGGCTCAAGGATCTGGGCATCAGCAAGCTGATCCCGTTGCTCGGTTTGCTCGGCATTGAACTCGTGACGCAGACAAGGCCCGCACAAAGCGGTCTCTACAAGGCCGTCGTCAGCGCGAACGTCAGCTACAAGGGTGAACTGACCGAACGTCTGCTGATCGGCGCAATGGCTAGCGGACATATTCCAGCGGGATACGAATCGCAGTTCTCCGTCATCCTCGACGAGGTGCCGCTGCCTGTCGTGCTGAAGGCGGCCGAGGAAGCCGCCGAACGCTCGGGCACCCCGCTTCGGACCATCTGGAAAAACCTCGCCGCATGGTCGAAGGCGCTTCATCTCTATCGAGAAGTATGGTCCTGACTGCGGCACTGTCTCGCCCGGTTGAGACCTACCGCGCCCCCGCCCCCACCAGCACCCGCTCGATCGCCGCATATCCGCGCCGCCGCGCATGCTGCAGCGGCGACTCGCCGTTCGAATCCGCGAGATTGACGTTCGCGTGCCCGTCGACGAGCAACTGCACGATCCGCACATAACGCTCGCTGCCGTCGCCGAGCATGATCGCCTCCAGCAGCGCGGTCCAGCCGAGCCGGTTCACGTGGTCGACGTTCACGCCCGCGTCGATCAACGTGCGCACCGTATCCACATGGCCGCGCTCCGCGGCCGGAATCAGCGCGGTGCCGCGATACCGGTTCGTGCTGCACAGGTCCGCGCCGTGCACGAGCGTCATCCGCAGGATGTCGAGATAGCCGCGCGCACCGGCATACAAATACGGGCTGTCCTGGATCGCGTCCTTCGCGTTGACGTCCGCGCCCGCGTCGATCAGCACGCGCGCCGCCTCGACGTGATTGCCGTGCGTCGCGAGCAGCAGCGCCGTGCGGCCCTGCCCGTCGCGCGAATCGATCTGCGCGCCGCGTTCGAGCAGCGTGCGCACTTCGCCCGCGTCGCCCCGGTCGGCCGCGCTGCGCAGCCGGCTTTCGGGCGCGCCGCCGTCGGCGGCGGCCACGGCCGACGTGAGCGTGGTCAAGGCAAACGAGCCGATGATCGCGATCCGTTTGAAAAACATCCCGTTTCCTCCTTGCGTGCCGCGCCTGCCGATGTGCCTGCCGATGCACGGGTGATGCACCGCTGACACGCGGTTAATGCGATCCGTCAGGCGCCCCCGTGGCGCCACACGGCGCCGCACCGCATCCGGCGAAACCGCGATTGCCCACGGCGTCCGGCCATGTTAAAAGTCGTCGCACGCATTTGGAAATGAAATGTTCGAATCCGCAAAAGTGCAGAAATGAATAGACCCCTGTTCGACATCGACCTGCTGCGCGCGCTCGTGATGGTCGCCGACTGCGGCAGCTTCACGACGGCGTCCGCGCGCCTGCATTCGACGCAGTCGACGGTCAGCCAGAAGGTACGCCGGCTCGAGGAAATCGCCGGGCACCGCCTGCTCGACCGCGGCACGCGCGACGTCCGGCCGACCGACGCGGGCGTGACGGTGCTCAGCTATGCGCGGCGCATGCTCGCGCTGAACGACGAGATGCTGGAAGCATTGTCGGGCGCGACGGTCGCGCTGACGATCCGGCTCGGCGTGCCCGACGATTTCGCGGCGGGCCGCACGACCCACGCGCTCGCCGCGTTCAATCGCGAGCATCCGCAGGTCAAGCTCGAAGTGATGTGCGGGCTGAGCCGCGACATCAGCGCAGCGTACGATCGCGGCGAACTCGACCTCGTGCTGATCAAGCAGCGCCGCGACAGCCGCGAAGCCGTCGTGCGCTGGCCCGAGAAACTGCGCTGGATCGACAGCGCCGCGCATCCTTCGATCGATCTCGACCCGGTGCCGATCGTCGTGTTTCCGCCGCGCGGGCTCTATCGCGACGACATGATCAAGGCGATCGAGGAGCGCGGCCGCCGCTGGCGGATCAGCTTCACCACGTCGAGCCTGAGCGGCATCCAGGCCGCCGTCGCCGACGGGCTCGGCATCAGCGTGCTGCCCGCGCGCGTGGTGACGGACGAGCACACGGTGCTGACCGCGAAGCAGGGTTTCGCGCCAATCGAGCACATGGACATCGCCATCCTGCATCGGCCGACGGCCGACCCGATGGTCAGCGAGCTGACGAAGACGCTCGCGGCGATGCTGGAGCACGAGGAGTAGCAAGAAAGAGCAAGCCGGATACGGCAAAGAAAAGGACACCGTGGTGCCGCCGGCACGGCCGATGCGACGAGATCGCGGGCGCATCGTCACGCCCGCGCGCCCGATGCCCGATGCCCGATGCCCGATGCCCGATGCCCGATGCCCGATGCCCGTCAGAACATCGTGTTCCCGTTCGCGGCCTGCTCGGGCACGGGTTGATTGACGTCCCAGTGCTCGACGATCTTGCCGTTCTCGAGCCGGAAGATGTCCATGATCGCGCTGCCGCGCGTGCCGGGTTCACGCACCGCGTGCACGTGCAGGATCACGTAGTCGCCATCGACGAACGAGCGCTTGATCTCGCTGTGCGACTGCGGATACTTGTCGCGCAGGAATGCGACGAATTTGCGGAAGCCGTCGCGGCCGTCGGCCGCGTTCGGATTGTGCTGCACGTAGCGATCGCCGACGTACGCGAGCGCGGCGTCGGCATCTTTCTCGTTCAGGCCTTTTTCATAGAACGCGAGCACCGTGCGCCGGTTGGCTTCCTGCTGCGCGTCCGTCGGCCCCGCCGCCACCGCATGCGCGGCGCTCACGGCGAACAGGGCCGCCGCCATCCATCGTGCGGCCCGTGCCGCTGTCGTGCGTCGCATCGTCATCTCCCGGGAGGTTCGGCTGAAAACCGGATCATACCGGGGCGACGCTTCACTCAGTCTTCACTCAGGCCAGCGCGCCATTGCGCGCAACGATCTTCCCCGACGACACGACGAGGCGCCGCACCGGCCGCGCAACGACGGCCTCGGCAAACGTCAGCGCGTCGACCAGCACGACGTCCGCGCGGCTGCCCGGCTGCAGCCCGTAGCCGTCGAAGCCGCAACCGCGCGCCGCGCTGTGCGTCACGCAGTCGAGCGCGACCTCGAGCGCATCGTCGCGGCGGAAATCGTTGCGCATGCCGATCAGCATCGCGCGTTCGAGCATGTCGGGCGACCCGTACGGCGTCCACGTATCGCGCACGCCGTCATTGCCGCCGATGACCGTCACGCCTGCCGCACGGCACGCGGCCACCGGCGGCACGGGCACCGCGGCCGGCGCTGTCGTGACGAGCCCGACGCCGAGTTCCGCCATCCGGGCGAGCAGCACGTCGCGCTCGCGTTCGGCGATATCGCCCAGACAGAACCCGTGGCTGATCGTCACCTTGCCCTGCATGCCGTGCGCAGCGGTACGCTGCAGGATCAGGTCGAGCGAGTACGCGCCCATCGATCCGCGCTCGTGCAGGTGGAGGTCGAGCCCGCGGCCGTGGCGTTCGGCGATCGCGAACAGCACGTCCACCGCCTCGACCGGATCGCCTTCGATCGCGCACGGGTCGAGCCCGCCGAGCAGATCGGCGCCGGCGGCGAGCGCGTCGGACAGCAGTGCGTCGGTGCCCGGCCGCTTGAGCACGCCCGATTGCGGAAACGCGACGATCTGGATTTCGACCTGCCCGCGCAGCGTCTCGCGGGTCGCGAGCACGCCGTGCAGATGCCGCAGCCCGGCTTCGGTATCGATGTCGACGTGCGTGCGGATGCGCGTCGTGCCGGCCGCGAGGAAGGCGCGCGCCAGCGCGAGCGACGCGGCGCCGGCGTCATGGCCGCTCGTCGCGCGATAGTGGCGTTCGTTCTCGATCCGGTCGACGAGGCGCGGCCCGACCTGGTTGCGATACCACGGCATCCCCCAGTGCGTCTTGTCGAGGTGCGTGTGGCCTTCGACGAGGCCGGGCAGCGCGAGCGCCCCCGCGCCGTCCTCGATCGCGCAGCCGGCGGGCGCGTCGAGCGACGGGCCGATGCGCGCGATGCGATCGCCTTCGATCAGGATGTCGAGCGCAGCGTCGGCGCTCGGGCGGACGTTGCGGATCAGCAGGTTCGTCATGTCGGTTCCGGTGGGGTCGGTCAGTGCAGTAAGTGCAGTCAGTACGAACGGGGCACGGCGCGCGCCGTGCCGCCGGTCACTTAATCAGCGCGTGAAGCGCAGCGCAGGGGCGAATGGCGCGCTCGTATCGCTTTCGCCGCGGCGGAACACCCAGCGCTCGGCCGGCACGCCCGCGACGGCCGCCGCCGCATTCGGCGCACGCACCGCGACGAACGTCGCATCACAGCCGACCGCGATTCCATAGTTATCCTTGCCGATCACGCGCGCGCCGGCGTGCGTCGCCATGTCCAGCGCGATACCGAGCGCCTCGTCGGTGTAGAAGCCCGACCGGTAGCCGACCATCATCGCCCGCTGCAGCATGTCGCCGTTGCCGTACGGCCACCATGCGTCGCGGATGTTGTCGTTGCCCGCGAACACGTGCACGCCCGCGTCGCGCAGCAGCTGCACCGGCGGAAACGCGCAGTCGCCCGGCGCATTCGTCAGGATCGACACACCGGCTTCGGCCAGTGCCGCGGCGGTGCGCTGCACGTCGTCATCGCTCACCTGGCCGAGCGCATACGCATGGCTCACGTTCACGCGACCGCCGAGCCCCGCCGCGCGCGTGCGCGCCGCGATCCGCAGCAGTTGCGCGATGCCCGTTTCGCCCGGCTCGTGCAGGTGGATGTCGATCTTCGCGCCGCGCTTCTCGGCGATGCCGAACACGATGTCGAGCTGGCCGTCCGCATCGCCGTCGAGCGTCGTCGGGTCGATCCCGCCGACCACGTCCGCACCTTCGCGCACGGCTGCGTCGAGGATCTCGGCGGTGCCCGGGCACGTCACGACGCCGGCCTGCGGGAACGCGACGAGTTCGATATCGACGATTCCGCGCCACTGCTCGCGCGCGGCCATCACGGCCTGCAGGTTCGACAGGCCCGTCGTCGCGTCGACGTCGACGTGGCTGCGCATCGCGACCGTGCCGAACGCGGCGGCCTGCTCGATCAGCGCGTTCGCGCGCTCGACGATCGGCGGTGCGGCCGCGAGCTGGCGCTTCTCGACCGCGAGCCGCTCGCGCAGCGTGCCGACCGGTTCGTGCGGCACCCAGCGATCGCCGACGAAACTCTTGTCGAGGTGGATGTGGCCATCGACGAAGCCGGGCAGCACGACGCGGCCGTCGAGGTCGATCGTTTCCGCGTCGGGCGCGGCAGCACAATCGGCGCCGATCGCGGTAAAACGGCCGTCACGGACGACGAGGTTGATGGGCTGGCCGCCGGCGTCGACGGCGTTGATGAAGATACGATCGGTCATGACTCGGAATGTGGGGCGGTCGCGGCACGTCACCGGCGCGGGCAGGGGAAGGAACCGCAGCCGGCACGGCGCGACCGTTGGCAGGGAATCCGGCCACGATATCGGACGCCGCCACCCGAGGCCAATTAAATGTCGCGATGCCGCGCATTCGATTTCGCGATGCGCGACGCAAACGCCACGCCAGCAAGGTGCGGCGGCGGGGTCCGATCTCGTCGGAGACGGCTTGCATGCCAATGGCCCGTCGGGCGACGTCGCGCAAGCCGACGTTTCGGGCACCGGCACCGAGGGGCTGACCGCCTCGCCAGACACGCTGCCGGACCGCAATCGATGCGTGTCATCGAAGCTGCCGACCGGGCGCCGCCGCCCTTGCCGGGCGTTGCGCGACCACCCCGCGCAAGCCGCGATTTACGCGGCAACAGACTTTACACGTTGTTACCCGGCCGCACCGGACGCGCCACCAGCCATTCCTTATACTCACGCCGAGTTCGCCACCCGTCCCGGAATTCGTCGGCGAACCCGTTGCCGATGCAGGAATCATCATGATGCGCATGCCTTCCACGAAGACCGTTCTGTTCGCCTCGCTCGTCGCCGTCGCGGCGCTTCCGCTGACCGCGTGCGTCGCGCCGGGTTACTACGGCGCGCAGCCGGGGTATCCGCAGCAACAGCAATACGCGACGCCCGCGTATTCACAACCGGGCTACGTGCAGCAGCAACAGCCGTATCCGAACCAGGCGCCGCAACCGTACGATCAGTACGGCAACCAGCAGCAATACGGGTCGCAGCCGTATGACCAGTACGGCAATCAGCAGCAATACGGCAACGGCTACGGCACGCAGTACGGCACGGTCTCGAACATCCAGCCGGTCAACGGTTCGGTCGGCCCGTCGGGCGTGGCCGGCACCGTCGTCGGTGCGCTGGTCGGCGGCCTGGTGGGCAACCAGTTCGGCCGCGGTCACGGCCGCGATGCGGCGACCGTGATCGGTGCGCTCGGCGGCGCGGTGGCCGGCAACCAGATCGGCCAGCAGATGGGCGCCGCGCAAGGCCCGAGCAGCTACCGGATCGACGTGCAGGTCAGCGACGGCACGATGCGCTCGTTCGACGTGCAGTCGCCGGGCAACCTGCGCCCGGGTGATCGCGTGCAGATCAACGGCAATCAGCTGGCTCGGTATTGATTCGGATGCGGTGCGCCTGACCTGATCGGGCGCATCATCGCGCGTGTTACGTCGGGGCCGGTTCGGCCCGACGACGTACCTGCTTCACCCCACCCTCATCCTTCGTGCCGGCGCGGCGCACATGACGCGCCGCCGACATTGCCGCGACACCCTCGCGCTCAACGCCCCCGTCGCGCGACCGCTCACCCGCATCAACGCCCGCGCCCCGGCGCATGGCCGTCACACGCGCTCGGTACCGAGCCCGACCCGCGTCGACCGCGCCGCCGCCTGCAGGTGTCGCGACCGCCGGTAGATGATCGCCATCAACGCCATCACCGCCGCACCGGCATACAGCGACCCGCGCGTCGACGGATCGACGCCGAGCATCACGAACACGAACGCGACGAACACGAGACAGATCCACGACGTGACCGATGCGTACGGCATGCGGAACGCCACCGTCTCGCCACGTGCGGCCAGCACGCGCCGGAACCGCATGTGCGTCAGCACGATCATCGCCCAGATCACGGCCACGTCGAACGACAGGAACGACATCAGCCAGCCGAACACGCGCGCGGGAATCACGTAGTTCAGCACCACGCCGACCGACATGAACAGCACGGTCGCACGCACCGCGCGCGACGGCGAGCCGCTTGCGCTCAGCGCCGCGAACGGCGCGGGCGCGAGGCCGTTGCCGGCCATGCTCGACAGCATGCGCGCGCCGCTGAACACGATGCAGTTGAAGCTCGACAGCGCGGCCGTCACGACCACGAAGTTGACGATGCCGGCCGCCTGCCGCAGCCCGAGCGATTCGAACGTCGTCACGAACGGGCTGCCGTGCTCGCCGAGCTCGTGCCACGGATACAGCGCCATGATGATGAACAGCGCGCCGACGTAGAAGATCAGGATGCGCCACAGCACCGAATTGATCGCGCGCGGGATCATCTTCTGCGGCTCGCGCGCCTCGCCGGCCGTCAGGCCGATCATCTCGACGCCCGCGAACGAATACGCGACGATCGGCAGCGCGCTCACGACCCCGAGCACGCCGTGCGGGAACACGCCGCCGTGCCGCCACAGGTTCGACAGCCCGACCGGCTCGCCGTGATGGCCGATCCCGGTGAACACGATCAGCGCGCCGCCCGCGATCATCAGCACGATCGTCACGACCTTCACGATCGCGAACCAGAACTCCAGCTCGCCGTACACCTTCACGTTGAGCAGGTTGAAGCCCGAGATCGCGGCGATCGCCGCCACGACCCACAGCCACTGCGGCACCTCCGGAAACCAGAAGCCCATGTAGATGCCGATGGCGGTCGTCTCCGCGACGCCGACGCCGACCATCAGCAGCCAGTAGCTCCAGCCGACCACGTAGCCGGCGAACGGCCCGAGGTATTCGAACGCATACGCGCCGAACGAACCCGATACCGGCCGGTGCACGGCCATCTCGCCGAGCGCGCGCATGATCAGGAAGATCATCGCGCCGCCGATCAGGTAGGCGACGAGCGCACCGGGCCCGGCCGCCTTGATCGCGGATGCCGAGCCGAGGAACAGGCCGACGCCGATGGCCATGCCGAGCGCCATGAACGAAATCTGGCGCGCGCCGAGCTCGCGCCGCATCGTGTGCTGTTGCATGTTGTCTCCAGTCGTTGATCGTTGCGGCGAGCCGGATGGGCCGGCCGCTGGACGGAGCGGCCGGCGTCGTGTGCCGGCCGCCCTGCTGCAGCGCACGGACGCCGGTTCAGCGGCCGTGAAGGAAGCGTTCGACGCGAAACGGCGCCGGGTCGACGAACGGTTGCGTGCCGGTCATCAGGTCGGCGATCAGGCGGCCGGTCACGGGGCCGAGCGTGAAGCCGTGATGCGCATGCCCGAACGCGAACCACAGATCGCGGTGACGCGGCGCGGCGCCGATCACGGGCAGCATGTCGGGCGTGCACGGCCGGCGGCCGAGCCACGGCGTGCCGTCGACACGTGCGCCGAGCGGAAACAGCTCGCGCGCGACCGGTTCGACGGCGGCGAGCTGGGTGGGCGTCGGCGGCGTATCGCGATAGCCGAGTTCGACGCCGGTCGTCAGGCGGATGCCGCGCGTCATCGGCGTGATCAGGAAGCCGCTGTCGGCGTCGAGCACGGGCCGGTTCAGCCGTGCGCCCGGCTGCGGCGCGTAGTGCATGTGATAGCCGCGCTTGACCGCGAGCGGCAGTGTGTAGCCGAGCCGCTCGCACAGGAGATCCGACCAGGGCCCGAGCGCGACGACCGCCGCACGCGCGTCGACCGGGCCTTGCGCGGTGTCGACGCGCCAGCCGTTCGCGGCCGACAGCGTCAGTGCGTCGCCGGTCAGGATGCGGCCGCCGAGTTGCTCGAAGTGTCGTGCGTACGCCGTGACGAGCGCATTCGGATCGCTGATCGAATCGGAGCCCGTGTAGCGCAGCGCGCCGATCAGCGCGCGGCTCAGGTTCGGCTCCGCGTCGCGCAGCGCGGCCGCATCGAGCACGTCGAAGGTCACGCCGTATTCGGCGCGCCAGCGCTCGGCGTCGCGCGTTTCGGCGTCGCGCGTCGCGGTCGTGCGGAACACCTTCAGCCAGCCGCCTTCGCGCAGCAACGCGCCGGCACCGGACGCTTCGATCAGCGCGCGATGCTCGGTCACGCAGTGTTCGATCAGCGGCGCATACGCGCGCGCGATCTCGGCATGGCGCGCCGGATGCGAATTGCGCCAGTAGCGGTACAGGAACGGGATCAGCTTCGGCAGCGCGCCGGCGTGATAGCGGACGTCCGGCGAGCGGTTGCACGCGTATTTCAGCAGCGTGCCGAAGCCGCGCGGAAACGCATACGGGTACACGCCTTCGCGCTGGATCAGCCCGGCATTGCCGAGCGACGTCTCGTTGCCGGGCGCCTTGCGATCGACGAGCGCGACCGACAGGCCGCGCTGTTGCAGATGAACGGCGACGGATACGCCGATCATGCCGCCGCCCAGGACGAGCGTGTCGAATGTCATCGGGTGTGCCTCGGGGCGGGCGAGCGGCGCCGGGCTCAGGCGAGCGCGGTCACGGCGATCTCGACGTCGAGACCGGGCTTCATCAGCAATGCCTGCACACATGCGCGGGTCGGCGCGTGGCCGGCCGGCACCCAGGCGTCCCACACCGCGTTGAACGCGTCGAAGTGCGCGGCGTCGCTGAGCCACACGTTGGCCGTGAGCACGCGCGTCTTGTCGACGCCGGCCGACGCGAGCAGCGCGTCGATGCGCGTGAGGATTTCGGTCGCCTGCACGGCGATCGGCGCGCCGGCCGTATCGGGCACCTGGCCGGCCAGGTGGACGATGCCGTTCGCGATCACGACCTGGCTCATGCGTGCGCCGGTCTGCAGACGTTTGATTTCACTGGACATGGATTGCACCTTCACGGGCCCGGCCACGACCGGCCGGGGAAATGACTGGGAAAGACCGCTGGCGTGCGGGCGGTCGCGGATCACCGCGCGAGCCGCCATACCGGCCGGTCCGGGCCTACCTTGCGCAAGATCGGGCCGCCGCCGTACAAGCGAACGCGCAGCGCCGATTCGTACACGTGTCGTTCACGGCGGCCGCACCGGTCGCGCGAGTTTCGCGTCGTCCGATGCTAGAGTGGCCGTCACGCCCACCATCGGCGGTTTCGACGAAAATTATCATATACGATAAAATTTATTCTCGTATACGACAAAACCCGTATTTACGCCGCGCGTCGCGCCCCGTCTCCGCATGCCCAAATCCACCGTTCCCGTTCCGCCGCCCACCGACACCGCGCCGCAGCTCGACCACCAGACGGTCGGCGCGCGGCTGCGCGACGCGCGCAAGTCACGCGGCCTGACGCTCGCGCAACTGTCCGAGCGTTCCGGTATCGCGGTGTCGACGATTTCGAAGGCCGAGCGCGGCGACATTGCGCTCACCTACGACAAGTTCGCGGCGCTCACGCATGCGCTCGCGCTCGACTTCGACACGATGTTCGGCCGGCCCGCGCCCGCCGGCGCGATGACGCCGTCGTTCACGCCGGCCGGCCAGCAGATGGTCTACGACACGCCGAACTATGCGTACGGGATGCTCGCGAACGACCTGACCGGCAAGCGGATGGTGCCCGTGCGCGGGCGGATCCATGCGCGCAAGCTGTCCGATTTCGCCGACTACATCAGGCACAGCGGCGAGGAGTTCGTGTTCGTGCTGAGCGGCGAGCTGGAGCTGCGCTTCGAGAGCGGCCACGCGTACCGGCTCGGCGCCGGCGACAGCCTGTATTTCGACAGCGCGGTCGGACACGTGTACCTGAGCCTCGGCGACACCGATGCCGAGGTGCTCGCGTGCTGCGTCGACGGCGATGCGCGGCGGCCGCGCGACGCAATCTGAACGCAACGGTACGGCCAGCGCGCGCGATGCGCAGAATGCCGACACGCGCCATCTGAATTCCTATTAGGATTAGTACGATGCATCCCGCGGCCAAAGCGGCTCGCGCCGGCATGCACGACCCTCAACCGGAATCCCCTCGATGACGATCACGACTCGCCTGCTCGACGCGGCCGACGCCGCCCGTTACCAGACCGTTCGCCTGCGTGCGGTCGACACCGCGCCCACCTCTTTCCTGCCGACGCTCGACGAAGAGTCGCAGGTGCCGGTCGACGAATTCGCGATACGCATCACGCCGACCAACGAACGCGCCGTGTTCGGCGCATTCGACGGCGATACGCTCGTCGGCATCACCGGCGTGCGCCGCGACGCGCGCACGAAGATCGCGCACAAGGCGACGATCTGGGGCGTGTTCGTCGATTCCGCGTATCGCGGGCAAGGCATCGCGCAGACGCTGCTCGAAAGCGCGACCGCGCACGCGGCGCAGGTGTGGGACTGCAAGCAACTGATGCTGTGCGTGAACGAAGTCAATGCCAATGCCGAGCGGCTGTATGCGTCGCAAGGGTTCGTGCGGTTCGGTACGGAACCGCGCTCCATGTTCTTCGACGGGCGGTTCTACGACGAGCACCACATGATCAAGACGCTGGCGTAACGCATCCGGGTTGGCGATCGCGTTGGCGTGCGCGTGCGCCGGCCGCTCCCGCACGCCAACGCTCGTCCCCGTCTCGCCCCGGCGCCTGCCGATGGCCGTCATGCCGACGGCCTGCCCGGCGATCGTCGCGATCGTCGCGTTCGTCGGCGCCCACCGCTGGCGGCGCCTCCCCGGAGAGAGGTTGTCGAATGTTTATGCGCAAAAACTTTTATTGAAAATACGCGCCCGGCGACGTCCACCGGGGCGACCGCTCACTCGCCAGCCGCCGCGATCGCTCCCGTCGCCGGCTCGCGCCCTGCGGAAGCAGCCGGCTCGAATATCAGCACCATGTCTCCACGATAACTTCCATGGGCTGGCACCGCCTCGCTGGCGGCGGGCGCGCTGATCTTCACTTGACGGGTTTCGTCATAACCGTCGAAGCCGTCGCGCCCGCGCTTTGCCAGCGTGAGCACGCGAGCGGCATCGGCAGCAATTTCAGCATCGCCCGCACTGCCCGTCAGCACGACCTTCGCGTTGGCCAGATCGTCGCGCCCGTTCGACAGCCGCAGCGGCTGCAACAGCGTGACGTTGATATCGGGATTCGTCGTGCGTACGCGGATCGGCAGCGTCGCGGCAAGGGCCTGCTGGCTGCCATCCGTCGCGGTCAGTTCGACCACGCCGTACGCGGAGTTGTCCGGCATCGAAACGAACAGGCTGTCGCCGATGTGCGCGGTCAGCGTGATCGTCTTGACGACGGCTTGCGGCGACGCCGGGCCTGCATGGGCGATGCCGGCCAATGCACCCCACGCGACGAGTGCAGCGAGACGGGTTCCGATCTTCATCGTATTGCTCCGCATTCCGGATGGTTGTCATTCGGGCACCCGATCCCGTCATCGCAGGAGAATCCGGGATTTTTTTATCCCGAAATTAGCCGGCAATATCCCCGTGGAATTCGATATGCCCAGCCGCATGCGCGAACGGTCGAGTTGGCCGGATGCCACCTCGATCGCCGCCAGGATGCGATCGCCCGCCTTTACCGGCCGGCTCTGATGCCTCCCTCCCGCCACGGCATGCAATAACGATAGGTGACGAAAAGCCCATTAAAAATCCATGGAAACCTGCACGATTCTTTTCGGACTCCATTCACCTGTGCCATCTCGAAATCAAATAGGACACACGCGTCGATCGCACGAATATCCGCCTGCCGCCAATCCGCCTCGGTAATTCCGCCTCTGTTCAGCCCCCCGCCGCCCGCGCTATCGTTTCCGTCACCTTCACAGTCAGGAGCCCCACTTGCCTTCCCGCCACGGAGTCGACCTCATCCGCGCCCGCGCGCTGTTCGATCGCGAGCGTCGTGCCTTCACCGAAGCCATGCCGATCTCCCGCGCGCTCTCCGCGGAAGCATCCGAGCATCTGCTGTTCGGCGTGCCGTTGCACTGGATGCAGGACTGGTCGACACCGTTCTCGCTGTACGTGAAGGAAGCGCGCGGCGCGACGTTCACCGACGTCGACGGCCATCGCTACGTCGATTTCTGTCTCGGCGATACGGGTGCGATGTTCGGCCATGCGCCCGAACCGGTCGCGCGCGCGCTCGTCGAACAGGCGACGCGCGGCTACACGACGATGCTGCCGAGCGAGGACGCCGCGTGGGTGTCGCGCGAACTCGCGCGCCGCTTCAAGCTGCCGGTCTGGCAGTTCGCGCTGAGCGCGAGCGACGCGAACCGCTTCGTGCTGCGCTGGGCGCGCGCGGCCACCGGCCGCAACACGATCGTCGTGTTCAACGGCTGCTATCACGGCACGGTCGACGACGTTTTCGTCGATCTCGTCGACGGCCGCCCGGTGCAGCGCGACAGCCTGCTCGGGCAGTCGTACGACTTGCTCGCGAACACGCGTGTCGTCGAATTCAACGACCTGGCCGCGCTCGAAGCGGCGCTGAAGGATGGCGACGTGGCATGCGTGCTGGCCGAGCCCGCGATGACGAACATCGGGATGGTGCTGCCCGACCCGGGCTTCTGGGAGGCGGCACGCGAACTGACGCGCCGCTACGGTACGCTGCTCGTGATCGACGAGACGCACACAATCAGCAGCGGCCCGGGCGGCTACGCCGTCGCGCACGATCTCGAAGCGGACATGCTGGTGGTCGGCAAGCCGATCGCGGGCGGTGTGCCGTGCGCGGTGTACGGATTCAGCGCCGAATTCGCGGAACGCGCGAAGCAAGCGAAGCTGAACGCGCCGCCCGGCCATTCGGGCATCGGCACGACGCTCACCGCGAACATGCTCGCGATGCACGCGATGCGCGCGACGCTGGCCGAGGTCGCGACCGACGCCGCGTATGCGCACATGTTCGAAGGTGCCGCGCGGCTGGCGACGGGCCTCGAACACGCGATCGCGAAACACGGGCTGCCGTGGTGCGTGACGCGCATCGGCGCGCGCACCGAATTTCAGTTCGCACCCGAGCCGCCGCGCAACGGCACGATCGCCGGCGCACAGCTCGACAGCGAACTCGAACACATCGTGCACCTGTACCTGCTGAATCGCGGCGTGCTGATCACGCCGTTCCACAACATGATGCTCGTGTGTCCGCAGACGACGGCCGAGGACGTCGATCGGCTGGTCGCGCAGTTCGATGCGTGTCTCGGCGAATTGATGTAACGCCGTGACGCAACGGGCGCGTGCTCGTTGCGTCACGCCGGTCGGCGGTCGGCGGTCGGCGGTCGGCGGTTGCCGATCGTGGGTCGCGGGTCGCGGGTCGCGGGTCGCGGGTCGCCGGTCGCCGGTCGCCGGTCGCGGGTCTTCGGCTCGGGGCCCGCTTGCAACCCCGCTCGGCATGTCGCCGCCCGACGCCGCAGCAAGCACGAACCGCATCACAAGATCGCCGCCATCGCCCCGGTTTCGGGGCCGCGCGCCCGCGCGGCGCTACAGGGTACCCGAATCGTCGAAGCCGCCGCGGCAAACCTGTCCCAAGCGATCTGCCGAGCCGAAGCGAGCCGTGCCCTGCCCGCCGGCGCGACCTTCGGGCCGATCGTCACGCATCCCGCAGGATGGCGTTATGCGTACGGATTTTGATCTTGATCCATGCGCAGGCGGTGTTTATACATACGATTCAGCATTGACGCCGCACCATCGCGTCGCATGCTGCATCCGCGTCATTCGCCCGCGGAGTTCCTGAAGCAAGTCGCACCGATGTCACATGGCTACACGCTGCATTCGTTTCTTCAAATTGATTCGCATTGCGAAACTATACGTAGTGGACAATAAACCAATCCAATGCATTAGAAACCAAAAAGGATCCAATCATGTTTCATCGACACCAGCTCGGATGTGCATGCTGCAGCCCTCATTTGGTCGCAACCGCCCTTGGCCAGGGTGAACACGAATGGCAGGATCTACTCGAGGAATTGAGCCGGACGGAAGCACAGCGGGCACCCGAAGCCGTGATCTTTCATGGTGGGCGCATCTATCCGGACCCTGAAGACACCAGCAAGCTGGTCGAGGCACTCGGCATCGCCGATCACAAGGTCATCGCCGCCGGGACGCTGGATGACGTGCGTCGGCGCGTACGGGAGAAATACCCCGAAGCGCGCGAGCAGACGCTCGATGACGGTCAGACCTTGCTGCCGGGCCTGATCGACCCGCACATGCATATCCTGCCCAGCGCGGTTTTCCAGATCGACCCGTGGGTGGACCTGTCGCCTTTCGAAGATCAAAAGTTGCGCCTCAACTACGGCGAAACGTTTATCCGCTCGCGGCTCAAGGATGCCGTCGACCGAGCGAAGCAACGACAGGAAAAGTGGGTGGGCGGCATTGGCGTCGATCCGTCGCTGATGAGCGAATGGCTGAATATCGACCGTGACTGGCTGAACAATGTCAGCACGGACGTGTGCCTGTTCCTCGTCAATGCGTCCGGGCATCTCGCCTACGCCAACAGCCCCGCGTTGCGAGCCGCCGGGCTCGAGGACAGAGAGCACGACGGCGTGTTGACCGAATCGCAAGTCGGCGAGGTAATGAAATGCATGCCGCAGCCGAAGCCGGCCGATCTGCTTGGCAGCATTCGCAAGGTGTTGCATGACGCGAACAGCCGCGGCATCACCACCCTGTTCGATGCCGGCCTCGGGATGGGAATGGGATATTTCGAAGTGGTCGTGATGAAGGCGCTGGCGAAAACGCCATGGATGACGGTGCGCCTGGGCGCGGCCCTGTTCGGCAACAACGATCTCTGGTCGATGTGGCTGAAGCACTTCAAGCCTCAACTGGACAGCGGGCCCGAGGCCTTGTTTTCGATCCGGGCCATGAAGCTGATTGCCGACGGCTCCAACCAGGGGTTGACCGGCCTGCAACGCCAGCCCTACAAGTGTTGCGATGAACACAGTGTTCCCCACGTGGGACCGAACGGCCTGTTCAACTTCGACCCGATCGAATCACTGGCGCAAATCATGCAAGAAGTCGTCGCTGCCGAATGGCCGATCATGACGCATGCCAATGGCGACGAAGCTATCTCCAACGTCCTGGCGGCCTACCAGCTCGTGCTGAGCAAGGTGCCTCCCGCGCCGTCGATTCCCCCCCAACCCGTGAAACCACCGATCGAGCTGCGCCATCGGATCGAGCATGCGTCGCTGCTCAGCGACGACGACCTGCGCACGATGAAGCGGCTGTCCGTCTCGCCCAGCTTCCTGATCGGCCATGTCGGCTACTGGGGGCGTGCATTCCAGAAGACCATCCTGGGTGAAGAACGCGCGCAGAAGCTCGATCGATGCAAGTCGGCGTTGCGCGAGGGTCTTCGCATCAGCCTGCACAGCGATCGCTTCGTCTCGCCGCTGGGGCCGTTGCGTTATATGGACCAGGCAATCGGGCGGGTCATGGAAGCCGACCCGGAGCAGGCAGTGTTGAATGCAGCCGAATGCCTGAGCCCGCCCGAAGCGCTGCGGGCGGTGACCATCGACGCAGCCTGGCAATGCCACCTGGACGACCAGATCGGCTCCTTGAAAGAAGGGAAGCAGGCCGACCTCGTGATCCTGGAACAGGATCCCCTGCAGGCCAAGCCGGGGCCGTATCAACTGCGCGACATCAAGGTGATGGAGACCTGGGTCAGCGGGCGCAAGGTTTACGACGTGTCAACCCAATAGACCGTCGCGATCCGACACAGTGCGGTTCGGATCGCCGATCATGCGCTTCGTTTCGAAAGACGGCGATCGTCTTTTACCGCGCATGGCGCGGCTCGCGCAACGCGAGCCGCGCCACCGCCTCGAAATACCGCGCGCCGATCGGCAGGATCGCGTCGTTGAAGTCGTACGTCGCGTTATGCAGCGGCACGCCGCCGCAACCACCTGCCTCGCCGTTGCCGATGAACACGAAATTGCCGGGCACGGCCTGCAGGAACGCGCCGAAATCCTCCGAGATCATCATCGGCTGCACGTCGTCATTCACCGCATCCGCGCCCGCGACCTGCGCCGCGGCCTGCACGGCCGTGTCGACCCACTCCGGGGAATTCACCGTCGGCGCGAACTCGTGCGTGTACTCGAACGTGCAGGTCGCACCGTGCGTGCGGCAGATCCCTTCGCTGACCTCGCGCATCCGCGTTTCCAGCAGCGCCTGCACGTCACGCGAATAGCTGCGCGTGTCGCCCTTGATCGTCACGGTCGACGGCAGCACGTTGCGCAGCCCGTCGGTGATGAATTCCGTGCACGAGATCACGGCCTGCTGGCCCGGATCGAGATTGCGCGACACGATCGTCTGCAGCGCGAGCACGACCTGCGCACCGATCACGATCGGATCGATGCCCATGTGCGGGCGCGCCGCATGCGTGCCGCGCCCGTCAATCCGGATCACGAAGTTGTCCTCGCTCGCCATGATGCCGCCCGCGCGCGTCGAGAAGGTCCCCGCGCGCATGCCCGGCATGTTGTGCGCGCCGAAGATCGCGTCGACCGGAAAACGCTCGAACAGCCCGTCGGCCATCATCGCCTTCGCGCCGCGGCCATGTTCTTCAGCCGGCTGGAAAATGAAACGCACCGTACCGTCGAAATCCTTGCGCTCGGCCAGCAGTTGCGCGGCGCCGAGCACCATCGACATGTGGCCGTCGTGCCCGCACGCATGCATCTTGCCGGGCGTGCGCGACGCATGTTCGCGGCCCGGTGCGTGCTCGGCGATGTTCAGCGCGTCCATGTCCGCGCGGATGCCGATCGCGCGCTTGCCGGTGCCGACCGTCAGGTTCGCGACGAGCCCCGTGCCGCCGATCCCCCGATGCACGTCGAGCCCGAGTGTCGTCAGGATGCGCGCGACGTAGTCCGACGTGTTCACTTCTTCGAATCCCGTCTCCGGATGCTGGTGCAGGTGGCGGCGCCAGGTCTTCAGTTGCCCCTGCAGCGTGCTTTCTTCGATTGCGTCCATTGCGTTTGCCTCGTCGGTCGTAGTCGGTCGTAGTCGGTCGTAGTCGGTCGTAGTCGGTCGTAGTCGGTCGTGATGCCGGTCAGGCCGCGACCGCCGCGCGGTCCAGCCAGTCGCGCTGCCGCGCGAGCACAGCGTCGGCCGTCTCGCCGACGCAGCTCCGGTACACGGACGGCGCCGTCGCGCCTTCCGTATTGATCGCCAGCACGCGCGAATGCGCGTCGAGCCCCACCTGCCGCGCGAGCACCGGGTCGCGCATCAGCACCTCGAGCCCCGCGACGCCCGCCGCGCCCGATTCGCCCGCCACGAGCGGCACGTCGCGTTCGCTGCCGGCCGCGAGGCCGCGCATCGCCTGCACCGCGTCTTCGTCGTCGATCAGCATGAAGTGGTCGATGCACATCTCGAGGAAATCCCACGCAAGCGGCGACGCCTCGCCGCACGCGAGCCCGGCCATCACCGAATCGACGTTGCCGGTTGCCCTGGTCGCCCGCCCTGCCAGTGCGCTCTGGTACAGGCAATCGGCCTGGCGCGGCTCGACGACGATGAAATGCGGCCGCTGCACGCCGTCGCGCTCCCACAGATAACTCGCGACGCCCGCGGCGAGACCGCCCACGCCGCCCTGCAGCAACACATGCGTAAAAGGCCGCCCGTCGTCCTGCGCCGCCTGCGCGGCGGCCTCGGCGGCGATCACGCCGTAACCCTGCATCACGTCGCGCGGAATCGCTTCGTAGCCGTCGTACGACGTATCCGACACGACATACCAGCCGTTCGCCTGCGCGAGCTGCGCCGCGCAGACCACCGACTCGTCGTAGTTCCCCGCGATGCGCACGATCCGCGCGCCGTACGCAGAGATCGCGCGCTCGCGCTCGGCGTCGACGTTCGCGTGCAGCACGATCACGCACCCGCAGCCGATCGCGCGCGCGGCGGCGGCCAGCGCACGGCCGTGATTGCCGTCGGTCGCGCTGATCACCGTCAGGTCGGCGAGCTGCGCCGCATAGCGGCCGGTGACGAGCCCTTGCGGATCGAGATCCTGCGTACGGCGCAGCCGCTTCACGAGCCGCACCAGCGCGATCGGCGCGCCGAGCGCCTTGAAGCTGCCGAGCGGCGAGCGGCACGACTCGTCCTTCACGCTGACGCTCGCGACGCCAAGCCGCGCGGCGAGATCGGGCAGCGCGCGCAGCGGCGTGCGCGCGTTGCCGACGAGCGGCCAGTGCGACAGCCATGCGCCGCTTTCGTCGGCCGATGCGATGTTCATCACGCGGCGCAGCGCGTGGGGATAGGCGGCGCGCGATGCGCGGGGGTTGGCGATCAGCATGGCGAAAGGCTCCGGAACAGGACCGCGCCGGCGGCCCGTCAGGTGAGTCGGATCGGGCAAGCGCGGGTTGCGTTCGCCGTCGGTACGAAAATAATATTGCGCATGCCGGTCAATAAAATCGCCGAATCGACCGTCCAGACGCAAAAATTTCTCATTTTTCGAGGCTTCACGCGCCATCATGACCACCCCACTCGATACGTTCGATCGCAAGCTGCTGATGGAAATCCAGCGCGACGCGCAGACGCCGCAAGCCGAGCTCGGCGCGCGCGTCAACCTGTCGACCGCGGCTGTGAACCGGCGTCTGAAACGTCTCGCGGACGACGGCGTGATCGAGCGCTACACGGCCATCGTCGCGCCGGACAAGGTCGATCATCCGCTGACGATCGTCGTCAACGTCGAGGTCGAAAGCGAGCAGATCGACCAGCTCGACGCGATGAAGCACGCGTTCGAGCGCTGCCCGCAGATCCAGCAGTGCTACTACGTGACGGGGGAATGGGATTTCGTGCTGATCCTGGCCGTGCGCAACATGGATCAGTACAACGCGCTCACGCGCGAGCTGTTCTTCGCGAACAACAACGTGAAGCGGTTCAAGACGCTCGTGAGCATGAGCCGCGTGAAGGTCGGGCTCGAGGTGCCGGTCGATCTCGGCGAGTGAGTGAGCGGTTGCACACATGAAGCGGCCGGCACGCAATCGCAAGCGCCGGCCGCTTCCCATCGACGGCTACCTCAACGGCAACTGAAACTCGCGCCCGAATTCAGGTCGCCCGAGCCGTTGTAGCGCGCCACCTGCGGATACGGGCACAGCGGCCGCGTGCGTCCGGCGCCCCACGACGCCGGCACATCCGCATTCGGCACCTCGTTGGTCGCATCGCGCGCGGCGGCCACCACCGCGCCGGGCGCCTGCCCCTGCTCGACCCACGCGACGAGCGGCGTCAGCAGGTCGAACTGGTCGGCCGCCGGCCCGCCCGAGCAGTGGTTCATCCCCGGCACCGGGTAAAAGCGCGCGAAATCCGACGCGTCGCCGCCGTTCGCCTGGGCAACCCGCGCGTACCAGTCGCGCGTGTCGTCGGACGAGAACACCGGGTCGCCCGTGCCGTGATAGACGAGCAGCTTCGCACCGCGCGCCTTCAGCGCGGACAGGTTCGTCTCGTCGGGCGGCGTCATGAACGTCCACGCGGATTGCGCGTATGTGCCGTTCGTCGCGAAGATCGCCGGCGCATCGTTGTCCATGTCGAAGCCGAGCGCGAAACCGGGCAGGTTCGCGAGCGTCGCGGCGGTCTTCGGCGGCGTCATGAACGTGAACGCCATCGCGGCCGGATCGAGCGTGATCGAATTCGACTGCTTCCACGCGGCCCAGCCACTGCCGGCAATGCCCGGATCGTACGGAAAGCCCGCGTAGAGTGCCGTGCCCGCGCTGTTGCGTGCGCCCGTGAATACGTTCTCGAGCGCGGTCTTCTGTGCAGGCGTCAGACAGGCGCCGGTGCGCGTGCCGTTCGCGCAGGTCGGAATATCGGCATCGACGCTGAAGTGCGCCTGGCACGCGGCCACGTCCTGCACCATTCCGTCGGCCGCGCCGTCGAGCGCATCGCATTTCTCGAGGATCTTCGCGCCGACGAACTGCCGCTCGGAATCGGTGAAGCCGCTGCGGATGTCCGGCAGCCCGTTCGATCCGGTCGCCGATGCGATCTTCGCGAACTGCTGCGCGCCGTACATCTCGCCGATCGCCGCCTTCGGCAGATGAAAGCCCGGATCGCCCGCGATGATGCCGTCGTAGTCGGCCGGGTTGCGCACCGCCGTGACCATCGCGTGACGGCCGCCGTTCGAGCAGCCGTCGAAATAGCTGCGGTCGGGCGCCTTGCCGTACGCGAGCCGGATCACCTGCTTCGCCATCGGCGTGAGCGCGTCGACCGCGCCGTAGCCGTAGTCGATGCGAGCCTGCGGATCGACGCCGAACAGCGGATTCTGCGTGGCACTGTGCCCGGAATCCGAACTGATCACCGCGAAACCCAGGTTCAGCGCGTCGTTCAGCGGCCCGCCGCCGCCGATCTCGCCGGTCGCGGTCACGACGTTGCCGTCGAGCCCGCCGTTCGCCTGGTAGAAGAAGCGGCCATTCCACGCCTTCGGCAAGCGCATTTCGAAGCCGATTGCATAGGTCTGGCCGTCGACCGCGCTCACGCGCTCGTTCATCTTCCCTTCGATCACGCAGTGCTCGGCGATCGGTTTGCCGGCTACCGTGAGCGCGCCTGCGGCTGCGGTCGTCACTGACGTGAACGACGTGTTCGCATACGCGAGCTTCGCGGCAAGCGCGTCGCAGGTCTGGGTCATGGCGGCCGGTGTCGCGGCGCTCAGGTGTGTCGGCGTGGCGCTGACCGAATCGTCGCCGCCGCAACCGGCGAGCATGGCCGCCGCGGACAGCGGCGCGATACAAAGGAATGCAGATTTTCTGTTCAAAGTATCTCCCGTTCGTCAGGCTGCCGGATCAGAACATGTGCCGCACGCCAACCATCGCGCCGAGCTGCCCCATCCCTTCGCCGGGTGTCGTACCGGCCCCACCGCCGCTGACCGCGTAGCGCGCATGCGCGCTGTTCCACAGATACGACGATTGCGCATAGACGGCCGTGCGCTTGGTCAGCAGATAGGTCGCGCGCAACGTGGCCATCGTCGCGCGCGTGTCGTGCGCGCTGTTGACGATCCGGTAGCCTTCGCCGTCGACGACGAAATCGGGCTTGACCGCATACGACGCCCCGATGAAGAAGAGATCGGAATGTGCGCCGGCCTCAGCCGGCGAACCCGTCGACACGCGCCGCCCGATCCAGCCCGCGCCGATCCGCGCGCCCGCTGCCTGCGCGTAGGCGCTCACGTGCGTGCGCGCGTCCTTGCCGCCGCTGCTCGTGAAGGCGACCGGCGCGATGCCGTCGAAGAAGTTCGCGGCCGCGCCGGTGCCGCCGCGTTGCTCCTCGTACGACGCCGCCGCACCGAAATACGCGCTGTCGTACTTGAGCATCACCGACCAGTCGCGACACTGCGTGGCGTCGCCCGGCACCTGCCCCGCGCACGTGCCCTGCCCCGGCGAGTTGCCGGTGCCCGCGCTGTCGCGGCCGAACGAATACGCTGCGCCGAGCGTCACGCCGCGATAGGTGCCGACGTAGGTCACCGCATTGTCGGCGCGGCCGTTCGGCACGTAGGCATCGAGCGAACCGAGCCCGTAGATGTCGGGGCCGATGATGTCCGCGCCCTGCAGCGCGAGGTAGGTCATCGTGTACTGGCGGCCGAACGCGAGCGTGCCGAAGCCGCCCTTCAGCCCGACGAATGCCTGCCGTCCGAACAGCCGGCCGCCCTGCCCGAGATCGCCGCCGCGCACGTTGAAGCCGCTTTCGAGCGTGAACACAGCCTGATAGCCGCCGCCGAGGTCCTCCGCGCCGCGCAGCCCCCAGCGTGACGGCAGCTCGCCCGTCACGCCCGGCATGCGCACCACGTGGTCGCCGGCCGCGTTCGCGTGCGACACGAACTCGATGCCTGTGTCGATGATCCCGTACAGCGTCACGCTCGACTGCGCGTGCGCCGCCGGGGCGGCGAGCGCGCAGCATGCGCCCGCGGCCAGCAGGCCGTTCCTGGTGTTCTTTTTCATGTCGTTGTGTCTCCAGACCTCGAGTAATCGCGCGCTCTGACGGCACGCATTGAAGAAACGGGAAATGTCAGTCGTCGGCTTGCGGGCGGCGAATCAGCACCAGCGCGGCGACGGCCGCGACGAGCGTGACGGGGATGCTCGCGCCGATCACGACCGGCGCGCTGCGGCCGGCGGCGAGCAGCGTCGCGGCCGCGAGCGGCCCGACGACGGAGCCGAGCCGGCCAACGGCCACCGCCGCGCCGACACCCGTGCCGCGCATCGCGGTCGGGTAGTAGATCGCCGCAAGCGCATACAGCACCGACTGCCCGCCGACCACGAACATCCCGGCCGCGAACGCGGCCGCCGCGAGCGACGCGAAGCCGGGCGCGGCCGCGAGCGCGGCGAGCGACAGCACGATCCCCACATACATGCCGCCGACCACGCGCGACGCGCGCATCCGGTCAAGCGCCGCGCCGATGCCGAGCGCGCCGAGCCCCGCGCCGACGTTGAACGCGATCTGCACGAGGCCGACGTGCTCGCGATCGAGCCCGCGCGCGGCCATCAGCGACGGCAGCCAGTTCAGCAGGAAGTAGAGGACGATCAACGTGCAGAAGTAGCTGACCCACAGCGCGATCGTCGACGTCGTGCGGCCGTCGCCGAACAGCGTCCGTCCGACGCTCGCGCGCGCGGCCTGCGTGCCGGCGACGTCGAGATACGCGCGCGACTCCGGCAGGCACCACACCAGCAGCGGCACGAGCAGCAGCGGCCCCGCGCCGCCGACGTAGAAGATGTGCCGCCATTCGGTGTCGCCGGCGAGCAGCACGCCGATCAGCGACGCGATCACGCCGCCGAACGGGATGCCGCAGTACATCGTCGCCACCGCGCTGCTGCGCGAGCGCGGCTCGACCGCTTCGGACGAAAGCGCGATCAGGTTCGGCATCGCGCCGCCGAGGCCGATGCCGGTCAGCACGCGCACGACGACCAGCATCGCGAAGCTCGACGCCTGTGCGGTGGCGATCGACAACAACCCGAACAGCGCGACCGACGCGATCAGCACGCGCTTGCGGCCGATGCGGTCGGCGAGCCGACCGCCGAGCATCGCGCCCGGCAGCAGCCCGAAGGTGCCCGCGCTGAACGCGATGCCCATCTGCGATACGGTGAGCCCGAATTCGCGCGCCATGCGCGGTGCGGCGACGCCGACCGATTGCAGGTCGAGCCCTTCGAGGAGGGCGATCGCGAAACACAACGCGAGCGTGGTCGCGACCGCGGGTTTTTCAGCAACGTAAGTGTTCATCCTGTCTCCTGTCTCCGGTCGGCTGGAGTGAGTGCTTCAGCACTTGTGTCGGCTGGAGTCGGTGCTTCAGCACTTACTCCGGCCCCATGCTTTGCATCCAGCCCCTTGCTTTGCATCCGGCGCCATGCACCGCGATCCGATGTCTTGTCTTGTAGTCGTTCGGCCCTGCAACGGCCGCCGCGCGCCGCCGCCGGCCAATGGCGAAGCGGCGCGCGAGGTGTCGTCCGAACGACCGCCTTTATCAGGTAGCCTGATTAACTGGCCGCAAGCATGCCTGCCGGCCCCGTGGCCGGCCGGTCGTTACGCCTGCTCGTAGCTGCTTGTACCTGCTCGTGCCCGCTGACTGCTTACGCGTAAATCACGTCGGGATCGCGCCGCGCCGGGTCGTACAGCGCGTCGATCGTCGCCGCGCGATGCTTCTGCACGGCCGCCTGGTTCAGCGAACCCTTGTCGGTCGCTTCGCCGAGATCGAGTGACGGCGGCGTGTCGATCAACCGGATGCGCGCGACGAACGTCGAGCCACCGCTCGCATGCCGGTTCAGCGCGGCAAGCCAGGTCCCGAATGCCGCGCGCACGGCCGGTGCGCGCAGCACGTCGGCGACCGGTGCGTCGGCAGCAAGCCCCGCCAGCGCACGACACGCATCGACACGCGGAAACACCAGCAAGCCGATGTCGTCGCGATTGATCCCGGTGACGACCACGTCCTGCACGTACGGCGCCCCGCTCGACACCGCGTTCGCACGCAATGGCCCGACACTCACGAACGTGCCGCTGCTCAGCTTGAAATCCTCGGTCAACCGGCCGTCGAACAGCAGCCCGAGTTCCGGCCGATCAGGATCGGCAAACACGCCCGCGTCGCCGCTGCGGTAATAGCCTTCGTCGTCGAACACGTCGCGCGGATCGACGTCCGCGTGCCAGTAGCCGCGCATCACGTTCGGCCCCTTGAAACGCAGTTCGAGCTTGCCGCCGCACGGCACGAGCTTCGCGTCGCAGCCGGGCGCGGGCAGCCCGATATAGCCGGCGCGCATCAGCGGCCCCGTCGTGAACAGGCACGACGGCGACGCCTCCGTCATCCCGAGGCCGGCCATGATCCGGATGCGTTCACCGCAATGCCCGTGGGTCACGCGGTCGAGCCGGTCCCACGCGGCCTGCGACAGCCCCGCGCCACCGAAGAAATACAGCTTCACGCGCGAGAAGAACGTGTCGCGCAGCGCGGCATCGCGTTCGAGCGCGGCGGTCAGCTCTTCCCAGCCCTTCGGCACGTTGAAGTAGATCGTCGGCGCGATCTCGCGCAGGTTGCGCACGGTTTCGTCGAAGCGACCGGGTACCGGACGGCCGTCGTCGATGTACAGCGTGCCGCCGTTGTACAGCGCGATGCCGAGGTTGTGACTGCCGCCGAACGTGTGATTCCACGGCAGCCAGTCGACCAGCACCGGTGGTTCGCGTGTCAGCTCGGGCATCGTCTGGCGCAGCATCTGCTGGTTGCTGCACAGCATCCGGTGCGTGGTCGGCACGGCCTTCGGCTGCTTCGTCGAACCGGACGTGAACAGGATCTTCGCGAGATGGTCGGGGCCGACAGCCGCATGGATTTCGTCGATCGTGCGCGGGACGGTGGCGAGCAGGCGTGACAGCGGCACCGCGCGGCCCTCGGCATCGGCATCGGCATCGGCGTCGGCATCGTGCGCGACGATCAGCGCCGCATCGGCCGGCAGCGTCGCGTCGAGCGCGCGCGTGAACGGCGCGCGTTCGGCGACGAACACCGCGCCCGGACGCAGCACGCCGAGCGTGTGACGCAACTTGCCGTAGTCGGTCGACACCAGCGAATACGCGGGAGAAATCGGTGAGTACGGTACGCCGGCCAGCATCGCCGCGAACATCAGTTGCAGATGCTCGAGATCGTTGCCGGACAGCACCGCGAGCGGACGCTCGGCCGACAGGCCGAGATCGACGAGACCCTGGCCGATCGCGCGAGCGCGTTTGAGCATCTGCGCGTAGGTGATCTCGATCCAGTGGCCGTCGGCACCGCGCCGCGCGGCCAGCACGCGGTCGGGATGCGCTTGCGCGCCGCGCACGAGGCAATCCGTCAGGCGCGTCGGGTAATCGTCGAGCGGTTCGCGCGAGCGCAGGTACCACGCGCCGTTGTCCGCGCGACGAATCTCGGCCGCGCCGACGGCGACGGCCGCCGCGCGATAGCGTACGCCGCCCGTGTCGTTCACCGGCCCGCTCGCGGGCGTCGCAACATTCATCGTCGGCTCGCTCATAACGGGTAGTGACGCGGCGTGGTCTGCACGGTGATCCAGCGCAGCTCGGTGAATTCGGCGATCGACGCGCGGCTGCCGAAGCGGCCATAGCCGCTCGCCTTCGTGCCGCCGAACGGCATCTGCGCCTCGTCGTGCACGGTAGGGCCGTTGATGTGGCAGATCCCCGATTCGATCCGGCGCGCCACCGCCATCGCGCGCGCGACATCGCGGCTGAACACGCTCGCCGACAGCCCGAACTCGCTGTCGTTCGCGAGCGCGACCGCTTCGTCGTCGCTGTCCGCGCGCAGGATCGCGACCACCGGCGCGAACGATTCCTCGCGATACAGCCGCATGTCGCGCGTGACGCCATCGACGATCGCGGGTTGCATCGTCGCGCCTTCGACGCGGCAGCCGAGCGGCAGCTGCGCGCCATGCGCACGCGCGTCCTCGACGAGCGAGGCTGCGCGCGCGGCGGCCGACGCATCGACCATCGTGCCGAGCGGATGGCCTGCGAGCGGATCGCCCGCGACCAGCGTGCGCGCCTTCGCGGCGAGGCGTGCGACGAGCGCATCGGCAATCGGCCGCGCGGCGATCACACGCTCGGTCGACATGCAGATCTGCCCCTGGTTGAAGAACGCACCGAACGCGATCGCATCGACGGCCGCGTCGAGATCGGCATCGTCGAGCACGAGCACGGGCGCCTTGCCGCCCAGTTCGAGCAGCACGGGTTTCAGGTGTCCGGCCGCGTGGCGCGCGATGATGCGCCCGACGTGCGTCGACCCGGTGAAGTTGATCCGCTTCACGTGCGGATGCGCGATCATCCGTTCGACGAGTTCGGGTGCATCGGCCGCCGCATGTGTGATCACGTTGACGACGCCCGCACCGAGCCCCGCTTCGCCCAGCACCGCGCCGATCAGCGCGTGCACGCCGGGGCATGCTTCGGATGCCTTCAGCACCACCGTGTTGCCGCACGCGAGCGGCATCGCCAGCGCACGCGTGCCGAGGATCACCGGCGCGTTCCACGGCGCGATACCGAGCACCACGCCGCACGGCACGCGCATCGCGAGTGCGAGATTGCCGGGCACGTCGGACGGGATCACGTCGCCCGCGATCTGCGTCGTCATCGACGCGGCCTCGCGCAGCATGTTCGCCGCGAGCGTCACGTTGAAGCCGAGCCAGCCCGGCGTCGCGCCCGTCTCGGCGACGCCCGTCGCGATGATCTCGTCGATGCGCGCGTCCATCAGGTCGGCCGCCTTCAGCAGCCGTCGGCGCCGCTCGGTCGGCGCGAGCGCCGCCCACGCGGGGAACGCGCGGTGCGCGGCGTCGATCGCCGCGTCGGCGTCGGCCAAGCCGGCCGCCGGCGCACGCGACGCGAGCGCGCCGGTCGCGGGGTTGAATCGGTCGAAGGTTCTGCCGTCGCGGGCGGTGCACCACTCACCGGCGATCAGCATTCGTCTGTCGGTCATGTCGTCTCCTGCCTTGCCTGTCTCTTGCGGTTGCGTGGGCGGTTCGTCTGCGCTCGTATCAGCGCTTGTATGCCTGCAGGCCGGGCTTGATCGTCTTGTCGTCGAGGAACTGCTTCAGCCCCTGCTCGCGGCCGCGCTCCGGATCGCGCAGTTGCGCCTGGTCGAGCTTCGCATACAGGTAATCCTCGCACTGCTCCCACGTGAATTCACGCGAACGCTTGAAGCCATGCTTCGCCGCGCGCAGCACGACCGGGTTCTTGTCCATCAGCCGCGCGGCGAGCGCGACCGTCGCGTCGCGTAGGCCGGCCAGCGGCACGCTGCTGTTCACGAGGCCCATTTCCGCCGCGTCCACGCCGGTGAACGTGTCGCCGGTCATGATGTAGTGCAGCGCGCGGCGATGCCCGACCGTGTCCGCCATCGCCTTGCTGACGAGGTTGCCCGGCGGGATGCCCCAGTTGATCTCCGACAGCCCGAACACCGCTTCGTCCGCGGCGATCGCGAGGTCGCACGCGACGAGCGGCGAGAACCCGCCGCCGAAGCACCAGCCGTTCACCATCGCGATCGTCGGCTTGTTGTACATCCGCAGGCGGCGCCACTGCCATTCCGACGCGTCGCGGCGCACCTTTTCCTGCAGCGCGTCGGAGCCGCCGTCGATCTCGCGGAAGTATTCCTTCAGGTCCATGCCGGCCGTCCACGCGGCGCCCGCGCCGGTCAGCACCAGCACCTTCGCTTCGTCGTCGAACTCGACCGCGTCGAGGACTTCCAGCATCTCCCGGTTCAGCGTCGGGCTCATTGCATTGCGCTTGTCCGGACGGTTCAGCGTGACCCATGCGATGCCGGCCTCCACGTTCACTTCCACGGTCTGCCAGCGGTTGTCGTACTTGCTCATATCTGTTCCTGTCGTTCGTTCCTGTGCGATTCGGTGCGCAGCATTCCTGCTGCGGACGGCTTCATTTAATATCAGGCTACCTGATATTGCAAGCGGCACGAGTGGCGGTGTAAACCCGGAGCGGAAGGCGAGAGGAAACGACGGAATCAGGGATCGGTCAGGCGACCGGCGATGGCGCGTACGGAGCGAACGCGGGCCCGACGGGCCCGCGTCGTAGAGATTCGGTAAGCGATCAGCCGCGCAGGTTGCGCGAGAACAGTTCGAGCGCGCGTTGCACGTGCGCGGCGTCGTCGGCGGAGACGTCGCCAAGCATCCGCGTTTCGAGCGGGCGCAGGACGGCTTCACATTCACGCAGCATCGCCGCGCCTTCGTCGGTCAGCGTCAGCAGGATGATGCGGCCGTGCGACGGGTCGGCTTCACGCGTGACGAAACCGCGGGCGGCCATCACGCTCATCACTTCGTTCGCCGATTGCGGCGTGATCCACGAGCGCTCGGCCAGTTGCGCGTTCGACGACGCGCCGCGCGCCTCGAGCACCGACAGCGCCGTGTATTGCGCGAGCGTGATGCCGAGCGGTGCGAGCGCGTCGGTCATGTGGCGGCGCAGCAGCCGGTCGAGACCACCGATCACGTAGGTCAGGCGCTGCTGTACACGCGCCTTCGGCTTGTCGCCCGTCGCGCGGGCGGTGTTCTTTGCGGCGCTTTTCGGGTTCGCGGACTTGGTCGGGGTGGAGCTCATGGCGCGGGCAGGATGGGATTGCGGGCCATCTTACCAGCAGGTCGGGGCTGTGAATCGCATCGTCGCGACATCGACCTCAACGCGCATCCTGTTCAATATGGGCTCGTATCTGTACGACTTTATCAGTCGATTTATTAATTAAATTATCAAAAACGGTCGACTTTCATCTTGAAAATTGTGCAGCGTTTCGATGCGAGGTAAAAGAACGATTTCATTCCTCGCGCGAGTCGTCGATGAAAAACGAGCAAGGCATTGAAATGGTCCGCCTGGGTGACCAAACCGACCACGGTGGCGAAGTCATCGAATGCACGGATGACCTGAAACATCTCGGTATCGGCGTGGCGCTTGAAGGTCATGGCGTTCGTTGTCCGAAATGTGATGGCGTCTTCCCGTTGCTTGCAAGCGGACCGCGCACGCATCGCGGCCGGCGCGTCGGCTATCACGGCGACAAGACCGGTTGCGGCGCGACCGTCATCGGTCAGCGAACAACGGGGGCAGCGTAAATGACGATGATTTCTCAAGCTCGCACGCTGTCACTCGCCGGCGCAGCACTGCCGACCTATGGGATGGATGCGCTACCGGTCTTTGTTCCGGTGCGATTGCAAGGCACCGAAACCATCGGCCGTCTCGATGAATGCCGCTACCTCGTCACGTTGCGAACCGACGACGCCTATGCGGTCTCCCCCAGTCGCACGGCCGATCTCGACCTGGACAAGATGGTCGGCACCGAAGTGACCGTATCGATCCAGCTCGAAGGCAAAGGGCATTTCATTCCCGGGTTGGCGGGGAACGCAGGACTCGGCAATGTCGGCGCGGGCACGCGCGAGATCACCGGATTGGTCGAGGCGGCACGGCTCGCCGGTCAGGATCGCAACGCGATCCTGTATGAACTCGAGTTGCGTCCATGGCTCTATCGCGCGACGCTGACGCAGGATTGCCGCCTGTTTCAGGATATGACCGTCGTCGACATTACCGACGCTGTGCTCTCGAAATATCCTTACCCTGTCGACAAGCGCCTCGGCGCATTCCGGGGTGTCTATCCGAAACGCGACGTGCAGCGGCAAGCATCCGAGACTGATTGGGCGTTCCTGCAACGTCTGTGGGAGGAATGGGGAATCTGGTGGTGGTTCGAGCACGACGATGGTCATCACCGCCTGGTCTTGTGCGACGCGATGGGCGGTCACCGGCCGCATGGCGAAGCCTACGAGACGTTGCGCTATCTGCCGCCCGGCGGTCAGCGCATCGACGAGGAACACATTCGCACGCTGTCCGTAACAAGTCGCCTCACGCCGGGCCGTGTGAACGTGACTGATTACGACTACACGCGCCCGCGTGCGAGGTTGGGCGCGACCGTGGAGAACCCGCGCCCGACTGCCAGCGCCGACGGGGAGATTTACGGCTGGGGGGATTACAGTCAACCGCTGGCAGGCGCTCAGGGGCTGGCAGGCGCCCCGAACGACGTGGATCGCGAAGCCCATCATTTCGCGCGCGTCCAGCTTGAGGCCAAGCTTTGCAAAGGACGACGCACGAACGGCAACGGGCATCTGCGCGGCCTCACGGTCGGCCATACCTTTACGCTTGCCGGTCATCCCCAACGGGCGGCGAACCGTGAATACCTCGTTGTGTCCTGCACGCTCGATATCGAGGAGATCGCAGAGCGAACCGGCGGCGCGCAAACCTATCGCGCAGATGCGCAGTTCGAACTGCTGCCGACTAACGAACCGTTCCGACTGGAGCGCAGCGTCCGCAAGCCCGTCCTGAGCGGACCCGAGAAAGCTATCGTCGTTGGTCCGGCCGGGCAGGAAATCTGGACGGACCAATACGGTCGAGTGAAGGTGCAGTTCGAATGGGATCGCCAGGGCAAGCGCGACGAGCATTCGGGCATCTGGCTGCGCGTGTTGTCCTCATGGCAAGGCATCGACATGGGTGCGACGTTCATCCCGCGTATCGGTCATGAGGTGGCGGTGTCGCACTACCATGGCGACCCGGATTTGCCGGTGATTATCGGCAGTGCCGTCAACGCGTTCCGCCAGCCTGCGCTGGAGCAGCCACACAATCACGCGGTATCGGTCATTCGCGGCAGGGAATTCCAGGGCACGGCATCCGGCCATCTGGCGATCGACGATACGCGTGAGCAAATCCAGACGCAGCTGGCCAGCGACGCGGGGACGTCGCAATTGAGTCTCGGCAATCTCCGACGCATCACCCGAAAGAAGGGGCGCGCCGATGCGCGCGGCAAGGGCTTTGACCTGAGAACCGACGATTGGGGCGTCGTTCGGGCGTTGAAGGGTTTGCTCGTGTCGACGGACGGTCAACCAGGCGGCCCCGGTCATGCGAAGGACGCCGGGGAGGCAATCGGCAGGCTCACGCGGGCGCGTGAACTACAGGAAAGCCTCACGGGCCTGGCGCAGCGGCATCAGGCGCAACAGCACGACGCCGATCAGAGCGACGTCATCCGGGCGATCAAGGCACGCAACGATGCGATTCGGGGAACCCCGACTGGCACGGCGGACGAATTCCCGGAGCTGACGGAGCGCGACCTGGCCGTGTCGGCATCATCGGGGATCAGTCTGGCAGCGGAGCGCACCACACATATCGCGAGCGGCGAGGATGTCGCGGTGACGAGCGGTCGGCATGTCGGAATTGCCGTCGGGCGTTCGCTGTTCGCGAGTGTGTCGAACGCGTTCTCGCTGTTCGTGCACAAGGCGGGCATGGCGCTTGTCGCCGCAGCGGGGAAAGTGCGTATCGAAGCGCGGACCGATGGTGTCGACCTCACCGCGAAGAAAACGGTCACCGTCACGAGTACGACCGACAGCATCCACCTGCATGCGGCAAAGGAAATCGTGCTGCATGCAGGCAGCACCGAAGTGCGTATCAGCGAGCAGGGGTACGTGGTGCGAACGGCCGGCGAGCACACGATCCATGCAGGCAGTCATCAGACGGACGCCGCACAGGTGCGGCCGATGCGCCTGCCGGTCACGCCCGAACATCCGGGGCAGTATGCCGCGCACTTCGTGCTGCTGGAGCATGACAGCGGGTTTGCACTGCCGAACCAGCCGTACCGGGTCACGCTCGATAACGGCCGCGTGATCGAGGGTGTGAGTAATGAGCTGGGCGAAACGGATGTGGTGACAAGTCACGATATTGCGTTCGGCACGGTGGAACTGCTGGCGGCGAGCGACCCGGACAAGGTGATTGCCATCAACCGAGCCGCTATCGTGCGCGATAACACGACGCCCTACACCGCCAAGGCACCGAACGCCGACAAGCGTACCGCAAACATCAAGGGCAAGAAGGTCGGCACCCCGGAGCAGGGGGCCACCTCAGAGAATCAGCCGGCTGCGTTCGCGACCTGCGATCCGCTCAACTTCGGGTTGCGCTTCCATCACTTCATCGACGGGGCCAAGCAAGACGATGTGAAGGCAGATATGCCCGTGCGCCGCGATGTCGAGTATCCGGTGACGAAGAGCTATACGGCGGCGGTCAAGACTGCGCTTCACGGGATTCAGTGGGGCAAGTTTTATACGTTAAGCGGCGAGGTACCAAGCGAGCTAAAGAGCAATATCGCGCTTACAGTTGGCAATATACTGAATGCTGCTCTCCGCACCGGGCCTTTCGGTTTGCCACAAACCAGCACTGGCGACATTTCGACATCAAGCAGCGCACTCCCAAAAATAGACATTATTGACTCCCAAACCGGCCTATTGCGATACAGCATGCGCGTAGACGTTAGTGCATCGTTCGTCGCAAGGGAATGGATTTTGGCTATCCAAGAAAAGGAGATCGCAAAGATAATTTCAGCGATCGGCGACGCAAAGGCACTGGACGGGGCTTTGAAGGCATTTGCCGACCTCCTTTATCATGAAGCACGGCATTGTCAGCAGATGTTCTGGATGATGGCATTATTTAGGCAGCATCCCACCGATTACGCAATATTCTCGCATGCCACAAAAATTTACAGAAACAACACACCTGATGATGTTTTCAAAGAAGCCCTGAAAGCAAAGATTCCCGACGACGCACGGGTGATGGCAGGGCTGCATCGGATGCTGATCTTTCACTACTATTGGACGATTTCCTATATGCAAGACCAAGCAGGCGGAGGCTATGTGAGGTCCGATGTGCCGATTGCACATACTGAAGTCTGCAAGCTATTGAGGGTGTCGCCAGATACGGCGGAGAAGATGGTGAGTTTCGATAAAGGCTATAGGAGCCAGTTACATGAAGAAGATGCCTATGCGTGTGCGGGAGTGGTGCAGGATTATTGGAATATGCCTAATCGCACTTTTGTGCTCAACCCCGGCACATGCACAGGAGGCTATAGCGAATCACTTCGAACCTTTGGGGGAGGGATTTAAAGTGCAGACAACAGCCGACGAACAGCGAACTGCGGTGCTAAGCATTCTCAAAACAGCAATGGCAATCCTACGTGATGATCAGCCATTCGATCCAAGGGATATGCCCTTTGGGAAACTCTTCTCGACATGGACGCAGCAGTCCGCAAGAGGTGCGCTTTATCACTATGCCAATCGCACCCTAGCGTCGACGACGATTGAACTTCTCACCCGCACTGACCCGGAGGATTACAGTGACGATCGATCAAAGGTAAAAATCGTGCCTGCCCAAATAAGAATTCGCCTGAGCCCAATGATCGCCGGCTTACCTGATACAGAAATCAAAGCCCAGCTGCAACTGGAAGACTATTGGGTTGACATAGATGGGAATCGCGAATATGGCAACGAGATAATACCCCGCCACCCGAGCACGCCAAATGCACAGGACTTTCGTTACCGATCAAAAGAAACTTCAAGCAGTAGGTTTCCGGTCGATGTCAATCTTGGTTATGCAAATCCGCTGGATGGTTCGCTTCCTCAGAAGCTTGCAATAATTCAGATAAAACGCGCCTACACGATTCTGACGCCCGAGGAACGCAAGCAGCACCGCCTGGAAGAACAACAAGCGAAGCGCCACAAATACGGGCTGATGAATTTGTGCACCGGCATGCTGTGCCCCGAAACGGGGATATGGCAGGGATATACCAAGACTTCCGATTCGGATATCCATCTGATCCGAAAAGGGCAAAAATTTCCCGACGTTCGCAAGCTGACTCCGCGGGAGCAGGCGGAACGAGGCCAGTACACGAACCTCTTTGAGGCTGGCCAGTGGATGTGGTTGGAAGAATATCAGGAGCGGTCGTAAGCAAGGTGTGACCTGAACCAGCTGGGATTGCTGTCCGCCTGCTAATGGACTTTTCCCGTCAATATCCGCCATTCAGGTCGCGGGCGCACCCGCAAACCGCGCGGTCGGCAACCCCGCGTAGCGCGTCCGGGCGACGAACACGCCGCCGGCATCGGCATCGCTCGCCAGCGCATCATCGCTCAACCCGACGCGCGCACTCGTCACGTACAACCGGCCTTCGCCGTCGAGCGTCACGCAGCTCGGCTGTGCAGTGGGCACCGCGATGCGATCCGTTTCGACACCGTCCGGGCCGTAACGCACCACCCGCCGGCCGCCCCACTGCGCGTTCCACAGCCCGCCGTCGCGATCCATCGTCGAGCCGTCCGGGTCGCCGTCCGCGTCAGTCAGTCGCGCGAACGGCCGCACGTTGGCCACGTCGCCGCCCGCGCGGTAATCGCAGACAAAAATTTCACGCACGAGCGAATCGCAGAAATACATCTTCGAACCATCGGGGGAAAACGCGATGCTGTTCGCGATCGCCGCCGGCGGCAACGCGAGCCGCTCAAGCGTGAGGTCGGCATTGAGCCGGTAAAACCCGCCAACCGCTTGCGGCGGCTCGCTGCCCTCGTCCTTCATCCCGAACACGAACGCCCCAAATGGATCGCAGCGCCCGTCGTTCAGCCGCGTCGGCCGCTCGGGCTCGACGTCGACGATCCGCGTGAACGCACCGCTGCGCAGGTCGAAGAACGCGAGATGCGTGGCAAGCCCGACGAGCAGCAAATCCGGTTCATCGGTCAGCGCGAAGCACGCGAGCCGTTCCGGCATCGGCCACTGCACGACGTCCGAGCCATCCGCGCGGCAGCGCCACAAGCACGCGCCTTCGATGTCCGTCCAGTACAGCGCGTGCGTCGCGTCGCACCACGTCGCGCCTTCGCCGAGCGTATTGCGGCTGTCCACGAGCAGCGCCGCCGCGCCCGGATGAATCTGTTGCATGCCGTCTCCCGATGTCTGTCGCCTTCGCCGGCGGCCGCGCGTTCGCCTGGGTCAGATCTTCATCGCGCGCCGCTGGTTGCGACGATACTGGTCGAACAGCACCGCGAGCAACAGAATTCCGCCGCGTATCAGATATTGGTAAAAGGTCGGCACGTTCAGCAGGCTCATCGCGTCCTGAACGGAGCCCATGATCAGCACGCCGACCAGCACGCCGGAAATCGTCGCGACGCCGCCCGTCAGCGACACGCCGCCGAGCACGCAGGCGGAAATCACGCCGAGCTCAAGGCCGACCGACGTCTTCGGATCGCCGAGGCTCATCCGCGACGCGAGCATCACGCCGGCGAAGCCCGTCACGAGCCCCTGCAGCACGAACACCGTGATCTTGATGCGCATCACCGGCAGCCCCGCGAGCAGCGCGGCCTCGCCGTTGCCGCCCACGGCCAGCACGTTCTTGCCGAACACGGTCCGGCGCAAGATGAAGCCGAACACGACGAAGCCGACGATGTTGCTCCAGATCGGATACGAGATGCCGAGGAACGACCCGCCGCCAAGATCGAAGAAGCGCTCCTCGGAGATCATCACCGCGTCGCCGTTCGACGTGATGAACGCGAGCCCTCGCACGACCTCCATCATCGCGAGCGTGACGATCAGCGAGTTGATCCGCCAGCGCGCGATCAGCACGCCGTTCACGAGCCCGACCGCACCGCCCGCGAGCACACCGGCCGCGATGCCGAGCACGACGCTGTGCGTCGCGGTGATCAGCGTCGATGCAACGACGCCCGAGAACGCGACGATCGACGCGACCGACAGGTCGACCTCGCCGAGCGCGAGCACGAACATCATCGTCACCGCGATCGAGCCGATCAGCGTGACCGACAGCAGCAGGCCCTGGATGTTGCGCGGCGTAAGGAAGTCCGGCACCGTCAGCGACAGCGTCGCGAACAGCACGACAAACACCATCACGATGCCGGAGCGGTTGATCAGCTGCCACACGCCGCCGCGCGCGCGTGCGGGCGCGGCAGCGGCATCGGAGGACGGGGAAGTGCGTTGGGGTTGCATGGCCTGGCTCATGTCGTATGCGTTCCGGTTGTTGCAGTACGCCGCTAGCGCGGCAGCGCGAGCTTGATCAGCGCGTCGGGCGTCGCGTGCGCCTTCGCCACTTCGCCCGCGATCCGCCCTTCCTTCATCACGATGATCCGGTCCGACACGCCGATCACCTCGGCCAGGTCGCTCGACACGAGGATCACCGTGCGGCCCGCTTCCGCGAGTTCGTAGAACAGGTTGTAGATTTCCGCGCGCGCGCCGACGTCGATGCCGCGCGTCGGCTCGTCCATCAGGAACACGTCGATGCGCTCGGCCAGCCAGCGCGCGAGCACGACCTTCTGCTGGTTGCCGCCGGACAGCGCGCCGATCGGCGTATCGCCGTCGCGGGTCTTGATTGCAAGCCGCTCGATGTAGCGTTGCGCGAGTTCACGTTCACGCCGCCCATCGAGCAGCACGCGCGCCGGGCTGAAGTGCCGGCGCGCGCTGATGTTCAGGTTGTCGGCCACCGACGCGATCGCGACGATGCCTTCCTGCTTGCGGTCCTCCGGGCACAGCGCGAGGCCGGCGCGCACCGCGTCGCGCGGGCTCCCGAATGCAACGCGTTTCCCGTTCAGCTCGACGTGCCCGGCGCTCGGGCGCACCGCGCCGTACAGCAGCTTCATCAGCTCCGAGCGGCCCGCGCCGACGAGCCCGAAGAAGCCGACGATCTCGCCGCGCCGTGCGGTGAACGACACGGGCTCGGATAACCCGGGCCCCGCCAGCCCCTTCGCCTCGATCAGCACGTCGCCGGCCGCGCGCGGCCGGTAGCCGTACACGTCCTCGATCGAGCGGCCGACCATGCAGCCGATCAGCCGGTCGCGGTCGAGATCGGTCACGGAATCGAACGTGTCGATGCGACGACCGTCGCGAAACACGGTCACGCGGTCGCACAGTTCATACACCTCCTCCATCCGGTGCGTGACGTAGATGATCGCGCGGCCTTCCGCGCGCAGTGCACGGATGATCCGGAACAGCTGCGTGGTTTCCCGCGCGGACAGCGAACTCGTCGGCTCGTCGAACGCGATCACGCGCGCGTCGCGCATCAGCGCCTTGCCGATCTCGATCATCTGGCGCTGGCCGATCGACAGGTACTTCACCGGAATGCCCGGATCGATGTGCTCGCCGAGCCGCTCCAGCGCATCGAGCGCACGCGCGGCAAGCGCGCGTTCGTCGACCACGCCGAGCCGGCTCGGCAATTGCCCGAGCATCAGGTTCTCGGCGACCGTCAGCTCGGGCACCAGATGCAGCTCCTGGTAGATGATCGCGACGCCGGCCTCGAGCGCCGCGCGCGTCGACGCGAAGCGCTGCTCGGTGCCGTTCAGCGTCAGCGTGCCTGCCTGCGGCTGGTTCACACCGGACAGCACCTTCAGCAGCGTCGACTTCCCCGCGCCGTTCTCGCCCATCAGCCCATGCACTTCGCCCGCGCGCACCGACAGCGACACGGCGTCGAGCGCGCGCACGCCCGGGAACGTCACCGTGATGCCGTCGAGTGCGAGCAGCGGGCCGCCCGGCGGCGATAGGCCGGCATCGCCACCGCCGTCGCTGCCGGATACGGCCGTCATCGTCTGCGTCGTCATCGCGTTCTCGCCTCGCGCACTCAGATGCCGAGCTCGGCGCGCACGGCCTGCCAGTTCGCGCGCGTCATCAGCTTGCCGCTCGTCTGCGTGTCGGCCGGCGGCGTCTTGCCGTCGCGGATCCAGTCGACGAGGTTCTGCGTGCTGTCCTTGCCGTGGTTCGTCGAGCTGACCGCGATCGTCCCGTAGAAGCCGGTCGGCTCCTTTTTCTGGAATTCGGCGAACGCCTCGCCCGCGCCGTTGATGCCGACGCCGATCACGTCGGCGGCCGGGATGTGCAGTTGCTCGGTCGCACGCACCGCGCCGAGCACGGTTTCCTCGTTCAACGCGTAGACCACCCACTTCTTGATGTTCGGATGACGCGCGAGCACCGGCGCGGCCGCGCTGAAACCGCCTTCGTCATCGGTCGTCTTCTGCGGCGCGTCGAAGATGTTCTCCTTGCGGAAACCGTTCGCGAGCAACGCCTGCGTCGCGCCGTCGGTGCGCAGCTTCGCGGTCGGCAGCTCGTAGTTGGTGATCCGCAGCGCGCCGACTTCCTCGGGCTTCCACCCACGCCGCTTCATCTCGTCGGAAATGGCCTGGCCGACCTGGTTGCCGATCTTGGTCGCCGACATCCCGAGGTGCGGCACGTTCGGCAGCGGCTTGCCGGTCGAATCGACGAGCTGGTCGTCGACGGTCACGAACTTCATGTTGTAGCGCTTCGCCCGCGACGCGATCGCCGGGCCGAGTCGCACGTCCGGCGCGCAGATCACGAAGCCCTGTGCGCCCTGCGAGCCGAGGTTGTCGATCGCGGCCAGCACCTTCTCGCCATCGGGCGTGCCGATCTTCACGACCGAGAAATTCTCCTTCTGGCCGAGCGCGGACGCCGCGTTCTGCTCGTTGATGAACCATGCCTGCTCGGGCATCTTCACCAGGAAGCCGATCTTCAGCGGCGCATCGGCGCGCGCGACGCCCTGCATGCCGAGCGGCGCGATGCAGAGCGCGGCCAGCAGCGCGCGTAACGTGTGACGGCGAATCGTGTGGGTCGTGCGGTTCATGCGGTGTCTCCTTGATGTCGGCTTGTGCCGTAATGATTCGTCGTGCGCGACCGCGCCGCAGCGCGCGCGTGGTCAGCGGCCGAACGCGTCGGTCTGCACGCGCCGCCCGAACAGGAACGCGTCGGCGACGAGCCGCAGCGGCCGCACGTCGACGTCGCTTTCGCCACGCGCGATCAGCGCATGGAAGTGCGCGTACAGCGCCGGATACTCGCGTTCGGGCCCGATCTCGACCGGCTCGCCCGCAATTGACAACTGCGCGCCGCCGCGGCTGATCGCGAGCACGCCGTCGGCCGTGTCGACCGCGATCTCCCATTGCTCGACCGGGCCGTGCCGCCAGTCGAATTCCGCGCGCACGGGCACGCCGTCGGTATCGGTGCAGTCGAGTTCGGCGGCGATCGGCGTCTGCACGTCGCTCGGCACGATGAGCGTCGCCTCGCGCAGCACGAGCTCGCGCGGCAGGATCCGCGTGACGATCGACAGCGCGTTGATGCCCGGATCGAACACGCCGAGGCCGCCCGGCTCCCAGATCCATTGCTGCCCCGGGTGCCAGCGCCGCACGTCCTCCTTCCAGCGCACCTGCACTGCGCGGATCGTGCGTGTCGCGAGCCACGCGCGGGCGGGCTCCACCGCGCTCGCGCAGCGCGAATGCCAGGTTGCGAACAACGTGAGGCCGCGTTCGCGCGCGAGCGCCTCCAGCACGGCCACTTCGCCGAGCGTCGCGCCCGGCGGCTTCTCGAGCATCACGTGCTTGCCGGCTTCGAGCGCGGCGCGCGCCTGCGCGTAGCGCACCTGCGGCGGCGCACACAGCGACACGGCGTCGAGCTCGCGCTCGGCGGCCAGCAGCGCGCGCAGATCGCGGTAATTGCGCACGCCGGTGACTTCCGCGTGGCGGCTCGCGCACGCGGTCAGCTTGAAACCCGGTTCGGCGTCGATCGCCGGTAGATGCTGGTCGCGCGCGATCTTGCCGATTCCGACGACACCCAGCGAAACCTGATCACTCATCGTGCATGCCTCCTTCGCGTATCGTTCGGTGGTCGCTCAGTGCGCCCAGCGCAGCACGAGCGGATCGAGCCGGCGCGCGATCGCGAGCAGTTCCGCGCGCGTGTCCGGATGCAGTTCCGGCATCGGATGCCGTGGCCGCTCGCACGCGATCACGCCGCCTTCGCGCATCAGCGCCTTCGCGGTGAGGATCCCGGACTGGCGGTTCTCGTGGTTGATCAGCGGCAGCCACGTCTGGTAGCGCGCGAAAGCGTCGTCGTGGCGCCCTTCGCGCCAGGCTTCGAGGATCGGCCGGATACCGTCCGGATACGCGCCGCCCGTCATCGCGCCGGTCGCGCCCGCATGGAGATCGGCGAGCAGCGTGATCGCCTCCTCGCCGTCCCACGGCCCCTCGATCGCATCGCCGCCAAGCCGGACCAGCTCGCGCAGCTTGTTCGCGGCACCCGGCGTCTCGATCTTGAAGTACGCGACCTGCTCGATCTCGTGCGCCATCCGTGCGAGGAACGGTGCGGCGAGCGCGGTGCCGCTCGCGGGCGCGTCCTGGATCATGATCGGGATCGCGATCGCGTCGGACACGCGGGCGTAGAAATCGAAGATCTGCGCTTCCGGCACGCGGAACGTCGCGCCGTGATACGGCGGCATCGCCATCACCATCGCCGCGCCGAGCTGCTGCGCGCGCAGGCTGCGCGCCGCGCACACCTGCGTGCTGTAGTGCGACGTCGTGACGATCACCGGCACGCGGCCGGCGACATGTTCGAGGATCGTGCGCGTGAGCACATCGCGTTCGTCGTCGGTGATCGCGAACTGCTCGGAGAAATTCGCGAGGATGCATAGCCCGTCCGAACCCGCGTCGATCATGAAATCGACCGCGCGCTTCTGGCTTGCGAGGTCGAGCGCGCCGGTGTCGGCGAAGGTCGTCGGGACGACCGGGAAGATGCCGCGATAGCGCGGCGTGCTGCTCGATGTCATGGTTCGCTTCCTGCGCCGGCCGCTGTGGCGGCCGGCCGTCATGCGTTCACGGTTTCACGAAGCGCGGGCCGGAAAGGTCCGCAACCGGCTGCGACGCACATCGCGCCGCCTGCCGCTCAATGCGAATGGCTCGGCACGTCCGCGCCGCGCGTGCCGACCAGGAAGTCGAGGTCGCACCCTTCATCGGCTTGCAGCACGTGATCGATGTACAGCCGCGCATAGCCGCCCTTGCCAAGCTGGCCGGCCACGCCCGGCGCCGCGGTCGGATCGACGTCCGACAGGCGGCGCTGCAGTTCGTCATCCGTAATGTCGAGATGCAGCGTGCCCGCCGCGCAGTCGAGTTCGATCCAGTCACCGTTGCGTACCGCCGCGAGCGGCCCGCCGGCGGCGGCCTCCGGCGCGACGTGCAGCACGACCGTGCCGTACGCGGTGCCGCTCATCCGCGCGTCCGAAATCCGCACCATGTCCTTCACGCCCTGGCGCAGCAGCTTCGGCGGCAGCCCCATGTTGCCGACCTCGGCCATGCCCGGATAGCCGCGCGGCCCGCAGTTCTTCAGCACGAGCACCGAGCTGGCGTCGACGTCGAGTGCTTCGTCGTTGATCGTCGCCTTGTAGTGCTCGAGGTTCTCGAACACGACCGCACGGCCACGGTGCTTCAGCAACTCGGGGCTCGCCGCAGACGGCTTCAGCACCGCGCCGCGCGGCGCGAGATTGCCGCGCAGGATGCAGATGCCGCCGTCCGCGATCAGCGGCCGGTCGAGCGGGCGAATCACTTCGTCGTCGTAGTTCGGCGCTTCGCGCACGTTGTCCCACAGCGACTTGCCGTTCACCGTCAGCGCATCCGGATGCGGCAGCAGCCCGCCTTCGCCGAGCCGGCGCAGCACGGCCGGCAGCCCGCCCGCGTAATAGAACTCCTCCATCAGGAAGCGCCCCGACGGCATCAGGTCGACGATCGTCGGCGTATCGCGGCCGATGCGCATCCAGTCTTCCAGTTCGAGCGGCACGCCGATGCGGCCGGCGATCGCCTTCAGGTGGATCACCGCATTCGTCGAGCCGCCGATCGCCGCATTCGTGCGGATCGCGTTCTCGAACGCCGCGCGCGTGAGGACCTTCGACAGCACGAGCCCTTCGAGCGCCATCTCGACGATGCGGATGCCGGACATGTGCGCGAGCACGTAGCGGCGCGAATCGACGGCCGGAATCGCCGCGTTGTGCGGCAGCGCGACGCCGAGCGCCTCGGCCATGCACGCCATCGTCGACGCGGTGCCCATCGTGTTGCAGGTGCCGGCCGAGCGCGACATGCCGGCTTCGGCCGACAGGAAGTGATGCAGGTCGATCTCGCCGGCCTTCAACGCTTCATGCAGCTGCCACACGGCCGTGCCCGAGCCGATGTTCTTGCCCTCGAGCTTGCCGTTCAGCATCGGGCCGCCGGACACGACGATCGCCGGCACGTCGCAGCTCGCCGCGCCCATCAGCAGCGCGGGCGTCGTCTTGTCGCAGCCCGCGAGCAGCACGACCGCGTCGATCGGGTTGCCGCGGATCGCTTCCTCGACGTCCATCGACGCGAGGTTACGCGTGAGCATCGCCGACGGCCGCAGGTTCGATTCGCCGTTCGAGAACACCGGAAACTCGACCGGGAAACCGCCCGCTTCGGAGATCCCGCGCTTCACGTGCTCGGCGAGCTTGCGAAAGTGCGCGTTGCACGGCGTCAGTTCGGACCACGTATTGCAGACGCCGATGATCGGCCGGCCATCGAACTCGTGATCGGGGATGCCCTGGTTCTTCATCCAGCTCCGGTACATGAAGCCGTTCTTGTCGTTCGTGCCGAACCATTGGGCGGAGCGCAGCCTGGGTTTTGTTGCCGACATCGTCAGTCCTGTGGTGACGGGATACCGGCGCAGTCTAGGCAGAATTTTGATAACTGGCTAATGACGTTTTTGGCGATTACGATATCGATTCCGATATCGATATAAACCCGTACGATGCCCGAAACCAGCCCGTGGGGAAACCGCGGCCGCCTGAAGACGCGCCAGCTCCTGTTGGTCGTCGCGCTTGCCGACGAAGGCAGCATTCACCGCGCGGCGGCTGCGCTGAACATGACGCAGCCGGCCGCGTCGAAGCTGCTGCGCGAACTCGAGGAATCGATCGGCGCGGTGCTGTTCGAGCGCCTGCCGCGCGGGATGCGACCGACGCTGTACGGCGACGCGCTGATCCGCCATGCGCGCGCGGCGCTCGGCAGCCTCGACCAGGCGCACGAGGAACTGGCCGCGCTGAAGGCCGGCCATCTCGGCCACGTGGCGGTGGGCGCGATCACGTCGCCCGGCTTGCGGCTCGTGCCGCCGGCCGTCGCCGCGGTGAAGGGCACGCATGCGGGCCTGCACGTGTCGGTCGAGATCGACACCAGCAACGTGCTGCTCGAACATCTCGCGCAGGACAAGATCGACATCGTGCTCGGCCGGCTCTCCGCCGAACACGACAAGCTGCGGCTGCGCTACGAGCCGCTGACCGGCGAGCCGGTGGCGGCCGTCGTGCGAACCGGCCATCCGCTGCTCGCGCAGGCGCCGCTGTCGCTCGCGGACGTGCAGCGCGCCGCGTGGGTCGTGCCGCCCGCCGGCAGCGTGCTGCGCCATCGCTTCGAACTCGTGTTCCAGCGCGCGAGCCTCGCGCCGCCGGCGAACCTCGTCGAGACGTCCGCGCTGCTGTTCATCACGCAGCTGCTCGAACAGAGCGACATGATCGCGGTGCTCGCGGAAGACGTCGCGCGCTACTACGCGCGGCACGGGATCGTCACGGTGCTGCCGCTGGAGATGGATTGCCGGATGGACGATTTCGGGATCATCACGCGCACCGACCGGCTGCATTCGCCGGCGGTCGCGGTGATGGCGGACGCGATTCGGGCGGCTGCGCGGGAGGTGTACGGCGTCGAGTTCTGACGCGGCGGCCGGGTTGTTTCCTGCGTCGATCCGGACGCTGCTTCTGCGGAAGTGTCTGAACAGCCCGCTCTTGCGGCGGCTTGCGGTGTCGTCACGCGCCGCTCATCCGTCGTGCCCGACCGCCGCGCCGCCAACCGCCTTGTGCAACGCGACGACCGCGAGGCCCTGCTTCTCGAGCGCCTCGACCGTCGCCAGGTCGGCCTCGCGGGCTGCCAGACCTACTTCGATGCGCTCGAGCCGACTCGTCATTCCGCGCTGCCGGAGCAGCGCGGCGTGCGCGTCTGTACAGCGCGCGGCATCGACGTGCAGCGCGAGATCGGCCACGCGGCGCCGCTCGGCCGCGAGCGCGTTCAGCGCATTCTCGGTTTCCTCGATGCCTTCGAGCACGGCGTGCCGATACGCGACAATCGCCGCGGCAAGCTCCGCTTCGCGGGCGCGCACGACGGCGCGGCGCGCACCCCAATCGAGCAACGGAATCGTCACGGAGAGCGCGCCCGAACCGACCGTGCTGCGTCCCGGCAGCGGCATGCCGACCAGATTGCCGCTGACGACGATGTCGCCGACCAGGTTCAGGCGCGGATAAAGCTCGGCGTTCGACACGCGCAGCTCGGCCGCCGCCTGCTCGATCGCACGCTCCGCGCGCCGGATGTCGGGCCGCGTGCGCAACAGATCTGCCGGCACGGCCCGCAGCGAGACGGGCGGCACGGCCGGCTGGGCGGCCACAGCCAGCCAGCGGTCGTCCGGTTCCGGCTCGCCGGTGAGCAGCGCGATGCGTTGCGCAGCCTGCTGCACGGCCTGGTCGGACGCCGCACGGCGGGCCGTGAGCTCGGCGGCGCCGGCGAGCACGCGCTCGACGTCGAAGTCGCTGGCGACGCCGGCCGCGCGCTTCTCACGGGTCAACACGATCCGTTCCCGCTGGTCGCTCACGCTTTGCGCAAGCAGGGCGCTGCGGCGCTGCGCGCCGCGCAACTCGACGTAACAGCGCACCAGCTCGGCGATGACCGTCACGCGCGCCTGCCGCCAGTCGGCCTGCGCGACACTCGCGCCCGCTCGCGCCGCATCGGCGGCGGCCGCAAGCCGGCCGAACAGGTCGATTTCCCACGATGCGTCGAAGCCGGCCTGGTAGTAGCCGCTGGCGCGGTCGGACGGCACGAACGGCACATTGCCGGACGGAAAATCCGTGCCGTCCGTTTCGTTCGCGAACCCGCCGGGCCCGTCCGCGCCCGACACACGCTGCTGCCGTTGCAGCTCGCCGATCGCATCGAGCTGCGGAAGACGCGCCGCGGCCGCTTGCCGGGCGATCGCGCGCGCGGCCTGCAGGCGATAGCCGGCCTCCGCGAGTGTCAGGTTGTGCGACAGCGCGGTAGCAACCAGCCCATCGAGCACCGGGTCGCGGAACATGGTCCACCAGTCGGCGGGTGCCGGCGCGGCTGCGGCCGCCGAATCGGACTCGCCGCGATTGCGCCAGTCGGCCGGCACGGGCTGATGCGCATCGGGCAACTGCGCCGGCGACAGACAGCCGGACAGCATGCCCACACTGACCAGCCACGCAATGCCACGCAACCACAGGCCGCATAACCGGCCCGGTTTCCTGTCACCCATGATGCTCATGTTCGTGTTCATCCTCGACAACGCGGCTTGACGCATCGGCGCCGCCGCTGAATAATAGATCGATCAGTCAGTCTATTAAAGATCAAGGCCAACGTCCAGCACGGAGTACCCGATGAGAACGGTCGACCCGGAAAGACGAAGACGCATGCGCCGATGCTCCGGCTGATCATCCAGAGGATGCTGCACCCGCAATGACGCGCGGCGATCCCCCACCCGATTTTCTTTCGTGAAGACTCCCATGATCCGGAAACCGCCCGCGACGGGCGCCCTGTTTCGCTGGAAAGCCGTTGTGCGCGCGCGCTGCAGCACGCTGACATTTACGCTGCTGATGGCGCTGGCGGGCGCCGCCGCCAGCCTGCTGCCGTCGTCGACGCACGGTGAACTCGCGGCGCGGCCCGCACCGGCTGCACAACGTGTCACCCTCGCGGCCGCCGGGCCGGCCGTGTTTGCGCGCACGATCCGGCTGACGGGCACGATCGCCGCGCGCGACGACATCGCGATCGGCACGCCGCTGCAGGATCAGCGGGTGACGGCCGTGCTGGTCGACGAAGGCGATCGCGTGAAAGCCGGCCAGATCCTCGCGCGGCTCGATACCGCGACGCTCGACGCACGGCTGCGCGACGCACGAGCGGCGGTCGATCGCGCACAGGCCGCGGTCGCGCAACAGCAGGCGCTCGACGCCGATGCGCAGGCCGCATGGCGCCGCATCGAGCCGCTCGGCCGCTCCGGTGCGGTCAGCGACCAGCAGGTCGACCAGCAGCGCGCGCAAGCCGCCGCAGCCGCTGCGAACCTGCGCGGCGCGCGCGCGGATCGCGAGCAGGCGCTCGCGCGGCTGGCCGAGGCGCACGCAGAACTCGACAAGGCTGCCGTCCGCGCGCCAACAGATGGCGTGATCGCGACCCGCGCCGCGCGCGCCGGCGCGCTGGCCGGCAGCGAACCGCTGTTCCGGCTGATCGGCCGGGGCGAACTCGAATTCGACGGCGACGTGGTCGAACGCGACCTGGGCGCGCTCAGCGCGGGGCAGCGCGCGACGGTCACACTGCCCGAATCACAGCGCACCGCTGACGGCACCGTGCGCCTCGTCGCGCCGCGCATCGACCCGCAAACCCGGATGGGCAAGGTGCGCATCGCGCTGGACGACACGTCGCGCTTCCGGGCCGGCGGCTTCGCGCGCGCCGAGCTCACGGTCGAACGGGCCGACGTGCCGGTCGCCGTGCCGCAACGCGCGGTCACGTTCGGCGCGCAGGACGCGGCGTTCGTGTCGCAGGTCGACGCCACCGGCCGCGTGACGCGCCGCGCGATCGTGGCGGGCCAGCGCGATGGTTCATGGATCGAGGTCCGCAGCGGCCTGAAGGCAGGCGATCGTGTCGTCGCGGTCGCCTCGGCGCTGGTACGCGACGGCGACGTCGTGCAGGCGGCCGGCATTGGCGCAGCGGGGGCGAAATGAGTTTCAGGCTGTCGTCATGGGCCATCCGTCGCCCGATCCCGACCATCGTATTGTTCGTCGTGCTCGCGGTGGCGGGCTGGGCAGCGTTTCTCAAGCTGCCGATCAACGCCAACCCGCGCGTGGATTTTCCGATCGTCACGGTAGCGATCGCGCAGGCGGGCACCGCGCCCGCCGATCTCGAGCATGCGATCACGCTGCCGGTCGAGCGTGCCGTATCGGGGCTCGCGGGCATCCGGCACATCACGTCGACAATCGGCGACGGCTTGTCGATCACGACCGTCGAATTCCAGCTCGGCGTCGATACGGCGCGCGCGGTCAACGACGTGCGCGAAGCCGTCGCGCAGAACCGCATGAACCTGCCGCAGTCGATCGAGGAGCCGATCGTCACACGAGTCGACATCGAGGGCGGCGCGATCCTCAACTACGCGCTGCGGGCGAAAGGACGCAGCGTCGTCGAACAGTCATGGTTCGTCGACGATACGCTCAGCCGCGAACTGCTGGCGGTGCCCGGCGTGCAGCGCGTGCAGCGTCTCGGCGGCGTCGACCGCGAGATTCGCGTGCAGTTGCGCCCGGAGCAGCTCGAGGCGCTCGGCATCACGACCGACCAGGTCAACGCGCAACTGATGCGCACGAGCGTCGACGTACCGGGCGGCCGTGCGGTGCTGGCCGGCAGCGAGCAGTCGATCCGCACGCTCGGCGGCGCGACCTCGGTCGACGCGCTCGCCGCGATGCCGATCGCGCTGTCCGACGGCCGATGGGCCCGACTGTCCGATCTGGCAACGATCCGCGACGGTGCGAGCGACGCGCGTTCGCTCGCGCGGCTCGATGGCGCGGAAGTGGTCGGCTTCGCCGTGTATCGCGCGAAGGGATCGAGCGATACGGACGTCGCTTCCGGGGTGCAGGCAGTGCTCGAGCGTCTGCAGAAACAGCACCCCGACTTCGAGATCCGCGAAGTGGCGTCGATGGTCGAATACACGCTCGCGAGCTACGACGCGACCATGACGACGCTAATCGAGGGCGCCGTGCTGACCGTGCTGGTGGTGTTCGTCTTCCTGCGCAGCTGGCGTGCAACCGTGGTTGCCGCCGTCGCGCTGCCGCTGTCGATGCTGCCGACCTTCGCGGCGATACTGGGGTTCGGCTACACGCTGAACAGCATCACGCTGCTGGCGCTGACGCTCGTGATCGGCATCCTCGTCGACGATGCCATCGTCGAGATCGAGAACATCGAGCATCACCTGGACCTCGGCAAGCGGCCGTTCCAGGCCGCGATCGACGCCGCAGACGCAATCGGCTTCGCGGTGGTCGCGATCACCGCGACGATCGTCGCGGTATTCCTGCCGGTCAGCTTCATCGGCGGCATCGTCGGGCGGTACTTCACGCCGTTCGGCGTGACCGTATCGGTCGCCGTGCTCGCATCGCTGCTGGTCGCGCGGCTCGTCACACCGTTGCTGGCCGCATACCTGTTGCACCCGAAACCCGCCGGCACGGCCGCGCACGCGTCGCGTTCCGGTCGGCGGCCCGGGCGTGTGCTCGGCCGCTACCTGACGCTGCTGGACTGGGCGCTGCGGCACCGGCGCATCTGCCTGTTCGCGGGCGCCGTCTTCTTCGCCGCATCGCTGGCGATCGTGCCGCTGCTGCCGTCCGGCTTCCTGCCGACCAGCGACGTCAGCCAGTCGCGGATCGAGGTGACGCTGCCGCCGGGCACACCGCTCGCGAAGACCGACGCGGTACTGCGGCAGATTGCGGCAGAGGCGCGCCTGCGGCCCGAGGTGCTCGCCGCGTTCACGACGGCGGGCGGCGAAGATGCGTCGGGCACCACCGATGTGTCGACCGGCACCGTGATGCTGAAGCTCGTGCCGCCGAACCTGCGCGAGCTCGGCCAGAAGGCGTTCGAACAATCGCTGCGCCCGGCGCTCGATCGCGTGCCCGACATCCGCTATGCATTCCGCGCGGATGGCGCCGCGCGCGACGTGTCGATCATCCTCGTCGGTGCCGATCCGGCGCAACTGTCGCTGGCTGCGTCGGCATTGCGGCACGACATGCGCAACGTGCCGGGCCTTGCCAACGTGCAGGTCAACGAGCCGCTGCCGCGCCCCGAGATCCAGGTGCGTCCGCGTTTCGACGAGGCGGCGCGCGCGGGCGTGACGACCCACGCGATCGGCACCATTGCGCGCATCGCAACCGTCGGCGACATCAATGCCAACTCGGCGCGCTTCAACCTGCGCGACCGGCAGGTGCCGGTGCGCGTCGCGTTACCGGAGACGGAGCGCGGCGACCTGAATACGCTGCGGCAATTGCGCGTGGCGACCGACAGCGGAACGAGCGTGCCGCTGCAATCGGTCGCCGACGTCGATTTCGGCAGCGGACCGTCGCGCATCGAACGTTTCGACCGGCTGCGGCGCGTGTCGGTGGATGCCGACCTGACAGACGGCATGACGCTCGGCCCGGTGCTCGACGCGGTCGATGCGCTGCCGTCGATGCGCATGCTGCCGGACGGCGTGCGCCGGGCGGAATATGGCGACGCCGAGTACATGAACGAGATGTTCTCCCGGTTCGGTACAGCGATGACGTTCGGCATCCTGATGGTGCTCGCGGTGCTGACGTTGCTGTTCCGCGATTTCCTGCAGCCGCTGACGATCCTGACGGCGCTGCCGCTGTCGGTCGGCGGCGCGCTCGGCGCGCTGTTGCTGTACGGCGCCGCGATCGACCTGCCGGTCGTGATCGGCATGCTGATGTTGATGGGCATCGTCACGAAGAATTCGATCCTGATGGTCGACTTCGCGATCGAGAAGCGGCGCGAGGGCATGCCGCGTCACCAGGCGTTGCTGCAATCCGGCGCGGAACGCGCGCGGCCGATCATCATGACGACGATCGCAATGGTGGCCGGCATGGTGCCGTCGGTGATCAGCACGGGCGCGGATGCAGGCTTTCGGGCACCGATGGCCGTCGCGGTAATCGGCGGGCTGATCACGTCGACGCTGCTGAGCCTCGTGTTCGTGCCGGTTGCCTATACCTGCATGGACGACCTGCGGACGTGGCTCGCCGCGCGCCTCGCGCGGCTCACGTCGGTAACCGCCGAGGATCGCACGGAGGCCGAGCGGCGCGGCGGCTAGCGAAACCGCGCGGTTCCCGACAGTCTGAATTCGACCTCCGACAATGGAGCGGCATTTTCGTCAGCCTGCGGCGAACTCGATCACCGGTTCACACCGGATCGGAAAATTGACCGAGTTCGCGACATAGCACTTCGCGTGCGCATCATGATGCAGATGTTCCGCCCGCTCGCGATCGTCGCCGGCCTGGATCGTCACGCGCGGGCGCAACACGATTTCCGTGAAGCGGCCCGGCTCCGAACTGTCGACCATCGTGCCTTCCGCATCATCGACATAGGCAAGCACGCGAATGCCCGCATCGGAGCACAGATGCAGGTACCAGAGCTTGTGACACGCCGATACCGATGCCAGCAACAGGTCTTCGGGGTTCCAGCGCGACGCGTCGCCCCGGAATGCCGGGTCCGACGAACCGGGAATGTCCGGCTTGGAACCGGCCCGGATCAGATGATCCCGCTCGTACTCGCGATACCCCGACGTGCCGGTGCCGCGATTGCCCGTCCACGCTACTGCGACGCGGTACTTGTGTTCGCCAGATGCCATCTCGCTCTCCATTGATGTGGGTTGCCTCGACCGGGCCGGATTGCGTGGTACGGAGCCCGCCTGCGATCGCCATTTTGGCACTGGATTCTCGTTTGGTATACCATTATTCCAAATTGACGGAACACACAGGTATGGAAGCCAAACTCGATTCCACGGCGGACGCGGTCGCCGCCTCGTTGCGCGACATGATCATCAACGGCGAGCTCGAAGCCGGCGAGCGGCTCGTCGAGCGCGACCTGGCCGACCGGTTCGGCATCAGCCGGATTCCGATGCGCGAGGCCATCCAGCGCCTGGAACGCGAAGGACTACTCGACATCTTCAGGAATCGCGGCGCCGTGGTGCGCATGCTGAACGCATCGGACGTGCAGGAAATCTACGACCTGCGCACGCTGCTCGAAGGCGACGCGATCTACCGAAGCGTGAAACGGCTCGACGACGAGACGCTCGCGCGTGCCGAACTCGTCCATCGCCTGCTCGGCGACGCGACCGTGCCGCGCCGGCAGGGCGAACTGAACCGCGAATTCCATGCATTGCTGTATTCGTGCTGCGGCAACGCGCGGCAGTTGAAGACGATCGCGGAGCTGCGCAGCCAGGTCGAACGGTACGAGCGCCTGCAGGCCACGCTGCTCGCCGATACGCCGTCGTTCCAGGTCGAGCACGAGGAGATCCTGCAGGCGTGCCGCGAACGCAATGCGCGCGCGGCACGTTCGATGACGGTCGCGCATCTCGAATCGGCCAGGCGCATCGTGATGCAGCTCGTCGAAGGCGATTGAGGCCGGCGCTGTGTTTGCCGCTTGCTGCATCGCGTGCGGGCCGCGCCGGGCCCTGCTGGACCTTGCTGGACCTTGCTGGACCTTGCTGGGCCTTGCTGGGCCTTGCTGGGCCTTGCTGGGCCTTGCTGGGCCTTGTCGGGCCTTGCTGGGCCTTGTCGGGCCTTGCTGGGCCTTGTCGGGCCTTGTCGGGCCTTGTCGGGCCTTGTCGGGCCTTGTCGGGCCTTGTCGGGCCTTGTCGGGCCTTGTCGGGCCTTGTCGGGCCTTGTCGGGCCTTGTCGGGCCGCGCCGATTGCGGCGGCAACCTCGCGGCATACGCCCCATCCATAGATCAAGTCGACCGCATCGCGCCCCCGTCGGCCGCACGGCCGGTCGTACCGCGCACCACCAGCCTCGGCAGCGACGCTATCCGCACGCGTGACGCAGCGTCGCTGCGCTCGCCCGCCTCGCGCAGCGCATTGAGCAATTCGACCGCGAGCCCGGCGGCCTCGGCGGTCGGGATCGCGACTGTCGTCAGCGTGGGCCGCGTGTCGCTGGCCAGGTGAATGTCCGTAATCCCGACGATCGACAGATCGTCCGGCACACGCCTGCCACGATCGGCCGCCGCGTGCATCGCACCGATCGCCGGCAGGTCATTGGTCGCGACCAGCGCGGTCAGCCGCGGATGCGCATCGAGCAACCGCCCCGCCGCGCGCACGCCGCCTTCGATCGAATCGGGTTCGGCCGCGACGATCGACGCGTCGAGCCCTGCTTCGCGCATCACGTCGACGAAGCCGTCGTAGCGCGCCGCCTGCACGCCGCTCGCCGACCCGCCGACGATCACGCCGATCCGTTCGTGGCCGAGCTCGAGCAGATGCCGCGTCGCGATCCGCCCCGCCTCGCGAAAATCGATCGCCACGCACGGCAATCCGTCGGGCGGCGCCTCCGGCCGCTCCCACAGGCACAGCACGACCGGCACGCCGCGCGCCGCCACGTCGCGCAGATCGGGCAAATGCAGGTTCGCGTTGGTCACGAGAATCCCTTCGGAGATCGTGCCGGCGATCTGATCGAGATACGCGCGCCCCTGCAACGGATCTTCGTTCGTATTGCAGACGATCAGGAACTGCCCGTTGCGGCGCACCGCGCGCTCGACCGCCAGCGCGAACTCCGGGTAGAACGGGTTCGCGATGCTCGACACCATCAGCGCGACCGTCGGCGCGCGCCCTTCCGCCAGCGCCCGCGCGGCGAGATGCGGCCGATACCCGAGCGCCTCCACGGCTTCCAGCACCCGCGCACGCGTCGCCTCGCCCACCCGGCCGCGGTCGCGCAGCACGTTCGACACGGTCGCGGCCGTCACGCCGGCACGACGCGCCACTTCATCCAGGGTTGCCATCGTTTGCTCACTATATGAGACGTCTATCCAGTATTTGCTTCGCTCACCGAAGCGGCGCACTATCGCCGCACACCCTGCCGCCCGACCGACGGGCGCGACTCGGCCGCGATCGCATCGCCCCTTTTTTTGATCGCGATGATTAAGCGCTTAATCAAACATGATGGCGCATTAAAACATGGAGCGGAGACAATGGCGAGCATCTCGATGCGACGCGTGCAGAAAGCCTATGGCGATCACGCGCCGGTCATTCGCGACGTCGATCTGGAGATCGGCGCGCACGAGTTCTGCGTGTTCCTCGGGCCGTCCGGATGCGGCAAGTCGACGTTGCTGCGGATGATCGCCGGGCTCGAGGACCTGAGCGCGGGCGAGCTGTCGATCGACGGCCGCCGCGTCGACGACGTACCAGCCGCCGAGCGCGGCGTCGCGATGGTGTTCCAGAGCTACGCGCTGTTTCCGCACATGACGGTCTACGAGAACATGGCATTCGGGCTGAAGCTCGCACGCGTGCCGAAAGCCGAGATCGACCGGAAGGTGCGCGACGCCGCGCGTATCCTGCAGCTCGACACGCTGCTCGAGCGCAAGCCGAAGGCGCTGTCGGGCGGGCAGCGGCAGCGCGTCGCGATCGGCCGCGCGATCGTGCGCGAGCCCGGTGTGTTTCTCTTCGACGAGCCGCTGTCGAATCTCGACGCGGCGCTGCGCGGCCAGACCCGCATCGAGATCGCGCGGCTGCACCGGCAGTTCGAACGCGCGAGCGTCGTCTACGTGACGCACGACCAGACCGAAGCGATGACGCTCGCCGACAAGATCGTGCTGCTGCACGCCGGCGCCGACACCGCGCAGCACGGCAGCATCGCGCAAGTCGGTGCGCCGCTCGACCTCTACCACCACCCTGCCAGCCGCTTTGTCGCGGGCTTCATCGGTTCGCCGCGCATGAACTTCCTGCCGGCCGTCGTGACCGCGGCCGATGCCCGTCGCACGACCGTCACGCTCACGCCGTCCGGCGAAACCTTCGTGCTGCCGCGCGACGGCTCGTCGCTCGGCGCGGGTGCCACCGTGACGCTCGGCATTCGCCCCGAACACCTGACGCTCGGCGCCGCGCTCGACGCGACGACGCTCGCGCGCGACGTCGCGCTCGTCGAACGCCTCGGCGAACAGACCTACGTGCACCTCGACACGCCCGGCGGCGCACCGCTGATCGCGAAAGTCCCCGGCGACGCGCAGGTGTGCACCGGTGAGCGCGTACACGTGCATGCGCCGGCCGCGGCCTGCCATCTCTTCACCGAAGACGGCCGCGCGGTGCCCGCGTGCGCCGACGTCCACGTTCACCACTACGCATAAGGATCGGCATGCGCCTCGGAGTCTGCTACTACCCGGAACACTGGCCGGAATCGATGTGGGCCGATGACGCCCGCCGGATGAAAGCGCTCGGCATCCAGCAGGTGCGGATCGCCGAATTCGCGTGGAGCCGCATCGAGCCGTCGCCGGGCGAATACGACTGGGGCTGGCTGGATCGCGCGGTCGACGTGCTGGGCGCGGCCGGCCTCGAGATCGTGATGTGCACACCGACCGCGACGCCGCCGAAATGGCTGGTCGACCGCCACCCCGACATCCTCGCGATCGGCGCAGACGGCCGGCCGCGCGCATTCGGCTCGCGCCGCCACTACGACTTCTCGTCGCCGACCTATCTCGAAGCGTCGCGCCAGATCTGCACGGCGGTGGCCGAGCGCTACGGCCGCCACCCGGCCGTGCGCTACTGGCAGACCGACAACGAGCTGGGGTGCCACCAGACCGTCGTCAGCTATTCGCCGGCCGCGCTCATGCGCTTCCGTGCGTGGCTGAAGGCCCGCTACGGCACGATCGACGCGCTGAACCGCGCGTGGGGCACCGTGTTCTGGAGCATGGAGTATCGCCATTTCGACGAAATCGACGCGCCCGTCGGCACCGTGACCGAAGCTCACCCGTCGCATCGCCTCGACTACCGGCGCTTCGCGTCGGACGAAGTCGCGCGCTATCACCGGATGCAGGTCGACGTGATCCGCGCGCATTCGCCGGGCCGGCCCGTCGCGCACAACTTCATGCAGCTGTTCACCGAGTTCGACCATTACGAAGTGGCGCGCGACCTCGATATCGCGACGTGGGACAGCTATCCGCTCGGCGCGCTCGAGGAGCAATGGTTCGCGCCCGACGTGAAGGCGCGCTGGCTGCGCACCGGCCATCCGGATTTCGCGTCGTTCAATCACGACCTCTATCGCGGCATGTCGAAGCTGCCGTTCTGGGTAATGGAGCAGCAGCCGGGGCCCGTGAACTGGGCGCAGTGGAACCCCGCGCCGCTGCCGGGCATGGTGCGCCTCTGGAGCTGGGAGGCGTTCGCGCACGGCGCCGGCTGCGTGTCGTATTTCCGCTGGCGGCAGGCACCGTTCGCGCAAGAGCAGATGCATGCGGGCCTGAACACGCCGGACAACAAACTCGACGAAGGCGGCCGCGAGGCGCAGCACGTCGCGCGCGAGATCGCGGCCATGCACGACGCCGGCGCGGATGCGGACGGCGCTGTGCATGCCCCCGTCGCACTGGTCTTCGACTACGAGGCGAAGTGGCTGTTCGAAGTGCAGCCGCAGGGCGCCGATTTCCACTATCCGCGCTTCGCATTCGAGTACTACTCGGCGCTGCGCTCGCTCGGCCTCGACGTCGACGTGATTTCCGCGCATGCGCCGCTCGACGGCTACCGCCTCGTCGTCGTGCCGCCATTGCCGATCGTGCCGGACGATTTCGCGGCACGGCTCGCCGCATCAGGCGCGCATGCCGTGTTCGGGCCGCGCACCGGCTCGAAGACCGTCGACCTGCAGATCCCGCCGACGCTGCCGCCCGGCCCGCTCGTATCGATCCTGCCGGTGCGCGTGTGGCGCGTCGAATCGCTGCGGCCAAACGTGACCGAGCGGATCAACGGCACGCTGCGCGATGGTGCGCCACTCGCGGGAGATGCACGCCACTGGCGCGACTTCGTCGAGATGCACGACGACACGCGCAGCGTCGTGCGTGCGCGCTTCGCCGACGGTCACCCGGCCTGCGTGTCGCACGGCACGCTGCACTACTGGGCCGCGCTGTTCGACGACGCGACCACTGCGCAACTGTTCGCCGATGTCGCGACCGAAGCCGGCCTCGCGCCGACGCCGCTCGGCGACGCCGTGCGCGTGAGCCGGCGCGGCGGCCTGACCTACGTATTCAACTATGGAGACACACCGCACACGATCGACGCAGTACCGCCGTCCGCGTTCGTGCTCGGTAGTGCGCAAGTCGGGCCGCAAGACGTGGCCGTGTATCGAAGCCGTTCGTAGCAACCGTCACCGGCGCCCCGACGCGCCGGTCACGCACAACGACAATCAGCACCGGACTGGAGACACCATGACACTTCGCCCCCTTCGTGCCGCCACGCGGCTCGCTGCAGCCACCGCCGTCGCGCTCGCGTCACTCGGCTTGACCGCGCCCGCCGACGCCGGCACGCTGACGATCAACATCGCGTTCAAGGGCGCGAGCCAGCGCGCGGTCTGGCAATCGACGCTCGATGCATTCCACAAGGCCCATCCCGACATCGACGTGAAGGCGACCTTTGTCGACGAGGAGGCGTACAAAGTGCAGCTCCCCGCGTGGCTGACGACTGTCGCGCCGGACGTCGTGAACTGGCACGCCGGGGAACGGATGGCCTACTACGCAAAGCGCGGGCTGTTCGAGGACCTGAGCGGCGACTGGGCGAAGAACGGCTGGGGCGCGATGTACGCGTCGACGCGCGACGCATCGTCGTACAACGGCAAACAGTATGCAGCGCCGACCGTCTACTACTCGTGGGGGCTGTTCTACCGCAAGGACCTGTTCCGCAAGGTCGGCATCGCGGACGAGCCGAAGACCTGGGACCAGTTTCTCGACGCGTGCAAGAAGCTGAAGGCGGCCGGCATCACGCCGGTCGCGATCGGCGGCCGCGACGCGTGGACGCTCGCCGGCTGGTTCGACTATCTCGACCTGCGCCTGAACGGCAACGCGTTCCACCAGCAACTGATGGCCGGCGACGTGCCGTACACCGACCCGCGCGTGAAGAAGGTCTACACGACGTGGAAATCGCTGATCGACGCGGGCTACTTCATCGACAACGCGCTGTCCTACGATCTCGACGGCGCACAGCCGTTCCTGTTCCAGGGCAAGGCCGCGATGATGCTGATGGGCACCTTCATCGCGGCGGGGTTCCCGCCGAACGTGAAGCAGGAAATGGGCTACTACCGCTTCCCGATCATCGACCCGAAGGTGCCGACCGCCGAGGACGGCCCGGTCGAATCGCTGCATATCCCGACGAAGGCAAAGAACAAGGCCGACGCGCACACGTTCCTCGCGTTCGTCGAAACACCCGAGATGGGCGCGAAGCTCGCGGAGGGGCTCGGCTCGCTGTCGGCCAACAGCAAATCGCCGGAACCGGCCGATCCGGTCTCGCGCATCGGCTTCCGGATCCTGGCCGACACGAAGGGCGGCGTCGCGCAGTTCTATGACCGCGACATGACGAAGGAAATGGCCGACGAGGGGATGAAGGGCATGCAGCAGTTCGTCGCGAATCCCGCGCAGCTCGATACGGTGCTCGCGCAACTCGAACAGACCCGCAAGCGGATCTACAAGAAATAATGCCGTGACCCGCGCGGCGGTTCTCCGCCGCTGCGGCTGTCCCATCGTTCGCTCGTTCAGGAGCCTTGCCGTGTCCAGTCCGATTTCGTCCCGACATCTCGAACCGCCCGCCGGGCCTCCGGGATCGCCGCCCCCTCTGACGCCCGCCGCTGTCGCATTGCCCGCGCGCCGCCCGTCGCCCGCCGTGCGGCGGCAACGGCGTGCCGCGTGGCTCTTTCTCGCGCCGGCCTGCGCAATGGTTGCCGTCTATGTGATCTGGCCGATCCTGTCGACGCTGTGGCTGAGCCTGTACAACTGGGACGGGATGACCGAACGCACGTTTGTCGGTCTCGCGAACTATGCGGAACTGCTGCAAGCGCCGACGTTCTACACCGCGCTGCGCAACAACGTGATCTGGCTCGCGCTCTTCATGCTCGCGCCGCCGCTCGGGCTCGCGCTCGCGCTGTACCTGAACCAGGCGGTCGGCGGCATCCGGCTCGTGAAGTCGCTGTTCTTCGCGCCGTTCGTGCTGTCGGGTGTGGTCGTCGGCCTGATCTTCTCGTGGTTCTACGATCCGACGTTCGGGCTGCTCGCGCTGATTGCCGGGCACGGCATCCCGGTGCTCGGCGACGCGCGCTACGCGACGTTCGGCATCGTGTTCGCCGCGCTGTGGCCGCAAACCGCGTACTGCATGATCCTGTACCTCACCGGCCTCACGTCGCTCAATCCGGAACAGATCGAAGCCGCACGCATGGAAGGCGCGCGCGGCTTCGCGCTGCTGTGGCATGTCGTGCTGCCGCAGTTGCGGCCGACCACCTTCATGGCGATCGTCGTCACGGTGATCGGTGCGCTGCGCAGCTTCGACCTGATCTCGGTGATGACGAGTGGCGGCCCGTTCGAGAGCTCGACCGTGCTCGCGTATTACATGTACGACCAGGCGATCAAGTACTACCGGCTCGGCTATTCCGCGTCGATTGCGGTCGTGCTGTTCGCGATCATGCTCGTCTACATCGTGTTCCAGTTGCGCCGCCTGCTGCGCAACGAGCAGTGACCTGACCTTCCGGGATGCCTTCACCATGTTTCCGACACCCGTTGCCCAATGGAAGCCGGTATCGCGCCGGCTGTACAAACTGTCGTTGCCCGTCGCGCTCGTGATCTGGCTGCTGCCGATGATCGCCGTGTTCGTCACGTCGGTGCGCTCGACCGAGGAACTGGTCGAAGGCCACTACTGGGGCTGGCCACGGCACTTCTCGATGATCGAGAACTATAGCGACGCGCTGACTACGTCGCCGATGTTGCACTACTTCTGGAACAGCGTGCAGATCACGGTGCCGTCTGTGCTTGGCTCGATCGCGCTCGCGGCGATGGCGGGCTTTGCGCTGGCGACCTACAAGTTTCGCGGGAGCACGGCGCTGTTCGGGACGTTCGTCGCGGGTAATTTCGTGCCGGTGCAGGTGTTGATGATTCCGGTGCGGGACTTGTCGCTCAGGCTGGGTGTGTTCAATACCGTCGAGGCGTTGATCCTGTTTCATGTCGCGTTCCAGACGGGGTTCTGCACGCTGTTCCTGCGCAACTTCATCAAGCAGTTGCCGTTCGAACTGATCGAGGCGGCGCGGATCGAAGGGGCGGGGGAATGGACGGTGTTCTGGCGGATCGTGTTGCCGTTGATTCGGCCAGCGCTGGCTGCGCTTGCGATTCTCGTTTTTACGTTCGTGTGGAATGACTACTTCTGGGCGCTGTGTCTCACGCAAGGCGATGAAGCGGCGCCGATCACGGCAGGCGTCGCCGCGTTGAAAGGGCAGTGGACGACTTCGTGGAACCTCGTGTCAGCCGGGTCGATTCTGGCGGCGCTGCCGTCCGTCGCGATGTTCTTCGCGATGCAGAAGCATTTTGTGGCGGGGCTAACGTTCGGCGCGACCAAAGGCTGAACGCGCGCAGCCCAGCGTATTCGCATCTCCCCCTCCGCATCGTGAGGTTGCCCGCTTCGGCGGGCTTTTTTTGCACTTTTGGAGTTCAGAGGAAGTCGATTGAAGGACTAGAGTGGGCGGACCGACATTCACTCTATACGCCCTGCTGACGTGTCACACGATACAGGCTACTTCCGGCGCCGGACACGATTCTGCCGCATATCCAACTCACTCAATCGCCCCTGCACGAAATAGTGAATTTCACATTGAAATCGATATGAGCTGAAAAATTGAGCCACTTCCTCGTGCAACTCGTGAGCCCACGGAATGCGACCCTTCCCCGAATCAAAAAATTCCCACCTTACCCGAAAGTTCCGCTGAGGATGAAATGTATTATTTCTGAACTCCCTAAGGGCATCACGATGTTGCTTCTCCAATTTCACAACAACATCATGTTGCCCAACAACCTCCTTGAATTCATCCGGACGTTCCTCTTGAAGCAGCCGACGAATTCCCAGCGTCGAAAAACCTTCACAAGTAACACGAAGAAATCCGAGCCAAGTCGACAAATAAATCCTCACATCTATTTTTTCATTTTGACTTAGGCGATCGTGTTTTTTTAGCTTATCCAGAATTTTTTTATAATTTTTCCTCATCAGATCAGCCGCCTGAAACTGATGTTCATGAAGTGCAAGAATGGGGTCTTTTGTTTTCAGAGGGAGGTTATCCCCCGGCTTTCTTCCGTCGACATCGATAGCATATACTGGCTCCTCACCGCTAACAAACCACTGACCACCCAAGGACCGAATCAATACCCCCGCAGATGTTAAAAAATTCACATATTTATCCAATTCATCCGCAGAATTAAATCCATACTCCTTCAAATTCACTCCAGCAAATTTGGCTAACCACCACGCATCAAATCCGCCAATCTCACCATTTTCACCAAAATCAAAGTCCACTGATTTTTCGGGAAGGCGCACATCACAGCCTACGCCGTGCTTCCAATAATAGCCCCCACCCTCCAATTCACCGCCCATCGGGATTCCCATATAAACCCAATCATATGATGAATATGGCATTCGAATACCCGACCGCTGCATCACAACAAGAGCCTCGGAAATTGCATTTTTGTATTCAACAATCAATCGCTTAAATTCATCAGACATGCAACTCCCATCATTGCACCCAACAATCGAATTCAAGATTTACCCCGAAAATAGTAATTCCCTAGTCTTTTATTATAGATTAATCTCTTGCGATACAAGATCAACTGCCGGACGGAGGGCCGCGCGAAGCAATCTCAATTAGGTAGCCAATGAACTTACATGCCTTCGCAGCGTTCACTCGTGTGGACGAAATCTCAGCTCGTGCCGGCCCTGGTACTAGCACATTGGGTAATGTGTACGCAGAGGTAGCCTGCGCCCGCAAGCAAGATGGGATTTAAGAGAGCCGCTCCAAACATCGAGTTTCGCAAGACGCTCACTGTGCGTCCGCCACTACATCCCACCCGCCCCTTTCTCCCGCAACCGCACATCGACCGCTCCGATGTTCTTCTCATGCGCCACGAGCATCTGCGTGAGCGCATGGTGCATATCCGGCTGCGCGAGCGTCGGCAGCAATGCCTGCAACTTCCGCACGACCCAGCGCTGGCCACGATTCAAAAACGCCATCCGCTCCGCCAGATCGTCGATCGCCATCGCCTTCTCGTAGAACGCACCGGTTGCGTGTGTCGGCACTGCATCGAGCGACCGGATCGCATCGACGAGCACACTGCACCAGTGCGCCTCGTCCTGACGGATATGGGCGGTCAGTCGATGCAGTTCCGGATCGCCTGTCACCTCGGCCGCCGTCTCCGAAGCGACGCGCGCACCGGCACGCTCCGCCTCCAGCAGTTCATCGAGCACCGCCAGCAGCGCGATGCGGCCGTCCTGCGGAATCGGGTCAGCGCGGGCATCGAGCCTGTCATCATGCGTCGGAATCGACATGCAGCATCCTCCTGTCAGGATCTGTGACGTATCACGCTCGACGATACACAGCGCGTGTTGCACGAATGTGCACAAATCATGTGCGGGCCGCGCATCAAATAGATCACATTGTGACGTATTCGGTTGTGGCACCGCTTCCACAGCGCACTGTGCTTGATTTACGTCATCGTACGAACGAGCCTTCCCACCTTCAAGTCCACCCTTCAAGCCGCAACGTCGACCGCACGAGCCGCTGCTCCTCCTGCTCGATCTCCCGCAGATACTCGACGCACTGACGAATATGCTCGCTCGCCGCCTTGCGCGCCTGGTCCGGCAATCGCCCCGTCACCGCGTTGTAAAGCCGCGCATGCTGACGATCGATCTGCTTCTTCAGCGGCTCGCGGTGATAGAGATTGTTCACCGACGCAAACACCGAACTCAGCAGCAGATCCGTCAACGATTGGAGCGTATTCACAAGCACCGGGTTATGCGACGCCTCGCAAATCGCGAGATGAAACGCATGATCGAGCTTCGCGCGCGCAGCCGGGTCGAGATCCTGCGCATCGGCCGCGGTCATCTCGTCATAGCGCCGCTTGATCAGGATGAAATCGGCCGGCGTACCGCGCAGCGCCGCGAGCCGCGCAGCCTCCGTCTCGAGCATCCCGCGCACCTCGAACAGGTCGTACAGCGTGCGCGGCTGCGAGCCGAGCAGATGCATCATCGGCGAGACTTCGCGTTGCGGGGTCAGGCTCGCCACGAACGAGCCCTTGCCGTGCGTGGTGTCGATGATCCCGCGCGCACGCAGCAACTTCATCCCTTCGCGCACGGCGGTGCGCGACACGCCGAGCTTCTCGGTCAGCCGCCGTTCGGACGGCAATGCCTGGCCCGCCTTCAGCACGCCGTCGACGATCAGCTGCTCGATGCGCTCGGCGACGACGTCGGCCACGTTCCGCGCCGAACCCGCCTGTTCGTGCATTTCCATACTGGTATGACCACTTCGGGAGAATATCGGCGATTTTCCCACAAACCCTTGTCGCCATTCAGTTTTACGGCAATCGAAACAGCCGCCTTCTGGCGTCCCGACAAAAACTGGTATGACCACATTCGCCACGTCTGGACACGCGCGCGCCGCCCGCCAAGAATCCATCCGTTCCGGCGTGCCGCGCCTCGCGCAGCCGCCTGCATGGTGGAGACAACCCCGATGAGTTTCACCTACGACGAACGGATCGATGGCCCGCTGGCGACCGTCGGCCGCGACACACTCGTCGCCGCACTGCACGCGGCGGCGCCCGGCCTCGACGTGCTGCACGAACCCGAGGCGCTCAAGCCGTTCGAATGCGACGGCCTCGCCGCGTACCGCACGGTGCCGCTCGCGGTCGTGCTGCCCGACACGGTCGAGCAGGTGCGCGCGGTGCTGCGCGTCGCCGCCGCGCTCGGCGTGCCGGTGGTCGCGCGCGGCGCGGGCACCGGGCTGTCCGGCGGCGCGATGCCTCTTGAGAAGGGCCTCCTGCTCGTGATGGCAAAGTTCAACCGGATTCTCGACATCGACCCCGATGCCGGCATCGCGCGCGTGCAGCCCGGCGTGCGCAACCTCGCGATCTCGCAGGCCGCCGCGCCGTACGGCCTCTACTACGCGCCCGATCCGTCGTCGCAGATCGCATGCTCGATCGGCGGCAACGTCGCCGAAAACGCGGGTGGCGTGCACTGCCTCAAATACGGGCTCACGGTGCACAACATCCTGAAGGTCGAGATCCTGACGATCGACGGCGAGACGCTCACGCTCGGCGCCGACGCGCTCGACGCACCCGGCTTCGACCTGCTCGCATTGTTCACCGGCTCGGAAGGGATGCTCGGCATCGTCACCGAAGTGACCGTGAAGCTGCTGCCGAAGCCGCCGAGCGTGAAGGTGCTGATGGCGAGCTTCGACGACGTCGCCGAAGCCGGTGCCGCCGTCGCGCGGATCATCGGCGCGGGCGTGATCCCCGGCGGCCTCGAGATGATGGACAACCTCGCGATCCGCGCGGCGGAGGATTTCATCCACGCGGGCTATCCGGTCGACGCACAGGCGATCCTGCTGTGCGAACTCGACGGCTCGCCGACCGATGTCGAAGAAGACGCCGAACGCGTCGCCACGCTGCTGCGCGACGCGGGCGCAACGGAGATCCGCGTCGCGCGCGACGAAGCCGAGCGCCAGCGTTTCTGGGCCGGCCGCAAGAACGCCTTCCCCGCGGTCGGTCGCATGTCGCCCGACTACTACTGCATGGACGGCACGATCCCGCGCCGCGAGCTGCCGCGCGTGCTCGAAGGGATCGCCGCGCTGTCCGCCGAATACGGGCTGCCGGTCGCGAACGTGTTCCACGCGGGCGACGGCAACATGCACCCGCTGATCCTTTTCGACGCGAACCGGCCCGGCGAACTCGACCGCGCTGAAGCGCTGGGTGGAAAGATCCTCGAGCTGTGCGTCGCGGCGGGCGGCAGCATCACCGGCGAGCACGGCGTCGGGCGCGAGAAGATCAACCAGATGTGCGTGCAGTTCAACGCCGACGAAATCACGTTCTTCCACGCGGTGAAGGCCGCGTTCGATCCGCAGGGCCTGCTCAATCCCGGCAAGAACATCCCGACGCTGCATCGCTGCGCCGAATTCGGCGCGATGCACGTCCATCACGGCAAGCTGCCGTTTCCCGAACTGGAGCGCTTCTGATGCGACGCGACATCGAATCGATCGACGACAGCGCGGCGCTCGTCGCCCAGGTCGACGCGGCCATCCACGACCGCCAGCCGCTGCACATCCGCGGCGCCGGCACGAAGGCATTCCTCGGTCGCCCCGTCGAAGGCCGCACGCTCGACGTGCGCACGCATCGCGGCGTCGTGTCGTACGACCCGACCGAACTCGTCGTCACCGCGCGCGCGGGCACGCCGCTCGCCGATCTCGAAGCGATGCTCAATGCGGCCGGCCAGATGCTGCCGTGCGAGCCGCCGTCGTTCGGCGGCGCGGCCACGGTCGGCGGGATGTTCGCGGCGGCGCTGTCGGGCCCGCGCCGCCCGTGGGCCGGCGCGGTGCGCGACTTCGTGCTCGGCTGCCGCGTGATCACCGGCCACGCGAAACACCTGCGCTTCGGTGGCGAGGTGATGAAGAACGTCGCGGGCTACGACGTGTCGCGGTTGCTCGCGGGCAGCTTCGGCTGTCTCGGCGTCGTGACCGAGGTATCGCTGAAGGTGCTGCCGAAGCCGCGTGCGACGTGCGATCTCGCGTTGCCGCTCGCCGCGGACGAAGCCGTGCAGCGTGTCGCCGCCTGGCGACGCGCCGGGCTGCCGCTCGCGGGCGCATGCCACGCGGACGGCGTGCTGCGCGTGCGGATCGAAGGCGGCGAGGGCTCGGTGAAGGCCGCGCGCGACACGATCGGCGGCGAGCGCATGGACGATCGCGACGACGCGTTCTGGGCACGGCTGCGCGACCTTGCGCTGCCATTCTTCGACGACCCGCGCCCGCTGTGGCGCGTGTCGGTGCCGGCCGCCGCGCCGCTCGACGCACTGCCCGGCGCGCTGCTTGCCGACTGGGGCGGCGCACAGCGCTGGCTGAAGAGCGACGCCGCGCCGGCAGACGTGCAGCGGTTCGCCGCGCAATGGGGCGGCCACGCGACCTGCTTCACGCCGGGCACGACGCGCGAGCCGTTCCAGCCGCTGCCGCCTGCGCTGTTGCGCGTGCACCGACAGCTCAAGGCGCAGCTCGACCCGCATGCGATTTTCAATCCCGGCCGCCTGTACGCCGATTTCTGACGCGAACCCGATCCCGACCCGCCGATGCAAACCAATCTCAGCGAAGCAAGCAAGGCCCTCGCCCGGGCCGACGAAGCGGAAGCGATCCTGCGCGCGTGCGTGCACTGCGGCTTCTGCAATGCGACCTGCCCGACCTACCAGGTGCTCGGCAACGAGCTCGACGGGCCGCGCGGCCGCATCTACCTGATCAAGCAACTGCTCGAAGGCGAGCCGTGCGGCGAACGCACGCAGCGGCATCTCGACCGCTGCCTGACGTGCCGCAACTGCGAGACGACCTGCCCGTCCGGCGTGCGCTATCACACGCTGCTCGACATCGGCCGCGTGGAAGCCGAGAAGCGGGCACAACGGCCCGCGCGCGAACGCCTGCTGCGCGCGGGGCTGCGTCACGTCGTGCCGCGCCCGGCGACGTTCGCCGCGTTGCTGAAGGCCGGCCGCACACTGCGCCCGCTGCTGCCCGGCGCACTGCGGGACAAGATCCCGGCCGCCGCCCCCGCGGCCGCACCGCGTCCGCCCGTGCGCCACGCGCGGCGCGTGCTGATGCTCGAAGGCTGCGTACAGCCGTCGTTGTCGCCGAACACCAATGCGGCCGCCGCGCGGGTGCTCGACCGGCTCGGCATCAGCGTGAGCCCGGCGCGCGAAGCCGGCTGCTGCGGCGCGACCGAATATCACCTGAACGCGCAGGATGCCGGCCTCGCCCGCGCACGCCGCAACATCGACGCATGGTGGCCCGCGATCGAGGCCGGTGCGGAAGCGATCGTGCTGACGGCGAGCGGCTGCGGCGCGTTCGTCAAGGAATACGGCGACCTGCTGCGCTCCGACCCCGTCTACGCGGAGAAAGCGCGGCGCGTCAGCGCGCTCGCGCGTGATCTCGCCGAGGTGCTCGCGGCCGAGCCGCTCGACGCGCTGGCCGGTTCGACGCCACGCCGCGTCGCGGTGCATTGCCCGTGCACGCTGCAGCACGCGCAGCGCCTCGGCGGTGCGGTCGAACGCATCCTGACGCGGCTCGGCTTCGATCTGACGAATGTCGCCGACGGCCACCTGTGCTGCGGCTCGGCCGGCACGTATTCGCTGACGCAGCCCGAACTCGCGACGACACTGCGCGACAACAAACTCGACGCGCTCGAAGCCGAGCGGCCGGACCTGATTGTCACGGCCAACGTCGGCTGCCAGACTCACCTGAACGGCGCGGGCCGCACGGCCGTGCGCCACTGGATCGAGCTCGTCGACAACCATCTCGTGAACTGACCTGATTCCGGAGAAATGCCATGCAGACGAAACCCGAACTCGAACTCGCCGATGCCGACCGCATGCTCGCCGCCGCCCGCGCGGAAGCGGAGCGGCACGGCTGGGCCGTGTCGATCGCCGTCGTCGACGACGGCGGCCACCTGCTCGCGTTCGCGCGGCTGAACGGCGCATCGCCGGCCAGCAGCTATATCGCGCAGGACAAGGCGCGCGCGGCGGCGCTCGGCCGGCGCGAGACGAAGGCGTATGAGGATATGATCAACGGTGGCCGCACCGCGTTTCTCAGCGTGCCGCTGACGGGGTTGCTCGAAGGCGGCGTGCCGGTCACGGTCGGCGGCCGGATCGCGGGCGCGATCGGCGTGTCTGGCGTAAAGTCCGAGCAGGACGCGCAGATCGCCCGCGCCGGCACACAAAGCGTCGTGGCATAGCCAGCCAAGCCGCGCGCGCGCATTTTTCCCCGGGAGGATTAACGATGATCGACCAAGCAGGACTGCAAGTCGCGCCAGCGCTGAGCCAGTTCATTGAAAACGAAGCGCTGCCGGGCACCGGCATCGACAAGGCCGCGTTCTGGAGCGGTTTCTCGGCCCTGGTGCACGACCTGGCGCCGCGCAACCGCGAGCTGCTCGCGGAACGCGACCGCCTGCAGCAGGAACTCGACACCTGGCACCGCGCGCACCCCGGCCCCGTGCGCGACCACGCCGCGTACCGCGTGTTCCTCGAACAAATCGGCTACCTCGTACCGGTCCCGTCGAACGTCGCGGCAGCCACCGCGAACGTCGACAGCGAGATCGCCACGCAGGCCGGCCCGCAGCTCGTCGTGCCGCTGTCGAACGCACGCTATGCGCTGAACGCCGCGAACGCCCGCTGGGGCAGCCTGTACGACGCGCTGTACGGCACCGATGCATTGCCCGAAGACGGCGGCGCCGAACGCACCGCGACCTACAACCCGACGCGCGGCCAGCGCGTGATCGACTACGCGCGCAACGTGCTCGACAACGCGGCGCCGCTCGCGAGCGGCTCGCACCGCGACGCACTGCGCTACCGCGTGCAGGACGGCCAGCTCGCCATCGAAACCGCGAAGGGGATCGTGGGCCTCGCGCAACCGGCACTGTTCGTCGGCTACCAGGGCGCGGCCGACGCGCCGTCCGCGATCCTGCTGAAGCACAACGGCCTGCACCTCGAGATCCAGATCGACGCATCGACGCCGATCGGCCGCGCCGATCTCGCGAACGTGAAGGACGTCGTGCTCGAAGCCGCGGTCAGCACGATCATCGACTGCGAGGATTCGGTCGCGGCGGTGGACGCCGACGACAAGATCCAGCTCTACCGCAACTGGCTCGGCCTGATGCAGGGCACGCTGGTCGAGGAAGTCGCGAAGGGCGGCAAGACCTTCACGCGCCGCCTGAACGCCGACCGCGAGTACACCACGCCCGACGGCGGCACGCTGTCGCTGCACGGCCGCTCGCTGCTGTTCGTGCGCAACGTCGGCCACCTGATGACCAACGGCGCGGTGCTCGACCGCGACGGCAACGAGATTCCGGAAGGGATCCTCGACGGCGTCGTCACGGTGCTGTGCTCGCTGCACGACCTGAAGGCGAAGCGCAATTCGCGCACGGGCTCGATCTACATCGTCAAGCCGAAGATGCACGGCCCGGTCGAAGTCGCGTTCGCCGATACACTGTTCGCGCGCATCGAGGATCTGTACAACCTGCCGCGCAACACGCTGAAGATGGGCATCATGGACGAGGAGCGCCGCACCAGCGTGAACCTCGCCGCGTGTATCGCCGCAGCCGCCGCGCGCGTCGCGTTCATCAACACCGGCTTCCTCGACCGCACCGGCGACGAGATGCACACCGCGATGGAAGCGGGCCCGATGATCCGCAAGGGCGACATGAAGTCGTCGGCGTGGATCCAGTCGTACGAGCGCAACAACGTGCTCGCGGGCCTGTCGGCCGGCCTGCGCGGCCGCGCGCAGATCGGCAAGGGCATGTGGGCGATGCCGGACCTGATGCACGCGATGCTCGAGCAGAAGATCGCGCATCCGCGCGCCGGTGCGAACACCGCCTGGGTGCCGTCGCCGACCGCCGCGACGCTGCATGCGCTGCACTACCACCTCGTCGACGTGCAGGCCGTCCAGCAGGCACTCGAGAAGACGCCGTACGCAAGCGAACGCGACACGCTGCTCGAAGGCCTGCTGACGGTGCCGGTGGTCGAGCGCGCCGAGTGGAGCGAGGCCGAGATCCTGAGCGAAGTCGAGAACAATGCGCAGGGCATCCTCGGCTATGTCGTGCGCTGGGTCGAACAGGGCGTAGGCTGCTCGAAGGTGCCCGACATCCACGACGTCGGCCTGATGGAAGACCGCGCGACGCTGCGCATTTCGAGCCAGCACATCGCGAACTGGCTGCGCCACGGCGTGATCACCGAGGCGTTCGTGCTCGACGTGTTCAAGCGGATGGCGCGCGTCGTCGACCAGCAGAACGCCGGCGACCCGAACTATCGCCCGATGGCGCCCGGCTACGACCAGTCGACCGCGTTCAAGGCCGCGTGCGCGCTCGCGCTGCAAGGCACGTCGCAACCGAGCGGCTATACCGAGCCGCTGCTGCACCGGTTCCGGCTCGCGTTCAAGGCGCAACAGCACGGCGGATAAGCAGGGGCGTGCTGCGGGTTTCCGGCATGCCGGAAGCCCGTATGCCGCGAGCCCGTATGCCGGGAGCCCGTATGCCTGCTTCACGAAACGGGCGGCCGCAACGGCCGCCCGTTTTCATTTTCGCGTTCGTCCGGTTGTTGAAACGAATAATCGGCGCGTATCGCATGCCTTCATTTTTTTCGCGCGCCGACCGTTAACCCGATGGAATCGGCAGCCGCGCGCCACGGTTTCGCCACTCATGCCGCAAAGCCTTGCGCGGGAACGCTCTGCCCGATATTCGCAAGCCCGGGAATTCACTGTAATTTGATCCGGATCAACAGCCCGCAACATTTTCCGCGCGCGTGGACGCGCGCGTTATACTCCGTTGAATTCGCGCTGCCCGATTCGTCAGATCGTCGAATCGGCGCAGATGTCACCAGTGAATGCTTGATTTACTGGTATATCTGTCCGCGATAGCCGATAATCGGCGCCCATTTTCTCCGCCGGTCAGCAGGAAGGCGTCGGAATGGCCGCGTGACGGATCACCGCCGGCACGCCATACGAACAATTGCATCGGCCCGCCGCCCGGCGGCAATGCCCATCGATCCACGGACCATGGCAGAAACCGACTACGCAATGCCCAGCGAATCCGGCCTGACGAGCCGTGTCGCCGCTCATCTGCGCCGGTTCCTGCTGCCGCACCTGATCTTCTATACCGGGCTGCTGATCGCGCTGCTGCTGCTGTCCCTGTGCGGGATCGTGCTGTACGAAGGCCGCATCGACGCGCGCGACCGCTCCGCCGCGATGCAGCAAAATCTCGCGCTGATGGCGTCGTGGGACATCGAGCGCAACATCGAGATCTATTCGCTGTCGCTGCAGGCCGTCGTCGAAGGCGAGAACGACCCGGATGTCGTCAAGCTGCCGATGCCGCTGCGCCGCCAGGTGCTGTTCGACCGCGCGACGACGGCCAAGTACCTCGGCGGCATCTACGTGCTCGATGCGAAAGGCGACATCTCGGTCGACGGCAAGAGCGACGTGCCGCGCAAGGCCAATTTCGGTAACGAGCCGTACTTCACGGTGCACCGCGACCACCCCGACATCGGCCTGTACGTCAGCCCCCCGTATCATTCGCGGTTGCGCGGCGGTTCGCCGAGCATCGCGCTCAGCCGGCGGATCACGAAGCCCGACGGCTCGTTCGGCGGCGTCGCCGTGATGTCGATCCGGCTCGAATATTTCCAGAACCTGTTCTCGCGGCTGTCGCTCGGCGATCGCGGCTCGATCGCGCTGATCAACACGGATGGCAGGATGCTCGCGCGCGAGCCGTACGACCCGAAGATCGTCGGCCGCGACATCAGCCGGGCCAGCACGTTCCGGCGGTTCATGACCGCCAACGAAGGCAGCTTCGCCGATACCGCGTCGATCGACGGCGTGCGGCGCCTGTACGTGTTCCGCCACCTCGAGCAACTGCCGCTCATCATCATGGTCGCGCGCTCGGAAGCGGATACCTACGCCGCGTGGTACGACCGTGCGATTCCGATCGGCTCCGCGATGGCCGCGCTCGCGATCGGCTTCGTCGGCCTGTCGCTGCTGCTCGACGTGCAGCTGCGCAAGCGCCACCGCGCGGAAACCGAACTGCAGGCGCTCGCGCGCACCGACGGCCTCACGGGCCTCGACAACCGCCGCATGCTCGACGTCACGCTCGCGCGCGAATGGCGCCGGGCCGCGCGCTCGCAGCACGCGCTGTCGCTGCTGTTCATCGACGTCGATTACTTCAAGCGCTACAACGACACGCAAGGGCACCAGGCCGGCGACGACGCGCTCGCTGCGGTCGGCCACTGCATCGCCGGCTGCCTGCGCCGCCCGGCCGATTACGCGGCACGCTACGGCGGCGAGGAATTCGTCGTCGTGCTGCCCGACGTCAGCACGGACGGCGCGGTGTTGATCGCCGAGACGATCCGCACCGGCATCCTCGATCTCGGCATCCGGCACGACGCCGGCACGTCGGGCCGCCTGACGGTGAGCATCGGCGTGACGACGAGCTATCCCGAACACGACGACGACATGCAGGCCGCGCTGAAGCTGGCCGACGACGCGCTGTATCGCGCGAAGGAAGGCGGGCGCAACCGCATCGTCGTGCACGCGGCCGCCTCCGGCGGCTTCGCGGCGCGGCAGGCCTGAACGGGCAGCCGCCGGGCGACGGCAGGGCGGCCGCCGGGCCGCCGTCGCCGCCCATGCGCAAAATCGCCGACAATGTCGCCTCGACACGCCGCCGCACGGCTGCTTCGCCCGGCCGGCCCGCGCGGGCACGCGGCCGCTTCGCACCACCATGAGACTCAAGGCAAAGATCTTCCTTCTGGCCATCGTGCCGTTCCTGCTCGCGATCGCCGGCATCGGCTTCGGCGTGCGCCAGCAGGCGACGTCCCTCGCGCGCACGCAGCACGCGACGATCCAGGCCGCGTACCTGTCGAGCAAGGAAGTCGAGCTGAAGCACTACGTCGAGCTCGCGACGAGCGCGATCATGCCGCTCTACGACGCGAGCGGCCGCAACGCGCGCGACGACGCGCTGCTGCGCACGCAGGCACTCGCGATGCTGCAGAAGATGGATTTCGGCCCCGACGGGTATTTCTTCGTGTACGACCTGCACGGCAATTCGCTGATGCATCCGCGCGAGCCCGAGCGCGTCGGCCACAACTACTGGTCGATGCGCGACCCGCAGGGCGCGCTGACGATCCAGAAGCTGATCGGCGCGGCGTCGAGCGGCGGCGGCTACGTGCGCTACGCATGGCAGCGGCCGTCGACGGGCCGCGTCGCGCCGAAGCTGGGCTACGTCATCGCGCTCGAACGCTGGGGCTGGATGGTCGGCACCGGCATCTATCTCGACGATGTCGACACCGCGCTGCAGCGTATCGACGCGCGCGCGTCCGCGAACATCGAGCGCACGATGAGCTGGCTCACCGCGATCGCGCTCACGGGTGCGGCTGCCATCGCCGTGTGCGCGCTGGTGCTGAACGTCAGCGAGTCGCGCAGTGCCGACGCGAAGCTCAAGCTGCTCGCGCAGCGCGTCGTCGAATCGCAGGAGCAGGAGCGGGCGCGGCTGTCACGCGAGCTGCACGACGGGATCAGCCAGATGATGGTGTCCGCGAAGCTGATGCTCGAATCCGCGCTCGCGCGCTTCGAACGCGGTACCGCGCGCATGCCAGAGGCCGAGCAGGCGCTGACGTCGGGCGTCGTGCGGCTCGGCGACACGCTGCGTGAAGTGCGGCGCATCTCGCATGCGCTGCGTCCCGCGATGCTCGACGATCTCGGCCTCGCAGCGGCACTCGAGCAGCTGGTGCGCGAGCTCGGCGCCGAAAGCGGCGTCGACATCGGCTATACGCAGGTCGCGCACAGCGGCACCCGGCCGCTGCCCGCGGCCGTCAACACTGCGCTGTTCCGGATCGCACAGGAAGCGCTCAGCAACATCGTGCATCATGCGCAGGCGTCGCGCGCGGCCGTCACGCTCGACGTCGGCGCGCACTCCGTCACGCTGACCATCGCCGACAACGGCTGCGGCTTCGACGCCGAACGCTCGCAGGCCGACGCGCGCCGCGGCATCGGCCTGCGCAACATGCGCGAGCGCCTCGACGCGCTCGGCGGCATGCTGACGATCACGTCGCAGGTCGGCCACACGATCGTCGCCGCGCGTGTGCCGCTGCCCGGCGCCGCCTGACGCCCCCATCACCGGAGACCTTTTGCCCATGAGCGCCCCCGACACCGCCCGGCCCGTCGCCCGACTGCTGCTCGTCGACGATCACCCGCTCGTGCGCGACGGCTTGCGGATGCGGCTCGAAGCGGCCGACCTGTCCGTGGTCGGCGAAGCCGGCAACGCCGACGAAGCGCTCGCGCTCGCCGCGTCGCTCGAACCCGATCTCGCGCTGATGGACATCGGCATGAACGGAATGAACGGCATCACGCTCGCAGGCGTGTTCCACGAACGCTTTCCGGGCATCCGCGTGCTGATGCTGTCGATGCACGACAACGTCGAATACGTGACGCAGGCCGTGCGTGCCGGCGCGAGCGGCTACCTGCTGAAGGATTCGCCCGCGAGCGAGATCGTGCGCGCGATCGGCACGGTGCTGGCCGGCCAGACGTTCTTCAGCGAAGGACTCGCCGCGCGGATGATCCACGCGAGCGCGAACACGTCACCGCTCGACCGGCTCACGCCGCGCGAACGCGACATCCTCGACGCACTGGCGCAAGGGCTGTCGAGCAAACAAATCGCGCAGCAGACGGGGCTATCGGTGCGTACGGTCGAAACTCACCGGCTCAACCTGAAACGCAAGCTCGAGATCGAAGGGCAGGCCGAGCTGATCAAGTTCGCGGTCGAGCATCGGCGAAGGTAGGCACACCCGACGCAGCAATTCGCTGCGAAAGGCGCGGCCGGCGCGCACGCCACGTCATTCCGGCTGTGAAGACGTCACGCACGCCGCCGCGCGTTCCGATCGTTTCTTCGTTTCACGCTGCATCATCAGCATTGCCGCAACCCAGATACATAGGATTCCAGAACACGAAACCGCGATCGAAAACCCGTACGCCATCGCATCCCGATACGCGCCGAGCAGCGCCGGCCGCGCCGCCGCGAATACATGCTCCATCACCGCCTGCCGTGCCAGCTTATCCGCCTGCGGGCTGCCAGCCGCTTGCAACACGCCCGTCATCCGGTGCACCGCCCCGACGCTCATCATGCTGCCGAGCACGGCGATGCCCATGCTCATCCCGGTCTGGCGCAACGCGTTCATCGTCGCCGACGCCATGCCCGCGCGTTCGGCCGGCGCCATTTCCATCACGCTCATGCCGGTCGCGGGCACCGCGAGCCCCATGCCGACCCCGAGCACCGCCAGCGCGATGCCGACCGGCACATACGGCGTTCCCGCACCGAAGCCTGCCATGACCGCGAGCATCCCGCCGATCAGACCGTAGCCGGCCACCATCAGCGCGTGCAACGGAACGCGCGCCGCGATGCGCCCGAACAGCATCGACGTGAGCGCCGTCATCACGAACTGCGGCATCAGTTGCCAGCCGGCCGCGGCAGGCGTACGCCCCTGCGCCTGCTGCAGGAACAGCGACAGGAAGAACAGGCTGCTGTACCCCGAGAACCCGAGCACGAACGACGCGAGATTGGCGCGCACCAGCCGCCGGTCGCGAAACAGCCAGACCGGCAGCAGCGGCCGCTCGACGCGCGCTTCGACCCGCACGAACACGACGAACGCCACCGCGGCGCCCACCAGCGGCGCGAACACCTTCACGTTCGCCACGCCGGCTTCGCCGATGCCGATCAGCCCGTACGTGAGCAACCCGAGCCAGACCACGCTCAGCGCCTGGCCGAGCGGATCGAACGCCGCATGCTGCGGATGCCGACGCTCCGGAATGCCCCACGCGCCGAGCAGCACGGTCACGATGCCGATCGGCACGTTGACGAGGAAGATGTTCTGCCATCCGCCATGCTCGACGAGCAGGCCGCCCACCAGCGGCCCGAGGATCAGCGCGAGCGCGCTGAACGCGGACCATCCGCCGATCGCGCGGGCGCGCTCGCGCGCATCGGGAAACGCATGTGTGAGGATCGGCATCGCGCCCGGTATCAGCAATGCGCCGGCGAGCCCCTGGATCGCGCGCCCGACGAGCAGCGGCGCGAGCCGGCTCGCGCATGCGCAGACCACCGAGCCGGCCGTGAACAGGATCACGCTGGCGAGCCATACGCGCTTGTGCCCGTAGCGATCGCCGAGCGGCCCGGCCGACAGCATGAACGCGGACAGCGCGAGCGCATACGCGTTGACGACCCACTGAAGGCCGCCGATGTCGGTATCGAGCGCCGTCTGCAGCGTCGGCAACGCGACGTTGACGATGCTGATGTCGAGCGTGGCGAGAAAGGTGCCGAGACAGGCGGCCAGGACGAGTGCGGCGCGACGGTAGCGAGGCATGGTGGTCGGCCCTTCACGGGCACAAAGATGAGAATGGTTCTCATCATATATATCGACTGACCGTCGGTCAATGGATTGCGTTGGCCGTGAACGGAGCGCTGGCCTAAACTGCGGGCTTTGCACGAACGGGCGTCGAGCCGCGCGATGACGGACAGGACAAAGGCAGGAACCACGACAGTGAAAGACGACGCGCCGGCGGGCAAGCTGCCGCGCACGAAGCCGGCGGAAGTACGACTCGAGGAACTGATGGCCGCGGCCGAGACGCTGTTCCTCGCGCAGGGCGTGGAAGCGACGACCATCAGCGAGATCGTCGAGCACGCGCAGGTCGCGAAAGGCACGTTCTATCACTACTTCGAATCGAAATCCGACATGCTCGCCGCGCTCGCGCAGCGCTACACGGCATCGTTCCTCGACCGGCTGCAGCACGCGGTGGACGCGTGCGACGCCGACGACTGGCTCGCGCGCCTGCGCGCGTGGATCCGCACCAGCATCGAAACCTACGCGGCGACCTTCCGCACGCACGACATCGTCTACGCGAATCACCATCACCACGATCGCACGAATGCCGACAAGAACGCGATCCTCGAGCAGCTCGGCGCGATTCTCGACGGCGGCGCGCGGGCCGGCACGTGGCGGCTCGCGCACCCGCAGGTCACCGCGCTGCTGATCTATGCGGGCGTGCACGGCGCGACCGATCACATCATCGCGGCGCCGGAAACGGATCGCGCCGCGTTCGTCGATGCGGTGGTCGACGATTGCTTGCGGATGCTCGGCGTCGGCGCATGAAGCATCGCAGGTGGGCGCCGCACGCGCGGCCCGCAACAAAAAAGGGCGCCCGAGGGCGCCCTTCATGCATCCGGATTCCGAACCGCGCAGCGGCCGTCAATTCGTCCGCGAATTGTGCTTCTGCAGATACGCGATCAGGCCATCGATCCCGCCCGATGCGAGCTGGCTCTTGAACTGGCCCTGGTAGACCTGGATCAGCCACGCGCCCGACATGTCGATGTCGTAGATCTTCCAGTCGTTGCCGACCTTGCCGAGACGATAGCCGACCGACTGGCTGTCGCCCGGCGTCGAGACCGTCGACTGCACGAGCGCGTCGGCACCCGACGCGCCGCCGGCCTTGAACGAGAACTTCGCGTCCTGGCTGCCGAGCTGCGCGAGCGACGCGGCATAGGTGCGCGTCATCAGCAGCTTGAACTGCTTGTACAGCTCCTGCTGCTGTTGCGGCGTGGCCTGCTTCCACGCATCGCCGACCGCGATGCGGGTCGTGCGCTCGAAGTTGGTCGCGGGCAGGAAGCGCTGCTCGACGACCTGCGTGACCTTCGCCATATCACCGCCGCGTGCGGCCGGATCGGCCTTCATCGCGGTGACGGTGCCCTCGACCGCATTGCGGACGATATCGACCGGCGCGCTCTGCGCGAAAGCGGAAACCGACACGGCGGCCGCCGCGACGAAAGCAAACAGATGACGTTTCATACGAATATCGCTCGATGAGAAAAAACGACCGGTTCATTGCACCGGCCGACGATGCAAAGTATACCGGGCCTGACGCCTCGGTGTGCCGCCGTGACCGACTGTTACCTTTCAGGTTCCTTTGTCACAGGCGTGCAGCGGCGCGAAAAAGCAGCGCGGCGCCGATTATGTAAATATCCCCTTACCAACCGGCTGGCCATCGATATCGATTCCGCCGTCGCGAACAAATCTCCTTCCCTCCCTGAAACCCCCAACGTCACGACCGCCGCCACGCTGCGCCGGTATACTTGACTACTTTGCCCTTGCCAGCCGCTCCCCACCGCCACATGGTGACATCTCTCATCGTCCGACTCGTTGCATGGTCGGTGCGCCGCCCCGTCTGGGTCGTCGTCCTGTCGCTCGTCATCGCCGCGCTCAGCGGCGTCTACGTTGCGCAACATTTCAAGATCAACACCGACATCAGCAAGCTCGTCGATGCGGAGCCACAATGGGCCGCGCTCGGCGAGGCCGTCGACAACGCGTTCCCGCAACGCAACGGCACGATCCTCGCGGTCGTCGAGGCGCCTGCGCCCGAGTTCGCGAACGCCGCCGCGCATGCGCTGACCGAAGCGCTGCAGAAGGATGCCGAAGCCGGCCGCATCGGCCAGGTCGCCGAGCCCGGCGGCGGGCCGTTCTTCGAGCACAACGGGCTGCTGTTCCTGTCGCCGCAGGAGGTCACGGATACCACCTCGCAGCTCGCGAGCGCACGCCCCCTCGTCAACGAACTCGCGAAGAATCCGAGCCTGACCGGGCTCGCGACCACACTCTCCACCACGCTCGGCCAGCCGCTGCTGACCGGCCAGGTGAAACTGCCCACGATGGCGAAGCTGCTCGCACGCAGCGCCGCGACGGTCGACGACGTGCTGGCCGGCAAGCCGGCCGCATTCTCGTGGCGCGCGCTGGTCGACAGCGATGCCGCGCGGCAGCCCGCGCGCGCGTTCGTCACCGTGCAGCCCGTGGTCAACTACGGCGCGCTGAAGGCCGGCGCGGAAACCAGCCAGGTGATCCGCGACGCGGCTCGTTCGATCGATCTCGAGAAGCGCTACGGCGCGGCCGTACGCCTGACCGGCGAGCAGCCGCTCGCCGACGACGAATTCGCGTCGGTCGAGGATGGCGCGGCGCTCAACGGCGTCTTCACGCTGCTCGCCGTGCTCGTCATCCTGTGGCTGGCGCTGCGCTCGAAGCGGATGATCGGCTCGGTGCTCGTCACGCTGTTCGTCGGCCTCGTCGTGACCGCCGCGCTCGGCCTCGCGATGGTCGGCTCGCTGAACATGATCTCGGTCGCGTTCATGGTGCTGTTCGTCGGCCTCGGCGTCGACTTCTCGATCCAGTACGGCGTGAAGTACCGCGAGGAGCGCTTCCGCGATCCGCGCATCGATCACGCGCTGATCGGTGCCGCGCATTCGATGGGCATGCCGCTCGCGCTGGCCACCGCGGCCGTCGCGGCGAGCTTCTTCTCGTTCATTCCCACCGCCTATCGCGGCGTGTCCGAACTCGGCCTGATCGCGGGCGTCGGGATGTTCGTCGCGCTGCTGACCACGCTCACGCTGCTGCCGGCGCTGCTGCGCCTGTTCGCGCCGCCGGGCGAATCGAAGACGCCGGGCTTCCCGTGGCTCGCGCCGGTCGACGATTACCTCGATCGCCATCGCAAGCCGATCCTGATCGGCACGCTCGTGGTCGTGGTCGGCGCGCTGCCGCTGCTTGCGTTCCTGCGCTTCGACTTCAACCCGCTGCACCTGAAGGATCCGAACAGCGAATCGATGGCGACGCTGCTCGCGCTGAAGGATTCGCCGGAAGCGGCCGTCAACGACGTCACGCTGCTCGCGCCGTCGCTCGCGGAGGCCGACGCGGCCGCGAAGCGCCTCGACGCGCTGCCCGAAGTCGGCCGCACGACCACGCTGTCGACCTTCATCCCTGCCGACCAGCCGGCCAAGCGCGCGGCGATCGCCGCGGCCGCGAGCGACCTGCTGCCCGCGCTGACGCAACCGGCCGCGCCGCCCGCGACCGACGCGCAGCGCGTCGCCGCGCTCAAGCGGCTGTCGGACCTGCTGAGCTACGCGGCCGAAGATCACCCGGGCCCGGGCGCGGCCGCCGCGCAGCACCTGTCCGCGTCGCTCGCGAAGCTCGCCGCAGCGGACGCCGCGACGCGCGACCGCGCCGAGCGTGCGTTCTCCGACACGCTGCGCATCGCGCTGAACCAGCTCGCTTCGCTGCTGCAGCCGCAGGACATCACGCGCGAATCGCTGCCGCCGCAGCTCGTGCGCGACTGGGTCGCGCCTGACGGCCATGCGCTCGTGCAGATTTCGCCGAAGGTGCCGAAGGGCGTCGACCCGAACGACGACACGATGCTGCGCCGCTTCGCGAAGACCGTGAAGGCCGCTGAGCCGGGCACGACCGGCGGGCCGATCTCGATCCTGCATTCGGCCGACACGATCATCAACGCGTTCCTGCACGCGGCACTGTGGTCGATCATCTCGATCACGATCCTGCTGTGGGTCACGCTGCGCCGCTTCGGCGACGTGCTGCGCACGCTGGTGCCGCTGCTCGTGTCGGGCGTCGTGACGCTCGAACTGTGCGTCGTGCTCGGCATGCCGCTCAACTTCGCGAACATCATCGCGCTGCCGCTGATGCTCGGCGTCGGCGTCGCGTTCAAGGTGTATTTCGTGATGGCATGGCGCGCGGGGCAAACCGGGTTGCTGCACTCGAGCCTCACGCATGCCGTCCTGTTCAGCGCCGCGACGACGGCGACCGCATTCGGCAGCCTGTGGCTGTCGCACCACCCGGGCACGTCGAGCATGGGCAAGCTGCTCGCACTGGCCCTGACCTGCACGCTGATCGGCGCCGTGGTGTTCCAGCCCGTCCTGATGGGCAAACCGCGCGTCAAACGCGCCAAGAACCAATCGCAAGGAATCAATGAATAAGGTGCGAATCATTGCGGCGACCGTTGCCGCCAGCGCAGTGCTGGCCGGCTGCGCGACGGGACCGAACCGCAACCCCGACGACCCGCTCGAGCCGATGAACCGGACGATGTACAAGATCAACGACGCCGTCGATTCGAACATCGCCCAGCCGATCGCGAAGGGTTACCAGAAGATCACGCCGACACCGGTACGCACCGCGATCAGCAACTTCTTCTCGAACCTCGGCGATCTCGGCAACATGGCGAACAACCTGCTGCAGTTGCGCATCACCGATGCGACGCAGGATCTGATGCGCGTGACGATGAACTCGCTGTTCGGCGTCGCCGGCCTGATCGACATCGCGACGCCGGCCGGGCTGCCGAAGCATCACCAGGATTTCGGCCTGACGCTCGCACGCTGGGGCGTGCCGTCCGGCCCGTATCTCGTGCTGCCGGTGTTCGGGCCGAGCACGATCCGCGACGGCGTCGGCCGCGCGGTGGACGTGCGCTTCAACCTGCTCAACTACATCGAACCGGCCGCGCGCAACCCGATGTACATCGCGCAGTTCATCAGCGCGCGTTCGGACCTGCTCGGCGCGACCGACCTGCTGAAGCAGGCCGCGCTCGACCCGTATTCGTTCGTGCGCGACGCGTACCTGCAGCAGCGCAAGTCGCTGACGTATCGCAGCCAGTCGGCGACGCTGCCGACTTACAACGAACCGGGTGAATCGGGCGCCGTGCCGGCCGCGACGCCTGCCGTGCCGGGGTTGCCGAACTACGAGGACCCGGGTGAATCGGGCGGCGCATCGGGCACCGCCCCGAACAACGCACCGGCCGCGCCGGGGTTGCCGCAATACGACGATCCGGGTGCGGACAACGCGATGCCGGCGAGCGCGCCTGCTGCTGCACCGGCTGCGGCATCGGCCGCGATGCCGGCGTCGTCCGGTTCGGCGACCGTGCCGGCCACACCGGCGGCACCTGCAAGCAGTCCGGCCGCACAGTAACGCCGCAACGGCGGCCGCGCAAAGACGAAGAGCGCTGCATCATGCAGCGCTCTTTTTTTGTCCGTACGAAACGGGGAAACCGAGAAGAGGGGAGAAAGTCGCGGCGAACGCCGCTCAAACGATCCGCATCGCGCCCGCACGCTCGAACGCGTGCCGCGCCTGGATCAGCGTCGTGCGCGCCGCACGCGCGTCGCTTGCAACCTGCAGCAGCGGGCCGAGCTGAGACGGCTGCTTCAGCAGTTCACGCAGGATCGGCAGGATCGCCGTGCTGCCGTCGTCGCGCAGGCCGGCCGTCGCCGCGCGCGGCAGCGTGCGCCACGCCGGATCGACGATCGCGCGGCACACCGCGAACGGCACACCGCGCGCGGCCGCGAAGGCCGCCGCGATATGCGACTCCATGTCGACGGCAAGCGCGCCCTTCGCGCGATGCAGCGACGTCTTTTCCTGTTCGCTGACGACCGGTGCGCTCACGGCCACGATCGTGCCGCGCGTGACGCGCGCCCACACCGGCGTGTCGTGCAGCGCGGCGACGAGCCGCGTGCTCCAGCGCGTATCGGTCTCGACGCGGCCGAACGGCCCGTCGATCGCGCTCGCGATCACGAGCGCGCCGGGCGCCAGGTCGGGCGCGAGCCCGCCCGCCGTGCCGAAGCTCACGATGCCCGCGCAACCGCGCGCGGTCGCCTCGGTCAGCGCGCGTTCGAGCCGGTCGGCCCGCGCGGCAAAGACGGCTTCGACGCCGTCGCCGCGCGCGATGCGCGCCTCGAACGCCATCCCCGTCACGGCGATGACGGGCAGCGTGCCGGTGGATTGGGACGCCACGCGTTACAGCCCGACCGTGACGCGCGTCGTGTTGTCGCGCTTCAGGTTGCGATAGCGCGCGAGCGCCCATAGCGGGAAGAACTTGCGATAGCCGTGGTAGCGCAGGTAGAACACGCGCGGGAAGCCCGTCGCCGTGAAGCGCGTCTCGTCCCACAAACCTTCTTCGTTCTGGTTGGCGATCAGGTAGTCGACACCGCGCGCGACCGCCGGATTGTTCACCTCGCCGGCCGCCATCAGGCCGAGCAGCGCCCAGGCCGTCTGCGACGCCGTGCTCGGCGCCTGTTCGAAGCCGCGATAGTTCAGCTTGTAGCTGTCGCCGTCCTCGCCCCAGCCGCCATCCTTGTTCTGGATCGACAGCAGCCACTGCGCGCCACGCTTCACGCGCGGATCGTCCGGCGTCAGGCCGGCCGCGTTCAGCGAGCACAATGCCGTCCACGTGCCGTACACGTAGTTCATCCCCCAGCGGCCATACCAGCTGCCGTCCGGTTCCTGCTCCTTGAGCATGTAGTCGAGCGCGCGGCGCGCCGGCTCGCTGTTCAGCGGCGTCTCGCCAAGCTGCGCCAGCATCGACAGGCAGCGGCCCGACACGTCGGCCGTCGGCGGATCGAGCAGCGCGCCGTGATCCGAGAACGGGATGTTGTTCAGGTAGTACTGCGTGTTTTCCGGTTCGAACGCGCCCCAGCCGCCGTCGCTGCTCTGCATCCCGACGACCCACTCGCGCGCACGCGCGATCGAATCGCGATACGCGTCGTTCTGCCTGAGTGTCTGCGCGCGAGCCATCGCCACCGCAACCACCGCCGTATCGTCGACGTCCGGGTAGTGCGCGTTCGCGTACTGGAATGCCCAGCCGCCGGGCCGAACGTGCGGGCGGCGCGAGATCCAGTCGCCGCGCACGTCGAGGATCTGCAGCGGGCGCAGCCATTCGAGGCCGCGCAGCACGGCTTCTTCCGCGCGCGCGTCGCCCGTTTCGAGCAGCGCGTTCGCGGCGAGCGACGTGTCCCACACCGGCGACAGGCACGGCTGGCAATACGCTTCGTCGCCGTGCACGACGAGCAGCTTCTCGATCGACTTGCGCGCGATCGCGCGGTTCGGATGATCTTCCGCGTAGCCGAGCACGTCGTACATCATCACCGCGTTGGCCATCGCCGGATAGATCGCGCCGAGGCCGTCCTCGCCGTTCAGGCGCTCGTCGACGAACGAGACGGCCTGGCGGATCGCGCGTTCGCGCGTGTAGTTCGGGAACAGGCCGTCGACCGCGCGCAGCGCATGGTCGACCACGCGGAAGAACGCGAACCAGCCGGCGCTCTGGTGGCCCTGGCGCGGCAGTAGCCCGGCGTTGACGGGCGGATCGATGAACAGCTCGTCGATGCGCACGCCGCGCGGGTTCTTCGCGATCGGGCGCTTCGCGTTCAGCACGAGCAGCGGCACGATCACGGTGCGCGCCCAGTACGACACCTTCGACAGGTGGAACGGGAACCACTGCGGCAGCAGCATGATCTCGACCGGCATCATCGGCACCGCGCGCCACGGAATCGCGCCGTACAGCGCGAGCTGGATGCGCGTGAACACGTTCGACATCTCCGCGCCGCCCATCGCGTGGATGGCACGGCGCGCACGCTGCATGTGCTCGGCGTTCTCGTCGTCGCCGATCACCTTCAGCGCGAAATACGCCTTCACGCTCGCGCTGACGTTCGGCGCGCCGTCGGTGAACAGCGGCCAGCCGCCGTCGGCCTGCTGGATGCGGCGCAGATACTTGCCGATCTTCTGTTCGAGCTCGAGGTTCGGCGTCTCGCCGAGATAGTGGACGAGCAGCACGTATTCGGCGGGAATCGTCGAATCGGCTTCGAGTTCGTAGACCCAGTGTCCGTCCGCTTGCTGTGCGGCCAGCAGCGCGTCGGTCGCACGCGCGACGGCCGCGTCGACGCCGGCCGGCACGGTGCCGGCGGACAAGGTAGCCATTTCGGTGAGATCGTTCATCGGTCCCTCTCTTATTGTGTCTGGAGCACGTCCGCGGCCAGCTGGCCGGAGCGGATCGCGCCCTCGATCGTGGCGGGCAAGCCGGTGGCAATCCAGTCGCCCGCCAGTACAAGATTGGTCCAGCGCGTACGCACGGCCGGACGCTTCATTTCCTGCGACGGCACCGCCGCAAAGCCCGCGCGCGGCTCGACGACGAGCTGCCACGCGGGGATGGTTTCCGGGTTCGCGCCGGTCACGCGCGCGACGTCTTCCCAGATGCGCCGCGCGAGCGTGTCGCGCGGTGTGTCGAGCCAGCGTCCCGCGTCGCGGATCGTCGCCGCGAGCTGGCCGCCGCCGGTGCGCACCGCATTGACGACACCGTTCACGACGGCCGTCTGCAGCGGCGTGCCGGCCGGCGCTTCGACCGCGAAATACGCGGTCACGACCGCGCTGAACGTGTCGGGCGCGGTGAGCTCGGGCACGAGCGGCTGCGCGACCTCGGGCGGCACGGCCAGCACGACCGCGTCGCCCGGCGCGAGATCGATCCGCTCGCCGCCGACCGAAACCGCATCGACCGCATTGCCGTGCGCGCCGAATTCGAACGCGTCAAGCCGCGAATTCAGCCGGATCTGCGCGCCGCCGTGCTGCAGCATCCGCAGCGCCGGTTCGACGAATGCGCTGCCGAGGCCATGACGCGCGACGAGCGGACGGCAGCCGGGGCCGCCCGCGGCAAACGTGCCGCACAGCGCCGCGCGCGCGAGTTCGGCGCTCGCATGGCGCGGCTCGACGTTCAGCACACCGAGGAAATACGGCCGCAGCCAACGTTCCCACAGCATGCCGTCGCATCGCATCGTCTGTGCGAGTGAGCGGCCCATGCGCGCGAACGCGAGCGGGGCGAGCGCCAGGTAGTCGAGCGGCGTCGTGCCCGGCGCACGCGACGCGGCATCGAACAGCCACGACGGCCAACGCCCGTCGCCGAAGCGCAGCGTCCAGCGCTGCTGCGACGCGACGTCGACGGCCGGGAATTCAGGCAGCGCGGGCCCCGCGAGCTGGTCGGCCGCACCGATCGCGCGCAGGTAGCGCTGCGTCGCGGGCTGTCCTGCAAACACCGTATGCAGCCCGCTGTCGAGCGTCGTGTTCAGCGTCCCGTCGAACCAGGAGCGGCAGCGGCCGCCCGCATGCGCGTGCGCATCGTGCAGCACGATGCGTCGCCCGCGGCGTTGCAGCTCGACCGCGGCCGACAGGCCGGCAAGGCCGGCGCCGATCACGTGGACGGTCCTGGGCATCGACTCGGTCGACTCAGAACAGCGCGTAGCGCGCGGCGATCATCAGCATGCGCGCTTTCGGCTTGCGCAGCGGCGCGCGCGGGAAGGCAAAGCCGCGTGCGACCGCGGCTTCGAGAATGCAGCGATACGCGCCCGACATGATGCGCGGCGCCTTCACCTGCGCACGCGGGCAGGTATCCATCACCGCGTCGGCCTGGCGGAAATGCTCGAGCGCGCGCTCGACGAGCGTCGCGCACACGCGCGGCAGCGCCGGATCGCGCACGATCGTCGCCGGGTCGGCGATCGCGATGCCTTCGCGCGCGAGCAGCTCGCGCGGCAGGTAGCATCGGTTGATCGCCGCATCGTCGTCGATGTCGCGCAGGATGTTGGTCAGTTGCAGCGCACGGCCGAGGTGATGTGACAGCTTGATCCCTTCGGCTTCAGGCATCCCGAAAATCCTCACCGACAGCCGGCCGGCCGCGCTCGCCACGCGATCGCAGAAGAGGTCGAGCGTCGGTTCGTCGGGCGCGCAGATGTCTTCGACCGCATCCATCGCCATCCCGTCGATCATCGCGTGGAAATCGTCGCGCTGCAGGTTGAATGCGCGGATCTCGCGGTCGAGCGCGGCCAGGTGGCGCGGCGGACGGCCGGCGAAGCATGCGTCGATGTCCGCGCGCCAGCGATCGAGGCCCGCGGTGCGCTCGGCGCGCGGCAGGTCGCTGTCGGCGATGTCGTCGACCGCGCGGCAGAACGCGTAGACCTGGAACATCGCGTCGCGCTGCGTCGCCGGCAGGATGCGCATCGCGAGATAGAAAGAACTGCCCGATGTGACGGCAGCGGCGTCGGTTTCTTGTTCGTCCACGACGGAATTGGAAACGGCCAAGACGAGCTCCACGGAGACACCCACGCGGGGCGATTGAAGAAGCCATGCCCGGCTGGGATGGTCAGGGTGTCAAATGCGTGCGAGATATGCGAACGATCGACGCAGACAGGCACAAATTACCGGCCGGAAGCCGGAATTGGGCGAAAGTATAGCAATCTTTGAAGTTCGATGGCGGACACGCGCCGCGTGCAGCGGCATGCCGGAAGCCGTTGGCCGGCAAGCGCGGCCGGCCCGGGCGGGAACCGGCGCCGGCGGTGCGTCAGCCGTAGACGATGTCGCGCTGCAGGTCGAGCGCGATCAGCCCCATTTCGCGGGTGAGCTGCAGCATCGAGCGGCGTTCGAGGCGCGAGCCCATGAAGCTCGTCACGTGGCCGTCGGGCTCCGCGGTGAACTGGAAGACTGCGCCGCCCGTACCGAACCACGCACCCGGTACATCGGGCGATTCCTGCCAGTCGATCTGCGCGAACACGCGCGCGATGCCCGCGCGTATCAGGTCGCCCGGGCCGATCGGCGGCGCGATGTCGCCCAGGTCGTCGAGCGAATAGGGGCCGGGTTTGTTCGGCTTCCGGTAGAAGAGATAGTCGACGTTCATGGGGCGCAACCGCGAGCAAAGCAACAAATTAGCGTGCTTCGGGATAAATTCAAATCAGATCCGGACGAAATGTGGCCTGTACGAGACAAGAGGGACAGATCGAATCCGGTGCGTCTGGGCGCGCGCGGGTTCGTCTAAGATGACACCTTTCTCAAAATCTGAAGACCCGGACACCATGGAGACGAACGCAAGCGCCACCCCGCAGTCCGATCATCCCGTTTTCGTGCTCGTGCACGGCGCCTGGCACGGCGCGTGGTGCTACGCGCACGTCGCGGCCGCGCTGGCCGCGCGCGGCCATCTGTCGATCGCGCGCGACCTGCCCGCGCACGGCATCAATGCCCGCTTTCCCGCATCCTACTTCGCCCGCCCGCTCGACAAGGATGCGTTCGGCGCCGAGCCGTCGCCAGTCGCGAACACGACGCTCGACGATTACGCGACGCAGGTCATGCAGGCGGTCGACGACGCGTACGCGCTCGGCCACGGCAAAGTCGTGCTCGTCGGGCACAGCATGGGCGGCCTCGCGATCACGGCGGCCGCCGAACGCGCGCCGGACAAGATCGCGAAGATCGTCTATCTCGCGGCCTTCATGCCCGCGTCGGGTGTGCCGGGCCTCGACTACGTGCGCGCGCCGGAGAACAAGGGGGAAATGCTCGGCCCGCTGATGCTGGCGAGTCCGCGCGTCGCCGGTGCGCTGCGCATCGATCCGCGCAGTGGTGACGCGGCGTATCGCGAGCTCGCGAAGCGCGCGCTGTACGACGACGTGCCGCAGGCCGACTTCGAGGCCGTCGCGAACCTGATGACCTGCGACGTGCCGGCCGCGCCGTTCGCGACCGCGATCCCGACGACGCCCGCGCGCTGGGGCGCGATCGACCGCCACTACATCAAGTGCCTGCAGGATCGCGTGATCCTGCCCGCGCTGCAGCAGCGCTTCATCGACGAAGCCGACGCGTTCGCGCCAGGCAACCCGACCCACGTGCACCAGCTCGACAGCAGCCATTCGCCGTTCATGTCGCAGCCGGCCGTACTGGCCGGCGTGCTGGCCGACATCGCGAAAAGCTGAGCGCGGCACGCGCAGGGCGCATCCGCGCCGCGCGCAGCGGGGCAGGTGCGCCTACGTGTAGGCGACCGAGCGGTCGCGCCCGAGCCGCTTCGCGCGGTAGAGCGCGGCATCGGCCTCGTTGACGAGCACGTCGCAAGTCGGCGCGCCCGTCTTCGCACACGCGCCGCCGACGCTCGCCGTCACCGGCACACTGACGCCCTCGGCATCGACCGGCACGCTGCCGATCGCGTCGCGCACCTTGTCGGCCACGAGCATCGCCTCGTCGAGATCCGTGCACGGCAGCAGCAGCGCGAATTCCTCGCCACCGAAGCGGCCGAACGTATCCTGCGCGCGCACGATCGACGCGACGCGGCGCGCCGTCTCGCGCAGCACGGCGTCGCCGGCCGCATGGCCGAAGCGGTCGTTGATCGTCTTGAAGTGGTCGAGGTCGAACAGCAGCACCGACATGTCGCCGCCGTAGCGCTGCCAGCGCGCGAATTCGTCGCCGAGCCGCGCCTCGAAGAAGCGCCGGTTCGCAATGCCGGTCAGGCCGTCGCGATTCGCGTGTTCGCGCAGCTTCGCGACCGCTTCCTCGCGCTCACGCTGCATCACGCTCACGTGCGTGACGTCCGAGATCGTCACGCACACGGCTTCGACGTCACGGCCGCGCGTGAGCGGCATGAACGTGCAGTCCTGCTGCATGTAGTCGACGCCGCCCGTGATCGGCCGGTCGTGCTCGAAGCGGAACAGGTAGGGCCGCTGCTCCCACGAGCTGAACGCGAAGCTGCCGAGCTGAAACACGCTCTCGAGCTTGCGCGACAGCCACGCGCGCGGCAGGTCGGGAAAGCAGTCGAACAGGTTGCGGCCGATCACGTCGGCGGCCGGAATGCCGCTGTGGTCCTGCATGAAGCGATTCCACATCAGCACGGTCATCGTGCGGTCGAGCACGAACAGGCCGAAGCCCACCCGCTCGATCACGAGATCGCTCAGCGACGGGGTGGCGGCCGTCATAGCGCGGACAGCAACGCGTCGAGCGCGTCGCCCATCAGCCGGATCGAATCCTCGGCCATCAGCATCACGAAGTGGGCCCGGAACGCGTGGTCCTCGAGCCCGAAGTTCACCTCGAGCAGCAATGCCACGCTCCATGCCAGCTCGGTCGGCTGGAATACGTCGTCGAACGACACGTTCGCGCCGAGCAGCCCCGGCGGAAAGAACACGGGCTTGCGGCCGAGCTCGTCGAGGATCGATGCGACGCAGGCGCCCATCAGCACGTTCGCGACGTCGAACACGACTTCGTCGGGTGTCGCCATCCCGCCGTACACGCCGTCGCCGAACGTGCGGTCGACGACCGACATGAGCCGCGCGATGCCCGCCGTACGGCACAGCACGATCGCCTCGCCCTTGATGTCGGAACGAAAGCCCTGGCGCACGGCGGTCACGTTGTCGTGGATGCCCGTCATCTCGCGCAGCGCGTCGCCCGCGTCGGACGCTTTCACGACCCGCACGCGCGGCACCGACAGTTCGATGAAGCGCCCGAGCAACAACGCGAGCCGAGCGGCGGCGCGGCCCATTGCGAGGTTGGCGATCTCCTGCAACGCGTCGCGTTGCTCCGCCGTGAACACCGAGTCAGGCATACAACCCATACTCCTTGAGAATGGGCAGCAATGCCTCCGACGTCACGGGCTTGGCAACGAATGCGATCGCGCCCAATTCGCGCACGCGTGCTTGCGCCTGCGGCTGGATATCGGCGGATACCACGATCACGAACGTGTTCAGGTCTTCGTGGCGCAGTGTCTCCAGGACCTGATATCCGCTCATGTCGGGCATCGTCAGGTCCAGAAACATTACGGAAGCTTTGCCGTCACGATAGAGCGCCAAGGCCTCTCGACCATTCGCGGCATACGCGACATCGACGTCCCAGCCTCCCGGCAGCGCCTTTGTCAGAAGTTTGCGAGCGAGCAGCGAATCGTCGGCAATTACAATCGGCAAAGGCATGGGCGAAGCGGTATACGGAATGGTCTCTCTCGCGTTAACGACCGCGCGGCGCGCTTCTTGAGGCGCCAATGCGTTCGGGCGCGGGCAACCGCCTTGCAACCGCGCGCGGGCGCCGCGACGCAGGTGCGCGCGACGCACCGCGCGGCGAATGCCGGCGGGCGCAGATATCTGTCATAGGGAAAGCAAGGCGCGATTCTCGGAGTAAACCGGAGGCGATGCAACTCGCCATATTCACCATTTCGGACAGAATCGGTCCGAACACACGCCATTCCGAAAACAGGCGCGACCATTTTCGAGATAAGCACGCAAAATTTTTCCTTGTGTACGTTTGCGCTGCCGGATTCGTCGCGTTTTCAATCTGACAATTTCCCCCTGTCGGAATCGACAGGATTGCGTGCGTCCGGGGCCGCGCGGCGGGCCGTCGCAACTCGTTTATGATGGCAGGCACCTCTGCCTCACCCGCTTCCTCGATGACGTCCGACCGGCCCGCCGATTCCCACGCTCCCGCCTCCCCACCCGCCGACGACTGGCAGGACGACGGCAACTACGCGTCCGGTGCGCCCGAGCACGATTTCGCGGTGCGCCGCGTGACGCTGATCGTGCTGCTCGTCGCGGCGATCGTGCTGCCCTGCATCTACGTCGTGGTGATGGCATACAACGACCTGAAGACGCGCGAGGCCGGCGCGAGCGACGTGACGATGCGCACCGTGCGGGTTGCCGAGGAGCACGCGCTCAAGGTGTTCGACCTGAGCGAGACGCTCGATGCGCGCATCGTCGATCTCGTGCAGGACATGGACGACGCGACCGTGCGCAACCGGGAGTCCGACATCCATGAAGCGCTGAACACGATCGGCGGCGGCTATCCGCAGGTGGCTGCCGTGTCGATCTTCGGCGCGAGCGGGATGCTGCTCGCGAACAGCCTCTACTATCCGGCGCCCTATGCGTCGATCGCGAACCGCGACGACTTCGCCGGCATTCGCGACGGCAAGGTGATCGAACACATCTCGCGGCTGATGATGGGGCCGCTCAAGCTCGAGAACATTCCGGTGTTCAACACGGGCGTTGCACGACGCCATAGCGACGGTTCGTTCGCCGGGATGGTGTCGATCGCGCTGAAGTCGTCGTATTTCAACGCGTTCTACCGCGACCTGCTCGGCGGCGCCAGCACGCCGATGACGATGGCGCTCGCGCGCTCGGACGGCGCGGTGATCGCGTCGTATCCGCCGCCGCCGGCACTCGCGCATACCGATCGCGCCGTCACGTTCGGCGACGCGCGCAACGATCCGCGCGCCGGTGTCGTGCGGGTGCGCCACGACGGCGCGAGCAGCGAGATCGTCGCGTATCGCCAGGTCGGCAGCTATCCCGTCTATGTGACGTGTGCGTACCGCACGTCGGCGATCTGGCATGAATGGTACGAACACCTGAGCGTGCTGTTCCTCTCGATGTTCGCGCCGTCGGTCGCGCTGTGGTCCGTGATCTGGCTGTCACTCAAGCGGCTGAAGGCGGAAGAGGAGGCGTGGGACCGCTGGCAGGCCGAAGCGTCGATGCGGCGCTCGATCGAATCGGCGTACCGGCAGTCGCGCAAGATGCAGGCGCTCGGCAATCTCGTCGGCAGCGTCGCGCACGACTTCAACAACCTGCTGATGATCATCTCGAGCAACGTGCAGATCGTACGGCGGCGCGGGGTCCAGCATCTCGACAAGGAGCTCGGCGCAATCGAGCGCGCACTGAAGAACGGGCAGTCGCTCACGCGCCAGCTGCTAGGTGTCGCACGCAAGCAGCCGCTGCACAACGAGACGATCGACGTCGGGCAGTGGGTCGGCACGTGCCGCGAACTGCTGAAGACGTCGCTCGGTTCGAAATCGTCGCTGGTCGTCGCGATCGAGCCCGGTGTGTGGCCGATCCGCGTCGACGTCGCGGAGCTCGAGCTCGCGGTGATCAACCTCGCGGTCAACGCGCGCGACGCGATGGCGGCCGGCGGCCGCTTCACGGTCGGCGCGCGCAACGTGACGCTGCGTCGCGAGGACGGCTTTCCGCTGACCGGCGATTTCGTGCAGATCTCGCTCGACGATACCGGTTCGGGCATGGCGCCCGACGTGCTCGCACGCGCGTTCGAGCCGCTGTTCACGACGAAGGCGCAGGGGATGGGAACAGGGCTCGGCCTGCCGCAGGTGTTCGCGTTCTGCGAACGCTCGGGCGGCCTCGCGACGATCGACAGCGCGGTCGGCGCCGGCACGTCGGTGCGCCTCTACCTGCCGCGCGCGAGTGCCGAGGATGTCGTCGCGCGGCCGCCGGCGATCGCGCACGACACGGGTACGGGCGCGCTCGCCGGCCTGCACGTGCTGCTCGTCGAGGACAACGGCGAAGTCGCCGCCGGCACCGAAGCGCTGCTGTCGCTGCTCGGGCACCGCGTGACCTACGCGCCCACCGCCGACGACGCGTTGCGCCTGATCGAAGGCGCAGCCGCGAACGACGCGTTCGACCTCGTGATTTCGGATATCCACATGCCGGGCCACCTGAACGGCATCGACCTCGCCGAAGCAGTCGAGAAGCGGCCGGAGAAGCTGCCCGTGATTCTCGTCACGGGTTACGCGGAGGAGCTCGACCGCACGCGCACCGTCAACGTCCGCGTGCTGTCGAAGCCGTTCGACATTGCGCTGCTCGACGAGATCCTGCTGGGCATCCGCGAAGCGCGCGACGCACGGCGCGCGCGACACGCCGGCACGTGACCCGCTGCGTGCGGGCCGGCGCCGGCGGCATGAACGGGGCGGCGCTCAGGCCGACTTCAGCAAGCGCACCCAGCCCGTGTAGCGATCGACAAAGCCCTGCAGGAACTTGCGGGTGTCTTCGCTGACGATCTGGCCCTGATCGTCGATGCGCGCCGGATCGTGCTTGATGAACATCTCGGGCTGCCCGAGCGTCTTCACGTCGAGGTACGCGAGCACATTGCGCAGGTGCTGCTGCGCGAGCGCGGTGCCCGTCGCGCCCGGCGACGTGCCGAGCACCGCGCCCGGCTTGCCCGACCACGAGTTGGAACCCCACGGGCGCGAGCCCCAGTCGAGCGCATTCTTCAGTACGCCCGGAATCGAGCGGTTGTACTCGGGCGTGAAGAACAGCAGCGCATCGGCGGCTTCGATCGACTGCTTGAAGCGCTTCGCGACTTCCGGGAAATCCGCGTCGTAGTCCTGGCTGTACAGCGGCAGTTCGCCGATCTCGACGAACTCGAACGAGAAATCGGCGGGCGCGAGCGAGATCACGGCGTGCGCGAGCGCACGGTTCCACGAAGCGCGACGCAGGCTGCCGACGACCACAGCGATGCGATAGGACATGGCATTCTCCTTCCGGTGAGTGAGGAATCGGATCGATTGCTTCCGAACGAGCGACAAAGGTCTGTTTATAGGCAAGCCAGCCCGCGAACCGCCCCACGGGGCCGCCCGGCCGACTTTCCACAAGGTTTTCCACAGAAATTGTGGATAACTCGGCCGTTATGTTCTGACGTTACAAACTGCCCGCCGCATGTCGTGGTCGACACGCGACACAGGGTTCGGCAAGCATAGCGCAGCGTGTCGACCGGTTTCGTGAATTCGCGACGGAACATGCATTGCGGGCCGGCACCGCGCCCAGTAAGCTGCTCGCACCGCGACGTGCCCGCTCGGTGGCGCACGCGCAATTGACTCGAGACACCGCAACCCAGACATGCCGTCCGCATACGACGACCCCGCCTATCTCGCGCAGCTGCGGCGCGACCTGCTGCGCTTCGCGCGACTCCAGCTCCGCGACGCCGACGCGGCCGAAGACGCCGTGCAGGAAGCGCTCGCCGCCGCGTGGTCGCATGCAGGCGATTTCGCCGGGCTGTCGGCCCACAAGACCTGGGTGTTCGGTATCCTGCGCAACAAGCTGATCGACGTGCTGCGCGCGCGGCAGCGCACGGTGAGCCTGTCGGCGCTCGATGCCGAGCTCGACGGCGAATCGGTGCTCGATCGCGAGCTGTTCAAGGAAAACGGGCACTGGGCCGCGCATGCGAAGCCGCGACCGTGGCCGCGCCCCGAAACGCTGTTGCAGCAGCAGCAGTTCTGGGCGCTGTTCCAGGCCTGCCTCGATCACCTGCCCGAGCAGATCGGGCGCGTGTTCATGATGCGCGAATTCCTCGACGTCGAAATTACAGACATCTGCAGCGAATTGACGCTGACGACGAATCATTGCAGCGTGCTGCTGTATCGGGCGCGCACGCGCCTGCGAACCTGCCTGAGCGAAAAAGGACTGACGACCGAAGATGCTGCCGGGGAAATGTACTGACGTGACGCGACTGCTGTCGGATGCGCTAGACCGGCATCTGACCCTGCACGAGCGCCTGCAGGTGCGCATACACCTGCCGACCTGCAGTGGCTGCAGGACCTATCGCAGCCAGATAGCGCTGCTGCGGACGGCCGCGAAAGCGGCGGCGGGGCGGGGGTCGGACGACGACGGGGCGTCGTCCGGGGAAGGCTAGGCCCGGCTCGCGTGAGTGCGATCGCACTCACGTTACGCAACGGGCGTTGGCGGCATGCTGCCCGGCGATCGTGCCGGCGTCGATTGCCCGTGCTTGTGCCGGGTTGATGCAATCAGAAAAATACGGCGGGCAAGAATTATTCGAACAGCGCCTGCACCGATTCCGGCGGCCGGCCGATGGCGGCCTTGCCGCGATAAACGACGATGGGCCGCTGCAGCAGAATCGGATGAGCGGCAATCGCTGCGTAAGCCTCCGCATCGGTCAGATCGGCGCGGGCCAGATCCAGCGTCTTGTACGGTTCCTCACCATCGCGCAGCATGTCTCGAACCGGGCGACCAAGCTGCCGATGCAGCGTTTCCAGCTCCTCGGCCGTCGGCGGTGTCTTCAGGTACTCGACCACATTCAACGGCGTGCCGGTGGTATTCAGCGTCTCGACCAACGCAAGCGTCTCGCGCGACTTCGAGCATCGGGGGTTGTGGTAGATCGTGATCATCATTCAAGCCTGGTGGGTAGAGCCCTGTATTGTAGCCAGTCGGCATCGGGTGTCTGGGGGTGGTTGGCGCGGGATCGCGAGCGGGTTGGCTGCTTCACCGAGGCAGGTGGGTGAGGCAGTGCGATGGACCGTGAGAGGGGAGTGCTGTTCGGGATGCGCTTCACGGGGTTGATGTGTTTATGCGCATAAAGGCGAGCGCTTTCTGTCGCGGGATGACGAATAAAGGGGCCGCGCGCCAGATCGATACGATGGGGTTTTGGGCCGCAAAGGATGCGGGCAGGTACATCGTAGGTCGGTTGGTTTATGCGCATAAAGCGCGCGATTGCCAGGTGAGGTAGCTCTCGATTCGCGACGCGGCAATTGCGGACACGTCCTCACGTGGATTCGATTGCCGCGTCGATATGCTCGCTGCTCGATCGCCGCGCACTGGATTCCGGAGCAGTCGGGACCTGATCCTTCGCCGCTCGCCATCGCCGCTCGCCATCGCCGCTCGCCATCGCCGCTCGCCATCGCCGCTCGCCATCGCCATCGCCATCGCCATCGCCATCGCCATCGCCATCGCCATCGCCATCGCCATCGCCATCGCCATCGCCATCGCCATCGCCATCGCCATCGCCATCGATCGCAGTTTATGCGCATAAACGTGGCGCCCAGGCAGCGTGTTGCGTCGACGTACGCGGGTTCAGTAGCACGCATCAACGCCGCGTCCCGGCCAGGACATGCCGCTCATAAACCGCTCTCAGAAGTAGCCGGCCCTCCCGTCGCACGATCGACCGCCTCGGTTTCCGGGGAGTTTATGCGCACAAACTCCCCGGCGCTCAGGCAAGACTGTCCCATCGAACGAAAGGGCAGCGCACCACGATCCCGCGGCAACTCGCTATTCACACCGACGATGCCACCCGTGATGACTCAAACCCCGAGTCGCTCATCGACGTTGCAGCCATCCGCCACACCATCCCGGTCGAGCCACCAGCCATCGCCGGTTCGTTTATGCGCATAAACCGATAGCCCGAATGGCTAATGCGTAGTTGTCGAACGACAATTTCATTGAAATTCAAATATCGTCCTGTAGAATTCCAACGACCAAAATAGGAGTGAAAATTGGCCGCGGAAATCATTGCAGTCACTCAACAAAAAGGTGGCGTCGGCAAAAGCACGATTGCCATGCACCTCGGTGCCGCGTTCCATGAAAAAGGGAAGCGCGTCCTCGTCGTCGACGCAGATCGTCAAAACACGCTGGTTCACTGGTCGAGCGCATCCGGCGACAGCGACACCGGCATTCCGTTTCCGGTCGTCAACCTGGCCGAAGCCGACGGCCAGATCCATCGCGAGATCAAGAAGTTCATCAACGACTACGACATCATCGTCGTGGACTGCCCGCCGTCGATCACCGAGAAGGTATCCGGCGTCGTCCTGCTGGCCGCATCGATTGCCGTGATTCCGACGTCGTCGTCGCCGGCCGATTACTGGTCGAGCGTCGGGCTGGTCAAACTGATCCAGCAGGCGCAGGTCATGAACGAAGACCTCCGCGCAGTCTTCCTGCTGAACAAGACCGAAGAGAAGCGCATGCTGACCCGCGAGCTCAAGCGCGCGCTCGAGGAGCTCGGTTTCCCGTTGCTGAAAACGCAGATCCCGACCCGGGAGGCGTACAAGCAGGCGATGGCGCTCGGTCAGACCGTACTGCAGATGAACGATCGTGGCGGCAAGCTGGCTGCCGCAGAAATTCGCGCATGCGCCGACGAAATCGTCGCCATGCTGCCCTGACTTTATGCGCACAAAGGAGTCACATGAAACCCTCCCAATTTGCCAAAGGATTCCAAGCGCGCCCGGATATCACGACGAGCGAGAAGCGCACGGCGCTCGATCGACTCAATGCGATCGACGGCATCGTCAAGTCCGAGACGCCCACTCCGCCGCCGACCAAATCCGCGAAGAAAGACATCGCGCCGCCGCCCGCTCCCGAGCTCACGCTCGATCCGTCGATCGATGAATCTGCGCAATATCGTGCGTGGCGTCTCGAGAACCGCTATGCACCGGGGCAGGTGATCGAGCTGTCGCTGAAGGCGATCAAGCATAGCCCGTTCAATCCGCGGCACTTCTATCTGAAATCGTCGATTGCCGAGCTCGCGGTCAACCTCGCGAAGCAAGGGCAGCAGCAGGCGATCCACGTGATTCCGGATTACGACAACCCGGGCACGTATTTCGTCAGTGACGGCGGCCGCCGCGTGCGGGCACTGAAGGAAGCCAACAAGGAGTCGGTCAAGTCGATCGTGATCGACATTCCGATCGGCATCCAGAGCTACAAGCTCGGCTACGATCTCAACGTCCAGCGCGATTCGCAGACGGTGTTCGACAACGCCGTCGTGTGGCGCCGCTTCCTCGACGACAAGCATTTCCAGAGCCAGAAGGAGCTCTCCGAGCACCTCGGCCTCGACGAATCGACGGTGGCCGTCGCGCTGTCGATCGGCAAGCTGCCGGAAGCGATCATGCAGGAAATGGTCGCGCGCCCCGATCGCTTCGGTTCGAACATGGCGTATCAGGTCGGCCGCTATCACAACGCGCGCGGCACTGAGGCCACGCTGCGGCTGATCAACAAGATCGTGTCGGACGATCTCAGCACCCGCCAGGTGTCGGACATCGTCAAGGGCCGCGTCGCGGCGCAGGAAACGCCGAAGGCTGCAGGTCGTCAGCGCTATGCGCAGCGTCTCGAGATCAAGCTCGGCGGCAAGTCGGTCGGCGACCTGAAGTCGTATGGCGAAGATCGTATCGAATTGCGCCTGCGCGGTCTCCCGAAGGACAAGCGCGACGCGATCCTCGAGCAGCTCGAGCGGATGCTGTTGTCGGAGTGACGGAAACGGCCGGCACGGCCTGGTGAGGACACCGGGCCCGCCAACTGAGGGCGGGGCCGGCGGCGGCCCGTCAGCGGGCCTGAGCGGGCCTCAGGCGGCCCGCGATTGATTCAGCGTGAACGACAGCAGGTCGCCGTCCGTCGGCTCGCCCCAGGTCTTCTGGGCCAGCCAGTCGAAAAAGGCGGTCTCGGCCAGCTTGGAATCGAGGCCGCGCTTGCGCCAGTCATCGCGCAGATGGGTGCCCATCGTCGGCAGCGCCTCCGACTCGAACGACTCGCGCGCCACGTCGCGCTCGGCGTCACCCTGCTCTTCGTACAGCACCTTCGCTTCCTTGCGGCGGAACGCAGCGAACTCGCTCAGCAAGCGTGCCTTCAGGTCGTCCGGCTGGGCCGCTGCAAGCTTCGCAGTCGGGGTGCCGGCAGGCAGCGTGTCGACCGACTCGACCGGCGGCGCATAACCCTTCTTCAGCGCATCCTTGAACAACGCCGGCGCGCTGCGCACCGGCGGCAGCGTCGTGCTGCGCATCCGCTGCTCGGTCATCTGCAGCGCAGCACGAATGCGATTCTCTTCGCTGTCCGCATAGAGCGTCTGCGCTTCCTTCAGCGGGATCCCGAGCTTCACCATCCGGTCGACCAGCGTGCTGTCGAACACGTTCGGATGTTCGTCGAGCGCCAGCATCGGCTGCTTGCGCTCGGTCACGCGAAACTGGATCTCTGCGACCCGGCGCCCTTCACGGTGTTCGATCAGCTCGACGAAGATGTTGGTGACCGCGTTGACTTCCGCGATCGCGGGACGCAGGTAGTCGCGCTTGAAGTACTTGTACTCGCGCTTCGCTTCGTCGCCGGCTTCCGTGTCGGGCGTGCCCGACAGGATCGGCCGCCACCATTCCCACGGCTCACGCATCGTCAGGTGGCTCGGGTTCGTCAGGTAGCGCACGCAGATTTCGTACAGCGCGAGACCGGCGCTGCTGCGCAGCTGGCTCTGGAACTGCAGGCTCAGGCGCGCGTACTGGACCGGGTCGAGCAGCTTTTTCTTGATCTTCGGCGCGAACGAGAATTCCACCCACACACGGCGCGTCGCCGGATCTTCGAGAATTTCGGCGTCGGCGATCAGCGTCGAGATCCCCCACTTGCGGCCCGGCTTCTGGCTCGACGTCCCCGTGCTCCACTCGACCTGCACCGACACCATGCGGCGCAGGTGTTCCTTCACCAGCGCGGTGTCGTTCGAATCGAAGGCGGAGTTGGCGACGATGTCCGACAGCAGCGCACGATACGTATCGCCCGAGTCGTCGGCCTGCTGCGCCACGGCCAGCAGGACATTGAACAGCTTGCGAGTGAGGAGCGTGATCTTGCCGCTCTTCGGCTGAATTGCGATCGCCTCGACGGCCTTGCGCAATTCGGCTGAACTGGCACTCACCACATCCACATCGGTTTTCTTGGCGCGCTTCGTCGTGGCCAT